>NZ_CP028083.1:125000-2967500 GCF_005491425.1 Lysinibacillus sp. SGAir0095 | reverse complement strand
GATGGACAACAGGTTGATATTCCTGTACCACCTCCCCGCCGTTTGAGTAATGGGGGGACGCAGTAGGATAAGATAAGCGTACCGTTGGTTGAGTACGCCCAAGCAGTAAGGCGTGGAAGTAGGCAAATCCGCTTCCTGTAACGTTGAGCTGTGATGGGGAGCGAGTTTCTCGCGAAGTATCTGATTTCACGCTGCCAAGAAAAGCCTCTAGCGAGGCGGGAGGTGCCCGTACCGCAAACCGACACAGGTAGTCGAGGAGAGAATCCTAAGGTGTGCGAGAGAACTCTCGTTAAGGAACTCGGCAAAATGACCCCGTAACTTCGGGAGAAGGGGTGCTCTCAGCAATGAGAGCCGCAGTGAATAGGCCCAGGCGACTGTTTAGCAAAAACACAGGTCTCTGCAAAACCGTAAGGTGACGTATAGGGGCTGACGCCTGCCCGGTGCTGGAAGGTTAAGAGGAGGGGTTAGCGCAAGCGAAGCTCTGAATTGAAGCCCCAGTAAACGGCGGCCGTAACTATAACGGTCCTAAGGTAGCGAAATTCCTTGTCGGGTAAGTTCCGACCCGCACGAAAGGCGTAACGATCTGGGCACTGTCTCAACGAGAGACTCGGTGAAATTATAGTACCTGTGAAGATGCAGGTTACCCGCGACAGGACGGAAAGACCCCGTGGAGCTTTACTGTAGCCTGATATTGAATTTTGGTACAACTTGTACAGGATAGGTAGGAGCCAGAGAACTCGGAGCGCCAGCTTCGAGGGAGGCGACGGTGGGATACTACCCTGGTTGTATTGAAATTCTAACCCATACCCGTAAGCCGGGTAGGAGACAGTGTCAGGTGGACAGTTTGACTGGGGCGGTCGCCTCCTAAAAGGTAACGGAGGCGCCCAAAGGTTCCCTCAGAATGGTTGGAAATCATTCGTAGAGTGTAAAGGCACAAGGGAGCTTGACTGCGAGACCTACAAGTCGAGCAGGGTCGAAAGACGGGCTTAGTGATCCGGTGGTTCCGCATGGAAGGGCCATCGCTCAACGGATAAAAGCTACCCCGGGGATAACAGGCTTATCTCCCCCAAGAGTCCACATCGACGGGGAGGTTTGGCACCTCGATGTCGGCTCATCGCATCCTGGGGCTGTAGTCGGTCCCAAGGGTTGGGCTGTTCGCCCATTAAAGCGGTACGCGAGCTGGGTTCAGAACGTCGTGAGACAGTTCGGTCCCTATCCGTCGTGGGCGTAGGAAATTTGAGAGGAGCTGTCCTTAGTACGAGAGGACCGGGATGGACACACCGCTGGTGTACCAGTTGTCTTGCCAAAGGCATCGCTGGGTAGCTATGTGTGGACGGGATAAGTGCTGAAAGCATCTAAGCATGAAGCCCCCCTCAAGATGAGATTTCCCATTACGCAAGTAAGTAAGATCCCTCAAAGACGATGAGGTAGATAGGTTCGAGGTGGAAGTGTGGTGACACATGGAGCTGACGAATACTAATCGATCGAGGACTTAACCAAATCTTGAATGCAATTAATGTCTTTATCCAGTTTTGAGAGAACAATGTTCTTTTCATTTACCCAGGAGGATTAGCTCAGCTGGGAGAGCACCTGCCTTACAAGCAGGGGGTCGGCGGTTCGAGCCCGTCATCCTCCACCATATAATGCCGGTGTAGCTCAGTTGGTAGAGCAACTGACTTGTAATCAGTAGGTCGAGGGTTCGACTCCTTTCGCCGGCACCATTTTTAGAGCCATTAGCTCAGTGGTAGAGCATCTGACTTTTAATCAGAGGGTCGAAGGTTCAAGTCCTTCATGGCTCACCAGTTTTATTGTTACTTAAATGCGGGTGTGGCGGAATTGGCAGACGCACTAGACTTAGGATCTAGCGCCGCAAGGCGTGGGGGTTCGACTCCCTTCACCCGCACCATTTAAGTTTAAAGATTGCCAGAATAATTTATTTTGCACATGCGGAAGTAGTTCAGTGGTAGAACACCACCTTGCCAAGGTGGGGGTCGCGAGTTCGAACCTCGTCTTCCGCTCCAATTGTGCCGGGGTGGCGGAACTGGCAGACGCACAGGACTTAAAATCCTGCGGTAGGTGACTACCGTACCGGTTCGATTCCGGTCCTCGGCACCATTCATATATGCGCCCGTAGCTCAATTGGATAGAGCGTCTGACTACGGATCAGAAGGTTGTGGGTTCGACTCCTGCCGGGCGCGCCAATATTTCGAGAAGTAGCTCAGCTTGGTAGAGCACTTGGTTTGGGACCAAGGGGTCGCAGGTTCGAATCCTGTCTTCTCGACCATGTAACTCTATAGTGAAATTTTATTATGGGGCCTTAGCTCAGCTGGGAGAGCGCCTGCCTTGCACGCAGGAGGTCAGCGGTTCGATCCCGCTAGGCTCCACCAAAACACTTAAATATATCCCGGCGGCGTAGCTCAGCTGGCTAGAGCGTACGGTTCATACCCGTGAGGTCGGGGGTTCGATCCCCTCTGCCGCCATCTTGAAGGACCTTTAGCTCAGTTGGTTAGAGCAGACGGCTCATAACCGTCCGGTCGCAGGTTCGAGTCCTGCAAGGTCCACCATAGGAGATATAAATATACGGAGGCATACCCAAGTCTGGCTGAAGGGATCGGTCTTGAAAACCGACAGGCGGGTTAAACCGCGCGTGGGTTCAAATCCTACTGCCTCCGCCATTTTTAAAAATTAGAATAATATTATCGCGGGGTGGAGCAGTGGTAGCTCGTCGGGCTCATAACCCGAAGGTCGCAGGTTCAAATCCTGTCCCCGCAACCAAATGGTCCCGTGGTGTAGCGGTTAACATGCCTGCCTGTCACGCAGGAGATCGCCGGTTCGATCCCGGTCGGGACCGCCATTATTATGGGTCGGTAGCTCAGTTGGTAGAGCATTAGATTGAAGCTCTAAGTGTCGGCGGTTCGATTCCGTCCCGACCCACCATATAATGCGGGTGTAGTTTAATGGTAAAACCTCAGCCTTCCAAGCTGATGTCGTGAGTTCGATTCTCATCACCCGCTCCAATAGGGGCCTATAGCTCAGCTGGTTAGAGCGCACGCCTGATAAGCGTGAGGTCGATGGTTCGAGTCCATTTAGGCCCACCATAAAAATTTTCCGAAGTAGCTCAGTGGTAGAGCAATCGGCTGTTAACCGATCGGTCGTAGGTTCGAGTCCTACCTTCGGAGCCATATGGGGAAGTACTCAAGTGGCTGAAGAGGCGCCCCTGCTAAGGGTGTAGGTCGGGCAACCGGCGCGAGGGTTCAAATCCCTCCTTCTCCGCCATATATGTTTGGCCCGTTGGTCAAGTGGTTAAGACACCGCCCTTTCACGGCGGTAACACGGGTTCGAATCCCGTACGGGTCATAAAAAATATATTTTTTTATGAAAAAAGACTTGATATAATATATAAATATGTTATTATAAATCTTGTCTTAAATAAAAGAGTTTTACTATTTGAAGTAAAAACATTTATAGTCTAGTGATGATGGCAAAGAGGTCACACCCGTTCCCATACCGAACACGGAAGTTAAGCTCTTTAGCGCCGATGGTAGTTGGGGGATTCCCCCTGTGAGAGTAGGACGTCGCTAGGCATATTACCCAGGAGGATTAGCTCAGCTGGGAGAGCACCTGCCTTACAAGCAGGGGGTCGGCGGTTCGAGCCCGTCATCCTCCACCATATAATGCCGGTGTAGCTCAGTTGGTAGAGCAACTGACTTGTAATCAGTAGGTCGAGGGTTCGACTCCTTTCGCCGGCACCATTTTTTAGAGCCATTAGCTCAGTGGTAGAGCATCTGACTTTTAATCAGAGGGTCGAAGGTTCAAGTCCTTCATGGCTCACCAGTTCTATTGTTACTTAAATGCGGGTGTGGCGGAATTGGCAGACGCACTAGACTTAGGATCTAGCGCCGCAAGGCGTGGGGGTTCGACTCCCTTCACCCGCACCATTTAAGTTTAAAGATTGCCAGAATAATTTATTTTGCACATGCGGAAGTAGTTCAGTGGTAGAACACCACCTTGCCAAGGTGGGGGTCGCGAGTTCGAACCTCGTCTTCCGCTCCAATTGTGCCGGGGTGGCGGAACTGGCAGACGCACAGGACTTAAAATCCTGCGGTAGGTGACTACCGTACCGGTTCGATTCCGGTCCTCGGCATCTTTTAATCAGCCCGTATTTCTAAACGAAACGGGAAGTAGCTCAGCTTGGTAGAGCACTTGGTTTGGGACCAAGGGGTCGCAGGTTCGAATCCTGTCTTCCCGACCATGTAACTCTATAGTGAAATTTTATTATGGGGCCTTAGCTCAGCTGGGAGAGCGCCTGCCTTGCACGCAGGAGGTCAGCGGTTCGATCCCGCTAGGCTCCACCAAAACACTTAAATATATCCTGGCGGCGTAGCTCAGCTGGCTAGAGCGTACGGTTCATACCCGTGAGGTCGGGGGTTCGATCCCCTCTGCCGCCATCTTGAAGGACCTTTAGCTCAGTTGGTTAGAGCAGACGGCTCATAACCGTCCGGTCGCAGGTTCGAGTCCTGCAAGGTCCACCATAGGAGATATAAATATACGGAGGCATACCCAAGTCTGGCTGAAGGGATCGGTCTTGAAAACCGACAGGCGGGTTAAACCGCGCGTGGGTTCAAATCCTACTGCCTCCGCCATTTTTAAAAATTAGAATAATATTATCGCGGGGTGGAGCAGTGGTAGCTCGTCGGGCTCATAACCCGAAGGTCGCAGGTTCAAATCCTGTCCCCGCAACCAAATGGTCCCGTGGTGTAGCGGTTAACATGCCTGCCTGTCACGCAGGAGATCGCCGGTTCGATCCCGGTCGGGACCGCCATTATTATGGGTCGGTAGCTCAGTTGGTAGAGCATTAGATTGAAGCTCTAAGTGTCGGCGGTTCGATTCCGTCCCGACCCACCATATAATGCGGGTGTAGTTTAATGGTAAAACCTCAGCCTTCCAAGCTGATGTCGTGAGTTCGATTCTCATCACCCGCTCCAATAGGGGCCTATAGCTCAGCTGGTTAGAGCGCACGCCTGATAAGCGTGAGGTCGATGGTTCGAGTCCATTTAGGCCCACCATAAAAATTTTCCGAAGTAGCTCAGTGGTAGAGCAATCGGCTGTTAACCGATCGGTCGTAGGTTCGAGTCCTACCTTCGGAGCCATATGGGGAAGTACTCAAGTGGCTGAAGAGGCGCCCCTGCTAAGGGTGTAGGTCGGGCAACCGGCGCGAGGGTTCAAATCCCTCCTTCTCCGCCATATATTTTTTGGCCCGTTGGTCAAGTGGTTAAGACACCGCCCTTTCACGGCGGTAACACGGGTTCGAATCCCGTACGGGTCATAATTAATAACAAAAAAGTCCTAAAGGTTTGTTATCAAATCTTTAGGACTTTTTTGTATAGATTTTTATATAATTGTTTCCTGATAGAAGTTACGTTACAAAACATTCGGAAAATGAATTTATTACTTTTGGGAATATCTTTTAATTTCGGTTCTATAATATTTGTTGGGGTTTTACTACAATTTGAAATAAAAAAAAGCACGTAATCACCGATTTCGATATACTTGAATTGTCGAGAAACAAGCAATGAAAGGTGATACGTGCATTATGAATTTTAACAGAAATATCCCAGGATTAAAAGGTGTAACTGTTCATAAGATTGAAGAGATCGGGGAGCGTATCGCTCTTTACGTTTCAATTCCGAAGAAAGAACATCAGTGTCCAGACTGTAATAAAATGACCTCTAAAATACATGATTATCGAATTCAAAAAATTAAACATTTAAAATGGTTTGAACGATTAACCATCCTTTTCTATAAACGTCGACGTTATGTATGTGAGTGCGGAAAACGCTTCTCGGAAAAATCTCCTTTCGTGGATAAGTATCAACGTTACTCAAAAGAATGGAATCAAGTTGTTGGAATCCGTTCAGTAAAGGCAAAGACATTTAAAGAAGCAGCAGAAGTCCTTGGAACATCCAGTTCGACGGTAATTCGTCGCTTTAAAAAGGTGGTAAAAGAGCAGCTAAATGAAGGGGTCCATTTACCAAAATGTATTGCGATTGATGAATATAAAGGAGATACAGATGCGGGGACCTATCAACTAATCATTGCCAACGCTGAAACGCACGAACCAATTGATATTTTACCGAATCGTAGAAAAGAAACGATTAAGGATTATCTAATGACATATGGATCAGATGTAGAAGTCGTCGTAATGGATATGAATCCAAGCTTTAAAGCAGCTGTTAAAAAAGCCTTAAATCGTCCTATCATTATTGCCGATCGATTCCATTATTGTCGTTATATTTATTGGGCTCTAGACGAGGTGCGTCGTAAAGTGCAGAAGGATTGGCATCCATACGATCGAAAAAAGTGCAAAAAAATGCGTCATGTCTTATATAAACGCTTTGATAAGTTAACGGAAAAGAATCGATGGTATTTAAATCGCTACACGGGAATGTCAAAGGAATTAAAGCAAGCATATGAACTAAAAGAAGCCTATTGTAAATGGTTTGATTGGGCAAAAACGACGAATGATATTGCAGAAGTGAAGAATAGATTAGAAGCTTATTACCGTAAGGTAGAAGAAGCAAATATCCCAGCATTTATAAAAGCCATTCAAACCTTTAAGAATTGGCAAGTAGAGATCTTAAATAGTTTTAGTTTTGGCTATTCAAATGGTTTTTTAGAAGGAATTAATAATAAATCGAAGGTAATGAAACGTAATGCTTATGGTTTTAGGAGCTTTAAGCATTTTAAAGCAAAGATTTTATTGAATGATTTATATAAAGAATTCGGTGTTCATTTAGGTTAATAGGGTGACGTGCAAAAACACATCACCCCAACATTTGACATAGAACCTTAATTTCTAATGTTTCGAGTTGTCCAATAGAAGCAATCGCATGGACAACTATATAAGAAATAATCAAGAGTTGTTCAATAGATACGGTCTCATAGACAAATAATAAAGAACTTAAAAAAGGCCCCATAGAAACACTAGAAAAGACAAAGAACGAAACAAATGAAAACGTATCTCCACCAGGATTTCTAGCAGTGAGAAATGTAGTGCTCAACAAGAGACGCAACATCTTATTGAATGAACACAATGTAAGCACATAAAAATCAAATAATACCATTCAATAACGACAGCAATTCGAGAAACCAATTACCTTTAATTTTAATAATTATCTTGTTGCAAATCATATGTGTTTTTACACGTTGTACAAATTTTACTATGTTTAAAAAGTTAAATAAAGGAAACCTTAATTATAGGAAAAAGGAGGACAACAACATGAAACAATCCGAGATGCAACAATTAAAAAATACATTGTTAGAAGAACTGAAGGATTTAAAAGAAGGTCTGGAAACGCATGATGATATTGAACGCACGGAGTTATCAAATTATGATAATCATCCAGGAGATGTTGCTTCAGACTTAACGATACAACTAACGGAATATGCCATGGATGATTTTAAACAAGAAAGTATAGATAAAATAGAAGCTGCTTTGGAAGCTATGAATAATGGAACTTATGGTGAATGTAAAGTATGTCATAAGGAAATTTCCTTTGAACGTCTTGAAGCAGTTCCAACAACCTTGACTTGTGTAGAACATAGTCAAGAAAAAGTCGATATGGAAACACGACCGATTGAAGAGGAAATCATGAATGAGCTTTCACATAAAGCATTAAAAGCGGTCGATTTTGAAAATGGTTCTGGAGAGTTTCCATCATCTGATAGTCCACAGGATGTACCACAAGAGGTTATCCATCAAAATAATCAAGAATCAACCATTCGAGATCAATTTCAATAAAGATAAAGTTTTCAATGAGAAATATGGAATTTATCTCACCATTTCCTATACAATATAGTTATATTGAATTGGTGGGGGATACATGAATATTATCGATTTGCATTGTGATGTATTGGAGAAATTATCGCGACTCGAAAATGCGAATTTCCGAAATGATGCTAGATTAAGTGCAAGCTTAGAGAAATTAAAAGCAGGAAATGTTAAGGTGCAAGTTTTTGCAATCTTTGTTCATTCTGATCTTCCTGACAATGAAAAATTCTTAGCAGCAGTTCGACAAATTGAAGCTTTTCATACAAAAGTTTTAAGCGAGCCTGAAATGGTGCATATAACTGAGTGGGCGCAATTAGATCAGCTTGAGGATGGGCAAATTGGAGCAATTTTAAGTTTAGAGGGTTGCGATTGTATTGGTGAAGATCTATTAAAACTTGAGCAGATTTTAAATTCAGGAGTGAAATTAGTTGGTTTAACATGGAATCATGAAAATGGTGTTGCCTATGGCGCTTCAGAAGATCCTTCAAAGGGTTTAAAACCTTTAGCTAAAGAGGTAGTTCAGTTGCTAAATAAACGCAATATCATAATTGACGTGTCTCATCTAAATGAGCAAGGTTTTTTTGAATTACTTCCATTAGCGAAAAACCTTATTGCTAGTCATAGTAATGCAAGAGCCATTTGTGACCATCCGAGAAACTTAACAGATGTCCAAATAAAAGAATTAATAAAACATGGTGGGAGAATGCATGTCGTATTTTATCCACCGTTTATCGAAAATGAAAAAGAAAAGACATCCATCGAGAACTTAGTGAAGCATGTCGAACTTATTGCATCTCTAGTTGGAGTACAACATATTGGATTTGGATCTGATTTTGATGGAATGGATTTTTCAGTGGATAAGTTATCGAATGCAAAAGAGTATGAAAACTTAATTAAAGCCTTATTGAAAACCTTCACCTATGAAGAGGTTTCCATAATGGCAAATAGAGGTTTCAATAAATATGCAAACAAACTAAACTTAGCGCGAGAGTAATTTCTCTCGCTTTTTTGGTTGGAAAAATTATTCAAGCCTTACAGATAAAAATCAATGAGGAAACAATATCAATATTGTATATGTAAAAAAAGTGATATGATAGAATAGATAACGTAAATTCGAAAACAATACACATGAGCGTTTTGGAGTAAAAGCAGAAATTGTGATAACTCTGATTTTAAGTGGAAATAATGATGTTTTCACAAATAATATGGCTTTAAGATAAGCCAAAGTTCTAGGCAAGAAACTGCCTTTGATGGAGGGAAATTCGATGCATCAGAAGTGGTTGCATACCACTGAAGTAGAAGTGGAAACAGTTAATTCAAGATTATCCTTCTATATTGAAACAATAGAAGTAAGCAGATTATCAGCCTTGGCATTTTTTGCAGCTGGCGAATCGCAATATAAGGGACAGCGCTTTTTTTGGCAAAATCGTGAGAAAACATTCACATTAGTCGGTCTTGGCCATGCATTTATAATCGAAAATAATAAAGGCAAGGACCGTTTCGATTTAGTAGAAAAACAGTGGAAAGAATTAACAAAAAATATTGTGAAAGAAGAAAAAGAACCTCAACCAATTCTATTTGGCGGGTTTACCTTTGACCCGAAGAATGGCAAAAAAGGAGAGTGGGACGGCTTTCCACAAAGCTTTTTTTCGGTAGCTACATATCAACTAGTGATACGTAATGATAAGGCTTATATCAGTATTCATTTAATTACGGATAAAGAAAATAGTCTAGAGGATTTCGAGCAGCTTCGAAAAGAACGGGATCAGCTCATTCATGCTGCACAAGTAAAAGAATTAAAAACATATAGTAAACCATTAATGACAAATTATCGTGAGCCATATAAAGAGGAATATCTCCAAACAATTTCAACGGTAACAAGTTTGATCCAGGCTAAGAGGGCAGAAAAAGTTGTCATAGCAAGGTCATTAGAGCTAGAATTTCAGGATACTCTATCCTCACCACAAGTCTTATCACATGTAGTGAATGAGCAACCAGAAAGCTATTTATTTGGTTTAGAGCATGAAGATCTTCTTTTCTTTGGGGCATCTCCTGAACGATTAGTAAAAGTGGAAAATGGGCAAGCCTTCTCGTCATGTGTAGCCGGTTCCATTAAACGAGGGAAAACAGCAGAAGAAGATAAGCAACTTGGAGAAAGTTTATTAAATGATGCAAAAAATCTAGGAGAGCATCAATATGTTGTCGAAATGATAGCAAATACTTTTGAAAAAAACTGTATGCAATATACAGTACCAAAAAAACCAAAGCTCTTAAAAATTAGAGATATCCAACATTTATATACACCTGTTGAAGGAAAACTGTCATCAGACGCAACGATCCTACAGCTTGTAAAATATCTTCATCCAACACCGGCTTTGGGAGGAGTTCCTCGTCAAGAAGCAATGACCGTTATTCGTGAAAACGAAACCATGAACCGAGGATTGTATGCTGCACCACTTGGTTGGATTGATGCAGAAGGAAATGGTGAATTTGCAGTAGCAATTCGCTCTGCTGCATTAAAAGACAATAAAGCCTATTTATATGCTGGAGGCGGAATCGTTGCTGATTCTGAGCCGAATTCAGAGTATGAAGAGACATTAGTCAAGTTCCGTCCGATGTTACGTGCTTTAGGAGGACAGTTACATGAATGAACGTGAAATAATAACGAACTACGTATATAAAATAGTTGCCTCACTTATGCAAAATGGCGTAGAGGATGTTGTGATTAGCCCAGGTTCTAGATCGACACCGCTTGCCTATGCATTTGCGTCAACAAAGAATTTATCGATCTATAGACAAGTAGATGAGCGGTCAGCAGCTTATTTTGCTCTTGGTATAGCTAAAGCAAAAGCAAAACCTGTTGTTCTTCTCTGTACTTCGGGTACTGCGGCTGCAAATTATTATCCTGCCATTGTCGAGGCGAAGTATGCGCGTGTACCTTTAATCGTCATTACTGCGGACCGGCCTCATGAATTACGTGAGGTAGGTGCCCCTCAGGCAATCAATCAAATCTCACTGTACGGTGAACGAGTAAAATGGAGTGCTGAATTTCCGATTCCCGATGATGCGAAAATGACATTGCCCTATGTCGAGCGTCATGTAGCACGAGGTGTGAATATAGCAAATACGGCCCCATTTGGACCCGTACATTTTAATGTTCCTTTTCGTGAGCCTTTACTCATTGATTTTCAAGAGGAACTGCCAGAACAAACTTTTCAACAAAGCTTTGTAGGAAATGTAGCTCCTTCAGAACAAGCAAAAGATGTAATGACAACGATTGTTAATCAAACTAATAGAGGGTTTATTATTGTAGGGGAACTTGCACTTGGTACTGACTTACAGCATATGTGGACGTTTATTCGGAAATTAAAGTGGCCAGTCTTAGTTGAAAGCCTATCGAATTTAAGAACAAATGTACCAGAGGATTGTGAGCAGTATATCATTTCTACATATGATGCACTATTAAAAAATACGGCATTTAAACAGCAGGTTCTTGCTGATACAGTTATTCGCTTTGGAGCACAGCCTGTTTCGAAATTTTTAACTAACTTTTTAACAGAAACACTGCCAACTAATTATATTGTGATTGACGAAGATCCAATGTTCCGGGATTCAGCAGCTGTTTCAACTCATTTTATCCATGCAGCCATCGGAGAGTGGATTTGTGAGATGAATCTCGATAATACAATGTGCAGCGATGAATACTTGTTGCAATGGCGTAAAGGTGAGGAGCTTGCCATTAAACATATTAGTTCCCATCCACAACTTGAAAAAGATGAGGGAGCAGTAGTTCGTTACCTAATCGAAAATTTACCAAACGAAAGTGATCTTTTTGTAAGTAGTAGTATGCCGATTCGTGACATCGATACTTTTTTATTGCCAACTCACAAGGACATACAGGTTTTTGCTAACCGAGGTGCGAATGGGATTGATGGTGTAATGTCTACTGCAATTGGCTTTAGCCAGGCTAGAAAAAATCGGGAGATGTATTTACTGATTGGAGATCTGGCCTTTCTACATGATGTCAATGCACTAATTACGACTCGTTATCAGCAATGCAAACTTAATATTATTGTATTCAATAACGATGGCGGTGGGATTTTCTCTTATCTAGCACAATCTACCGTTAAAGAATACTATGAGGACCTTTTTGGCACGCCAACTGCATTGCGTTTTGCGGATGTTGCCAAAATGTATGACATAGAATATGTTCAGATTAAAGATTTTACTGAGGTTGAGAAATTATTAGAACCACAAAACAATCCATTGCGCTTGATTGAAATTTTTACGGATCGTCAGGAAAACGTTACTAGTCACCGAAAGCTTTGGCAACGTATTCATGAGGAGTTGGAGCAATGATTCTTCAAGCTCGAGGGATAAATGTAAATGTTCGAATCTGGAATGACCATTTAGAGCAAACTATCGTGATGCTTCATGGATTTACAGGAAGTGTAGCAACCTGGTGTAATGTAGCAATACCCATAAAGAATCATCGTATTGTTGCAATTGACTTAATGGGACATGGTCAAACTGATTCACCGCAGGATATTGCACCGTATACAATGGAAGAGCAAATTCTGCAATTGGATGAAATCTTTCAGCAGCTAAATCTTCATGAAGTTATATTACTTGGTTATTCAATGGGTGGAAGGACTGCTTTATCATATGCAAAAACTTTTCCTGATCGAGTATCACATCTCATCTTGGAAAGTGCATCGCCGGGATTAAAATCAGAAGAGGAACGTGCGAAAAGGCGAGCTTCAGATGAAAGTCTTGCTGATCAGATTCAAACGAGCGGGATTGAAGTTTTTGTGAATAAGTGGGAGAACATCCCCTTATTCAAGACTCAAAAAAAACTTCCACCAGATGTTCAATTAGAGGTAAGAAAAGAGCGGCTCGCTCAAACAGAGATTGGATTAGCAAACAGCTTAAGAGGAGCGGGTACAGGCGCTCAGTCCTCCCTTTGGTCATCCTTAGGAGAAATATCGATGCCAGTAACATTAATAACTGGTGAGCAGGATGATAAGTTTTGTCAAATCGCTGAAGAAATGCAAGCGCTTTTACAAAATGCACAACATGTCTGTGTTAAAAATACAGGTCATGCAATTCATGTGGAAAATCCTGAACAATTTGCTACAATAGTAAAGGATGCTATAAAGATTAAATAAAGCTAATCTAAAGTACGTAACAATCGAATCCGTACAAAAAAGGACATTCCTTTAAGTTAGAGGATTAGTAAAAACTAATCTTGGAGCATTAGCGAAACAAATATAGGGGGTATAATAATGACTCGTGAATGGACAAGTTTACATACTTACGAAGATATTAAGTATGAATTGTATAACGGAATTGCTAAAATTACGATTAACCGTCCGGAAGTTCGTAACGCATTCCGTCCAAAAACTACTGCAGAATTAATCGATGCATTTTCTCGTGCACGTGATGATGAACGCGTAGGCGTTATCATCTTAACTGGTGAAGGCGAAATGGCATTCTGCTCAGGCGGAGATCAAAAGGTTCGTGGACATGGTGGATATGTTGGAGATGACAATATTCCACGTTTAAATGTATTAGATTTACAAACACTAATTCGTAAAATTCCAAAACCTGTTGTTGCAATGGTAGCTGGCTATGCTATTGGAGGAGGTCACGTTTTACATATCGTATGTGACTTAACAATTGCAGCAGAAAATGCACGCTTTGGACAAACAGGGCCTCGTGTAGGGTCATTTGATGGTGGTTACGGTGCAGGATACCTAGCTCGTATCGTTGGCCATAAAAAAGCACGTGAAATCTGGTTCCTATGCCGCCAATATAATGCACAAGAAGCACTTGATATGGGATTAGTTAATACAGTTGTGCCTTTAGAGCAATTAGAAGACGAAACTGTTAAATGGTGTGAGGAAATTCTGGAGTTATCACCAATGGCTCTACGTTTCTTAAAAGCAGCGTTCAATGCCGATTCTGATGGTTTAGCAGGTATTCAACAGCTTGCAGGCGATGCTACACTTCTTTACTATACTTCAGATGAAGCAAAAGAAGGTCGCGATGCATTCAAAGAAAAACGTAAACCAGATTTCGGTCAATTCCCAAGATTCCCTTGATCATAGAAGAATCATTTAAACTAATATTGGTTAAAGTAAAGCAAGAGAAGAAAAGGCTTCTCTTGCTTTTTCTTATTGTTCAAAATATATTAAGCTTTATGACTTAAAGAGAGAGGAAACATGAACCATTCTCAAGAATTTAACCATGAAAATAATAGGCTATCCATTAATTGTAAAACTCAAAAAGAAATACAAGATAGATTAGAGTCCTATGCCTATCATGATTCTTTAACAGGCCTACCAAATCGTCGTTATTTTGATAGGTCTTTAACAAAATCCATGAAAAACTGAATTTAAAAAGTTCTCCCTTCTCGCTAATATTATTTGATATTGATGATTTTAAGAAAATTAATGATAGTTGGGGTCATGAGATAGGAGATATAGTGCTACAACAGGTTGCCAATCGAACACAACTGGTAATTGGAGAACAGGGAGTAGCGGCAAGACTTGGTGGAGATGAATTTATCGTGCTTTTAGATAAGTGTAGTACAGATAAAGAAATAAAAGAGGTTATTCATAAGCTGCAAAAAGCATTACTTGAGTAAATTGAAATTCGTAAAAATTCGATCGCGATTACAAACAGCATAGGGGCAACGAATTGTACAAAGAAATTTAAGAGTGAAACTATCTTAAAAATGCAGATATTGGGCTTTATGAGGTAAAACAAAAAGGGAAAAACCAATACCACATAAACCATTCGTAAAAGAAAGGCTTTCCTAACTAGGTAAGCCTTTTATCAATTTGGGCATTTTTTGGTTTTTCAAAGTTTGAACTTTTCGCTATTAGAGTTAAAATAAATATGCAAGAATTGGGGGAATGACAATGTATCCAAACTGGATTTTACAGCGTGCACATTTAACACCGGCACGAGTTGCATTAAATTACGAAGGTCAAACTTGGACATTTGAAGAACTTAAAAATTGCTCTGTTGAGCGAGCAGAACAACTATTATCATTGGGTATTAAGCCAAAAGAGCGTGTGGCTATCCTTGGCCCGAGTCAGCCTAGTCTGCTATTCATGATGTTTGCATGTATGCACCTTCAATGTGAAATGGTTATGCTAAATCGAAAATTATCTAAAGTAGAACTCCAATACCAGATTGATGATTCACAGGTAGAAATAGTATTGGTTGATGATGAGGATATTTCACTTCTTCCTGATGGCCAACAGCATCTTTTGTTTTCTGAAGTTGAAAATACGACAGGTCAATCCTTTGAAATTAGTAAAGAATGGTCGTTAGATCAAACAACATCAATCATGTATACATCCGGAACTACGGGTCTACCAAAAGGGGTACGCCAAACGGTTGGAAATCATCAAGCAAGTGCCCTAGCTTCAGTTTTAAATATTGGCTTATCTGAAGACGATGTATGGCTATGTGCGGTGCCATTATTTCATATTAGTGGTTTTTCAATATTAGTTCGATCTTTGTTATATGGGAATGCCGTTAAACTTTATAAGAAATTTGATAAAGATGGAGCTGTGTTGGATATTGCTAATGGCCAAGTCACTCATATGTCCGCAGTAGCGGTCATGTTACAACGTGTTTTACAAGGCTTAGAAGACAGAGGTTTAGAAGCTTCGCCTAAATTTAAAATGATCCTTGCAGGTGGGGGGCCAGTTCCTGAAAATTATATCCAAAGAGCGCATCATTTAAAGTTAATGGTTTCTCAAACCTATGGAATGACGGAAACCTCCTCACAAACCGCGACATTATCAAATGAAGAGGCATTAAGAAAACTAGGATCTGCTGGTAAACCATTATTTTTTAATCAGATTCAAATAGCAGATGCAACTTCTTCAGGAGTTATGGGAGAAATCTTAATTCGTGGACCACATGTTACACCTGGTTATATAGGAAGTTTTTCAGAGAGAAGCTCAACAATTGATGGATGGTTACATACTGGCGATATTGGTTACTTAGATGAGGAAGGCTATCTATTTGTTGTAGATCGCCGGTCAGATCTGATTATTTCAGGTGGAGAAAATATTTATCCTGCGGAGATAGAAAATGTATTGCTAAGTCACGAAGCAGTTCAAGAAGCAGGTGTCTGCGGAGTTGAAGATGAAACTTGGGGACAGGTTCCTGTTGCGTTTATCGTTTTAAAGAGGGATGTTCAAGAAGAGGAGCTTTCACAATTTTGCATAGAACGATTAGCAAAATATAAAGTACCTAAGTATTTTCATGTTGTACCTGCTCTTCCGCGGAGTGGTTCAGATAAATTATTAAGAAGAAAACTAAAAGACTTGTTGGAGTAAAATAAAAAGGGTTCCCCTCAATTGAGGGGAACCCTTTTAAAATTAATTTAAAGCTTGTTTTAATGTCTCAATATTTTTTTGCATAAGCGTGAAATAAGTTTCACCATTCTTAATATCATCTTCAGTTAGTACGCTTAAATTATGCAATTCAAGTGAATCCGCACCTACTTCATTTTGAATAACAGAAGAAAGTTTTGAAGAAACGTTTTGTTCAAATAAGATATAAGAAACTTGTAGCATTTCGGCTTGATCAACAATTTCAGTTAGTTCCTTCTGGGAAGGCTCGCTTTGTGAATTGATTCCTGCAATGGCGATTTGCTCCAAACCATATTGTTGTGAAATATAACCAAATGATGCATGGGAAACAAAGAAAGTATTTGTTTTAGCTTCTGAAGCCATTTGTTCAAACTGTTGGTCCAATGATTCTAATTCAGTGATTAACTGATCATAGTTATCAGTTAGTAATTGTTCTTGTTCAGGAAGAGCAGCAATGAGTTCATCCTTAACTGCAAGTGCTAGCTCTTGAGAAATAATTGGTGATAACCAAACATGTGGATCGATATCTCCGTGATTATGACCTTCATGACCCTCTTCGTCATGGTCATGCTCTTCATGACCTTCTTCACCATGGTCATGTTCTTCGTGACCTTCTTCATCATGAGAATGCTCTTCCTCTGTAGATGCATGGAGCATGTCATCTGAAATTGTATCTGAAGTAGCAACCAGTTTTACATTTTCATTTTTTAAAGTGTTTTTCGCATTTTCAACGAATCCTTCTAAACCTAACCCAATATAGAAAAATAGGTCTGCATCTGCTAAAGACATCATATCAGCCTGAGTCGGTTCAAAAGTATGTTCATTAGTACCAGGTGGGTAAATAGACGAAACATTGACATAGTCTCCGCCAATACGCTCAGCAAAGTAGCTTAATGGATAAACAGTAGTATAAATGTCGATTTTATTGGATTCTTCTTCAGTCGACTTTGTTTCATTTTCGGCAGTTGTTTTAGTGGTTGTGCTATTACATGCTGTTAATCCAAAGAAAAGAGCAGCAATCAATAGTAAAAAAGAGAATTTTTTCATTTCTTATCAAACCTTTCTAAATAGTAATAATTACGATTTGTAATTTCAACATTCTCAATAATACACGAAGAAATGAAAAAAGACAATTAGAAAAACAATAATTTTAAAAAAATAATTATTCAATTAGTTATTAGTTCACAATAAATGGCCTTCGAATTAATTCTTCTTCGAAGGCCATTTTTCTGGTACAGGGTCAAACCCACCTGGATGAAATGGTTGGCATTTTAATATTCTTTTTGTCGTTAAGATAAATCCCTTGATAGCACCATGTTTTTGGAATGCCTCTAAACCATATTGGGAACATGTTGGGTGGAACCGACAGGATGGCGGTGTTACTGGTGAAATAAATTTGCGGTAAAATGTTATGAGCCAAATAAAAGGGTATTTCATGGATTTTTCTTCTCCTGACTAGGTTGAAAGGTCTGCAATGGTTTTGCATCAATCGTTTGCTTAAATATATTTTTTCTTTTCTTCATAATAAATATGATCGCGCCAATAATAATAACAAAATACATAACGGCAACAAGAATTATTATTGCTAAAGTTGTATCCATAGAATCACCTCTATATTTAGTATAAAACAAAATAGACGATTGTAAGTTGTACATTTCCAACAATTATGAGACAGTTTATGCCATTTCAAATGTTTTAAACAAACTTATAACGGTTATAGTAATGATGTCTTCATAAAACTAAATAGTTAGTTCAAATAATAAAAGAGGTGGATATTATGGCAAACAAACCATTAGTAGAACACTTAAACGAATTAGTAGCAACATCTTCAGTACTTTATACAAAGCTACACAATTATCATTGGTATGTAAATGGACCTTCATTCTTTACGCTTCATGCAAAATTTGAGGAGCTTTACAATGAAGTAACCTTAAATTTAGACGAAATCGCAGAACGAATCTTAACAAAAGGTGGAAAGCCGGTTGCTACTTTAACAGAGCATTTAGAAATGTCCCATATTCGAGAAGCGACTGGTACAGAATCGACAGAAGAAATGGTCGAAACTATCGTTAGTGATTTTAAAACGATTATGGGCTTCCTAAAAGAAGCAATGGAACAAGCCGCAGAAGAAGGCGATGATCGTACAGAAGATATGTTAAATGCGATGGCCCAAAGCTTTGAAAAACATGTATGGATGCTATCAGCTTTCTTAAATGAACGATGAAGATATAACCTAGGTATATTTAATAAATGCAATATACTAATTAAATTTCGCATTAAGTCTCTTTAGCTGAGCCGGTTAGCACACAAGCCGCAGAGCCAACTAGCTGACTCTGCGGCTTATTTTTGTGCTTTGTGTAAGGTCAGCTCAAAGTAGAACTTTTTTGAAGCTTCTTAAAAAATTTCGCAGCTTACATAGTAGGCTGCTTCTTCTTATTACATTAGAACTTCTGAACCTATTTATTCCAGATGATAATTATAAAATCACCACCTTTATACAGTATGAATAGCTAACATTTTTTCGCTCATACTGATTGAAAAGGAGTTGATTATTATCGATACAACAATTTATGTTTCTGTTGCGAATCAATCTTACAGCTATCTGCCACTTGGATTGCCTTGTGAATTTAAGCTTCAATTAGAGGAAGATAAAGCACGTTTATTTGAAAAATTATTTTTACAGTTAAATTCATTAGAATTCGATAATATTGTTCGAGCTCATTTACCTTATCTCCCATATCACTTGGACGAATCAAATGATGAAATTGATACAAGAATGAAAAAAATATATGCGTTAATTCATGAATTTGGTGATGAACATACAAAAAAATTTGTAGAGCAATTACCTTATTTCCATTGATTCCAAAACATCCCTTAGCTAGACTTATTAGTAAGAAGGAAGTGGCTTAGGTATGTTTACTTTTACTGATGAAAATGGTTATAAATGTGAGTTAAGTTTTGTGGAAGAGCGTTTTGAAATTCAAGCGAAGCATGTATTGGTATTTGTTTTCCATGAAGGAAAATGGCTCTGTACCATCAATAAAAAGCGTGGAGTAGAATTTCCAGGAGGAAAGGTAGAACCAGGAGAGACGTTAGAGGAAGCAGCAATTCGTGAGGTTTATGAAGAAACTGCAGTAAGAATTTCCGATTTGAAATGGTTTGCCTATTATGTTGTCCATGATGCACCTCCTTTTTCTAAAGCAGTGTTTACTGGGAAGGTAGATCAAATTGATGAATTTATAGAAGAGCATGAGACACTGGGCATGACTTGGCTGACTCCAGAAGAATTAGAAAACCATCCGAATTTAAGTTTCTATATGAAGGACGATGGAATGAAAAAGATGTTACAGGAAGTGAACCATCATGAAAGACAATGGTAGTATCGAGTTGATTAGAAGCTATCCATCCCCAAATCCGAATGTTGCCTTGCAAGAAATCATTTATTGGTCACAGGGGCTTCGAGTAAAGGGGTTATTAGCTAAACCTAAAAAAGAAGGACAGTATGAAGCGTTACTGTATTTACGCGGTGGTCTTCAGTCAATTGGCATGGTCCGTCCATCGAGGATTGCTCAATTTGCAAGTCAAGGCTTGGTTGTGTTTGCGCCTTATTATCGTGGCAACCGAGGCGGCGAAGGTCGAGACGAGATGGCGGGAGAGGACCGTTTTGATGCAGTTAATAGCATGGATATCCTAAAAAAAATGGCCAATGTAAATGAAGTTCATTTATTTGGTTTTTCACGTGGGGGATTAATGGCTTTATGGACTGCTATTTTAAGGGATGACGTCAAATCTATTGTCACTTGGGCTGGAGTATCCGACGTTACATCAATGTATATGGAACGGGTGGACATGCGGAGAACACTAAAAAGAATAATTGGAGGCTCTCCAAATAAAGAACAAGACAAATACGATGAGCGCAATCCTCTTTTAAAGGTGGACATGGTAAATGCACCAGTTCTGATTATTCATGGAACCGAGGATGAGAATGTAAGCATAAACCAATCCTATGATCTTGAACAAAAGTTAATGGATCAAAAGAAACGTGTTGAAACCTGGTATGCATCCGGACTTACTCATCATTATCCACCTGATGTCAATAGAAAAACCGTAAAAGCACTGTGTGAATGGATGAAAACGATCTAGATAAAAATTGGCTCCAACTATTGATTAAAAAATAATAGATTATTCAGCTGTCCCAATAGTTTACGTTGTAGACTTTTGGGACATTGTATTTTAATCTAACAAAAAAAGCAGATTGCTCATGAGCAATCTGCTTTGTAATTGTTTCGGTTTATAAATTAAGCTAAAGGTCCACCCTTTTGCAAGATATCTTCAGAAACGTTCGAGAACTTAGTGAAGTTTTCTTTGAATAGGTTAGATAAGAAAGCAGCCTTTTGATCGTATGCTTCTTTATCCGCCCAAGCAGCACGAGGATCTAATACTTCGCTAGGTACACCTTCAACAGCTGTTGGGATGTGTAAGCCAAAGATAGCATCTTGTGTAGTTTCAACGTTGTTTAGCTTTCCATCAATTGCAGCACGAACCATAGTACGAGTATATGAAAGCTTCATACGAGTGCCGACACCATATTCTCCACCAGTCCATCCAGTGTTTACTAAGAATACTTGTGAGCCGTGTTCATCAATTTTTTCACCTAGCATCTCAGCGTAGCGTGTAGCTGGAAGCGGTAAGAATGGTGATCCGAAGCACGTAGAGAATACTGGCTCAGGAGATGTTACGCCTCGCTCTGTACCAGCTAATTTTGAAGTGAAACCACTTAAGAAGTGATACATCGCTTGTTCTTTTGTTAGTTTACTGATTGGAGGCAACACACCAAAAGCATCAGCAGTTAAAAATACGATTGTTTTTGGATGACCTGCAACAGAAGGCATCACGATATTATCGATAAAGTGAATTGGATACGCAGCACGCGTATTTTCAGTTAAAGAACTGTCATCGTAGTTTGGAATGCGAGATTCTGGGTCTACTACAACGTTTTCTAATACTGTTCCAAAACGAATGGCATTATAAATTTCTGGTTCTTTTTCAGCAGAAAGGTTGATTGTTTTTGCATAGCAACCACCTTCGATGTTGAACACCCCATTATCTGACCAGCCATGCTCGTCATCACCGATTAATTTACGATTAGCATCCGCAGATAAAGTCGTTTTACCTGTACCGGATAAACCAAAGAATAATGCAACATCTCCAGCTTCACCTACGTTTGCAGAGCAATGCATAGAGAAAATATCATTTTCTGGTAATAGGTAGTTCATAATGCCAAAGATTGATTTTTTCATTTCGCCAGCGTATTCAGTACCACCGATTAAGATAATCTTCTTTTCTAAAGAAACGATGATAAATGTTTCAGAAGCTGTACCATCAACAGTAGGATCTGCTTTAAAGTTTGGTGCTGATACGATTGTGAATTCTGCATTATGAGTAGCTAATTCGGTTTCAGTTGGACGGATGAATAATTGATGACAGAATAGATTGTGCCATGCATATTCATTAATTACTTGGATTTGAAGCTGAGAGTCCTTGTCTGCACCAGCATATCCCTTGAATACATACAGCTCATCTTTTTCTTTTAAATAGTTGACAACTTTTACATATAATTTATCAAACACTTCAGCAGAAATCGGGCGGTTAACATTACCCCAGTCGATTTTGTCTTTTGTGCTTTCTTCTTCTACAATATATTTATCTTTAGGAGAACGACCAGTATATTTGCCTGTTTCAGCACTTAATGCACCATCAGCAGTTAATGTAGCTTCTCCACGTTCTGTAGCTTTCTCCACTAATTGTGGTACGGATAATTGAACTTTAATATTTTCGCCGTTTAATAATTCCTTCAGCTCATTAGCAATTTCTACTGAATTCATCGATTAAATACCATCCTTTTTATAGAATTCCCAAAGTCGTGGGAGGTTTGATTATTTTCATAATTAGTATAACACATTGAATTAAATAGTCTATACTAATACAAAAATTATTTTTTAATTTTGAAACTTTAATAGAAATATTCAAAAACGATTGACAAGTGAATATACATTACGTAAGATTTATTCTTGAACGGATACTCTTATCCCGAGTTGGTGGAGGGTCATGGCCCTATGAAGCCCGGCAACCTGCGTTATTCATTTAACGCGATGGTGCCAACCTGATGCAAGGGAATACCCTTGAACGATAAGAGTGAAAGGTAATGTATGTAATCACAATTCCTTTTACTCATGTACTTAACAAGAGTATAAGGAATTTTTTTTTTCGAATTAGAACACAATGATAAGTATAGCATTTCTTTCTATTTTTATCAGTGCCTTTCTAAATCCATGTATTTGTGAAGAGACCGTATATCCATTTTAGAATGTGTTTTTATATCCACAGTATACAGAAATAAAATTTTGATAAATTACTGTGATTGCTGTATGGGTAAGTATTGTTCATTTACTGTTTTATACATAATAATAAAACAATAATTCCAAACTTCCTAACTAAATTTTAAAAAATGGGAGAGGAAGAACAAATAATAAAAGGTAACAGCTGAAATAACGGACTAGTAGAGCGGGTTTAACATGGATAATGAGTACCGTATCAACATCGAGAAAATATCTCGACATAAACTTAGGAGGAAACGAAATGACAAACCGTAGACTGTTTACATCAGAAAGTGTAACAGAAGGACACCCAGACAAAATCTGTGACCAAATTTCTGATGCAATTTTAGATGCAATTTTAAGAGAAGATCCAAATGCTCGTGTAGCTTGTGAGACAACTGTTACAACTGGTTTAGTACTTGTTGCAGGTGAAATCACTACTTCTACATATGTAGATATTAAAGGAATTGTTCGTGATACTGTGGCTGAGATTGGCTATACACGTGGAAAATATGGTTTCGATGCAGAAAACCTAGCTGTGCTAGTAGCTATTGGCGAACAATCACCAGATATTGCTCAAGGAGTTGACCAAGCTTTAGAAGCACGTGAAGGATCATTGACTGATGCTGATATCGAAGCTATTGGAGCAGGTGACCAAGGATTAATGTTCGGGTTTGCATGTAATGAAACTCCAGAATTGATGCCATTGCCAATCAGTCTTGCACATAGATTAGCTCGACGCTTAACAGAAGTGCGAAAATCTGAAGAGCTTGGCTACTTACGTCCAGATGGCAAAACTCAAGTAACAATTGAGTATGATGAAGAAAACAAGCCTGTACGTGTGGATACAATTGTTATTTCAACTCAGCATGATGAAGAAGTATCATTAGACCAAATTCAAGAAGATATTAAAGAAAAGGTTATTAACGTAGTGGTTCCAGAAGAATTAATTGATGCAAACACTAAATACTTTATTAACCCAACTGGCCGTTTTGTTATCGGTGGACCTAAAGGAGATGCCGGTTTAACAGGTCGTAAAATTATTGTTGATACTTACGGTGGCTATGCTCGTCATGGTGGAGGCGCCTTTTCTGGTAAGGATGCAACAAAGGTTGACCGTTCTGCAGCATATGCAGCAAGATACGTGGCAAAAAATATTGTTGCCGCAGGACTTGCTGAACGTGCTGAAGTACAGTTAGCATATGCGATCGGTGTAGCTCGTCCAGTATCGATTGCAATAGATACTTTCGGAACTGGAATTGTGAAGGAAGAGCAATTAGTAGAATGGGTAAGTGAATTATTCGATTTACGTCCTGCTGGCATTATTAAAATGCTTGATCTTCGTAGACCAATTTACAAGCAAACAGCTGCCTATGGACATTTTGGTCGTACAGATTTAGATGTTCCTTGGGAAAATACAGACATTGCTCCTCTTTTAAAAGAAAAAGCTAGTCTTTAATAGTTGTTCTTGCAGGGGAATATAGATAAAACAGGTAGCATTCATAGGAGTGCTACCTGTTTTCATTTGAGGGAAATTCTTGTTCTAGTGGGACGTTATGTAAACGAATTTTGGAGTCGATTTTACTTTTTATAGAGGAATCTACTGCTCCCGTAGCTTCAAATTCAAAATAATACCCATCATTAAAGGTGAAATTGTAGATTTCTTTGCCAGATTCATCATTGGGATACACATGGCCTACTCTTGATAAATCAGACCAATCATAAACTACTTTACTACCAATTAACGGGTTGTACTCAATATAATTTTCATCTAAATAAACATAATGATTGACACCTAATAAAAAGATGCTGCAAAATCCTAAAATAGTTAGAATTATAACAACAATTTTTGTAATAAGCTTTTTAATGAAATATAACAATATTAACGCAATAGAAGCAAAGAAAAACGCTAACGTGTAGACGATTAAATTTTTGCCAAATGATATAAAGGCAATTTTATTTGGGTCTTCAAAAAAAACGACTGATAGAATGGCAGGGGTCAATAACACAAAAATCGGGGCGATGACAATGACAAGTATCGCTAAAACCCAGTAAACACTTTTAGTTTCAAATTGGTTCATCATACGTCTCCTTTATATAGGTAGCTTATGTAAAGCTTTTAGAGTAATGATAAAAAGGTATAAGCTTAATGCGTTATACCTGTAATAATAATAGTAAGACTTTCTACCACTATATGTTGCTATAGTTGAAGTGATTTGTAAATTTGTCCTTTTTCTACATATTCGCGAATGATTCGATCCATATCCTCTCGATCTTCAGCTGTTACTTCACGTACTACCTTGGCTGGTCTGCCCATTGCCAAGCTATACGGAGGTATTTTTTTACCTGGTGGGACAAGGCTGCCTGCTCCAATAAATGCACCTTCTCCAATTTCTGCTCCATCCAAAATGATTGAACCCATTCCAATTAAAGCTCTTTTTCGAATAACGCATCCATGTAAAGTAACTTGGTGTCCTACAGTTACTTCATCTTCAATAATTACCGGATTATTCGGACTTTGATGAATACAGCTCAAGTCTTGTATACTACATCGTTTACCTATAATTGTTTGTGCAACATCTCCACGAATGACAGTATTAAACCAGATAGTAGATTCTTCCTCTATCCTCACATCACCTGTAACCACAGCATTATCCGCAATATACACAGATGGGTCTATTTTAGGAATTTTGTCTTTAAAAGGGTAAATCATCGAAAATCTCCTCATTTCTCAGTATGATATAGTATAGCGTATCAAATTAGGAAGAGAATGAAAATTAGAATGCAAGTTTGCCCATTTTATTATGGGTAGGAGGGTCAAGTATGTGGAAATGGGAAGCAGAAGGACAAGCTAAAGCAGTTGTTGTTCTTTTACATAGTGCATTTGAACATCATCAATGGTATGCATGGTTAATTGAAAAACTTCGTACAGAAGGATTTACCATCGTTATGGGTGATTTACCCGGTCATGGCAAGAATTCAAAATATGCCAAAATTCATGATGAAGATCTCAATGAATACTCGGAGTTTATTAAGAAATTAATGCAGAATGCGTTATTATATCAGTTGCCTGTTTTTATTATGGGGCATGGTTTTGGAGCAACTTTGGCGGTTAACTTCCTGAAAAAAAATGAAGTAGAATGTGCGGGTTTAATCCTTACATCGCCATGGCTAAGTTTAAGAAAGACAACGAACTTAATTACAAATGCGATGACAAGTTTAGGGTCACTTGCATCAAATAAAAAAATTTCTTTAAAATTTGATAAGAACATGTTAACCCGAAATAATGATGGCTATCAGGAGCTGGTGGATCATATTCCTTACCATTCCCATGTAACTGTTGGATGGTATAAGGATGTTCAGAGCCTTATGAAAAACATTATTTCTGAACAAGAAAATAATTTAACACAGCCGATTTTATTAATAACAGCAAAACAAGATAAAATTACTGATCCATCTGTAAGTCGCAAATGGTTATTTAATCAAAAATCGACAGAAATTCAATATAAAGAGTGGCCATATAGTTATCATAATCTATTTCACGATAATGAAAGAGAAGAGGTCTTTATTTATGCAAGAGATTTTATGAATAACGTGCTAAGAGCACTCGGCTATATAATTAAATAAAGTTTTTTTCATACTCAGTTATTCGAAACTGAGTATTTTTTTTATATTAGAAAACTATTTCTGTAATCTATCAATCTTTAACTATCGAAAGATATTGAATTTATTCAATTCTTGTAATATATTGAATTTTATAACAATAAATTAAACAAAAAAGAGAGGTGTTCAGATGGAAAGTTTAGTAAGTTCACTAAACGACTTTTTTTGGGGTCCATGGTTTATCTATGGAATCTTGATCGTGGGGATTTTCTTCTCAATACTCACACGATTCCTGCAAGTGCGTCATATTAAAGAAATGTTTGTATTAATGTTTAAAGGTGAAAAATCAGAGAAAGGTATTTCTTCTTTCCAAGCGATGTCTATCGCACTATCTGGTCGAGTTGGGACTGGTAATATTGCTGGTACTGCTACAGCAATTGGATTTGGAGGTCCGGGGGCAGTGTTTTGGATGTGGGCAATTGCCTTCATTGGAGCGGCTACAGCGTATGTAGAATCAACTTTAGCCCAGATCTACAAAGAAGAAAAAGAAACTGAGTATCGTGGTGGTCCTGCCTTTTACATTGAAAAAGGAATGGGACAAAAATGGTTTGCTGTTATTTTTGCAGTTGCCGCTTTAATCGCAATGCTAGTGTTAATGCCTGGTGTACAATCAAATGCTATTGCAGGTGCAGTTGAAAATGCTTTTGGTATTGAAACATGGATTACTGGATTAATTATTGCTATTTTATTAGGTATTATTATTATTGGTGGAGTTAGATGGATTGCGAATGCTGCACAGATTATTGTTCCATTTATGGCGATTGCTTATATTTTAATGGCAATTATCATTATCGTCATGAATATCTCTGAAGTGCCAAATGTACTCGGACTAATTTTCTCAAGTGCTTTCGGAGCTCAAGAATTATTTGGTGGACTAATTGGTTCGGCTATTGCTTGGGGAGTTAAACGTGGGATTTATTCGAACGAAGCTGGTCAAGGAACTGGTGCCCATCCCGCAGCAGCAGCTGAAGTTTCTCATCCTGCAAAACAAGGGCTAGTGCAAGCTGCATCAGTATATATTGATACGTTACTAGTTTGTTCGGCTACAGCATTTATGATTCTATTTACAGGGATGTATAATGTACATGATGAAAAAGCCGCTGAACCTGTAACGACATTTGTTCATGTTGGAGAGTTCAATTCAGGTGAGTTAACAGGTGAAGAACAAATAACATTCGCAAAAAGTATTGAAGCAGGAGCTGCTTATACACAGCATGCAGTTGAGTCTTCATTACCAGGCTTTGGTGCACCGTTTGTTGCGATAGCCCTATTCTTCTTTGCATTTACAACAATTATGGCCTATTACTATATTGCAGAAACAAATGTTTCATATCTTTTCTCAGGAACATATGAAAAAATTGGTATATGGATAGCGAAGATAGCTATCTTAGTCGCTGCATTTTATGGAACAGTCAAAACATCATCACTAGCTTGGGCAATGGGCGATGTTGGATTAGGCTTAATGGTGTGGATTAACGTAATCGCTATCTTGATCATTATGAAGCCTGCAATTGTAGCATTAAAAGACTACGAACAGCAGAAAAAAGAAGGAAAAGACCCGGTGTTCAATCCTGTTAAGTTAGGGATCAAGAATGCAACATTCTGGGAAAAGAATAATCAAGATAAATAATAAAAAGCGTGAAGCAAACGAAAATCGTTTTGCTTCACGCTTCTTTTATTTTTGAAAAAGTTTAACTTTTTCAAGTGCTACAATAAAAGGCGGGTCATTTTTTTGATTAATAAATTCATATCGCAAAACATGTACATGTTTTTGAGAGAGAGAGCTGACGAATTGCAATACATCATCGCGTTCTTTTTTTCCGCCCTCATGCCCGTGATAAATCACCAGAACAATAATGCCGCCAACCTTTAGAAGCTGAAGCAATTGTTCGATGGCAACAACTGTAGTATTTCCTTGAGTAATAATCGTATGGTCAGCACCTGGTAAATAACCGAGGTTAAAAACGGCGCCGGCAATCTCTTGCTGAATATAATTTGCAACCTTTTCGTGACCATCCAAAATAACAGTTGTATTTGTCACACGATGTTCGGTTAATCGATTTAAGGTAGCATCTACTGCTTGCTGCTGAACGTCAAATGCATAGACATGTCCATTTTCTCCAACAAGCTGTGATAAGAATAATGTATCATGCCCGTTACCGGCAGTACCATCCACGGCAATTTCGCCTTCTTCAATTGACTGCATAAGGAGGTGTTGAGCATATTGTAATACTCGTTGTAGCTTCATCAATTGTCACTTCCTCTTACTATTACACAATTTGAGTTGTATATTACACGATTTGATTAGTAGAAGGAACATATAATTTTCCTTGCCAGCTACCGCGACGTTCTAGTTCCGCATCAATTCCGTTTAGAACCTCCCATTTGTTGACGCTCCACATTGGGCCAATCATTAAATCAATTGGTCCGTCTCCTGTAATACGGTGGACTATCATTTCCGGTGGAATAATTTCTAATTGGTCTGCTACTAATTGGATGTACTGATCCTTCTCAAGAAATTCCAGCATTCCTTTTTCATATTGCTTTACTAAAGGAGTCCCTTTCAATAAGTGAAGAAGGTGAATTTTAATTCCTTGAACATCAAGCTTTGCCACTTCTCTGGCAGTCTCCATCATCATATCGTAATCTTCTAATGGTAATCCGTTTATGATATGTGTACAAACGCGAATATTATGCTTGCGCAGTTTTTCCACACCTTCTACATAAGTCGCATAGTCATGGGCACGGTTAATTAGATTTGCTGTTTTTTCATGGACAGTTTGCAAGCCTAACTCAACCCATAAATATGTTCTTTCATTTAACTCTGCTAGATATTCAACTACATCATCGGGTAAGCAATCCGGACGAGTGGCAATACTTAAACCCATTACCCCTTCACAGGCAAGGGCAGCTTCAAATTTTTCTTTTAGGACATGGAGTGGGGCGTGTGTATTTGTATATGCTTGGAAATAGGCCATTGTCATGCCGTCCTTCCATTTATGCTGCATCTTTTCCTTTATTTTTTCAAATTGAACCGAAATAGGGTCTACGCGGTCCCCGGCAAAGTCGCCACTCCCTGCTGCACTACAAAAAGTACACCCGCCAAAAGCGACAGTGCCATCACGATTTGGGCAATCGAAACCTGCATCCAAAGCCACTTTATAAACCTTTTTACCAAATTCATCTCTTAAATAGCGATTCCATGTATAGTAACGTTTCCCATCAGACGGGAAAGGAAATTGTTGTTCTGACATTTGTTTTCACTCCTCTAACAAAATATTCTACCATGAAAAAAGTCTCGTGGCACTTGAACAAATCTGCCATTTCCTCGACTGTGTAGAAGCATGGTAAATAATTATCTATGGACAAATGAATTTTTATTTTAAGTTTAATAGCTTTCTGAGAGCTTTCCCTTACTTCATATCAATTTCAAAATCTTTTTCTTGTACTTTTGAAAAAAGGAGACTACTATTATTTTTTGGTACAAAACAAAAAACAACAAGTGAAGAACATCATATTTTTATAAAAGGTGTTTGTACTATGTTAATGGAGGAGTAAGGGAATGCCCAAAAATGTATGGTTACTAGTGATCGGTGCATTTATAAACATTACAGGAAGCTCACTTATATGGCCCTTAAATACTATCTACATGCATGATCATCTAGGACAATCTTTGTCAGTTGCTGGATTTGTTTTAATGATGAATGCAGGTGCTACTGTTTTAGGGAATTTAGTAGGTGGTTATTTGTTTGATAAATTGGGTGGATATAAATCAATCATGCTTGGAATTTCTATTACGATAATTTCATTAATAGGAATTACCTTTTGGCACGGTTGGCCACATTATATTTACTTTTTAATTATTATGGGATTTGGTAGTGGTATCGTAATCCCGGCAATGTTTGCTTTAGTAGGTTCTGTTTGGCCAGAAGGTGGCAGAAAAGGATTTAATGCGATTTACTTAGCGCAAAATCTAGGGGTTGCAGTTGGCCCAGCCTTGGCAGGACCTATTGCTGAAATCAGTTTCGACTATTTATTTATTTCTAATTTAGCTTTATATATTATCTTTTTACTAATTGCTCTCATTACTTATCGTCATATGGTTCCGAAAATCGAAAAAGAAACTAGTGAGAAAACCATTGAAAGTCACTCATCAAGAGCTAATTTTTATTCTTTGCTTATTCTTTGTAGTGCGTTCTTATTGGCTTGGGTAGCCTACTCACAATGGGCTTCAACATTATCGACACATATTCAACAACAAGGGATAGGCTTAAAAGAATACAGTTTGCTGTGGTCAATTAACGGCTTATTAATCATCACGCTTCAACCGTTAATTAGTCCGCTTATTCAAAAGTATGAAAAACAAATAAAAAGTCAATTAGTAGTGGGAATGCTGATCATGATGGTTTCTTTTAGTATCATTCTATTTGCAGACAGCTTTAAAATGTTCGCTGTAGCGATGATGGTTTTAACTTTAGGAGAAATCTTTGTGTGGCCGGCAGTACCTACCATTGCCAACACGCTTGCACCTAAGGGGAAGGGCGGTACTTACCAAGGGGTTGTTAATAGCATTGGTTCCATTGGAAGAATGATTGGCCCATTTATCGGTGGAATCATTGTAGATGCTTATAATATGAATGTCCTAATTGCTGTGTTATGTGGATTATTAATAATCGCCATTATTCCTTGTATTGTTTATGATAGCCCACTTAAAAAGAAAAATAGCTAATATACTAATCATATTCCAGCCGATCAAAATTAAATATTGGAATTTTAACCTGCCAATATAGGAAAGACTTGTTTATTTTACCTATATACATTAAAATGAATAAAATATGAAAAGTACGACAATGAGAAGGAATAGTAAATTTTGAAGCTTTGAAGAGAGCTAGCGGGTGGTGTGAGCTAGTAAGCAGAGAAATTGAACTCGCCTTGGAGTCTGTTTTAGTGAACTAGTAGCTAAAACCGTTTTTCCGCGTTATGGAATTAAAGCTGAGTGTAGTGTCACTAATTTGGGTGGTACCGCGGGAGTTGTAAATATCTCTCGTCCCTTTCTAAGGAAAGGGACGGGTTTTTTTTATTTTTTAAATATTTTGTCAATTCATCCAAAGTAACTATTTGTTTCTAATACAAATGTGCTATTGCACAATGATTAGTTTTACCATTATTAGGATAATCTACTTTTGTTACAGCTTTTATTTATTTCATTCAGTAAAGGTTCAAACCTCAACCGAATGAAGTTTAAGCCTCCGGCGGATGCCACAGATTTTTACGGGTAAATATCAAGCTAGCTTGATAAAATCTGGGCAAAAAATACGTCAAGGTGTATTTTATAATACATTCCTTCATGTCGACACATCGTGCCTATTCAATAATAAGGAGGAGATAGTACATGAGTTTTAATCATCAACAAATCGAAAAAAAATGGCAACAATATTGGTTGGAAAATAAATCGTTCAAAACTTTAGACGATACATCAAAGCCAAAATTCTATGCATTGGATATGTTCCCATATCCATCAGGAGCAGGTTTACACGTTGGTCACCCAGAAGGTTATACAGCAACTGATATTTTATCGCGTTTTAAACGTATGCAAGGGTACGATGTGCTACATCCAATGGGGTGGGATGCATTTGGATTGCCAGCTGAGCAATATGCACTAGATACGGGAAATGATCCAGCTGAATTTACAGAAAAAAATATTGCTACATTCAAGCGTCAAATTCAGGAATTAGGTTTCTCTTATGATTGGGATCGTGAAATCAATACAACAGATCCTGGCTATTATAAGTGGACACAATGGATTTTTACGAAGCTTGTTGAAATGGATTTAGCTTATGTAGATGAAATTCCTGTAAACTGGTGTCCAGCATTAGGAACTGTACTTGCGAATGAAGAAGTAATCGATGGGAAATCAGAACGTGGTGGCCACCCAGTTGAGCGTCGACCAATGCGTCAGTGGGTGCTGCGTATTACAAAATATGCAGATCGCCTATTAGATGATTTAGAAGAAGTAGATTGGCCAGAGTCCATCAAAGATATGCAACGTAACTGGATTGGCCGTTCTGAAGGGGCACAAGTGAAATTTACTGTTGCTGGTACGAAAGACCAGTTCGAAGTCTTTACAACGCGACCAGATACTTTATTTGGTGCAACGTATTGCGTACTTGCACCAGAGCATAAATTGGTAAGTGAAATCACAACTGCAGATCAACGTGAAGCAGTAGAAGCCTATCTAGAAAAAGTGAAAATGAAATCTGACTTGGAACGTACAGATTTAGCAAAAGAAAAAACGGGTGTATTTACAGGTGCATTTGCTATAAATCCAATTAACGGAAAAGAAATTCCAATCTGGATTGCAGACTATGTATTAGCATCTTATGGTACTGGTGCAATTATGGCGGTACCTGCTCATGATGAGCGTGACTATGAGTTCGCAAAAGAATTCGGTCTAGAAATCATTCCGGTTCTTGAAGGTGGAGATATTGAAAAAGAAGCCTTCACGGGTGACGGAGAACATATTAACTCTGACTTTTTAGATGGTTTAAATAAAGTAGATGGAATTACGAATGCCATTAAATGGCTTGAAACAAATGGTGTGGGTGAAAAGAAAGTTACGTATCGTTTACGAGACTGGCTATTCTCGCGTCAACGTTATTGGGGTGAACCGATTCCAGTAATTCATTGGGAAGATGGCACAATGACGACAATTCCAGTAAATGAATTACCATTGGAATTACCGAAAACTACAAATATTCGACCTTCGGGGACTGGTGAATCCCCATTGGCAAATATTGACGAATGGGTTAATGTAGTTGATCCTGTAACAGGGAAAAAAGGCCGCCGTGAAACAAACACAATGCCACAATGGGCAGGCTCGAGTTGGTACTTCCTAAGATATATCGATCCAAATAATAATGAAGCGATTGCAGACGAAGAATTATTAAAACGCTGGTTGCCGGTTGATATTTATATTGGTGGTGCAGAGCATGCAGTTCTTCACTTGTTGTACGCTCGTTTCTGGCATAAAGTACTTTATGATTTAGGTGTTGTACCAACGAAAGAACCATTCCAAAAATTATTCAACCAAGGAATGATTTTAGGTGAAGGTAATGAAAAAATGTCTAAATCAAAAGGAAATGTTGTAAATCCTGATGATATCGTTGAAACGCATGGTGCAGATACTCTTCGTTTATATGAAATGTTCATGGGGCCATTGGATGCATCGGTTGCATGGTCAACAAACGGGCTGGATGGTGCACGTCGTTTCTTAGACCGCATTTGGCGTCTGTATACGACTGAAGAAGGTGCTTTATCTGAAAAAGTACAAACGAGCTCAGACACAACACTTGAAAAATCGTATCACCAAACAGTGAAGAAAGTAACAGATGATTACGAGCATCTTCGCTTTAATACAGCCATTTCTCAAATGATGGTATTTATCAATGATTGCTATAAAGCGCAAAGTTTCCCAACTGATTATGCAGAAGGTTTTGTTAAGCTATTAGCTCCAATTGCACCACATGTTGCGGAAGAGCTTTGGGAAATCCTTGGTCACACAGGAACCCTTACTTATGAAGAGTGGCCAACATTCGATGAGTCAAAACTTGTAGACGATGAAGTAGAAGTAGTCGTTCAAGTGAATGGTAAATTGCGTGCTAAAGTAAAAGTAGCAAAAGATGTATCAAGAGAACAACTAGAAGAAATAGCAAAAGTAGACGAAAAAGTACTAGAATTTACTGAAGGCAAGCAAATTGTGAAAGTCATTGCGGTGCCGGGTAAATTAGTAAATATCGTAGTAAAATAACATTTAAAACTGCCTCAAATTTATTTTTGAGGTAGTTTTTATTTTCACTTTGTTGAAAAAAGTTCAAATCTATCATTATTTTAGTACGAAAATATTTCGAATGTTCCCTAAACTATGTTAAACTGTTTTCAACGCTTTAAAGCGATAAAGTGAAAGAGGCCGAGGAGTTTCAAATGAAGAATACATATATGAAAGCTACGATTGGTTTGTACAGCAATTACTTCCTATTAGGAATGGTCAATATTATCCTGTCCTCCAACATGGCAAGTTTAACAGAAAAATGGGATACATCAAGCACGATGATTAGCTATATCATTGCAGCAATCGGTTTTGGGAAGCTGCTAACCTACAGTGGTTTAGGGGTTTTATCTGATAAGATAGGAAGAAAACCATTATTAATTTTTTCTAGTTTATTTATGGCAGTTTTTTTGATTAGTATTCCTTTATTACCAAACTATATGTTGGCATTTATTTTTGCGATTTTAGCAGGTGTAGCCAATGCTGCCATGGACGCAGGCTCGTACCCAGCATTAGTGGAGATTTTTACAAAATCATCGGGTTCAGCAAACGTATTGGTAAAAGCGTTTATTGCAACAGGTGCAACAATTCTACCATTTATAATTTTATTTTTATCAGAAAATGAGCTGTTCTTTGGCTATGCCTTCTTTTTACTAGCAGCGTTTTATCTATTGAATATGATGCTTCTTCTCATTGCTACTTTTCCAAAAGTTAACCAGGTAGTTATTTCAGAAAGTGGGGAGCAACTAGATTTAATGCCTAAGTATAAAACGGAACCCAAAATATTAAGAGAAGGATTGGCACTCATAATAATTGGCTTTACATCAACAGCCCTATTTACGGTTGCACAAATTTGGCTGCCGAGTTATGGGCAAGATGCTGTATCAATGACAAATGGCCAGTCTGTCAAGTTGTTAAGCTACTATAGTATTGGTTCTGTTATATCTGTATTATTTTTAGCTTTTATATTAAAAAAACGTGTCAAACCTACTACAATTTTAATTGTCTATCCCATCATAACGTTAGTAATAGTTGCCATTATTTTAGCTTTTAAAGTACCAATCGTTGTAATAATCGCATCCTTCTTTTTAGGATTTTCGACCGCGGGTATTCTGCAACTAGCCATCACTTTAATGACAGAAATGTTCTGGATGAAAAAAGGGGCAGTAACAGGTTTAGTTGCCACTGCATCTAGTGTAGCTTCTGTAGTGATGCCAATTGTTACAGGGATGATTGCGAAAAGTGGAGCAATCAATTACATTTTCATTTTTGACGGATTTGTAGCTGTCATTGGAATATTGGCTGCCATCTTTACTTACATTCGATATAATAAATTAACAACCAATTACCATTGAAACAGGGTGCGGGATTCTGTAAATTTCGCACTCTGTTTTATTTTTTTTGCAGAAAGTAGAATGCTGATATCTCTTCTATAGCTTACGCATTATGGTTTCAAAATGGCATCTTAACGGGAATGAGATAATGCATGAAAAGTTTAAAATAAGCGTATCATCGCTTTTTTTAGTGAAGCATGTCATAATATACAGACTTGGCTAGTGTCTCGAATAAATTTCGGATCCTATGGACACAAAGAAAGAGTAACTAAATATAGTAAGGATGACTTGGGTGAAGCAAATCGTTGAATTAATACTAAAACCGAATTTTGTTGCAGATATAGCAAATGGGTATCCCCTAATTTTAAAAGAGGCGGCAGAACCAATAGATGGAACATTAGAAGAAGGAACAATTCTAAAAATTGTTCGGCCAAATCGAAAATATATCGCTACAGGCTATTATGGAAAACAAAATAAAGGCATCGGTTGGATCTTGACAAACAATCCAAAAGAAGAAATTGAGGAAGTGTTTTTTGCAGAAAAGTTTAAAAATGCTTTTAAGAAGCGAGAAAGATTTTATGAAAGCACAGATACGACCGCCTTCCGTGTATTTAACGGTGAAGGAGATGGAATCGGTGGCTTAACAATTGACTATTATGATGGTTTTTATCTTGCTAGCTTTTATAGCGAAGGTATTTATGCATTTCGCAAAACCATTTTCTCAGCATTAAAAGAAATTGTTAATTTTCGTGGTATATACGAAAAAAAGCGATTTGATACAAATGGTCAGTATGTAGAGCAGGATGATTATGTGGAAGGTGAAGTAGGAGAATTCCCTATTATCATAAGAGAAAATGGCATGAACTTTGCCGTTAACTTGAATGATGGAGCAATGACAGGAATATTCCTTGACCAAAAAAATGTACGACTTGCTCTTCGTGAACGTTTTTCTGAAGGAAAAACTGTATTAAATACATTTTCTTATACCGGGGCTTTCTCTGTTGCAGCAGCTCTTGGAGGCGCTTATGAAACAACCAGTGTTGACCTTGCCAAAAGAAGTTTACCTTTGACCATTGAACAATTCAGTGTAAATGGAATTGATTATGAACAACAACAAATTAAGGTGATGAATGTATTTGATTACTTCTCATATGCAGCAAGACACCAATTGAAATTTGATGTGGTTGTACTTGATCCGCCAAGCTTTGCCCGTACGAAAAAAATGACATTTAGTACTGCAAAGGATTACCCAAAGCTAATTGGTGAGGCGATTGATATAACAGCTTCCAATGGGGTTATCATCGCTTCAACAAACAATGCGAGTTTTAATATGAAGAAGTTTAAAACTTTTATCGATAAAGCTTTTAAAGAAAAAAATAAAAGATATAAAATCGTAGAACAATATTCGCTTCCAGAGGATTTTGTTACATTAGAGGATTATCCAGAATTTAATTATTTAAAAGTATGTATTATTCAATTACTTAAATAAGGAATGAGTTGCCATGAAATATACAAAAACTACAATGCTGAAATTAGTAAATGAAGAACGGGAGCTTCATGATGAATTGAAGCGAATTAAAAGTGAAATGGGGCTAGAAAAGAATTTAGCTCTAAAGGCGTTGTATCACTCAGCAGTAGCTGATGGTGGACGTTATCAGTTGCGTTACCAAGAATTAGATCGATAATTGAAATGCTGGGAGGTCTAACCTTCAAGCATTTTTTTAAGTAAGAAAGAACCCGTATTGAAGGAAAGTCGGCAATGGGAGGCATGTCAATTTAATCTAATTTGGTAAGTATTGTTTTACTAAACGAGAAATGAATTAATTAGTTTAAATTTTTAGAAAGTGATTATTGACATATAAAACCCTAAAAATTATTATGTATATAAGTTTACTATGAATTTGAATAGCTGACTAGATAACTAGAGGCCCCAATCAACTCGTGGTGTAGGATTGTTTTACTACATGAGTTATTGGGGTTTTTAAAAAATAATATAAAAAGACAGAAAAATCATATTTTTTAAAAACATAGTTGACCAATAAGAATTGTTGTGTTTATATTAAAGTATTATTTTGTGCTACGTAGGGGGTTCATAATGGGGAAAGTATACATAGTTGGAGCTGGACCAGGAAGTGTAGATTTAATAACAGTTAAAGGTTTAAAGTGTATCCAAAAAGCTGATGTGATTCTTTACGACCGCCTGGTAAATAGTGAACTATTAGAATTTGCGAAACCTAATGCGGAGCTTATTTTTGTTGGTAAACTACCCAAATTACATGGTGTGATTCAAGATAGAATCCATAGATTGCTAGTCGAGCATGCAAGCCAAGGTAAAGTGGTTACCCGTCTAAAAGGTGGCGATCCATTTGTTTTTGGCCGTGGGGCAGAAGAAGCGGAAGTACTAGTGGAAGCCGGTATTCCATTTGAAATTGTTCCAGGTGTTACTTCTGGTGTGGCAGCGCCAGCTTATGCAGGCATTCCGGTTACACATCGTGATTTGGGATCTAGCTTTGCCCTTGTGACTGGTCATATGAGGGAAGGAAAAGATGATGCAATAAACTGGAAAGGCTTAGCTGAATCGGTCGATACACTTGCCATTTATATGGGGGTAGGGAATCTGCCATATATTACAGAGCAGCTAATGAAATATAATCGTAATCCAAAAACGCCAGTCGCACTTATTCACTGGGGAACAACAGAACACCAAAAAACGATTACGGGTACGTTAGAAACAATTGTAGAAATAGCCAAAAATGAGGAAATTCAAAACCCAAGTATGATTCTTGTTGGTGAAGTAGTAAAAATGCGTGAGAAAATTGCTTGGTATGAAAAAACAACCGACAGTTTACAAAAAATTTCAGTTTAAGAAAGAAGGGGAAAAGTTTGCAAGCAGTATTGTATGTTGCCCATGGTAGCCGTGTAAAAGCTGGTGTAGAAGAAGCGAGACAATTTATTGAAACAGTTAAACCTCAAATTGATGTAGAAATCCAAGAAATTTGCTTCCTTGAGCTAGCTGAACCTTCGATTGTGGAAGGTGTTTCTGCCTGTATTGCAAAAGGTGCAACCGAAATTGCCATCATTCCTATTCTTCTTTTGACTGCAAACCATGCTAAACAAGATATTCCCCTTGAGATTGACAAAGCAAAAGAACTTTATCCAAATGTTTCATTTACGTTCGGTAAAACTTTTGGCATCCAAGAAAAACTGATTGATAGTTTACAAGAACGAGTGCGACAAAAGAGCACAAAGCATAATGAGGAGATGGATGTTTTACTGATTGGACGTGGAAGTAGTGATGAAAGCGTTCAAATAGACTTTCAACAAATTGCAGATCACCTAAAACGAAAATATAACTATGCGAAGGTTGATATTTGTTTCTTATACGGGAAAGGCCCCTCATTTGAAAATACACTAAAGCAATTACAAAACAATCGTGAAAATCCAGTATATGTTGTTCCATATATTTTGTTTACGGGTCTTTTGAAAATTGGCATTCAAAAGAAAATGGCCAGCCTTGGTTTTTCGGATAGTGAGGTAGTCCTTTGCGAGTGTTTAGGGTATGACGATAACGTGCGTCAGGTGTTAATTGAGCGAGTTCAAGAAACGTTATATTCGTATAGGGAGAGTGTTCCAAATGGATAAAAAACAAGAGAACTTTGAACAGGCAGTAGAAAACCTAAAAAAAATGATGAGTACGATGAAATATGGCTCAATTACTTTAATTGTCCAGGATAACATTATTGTACAAATCGAAAAAAATGAAAAGATTAGATTAAAATAATTTAGGCGAAGAGGTGTGTCGGAAGTGAAGTTAGAAGTAACAAATAGCCCTTTTAACGAACAACAAGTCCAGCAACTAAATGAAATTTTTGCAACATTAACACAAAACCAAAAAATCTGGTTAACGGGTTACTTAAGTGCAACTGCCCTAGTAGGTACACAAGCTACAAATGCACCAATTGTAAGTGAGCAACCATCGAGTAATGTTGTAGTTTTACCAACTCCTGTTGAAAAAGCTCCATCAAAGCACATTACAATCTTGTATGCTTCTCAAACAGGTAATGCTGGTGGGCTAGCTAAAAAATATGGTGCTCAATTAGAAAAAGCTGGGTTTGAAGTGAATGTTTCTTCAATGAGCGACTTTAAAACAAATGCTTTAAAAAAATTGGACCACTTACTTGTGATTGCAAGTACGCATGGTGAGGGTGAACCACCAGATAACGCCATTTCTTTCCATAGCTATCTTTATGGAAAGCGAGCACCAAAATTAGATCATGTTAAATTTGCGGTTCTTTCTTTAGGAGACAGTTCCTACGAATTTTTCTGCAAAACAGGAATAGATTTCGATGAACAGTTAGAAAAGCTCGGTGCTTCAAGATTAGTTGAACGTGTTGACTGCGATCTGGATTATGATGACCCAGCAGCTAAATGGTTTGATTCTGTAAAAGTGAAATTACAGGAAGGCGAAGTAAGTGGGCAAACGATTCAAGAAGCTGCTCCTACTGTCTTGGAGTCTACTGTCCTGTACACTCGCAAAAATCCATTCAACGCTGAGATTCTAGAAAAGATTAACCTAAATGGTGTAGGCTCAAATAAGGAAACAATTCACTTGGAATTATCTCTGGAGAATTCAGGAATTACATTTGAGCCAGGTGATAGTCTAGCAATTTACCCAACAAATAATAAAGGCCTAGTTAATTCATTAATTTCTGCCTTAGGTTTCAAAGATGAACACTTAGTAAGTGTGGAAGGCGAAGAAGTAACACTGAAATATGCTTTGACAAATTTACTAGAAATTACAGTGCTTTCTAAGCCAGTCATGCAAAAAATTGGTGAATTCACGTTAAACGAAGAATTCCATGCATTACTTACAGATCGTGAAGCATTTAAGAGCTATACTCATGGCCGTGATCTAGTTGATGTTGTCGAAAAATTTGCTCCTTTTAGCTGGAACGAACAAAGCTTTGTCGATGTCTTAAGAAAACTACCTGCACGTCAATATTCAATTTCCAGTAGTCTAGCAGCATATCCAGAGGAAGTGCATGTCACAATTGGAGCAGTTCGTTATGAAGTAGAGGGTCGTGAACGTTTAGGGGTATGTTCAACCCATGTTGCAGACAATTTAGAAATTGGTGATAGTGTTAGAGTTTATGTACAAAAGAATCCGAATTTTAAATTACCAGCAGATGATACGCCAATTATTATGGTTGGCCCTGGTACTGGTGTTGCGCCATTCCGTTCCTTTATTCAAGAGCGTGAAGAGCGTGGTGCAGAAGGCAAGAACTGGTTATTCTTTGGAGACCAGCATTTTGTAACAGACTTCTTGTATCAAACAGAGTGGCAAAGCTGGCTGAAATCTGGAGTATTAACAAAACTGGATGTAGCCTTTTCTCGCGACAAAGAAGAAAAAGTTTATGTTCAACACAAAATGCAAAAGCATGCGGCTGAACTATTCGAATGGGTAGAGAAAGGCGCAAGTCTTTACGTATGTGGTGATAAGGATCATATGGCTGCTGACGTTCATAATACATTGCTACATATCATCGCAGAACAAGGAAACAAAACAGAAGAACAAGCAAAAGAATATCTTGAAGAACTTCGTAAACAAAAACGCTATCAACGAGATGTATATTAAGGGGGAAGTACGAATGGTACAAAAAGTTGTATTACCACCTCAAGAAGGTAAACCAAGTGATGTTGAGGAGATAAAAGCAGAAAGTAATTACTTGCGTGGGTCTCTAGTAGAATCAATGGAGGATGAACTCAGCTCAGGTATTTCCGATTGGGATAATCGATTAATGAAGTTCCACGGAAGCTATTTACAGGATGACCGTGATGTTCGTTTAGAACGTGAACATAAGAAATTAGAGCCAGCTTATCAATTCATGGTTCGTGTGCGTATGCCCGGTGGTGTCGCTACACCAGAGCAATGGCTTAAAATGGATGAGCTAGCAGAGAAGTATGGAAATCAGTCTTTTAAAATTACTACACGTCAAACAATTCAATTCCATGGGATTTTAAAATGGAATATGAAAAAACATATGCAAGAACTGAATAGTGTTTTATTTGATACGATTGCAGCTTGTGGTGACGTAAACCGAAATGTTATGTGTAATGCAAATCCATATCAATCCCAGTTGCATCAGGAAATATTTGAATGGTCATCTAAAATTAGTGATCACTTATTACCTCGAACAAATGCGTATTATGAAATTTGGTTAGATAAAGAAAAAATTGTTGATACACAAGAAGAACAAGAACCGATTTATGGTTCACTTTACTTGCCACGTAAATTTAAAATCGGTATCGCTATCCCACCTGCTAATGATGTTGACGTATTCTCTCAAGATATCGGCTTAATAGCAGTGTTAGAGAATAACGAGTTAATAGGCTTTAACGTAGCAATTGGCGGTGGTATGGGTATGACTCATGGTGATACAGCAACGTATCCGCAACTTAGCCGTCTAATCGGATATGTTTCAAAGGATAGAATTGTTGACGTGTGTGAGAAAATTATGACGGTACAACGTGATTATGGTGATCGTTCTGTACGTAAGTATGCTCGTTTCAAATATACAGTCGATCGTTTAGGCTTAGATAGTGTAAAAGAAGAAATTGAGTCGCGTTTAGGATATACATTTGAAGAAGCGAAAGCATTTCATTTTGAGCATACTGGTGATCGTTACGGTTGGATAAAAGGGGATGATGGTAAATATCATTTCACATTATTTATTCAAAATGGTCGTGTACGTGATTTTGATAATTACCCATTGAAAACGGCATTACGTGAAATTGCAGAAATCCATAAAGGGGAATTCCGTTTTACTGGAAATCAAAATGTGGTGATTGCAAACGTTGGTGCGCGAGCAAAAAAAGCAATCAATGAGATTATTGAAAAATATCAACTAACCGACAGTGATAATTACTCAGCATTACGTCGCAACGCAATTGCTTGTGTAGCATTACCAACTTGTGGTTTAGCAATGGCTGAGGCAGAACGTTATTTACCTTCATTAATCGAAAAAATAGAAGTTATTCTGGATGAAAACGGTTTGCGTGATCAAGATATAACAATCCGTATGTCAGGCTGTCCAAACGGGTGCTCTCGTGCTGCAATGGGCGAGATTGGATTTATCGGTAAAGGACCAGGGAAATATAATTTCTATCTAGGGGCTAGTCATACTGGTAATCGATTAAATAAAATCTATAAGGAAAATATAGGAGAAGAGGAGATTTTATCAACACTTCGTCCGATTATTGAACACTATGCTAAAGAACGCTTAGATAACGAATACTTGGGTGACTTCGTAATCCGTGCCGGTTATGTCGATGCAGTAACAGATGGTCGCGAGTTCCATAATCAAGCTTAATAGTCTATGATAAAGGTTGTATTTCGATACAGCCTTTATTTCTATGTTAGGAGGAAAATCGATGTATCCGGTAATGTTGAATTTAAAAAATAAACGAGTACTCATTGTTGGTGGCGGGGAAATTGCAACAAAAAAAACCAAGCTGCTCTTAGGACAAAATGCACGAATTGTAATTGTAAGTCCTTCGCTTACGAATACATTACATACATATTTTTTACAAGGAGAGATTCAATGGTTGGAGCGAGATTTTGAAATAACGGATACAAAGGATGCCTTTCTTGTTATTGCTGCCACAAATAATCGCGAGGTAAATGCAGCTGTTAGAAAAAACTGTTCAGAAAACCAACTTGTGAATATTGTTGACTCACCTGATGATAGTAATTTTTACAATATGGCTTATTTAGAAAGAGGAAAGCTGAAAATCGCCATTTCAACAGAAGGGGCAAGTCCCTTGTTAGCAAAACAAATTAAGAACGATTTAAATGAATTTTTTGACGAAAGTTATGAAGAGTATCTAAAATTTTTACTAACTGCCCGCGAGAAAATTAAGTTACTTGTAAGTGATGAAGAAAGAAAACATCAATTGTTACAGGAATTACTAGAGGAGAAATTCCGTAAAGAGGAACTACAACGCGAGCTGTTTCTTTTGAACATTCAATAATAAGAGGCTAACCCATTTGTTACTTGGATTAGCCTCTTATGTAGGGTCGATTCTTAATTCTTTAGGATAGACTAGGGACTGATTAGATCGAGGTATCCGTCACCTCATGTATACTAGCTTATTATTCCAATAATCCAGCACTCATGCCTGCAATACGTCCGGTTACAAGGGCGCTAGTGATATTGTAGCCACCCGTGTATCCATGAATGTCTAAGATTTCGCCACAAAAGAATAAGCCTGTTTTCATTTTTGAAGCCATAGTTTTAGGTTCAATTTCCTTAACAGACACCCCACCGCCTGTGACGAAGGCTTTTTCAAGTGATAATGTTCCGTGGATATCCATGGTGAAGCTCACGAGCTCGCGCGCTAATTGGCGAATTTTTTCTTGAGAAGCTTCAGCTGCAGTAATCGAAGGATCAATGCCGGCACGCTCCATTAAGAATAGTAGCCATCTTTCGGAAGCAACTGATTTCCATACATTTTTTACTGCCTTTTTCGGATCTTCTTTTAACATTTTGTTTAAATATTGCAAGCATGTTTCTTCGTTGAATTCAGTTAATGTTTGAATGCGAAGCTGGACAGGAGCACCGCCATTTTTTTTGCGTTCCTTTACAATAAATTGACTACATCTTAAAACAGCAGGACCACTTACACCAAAATGGGTAAAAAGCATGTCCATTTGATGTGTGATAATCGCTTTTCCTTTTTTATTGAGAACGGACACGGCAACATCACGTAATGCTAGGCCTTGAAGTTCTCGAGATTGAATGAACGTCTCTTTTGAAGTAACAGGCACTTCTGTCGGATACAGCTCGGTAACAGTATGACCAGCACGTTCTGCCCATGGATAGCCATCACCTGTTGAACCGGTTTGTGGTACAGCTTTTCCTCCAACAGCAACAACGACTGCTTTGGCTAAAAGCTCTGTTCCATCTGTTAAGCGTACGCCTAGTATCTTTTCGTCATCCATTAATAACTTTGCTACAGCTGTTTGAAGTCGAATATCAACATGAAGACGATTTAATTCTTTTACTAATGCTTCTACAACGTCAGTAGCACGGTTAGAAACAGGGAACATGCGACCGTGATCTTCTTCTTTTAAAGATACGCCTAGACCCTCGAAAAATTCGATTATATTTTCATTGTTATAAACGGTAAAGGGGCTATATAAGAAACGACCATTTCCAGGGATATGCTTTATGATTTCATCGACTGATAATCGATTTGTGACATTACATCTCCCCCCACCAGAAATGGCTAACTTTTTTCCAAGCTTATTTCCTTTTTCGATTAATACAACTTTTTTCTTTTGTTCAGCAGCTGCGATTGCTGCCATTAATCCGGATGGACCTCCACCAATTACAATAACATCGATCATTTTTATATCTCACTTTCTGGAAGTTTCACTTAAATTTCATAATGGTAATTATCACTACTCTTCACATTATACATAATTATGAAGAAACTATTTGAGTTAATCGACTTTCACATGTAAACTAACATGTAGATTCGTTTTCGAAACAATAATTGTTTGAAATCGTCGACTATTTCAGTCGGCTTTTATTTTTCTAATGATCGCTCATTAAAGTTATAGTTTAGTTAGTACAGTAATTCTAAAAAGACTATATATTAATACATATATTTTACAATTTCATAAGGATTGGGATGTTTTTATGTCATCATTAATGAAAGGAACGGCGATATTAACAGTTGGATTGTTTTTATCAAAAGTTCTTGGGTTGGTTTATGTTTTCCCTTTTTATTCAATTGTAGGGAAAGATAATGTTGGATTATACCAATATGCATATATTCCGTACAACATTATGCTATCCGTTGCGATTTCAGGGTTACCTCTTGGTGTTTCAAAATTTGTTTCTAAATATAATTCTATAAATGACTATGAGGCTGGAAGGAAACTTTTTAAATCTGGAATCCTTGTAATGATTATTACAGGTATCATTTCATTTATTATATTAAATTTACTGGCTACGCCTATAGCGAGTGTTGTTATCAAAGATGAAGAGCAAATTTATACAGTCGATCAAATTGCTTCAGCAATCCGATGGGTAAGTTATGCATTATTGGCCGTTCCGATTATGAGTTTAATTAGAGGATTCTTCCAAGGATACAGTCACTATATGCCGACTTCCGTTTCACAATTAATAGAGCAAATCGTGCGTATCGTTGTTTTGCTTGGTGGTTCCTTTGTGGTGGTTATACTATTGCATGGTAAACCAGAAACTGCGGTTAAATTTGCAGTATTTGCAGCTTTCGTAGGTGCTATTGGTGGATTAGTGGTTTTATACTTCTATTGGAAAAAATTAAGCCCAGAATTTAATCTACTGCGTGAAAATAGTGTATCTTCTGGGGAACTATCGTATAAAGCTATTTATAAAGAAATAATTAAGTACTCTATTCCGTTTGTTTTTGTTGGAATGGCAAGCTCGTTATTCCAGTTGGTAGATATGTTAACTTTTAATAGTGCCATGGTTTCAATTGGATTAGCTAATGTAACGGATGATTATTTAACAATGTTGAATTTTACGACACAAAAAATTGTCATTATTCCTGTAATGCTTGCAACAGGATTTTCTATGGCTCTAATACCAACAATCACGAAGCATTACACATTAGGAGCCTTTGACACACTTCGAGGCGAGTTAGATAAGACCTATCAAATACTGTTATTTATAACTATCCCAGCAAGTATCGGGATTACTTTATTAGCGCCGGGTATCTACCACGTTTTATATGAACAAAGTGAAATGGGCGCAGAAGTACTGGCACATTATGCACCATTAGCCATTCTTTTTGCACTATTCTCGGTTACAGCAGCGATTCTTCAAGGAATCGATTATCAAAAATGGATTATTTTCAGTTTATTAACTGGGATATTAGTGAAACTAATGTTGAATACGCCTCTTATTAAATTAATGGAAGTCGATGGAGCACTTCTGGCTACCGCGATCGGTTATGGAGTGACAATTGCCATCAATATAGGGGTTATTCATAAAGTATTGCACTATAATTCGAAATTAGTAATTAGACGAATTATCTTAATCTGTATTCTAACTTTACTGATGTCAGTTTCAGTTTTAATTATAAATAAATTACTATATTCATTCGCAGTACCTACAAACAAATTACTTGAAGCACTTTATTTGCTTGTTTCAGTAGGTGTAGGAGCTATCGTTTATGGTTATCTTGCATTCCGATTAAAGCTTGCACAAAAACTTTTGGGTGGACGTATTACAAAAATAGCAAACAAACTAGGATTTAAGTAGGAGGAGTCTAGTCGAGTGCGGTTAGATAAATTATTAGCAAATATGGGTTATGGGACCCGTAAAGAAGTTAAACAATTGTTAAAGCAAAAGGGTGTAACTGTGGATGGAGAGATTGTAAAAGATTCTTCCTTGCACGTGAATCCAGATATACAAGAAGTGAGTGTTTTTGGTGAAAGAGTAGAGTATACGGAATTTATCTACCTTATGATGAATAAACCACCTGGAGTTATATCTGCAACAGAAGATCACATAGACAAAACGGTTATTGACCTATTAGATCCGTTAGCACAGCATTTTAAGCCTTTTCCAGTAGGTAGGTTAGATAAAGATACAGAAGGCTTGTTGTTGATAACTAATGATGGTCAATTAGCACATAATCTTTTATCGCCGAAAAAACATGTGCCAAAAACCTATTATGCAAAAATAGAGGGGGAAGTTACTGAATCAGATATTGAAGCATTTAAACAAGGTGTGGAATTAGATGATGGGTATGTAACAAAGCCGGGAGAACTTGTTATTTTAAGCTCTGGTCCAAGGTCGGAAATTGAGCTGACAATTCAGGAAGGGAAGTTCCATCAAGTAAAAAGGATGTTTGAATCGGTTGGGAAGAAAGTAACTTACTTGAAACGGTTATCAATGGGAAGCTTAAAGCTTGATGAGTCACTTAATCTTGGAGACTACCGGGAGTTAACTGATGAAGAGCTGAAAAGTTTAGTAAAATAAGCAAATATTGAATTCAAAAAAGAATGACCCCGACGAAAGGTCATTCTTTTTTTGCGGATAGGAGTTTAAAAGATTTTAAGGATATCCGCATAAGTTAAGGCATCAACTCGGCTTAATTTGGTCGAGTTGTGTTTTTCAAATATATTATGTTACTAATCGTGAGTCAGCAACAGTTCGCATAAGCTAGAGGTGGAAATTACTAAAGAAGTGTTGTACAGCAAACCTTCCTCATGATTGAATCAGCGGAATTTGTTGCATTCTATCTAAGATGATAATTTAACTTTTTTCTTCGTCGTTGTCCATTTGCCTCGACTTGGGCTCGTTACCAAGTCATTAAAGGCTAACACATTCAAATCTCTTTGAATGGTGCGAGGAGTGATATTGAACTCTTCGACTAAATCCTGTGTAGATACTGTTCCTCTATCAAGGATAAACATGTACACGTCTTTAATACGATTAAGCATTCTGTCAGTAGTTGGTTTCATAAAAATGAACCACTCCTTCGATCTTAATTCTCATGGCAAAGACTAGCGGACGACATCAGTGCAGAGGCACCAGGCTAATTAAATTTCTGCCTTAGACATCCCCTTTATATATTTTATTTGTCAAGTGTTTTTCTGTGACAAAGACATTATAACAGCAATCTATTAATTTTTCCATAATTCTCAGTTAATTAATACAATTTTTACAATATGTCTATACTTCGATAATACGAAAAAGAAAGCTTTAATATGACAATTGTGCTTGTACTTTCTTTTAGAAAGAGTAAAATGGTCGGTATTAAGTAAAGAGGTGGTAAAAATGGATTGGATAAAATTAGCGGAATCTAGAAGAGAAGAGCTAGTTTCAGAATTACAACAGTTGATCCAAATTGAAAGTGTGCTTGATCAAGAAGCTTCAAATGATCAAGCTCCATTTGGTGAAGGTCCGTTAAAAGCATTACAATTCCTGCTTTCTTTAGGAGAAAAGCAAGGATTTACTGCAAAAAATTTTGATAATTATGCGGGACATCTTGAAATGGGTTCAGGAGAAGAATTACTAGGTATTTTATGTCATGTTGATGTTGTACCGGTTGGTGACTCTTGGACTTATCCTCCTTTTAAAGGAGAAGTGGTTGATGGGAAATTGTATGGTCGTGGAGCGATTGATGATAAAGGTCCAACGATGGCAGCCTACCTTGCAATGAAGATGATAAAGGATAGCGGCATTGAATTAGATAAACGTGTTCGTATGATTATAGGAACGGATGAAGAGAGTGGATTCAGATGTGTTGATCATTATTTCTCGAAAGAAGAAATGCCAACAATCGGTTTTGCTCCAGATGCAGATTTCCCTCTTATCAATGCAGAGAAGGGTATTTCTATCTTAGATTTTTCTCAAAAGGAAAAAGTGGAAGATGATGAACAGATAATTGCTTTCAAAGCGGGACAACGATCTAATATGGTCCCTGATGCAGCAAACGCAATCATACAAAATGTATCTCCATTAATTGAAGAGAACTTTAATATTTTTTTAGAAAAAAATAGCACAGATGGTACATTAACGAAAGAAGACGGTCGATATATAATAACTATGAAAGGGAAAGCTGCCCATGCAATGGAACCTGAAAAGGGAAGAAATGCAGCTGTATTGTTATCAAAATTCCTTCAAACTGAAGTGACGACGAAAGCGAGTCTTGAATTTGTTTCATTTATGGTCAATACATTTGATGAGGATCATTATGGAAATAATATTAAGCTGGATTACTACGATGATATGTCTGGACATACAACATTAAATCCAGGTGTTGTATTATTCCATCAAAAACGTGGTGGCCATGTTCAAGTGAGTATGCGATATTCAGTTAGTTACCCATTTGAAGAGAAAATAACAGAAGCTACTGGGCATGTAGCTGCTTTAGGTTTTGCACTTGATGTTGCGTCTAATTCATCACCACATTATGTTCCTGAAGAAGATGAATTTGTCCAAACTTTATTAGAGGTGTACAGAAAATATACTGGGGATAACTCTAAACCGTTATCTACTGGTGGAGGAACTTATGCAAGGACGATGAAAAAAGGTGTGGCATTCGGTATGCTGTTCCCAGGAGAACCAGATGTTGCTCACCAGGCGGATGAATTTGTAGTTGTTGAGAATTTGGTGAAAGCAGCAGCCATCTATGCAGAAGCTATTACCCGATTAGCAGGGAAAAAATAAAGATAAAAGGATTGATTTGTATGAGCTACACTTTATGGAATGACAAGATTGTGGATGATCAACAAGTTTCAATTAACAAAGAAGATAGAGGCTATCAATTTGGTGATGGCGTTTATGAAGTTATTAAAGTATATGATGGTGAAATGTTTACTGCTACAGAGCATATCGACCGGTTCTATGTCAGTGCAGAAAAAATTAAATTGACGATACCTTATACAAAACATAAGCTACATCAATTATTGCATGAATTAGTTGAAGCAAATGAATTAAAAACTGGGAATCTATATTTTCAAATAACACGTGGTACATCTCCTCGTAATCACCTATTCCCAGGTAGCGATGCGGTTCCAGTATTAACTGGAAATGTAAAAGAAGCACCACGCTCTATCGAAAATGGGAAAAATGGAGTAAAAGCAACATTTGCAGAAGATATCCGTTGGTTGCGCTGTGATATTAAATCTCTTAATTTACTAGGAGCGGTATTAGCGAAGCAAGAAGCACATGAAAAAGGCAGTTATGAAGCAATCTTACATCGTGGAGATACAATTACAGAAGGTTCTTCAACAAATGTATTCGGTATTAAAGATGGTGTATTATATACACATCCTGCCGACAATTATATACTGAGCGGAATTACACGCGGTGTTGTTTTAACATGTGCAAATGAAATTGGACTTCCTGTAGAAGAGGAATCATTTACAAAGAAGGAAGCTCTGCAAATGGATGAAATATTCGTTTCTTCAACAACTTCAGAAATTACTCCTGTTATTGAAGTTGATGGATGTGCCATTAATGGTGGAGTAATCGGTGAGTGGACGCGCAAGCTTCAAAAACAATTTGAAACGAAACTCCCTGTTGCTAGTACTACAATTTAATTGGACATAAATAGTCTTATAATTAGTGGGTAGGATAACATCTATCCACTATTTTTTTTATACATCGTCATGTAAAATTGTTATGATGCAGCAACAAAATTTGAGTAATTAGTACAACGGTTAAATTATGTTTTAAAAATGAGTCCGCAATCGACACGTAGGTGACGTAGCAAGAGCATGATTGACAAAAAGGAGTGTTTTGTTTGGCTCAATTAGTAAAACTTCAAGATTATATTTCGAGATATCAAATAGATTTATCGAGATATCCAACCCAGTTTGTCCGTTTAAAGAAAATACAATGGGATCGAGTTAAACAGCAATGGGTATCTGGAGAAGAACTTCCACCGTGGGAACAAATGCAAGAACAAGAAGATGTAAAGGAAAGTAAAAAAACAATTTCCTTTTTTGATAAATTTAAAATAAAAAAAAATGCAAAACAAATGGATGAATTAGAAGAGGTAGAGATAACAAATGAACTTATAAATCATGAAGATGAGATACCTGAAGAAGAGTCAACGCTGTTTTTCGAGCCCAATATTATATATAAACCAAATACGATAGAAGAACTTAAGAAAGTATTTTTAGATCAGTTTTTCCATTTTCAAATAAAATGGGCAAGCTCAACTATTCGGGAGAAGTCTTATGTTGATCCAAAATTTTTGCGTGATTCATTACTTCGCAGCATATTACAAAGCTTCCCTGATAGTTTTTTAGTATTCTATTATCCAATCATAAAAGTTAAAAAGGCACCAGTTGAGCTTGATATCGTCCTGCTAACACCAACAGAATGTATATGTATCACAGTAGTGGAGCAAGAAAATCAAGCTGTCTTTGTTGGAGAAGGAGATCGTTTTTGGACGAAGAAGTTCGGTAAAACAAGTCAAAAAATACTAAATCCTTTAATTCAGTTAAATCGTATGGAATCGCTTATTTCCAAAATATTTACTGAAAATGATGTAGAGATACCAATCCGTAAAGTACTTTTATCTCGAAATGGCTATTTTGATTATCCAGGGACAGTATTTAATGTGCAATTTATTGATAAAAGGGAGTTCTCAAACTGGATGAAGCAGCTAAGACATTATTCCTCCCCAATGAAACATATGCAAATTCGTGCAGCAAAAGTATTATTACAGATGGTACAAACAACGTCTTTTAATCGGGATATATGGAACGTTGAAAAGGAACAGGAGTAACGAAAAAGGTGAAATTGCACTTTATCATTAATGAGCGAGCGGGAAATGGAAAAGGTAAGCGCGTCTGGAAAAATCTCGAAAATGAATTAAAGAGTCCATATGCTCACCACCTAACAAAATACAAAGGACATGGTAGTGAAATTGCAGAACAAATTGCACAAAAAGCGGGTAGTTCAGAAGAAACATACTCAATTATTGCAATTGGCGGAGATGGAACGATTCACGAGGTAGTGAATGGTGTGCAAGATTATCCCAATGTATCTATTGGAGCTGTTGGTGCAGGTTCAGGCAATGATTTTTCGAGGAGCTTTACCTCTTTTCAAACTGCACAAGAGATCGATCATTACTTCAACGAAGAGAACCATGAATTTAAAGCATATGATTGTGGGAATGTTACATGGAACAAGGAAGATATCCGATTTGTTAATAATTCTGGAATTGGTTTTGATGCCTTTGTTGCTGCTTCAGTAAATCATTCTAAGTTAAAAAAAAGATTGAACAAAATAGGATTTGGAAAACTAAGCTATATGTTTTATGTTTTAAGAGGTTTAGTTACCTTTAAATTGTTTGAGATACGAGTAGAACAGGATGGACTACAAAGAACGTATGAAAATGTCTGGTTTGTAACGGTTTCAAACCAACCTTATTTTGGTGGAGGAATGAAGATTTCGCCTAAGTCCGTTCCTAATGATGGACTGCTCGAATTATCGATTGTTTACAATCTTTCTAGGTTAAAACTATTACTGATGTTTATCACGGTCTTTTTCGGAACTCATACTAAGTTAAAAGAGTTTGTTCAAGTACAAGGAGAACAATTCGCAATATACATAAATGACGAGTTGCCCTGCCATGCGGATGGGGAAGTATTAGGTATAACGAAAAAGGACTCAAAGCTAGTCTTTAATGTAAAGAAAAAATGCTGGAATATGATAAACAAAAAATAGCATACCGATGTAAATATAATAAAAATAAGCTATAATGACAAAAAGATTTGAAAATAAAAAGGTATTTGTCAAGAACAACTAGAAATGAGGATTAAGCATTGAGATTAAGAAATAAACCATGGGCAGAAGAATATATTGCGAGTCATCCGGAAGTAATTATTCCAAATCCAGAAGAATACAAAGGGAATTGGCAGCGTATTTTTGGAAATGATCAGCCGATCCATATAGAAGTGGGGACAGGGAAAGGGCAATTTGTTACAGGAATGGCACTAGCGAATCCAAATATTAACTATATAGGGATTGAATTATATACAAGTGTTATCGTTGTTGCTCTAGAAAAAGTGATAGAAGCCAATACGCCGCCAAATTTAAGATTATTGAAAGTAAATGGGGCAGATTTAGACAAGTACTTTACAAAAGGAGATGTGAGTCGAGTTTACTTAAATTTCTCAGATCCTTGGCCAAAGACACGTCATGCGAAGCGCCGTTTAACACATGGAGGCTTCTTGAAACTATATGAGTCGATTCTTATTGATAATGGGGAGATTCACTTTAAAACCGATAACCGCGGATTGTTTGAATACTCATTAGTCAGTATGTCTGAATATGGACTGTTATTAAAATACGTTTCGCTCGACTTACATGCAAATATGCCAGAAGACAATATTATGACAGAGTACGAAGAAAAATTCTCAGCCAAGGGCCAACCGATTTATAGATTAGAATCACAATTTTTATCAGCTAAGTAAATATACAATAGAGTGTGTTTTACTATGGAAGTAACTTTGCGACGAAAGCTTGCGACAGTCGCACATTTACTGTTATTTACAACGGTAAAAACAATTAGCTTGGATTCGTGATGGATATTACAATATTCATCACTGTCTACAATCTGGAGTCTGAATATTCGAACGAAAATTTAAGGGGGAGAAATGGATGGATCAGCTTCAATTTCACAATATGACATTAACATGGCTCGATGGGGGCGTCACTTCATTAGATGGCGGAGCAATGTTCGGGGTAGTGCCGAAACCACTATGGTCACGTAAATATCCCGTAAATGAGAAAAATCAAATCGAATTGGCATGTGAGCCAATTTTAATTCAATACGAAGGGAAAAACTATTTAATTGATAGTGGTGTAGGCTTTAATAAGTTGACTGAAAAACAGTTGCGGAATTTTGGCGTAACAGAAGAGTCAACAATTCTTGAGAGTTTACAAGAATTAGAACTTACTGCTTCGGATATTGATGCGATTCTCATGACACATTTACATTTTGACCATGCAGGTGGTCTTACACGCTGGGAAGGGGAAGAATTAGTCCCTACGTTCCCTAATGCAAAAATCTATACTACTCAAATCGAATGGGATGAAATGCGAAATCCTAATATTCGTTCTAAAAATACTTATTGGAAGGAAAATTGGGAGCCAGTACAGCACCTTGTAGAGACGTTTGAGGGGCAGATTATGCTAGCACCTGGAATTGAGATGATTCACACTGGCGGGCATAGCGATGGACATGCAATCGTTAAATTGACTCAACAAGGTGAAACGATGCTGCATATGGCGGATATTATGCCGACACATGCACATCAAAATCCATTATGGGTATTAGCCTATGATGATTATCCGATGACAAGTGTATTTGCTAAAGAAAAAATCTTAAAAGAAGCTTTGGCAAATGAATATAAATTTATATTCTACCATGATGCATACTTCCGAATGCTTCAATGGGGTCAAGATGGCAAAGAGATTATGGATTCATTGAAGCGCGGAAAAGAAGCAAAAATACAATTTTAAATTAATGCATAAAAATAAGCTGTTCGATTAGCAATAAATCGAACAGCTATTTGTTTTTATCTTTTTATGATTTCACTAAATCGACTACTACACCAGATCTTGCATCTGCTGCAAATTCGAATGTTTCCAACTCACCGTTATTCATACGAGTAATACCACCACGGTAAACGGGAATAGTCATCACGCCATTGTTAAAATCCTCAGTTTTCATATAAATCCAAGAACCATCAATTGGGCTAATCTTTTTAAATTCATCTTTTACATTGTCTAAAATATGATTGGCAGGTACAAAAGGTGAAATTCTTTCAGAAGCTTCTTTAATGATAATCGCTGCAGCTAATCCAGTCGCTACGCCTATTAAAAAATCTCTTAATTTCATTTGTCATCCTCCTTTGAACTATTTTTCATTTTAACATTATTTAGGATAGAAGTCTTGTCCTACAATGAGGAAAAAAGCGAATCTTCATAAAATAATTAAATGGATAGATGCTGATTATTAGAACATGCTTTAAAAAGAAATGATGCGAAACTATTATGAAAATTTTCCCTCAATTTCAATTCGAAAAGCGAAATATTTATGTTAAGATAAAAAGGTATCTAAACAAATAGGGAGTGTTCTGTATGAATACTGAGACATTACAATTATTTAAAACTTTAACTGAATTACCTGGAGCTCCTGGTAATGAACATGCTGTGCGTAAATTTATGCGTGACGAGTTAGAAAAATACTCTGATGAAATTATTCAAGATAATCTTGGTGGGATTTTCGGAGTAAGAAAAGCAGCAGATGAAAATGCGCCTAGAATTTTAGTTGCTGGCCATATGGATGAAGTATCGTTTATGGTAAAAAACATTACTGAAAATGGAATGCTCCAATTTCAAACGCTAGGTGGTTGGTCAAACCAAGTCTTACAAGCACAAAGAGTTACTGTCTATGCAAAAGAAAACGAAATCCCTGGGGTAATTGCTTCAATCCCTCCGCATTTATTAAGAGGATCGGATAACAAAGGTGCAATGGAAATAAAAGATATGCTAATTGATGTTGGTGCTGATAGTAAACAGGCTGCCTTGGATATGGGAATTCGCCCTGGTCAATCCATCATTCCAATTTGTCCTTTTACACCGATGGCAGATCCCAAAAAGATTATGGCAAAAGCCTGGGATAATCGTTATGGATGCGGGTTGGCCATTGAATTATTAAAAGAGCTAAAGAATGAAAAGGTCATCAATCATCTTTATTCAGGAGCAAATGTAATGGAAGAGGTTGGCCTGCGCGGTGCTCAAGTGTCAGCTAATATGATTAAACCGGATATTTTCTTTGCTTTAGATGCTTCTGCTGCAAATGATACAACTGGTGATAAAACACAATTTGGCCAGCTTGGACAAGGAACTCTTCTTCGCATTTATGATCCGACAATGGTAACACACAGAGGACTGCGAGAATTCATTTTAGATACGGCTGAAACAAATAATATACCGTATCAGTACTTTGTTTCTCAAGGTGGAACAGATGCCGGTAAAGTGCATATTGCAAATGAAGGGATTCCAAGTACAGTAATTGGGATCTGTTCCCGTTATATCCATACTTCAGCTTCCATTATTCATGTTGATGATTATGCAGCAGCAAAAGAATTACTTGTTAAGCTTGTAAGAACGCTTGATAGAAGCACTGTGAATTCAATCATTAATAATGGCTAAAATTGCTAATAAGGAAGATGCCGATTTTGGCATCTTTTTTACTGGCAGTGCGTCTAAAAAGGAGATGAAGAAATTGTTAGTAGCAATCGGAACGAAAAATAGAGCAAAAACAGCAGCAATTCAAAATATCATAAACAGTTATTTTGATGATGTTCAATATATCCAAGTGGATGTACTGTCCAACGTATCAGAACAACCTTTTTCCAATGAAGAAACAAGACAAGGGGCTATTAATCGTGCGATAAATACGCTAGAAGTTACTAAGGCAGACCTGAATTTTGGTCTTGAGGGCGGAGTTCATGATATTGGTGATGAGATGTATTGTACAAATTGGGGAGCAGTTGCTTTAAAGGATGGCACTGTTATTTCAGCAGCAGGTGCACAGTTTTTATTGCCAAAAGAAGTTGCCGATGAGCTACGTGCAGGTAAAGAGTTGGGACCAGTTATGGACGATTATACAAAACAACAAGATACAAGATCTCATTCAGGCGCTGTAGGGATATTTACAGCAGGTCTAATAGATCGAACGGAAATGTTTGAACATATCGTAAAACTTCTCATAGGGCAATACTTGTTCTTGAATAAGAGGATATAAAACTTACTTCCACTTGGATTAGTCTGACTTTGTGCTTTTGCTAAATGACTTGGCTTTTCATCTTAGTCTTTAATAGCTAGTATTTTCTATGAAAATATTACTAATTACAATAGAGTTGCATCGTTACCTATTTATCATTTAAAATAAATAGTTGAATAGAAAGTGAGGCGTACATATGAAACGTAAATGGTTTCTGGCTGCTGTTAGTATTGTTCTATTATTGACATTGGCAGGCTGTGGAAAAACCGTTGAAGAGCAAATTGATACAGGTGTAGCAAGTGCTCAAACAGTTTTTGAAGAAAACCCTCAACAAACAAATAAAACAATTGGTAAGATAGAATTATATGTTCCTGCAGGTTTTACTGTTGAAGAAAGTGAAGACCTAAACAATTTAATTCTTACAAAGGGTAATGAAAGCTACATTCTTTTTGTAAATTATTATGAAAAAGAAGATAGCAACCTACATTATGAATTGCTAAAAAATGATTCATCAAAAAAAATCATCAAAGAAGAGACCGTAGAATTTGATGGAGCATTCGGCTTCAGTGCGGTACTTGAGTATGATAAGGAACAATTTGAACTGATTGTTAGTAGTGGTGGGGTAAAAATGTCTACTCTTTCTGAAGATAAGAATATCGACCAGAAGCTTGTGGATATGATGACGGTTGTTCGTTCTGTAAAAAGTGTAGAAGAAAAAGAATAAGTAACGAACAAACTAATCGACTAGAATTAAAGTATTTTGTTACAATAGGATAAGATAATTTTTACGGTTCACTTTGCGTGAGCCGTTTATTTTTGTTAAATATAATAATGATCGAACTTAATTACATACTTCTTTGTAATTAGAAAGGATGTGAGCAGATGAAATCAAAAGAACTTGTCGAGAAATTGAAAGACCGTTTAGGCATGGATAAATTTGATTTTAAATTCGATAAAGAAAAAGATACTTTACGTCTTAATCATAAATCATTAAACCGGGGGATGGACATTTCACTTCCGGAAATCATAGCCAAATTCCAAACATTGAAAGAAAAAGCCATTGATGAAGTGGTTTATACAATTGATCAAACATTTTCTGCTATGGAAAAAGAACAAAATGAAGGGTTTCATAATTTATCTTCAGTTTATCCTGTTATTCGTTCAACTTCGTTTCCATTACAATCAAATGAAGGGTATCCATTCTTAACAACTGATCATACAGCAGAAACACGTATTTATTATGCATTAGATTTAGGAACAACTTATCGATTAATTGATGAGTCGATGCTTGAAAAATTACAAGTAAGCGCGAATCAAGTTCGAGAGGCAGCTCGTTTTTCTGTAAGAAAGCTACCTACCAATACAAAAAAAGACGAGGTTGCAGGTAATGTCTTTTATTTCTTAAATCAAAACGATGGATACGATGCCAGCCGTATTTTAAATGAATCCTTCCTGAAGGAAATGGAAAGCAACATTGAAGGAGATATGACGTTATCGGTTCCTCATCAAGATGTGTTAATTATTGGTGATATACGCAATGAAGTAGGGTATGATGTATTAGCACAAATGACTATGCACTTCTTTTCAATAGGTGCAGTTCCAATTACATCATTATCATTTGTTTATGAAAAAGGCGAATTAGAACCAATTTTTATATTGGCAAAAAACAGAGTGGAAAAGGAGCAAGAAGAAAAATGATCGTAGCTTATAACAAACCTTTTGTAGGGGACGTACTATTAGTCCAATTAGCAACAGAGAAAATTGTAAACACTGAGGTAGAAAAGGTTGGCGATATCGCCATTTTAAAAGAGCAAGCAACTGGTGAAGTTAAAGCTTTCAATATTTTTAATGCAAGTAAATATATCGATTTAGAAGTACAAGGGAATGTAGAAGTAACACCGGAAATTGTAGAAAAAATAGAAGCGGCATTAAAGGCTAACGAAGTAACAATTTCTTTAGATGTAGACTTCTCACCTAAATTTGTAGTCGGTTATGTAGAAGAAAAAGAAAAACACCCGAATGCAGATAAGTTAAGCATTTGTAAAGTAAATGTTGGAGAAGACGTATTGCAAATCGTTTGCGGGGCACCAAATGTTGAGGCAGGTCAAAAGGTTGTTGTAGCAAAAATTGGTGCAGTCATGCCATCAGGATTAGTTATTAAAGATTCTGAATTACGAGGTGTAGCTTCTAGTGGAATGCTTTGTTCAGCAAGAGAATTAGCTATTCCAAATGCACCATCTGCCAAGGGAATTTTAGTATTGGATGGAGATGCAGAAGTAGGTTCTCCTTTCGAAATCCCTTCAAATCTATAATCAGTTCACTGTATGTTTAGAGGATATCTCGCAAAATTGAGATATCCTCTTTTTCTTTTCATAGAAATGTTTTAACATTGTTATCTTATTGAAATGTAATTATGATATGATTTTGCTAGTTAAGGTAGATTTATATTATTTACCTTCAAAGCTAGTTTTTGAATAATTTGGTTAAACCAAATGTGAAATGGCACAAAATTCCCTATGAAATTGGAATCATTAGTTAAATTTTGGTGCCTACTTACATATAATTACTTTATAATAAAATAGCTATGTTGATAGAAAAGAGTGATAAATAATGAATTGGTTTAAAAAACAAATTAATAAACTATTTGATAATGATATAGATGATGATCAATATTACGAAGAAGATGTGTTTGAAGACGAATTAGTTACTACGTTTAATAATAGCGATGAGCGAAAGCTTGACGATCCTCAAAATAATAGAAAAAGCTTTAAGTTTCCAATTATATCTGATGAAGAAATGGAATTGCCTAACGAGCCTACTCATTCGTTTAATCCAGAAGCTCAAAATCATCTCTCCAATAGATTTGAAGAGTCAAGAAGGGATATTAAATATTTTTACCAACCAAATGCTATTTCCAAAGTATATGATGTCGAGGTTTCAGGAATCCGCGATTTACTAGAAAAGCGTCAGCGCATTAAAGGCCACTCAAACGTAATTAATAGACAAGAATCTACTATTTTACGGAGAGTTGAAAAAGTAAAAGCACAGGAACAAATAAAAAAGGATTATCGAAACACAGCAACTATAAAGAAAAACTTAGTTGAACAAGAAGATCCACTCGTTCCAAAGCGAAGGTTTGTTCCAACGCAAGTTCCATCTCCAGTTCATGGATTTAAGAAACCGAGTAAAATAGACGAATTGCTTTCTAAAAAGCAGGAGAAAATAGAGTCAAACTCTAATGAAAAAGAGATTGAGAATGTCCTTACTGAGGATAAAAATATTCCGAGTATTAATTATTCAGAGCATGAAAATAGGGTAGAAGCTGTTCTTTCGGAAAGCTTGATTGTTAAAGAAGAGAATTTAAGGACAGCACAGCCAAAAGTAAAGTATAGGGAACCTTTACATGAAGTACCGGTTACTAGTTTCATTGATATAGAGGATGAGGTAGAGGAAAAGCCCATCTACCTAAAAGAAGAGCTATATGAAAAAGTAGAAGAGTTGCCAAATTTAGCTGAGGAAACTGACGAAAGAGATCTCAGGGAAGATCAAGTTGTAGAAAAACTTCAACGATTCCAAGCGAACCAACAATTACAAGTCTATCAAGAAGCTGCAGTTACAGTATATGAAGCAGAACCTTTTGAAGGTAAAAAAATTGATATGGAATCACATGGTATGGTACAAGACGAAGGTCAAAAATCATCTGAACTAGATTTTATGGAACTACAAAATGATCAAGAACTTGAAGAATATTTTGAAACAAAACAATTTCATGAAGAAAGTGAACCTGTTTCAGAAAGCTTTGAAGAACAAGTTGAGTTCCCGGTAATAAATCAGGAGAACGAAGTGATCAATTCAAACCTTTCTTATGAAGAACCAAGTGACATTTATCCAAAGACAGAATTTGAACAAGAACCTATTTTGCATCCTATTCAAAGTGCTCAAGTGCAAAAGTTGGTGTCCATTGCATTAAATGATAGCCAATTTACGGAAGAAACAGACGAACAGATAGGGCATGAACAAGAATCATTCACAAGTTATCAGCCTGAAGCCTATGAGAATAATCTTCAAGAAACAGTAACAACTGAATCTGAAGAAGAAAAAGATCATTTGACTTGTGAAAACGAAGAACAGAAACTGGAGCAACCGCAATCCAAAGGGAGTAAATTACCTTTTAATGTGTTAATGCTGAAATCAGACAAAGAAAAATATGCAGCCAAATTAGCACAAAAACAAATGCTTCAACATAATGATGATAATAAAGAAATGTATAGGCAGATAACTAAGACTGAAGAATCGCATGAAAAACAACCGCTTCATGTGAATCCTGAGGACCTATCTCCATTGACAGTGCTTGAGCCGTATGGAGGAAAGCAAGAAAGTGAAATAGGGGTCTTCCAGGAAGAGAAAGAGCAAGAAATCGAAACGCCTTTAGCTCAGACTTCAGAAACTATTTCTTTACGAGAAGAGACAGAGGAAACGCCTGAAGAAATTGCTATAGATAGTAAAGTGGTGAGTTCACCACCGAAGATATATGTAAAACCTTCTTTAGATTTTTTAACGCCTCCTGAAGAAAAAACAGAAGATCGAGAGTGGTTGGAATCACAAGCAGATATTTTAGTGGAGTCTTTATCCTATTTCCAAGTAACTGCACAGGTAGAGGCCATCACGCAGGGGCCAGCAGTTACACAGTTTGAAATAACAGTGGGTCATGGTACCAAAGTAAGTAAGATTCGCAATCTGTCAGATGATTTAAAGCTTGCATTAGCAGCGAAGGATATTAGGATTCAAGCGCCAATCCCAGGGAAAAGTACAATTGGGATTGAAATACCAAATCGTATTTCAAGAGCGGTACAATTATCTGAAGTAACTTGCAGTGATTCATTTAAAGAATCTGAATCCCCATTAGAGGCTGCATTAGGACTGGATTTAACCGGTAAGCCTGTAACAATTGACTTGCGAAAAATGCCGCATGGTTTAATAGCAGGGGCGACAGGCTCAGGGAAATCTGTTTGTATAAATTCAATATTAATTAGCTTATTATATAAAGCTAACCCAAACGAGTTAAAGCTGATGTTAATTGACCCAAAAATGGTCGAACTTGCACCATTTAATAATATTCCGCATCTAGTTAGCCCAGTAATCAGTGATGTGAAGGCAGCTACTGCAGCATTAAAGTGGGCAGTTGAAGAAATGGAAAGACGTTATCAATTATTTGCCCATGTAGGAGTTCGTGACTTACCACGATTTAATAAATTAGCAGAATCTAAAGGTGAATATGGTCATAAACTACCTTACATTTTAATCGTGATAGATGAGCTTGCAGATTTAATGATGATGTCGCCTCAAGATGTAGAGGAAGCCATCTGTCGTATTGCACAAAAAGCAAGAGCATGTGGGATTCACCTAATTGTCGCAACTCAGAGACCATCTGTTGATGTTATTACAGGGCTGATTAAATCAAATATTCCTACTCGTATTGCATTTGCAGTTTCTTCTCAAATTGACTCACGTACAATAATTGATAGTCAGGGTGCTGAGAGATTACTTGGAAGAGGAGATATGCTTTACTTAGGCAACGGAATGAGCGATCCAATACGTCTGCAAGGTACATTTGTAACAGATGATGAAATAGAGGAAATTATCGATCATGTAAGAGGACAGGGAGAACCTGATTATTTCTTCCAGCAAGACGAATTATTAAAGAAAACGGAACTTGTTGAGGAACAAGATGAGTTATTCGAAGAGGTTTGCCGATTTGTTCATGAACAAGGCTCTGCTTCTACGTCTTCGATCCAAAGAAAATATCATATTGGTTATAATCGTGCAGCACGTTTAATCGATATGTTAGAAAGCCAAGGCTTTGTTTCAGAGCCAAGAGGAAGTAAACCAAGAGAGGTTTATATTACAGAATCTGATTTAACGTCAATGTTTGAATAATGAGGGGGAATCCCTCTCATTTTTTTGTAAATTGAAAGTAAAACAAATCCAAAATGCTAGCGTTTTAAAAGATTAAAACGTGTAGCATTCTGCCAATTTTCTAACTTAAATATAAAAATACGAATAAATGAGTGAATCGGTAGATAAATAAAGATATTTTACAATATTCTTTATTAAAAATAATGCTATAATGGGGTAAGTTTTGTTGTATTGGCACAAACTAACTTATATCAAAAACGTTCATTCATTGGGAGCAGTGTATCCCGGGAGGTTTAAATATGACATTTTATCATTTTACAGGAATTAAAGGTTCAGGTATGAGTTCATTGGCTCAGATATTATTTGATTCAGGAGAACAAGTACAAGGCTCTGATTATGAGACCTACTATTTTACAGAAAAACCGTTAAGAGAGCGTAACATTACAGTTTTACCGTTTAGTGAGGAAAATATTAAAGAAGGTATGACTGTAATTGCAGGGAATGCCTTTCCAGATGAGCATCCAGAAATTGTTCGTGCGAAGGAATTAGGTCTGGAAGTTATTCGTTACCATAAGTTTTTAGGGGATTATATCAATCGCTATACATCGATTGCTATTACTGGAGCACATGGCAAGACGTCCACAACTGGACTGATGAGTCATGTAATCGCAGGCTTCATGCCAACATCTTATCTGATTGGTGATGGCACGGGTTCTGGTAAAGAAGATGCTAGCTTCTTTGTGATGGAAGCTTGTGAATATCGACGCCATTTCTTAGCATACCATCCAGACTATGCGGTGATGTTAAATATTGACTTTGATCATCCAGACTATTTTAATGGTATAGAGGATGTCTATTCAGCATTCCAGGAGCTGGCATTACAAGTGAATAAAGCAATCATTGCTTGTGGGGATGATGAGCATCTGCAAAAAATTCAAGCAAATGTACCTGTTGTTTATTATGGTTTTGCTACTCATAATGATTTTGCAGCTAGGAATATTGAAAAAACAACAGAAGGTACAACTTTTGAGGTTTATGTAAGGAATGAATATTATGATAAATTCTTCATTCCTCTTTATGGTGACCACACTGTATTAAATGCACTTGCTGTTATTTCCCTCTGTCATTATGAAGGAATTCCAGCACAATTAATTCAAGAGCGTTTACGTACTTATGGTGGTGTAAAAAGACGTTTCACAGAGACGAAAATTGGGAATAGTGTACTTGTAGATGATTACGCGCATCATCCAACAGAAATAAAGGCAACAATACAATCAGCACGTCAAAAATATCCAGATCGACAAATCATAGCTGTTTTCCAACCACATACATTCAGCCGTACAGCAGCCTTTTTACAGGACTTTGCTGATAGCTTATCACAGGCAGATGCAGTATATTTATGTGATATTTTCGGTTCAGCCCGTGAAAAGCAAGGGGCGCTATCAATTGAAGATTTACAGGCTTTAATAACTAATAGTAATCTTCTTCAAACTGATAAAATTGAACTGTTGAAAGAACATACGAATGCTGTCTTCCTATTTATGGGTGCAGGAGATGTTAACAAGTATCAAAATGCATTTGAGGATGTATTGAAAAGTAACGAAGAAACAGCTTAAACGCCTAAGTTTAGGCTGTTTTTTCTAAACGGAAGGATTCGCTCTAAATTTTGTCGAATAATAGGAAGTAGTAGACGTAGGAGGTTATTTATGGAAATCATTTTATACATCGCTGCATTACTTGCAGGAATAGGCTTTTTAGTATTATGTATTAGTGTTGGTATGACCCTATTCGGCTTGAAAAATACTTTAAATAGTATTGCTGGAACAATTGCAGGTATCGAAGGGCAAATGGAAGGAATAACACGTGAGACAACCTCTCTTTTAGAGAAAACAAATACACTTGCTGCAGACATTGCAGACAAATCAGTAAAGTTAAATAGTGTGGTAGATGCAGTAAAAAATATTGGAGTTTCGGTAAATGGCTTAAATACATCGATCAACCAAATAACTTCGTCCATTTCAACCGAAGTAAGTAAAAATGAAGAAAAGATAGCCCAAGTTGTGCAGTGGGGTAATGTGGCTATGGAATTCGCAGACAAATGGAAGCAGCGCAAAACAATTGATCAAAACGATGTAGAAGAAGCGACTGAAGAAATAGTTAAAAAATCTTCTAAATTCAAGCGCAGAAAATAACAAAAAAGGGGATGGAGAGAATGGCAGGGGAAAAACCGAACTATAACGAAGTAAAAAATGAATTACCAAATTTACCTCAAGTTTATACAGGAACAGATGCTATTTACGAGGAGGAGTCGGTGAACATGAAAGATTTTGTTATTGGAGCATTAGTGGGTGGAATTGTTGGAGCAGCAGCAGGTTTGTTACTTGCACCAAAAACAGGTAGAGATTTACGCAGTGATGTAGCTAGTCAAGCTGAAATGATTAAAGATAAGAGTGTTACATTATCATCTACAGCAAAAGAAAAAACAGTTCAAATTTCCAATCAATTAAAAGAACAATCAACTCAACTAGTTGATAAAGTAAAATATAAAGCAGCGAAGGTTCCAACAGTATTTGATGACGGTACTGTCTCATACGAAGGGGAAGAACCATTGGAAAACGAAACTTATGAAGGTGTAGACATGTCTGAGGTATCAAGACCTTCATCAATCTAACAAACTAAAAACCAGATGGAGAAAACAAACCGTTTTCCTCCATCTGGTTTTAAATTTGTGTATGAGGTGAAACAAGCTCTTACTACTGTACAGTTTGTTCAGTTAAAATTATCTCAAGCTGATCGCCGCCAAAAATCTCTTCATCAAATGATGACGGCTGGCCATTTCGCAAGATTTTAAATTGTCCTTTGAAGTCTACTGGTAATTGCCATGTAGAAAAACGGAAAATATCCATGTAAGTCCAATTGTTAGTATCTTTCTCTACAATGGAAAGGGAGTTGCCATTCACAACCGTATATGTTGTTGGTACGATTTTTCCATTAACCAGCACTTCTCTACAAACTTTTCTTAGTTCCACTGTTTCGTGTTGGAAGGAGACGACAATCCTTTCCTCGAGAATGAGGTTCAGCTTATTAGCGACCATTTCTACTGTAGGATTGGGAGCATCTTCAATTCTGATTGAATCACCATCCTTAAATGGATAGGTAATTTTGCTAGGATTACCATTCAATATTAACGTGGAGGAAAAGTCAGGAAAGAGGACTGGTTTTCCATCAATAGTAAGGTAGAACGATTTCAATTTTTGTAAGAGCTCGATTTCATTAACATGCTTAAGTAAATCTTGAATTGTTTCGATTATTTCAATTTTTAGTGAATCGCGGTCCTGCAATTCATGGGCAGAGGAACAAATTTTGTTGTTTACTTTAACAATAGGTTCAATGATATACGATGTATCCTGGATCGTTACTTTTTTGAAGAGAGCATCATCAACAAGCTCTCGAACCGTAACTTTTGCCTCGTGACCGTCTCGGCCTTCCACAAGAATAATTACGTCTCCATTTTTTATAGCTGTTTTGGTAGAAGCAGGCTCGTCATTTACAAGTATTGTGGCAGGATGTCCATGTCCACCTGGAATTAGAATATCCTGATTGTTTACAGATATGGCAATACCTTGACCTGGTTTTCCATAAAGCTGTTTCGCTCGGATATTCGCAGACAGAAAGGCATCGGCCACAGTCATTTCTTTTAGTTCAAATAGTCTTACAACCTGCTCGTTTACGGTTACTGACATATACTGAATAGGTGCTTTCTTTGCAGCAATGGCAATACCAATTGGAGTTACTAGCTCTGGTGTTGCTGGGATGGACTCTTCCTTCGTTAAGTTCTGAATGGCATCGATTCCTCGCACTGCTACACGATTGACCGGAAGATTTAAAACCTTACTCAATTCAATTGGTAAGTTTGGGGTTAGACTGCCACCCCCAACGAGCATCACAGCTTTAGGAGGAACTTGATTTAATCTTAATAGTTCTCTGCCAATTGCCTGTGCCAGCGCTTCGATTGATGGTTGAATCGCTTGGACTACTTCTTCTTTTGGATATGATTGTTCAAAGCCAAGAATATCCTGAATGACTACATGTTCTTCAATAGATAATTGTCGTTTTGTTAGTTCTGCTATTGGGAAATCGAGTAGATAATGGTCACTTAATGCCTCTGTTATCTCATCACCGGCAGTTGGCACCATTCCATACGCAACAATCGTTCCTTTATCGGTAATGGCAATGTCAGAAGTACCCGCTCCAATATCTACCAGGGCGACATTTAAGCGTCTCATGGATGGTGGGATAAGTACGTTAATGGCTGCTATTGGCTCTAAAGTAAGAGCTTCCATTTCTAAATCTGCACGTTTTAAAGCGGCAAGCAACGATTCAACAACCACTCTAGGTAAAAAAGTGGCGATGACTTCAATTGTTGCTTCATCACCTTGTTGGTCTACTAAACTACCGATTTCTTCTCCATCTAGTCTATAAAATAGTACAGAGTAGCCTACACAATAATAGTGATTCAATTTTTCATCTTCTTTAGTGGAGAGAAGCTTTGCCTGTGCTAGCTGTACAGCCTGGAGCTCTATGCGACTAATATCTTCTTCAGTAAAGATAGGACGATTTTTAATATTGATCGTAATGCTTGCTTGCTCTGTTTTTAGGGCTCGACCGGCAGCAGCAACACTTACTTTTTGTAAGGGACCATGCTTTTCTTCGAGTTCACTTTTAATTTCTTTTATTAAATCTGCAACATATAACACATTATGTATTTGTCCATCTACCATAGCTCGTTCTTTATGTTCTCTTATGAGTATGTCGATTACATGAAAATGGTCGTTTTGCTCTTCTAAAATAATCCCGACAACCGAGCGCGTACCAATATCTAGGGCAAATAATTTAGAACTCAAGTGGAACCGCTTCCTTTCTATATATAAAAATAAATTACTTTAGCGAGTTGAATCGCTAAAGAAAAAAGCGTGACAATTTGAAATTTGTTGACTATAATATGATTATTAACTTAAAATGTACCATACATTTTGATGTTCTGAAAAGAGAAGATACAAGAAGGAGAGGAGAATAGAAATGAGTGAGCAAAATTTAGAAGCGTTACGTAGTCAAATAGACGAATTAAACATAGAAATCTTACGTTTAATTAATGAGCGAGCAGAGATTGTGGATGAAATCGGTAAAATCAAAGGTAAACAAGGTGTCAACCGATATGATCCTCTTCGTGAACGCCATATGTTAAATCTATTAAAAGAGCATAATAAAGGCCCGTTAAATCAAATGACGGTTGACTTTATATTTAAGCAAATCTTCAAAACAGCTCTTAAACAACTTGAAGCTGATAAGAAGAAAGAACTTCTTGTATCTCGTAAGAAAAAATCAGAAGATACGGTTGTTGAAATTAATGGTGAAACAGTAGGAGCAGGAGGCCCAACATTCGTATTTGGCCCATGTTCAGTAGAATCATACGAACAGGTTGCAGCTGTTGCAGCGTCAATTCAAGCAAAAGGGTTGAAATTGATTCGTGGCGGAGCTTACAAACCACGTACATCTCCATACGATTTCCAAGGTTTAGGGCTAGAGGGCCTTAAAATCTTAAAACAAATATCTAAAGAGTATGGCCTTGGAGTTGTTACAGAAATCGTAACACCAGCACACATTGAAGAAGCATTAGATTATGTTGATGTCATCCAAATTGGTGCACGTAATATGCAAAACTTCGAGCTATTAAAAGCTGTAGGTTCGACAAATAAACCCGTTCTATTGAAACGTGGTTTAGCAGCGACAATCGATGAATTCATCCATGCGGCAGAATATATTATGTCTCAAGGGAATGAAAACATTATGCTATGTGAGCGCGGTATCCGTACTTACGAAAAAGCAACACGTAACACTCTAGACATTTCAGCTGTACCAATTTTGAAACAAGAAACACATTTACCTGTATTCGTTGATGTAACGCATTCAACTGGCCGTCGTGATTTACTATTACCGTGTGCAAAAGCTGCAATCGCTATCGGAGCTGACGGGGTAATGGCTGAAGTACATCCAGATCCTTCTGTGGCGCTATCTGATTCTCAACAGCAAATGGATATTCCTGAATTCGATGCATACTACAATGAGCTGCTAAAATTCATGAAACAATATGAGTTAAAAGCTTAAAAGTGTTTAGGTCCAAAAGTATTTGACAATACTTTTGGATTTTCTTTTTGGAAGAGGACATTCTTATCATCTAATTTCAACGAAGGCATATCGTAATTGATTTACGATATGTCTAGTTTTTTTATTATAAATAGAGTTAAAAAAAGGAAAATGTTTAATCTTTATGAAGTTTATATGGTTTATATTGAAAATGAAATGGAAATTGTCGTATGATTATAATAATAATTTGACTTAAAAGGAGGCGTATCCTTTGACTGTAACGATTTATGATGTTGCACGTGAAGCAAATGTTTCAATGGCGACGGTGTCACGTGTAGTTAACGGAAACCAAAATGTAAAACCTGCTACAAGAAAAAAAGTGTTGGAAGTAATTGAACGCTTAGAATATCGACCAAATGCAGTAGCACGTGGTCTAGCAAGTAAGAAAACAACAACAGTAGGGGTTATTATTCCAGATATTTCAAATAATATTTATGCGGAAGCCGCACGTGGAATAGAAGATATAGCAACGATGTATCGCTATAATATTATTTTAGCGAACTCAGACCAAAACGAAGACAAAGAGTTAAATCTATTAGATACAATGTTAGGAAAGCAAGTAGATGGTATCGTAATGATGAGTGATGCAGTAACGCCAAAGCTTCATCAATCAATGGAACATTCACCTGTACCAATTGTGCTTGCTGGGTCAGTGGACGAAACCAACAATTTCCCTTCGGTGAATATTGATTATTTCCAGGCGTCTTATGAAGCAGTTCAGATGCTAATAGCTAATGGTCATAAACGAATTGCATTTGTTTCAGGACCACTTGCATATACGATTAACTCTAAATTTAAACTTGAGGCTTTTAAAAAGGCTCTAACAGATGCAAACCTTGAACTGGATGAACAGTTAATTATTTCGGATGATGGTACGTATGATAGTGGCCTTGAAGCTTGGGATACATTAAGTAACCTTGAGCAACCACCGACTGCATTTTTTGCAGGGAGTGATGAATTAGCAATAGGACTAATTCATGGTGCACAGGATAATGGTAAAAACGTTCCTGATGAAATTGAAGTAATTAGCTTTGAGGATTCGAAGCTTGCACGTATGGTGCGTCCGCAACTAACAAGTGTTGTATTACCGTTATACGATATTGGTGCTGTAGCGATGCGTTTACTTACAAAATTAATGTACAAAGAAAATATAGAGGATCAATCGGTTATTATTCCTCACAGAATTGAAAAAAGAGATTCTGTAAAATAGTAAAAGGCAGCTCGTTTTCAATGCGGATCGGTAGAATGATTTTTTTGATATCCGCATATGAAAAATATCAATACGATCATTTGGTCGATTTGTGTTTTTCTGACGAAGCTGCCTTTTATTTATCTTCTTCCTGCTCGAATCATATGAAGTGCTTTCATCAGCATCTGTGCATTTTTTTCTTCAATTTCTAGCTTACGTGGAATCGGTTCATATAAAGGAGTTGGATCCTCCCATGTTGGAATCAGTGGTACTGGAGATTCAGGCTGCCATTTTTCCAACCAGGTTTTTGGGAGTCCGCCAGTTGGTAAAGCCAAGTTGTTCATCTCGGTCCAGATATAGGACCAGGCTCTTGGAACAACACGCCATATATCATACCCACCGCCACCTACAGCAATCCATTTTCCATCACAGTATTCATGTGCTAACTTATGTGCTAATCTAGGTATCTCTTGATAGATTTTCATCGTTCCATATAGATGGGTAAGAGGGTCAAAATAATGAGCGTCAGCACCATTTTGTGTAATAACAACATCAGGTTTAAAATAGTCAAATATTTCTCTTACGGCTTGTTCATAAATTTCTAGAAAACTTTCATCCTCTGTAAATGCATCTATGGGAAAATTAAATGATGTTCCATAGCCTTGACCATTGCCGCGTTCGGTAACATTACCTGTACCAGGAAATAGGTAGCGACCTGTCTCATGAATGGATAGTGTACAAACATTCGGATCATCATAAAAAGCCCATTGAACCCCATCTCCATGATGTGCATCTGTATCTATATATAATACTCGCGCATTGTATTTCTCCTGCATATAACGGATAGCGACAGTACTGTCATTGTAAATACAAAAACCTGAAGCCCGGCCAAAAAAGCCATGGTGTAGGCCACCACCTAAATTTAATGCATGTCGACTTTTACCTTGCATTACATAGTCTACTGCTTGCAATGTACTTCCAACTAACAAAGCACTTGCTTCATGCATATTGCTGAATATCGGTGTATCCTCTGTTCCAATTCCATAGTTTTCGCATGCTTCTGAAGTTAATAAACCATGGCCCGCCTTTTTCACAATTTCGATATACTTTTTATCATGACCAAGAGCGATTTCTTCATCTGTTGCAACTCGTGCAGGTACAATATCTGCATCCGAAAGGGCATTTATATCTTTAAGTAAATCCATTGTTAAAAGTAAACGCTTATGATTAAATGGGTGCGAATCTGAAAACTTATATCCAAGCTGTTCTGGCGAATAAATAAAGACGGCATCTTTCATGAACGATCAACTCCAGGTAAATTTGGCCATAACACATCAAAGCCTTCTTTACGCAAATCTTCAATGATGGATAATGGATTAATAATCTGTACTCGAACACTAATAATCTTGCTTTCTTTATGATTTTTGCTAGGATATACTAACACACTTAACACATTGGCATGATGCTTCTTAAAAATCTCTGTAATATCAGAAAGAATACCAGGCTTATCGATTACTTGAATATCGATTTTGGAGGAGGGTTTGTTTGCCCCAGTTAGCTCGATATATGTATAAAGCAAATCGGTTGTTGTTACCATACCAACTAATTTGCCACCTGACACAATTGGAAGACAACTAATTTTAGAATCATAGAGTGTAAGGGCAACCTCTTCAATAAAATCTAGTGGATGCCCTATTAGTGGATTTTTTACCATAATCTCTTCAAGAGGCGTCTCATAGGTTGTTAAATTTAACTCACTTTTTATAGTAGATGGTAAAACGTTTTTTAGATCATGTGCTGTTATGATGCCTACTAATTTTTCACAGTCATCGATAATCGGTAAATGTCGAATTTTTTTCTCCCTCATCATTTCAATCGCATCTTTAACGGTATGAGAAGGAGCTAAAGAATGGATATCTCTATTCATAATTTCTTCAATAATCATCATGTTGTTTCCGCCTTTCAATTACAGTTAGTACATAAAACGATTTTTAAAGCGTAGTTGGTCAAAGCGTTCCATTGTATCATTATTCACACGCTTACCTACTCTCGCCATTAAGCAGTTGGCAGGATGAGATGTGATTTCTGGATCATCTGTGGCGAAATATTCGAAATCGACACTCTTCATCAGCCGTTCCATCATCCTACGATAATCCCATACATTTAGACCTGTCCCTTTTAAATCCCAGTGCCAATAGTATTCTGTTGTTATCACTAAATAATCTTCCATTGCATCATCCATGAAAGACACTTGTAATAAATTTTTGGCTACACCTCCACCACGATAGGAGGGGATTACTTCAATCGCGCCAAGCTCTATCATATTTTCTATCTGATCCTCAGACCATCTCTCTAATGGGTCGGGATATAAAAAAGTGACATAGCCTACAACGGTCTCTCCATTTCGAATAATAAGTATTCGTCCTTCTTCTAGTTTAGCAATTTCAACTAATGCCTTTTGCTGCTGCACAGCTGGTCTAAATGATACTAAATCTTCATGAAAAGTGTATTTCTCCAGCTGTTCTGAAGGAATGGGTCCTTCGATTGTTACAAGCCCGTGCCTTGTTTCCATTCTTAGGGAATAAAAGCTTTTAATATGTTCCATTCTAATTCGCTCCACCTGAGTTTGATACCATCATTATATGATAATTTATGCGTAAAATCGCTGTTATTTGTTAAAAATACTTTAATTGTACCATTATTGAAAATATTTTACTCAAAATGTTCAGAATATTGTAAAATAAATTTATTCAATCTATAATACTGATTCTTAGTATTAAAAGAAGGAATATTTTCACATTCTTTTACAGCAAGAGATTTACAATGATTTTGTAATTATATTCCATAATTTTATAATTGTGGACATGTTTAAGGCAAAATTGATTTGAAAGGGGTAATTTTTATGGGGATAAAAATTACAGACAGACTAGCTGTTTCAGGTGGAGATTATCATTTGAAAAGATATGATGAAATGGCTGCATCTTTTGATTGGAAAGAGACAGAAACATCTTTTAGCTGGCATGCAACTGGGAAGGTCAATGCTGCTTATGAAGCCATTGATCGTCATGCGGAAAGCTTTCGAAAAAACAAAGTAGCATTATTTTTCGAAGATGGGAATCGAAAAGAAAGCTATACGTTCTATGATATGAAACGTTTTTCGAACAAAGCTGCAAATGTGTTTAAACAACACACTACTTTAAACAAGGGTGATCGTTTGTTTATTTTTATGCCGCGGTCACCTGAATTGTATTTTTCTCTATTAGGAGCAATTAAAATGGGCGTAATAGTAGGTCCATTATTTGAGGCATTTATGGAAGGAGCCGTTTATGACCGATTGTCGGACAGTGAAGCGAAAGCATTAGTTACTACTCCTAGCCTATTAAATCGAGTTCCAGTAGAGAAGCTTCCACATTTGGAAAAAATCTTCGTTGTTGGGGAACAAATCGAAGAGAATGAGAAAATTGTGGACTTTGCAAGCGAAATGGAAAAAGCATCAAGTTTATTTGATATAGAGTGGGTGGACCGTGAAGATGGCATGCTACTTCACTATACTTCCGGTTCAACGGGAGCTCCAAAAGGTGTGCTACATGTTCATAATGCGATGATTCAGCATTATCAAACTGCACAATGGGTTCTGGATTTACAAGAACAAGATATTTTTTGGTGTACAGCAGATCCTGGATGGGTTACAGGGACAGCTTATGGTGTGTTTGGTCCGTGGCTAAATGGTGTAACAAACTTAATAGTTGGTGGACGGTTTAGTCCAGAAAATTGGTATGGTGCAATCGAACGATACGGAGTAACAGTTTGGTATAGTGCACCTACAGCATTCAGGATGCTAATGGGTGCTGGTGCAAGTGTGTTAGAGCAGTTTGACCTTTCTACTCTTCGCCATATACTGTCAGTAGGAGAGCCTTTGAATCCAGAAGTTATCAAGTGGGGTATGGAAGTACTTAACCATAGAATCCATGACACTTGGTGGATGACTGAAACAGGTGGCCATATTATTTGTAATTATCCCTCAATGGATATTAAGCCAGGTTCAATGGGGAAACCTGTACCGGGTATCTATGCAACCATTGTGGATGATGAAGGAAAAGAAGTTCCCCCATATACGATGGGGAACTTAGCGATTCGAAAAGGATGGCCGTCTATGATGCGTCAAATTTGGGGCAATCCTGAGCGATTTGACTCCTATTTTCTTAGAGATGAATGGTATATTACAGGCGATTCAGCATATATTGATGATGATGGATATTTCTGGTTCCAGGGCCGTGTCGACGATGTCATTATGACTTCTGGTGAACGAGTAGGTCCATTTGAAGTGGAGAGTAAATTACTTGAACATCCTGATGTCGTAGAGGCAGGAGTAATAGGTAAGCCGGATCCGATACGCGGAGAAATTATAAAAGCCTTTATAGCACTAAGGGAAGGGATAGAAGCTAGCGATGAATTAGCAGAAAATATACGTAATTTTGTTAAAACGGGTTTAGCTGCCCACGCTGCACCAAGAGAAATTGAATTCAAAGAAAAGCTTCCAAAAACGAGAAGCGGAAAAATTATGCGTCGTGTTTTAAAAGCATGGGAATTGAAACTGCCAACTGGAGATTTATCTACAATGGAAGATTAATTTTCACAACATAATACTAGATATAAGGTTATAAATGGGGAATAGTACTTTTGGGATTAGCAATGGTATGGCAAGAATTTATTTGGTAATAATTAACAAATACTTAATAAAATATTAATATTTATACAATATCTTGAGAGGGTACTCTATTATAAAATATGATAGAGTACCCTTTTTGTTGTCCGTTTAAAAATTTTGAAAATATATAAAAATACAGTTGACTAAATAATTATGCAGAATTATACTTACGTTATCTTGGTAGATTTGGAAGCGGAAAAGTTCGTTATATGCATAATTAATAGAACATCTCACACGAATTTGACGCAAGAAGTGATTTTCTAATTTAGGGGTGAATGAATTGAAAGTTGGAATTATAGGGGCAACAGGATATGGGGGATTAGAATTAATCCGTTTCTTACACAATCATTCAGAGGTTGAAAAAATCGAATTGTTTACTTCTTCGGAAGAAGGAGCAATTTTTTCTTCAAAATTCGGTCATTTGTTATCGATTCACGATACACCATTACAAAAAATTGATGTAGAAACTTTAGCTAGTTTTGATGTTGTATTTACAAGTACTCCTTCTGGTGTAACGAGTAAACTACTTCCTCCGTTAGTCGGTATTGGTCCAAAGCTGATAGACCTTTCTGGTGACTATCGCTTAAAGGATTTAGGTGCTTATGAAAAATGGTACAAGAAAGAACCGGCACCGGAATCTATTATAAAGGAAAGTGTATATGGACTTACTGAATGGAATGAGGCAAATATAAAATCAGCTAGTTTAATAGCTAATCCGGGGTGTTATCCAACTGCTGTTTTACTTTCAGTGCTACCTTTAATAAAAGAACGACTGATCGATCCGAGCTACTTAGTGATTGATGCCAAAAGTGGTGTATCTGGTGCAGGTAATAAGCCCTCCCAATTAACACACTATAGTGAAATGAATGAAAATTTTTCAATATATAAAGTAAATGAACATCAACATATACCTGAGATTGAACAGGCCATTACAATGTTTGCAGACGCAGAAACAGCTATTACTTTCAATACACATATTGTTCCAATGACGCGGGGAATTTTAGCTACTTCCTATGCACCAGTATTGCCAGGTGTTACGAACAAGCAACTAAATGATTGTTTAAAAGAAACATATAAAAATCATCCATTTGTCCGTGTAGTACAGGATATATCTACAATTGGAACAAATCGAGTAAAAGGTTCAAACTATTGTGATATTTTTGTTCAGCTAGATGAAAGAACAAACAGAGCCACTATAGTTGGTGTGATAGATAATTTGGTAAAAGGGGCTGCGGGGCAAGCAATCCAAAATATGAATGTCCAGTGCGAATTTCCACAAACATTAGGTCTGGATGTTATTCCATTATTTATTTAAGGGGGAGAAAATGTTGAATTTAATCTATGAGATTAGAAAGATATCAAGTAAGAATATTTTGTCACCAAAAGGATTTTCAGCTGCGGGTATGCATTGTGGCATTAAGCATAAGAAGAAAGATTTAGCTATCTTGGTAAGTGAAGTTCCAGCAAGCGTTGCTGGTGTATTTACTACGAACGCAATTCAAGCTGCACCAATAAAAGTAACAAAAGAGGTTGTTTATCACACAGGTAAAATGCAGGCACTAATCGTAAACTCTGGAAATGCGAATGCTTGTACTGGAAAGCAAGGGCTTGCTGATGCATATGAAATGCAAAGTCTAGCAGCGGAGAAGTTGGGTATTGAACCTTCTCTTGTTGGAGTTGCTTCAACAGGTGTAATTGGTGAAATCATGAAAATGGAACCAATCCGTACAGGTGTTGAAAAGTTACAGTTAGGGAGCTCTTTAGAGGATGGAATCGATTTTGCACAAGCGATCCTTACAACAGATACTGTTATGAAAAACACTACTTACAGTACACTTATCGATGGGAAAGAAGTGGTAATCTCTGGTACAGCTAAGGGCTCAGGAATGATAGAACCCAATATGGCGACGATGCTAGGATTCATTACTACGGATGCGAATATTGAATCGGATGTATTACAAAATGCACTTTCTGATATAACGAATGTGACTTTCAATGCAATTACGGTGGATGGGGATACGTCGACCAATGATACAGTAATTGTTATGGCAAATGGATTAGCAGGAAATGATACATTAACACCAGCACATCCTGATTGGAATAATTTTTATAGCACTTTACAACTAGTTGCAGAAGATTTAGCAAAAGCAATTGCTCGAGATGGAGAAGGGGCAACTAAATTAATAGAAGTAGAGGTTACCGGAGCCATTTCGGATGTAGAAGCCCGTAAAATCGCCAAAACTGTAGTAGGATCACCTCTTGTGAAAACGGCAGTATTCGGAAATGACGCAAACTGGGGACGTATCATTGCTGCTGTTGGGTATAGTGGTGCTACGGTAGACCCAGAAAAAATCTCTATTAAAATCGGGGAAGCATTAATGGTGCAAGATGGGGAGCCAGTACCATTTTCAGAAGAAGAATTAATCAAAATCCTAAAAGCAAACGAAGTGAAAATTTACGTGTCTTTAGGTCAAGGAGAAGGACACGGATTAGCATGGGGGTGCGATTTAACATATGACTATGTTCAAATCAACGCTTCCTACCGTTCGTAGAAAAATCGTCATTAAACTTGGCGGCAGTACATTGGAAGGCTTAAATAAAGCCTTCTTTTCCAATTTCAAAAATCTGCAACAAGATGGATATGACATCATTATTACACATGGTGGAGGGCCAGCAATTAATAGAGAACTAGAAAAGCAACATGTGAGCTCGACCGTGTTAAATGGTATTCGTGTAACGAATGGAGATGCGGTTAACATCGTACAATCAACTTTAATAGGAACTGTAAATCCTTCTTTGGTGGGCGAGCTAAATGAAGCCGGAATTTTGGCAATAGGTTTAAATGGGTTTGATGGTCAATTATTACAAAGTGATTTTCTAGACCAGGAAACCTATGGCTATGTAGGAAAAATAACAAGTGTGAATACCCAACTAATTAATATTTTATGCGAGAACCATATAGTCCCTGTTATTGCTTGTGTAGGGGCAACTGGGGACGGGCAAGCACTGAATATTAATGGAGATACTGTTGCGAGTGAGGTAGCATTAGCCATTGGAGCAGAAAGTTTATTACTAGTGACAGATGTTTCTGGCATTCGTATCGATGGAGAATATCAAGAAGAAGCGACGCCGAGCTTGATCAACCAATGGATTGAGGATGGACATATTTATGGAGGTATGATTCCAAAGGTTCAAGGGGCTCTTCAGGTGCTGAAATCTGGTATTCCTAGTGTACAAATTGTTAACGACCAATTAATGGGAACTCTTATTGTTCCTTCTTATAATGAGAACCTAGCGCCAAGATAGAAGAGAATCTTACAAAAAAATGGATAAGGAGCTGGTCAAATGAATGCATTATTTAACAACTATTCTAGAAGACCAATTAGTATTGTTGAGGGAAAAGGAACGATTGTAAAAGACTCAAATGGGAAACAATATCTCGATTTCACAAGTGGTATTGCTGTATGTTGTTTAGGCCATGCTCATCCAGCATTAGTAAAAATAGTACAGGAACAAAGTGAAAAGCTATGGCATATAAGCAATTTGTATGAAAGTCCCGGTCAAATTGCTTTAGCGGAAAGTTTGGTGAAGGATAATCACTTAGCTCATGCACTATTCTGTAATAGTGGAGCAGAAGCAAATGAAGCAGCAATTAAATTAGCTAGAAAACATACAGGTAGACATCATATTATCACTTTTAAAAATTCCTTCCATGGAAGAACTTTCGGCGCAATGTCTGCCACAGGCCAAGAAAAAATTCAAAAAGGCTTTGGACCATTAGTTGATCAATTTACTTATCTTCCATTCAATGATGTAGAGGCACTTAAGGAAGCTGTCGATCATACTGTCGGTGCAATCATGCTTGAGATAATTCAAGGTGAAGGTGGCATCTATGAGGTTACAGAAGAATTTGCCCAAGCAATCAATGAAATCTGTGAAAATAATGATATCTTGCTGATCGTGGATGAGGTACAAACAGGAATTGGACGTACGGGTACACGTTTTGCCTTTGAGCAAACAGTTTTAAAACCGGACATCGTATCAATGGCGAAAGGATTAGGTGGGGGCTTCCCAATAGGTGGGATTTTGGGAACAGCAGAATTATATGAAACATTTGGCCCAGGTTCACATGGAACAACTTATGGAGGAAATCCTCTGGGAGTAGCTGTAGCTCAAACAGTCATTGATCATGTATTTGACTCTGCCTTCTTAAGTGAGGTGGAAGAAAAATCACAATATTTAATTAGTATATTAAGAGATGCCTTTCCACAAGAACAATTCGCGATTCGAGGTAAAGGCTTATTGCTAGGTATTGATTGTGGAAAAGACGTCGCTTCCTTAGTTGGTAAAGCTGAAGAAGAGGGGTTATTACTAGTAGCAGCAGGTCCCCAAGTACTTCGATTATTACCACCATTAACCGTAACAAAACAAGAAATAGATGAAGCCGTAGAAATTTTGAAAAAGATATTAGTAGAAGAAAAAAGCCCAGTCTCTTAGACTGAGCTTTTTGATTTGGATGGAAATAGTATCCATTTGGCTTCTTTCTTGTTAGACATTGGAGATAAGCCAAAGATTGCTATGGATTTGAATCTGTTGGAGGAGTTTGTCCTGATCCATTACCAGGGTTAGTACCGTTTCCTTCACCAGTACCATTTCCACCACCATTATTATTCCCGTTACCATTGCCGTTCTCATTAGAAGATCCATCCCCATTTGAACCATCATTAGAACCGTCATCTGTTCCACCATTTCCATTGCCATCGTTAGGGTCTGGTGTGTTTGATTCTGGAGGTTCTACCGGTTCTGTTGGTGGTGCAACAACTGTTGTGATTGTATTTGACTGAGCTGATTCTAGACCAGTTATGTCAACAGCTACAACAATATATGACCTGCCACTTGTAATAGAGGTTTTTAATGCACTTCCGTCTTTTAATGTAGTCACATGGGATCGCCCACCATTTGTTACATCATATACTCGATAGCCAATGACATCATTTGAGGCTGATTTAGACCAAGTTATCGTATTGCCTTGCAGCGATACATTTACAGCCTGTGGAGGACTTCCATCAGCATTAAACTTAGCAGATGAAACAACATTACTTGTTCCTGTTGGCCATAATTTTGTAGGATCTCCACCAAGCCTTCCAAGTATTCTTTCAGCAAATGCAGAATTAATACCTGAGCCGCCTGTTGTAACAAATTCTCTAGGTGTAGAGTCTAATGCAATATAAGCTTTACCATTTATCATCACTGATGAGGATGCATTTAAACTGTCATCAACTCTGCTAGGTAAAAATACATTTCGATTAAATAAATCTGAACGAACTAAACCAGCCTGAGAGCATGCTGTAGAAGGAGCATCTCCTGAAATTCCACAAAATGATGCGTTTACAACATTGGATGGTCTTTGGAATTGTCCAACTGGATCTACTAACTCTGGATTTACATCGTATAAGGAATTCATTAGACTTGCCCACAACAAGTTAACTCGCGTACTTGGTTGTCCATAAGTGTTATTGAATTGATATAGCGATTTATTTTTTTCGTAGCCTAACCATACGCCTAGTGAAATGTTTGGATTATATCCCACTAACCACACATCTTTGAAATCATTTGTTGTACCAGTTTTAGCAGCAAAGTCAGAAGAGAATTTTAATGTACTGTTTGCTCTAGTTGCTGTTCCGTATTCTAAAACGTCTCTTAACATATCTGTAACTATGTAAGATGTTTCAGGTGAAAACACTTGAACTGGCTCAACTTCATGCTTGTAAATAACGTTGCCATCCAGGTCTTCGATTCTGTCAATCATATAAGCATCGACAAATTGACCGCCATTTGCAAAGGTTGCGAATGCATTGGTATTTTCTTCAACTGTTGTACCGTGAGTAATACCACCAATTGCAGCCGAAAGGTTCTCATAATCGCCTGCTGTTACTTTTGAGAAGCCCATCATTTCTAAATAACTGGCTGGTTTTTTATCTTGAATTGAATCATATAAGCGTAATGCTGGTAAGTTTTGAGATTTAGCTAAAGCTTCTCGGGCAGGAATTATCCCCAGCTCCTGACTTTCAATATAGTTTGATGGGCTATATCCGTCAAAACCACGTGTAAATTTCACATCAACTACCGGGCTACCAGCACCTATAACTCCATATTCAATCGCAGGTGCATATACTAATAATGGTTTCATTGTCGAACCATTTGGACGATACGCTCGTGTTGCGTAGTTAAATTGTTGTTCTAAATTAAATTCTCGACCACCGACAAAACTTAAAATCTTGCCCGTACTATTTTCAATGGCAATACTTCCGACTTGAACTGGTTCTTCGATTACAATTTCTTCACCAGTCTCATCATCAATTTGGGTAGTTGTAAAGGTTTGACCATAACTTTTGAAGTTCTTAGCAGATTCTTGCATTGAGTCATACATACCCTTATCAATTGTCGAATAAATTCTATAACCACCGGAACGTACATCGCGATCTGCTAAAATCATATATTTTTCTTCTAAGTTATCTTCTTCATCTAAACGTTTAGGATCAATACCATCTTTCTCAGCTAAAATTCGAGCGATAATTTCTTTTGCTCGGTCTTCGAGCTCATAAGTAAGCCATGGATAATTATCTGAAGCTTCTGGTTCTGGTTCGCGGAAATCTTGTGTAATGTCATATTTTGAAGCTTCATCGTATTCAACTTGTGTAATATAGCCGGTAGCCAACATACGTTTTAGTACTGTTTCCATACGTTCAATACCAGGCTTTAGGCCAGCAGCATCTTTTATCTCACCTTTATTTGTAAATGGTGTATGTGCGAATGGTGCTTGGGGAATTCCGGCAATATAAGCAGCTTGAGCTAGGTTTAATTCAGATGCTGAAATGCCAAAAATACCTTGGGCGGCTGTTTCTACCCCGGCAATATTTTTACCAGATGCATTCCGGCCGTAAGGAATGATATTTAAATATGCTTCAATAATTTCTTCTTTTGTCATGAATTTTTCTAAACGTATGGCTAATAAGATTTCTCTTGCTTTTCTTTCATAGGAGACTTCGTTCGTTAAAATTTGGTTTTTAATTAATTGCTGTGTTAATGTCGAACCACCTGTTTGGGTAGAAGAGTTTGTAAAGTCCTGTAAAAGTCCGCGCAAAACGGCTTTCGGAACTATTCCATAGTGTTCACGGAAATACTCATCCTCAGTTGCAAGTACAGCATTAATAAGTAAAGGAGATACTTTTGCAAGGGAAGTTTCTCTTCTTTCCAAATCAGTACGTAATTTTCCTATATAAATATCACCTGCAAAATAGATTTCGCTTGTCTCATCATAATTATAAATCTGATCACGCATTTCTGCTTTTGACATAAGTGGATCGTCTTTAACGAGCGAAGCAAAGTATCCTAATCCCAGGCCACCGACAAAAACAACTGCTGTAGTTGTAAAGATTAAGAATATAAGGATTAAATTCCAAATAACACTACCAGTTATTCTTAACCTGCTCATTTGCTTTGACGTTGCTAATCTATCTATTTTTGCATTTAATGCTCGTATATATTCTATTAAACGATTCATCCATTCTTTCACGAAACGTCACCCCCTAAAATCTCGTTTATTATAGCATATTTCACTATAGTACGAATATATATATTGACATTGAATTTAAAACGGGTAGAATAATCATTATAATTTCAAGTGTTGATAAGTTTGAAGTAGTGTTTTCATTCCCTGATATAGAGAGCTAGCGTTTGGTGGAAGCTAGACAAAGTGTAAACACGAATTACGTTCTTGGAGCTTGAACGACTTGCGTTGCGTTAAAACGTTTATGAGGGGAAGAGTATCTACTATTAGAGTATTCTTCAAGCCGGGTGGTACCGCGTTAAATTTGTTTATTAACGTCCCAGCATGCAATAAATTTTGCGTGTTGGGGCTTTTTTATGTTTTCTAACATATAGAAACAGACCTGTGAGTACTGTGATTTTGTTGCAATTTTTTGTTTATTTTCATTAGTAAATATAAATAATGCAAAGAGAAGAATGGAGGAACAATAATGACAAACCCTTTGATAGAAGATTTAGAATGGCGGGGACTTTTGTACCAGCAAACAGATGCTGAAGGTATGGAGAAGCTATTAAATGAGGAAAAAGTATCTCTATATGTTGGAGTCGATCCAACAGCGGATTCAATGCATATCGGTCATATCGTGCCATTACTTACATTACGAAGATTCCAGCAAGCTGGACACCGACCTGTATTAGTTGTTGGTGGGGCAACAGGAATGATTGGTGATCCATCTGGTCGTTCTAGTGAACGAAATTTATTGACTGAAGAGCAAATCGGTCATAATGTTGCAGGCTTAAAAGCACAAATGGAGCGTATTTTCGAATTCGGTGAAAATGAGAATGGTGCTCAACTAGTCAACAACTATGACTGGGTAGGGAAATTAAGTGTAATTGATTTCTTGCGTGATTATGGAAAGTTAGTAAATGTGAATTACTTATTAGCAAAAGACACAATCGCTTCTCGTTTAGAATCTGGTATATCATTTACTGAGTTTACGTACACAATTATACAAGGTCTTGATTTTAACTACCTATATGACAACTACAATGTAAAAATCCAGGTTGGTGGATCAGACCAATGGGGAAATATTACAACTGGACTAGAAATTATCAGAAAAACGCATGAAGAAGAAACAAATGCCTTTGGGATTACAATTCCATTAGTAACCAAAGCAGATGGAACGAAATTCGGTAAAACTGCTGGCGGTTCTGTATGGTTAGATGCAGAAAAAACTTCACCGTATGAATTCTATCAATTCTGGGTAAATACAGCAGATTCCGATGTTGTTAAATATTTAAAAATCTTCACATTCTTATCTCGAGATGAGATTGAAGCGTTAGAGGTAACAGTGAAAGAAGAACCTCATTTACGTAGAGCTCAAAAAACACTGGCTGCAGAAATGACAAAGCTCATTCACGGTGAATCAGGTTTAGAACAAGCTGAAAAAATCACCGCAGCTCTATTCTCTGGTGATATTAAAGCACTTTCTGTAGAAGAGATGAAAGTAGCCTTCGCCGGAGTTCCTTCTGTAGAGCTGTCAAAAGATGATAAGGGTATTGTCGACTTAATTGTTGAAGCGGGAATCTCGTCTTCAAAACGTCAAGCTCGTGAAGACGTAACAAATGGTGCTATTTCAATTAATGGAGAAAAGGTAACAGACCTTGATTACGTAGTTGATGCAAAGGATCGTCTAGAAGATGCATTTGCCATCATCCGCCGTGGAAAGAAAAAATATCACATGGTGAAATTTAGTTAAATAAATGCGTCCTAGTTTAAGCTATACTAGGGCGTTTTTTTTCATTTTTGTATAAAAAAATAAACTCTGCTCATATTAATTCGGTGGAGGTGATAGACATGGCACAAAACAATAACAAAAATAAAAACAAAGACAAAAACCAACGAAACAATGGTCAAAACAATCAAGCGGAAAACCGTAACAATCGTTCGGAATTTGCAGAGGAACTAAACTTTGACAACAATCAAAAAAACAACAACAATGAAAATCGCTAATTAATTCCCACAAATTAATCAGTATAGATATGTTTTGAACATACTAAACTGACCCCGAATAGTGACATTTCCGCAAAAGGAAGGTGGCTATTCGGGGTTTTTGTATACTTTATGGAATTTAACTAAACAATTACTATTATTATTTACAGGTAGACAATCAAAGTTACTGTATATTGAATAATAATTACTATGAACCTGATTTCCAAAGAATGAAAAATGAAAAAAACCCCTGAAACGTTGATATAGCAACATTTCAAGGGGTCTTTTAACCTGCAGCCTGCAGAGATTAACGAGAGTAGAACTCTACGATTAATTGTTCTTGAATTTCAGCTGATAATTCAGAACGCTCTGGAAGACGTACGAATGTACCTTCTTTTTTGTCTGCATCAAATGATAAGTAATCTGGTACGAAGTTGTTTACTTCGATAGCTTCAGTTACTACAGCAAGGCTTTGAGATTTTTCACGTAGAGAAATCACTTGACCTGGTTTAACGCTGAATGATGGGATGTCAACGCGTTTACCGTCAACTAAGATGTGACCGTGGTTAACTAATTGACGAGCTCCACGACGTGTGCGAGCTAAACCTAAGCGGTAAACTAGGTTGTCAAGGCGAGTTTCAAGAAGGATCATGAAGTTTTCACCGTGTAGACCTTTTAATTTACCAGCTTTAACGAATAGGTTTTTGAATTGACGCTCAGTCATACCGAACATATGACGAAGTTTTTGTTTTTCTTGTAATTGTAAACCGTATTCAGATAATTTTTTGCGTTGGTTTGGACCGTGTTGACCTGGAGCATAAGGGCGTTTTTCTAATTCTTTACCTGTGCCGCTTAATGAAATACCAAGGCGACGAGACACTTTCCATGATGGACCTGTATAACGAGACATAATTTGTCTCCTCCTTTAAGTTTGGTTTTTTTACTGATCGAGTCAGCTATTAGTAAAACAAAAACCAGTTGTACCCGACACTTGCTGGATTTTATTTTCATGTACCTTCGCCCTTGCAGCCGAAAGGGTTACGCAATACACCATCTTAGAAAACATCTGTTGACCAAGAGGAACAAAATACAGGCATAGCTTATACAACTGCTGCGTTTATTTTACACGAAGACTATTGTATAATTTTTTAGTATATGAGTCAAGAAATAATAATGCAAAGTATGTCATACGAAAGTGGTTATTTAGTTTATAAGAATTGTTAAAATTATGAAATATGTATGTTATAATAAGTGGAAATAATTGAATACAAAATCCTACTCACTTAGAAATTTATAGTCTAATTGGCATAAAAACGATAATTTACAATAAGTTACATAAATAATTGATTTTTGTTACTTGAGAAAAGGTGATTTTTATGAGAGAACATCGGGAGATTTTAACGAATATTAAATCTGATTTATTAAGTTTATGTATAGACTCAATGAATCAAAAAAACGGCTACGATGAATATGTTCTATTGATACAAAATAGCTTAAAGCAGCATTTTGATATTGATAAATGTTGTTTTCTTTTATATGAATTTGAATCGTTGAAACCATTTAATATAAAGTCTTCAATTGATATGGACATTAAAAATATATTATGGAGTGATTTTACTACACAATTCTCACAAAAAAAGTTGGTGGAGTTGCCAAAATTCCTTTCACATATAGATGAATTTGAACCTTTTTCTCAAATGCTATTATTGAAAACAGGGAACTTTGGCGTATATTGTATTTTATTACTTCAAGAAACTCCAGAGTGGAGAGACTTTTTACAAGGTGAATATTTTGAAAATTTTGTAGATATCGCCTCGGATGTTTTGAAGGTGTTGTGTAAAAATATCGAAATAGTCCAAAATGAAAACCAGTACCGTAAATTATATAACATGACGGATTTATTTCATTCCACAATGGATATGGATTTAATATTAGAAAATGTGTTAGTTACAATCCAAGATAACTTTCCTGACTTTAATGTAGAGTTAATATTATCAAATGATCAAGACCGTCAAACAAAGGTTCAAATTAAACCGTTTGATTATCTATCTGAAAGGCCATCTGCCATTGAGGCTTTTGTTTCAGGTCAAATTACAGTTGAACAGGCTGTTGAATTGAATCGCTGCTTATTGAATGCCCCAATAAAAGGTAGACAGGCAATCTATGGAATCCTACAAGTAAGTGCACCCATTCATTATATTTTTTCAAAAACGCAAGAAGATTTTTTGAGGATGCTTGCACATGCATCTGGAAATGCTTTAGAAAATGCAAAACTTTATCACCAGTCGCACAGATTAATTAGCGACCTTCAGCTTATTAATGAAACCTCACATCGTTTAAATATGAAATTAGATAGTAATGAAATGTTTATGTTTTTACAAAAACAGCTGATGAAATCATTCCAGCCAATGGAAGTATGCTTTATTTTGAAAAATGGTTCTGAGTTAAATTTAACAGAAGCGTCAACGAAACTTTTTAAAACGGATGAAGGGTCTATTTTTATTAATCACGTTGCAAATCATTTTGAAAATAGTCAAGAGCCATTATTTGTTGCAGACTGCAGTCGATTAATCGGGAGAGAACTTCAATATAATTCAATGATGGCAATTCCAATGATCGTGGAGCAGCGGATCAACGGCTTTAGTATTGTTTTACATCGAGAGTCATACTTTTTCTCATTCGATAGCTTTAAACTTATGCAATCGCTTATCCATCACTCTTCTTTAGCCATTGCAAACTCCATTCTACGCAATAAATTGCAGGAAATGGTTGATTATGACCATTTAACAAAATTACATGCCCGCAGTTTCCTGGACAGATTTGTGGAAAACTCTTTAAAAAACGATCGTTCAGGCATGTTCTTATTGATAGATATCGATAATTTCAAGCATGTAAATGATACTTATGGCCATCAAGTTGGTGACGAGGTACTTGTACAAATTGCGGACCAATTAAAGAAAGTAATTGGAACTCGCGGTATATGTGCAAGATGGGGTGGAGAAGAGTTGGCTGTTTACGTACCAAATATTTTGGTCGAGGAAGTCGAGAAATTAGCTACTCAGATTGTGGAGTCTGTACCGGTGGCAACAAATCCTACCGTAACAGTTTCAGCCGGTTTAATTTCTTGGAATACCAAACAACCACCAGAATTCCAGTCGGTCTTTTTACATGCAGATACAGCTTTATATAATGCTAAATCTACAGGTAAGAATAAATTTATAATTTTTGACGAATCGATGCTTTTTCATTCGTAAAAAAACTTACTACAATCCAAGTATGTGCTAATGCTCATTTGGAGTAGTAAGTTTTATTTTTTATATGAATTTTAGTAGAGTTTGGGCAAATAGTTCTAAGCCTTGCTGATCCTCTAAAGTGAATCGAGCTTTCTTTGGACTATCGATATCTAATACACCAATTACTTCGTCATTTTTTGATAATGGAATGACAATCTCTGAATTGGATGCTGCATCGCAAGCAATATGTCCCGGGAATGCATGAACATCCTCAACTAACATTGTCTTGCGCTCCGAAACTGCGGTACCGCAAACACCACGACCTACTGTAATTCGAACACATGCAGGTAAACCTTGGAAAGGACCTAAAACGAGTTCGCCTTCTTTCATTAAATAGAAACCAACCCAATTAATATTGTCTAAGAATTGGTTTAAAAGGGCAGAAGCGTTACTCAAATTTGCAATTATATCTGTTTCTCCTTCTAGTAGAGCATCTAATTGCTTAGATAATGTTTCATATTTTTTTAGAACTGGACCTTCGTAATTGATTTGTGAGAACATGTTAAACCTCCAAAATTTAAAATCCTGTATTAGATTAGGCAAGGCGATCAGCTGGGCAATTAGGCGCCGATGCTAATTATCTTTCATAATTACTCCATAATATTGATGTAAATCTTTTACGCTGTGTGCGTCAGAACCAAAAACCATTGGTATAGAAATTGAACGAGCATATTCAATCATGTGCATTGGTGGATAAGGTTCTTTGCAATAAGGTTTACTTAAACCAGCACTATTCACATCTAATTCATAACCTTTTTCTTGTAATTTTGTTAATACTTCAATGATACGATGATTATCATCGATTTTTTCGCCATGTGCAAGCTGGAATTTATGAACAAGTGTTGGATGGCCGATTCTACGCGGTTTAAATCTGCCTAAGTTAGCCTCGATTGATTTTATAACGGTATCATAATAGAGATTATAAAGAGCCTCAATCCCTCCTACTTGCTGAGCAAATTCAAGATAGACCGCATCCGAGAAGTCAATGCAAGTGTATGTATCATTATGTTTTAAAAAATGAACTGAAAGTATAGCGTCATCAAGAACTGGACCAGCAATGTCTAGAAGTGCTCTCGTTTCAGTTTCGTAACCAACAATATAGTCCACTTCTAATCCAACTTTAATGGTAATTCGATCCTTGTATTGTAGTTTAAGCTTTTGCAAAGTTTCTAGATAAGAAGTTAAATCCTTGGGTATCATCCCGCTATCTTTTCCAGGTGTTGGATCGATAAAATTATTCGGCAAGGGTGCATGCTCAGTAAATGTTATTTCTGAAAAGTTTTCTTTGATTGCTTTTTCAATATATTCTTCAAATGAATCTTTAGTACCGTGTGGGCAAAAAGGTGAGTGTATGTGACCGTCTTTTTTCATAAACTAAAACCTCCTTATTGATTGAATACCTCAACGCTTCGTAAAAGCTTGGAAGCATAGGAAAAAAATAATTCTAATCAATCTTTTAAATGTATGCTAACTTATTAAAATAATAGTTTAGAAATGCGGATTTTTGTTAGTAGAAAGACTTATGGGAATCAAAATTCGTTTAGGAAATTTTAAATTTACATACATAACTCGAGCTTATTACAATTTACTTTAGCAAAAAACTGTAATTTTTTAAACAAATGAAAAAAAACATGGTATATTATAGTTACAAAATGTAGCAGGTACAGTGATTTGGGAATAGGGGGCTTATGATGCAGTATATCATCATTGTCGTCATCGTACTATTAGCATTATTTATCGTTGGACTACTTATCCGTCGTAAACATAATGTTGTTATACAGCGACTTGAACAAGAAAAGATGCAAATTCAGCATTATCCTATATTTGAGGAGCTAACAAAAGTAAAATCTTTAAATATGAACGGACAAACAGAGGAAATGTTTGAACATTGGCGTAATATTTGGACAGAAGTTATAGATGTCCACGTTATCAAAATAGATTCTATGCTTTTTGATGCGGAAGAATACATTGATCGTTTCAAATTTAAAAAAGCTACCAATGTTGAACTGGCGATTGAGGAATATATTGCTAAATGTGAAAAAAGTAAAAATCAAATTATCTCTGAATTGGAAGAGTTAATCGGTAGTGAAGAAAAAAATCGCATTGAAATTGAACAAATTAAAGAACATTATCGTTCAGCAAGAAAAACCTTACTTGCTCATCAGTATTCATTTGGTCCGGCTTTATCAGAATTAGAAAAAAAGGTTGAACAGTTTGTACCAAAATTTGAAGAGTTCGATGAGTTAACAGTAGATGGGAATTACTTACAAGCAAGAGAAATAGTTTTAGGTTTAAATAGTGAATCTCAAATAATTTATCATTTATTATCGGAAGTCCCGACGTTGCTTTCAGAAATTCAAACAAAAATACCTGCTGCTATACATGAGTTGCGAAATGGTCAACGTGAAATGGAAGAGCAATCTTATTACTTAAATCATTTAGAGTTAACCAAGTACTTAGACCATCTTGAAGAAGAGCTAGAAACATTAAAATCGAAATTAGCAGATTTAGATGTAGATTCCGTAGCTCCAAGACTTACTGAAGTAATTGAAGAGATTGAGAACTATTATGACCTACTAGAAAAAGAAGTTATTGCAAGAAATTATGTTGATAAAAATTGCGATGATACATTCCAAACGTTAAATGAAGTAGTTAAAGTCACAAAAGAAATTAGTAACGAAGCAGTTTACGTTCAAAGCAGCTATCATTTACCAGAAAATGAAGCGGAGATTCCAAGATTAGGTCTCAAACAACTCGAAGTTATCCAAAAACGTTTTGAACTTCTGGTTACGCGTGTAAAAGATGAAAAATCAGCTTATTCAAGTTTGCAAGAAGAGCTATTTGAAATCAGTGAAGAAATTGATCGTATAAAAGACGAACAGGAGCAGTTCTCTAATCGTTTGAAAAATTTACGCATTGATGAAAATAAAGCCCGTGCAAAGCTGGATTCTTTAAAACGCATATTACAAGAAACTGACCGTCAGTTAAACAAAGCGAATATCCCTGGTATTCCTGAAGAAATGGATGCTCGCATTGAAGAAGCTGAAGAACAAATTTATATTGTAATGCAAAGCTTACAAGATATACCGCTAAATATGAATCGTGTTCAAAGTAACATAGAAAATGCTGAAAAATGTATCCAAGAAGTAAGTAAGCACGCTCAAGAAATGGTTGAAAATGTTATGTTAATCGAAAGAATCATTCAATATGGTAATCGTTATCGAGGGACAAACCCAAAAGTAAATGATCTCTTACTTGAATCAGAACATGCATTCCATCAATACCGTTACATAAAAGCTTTAGAAGATGCAGCGGCTGCTGTAGAATTGGCAGAACCAGGGGCAATTAAGCGGATAGAAGAGCTTGTACAAGATGAATTATATGAGAAATCTCACTATTAAACATCACTTGACAAGAGCGTTATAATTAATAGAAGAAGCCACCGCACTTTTGTGTTGGTGGCTTTCTTATCGAATTTAAATGAATTGGAAAAAGGAATCTAAAATTTCTAATTGTAAGAAAAGAAGGTAGGATTTAAAATGATTTATTTTGATAACAGCGCCACAACTAAACCACATAAAGAGGTTTTAAATACATTTATACAGGTAAATGAATCTTTCTACGCCAATCCTTCTTCAATTCATGAAGCTGGTGTAGAAGCAAACACTTTATTGGATCGAGCAAGAAGTCAGATTGCAGATCTTCTTCATACTGAAGAACAATTTGTATTGTTTACAGCGGGTGGAACCGAATCCAACAATTTTGCGATATTCGGTGTTCCTAAAGCAAATACTCATAAAGGAAAACATATCATCACTACAGAGATTGAACATCCATCAATCTTAGAGGCGGTAAAATCTCTGCAAAACGAAGGATTTGAAGTTGATTATCTGAAAGTCGATGAAAATGGAGTAATTTCTTTGCAGGAGCTTCAAGCTAAGCTAAGAAAAGAAACAGTTCTTGTAAGCATTATGCATGTGAACAACGAGATAGGTGCAATCCAACCAATTGAAGAAGCAGCGAAAATTATCCATGAAAATAGCCGTGCCACTTTTCATGTTGATGCTGTGCAAAGCTTTGGAAAATTACCTATATTTTTTAATGGCGACGGTGGACCTGATATTATATCGATTTCTGGGCATAAAATTCATGGTTTAAAGGGGTCGGGAATTATTGCCTTCCGTAAAAAAATGAATATTATCCCACTTCTTTTAGGTGGGGGACAAGAACATGGATTGCGAAGTGGTACCGTTGCAGTACCTCAAGCAGCTGCGCTTGCAAAAGCTGCACGAATGGCTATTGAAGCGATGGAACAGTCAACTGAAAAATATCGAAAATGGCATAATGATTTATTACAATTTTTAGCTGAATTTGGTGATAATATTCACCTACTTTCAAAAAAAACAGGTGCTGCACATATCCTGTCTTTTAGTGTAAAAGATTTAAAGGGTGAAATTTTAATAAATGCGCTTCAAAAAAGAGGAATTATTGTTTCAACTTCCAGTGCTTGTTCCTCCAAGCAGAAGAAAACAAGTCACGTAGTAGAAGCGTTAGATATACATTCGAATTACAAAAAGGGAGTCATCCGTCTAAGCTTTGGAGCTTTAAATACAGACGAGGATATTCTTGAATTTAAAAAAGCCTTCACCGATGTGATGAAAGAGTTAAAAGGAGATAAAAAACAATGATTTGGAAAGAAATTTTAATAAGATATGGTGAATTATCAACAAAGGGACGTAACAAAAAAGATTTTATTAATCGTCTTCGTGCTAATATTCGCCATTTATTTTCGGATATTGCTCCGCTGGAAATCGTTTCTGAACGTGATCGTATGCATATAAAAATCGAAAATGATGAGCAATATGAAGTTTTAATGAAAAAATTACCGACTGTTTTTGGTATTCAATCTTTTAGTCCAGTTGCTGTGTGTTCAAAAGAATTAGATGATATGAAGAAGTTATCTCTTATCATAATGGAACAATTTAAGGAGCAGGAGATAACGTTTAAAGTAGAAGTTCGTCGTTCAGACAAAACGTTCCCTTTAGAATCGCATGAAATTCAAAGAGAAATAGGCGGACATGTACTTAGAAATAATCCGAATATCTCAGTACAAGTTAAAAAACCTGATGTAGAGCTGCGCATTGAAGTAAGACAAGATGCGATTTATATGATGGCTCAAATTATACAAGGTGCTGGTGGCATGCCAGTAGGCTCGAATGGTAAATCGCTATTGATGCTGTCAGGTGGAATCGATAGTCCGGTTGCTGGGTACTTATTAATGAAACGTGGAGTTCGCTTAGAAGCGATACATTTCTTTAGTCCACCCTATACAAGTGATAACTCATTGGAAAAAGTAAAAGTGCTAGCAAATGAGCTGACGAAATTTGGTGCAAATATAAGACTGCATGTAATTCCATTTACAGAGATTCAAGTTTTGATTAAAGATCGTGTTCCGAGTAATACGATAATGACAACTACTCGAAGAATGATGATGCGAATCGCTGACAAACTACGAGAAGAAATCGGTGCATTGGGAATTGTTACTGGTGAGAGTTTAGGACAAGTTGCTAGTCAGACATTAGAAAGCTTAACGGCTATTAATGACGTATCAAATACGCCCATACTCCGACCGTTAATTGCATTCGATAAGCTTGAGATTATTGACATTGCAGAACAAATTGGAACATATGAAACATCAATTCAACCTTTTGAGGATTGCTGTACAATCTTCACGCCTGCAAATCCGAAAACTAAGCCTAAAGTTGAAAAAGTGACTTATTATGAAAGCTTTACTGAATTTGATGAGCTAATCGAACGTGCAGTTCGAAACAGAGAAGTTTATAAATTCCCAGAAGTAAATCAAGTGAAAGATAAATTTGAAGGATTATTATAACCGTTAATAGTTGTTAGGAAATACTTACCTTTATTTTAATGTGTATTAAATAGTGCCTTAGCGCACAATCTAAATGCACAAGGAGGTGAGATAAATGTCAAACAACAGCGGTAGCCGTAACAAGCTTACTGTACCAGGTGCAGAACAAGCTTTAGATCAAATGAAATACGAAATCGCGCAAGAGTTTGGTGTTCAACTCGGACCTGAAGCGTCTTCTCGTGCAAACGGATCAGTTGGAGGAGAAATTACTAAACGTCTTGTACAAATGGCTGAATCACAATTACGTGGTTCTTCTCAACAATAATTAAAATAATTATCATGGGGCTAGTAGCTTAATGCTACTAGCTCTTTCATTTTCAATTCTGGTCAAATTTACATTTATATATAAGTTTGTTTTTTTGGTTCTATAATATTTGTTGGGGTTTTACTACAATTTGAAATAAAAAAAAGCACGTAATCACCGATTTCGATATACTTGAATTGTCGAGAAACAAGCAATGAAAGGTGATACGTGCATTATGAATTTTAACAGAAATATCCCAGGATTAAAAGGTGTAACTGTTCATAAGATTGAAGAGATCGGGGAGCGTATCGCTCTTTACGTTTCAATTCCGAAGAAAGAACATCAGTGTCCAGACTGTAATAAAATGACCTCTAAAATACATGATTATCGAATTCAAAAAATTAAACATTTAAAATGGTTTGAACGATTAACCATCCTTTTCTATAAACGTCGACGTTATGTATGTGAGTGCGGAAAACGCTTCTCGGAAAAATCTCCTTTCGTGGATAAGTATCAACGTTACTCAAAAGAATGGAATCAAGTTGTTGGAATCCGTTCAGTAAAGGCAAAGACATTTAAAGAAGCAGCAGAAGTCCTTGGAACATCCAGTTCGACGGTAATTCGTCGCTTTAAAAAGGTGGTAAAAGAGCAGCTAAATGAAGGGGTCCATTTACCAAAATGTATTGCGATTGATGAATATAAAGGAGATACAGATGCGGGGACCTATCAACTAATCATTGCCAACGCTGAAACGCACGAACCAATTGATATTTTACCGAATCGTAGAAAAGAAACGATTAAGGATTATCTAATGACATATGGATCAGATGTAGAAGTCGTCGTAATGGATATGAATCCAAGCTTTAAAGCAGCTGTTAAAAAAGCCTTAAATCGTCCTATCATTATTGCCGATCGATTCCATTATTGTCGTTATATTTATTGGGCTCTAGACGAGGTGCGTCGTAAAGTGCAGAAGGATTGGCATCCATACGATCGAAAAAAGTGCAAAAAAATGCGTCATGTCTTATATAAACGCTTTGATAAGTTAACGGAAAAGAATCGATGGTATTTAAATCGCTACACGGGAATGTCAAAGGAATTAAAGCAAGCATATGAACTAAAAGAAGCCTATTGTAAATGGTTTGATTGGGCAAAAACGACGAATGATATTGCAGAAGTGAAGAATAGATTAGAAGCTTATTACCGTAAGGTAGAAGAAGCAAATATCCCAGCATTTATAAAAGCCATTCAAACCTTTAAGAATTGGCAAGTAGAGATCTTAAATAGTTTTAGTTTTGGCTATTCAAATGGTTTTTTAGAAGGAATTAATAATAAATCGAAGGTAATGAAACGTAATGCTTATGGTTTTAGGAGCTTTAAGCATTTTAAAGCAAAGATTTTATTGAATGATTTATATAAAGAATTCGGTGTTCATTTAGGTTAATAGGGTGACGTGCAAAAACACATCACCCCAACATTTGACATAGAACCGTTTTTTTAAAACTTATAAATTTGTAAGTAAGTGAAATATGAATATTAAAAAAATTACTAATTGTCTACACTATAGGACTAGCTAAAAAAAAGTACTATTTTTTATGTATTAAATAATGATTTTCGCACAATCTAAATGCACAAGGAGGTGAGATAAATGTCAAACAACAGCGGTAGCCGTAACAAGCTTACTGTACCAGGTGCAGAACAAGCTTTAGATCAAATGAAATACGAAATCGCTCAAGAGTTTGGTGTTCAACTCGGACCTGAAGCGTCTGCTCGTGCAAACGGATCAGTTGGAGGAGAAATTACTAAACGTCTTGTGCAAATGGCTGAATCACAATTACGTGGTACTTCAGGACAATAATTAAAAATAAGGGCTAGTAGCAAAAAATGCTACTAGCTTTTATTTTGTTTAAAAATTATTCAAGGATACTTTCTATCATGTTTTTACAAAGGTAGCAATTAGCAATCATGGAAGTATAGAAAATCTGTGCTGAAACTATAAATAAATAAGTAAAATCTTACTACTTAAAACCCTCGAATGTATACATAGTTGTTATTACTTTATACATGTCTAATATGCATTTAATACAGTTATTTCTCTTTTTCGAGGAATATTTTGATATATTAGTTGAATATTATTATAATTAGTATAATGTATCTTTTTTGGTACATAAAAGGGGGATAACTATGAGAAGAGAAGATTTACTAGCTCCTAAGAGATACAATATTGTAGATGAAATTGAAAAGTATGCAAAAACTAGCTCGAAAATTGCATTAATGATTCATCATGAGAGTGGACAAATCGAAAAAATTTCATATGAAAAATTAATAAAAAAAGCAAATAAAGTAGCCAATATATTTAAAAACAGTGGGTTAAATAAAGGCGATGTTATTTTAATCATGGTGCCTCGCTCAGAGGAGGCATATGTTACATACATCGGAGCGTTAAAGGCAGGCTTAACGATTATTCCAAGCTCTGAAATGCTTCGAGCAAAAGATATCGATTATCGAATCACACATTCAGATGCTAAAGCAATAGTTGCCTTTGAAAATGAAATTAATCAATTTAGTGACGCACAACATATAGACGGTCTAAAACTTTTTGTTTATGGAGAGTCAAAAGATTCATGGATATCCATTGAGGATGAATTAGAAAAGGCTTCGAATGTTTTTGAAGGCGTTCAAACTGAAGATTCTGATATTGCATTTTTATCTTATACAAGTGGAACTACAGGCAATCCAAAAGGAGTAGTTCATTCCCATGGTTGGGGATATGCTCATTTAAGAACTACGGCAGCTCAGTGGCTTGGAGTACAAGAAGATGACATAGTTTGGGCAACAGCAGCACCTGGATGGCAAAAATGGATTTGGAGTCCGTTTTTAGCTACTTTAGGAAGTGGAGCAACTGCATTTATTCATATGGGCAGATTCGAACCACAGGAATATCTTCAAGTACTAGAGGATTACCAAATAAATGTTTTATGCTGTACACCTACCGAATACCGTTTAATGGCTAAAGTAGACAAACTTGAGCAATATAATCTTTCAAGTATTAAAAGTGCAGTTTCTGCAGGAGAGCCATTAAATAGTGAAGTAATTAATAAGTTTATTAATGTTTTCTCACTTCAGGTGCGAGATGGGTATGGGCAAACAGAAAATACTCTATTGGTCGGTACTCTTTTAGGGATGACTCCAAAAGCAGGTTCGATGGGGAAACCAACTCCTGGTAACCTTGTTGAGGTTATTAACGATTTGGGTGAACCTACAAAAGTCGGTGAAGTAGGGGATATTGCAGTGCATTCATCCACGCCTGCATTATTTAAGGGATATTTAAAGGATTTAGAACGTACAAATATGCAATATCGTGGTGAATGGTTCTTAACAGGAGATCGTGCCTATAAAGATGAGGAAGGGTATTTCTGGTTTGAAGGTCGTGGTGATGATATTATTATTTCTTCAGGTTATACAATAGGACCATTTGAAGTAGAAGATGCTCTTGTAAAACATCCAGCAGTTAAAGAATGTGCCGTTGTAGCAAGTCCAGACGAAATACGTGGTAATATAGTAAAGGCGTATGTAGTGCTCCGTGATTCTGAACAAAAAAATAGTCCTTCAATCGTGAAGGAATTACAGAATCATGTCAAAGAAATTACCGCTCCTTACAAATATCCACGAGCAATTGAATTTATCGATGAATTACCGAAAACTTCTTCAGGTAAAATTAGACGTGTTGAACTTCGTCAAAAGGAATTTAAAAAAGAAATAACAAATTAAAAAATAATTTGGTATCGGTTATATTTCCTAGGGAATAATGTCGAATTTTTAAGGGGATTTTAAAGTCATGCTTAATTGCTATGGCTTTAAAGTCTCTTTTTTACTATTATGAGTAATGATATGGTACTATTTGGATTGGTTATCTAAAAAAATTAGAAGATTTTTGAAACAAATAAGATGTTGATACGTATGTATGGATGGAGGAGGAATAATGACATGAATACAAAAAGATGGATTGCCTTAGGTGCAGCAGTAGTGTTAATCTTTTTTTCGATTGGATTGAATACAGTAATTTCAATTTTTAAAACTGACTTTTTTTCCAATTTTGATAGCCTGACTGCAACTGAACAAACAATGATTGAAACCGTGGTCGAACCAGGCGATATGGGCAACAGAATTGCTTTATTATCCGTTGATGGAACAATTCAGGATGTCGGTACAAGTACGCCTTTTGCTGCAGTAGAATATGATCACCAAAACTTTTTAGGACAATTAGAAACTATTTTATATGATCAATCTGTACAAGCTGTAGTGCTATATGTAAATTCACCAGGTGGTGGGGTAATAGAATCCGCTGAAATTTACGAAAAATTAATTGAAATAAAAGAACAAAGAAATATTCCAATTTATGTTTCGATGGGTTCTTATGCTGCATCAGGTGGTTATTATATTTCAGCACCAGCAGATAAAATCTTTGCTCATAAAGAAACTATTACGGGTTCAATCGGAGTTATTATGCAAAGCTATAATTTCTCTGAACTTGCAAGTAATTTAGGAATTGAGTTCGAAACCATAAAATCAGGTGAGCACAAAGATATGTTTGGTGGAACTAGACCAACTACACCAGAAGAAAAAGCAATGGTCCAAGAGATGATTAACGAATCCTATGAAGAATTTGTTGACGTGATTGAACAAGGTAGAGGGATGTCTGAAGCTGATGTAAAAAAAGTAGCAGATGGACGCATTATGGGTGGCTCTCAAGCTCTCAAAGCAGGTTTTGTCGATGGAATCGGTGGACTTGAAGATACAATAGCTGCTGTAAGAGCGGACTTTGGATTAGAGGATGCGGAACTATTTGAATATGAATCAAGTTTCGGTGGTTTAACATCGATGTTTGGAATGAAAATTAGTTCATTTTTCGGGCCATCTCCAGAGCAGCAATTCTTAACAAAGTTAATGTCTTCAAATAGTGGACCACGAATGATGTATCTATATGGTGAGTACTAAGGAGGGGTAATCGATGTCAGAAAATGAAAATTATGACTCAAATGCTTCTCTTCCTCAAAATGTACCTTTGACCACTACTCTTGCAAAGCAGCAATTTCATATTGTTGAACAGATTGAAGAGAAGACGGCCGGTTTTTGGATTCGCTTTTGGGCGTTTGTAGTAGACATTATCATTGTTGCATCCATCGTGGGCATAATTGTTAATCCACTTTTCCATTTCTTCGGCTGGAGTTTAAAAGAAACACATTGGTATTCACCGATGACAATCGTATCGGGCGTATTCTACTATGCTTATTTTGTGATTACCACAAAATTTTGGCAGCAAACTGGTGGGAAAATAATCTTTGGCTTAAAGGTAAAAGGGAAGAACGGCGAGAAGTTAGATTGGTTCACCGTTTTATTTAGAGAAATTATCGGACGATTTATTAGCAATAAAATTCCGATTATCTACTTAATGGTGGCATTTATGCCAAAGAATCATGGCTTAAACGATATTATTGCTGATACAATTGTCGTTCAAGAAAAGGTATTTATTAAACGTAAAAAAGAAATGATGATTGAAAATCCTCAAAGTGATGATGATTTAGATTCTCAAAATTCAATTTCTACAAGTGTATAATGAGGTATTAAAGGAGCAAAGTGCTAGAACTTTGCTCCTTTAGTTTTACCGTAAAAATTTGTAAGGTAAGTTATTTGCAATGATGGAATTATCTTTAGTAAGATTATCTAAGTAATATAAAGGAGGGTTCCAAATTGGCACAAGTAACATTTAAAAATAACCCAGTAACATTAATTGGAAATGAAGTAAAGGTTGGGGACAAAGCACCTGACTTTACAGTATTAGCTAACGACTTATCACTAGTCACTTTAAAGGATTCAGAAGGAAAAGTACGTCTTATCAGTGTTGTACCTTCATTAGATACAGGTGTTTGTGATGCACAAACTCGTCGCTTTAATGAAGAGGTAGTAGCATTAGGAGATGCTGTGGCTTTCTATACGGTTTCAGTTGACCTACCATTTGCCCAAAAACGTTGGTGTGCAGCTGCAGGCCTTGAAGGAGTTCACACTGTATCAGACCACAGAGATTTATCTTTTGGTAAAGCTTATGGAGCATACATGGAAGAGCTGCGTTTGCTTGCTCGTTCAGTATTTGTTATCGACAAGGAAGGTACTGTAACCTATGCTGAGTATGTTTCTGAAGGTACAAGCCATCCGAATTATGAGGCAGCAATTGAAGCTGTTAAAGCATTAATTTAAGTTTATCTAATAGATAAATGGTAGACTATGAATGTCTACAATAGGAGAATGCTTAGATTGACAGACCCACTCGAGAATAACTAGAGTGGGTTGTTCATTTCAAAAGGAGTTTTTTATGGAAAAGTTTGAGCAAATATTTTCATTTATTAATGAAAAAGCGGAAAAGTACGAAAAAGCTGATGGAGTTTCTTTTTTAGATGGTGTTTTACAATCACTTGAAGATGTTCTTGACGACAAAGAGCAGTCTGCCTTTCAAAATGCAACGAAAGAAGAAACTCGCAAAGCAATTCAAATTGCTATTTTAAAAGGGATGAGAAAAACCTCCCAGCCAAATCATCAAATGACTCCAGACTCTTTAGGTTTGCTAGTTGGATATTTTGTTGAACAATTTTTTGAGGAACAACTAAAAAATAATCCGATTACTATTCTTGATCCAGCAGTAGGAACAGGTAATTTATTATTAACTGTAATGAATTTACTTGATGGAAAAACATCTGCTACTGGAATTGAAGTGGATGAATTATTAATTCGTCTAGCAGCAGATAGTGCAGAGTTGATTGAACAACCAGTGGTTCTATACCATCAAGATGCCTTACAAAAGTTGTTGGTAGATCCGGTTGATGCGGTTGTATGTGATTTGCCGGTTGGATATTACCCAAATGAAGAAGTGGCAGTTGAATACGAGCTTTGTGCCCATGAAGGGATGAGCTATGCTCACCACCTATTTATCGAGCAATCGATTAATCATACAAAAGAGGGTGGGTATTTATTTTTCTTGATTCCTTCAAATATGTTTGAATCTGAGCAGTCAAAGGATTTACATAAATATTTGAAAAAAACGACTTGGATTCAAGCTGTTATCCAGCTCCCTGAGAATCTATTTGCAACGAAAGCACATGAAAAAAGTATATTAATTTTACAAAAGCAAACGAAGTCCGAGAGGGCCCCACGTGAAGTATTACTGGCGAAAGTGCCAAATATGTCAAACAAAGAAGCTTTATCTATGTTTTTTGAAAAGGTTCAAATGTGGAAAGAAAGTAAATAATTTTGAGGTATCTGGGTGTATAAAACTATATGTCTGGATACCTTTTTGCTATCTATTGAATTTATTGTTTTGTTCAACCAAAAATATTTAAGGAACTAACATAGAATAGGGGATAGAAAATAAAAAAAATGCCTTCTACAGATTAAGTTCGCTGTAGAAGGGCTAATCTATTATAGAGTTTGTATCATTCAGGAGTTCTTACAACTAAAACATCGCATTTCGAAGAACGAACAATTGCTTCCGAAACGGAGCCAATTAGGAAACGTTCTACAGTACTTAAACCAGTTGCCCCACAAATAATTAAATCTGCTTCTACTGTATTTGAAAGCTCTTTTGTAATAATTGTTTTAGGAGAACCATATTCGATGATTGTATTTACATTTGAAAGACCAGCTTCCTCGGCCTGTTTTTTATAGCCGTTTAATAATTCTTCTGAGAAGCCTTGTGCACGTTCAGCGATTGAGCGGTCATAAGCTTCAATTGCTGCAAAGGAGCGAGTATCAATTACGTTTACTAAATTAAGAGTTGATTCAGGATTACGTTTTGCGATTTCAATTGATTTTCTGAAGGCAAATTCAGCTTCTTTTGAACCATCTACTGCCACTACGATACTTTTATAATGAGTCATATAAAATTCCTCCTTTTTCTATACACTTATTATAACAGAATAGGAAGTAATTGAAATTGAATCGAGTGCAAAATTGAAAACGTTCACATTTCTTTCTAAATTTATCCATAGTTTTGTTGAATTTAAAATGTTGCAATTTGCTGTTAGGTTTAATTTATCGATTATACTTTTTTTATAACGAATAGTCTCGTTTTTTACTCGAATTTGCTTTGAAGTTCTATTTTTCTACAATTTAGAAAATAATTTTAATCAACATGAATTTAGTATCTTACAATATGGGGAAAATATTGGTATTATGGATTTGCATTCATAATAATGGATACATAAATTCTACAACAGGGAGAGAAATCAGCTATGAAAATCGGAGTACCTAAGGAAATAAAAAACAATGAAAATCGTGTAGCAATGACACCTGCTGGAGTTGTAACATTAAAAAGCGCTGGTCATGAAGTATTTATTGAGACAGGTGCTGGCATCGGGTCTTCATTTTCTGATGAGGACTATGTAGCAGCGGGTGCAACTATTGTTGGCACAGCAAAAGAAGCTTGGGCACAAGAAATGGTGATGAAAGTAAAAGAGCCAATTCCAAGTGAATATCAATATTTCCATGAAGGCTTAGTACTATTTACTTATCTACATTTAGCACCAGAGCTAGAATTGACACAGAGTTTACTTGATAACAAAGTCGTTGGAATTGCTTATGAAACTGTACAGCTTCCAAACCGTTCTTTACCATTACTTACTCCGATGAGTGAAGTAGCTGGTAAAATGTCCGTGCAAATCGGTGCACAATACCTAGAAAAAATGAATGGTGGAAAAGGGATTCTTCTCGGCGGAGTTTCTGGTGTACCTCGAGGCAAAGTAACAATTGTTGGCGGTGGTATGGCTGGTACAAATGCAGCTCGTATCGCGGTTGGGATGGGCGCTGAAGTAACAATTTTAGATCTAAATCCTGAGCGTCTGCGCGGATTAGAAGATATCTTTGGTTCTTCTGTTCAAACTTTAATCTCAAATCCATATAATATTGCTGAATCAGTTAAAGACTCTGATTTAGTAATTGGTTCTGTGTTAATTCCAGGGGCTAAAGCACCAAAGCTTGTTACTGAAGAAATGGTGAAATCAATGCGTCCAGGCTCAGTTATAGTTGATATCGCAATTGACCAAGGCGGAAGCTTCGAGACAACTGATCGTGTGACAACTCATGATGACCCAACTTATATTAAACACGGTGTTGTACACTATGCTGTGGCAAACATGCCAGGTGCAGTTCCACGTACGGCAACAATTGCTTTAACAAACAATACAGTGCCTTATGCATTACAAATTGCCAATAAGGGCTATAAGCAAGCTTGTCTTGAAAATGAAGCACTGAGAAAAGGCATTAATACATTAAATGGGCAAGTTGTTTACAAAGCGGTTGCTGATGACCAAGGGCGAGAGTATGTTCCTGTTGAATCTATCTTATAAAAATTTTTAGTAATAACCAAAGAAGCTACTTGTTAGAAGTTCAAATCTAGCAGGTGGCTTTTTTTGTTGAATTATATCAAAAATTATCAGAAAATACGAATTATTTAGAAATTACTATTTACTTTTGTATGAAAATGTAATTTAATAGAATTGCTCTTAAAAAATAGAAAGAAAAAGAGGGGAAAATATGAAGAATATTCTAAGAAAATCATTAACATTATTCTCTGTTCTAATGTTACTTTTACTTGCAGCATGTAGTGGCGAGAACACAGCAAGTGAAGGTGGAACTACTGAAGCAGACGGAACAATCAATGCAAAAATCGGGGTTGTTTCTTATCTGACTGGCGCTGGTGCTGCTTATGGGGAAGCAATTACACAGGGCCTTAAATTAGCTCAGAGTGAAATTAATGAAAAAGGTGAAGTAAATATCGAATTAGTTATAGAAGATTCAGCAGGTGAAGCAGAGCAAGCCCTTTCAGCTGCTCAAAAATTAATGAGTAATGACGACATTCTTGCAATTATTGGACCAACTTTAAGTACAGAATTTTTTGCAGTTGCTCCTGAAGCAGATTTAAACGGAATTACAATTATGGGTACATCCACAACTGCTGAAGGGATTCCTGAAATCGGGGATTATGTATTCAGAAATGCTATTCCAGAAGCATTGGCAATTCCAACTGCGATGGAAAAAGCGGTTGAAAGAACTGGAGCAAAGAAAGTAGCATTAATCTATGGAAACGATGATGTGTTAACTCAATCAGGCTTCGATACTATGAAGAAAACAGCAGAAGAAATGGGCTTGGAGATTTTAACAATTGAAACATTCCAAAAAGGACAAAGTGATTATAATGCACAATTAACAAAAATTAAAAATTCAAATCCAGATTTAATTCTGGCCTCTGCTTTATATAATGAAGGTGCTGTTATTATGGACCAAGCCCGTAAAATGGGTATCGAAGTACCTTTCGTTGGCGGCAATGGCTTCAACTCTCCACAAGTTATTGAAATTGCTGGTGCTGCAGCAAATGGACTAATCGTAGCAACACCTTGGTTTGGTGAATCAGAAGAAACGAAAGTGGTAGAATTCAACAAAAAATATGAAGCTGAATACGGGAAACTTCCTGACCAGTTTGCTGCCCAAGCTTATGATGCACTTTATATCTATGCAGATGCTTTAAAGAGAGCTGGGGACGTAGATCGTGAACTATTCCACGAAGCATTAGCCGAAACAACTGACTTTGAAGGATTATTAGGAAACTTCTCGTTTGACGAAATCGGCGACGTTGTAATGGATGTTAAAGTTGTGGAAATAAAAGACGGAAAATTCGTTGAATTCAAGTAATTCATTAAAAAAATACAGTGCAATGTAAATATGAATCTACAAATGGACTAATAGATTTCATTTTTGCAAAAGTATGATGACAAAAATGATTTTAAAGGATGATTAACTTGCTATTAGAACAATTAATTAACGGAATTACTCTAGGCAGCATTTATGCAATTGTTGCCCTAGGGTTTACCCTAGTATTCGGGGTTTTAGGCATTATTAATATGGCCCATGGAGAAATTTTCATGGTTGGTGCCTTTGTCGGTGTAATGACAACTGGGGTGCTTGGTTGGCCTTTGTGGCTTGCTTTTATAGCAGCAATTGTTGTGACGGCAATTTTAGGATATTTGTTGGAGCGAATGACTTTACGCCCTTTACGAGGTAAGAAGGGCGTATCGCATTTAGCGCCATTAATTAGTACAATCGGTGTTTCCATCTTACTTGAAAACCTATCTCACCATATTTTTGGTGCTGGGAATAAACCGTTTCGAACACCCTTTGCGGAGATTAGTATTGAAATAGGTGAGGTAACAATTTATATTGTCCAAATTGTTATATTTGTCATTTCTATCATTTTAATGATGGGTCTATCAACTTGGCTATCAAAAACTAAAGCTGGGAAGGCTTTGCGTGCAACAGCTGAAAATTTAGAAACAGCTAGTATTCTAGGAGTAGATACAAAGAAAATAATTACATTAACTGTTATTATTGCTTCCGCTATGGGAGGCATTGCTGGAATATTGGTCGGTATGGCATTTAACTCTGTTAGTCCGCAGATGGGACTTGCAATTGGTCTGAAAGGTCTTGCAATCATCATCTTGGGTGGTATGGGTAATGTGAAAGGCGCGATGGTTGGAGGGCTACTTTTAGGACTTTCTGAAACATTCCTGGTTGCTTATGGTGATTCTGGTTATCGTGATGCCATTGCATTCATAATGATTATTTTAATCCTTTTAGTGAGACCTCAAGGAATCTTTGGCTCAAAGATGGCAGAAGGCAGGTGAGAACATGTTAGATTTTATTAATCCATATTATTTACAAATTGGTTCGTTTATTTTGATTAATATTTTGTTAGCAATCAGTGTTTATGTTCCTTTATCGTCAGGGCAATTATCTTTGGGAAGTGCCGGTTTTATGGCGATTGGTGCGTATACATCCGCATTATTAACTATCAATTTTGATGTGCCAATATTCATTGGTGTACTGGCAGGCGCTTGTGTAGCTGGCATTTTAGGGATAGTAATCGGGATTCCATCTTTGAGATTGACAGGTGTTTATTTAGCTATTGCAACGCTGGGGCTTGGAGAAGTAATTCGTGTTATTTTCATAAACTGGGACTCGGTAACAAAAGGGTCAATCGGTCTAACGGGTATTCCACAAATTGGAAGAGAGCTTTTAAATTTAGTACGAGGACTTGGATTTGAACCATCTATGATTGGTTTGAAAAATAACCAATTTGTCTTTTTAATGGTGTTCCTATTGTTATTTATAATCGTGATCGCAACAATCTGGTTTGTAGTTAGACAGCAAAATTCAAGAGTTGGAAGATCCTTCGCATCGATTCAGATGGATGAAAAAGCAGCAGAATCCATGGGTATCAACATTACGTATTTTAAAGTGCTTTCCTTTACACAAGGAGCTTTTTTAGCAGGTTTAGCAGGTTCACTGTTTGCACACGTTATGGGCTATATTTCGCCTTCTGATTTCTCATACCATCGAGCAGTGGAGATTTTGATATTTACAGTATTTGGTGGAAGTGAAGTAATCATTGGTTCAATTTTTGGCGCTATCTTTTTAACACTAATGCCAGAATTATTACGTTTTGTAAGTGAATTCCGTTATATTATTTACGGAATCATGCTCGTCATTTTAATGGCAGTTCGCCCACAAGGAATATTGGATATTCATTTACTGGGAAGATTTAGATTTAAAGGGATCAAAGGTTCGAAAGGGGGAATTCGCTAATGGTACTTGAAATTCAAAATGTTTCAAAAAACTTTGGTGGAATTCATGCCCTGCAAAATGTTTCTTTTTCTATTAATGAAGGAGAAATTTATGGATTAATTGGTCCGAATGGTGCTGGGAAAACAACAATGTTTAACTTAATAACGAATATATTTGAGCCTACCTCTGGTGAAATCATATTCAATAATGAAAACATAACAGGTATTAAATCTCACAAAATTACGGAAAAAGGGATTTGCCGAACTTACCAAAACATTCGTCTTTTCTCACAAATGTCTGCTTTGAAGAATGTAATGGTTGGTGGCCATACGAGAAGCTCTTCCGGTGTTTTTAGCAGTGTTTTTCGTACAAAAGCACAGAAAAATGAAGAGAGTCAGTTAAACAAAAAAGCTGAAGAATTGCTCGAGCTGGTAGGTCTGCTGGAACATAAAGAAACTCTGGCTGAAAATTTAGCATACGGTCAACAAAGAAGGCTGGAAATTGCCCGGGCACTAGCGAGTAATCCAAAGCTTTTGTTGTTAGATGAGCCAGCAGCTGGCATGAATGAAAAAGAGACGGATAGTTTATATGATTTAATCAAAATGATTCAATCTAAAGGGATTACTGTTTTAATTATTGAGCATGATATGCCGCTCGTTATGAAGCTTTGTGACCGTATTACTGTATTAAACTTCGGTGAGAAGCTTGCTGAGGGGACGCCTATAGAAATACAAAATAACGACGCGGTTATTGAAGCCTACCTCGGGAAAGAGGAGGAAGAAGAAATTGCTTAAATTATCAAATGTTGAAACCTATTATGGTCAAATCCAAGCGTTAAAAGGCATTGATCTTGAGGTACATGAAGGCAAAATTATTACTTTGCTGGGTGCTAATGGTGCTGGAAAATCCACGACAATGAAAACCATCTCTGGTCTCTTGAAGCCTAAAAATGGCAGTGTTGAGTTTTTAGGTGAAAATGTAACAGGGCTGCGTCCAGATCAACTATTACGAAAAGGAATTGCATTGGTTCCAGAGGGACGTGCCATCCTATCGAGCATGACAGTTTTGGATAATTTAGAAATGGGTGCCTATCATCGAAAAGATAAAGGGATTAAAGAAGAAATCGAAAATGTGATGAAGCGTTTTCCAATTTTAAAGGAAAGACAAACCCAAATGGCGGGTACTTTATCTGGTGGACAGCAGCAAATGCTGGCAATTGCCCGAGCTCTATTATCAAAACCGAAACTCCTATTATTAGATGAACCCTCCATGGGTCTTGCTCCATTAATCGTAGCTGAAATCTTTAAAATTATTAAGGAAATCAAAGATACTGGAACGACTGTTTTATTGGTTGAACAGAATGCGAAACAGGCATTGAAGATTGCAGATTACGGTTATGTTATGGAAACTGGAAAAATTATCATCGAGGGGAAAGCTTCAGATTTAATTGTCGATCCTAGAATCGTCGAAGCCTACTTGGGACGAAAATCTACAAGTGTAGAAGAGCCAGTTAAAGAAGGAATATGAAAGAGATGCGAAGTTCTGCTTCGCATCTCTTTTTAGCATAAGAAAGCAAAAACTTTATAAACGCATAAGTGCAACTAAGGTTGATCACTAAAATGCTTGGAGCTTTGGATTAGCTCCTCGAGGTCGCTTAGGTCCCTTCCAAGGATTGCATGCACACTAGTCATGCCCCTTAACCCCTTGTCTGGGCAAGTAGGGACTTAAGCTTTTGTTATTAAGAAAGAACGACTAATTCTTTTGTGAACTTGGTTAATACTTCAACACCGTCTGCCGTCACTACAACATCATCTTCTATACGGACACCAGTAACATCTGCTTTGTATACACCTGGCTCGATTGTAAAGACCATTCCTTCTTTCAGCTCCAATTCGTTCGCACCAGTAACAGAAGGGAATTCATGCACTGAAATGCCAAGACCGTGGCCTAATCTGTGAGTGAAATATTCTCCGTACCCTGCATCTGTTATTGTATCACGAGCAATTTTATCCAGCTCCATTGCGCGGACACCCGGTTTTACAGCAGCAATCGCATTCTCATTCGCCTGGCGTACAGTATAATAAATTTCTTTTTGTGCTTCAGTTGGTTCACCAAAAGCAACGGTACGTGTAATGTCTGAGCAATAGCCCTCGTAAATAACCCCTAAGTCAAATAGAATCATATCCCCTTTTTGAATCTTGCGTTCTCCAGGAGTTCCATGTGGAGATGCTGTTTTTGGACCAGAGAGAACCATTGTTTCAAAGGACATTTTACATCCCTTAGCTAAAATAGCATTTTCAATTGCAGTTAAGATTTCCATCTCTGTTTTACCTTCTGCAATTTCCTTGCATCCTACCTCGATAGCATAGTCCGCAAGCCCAGCAGCTTTTCGCATTTTCTCAATTTCGATTTCATCTTTAACTACACGCATTTCATTGATTTTGTCATCTAGGCGTACAAAGTTCACTTGGCTGTATATTTCTTGTAAGCTTTCAAGACGTTCAACAGTAAGGTGAGACTTTTCTATAGCTAATGTTGACAGTGTGATGCCACGTGATTGTATAGCTTGGGCAATTAAGTTCCATGGATTATCTGTATCTAGATGGCCGATAATTTCTTGGTTCCAGCCTGAGTTTACAGCGTCTGGTACTTCCATTTTTGGGCAAACTAGGAAAGGTTCTGCTTCTTGGAACACCATCACTCCTAAAAGTCGTTCATGTGGATTGCTTTTAAAATTCGAGAAATAAAAAACGTTATCTGGTGTTGTGATAAATGCCGCATCGTATTGATTTTCTTTTAAATATGTTTGTAGTTGTTGTAATTTACTCATAAAAATCCTCCTACTTTTCCTAAGTCTTTTAAATTGCATGACCAGCGTTTTATACAGTAATCTTTTGTATATATCTAGACATGCGCAGGCTTACTTCATGAAAATGCCCTCAAGCTCACTGAGAATATTCTCTAATTGCAAGTCGCTGTCTATAGTATAGCAAAAGAAGGAAAAAAACCATTTAAAATCGAATTAAGATTACTTGAACACAATTTGAAGGAGGACTAATGATGCAAGTCTCATATCATGGACATTCAATTGTAAAGATTAAAACAAACGGAAAGACGATTTTGATTGACCCTTTCATTAATGGAAACGGGTTAACAGATTTAAAGGTTGAGGAAGAAAAACCGGATGTGATACTACTTACACATGGTCATAACGATCACGTAGGAGATACGATTGAAATAGCTAAAGCAAATAACTCACTAGTTGTGGCGCCGAACGAATTAGCGGTCTATCTAGGCAAACAAGGATTGAATGTCCATCCGATGGGTATCGGTGGAGCTTATGAATTTCCATTCGGAAAGATAAAATATACGCTGGCGTTCCATGGCTCTGTTTATGAAACAGAAGATGAAGTTGTTAATACAGGCAATCCTGGGGGAATCTTATTCTCGGCAGAAGGGTTAACAATTTATCATGCAGGTGATACAGCTCTATTTGGAGATATGAAATTAATCGGCGATAGAAATTCGATTGATGTAGCCTTCTTACCAATCGGAGATAACTTTACAATGGGTCCGGAGGATGCTGCTTATGCAGTAGAATTACTGAAGCCAAAAACAGTAGTTCCTATTCATTACAATACCTTCCCAGTAATTAAACAGGATCCATCAGTCTTTGCCGATCTTGTGAAGGACAGTAAAGTACAGATTTTAAGTCCAGGTGAAGAAGTACAAATTTAGTTGAATAAATAGAAAGTAGCTTGAAAATTAGAGCTTATGGAATCTTGATTTCAAATAGCAAAATTTTACGCTACTTTCTTTTTTTATACATAAAATAAAATATGTTACACTTATAACAGGAAAGATAGATGGGAATAGGTGATAGAGTGTCAACAAAACATGAAAAGATATTACAATATATAGAATCTCTACCTGTAGGCGATAAAATTTCGGTTCGACAAATTGCAAAGGAGATGCATGTGAGTGAAGGGACAGCATACCGAGCAATAAAAGAAGCGGAAAACCGCCGTTTAGTAAGTTCCATTGAACGCGTTGGAACAATTAGGATCGAAAAAAAGAAAAAGGAAAATATCGAGCGATTAACCTTTGCTGAAATCGTTAACATAGTAGATGGACAAGTCTTAGGTGGAAAAGACGGTTTGCATAAAACATTGGGCAAGTTTGTTATCGGTGCAATGCAATTGGACGATATGATGCGTTATACAGATGCAGGAAGTTTATTAATTGTAGGGAATCGTTTCAAAGCGCATGAGAACGCATTAAAAGCGGGTGCAGCCGTTTTGATTACCGGTGGTTTTGATACAACTGAAGAAAATAAAATCTTGGCAGATGAATTAGAATTACCGATTATTTCATCTAGTTATGATACATTCACAGTCGCTACAATGATTAACCGTGCAATTTATGACCAATTAATCAAAAAAGATATTTTATTAATAGAAGATATCTATGTTCCGATTGAAGAAACGTATTCATTAAAAACATCGGATACAATTGCAGAGTTCCATAAATTGAACCTGCAAACTTCACATGGCGCCTTCCCCATTGTAACCGCGACAAATAAGCTGGTAGGCATGATTTCTGTAAAAGATGTGATTGGAAAAGAAGAAAGTGAAACCGTTGATAAGGTCATGACAAAAAATCCGATATCAGGGTCTATGAAAACAAGCGTAGCCTCAGCAGGTCACCGCATGATTTGGGAAGGTATCGATTTATTGCCAATTGTTAATGACGACGGCGTATTACAAGGTATTATTAGTCGACAAGATGTCCTAAAAGCGTTGCAGCATGCACAAAGACAGCCACAGCATGGTGAAACAATAGACGACTTAGTAAAAAGTGAAATGAAGGTAATGGGGGAAGAGGATGTTGTAGTGGAGTTTACAGTGACCCCACAAATGACCAATCAATACGGGGCAATCTCTTATGGTGCCTTTACAACATTACTTTCGGAAGTGGGATCATTTGCGTTAAAGCGTAGAAAACGTGGAGATGCAGTTGCTGAAAACATGACGATTTACTTTATTAAGCCAGTTCAAATGGAAAGTGTTCTAACGGTTGTTCCTCATATTTTAGATATGAGTCGTAAATTTGTAAAAATGGATTTCGATATTTTTAATGAAACGGTGCTTGTTGGAAAAGCGATGATGATGTTCCAACTATTAGAGCGTTAAATAAAAAAGAAAGCAATATACAAGATTTACTTGTATATTGCTTAAGCCTGTTGACAAACACTCGCATGCAGCAAGGGTCGTCGCTTTTACTGCCGCCTTGCATCTCAAAGCATTTTCAAGAAAGTATGAATTAATTGTAACTTTCTGGAATTATTCAAAATAATTATTATTTATTTAATTCATATTCTTCTTTAACAAATTGACCTTCATGCTGTACGCGTTTATAGCTGGAATAGGCTTTCACAGCCCCTATAAGAATGAAAACTGCCGCAATCAAAAAGCCGACAACTGATGGGTAGACGATACATGTATTTATTCCAAATACAATAACAAAAATACCTAGTGCAAGACCAGCCTTTGCTTTGTACCATTTCTTTCGAATTGGTAGTGTGGAGCGGAATTCCTTTGTTTTATAGTAAAAATAAGCTACAAATGATACAACAATGAAAAATACAAATATTAAGTTTGCCATTTTTTACCTCCAAAAGGTGTATAATTTCAATATGTAGAAAGTGCCTACATTATTGTAACGATTTTTATAAAAAAAAGCTAACACATATAACGGAAAATAGAGATTACAGGAGGAATTCCATTTGAAACGACAAATCATCGACAAAATTGAGCAATATGATACAATAATCATCCATAGACATGTTCGTCCGGATCCGGATGCTTATGGTTCTCAATTTGGACTAAAACGATTATTAGAAGCAAACTACCCAAATAAAAAAATATACGCGATTGGTGAGCACGATCCATCTTTGACTTTTTTAGAAACACCGGAAGTAATCACTGATGATGTATTTACTAATAGCTTAGTAATTGTTACGGATACGGCAAATACAGGGCGTATTGATGATAGTCGATATCATACGGGTGCATTCCTCATTAAAATAGACCATCATCCTAATGATGATCAGTATGGTGATATGTTATGGGTGGATACGAATGCTAGTTCATGTAGCGAAATGATTTATGAATTATTTATAGAAGGAAAAGAATATAAAAATTGGAAACTATCAGATGCAAGTGCGCGTCTCTTGTTTTCAGGAATTGTTGGCGATACAGGGCGCTTCCTATATCCAAGTGCATCTGTAAGAACCTTTGAAATTGCCGGGCAATTAATTCAATACGATTTTGACCGTACGGAAGTATTTAATGGCTTGTACGAAAAAGAGCCAAGTCTCTTACATTTACAGGGTTATATATATGAAAATTTTGAAATAGATGAAAATGGAGCTTGCTTTATAAAACTATCAAAAGAAGTTTTAGAAAAGTTTCATGTAACACCTTCAGATACTTCGTTATTAGTAGGGTCTTTAAGTGATATTAAAGGGGTTATTGCGTGGGTTATTTTAGTAGAGGAAAAAGATCAAATCCGCGTTCGTTTACGTTCTAAAGGCCCCGTTATCAACCAACTTGCGAAGAAATATAACGGTGGAGGGCACCCGCTTGCTTCAGGTGCAACCGCATATTCTTGGGAAGAAGCAGATCGTGTAATTGAAGATTTAAAAGAAATTTGTCGACAATATAAATAATATAGGAGGGATGTAGTGTGACAGTCGTATATCCACAAATACGAACAAGTGCAGATTTATTGAAAAGTACGATTCGTATGGAAGAGCTCATCCCTTTTTTACAATCCCAAGAGGCAATAGCTTGTGCAATGGTTAATACGAAATTGTACGGGCTTTTGCCTTTTTGGTATGCGTTAAAAAAAGCTGGTATTCATCCAGTAGTTGGTTTGTCTATTGAAGTTGAATTTACTGAGGAAGTAACACTGCCAATACTTATCTACGCTAAAAATAATGAGGGTTATCAGAATCTATTAAAAATCAGCAGCAGTATATCAATCCGGGAGGATGAAAAGATTCCATGGCGCTGGTTAGCAGCTTATTCTAAAGGGTGCGCGGCAGTAATTTCAAATGACTTTGATCAATGGATAAGTGAAAGCTCTTTGGGATACATGCAGCAGGCAGCCAGGACCTTTCAAACTGATTTATATTTTGGGATTGCTCGCAGCGGAGGGGTAATTTCACCAAATGAGCAACGGGTATTTAACCTCAGCAAGAATCTCAACGTTAGATGTATGGCTATTTCAGAATGCTTATTTTTAAAGCGTGAAGATAATTTTGCTTACAAGGTGGCCAGAGCGATTGAAACAGGTGTTAAGCTGAGTGAAGCAATACATAGTAAGCATGAACAACAGTATGTCCCTACAGCAACGGAGTGGCAGAATTGGTATCAAGATCACCCCGATTTACTGGAGAATAGTAGACAGTTGATGTTGAGCTGTCAGGTGGAGCTAACTTACGATAAACATTTCATGCCGAAATTCCCCTTACAACCAGGGCAAACGTCGGAAAAGGTTCTTACTGAAATGGCTATTATCGGATTGAAGGAACGGTTACAAACAAATAGTCCATCAGAAACGTATCTAAATCGTTTACAGTATGAATTACAAGTTATTACTACGATGGGGTATGCTGATTATTTTTTAATTGTTGCGGATTTCATGAATTTTGCTAAAAAAGCGAATATCTTGACTGGACCTGGTCGGGGTTCGTCGGCAAGTTCACTTGTCGCTTATTGTTTAAATATCACTCAGGTAGATCCTATAAAATATGGTCTATTATTTGAGCGCTTTTTAAATCCAGAACGAATTACACTTCCTGATATCGATATTGATTTCGTTGATACGAAGCGTCAAGAGGTTATTCAATATGTAGCTAATAAATATGGAAAGCAATACGTAGCCCAAATTATAACTTTTGGTACATTGTCCGCAAAGGCTGTTGCTAGAGATGTTGCCCGGATGTTTAACTTTGAAAGTGAAACTTTAGCTATGATATCTAAATTAATACCAAATAAAATTGGTATCACTCTTCAAGAAGCCTATGATTCCTCAGAACATCTACGGACATGGGTGGAAGCAGAACAAATTCGTAAAACTTGGTTTTTGGCAGCGAAAAAGCTGGAAGGTTTACCTAGGAATGCATCAACCCATGCAGCCGGAGTAGTACTAAGCCCTATGCCTTTAGTTGATGTAGTGCCTATTGAAAAAGGCCACGATGATATTTATTTAACACAGTGGCCAATGCAGGAGGTTGAACAGGTAGGATTATTGAAGATGGATTTTTTAGGCCTGCGTAATTTGACTATTTTAGAAAATATACGACAGTCAATCTATTATACACATAAAAAGTGGATTGATTTTAACCAAATCCCATTCGATGACGAGAAGACTTTTCAGTTATTAGGGCAGGGTGATACCACAGGAATATTCCAGCTTGAATCAGATGGAATGAAAAATGCATTAAGGGAGATTGCACCAACAGAATTCTTGGATATTGTGGCTGTTAATGCCCTGTATCGTCCGGGTCCAATGGATTTTATTCCTGTCTATGCAAGAAGGAAAGCAAAACGTGAGCAAGTCTTAATGCCGCATCCTATACTTGAGCAAATTTTACAGGAAACATATGGTGTTATCGTTTACCAAGAGCAGATTATGCAAATTGCCCATGTATTCGCAGGTTTTACGATTGGCCAGGCAGACTTGCTAAGAAGAGCTGTAAGTAAAAAGAAAAGAGAAGTATTAGAACAACAAGAATATGCTTTTGTGAAGGGTGCAGTTTCGAATGGGTACCCTGAAAATATAGCAAAAGAAGTGTATGAGTTAATCGTTCGATTTGCGGATTACGGTTTTGCAAAGAGTCATGCGGTGGCCTATAGCTTTATCTCCTATCAAATGGCCTATTTGAAGGCGAATTTCCCTGCAAACTTCTATGCAGCTTTAATGACAAATGCAATAGGTAATCAAGAAAAGCTATTCCAACTTATATTAGAAGCAAGAAATAAAGGAATAGACGTTTTAAGACCATCAATCCGCAAAAGTCAAAGAGTATTTACAGTCGAACAAGAAAATATTCGTTTTAGCCTATCAGCCATAAAAGGTGTACCAACACCTCTTTTACAAAAAATAGTAGCCATTCGAAAGTTTAAGGAGCAACCCTTTGAAGATATTTTTGATTTGGCAGTATCTATAAGTGCGGCCCACTTTACTCGAAAAGTAATTGAACCACTGATCAAATCAGGTGCCTTAGATGATTTTGGAAAGGACAGAGCCACACTTTTAGCCACAATTGATGCAGCAGGAAAGCATGCTTCACTTGTCCGACCAACTGAAGAGGAAAATGATTTATTTGCATCAGATAGCTTAATATTTGGTAAGCCTAAATATGTGGAAGCTCATCAAATACCGGATAAGATGAAGCTTCAATTTGAAAAGGAAGCACTTGGGTTCTACTTATCGGAACATCCAGTGGCATTAGAAAGAAAAAAATGGAATGATGCCAGTACAACCACTAAGGGACTATTTCAGGTGCGTCCTAATAGCTTTGTAAAATTAGTGGGTATGGTTGAAGGGATACGCCAAATTCGCACGAAAAAAGGGGAGTTAATGGCCTTTATTCAGCTTCAGGACGAGTATGGAACTATTTCTGCAACACTCTTTCCACAAAGTTATAATGAAGTCATTGGATGGATTAAAGAAGATCAAATAGTATATGTTGAAGGTGTTTTAGAATTCCGAAATGGAAATTCGCAAATAAAGGTAAAAACGATGAAAAATAGTCAATAGCGAGCGAAAAATAGGAAGAATTACAAAAACTGTGCAAATTTTGCGCAGTTTTTTCTTTACAAATGAAAGTACATTATGTATTCTAATTAAAAGTGGTCAGACCACTTTTGAGCTGTTCGGAAAATTAGATTTGAAAATCAGCTTTTGAACTTATTGATTTGCTCTAGTATAGCCAAAAATCGTACATTCTACTGTTTGTTATGTGATTTGCATTGTACGGAAAAAAAACATGCCTTTAGTTCCTAACGTTATGCGGGGTGCTTATGGATAAAAAACAGGAAAACAAAAAAGTATTTTTAGAGATTGTTCACCAATTACGAGAGTTAATCAAACACGAGGGGATTCAACCGGGAGAAAAAATACCTTCAGAACGTGTACTATCGGAAAGACTGAACGTTGGCCGTTCTTCAGTAAGGGAAGCCCTAAGAAGCTTAGAGTTGCTTGGACTTATTGAAACAAGACATGGCGGGGGGACCTTTTTATCTGCTGTTCATTCAAACCAGCTGGTCGAGATTCTTGCATCTTTTATATTGCAAGAAAATAAGGCTGTAGAGGATGTTCATATCGTTAGAAGAATGCATGAAAAGGAAGCCATAAGAGTCATCTGTTCAGAACAATCTTTAAGAAATTTACCAGTTTGGGAAAGCTTGTTTATGAAACTAGAGCTAGAAAATGAAATTGTCAGAGACCTCTTATTAAGAGAATTAATCATAGCATCTGGTAATAGACTAGCTTTAAAAATATGGATACAACTCGTAGCATATAGTTCAACTCCACTGAAAAAAGTATCAACTAGAGAAGAAAAACCGATGCTTCAAATGCTTATTAAATCAATTCAGCTTGGTTATGAAAAAGAAGCATTGAACGCTTATGAAAACTGGATTAACTTTTTGAGAAATTCATCATCATAATGGTAAGGGGGAAAAAAACAGTGGCAATTAGAAGTTTATTATCTATTAACAAAAAGAAACAAAAAGGGGTCATTGTAGATCGCAATAAAGAAAATTCCTTTCCTGCAGATTTAATGACAAAATGTCCCGAGTGCAAGAAAATCTACTTATCTAAGGAATTAGAAAACAATTTAAAAGTATGTCCTAACTGTGATCATCACTACAAAATGACCGCATGGGAACGAGTTTCTATTTTGCTAGATGAAGGTACATTTGAATCTTTTGATGAAAACTTACGTACTTCTAACCCATTAAAATTCCCTTCCTATTTAGAAAAAATAGAAATTGATTCACTCAAAACGGGATTAAATGAAGCAGTTTTAACTGGAATGGGAAGTATTAAAGGGACACAAGTAGTAATTGCAATTATGGATTCTCATTTCCGAATGGGATCAATGGGGTCAGTAGTTGGCGAAAAAATTACACGTGCGATTGAAAAAGCAACAGAATATGGATTGCCATTTATTATTTTTACAGCTAGTGGTGGGGCGCGTATGCAAGAAGGGGTAATCTCACTGATGCAAATGGCAAAAACAAGTGTTGCCTTAAAACGTCATAGTGATCATGGCTTACTATTCATATCAATCATGACTCATCCAACAACAGGGGGAGTATCAGCAAGTTTTGCATCATTAGGGGATTTAAATATTGCTGAGCCGCAAGCTTTAATTGGCTTTGCGGGACGTCGTGTAATTGAACAGACTGTTCGGGAAAAGCTGCCAGATGATTTCCAAACAGCTGAATTTTTACTTGCACATGGTCAACTTGATGCCATTTTCCATCGTAAAGAAATGCGAGATAAATTAGCGATAATTGTAAAACTGCACCAAAAAGGAGGAGTTTCAAATGTCTAAATCACTTGACTTCGAAGAACCAGTAGTAAAGCTTCGCGAAAAAATTGATGAACTAAAAGAAATTGCTAAAAATGCAGAAGTCGATATGTCATCTGAAATTGAAACACTTGAAACAAGACTCCAGCAGTTGGAAGCGAAAATTTACACAAATATGGAGCCATGGGATAGAGTGCAAGTAGCTCGACATGCACAACGTCCAACAACATTGGACTATATTAATGAAATTTTCTCTGATTTTATCGAGTTACACGGTGATCGCCTCTTTGGAGATGACGAAGCAATCATTGGGGGAATAGCGAGTTTTAATGGGCAGCCAATTACGATTATTGGACATCAAAGGGGTAAAACAACAAAAGAAAACATACGTCGTAATTTTGGAATGCCACATCCAGAGGGGTATCGAAAAGCATTACGCTTAATGAAGCAAGCAGAGAAATTTAAACGACCAATTATTTGTTTTATTGATACAAAGGGAGCCTATCCAGGTAAAGCCGCAGAGGAACGTGGTCAAAGTGAAGCCATAGCAAAAAATCTTTTAGAAATGGCTGGACTTAAGGTTCCGGTAATCAGTGTAGTTATTGGTGAAGGCGGCAGTGGGGGAGCGTTAGCATTAGGGGTAGCAAATAGATTATTTATGCTTGAGAATTCAACTTATTCCGTAATATCTCCTGAAGGTGCAGCATCCATTCTATGGAAAGATGCCACTTTAGCGAAACAAGCAGCAGAAGCTATGAAAATCACTGCTTTTGATTTAAAAGACATGGATATAATTGATGGCATTGTCACTGAGGTTGCTGGGGGAGCACACCGAGATGTACAAGCTCAAGCTAAAGAACTTAAAGAATGTATTGACAATGCATTAACAGAATTGAATAGTCTATCTGAATCAGAACTTATTAATGATCGTTACGATAAATTCAGAAAAATAGGCGAATTCATAGAAGAAGAAGAAGTTAACCAATCTTAATGCATGCAGCTATTTTAAAATTTCGATGGTTGATAAAGTAAAATGACAAAATCCAAATTGGATTTTGTCGTTTTTTTTGCCGATACATAAACTGAATATATACAACTCTTTCTGAGTAACTAAATAATTTCCTGATTGAAGAGTACTTTTAAAGGAAATATAAAAAAGAGAATTCTTATTAAGGGGTTTTAGTTAGCATCAATAATAGAATTATTCATTCCTAATAATATTCGGTGCATGAGTTTATACAATAATTTCACATTATAGAGATGCTCGTGTTTTTTGCAGAATAAGAGTAGAATAAACACAAGAATAGTTAATTATATAAATTTTGAGCATTTCCCCAATATTTATTTAATTATTTTATTGTAAAAGTATCGTTAGAACTTTTTTGAAATAATCACATTCATTTTATTTTATGCTAATGTGTTTAATAAGAGGAAATAGTAGGAGGTTCTTTATGCAATGAAGAGAATTGCCGTATTGACTAGTGGGGGAGATTCTCCAGGAATGAATGCTGCCATTCGTGCAGTTGTCCGTAAAGCCAATTTCCATGGTGTTGAAGTAATGGGCATTTATCATGGATATGAAGGTTTTATCGAAGGAAGGATGGAGCTTTTAGATTTAGGCTCTGTTGGTGGAATTATTCAACGAGGCGGAACTAAATTGTTTTCTTCCCGTTGCCCGGAATTTAAAGAAGATCAATATCAATTGCAGGGTATTGAAAAAATGAGACAAGCTGGAGTAGAAGGCCTTGTTGTTATTGGGGGAGACGGTTCTTATCGAGGTGCATTGGCGCTTACGAAAAAAGGATTTCCAAGTGTAGGAGTTCCTGGAACAATCGATAACGATATTCCTGGGACAGAATATACAATCGGCTTTGATACGGCACTAAATACCGTAATTGAATCGATTGATAAGATTCGTGATACAGCCACTTCACATGAAAATTCATTCATCGTTGAGGTAATGGGAAGAGATGCAGGAGATATTGCGTTATGGGCAGGACTTGCTGCTGGTGCAGAATCGATATTAATTCCTGAAGAAGATTACGATATTGATGATATTATTTCTCGTATTGAACACGGTATTGCTCGTGGTAAAAAGCATAGTATCATCATAGTGGCTGAAGGAGTAATGGCTGGTAGTGAATTGGCAAAAATATTAAAAGAAAAAGCGGATATTACAACAAGAGTATCAGTACTTGGACATATCCAACGGGGTGGTTCACCTTCTGCACGAGATCGTGTTTTAGCAGGGCGCTTTGGCGCAAAAGCTGTAGAAGTCCTGTTAGAGGGTAGAGGAGGCCGTGCAGTAGGTTTTAAAAATCATGAGATTTATGATTATGACTTAGAAGAAGCCTTTGCAAACAAGCATAAGGCAGATTTAAGTCTTTATACATTGTCGAAAGAACTTTCAATATAATTAAAAGCAAACGGAGAGAAAACTATGAGAAAAACAAAAATCGTATGTACAATAGGTCCAGCAAGTGAATCACCAGAAATGCTTACTAAATTAATGGAAGCAGGCATGAATGTTGCAAGATTAAACTTTTCACATGGGAATCATGAAGAGCACGCAGTTAGAATCGCGACAATTCGAGAAGTGGCTCAAAAACTGAATAAACCAGTTGGGATCTTACTTGATACAAAGGGTCCTGAAATTCGTACACATACAATGGAGAATGGAGAGCTGCATCTTAAACAAGGACAAGTGATCGATATTTCAATGACTGAAGTTTTGGGAAATGAAAGCAGCTTCTCTGTTACGTATGAGAACTTAATTGAAGATGTTGATCAAAATGATCGCATTCTATTAGATGATGGTCTAATTGAACTTCGCGTTCTAGCTAAGGATTTAGAAAAAGGTTTAATCCATACAATTGTGGAAAATGCAGGCCTATTAAAAAATAAAAAAGGTGTCAACGTTCCTGGCGTATCAGTAAAACTTCCTGGGATTACAGAAAAGGATGCACAGGATATTCTATTTGGTATTGAGCAGGGTGTAGATTTTATTGCAGCTTCCTTTGTACGTACACCGAAAGACGTTCTTGAAATTCGCGAACTACTTGAACAAAATGGTGGTAGCCATATTCAAATCATACCTAAGATTGAGAACCAAGAGGGTGTAGACCATATTGATGAAATCATTGAGGTTTCGGACGGATTGATGGTTGCACGTGGGGATTTAGGTGTTGAAATTCCAGCAGAAGAAGTGCCGCTTGTTCAAAAATCACTTATTAAAAAATGTAACTTAGTAGGTAAACCGGTCATTACTGCTACTCAAATGCTAGATTCAATGCAGCGTAATCCACGTCCAACTCGTGCAGAAGCAAGTGACGTTGCCAATGCAATTTTTGATGGAACCGATGCCATTATGCTTTCAGGAGAGACGGCTGCCGGTCTTTATCCAGTTGAATCTGTCACTACGATGAATAAAATTGCAGAGTATACCGAGAATTCATTGGACTATCGAACAATTGTTAATACACGCAGTAAAGAGCGAGGATCGACAATGACTGAAGCTCTATCTCAAGCTGTAGCCTATACATCGATTAACCTTGGGGTGAAATCTGTACTTGCACCTACAGCAAGTGGTACTACTGCACGAATGATTGCAAAATATCGCCCAGGAGTTCCAATTATTGCGATTACGAATATCCCTTCAACGGCTCAAAAGCTAACTCTTGTTTGGGGCGTAACACCAATCGTAACACCAAAAGTGACAACAACTGACGAAATCTTAGAGTTATCGGTGGATGAAGCATTGAAGTATGGCTATGTTGATCATGGAGATGTAGTGATCATTACAGCTGGTGTTCCTGTTGGTGAAGCTGGAACGACAAACTTGATGAAAGTCCATGTAATTGGAGACTTATTGGCTAAAGGTCAAGGAGTAGGTAAGCTTTCAGTTGTAGGTAAGGCACTAGTAGTGAAAAATGCTGAAGAAGCACGAAGCTACGATGCTGAGGATGCTATTTTAGTAACTGTTGGTACTGATCGTGAAATGATGGACGCCATTAAGAAATGTGCAGGGATTATTACAGAAGAAGGCGGTCTAACAAGTCATGCTGCTGTAGTTGGCCTAAGCCTGGGTATTCCTGTCATTGTGGGAGTTAGTGAAGCAACAACATTAATCCGTCATGGTCAGGAAATAACAATGGATGCAGAAACAGGTGTAATTTATAAAGGCCATGCGAGTGTATTATAGAGTGGAATAGTACTTCAAAGGGAGCATCTCAAATTTTGAGTATGCTCCCTTTATTATCCTAGAGTCAAATTGAAACTTTTATCCTAAGAAAGCGTATATACTATAGAAATACTCTTTAAAATGGAGGTTTAATCACTTGCGTAAAGTACTAGGCGTGTTTATAGCAGCAATATTAGTAGAGATAGCTATGTTTATAGTAGTGGGAAAAGCACTAGGTGTATTTAATACCTTATTGTTAATAATACTTACCAGTGTTATTGGGGTGATCGTTGCTAAAAAGCAAGGTATCCAATCAGTGCGTAATTTGCAAAACAGTGTATCAGAAGGAAATCCACCTGGAGTAGCAATTATTGATACGTTTTTAATATTTGTAGGTGGTGTTTTATTAGTAACTCCAGGTTTTTTGACGGATCTTATTGGTTTTTCCTTAATCATTCCGTTTACAAGAAAATTATATAAGCCCGTCATCTATTATTGGCTAAGAAAGAAATTGAAAAATGGTCAGGCGTTCATTATTCATAGATAGATTTTTGTTTGAGTTTAACCGCAATCAGTAAAAGGAATGGACTAATTAATATTCCGTAAACACCAAATAGCAGGATAGATGCAGCACTTATAAAAAATGTGTGTACAGTCCTAATATGGAAGGTTGATGCCCATAATAGCGACTCGGCGATTTGCCTTGATATTTGTATAAAAATATAGAGGATAACCAAGGCTAAACAAAGAAATTTTTCACCAATAACAAAGAAGTAAATGGCAATAGGAATAAGGAATAAGCCAATTCCGAAAAATGGCAGGGCATCCGCCAAAGAAATTAAAAAGGATTTATTAATTGGATGCTCAAATTGCAATAAGGCTAGTCCACAGCTCAATAAGATGAACGTAATGAAAAATAATTGAAATTCAACAAAAAGAAAATAGCCGAAAAGATTTGTTGCTTTAGAAAAATAGCCTTTCCATTCATCGCGATATTGTTTTGGAATATAAGTGAAAAACCAATATCGATTGTTTCTTGATTCAAAAATCGAAAAGAAGAAAGCAACAATAAATATAAAAAGTTCAATTATATAGGACAGGATATCCTGTAATACATTCGCGATGCCCATAATGGCACCGTCAATATAAGAAAGGGACTTATTAAATATAGTCTCCAATAAAATATGATCTCCTGAATTTAGAATATCTAGATTCTGAACCTGTACCTTTACTTCAGGGTAAATAGAAATGATGCTTTGGATCGTCATATAAAAGAATACATATGTTGATATGAATATTAATGCTGAAACCAGGGTAGCACTTAATATGTATGGTATTCTTAAGTATTTATGAAAAAAGTTGATAATCGGATACAAAAAATAAGCGAAAAATATGGCTAAAGATACGGGTAATATGAGCCATAAAATAACAAAATATAAAATTAACAGTAGATACTTTAGATGCTTTTTGTAAGGAAAAGAGTTTTTTTTACTTGTTTGCAAAATTCCCACCTCTAACTTATGTAATTCATATCTCGTTTCAGACTCTTTTTTCTTCTTTAAACGAGTTTTTCATTAACTAATCACTTTTTTCTTAATTTCATTTAATTTCATTCACAAAGACGTCAAAATTTATTATAATATGAGATGTAAGCGATTTACTTATAGGTTCACATGAGCAGAATTATTTCTAGGTGCTACAAAAAGAAAGCACTTACAACTAAAATCTTTTTATAAAGAGGGAGCGATTTTTTATGACAGCAACACGTGGTTTAGAAGGTATCGTAGCTGCAGAAACTAAAATCAGTTCAATTATCGATGACACACTTACATACGTTGGATATGATATTGATGATTTAACTGAAAATGCTACATTTGAAGAGGTAGTATATTTACTTTGGCATACACGTTTACCAAAAAAAGACGAATTGCTTGAGTTAACTAAAGAATTAGCAGAAAATGCTGAAGTACCTCAAGCTATCTTTGACCAATTCAAATCATACCCACTAGATACAGTACATCCAATGGCAGCTCTTCGTTCAGCTATTTCATTATTAGGTGTTTATGATTCAGAAGCAGATGAAATGTCTCCTGAAGCAAACTACCGTAAAGCAATTCGTCTACAAGCTAAAATTGCTACAGTAGTAACTGGTTTCTCTCGCATCCGTAAAGGATTAGAACCAATTGCACCAAAACCTGAATTAGGATATGCTGCAAACTTCTTATATATGTTACATGGTAAAGAACCAGCACCTATCGAAATCGAAGCATTCAACAAAGCATTAGTATTACATGCTGACCATGAATTAAACGCTTCTACATTTACAGCACGTGTTTGCGTAGCGACATTATCAGATGTATATTCTGGTATTACTTCAGCTATCGGCGCTTTAAAAGGTCCTCTTCACGGTGGAGCTAACGAGCAAGTTATGAAAATGTTATCTGAAATCGGTTCTATTGATAATGTTGAAACTTATATCCAAACTAAATTAGATAACAAAGAAAAAATCATGGGCTTCGGTCACCGCGTATATCGTAAAGGTGATCCACGTGCAAAACACTTACGCCTAATGAGCGAAAAATTAACTAAACTAACTGGTAAACCAGAATTATATGATATGTCAGTTAAAATCCATGACATGATTGTTGAACAAAAGAAACTTCCTGCAAACGTAGATTTCTTCTCTGCATCAGTTTATGATTCATTGGGAATTGAACATGACTTATTCACACCAATCTTTGCAGTATCTCGTACTTCAGGTTGGATTGCACATATCTTAGAGCAATATGCTAATAATCGTTTGATTCGTCCTCGTGCAGAATATGTTGGACCAGGAATGCAAAAATATGTATCAATCGATGAAAGATAATTTTTTGAAAATATGTTAGAATTGTCTAGGACTGTGAAATCACAGTCCTAGATTTATGAAAATAGGGAGGCAACATCTATGTCTAAAATTGTAGTAGAAAACGGTGCACTTCAAGTACCAAATAATCCAACGATTCCTTTCATCGAAGGAGACGGAATTGGTCCAGATATCTGGGTTGCAGCATCTCGTGTAATCGATGCAGCTGTTGAAAAAGCTTATAATGGTGAAAAGAAAATTGAATGGTTAGAAGTTCTTGCTGGTGAAAAAGCATTCAACCAAACAGGCGAATGGTTACCACAAGAAACTTTAGATAAAATAAACGAATACTTAATCGCTATTAAAGGTCCTCTTACAACGCCAATCGGTGGCGGTATCCGTTCTTTAAACGTAGCATTACGTCAACAACTTGACTTATATGTTTGCTTACGTCCAGTACGTCACTTCGAAGGTGTACCATCTCCAGTTAAAAAACCAGAAGATGTTGACATGGTAATTTTCCGTGAAAATACTGAAGATATCTATGCTGGTATCGAGTATGCTCAAGGTTCTGAAGAAGTGAAAAAAGTTATCAACTTCTTAAAAGAAGAAATGGGTGTTAACAAAATCCGTTTCCCAGAAACTTCAGGTATCGGTATTAAACCAGTATCAAAAGAAGGTACTGAACGTTTAGTGCGTTCTGCTATCGAGTACGCTATTAAACATAATCGTCCATCATTAACTTTAGTACACAAAGGTAACATCATGAAATTCACTGAAGGTGGATTCAAGCAATGGGGTTATGATTTAGCTGAGCGTGAATATGGCGATCAAGTATTCACTTGGGATCAATATGACAGAATTAAAGAAGCTGAAGGCGTAGAAGCTGCTAACAAAGCTCAAGACGAAGCTGTAGCTGCTGGTAAAGTAATCGTAAAAGATTCTATCGCTGATATCTTCTTACAACAAATCTTAACTCGTCCAAATGAGTTCGATGTAGTTGCTACAATGAACTTAAATGGTGACTATATCTCTGACGCACTAGCTGCACAAGTTGGTGGTATCGGTATCGCTCCAGGAGCTAACATTAACTATGTAACTGGACATGCGATCTTCGAAGCTACTCACGGTACAGCTCCTAAATATGCTGGTCAAGACAAAGTTAACCCATCTTCTGTATTACTTTCAGGTGTATTAATGCTTGAACATTTAGGATGGCAAGAAGCTGCAGATTTAATCACTAACTCTGTAGAAAAAACAATTGCTTCTAAAGTTGTAACTTATGACTTTGCTCGTTTAATGGATGGTGCTACAGAAGTTAAATGTTCAGAGTTCGCTAACGAATTAATCAAAAACCTTTAATTCTTAGCTTCTGGCAAAATTAATATTGTAATATAAAAAAAGGGTAGCTTTTATAAATAAAGTAGTAATACTTTATGAAATATTAGCTACCCTTCTTTTTATTTCTTTCTATTTTGGATATATTAAGTTTAGATGGATAATTTCTCAATCCAGTTTTAAAAGAGTAGCATAGTTACTGTTTCCCTAAAAAATGAGCACTAAATAACTCAATCCCAAAAGGAGTGTTTACATTATGTCTCTAAAGCGTAAAAAAATTTCTGTCATTGGTGCAGGGTTCACTGGAGCTACAGCAGCGTTCTTGGCAGCTCAAAAAGAGTTAGGGGATGTCGTATTAGTGGATATACCACAAGCTGAGAACCCAACAAAAGGAAAAGCGCTAGATATGTGGGAAGCAGCGCCAGTACAAGGATTTGATTCGTATGTGTTGGGTACTTCCAATTACGCTGATACTGCTGATTCTGATTTAGTGATTATTACCGCTGGTGTTGCTCGAAAGCCTGGCATGAGTCGAGATGATTTAGTTCAAATAAATCAAAAGGTGATGAAAACTGTTGCAGGTGAGATTGCGATGCATTCCCCTAATGCAACAATACTCGTTTTAACAAATCCAGTTGATGCCATGACCTATACCGTATTTAAAGAAACAGGATTCCCTAAAAATCGTGTAATTGGACAATCTGGTGTATTAGATACAGCTCGCTTCTGTGCATTTGTTGCAGAAGAGTTAAATATCTCCGTAAAAGATATCAAAGGTTTTGTTTTAGGTGGACACGGAGATACAATGGTTCCTCTTACTCGATACTCAAATGCTGGTGGAATTCCATTAGAATCATTAATAGCTCCGGAACGTTTAGAAGAAATTGTACAACGCACTAGAGTTGGTGGAGGAGAAATCGTAAACCTCCTTGGAAATGGCTCCGCATACTATGCACCGGCTGCAGCCCTTGTAGAAATGGCTGAAGCAATCATAAAAGATCAGAAGCGTGTCCTACCGTCTATCGCATATTTGGAAGGTGAGTTCGGTTACGATGGCATCTATCTTGGAGTACCAACATTGCTTGGCGCAAGTGGAATAGAGAAAATCTTTGAACTTGAGTTAACTGAAAAAGAAAAAAGGGCACTAGATCTATCTGCCGAAGCGGTGAGAGAAGTAATGAGCGTTTTAGAATAAGGATATGGTTGATCATCGGGTGGGAGATTCTCACTCGCTTTTTTTTTTTTTGCGACTCCGCAGAGCTGGAAAATAACAGCTAACTTAAAAGGCGGGCTGCTTACTCGAATTTTGCAGTAAGCAAAACAGCCTTACTCTAACAAAAACTAAAATTTTTCAATACTTCTAGAGATTGTTATTTCCAAAAAAAATTGATACTATGAAGGTAATCGAGAAAGAGAAGGGGTTGCTGCTTAATTGCTGCTACGTAAGGGTATGAAACTAGGGAAGAAAATTGATGAAATGACTATTGGCGAAAAAATTCAGTTAAATGAAAAGATTGAAGACAAGGATTTACTTCTTTATTTAGGTTTAACAAACGATAATAATCCGCTATATATTCAACATGACTATGCGCTAGACACTCCGTACAAAAAGCCGATTGTTCCAGCGATCATGTTAAATGGAATCATTACTTCTGCCATATCCAAGCATCTACCTGGACCTGGATCTCATATTCGGGAACAAAACCTGATATATCTAGAGCCAGTGTATCATTATGAAACAATTGAAATATTACTTGAAGTGCAGCATATTGATATAACTCAAAATTTCGTGGAAATATATGTGAGTGCATTTAAAGAAAAGATTGTTCAGGTATTGCATGGCGTGTTAAAAGTAGTACCACCTTATTAGAGTTTTGTTTTCTGATTTGAAATGGGGGTTTCAAATCATCATTGGAGGTTGTTTATGTTAAAAACAATTTTAGTCGTAGAAGATGAAGTATCAATCGCTACGTTATTGAAGTACAATTTAGAACGCGGGGGATATGAAGTACTACTTGCTCATGATGGAAAAGTAGGTCTTGATATGGCTATTGAGCACTCGCCAGATTTAATCTTACTAGATTTAATGCTACCGACTATGGATGGAATGGAAGTATGTAAGGAGCTACGTAGTCAAAAACGTAATATTCCTATCATTATGCTAACAGCTCGAGATGATGAGTTTGATAAAGTATTAGGTTTAGAGCTAGGTGCAGACGATTATATGACCAAACCATTTAGTCCACGTGAAGTAATTGCACGTGTAAAAGCAGTTTTACGCCGATTTACACCTGTTCAACAGCAAGAGGAGGAAGAGCCGGAAAATGCTGTTTACCACTTCGGTAAACTGCAAGTATTTCCAAATCGGTTCGAAGCTTTTCTTGATGAGGAGTCTTTGGAGTTTACACCAAAAGAATTTGAATTGCTCGTTTATCTTTTAGAAAACAAGAATCGTGTTCTAACAAGAGATCAGCTTCTGAGTGCAGTATGGAATTATGACTTTGCTGGGGATACACGAATTGTTGATGTGCATATTAGTCATTTGCGAGATAAAATCGAGGAGAATAGCCGTAAACCAAAATTCATAAAAACAATAAGAGGAATCGGCTATAAATTTGAGGAGCCAAAAAGCCTATGAAGGCATATCGAAACCGATTATTTATAACCTTCATGATTTTAACAGGTTCAATACTAGCTGTCCTTGGCTTTATCTTAGGTCAGCTTTTTCCTTTTATCATCGAGAACTTTGCAATAAAAAATAATCTCCAATTTGATGCAGTACAGATAGAAGAAACTCGAAAACAGTTTGCTTCTATTATTGCTTTTTTAATTTTTCTCAGTTTTGTGTTGATCTGCTTTGTTGCCAATCATCTCATTCGGAATTTGCTGGACCCAATTGAAAATATTACCCTGACAGCAAAAGAACTAACAAAAGGAAATTATCGTGCACGTGCCTATGCCCTTGGTCCTGTAAGTATTGTGGAGTTAAGAAATTCCATTAATATTTTAGCAAGGAACTTACAGGAAATTGAGAAAATACGTGAAATTGAAGAGGAGCGTTTAAAAACCTTAATCGAAAATATGGGTAGTGCTCTTATCATGATTGACCGTGAAGCGGTGGTATCGATTGTAAACCGACAATTTCTTGAGGGGTTTGAGTTATCCATTGATGAAGTAAAGGGTTATAATTTCTTAACTCTTGGTTTGCCGACAGAGTTGGAAAACTTCATCGACCATGTATTCTTGACGGAATTGCCATATCGTAAACAGATTGAAGTGGAAATTCAACAGGAAATTCAATATAAACAGGTTTATGGTGCACCTGTTGTTGGTGATCATGGACGTTGGCTCGGTGTAGTTATCGTTATGCATGACATTTCTGAACTCATTCGTCTAGAGCAAATTCGTAAGGACTTTGTTGCAAACGTATCACACGAATTAAGAACGCCGATTACTTCCATAAAGGGATTTTCAGAAACGTTACTAGATGGTGCTTTTAAAGATGAAAAAATGCTTATTTCATTTTTGGATATCATTTATCAGGAAAGTAATCGACTTCAAATGCTGATCCAAGATCTACTGGAATTATCGAAAATTGAACAGCATGGGTTCTCTGTTAATATTTTGCCAACGAGTTTGCAGGAAGTTTTAATTCGTTCCGTGGAATTAACATCCCCTCGTCTAGATGAAAAGAATATGCAGTTTGATGTGGACATTGTCCGTGATGTGATGGTAATGGGTGATTTCAATCGACTGATTCAGATTTTCACGAATCTTATTACGAACTCAATCACTTATTCTCCGGAAGACACTACGATAACGTTACGCATAAAAGCCAATAGCGAGTTTGGAATTATTGAAGTTGAGGATCAGGGGATGGGTATCGAGAAAAGTGAAATTGCACGTATATTTGAACGGTTCTATCGTATAGATAAAGCACGTAGTCGTAATTCTGGAGGCACGGGATTAGGACTTGCAATTGTTAAACACTTAGTGGAAGCGCATCATGGGAAAATCAATGTTGAAAGTACGGTTGGAAAGGGTACTTGCATGAAAGTATTAATTCCATTAAAAAAGTAACTTAACAATAGATTTACAATTCTGTTATGGATCCTTCATACTTCTATTATATGATTATTTTCAGAAACCCCCCTGTTTCAAATAAGTAATTAGATAAACATAAAAATAAAAAAGAAAATGTCCCAATATGTGTGGGGCATTTTCTTTTTTACTTTTGTTGAAACTTATTGGGGATTTATCCGTAAATAAACTAAAGAAGAAAAATTTAACAGATTGGGGGACCTAAAATGAGTGTGAAACGCACATTGCTAATCACAGGTCTTAGTTTATTTTCAGTCATTTCATTAATAGCAGTGTTTACTACCTGGTATACAGTGGATGAATCAGAACAAGCTGTTGTCATTACATTTGGTCGAGCAGATGAAACGATTACGGATTCAGGATTACATTTTAAACTTCCATGGCCTGTACAAAAGGTAGAGGTACTTTCAAAGGAGACATATAGTTTACAGTTTGGTTACGAACAAACAGAAGATGGTTCGATTGAGGCTTATGACGATGAAACAAAAATGATTACAGGTGATGAAAATATTGTCTTAACAGACTTAGTCGTTCAATGGAAGATTACAGATCCACAGAAATATTTATTTAATGCAGAAAATCCAAAACAAATACTACATAATGCTACTTCTAGTGCAATTCGTTCTATTATTGGTAGCTCAACGATTGATGATGCGTTGACAAACGGTAAAGCAGATATTGAATTATATACTCGGGATTTATTAGTATCTTTAGTTGATAAGTATGATATCGGTGTAAGTATTTTGGGGGTAAAGCTTCAAGATGTTGAATTGCCTAATAAAGAAGTTCGTGCAGCATTTACCGCGGTAACAGATGCTCGCGAAACAAAAAATACGAAAACGAATGAAGCAGAAAAATATAAAAATCAAAAGCTAAGTGAAGCTCAAGGTGAAGTTAGTGCTATTAAGTCCCGTGCAGCGGGTGAAAAAGTAGCCCGTGTACAGCAAGCTGAAGGGGAAGTAGCTATCTTCAAGGAATTGTACGAAGAATATGAAGGAAACCAAGAAATTACTCGACAACGTTTAATTTTAGAAACATTAGAAAATGTACTGCCAAATACACAGATCTATATCATGAATGATGAAGGTGAAACATTAAAATATTTACCTCTTCAACCAACAACAACTCCTCCAGTTACAAATTCAGAAGAATCCTCTGAAGGGAGCGATAAACAATGAGTAACAACAAAAACCAATATGATGGTGATTTAGAGAAGTTCGTTAAATCATTATTTGGAAATAACAAAAACAAAAAAAAGAAAAATACCGAAACCGTACAGGAAGGAAATATAGTGAAAGAAAAGAAGCCATTTAATGGACGACAATTTGCCAAATCGGCAATTCTTTTAACAGCTATATTTGCAGTAATCATTATTCTCATAGGAAATATTTATGTCGTAAAAGAAAATGAATACAAGGTCGTACGTCAGTTTGGTGAAGTCGTAAAATACGAAGAAGAGCCAGGGTTGAATATAAAAATTCCATTTATTCAAAGTGTGACAACGCTCCCGAAAAACCTCATGACCTATGAAATGACGCAAGAAGAGATTAACACCTTGGATAAAAAACGAATTATTATTGATAATTATGCAGTATGGCATGTAACAGATCCAAAATCGCTGATTTCCAATGCAGGTACACTTATAAATGCAGAGTCCCGTATGGAGGAATTTATCTACTCTGTTATTCGTACACAGCTCGGACAATTAAATTACGAACAGATTATTAATGATGAAAATTCTGAGCGTGGTAGTCTCAATGATCGAGTAACAGAAAATGTAAATGAGTACCTTGCTAGTGGTGCTTTCGGAATCGAAGTAGTTGACGTACGGATTCGCCGAACAGATTTACCTGAAGAAAATGAGCATTCCGTATATACTCGAATGATTTCCGAGCGTGAATCGATTGCTCAAAGATATTTATCTGAAGGGGATGCAGATAAAAATACAATTGTTGCCCAAACAGACCGTGAAGTTCGAGAATTATTAGCCACAGCAGAGAAGGAAGCTGCTGTCATTCGAGCACAAGGGGAAGCAGAAGCAGCTCAAATTTACAATGCTGCCTTTTCGCGCGATCCAGAATTCTATGGATTATACCGTACACTCGAGTCGTATAAGAAAACAATCGGTAAAGATACTGTCATTATCCTGCCTTCTGATTCACCATATGCGAGAGTTTTATCTGGGTATCTGGAATAGAAACGCTCTAAGCATTGTGGATAAAAATTTATATTAGCTATTTCATTTATCACATACAAAAGATACCATAAAAAATGGGCTAGTTTCTATTGAAGGAGCTAGCCCGTTTCTTCAATAGATTCGGTTCTCTGTCGCCACATCAAAAAAATGAGCTTTTTCCATCTCGAAGTATAGTTCAATTTCAACTCCTGGAGACACAATTGTATCTGGATGTACTCTAGCGATAAATGACTGATCGCAAAGCTTTGAATGTAGCAATAATTCAGATCCTGTTAGCTCTGCCACTTGGATAGTTTCTTTAACCCTATTAGGTGATTCTTTTAAATAAGAATTGCTATTTTGGTTAATATATTCAGGTCGAATTCCTAATTTCATCTCCTTGCCCTCATAACCTTGTAACTTTAAACTAGTATACTTATCCTCTGGAATCCTAAATTGATAACTTTCAATAATAAAATAGCCATTTTCTACTTTCCCGGTTAAGAAGTTCATAGCAGGTGCACCAATAAAGCCGCCTACAAATATGTTATCTGGCTGATCATATACTTCTTTCGGTGCACCAATTTGTTGGATGATACCATCCTTCATGACAACTAACCTTGTTGCCATTGTCATAGCCTCGGTTTGATCATGTGTCACATATACGGTGGTTGTACCTAATCGTTGATGGAGCTTTGAAATTTCAGCACGCATTTGGACACGTAATTTTGCATCTAGATTTGATAACGGTTCATCCATTAAAAAAAGACTGGCATCTCGAACTATTGCCCGGCCTAACGCAACTCTTTGTCTTTGACCACCAGATAAGGAGGAGGGTTTTTTCTTTAATAAGCTTGAAAGCTCAAGAATATCAGCTGCTTCTTTTACGCGCCTTTCAATTTCCTTTTTCGAAAATTTTCGAAGCTTTAAACCAAATGCCATATTATCGTAGACATTCATATGGGGATATAGCGCGTAGTTTTGGAATACCATGGCAATATCACGATCCTTGGGAGCTACTTCATTCATTTGTTTTGAAGAAATACGCAATTCACCTTGTGTAATCTCTTCAAGTCCTGCAATCATTCGTAAAGTTGTAGATTTACCACAGCCGGATGGTCCCACTAATACAATAAATTCTTTTTCCTCCACGATTAAATTAAAATTGCTCACAGCCTGAGAACCATCCGTATAGGTTTTGCAGATATTCTTTAATGCTAAAGCTTCCATAAAACTTCCTCCTCTATAAAACTTTTCAAAAATCTACTTCAAATTTTAGTTAAAGCCCGCATATTATATAGAATTAGTCATTTGGGTTGATGGATATCTTACCGAGCGAATATACGGTTAGTTTATGCATGGAGATTCGATTACATTTCTATCTTATTTTGCCGATTTTAATAGAATTTCTATCAAACTATGTATGGGGGTACGACGAGAGGGGATAAAGATGATCACAGTCATTGGAAGTATAAATATGGATTTGATTGTCGGTACGGATGTTTTCCCAAAAAAGGGAGAAACACTATTAGGTTCCTATTTTGAGATGAATCCGGGAGGAAAGGGAGCCAATCAAGCAGTAGCCATTGCAAGACTAGATGGTGAGGTTTCAATGGTTGGAAGGGTAGGCATCGATTCTTTTGGAGAAGTTCTATTTACAAAATTGGAAAAAGAAAATGTAAATGTGAATTGTTTAAAAAGAGCTAACACTTCGACAGGCATAGCCAATATTATTTTGCATGAAAGAGATAATCGAATTCTTGTTGTTCCTGGTGCAAATTCAAAAGTAACTCCAAAGGTGATTGATGAACATTGGGAGCATATAAATAAAAGTAGCATAGTTGTCATGCAGCTTGAAATTCCAATTGAGACAGTCGAATACACACTAAATAAATGTAAGGAAAATCGAATTCAAGTAATTCTCAATCCTGCACCAGCTAGTTTTTTTAAGCCGGAGTGGATAGAGTTAGTGGACTACTTAACCCCAAATGAACATGAGTTTGAAACAATTTTTGGTGAGAAGGTTGACCGAATGATCGAAAAGTATCCAAACAAAGTCATTGTAACATTAGGGGATAGAGGAGTTTGTTATCACAATGGGAAGAAGCTGGTACTTGTGTCAGGATATAAGGGTGAAGTAACTGATACAACTGGAGCAGGCGATACGTTTAATGGTGCATTTGCTTACGCGATTTCAAAGGGTTTCTCTCTTGAAGAGGCTTTGCAATTTGCCAATATTGCAGCTTCCATCTCTATAGAGAAAATTGGGGCGCAAAGTGGAATGCCTACATTAGCACAAGTTGAAAAAAGGTTATCAATAATAAAATAAACACACAGTATTAAAAAAGTGACTTGATACAATGTAACTTGTCCTAAGTGTAACCGATTACAAAATAGGTAAAGAAATGGAGAGGGAATTGATGCAAAAAAGCATAAAAATACTATCTCCTTGTGGCATTCTCGGATATGGATTTCCTGAACAATCTTTTTTAAATGCTTTTCATGAGAAAATTCATGGAATAGTGGTTGATGCTGGTTCTACAGATGCCGGTCCACATAAATTAGGTGCGAATGTATCGATTGTGAGTCGCCGTGCTTTAAAAAAAGATTTGTCCATCATCCTTGAAAATGGTTTAAAGCATCGGATTCCAGTAATTATAGGGTCAGCGGGGGGAGCAGGTGCCAAAACGCATGTTGAGCTAACGATTGAAGTTGTAAAGGAAATTTTAGCTGAACAAAACACCCACGCTAGGATCGGTGTTATTTGGGCAGATTTTAAACAACAAATGATTATCGATGCACTAGAGGAAGGACGCATTACGCCATTAAGTGTTAATATCCCTAAACTTACTATACAGCAGATTTTAGAGACAAAAACCATTGTGGCACAAATGGGGCATGAACCCATCTTAAAAGCATTAAAACAAAGGTGTGACATTATATTATGTGGCAGAAGCTATGATCCTTCACCATTTGCTGCTTTAGGTATTTATCATGGGATGGATCCTGGTTTATCTTATCATTTAGGAAAAATATTAGAGTGCGGTGCTTTATGTGCGGAGCCCGGAACGACAAAGGACAGTATACTCGGTACGCTTTATAAAGATTCTTTTACGGTTCAAGCCTTGAATCCAATTCGTCAATGTACACCGACAAGTGTGGCGGCTCACACTTTTTATGAAAAAGAGCATCCATTTATATTACTTGGACCAGGTTTTACATTAAATCTAGAAAACTGTGAATTTAATGAGATAGAAGAGGGCGTAATCGAGGTTCGAAACAGTCAATATAAAAGAGATGAAGAAGTAAGAATCAAGCTGGAGGGTGCTCGAAAAGTGGCGTATCGTACATTTGTCATCGCAGGTATTCGTGACCCATTGTTGATTGAACGATTAGAAGCTGTTGAAGAAGAAGTACTTCAGCAAGTAAGAAGTTATTTTACAGAGATTTCTGAAGAGGATTACCAAGTAAACTTTTATCACTATGGGAAGGATGCAGTTTTAGGTGAGCAAGAGCCTAGCCCCTTCTTAGGGCATGAAATTGGGGCTATGTTCGAGGTATTAGCGAAAACGCAGGAACTTGCCAATTCAATTTGTGCCAATGTCCGTTCTACCTTTTTACATTATGGCTATGAGGGACGTAAATCATCGGCAGGAAATTTAGCTTTTCCATTTGCTCCAAGTGATATCGAGTTTGGCCCCGTTTATGAATTTTCTATCTATCATTTAATGCGCATTACTCAGGACCCCTTTCTTTTGGAAGTAATGGAGGTGTGATAATGGTCAAATTAGTTGAAAAAGCAAAAATTCTTCGAAGTAAAAATGCTGGTCCATTTGAAATTACTTTAGATGTCTTATTTGATGATAAAAAAGCTTATGAGGAAGTAAAGAATTCGGGGATTATTTCAAAAGAAAGTATTGCTGAAATTTATAATTTGTCCCTTGCAGATATCCATCATCTCGTATATTTCGATCAAGCTCTTGGCATAAAAATAACCATAGCAAGAAAAATTTCCTCCGGGAGTCCAGGAGACAGGGATGTTTATGGCGCACAGCAGCATGCCCCATTGATGAATCTGGAGCTTTAGAGGGAAGGTCTTTTGAGAGAGGGGTGAGGGGATGAGAAAAAATAGTAGCATCAAACGGCTTCGAAAAGATTGGATACTCTATTTAATGCTATTACCTGGATTGCTCTATTTTGTGATATTCCATATAATTCCCATTCTTAATATGAAATTAGCCTTTCAAGATTACAGAATTATAGGAGAAAATGTTTGGGTCGGAATGAAGCATTTTGAACAGTTATTTAGCTCTCCGGCATTCAAGGATGTCCTGATGAACACCGTAATCATCAGTACGATGAAGATAATTTTTATTTTTCCGATTCCAATTCTTGTCTCCCTTCTAGTAAATGAATTGCGTTTTGGTCCATTTAGAAAATATGTTCAATCTGTTTCTTATTTACCTCACTTCTTATCATGGGTGGTAATAGCAGGTATTTGGATTACACTGCTTGACCCAGTAAATGGAGGAGTAAATGTCATTCGAAATTTCTTTCAATTGCCTACATTAGATTATATGACAAGTAAGGAGCATATCCGTTGGGTGCTTGTGTATTCAGAAATGTGGAGGAGTGCGGGATGGGATTCCATATTGTATTTGGCAGCTATTCTAAAAATTAACCCCTCACTTTATGAAGCAGCCCGTATCGATGGAGCTTCTACTTTTCAACAAATGCGATATATCACCATACCAGCACTTATGAGTACAGTAGTCACTTTGTTTATATTAAATTTAGGCTTTTTTATGAGTGCAGGGTTTGACCAAGTATTTAACTTAATGAATGATTCCGTTTTAAGTGTAATCGATATTTTAGATACGTATGTTTATAGAATCGGTATTCTAAATGGTCAGTATTCCTATGCAACAGCAGCCAGCTTGTTTAAAGGTGTTATTGGATTGGTGTTGATTTTAGGTACCCATTTCCTATCAAAACGATTAACTGGAAAAGGCGTATGGTAAAGGAGGGATTAAGATGGGGCAATTTGGCATGACAAGGGCGATTATTCAATTTATTCTATTTTTATTTACATTAGCTGTCTTAATTCCTTTATTAAATATCCTCGCGATATCCCTATCAGATCCTGCTAGAGTCAATGAATTATCAGGACTCGGGGTGTTGCCTAAAGGATTTTCACTGATTAACTATGAAATTATTATGTCCAATCCATTTATATTAAAAAGCATATTCAACTCAGTTTTTATCACCATTGTAGGGACCTTATTGAATTTGTTTTTAACTGCGATTACAGCCTATGTTCTCGCGCGAACCGAATTTGTTGGAAAGCGGATTGTACTAGTTGTACTAATTGCCATTATGGTATTTGAACCATCCATGATTACGGAATATTTGCTAATGAAGGACTTGCACTTATTGAATTCATATGCGGCAGTCATTTTTTATAAAGCAATTAATGTCTATTATTTATTCATTTTGATGCGTTTCTTCCAGGAGGTACCTAATAGTATTTTGGAAGCTGCAAGAATTGATGGGGCCGGACATTTTCGAATATTTACGAAAATTATGTTGCCGCTCTCAAAGCCTGCCCTTGCCACATTAGCCTTGTTCTATGGCGTATATCATTGGAATGAATATTTCCGTGCCACTATTTATTTGTCGGATCCAAATAAGTGGCCTCTTCAGGTTGTATTAAGGCAATTCGTTGTTACGCAAGACAATACAACATTATTAAAAGGAGTAGAGGGGATGACTCCTGAACTGTTGGCAACCCTTGATTTTGGCTCTCTGCAATCAGCAACGATTGTAGTTGCTGTCATTCCTATGTTATTACTTTATCCACTAATTCTAAGGTATTTTACAAAGGGAACTATGGATGGTGGAGTGAAGGAATAAGAAAAAACATCTAATGGGGGGTTAAAGGTTGAAAAAGTTACTTGGATTATTGTTTCTTGGAGTTTTTGCGGTTCTTTTAGCAGCTTGTAGTGATCAAGGTGATGAGGGTATTGCTGAACCAGAAGTAACCGAGGATGGAAAAACAGTCATTACGATAGCATATAAAGATGACGGTCCTTCCAGTGAGGCCTCAGTGAAATATTATGATGCTTTAGAAGTAGCATTAAAAGAACATCGAGACCTGGATATAGATTTTAATATTGTTGAAATTGCCCAGGGTGATTATGCTGAAAAACTAAATTTACTCCTTTATAGCGGTGAGATTCCTGACATTATCTATTTCCAAGGAAGTGATGAGCAAATTGCCGCTCAAGGGTTGTTGGAGGATTTGACGCCTTATATCGAGGGGTCAGAATATTTAAAGGATATTTTATATGAACACAATGTAACAAGATTGGAAAATTATCCATATTTGCTCTGGGTAAAACCAATCAATCATAAAGTGCCGGTTGTCCGTACCGATTTTATAGATCAACTGACAGCTTCGGAAAGCTTACTTGCAAATCCCACTCCTGAAAATTATAAAGCCTTTTTCCAAGAGATGGTTGATAAAGGATTGTCAGAATATGGGATAACGGTCGCTGGTGATATTGCCGAGTTGGATTTCATTTTTAATCGGGCATTTGGTGTTACTTCCACTTGGTTAGATGATGGGAATGGAGGCTATGTGTACAAAAAAGTATCTGATGCTGAAAAAGAAAAACTGGCATTCTATGCAAAGCTTTACGCAGATGGATTACTAGATAAACAGTATTTGACGAAACAATGGGATGTAAAAGAAGATGATTTCTATACTAACAAAGCAGGAGTAATTGTCGGTACAAATGGAAAAGTAATTGATTTATATAACACTCGCACAGTAGCTGTAAATGGAGAAAGTGCTCAGTTAACTGTCTTACCAAGTGCTTCGGGTGTCTCATCTGGCTATGCCGCAACGAGCGTTACAAAAGAGCCGCGTGGACTTGCGATTTCGTCGCAATCTGCAAATAAAAATATTGCATTTGAAATTTTGGATTTCCTAGCTAGTCCTGAAGGGATGAAATTCGATCTTTTAGGGTATGAAGGGGAGCAATACAATATTGAAAATAACGAGATTGTGTTAACAGATAAGTTTTACTCTGAATGGTTTTCTCGCTTCTGGGAGCCGCAAACTGTAAATCTAGAAACACCATTGAGTTCTGAAACACCATTATTAAGCCCTCCAGGTCAAGCATCTACAAATGCAGTAGTTGATACTTATGTGGCAGATAATGACTTCACAATTCCGGAAGAATATTTTAGCCAATGGGATGCAATGGAAAATTTATATAAAGAATATGCGGCTGATATTATAACAGGAAAAATGTCGATTGATGAGTTTGATACTTTTGTAGAAGAGTGGTATTCAGCTGGTGGCGAAGACATTACAAAGTTAGCGAATGAAACGATTAAATAAAAGGACTGTTATGAATGATTTCATTTGAAGATCGTGTAAAAGGTGTTTTAATTTCAACAGCACTGGGCGATTCGCTCGGTGCTCCAGTTGAAAAACTGTCCCGGGAAGAGATTGATCAAAAATATGGTTATGTAACCACTTTGAAAACACAGTGGTATAAAGAAGCGTTAGGAGAAGAGGCAACACTTGGAAAACGACGCGGCAACGGGATTATTACAGATGATACCCTAATGACCCTTGCCCTTTGTCGTGTATATAAGAAGGAAGAACGTCATTTAGATGCCTATGATTTAGCCAATGAATTCACAAAAGAAATTGCATTTCGCAAAACATTTATTCCTGAATTTGATCGCGACGCTCATATATTAGACCGTTTATTTTATCCAGAAAAGCATATTTTCCTGCGCCATGTACTCGCAAATTGTGAACCCCGTGAAGGTGGAATGGGGAATATGGTGAACTGTGGTGCAGCGATGTATATGGCCCCCATTGGAATTGTAAACGCAGGAAATCCACTCGCTGCATATAATGAAGCAATAGCATTTGCTTCGGGTCATCAAGTAAGCTATGGACTTGAAGCAGCTGGCGTTTTGGCAGCATGTGTGGCATGTGCATTTACTCCGAATAGTTCAGTGGAAGATGTTGTCAAAACGGCTATTGCTTTAGCAAAGGATGGCACAAAACAAGCAATAATAGCGCTTACAAACAAAGCAAAAGAATTGAAAAAACACAATTGCTCCTATGATGAGTTGGTAACAATCTTACATGACTGTATTGCACCTTTTTCGCCAATGGGTGATGATGTGCACCGAAAAATTGAGAAGATTGGAATTCCGTCGAATCATTATACACCCAGCCGATTATTCTCTATTGAAGAATTACCGCTTGCCTTAGCCTTTATCGTATACAACGATGGTGAATATTATAAATCCATATTGGATGGTATAAATTCTGGAAGAGATACAGATTCAATCGGTGTAATGGTGGGAGTGATTTTGGGGGCGATGTATGGAACGAAATATATTAAAGAGGAAGACGTAGACATACTTTCTAGGACAAATCAAATTAATTTTGCCAAAGAAGCCACTACCTTTACGGCGGTAGCAAAACAGATTATTGAAAAGGATTTACAAATCATTCGGAAACAGGAAGGAATTATTGGGCATTAATGGGGGGGCCATATGATGATCCCAAGAAATTATTTAGAAAAAGTATATGCAAGTATATTAGCCATGAACGCAGGCATACGATTAGGTGCACCAGTCGAACCGCCTGAATGGACATCGGATATGATTCAAGATGTTTTTGGAGAGATTAAAGACTATCTAAAAGAATATAATGTTTTTTCAGCTGATGATGATGCAAACGGTCCCATATTTTTTATAAGAGCATTATTAGATCACGCAAAGGACCGTAAATTAGAAGTGCAGGACGTCGCGAAAACCTGGTTAAATTATTTGAGGGAAGGAAGAGGAATGATTTGGTGGGGAGGCGACCAAGTCAGTACAGAGCATACAGCTTATTTAAATTTGAAAAAAGGCATATCAGCACCACGCTCTGGATCGATTGAGCAAAATGGAGAAATACTCGCAGAACAAATCGGAGGGCAAATTTTTATTGATTCCTTTGGTTTGATCTTCCCTAATAATCCTGATAAAGCTGCAGAATATGCAGAAATTGCAGCAAGTGTTTCACACGATCGAAACGGGATTTTCGGGGCTCGCTTTATAGCCGCCTGTATTGCCTTAGCGTTTGGTAAAGATAATGTACTTGAGATTATCACTGAAGCTTTAAAGCAGATCCCAGAAGAGAGTACGTTTGCAAAGGTGGTTCATGCAGTAATTGATTTTCATAAAAAGAACCCAAATAATTTCCGGGATTGTCGCCAATTTCTAGAAGACGAATGGGGATACGATAAGTATGGCGGAATTTGCCATATCATTCCAAATGCTGGGGTTTGTATTCTAGCTCTTTTATACGGTGAAGGAAATGTTAGTCGCACAATTGAAATTGCTACAATGTGTGGCTGGGATACCGATTGTAATGCAGGTACTGTAGGTTCAATTGTAGGAGCATTAAATGGGATTGATGGAATTGCTCCTAATTATCGAAAGCCAATAAACGATTCAATTGTTGCATCGAGTGTTTCAGGATATTTAAATATTGTGGATTTACCTACATTTGCAAAACAAGTGGCTCTATTAGGCTATCGTGAAGCGAATGAAGAGCCACCTACTGACTTGGTAAAAAGTTATAAAGAAAAGGAAATCTATTTTGATTTTACATTACCAGGTTCAACTCATGGATTCCACACGAGCTACCCTTTTAAAACATTTATGCGTAATTCAGAAAACAAAGGGTATTCCACAAGCGGTTCCCTAGAAATTATTGTATTAAGGATGTACGAAGGAGATCTTTCGACCGTATTTTATAGAACCTTTTACCGGCGAAATCTTTTTATGGATGAAAAATATTCTCCAACCTTTGCGCCAACTGCCTATAGCGGGCAAACGGTTTCCATGAAAGTAAGGATAGAAAGGTTACATGGGAAAGCGATTGTTTTAACCCCGTATGTGCGTACTACTTCTGATAAGAAAATAATGAAAACAAAGGAACCCATAATTGTAAATAATATTTGGCAAACGATTGAATTTACAGTTCCCGATACAAAAGGTGATTTAATAGAAGAAGTGGGTCTGATGATACATTCGGACTCTTCACGAACAGAAAGAGCATTTGGTAAAATTTTTTTAGATGAGTTTCGAATCTATGGTAGGCCTTCTTATGAAATTGACTTTAAAAAACAAGCTTTTGAGTTTAATTGTGTGACACCATTTGCTCATCAGCGTGGAAATTGGTTTCTGGAAGAAGCAAAAATGCAAATGGAAAGTAATGAAAATTGCACGAGCTTTACAGGGCATTATTACATGGAAGATGCTGTCATTGAAGCACAAATAAGTCCTGAAAAAGGGAATTCTCATGGAATTCTATTTCGATCACTAGGTACTGAGCAATTCTATTATGCAGGTTTTGACTCTGCCGATAAAGTATCTATTGGTAGAAAGAATTTTGATACAACTGTTTTAGCCTCAACAGACTATAAATGGAAACATGGCGAGTTGTATCATTTAAAAGTGAAAGCGATAGATAATAATTTATCTTTATATATAAATGATGAGCATCTATTGACCGTACAAGATGATACCTTTTTACATGGTATGTGGGGATTTTATGCTTTTGAAGGCGGAAAATGCTGCTATACCAATATAAAAGTAAATTAAATTTGATAAGAGGTATAACCTATTAAGCTTTTTCGGTTATACCTTTTTATGTTTTTTATCAAATAAATATCAAAAAATAGTATAAAAGATACATAATTTACTACTATCTATTAATATAATTTCTGTTGTACTATAAAAGTAAATTAAGTGAAAAGAGGAATGGATGTTGCACAAAGTAAATCAGATGATTCAAAATATACTTCTTGCATTCATAATGTCTTGTTCAATTACCTCTATTTTCAAAGCAACACCATACGAATGGTTAAAAGTTGAGGTAATACATATACCAGTTTTATTTATCGTTATGTTGGGTCTTTCACTTCTCATTGTAGAGGATGTACGAAATAGCTTCAAAAAAGTCTTAAGATTTGAAAAGAGACAAGATAAGCGACCAATATGGCAGGTTGGTGTAGGGATGATTTTTTACTTCACTCAAGTAGGATTTGTTGAGGTATTTGCCCGAAACTTAATGGTACATGATCTTGGGGGTATGCCGCTTTATTTAGTATTCGCCTTTATGAATGCGTTTTTACTAACAGTTATTTACGAAGAAATCTTCTACCCAAAATTATCAAACAATCAAACTCCTAAAATTCATAGTTGAAATTTTTGACAGGATGTTCTATCTCAACACGTATTGGTCGTAATTTCGACTGATACGTGTTTTATAATGGAAAAAAGATCGACGAAAGGATAAAGTTAAATAGAGATTATTTATATTTAAACAAAGACTTGTGTGATTAAGAAGGAGAGCGTTTAATGGGTAAAGAAAAATTGTTATTACTAGATGGAAATAGTTTGGCATATCGAGCGTTTTTTGCGTTGCCTCTACTAGCCAACGACAGTGGAATTCATACAAATGCTGTATATGGATTTACTACAATGCTTCAAAAAATAGTAGAAGAAGAGAAACCAACAAAAATGCTTGTTGCTTTTGATGCGGGGAAAACAACCTTCCGTCATGAATCATACGGAGAATATAAGGGCGGTCGTCAGAAAACTCCACCAGAGCTATCCGAGCAATTTCCATATATAAGAAAGTTGATTGATGCTTATCAAATCAAGCGTTATGAAAAGGAACTATACGAAGCGGATGATATTATTGGCACCCTTGCAAAACAAGCTGAAAACGAACAGATGGATGTCATTATTGTTTCTGGTGATAAAGACTTAACACAGCTAGCTACCGATCAAGTGACCGTTTATATTACACGTAAAGGGATGACGGATATTGAAAAATATACGCCAGCACATATTGAAGAAAAGTACGGACTCTCTGCCCTTCAGATTATCGATATGAAAGGTTTAATGGGGGATGCTTCAGATAATATTCCAGGTGTACCGGGCGTTGGTGAAAAAACGGCCATAAAATTATTAAAGGAATACGGTTCTGTAGAAGCCCTATATGAAAAAATTGAAGATATGAAAAAGTCCAAAATGAAAGAAAAGCTTGTTGAAAATGAAGAGCAAGCAAAGCTTTCAAAAAAACTGGCGACTATTTTCACGGAAGCACCAATTGATATTACACTCGAGGATTTGAACTATCCAGGTCCAAATGAAGAAGAGCTTTTAAATGTATGGCAGGAGCTTTCTTTTAAATCATTAATCGAAAAAAGTGACTTCCAAGTAGAGGTAAAAGAAACAGCTGAATTACACTTCGACATTGTACAAGAAGTGACGGAGGATATGTTAAAGGATGTAATGGCCGTTCATGTTGAGATTGAAAATGAACACTACCATACATGCCGTGTTTTAGGTTTTGCCTTTACAGATGGAGAAAAAACCTTCTATCTTTCCTTTGATGCAATGCAGCAAAATAAAACCATTAAAAGCTGGCTGGAAGATGAAACAAAGAAAAAATACATGTCGGATAGCAAGGCAGCTCAAGCTATCTTAAACCGTGTAGGTATCAATCTACGTGGAGTAGAATTTGATATGCTGCTGGCATCGTATATTGTAAACCCTGCGATTTCAGGTGATGATATTGCAACGCTTGCAAAAGAGTTCGGCTATACAGATGTCCAAGCAAATGAAACGATTTATGGTAAAGGCGCAAAATGGACGGTTCCAACAGAATCTGATTTAGCTGAGCATGTCAGCCGTAAAGCCTTTGCTATTTGGTCAGTACAGCCGATTGTTGAAGAAAAGTTAAAAGAAAATGAACAGTTCGAGCTCTATTATGATTTAGAGCTTCCACTTGCATCGATTCTTGGCGCAATGGAAAGCAAAGGAATCAAAGTTGATATTCCGACCCTTGAAAAAATGGGTGAAGATTTGGAACAGAAAATTTCAGCTCTTGAAAAAGAGATTTACGAGCTTGCAGACGAGAAATTTAATATAAATTCTCCAAAACAATTAGGTGTTATTTTATTTGAAAAATTAGGTCTGCCTGTAGTAAAGAAAACAAAGACAGGCTATTCAACAGCTGCTGATGTCCTGGAGAAGCTGCAAAGCGAGCACAAAATCGTTCAATATATCCTAGATTATCGTCAATTAGCTAAATTAAAATCAACCTATATCGAAGGACTTATTAAGGAGGTTCATCGCGAGGATAGCAAGGTGCATACTCGCTTCCAACAAGCACTAACTTCAACGGGTCGATTAAGCTCAACAGATCCAAACCTTCAGAATATCCCTATTCGTCTTGAAGAAGGTCGAAAAATTCGACAAGCGTTTGTCCCTTCAGAAGAGGGATGGGTATTGTTTGCGGCAGATTACTCACAAATCGAATTGCGCGTACTGGCTCAAATGTCTAATGATGAGAATTTGGTGGAAGCTTTTAATGAAGGAATGGATATTCATACCCGAACTGCAATGGACGTATTCCATGTGTCAGAAGATGAAGTCACTTCGAATATGCGTCGTGCCGCAAAAGCGGTTAATTTTGGGATTGTATATGGCATCAGTGACTATGGACTGTCACAAAGTTTAAATATTACACGTAAAGAAGCCGGAGAATTTATTGAGAAATATTTAGAAAGCTTCCCGGGTGTAAAAGAATATATGGATACAATTGTGCAGGAAGCGAAGTTAAAGGGATATGTAACAACGATCTTAAATCGTCGCCGTTATTTACCAGATATTACGAGCAGAAACTTTAACCTGCGTAGTTTTGCAGAGCGTACTGCCATGAACACGCCAATTCAAGGAAGTGCAGCAGATATTATTAAAAAAGCAATGATAGATATGGACGCTCGCTTAAAAGAAGAAGGCTTAAAGTCAAAACTATTATTGCAAGTACACGATGAATTGATTTTTGAAGCACCAAAAGAGGAAATTGAAATTTTAGAAAGAATTGTACCAGAAGTAATGGAGCATGCAATTGAACTTGCGGTTCCGTTAAAAGTAGATTTCAACTATGGCTATACATGGTACGATGCAAAATAAGGAAGTGGAATTATGCCTGAATTACCAGAGGTAGAAGGTGTTGTTCGGGCACTCGTGCCTGCAGTTGAAGGAAAGACCATCACGAAGGTGGAACTATCTAAAACGATATACAGCTCCTTTGGTCTAGGCAAGCAATGCATTGTCAAGAATATAGAGCCGCACCTTTTTGAAGAAGTAATGCAAGGAATGAATATTCAGCAGATTACACGTCGGTCAAAGTATATTTATTTTCATATAGAAAAAAATGAAGAAAAGTTTCTTTTCGTCAATCATTTAGGGATGTCCGGTGCATGGTTTGTTGTGAAAAGCTTAAGTGATATTACAGAAGAAAAGTTTCGTAAGCATGTACATGCAATTTTTACTTTAGATTCTGGAGAGCAATTAGTTTATTCAGATATACGACGATTTGGAGAGCTTCGTTTTATTAAAAAGCTTGAGGAGCATCCGCCTCTTCTTCTAATGGCACCGGAGCCTTTTGAAACGGATGCATATGATTTCTTTATAGAAAAATGCGAGTTGCCAAAATATCAGAACAAGCCTATTAAAGAAGTAATCATGGACGGACAAGTCATTTCAGGCTGCGGGAATATTTATGCTACAGAAGCTTTGTTTAAAATGGGCATCCATCCTTCAAGGAAAACAAAACGCATCAGTAGCAAGCGAAAACTTGAATTATTTGAAGCCATTCGAACTATTCTACAGGAAAGTATTGAGATGGGTGGTTCTACAATCTCGGATTACCGCAATATAAACGGAGAAGCTGGTGGGATGCAAAACCGTTTAAAAATGTATGGCAAGAAGTTTTGCCCTCAATGTAATACAGCTACAAAATCATTAGTAATCGGCGGGCGTACTTCGGTGTATTGTCCGAAATGTCAGCATTAAAAGGTGGTTAGGGGAATGATTATTGGTTTAACAGGTAGTATTGCAAGCGGAAAAAGTACCGTTGCTAAAATGCTGAAAGAATATGGTCTTCCGATTGTCGATGCAGATATAGTAGCACGACTTGTGGTGGAACCAGGAACTCCAACTTTAAAAAGAATTGTAGCGACATTTGGTGAGGAAGCTTTAACTGAAGATGGAGCTATGAATCGTCAAAAAATCGGTTCCATTATTTTTAACAATGAAGAAAAAAGAAAAGAGTTAAACAGTATCATTCATCCAGCTATACGACAAGAAATGCTTCGTCAACGTGACGAGCATATTGAAAATGGGTCAAAAACAGTGATTATGGATATCCCATTATTGTTTGAGAGTAAACTTCAGCATTTTGTAGAGAAAATATTAGTCGTGTCCGTATCGGAAGAAATACAATTGAATCGTCTAATGGAACGAAATCAATTGACTGAAGAGGATGCTAAAGCACGAATCCAATCACAATTACCACTCCATGTGAAAGAACAAGGAGCAGATGCTGTTATTAATAACAATGGAACGATTGAAGAAACTGACAAGCAATTAGAAACGATCTTACGTAAATGGAATGTTATTTAGCAATTGTACATTTTTTTGTACTTTAGGTGGATTATTTAGTTAAATATGTTATACAATTGGCCGACTTTGAAAAGTCGGCCTTTTTATTATTTTTGAATAATCGAGTCTAGAAAGGAGAAACTTTTACTATAGGTTATATAAATCCAGTGTTATGGGGCTTCGTTTAATAAATTTCTAATTTATCTGAATATAGAAACTTTTAAAATGTAGATAAAATGTGTTCACCTTTTAGATAAATGTGTTATACTAATTAAGAGATATCTATTAAAAATAATAACTTCAAAATATAGGAGGATTTATAAATAATGACAGTTTCTATAGCTATTAATGGGTTTGGCCGTATCGGACGAATGGTTTTCCGCCAAGCAATTGTTCAAGATGAATTAAATATTGTTGCAATAAATGCAAGTTATCCATCAGAAACCTTAGCACATTTAATTAAGTATGACACAAATCATGGTCGATTTGAAGGAACAGTTGAAGCAGAACAGAACGCTTTGATTGTAAATGGTAAACGAGTTCAATTAATTAGTGAACGTGATCCATTGCAATTACCATGGAAACAATTAGGTGTTGATGTTGTAATTGAAGCTACAGGAAAATTTAATGATCGTGAAAAAGCAGCAATGCACTTAGAGGCTGGTGCAAAAAAAGTTATTTTGACTGCTCCAGGAAAAAATGAAGATATCACACTTGTTATTGGTGTAAATGATGAGTTGTTGGATATTGATAAGCACGATGTGATTTCGAATGCATCTTGTACAACGAACTGTCTAGCTCCTGTAGCAAAAGTGTTAAACGATACATTTGGTATTGAGAATGGTTTAATGACAACTGTTCACGCATATACAAATGACCAAAAGAACCTAGATAATCCACATAAGGATTTACGTCGTGCTCGTGCTTGTGCAGAAAGCATCATCCCAACTTCAACAGGTGCTGCTAAAGCATTATCACTAGTATTACCTGAATTAAAAGGTAAATTGCACGGAATGGCATTACGTGTTCCAACTTCAAACGTATCACTGGTAGATCTTGTTGTTGATCTTAAAAAAGATGTCACTGTTGAAGAAGTAAATAATGCATTCAAGACTGCAAGTGAAGGTCCATTAAAAGGAATTTTAAACTTCACAATGGAACCATTAGTTTCAACTGATTACAACACAACAACGTATTCTTCTACAATTGATGGTCAGTTAACGATGGTTATGGGTACTCGCAAAGTGAAAGTACTTGCTTGGTACGACAATGAGTGGGGTTACTCTGCTCGTGTAGTTGACTTAACTAAGAAAATTGTTAAAGCTTTAGAAGCAGTTACTGCATAATTATTTGCGAAAGAATACACGAAAAGGTAGGAGTAAAATGCTCCTATCTTTTTTATTTGCTTTTTAAACTGACCAACTAAACAGTTCCTATATAAAAAAAAAAAATTCTTAAGAAATTTTATTTAAGAAAGAAAAATTAACGAAAAACATGTTTTTCTCCTGTAAAATATATTAAAATTGACTATTACGAACACAAATTAGCTGCTATTTTTCTATATAAATGAGATTTGTTATAATAGTAATACCGAAAAAGAGTGAGACGGGAGAAATACTATGAGATGTCCAGCTTGTCAATTTAATGGAACACGGGTTGTCGATTCTAGACCTGTTGATGATAATAAAGAAATTCGACGCCGTCGGGAATGCGAGTCCTGTGGAGTTCGTTTTACTACATTTGAAAAAATTGAAGAAACACCTTTAATCGTTGTTAAAAAAGATGGTTCGAGGGAAGAATTTAGTCGAGAAAAAGTATTGCGCGGCCTTATTAGAGCTTGTGAAAAACGCCCAGTATCCTTAGATACTTTGGAAGGAATTGCTATGTCTGTAGAAAAGGATTTACGAAGAATCGGCAATTCTGAAGTGCGTTCTGATGATGTGGGTGAAAAGGTTATGAATTTACTGGCCAAAGAAGACGAAGTAGCCTACGTTCGTTTTGCATCCGTATATCGCCAATTTAAAGATATAAATGTGTTTATTGCAGAGATGAAAGAGCTGCTTCAACGACAATCAGATTTAAAAAAATAAAATTATGGAGGGAATTAAATGGTTCCTTTGTATAAGGAAGTACAGCCTACGGATCATTTTGAAATAAGTCTCCCTCATTTTCTATCAACTAATGAACGTCAATTACTAACATTGTTCTATCAACCCTTGACTGGCCCAGAACCAATTAGTCTTTATTTAACATTGTGGGCAGAAGGGGAAGATCTACATAATAATAATCCAATGTCCCATTATTATTTAATGAACGTATTAAATATGTCCATTGGTAAAATTTTTGAAGCGAGAATTGCCCTTGAGGCCATAGGGTTACTTCGTACTTGGCGAAAGGATGAAGAAGATAGCCGGCGTTTTATTTATGAATTAAGTCGTCCTCTAGATGCACCGGCTTTTTTCCAAGATCCACTACTTTCGATGTTCTTGTTTTCAAAGATAGGGGAACAGGCATATCGTAAGTTGCGAAGACGTTTTACAAGAACTATTAATAAGGATTCCTTTAAAGAGGTTTCCCGTTCGTTTATGGATGTGTACAAGCCTGTACACATGAATGTACCAAAGGATATTTCAGAGATAGCAGAAGGCAAGAAACAGGATTATCCCTTTTACTTTGAACAATTTGATTTTAATTTGTTAATGTCAGGGTTATCGGAAAACCTGATACCTGCAAGTAGCATTACTGCTGAGGTAAAGGAAGTCATTGCAAAACTTGCATTTCTATATCATCTATCGCCTCTGGACATGCAAAAAGTAGTCATCTTAGCGCTTGATGATAATATGCAAATTTCGAATGACCGTTTAAAGAAAGCGGCCGCCGATTATTATAAATTAACTGTCTCAAAGGATGCTCCAAAAATGGAAAAAACGTTTATTCAAAGTGAAATCCAACAAGTTCCGCTAAAAGCATCCAAGGAGCAAGAGCTTCAAATCTATCTCGAAACTACGCCACCGCTTCAGGTGTTAAGAGACATAAATAATGGAAAAGAACCCTTGCCATCTTCAGTTGAACTAGCAGAGGATCTGATAGTGAAGCATGGTATGCCTATTGGTGTAGTAAATGTTCTTTTGGAATATGTCATGCTTACAACGGATATGAAGCTACCTCGAAAATATGTAGAAAGAATTGCCGACCATTGGATGAGGAAAAACTTAAAGACAGCAAAAGAGGCAATGGACTTAGCACGAACTGAAAGAGATCAGTATACTAAGTGGAAAAATGAAAATGACAACAAAGTGCAAAATACAAAATCAAGTGGTACTGGCTATAAAAATCAGTCTAGACAAAGTAAAGAAATAATTCCTGAATGGTTTTATAAACGAAATAAACAAGAAGAATCCAATCTGCCTGATATTGAAAAACAGAAGTCAACAGAAGAAAGGCGTAAAAAGATTCTAGAAGCTTTAGGGCAATCGGATGGAGAGGTGAACTAAAATCGAACCAATAAATAAAGCTATTGATAGAGTGATAAAAATGCCATCTTTTCAAGAACGATATGAAAAGTTGAGACGTGAAATTTTAGAAAACGCACAAGTTCAAAAGTTCTTAGAAGAAAATGACCAACTTGTCAATAAAGACATGGTCGAGCGTGGGTTGACCACACTGAATGAATATATTAGTCAGAATTCTAGTTGCTGCGGATGCGATAATACGGATAACTGTACAAACTATTTAAATGGATTTATCCCAAAGCTATCCATCATTCGTAATTCAATTGAAATTGAATATTTCAAATGTGAACAAAAGCTGATTGAGGAAGAAAGACGCGAATCGGCAAAAATGATTTCAAGTATGTACATGCCAAAAGATGTATTACGAGCTAGGGTAAAAGATTTATTAAATAATGATTCGCAAATGGATGTAGCTGAGCTTGCAACGAAGTTTATCAAAAGAGTAAAGGAAACTGGCGTGTTGCCTTCGAAGGGTCTTTATATTTATGGTCCATTTGGTGTCGGGAAATCCTTTGTACTTGGTGCGATTGCAAATGAACTGGCTAGTTTAAAAATACGATCAGTTGTTGTTTTCGTTCCTGAATTTTTGAGTGAAATGAAGCAAGCTATCTCAGATAACACACTTTCCGATAAGGTTGATTTTGTTAAAAAAGCGCCTGTGTTAATGCTGGATGACCTTGGTGCAGAAACTTTATCAACCTGGACTCGCGATGAAATTTTAGGAACAATCCTCCATTATCGTATGGCAGAAGAGTTGCCGACTTTTATCACTTCTAATTTTGATTATGATGGGTTGGAGAATCATTTGGCTAATTCACAAAAAGGCGGAGTAGAAGTAGTAAAAGCTGCACGAATTATGGAACGCATTAGATCAACTACCACACCGATTCAAATGGAGGGGACAAATCGAAGAATTTAAAAGCAAAAAAAAATCTTTCGTTGATTGTTGCAATTTTAAAACTTCGGGCGTATACTACATTGTAATTAAGTAAAATAGAAATGCTTTGAAAAGGACAACAAGATAGTGAAACGACTTAAAGAGAGGGAGGCCTTGGCTGGAAGCTTCCTAGTAACGAGCACATCTTTACTACCTTGGAGCATTAGCGGGGATAATCCGCTAACGTCAATCGGTACGTTAACCGACCTAGAGCTTCGTCTGATAACTTGTTTATCGGAAGGAAGAAGGGTGGAACCACGAGCATACGCGTCGTCCCTTTCATAGGGATGGCGCTTTTTTGTGTAGAAAAGTGAAAGCGGCTCGCCCAGACTCGACCGCACTGGAGGTTTCACTCAAAAGACGCTCTTTGTCTTTTGAAGTGAAAGTGAAGTGACGCGAGAGTCTAGCCGCTGCAACTAGACAAGAAAAGTGGAAGCGGCTCGCCCAGACTCGACCGCACTGGAGGTTTCACTCAAAAGACGCTCTTTGTCTTTTGAAGTGAAAGTGAAGTGACGCGAGAGTCTAGCCGCTGCAACTAGACAAGAAAAGTGGAAGCGGCTCGCCCAGACTCGACCGCACTGGAGGTTTCACTCGAAAGACGCTCTTTGTCTTTTGAAGTGAAAGTGAAGTGACGCGAGAGTCTAGCCGCTGCAACTAGACAAGAAAAGTGGAAGCGGCTCGTTCAAACGAGAAAATAATACCTATAGAAAAGGAGAAATAGACATGTCAGAAATTATTAAATTAACTTTCCCAGATGGCGCTGTAAAGGAATTTGAGCGTGGTACTTCAACTGCTGATGTCGCAGGATCAATCAGCCCAGGACTAAAAAAACAAGCACTAGCAGGTAAATTAAACGGGACGTTAATCGATTTAAAAACACCGATTGAAGAAGATGGTGCAATTGAAATTATTACGCCAAAATCAGAGGAAGCGCTAGAAATCTTGCGTCACTCCACTGCACATTTAACTGCACAAGCTTTAAAGCGTTTATATCCAGGTATTAAATTAGGTATAGGACCGGTTATCGAAGGCGGATTCTACTATGACGTAGATGCGCCGGAACCAATTTCAGCTGACGATTTCCCAAAAATCGAAAAAGAGATGAAAAAAATCATTTCAGAGAATATTGAAATTGATCGTAAAGACGTTTCTCGCGATGATGCCCAAAAAATATATGAAGAAGTTGGCGACGAGTATAAATTAGAGCTATTAGAAGCTATTCCAGCTGATGAGCAAGTTTCGATTTATTACCAAGGTGACTTTTTCGACCTTTGCCGCGGAATCCACGTACCATCAACAGGCAAGCTAAAAGAATTTAAATTATTATCTCTAGCTGGAGCTTATTGGAGAGGAAACTCCGATAATAAGATGCTTCAACGTATTTACGGTACAGCATTCTTTAACAAAGAAGATTTAAAGCATCACCTTCAAATGCTTGAAGAAGCAAAAGAACGTGACCACCGTAAAATCGGTAAAGAATTAGAATTATTCACTTTATCTCAAACAGTTGGTCAAGGCTTACCACTTTGGTTGCCAAATGGTGCAACTATTCGTCGTACGGTCGAGCGTTACATTGTAGATAAAGAATTACGTTTAGGCTACAAGCATGTTTATACTCCAGTGCTTGGTTCAAAGCGTTTATACGAAACTTCAGGACACTGGGAGCACTACCAAGAGGATATGTTCCCGCCAATGGAGATGGATAACGAAACTCTAGTGCTTCGCCCAATGAACTGTCCACACCATATGATGGTTTACGCAAGCAGCATGCACTCTTATCGTGAGTTGCCAATCCGTATTGCAGAGCTTGGAACAATGCACCGTTATGAATCTTCAGGTGGTTTATCTGGGTTACAGCGTGTACGCGGCATGACTTTAAACGATGCCCATATCTTTGTTCGTCCTGACCAAATCAAAGAAGAATTCAAACGTACAGTTGAATTGGTGTTGGATGTGTATAAGGATTTCGAATTGACAGATTATAAATTCCGTCTTTCTTACCGTGATCCACAGGATACAGAAAAGTACTTCGATGATGATGCAATGTGGGAAAAAGCACAAAGCATGTTAAAAGAAGCTATGGATGAACTTGGTTTGGCGTACTTTGAAGCAGAAGGGGAAGCTGCATTCTACGGTCCGAAATTAGATGTTCAAGTTAAAACAGCTATCGGTAAAGAAGAGACTTTATCAACAGTGCAGCTCGACTTCTTATTACCTGAACGCTTTGACTTATCCTATGTTGGAGAAGATGGAAAACCGCATAGACCAGTAGTTATTCACCGTGGTGTCGTTTCTACAATGGAACGCTTCATTGCCTTCTTAATAGAAGAATATAAAGGAGCATTCCCGACTTGGCTAGCACCTGTTCAAGTTGAAATCATCCCAGTTTCAAACGAAGTTCACTTCGACTATGCAAAGCAAGTGGAAGAAAAACTTGTTGCAGCAGGTATTCGTGTGGAAATGGATTATCGCGAAGAAAAACTGGGCTACAAAATTCGTGAAGCACAAATGAAGAAAATTCCTTATATGCTAGTATTAGGAGATAAAGAAATGGAAGCTGGCGATGTGAACATTCGTCGTTACGGTTCAAAGGATTCAGAAATAGTTTCTTTAGAAAACTTCTTGGAAATGATTAAAGCTGAAGCAACTAAATAAAATCAAAAAACTTGAATGAAAAGTCAAATTTCATTCAAGTTTTTTTCTTGGAGTTAATAAGCTGATTGATAAAAATAGCTCCAACCTTCTTGAATACCAGATGCAAAGGAATCTTTTGCAAAATAGACATTCGGAAGATATCGATATCGTTTAATTTCACTTTGACAGTTGCCAACAATCACTGCTGGTAAGCCTAATCGAAGCATATCAATATCGTTTCCTGAGTCACCGGCAACTAAAATCCGGAATTGTTCAGGCGCATATTTTTGAAGGACATATTTTAAAGCTTCTCCCTTATTTGTGTGGGAGGGTAAAATATCAACATCCTTGTTTGAACTATACATTAAATAGAAGGCTAAACAATAAAGCTTTAGCATTTCCTCTACTTCTTTTACATATCCGGGATCGTCTTTAATAGTAAAAGATAGACGATAATCATTTGGTAAAGGCTGTCGCTCTAATTTATCGTATTGCTTTGTTACGCTTAAAATTAGCTCTGGATTCCAGTCTGCAGAAGTAATCAATCGCCATTGTTCATCTTCTTCTAAATGTGGACCAATATAGATGGATGCACCTACATCACATATTAAAATACTTGGTCTTGGCAGTTTGTGTTTTTCAATGAGCTCCATAGCAGAATCATAGTGCCTGCCAGTAATATAGATTAGTGAAATGGGTATTTTCTGTGTTTTAAAGAATAGCCAGAGCTGATCTAATTTTTCTTTATGTCCTACTAATGTATTATCTAAGTCGGTTGCTAAAATTGCACTACCTAACAGTCTCATATAAAGTCACCTCATAAAGATGTTTGATTTTTTTTGCAATATGTTGCCATTTAAATTCACGCTGTGCAAATTTACGGGCATTATTTTTCAACTCTTGAACGATCTGGGGTTTAGATAATAAAAGATACATCGATTCGGCTAATTTCGAGATATTTCCTTTTGTAACATGTAAACCAGTTTTACCTGGAATAACAATATCCTTTAGGCCGCCTACTTTTGAAGCGATGACAGGGCATCCACATGCCTGTGCTTCAGCGGCTACCATACCAAAGGATTCGTAATAGGAAGGAACAACGGTAGCAACAGCATTTTTAAAGAGTGTGGCGAGTTCTTTTTCATTTTTTGGACCTAAAAATTTAATGCGATTTTCAAGCCCTTTGATTGCTTGTCTTAATTTTGGATCGTTTGGATAGAGATTTTTTACATCTACATTGGATTTTGTACCACCTGCGATCAGCAGTTTTATATCTTTTGAAATTTTCTTTTTCTCCACCAACTCGCGGAATGATTGTAGGAGTACAAAAATTCCTTTTGATTCCTCTAAACGTCCGACAAATAAAAAATAGTTACCGAATTCATAGGGTTTTTCATATAAATGATGGTATGTTTCTGCAACTCCGATAGGCACAACGTTAATGGTTGCAGGATTTGTGACGGTATCCTGTATTAATTGCTTCTCGTTTGGAGTGGTAGCGATGATTTGATCGACTTCTGACAAAATTTTGTCTTCGTAAAATAGACGTCTGTTGTCCTTGAAGCCAGTTCCTAATTGTTTGGCAATTCCTAAAGAATGATTTGTATGAAACCATGGTAGCTGGAATTCTTTTTTTATTTGTAAGCCAAGTACACCTGATAACCAATAGTGGGTATGGAGAAGCTCATATTGTGAAATATCTATGTTTTGTTTCATTTCTTCATAGAAAATTGGAAGTAGATTAAATAATTCATTTTTATCGACAAACCCTTTTTTGCCAGCTTCTAAACGAATAACTCGACTTGCTTTTCCGAAGTTTTCAATTTGGGGAGCATCTTCTAGACACCAATGTGTAACCACGTCCACTGCATATCCGATTTCTTCTAAGGATAATGCCAATTGACGAACATAATTGTTTTGCCCACCGGCTTGTTTACTGCCAAGTGGAGCTAATGGATCCCCATGATCCGAGATAAATAGTACTTTTCTTTGATTCATACTTATACCTCCGTTTGTTGTTATACTTGAGATTAGTTTCGAAATCACTTTACTATTTAAGCTTTTATCTGTTCAGCCAACCTCTCATTTTGCGAGAAGGTAAGATGTAAACTTCCTTCCCTTCAAATTTTTTGTTAAAACATTTTTTGACAAATAAATTAGCAACTTTACAAATTTACAAACTGATTGCTTCTAGGTAGGTATAGTTGTTCTAAAAAAAGAGTTGCTTTTTTGCAAGAATCATGATTAAATAAATTGTTGTTAATTTTCAATGGATTTTCTTAAAAGTTGATACTTGTTCGAATGTGTTGACTTTAGAGGGAATAGGTGTTAACATTGATATGGTTATGAATACAGTTTAAAGTTAAAGTAGAGGCTGCCCGCTTCTCACCTGAATGACGCTATTGCAGTTAACAGGTATTGACACGTTGAATTTTTTGCGCTGACTAATGAGCGTATGAATATATAGCGGGCGGACATCTTCTGAAATGTCCGTCCTTTTTTTATGGACATACTTAGGAAGTGTACCGTTCAACCGGGCATATTTGCTCTTAACTCATGTATTCCCGACACAAACCTGGAGGTGGATTCGTATTAGCAAAGACATGTATGTAAACGAAGGCATTCGCGCGCGTGAACTTCGTCTAATCGATCATAATGGTGATCAGCTAGGAGTTAAATCTCGTAACGAAGCGTTAGAAATCGCCGCTCGTGTAAACTTGGATCTTGTCCTTGTGGCCCCTCAAGCTAAGCCACCAGTCGCTCGTATTATGGACTATGGTAAGTTTAAGTTTGAACAGCAAAAGAAAGATCGTGAAATTCGTAAAAATCAAAAAGTTATCAACATGAAGGAAGTTCGTTTAAGTCCAACAATTGATGAACATGATTTCCAAACGAAATTACGTAATGCGATCAAATTCCTAGAGAAAGGCGACAAAGTAAAATGTTCTTTACGTTTTAAAGGTCGTGCTATTACTCATAAGGAAATTGGGCAACGTGTATTAGATCGCTTTGCTGAAGCTTGTGCTGAAGTTGCAACGGTTGAACAAAAACCGAAGATGGAAGGCAGAAGCATGTTCTTAGTTCTTCAACCAAAGAACGAGAAATAGTAACACTCACGAATAGTTTAGGAGGAAATTCGAAATGCCAAAAATGAAAACTCACCGTGGCGCTGCGAAGCGTTTCAAAAAAACGGGCAAAGGAAAATTAAAATTTGACCGTGCTTACGGAAGCCACTTATTCGCTAACAAATCAACAAAACAAAAACGTCACCTACGTAAAGCGAAAGTTGCTACATCTGGTGATTTCAAACGTATCAGATCTTTATTAACTTACATGAAATAATTTATCTCCTATGAAGATATAGCCCTAGGTGTACGTCGCTCCGATATCTGGAAGCAATGACGCTGAGGCAAAATTGATTTTATGTAATACATTGAACGTATTTTATATTAAACATTCGGAAGAATTAGCAGGAGGTAATTAGTATGCCACGCGTAAAAGGCGGAACAGTAACGCGCAAGCGTCGTAAAAAAGTTTTAAAATTAGCAAAAGGTTATTATGGTTCAAAACATACATTATACAAAGTTGCTAACCAAGCAGTAATGAAATCAGGTCAATATGCTTACCGTGACCGTCGTCAAAAGAAACGTGATTTCCGTAAATTATGGATCACTCGTATCAATGCGGCTGCACGTTTAAACGGTCTTTCTTACAGCCGTTTAATGCACGGTTTAAAAGTAGCTGGAATCGAAGTTAACCGTAAAATGTTAGCTGACCTAGCTGTAACAGATGCACAAGCATTTGCTCAATTAGCAGATGCAGCTAAAAAAGCTGTAGCGAAATAATAAGTGTCGCTTGCCGACAATTATTATTTCTGCACCGAAAGCTCTGGCTACAGGTGCAAAATAACTTTATCTTTATACATTCAGGTATAAAGTGAACATATAAATAAAAAGGCTGGTAGGACATCCTATCAGCCTTTTTATTTAAAAGTAGAAATTTAGGTTTGGAAAACAACGAGTGCATCGTTTTTTCTATTTGTAGAAAGAAGGCGTTTTCGATGGAATTTGCATGTTTAGCCTATATCGCCGTGATGTCAATTGTACTTTGTATTTTTATGTATATAGATAAATCACGAGCAAGAAATCATGAATGGCGTATTTCCGAAAAATCCTTATTTACATTAGCCTTCCTTGGTGGGGCTTGCGGTGGTGTGTTAGGAATGTACTTATTCCGCCACAAAACAAAGCATAATTCCTTTGCATTTGGATTTCCAATCATTGCAGCTATACAAATTTTTATTGTCGTAAGGATTTTTATTGTTTTTTAGATTCATACAAAACTGCCGGTCATGAAAAATGCCCGGCAGTTTTTATTTTGGAGCGAAGCATCAAATGGTAGGTGAAGATGTAGCACTTTGTGTAAGGGAATATGGAGTGAAAAGTGCATCATAGGCTCGATGAAGTACTCTTTGGAAGAGACTGTGGGTTGAGAAGTGCATCATAGAGTGGATGAAGCACTTTGTTTATGATGATGCGAGTTGAGAAGTGCATCATAGGCTCGATGAAGTTCTTTATGGTTGATGATGCGAGGTAAGAAGTGCATCATAGGCTCGATGAAGCACTTTATGGAAGAGACTGTGGGTTGAGAAGTGCATCATAGGCTCGATGAAGCACTTTATGGAAGAGAATGTGGAGTGAGAAGTGCATCATCAGCCCGATGAAGCACTTTGTGGAAGAGAAAGTGGGTAGAGAAGTGCATCATAGAGAGGATGAAGCACTTTGAGGATGATAATGTGGGTAGAGAAGTGCACCATAAACCCATCAACCGCCTTCAGAAAGAAAAAAGTCAATTCCAAATACGTTTGACAAACCCGATGAAACTTATTCTAAAAGAAAAGCCAACCCCGGATTTGTTTCTTTTCTCGAAATAATCGCCAATTATAAATAAGCAAAACAGCGTGATTATAAATTTCCGAATATTCTACTATTGAAAAAATATAACTAACCCCCTATAATTAGTTATTAATTACTATTCAAAAGCGTTTGAGAAGGATAAGTAAATAAGAGGTAGTTTTAAAGAGAGCTTCTGATGGTGGAAATGAAGCAGACGATCCTTATTGAAAATGACCCTTCAAGCTTCGTACCGAAACAGTTGTGTAGGCTACGACGAGAAAGGCACTCGTTACAACAGCAGCAGTATGAACACGTACTGATGGAGGCAAATGGTGTGAACTGTTTGTGAATTTAGGTGGTAACACGGGAACACTCGTCCTAATCGTTTTTCGATTAGGGCGTTTTTTTATGGTCAATTTTTAGAAGATGAAGATTATTAAAAGGAGAGAGGAAACATGACAATTTTAATAGGTGGTGCATGGCCATATGCAAATGGCTCATTGCATTTAGGGCATATCGCTGCATTATTACCAGGAGATATATTAGCCAGATATTATCGGCAAAAGGGGGAGAGGGTATTATATGTTTCGGGAAGCGATTGTAATGGAACCCCTATTTCAATCCGCGCAAACCAAGAAAAGACAACAATTAAAGCCATTGCTGACAGATATCATGAGGAATTCGAGCAAGTATTTAACAAGCTAGGCTTTTCGTATGATTTATACACTCGAACGGACGTGCCACATCATCATAAATCTGTTCAAAAAATTTTTTTGACATTATTGGAGAATGGTTACTTATATAAAAAGAAGATTGAACAAGCCTATTGTGAGCAGGATCAGCAGTTTCTTCCTGATCGTTTCGTAGAGGGGATTTGCCCAAACTGCGGAGTGAAAGCTAGAGGAGATCAGTGCGATAATTGCTCCAAGATTTTAGATCCCCTGGATTTAATCGATAAACACTGTAAAATATGTGGAACAAAGCCTGTTATAAAAGAAACGGAGCATTTCTATTTTAGCTTTAGTGCTTTCCAAAATAAGCTCGAAGCATATACAGAAAAGGCAGAACGAGAAAATCTATGGAGAAAAAATGCACTTAGTTTAACAAAAAGGTACTTAGCTGAAGGACTCCCAGATCGAGCTGTAACACGAGATTTACCAAATGGAGTAGATGTACCGGTTGAAGGCTTTGAAGGGAAGAAAATCTATGTTTGGATCGAGGCTGTGTCTGGATACTTAACAGCAAGTATCGAATGGGCGAGGCAGAACCAGGAGAATATAGAAGAATGGTGGAATGAAACTACTATCTCCTATTACATTCATGGAAAAGATAATATCCCATTTCATACAGTCATCTGGCCAGCAATTCTTTTAGGAATCAATCTTCAAAATTTGCCAACCCATATTATTTCAAATGAATATTTAACTTTGGAGAAAAGAAAATTATCAACAAGTCAAAACTGGGCTGTATGGCTACCTGAAATTTTACAAAAGTATGATCCAGACTCAATTCGCTATTTTTTATCTGTAAATGCACCGGAGAATCGTGATACAGATTTTTCTTGGCGAGAGTTTATCTATAGCCATAACAGCGAGTTGCTCGGAGCATTTGGTAACTTTGTTAATCGGACCCTGAAGTTTATTGAAAAATCATTTGAAGGGGAAATCCCGCATACCAAAATAGATGTAGACATTTATGATAAAACAAAAGATTTATATGATGAAGTAGGAGCTTTAATAGAAGGGGGGCATTTTAAACAAGCGTTGGAAAAAGTCTTTCATTATGTCCGTATTGCCAATCGATATTTTGATGAGCGAAAACCGTGGATTCAAGTTAAGGAGGAGGTAGAGGAATGTAAAGAAACGCTTTCAGCATGTGTCTTTATCATTCAAAATCTTGCGCAAGTTCTACAGCCGTTCTTACCCTTTGCTTCAACGAAAATAAAAACAATGCTTGATATACAAAATAATGAATGGACCATTCAAAAGGATTTACCGAGAGCTATTATTAATGACATTAAACCGCTTTATGAACGTTTAGATCTTGAATTGATTGAAATAGAGCTCGAAAAGTTACTAGCGAAATCGAGCATTAAATAATAAAATAGAGGATTGTCTTACATGCATAGTAGGAGCAGTGTTAGACAATCCTTATTTTTAGAAGATGGATAAGTGCAGCCAGATTATCATCAAATTGAAATTTTGAAGCAATAAGGTGATTTAAAGCTCATTCGATTGTTCTTTCATCAACTGCTCTATTGGATTTTTCCAATTGATTTTAGCTTTAGGATAGCTCATTTGAATTTCTTTCTCCAAATAGTAAAAGTCATCTTTCGTTAACCCTTGAAGCTTCATCGTATCATGAACCCATACGAAGATCGATACAACTTCAAAAGCATTTTCCGTTGTTCCTAAATATTTCTCACCCTCAAAAAGAGCACCTTTATAAGAAATGAAAAAGTTTTTACGAACATTTTTTACATCGTCATAGAAATAATATTCGCCGTTTTCAAAAGCTTCATCTAGTTTTCGCTTAGGGTCAGTAAGGTACCGAACACCTTTGTAAAATATGTAAACGACTAATACGATAATAAGCAAACGGAAAAGTAGAAGAGCCAATTCAAGTTCCCCCTTGTAAAAACGTTGTAAGTTCCTTTACGATTAAGTGGCACGATAGGTTTCATTTTATTTAGAAATTGAGGGATTTTTTTATGAAATTTAAAGAATTATTTGAAATGCAGAGAGAATTAGATACTTTTATCGAAAAAACACAAGGTATTAACCGTGATGTCTTTAAAGAAAAAGGACTTGCTTTAATGATTGAACTGGCAGAACTGGCAAATGAAACAAGATGCTTTAAATTCTGGAGTACGAAAGGTCCTTCGGAGCATGAAGTTATTTTGGAAGAATTCGTGGATTCGATTCACTTTTTGCTTTCACTTGGAAACGCTAAGGGATTATCTTTAGAAGAATGGCCAGAAGTTAAAGTAAAAGAGGATTTAACAAATTGGTTTTTACGAACACAAGAAGCGATTTTAACATTTATACAAAATCCTACTAGGAATAGTTATCAAGATGTATGGCAATATTATGGGGTATTGGCTTTTAATTTAGACTTTACTTTGGAAGATATTATCAAAGCCTATTTCGCCAAAAATGAAAAGAACTATGAGCGTCAGAGAAACGGCTATTAAGCTGAAACTCCATAGATTCTATTTTTGTCAAAATGAAAAGGTAAAAAAGAGGATAATGTATTTCAATAACCGAAATAATAAAGGTATAATTAGGGAGAGTCAATTTAGGAGGGCGAATAGATGGTGCAATTAGATGATACATTGAAAATGTTAAAAGAACTAACTGATGCAAATGGAATCCCGGGTAATGAACGAGCTCCTCGTGCAGTAATGCGTAAATATATTGAGCCATTTGCAGATAAGATTGAACAAGATAATTTAGGAAGTTTAATCGCTAAAAAAGTAGGCGATGAAAATGGCCCTAAAATAATGATTGCTGGCCATTTAGACGAAATTGGTTTTATGGTCACTCAAATCGATGAAAAAGGCTTCATTAAATTCCAAACTGTTGGTGGTTGGTGGAGTCATGTGATGCTTTCTCAACGTGTGACAATCACAACTCGTTCAGGTGAGGAGATTATTGGGGTAATCGGTTCAAAACCACCTCATATTCTACCTGTAGAACAACGCAAGAAAGTAATGGATTTAAAAGAGTTATTTATCGATATCGGTGCAAGCTCAAAAGATGAAGTAAAAGAATGGGGTATTCGTCCAGGTGATATGATTACACCATACTTTGAATTTAATGTGATGAAAAATGAAAAATTGCTTTTAGCAAAAGCTTGGGATAATCGAATTGGTTGTGCCATTGCCATTGATGTTTTAAAAGCATTAAAAGATACTAAGCATCCGAATGTTGTATATGGTGTAGGAAATGTACAAGAAGAAGTTGGCCTTCGTGGAGCGAAAACGGCAACATTTAAAATCCAACCTGATATCGGCTTTGCAGTGGATGTTGGTGTAGCAGGTGATACGCCAGGAATTACACCAAAGGAATCGACTTCGAAAATTGGTGAAGGCCCACAAATAATAATTTTCGATGCTTCAATGGTAGGACATAAAGGTCTTCGTGATTTTGTTGTAGATGTTGCAGAAGAAAATAATATCCCATATCAATTCGATTCAACACCAGGTGGGGGAACAGATGCAGGTTCCATCCACTTAACTGCAAACGGAGTACCGGCAATGGCAATTGGTATAGCTACACGCTATATCCACTCGCATGCAGCCATTTTACATCGTGATGATTACGAAAATACGGTAAAGCTAATTGTCGAACTCGTTAAAAAGTTAGATCGTGACACAGTGAACAAAATAATTTTTGATTAATTTAACAAAGAATCAGGGGACAGAATTTTTGTCTCCTGTTTTTTTATAAAAATTTTTAATTGCTGTGGATTTCTTTATAAATAATTGTGGAAGAGTAAACTATTGCTCTTTTTTTATTTTCTATTGGTGACTAATTAATTGTGTTGTGCATATATTTAAAAGTGATGAAAAGTGTGATATTGAATTTTTATAAGGTGATGTGGATATTTTTCTCATTTTAATGAATAATAAATCTTGTTTTTTGCATAATCAATGAATTATAAAAAGTTAGATAAATTATAAAAATACACTTGATTTAATAAATATACATATGTATAATGAACTCATCATCAATCGGAAGTTTGGGGGCGAACATTTTATGAAATTATTAGAAGAGGTTCAGCTTAAGTTAGTGTCAAGCCTTAAAGGGAAGGATCTATTGACATTATTAGACTATACAAGTGAAGAGGTTCAGGAGTTAATCCAATTAGCTACACAATTAAAAAAGATTACGAAGGCCGGAAGATGTCCGAGATTACTAGAAGGTAAGACATTGGGAATGATTTTTGAAAAACATTCAACACGTACGCGTATTTCCTTTGAAGTTGGCATGAATCAACTTGGAGGAAAAGCAATGTTTATGCATTCCCGCGATATGCAAATTGGACGTGGTGAACCGATTTCAGATACAGGACATGTTTTATCAGGCTATCTTGACGCAATCATGATTCGTGCAAACTCACATGAAATGGTGAAAGAATTAGCTGATCATGCTTCAATCCCAGTTATTAATGGATTAACAGATATCTATCATCCGTGTCAGGCATTGGCAGATCTAGAGACAATAGCAGAATGCAAAGGGGACTTAAAAGGACTGAAAATTGCTTACGTTGGAGATGGTAATAACGTGGCACATTCCTTAGTGGTGGCAGCTGCACATGTGGGAATGGATATTGTTGTAGCAACGCCTATTGGTTATGAACCAAATGAAGAAGTGATTGCAAAGGCACAGAAAATTGCCAAAGAGAATGGTAGTCTTGTAAGTGTAACGAATGATCCAGTTGCTGCTGTTAAAAATGCAGATGCGGTTTACGCAGATGTCTGGACTAGTATGGGGCAAGAAGAGGAAACGGCAAAACGTTTAGTAGATTTCGAAGGCTATCAAATTAATGATCAATTAGTTGCTCATGCAAAAGCTGACTACATGTTCTTACACTGCTTGCCAGCACACCGTGAAGAAGAAGTAGCAACTTCCGTTATCGATGGCCCGAATTCATTTATCTTTGAGCAAGCGGAGAATAGACTCCATGCGCAAAAGGCAGTATTGGCATCAATTTTAGCATAAAAGCGTAACTAAAAATATATTGGCTCTGCGACGAAAGCCAGCGACAGTCGCAAGCGGAGAAAAGACTCCATGCGCAAAAGGCAATATTTTTAACTAAATGAATTAGCAAAGTAAAAATTATATACGGGCTGTATATTTTTACTTAATGAATAAAAAAGAAATTTGTCTACGGGGGACTCGCTGTAGCGATTTCATGCGATGTCGTTGTTCAGGATGGAATGCCTCATCGCTACATAAGAAAAGCAACCTGGGAGACGCTGGGTTGCTTTTTAATATGGTTACACAACTGTTTGTAAGCAGAAAAACAGCCCTTAAATAAACATACTTTAAGAGGCTGCCTGATGAGACGGTACTTATTCATTTGTAAGGATCACTTCTCCGTCAATCTCTAATAAGTGAGCAATTTTTTGGGATATTTCCTCAGTAGTTGTGTTTAAAGAAAGGGCAAGCTCTGAGAATAAGATACTTTGCATTGAAACCAACAGCTTGCGGTCTTGTTCCGGAAATTTCTTTTCATTATTTTCTATCTCGTGTTTTTTCACAAGTAAAGTATTAATCACTTTAGCAATTTCTTTTCGATCACCTTTTTTGGCAATGAGAGAATAGCCTTGTGTACGTTGGTTGCCTTTATCAATCCATTCTATGCCTGGTTCAGTAAACAATTCCAAAATTTCTTCAGCTTCTTCTTTAGCCATAAGTGTTGAAATGGTTTTATTATCAACAGGAGTACTGATTTCTAATTTTTCATTATTAAGAGGATGCAGTACATAGTAGGTTTTTGTTACACCTGAAATAGTCTTTTCACTGATGCCGTCAATTTGGCATAATCCATGAGCAGAATAGATAATCGTATCACCAATATTAAACATTATTTCGCCCCCAAGTACATATTGTCAACTAGGTTGACTAATTTCATTATAGGTTATTTTAAGAAAAATGTCAACTTAGTTGACAAATGGTGCGTGATTGAGTATATTATTCTCGAAAATGAGATGCAAGGGAATGATTGATTGACGTGGAACCATTAGACTTATTTGATCTTATTAGTGAGCGACACGGTACGATACGAAGAATTTTAGAAGAAAAATGGAACGAAATGAGTGATATTTCCATTTCGAATTCAGAATGGTACATCATGTCAAAGGTGAATAACCATCAGCCAACAATATCGATGGTTGCTAAAAACGTACAAATATCTCGGCAAGCAGCCCATAAATTTGTTAAGAAATTAGCATCTAAGGGATTAGTCGAATTAGTACCAGGTAGTAATAATCGTGATAAATGTATTCAATTAACAGACCTAGGACAAATTTGCATTGATAAGTACAATCTGTTGAAGATGGACATTGAAAAGAAAATCTCGGAAAAAGTTGATCTTGAACAATTAAATAAAATATTGAAAAGTGATTGGGGAATATAAAGGTAGAAGGCTGCCAAGACATGAAAACTCAAGCAAGCCAGCCTTACATTTCATTAGTTTTGAAATGCTTTTGAAAGTTTTTCAGTAAATTGCTGTTGTTCGTCTGGTGAAGATGCATGCCACCATTTTTCTAAAAATACGCCAAGACCAGGTAATAAATGCTCGTCTCCACGCGTAATTGCATCTTCTACAGTATCGCGGAACTCGGCAGCACTATCACCTTGTACATTTGAAGTAATGGCTTGTCTAATTTGAAAATTCATAACAATCGCCTCCTTAATGACTAGTCTGCATCACTAAAAGGAAACTATACATAGTAAATTAAGTAATTCGGCAAAGTTGTCTAATCAAATAATAAAAAATAATAATTCCACAATAATTTGTTACTGCGGAATTTATTATTTTCGATTAATCTTTCTATTTTACATATAGAAGACCAAAGAGTGATTGGCTATTGTGGTTAAGTTCCAGATGATTTCGAGATGAATGCGACTGAAATATACTACGGGATTTCTAGTAAATATAGAAATCATGGACTTGCCACTGAAGCAGCCCGCGCAACTTTATCATGTGGATTCGAAGTCATTGGACTAAATAAAGTTATTGCATTTTAGAGTGGGAAACTGATTATAATGGACGAAAAAAGAACCTACATATGGTATGCACGAACAAATGTAGATTCTTGGTTTATTAAGCTAATGCAAGCATCCGATCAAGTGACAATTTTGCTTCCTTAGTTACTTCAGGAGCAACCTTAATGATATTTCCCGGCACGTCTTCTGTAATCATTTCTAATGCCCACAAGAGATGGGGTAAATCAATTCGATTCATTGTTAAGCATGGACACATATTTTCATTTAGTGAAATGATTTGCTTATCTGGGTGATCCGCAATAATACGTTTAACCAGATTCATCTCTGTTCCGATAGCGAAGCTTGAACCCGCTGGAGCAGAATTAACTGTGTCCACGATATATTTTGTTGAGCCATTTAAATCAGATGCTTCAACAACTTCACGACAGCATTCTGGGTGAACAATGATGGTCATTTGGGGATATCTTTCTCGTACATTTTTTATATTTGATACGGTAAAGCCTTGATGAACTGAGCAATGGCCTTTCCATAAAATGACCCTTAGATCTGCTAGGTTACCTTCATACTCAAGTTCGCCTTTCATCGGGTTCCAGACAGCCATCTGCTCTAAAGGAATGCCTAATTCGTATGCTGTATTTCGTCCTAGGTGTTGGTCAGGTAAGAAGAATAAACGCTCTTTTTGAGTATATGCCCATTTCACCATTTTCTTAGCATTAGATGATGTAACACAAGCCCCGCCATTTCTTCCTGTGAATGCTTTAATGGCAGCTGTTGAATTGACATACGTTAAAGGAATGATTGTATCGCCAAGCAGCTTCTGGAGTTCGATCCATGCTTCTTCCGTTTGATAGATATCCGCCATATCCGCCATTGAACATCCTGCACGCATATCTGGCAAGTATACAATTTGGTCATCTGTCGTAAGCATATCGGCAGTTTCAGCCATGAAATGTACACCACAGAACACGATATGCTGTGCTTTTTTATTTGCTGCTGCGACTCTTGCAAGCTGCAATGAATCTCCTATACTATCCGCAAACTGAATAACTTCATCCTTTTGATAATGATGGCCTGGTATGAATAATTGATCTCCAAGCGTTTCTTTAATTTCGAGTATTCGTTGTTCCATCTCAGAACGCTTCATTGTACGATATTTTTCAGGCAGCATATTGCTTCCGAGTAAACTAGTGATACCCATTAATCTTTTCTCCTTTCAACTGTACTAGAGCACTTATATCCAATGCTTTCACAGAGTGGGTGAGAGCACCTAACGAAATAAACTCCACACCACTTTTTGCATAATCTTTTAAATTATCAAATGTAATGCCACCTGAAGCCTCCGTGATGATGGACGAAGGGACAAACGGCAGCCAATTGCGGATTTCCTCAGGGCTTCGATTATCGAACATAATAATATCTGCTTTTGCTTCAATCGCTTCGATGAGCTGTTCTTTCGACTCAATTTCAACTTCGATTTTAACAGTATGACCGATTTTTGATTTCGCATCAGATACAGCTCTAGAGATGCTTCCCGCAAAAGAGATGTGATTATCCTTCAACATAATACAGTCATATAGGCCACTCCGGTGATTATAGGCCCCCCCTGTACGAACTGCATACTTATCCAGCATTCTAAGTCCAGGTATCGTTTTTCGAGTATCACAAATTTTTGCATTTGTTCCTTTCGTTAACTCGACAGCTTTATAAGCATTTGTGGCTATACTACTCATTCGTTGAACTAAATTTAAAATAACTCGTTCACCAGCTAATAAGCTTTGTAAAGAACCCTCAATGACTGCTATCTCATCACCTATTTCAATTTTTTCTCCATCTCGTTTTAATAGAGTTACTTCTATGGAAGAATCCAAGATTTTAAAACCGGTTTGGATAATTTCAGCTCCACAAAAGATGCCCGCTTCTTTCGCGTAAAAAGTAAAAGAGCCTTTATCGGATGAAGTAAATAATAATTCACTTGAAAGATCTCCATCTCCAATATCTTCATTGAAAAATTGCTTTAACATTGTTTGCAGTTTGATTTTGTTCATAAAGTCCTTCCCTCACATATGTTTTTTCTTTTTCAAACACGACCCATTTGTTCTGCCAACCTTGGTGCAAGCGTGCGAAGTCTTCGCGGATATGGGCACCACGAGATTCCTCTCGCAAAAGAGCGGCATTCACTATTAAAGAGGATGTAATATGCATAAAAGTTAGCTCAATTTGTTGTTTCGTACATTTGCTTAAATCAAAGAATCTTACTTGATCATACGTCGGCAGGAGCTCTTGCAATTTGGTTAAGTCTTCTCGATTTCGAATGATTCCAGCATTTTTTAGCATTTCTTCTTGTAGCGTTTTTGCAGAAAGAAGTGTTAACTTTTTATCTTTGTTTAAAGTAGGGCACTCCTGAAAATGGTTTTGCCTAGTTCCATATGATAATAGATTCTCCGCCATCAGCTTTCCAAAGGTAATACCTTCAAGCAAGGAATTGCTTGCTAAACGGTTAGCCCCATGGACGCCGGTACATGCAGTTTCTCCTGTAGCAAGCAGTCTTGGAATGCTAGTACGCCCATAGCAATCTGCTGAAATACCACCCATTAAAAAGTGACTGCCAGGTGCGATTGGGATGCGTCCTTGTGAAATAGCAATCCCATTTTCTTCACAAATTTGAGAAATGGTTGGAAATTTGCTCTTAAAGTCAGAAATGGCAGAAATGTCGAGAAAAACTTCATTTCCTTTAGCCCGTTCTTTATATATTTCAAATGCAGTTACATGACGAGGTGCTAAATCTCCTAGTGGATGCTTATTCTCCATTAACCTGTGTCCATATTGATCGATAAAATACCCACCAGCACCGCGCACTGCCTCTGAGACAAGCCCTTTAGCAGCACCATTTATATAAAGTAAACTAGGGTGAAATTGAACAAATTCCATGTCAGTAATTTGTGCACCTGCAAGATAAGAAAGCGCAATCCCATCTCCAACACTATCTGGACAGTTAGAAGTGCAAGCATAAACACTTCCTGCTCCGCCTGTAGCAAGGATGACGTAAGAGGTATAGTAAGTTGAATCCCTCGAATCGATTTTTTTCGTTTTTACTCCGATACATTCACCGTGAGTATTCAGTAGTAGTTCATAGGCAATTTCATGTTCATGGACAATTACATTTTCAGGTAACTCTGCTATTAAGTGTTCGACCAATGCTTTGCCTGTTGCATCACCACCGGAATGGAGTATGCGCGGTTTACTGTGTGCACCTTCGAGACCAAGTGATATTGCCCCTTGATTTGTACGGTCCACAGGAAAGTCCTGATTGATAAGTTGATGAACTGTTTCTATTCCTTTTTCGACTAATCGTTCTACATGTTGCTCCACGTGATGATGTTCACCAGCGAGAAGCGTGTCCTGGATATGAAGAGTCGAATGATCATCATGACTTATTACAGCTGCAATACCGCCTTGAGCTTTATAGGAACTACCGTTTCTAATATCAGACTTCGTAATAATGTGGACTGTAAAACGCCGAGATAATACCTGGGCAGCCTGAAGAGCTGCAATTCCACTACCGATAATGACGATGTCTGTTTCGATTTTCATAGATTTACCTTCTTTACAGTTGTCTTTACACCTATCTTTACATAAAATGAAGTGGAAAACAAGTATTGGAAGTATGTAAGTTTCATAGAGAATTAAACGGAATAGCTTGGTTTTCAGACTATAAAACTAAGGGGATTTCATCATGATATATCTTGACTATGCAGCAACAACACCGATGACAGATGAAGCAATTGCAGCGTATTCAGAAGCTGCAAAGATTGTTTTTGGAAATACATCCAGCCTACATGATGCAGGGGGCAATGCTAGTTTTTTATTAGAGGAGGCTCGAACTAGAGTTGCAAACAAATTAGGGATTAATCGTAATGGGGTCATTTTTACAGGCAGTGGGACAGAAGGGAATCTTCTTGCCATATTATCTCTAGCCAGAGCTGGTAAAGGAAAACATGTGATTACATCTGCAGCAGAGCATACGAGCGTTCATGCAGCCATGACTACACTTGAAAGAGATGGCTATGAGGTTACGAAGCTCCCACTAAATGAATATGGAATAGTGGATGTTGATATACTTGTTAAATCGATACGTGAAGATACGGTGTTAATTTCAATTCAGCATGTAAATTCAGAAATTGGAACCATTCAGCCAGTAGAACGAATTGCAAAAATTGCTCGAAAAAAAGACATTCCCTTTCATGTAGATTGTGTTCAATCCTTCTGTAAATTGCCAATTGAGCATTTAGCAAAGGAACTCGATGCTATAACCATCTCAGCACATAAATTTGGAGGTCCAAAAGGGTGTGGAGCGATTTATCTAAATCCGAGGAAACGATGTGTCCCTGTTTTTCCTGGTCTAACCCATGAAAAGGGAATCCGTGGAGGGACAGTAGATCTTCCAGCAATTATTGCAATGGTGACAGCAATGGAGCAATTTGCCTATCAAAAAGAGACTTTTCAACTTTATCGTAATCGCTTAAAACAGATTTTAAAGGATGCAGGTTGTGATTTTATTGAAGCCGAGGCAGATTATCAGCTTCCAAGTATATTAGGAATATGTCTAAATGGGGTAGAGGGGCAATTTGTGATGCTGAGGTTAAATGAGGAGGGAATTGCCATTTCTACAGGAAGTGCCTGTGATATTACTAGCAGCTCTGGAACAAAAGCCATTTTAGCAATGGGGCAAAACTTATCAAAAGCACGACAGTTTTTCCGTGTATCCTTTGGAGAAGGGACAACTAAACTAGAAATTGATAAATTAGGAGATAGCTTAAAGAGTATTGCTCGGGAAGTAAGGCTGTAAACAAAGAAATTTTCTGTGAGGAAGATCATTTTTTACACTGACCGACTTTTCATGTAAAATTAGGCAATAGAACGAAAAGGAAAAGGCGGTAAACGTACAATTATGAAACGAATTGAATCACCACAGAATGCTTTAGTCAAGCATTGGAAAAAGCTTGTGACGACAAGAAAAGAACGTGAAAAATCAGGAGAATTTATCGTAGAGGGCTTTCATTTAGTGGAAGAAGCTTTAAAGAATAAAGAGCAAATCGTTCAAATAATTGTTCGTGAGGGTGTGGATTTACCATTACTTTGGGATATCGACAATGTAGCGATGGTTGAAATAACTGGAGCAATTGCAACAGAACTTGCTGAAACAGAAAACTCTCAAGGCGTTTTTGCCCATTGCAAACAATTAGAAGTAGATTCGAATGCTTTAGCGAGCTGGAGAAAACTTTTACTGGTTGACGCAGTTCAAGATCCAGGCAATATCGGAACAATGATTCGCACGGCAGATGCTGCAGGAATTGATGCGGTGGTCTTAGGGAAGGGATGTGCCGATGCATATAATCCTAAAACATTACGTTCAGCTCAAGGTTCTCATTTCCATATCCCCATTGTTCGCGGGGAATTGGCTGATTGGATAGAAGATCTACAAGATCGGGAAGTTAAAGTGTACGGTACTGCTCTTCAAGAGGCTGTAGTGTATACAGAAGTTAATACATCAGGTAGCTTTGCTTTAATCGTAGGAAATGAAGGCAGTGGTATCCATCCACAGCTTCTAGATAAGACTGATCAAAATGTCATTATTCCAATTTTTGGACAAGCTGAGTCTTTAAATGTAGCAGTAGCAACAGGCATCTTGCTATATCAATTTGCAAAATAAATAGGGTAAACACCGATTCACTAATTTGTGGTCGGTGTTTTTGTTGTGCAGCTTCCATGATAAGTTAGGAAACGGCTAAATCAGCTCCAAGAACGCCAATAATCTTGTTTCCATCTAAAATTGGCATGGAGAGTGTAATGCAAGCTTTTTTTGTAAGGGCAGAAATATAAACGTCAGAGGTAAAGGTTTTCCCTCCAGAGGCTTCGATAAACCATGGACGTAATTTTGCATTTACAAGGGCTGCCGTCGGGTTTGAATATATAAATGATCCATCCAAACGATTGGACCATATGGCTTCAAATTGTATATTGGCTGTTAAAATTGTATCTAGTTGCATCTGATGTACCTCTGCATTCAAAGAGATTAATTCATTTGCCCGAATAGTTTTAAGAAGAATTTCTTTTGAATTTTCCACTAAAGTGAGGTCAATATTCGAGTTCATTAGAACTGCATCTTTGTGGATGAGGGATTGCAATTCCTCAGAAGTTGTGTTCAATGCATGACTAATAGAACGGATTTCTTCCACGTTTTCATGTTGTTTATCTAAATCATTTGTAACTTGGTAGACATGTTCTTTATTTTCATGGGCCAATTGCGAGATTTCCTGAAGGATTTTAGAAATTTCTTGAATACTTTCACGTTGTCCGTCTACAGATTCTGTTGACTCAGAAACCATACTTGTAATAGAAACTAAACGGGATTTAAAGGATTGCATGGATTTTAAGATTTCCTGAAGCTCAGTAGACCCTTCTTCTATTTGCTTTGTTTCTGTTACAACCATGTCAGTGGAGCTATTGATCCCTGTTAATATTAAATCCAAGTTTTCTCGGGTTTGTTCCACTGCAATTGAAGTTTGGTTCGCTAAATTTCCTACTTCGTTTGCAACAACTGCAAAACCTTTACCATGATCACCAGCTCTTGCTGCTTCGATTGAGGCATTTAAAGCGAGAATCCTAGTCTTTTGTGAAATGGAACCAATTGTATGGACAATATCATGTATGTTTTTAGAATTGTTTACCAGCTGGTTCATTTGCTGTAGAAGCAAATGATGACTTTGTTTTAATGCGTCAAATTTACTTTGAAGGGACTGAAAGGATTCAACGGATATCACTAGTTCTTCATTTGAGGTTTGGCTATTTGATAAAATTTCCTGTGAAAAAGCTGAAATATGTAAGGCTGAAGATTCGATTTCGCTCATTTTTATTGCTACCTGGTGCGTATTATCAGCAGTTTGCATACTATGGTCTAATAAACTACTTATTTTATCTTTACTTGATGATGATGTTTCTTCCAGGTCTATCGAAGCAATATTCACTTGCTCCACAATCCCTTTTAGTTGGTCAACTGCAACTTGAATTTGTCCATCGATATCCCGAGATGCTTCTTCCGGTGAAGAGTGATTATTTAGTTCTTCTTTTCTTTTTAAAAATAACATGATACCCCTCCTTGAAAGTAATGTCATAAAATCTAACATGTGGTTATTAAAAATATACCATATGAGTAAATTTTTCTATAGAGAAAGTTTAAATTCATTTCTTTTTACCTATTTTAGAAACTAGATAAAAGGTTTAGTTACTTATTGTTTGCAATACTTGAAACGTTTTCTGTTTTGCCGTAAAATAATGAGGACTTTAAAAACAAATAACTTTTTAAATGCGTTTGTAGCGGGAAGAGTAAATAGTGAAGTGACTATCCAGGGAGCATAAGCCTTAGACTGAAAGCTTATGTATGGTCGAAAGTATTGAAGTTCACCCCGCAAGCAGCTTCCGGGATCAAGTTTTGTGAAAGGAATGCCGGCCAATCGAGTCGTTATGTCAATGAAGTGATTGCAATGTTTTGCTTGCAATAACTAGGGTGGTACCGCGAATCTAGTCCTCGTCCCTTTTTAGGGGCGAGGTTTTTTGTGTTTTCTTATGGAAAGGGCGAGGCGGAACTTTAGTAATTGTGTTGATTAGGTTAAAACGGCGAACGCACGTAAAACAGCAAAACTCGCATGGAAAACGACGGCTCGTAACCACCACAAAAAAACAAAGCAAATGGTATTTTAACAAGGAGGGTATACACGTGGAACAACAATTAAAGCAATTAGAACAAGAAGCGTTGGCGAAGCTACAAGCTGCATCCAACTTAAAAGAGTTGAATGACGTTCGTGTTGCGTATTTAGGAAAAAAAGGTCCGATTACAGATTTATTAAAAGGAATGGGAAAATTATCTCCTGAAGAACGTCCGAAAATGGGAGCTCTAGTAAATGCAGTACGTGAAAATGTAACAGTCCAATTAGAAGAAAGAGTGGCTGTACTGGAAGAACAAGCAATCCAAGAGCAATTAGAGAAGGAATCCATTGATGTCACTTTACCAGGACGTAAAGTACGTCAAGGAAACCGTCACCCATTAACACGTGTTGTTGAAGAGATTGAAGATTTATTCGTATCTATGGGCTATGAAATTGCGGAAGGGCCAGAAGTTGAAAAGGATTATTACAACTTCGAAGCGTTAAACCTGCCAAAAGGCCACCCAGCTCGTGATATGCAGGACACTTTCTATATCACAGAAGAAACGCTTTTACGTACGCACACTTCTCCAGTGCAAGCTCGTACAATGGAATTAAAAAAAGGTGAACCAATTCGCATTATTTGCCCAGGGAAAGTATTCCGTCGCGATAATGACGATGCAACTCACTCACATCAGTTCATGCAAATTGAAGGTCTCGTAATCGGAGAAAATATTCGCATGAGTGATTTAAAAGGAACACTGGATGCGTTAGCGAAGAAAATGTTCGGAGATGATCGTGAAATTCGTTTACGTCCAAGTTTCTTCCCATTCACAGAGCCTTCTGTAGAAATGGATATTTCTTGCTTCAAATGTGGCGGTAAGGGCTGTAACGTCTGTAAGCATACAGGCTGGATTGAAATTTTAGGTGCAGGTATGGTCCATCCGAATGTACTTGAAATGGCTGGCTATGATTCGAAAAAAGTATCAGGCTTTGCATTTGGTATTGGGGCAGAACGTATCGCAATGTTGAAATACGGAGTAGATGATATTCGTCATTTCTATACAAATGATAGTCGTTTCTTATCACAATTCCATAGAACAGAAGGGTAAGGGGGTACAACTATGTTAGTTTCATTAAATTGGTTAAAACAATATGTTGATATAGATGGTATTGCACCAGAAGAGTTAGCTGAAAAAATTACGCGTTCAGGGATTGAAGTGGATGCGGTAATCGATCGTTCCCAGGGAATGACAAATGTTGTAGCTGGGCATGTCGTTTCAAAAGAAAAGCATCCCGATGCAGATAAATTGAATGTTTGCCAAGTGGAAGTAGGTGAAGGGGATATCCGTCAAATTATTTGTGGTGCTCCTAATGTGGCAGCTGGGCAAAAAGTAATCGTCGCTTTACCTGGTGCACGTCTTCCAGGTGGGGTAAAGATTAAAAAAGCGAAAATGCGCGGTCAAGAATCAAACGGAATGATTTGTTCTCTACAAGAATTAGGTGTTGAAGGTCGAGTTGTACCAAAAGCCTATGCAGAAGGGATTTATGTATTACCTGAAGAGACAGTTCCTGGTAGTGACGCATTAGAATTAATCGGACTTCGTGATACTGTATTGGAACTGGGTTTAACGCCAAATCGTTCAGATGCCCTTTCTATGCTTGGGGTTGCTTATGAAGTAGCTGCAATTTTATCACAAGATGTAAAATTACCTGAAATCAAGTACAATACAGTTTCAGAAAAAGCTGAAGATTTCATTAAAGTTCGTGTGGAAGCAAAAGAAAATCCATTATACGCAGCGAAAGTTGTTAAAAATGTGAAAATCGAAGAATCTCCACTTTGGCTGCAGCACTACTTAATGGCTGCGGGTGTACGTCCGCATAACAATGTAGTTGATATAACGAACTATATTTTAATGGAATATGGTCAGCCTCTACATGCATTCGACTATGATGCATTAAGCTCAAACGAAATCCTTGTCCGTTTAGCAAATGAAGGCGAGAAAATTGTAACTTTAGATGATCAGGAACGTACTTTAAAAGGTCATAATCTTGTTATTACAAATGGCAAAGAACCCGTTGCAATTGCAGGTGTTATGGGTGGTGCGAACTCTGAGGTTACAAGTGACACAACAACAGTTGTCATCGAAGCAGCTTATTTCGATGGTTTCTCCGTTCGTCGTACATCAAAGGAATTAGGCTTGCGCTCTGATTCGTCTGCTCGTTTTGAAAAAGGGGTAGATCCAAACCGCGTACTTATTGCAGGAGAACGTGCTGCTCAGCTTTTAGCGGAGCTTGCTGGCGGAGAGGTTCTAGAAGGAACTGTAGCCGTGGATGATTTAGATAAATCGCCTGCACGAGTTGTTGTTTCACCAGATTTCATCAACAATCGTCTTGGCATGAAAATTTCACTAGAGGATATGTTATCCATTCTAAATCGTCTACAATTCGATGTGGAAGCAGCAAATGGTTTATTAATTATTGATGCACCTACACGTCGTCAGGATATTAAAATTGAGGAAGATATCGTGGAAGAAATTGCGAGACTTTATGGATATGATGAAATCCCGATGACATTACCGGAAGGCAATGAGCAAATTGGCGGCTTAACTCCTTACCAAGGAAAACGTCGCATCGCTCGCAATGTAATGGAAGGTGCCGGACTTTACCAGGCAGTCACATATTCATTAACATCAGATGAGCTTGCTCAAAAATTCGCACTTAAAGCCGAAGATACAACTAGATTATTAATGCCAATGAGTGAAGAACGTTCAACTTTACGACAAAGCTTAATTCCACATTTAGTAGAAGCAGCAAGCTATAACGTGGCTCGTAAAGCGGATTCTCTAGCTTTATATGAAATTGGTTCTGTATTCCTTGGTAAAACAGCAGAAGAACTTCCGTATGAAGAAGAGCATCTTGCTCTAGTGGTTTCAGGCAAATGGGTAGATAATGCATGGCAAGGCGAGAAGCTACCAGTAGATTTCTTTGTTGCCAAAGGAATTGTAGAAAGCTTATTTGAAAAGCTTGGCTTAACTGAACGCCTATCTTTCGAAAAAGCAAGTGTTGATGGACTTCACCCTGGTCAAACGGCTACTATTCTACTTGACGGAGAAAAAGTAGGAATAATCGGTGGTTTACACCCTTCAGAACGAAAAAAATACGATTTAAAAGATACATTTGTAGCAGAATTAAACTTGAATGCGATTCTTACAGCTGAAGTTGAGGAATTAGTTTACACATCTGTTCCGCGTTTCCCGGCAATGACACGTGACATTGCTTTAGAGCTCGATCGTTCAAAACCAGCTGGCGAAATTATCCAAATTATCCGTAATGCTGGAACAAAATTATTAAAAGAAGTAAAAGTCTTCGATGTTTATGAAGGAGAGAAAATGGAGGCTGGTAAAAAATCCGTTGCCTTCTCATTAACATACTTCGATCCAGATCGTACATTAACGGACGATGAAGTAGTAAGCGCACATAACAAAGTGTTAAAAGCTTTAACTGAAGCTGGTGCCGAACTTCGATAAAAAGGTTTAAAAAAGAAGAGTTGCGCGGGTTTACTCGGGCAACTCTTCTTTTTTCGTTCCAGGGTTTAATACTCCAACCAATGCAGCGATTACACCGACAACGGCGTGAATGAATGCGAAGGTATAAAAATTAAAATAAATCGAATATGTATACTCATTTAATTCTGGTAAATTAAATATCCTGCCAACGTTAGCTCCATCCAATTTAGCTAAAGTTTCATTTTTATAACCTAGTGAAAAGTACACGAGTACACAAATCAACAAAAATCCTCCAGCAACCGAGAAAGACTTCATTAATCGATCGTTTGTATTCCTTGTCAACTTGAAAATGTATCGATATGTAATAAACATACTGAGCAATAAAAACGGTAAAACAAATATTATCCCGATAAAACCTAAACTTTCACTACCCACAGATTCTTCGGGTTGAATTGTGAAGAAATGTCCTATTATGAGAAAGCCGAGCAGCGAAATCCCAAGACTTATTAACCAACTTAATCGAATCAACAATATCATCCTTTCTAATAAGTACTATACATGTCCTGCCATTTTGTTTCAAATGGAGTGGAGGGGAAAAGTATAGACTGAAAATACGTAGTTTGGAGAATTTTATATCTAAATCAAATCATATATAATAAGTAAGTGGAAATATTGAACAAAGGGGATATAGAGATGCTTACAAAAGAAGAAACAGTATTAGTATTAATTGATATTCAAGGAAAACTAGCAGAAATCGTTCATGATAGTGAATTTGTGATTTCCAATTTAGCAAAGGTAACAGAAGGGGTCCAGATTTTAGGATTACCAGTTTTATGGCTGGAACAGTATCCTAAAGGGCTTGGACCAACTGTGGAGAAAATTGCACAAACCTTGCCTAATCAAAAACCTATTGAAAAAATAACATTCAGCGCATATGATACACCCGAATTTGTTGAACGATTAGAAGCAACAAAGCGTAAAAAGGTTCTGCTTGCTGGAATCGAAACACATATCTGCGTATACCAAACAGCCGCACATTTAATTCAAAATGGTTATGAAGTGGAAGTACTTGCAGATTGTGTATCTTCACGCACATCAAAGTCTCATGAAATCGGACTTCAAAAAATGATGCAGCTGGGTGTAAAGGTGACTACTGTAGAAATGGCCCTATTTGAAATGCTTCAGGTTGCAAAAGGAGATCAGTTTAAAGCAATTAGTAAGCTTGTAAAATAATATATTAGATAAGGTAAAACCATACAAGGCCTTGTATTAACAGGCAGATTGTATGGTTTTTAATTTCTATATGAAGGGTAGAGAGCATAGGGATAAATTAACTACTTTACAAGGGGGGAAATTAATGCTCGCAACCTGGACCTGGATTGTGACTGTTGTTTTAAGTTTATTTTTTATTGGAATGTCTTTGAGATTTAGAAAGAAGTCAAAAGAAAGCTTTCTTCAATTTGCAATTGCTGGAGGAACATTGCCATTTTTCTTACTTTTATTTACTGATCTTGCGACTATTATGGGTGTAGGAAACTTTATCGGTCACTCTTCAAATGGGTTTGAAATTGGCATAGCCAATATACCGTTTATTATCGGAGAGCAAGGCGCAAAAATACTCTTTGCCTTATTATTTGCAGGGTTTGCTGCTAGGTTTACTTATAAAAGTATTGCAGAATTATTAAATGATTTAATCTTAAGGGATAAAGTATCAAGAGCTATTGTAGGAATCTTAACTTCAGCCATCATGATTGCCTGGATTGGGGGGCAAGCAAAAGGTATGGGTCAGCTTTTCTCCGTATTCACAGGCGCAGATCCTCTGCCATTAATCTTTTTCTTCTCCACTGTTTTTATTATCTATACAACGGTAGGCGGAATGTTGTCCGTTGTTTGGACTGATTTTATACAAGGAGTTTTATTGTTGGGTATAGCGATTTGGTTTTATATCAAAGTTTACGCAAAAATCGATTTTAGCTATTCAACGTTAAAAACAATGTTAGCTGAGGTTAATGCTAGTCACCTGACACAAATTAGCATTTCTCCTTGGGAAGTTGTCACACTCTTTGTAACGGGGTGTTTTGGGGTATTAGCTGCTCAAATGTATTGGCAACGATGTTTTGCGGCAAACAATCCCAAAGCAGCTAGTCGAGCTATGTTGTACAGCGGGATTGCTGCAATTTTATTTACCATTTTAGCCTCCGTTTCAGGAATGATTGTAAAAGCATTGAATCCTAATGTAGATTCTGCTAATGCAGTTCCCTGGTTAATCTTAAATGAAATGACCCAAACTGCGGCCCTTGTTTTCTTTATATTAATCTTCTTAGCCGCCATTTCAAGTGCGTCCTCCTTGTTGCATTCTGCAGCCATTGTTATTGTAAATGACCTGATCATCCCCTTTTCAAAGGAAATGAAGGATGCGAAGTTAATTGTTCTATCGAAATGGTTGGTTGTTTTAGTGGGGATATTTTCAACATTAGCAGCGAACTATTCTGAATCCATCATTAGCTTGTTCTCCTTTGCCTATACACTAACTGGTGGTGGGGTTGTACCGGTACTGATTGTTGGACTTTTATGGAAGAAACGGAAACACGAAAAATTTGAAATGGGAACACAAAATAGTCGTGTATCGGTTTGGGGAGGTAGAATCGGTTTACTTTCGGGAGCTATTGCGTCTGTGTTATTTGGAATCCTTTGGGGAGTGCTAATTTCAACAGTCTTAACGGTTATTGTTTCGTTCATTCTTCCAAATAAAACAGATTTAAATAGAACGCCAGAATTTGAAAGTGCATGAAAATAAATAGGAGAAACGCTATTATTTGAAGCGTTTCTCTACTAGGGACTATTTCTTTTTATTTACTAGCCTTCTAGCCTTTTCCGTATTAGCAAAATGCCACTTTGAGATGGATTTCAAAGTCTCCTCGCCATGTTTTATCCATATCCGTGCTGCCATATCATCTACTTTTCCACTTGCACCTTTTTGCAGATTCATTCCTACTGATTTTGACAATCTGTCCATTTCTTTTAAGAAAGCGTAACGAGCTAAAATAGATGCAGCGGCTACGGACACATGAAGCTGCTCGGCTTTTGTTGAAAATAAGACATTCTCACGAACAATTTCTTTTTCACTTTTTATATGATTATAATAGATGTTTCTTTCTGCGAATTGGTCGATTAAAATATACTCAGGTTTTTCCGGCTCTATTTTAGTCAAGACATGTTTTAGAGCTTGGTTATGAAGCATCGCCTTTATCTTCCCTTGTGAATATCCTTTGGCTTGGATGGCATTATATCTATCATTTCGTAATGTCAAAATACTGTAAGGGCAAACAGCCATAATGTCAGGAGCAATTTTGAGCATGATCTGGTCATTCAACATTTTTGAATCCTTAACACCAAGCTCATAAATAAGGTCTATTTTTTCTTTTGGTACATAGACAGCTGCAACAGTAACTGGTCCGAAATAATCACCAGTACCAGTTTCATCTGACCCTAGCACTGACATCGTTGCGAAATTTTCAGGAAGTATATCGCCCTTTGTTTTAACCGTTTTATTTGAATTTGTAGTAATTGTTGATTGAGTAGAAGGGGATTTGACTTCACCCCAACGGCTTGCTTCTCTTGTGGCTCCACTTCCTTGGAACATTACCTTTCCGGATTTGTAGAGGGTAATAGCTGTATCCGGAAGTTTTGCTGCAAAAATTACTCCGGGTGCATTGCGTTGTATAGTCGAAGAAGCATAATAGGATCTCACTTTATTTTGTTCTTCCATTGAAAGCTGTAACACAATATTTGACATTTAGTTCGTTCCTTTCTTCCATCTAAGGTTCACATCAAAAACAATTTCATGGTATGATATGTATTATAAATTTTATTAATATATTCTAATGAAGAAAAAATAAACAAATCTATGAATAATTCTCATGATTTGATAATCAGGATTACAATGTTTTTTGCTAAAGTTTTAGGAGGTATTGCATGGCTGACCAAGAAAAAAATCGAATATCCGTAGAAATTTATGGCCATTCCTATAAAATGGTTGGTACTGAGTCTACGGGCCATATGCGATTAGTTGCATCTATAGTTGATGACAAAATGAGAGAAATACGTGTACATAATCCTTCATTAGATAGTTCCAAGCTTGCCGTATTAACAGCTGTCAATACCGTACATGAATTACTAAAATTAAAAGAACAAGTTGAACAGCTTGAAGAAGAATTGAAAAAATTAAAGGGTTGAATTGAATGCTTGATATTATATTACTTATTATATTTGCTGCTAGTATACTAGTAGGACTTAAACGTGGCTTTATTGTTCAGGCCATCCACCTTCTTAGCTTTTTTGTTGCACTTATTGTAGCGTATATCTATTATAAACCGCTAGCAGAAAAGTTTGTTTTATGGATTCCGTATCCAGGAGTTACAGACGATTCATCAATGATGCTTGTTCTTGATCAGTTGAATGTAGACCAAACATTTTACCGAATCATCGCCTTTGCTGTAATTTTCTTTGGAGTAAAAATTGCATTACAAATTCTCGGTTCCATCTTTGATTTTTTAACCTACTTACCAATTTTAAATTCAGTAAACCGTTTGCTGGGTGCTGTTCTATGTTTTGTTGAATTCTATTTGATAGTGTTTATCGGCATGTATGTGTTAGCATTGCTTCCAATAGGATCTCTGCAAAATCTCTTGGATGGTTCCATCATTGCAAAACTGATGTTAGAGCACACCCCAGTTTTCACAAGCATGGTTCAAGATTGGTGGTATATCCCTAAAGATTAAAATAAGTGCTGGATTATCGTTAGTCGTAGATAATCGATTTTTAAGGAAATGTCCCAAAGCGACTGTTTGGGGCATTTCCTTTTTCCACGAACAAAGGAAAGTATTGATCAATCAAGGATTTTTACTAGGAGGTAAATCATGAATAAAAAAATAGTCATTAAAACTCTTGAGAAAATTGCCTTATTATTGGAACTTCAAGGTGAAAATCCTTTTAAAGTTTCTGCATTTCGTAAGGCAGCCAATGCCCTTGAATTAGATGAACGTAGTTTAAATGAAATAGAAGATATCACAAAACTAAAAGGAATTGGAAAAGGTACAGCAACCGTTATTCATGAGCTAATTGAAACGGGTGCTTCATCTCAACTGAAAGAACTTGAGGAAGCAGTGCCTAAAGGTTTAATTCCACTATTAAAACTACCGGGTTTAGGCGGTAAGAAATTAGCAAAACTTTATAGTGAGCTAGGTGTTGATAGTGTGGAAAGCTTAAAAGAAGCGTGTGAAACAAAAAAAATTCAAAAATTAGCTGGCTTTGGACCAAAATCAGAAGAAAAAATACTAAAAGAACTCGAGCACTTTGGAGAACGAAGCGAGAGATTACCAATATGGTATCTTCAAGAAATCGTCACGGAGATCAATGAATTATTGTATTCAATTGATGAAATTCAAAAGTTTTCCGTGGCAGGAAGTTTCCGCAGGGTTAGTGAAATGAGCAAGGATGTTGATTTTATCGTTGCTACTAAACAGCCTGAGGTGGTAAAAGAGCGATTGCTCAAAAGTCTCCATGTAAAAGAAATTGTGGCAGCCGGAGATACAAAAGTGTCTGTAATATTAGATGCTGAAGATCCTGTAAGTGTAGATTTCCGACTAGTTAAGCTAAATGAATACGCAACAGCCCTTCATCATTTTACTGGTTCAAAGGATCACAATGTCCGCATGCGACAATTGGCCAAGGAGCAAGGGAAGAAAATAAGTGAATATGGAGTAGAACAACCAGATGGCTCCATGATGACCTTTGACTCTGAGGAAGCTTTCTTTGACCATTTCGACCTGCCATTTATCCCGCCGACAGTTCGTGAATCAGGGAAAGAGTTAGAGCGTTTAGATGAACTGGATGGACTAGTTACTCTTGAGCAAATTGTTTCAGATTTGCATATGCATACTACATGGTCTGATGGTGCCCATACAGTAAAGGAAATGGGTGAAGCGTTAATTGAACGTGGCTATACACATGGTGTTATCACAGACCATTCACAATATCTAAAGGTTGCAAATGGCCTTACACCAGAAAGATTAGAAAAACAACGTCTAGAAATAATTGATTTTAATGAAGCACATCCAAATTTCCGCCTATTTGCTGGAACTGAAATGGATATTTTACCGGATGGTTCATTAGATTTTGAGGAGGATGTTCTAAAAGAACTGGATTTTGTTATTGCATCAATCCATTCGAGTTTCTCCCAATCACAGGAAACAATTATGGAAAGACTTTATACAGCAATTCAAAATCCATATGTTCATATGATTGCGCATCCAACAGGTCGAATTATTGGCCAGCGTGAAGGTTATAATCCAGATATACCACAATTGATAAAATGGGCTGCAGAATATGGCAAAATTCTTGAACTAAATGCAAGCCCGTACCGATTAGACTTACGTATCGAACACTTAATAATGGCCATGGAGCTAAATGTTCCAATTGCCATTAACACGGATGCCCATGCGATTGAACAGCTAAATGTAATGGAAATTGGGACAAAGTATGCTCAAAAAGCGTGGCTGAGAAAAGAACTAATTGTCAATACATGGTCATTAAAGCAATTTGAATCTTTTATTCGCGGTTAACAAAGTATATATCATCCAAGCATTAGTGCAACTATGACTAAACATTAAAAGCTTTAAGGTTAGTCAAGCTTTTTAATGAAACATGTAATTGAACCAATTGAATAGCCAGGAGGTGTTCAGAAGTGATCGCTGAACGCGCATTAAGGACATTAGAATATGATAAAGTACGGGAACAAGTTGCGAATTTTTGCACATCCTCATTGGGAAAAAGTACAATAGAGCAACTAATACCCGAAACGGATTTTGATACAGTAGTTGAACTGTTAGAAGAGATGGATGAAGGGCTCTCGATTTTACGAGTTAAAGGCAATGTACCAATGGGCGGTATCTTTGATGTCCGTCCTCAAGCTAAACGTGCACAAATCGGTGGTATGCTGAGCCCGATGGAGTTAATGGAAATTGCAAGTACCATCCGTGCAAGCAGAATCCTTCGAAATTTTATTGAAGATATTGAGCAGGAAGAAGATATTACAGTTCCTCATTTTGTTGAAAGAAAAGAGCAAATGCCAATCTTAACTGCATTACAGCATGAGATTAATGATTGTATTGATGACAATGGGGCAGTTTTAGACTCTGCCAGCACTACATTACGATCGATTCGACAATCTCTTCGTGCAGAGGAAGCAAAAGTAAGACAAAAATTAGAAAGCTTGACTCGTGGATCTAACGCTACAAAAATGCTTTCAGATGCCATTGTAACAATACGTAATGATCGTTTTGTTATACCAGTTAAACAGGAGTATCGTAGTCATTACGGAGGGATTGTTCATGATCAATCATCTTCAGGACAAACTCTTTTCATTGAACCAGAATCAGTTGTACAGGCAAATAACGAGATACAACGTCTAAAGGTGAAGGAAAAAGCGGAAATTGAGCGTATTTTATTAGAATTGTCATCGAAGGTGCAGGAAGTGGCGCATGATCTTTTTGTTCTTGTTCAAATTCTGGGAGATATTGATGTTATCCTAGCCAAAGGGAAATTTGGACAAGCATTTAAATGTACTAAACCTAAGATGAATCAAGAGGGTTATATCCGTTTAGTTCGCGCTAGACATCCTCTCATTTCTATTGAGGAAGCTGTCCCAAATACGATAGAATTTGGACGTGATGTTACAGCAATCGTCATTACTGGTCCAAATACAGGTGGTAAAACAGTTACTTTGAAAACTGTTGGCCTATGTACTTTAATGGCACAGGCAGGATTACCTGTACCGGCATTGGACGGTTCAGAATTAGCAGTCTTTGATCAGTTATTTGCGGATATTGGAGATGAACAATCCATCGAGCAATCTTTATCGACATTCTCTTCTCATATGGTCAATATTGTTGATATCTTAGGGAAATTTGATGCTCGATCACTTGTGTTATTTGATGAATTAGGAGCTGGGACGGACCCACAAGAAGGGGCTGCTTTAGCCATTTCCATCCTGGACGAAGTAGTTGGACGTGGTGCACGAGTAATGGCGACAACTCACTATCCTGAGTTAAAGGCATATGGCTACAATCGTCCAGGTGTTGTCAATGCAAGTGTAGAATTTGATATCGAGACATTGAGTCCAACCTACCGATTATTAATAGGTGTGCCTGGACGTTCAAATGCATTTGAAATTTCGAAACGACTTGGTTTAAAAGAATCGATTATTCAACAAGCCCGTAGCTTTACAGGCTCAAATCGCCATGAAGTTGAATCAATGATTGCCTCATTAGAGGAAAGTAGACGTCGTTCCGAACGCGAGGCAGATGAAGCCCATGCATTATTGGAAGAAGCTCAACAATTGCATGAACAATTAGAAGAGCGGCTAAGAACTTATGATGAGAAGAAGGAAGCATTAGAAAAAAAAGCAAAAGAAAAAGCCCGCAAAATTATCGATGAAGCAAAAATGGAATCTGATAAAGTAATTGCTGAACTCCGCGAGATGCGTGCGAATGCAAGTAAAGTTGTAAAAGAGCATGAGCTGATTGAAGCGAAGAAAAAACTCGATGCAGCTGCTCCACAAGAGAATCAGGTACTAAAAAAACAAGCACAAATTCGAGAGCGTGCCCAAAACTTAAAGCTTGGGGACGAGGTAAAGGTATTGAGTTATGGCCAAAAAGGAACGTTAGTTGAAAAAGTATCGGAAACTGAATGGGTAGTTCAAATTGGTATACTGAAAATGAAACTGGAAGAATCAGATTTACAATATGTAAAGCCTGAAAAAGAAAAGCAGACAGTTGTCATGACAAATGTGAAAAATCGCAGTGGTCATGTTAAACTAGAATTAGATTTACGCGGTGAACGTTATGAAGAAGCCATTTTAAGAACAGAGAAATATATCGATGATGCACTTTTAGCTAATTATCCCCGTGTATCAATCATTCATGGTAAAGGGACAGGTGCACTGAGACAAGGGATCCAAAACTTCTTGAAGGGTCATAAGCGTGTGAAATCATATCGTTATGGTGAAGCCGGAGAAGGTGGATTCGGGGTAACGGTAGTAGAGTTAAAATAATTAGTTGTGCTACTGTGTATATCCCTGGTAATCGCCAAATTTATGATGAATTTTACCCGAGCCTACTCGGGTAAAATTAAATTGAAATTTGCTATTCACAATCGAAATGAGTAAAAGGAGTTGACTTTGGTGCTAGATTCGAGGTTTTGGCAACATCCTTTAGTCGAAACAGCTGGTTATTTTAGTGTAGTAGTTCTTTGTTTAATCGTTTCGATGGTGATATTCGAACTGGTTACAAAGTATAAAAACTGGGAAGAAATAAAGAAAGGGAATGTTGCCGTTGCTCTTGCAACAGGCGGTAAGATTCTTGGTATATGTAATATTTTTAGGTATTCAATTGAACGTCATTCTACTTTACTCGAAATGATCGGGTGGGGTTTGTTTGGATTCACCTTACTAATCTTTGCCTACTTACTTTTCGAGTTTTTAACACCTCGTTTCAAAGTAGATGAAGAAATTGCAAACGAGAATCGTTCAGTTGGCTTTATTTCTTTCACAATTTCATTGGGCCTGTCCTTTGTAATTGGTGCAAGTATATTGTAGGAGCAATGAGATGGAAAAATTAGCAAAAGTTTTAATTGTAGTCTGTATTTTATTTATTTTAGTCGGTATATATTATTTAACAACTCTATAAAACGATTTGAGAGGCAAGTAGATATTGATAGTCTACTTGCCTTTTATATTTGGTGTTAGTTCAACTAAAAGTCTCTGAGAAGGATTTGTCTTAGTATTTATGTAACGGCCAACTGTAAAAAGGGTTTGCTAAATTGAATGCTTATATTCCGGAGTTTACAGAGTAGGTAGCTCTCCTATACTAAACTTATTCTTAATGGAGCTTTACTAAGAAAATATTTGAAGTCGAAAATCTCTGTCTACTAAATCATACTTAAGATAGAAATATGTCGTATTTTCTAGCTAAAATTTGAAAGTTTTATAAAAATAGTTTGAAAGAACTTTCCTTTTCCATTATAATTAATTGTAAGAATATTTAAAACATTGAACGAAGGGGAGTTGTTAATGACTGAGAAGGTTTGGCTTTCCCAATATCCGAAAGAAATACCTCGCAGCATGACTTACGAAAATGTTCCTGTTCAAAGCTTTCTGACCAAAGCATACGAGAGTTACCCAACAAAAGTGGCGATACATTTTATGGGGAGAGATGTAACGTACAAAGAGCTCTATGAATCTTCATTGAAGTTTGCAAATTATTTAAGACGTTTAGGGGTGGAAAAAGGGGATCGAGTGGCAATAATGCTTCCCAACTGTCCGCAATCCGTTATAGCATACTATGGTACTTTATATGCTGGTGGAATCGTTGTTCAGACAAATCCACTATATACGGAACGTGAACTCCAGTACCAAATGGCTGATGCAGGGGTAAAAGTAATATTAGCAATGGATATCTTATACCCAAGGATTACCAAAGTGTTAAAGGACACAAAAATTGAAAACGTTATCATAACGGGAATAAAGGATTATTTACCATTCCCCAAAAATCTAGTCTATCCATTTATTCAGAAAAAACAATATGGCTTTAGTGTGAAGGTTGAGCATAAGGGGGTTACACACCTATTTACTGAAATTATGCGCATCAGCGAGCCGACACAATTAGAACAAGAAGAGGTGGATATTGAAGAGGAAATTGCACTGCTGCAATATACAGGAGGTACAACGGGATCGCCAAAGGGTGTTATGCTGACACATAAAAACTTAATTGCCAATACGAAAATGTGTGATGCTTGGATGTATCAATGCAAAGAGGGAGAAGAAATCATTTTAGGTGTATTGCCATTTTTCCACGTATATGGAATGACAACGGTACTTCTTTTATCGGTTATGCAAGGATTTAAAATGGTCTTACTACCTAAATTTGATGTAGTACAGGTATTGAAAGCGATTGAAAAGCAAAAGCCTACACTTTTCCCGGGAGCACCGACAATGTATATTGGGCTATTAAATCATCCGGAAATTGGTAATTACAACCTCTCGTCTATTAAAGCATGTTTAAGTGGTTCTTCCCCTTTACCTATAGATGTACAGCAAAAGTTCGAAGCTGTTACGGGTGGAAAACTTGTTGAGGGATATGGATTAACAGAGACATCTCCCGTGACTCATGCGAACTTCATCTGGGAAAATCGAGTATCGGGTTCGATAGGAGTACCTTGGCCAGATACAGATGCTGCCATAATTAAATCGGCTGAGGGAGAGCTTTTACCTCCAGGTGAGGTAGGGGAAATTGCAGTGAAAGGTCCACAAGTGATGAAAGGTTACTGGAATCGACCTGAAGATACAGCAATGACGTTTGTGAATGGATGGTTCTTAACAGGTGACTTAGGATATATGGATGAAAAAGGCTATTTCTATGTAGTCGATCGAAAAAAAGATATGATTATTGCTGGTGGCTTCAACATTTATCCACGTGAAGTGGAAGAAGTGCTTTATGAGCACGAAGCGATTTTAGAATGTGTGGTAGCGGGTATACCTGATCCATATCGTGGAGAAACTGTTAAAGCTTATATTGTGCTGCGTGAAGGAAAAAAGGTGACGGAAGAAGAATTAAATAAATACTGTCGTGAAAACCTGGCAGCCTATAAAGTTCCTCGACAATATGAATTCCGTAAAGAATTGCCAAAGACAGCTGTTGGAAAAATTTTAAGACGATCACTCGTAGATGAGGAAAAACAAAAATTAGCTGAATTACAAGCAAAATAATTTAGTGCAATGATTGACAGAATCTTTATTAAATTATAATATGAAAATATGAATGAATCATCATTCATATTTTCGTATTTTTTTTAGAACAAATGAATTGTCTAAAAAATACGGTAAAGGCTTTTGAAAAACACATACAAAAAGCCAAGTTTTTAATGGTGGTGAACAGCATGAAACGAGATAAACCCAAATATAAACAAATAATTGATGCTGCCGTAATTGCAATTGCAGAAAATGGTTATCATCAAGCACAAATTTCAAAAATTGCAAAGCAAGCGGGAGTTGCAGACGGAACAATCTATTTATATTTCAAAAATAAAGAGGATATTTTGATTTCCGTCTTTCAAGAGAAAATGGGTGTCTTCGTAGAATCCTTACAAGAAATCATTCAATATGGGGAGTCATCAGCTGATAAATTATCAAAAATGATTGATAACCATTTTAATGTTTTAGCAAATGATCGCCACCTTGCAACAGTAACGCAATTAGAGTTAAGGCAGTCAAACAAAGAAATCAGGTTGAAAATTAACTCCATATTAAAAGAGTATTTAAAGCTACTTGATGAGATTCTAATCGAGGGAATGTTTAAAGGAGAGTTTAATTCTACGATGGACGTGAGAATTGCTCGACAAATGGTATTTGGAACAATTGATGAAACGATTACAAGTTGGGTCATGAATGAATTCCGATACGATTTATTAGCGACAGCGCCTAAGGTAAGGCATCTACTGTTAAATGGTTTAAAAGGTTAACAAAACGAAAGTCTAATTTCGACTAATCGTTTTGTCGAAGCCTTGTGCTTCTTGATAGATTCTATGAGGCAAAAAGCTTGCAGATAATATATTGTGAGCTCTTCATATCTAAACAAGCAAGACAAGCTTATACGCTAAAGGGGTTAGCGATAAGTATAGTGAGTAAGTTCTTAAATAGGGAGTGGGAGAATGGAATTTCTAAGTTGGAAAGTTGAAGAAGGGGTAGCAATTGTAACAATTCAACGACCTCCTGCAAATGCATTATCACGTGGTTTAATTTTAGAAGTAGATGAAATGTTAAGTGCTGTAGAAGATGATGATGCGATTCGTGTAATCGTTCTTCACGGTGACGGGCGATTCTTCTCTGCTGGTGCAGATATTAAAGAATTTACAGAAGTTTCATCAGGTGAAGAATTTACTAAATTAGCTTCAATTGGTCAGAAGGTATTTGAACGATTGGAAACGTTCTCTAAACCGGTGATTGCTGCCATTCATGGAGCGGCTTTAGGTGGTGGCTTAGAGCTTGCGATGGCATGTCATATTCGCTATGTATCAGAGGATGCAAAGCTGGGTTTACCAGAATTACAGTTAGGCTTGATTCCTGGGTTTGCAGGAACACAGCGATTACCTCGTTATGTCGGGGTAGCTAAAGCAGCAGAAATGCTCTTTACTAGTGAACCGATATCGGGAACGGAAGCTGTTCAAGCAGGTCTTGCCACTCAGGTATTTACGACAGAAGAGCTTCTACCAAAATCTCTAGAGATTGCTAAAAAGATTGCTTTAAAAAGCCCGGTTACTTTAAAGGCAACCATAGAGATGCTGCAATTCGGTAAACATCAAACTTATTATGATGGTGTTAAGGCAGAAGCAGATAGCTTTGGTACTGTTTTTGAATCACATGATGCAAAAGAGGGTATACAAGCATTTCTTGAAAAACGGAAAGCTACGTTTACAGGAAAGTAATTTGTAAGTTTCATAGTTTAGCAAAATAAATCATAGATTGTACAAGCAATCAGATAATCGTATTGGGAGGTAAGTGGAAATGAACATTTTTGTATTAGTTAAACGTACATTTGACACAGAGGAAAAAATTGTTATTGCAAATGGCAAAATTCAAGATGATGGTGCTGAATATATCATCAATCCTTATGACGAATATGCAATTGAGGAAGCAATTCAAGTTCGTGATGCAAAGGGTGGAAAAGTAACAGTTGTAACAATCGGTGGAGAAGATGCTGAGAAGCAGCTAAGAACAGCTTTAGCAATGGGTGCTGACGAAGCAGTTCTTATTAATACAGAAGATGACTTAGATGAATTAGATCAATATTCTGCTGCACAAATTCTAGCAGAATATTTAAAAGATAAAGAGGTAGATTTAATTTTAGCTGGTAACGTAGCAATCGATGGTGGTACTGGTCAAGTTGGGCCGCGTGTTGCAGATTTACTAGGTATTAACTACGTAACAACAATTACTGACTTAGAAATTGATGGCACTGATGTAAAGATTGTTCGTGATATTGAAGGGGATTCAGAGATTATCGAAACTTCTTTACCGTTATTAGTGACAGCTCAACAAGGGTTAAATGAACCGCGATATCCATCACTGCCAGGGATTATGAAAGCGAAGAAGAAACCGCTTGCAGAGCTTGAGCTAGATGATTTAGATCTTGATGAGGATGATGTAGAAGTGAAAATTGAAATTGTTGACATCTATCTACCACCTCAAAAAGCAGCTGGTCGTGTATTAGAAGGAGAACTTTCACAGCAAGTGAAGGAACTTGTTAACTTACTTCATTCAGAGGCAAAAGTAATCTAAAGATTAGAAAGCTCGGCTATTCGTGACGATCTAAAGCGATTAGCTACAGTTGGACTTATGCGCTAAGAAAGTTATATACGTTCTTAGTCGTAAACAAAGACGGTAACGGAGGGATTTTCAAATGGCAAACAAAGTATTAGTATTAGGCGAAGTTCGTGATGGTGGTTTACGTAACGTTTCATTTGAAGCAGTCGCTGCAGCAAAACAAATTGCTGATGGTGGAGAGGTAGTAGGGGTATTACTTGGTGATAGTGTTACACAGCTTGCAAGTGAGTTAATTGCTTATGGTGCAGACAGAGTTGTAACAGTGGAACACCCACATTTAAAATCATATACATCAGATGGCTATAGCCAAGCATTTTTAGCAGTATATGAGCAAGAAAAACCAGAAGGTATCGTATTTGGCCATACTTCTTTAGGAAAGGATTTATCTCCAAAGTTAGCTTCACGCTTAAAGTCCGGCTTAATTTCAGATGTAACTGAAATCGAAGGATCTGGAGATGATGCAGTTTTCATTCGCCCAATTTATTCTGGTAAAGCTTTTGAAAAAGTAAAGATTAAAGAAGGTGTTGTATTTGTGTCAATAAGACCAAATAACATTAAGCCTTTAGAGAAAAACGCAAGCCTTACTGGTGATGTTGAATCAATTTCGGTAGATGTTCAAAATTTACGTACAATCATTAAAGAGGTAGTACGTAAAGCATCAACTGGAGTAGATTTATCTGAAGCAAAAGTAGTAGTTGCAGGTGGACGTGGCGTGAAATCAGCAGAAGGTTTTGAGCCATTAAAAGAACTTGCCAACCTCCTTGGTGGAGCGGTTGGTGCATCTCGTGGTGCATGTGACGCCGATTACTGTGATTACTCACTACAAATCGGTCAAACAGGTAAAGTTGTTACTCCTGACCTTTATATTGCAGCAGGAATTTCTGGAGCAATCCAACACTTAGCTGGAATGTCGAATTCTAAAGTAATCGTAGCAATCAACAAAGATCCAGAAGCTAATATCTTCAAAGTAGCAGACTACGGAATTGTTGGCGATTTATTTGAAGTAATTCCAATGCTTATTGAAGAATTTAAAGCACTAAAAGTTAATTCTTAATGGATAAAACCCTTAAAACCTTGCCAAAATAGTGGTAAGGTTTTTTTGAGATTTTGAAAAATTAAAACGAAACTTGATCATTTCAGATTTTAGCTTGTCCCTTTTAGATGTCAATATCCTTCTATTTAATCATTAAGATTATAAAAGAATTGTAAATTTAATGGGGCAATTCCAGTTCACTTTACTATCTCAATTATTTCTATCGTGATATACTACATTCAGATGTTAGATTTAAGGAGGCTATAAAATGGCAATTGTTCATGTAACAGATCAAAACTTTTCGGAAGAAATCGCATCAGGCGTTGTACTAGTAGATTTTTGGGCTACTTGGTGTGGACCATGTAAAATGATCGCTCCTGTATTAGAAGAAATCGATGCAGAAATCGGCGAACAAGTTAAAATCGCAAAATTAGATGTAGACAACAACCAAGCAACTGCTGCCGAATACCAAGTAATGTCAATTCCTACATTACTACTATTCAAAGATGGTGAACTTAAAGCGAAAACAGTTGGTTTCCAACCTAAAGAAGCTTTAATCGAGTTCATTAACGAAAACCAATAAGAGATTGTCCCAAAAGTTACATACTTTTGGGATATTTTTTATTTAGAGTATGGTAAATTGCTTAACTTTCATGGTCTAAAGCGCTGAGCTCTCTAACACATTAAGCGTTCAAGTCTAAATGGAGTTTGTTCTGCGTCTTGTCTCTGTGCTTTATTAAAAGGCTGGCTCACAAAGATTTAAACTTCTAAATCTTCCGTAAATTGTACGCAGCTTACATCGTAGGCTGCGTTTTCTAGATTAAGCAAAAAATAGTTGTATATTGGGATTGTAAATGAGTTGAAAAACTAGTTTTCGATCGCTTAAATCTCTTTAAATCCTATATAATATAGAAAAAAGCTCGTAAGGGTGAGATAGATGAATGATTCAATTCAAAATAAATTAGCCATTTTACCAGAAGAACCTGGCTGTTATTTAATGAAAGATCGTCAGGGAACCATTATTTATGTCGGTAAGGCAAAGGTACTAAAGAATAGAGTTCGCTCTTACTTTACAGGTTCACATGATGGAAAAACACAAAGATTAGTAAGCGAGATAGAAGATTTTGAATATATTGTCACTTCAAGTGACCTAGAAGCGTTAATTTTAGAGTTAAATCTAATCAAGAAGCATGATCCAAAATATAACATCATGCTAAAGGACGATAAAACCTATCCATATATAAAAATTACAAATGAAAAATATCCGCGTATCTTAACGACTAGAAAAGTAAAAAAAGATAAGGCTAAGTATTTTGGGCCATATCCAAATGCTTTTGCAGCAAATGAAACACGTAAACTCCTCGATCGATTATATCCATTAAGGAAATGTCTGCGACTTCCTGATCGAGTTTGCTTGTACTACCATCTCGGCCAATGTTTGGCTCCTTGTGTAAAAGACATAGAACCCAAAGTGTATGATGAGATGATTGAAGAGATTTCGAAGTTTTTAAATGGCGGCTTTGAGGATGTAAAACTGGAGATCGAAAAGAAAATGTTGATGGCTGCCGAGAACCTGGAATTTGAACGAGCAAAAGAGTTCCGAGATCAAATTGCTCATATTGAAACAGTGATGCAAAAACAAAAGATGGTTACAGGAGATTTATCGAACCGAGATGTTTTCGGTTATGCTGTTGAAAAAGGTTGGATGTGTGTTCAAGTCTTTTTTGTACGGCAAGGAAAATTAATTGAACGAGATGTATCCGTTTTCCCAATTTATCGAGATTCTGAAGAAGAGTTTCTTACATTTGTCGGACGGTTCTATGATATTCCAGAACATATTAAACCTAAAGAAATTTTCATTCCATCACAAATTGAAAAAGGGCTTTTGGAAAAGTACCTAGACGTTAAAGTAATCATTCCAAAGCGCGGTTCTAAAAGGGAACTTGTCGACTTGGCTATGAAAAATGCACAAATTGCAATCCGAGAAAAATTCCAGCTAATCGAGCGCCAGGAAGAACGTACGGTTGGGGCATGTGAGGAGCTAGGAGATGCCATGGAAATCGCTCCACCACTAAGAATCGAGGCATTTGACAACAGTCATATGCATGGAACAGATGCTGTATCCGCTATGGTTGTTTTTATAGATGGGAAACCGGCAAAAAAAGAATATCGTAAATATAAACTACGAGAAACGGCAAAGCATGATGATTATGCAGCAATGCAAGAAGTTATTCGTCGGAGATATACAAGAGTTTTAAAGGATGATTTGCCATTACCGGATTTAATCATCATTGATGGTGGGAAAGGACAAATGGAAGTAGCGAGGGAGGTTATTGAGGACGAACTTGGGTTATTCATTCCGATTGCTGGGTTAGCAAAGGATGATAAGCATAATACGTCCCAATTATTATATGGGGATCCTCCGGTTCCAGTCGAAATGAAAAGAACGAGCGATGGCTTTTACTTACTGCAAAGAATTCAGGATGAAGTCCATCGATTTGCGATTACATTTTTACGTCAGCAGCATCAAACACATGCAATCCAGTCCGTATTAGATAAAATTGAAGGGGTTGGACCGAAACGTAAGCAACAGCTTTTAAAGCATTTTGGTTCCATTAAGAAGATTAAGGAATCCTCTGTTGAAGAGTTGATGGCCGCCAATATCCCGAGTGCAACAGCTACAGCTATCTATAATCACTTCCACAAAGATACGTTGTCAACGGAATAATTGTATGATAATGTTAATAAAAATAGTTTAATAAGATAGAGGTGCAAGCTGCAATAGTAGACTTTCTGGAGGATAGACAATGCCGTTGATAGATGTTGAAAGGGTAACTTGCCGAAGTGATAAATCCATTGTCTCGATTTATTTGCTGGTCTTGCATTGAAAAAATGTAAGATTGTCAGAATCAAATGTAGGGTTCTGGAGGGCTATCTCTTTACTTCCGCAGCATCGGTATGTTCTGAGACAGTTTTCACACTTTGTGAAAAGCTGTCTTTTTTATTGAAGTAAATAAGAAAGCCAAACTTCAAGAAGAGTTTTCTGAATTGAAAAAATGTTTAGTTTAACGTAAGCATTTAAAAAGGAGAGTTGTCTATGCCAAACATTGTAGTGAAGATAGACAGTACAGTAGCAACACCAGAAAAAATTGAGAAAATTGCAGATAGATTAATAGAACAAAAAAACTTAGGGAATAATATCGTTGCAGTTGTCCCGCCTTTGGAAAATTTAGAAGATAGGTTACTGCAATTTTCACAGATCTTATCTGACAATTCTTCCGAAAGAGAACAACATGCATTAAACAGTTTAAATACTCAAGTGGCAAGTAATTTACTAGCCATCTCCCTTATAAAAAAAGGTGTAAAAGCGATTTCTTTAAATGGTTGGCAAGCAGGAATAGAAGTAGCTAAGTCAAATCAAAATGTTTTGATAGCAGGTATCAGTCATGAGCATATAATCGAGCATTTAAGCAATGACGAAATCGTAATTGTTGCAGGCTCACAAGGAGTAGATAAAAACCGAAATATATTAGAAATGGGCGAGGGAGGACCAGAAACTACAGCTGTTGCTATTGGTGCTGCAATTAATGCTGAGCATGTTGAAATCTTAACGGTCCAAGACGGAATTTATACTGCTGATCCTCGTGTTGTAAAACAGGCGAGAAAGTTAAAACAAATAACCTATGATGAGATGTTGGAGCTTGCGAATCTTGGAGCATCCTATATTCACCCACGAGCGGTGGAGTTAGCAAAAATTGTTGAAATACCAATAGTTGTACGTTCAAGTACTGAAAATATAGAAGGTACAATGATAAAGGGAGAGGTTGACATGGAGAGAAATTTAATTGTTCGTGGTGTAGCATATGAAGCAGACATAATTCGATTAACTGTTGGTTACGATTCGTATGAACAATCATCCCTTGCTGATATTTTTACTACTCTTGCTGAACACAAAATTGATGTAGATATTATTGTGCAGGCAGTAATTGATGGTGTGAAGCCAACCGTTTCTTTTTCCATTGCAAAAGAAGATTTTGCAGAAGCAATCAAGGTATTAGAAAAGAATAAAACAGTTCTCGGTTTTAGTTTTGCAGATTTTGAAGTTGGGTTAGCAAAAGTATCAATCGTTGGTGCAGGCATGGTTTCCAATCCGGGTGTAGCTGCACGTATGTTTGACCGGTTAAGGAACGAAAAAATTCTCGTTAAAATGGTGAGTACTTCTGAAATAAAAGTGTCAGTAGTCGTTCCACAAGATGAAATGGTGCGAGCTGCAAATGTCCTGCATGATGAATTCAATCTTATGGAAGTAATAGCTTAAAAAAAGATAAGCCAATTCTTGTAAAGAAATCACTCTTACAGGAGTTGGCTAATTTATCTATTTCGTTTTATACGATTTTTTCTTTCTTATCCCATTTAACTATAAAGGTAATTTGCTGTTGTTTTTCATGTTTTTCATCATAGCATTCGGTTAAGTAGCCATTAATGGATTGTATTTGCTCTGCGATAAATCCTGCTTCAATACGAAAAGAGCGTTCTGTTATTTTTAATAAGTCGACATCATTTGTAAGTTGAAAATTATAGCCATCCTTTTCTTCCTCTGTTAAAGTTAAATTGCCCCAGCCTGCATCCTGGAAAAAGGAGATAATCAGTTGAATATCGGTACATGGAAACTTTCTTGCTAGGTCCTTACCAGCCCAGTAAAGCACATCTTTTTCATGTTTTCCAAGAATCGTTGGGAGTAAGTAGTCGCGCAAAATATCATAACCAAATACTGGAATCGTTTTGTTCTCCATTGATGTCATTTTAAAAATACCTCTTTCTTATTTTTCTCTTTTTAGCCTAAATTAACAAAAAAAAATCGATAACTAGAAAATATTGCTATAAAATAGAATAATTATTATTTAAAAGCTTGTATAAAAAATGGGAAGCTACCTTGACGCTTGTACCACTTGAGAGTACAATGAACATGTCATAATATTGTACCATTATGAAATACACAGTCAATGATGGATCCTTTACAAAATGGTGTCGATATTGTCATGCGTATTTAAAAGTACTGAGGGGGGTAATAGTCTTGTCAAAAAATCATGAGTTTTACTGGAGACGCTTACATTCACTATTAGGAGTAATTCCTGTAGGTCTGTTCTTAGTGTTCCACTTATCACTGAACTTCACTGCTACTGGTGGTGAAGAAGCTTATAACAATTCAACTGGAATGATGGAACTGGTTCCACATTGGCTATTGTTAATTGTTGAATGGATCGTAATTTACATACCAATTTTATTCCATGGTTTATATGGTCTGTATATTGCTTTCACTGCTACACCAAACGTAAAACGCTTCGGCACATTCCGTAACTGGATGTTCGTATTACAACGTTTTACAGGAGTATTCCTTGTAATTTTCATTGCTTGGCACATCTTCCAAACGCGTATTCAAAAAGCACTTGGTGCAGAAGTTGAATTTGACATGATGGCAGAAATCGTTAGCAATCCAGCAATGTTAGTATTCTATATTGTAGGTATCTTATCTGCAACATTCCACTTAGCAAACGGCTTATGGTCATTCCTAGTGAGCTGGGGTATTACACAATCTGCAAGCTCTCAAAAAATTGCAACTTATGTAACAATGATCTTCTTCGTTCTATTAAGTATCGTTGGTGTGGCTGCAATTCTAGCATTCGTATAATTACAATAGTAGTACATCCGAACAGGTTATAGCAAATTAAGAGGAGTGAAGAGTAATCATGGCGAAAAGCAAAATCATCGTCGTAGGTGGCGGTTTAGCCGGTTTAATGGCTACGATGAAAGCTGCCGAAGAAGGCGCTGAAGTTGAATTATTCTCATTAGTTCCCGTAAAACGTTCACACTCCGTATGTGCACAAGGCGGAATTAATGGAGCTGTAAATACAAAAGGTGAAGGGGATTCTCCATGGATCCACTTTGATGATACTGTATATGGTGGGGATTTCTTAGCAAACCAACCACCTGTAAAAGCAATGTGTGATGCTGCTCCTGGTATCATCCACTTATTCGACCGTATGGGTGTTATGTTCAACCGTACTCCAGAAGGTCTAATTGACTTCCGTCGTTTCGGCGGTACATTAATGCACCGTACTGCATTCTCTGGTGCAACAACTGGTCAACAATTACTTTATGCATTGGACGAGCAAGTTCGTCGTTATGAGGTAGATGGATTAGTTACTAAATACGAGCACTGGGAATTCCTTGGAGCTGTTCTTGATGACGAGGGACATTCACGTGGTATCGTAGCACAAGATATGAAAACAGAAGAAATCAGAGCATTCCGTTCTGATGCTGTAATTATGGCAACAGGTGGACCTGGTATCATCTTCGGTAAATCTACAAACTCAATCATTAACACTGGTTCTGCAGCATCAATTGTTTACCAACAAGGTGCAACTTATTCAAACGGCGAAATGATCCAAATTCACCCTACAGCGATTCCTGGAGACGACAAAAACCGTCTAATGTCAGAATCTGCACGTGGTGAAGGTGGTCGTATTTGGACATACAAAGACGGTAAGCCTTGGTACTTCCTAGAAGAAAAATACCCTGCTTACGGTAACTTAGTACCTCGTGATATCGCGACTCGCGAAATCTTCGATGTATGTGTAAACCAAAAATTAGGTGTTAACGGAGAAAACGTTGTATACCTAGATCTTTCACACAAAGATCCACATGAGTTAGATGTTAAACTTGGTGGTATCATCGAAATCTACGAAAAATTCGTAGGGGATGACCCACGTAAATTACCAATGAAAATCTTCCCTGCAGTTCACTACTCAATGGGTGGTTTATGGGTAGATTACGACCAAATGACTGAAATTCCTGGTCTATTTGCTGCTGGTGAATGTGATTATTCACAGCATGGTGCAAACCGTCTTGGAGCGAACTCATTACTTTCAGCGATTTATGGTGGTAGCGTAGCTGGACCAAACGCTGTGAAATATGTTAAAGGCTTAAAGAAACGTGCGGAAGATCTTCCACAATCTATCTTCGACGCTCGCGTTCAAGAAGAACAAGAGAAATGGGATGCTATCCTTAAATTAGATGGAACTGAAAACGCATACTTAATTCACAAAGAGCTTGGTGAATTAATGACTGATAATGTAACAGTAGTACGTTACAATGATCGTCTTGAAGCAACTTACAACAAACTTACAGAATTACTGCAACGTTGGGAAAACATCAATATCAACGACACACAAAAATGGAGTAACCAAGGGGCTCACTTCACTCGTCAGTTGAAAAACATGTTATACCTTGCTCGTGTAATTACTAAAGGCGCACTTTTACGTAACGAATCTCGTGGAGCGCACTACAAACCAGACTTCCCAGAACGTGATGATGAGAACTTCTTAAAAACAACAATGGCGAAGTTCAATCCACAAACTGGTGAACCTGAAATTTCTTATCAAGAAGTAGATGTTTCCCTAATTCCGCCACGTAAACGTGACTATTCTTCATAAACTTAAGGGAGGTCATTAATCATGACAACACCAGTAGAAACTGGAAGAACTGTTAAAATGGAAATCCTTCGTCAAGATACTGAAGGTGGCGCAACTCGTTGGGAAAAATTCGAAGTGCCTTATCGTCCTGGTATGAACGTGATCTCAGCTCTTATGGCAATTCAACAAAACCCTGTTACTTCTGACGGACAAAAAACGTCTCCAGTAACTTGGGACATGAACTGTCTTGAAGAGGTTTGTGGAGCTTGTTCTATGGTTATTAATGGTCGTCCACGTCAATCTTGTTCTACATTAATTGACCAATTAGAACAACCTGTACGTTTAGAGCCAATGAAAACTTTCCCAGTAGTTCGTGACTTACAAGTTGACCGTAGCCGTATGTTCAATGCACTTAAAAAAGTTAAAGCTTGGGTGCCAATCGACGGAAGCTATGATTTAGGTGAAGGTCCTCGTATGCCTGAACGTAAACGTCAATGGGCTTACGAATTATCTAAATGTATGACTTGTGGTGTATGTATGGAAGCATGTCCAAACGTTTCTGAAAAAGCATCATTTATCGGACCAGCTCCATTATCACAAGTACGTTTATTCAACACACACCCAACTGGTGCTATGAATAAAGATGAACGTCTTGCAGAAATTATGGGCGATGGTGGCCTTGCAAACTGTGGTAACTCACAAAACTGTGTTGCTGCATGTCCAAAAGGTATTCCATTAACAGCATCAATTGCAGCACTTAACCGTTCAACAACTGTTCAAATGTTCCGTAATTTCTTCGGTTCAGACAACATGGTTGACTAATATATTATTAGTTTAAAAAGAAGCTATTAGTTTCTTCCTATAGAAAAGGGTATCTAAGTCATTTTGTGACTTTTAGATACCCTTTTTTCGTTGTGTTGCATAAGATAGGACGATATAAAATACTTCATGATTTTTAAAAATTCTTTTTCTGAAATAATTCCTATTCATTTTATTGCAGGAAAATAAAATGTGCATCTTAAAAATTCCTAGTGAGCCTCCTTAGACTTATTTGTACAGGAAAATCATGACGAATTCGCCCTAAATTAATATGACAATCCTCTTTATCCTTCCTTGCTACTTTTGATATAATTTAATGAACCACTATTCATTTTAGAGTGTTTGTTAGTGAAAATATCGACTAACAAAACAAGTGCCAGCTGTAGAAATACAAGTGCTACCATTGGCAGTAGACAACATGGGGAAAATCTACGAAGGCATTTCGAATTCGGGGAATAGGGAGAAAAAAGGGGAAGGGGTTTTTAAGCATGAAGGCAAGTTATATTAATGATCTGCAAAATTGGCAGGAAGAGTTTAAGTTTTTTGTTGAGGTAACAGTCAGATTTTCAGAAACTGATATGTATGGTCACTTGAACAATACAGTTCCTTTTGCATATTTTGAATATGCACGTATTGAATATCTGAAGCATCTCGGTTTCATGGATTGGTCCTCAAGAGATATGACTAAAATCCCTGTTGTAGCAGATTTGCAGTGTGATTATTTAAAACAAGTATACTTTGATGAAACTCTCCGAATCTATGTAAAGGCAGCACGAATTGGAAACTCTTCCATCGACATTCATTACTTAGCGAGAAACACTAATGACGAACCATGTTTTATCGGCAGAGGTACGATTGTTCAAATCGATAAATCTTCGGGTAAAGCCATTCCTTGGGATGAAAAAGAAAAATTAATATTACACGATAAATAGTAAAAATGCCCTCACAGCCTTTCAACTCTTGACATACTTTACATAGAAGAGGAGATAGGAGGGTGTTGCCTTATGAATAGCCCGCAGCATCGTTCACTTTTGACGAAGAGAGAACGGGAAATTTTCCAGTTACTTATCTTAGATTATTCAACTAAAGATATTTCGCAAAAGTTGGGCATTAGCGAGAAAACGGTGCGTAATCATATTTCAAACACGATTCAAAAACTGGGCGTATCCAGTAGATCACAAGCATTAATTGAATTGCTGAGGCTAGAAGAATTATCATTACACTGATTGGATGCTTGCTATTTCGTCTGAAACACTTCAAAATAGAATTAGATATTGATGTCTAGCATATATAGTTTGTTCCGAGTAGTATACACGGACTTCAAAGTCGCTATAGACTGAATTGATTCTTGAGGAGTGTGACTGCACTAAATGAGGAAGGTCGAAAAGCACAGCCATGAAACTGTAGCGTTTTTAGAAAAAGAACTTCGCTTTATTTCACATTTGATTAAACAAAAAGGTAGAGAAATTTTAAGTAATTATACGATAACACCTCCCCAATTTGTGGCGCTTCAATGGTTACATGAAAAAGGCGATATGACAATTGGTGAATTATCGAATAAAATGTATTTAGCTTTTAGTACGACAACGGATTTAGTTGATCGTATGGAAAAAAATGAATTAGTAGTGCGTATTCGTGATGAGCAAGACCGCCGGGTTGTACACATTCATTTACTTCAAGAAGGCGAAAGAATTATCGAAGAAGTAATCGAAAAAAGACAGAATTACTTACAGGACGTGTTAGCAGAATTTGACGAAGCAGAAGTAGAAAGCTTATCAAAACTACTGCACAAACTACATCAACAAATGTTATAGGATTAGAGGCGGTTTTTGTGAATGCCCCGATAGGCGTTATTGATTCAGGCGTTGGCGGCTTAACAGTTGCAAAGCAAATGATGAAATTATTACCAAATGAAACCATTTACTATATTGGTGATACAGCAAGATGTCCGTATGGACCGCGTAACAGACGCGAAGTATTACAGTTTACATGGCAAATGGCTAAAGCATTAGAAAAGATGAAGATTAAAATGCTCGTAGTGGCATGCAATACAGCAACTGCCGTTGCGTTAGAAAGCCTGCAGAAGCATTTATCCATTCCGGTTGTCGGTGTGATTAATGCAGGAGCGCGTGCTGCAGAGAAAAAAACAAAACGTAATGAGATCGTCGTACTTGCAACTGAAGGTACAATAAAAAGTGGAGCATATGAAAATGCTCTACTTTCTTTAAGTACGAAGGCGAAAATAATTCCTCTTGCGTGTCCTACTTTTGTGCCACTTGTAGAAAGTGGTGAATATGAGGGCAAGTTTGCATTCGACTTAATATCAAAAGGATTAAAGCCGCTAGCTGACAAAAAGTTTGATACAGTAATTTTAGGATGTACTCATTATCCAATTATTCAGCACCATATTGAAGAAGTTGTAGGACCGCATGTATCCGTACTCTCATCAGCAGAGGAAACAGCTAAAGAAGTGAAGGACTTGCTGGAATATAACCATGAGCTTTCAACTTCGAAAAGCAAACCACACCATGTATTCTTTACAACTGGTTCAGTACCAATTTTTCAAATGATCGCAAACAATTGGTTGGAGTCCAAGGAATTAGATATACGACGCTTAAAATTATAGCTTTTCATTGGGATCTCTTTTTGAAAATTAAATCTGATATGCAAACTTCATCGAGCTCAAAAGCAGGCGACCCTTGCTTTTGAGTTTTTTTGTGTTTGAATTGTTTGTGTACCAGGTACACAAACAATTCTGAATTTTACAGGGACCTGGTACGCGAAAAATTCCGAATAGTTCGAAGTCCTGGTACAGCACTCGAAAATAGTGATAAATTATGGTAAGATGGGTAGCGCGAAACAACGAGGAGGATATATATGACAAGACATGATGGACGAGGTGTCGAGCAATTACGACAAGTCGCAATTGAAACAAATTATTTAATGCATCCAGAAGGCTCTGTACTCATTCAGGTAGGTGATACAAAGGTTATTTGTACTGCAACTGTAGATGATCGTGTTCCTGGCTTCCTGCGTGGACAAGGCAAAGGCTGGATTACTGCTGAATATTCTATGCTTCCAAGGGCAACGGCAGAACGCACACAACGTGATTCCTCTCGTGGAAAAATAAACGGACGGACAATGGAAATTCAACGCTTAATCGGACGAGCATTACGTGCAATCGTCGATTTAGAGGCGCTAGGGGAAAAAACAATCTGGATTGATTGTGATGTAATTCAAGCAGATGGTGGCACTCGTACAGCTTCTATTACAGGGGCATTTGTGGCTTTAACCCAAGCACTAGCGAAAATTCATGAGGTAAAACCTTTTGCAAAATTTCCAATCGTGGATTATTTAGCAGCAACAAGTGTAGGCTTTGTCGATGAAATTGGTGCTGTATTAGACTTGAACTACATTGAAGATTCTGCTGCAGCGGTTGATATGAACCTAGTAATGACTGGTAGCGGACGCTTTGTTGAAATCCAAGGAACAGGCGAAGAAGCAACATTCTCACGCAGTGAACTAAACGAGTTATTAGATCTAGCAGAAAAGGGAATCCGTGAATTAATCGCAATTCAAAAATCAGCATTGGGCGAGGCTGCTACTTTTATCCAAAATGAACAGGAGGAAGCATAATGAAACAAGTTGTAATCGCAACGAAAAATAAAGGCAAAGCGAAAGATTTCGAAGCCCTTTTTTCTCCATTAGGCTACGAAGTGGTGACGATGTTTGAAGTAGCTCCGGATATGGAAATTGAAGAAACAGGCAAGACTTTTAAAGAAAACGCAATTTTAAAGGCAGAAACCCTTTCTCACAAGCTAGCTAGTTTAGTCATTGCAGATGATAGTGGACTAGCTGTGGATGCCTTAGGCGGCGAACCAGGTGTATATTCTGCCCGTTATGCAGGTGATCATGATGATGAAGCAAACATCGTAAAAGTCCTAGAGAAATTGGCGGGCGTTCCTGAACCGGAACGTACGGCGCGTTTCTGCTGTGCCTTAGCTATTGCGGGTCCAGGCATGGAGACTCATACTGTATTTGGAACGTGTGAAGGCGTTATTTTACATGAAAAACGCGGAACAAACGGATTTGGATATGATCCAATCTTCTTCGTCCCACAGTTGAATCGTGCTATGGCCGAACTAACACCTGAAGAAAAAGGTGCTATTTCTCACCGTGGGAATGCAATACGTAAGCTGGCTGAAGAGCTGCCAAATTTAATGCAGTAAATTGTAAGGCTAACATTGCACATGAGTTTTGGGCTATTGAAGGCAATTGGTAGATTGAGTTTATCAGTTTTAACAAAGTGTCCGATAAATTATAAATTCTGTCCAATAAAATGAAATTAACCAGTCCAGTAACTATGGGGAACTCGGAAAAAATGCCAATTTTCTTAAAGATACTGGACTGCTTTAAAATTGGAGGTGTATGTAGTGAGATTTTTAGTAATAAGTGATACCCACGGCGATGCAGAGGTTATTAAGCGAGTACGTGAAGCGAATCAGGATGTAGATGCCATTATTCATTGTGGAGATAGTGAACTTTCTTTTGATCATCCTTTTTTAGAAGATGTTTGGAAAGTCCGCGGCAATTGCGACCGAGATGAACGATTCCCGGATGAGCAAGTGTTTGAAATAGGAGGGATAAAAGTATTTGTGGCTCATGGGCATTTGCTCAATGTAAAATCGACAATCATGAATTTACTTTATCGGTCAAAAGAAATAGAGGCAAATATCGCCTTTTTCGGACATTCCCACGTATTGGGCGCAGAACTGGTGGATAACATATTATTTGTGAATCCGGGAAGCCTGCTGAAACCACTTGGCATTACTGAAAAAAGTTATGTAATTGTAGAACGTTCGAAGAATACTTGGAATGTCACAGCATATACTGATAAAGGTGAAAAAATGTTTACAAATACTTATGAATTCACCGAGTAATTCTAAATTCGGAAAAATTTATAAGGAAATAAAATATTATTTAACAAATACCGTTGACATTTTCATTATTAAAGCCTATAATAATAATTGTCTTTCAGGTTATTTGCTAACTTGATTGTCCAATGTCTCAGTAGCTCAGCCGGATAGAGCATACGCCTTCTAAGCGTACGGTCGGGGGTTCGAATCCCTCCTGGGACGTATATATAATTATTTTTAGTAAGAATAAGTTAAAAAGAATGCGCTCTGAATCCTTTATATTATTGGGTTTAGAGCGTTTTTTTTATTTTTTAGTGTTCGATTAAATTCGATTGAATTTTGTGCAGTGTTACACAAGAATTACACATTACACACTAGCTTTGCTGAATAAATCCATTGCCAATTTTTCATCTCGTTTTTCCATTTCTTTTAATACATGTGCATAATGATCTAGTGTGGTCTGAATATCTGCGTGACCTAAACGTTTAGAAACTGAGTGAATACTTAAACCTTTATAAAGTAAAATACTCGCGTGAGTGTGTCTCAATCCATGCATTGTGATTGAATCGATATTTAGGTCTGTTAACAATTTCTTTAATACCTTGTTTGCACCTTCATTACTTAACACTTTTACTTTCGATGGTCGATAGAATACCAAATCTTGTGGATGTCTAGGGGAGTCCTCAAATAACCTATGAAATTCCTTCATAACAGATGGATCTATAGCAATTATCCTTTCGGATTGTTGATTTTTCAAATCGTCAAATCCATCTCCATTCTTACCTATACCTTCTTTATAATCAAAAGAGCGTTCAACTTTTATTGTATTGTTTTTAAAATTAAATTTATCAATAGTAAGTCCAACTAGTTCTCCATAACGCATACCTGAAACTAAAGCCAATAAGATTAAGTACAAGGTATTTGTATTCGAGTCATCTAATTTAGATTTTAAAGTACGATATAAACGGAAACTGTCCATATAGTTCAAATGTTTTTCTGCAGCTTTTTTTGCACTTTTGGTAGCAATAAATTCTGCTTTCCTTGTGAAATCTACCGTAATATATCCATCTTCAATTGAATCTTTAACGCAGGAACGAATATGTGTATTTAGTTTACGAACGGTTTCTTTTGATTTACCTCTACCGTATTGATTTAAAAACTCTTGGTATAGATTACGATTGATTTTTTGAATGGGAAGATCTTTAAAATATTCTTTCACTCGCTCTACGGAATTTTGATAACGAGCTAAAGTATTTTTATGTTTACCTTGTTTATATAGATCAACCCACTTTTCGAAATAATCACTAAACGAAATTTCCTGTATTTTAACCTCATTACCTTTCGCTAGTAAATACTCGACTTCTTTTGCGGCTTCAACTGCTTCTTTCTTTGTTCTGAATCCACCTTTTCTAATATGCTTAGGTTTTCCTTCTACATATCGACTAACTGTATATTGATAGGTACTGCCTCTTTTCGTGATACTTGCCATGTTGATTCCTCCCAGAAATAATAGAAAAGAGCCGACTTAATTGTCTGCTCCAATCTTTTATAAATCAACGGTATATCTTACTGCTTTTCCAATTATGGATACCGGATTATCTTCAGTTACGATTATCGCTTCATACTTAGGATTATCAGGAATTAGTAAGATGATATTACCTTGTTTTTTTACTCGTTTCAAAGTTACTTCATTTTCCCCGACAAATCTCACTGCAGCTATTTGTCCATTCTCTACTTCTTCTTGAACTTTAATTAACACATGGCAATTGTCAGGAATTGTTGGTTCCATGCTATCACCTTTTGTTTTAAGGAAGAATAGGTTCCCATTAGGTAGATTATCTGGATATTCGAAACGGTAACTTTCAATATTTTCCTCGGCTAATATGGGATCTCCACAAGCTATCGTTCCAAGGACGGGAATCTTAACAAAATTATTTAATGAATTTGCTTCTTCTTCTGTTTCTAAAAGTGTGACAAGCTCTTCAACATCACCTAAAGATTGTAGTAATTCCCAAAATTCTTCTTCAGTAGAATTATTAATAAGTAAATCTAATTCTTCCTTTTCATCTTCTGTTAACAAGTCGTAATCTACTTCATATTCTTTAACTTTATTTCCTTCGTCATCGATACGGTAAAATTTATTTGAGTGTTTTAGAAGATAATTTACCTTTGCACGTCTTTTTACTTTTTCTTCTAAAGGAGCAAGATGACCTGCTGCTCTCATCATATCGGTGTATGTTACGGAGTCTGCATTTTCAGCTAACTTTCTTATGATAACTGGACTAGGTGCAGTGTGATTTGCCATATTCTTCAGTTTAGAAATATAGGCAGCTGAGACGCCACTGTTTCTTGCATACTCATTTAATGATCTTTTGCCTTGGGCTAACTCTAGTAACTCAGCAAACTTTTTTCTATCAAAAATCTTAAAAACCTCCTCTCCAATTTATATTATAACTTATATCGTTGACTGCAATCAACGTTGACCAAAATTAATGTTTATAAAAATAAACACTTAACTGTTGACTGTAGTTAATGGTGTGTTGTAAAGTGTTCATTATAGTAAATGATTTTGGAAATTGGAGGTGAAGTAGGAATGTATTTGAATAAAAGTAAATTAATAGAATTAATGAATAGGCAGTTCGAAGGAAAATATAGACAGTTTGCTAGAGCTTTGAATGTTGAAGTTTCGCAACTTCATAGAATAATAAATTCTGATTCGCAAGCAGGAATTATTTTCTTAGGTAAATTGTATAAATATTGCAAATCAAACAAGATACCGTTTGAACAATTTATTTTTTTTTCTTAAATCGTTTACTGTAGTTAATGATTTGAATTGAAAGGAGGATAGATATGCAAAATTTAGAAGTAAATTTAACCATTCCAATTCCTAAAGATATGGTTTTGATTAAAAAAGTTGAACTTGAAGAGATGAAGGAAAAATCTATTAAAGGTCTGTATTGGACAATGAAAGATCTAGAACAAAGAACTGGTAAAAAACACGAATGGGTTAAGGAGAATATTCTTTTTCCAACCAAATTTAAGAAGCAGTTGGATGTTGTTAACGGCGGATTCGTCTACTATCCGACAAAATCGGGTGAAAAATGGGTGTTCCAAGCTTCTAAAATGGCTAAGTTTTTGGATGATAACTTTCACATGATTTTTGGAAAGGGTTGACTTAATGAGTAAGTATGAAACATCAGATTACATTGCATTTGTCGTCGCTTTCGTATTAATTGCAGCAAATGTGTTTACAATTTTCTTTTAGTCCGAGTCTATTAATCATTTAAAAATAATTTGAAAGTTAAGGGGGGATTTTATGAAAGAAATACAAACATTCAATTTTGAAAGTAACAATATAAGAGTTTTAGAAATTAACAATCAACCATTTTTCGTGGGTAAAGAAATTGCTTGTATTCTTGGTTATCAAAATACACCTAAAGCAATTCGTGATCATGTTGATGACGAGGACAAGCTGACAGAACGAATCGTTCTATCAGGTCAGAGGAGAGAAGTGATAGTAATAAACGAATCAGGTCTCTACAGTTTAATCCTCTCATCGAAATTAGAATCTGCAAAAAGATTCAAACGATGGGTAACTAGTGAAGTTTTACCTTCAATCCGAAAACACGGCGCATACATGACACCTGACACAATAGAAAAAGTGCTTACTGATCCAGACACTATTATCCATATTGCTACTCAATTGAAAGAGGAACGTGAAAAACGAAAAGCAACTGAATTAGTTTTGGAAGAACAGAAACCAAAAGTGATATTTGCAGATTCCGTAGCAGCTAGTAAAACAACAATTTTAGTAGGTGAACTAGCGAAAATAATAAAACAAAATGGCTTCAATATTGGGCCTAAACGGTTGTTTGAATGGCTTAGAGATAATGGCTATCTAATCAAGCGAAAAGGTACGGACTATAACATGCCGACCCAATACAGTATGGAGTTGAACTTATTTGAAATTAAAGAAACATCTATTACTCATTCAGATGGTCACATTTCGATAAGTAAAACGCCAAAAGTAACTGGGAAGGGACAAGTATATTTCATCAATAAATTTCTTAAGGATGACGAAAGTGCATGAATATCTCCAAGGTAAATAATGAAATTCATCGTGAAAAAGCGTGTTATGAGGACATGCTTACGTACGCAAGAGTCTTTGCGGAATGTGAGAATTGGGAAGGAGCCATACGGTCATTGCAAGACGCACAAAAATCAATTGAAAGTATGCGTAATTTAACAAATTGCAAACTAGAAATAACTGAAAAATTTGAAAAGAATTCATTTTTGAAACGAATTACTAAAGAGATTAAACGTTTTTTTCTAGGTTAAGAGATTAAAAGTTTAAGTTTGAAAGAAGGGATGAAAAATGACTGGAGAACAAAAAACAACTGTTTCAGCTCAGGAATTGTTGAACGAAAAGAATCTTAAGTATTTATATTCTCAGTTGAACAAAACTGATAGAGAGATAGCTGAGTTTTTAGAAATTGATCGTACCTATATAACAAAAGCTAGAAGAACGTTAGGAATTAATACTCGAATTGGTGCTGGAAGAATCGGTGAATTGAAGGCAATTAAAATCTTGCGTTCATTAGGTTTCAAGGTTAAAGATTTGAACTTAAAAAACAAATTAAGCTCTTTTGATTTGTTGGTTGATGATTTTATTCGTATCGAAATTAAATCGTCAAACATCAATAAGGTGGACAAGCGTTATCGATTTTCTTTATCAGAACAGGCTAAACGACAATGCATTGAAAGTGATGAAAGAATTGTGCTGCCGAGCGGCCGAACGAAGAAAGTATTTTCAAAGACTTGTGATTTTATAATATTTGTTTGCATCGGTTCTAAGGAAGATACATTTTATGTCATGCCTTCGGATTTTCTAGCGGAAAACATGAACATGGTGACAATCACAAGAAGTTCAAGAGTGTATGAGAAATTCAAAAATAATTGGGACTTATTAAGGAAGGAAGGGAACATTTCATGAAATCAACAGGCATTGTAAGAAAAGTAGATGAGTTAGGGCGCGTGGTAATTCCTAAAGAACTACGCAGAGTTTTAAACATTAACGAAAAAGATCCGTTAGAAATTTTTGTAGAGGGAGACAAAATCATTCTTAAGAAATACCAACCTAACATGGCTTGTGCCGTAACTGGTGAAGTCTCCGAATCTAATATGAAGTTACTAGATGGGAAGTTAATTCTAAGTGAAACTGGCGCAAAAACGCTCTTAAGTGCCTTGCAAAATGAAATTAAATAAAGGAAGAACTTTAAGCAGAGGTTCTTATACAACAAAAAAATCGCAAGCTACTGGCATAGCTTACGACTACTTTATCAAAATCATTTTTCAAAATTATATCACAGGAGGGCAAGTAAATGAAACAAGTACAGTTACTTTCATTAGAACTAACTAATTTTAAGGGTATTAAATCTTTCAAATTAGAAGCGAACGGAGAAAACGTTAAAGTCTTTGGAGATAACGCTAAAGGCAAAACGACACTCTTTGATTCATTTATTTGGTTGCTGTTTGATAAAGATTCACAAAACAAAAAGGATTTTGCAATTAAGACATTATCTGCAGCTGGAGAAGAAATGCATAATCTTGAGCACACGGTTGAAGGCGTGTTCCTGATAGAAAGTGTAAAAACTTCATTTAAAAAAGTATATAAAGAAAAATGGACGAAAAAGCGTGGTTCTGCAACTGCTGACTTTACTGGACACACAACAGATTACGAAGTCGATGGTGTACCAATTAACAAAAAAGAATATACAGCGAAAGTTGCTGGAATCATTGATGAAGATGTTTTCAAACTTCTAACAAGCCCAACGTACTTTAATGAGCAACTAGATTGGAAGAAACGTAGATCATTGCTCTTAGAAATCGCGGGTGATGTATCAGACGAGGATGTTATCAACTCGAAGAAAGAGCTAGCGAAGCTAAATGATTTCCTTTCTGGCAAGTCCATTGAAGATATGAAGAAAATCATCGCAAGTCGTAAAAAACACATCAATGATGAACTTGAAAAAATACCGGTTCGTATTGATGAAATTAACAAAATGACACCGGAGTTAACAGTGGATGTTGAAGCAATAAATTCGCAAGTGACTCAATTAGAAACTGAAATGGATGAACTAAAAACTCAAAAGTTAAATATTAAAAATGGCGCTGCTGTTCTGGAAATGAAAAAACAACTTCAAGAACTACAAATGCAATTAACTGATCTAAAACGCTCATTTGAATCTGAGAGCAAACAAGAAGTGTACAAGCTTCAAGCTCGTTTACAAGAGTGCCAAGGGAACCTCCAGATTGTGCAAAGTAAGTTAACTCAAAATACAAACCTTGTTCAGATGAAAGAAAGAGAAATGAGCTCATTTACTGGACAAATAAATAATTTAGAAAATGAGATGGCTAGATTACGTGCTGAATGGACAGAAATTAACTCACTACAATTCACCTATGAAGATAATTGTGAATGTCCAACTTGTAAACAATCCTTACCAATTGAGCAGGTGCAACAAGCTCGTGATGAAGCAATCGCGCGATTTAACGAAGAAAAATCTATTAAGTTAAAGAACATCAGTGAAGTTGGCAACAGACATAAAGAAGAAAAAGCAAAGTTATTAAGTGCTCATAACGATTTAAATAACGAAGTATTCAGCTTTAATACGACAAGTGATTCTATCAAGGAAGTAATCGAACAAAAGCAAAAGGAACTGGAAAAGGCTAAAGAACAACTTGAAATAGCTCAGAACAGTGTTCCAGATGTTACTCAATCTCCCGAATATCAAACTATTAGTAATCAAATAGAAGGAATAAAGGCTGAGATTGATAGCTTACAAAACCACGCTTTAGAAGCCATGGACGATATAAATGTGAATATTCGAGATCTTGAAGGGAAACAAAGTGAATTAAATACTCAATTAGCTCAATTCGCAAACATCAAAGCTAACCAAAAGAGAGTGGCCGAGCTTGAAGAACAACAACAACAGTTAGCAGAAGAGTACGAAAAACTAGAGCATCAATCATTCTTAATTGAAGAATTCATTCGTACTAAGGTCGACATGCTGAATGAACGTATAAACTCTAAATTCAAATATGCTCGTTTCAAGCTTTTTGATACTCAAATAAACGGTGGGCTAGCTGAGACATGTGAGACTTTATTTAACGGAGTTCCATACGGTTCAGGGTTAAATAATGCAGCTAAGATAAATGTCGGTTTAGACATCATTAATACTTTGTCAGAGCACTATGGTTTAACTGCTCCAATATTTATAGATAATGCTGAAGCTGTAACCAAGTTTATCGATACAAATTCTCAACTTATTAGTTTAGTAGTGTCGGAGAAAGATCAAGAATTAAGAGTTGAAATAAATCCATTAAAACTTAAGGAGGCTATCTAAGATGGCAAATGAAGTAGCAAATCGTAAAGAACAAAATCAATTAGTTGTAAGCGTAGCAAACCGAGTAAAAGAAATGGTTGATAATAACCAAATAAATATTCCGGATAATTATTCAGTAGTAAATGCAGTGCAAGCAGCTTATTTCAAACTAACCGAAGTGGATTTTGGAAGTAAAACAGCTCTAATCGATAAAGTAACGAAAGAATCGGTAGCCTTTGCATTACAAGACATGGCGATTCAAGCATTATCAGTTGCTAAAAACCAAGGCTATTTCGTGCCATACGGAGACAAATTACAATTCTTACGTTCTTACCATGGTACACAAGCGGTTTTAAAGCGCATGAGTGGCATTAAGGACGTATGGGCCAATGTAATTTGGAAAGGCGAGGAATTTGAAGTTGAATACAACGAAAAAGGTCAACTCGCTTTTCGTTCTCATAAGGTTGATTGGAAAGCTGCTACTGGTAAGAAAGAAGACATCGAGGGAGCTTATTGCATTATCGAAAGAGAGGATGGAGCACAGTTTTTAACAGTAATGACAATGGCCGAAATCTCAACAGCTTGGTCAACTTCAAAGAATCAATCAGTACAAAATAAATATCCTCAAGAAATGGCAAAGCGTACTGTTATCAACCGTGCTTCAAAAACATTCATCAACACATCAGATGATAGTGATTTGTTAATTGAGTCAGTTAATCGTACTACAGAAAATGAATTCGAACCAACAAGAAAAGATATTACTCCAGATCGAGAAGTTACAGAAGAAATAAAGCAACATGCAAATAAAGAAGTCATCGACATCGTTGAGGAATCAAAACAGGTTTATGTAGGAGACGAAATCATTGATTCAAACTCAGGTGAGATTTATAAAGGCGAAAATCAACAACAAACTATCTTTGAATCAACAACTCAAGGACCAGATTTCTAATGGTAGAAATTAAAACTCTCGCAACAGGAAGTAAAGGGAACTGCTATCACATTAGTGATGGTAGTACCCAGTTACTCCTCGAATGTGGAATAGGCTTTAAGGACATTCAGAAAGGCTTAAATTTCGAAACTAGTAAGCTAAAAGGAGTCTTAGTTACACACGAACATAAAGACCACTGTAAAGGCTTAGAATCCGTTATAAAGCGTGGGTTGAATGTTTATATGTCAAAAGGTACTAAAGAGGCTCTAACAATTGAAAATCATCGAATAAAGGCAGTTGAAAGTAAGAAACAGTTCAAAGTAGGAACCTGGACCATACTTCCGTTCGATGTGCAGCATGATGTTTCAGAACCACTTGGATTCCTGTTGCAAAGTGAAACAGGGGCAAAGCTGTTATTCGCAACTGATACGTATTACATCAAATACAAGTTTACTGGATTAACACATTTGATGATTGAGTGTAACTACGATCAACAAACATTAGATAACAATGTGTTAAATGGCTATGTATATCCAGCAATGCGAAAACGAGTTATGAAGTCACATTTCAGTTTAGAGAACTTACTAGACTTCTTTAAATCAAACGACTTAACCAAAGTGCAAGAAATATGGCTGTTGCATTTAAGTGATAGCAATAGCAATGAAGAACGGATACGAAGTGAAGTGGCAAAGTCAACCGGAAAAATGATTTATATACCGTAGCTTTAAGGAGGGTGGGGCAATGGCAGACAACAAGAAATACTATTACATGCGGTTAAAAGAAAACTTTTTCGAGAGTGAAGAATTGGTCATGTTGGAGTCATTACCTGATGGCATTCTGTATTCAAATATATTAATCAAATTGTATTTAAAGAGTTTAAAAAATGAAGGACGACTAATGTTTAAGGACACTATTCCTTACAATGCGCAAATGATCGCTACTATAACTAGACATCAAGTAGGAACTGTCGAAAAAGCCCTTACTATCTTCAAAGACTTGGGATTAATTGAAGTTTTAGATAATGGTGCCATTTATATGAATGACATTCAACTCTTCATCGGGAAAGCTTCAACTGAGGCTGAGCGTAAAAAGAAGGCTCGAATGGCAATTGAAAAGGAGAAAACCTTAATCGGACAAACGTCGGACAAATGTCCAAACGAAAACGGACAAATGTCGGACGAACTTCCACCAGAGACAGAGATAGAGACAGAGATAGAGTTAGAGAAAGAGACAAAGACAGAGAAAGAAGTACTTGTCGGTCTGTCGTCTGGGCAGTCTCCACTCATTGATATGAATTTCTTATTAATTCAAGATACGTTTCGTAAATCCATCCGAGAACCCAAACCTCAAGATTTAATAAAAATGAATGAAGCACTTGAATTCTATGAACCTAAATTAATATTAGAAGCTATTAAAGCAGCAGTAGGAAAGGGTAAAACGTTCTCTTATGTTCTAGGGATTCTTGATAACTGGAGAAACGAGGATGGTATACGTAGCTACAATGATTGGCAGGTGAAAATGAATGCAAAACATCAGCAATCGCCTAGAGGGGATTTTGCAAGAAATGAAAGCACGATCCCACAAGACATCAGAGACAAACTTAATAACTTCTCAAGTCGATGAATCCCAATATATCTGTTCAAAATGCAAAGATGAGGGCGGTTATCTTCATAAGAAACTTAAGGGAGAGACAGTACAAGGTCTACACGGTCCTTACAATTTACAACGTGATACAGAATTTTGGGTAGATTGCAGTTGCTTAGAAATAAAACGTGTTCAACGGATTGTTAAGGCTAGTGCGATTACTGACAAATTTAAGGACCGAGGTTTTAAGAACTTTAGTTTAGAAGGTAAACCAAATGTTATTGCTGAGATGAGACAAATCGCAATCGATTACTATAGAGCATTTGAATCTATAAAGGATTCAGAGCAAAACAGCATTATGTTTAGTGGACAACCTGGCTGTGGGAAAACTCATCTTTTAATGGCCATATCTAATGGTTTGATGCGAGAGAAGATAGTTCCAGTCGCATATTTCCCTTACCAAGATGGAATGCGAGAAATAGCTGCTAATAAGTTTGAGAAAAAGGATGAAATCGTTAATAAGATGTGCCAGGTAGAAGTGCTTTTTATAGATGATCTGTTTAAGCCTATAGGAGAAAAAGTATCGGTACACAAGTGGCAAGGTGACATCATTGCAGAAGTCACTAATTACCGTTATTTAAATGCTAAGCCAATGTTAATCAGCACAGAAATATCTCCTTTAGGTCTTATGGAATTATTCGATGAAGCAGCAGCTTCTCGAATGATTGAAATGGCGAGTGATTACACAAAAACAATTAGTAAAGATATGCGATTGAATCACCGTTTACGAAAAGTGTTAGGGGAGTAAAGGAAATGAAAACTCCTAATATCGAAATAAAGGAGCGAATGAATAGTGGGGCATTACAATCAAAAAACGACACTTGCCAGCCTTAATCTGAAGATGGTATTTGCGAAAAAGAAATTACGTGAATATGAGTACGAAAACAATGAATTAAGCAAACAAAACCAATTACTTCAAGCCTCTATCGAAATGTTCCAGATAGAAAAACAAAAAAATCTTGAAGAAACAGAAAAGCATCTTCAACTTATGGATGAACTAAGACTCGCACTACAAGCTTCAATTCGAGAAAAGAAACAGATGCATGAAGCACTTGAGTTTTATGCAGATGGCAAAGTTTACTTCCCTCAGGATGATGATATTTGTAGTCTAATAACCATGGATTATGGATCAAAAGCACGGCACGCTCTTAGTTTGGTAAGTGAATTATGAACGAAGAAGAATTCATCATTAACCAACTAACGCTCAATGCATTCAACTATCACAAATTTGGTGGAGAACAGTTCAAACAATCATTTGAAAAATTGATGTACAAGCTACAACAACTTAAGAAGTTTTGCACCATAGAAGAAGCTTGCAATTATTTTATTGCGAAGGGTGAAAAGGATGTCGAGCCTACAAGATAATTTCAAAAGAGAATTTGTCATTAGTCAATTATTTAAGCTAGGAGTCAATGATGTCGACGGGAGATCGCTACACCTACTTGATTACAAAACACTTCACAAAACATTAGCGATTAAACTTGCAGCAAATCAATAAGGGAGTGATGTTGCATGAAGTTAGTAAAAGCGAATGTATCAGGTATAGAAAAAATAGAATCAAGTTTTGTAATCACGTTTCATGAGAAAGCATTGGTGATGGCAAATGAATACGACCATAAGTTTAGCAATGAGGAGGTTGTAAGAATCTCCTGCTCCTTAGATGGAACACGGATAGAACTGTCTTCTCATGAAAAGCATTGGAAAATGTTAAATCATGCAGGGATTTTTATTAGAAACTTTTGGTTTGAATCGAGAAAACTTCTAGAAAATGAAACATTTAAATTACTGATGAAAGTTGAAATCGAAGACTACTTAGGCATGCAACAAAATCTAATTACAGAACTTGAAAACTTTAACATTCGAAATTTGATAGATCAAGCTCTTGATAAAAGAGACTTTGAGTCTGCTAGAAAGTTGGTGGCTCTATGCAAATGACAAAGAATGGGATTCCACTTGATATCCCTGGACAACGAAAGAAGACTACTAAGGTACAGGTGGTTCAAAAGCCAAGAAACGATTACAACAAATATAATACGTTCGCTACTATGAGTGGATTTGAAAATCGCTGCTATGTAACAGCAATCGTTCCAACCATGCATCCTGAGTTTAAGGTGTTGAAAAAGCAAGGATATAGAGTGCTTGAAGTTTGGGATAAGAGAAAAGGGAAGGAGGAAGTAGGGTGAGAGAAATTAAGTTCAATTTTTATGACACTCTTAAGAAAAAATATATTCGATGGGAAGAATCAAATGCTGGAATGTCAATGTCAGCCTTCATTACCCACGAACACTTGGTGTTTTTACAATACACAGGCTTAAAAGACAAAAACGGTCGTGAGATTTATGAGGGTGATATCGTGGAGGTATCAGAGCATCCATTTGATAGGAATGAAAGGGAACCATGTTGGAATGGAAAATATATTGTTCGCTATTACCCAGAATCAATGGAATTGGTTTTTTCAAAATACACAGACGAAAATGAGGGTGGATATCTAGCGTTTCGTATGCGTCATTATGCAGAAGTAATCGGCAACATTTTTGAGAATTTGGAACTATTGGAGGAAACAACATGATCAACAGAGTCGTACTTGTAGGAAGACTTACAAAAGATCCAGAACTACGCTACACACCATCTGGAGTACCAATGACAAGATTTACAGTTGCTGTTAATCGAACATTTAAACAAGAAGGACAACCAGAAGCTGACTTCATAGGTTGCTTAGCCTGGAGAAAACAGGCTGAGAATCTAGCAAACTTTATGAAGAAAGGTAGTTTGATAGGTGTAGAAGGTCGTATTCAAACTGGGAGCTTTGAAGGTCAGGATGGGAAAAGGGTATATACAACTGATGTGGTTGCTGATGCAATTCAATTCTTAGAACCACGCTCTAACAATTCAGATGGTTCAAATTCGGCTCCAAACTATCAACCTAATACAAATTATCAATCACAACCAAATACGCAAAATATGGGGCAACATGGTGGTTATAATCAACAAAATAACGGTCAAAGTGCACAGTATAGCCAGCAAAATTACACGAGAGTTGATGAGGATCCGTTTGCATCGAATAAAGGACCAATACAAGTAACAGAAGATGACTTGCCATTTTAGAGAGGGGATATACTAGTGAATTTACAAAAATTATTTGAAGCACAAGCAATATTGGACGAACACATTTTGAACGAGCATCCAGAAATAGGGCAGAATGAATCGAACCTTGATTGGAAATTGTTAGCTTTACAAGTTGAGCTGGGGGAGTGCGCTAACGAATGGCGTGGGTTTAAGAAGTGGAGTAAGGAACAGGAGCCAAGGACGATGTTATTCACTTGGGTTGACGGGCTTGGCAAGTGTGTGGAATCAAAATACGACCCAAGATTGCTGATAGAAAATGGGCAATTTAATGCCTTTCGGGTTAAAAATCCGTTACTTGAAGAATACGTTGACTGCTTGCATTTTATCTTGAGTATCGGGATTGAACTTGATTTAGAAGTAGAATTTGATTGGGACGAACTCGCATCAGATGAAAAAGATATAGCAAAACAATTTTTAACAGTGCATGTAGCAATTGCTGATTTAAGTGATTACCCATGGATAGCTGGTTCTTACTGGAGAGAATTGTTTGAGGAATTTTATTTATTAGGTAAATTACTTGGTTTCACTTGGGAACAAATCGAACAAGCCTATTATGATAAAAACAAAATCAATCACGAACGACAGGAGAGTGGTTACTAATGAAACCTACAGCTATTAATAACTTTGATTCAATTAACGAAATTTATGATCAGTTTAATACAGTTACAAACAAAATTCGCTTAGAAGACCAGGAGTACGAATATCAAAAAATGACGGTAAAAGGCGATGTAAAGAAACATATTTACCGATGTGATCAAGAGCAGCATAACTTAGTTATCTCAACCCTCGGCAATGTTGTTGTAAATGTAGAGGGGATTTATAGCATTGGGAAAGTGGCAGTGTAATGAAAATACCGTGGCATAAACGAATCTATGCTTTGTATAAAGGTGATCAATTCATTACAGAAGGAACGATTCGTGAGATTCATAGGGAAACCGGTAAGTCAGTTGATTTCTTGAAATGGATGACTTACCCCATTTATGAAAAACGTTGTGGTAATGGTCCAAATCGGTTGCGAATGATTTCATTGGATGAGTGAGGGATGAGTGCTGATGAAAAATATAAAACTCGAACGTTTCTATCAAAAAGGTTATGAGGATGGTAAAAAATTTGAAAACCGGAAAATCAGAAAACTAGGCCATGCTGATGTTCTAGAACATCTTCAAGCAGTCAAAGGAATTGGTCCTAAAATTTATCGTAGAATTTTAGAACACTTAAAAGCTCAAGAGGAATTCGAAGTAATCAAATTTTCGATATCAGTAAGGAAAAATGTGTATCAAAAATATTTTCATCCTGGAACGGAAATTATCTGGAATCAAAAGAAGCATGTAATTACTCGTATTGATCGGATTAATTTTAAAGAACACGAGATTCAGATTAATGGGTTATGCGTATTGAGTAGTTGAACGATATTGCGTAGTAATTGAGGTGAGTAATTTGAAATCAAAAAGGCATAGGGCTATCAAGAAAGCTAAGTGGAGAGAAGAAGTTTCTGACAATCGTAAGTATTGGACTTGGAGACTTTCTTAGTGAACAATTCGACGAAAACATGAAGTAAGAGAGTAAGAAAGGGTGAGTGTGAGTGAAAGAAGTGAAAATGTATGATTGTGAAGGTACAGAGTTGAAAAAAGGTGACTTTGTGCAGCTAGTAGAGGGTAAAGCACCTTACATTAACCGTTCAATGAAGAAAGGATTTGTACTTAAAGTTAGTTATTGTGAAGATAGGTCTTTCACAAAAGATAATCCCTATATTGTTATCTTCTTAGAAAGTAAAACAGGTGGTCGACTTTACCAAAGTGGTGTAACAAGTAAAGAGATTCGCAAAGTGAACTACGACCTAAAGAAGAGGAAAATAGTTAGTTAACAGTTTGAAGAAAAGTGAAAGGAGTAACCATGGGGAAACGTTGGTCTGAAGAAGAACTCGAATTTATCGAAAAACATTGGGGTAATAAATCGATAAGTGATATCTCAAAGCATTTAAACCGAACTTATGGTGCAGTACTTACTAAATCGGAACGTATGAATTTAGGCGGTGCAACTATTGCAACAGGTGCTTTTACTGCAAATCAATTAGCTGTTGCAACTGGAGTGGACCACAGAACAGTAAGACGTTGGTTAAAAAGAGGATTACCTTACAAGAAAATAATATTAACTAAAAAAGAAATGTATTTTATTAAAGCTGAAAACTTTTGGAAATGGGCGAAAGATCGTCAACACATAGATTTTCGAAAAATTCAAAGAGGCGTGTTGATTCCAGAACCAAATTGGTTATCAGATAAAATTAATCAACAAGTTATTAACACAACTCATAGGCACAACAAACCGTGGTCACAAGTAGAAGATGCTACGTTAAATCATTTGTTAGTTAAAGGAAAAACATACAAACAAATTGGCTCTACAATGGGACGTACAGGAAAATCAATCGAAAGACGCATTCGATTTTTATATTATAAAGCACGAAAAGGGGCTTAATATCATGAACAAACTCTATCAACTTGAACACCTAGTAAATAATGGAGGTAGTCAGGAAGAAATTGATGAATTACGTGCAGAACTTGGTATTACGATTACTAAGAAAAAAGATGAGAAGAAACCCGAATCAGAAAAGAAGATGGTTTTAACTGTAGAAGCCTACCGTGAATTAAAAGCGAAAGGTAAAAGCGATTCATTAATCATGAGTGAATACAACATGCATTCACCCAAATTTTATGAGTGGAAGAAAAAACATGGTTTGATAAATGCTCGAAAGTCAGAAAAAGTAACTGAAGTTAAATCTGTAATCAAAACGGAGACTCTTCCCATTGTTGTTGCAGCAGATCAAGAAAAGCAATTAGTAGTTTTAGAGGAAGTACCTGAAAGACCTGGTTCTGCACATTATCATACAGGTAATATTGACGTGTGGATGTTTGCAGACGAAAACTTCAGTTGGGAAGAAGTATTGGGCTTTCACAGGATTGATGCCATTAAATATCTAGCTCGCTACGGTAAAAAAGAAGGTTACAATCTTCGAGATTTGGAAAAGGCACAAGCTGAAATTAATAAGTTAATAGAAATGCACAATAAACGTCCAGATAGATAGCGGAATTAAATAAATAAAATGGGTACCCTTACACATAATTATCTTACTACTATCTTATGTGTAAGGGGATTGGAGGGTACCGTGAGACATTCAAACTTCAAAAACCGGTCTTATGCAAATCGAGGGATGTACTTAGAAAGAATTTTAGAGATGGCTAATACTAAATATCGAAACGCAGGGATCGCAGATATTCAAAAGTTACCTACTCCAGTAAAAATCATGAAAGTGACAGGTTCTAAGGTGGAAGGAGTACGTACTAAGGGTCACCTGGTTGATTACTTAGGGATTTATAAAGGAGTTTCATTGATCTTTGATGCAAAAGAAACAAAGGATACAAGATTTCCTCTACAAAATATAGAGAATCATCAATACAACTTGCTTAAATCTTGGTCAGAAAAGGGTGCAGTTGCTTTCCTAATTGTCTATTTCGCTAAATACGACAAATACTTCTATCTTCCTTTTGCCAGTCTTAAATGGGCTTTTGAACGTGCTGAAAAAGGTGGAAGAAAGTCTATAGCATATGAAGAATTTGAGAGCTGTGGCCAAGAGATTAAATCGAAGGACGGTTATACATTGCACTATCTGGAGGCGATTTAAATGGGGGCCATCGATAAGCCAAAACGTATTTTAGCTTGTAATCGACAAAAGTTGTTGTGGGAGCTGCATTGTAAGGAGATTTGTGAAGACAGAAATGGAAAGTCTAATGAACCTTGTGAGGGTTGTGCTATCTATGAACAACTATTGAAAATAGGTGAGGTTTTTAATGCGACAGTTCGGGAGAGGAATGAAGAAGAAGTAAGTTAGTTTTCTTACAAGTGACTGATAGGGAAATCCCTACCAGACCTTGATTGCGAAAACTAAGATTGCTACTGCAATGAATACTTTTCCTACTGACGATGATAGAAAAGCTTCTAACAAATCTCTAGCAAAGTTAAAGGCTAATCCTACAATTACACCGAGAATGATTAGAGGAGATACTACTAGCAATGCCTTAATCAATTCTGGAAAGAAAAATTCAGTTAAATTCATATTTCACCTACTCTCTTTTTCTACAAATTATAACAGAAAATGGTAGAATAGGCGCGAAAAAAGCTGTAGCTATGGCGCAGCATTTTTAGAATATATTCGCAATCGATTATACCATCGGAGGGAAATAGAATGGGAAAAGAACAATCGATTAATAAACACACATTAGATCAATGGATAAAAGATTATCGATGGATGATAAATACAGTTGAAGAAATTCGAAATGAACTGCCTATAAAGGGTGCAAAGACTGCTCAGTACGGAATTGAAGCAACAATGCCAAAAGCCAGTGGCGGTACAAGCGATGTTGTATTCTCCGAGATGACAAGACGTTCAAATCATATGAGAAAAATTAATGATTATATTATTAAAATAGCAGAAGTACAGCGACGCGCGAAAAAAATTACGGACTCAAAGGAAACTGAAGTGCTGTTTTGGATTTTAGAAGGGAAATCGTTGCGTTGGATTGGTTCAACATTAAACATGAGTCATACCAGTGTTCAACGTGTTAGAGATCGTATACTTGATAAAATGTTATAACAATATAAAATAGATAAAGACTATTTATGATAAACATAAATAGTCTTTAAATTCACCTAAAAATTTAGTCCTTTATCTTTACATTCTCTACCTAAATTCACTAAATCTAGATAGTGATATCTAATAGAGGACTTTATGGGATACGACGAATAAACATAATCAATAAATTCATTCCAATTTAGTTGTTGGGTATCTTCTATAACTTCATCTAAAACAACTTTGTAATGATTATCTATTCTTATTGGAGGCGAATCAAATACATGATGTGACTTTTTTAGAGCTACAACATCTTTAGGGTTTCCGAAAGCATTATAATCATGTTTTATAGTAAGGTGTCTATCTTCAGCCACAGCATTAAATACATCGGAAACATATGGACCGTAATGATCAAAAAACCATTTAATATCTGTAAGTTGGTGGCCGTGTTTAAGGGCAGAATACCAATCAGCTAGATAAACCATTTTTGTAATCCTGGTCTTAGATAGTTCATTTTCATATGGATAATTTTTAACAAAGTACCTAACAATATGTTTTATTTTAACCATTTTAACGCTCATCCTTTCCGATGGGTAAGTTATTCTTGATTGTATCAACCAATGATTTTCCGAACGGCCCATCAAGAAAACCTGCAAATTCATCCATATCAACACTAAACGTTCGGCTGCAGGATTCGATGACAATTACAGCAATAGGTTCTTCACCGTTAAAAGAGAGTCTTTTACAATAAAAACTTCTGCTTTTCATTTTTATTTTATTCACTACAGCTTTTTCAATTGTGCATTTTTTTGCAATTTCATCATAATATCTATCGGGGTTTTTATCGAAATCAGGTAAGTTAGTCACTTTAACTTCTTCATTTACCCAACATTCACCAATAAAACCTTCATTTATAGGATATTTTCCTCGGCCACCTTTTTTAAAAATAGGATTATCCGAGTATCTACCAACTTGAATGAAGAATTCATTTTCATCTACCCTGTAAGTAGTTACCCTATCTTTATTCCCTAATCCGAAATGTTTAAAAAATGTTTTGGTCATATTATCAGGTATGGATTCTAGATTCGATTTTAACATACCGTTTGCATTTTCCAATGAAGATATATCACTTCTTAACTTTTGTTTACTTTCAAAATGATAATTAGTTTGAATCCAACCAGCTAGAAACAACAATAAACCAACTACCCAGTGATACGTAAATTTGATTATTATATCTTTTGTATACTCAATAGTGTAAAGCAATGGGATTAACAAAACTATTAAACTTCCCCAAGTTTCTTTCCAATTTTTTAAAATATTTGCATGGATTTTTAGAAATTTCATATAGTTCCCCTAAATTAAGTATTGTTTTTCCATATTATACAATATTTTAAGGGATTTTGGCTAAAATTGTTACAATTAAGCTTGTTTGTGCCAATAGTTACATAAGGTACAAAGTTAGAAGATGATGGTTTTTTCCTTTATACTGTGAGGAAGGACGGAGCGGTAAATAATTCGGTCTTACCAAAATTTTCTTCAACAAAAGGAGAAAGAAAGACGACCGACGACTCGCGCCGAAAGTCGTACATCGAAGAAGCGACAACACGATCGTCCCAGTACTTGTGGGAGGGGTGATTTTTATGTAATTAGTTATATAAAGATATTTAATTATTAATAAATAAAACAAAAATAAAAATAAAAATTAAATAATAGATAATGTATTTGCAGATAATTTATTTCACAATTTTAAATAAAAACGAAAGGCGGTTGCTACGTAGCTGTTTTTACCACAATAAGTTGAGTTGTAATACGAGGAAAGCAGTCATTTGAGGAGATGGCTGCTTTTTATTTATCAAAATTATGTTACATACAAATCCTTCCATAAGATTTATTATTGTTGTATGGAGGGAGGCGAGTTTATGAACTTAAAACAACTTGAAGATAGTAATCACCACAGTGTTGGTTATGGAGCTGGAAGTGGACAAGTTATTAACGAAGTATATGAATGTCCATGTGGAAATGGAAAAGTATATTACGAAAAAGATGATATACCTGGATTTAAAAGTACAGATATTTCTTGCGATTGCAAAGAGTGTAACGAGAAATATACTTTTGGTCGAGGGACTGCTAAAGAAAAATAATTTTTTAAGTCACATTCAATCGAGTGTGGCTTTTTATTATGCTTTGAAAACTAAATCAAACTGCCATTGTAAAAGTGTGTGTGAAGCAACTTAGTTGTAAGACTTCAAAAGGCACAGTTTAGAGAGTTTAATCAAAGGATGGTGAAACTTATGAATTATATATTGCAGTGTGAAAAATGTAAAAGACCAGCTCAACTAGAAAAACAAAGTACTAGTTGGAAAGAAGGCAAAAGGATAATTAAAAAGGTTTATGAAAAGCAATGCCCCTGTGGTGGCAAGATTAAGCCTATGATTGACTGATTTATTTTGAGCAGTGAGCATTATCGAGTGTCTTCCCCTACGCTTATATGATAGTGCTTGCTGCTGAGGATATCAAAATTGTATTAGTGACATGTAACTCCGTATGCCTTATGGTTAGTGTGGAGGGATATATTTGAAGAATATAATATATTTATACGGTTCTATACTTTTGGTACCTGTTATTATTAACTACGGATTATTGACTTGGTCAGCTCCGGGTGTTTCAACTGATGCAAACCCATGGTTAGGCTTCTTAGGTAGCTTTTTAGGTTTTATTGGAGCTATATCAATTGCATTATTGAATAATAGCAACCAAAAGAAGAGAGACTTTGAGCAAGAAAAAAAGAACAATAGATCCTTTATTCTTCTTCATGATTTTCATGGACCATTAGGATTGAAAACAATTAAAACTCATGAGAATAGTAGATTAATAAGAACTGAAGGTTACGAAAGTTTATTAGGAAAGGTATCCAAGGTAGATTTTGATTCAACATCAACTTCGTATATAAAGATTTCTCAATTTGGGAATTCAGATGTTATATTGAATTGTAATATTTGTATTAGTTCAATGGATGATGATTCTAATAAGTTTCCGGATATAGTTGTTAATACAGGAATCATAGAAAAACAAATTGAACTCTTTATACCAGTTGTTCCAAGTGAAATTGAAAAAGGGCAAGTAATTAATTTAACTAAAATAGTTATAGAATATTCGACATTGATGAATGAAAGAATGAAATACATTATGGATTTTGATAGGTTAAAAGAATTCCATTTTGTCATCAATGAAAAAAATGAAGATGTTACCTTATTTGAATTTGATATTACAGGTTCAAAGTGGTCATATCCAAATAAATCGAAAAATGATGATTAAAGCACCCTAAAAGTGGGTGCTTTATTATTTTATTAAGCAAATAGCATAATGAGGTGATTTAAACAGGAAATGAATTATGGAGGTGGTGTTATGAGAGATGGCTAGAGCTAGAAATCCTAATCGAGATAAAGCGTATGAGATATATAAAGAGCATGAGGGTAAGATTACGAATCGTGCTCTTGCTGAAATGCTTGGTGTTCCAGAGAAAACTATTGGTTCTTGGAAATCCAAAGCTAAGGATAATTGGGACGCTAAATTAAATGGAGTACTCCAATCGGATGAACGGAGTACTCCGAAACAAAAGAAGAGTACTACTAAGAAAAAAGAAGTCGTTGAATCGGTAGAAGTCATTGAGTCAGAGAATGACGATTTTACCGATAAGCAACGGCTTTTTATTAGTTTTTACGTGAAGTACTGGAATGCTACTAAGGCTTACAAGAAAGCTTATGGATGTGATTATGCTACCGCTAATGCTAACGGACCTCGACTGCTAGTGAATGCTAGTATTCGTGAAGAGATTACCCGTGTACGAGATGGTTTATCAGAGAATGCACTCCTAGACAAAAGAACCCTCATCCAAAAGTGGATAGACATCGCTTTTGCTGACATAACTGACTACCTTCAATTTGGTAAGACAGAGGAAGTCAGCTACAACGAAAAAGGGGAACCTGAGTTGGATATGAACGGCAACATTAAAACCTGGACACGCAGCTTTGTGAATCTCAATGAGTCTGAAGAGGTTGACGGTACTTTGATAACCGAGGTTAAACAAGGCAAAGATGGCATAACCGTTAAGTTGGCCGACAAGATGAAGGCTCTAGAATACTTATCGAAACACATGGATCTACTTAATGATAGTGAACTAAAGCAGTTACGTAATGAGCAAGCTAAGTTAAATATCCAAAAGACTGAAGCTGAAATTAAAAAGCTTTCTGAAGATAAAGATTCGGGTCCGATTGAAATCAAAATTGTCTCGAAAAAGAAAGAGTAGTTTTATGCAAGAAATCTTGGGAAATATCCCAAAGTGATTATCCAAAATACTGTTAAATCAACGATGTATAAGATTCTGCATGTGATAACTTTATTGCAAAATTAAAATCCTAGATTTATCAACGTTTTAGGAGCATATCTAGTAGACATAATTTTTTATTATCGGAAGCTAGATTGAATATTAAATACGTAATCATGCATGAAAGGAGAGGTTAAAGTTGGTTACGATGAAAGAGAAAGAAGTCAATCCACATTTCGAAGACTTTCTTTTTGATTGGTCGTACAAAACTTACTTCTTAGTTGGTGGGTACGGCTCATCGAAGTCTTATCATGCTGCGTTGAAAATATTCTTGAAGCTATTAAGCGAAAAGCGTACTGCGTTGGTTGTTCGTGAAGTTTACGACACTCATCGTGATAGTACGTTTTCTTTATTTTCGGAGATAGTTGAAGATTTAGCGCTTTCCGGTTTGGTGAAGATAAACTCTTCTCCCATGCAAATTAAGTTTCCCAATGGATCTAAAATAATCTTTCGTGGGATGGACAAGCCTGAAAAGCTGAAATCCATCAATAACATTTCAATTGTTTGGTTGGAAGAGTGTAGTGAAATTAAATACGCAGGTTATAAAGAATTACTTGGTCGTTTACGTCATCCAACATTAAGTCTCCATATGATATTAACTACCAATCCGGTTTCAAAAGAAAATTGGGCCTACACCCATTTCTTCAGAGACGATATAGAAGAACGTTTTATCTTAGATGATGAGGAACTTTATCAGAAAAGGACCATCGTCATCGATAATACTTATTATCACCATTCATTGGCAGACGACAATTTGTTCTTGCCACAATCGTATATAGATCAACTTGATGAAATGAAGAGCTATGACCCAGACCTTTATAGAATTGCACGTAAAGGTCAATTTGGTGTGAATGGTAAACTCGTACTTCCTCAACTTGAGGAGTGGAATCACGAGATGGTAATGAATGATATTAACAACATGAGGAAGCCGTTATTTAAGAACGGGATGGACTTTGGTTTTGTTGATTCATTTAATGCTGTGTCTAGGATGTGTGTTGATACGGAAAAAGAGTGGTTGTATGTATGGGATGAGTATTACACAAGAGGTATTGATGACCCTCAAATCGCCAAGGATCTAGAAAAAAGAGGCTTAAAGAAGGTTATTATCAAAGGTGATAATGCTGAAGCTAAAACTATTTTCTATCTGCAACAAAAAGGTTTTCGTATTGTCCCTTGTTACAAATTAACTCGAGTAGAAAATACGAAGAAGATTAAACGATTTAAAAAAATTATTATCTCCAAGAATTGCCCTAATCATATTCGAGAACTGAAAAGTTTAACACTTAAAATAGATCCGAAAACTGGAAAGGTCATCCCTGGAGAATTTAACATTGACCCTCATACATTCTCAGCTATTTGGTATGGGCTAGATGACTATGAAGTAACTAACATGAAAGGCTATAACGCAAAAAGGTAGGTGAAACAAATGGCTGAAAAACTTTCAATCCTTAAGCGAATGGACGCTTTTAAAGCGTATATCCCTTTTATCCTTAAAAATGGGATAAATGAAGAAATTCTGCAGCAAATTATTAGCGAACATAGAGGTATTCAACAAGATATTCGCAAACACCAGGAGAGGTACGAAGCTTCAGAAGAGGGTGTCCCGATTCTAAAGCGCCCTGTGAAGTCCCTCAATCTTGAAAGTGAACGCATTCGTAGAATTGATGAGCTCATTAATAACAAACTCAATAACACTTTCGACAGTGAGGTTGTAGATACGAAAATAGGTTACTTTCTTGGTAATCCGATTAATTACGTTGTTGACAAAGAGAATGAGAAATTTCAATCGTTAGCAGCTACAATTGAAGATTTTCGAACGCGTGAAAATATACCGGATAAAGATACTACGTTGGGTACCAGAACAAGTATAGCTGGCTACGGCGCTCGATTAGTTTATTGGTCCGTAGAAAATAACAAGCCGATTCTCAAAGTGGCTAACATAGATCCTGCTGAATGTATCTTCTTATACGAAGAAAGTATGAGTGCTCCTACTTTTGGGATTCAGTATTATCCATCTGTAGAGATTTTAGCAGATGGTACAAAAAGCCAAGTTACTGTCGTTGAGTTTCACGATCAGTCAGAGACTTATTTCTTTAGGAATGATACAAATGGCTTTGAGTTATATGATATCCAACCTCATAATTTAGATTCTTGCCCATTGTTTGGAGTGGAGAACAACGAATCACTAAACGGAGAAGCAATTAAAGTACTAAACCTAGTTGATGCATATGATCGCACTATGTCAGATGCCAATAGTGAAATTGAAGCAACGAGACTTGCTATATTAATTCTTAGAAACATAGGTATGGATGATGATGACGTAAAGCAAATGAATAAATTAGGTCTTCTCGAAATGTTTGGCCAAGATGTTGAAGCAAAGTATTTAACTAAAGATGTTAATGACACGATGATTGAGAACCACTTGAATCGGTTAGAGAAGAACATTCACAAGTTTGCTAAGTCAGTAGATTTCAGTGATGAAGCTTTTGGCGGTAATATCTCAGGTATTGCGATTAAGTTTAAAACCATGGCCCTAGAGCACAAAGCAATTATCGCTGAGCACAAATTCAGGAGTGCTTTGCAGTATCAGTTTAAATTATTATGTGCTGGATGGGCAAAATTAGGCATTTGTTCACCAGATGATTATTTAAATATTTGGTTTGGCTTTAAACGTAACCTTCCTTCAAATATCAAAGAAGAAGCAGAAGCAACATCCTTACTAAAAGGTTTAGTGTCTGAACGTACACGGTTATCTCTACTTAGTTTCGTTGATGATGTTGAAGCTGAAATTGAAGCATTGAAGGAAGACCAAGTGGAGTTTGGAAATAAGTTAGATCCTTTAGAACCAATTGATGGTCCGGATAGCGAACTTGACGATGATGTGATTGACGATGAATGAGTTAGATATCAAAGCGAAAATCGATAAATTACTTAAGAAAGCAGAGTCATCATTAGAAAAAGTATTTGCTAAGATGCTGAGTGAAACACTTTCTGAAATGAATCGATTGTTTATGAAATACACCAAGAACGGCAAAGAACCTTCATGGACCGATGTTAATAAGTACAATCGATTACATGCTATTTTGGAACGAGTCTCACAAACGATGACAGGGAACTATCGAGAAGTCGTTAAGCAACTTAAAACATTGCAACAAGACGCTTATATTCAGACATACTTACAAACAGCTTATTTAATCGAAGTATTTGAGAGTAAGAGAATGGGCTTTCGTCTACCTAGCCAGGAAGCAATTAAAGCAGCTCTAGAAAATCCAATTGAGTTTTTACGCTTACCGAAAACTATGAAACAACATAGAGATGCAATCGTTCAACAAATACAACAGATTATTACTCAATCTTTAATTCGTGGTGAAGGTTATTTCAAGATGGCCAAGCAGATTGAAGAAAGAGTGGGCTTCTTCCAGAAGAAAGCAAGAGCAGTAGCGCGTACAGAAACAGGTCGAGCGATGGCAATTGCTGATGAACAAGTTTTAGAGCAAGCTAGTAAGTATGTAGAGGTTGAAAAGGTTTGGTGCAGTGCTTTAGATTTCCGAGTACGGCAATCTCACAGAACTTTAGATGGGCAAAAAGCTGATAAAGATGGTTTTTTTCACTACAAATCTTTAAAAGCAAAAATGCCCCATGGATGGAATCGTGCTGATATGGATATCAATTGTCGCTGTGTAACCTTAAAACTCGTAAACGGGATGCTTCCTACTGTTCGTCGCGGTCGAAATTACAAGGATAAAGATTATCAGGAGAGAATGGAGAAGAAGATCCACCAATACATGAAAAAAGGTATTAAACGTAACGGGAAAATGGAAAAATTGACATATGCTGAAGCTTTCAAAGAAGCTAATAGGCGCATCCAACCACCTACTGTTACAACTCCATACATCACGTATGAAGAATGGTACAAGAATGCGACAAGTTAGTCACTCATTAGAGTGGCTTTTTATTTTGTCTTGTGGAGGGGACTTTATGAGTTATAAAGTTGTAACTGCAAATGGGGAAAGAGTGTTTGAAATGAAGTTTTTTCAAGTGAAAGACGTTTATGTAAATGAAGGTATTTATTATATCTACGATACATCTAATATTTTACTCTTCTCAGCACCAACCGATTCAGTTGTTTATATAGGTCTAACGTAGTCGTAGAAGTACGGCTTTTTATTTTGCCAAGAAAGGGTGGTACCTATGAAAGATTTAATCTATTCAATCACATTAGCTGTTATTTTCTATGTATCAGGTCTAATAAGTGCCCTAAAGTACTTTACAAATAATAAGAGGGGCGAACCTCCCTAAGGAAGTAATAGAGCAATCATTTAGAGCACCATTTTTACCATCTCCAAAGGGAATCAGGAACGATTCTCGATGGTTCACTAGAACATTTGAAAGACCTAGAAAAAGAAAGTAGTAACTTAAGTCGAATCCAACAGACTATAAAAGCTAATAGGAATAAATTATGCGTTTCAAGGGTCTGTCTTAGGCGTTTGGAGGGCAAGGAGGACAACAAAAATGATTATCGATTTAGAACAAGTAAAAACATTAGCTGAATCTGGTGACAAGTCGGCTTTAGAACAATACATTTTCAAAGCATTGGAAAAAGGTGACGTTGAGTCGGCAGTGAAAGTTAATGCAGCAGTAAACAGTGAGTTAGATTCGTTAAAGGATACACATCACACAAAGGCGTTGGAAACATGGAAGACAAACCACTTACAGGGCTTAATTGATGATGCAGTGTCAAAAGCGAATCCACAAGAAACACCAGAACAAAAACGTATTCGTGAACTCGAAGAGAAGATTCTCAACAGTGAAAAGGCTACTAAACTAGCTGAACTGAAAGCGAAAGCGTTAGAGCATGCTACTAGTAAAGGATTACCTAACAAATTTGCAACTAAGTACATTGAACGTTTCCTGGGCGATGATGAAACAGTTACAGCTTCAACACTTGATGAGCTGAAAACAGATCTTGATGAAGTAATTCAAGCACAGGTTCAAGAAACGTTAAAAGGTAATGCACGTGGTGTAGGTGGCGGAACTGGAAGTAACAACTCAGATTCATATGGTAAAAAACTAGCTCAAACAGCAAACGATACAACTACTGCTGCTGAAGCACAATCACATTATTTTAAATAATAGGAGGCAAACATAATGGGTAAATTTGTCGTTACAGATTACAACAATACAAAAGAAATCCTTAAATATCCCGATCATCATGTATCTACAACAGTAACAGTTGATGCTACAGGTGTCACAGCTAATGGAGAAGGTAAGAAAATTGTACCTGCAGGAACAATTGTAGGCGGTGGTTTTTTAGCTGACCGTTCTGTAAAAGCTAAAGCTTCTTCAGAAACAGTAGCAGCTGAAGGTGTATTACGTTACGACGTTGATGTAACACATGGTCCAGCAGTAGCTGCAGTAGTTTTACACGGTTTTGTTGATTTAACTAAGCTCCCAGCACAACCAACAGCTGCACAGATAACAGCTTTAAAACAAATTACATTCTTAAAATAAAAATTGATTAGGAGATGAAGCGTTATGCCAAACATTTATGATTTAGTAACAGCTCAAAATATTTCTGATTTCGTTGTTACATCGAACCAAAACAAAACACCTTATCTTGGTGCTGCATTGTTCCCATCTGATAAACAGCTTGGATTAAACCTATCTTACTTAAAAGGTCGTGGCGGTTTACCAGTAGCGTTAAAACCATCTGCATTTGATGCACAAGCGCCTGTTCGTGATCGTATTGGTGTATCTAAAGTAGAAACAGAAATGCCTTTCTTCCGTGAGCGTATGACTGTAAAGGAACAAGAGCGTCAACAAATTAATACGTTCTTAGCAGGCGGACAAACTCAAATGGCTGACCAAGTAGTGAAGTTTGTATTTGATGACGTGAAAACACTAGTAGATGGTGCGGATGTTACTGCTGAACGTATGCGTATGCAATTACTTTCAACAGGTAAGATTCAAATCGCTGCAGAAGGTGCACAACATGAGTATGATTACCAACTTAATGATGATCAATTTGAAGAGTTAACAGGAACTGATGCATGGACCGATGCAGCTTCTACTCCGGTACAAGATATTCTTGCTTGGAAAAAAGAAGTTCGTGTTCGTACAGGTGTAGAGCCTACTCGTGCAATCTTAACAAGCGCAACATTTGCTTTAATCGCGCAAAATGAAACAATTCGTAAAGATCTAAACCCTTTAGGGGCTCAAAATATCATCTTAACTGATGAAGATGTAGCAAACTATTTATCTCGTAAAACTAAAATCCAATTTGCTATTTATGATGACATGTTCATCGATGAAGCTGGAGCTTCAAAATCATTCTTCCCAGATGGAGTGGTTACATTATTGCCACCAGGTACATTGGGTAAAACAATGTACGGTACAACTCCAGAAGAATCAGATTTAATGACAGGTGCAGCTCAAGCGGATGTATCAATTGTTAATAGAGGAGTAGCGGTAACTACTCATAAAATTGTACATCCGGTAAATGTTGAAACGATTGTTTCTGAAATCGTTTTACCTTCATTTGAGCAAGCAGGCAAAATCTTTATTGCTAAAGTAGCAACAATCTAAATGTGTAAGGTGGCTGAAAACAGTCACCTTTTTATTTTGAAATGAGAGAGGGGATTATACAATGCCATTTAACGTAGTGTTAGCAAAGAATGCAAAAGTAAACGGTAAACGTTACAAATCTGGTCAAACGGCTGAGAATGTATCAGATGAACTTTTTGAAGAGTTAGAAGAGCGAGGTCTTGTTACTTCCCATGAAGCGGTAGAAAATAACGATGACAAACTGCCAGATTATAAGAAAATCACTGCTGATCAAATTAAAGAACAACTTGCAAAATTAGAAATTGACTTTGAAGGTGTTGCAGATAAGAAAGATCTATACGCATTGTTAGAAGAGGCACTTAAAAAAGAAGGTGAATAAAATGCCTTGGACTCCAACTGCTGAAGAAGTTGAGCAATTTAAAACTCTAAACCAAGATAAGAGTGCAAATGAAGATTATTACAAAGTAATGCTTCCGATTCTACTTGAAACAGTTAATGATGAATACAATCAATGTTTTGAGCCTAGTAATCTACCAGGTGCGGTTAAATTATTCTTAGCAAAAGCTACTCAATTTTATTCCATGAACTCCGGTCTAAAGTCACGGTCTATGGGTTCGGTTTCATACGACTTTGATTTTGCTAATCTACCATCCTCCATTACTAGTTTGCTAACTAGATATCGGAAGGTGAAAGTGCATGTACTTTAGTCCTTTTGAAGAGTTTCCTCACAAACTAGAGTTGCTGAAACAACAATCAACCCCTGATGGATCTGGTGGAAGCAAAAAGGAATGGGTAGCAACTTCAATATTTAACGGTTTCATGGACACACCATCAACAAAGGAGCGTTTGTATGCCATGCAGATGAGTGTTACTTACGATAGGTTCCTCTACTACCCTTATGGTCAAGAAATCGCTTCTACAGTTCGTGTGCGCTTCGAGAACGTTGACTACGTGGTTGCAGGAGAAGGTGAGGACCAAGGAGGGCAGCATGAGGTCATGCGAATCCCTCTTAAGAAGGTGACTTGATGGGAATTAATCGATTTGGTGACAGACGAACTCAAAGGGCCATGCGTAAATGGGAAGAGAAAATAACTGAAAAAGTTAAACGAATTATATTTGAATCAGCGTATATTCTCCAAACAGAGGCACGTTCAAGAGCTCCAGAAGACAGCGGATACTTAAGACAAAGCATTGAGGTTGAAATCCTTAATGATGGGCTTAGTGCTAGGGTAATTGTTAGTGCTGATTATGCTATTTATATCGAATATGGTACCGGGATTTATGCTGTGAATGGAAACGGCCGTCAAGATGGTTGGACATATTTCTCAGATAAGTTTGGTGAATTTGTATTTACTGAGGGGATGAAACCTCAACCTTTCTGGTTTGATGCAATAGCAGTGGCTCAACAATATTTCAAAAGAGAAATGCAAAAGTTAGGTATTTAAGAAGGTGATTGAATGGCCTACCCATTTAAACCATTGCAAACAGCTCTTTATCAGAGGTTATCCAATGATTCAGAGCTTAAGAAGATTATTACAGGGATTTATGATCACGTAGAAGTAGATATCCCTTTCCCGTATATCATTATTGGTGAACCCAGAATACCTACACAGGAAATTGTGAAGTTTAACAACATTTATAACTGTACAGTTACTTTGCACACCTGGTTTAACCAGCAAACAGCTAATAGATATGGGAATACAGCAACATACGAAATATTAGATGCCGTCCACGAAGCGTTGAAAATACGTTTAGATGTGGTCGGCTATAAAAATGTTAACGCCTATATGGATTCACCTAAGGTTTTAGATGATATAGACAACATACTAAAGCATGGGATACTCAATTATCACATTACATTACAGGAAATTTAGGAGGATGATTTTATGAAACAAGGTCGTCAATCAATTTTACTAGTGCAACTAACTAGTGCACCGGTTGGAGCAGATGCTCTAGTGCCAGCTCTACAAACTGATGATTCATACTCAATTGAGAACTCAATCTCAGATGTAGAAACAAAATTTGGTCGTATGTTAGCTTACGGAACAAACAGTGAAACTTTCGACATCACAATGCGAGGACAAAAAGGAGATGCTGGTCAAAAAGCAATCCTTGACGCAATCAAAAATAAAGTACAGTTAAAAATTTGGGAAGTTGACACTGAACCAAATGCTGAAAGCACTTATGATTCGCTATTTGCTTATGCTATTGTTGAATCATTTGAGCGATCTAACCCAGCTGATGACTCACAAGAGGTATCTGCGACAATTCAAGTAATTGGTGAATCTCAAGAAGGTACATTTACAACATTACCTGAAGAGTTAATCAATTTCGCTAAATACGGATTCGAATTACCTGGTCAAACAACTGGTGAATTCGGAAGTGAAGATAATCCAACAGGTTATGTTCCAACTGAAACACCTTAAGCTAAAGCTATAACACTGATTTTAGAGAGTAGTATTTTGCTACTCTCTTTTCTTATACAAAAAATTAATTTGAAATGGAGAGAACACATATGGCAATTTTAGAAATCAACGGACAAGAATATGAAGCGAAGGGATCTTTTGCGTTTGCGCGGAAAGCAGATGATTTGTTAGGTACTATCGCTGAAAAATCTAAAACGGGTAAACAAGAAGGTGGACTTAACAATCTTCTAGGAGAACTTATTGACGGAGCAAAGGACTTGGATGCCTTAATGCATTTTTGGCAGTGTGCACTAGCTCATGAAAAGAAAATTAAATTAACCGATATCGAGTCGGCACTTGAGAAACGCATTGAAGAAGAGGGCACTTTGGAGCTGATTAAAGAAGCTTATGCTGTGATTGACGAAAGCGGTTTTTTCAAACGAGCTGTCGAGAAATTCTGGAGCAACGTAGATATTATGAGCAAAATCGAATCAGACGACGAGAAGGAAAATCAACAGTACCAGCTGGCAATCGAAATGATGACAAAAGCCAAAGCGGAATTAACTTCGACGAAATAGAGATTAACTGTGCAAGACTACTAGGTGTCTATGATAGTAACCTTATTTATTCGTGGACACCAAAAGAATACAGCAATCGCATCAAAGGGGCTCAATTAGCAAAAGTCGACCATACAGCTTTACAAGTTGATATGGCTCTTTTAAATGCTGCAGCTCAAAGGGCTAAAAGGATGCCTAAAGCTAAGAAAGTATATGATGCTGAGAAAATCAGAAAGCAAATACTATCTGGCCAAAAAAATACGTCAAAAGATTTCACGCTGTTTAATAAAGCGAAAGAAGCAATCAACAAGTTCAATTTTGCTGAAGCTTATCGTCCGAAAGAAAAATAAATACATAAGGAGGTGGTGGAGTGGCAGAGGAAAAATTTGAAGCAGTAGTCGGCGCCGGTATAGAAGAGTTTAAACGGAAAATGCGTGAAGTAAATGAAATTATGCGCAATCTTGCTACAGGAGTAACCGTGGATATCAATATTAATACAGCACATGTAATGTCTGAGATTGCTCAAGTTGAGAGAAAACTTGATCGGTTAGATGGCCGTAATATTGATGTTAGAGTCGACCTGAATAGCGCTAATTTGAACGCTGTGAACTTAAACGGAAGATCAATTAACGTTGATGTCGATAGCGCGGAAGTTATACGTAAACTAGAGCAAGTGCAACAAAGAATGCGGGAGATTGCTAGAGAAAGAATAAACGTAATTGTCGATTTAGACCTTGTTCAATTTCTTGCACAGCAACGTATATTAGAAGCCCATATAGCTCAGCTAAAATTAACTCGTATCGAAATAGATGTAACAGCCGACTTAACACAGTTCCGGCTTCAATCTGCACTCCTACAAGCTCAGATAAACGCATTAAATCAACAGCAAATACGAATTAGAGTTTCGCAAATAGGTGGTCTTGGCGGTGCTGGGGGCGGTGGAAGTCTGATGGGCTCGGCCCTATTGACTTTATTACCTGCTGTCATTCCTTTAGCAGCTGCTGCAACTAATGCCATCGTGGCTCTTGGTGTCTCTATTGGAGTTGTCGCAGGACAGACGGTAGCGCTCGCATCTGCTTTAGGTGTCGCGTTTGCAGGGTACGCTGCATTTGGAGCCTTGGCTATTCCCACAATTATTAAGCTATTTGATGAAGAGGCCAAATTAACAGATCAACAGAAGAGAGCGAAAAACTCTGTTGAAGATCTCACGGCTACTTACAAGGATTTAGTTAAAGCAACTGAAAAGCAAGTATTAAACACCTTCATTTCTGCAATGAATTCAGCTGAAAAGGTATTAAAAAAGCTAGAACCCTTGTTTGTGACAGCTTCAAAAGAAGCGGAAGAGTTAATGAAATCTCTGAATCAAAGTTTAGATAGCGCAGGAATGCAAAAGTTCTTCACTTTCTTGAATGAAGATGGCGCTAAAATTATGGGAGAAATCACAAGAGGGCTAGGGTATTTCATTAATGGTACGCTTTCGCTATTAACTGCTTTTAGACCTTTAGCAAACAGTGTTTCCAATGGATTTTTAGATATGTCTAAGTCCTTTAGTTCATGGGCAGATTCATTACATGCAAGTGACAAGTTCGTAGACTTTATGGGCTATATTGAAACACAAATGCCTAAAATATCAAGCATTGTAGGTAACGCAATTCTAGGTATTGTAAATACGTTTGCAGCTTTTAGTGGAAATACAAGCTTCATGCTATCAAGTTTACAGGATATGATGCAACAATTTAGAGAGTGGTCCAGTACTCTAAGTGAAAATCAAGGTTTCCAAAAATTCCTTGATTATGCGCAACAGTCAGGTGGTCAAGTCGTAAGCTTGATTGGAGAAATTGTAAAATTAATCATCAATTTCAGTGTAGCTTTGGCGCCAGTGGGGAGTGTAATCTTAGCAGTAATTACAGCAATATCTGGTTTTATTAATCGTCTAATGGATTCTAGTGATGTGCTGGCGTTCTTAATCGCAATCATCCCATCTGTGGCAGCTGCTGTTTTAGCTTTAGCAACACCAGTCATGCTATTAATTAAGTTATTTAGTTGGAGTGCTATTGTTTCAACTTTTGGTGCTGTTATAGGTTTCTTAGCTTCTCCAATCGGAATAGTAATATCTGCAATTACACTCTTAACAGCAGGAATAGCAATTGCATATGAAAGCTTTGAGCCATTTAGAGAACTACTAAACAGTATCGGCTCATTCCTTTCTTCAACATTCAACAGTGCAATCCAAACTACTGGACAATATCTAAGTATGTTTGGACAAGCAATACAGGATGCTTTTAATGGTGACTTTAGCGGAATTGTAAACTTCTTTACGGCAGTTATTCCTAATTTGATAAGTAATATCATTTCCAAAATACCAATGTTGTTACAAATAGGTGGGCAGATTCTATCAAATCTATTAAATGGTTTTGTACAAAATCTACCTTTGATTGTTTCAACCATCACTACCTTTATGCAAAGCTTTGTCACGACAATCACGACTCATCTGCCAAGATTCTTACAAACGGGTGTCGAGATTTTTTCAAACATCTTGGATGGGATTATTCAGGCTTTACCTCAAATCATTGCTGTAGCTGTGCAAGTTATTACAACGCTAATATCAGCTTGGGCAGAGAACTATCCAAAAATCCTTAAAGCAGGTCTGGAACTTTTACTATCTCTTGTCGATGGAATTCTGCAAGCATTACCAGACTTAATCCAAGCTGCTCTAGAAATTCTTCTAACATTAGTAGAGACTATTCTATCTAATCTCCCTAAAATTTTAGAGGCTGGAGTAGAAATTCTACTTTCATTAGTAGATGGAATTGTTTCAATGTTGCCCGATTTAATAGATGCTGCTATAGAAATCATTACTACTTTAGTAGATATGATTGCTAAAAATCTACCTTTAATCATAGATATAGGAGTTCAAACTCTTCTTGCTTTGATTGAAGGAATTCTAAAGGTACTACCGGAATTGATTACTGCAGCGATAGAGTTAGTAACAGCACTTATAGGTGCGATAGCTGAATCACTACCGAAAATTATAGAATCTGGGGACGAGATTGTAATTGCCTTAGTTACTGGATTGATTGAAGCTTTACCTGATTTAGCAAAGGCAGCAGTAAAACTAGTATCTGAAATTGTAAAGACTTTAATTAATACAATACCTAAATTAGTTAGCGCTGGAGCTGATTTGGTAGCTGGGATTGTGAAGGGAGTTAAAAGTGGTGCATCGAGTTTAATAAGTGCTGTAGGTAGCCTTGCAAGTCAAGCGGTCTCTTGGTTTAAGAAGAAACTTGGAATTCATTCACCATCACGAGTTTTCGAGGCAGTTTCAAAATGGATTCCAGCAGGTATTGCGAGTGGAATTTCTAGTAACGTTAAACTCGTTACTCAAGCTTTGAGTGGCTTGTCATCTTCAATGCTTAAACAGTACAACAAGGAAATGAAATCTTTTGAGGATAGATCGAATTTAACAATTGACGAAAAGATTAAAGTACAGAATATCACTAGTAAAAACAGTAGATTAAATTACGATGATCAACTGAAAGCACTCGAATCTTTTGCTGCTGAACAGGTTGAATTAAATCGTATGACTGCGATGGAAGAAGCTAAGTATTGGAAATATGCAGCTACTGCTTATTCAGAAAATACGATTCAAAAAGTTCGAATGTTAATTCGGTATGAGGATGCACTTAAAAAGGCTTATGCAGAACAGTATGCTTTAGAACAGAACTATGTCACTGACATGGTTAAAACAGGTCGTTGGGGGTATGCTCAGCAGATTAAAGCGTATGAAGGGTACATGGCTACTTACAAAAAGGGTAGTGATCAACAACTTCAATACGAGAAGTTAATCTACGAAACAAAAGAGCAATATTACGATGACCTAACAGCATTGTCACAACAGTATTTAGCGTCGGAGCAAAATGTTATTGATGCATTAGTAAGTGATATTCAGGCTCTAAAAGATGAATACAATTCAATGTATCAAAGCCGTGTTGACTCACTAACTGGATTTGCCGGATTGTTTGATTCGTTTGTGGGGAATGACGTATCCGAGTTAGATATAATCGGTAATATGCAACAGCAGGTAAGAGCTCTTGAGGATTACCAAAACTTGATGAATGATTTAATGTCTCGTGGATTAAGTGACAACTTAATAAAAGAGCTGCAAGAAATGGGTGTAGCTTCGGTCAATGAGATTGCTAAGTTAGCAAAAATGTCTGATTCAGAGCTATCTTATTTCCAACAGCTATTTGATCGTAAGTATTCGTTAGCTAATACAATCGCGACAAGTGAGCTATCAGATGAGCGTAAAGCAATGATGGAAGAAATCCAAAAGCTTACGCGAGATGCTGAAATAGAAATAACGAGTTTGAAAGAAACATTTGCTGAGAATTTAGACGAAATGCTGTACGGCTCAACTGAAAAATTCAAAACGATACAAGGCTCAATGGTTAGTATTGGTGCGAATGTAATTCAAGGCCTAATCAATGGTATATCATCAAAACGATCAAGTTTGAGCGTAGAGTTAGAGAATATTGCTAAATTAATGAAGTCTAAGCTAACTACTGAATTAGATATTCACAGCCCTTCTCGTTGGGCTTACGATGAGGTAGGGTTAAATTACATGTATGGAATTGCAAACGCTCTGAGAGATGCACAGCCATTAATAGACGCTCAACTAAATGATGTTGCAGCTACAATGAAATTAAACGAAGCAAACTTTACTACTTCCGAGCAAATCTCAGCTAATATTCGCACCTCTGAAAATCTTGTTTTGGATGATTTGGAGGATGAAGGGCGACAGCCTATTGTCATCCACGTTCATAACGATTGGACAGGCGAGGATATTCTAACTTACGTTGATGAAGAAAGCGGAAGAAACTACGATATTAAGCTTTATTCTAAGGGGGGCTCACGATGATAACTGTTATTGAGAAACTTGATGGTACACGTATCAATTTATTTGATAAAGGGGTCTTAACAGCGGATTTCGTTGTTAGCCCTATCGATTTAAAAACAGATTCAGAGAACATCTCTGGTAGACCTGGTCGTATTCTTACTTCGTTTGATTACGGGAATAGAGCAGCAACATTGAACTTATATGCGTTAGCTGATTCAAGATTAGATACGATTACTTTACGAGATCGTATAGCTGAACTGATTGATGGTAATGAACCATTTTATATCTACGAAGGTGTCACACCTAAATTGTATGGTTTCCAACTTCCAGGAGAGGTATCAAACCGAAATGCATATGAACAATCAGATACGTATATCTTGGAGGGTAAAAGGCTGCTTATCTATCGAATAGGAAATGGAGCAATTAAATTCAGTGGATTAACAGGTAATAGGAATATAGAGTTTGAAACTTATGAACTGCCATTTTGGGAGAGCTCAAAAACTACCTTGGAGCTATCTGAGCTAGCAAAAGAATGGAATATTAATCCTCTCATTTTAGGCATGGGGATAGAGTGGGATGAAGATTACACTTGGGAATTTACTAGTGCTTATCCTATTGTGAGAAACTTAGGTAATGTTCCGGTTAACCCTCGATACATGCCATTAAAAATCACAATAAAAGGTGATTTTCCTAACGGAGTTACACTTACTAACCAAACAACTGGTGAAAGTGTAACGTTTAGTGGATCCTTAACGGCTTCAGATACACTTGTCTTTGATGGGGTTCAGTATTTAAAGAACGGTGTTAATGTCTCCTATCAAACAAATTACGGCTTAATCAAATTAAAACCAGGCGAAAATCAGATTTCAATTACAGGTGGGTCACTAACCTCTGTGAAATTTGATTTTCGTTTTTATTTTAAATAAAAGGGATGTGAATGCATGCAAATCCAAGAAGCTATTGTGATTAATGTGGATATTAAAAACCCTACCATAATTAATCAACCACAAGTTACTCAAAATGACAGTAATGCTTTTCTTGTAAACATATTTGATGGAGGGAAACCATTAAATTTGGATGGTGTTGCCAACATCACGATTGCACATACGCGATACGATAGAAAGGTTATTGTCACTGGCGGAACTAAGGTGGGAACAAATCAAGTTAAATTTATTGTAGATCGGCCTGAAACAAGTGTTACAGGGCAAGTGGATGCAGTCGTACAGCTTTATAATGCAGAGAGTCGTATATCGACCTTAACATTTTCTTATAGAGTAATTGCAGATCCTACTAATAATTACACACCTAGCGATTCAGAAAAAACCTTAATTGAAGTAGTGTTAAATGATGGCCCGTTACGAATTCAAGAAGCAATTGAAGCTGGGGAATATGCAACGGACCAAGGGGATTATGCGAAGGCTCAAGGTGAATATGCGACTGGCCAAGCTAATTATGCAACGGAACAAGGAGACTACGCTAAATCTCAGGGTGATACGGTAAAAGGCTCAGTAGACACAATGAACGCTCGCCTTGATAATCTGGTGACAAACACCGGGAACAGTACAACTGAAATTGTGGATGCTCGATTAGGTGCCGATAATGTGGCTCGTCAAAATGTAGGGGCATTGGTTCGTGAAATTCATGGACAACAATTAGATTCGGCTAGACAAACTACAACGTTGGCTCAAGGAACTTCAGTTGTAAATGCTTCCTCAAATGCTTTGGCTAATGTGGAGATTGAAGGACGTACACTTACTTCTTTAGGTAATTCCAACCTACAAAGTGGTAAGAAATACGTCTTAGCAGATAACAAAACGAAAATGATTGCTAAAGGCTCAATGGGTGAAGTGGTTACAGGTGTAGCGAAGTTCACGAATAACTATTTAACAACTACAGCGAATTTTGAAGGTAAGGTTTCTGGAAGTGCGGTAGCAAATCCACATGTTCTTAAAGGTAGTGATAATAGTAGTGGTAATACTTCCTTGCTAATACCGAGTAGCACTAGTTTCTTTGAAAGTGGAAATTATGCAAGTGCTACAAAATTAGATGGAACTTTGTACACTACTTCGAGAAGTGCTAGCGGTGTTATAGCTCAACAACTATTCTCCTTCAACATCATTGAACAAGTCGAGCGTACATTAGGTCGTATTCCGAAAGATACGGTAGCCGATAAAGTTCAATGGTTGAAAGATAATGTGAAACAATTGACAGCAAATTGGCATGGATTCGGTTCATCTGTAGGTGGGAATAAGGCGAATTTGAGAGTTTCGTGGTCGGATAATTCATGGGCAGGAACTACGAACCATACTAGTACAACAGTAAGTAAGTTATCAATGTCGTTTACCGATTTAACTGCAATTCTTAAAAATGACGCTTTTGTACACTTCCTAGCTTACGCAGAACCGTCAGACGGTGTAACAGCTTCAACAATTAATACCGATTACATCGATTTAGTAGTGGAGTTGAAAGACACAGCACAGTTAGATACTCGTCCAACGATCATTCGTGTGGAGAACTTTGAAGGTAAAGTTAGCGGAAGTACGGTGGAGAATCCACATGTTGCAAAACATGCTAGTCCTAATTTATTACAATCACCTAGTGGTGGTGGTTGGGGCGAGTTCGTAGCACATTATGGTTTTGTTTCGAATTTAGATGGCGGAAATTATGCTAGTCGAGCATCATCAGTTAACGGAGAAATAGCGCAAACACTCTTCTCATTCAACTTAATTGAAACAGTCGAGCGTAATATCGGGAAAATTCCAAAGTCAACGATTGCAGATAAGGTTCAATGGTTGAAGGATAATTTAGCGAAGTTAACTTGTAACTGGCATGGATTCGGTTCTTCCGTAGGTGGGAATAGAGGTTCGTTATCTGTATGGAGTAAGTCTAATAGTAGTTGGGTATTTGTCAATGCTTTAATGGTGTCCGTTGTTTCAAAACTAACTTATCAAAACATAAGCCCTAGCTCTACAAGTATTTTTGATACAGACGGGGTAATCCACTTCCTTGCACACGCAGAACCAAGTGACGGAACGACAGCTTCAAAGATCAATACAGATTATGTTGAGCTAGAAATTCAACTAAAACCAACAGCAAATTTCACTGCACCTAAAGTACCTTTATACGAAGTTCCAGACGATGAATACAACAAAATTCTAGTTGATTGGAATGCAGATGAAGTGAAGAAGCGTTATCCGGTTGTGGAAAGTACACAGCATTTACAAGGGGTAGCGGTAACAAGCGAAGGTGAGAACTTATTACCTCCGTTTACAGAGTGGACGATACATGCAAATGCAAAAGTGATTAGTCCTTATGAGTTGGAACATAAACCAACTGCGACAGGACAATTTAATGACGTAACAATCAAAGCTTCTCCAAACACTCCGTATGCATTTAATATTCCATCTGGACAATATGGAATAAGCTATTTTGATAATAAAGGTGTAGAAATTTCCTTTAGTGGTTGGAAGTCGGGAATTTTCACCTTCAGCACACCTTCAAACACTGAAAGTATTCGAGTTAGATTAAGTTATTTGAGTGGGGATGTTGGTAGGACAATTTCGTTCATTCAACCAATACTCACATTAGGATCAACAGCAAAACCATTCGTACCGAGAAATCCATCATACCTATTCGCAGATGTGAAGCTAGGTGCAATCGGTACAGTGAAAGATGTCCTATTCGCAGATAATGGGCGATGGAAAGTGCGTAAAGCGGTTGAGAAGGATATCGTGTTAGATGGTAGTTTGGCTTGGGGAGTTTTCAACGGTGATACAGCAAAATATCTTTATGTAAGCAACTTTATTAATTCTACTGCTACACTCGCTAAAGAAGTAACTAATTACAATGGTTTGAAATTGAAGCCATACAGTGGATATTCTACGGCTACTCCCGAAGACATGATAAGACAAGATATAGCAATCACTGTTGGCATAACTGTAGGTTCTAAAGATAGCGGTTGGTCTAACACATTTGTACCAACAGACGACCAAATGAAAGCCTACTTCAACGGATGGAAGTACACAGGCGATGGTACAACTCATTCATGGATATCTATTGTCGATGGTACAGCACCTTCCACAAATACGATTGACTATGTGAAAGCGAATAAAGCACCGAGTTACACACCTTACAAACTTTCTTATATCTTAGCTACACCTCAAATTACGGATGTAACGGACAAAGTTGAAGGTGACGTAAAGTTAAATGGTTTAACGCAAGTGAATGTAGATAGTGGTGTGATTGTGAGGGAAAAGGTAACGCCTGTTATAAACACTGCAGGTACTTACTATGACATTAACGTAACAACACAACCGACTTCTCTTCTGAAAAATAAAGTACTTAGGTTTATCAGTATTTATAAAAACGGAATTATTGATACACCTAATTGGACAATCGCAAGCACTTCCAATCAGTACGGAAATTATCGAGCATGGATCGATAAATCTAAATTCGACTCAACAGCCGAATACACAGTCACATACCTAGCGTTAGAAAAACCGTTACTCACAACTAACCCATTGTCCGTTAAACTCTCTTATGCGAATAGTATTCGTAGTGCATTAAACGATACTATGACAAAGGTTGAGGACAATACAACAATGCTATCCGTACACGAGAAAGCGATTGTAGAACTATACGTCAGAGTGAAAGCATTGGAGGCGAAATAATGTTAGAACAATTAGTTGAGCGCCTGGTGCTTGAAGGCAAGATTACTTGGGAAGAAATTAACGGCAGAGTTGAAGAATTAAGAGCAGAGCAGCCACCAGTTGTGGAAGACATTGTTTCGCTCAAACGAAGACAAGATGAAACAGAAAACACATTAGTATTTATACTTGATATGACACTAGGAGGAATGTAAAATGGCATCAGCAATTTACGGATTTGTATTAAATATGTGGATCATGCAGAAGATTAGCGCGGAGAAGGTACAATCATATGTACCGAAGGGCATTACACAAGAGGAATGCGATATGATTCTAGCAACTCCACAAGGAAATGAATATGACGTGCAGAGTTTGCCAACTCAACAAATTTAGAAAATATAAAGAGCAGATCAACATGAAAGTGTGATCTGCTCTTATTGTTAATCAGTAAAAATTATAGCTGATCCAGAAAAACCCGAAGTTTTTCTATATTCTTCAGGAATTGCTACGAATTCAAGACCTTTTTTACCAGGTGAGTGCTCAAATATTTCAATATCATCATTAATTGGAATAATCTTTTCTAAGAGTTCATAAATCTCCTGGTTGCAATTCATGATGAATAAAGTGCAATCTTTGTAACAGTTGAATAGGTAATATTTTTTACCCTTTGCATTTTTATATAACTTTACATCGTAGTGGAACGTAGAAAATGAGTCAAGTTGGCCTGTACTAAAATTCATAGTTGGCATACCATCAATAGTAAAGTGTATCTCTTCCTTCAAAACCAATTCATCACTTTTTGGATTTGGTTTAATCAAGTATCTAATCCCTTCTTATTTGAATTATTAAATCTTATGATTTGTTTTGGGGATTATTACTTAGGGAAATCGGTTTACATTAAGAAATGTGTGAATCGAGCTGTTAATGGATTAAGACTTGTTGGTTGATTCAATTTTCTTGTCCTAGTACCTAAATATTTCGAGTCCTTTTGTGCGTATCTTTGTTGAACCCCGTGTAAAAGGTTATCAATATAAATCAAGTGTATAGCGATAGCTTCTTCGCTACGTTGTGGATTGATTTCAGGTATTGTCGATTTTAAAAATTGAGCAAATTCAATCGTATATGACATCATTGAATCAAGATCGGGTTGATGATATAGACCATTTCGGTATAAGTCAACTAACTCCTGTTTTGTAAATAATATTTGTTCAGGTATGCTATAGTGCATAGACATTAAAATAGAACCCCTTTCAAATTGTTTTTATAATTGTATTCTTCCAGAATAATAAATATGATTACAAAAACGCGATTTAATCACTAAACCATTTTGTAAACAGTTTTTTAAAAAAATATTTATCCCTCTGGCTGAAAATATAATAAACATTATTTGAAAAAATATTAACGCTTAGTTGAAAAAATTCCATAAAGGTAAACTCAAATTTTTGTCGAAACCTTACAATAATGAGGAGGAAGACGATGAAAAGAGATATGGAATTGATTCGAGAATTATTATTTTTAATTGAAGCCCAAGACAGCATTCATTCGCAATTAAAAATCCCTGAGGAAATGGACCGAAATTATGTAGTTTACCAATTGAATCTGATGGAACAAGCTGGTTTAACTGAAAATAACATAAGATATGCTAGTGACCAACCTTTTTATATTCATAGTCAGTTAACTTGGCCTGGTCATGATTTCCTGGATTCGATTAGGAATGAGTCAATATGGCAGAAATCCAAAGATTCATTAAAGTCAAAGGGTTTAGAATTAGGGCAAGTTTCTTTTGGAATCCTTACCGATTTGGTGAAAATGAAGGTTAAAGAAAGTTTAGGGATGATTGAATAGAGCACTCTCACTCGAGAGTGCTTCAGACTGTAGACAAACTCGAATTTTCGAGTTTGCCTACAGTCTTTTTTCTTATAAAATATAGATTAGATAATTGCTTTTGAAAATAGAGTTAGTTGATTTCCGTTTCGGCGGAAGCTTTCCGCGGGCGTGGCCCAATCCTCCTCGTCGCTGTGCTCCTGCGGGGTATCGGCCGTCACGCTTGTCCCGCAGGAGTCACCGCCTACACTACAATCAACTAGTTTCTAAATATAGGTTGAGGTGATTGGATATGATGTCGAAAAATCAAATAAATGAACGGGATCAAATTGAGATGATTACAATTGAACAACTTGTACCACAGAATCATCTTGTCAGAAAGCTTGAGTCAGCTATTGATTTTTCTTTCATCTATCCACTGGTAGAACCACTGTATTCTACCCTAGGTAGACCTAGTGTAGATCCAGTTGTATTAATTAAAATGACATTTGTGCAATATGTATTTGGAATTCGTTCAATGCGTCAGACAATAAAAGAAATTGAAACCAATATGGCATATCGCTGGTTTTTAGGGTTTGGCTTTCATTCAGAAATCCCGCACTTTTCTACCTTCGGTAAAAATTATGAACGTCGATTCCAAGATACTGATATCTTTGAACAGATTTTCTATCGTATTCTTAAAGAAATTGCAGATAAGGGATTACTAAGTGCTGACCATGTCTTCATCGATTCAACTCATGTAAAAGCCAGTGCGAATAAACGTAAATTCGAAAAGAAGATTGTCCGTAAAGAGACTCGTGCATATGAAGCCAAACTTCAAGAAGAATTGAATCAAGATCGTATCGATCACGGGAAGAAGCCATTTCCACCTGATAAATTTGAAAAAGAAGAAGTGAAGGAAATTAAGCAAAGTACGACAGATCCTGAAAGTGGATACTATGTAAAAGATGAAAGAACCAAACAGTTTGCTTATTCATTCCATGCTGCAGCTGATCGGTATGGATTTATACTTGGATCGATTGTGACACCTGGGAATGTTCATGATAGTCATATGCTTCAGCCACTTGTTGAAAAGATTATGGATAAAGTGAAGAAGCCACTTGCTGTTGCTGCCGATGCTGCTTATAAAACTCCTGCGATTACTAAATTCTTATTTGACCAAGAGATTCAACCTGCACTCCCTTATACACGTCCAAAAACGAAGGATGGATTTTTACGGAAACACGATTATGTATATGACGAGTACTATGATTGCTACCTTTGTCCGGAAGGGCAAGTTCTTAAATATTCGACTACCACTAAAGAAGGTAAACGCCAGTACAAATCAAACCCTTCTCAATGTGCAACCTGTCCTTTGCTTACTCAATGTACGAATAGTAAAGATCACCGGAAAATCATTGAGCGTCATATTTGGGCAGAATATGTAGAGGAAGCGGATCATCTTCGTCATCAAAACGAGACCAAACAAATATATGCGAGACGTAAAGAGACGATTGAACGTGTCTTTGCGGATGCGAAAGAGAAGCATGGTATGCGCTGGACAACCCTACGAGGGATTAAAAAATTGTCCATGCAGGCGATGCTTACTTTTGCTGCCATGAATTTAAAGAAGCTTGCCAATTGGACATGGCAAGCTCCAGAAATGGTCTAAATTATAATACTCGAAGAGTACTTTTGACTAAAATCGGACTAAAAAATACCCAAAAGAATCTCAAAAAATACAAAAGGCTTCCAGAATGTGACCATTCTGAAGGCCTTTTGTCGACAATCTGGAGCACTCTCACTCGAGAGTGCTTTTTAAATTTTCTAAAAGTCGAGGTGATACCAGTTGATACTAAAAATTAAATCAAAAACACAAGAGTTACCTCTGAATCATATCCAAAGTCCGAAAAGAATTTTAGAATTGAATAGCACAATGCAATTTAACTTCACGGCGATTAACCACCCTAACAGTCCAGGATATAGATTGTTGGAGAATGAACACTTAATCGAGTATGAAGGCCATGAATACCGTATAAAACAACTAGCTAAGCGCCCGAAATATGCAAACGTGAAATGCGTGCATGTCTATAGTGATCTCATTGGAACCAGACGTGACAGTACGTTAGGTGGAACTATTTCGCTTCAACAAGCATTAAACTTCTTGTTTAACGGGACAGATTGGTCATTTGTAACGAATGTAGATAAAACTATAGAAGTAGAGAGCTTTGGCTTCAATAATATTGTGAAGTTAATGACTGATTTATGTAACCTGTTTGAAGTAGAGTTTACAATCTTACCTGGTAAGCAGATCAGTGTCCAAGAGCGTATATCAGGGGATTACGGTGCTATTTATCGTCACGCTCACAACATTCAGTCAATTGGCGAAGATTTTGATTCAACAACTCTGAGAACAAAGATTACAGGTTATTACGGGGCCTCTGGAGTCAGTGTTACTTACATTTCACCTCTTGCTGAAGTTTACGGTGAAATTGAAGCGGAATCAATAAAGGATGAAGCAATCGAAACTCATGAAGAAATGTTAGCGATAATTCAACAAACTCTCGATGATGAGGTTAAGTTTACCTTAAGTGTGGATCCGTCAGAAACAAAAGCACGAGAAATTGGAGAGAGTGTGAGAGTGGTTTATGAAAAAATGGATATGAATTTGTCAGCTAGAGTTCTGAAAATCGATGAGGAATTAAAAAAAATTGATGACATGTATCAATTTGTACCCGTATCCATTACTCTTGGCAACTATATTCGAGAGGGGTATGTTGATAAGGTAATCGGAGAAATCACTGCTGCTAAAAAAGATTATCGAAGTAAAATCGAAAAGCTGGACACTCGCATTACTTTTCAAGTTGAAGAAATCGGAGAGTCTGTAGCAACATTAGAGATTAAAGCCGACAGTATCGTCTCTTCTGTATCAGATTTAAACACTCGAATGGGAACAGCAGAATCACAAATAGTTCAGAATGCTACCAATATCTCATTCAAAGTAAGTGAGACAGATTACAATGGGAATAGGATAGCCTCTTTGATAAATCAAACTTCTACAACGATTGATATAGTTGCTGAAAGGATTAATTTTATCGGCCAAGTGTTTGGTGATGGGGCAATATTCAAAGGGAATATTAAAACTCTCGAGAGTATAGAAGTAGGGAACAGCATACAACTAGGAGAATTGAATGACTTTGGCGTGGCTAAAAAAATCCAATTTAATAGCATGGCGAGTATCAGTGGCGGAAACGGTGAATATGGGGGAGACATTAATTTTAACTGTGATGCCTTAAATTTAAATAGTGTCAGTCGTATTTACTGGGGTAACAACAAACCCGTTGCAGTTTGGGCGTGATTAGATGGCAGTTACAACTTCTGGTTCATCTACATCCAGTATACAAGTTGAAATTAACGGATTAGGGAAACCTGCTAACCAATACTACAATTTTAGAGCGCAAATACTTCTAGGAAACACAGTAGTAAGTGAAATTAATTGGACTTCGAGTGGAACTGGTGATCTAACTAGGAATACTTTTTACGGCTTAAGCCCAGGAACAACTTATTTAATTAAAGCGTGGGTACAATCGCTTGCTTCATCCAGTGAAATTTATTGGGGGCAAACATACGGTGCTACACAATCGCCACCACTACCTAGTACACCGTCCTATGCAAGTTTAACGGATAATGGAAACGGATACCTAGTTGCTTCATGGGGAAGTTCTAGCAATGCAACAGAGTACGATGTTTACCTCTATTCAGACGGTGCATTCTACGCATCATATATTGCCTATTCAACTAGTTTAACATTTAGTGGATTACCTATCGGCAAGACCTATTATTATGTGGTGCACGGTTACAATAGTGCTGGTTCAAGTTCCGGTAGAACTTCAAATAGCGTTTACGCAGCCGACACAACTGCACCTGTATTTAGTTATGTGAATGGTGATGGTTATGGGCGAATGCAAGTTGCTTATTCAGCTTACGATAACGGTATAGGAATGCGATCATTCGACACCTACTATGTAGAAATTAGTAATCCTAATGGAACTACTTACGGAAACGGAATGTACACTACTGCTTTGTATAGAACTTTTACATCTGACGCATACGGAAACGAATTTGTTAACGGCAGCTACTACTATATGCGAGTAACAGCTTATGATGCGGCAGGTAACGCAAGATCAAGTAGCGTTAGAATTCAATACGTGCAAACTAGACCTCAAGATTGGACTTGGACATACCCGAAAGTTAGTGGTCAAAATCTTTACTTTCCAGCTAGCGAATGGATAGGCTTTTGTAATCGAGTTAATGCTTTTAGACAGTATAAAAACCTTTCTAATTATACTTTTGCAACTGTCTACTCAGGTAACCCGATTTTTGCTTTGCAGCTAAACGAAGCAATAAATGCGATCAATGCTATGGTTGTAAATAAATTATCTACTCAATCTTCAGGAGCAGATGCAAACGCTGATGCTATTAATTCAATGAGCTCACGACTAAATTCCATACAATAAAGGAGATTAATAAATATGGACTATCAAATTTTACTAAATGACGGCGCAATAATTACTTTGAATCAGACATCTGATTTTAATTCAGATGGTACATTCACAAAATTTAAAGGATCCAATTTAGTGTCAATTAAAGTAGGAGATTCATTATTAAGCTTAAATACCATTACTGCTATTTTACCCGTCGGAGATGCATTAATAGATTTGGATTATGAGTTAACGCTGCACACTGGATTGAAGGTGTCAAAAGGGACTCACAATCAAATTGATTTATTTAAGGTAGATAATGAGATTAACAAAGAAGCATTTTTTGAATTTGGCGGAGGACTATTTAATCGAAACTTATTCAATAAAATTGTTCCTAATCCAGCGAAACAACAAACTGCTTAAGCCTTCCACAATGAAAAGGGTGGAGGGTTTTTATTTTGCACCGAGATAGAGAAATGCACTGTACCTAGCAGTGCTACTAAAATTAAGTGGGTGTCGTAAATGGAAAATAAAATAGCTGTGTTCACAGGAGTTCTTGGAGCAATCGCTTCATACATGTTTGATCTAGTAGGTGTTGCGGTATCAATTCTCATGTTGTTTATGCTTGCAGACTATATTACCGGTCTAGTTGCAGCTGGAATAAACAAAGAGTTGAATAGTCGTATTGGATGGACAGGATTTGTTCGTAAGTTATATATCTTGATGTTAATTGGTTTAATCTATGCCCTTGAATTCATGACTGGCCATTATGTTGATTTTGACATTTTCGGCGGTTATATCGGGGATGGTGCTGCCTTTGCATATATTGCTGTTGAGCTTATTTCAATTACTGAAAATGGGGTAAAGATGGGTGCACCAATGCCTCCATTTATAAAGAACCTATTAAAAATCGTTAAAGAAAAAACGGGCTTGAATGAAGAAGGTGAAACTAAATGATTAAAGTTGGTTATTGTGCAGGGCATGGTGGCTATAAGAATAAACTGAAAAAACTGTATGCTACTCCAGGGAAACGTACACCAGATGGGGAACCAGAGTGGGAATTCAATGATAATGTTGCTCGAGCATTTGCAAACGAGTTATCACTATATGAAGGAGTAGCTTCTAAACGATTCGATGATCCAACTGGCCAACGCGATGTGCCTCTTAAAGAACGTACTGATAGAGCAAATGACTGGGGAGCTAATTATTATTTTTCATTCCATCATAATGGGCTGTCAAGTGTGTATGGTTATCATACAGGCGTAGAAACTTTTGTATATACAAACCCTAATCCGAAAAGCGTAGCTTTAGCAAATGCAATTCATCCTGCAGTTGTAAAGGCCTATGGTTTAAATAATAGAGGGGTAAAGAAAGGGAATTTACACATTGTTCGCGAGACAAAAATGCCAGCTGTTTTAGTTGAAGGTGGCTTTATGGATTCCTTTATTGATATAAAAAAATTACGCGACAATATGGCGCTTGAAAATGCGGGTAAGTTAATTGCTCAGGCATTCGCAAAGCATGTTGGCCTAAAGAAATCGAGCGAAGTACAAGGGGTATCAATTACAAAGGGGGAATTAACAGTGGGACAATATGAAGAATTGAAAAAAATCATCGAAATTCAAGCTAAACGAATTGCAGTATTAGAAGAGCAAGTAAAAGCTCAACAGTTAAACGATACAGGGAAGTACTCTTGTAAAGAGTTAATCAAGAAAGCTGTAGCTGATGGTACTTTTAAAGCTACACATCTTTCAAAATTAGATAAATACTCAGACGGGGATTTAACAAGCTATGCATTGACTTACGCTAACAATAAATTAGGGTAATTGAGTAGAGGACCAGACATTTAGCCTGGTCCTCTTTTTTTGTTCACAAAATATTCAAACTATTTATAAGTATGTGTGATAAATTTAACAACTTTTTCCATCTTGAAATAGTATCCTTTTAAAAAAAGGAGGCTTAATGCTATGTACAAATACAAAGTAACAATTCAAACACCAAACAGAGATGTTATAGAATTTGAAAGTAAATATCACATATCAATGATTCATCCTACTTTAATTGTAGATGGGGCTTATCCAATTTTCTTTAAGGATGCTGAAGTAATGATAAACCTCGCTCAAAATCCTCAAATTGAAATCGATGGACAGGTGTATCAATATAATTTAATCTTTCGATAAAAATTAGAGCCTTCCAGTAATCATGGTAGGCTCTTATTTTTAAGGACTTATCATTTGTAATTTTTAAGGTAAATATACATAATTAGGTAAAAAAGTAAGGGGGACACCTAATGATTTTTGACCAAATTGATATTAACGGTGCCATATTTGTTGCAATGGGAGAAGTTATTAGTGCGTTTTATAACGCTATTATTTCTACACCTGGTGCAATATGGGTACTTCTTTTAATGTTCTTAGGGGGTTGCTTACAAGCTGCCTCAAATAGGTAAATGCTTAACTGCCATTCTTAATGAGGGGCAGTTTTTTATTTCTTTTTATCGCCTTTTTTCTTCGTAGGTAATCCGTATTTTTCTGTCGCTTTTTTCATTCCTGCTGCAATTTTACGTAAGCCTTCTTCGTTAAATTGTTTAGTTGCCATTATCATCTCTCCTTGATATTACTACAATCAGTATTTCCAAAATAATTTTAAAAAATACGAATAAACGTGATTACTGTCGAATAAATTGGTAAAAAACAACGGGACAGTGGATTATAAATCACTATCAGTAATTCCAATGTCCAAAAGGAGTGTGAGCAACATGGAAAAACGTGAGGTAAAACCTTTCATAGACATTGACGTTAAGGACACAATCTACAAGCTTAGTTTCGTCACGGGATACAGTGTTAAAAGTATTTGTGAGGATTTATGCAACCAGTCATTTCGTTGTGGTTTAGGTCGAGAATTATCGCCTTATTTTAAAAGGGGAATACAAATAGACGGGGCTGTTTTTCAAGGGAATAAAAAAGCTGAAAAATTTGAGTCGAGTTCACAAAATATAGAAAGAATCTCAATGAAAGTTAATGGTAAGCTTTATGATTATGCTTATCATTTGTCTTTTGCAATGGAATCTAGCGTAGCAAAAGTTGTAGCATATGGAGTTGAAAAAAGTATGAAAGATTATGCTTTTCTTGATCGATACATTAAGCAGTTTTTAAGCAAGAAGATAGACAAGGAAAGAAAAGATATGATCCTGAAGATTGTTCGTACGATTAACAAAGATTATACAGTTGATGAAGAATACGGTATTGTTTCTTTGTTACTTTACATTGCAGATGAATATAAAAGACTTGATGAAGGGGTAGACGGTGTCCTACAGGACGTAGTTCCTGTGGTTAAATAAGAGGTTGAAAAAAGGCTGTAAAGAGCCTATGAAGTTGTGGTGTGTTTTCTCCACAACATATGCGGACAGCTTAGAAAAGATGACTAAAAAGGAGCGATTTTTAATGATTTTTGAAGAATTACAAGAAAACTATACAAAAGTCTCGTATCGTAAGCCTTTAATCATTGAATCGAAAAAAGAGCTTGAAACAGTAATAAAGAAATCGGATCTGTCAAAGAAGCTAATAAAAATTGTAATAGCCGGCACGATTTTTTATTTCACTATGGATTCATCAGTTTTTGCTGCAGGGGGGCTAGATGCAAGGGCAGAAAAATTTTATTTTGATACTTTTATTGGCATTGCAAAATGGATAGTAATAATCAAAGGTGCTTGGGATATCGTTGGTCGTTCAATGAAAGAAGATTTCGAAGGAGCGAAAAGGGGTCTACTTCAATACGTTTTAATCTTTGGGGTATTAATGGGATTACCTTGGGCGATGAATGAAATTGAATCGATTTTCAGAGAGGAGCTTTAATAATGGTAGACAAAATAGCAGATGCAGTTATTGAAAAGATGAAAGAGCGTTTTATGGAAGCTGTGGAAGTGTCGTGGGAGCTATTTAAAGATGCTCTTGTTGAATTCAGTTCAATTGCTGCTCTATATGGGGGCGCAGGACTAATAATAGCAAAAGTTTGTGGGGTAAAAAAATCAATGCCTTATTTCTTTTTAATACAGGTGATAAATATTTTTATTCAAGGGATGTTCGGTATCTGATTAACGTATTGAATTTCAAAACGAAGGGAGATTCTTTTGAAAAGAAAAGAACAAGTTAATACGATTAGAAAGATATTAATCTCGAATTATGAATCAGAAATAAACGAATTTGTTGGTAATTTTCGTTTCGATTACGAAGAGTTCATTAGGTACACTTGCGAGACTACTGCTGACATCTTAAATAAAATTGAAACAAAACGGGGTAACCTTGGTCCTGATGAACTTGCAAATATAACGCTTATTGTTTTCAAGGATTTAATGTTAATTTATCATGATAAAATGTATCGTTTGTTATAAGGAGGAAACTTTATGATAAGCGTAATTAAACCTAATTATTTGTTCGCAAAGCTAAAACCGAATAACTCAATTAGAAACACAAACACTCACCTCATCTCAAAAACCATCTCTACTATGCATCGATCTATCTTCTCAAACTTCAGAATCGTAAACCATAAACAGCTAAAACTCTTCAGAAAAGAGCTATTTATCCCTACAAAATTTGAATTTTCACTTGTTGGAAAGATTTCATTCTTTATTTATATGGAGAAAGAAAAAATCGAATTCTACTTCATTTTCCCTGATTACATTAAAAAGATATTCGAAGAGAAAATGAGTGCCGTTTGGAATCAAGTAACAATTGAATATATCGAGGAGAGTAACCTTCCACAGTTTTTGTCTAAAGCAACGAAATACCAAATGGATTATGTAAAAGAGGATGGATTAAGTCTTCATACAAATAGAACGAGTAATGAGTTATTGAATGCTACGCTTAATGTGGTAGAAGTTCTTGAGACTGGCGATAAAGTTGGTGTGTTCTATAACTTTGTACCAACTTCCCAGAATAGCTTCAGACACAGTTACGCTCGTACAATCGATAAAGTTAAAAAAGGTGTTCCGGTTGAACGTAATAAAACTGGTTTGGCCTATATATTCAAAATGTTTATCTCAATTCTTGATGGTGTTATGAAAGATATTACAGAAATATTAGCGGGGAAGGATGAAAAGAAAGCGGAAGAAAATGTACTCGATGCTCTACTTGATAAGCTTAATGGCGGTAAGCGGATTAGTGAGAGCACCGAGAAAAAAGGTAGAGGGCAAATCCTTGAGAGCCAGGTATTGGTCCTGAGTGAAAGTAAAACAAAGGTACGTGAAATTAGTTACGCCACATCGATAGCAGATGCATTTGAAGTTATTGCAGCAGATAATAAATTCACGAAAAAGAGCTACAAGAAGGACTTTAAATATACAGATACTCGCTTTCCAGGTGCCTCTATTAATAAAGTATATGATGAAGAGGTACAAAACTTTATTAATTTACCTGGTCGAGAATTAATTGAACGATATTCCTTTATGGATAGGATTGATACACAGGAAACACAAATTCCTAAAGATATACAAAGCGGATCCATTTGCATTGGTGAAGTTACTTATCGAGGTCATAAGCAAAAAGCATATCTGTCTAATGATGAACAGTTTAAGAAACTGATGTTACTTTTAATTGGTCCGACTCGTGCAGGTAAAAGTAAGCTGATGGCTAATCTAAGTAAGGATGCTATTGATAATGGTGAATGTGTAATCGTCTTCGATTTTATCAAGAAATGCGAGTTATCAGATGAGATTGCCTCGTGCTTCCCAAAAGAAAAAGTATTAGAGATATCATGTGCTGATTTCGAGAAGATACAAGGAATTGGTTATAACGAGGTTGGATTTAGTACAAATCCATTCAAACAATATGAGAATGCTAAACGACAAACCTCAAATACGCTAACTCTCATCAACTCAATCAATGATACCGGGGATAATAGTAGACTTACTCCAAAAATGGAACGCTATTTGGAAAGTGCATGTTTGGTTGTGTACATTTCAACTGGCAGCTTAAAAGATGTTTTTGCAGTTCTGTTAAATCACGAAACACGGCATAATTTTATTAGCAGAGTACCAGAGAAGCAAAAAGAATTTTTAAGTGAATATATGGATAGTTTATTTGAATTAGACGATAAGAATAAAGACGGTGAAGTCATTGGTACGAAAGTGCAAGCCGGTATCATTGACCGATTGAGTGTTCTAAAGCGTAACACATACATGGAAATAATGTTAAAGAAGACTACGGATCAAAATATCAATTTAGTAGAAGAAATGCAAAAAAACCAACTTATCGTGGTTAAAATGCCACAGGCTATGTTTACTACTGCAGGGGAAAAGGATATTTTCACAACTTACTGGATGACAAAAATTTGGTTAGCTTTACAAGTAAGAGCAGATTTACAGGAAGAAAAGGACCTTGTAAAAGTGAACTTATTAATAGATGAAATTTACCAGGTTGAACATACAGAAAAATTCTTAAAATCAAACCTGTCACAGATTGCTAAGTTTGGTATGAAGCCGATTGTCAGCTGCCATTACATCAATCAACTTAGATATATGCGCGACGAATTGAGAAGTGCTAATGCGTCGTATATGTTGATAGCTGGATGTGACAAAAAGAACTTTGATGAGTTAAAAGAGGAACTATATCCTTATAAAGCAGAAGACCTTAAAAACTTAAAACGATTCCACAGTTTAAATTACATCAAAACAAAAGATGGGTATGCACAATTTATTACAGAACTACCAAAGCCAATAAGTAAGTGATAACCAGGTATTCATTTCCTGGTTTTTTCTATTGCTAACATAAGAACATTTGTTCTATAATCGAATGAAATAAGAACGTTAGTTCGATTGTTGGAGGGGTATTATGAGAGCTCAATTGGTAAAATTGCTGGAACGTAACCAAGTAATTGAAATGATGTACATTGCAAAAAATGGTGAGATCAGTAAGAGACGTATTAAAGTCACAAAAATTACAGATGATTCTTTTAGCGCGTATTGTTTCTTAAAGCATGCAACTCGTACTTTCATTATCGAAAATGTCCTTGTCATAGTCCCAGTAATCCGAAAAGAGCGTGAAGTGATATGAATTTTAATAATATCGAACAAATACATAAACAAATCATTTTAGATCTAACCATAAGGACTCTAGAAAGGGATCGCAAACATATCGGAAACTTTAAAATGCAAAGAGCTTTTGAAATGTGGTTTGACTCTAAGGTTAACGAGATGTATAACGAATTGAAAAACATAAAAGTTGACCTGGGGAAGAATGGAGTTAAATTACAAGGAAGTAAACTGGATGGAGACTTCACAGTTTATTCAGTAATAGAGAAGGGGGTGGTTTCAGAAAAAAGATATTCAAACATTGCACTTAAAAACCATTGTGAAGTGGAAGTAAAACGATTATTAGGTTTAACAAATTAACAAAAGGTGGGGACGTATTTGTTAAAAGATAGAGGTAATAAGAAGTGGACTGCCATGATGTTAACTGAGCATGTTCGGGATATTAGAGAATGGTACGAAAGCGATAATGATATTACTGAACCTCAATATGACGAGTTTAGTCTGAATGCTTTAGCTGATGACTTGAATATTGCTTATCAAGCTAATTCTAATATCTCTATTAACTACTGGAAGAATAAACGGTCGGAAGAATTTCACGGTCAGATTCTAGAATTGCTACCTAATGATCAAGCAATTAAAATTAGTACAGATGATTTTCCTTTTAAACTGTACTTGAAGTACATCATTAAGGTTGATATTTATGAATAATAAAAAGTCACTCAAACTGAGTGACTCATTTCTTAGATTGTATTTGCCCTCTTAGATTTGTGTATAAAACAAAACCTATAAAAACTAAAAAAACTGGTGTGCCAAATGTAGCTGCTATCAATAATAATGACTTTTCTGGAATACCTAATACATCAGTAAAAAAACTAACGTACCCTAAGAATAAGTTTGCCACTACATTTAATCCAAACAAAGTAAATAATAAGATTATTGGCGAGAATAAATATAATCCCCAGACTATAGACCAATTTTGACCTCTTCTATATCTGCTCATATTAAATGCCAAGCAACTGTTTTTTCTTAGCCTCAAATTCCTCTTTCGTTAAAATTCCTTCATCTAATAACTCTTTAAATTTCTTTAATTCATCTGCTGCTGAAACTTGGGCTATAGGATTTTGTCTTTTACTTTCAATCAGAGCAACTAACTCTTCTGCTTTGGCCAAATCCTTTTTATGAAACGTAATTGAGTTTTCATCAGCTGCTGCACTTAATGTGCCAGCTTTTGTTTCAATGGATCCTGCATAAGCGAATTGAATATAGCCCGTTGTTATTGAAGGCTTTTTAAATTGAATGGCTGATATTGAACTAATAGGGATAGACTTCTCACCTTTAGAGCCCCCGAGAGTCATAAAGTTCATTATTCCTTTTGGTTGTACTTTTACACTATAATCATCCACAATCACAATGAACTTTCCATTAGATTTAAATTCGAATACTTTGGCCATAGTTCATCCTCCTCTTTATTAATTTTATTTTATTGGTAAAAGATAGAAAAAGCTATAATGAAATTTGGAAATAAAATTGGTAACTAAGATATATATAATTCGATTGAATAAGGATAAACTGACTTGTAATGTTACACCATTATTACACAAATGGGCTTTTGTATATTGATAAATATAGGGTTGTACACCTTTATTATATGTCCTCCTGGGACGTCATAATAACGAATACAAATCCTTGATACCTATGGATTTGTGATGAAAGGGATTCTATCGTGGCTTCGGTCATCGATGCAGAATCCCTTTTTTGTTTTTCTCTAAATACAATAATTGAGTGTTTTGTTAGGGGCGAATCCATTGCAAAGTCTTTCATTATCGTAAATATAAAACAGCATAATATGGATAAAATGGATAATTCGTAACATTCAAAAAGAGACGCTATCTCAAGCATCTCTTTTTTTGCAATTCAAATATAATCGATTACTTTCTAAGTAAACCATATCCACCATGAATGACTTTTACATCAGATGCTGTAATAAGTGCTTTATCAACTTTTTGCTCAATGTCTTGGATCACTTTATCTTTGATTTTACGCTTTAAATGGAGGATCAGGATGCTTCGGTTAGTGTCTCTACCTTCTCCATGCATGACAGTAACGGCGACGTTCTGGCTTCGCAAGTAGTTTGCCAATTCTTGTCCCACACTTTCATCCACAATGACTTGAATGGTAATAAGTCCTATGGCCAATTTGGATTCCAGCCATATGCCAATATAGTTCCCGATTGCAAAGCCAATCGCATAAGCGACCATATTTGCAGGATTTTCGCTAATGTCGATTAATACTACACTGACTACCTTTAACCAAATCAGAACTTCAATGAATGCAATGAAAGAAGAGTAGCCCTTCATCCCTTTTGAAATAAAAACAGTCCGAACCGTACTCAAAGAAACCTCGATTACTTTCGCAAATAAAATAATGAGAAATTCCATATCAATTTCCTCCGAATTTTAGAAATTACGACCTCGAAATAGTAAAGCTAACGATCTTTTTAAGAAATAGCTGCGTGGTTCTATACTGTCTAATTATCCCTAATACACCTTTGCAAAACGTGGTAAGCCCTATCTTATTAACTAGAGGTTTCATTTTTCAAAATATGGCCTATATATTACTAGGCGACGTGACTATGAGAGAAGATTAGTGAGTCTTCAAGTTGTTCGAGACAACCAGCCGATTTCCAACGCAGAAGATTCTGCCTGTAAATTTTATTGAAGAACTTTGTAAAACAATAATAGGGGGGTAGACGTATTTTTCGGGTATGGTATTTGAAAGGGGTGTGGAGAAATTGGGAATCCACTAGAGGATTCGGTCATCAATCCAGAACCCTTTTTTATTAAACTTAAAATTGCGTGAAAAGAGTGCAGGAAATATCTTCCTAAACAATTAAACAATATTCATTTTAATAAAGGGGAATGACGATTCATTCGATGGAAGGTGTGTTTTAATTGGGTAAAAAGAAGGTTATTAAGAAGTTAATAGATCATGCACTCGCGGATCTTTATTTGGTTGAAAAGGAATTCCATCAAATTGTTAAACAAACTTCAAATAAATCCGGTACTTTTAAATGGGTAGAGCTATTGAGTGATTATGAATTGGAAGAATTATATGGTCGCCGTAAAGATCGGAAATATGCATCACTAACTGTTGAGCTGTATGCACTAATTGAACAACTGCTAAAAGATATCTATAAAGTGATTTTTGATGGGAAATATAGAAATACATCTGATGTTAATGTAATTCTTGATTTAGAGGAAAAAATGAGTGATTTTTTAAATTTTAAGAATAATACTAAAATCTTAGCAGATCTTAGAAGCTTTATTGTTCACGAAGACTTTTCTTTAAAGACAGCAAGGAAAAATGAAAGAATAAAAATTACAAAGAAAAATAGGATATTATTTAAACAGTTATTGAAAGATGTTGAAATATATATTGAAAATATAAAGATAAAATAATGCTAGGCACCTTCGTTTGAGTGTGCTGTTCTTTTGCATAGCCCAGTAATGATATACGGTACTCATGATTATAGTTTTAAATATATCTAAAGTTCAATATAAAACATTCCTATTATTATCCGATATACCTAGTTGGAATAAAAATTAAAGGGGCTTTAGTATTGGATATAAAAGAACTAATTTTAAAAATTAATAAATCAGTGGATGAGTTAGAATTTACTACAGCAAGAAAATACATCGAGGAAAATATTGAGTTAGTAAATCAAAATAGAATTCACTTAAAAAGAAATGCGAGAGAACTACTAAAGTTTCTATACGAACAGTTAGAATCTGGAGAAGCATCGTTAACAAAAATGGAGATTACTGTAATAAATACTCTTAACGTATACGCAACCAGGCTTGATATTAGAGGTATGAAACGCAATATAAAAGGAAACGAGCTATTGCTCCTGAAAAAAGAGACGATAAATTATCTAAATACTGATGCCAGAATCTTTTTAGAAAGCATGGGTGCAATCTGTAAATAATGGTTAAAAACAATTATCCTTCCATTTTTGTGGAAGGTTTTTATTTTGGAAAGGTGGCTATAAATGGAATTAATATTTAAAGGAGCAATATAATAGATGAAAAGGGAGGGGTTTGTTACTAACTTGCAAATTAGTGTTCAGCCAATCTTCTCCCACTAAAAATAGATAATTTATTAATTGAGGTTAAATGATAGTGAAAAATGAATCGTAATTTGAATAAAGCCTCTAGCGACTATTGAATTTGCCTTTAAGGAGAATAACCATGAAAATAGTACAAGTAGATGATAAAGTAAAGATTGGTGATTTTGAATTTTATGGTCATATTGCCCAAAAGCAATGGTGTTCGAACTGTAAGGCTAATTTAGTTTATTATGAAGAATTTGATGCTTATTTTTGTCCAGAATGTAATGAGTGGACTGAATCGAAATGTAGTGACCCTAATTGCAAGTATTGCCCTAATCGACCTTATAAACCTTTCTAACAAATCATCACACTGATCGAACAATTTGGTTGAGATGGAAGAAGTACTCGAAAGGATTGCATATAATTCCGTCAAAATGTGGAGTAGTAACAGTCATGTTAACTATATATCCTGAATATAATAAAACCAATTATTATTTATGCCTATTTTGTTGTTGCTTCCAACTTTTCCGTGAAGGACTTATTAGTGATAAGAGGGAGTGTAGACTTGACGATTTTAAATCCTCAATATTCATTTTTGGAGGCCGATTATCATAACTCTAGTCTAAGCAAGGTAAAGTTAATAAATGAAAGCAATGCACACCAAGCCTTGGAAGCTGAATTAGAAGCAACCGGCGGGTTCAAAAACACAATCATATGGCTATTAGTAAAATTAAATCCAGTGGCGCCAACCCTTTTATGGATACCCGCAGACATTTATTGCATTGTTTTTTTGATGACTGGAGAGTTGTTATCATTCTAAATTTGTTTTTCTTTAATCATCTTATTAATCAGTTTGATTTTTCGTCGAGAAATTTTCTCGGCGATTTTTTTATTACATAGGAATATTCCATAAAAAATTAGAATTAGAGTACTATATTAATTAATTTCTGGAGGAAAGCATTTGAATAAACTTAACTATCATGGATTTGTGTTTCTTGACTTTATTAATATTACAGAGAAAGAAATGGATAATTATCAATCGCTTGCTGGTTCATTTGCAGTCATAAAATGTGATGGGAAATTTCTAATGTGCTATAACATTTGGCGAAAGCAATGGGAATTACCCGCTGGAACTCGAGAAAGGGAAGAAACACCAAAGGAATGTGCAATTCGGGAACTCTACGAAGAAACTGGACAAGTAGTACCAGATATGGAATTTAAGGGATTGTTGAAATCAAAAAATACAATGAGTGGTGAGATTAAATTTAATCCCGTATATTTCACAACAACTGAAAAAATCCAGCCATTTAAAGAAAATGAAGAGATAGCGGAAATAAAGCTCTGGGATTTGGAGGAAGAAATTGGCTACCTTGACTCGTTGGATAGGAAGATACTAGATTATATATGATATAGAGATTCGTAGAGCCCTCACTAGCAGCGTAGAATATTGATTGGTAGAAGGGATAATAAGAATTTTCGTTAACTAAATAAGAAAATCTTATGAGATTCCATAAAATTAATAAAGTTTCATTATTAAATCCGTTAATGGTAAAATTTTGGTAAGTGCCAAAGGAGGGGAATCATATGAAAGCAATAATTCAGAATGAATATGGGGATGCAGGTGTACTTAGATACACAGATCTTGAAATACCGAAATTAGGTGATCGTGAATGTTTGATCAAGGTTGCGTTTACAGGTGTGAATTATGCAGATATTAAAGCCCGAAATGGGAATAAGGATAAAGCAACTTTCCCTTTAACATTAGGGTTGGATGCGGCTGGAACTGTTGAAATGACGAATCCGAATTCTCCTTTTTCGATAGGAGATCGGGTGATTGCTTTTCCTAAAGCGGGTTCATATGCAGAGTATGTGGTAGCCAATGAAAATCTGGTTTACAAGATTCCAGCCAGCCTTTCATTTGAACAGGCTGCGGCAATGCCAGTCGTATCATTCCTATCCTATATGCTTTTGCATGAGCTTGGACAAGTAAAAAAAACGAACACCATTGTCATCCATAGTGCGGCAGGCGGTGTAGGTTCGATGCTCGTTCAGCTAGCTAAATTATTTGGTGTTCAAAAAATAATAGGGACTGTCGGCAGTTTAGAAAAAGTAAGTTATGTCAGGAAATTAGGCGCAGATCTTGTCTACACTTATGAAACATTTACAGATGAGGTTTTAAGAGAAACAGATAATCAAGGTGCAAATCTAATCTTTGATTCAGTTGCAGGAAAGGTGACAAGAAAAAGTTTAGATTGCTTGGCAATTTATGGAACACTAGTACAATTCGGCAATAGCAGCGGCCAAGCAGGGACATTTACAACAAATGACGTTCATAGTAGCTGTAGAACGATTAAAGGATTTAGCTTGGGCACAACTAGAAAACATGATCCAGTGCGCTTGGCACCTGTTGCAGAAAAAGTAATAGAGCTCTTTGCTTCTGGACATATCAGTCTCCCAATTGCACAAGTATTTAATCTAAGTGATGCAGCAGATGCACATAGGTTGATAGAGAGCCGGAAGTATGAGGGGAAAGTTTTACTTAAGATATAGTGAAGAAGGAAGAGACCCTTCTTTTAAGTAGATACAATGAAATGCGCTTTCTATTTTTTTATTTCTTAAATGTATTCCATAAGTCTATTGTTGAAATTAAAAAAATGTTAATGAGGTGAATGGATGAATAAGAATCTAGTAATTGAACGATTAAATTCTATAGAGGATCACATAGAGGAGCTATCGGAGCTTCTAATTCGGGTAGTTGAAGATGGGGCATCGATCGGGTTTTTACCTCCATTACAACTGTCGGATGCTAAAAAATATTGGGAAAATGTATTAAGTCCAGATGTATTATTATATGTTGCCAAAAAAAACAATCAGATTGTTGGAAGTATCCAATTACATTTAAGTGCAAAGCCAAACGGTCGTCATAGAGCTGAGATTGCCAAACTAATGACCGATACTAATTTTCGCCGTAATGGTATCGGGCGTTCACTTATGAAAAAAGCAGAAGAACAAGCGATACAGCAGGGGAGATCATTAATAGTTCTTGATACACGAGAAGGTGATCCTTCAAATTTACTTTATACTTCAATGGGCTATATTGAAGCTGGGAAAATCCCTAATTATGCAGAGTCATCAGATGGACTATTCCATTCAACTGTTTATTATTACAAGATGATTGCTGATTGAGTGTAGCTAATTAGTTTTGGAACATTTATCCAATGAATTGCGTCCTTTCAATTATATAGAGGGAAGGGAGTTGTCCTAATAAAAGGAAAGCTTTTCATTGGCTATCGAAAATTTGTACGATTCAATTCTAAATTATGTAAAACTATCAATCAACAACTGGTTAATTATGGTAAAATGGTTAGGCGGGGTGATTTGATTGATTTTAGATTTATTTACATCGTGTTTCATTGTTTTAATTATGTATCTTTTAATAGAAAGAAAATTTAAAGGGAAGGAACGGTTCTTGGGTTATTTTATTATTGCGACTTTAATGTTCGTAATTATTCAACAATAAGATTCTCATATGTAAGGCTGTATATGCGTGGAATATCGTAAAAGGTATATAGAGATAGCAATTTTGAAGAGATTCTCTTTTTGAACAACCAAACAGAGTTGTAGTTTCTTTTTTATGTGACAGTGATTTATCATAATACGCCGATTGGAGATGAAATGAAGATAGATTGAATCTTTTCTGATCGGGGGTCATAGCTTGAATGAATTAATAATACTATATTGGCTGACTTGTTATGTAGCAGGAAATTTCATGACGGCATTTATCGTGGGAAAATGGTATCGAGTTGACTTGCGTCAACAAAAGAGTCGAAACCTAGGAGCACGCAATGCAGGTCGAGTCCTTGGGCGATTGGCATTTGTTATTACATTATTAGGTGATGCTCTAAAAGGGATACTTGTCATTATTTTGGGTCAAGTGATGGACTTTGAACAATGGATTTTAGCTATTGGTATGCTTTTTGTGATTGTCGGTCATCTTTATCCAGTCTTCCTAAGTTTTCACGGTGGCAAAGGTGTTGCCACATTCATTGGGGCTGGTTTATATCTGGAGCCCATATTATTTATTTGGATGATTGTAGGAACATTGTTGCTTTTCATATTTGTAAGAAACTTAACAGTCGGAATGCTTGGTGGATTCACTCTTTATATAGCCTCTATTATATGGGAAGGCAACATGCATACATATAGTGGAGTCATTCTGTCAATCTGTCTTATAATTTGGAAACATCGCAGTAATTTATCCCGCATAAACGGGCTAAGTAATCAGTAGGGATGGAATATCGCCTACTTAAAGACGGTCCTCTTAAACCAAATTTGTCAAAAGGAATGAGGGTTATTTCATGTATTGGTGTAAAATTGCGACAACGGAAAAGGAATTTGATGACATAGCTGCACTGAATTATGAAACCTTTGTGGAGGAAATTCCGCAGTATGTACCAAATGAAACAAGAAGGAAAGTGGACCGATTTCATAATGAAAATCAATACATAGTTGTATATAAAGAAACCGAGATAGTAGGTATGCTTGCTTTCCGAGATAATCGACCCTTTTCGTTAGATGAAAAGCTTGGAAAAATAGAGCAGTACTTACAGGAAAAAGATTGTGAGAAATTAGCCGAAATACGTTTGTTGGCAGTAAAAAAGGCATATCGTACGGGACGTGTATTCTATCGTTTAATACAAGCAGTATATGCGTTTGCCTATCACCAACGGTATTCCGCAGCTGTCATATCAGGAACTACCCGTGAACAAAAGCTCTATAGGCATATGGGATTTGAACCATTTGCTCCTGCAGTTGGAACGGAAGAAGCCAAATTTGTACCGATGATTTTAACTAGAAAAAAATTTGAACTTGAATTGGAAAAGAGAATTTCTAAGGGGAACCACTTTACTTTTTACCCAGGGCCAGTAAAACAAATTGTGCCATTAACCCATACCAGTTTATCGCATCGTTCTGATGAATTTAGAGATTTATTCGCAAGAATGAAAGACCAATTACTAACGCTCTCAAAGGCGAATCATATTACTACTGTGGTGGGGAGCGGCACACTAGCTAATGATGTCATGTTAGGACAATTAAAAGTAAGTAGCCAGAAAAAAGGTCTTATTTTAGTAAATGGGGAATTTGGTGAAAGATTGGTGGATCAAGCCACAAACTGGGAACTTTCTTTTGATACCTTATCTTCAGATTGGGGGGTGTCCCATGATTTAGTTGAAATTGAAAAACGCATAGAAACTGGCGACTATGAATGGGTATTAATGGTACATGGTGAAACGTCAACAGGTACACTGAACCCCATTGAACCCATTCTAGAAATGACAAAACGTTATCATGTGAAGTTATGTGCTGATTGTATAAGTTCATTTGGGGCATTCCCATTTTCAATGAACGAATTATTTTTGGCTACTTCTGTAAGTGGGAAAGCCATTGGAGCGATGAGCGGTCTTGCTTTTATTTTCTCACAACAGCTTGTGGAAGAGGCAAAACTGCCAACTTACCTCAATCTAGCGAGATATCAACAATCTAATCCTCCATTTACCATACCGGCAATGTTAGTGGCTAATACTTTTGATGCACTAAAAGAGTACCCAGCACGCTATAGACTGTTAGAACAAAGATTTATGCAACTACAAGATCTAGAAATTGTCGAAAGGTATGGAGTCCCAACAATTAATTTCCCTATGATTGTGACAGTACAACTACCAATTGAATTAAAAGGTATACAGGATGATTTGAAGTTAAACGGTATTCTATTGCATGCGGAAAGTGCGTACTTAAGAGAACGAAATTATGTACAGCTTTCCACAATACAACCAGATTTTGAAGAGGCAATTAAACAACTTCAACAGGTTATGGGTTATTATCTACTTATTTTAGTTGAGAACCTTGCCTATTGAATTAACATTAAAGCTAATCTGAAATTTTGCCGGATTAGCTATTTTTGTGCTTATTAAAGATAGAGAAAACTATGGAAATAATTACGTCTATCAAATAGAAAGTAGTCAGAGTTATAATATGGTTAATTTTATATTAAGGAGATTAATAAGTGAAAGAACTCTCGATTTTACCAAATGAATTAATACATAGAAATGAAAATAAATATTTTTGGCTTGTACTTATAATTAGTATCTTAACTTATGTTGTATTAGCAATGTCGATTGTTGGGATATTCGTACTATTTGCATTTATGCTAATGTCGTTTCTCTTTAGTGCCCTTATGATTGGAAATATCCGTTCAAATGCAGTGAAAATAAGTTCGGAACAGTTCCCTGAAGTTTTTAGTAAAGCGGAAGAACTATGTAGGGAAATGGAAATCAGTAAAATTCCAGACATTTATGTGTTACAGTCAGGGGGTATTCTGAATGCCTTTGCTACGCGTTTTTTTGGACGAAATATGGTAGTCATTTATGCGGAAATCTTTGAATTAATAAATACGAATCAGGAAGATGAACTCAACTTTGTCCTGGCGCATGAACTTGCACATATTAAACGAAACCATTTGTCAAAACAAATATTGATTTTACCTGCTATGTGGATACCTGGTTTGGCTGAGCTCTATTTAAGAGCTTGTGAATATACTTGTGATCGCTATGCTGCCTATTACACTCAAAATAGTGAAGCATCTAAAAATAGTTTAACGATGCTTGCGATAGGAAAACATCTCTATTTACATGTTGATAAAGAAGAATTTATGAAACAATTAAATGAAGAAAAGGGTTTTTTTGTTTGGCTAAGCCAAGTATTATCTACCCATCCAGCGCTACCAAAACGAATTGACGAAATTGCATTACTCTTTGGAGAAAGACAACATCGAATCATTGAACCCATTAAAATTAGGATGCTTTGGATAATAGTTAGCGGTCCATTAGCTGGACTAGTTGTATTATTCATTATCGGAATATACTACGCTGTGAATGAATTCCTTTTGTATGAACCTATGGACTATTATGAAGATGAAGAATACTACGAAGAAGATGCAGAGATTTCACCATTTATTACGGCGGTTGCAAATGGAGAAATTGATCAGGTATCACAGATGATCGAAAACGGAGAAGATGTTAACCAGGAAGACTATTATGGAAATACAGTATTAGATTGGGCTGTTAAAAGTGGAAATTCTGAAATAGTAGGATTGTTGCTTGAGGCAGGAGCTGATGCAAATTATGAAAGTAGTTATGGTATGACTGCTTTAATGACGGCTGCTGAACTTGGAGACCAAGAAATGGTCAAGCTACTAGTTAAGTCTGGTGCGGATCCAAATTATCAGGAATATGGCGGTTCTACAGCATTAACTTATGCAATTTACAGTTCAGATATAGGTACTGTGCAAGCATTACTAGATTTAGGAGCAGATCCAAGTTTGACTGATTCTGCAAATATGAATGCATATATGGTTGCAATTCAGTCAGGTGAGAGAGAAATTGGACAACTTTTGAAAAAATATTAAATAAAGTTTTCAAAAAGAAGAAGGGCATTAATCCATCAAGGATTGATGCTTTTTAATTTTAAAAGAAATCTATAAAGGAGAAACAACTTTATTACTCGAAATAGATATATAGAAAACTAGGGAGGGGTTATTTTTGGCAGGTATGCAAGTAGTGGAGCTTGATACAGAAATACTCGAGGGTATCGGGAGCTATTGCCTTAGAAGTAAGAAAAAAACGCTTGGGTACATAAATAAAAACAAGTGGCTGAACGAACGATTTGAGGAAGGCTTAAAATATGTTCAATTACTTGAAAATAATAAACAAGTAGGTTTTATAGAATATACGGATGCTGAATATTCTTCTAGAGTAGTTCATGCGGATAATTATTTGGTAATCCATTGCCTTTGGGTAGGCGAAACGGGCAAAGGATATGGTGCCAAGCTAATTAACCATTGTCTTCAACATGCAAGAAAAAATCATAAGCAAGGTGTTGTAGTGGTGACAAATCCAGAGACGTCTTGGACTCCGAGCAAAGATATCTTTTTAAAAAATAATTTTCAATTGATGGATACAGCACCGAAGAATTTTGAACTGCTTGTTTATCAACTGGGAAAAAGATACACGTTACCAAGCTTCCCAACTAATTGGGACGAGAGGGTTGCCAGATTCGAAGATCTAACGATAATACGCTCTTTCCAATGTCCGTACGTAGAAGTGGCGACGGAAAATATAATCGCAGGTGCCAACAAGTTGGGAATCGAAGTCAACATAATTGACCTGAAAAACAGAGAAGAGTTAATGGAGCTCTCACCAACACCTTATGGGATTTTTTCAGTTATTTATAAGAGAAACCTCATTACATTCCATCGATTAACTATTCATTCGGTCATGAAGCGTCTAAAGGAGCTTATGTAGATTCTAGATTGGTAGTAATGAATAGCATTGAATTATGCAATTGCCCATAGATGTATTAAAATTCCGTTGTTTTGGTCAACAACGTTCTATTTTTGAAAACAAAAAAATCTAACTGAAATTGCGTAAATTTTTGAACAGAATGCTACTGTAAATGTCTTCCCCAGCATAATTTCAATAATTAAAACGATGTCTAAATTTGATTATTTATCCATGTGGCTTTTATTCACAATTTGAATTAAAGAGGAAAAAGGAGTGGGATTAAATGACAAAACAGCTTTTGAAGGGAGTGGAAGGTGTTTTTATTCCAGTCAAAGACCCGAAAATTTCTGCAGAATGGTATAAAGAAATACTTGGCTTCGAGCTTATTTATATTGAAGAAGAGGCTGCTGTTATGAAGATTCATGAACTGGCTCAAACAGTCGTATGTCTTGTTCGGACAGTAAATCACCAACCGATGGAATTCCCCAAAAATGATTTTGGGGTAGGGAAGTATTATAATTTCATCCCTGAAGATATTGAGGAGTTGCATAAAATCCTGATAAAAAAGAAGGTTAAGGTGAATCCGATTGGTGGAGAAGGAACTAGCAGATTCTTCACTTTTTATGATCCGGACAATAATCCATTAGGTGTTTGCCAATAGGAGTTGCTTGCTGATTAGGTAAGGCATATTGAAAACATAAACTTATTAGGGAGTGCATCAGAAACAGAGTCTGTATTCCATATACAGGATTAAATAAAGGAGAGAAGGCTATGAGTAAATCATTTATTGAACAAGTACATTATATTAGAATTCCTGTAAAAGATTTAGAACTGTCTGCACAATGGTATAGAGATGTATTAGGGCTCCAGTTACTAAACAATACTGAGGAACTTGCAATTTTAAAAGTAAATGAAGGACCTTTCTTACTTATCTTAGTTCCAACGGAAGATGAAACATTTGCACATTTTACAATTGATAATGAACAAGAATTTAGCATTGGCTTTACAAGCCCAGAGTTATCTAAATTTCATCAACACTTAATTGATAATCAAGTTAGGGTCGATGATATAAAAGAAGATAATGGTCATGCCTTTTTCCACTTTTATGACCCAAATGGTAATAAACTTCAAGTACACTGGTAAGATTATAATAAAGAAATTACCTTATCTCATTAAAGGATGCTTTAACGGAATAAGAACGGGAACGTCCAAATCGGGCGTTCCCATATTTTTTGCCTGAAAAATAACAATTTTATTAACAAAATCATTTATTTAAATGAAAATTAATAATAAAATAATACCTAAATAAATAAAAATTTATTGTAAAACGATAAATTTTGTGTTAAATTCAATTAGAAAATAAATAAGTGAGGTGCTTTTGATGGAACGAGGATCAACACTCTTTCTGAAAATAGCTGTTATTCTAATGGGTTTACCGGTTCTTGCATTGTGCATTTTTGTGGTTCCAAATATAGCAAGTTTTGCAGCAGAATTATATCCTGATTATGCTTTTATTCAATATCTAGTATTAATTGATTTGTATGCAGCAGCAATACCATTTTACTTTGCACTGTATCAAGCTTTTAAACTTTTAAGTTATATCGATAACAATAAAGCTTTTTCGCAAATTTCAGTTCAAGCATTAAAGAATATTAAATTCAGTGCAATTTCAATTAGTATCCTGTACATCGTGGGCATGCCACTCTTTTACCTGATTGCGGAGAGAGACGATGCGCCAGGTATCATTTTAATTGCAATGGTTTTTGTATTTATTCCACTGGTTATTGCAGTCTTTGCTGCTGTTCTCCAAAGACTACTGCAGGAAGCTATTAACATAAAATCAGAAAATGATTTAACGGTCTGAGGTGAAAACATGGCAATAATAATCAATATTGATGTGATGCTGGCAAAAAGGAAAATGAGTGTAACAGAGTTATCGGAGAAGGTAGGAATAACAATGGCCAACCTTTCTATTTTGAAAAATGGAAAGGCCAAAGCAATTCGATTATCAACACTAGAGGCGATTTGTAAGGCATTGGAATGTCAGCCTGGGGATATTTTAGAATACAAAAGTGACGAAGAAGATAGTCAGGGTTAAAGGGAAATGATGGAAGAGAAAAAAAGGGTTTATATTTTATTAACTGATACCGGTACTGTTCTCACGAAAATTATAAAATGGTATACAAATGCCCCTTATAACCATGTTTCAATTGTCTTTGACGATAAACTCGACGAAATTTACAGTTTTGGTCGAAAAAATCCTAGAAATCCACTCATAGCTGGTTTTATTAGAGAAGATGTCTATTTCGGTACGTATCGCTATTTTGATGACACAAGATGTCTTTTTTTAAAAATAGAAGTTTCAAAAAGTGAATATAATGCCATTAGAAATATGATTCAATGCTTTAATTCGAATAAAGATCGATACGCTTATAATTTGCTGGGACTCGTTGGTGTGGCGATTCGAATTCCGATTAATCAAAAAAATAAATATTTTTGCTCGCAATTTGTTGCCGAGGTTTTTAAAAGAAGTGGCTTAAATTTATGGGATCTTCCATCAGCTCTTATTTCACCAAATGACTTTTTGATGCATCCGCGCTTTGAATTAGTTTATGAAGGAAGATTGTATAACTACCCACTCTTGGATTATGGATTGTTGTCCGTGTCACCAAATAGTTTGGACTATGTATTTACTAACAAGAAGCTTACACTATAATTTTATAACTTATGCTAATGGAAAGCTGATTCTCTAATCAAGAGGTCAGCTTTTTCGTTTAGGTAAGGTAATACTAGAAAGTAAGTTCCTACGTCAAGAGTGTAATTGATGCAAAGAGTATGGATAAAGCCTAGCCATTAAAAAGCGGATAGGCTTTATCAATTCGTTTGGAGGCTTTCTATTTCAGATTCCAAATGAGGATAACTTCTGCAATTCGACCTAAATACATAAGATTATTCTATCTGACATTCTGTTTTAACTTTTATTCAATCGTTCATTATTATTTCTATTCTTTTTTTGAAGATATCTCGGCTAGAGTATAATTCATGTCATTATATAAATGTTTGGCCATTAGTTCACCAGCGAGCTGTTCATTTCTGTCCTTAATTGCCATATATATTTCCTCATGTTCATCTATTAAATGCGGTCGTTTATATATATCAAGCTTAAGACTAAATAAATAGAATATTGTACGTGCTTTCTCCAATATATGAATCATGCTTGGATTATTGCATTCATCTACAATTAGATCATGAAAGAGTTGGTTTGCATTGTAGATACTTTCTGACTGACCTTTTCTAGATTGTTTTATCGTATTTCCAAGTTCTTTTAGTTTTTCAGATGTCATATTTTTTGCTGCTTTTTCAGCTGCAAAACTTTCTAATAGTATACGCATCTCATATAAATATTTTAAATCTTCGATAGTAGGATTATAGACGTGCTTTTTCTTGATTAATCCTTCTTGTTCCAGTCTTCTGATTGCTTCACGGATGGGTGTTCGACTAACACCTATCTCATCAGCTAGACGTTCTTCAACTATTTTCATGCCACCTTTAAAACTTCCGTCCAACATACGATCTCGAATATATTCATAAGCGTATTTTTGGGCATTTTTTTTGTCTGAAACCATAATGTAGGCCCCCCGAAAATTTTTCAACATACCAATTATACTCTAAAAGGTACTTTTTTTAATTGATTACTTAATAAATCATTTCACAATAATAATGCTAAAGCTTGTACTTTTAATTGTATTAATTAATAATCAATTACAGATAACAAATGTCCTAAATTGTGACATTTACATTTAGATGTGAAGGTAAAATGAAATGGCTTAAATCACTAAATTAATCTTTACTAAAAATGGTGTTTGTAATTAACTCTTAAGGGAAAGCCCCGAATGGAAAATCTCTCTCCAAACTATCTTTCGAAAATTTTAACAAAACTTGTAAAGGCAGTTCAAATAAAAATCCCGATGTTATTAGAGGAGGAGTTATAGATGTTAGATTGTGTCATTATTGGTGGGGGTCCAGCAGGCTTAAATGCTTCACTTGTCCTTGCAAGAGCAAAGAAGAATATTATTTTATTTGATGAAGATAAACCGAGAAATGCTGTAACTCATGAATCTCATGGATTTATTACAAGAGATGGAATTAAGCCATCTGAATTTAAAAGAATTGCCCAACAAGACTTAATGAAATATCCAAATATCAAACTTCAAAATGAAAAAGTACTTGAAATTAAAAAAGAAATAAATTCCTTTTCCGTCTTAACAAAAAACGGTCTATATATAGCGCGAAAGATAATTTTATCAACCGGTTTAGTTGATGTACTCCCGTCAATAGATGGGATTCATGATTTTTATGGCACAAGCTTGTTCAGTTGTCCATTTTGTGATGGCTGGGAGTTGAAAGATCTTCCACTAGTTCTCATTACAGAAAATCCAAGTGGGTTTCATAAAGTAAAATTGATTTATAATTGGAGTAAGAATCTGATTGTTTGTACGAATGGGAAGAAAGTATTCTCGATGGAGCAGATGGAATTATTATCAAGGAAAAAAATTAGAGTGATTGAAGAAGAAATAGCAGCTTTACATGGAGAAGCAGGAAAGTTAAAAACGATTCGATTTAAAAATGGCTCTGAAATTGAGAGAATGGGTGGATTCGTTAGTGCTGGTCTAAAACAAGCATCTTCACTAGCACAATCTTTAGGCTGCAAGCAGCACAATAATGGAGGAATTCAAATAGACAATTTTGGACGTACCAATGTAGCAGGAGTTTATGCGAGTGGAGATATTTCACTTTCCACACCATCTCAAGTCATCAATGCAGCAAGTGAAGGAAGTATTGTCGCAATGAGTGTCATAAATGACTTAGTGCATGAAGATTTTTAAAAGTTACATCTAGTGAATGGTTAGCGGTGGATTTCGGTACTGGGGTCTGCTGTTTTTTTATGCAAAAAAAGAACATGGTAAAGGTTCCATGCTCTTAAGAGTGAAAGTCTATCAATGCTAAGCAGGAGGAATAATGCCCGCAATAAGGAGTATAAACAGTACGAGTCCAATTATTAGCAAAAGTACAGAAGCCATAAAAATAGGACCTCTTTTGAAAATAAACGGTTCACTTTTTTGCAAGATACCGGTCCTGGCACTTACGTCAGAAGAGGCCATATTGGAGATGATTCCACCGCTACTTGTAAAGAATAAAATGACTACAGTGAAGGCAACCCCTGTGAAGAACATTACTTCAAACATCCTTACAGAGAAGAATGATGCCACTAGATAGGTAATAAGGAGCTCTATGATAAAGGCAACTGTTAAAATCATTAGATATTTTTTTCTCATAAATATCCCCCCTTTTTATTTGTTTACGAAACAGAAAAAGTAAAGATTTCAATTTTTTTGAAAATTAAGAGTTTACTTGAGGCAAACGTATTAAATTAAAGAACCCTTCATCACATTTATTGGGCTTATTGCATATTGTAAAAAAAGTCTAGAATGAGGGGAAGAAATAACATGAATTCAGAGTTGTTTCCTGCTCTTTTAGCTGGTCCAATGATACGGCGTCTTGATGCTTCAAAAGTATTTATATGGGTGGCAACAAGTAAAGAATTTACCATATCTGCAGAAGTGTGTGAAATAGCCAAAATGGGTGAAAAAGAATTCTATTCAAAAATTCAATCAACAACTGAAAAAGAAACTATTCAATTTGGAGAGAACTTATTTATTAATCTAATCAAAATAACCCCCGATTCAAACCTTTTCCCTACCAATCAATTAATAGGTTACAACCTACATTTTCAAAATCAGCAAGATTCCTTTGATTTGGCAGATCTTGGTCTTTTGTCTCAGGATAATTCCAAAAGTATTGTTTATGATTCCTTTAAATATCCAACATTCTTTATCCCCAAAAAGGAGCGAGTGCTAGCGGCTAAATTTCTGTTTGGGTCCTGTCGAAAGCCTCAGGGTGAAGGCGAAGATACTTTAGCTAAAGCTGACCGTCTCTTAGTAGAACATAGTCGTAACTTAAGTGAAAGGCCAGAAGCCCTCTTTTTGATGGGCGATCAAATTTATGCAGATAATGTAGCAGATCCACTTTTTCGCCCGATAAACCAGTTAGGGCAAGCGTTGATGGGAGTACAGGAAAAATTGACATCTATTGATAAACGGATAAAAGGTAGCTTAAGAGATTTAAAGCTCATTAACGGAAGAAAAGAAATTGTGAAGGACTTTGCGAGCTTTTCATCCCGGAATGGGTCCAATCACCTGATTGAGTTTGGTGAGTATGCGGCAATGTATTTATTATCTTGGAGTCCGATTTTGTGGGAAGTAATTCGAGAAGTAAATCTCTTGGAATCCTTTGATGAGGCATTTGAAAAGGGGCAATTTCATTTAAAATTAGCAAAAGCGACCGATAAGCTGAAGAAGCTTGAAAAAAAACAATTGCAAAAACGTTATATTGAGCATGATAAGCTCATCAGCAATTGTCATTCTGAAACCTATAAAATTAGAAGATTATTCGCAAATATCCCTACTTATATGATTTTTGATGATCATGATATAACAGATGACTGGAACATAAATGCAGAGTGGAAAGAAACTGTTCAAAACGCACCTTTAGGACAACATATTGTGACCAATGGACAATCAGCTTATTTTGCCTTTCAGGGCTGGGGGAATGAGCCAGAAGTTTTCAGCCATGATTTCATTTTCAAAATAAAAAGGTATTTCCGAGATTTACAAAATAATGAAATGATGAATAATTATGAGGAATGGATTAATTTGTTAAGGGACCATCAACCTTGGCATTTTGTAACGCCGACAACTCCGAAAGCCGTTTTTCTTGATACTAGGACATTGAGAGAATATGAGGATAAGCCAAAGACGCAAGCTTCGGAACAACTAGTGGAGGAAAGGACATTCCCGCCTCAGTTAGTTAATGAACACGAATATCAAGCAATTACAAAAAAGCTGCAGAAAAGCGGGTGGCAAAAAGGAGATCCTTTAATTATCATCTCACCAACCCCCGTAATCGGGTTTGATTTAATCGAAAAGGCAATTCTTAAATTTCTGCCCACATTAGAAAAGCTAGGGGCACATATCCAAACGATTTTTGATATAGAAGCGTGGAGGTATAATGGAAAGGGTCTTACGAATCTACTAAATCAGCTAGCAGAATGGAATCCAATTAATCTTGTAATTCTCTCCGGCGATGTCCATTACAGTTTTTTAGTCACCTCATCCTATACATTTTCAAATGGGAAAGAATTATCGATTAAGCAGATTACCTCAAGCCCGTTAAAGAATAAGAGTTTTAAGAACTTCGGTATACTAGTAAAAGCTACAGCAGCACTCAATCAAATGTTGCAACAAACAGAAGCAATCTATCGATTCTGTGATCCTTCTTATCAAATCCATGATTCAGAAAAAAATTCCCTTCCAGAAAAAGATTTTCTATGGAAAGAGAAGTTACTTTATGACCAAATTTCGGGCAATTCCATTATTGAAACAGAGAATACATTAGGGTTTCTATCCTACTCAGCTAATCATGTTGAAAATAGGTTTGTAAAATAGATTTGGAGTACCGTTTGTTTAACAACGTGAGACTAGTCCACAAAACGTTAGGTATCGTGGAAAATAGAAGAGGAAAAGAGCAGTGAAAAGTCCACGAGAAGAGGAATCTTAGACAATAGAAGCGAAAGAGAGCAGTGAAAAGTCCACGAGAAGCGGAATCGTGGACAATAAAAGCGGAAGAGAGCAGTGAAAAGTCCGCGAGAAGAGTTGTCGTGGACAATAAAAGCGGAAAAGAGCAGCGAAAAGTCCACGAGAAGAGTACTCGCGGACAATAGAAGCGGAAGAGAGCAGCGAAAAGTCCGCGAGAAGAGTTGTCGCGGACAATAGAAGCGAAAGAAAGCAGTGAAAAGTCCACGAGTAGAGTAGTCGTGGACAATAGAAGCGGAAGAGAGCAGCGAAAAGTCCACGAGAAGCGGAATCGCGGACAATGGAAGCGGAAGAGAGCGGTGAAAAGTCCGCGAGAAGAGAACTCGTGGACAATGGAAGTGGAAGAGAGCAGTGAAAAGTCCACGAGAAGAGTTGTCGTGGACAATAGAAGCGGAAGAGAGCAGCGAAAAGTCCGCGAGAAGAGGTGTCGCGGATTAAGTCCATATAATTGTGTAAAAAGAAAAAGAGTCATTTTATTCTCTCTTGGATACAATGTTTTCAGCGACGATAAACATGAAAGAGGGAATAATAATGACTCAATTACAGTTTAACTTAGATATGGACTTTTTAAAAGATTCTGTACTAAATTCTGACTTAAATACAGTGGTTAAATCTGCTTTAGTATTAGTTTTAAATGAGTTTATGGAAAAAGAAAGAGACGAATATTTAAATGCAGCGGCTTATGAGCGTTCGAATGATCGAATCGATTACCGAAATGGCTACTACGAGCGTGAAATCGTTATGAGTGTTGGAAAACTAACTTTAAAAGTTCCTAGAACTCGCAACGGTGAATTTTCTACTAGTGTGTTTGAAAAATATGCTAGACATGATCAAGCGTTGATTCTATCGATGATAGAAATGGTTGTAAATGGTGTCTCCACAAGAAAGGTAACTCAAATTGTGGAACAGCTTTGTGGTGAAACTGTATCAAAATCACTCGTGTCTTCACTGACTCAAAAACTAGATCCCATTATTAACACTTGGGCAAACAGACCTTTAAACACGACTTACTATCCTTATATTTTTCTGGACGCAATGTATATTAAAGTGCGTGAACATCACCAAGTTGTATCGAAGGCTGTCTATATTGCAACGGCTATTACAGAAGAGAATAAACGTGAAATTTTGGGTTTAAGTGTAGACCATGTGGAGAGCTATGATAGCTGGAGTCGTTTTCTTCAACACTTAAAATCCCGAGGAACTCAATCACCCAAGTTAGTTATATCTGATGCTCACCAAGGTTTACGAAAAGCCATCCAACGCGAATTCATCGGAACTACATGGCAAAGATGCAACGTACATTTTAAACGTAATATTATTGAAAAGCTGCCGAAAAAGGATTCAGGAGATTTCCGTCTCATGATTAGACGTATCTTTGATGCAGTTACCCTTGATGATATGCGCAAATTTAAAGATGAATTAATGAATCAGTATGCAGAAGATCGCAGATATGAAAAAGCACTTACAGTACTAGATGAAGGTTTCGAAGATACCATTCAATATATGAATTTTCCGAAAGGTATACGTGTCAATATTCGAAGTACGAATTCTCTGGAACGACTAAATCAAGAAGTACGTAGAAGAGAGAACGTAATCCGTATCTTCCCTAATACCCAATCTGCCTTTAGATTAGTTGGTGCTGTGTTAATGCACTATCAAGAAAACGATTATTCAAAAAGAACAGGACTTTCTAGATAGTATTTCTGATTTATCTTGTCAACCTTAACTCCCGCCCAGGGAGTATCTCACATTCCGTAAAGGCTATCAAAGTGAAAAGAGCCTTTGACAGCCTTTACGGAATATGAGTGATTAACCCATGGGAGTTAAGGGAGAAAAATGTAGTGGGTGGATAATTTATTACCCCCAATTTTTACAATTAAAATTTAGTTGAAAACATTCGTATTGAATTTTACACAATAACTTGGACTTGACTGTGTCGCGGACAATAGAAGCGAAAGAAAGCAGTGAAAAGTCCACGAGAAGAGTAGTCGTGGACAATAAAAGCAGAAGAGAGCAGTGAAAAGTCCACGAGAAGAGGACTCGCGGACAATAAAAGCGGAAAAGAGCAGTGAAAAGTCCACGAGAAGAGTACTCGTGGACAATTGAAGCGGAAGAGAGCAGTGAAAAGTCCGCGAGAAGAGAACTCGTGGACAATGGAAGCACAAGAAGCGAAATCGCGGACCAAAGAAGCCAAAAAGAATTACGACATTTCCTCGAAAAGAGATGTTGCAGTTATAAGTAATTTAAGAAACTATAGTAGCCTTAATCATAAGCTTAGATTCGGACTTGTGTTCAACCGAATCTAAGCATTTTTTTGTTTTTTTAACGACACGCTGAACAAAAGATCGTATTATAATAATTTCCGTTAATCATTTTAATAGAGGAAATGAGTCAGAAAAAATTGAATAAATAACCATGGGGGATGAGTTATGAAAAAGAGAATTACGATTATTTTAGGTCTTTTAATTGTTGTAATGGGGGTTACTTACATAGGAGTGGGGAATTATTTTTATAATTTTGCCTTGAAAGCAAATGATGAAAAAGAATTTATGGATGACAATCCTCATCTAGAGGAAAGTATTGCCGTAATGGCCGAAGTAGCGGAGGCTGCCGAGTTGGCAGACAATCAGTTCGAATCAGATCATGGGGCTACTGCCATGTCGATTGTATCAAAAGATAAACTTCAGCTGAACTTACAAGCAGATTTCTATCAAAATGGAAAAGAGAATCATAAGTGGGCGATTGTCGTACATGGATACACATCGAGTGCTGAGGGGATGACTAGGTATGTTCGTAATTTTTATGAACAAGGGTTCCATGTTGTAGCTCCCGATTTACGTGGACATGGAGAAAGTGAGGGGGAATACATTGGCATGGGCTGGCATGATCGCCTTGACATGCTGCAATGGATCAATGGAATTATTGAGGTAGACCCTAATGCTGAAATTGTATTATTCGGTGTTTCAATGGGTGGTGCGACGGTCATGATGACAGCAGGTGAAGATCTGCCTTCCAACGTGAAAGTAATTGTTGAAGATTGTGGATATTCTTCGGTTAGTGATGTCTTTGTGTATCAATTGGATGACTTATTTGGCTTACCTGAATTCCCGGTGATGAACGCGGCCAATACCGTAACAAATATCCGTGCTGGATACGACTTATATGAAGCATCAGCTGTTGACCAGGTCGCAAAGAGTGAGAAACCGATTTTATTTATCCATGGCAATCAAGATACATTTGTACCCTACGAAATGTTAGATAAAGTATATGATGCCGCAGCAGTTGAAAAAGAAAAATTGATTATCAACGGCGCCGGCCATGGGGAAGCAGAAAAAGTAGATCCTCAGGCTTACTGGCGTACTATTTGGGAGTTTGTGGGACGGTTTATGTAATCGAACATATTAAAGTAAGTGAACTACTATTCCAATTTAATAGATAGGAGAAAATGATGAGTAAAAAGCGCAAGTTGGTCGTATTTATTGCAACTACATTAGATGGTTATATTGCGACAAAAGAGGATTCTCTTGAATGGCTATTCAAAGTAGAGGGTGATGGAGATAATGGTTACTCAGAGTTTTATGAAACTGTAGATACAGTTGTAATGGGGAAACGAACTTACGATTGGTTAATGGAACAAGATTTAGAGGAGTTCCCATATAAAAATAAAGAATGCTATGTATTTACAAGGTCTACTCTCAAGAATACGGAAGATGTGATATTCGTTAACGAGGATGTAACAAAATTTGCTGAAAAACGAATGAACCAAGATGGGAAAAGCATTTGGATTGTTGGTGGAGGTGAGCTCTTACACTCCTTTATTGAAGAAAAATTGGTTGATGAATTTATTATAACGATTGCTCCAACTCTACTAGGGAATGGGATTCCATTATTCAAAAAGGGAGACGATCAATTAGATCTCCTATTAAAAGGCACAAGAACCTTCAATCAATTTGTGGAACTTCATTATGAGGTGAAGGGGAGTAAAAACTATTAAGGTAAACCAAACGTTTGGAAACTAAATCCAGGCGTTTTTTATTGCAAAATTGTTGTTAAAATACTATGTGTGCGAAATTATTCATAATCTACTCTATCGAATTTTAATGCTAATTCATTAGAAATCATTTATTATATAACATATGAATTTACAAATTTTGGTTTTGGTGAGAGGGGGAGTTTATCTGAGCATCATTCAAAATCTGAAACTTTTCATAATCTTAGTATGTATTATTCTTGTGGGTTGTACAGATGACGTGAATGAACAAACATCTGTTGAACAGATGGAAGTTGCAGTTAATGGAAATACATATAAGTTTGACTGGTTTGATAGAGTAGCAAAATTAGTAGATATCCCAATTTATCCTTATGCAAGTGAGACAACGGGGAAGACACTATTAGAATTATTCGAAGATAACAGATATATTAAGAATGCTTATGGTGCGATTTTAGAAGTTAATAATGTTAAAGCACTTCAAGAGACAATTCAATCCTCTATGCTGGAATATGATCATCATTTCCTTATATCGTATCGCGGAGATGAAATAGAAAAATTAGAACAATTTGTAGCGAATGCTTATTATAATAATCCGATGATTTTGGGAACTGTAGGTTATATAACCTATGGTGTGGAAAAATCAGATGATGGCAGGTACTTCCTTCACTTTGATATTGGCTATACTACCAATAATATCGAAATGGTGACCATTAAACCGAAGTTCGAAGAGTTTTATACTAAACTTGACTTGGATGGGAAATCCGTTGATGAAAAGATTTCTATTATCCACCGAGCCGTAATTGAGAATATAGAATATGTGGATGGCGGAAATGTAAGATTTCATTCTGCATATGGCTTCTTTGTTATGGGTGAAGGCGTATGTCAAGCCTATGCAATTGCGATGCAGATGTTATTGGAAAAAGCGGGGATTGAAAGTTTTTATGTTGTAGGTTATCTGTCAGAGTCAGAAGAACACCTAGCCCATGCATGGAACTTGGTAAAAACTGAAAGTGGATGGCGCCATATCGATGCAACGAGTAATGATATGGGGACACAATCGGAAGAACAGGTTAGTCTTTACTTCTATAAACTAACTGATGAGGCTGCAGATCAATTTTATGTTTGGGATAAAGGCTTTTATCCAGTAGCGAAATAAAATATAAGGATATTTAAATCGATAGTAAGTGATGGACCACTTTTAAAGTCATTTTTTAAGACTACTAAATGTGGTCCATTTATTATTTTTATATTGGGAATTTTAGAAAATATCATAAAACTGAAATATCAAATAAATATCAATAATCCCTTTTCTTAAAATATCTTTTTTTATCGATATTCTAAAAGAAAGTTAACAATACTAATAATTTATATAAAACTAAACATTAGGTATTTTTAGAAAATTAGTACTTTGGTTTATGTATCTAATAACTATTTGACTATAGGAAACTAGTGGTATAAAATTTTTCGATATACATTATTTATTTTCATTTATTGCAGGGTGTTAAAAAATAGTTCTCGAACGATAATGTGGAAACTAATAGATGGATAGGAAAACAACTATATGGTGTATCGAAACACTGAATCTAAAACAATTGAGGTAGAGTAATAATGTCAATTTTAATCGGAATTTTAGGGTTAGTTGTAGTTTTTGGCCTAGCATACTTACTGAGTAACGACAAAAAGGCGATTGACTACCGAGCGGTTGGAGTTATGTTAGTTATGCAAGTGGTTCTAACAATAATCATGTTCAAAACAACAATTGGCTTAACAGTAATTGAGGCAATCGGAAATGGTTTTTCTACAATTATTGAAATTGGACGTGAGGGTGTAATCTTTGTAATAGGTGGATGGGTGCCTGAAGGGAATTCAGTATTTTTTGTAAATGTTTTACTTATTATCATCTTTACTTCGATGTTACTTTCTGTTTTAACTTATTTACGAATTTTACCTATTATTATCAAATATTTAGGTGGATTCCTTTCCAAAATAACTGGGTTATCCAGTGTAACCACTTTTCATGCAGTCAATAATATATTCTTTGGTCAATCGGAAGGGCTTTTGGCAATTAAATCTCATATTCATAAAATGAGCAATAATAATTTATTTGTTATTTCGGTCTCTTCAATGGCTTCTGTATCCGCTTCAATTATGGCTTCATACATCACAATGTTGCCTGCAAAGTACGTATTGGGGGCAATGACTTTAAATGCTTTATCTGCTTTAATTATTGGTATTATTATGGCACCAGAGAAAAACACGGCCAAAACTGAAGAGATTGATACTAAAAATGCTTCACCTGCAAATTCATTGTTCGAATCCATTTCAGTAGGTGCGTTAGATGGTGGGAAAGTAGCATTGATCGTTGCCGCGATGTTAATTGCTTATGTCGGACTAATGGCTCTAATAGATGCTGGTTTCAATGCAATTATTGGGTTATCATTTACTGAAATTTTAGGATATATATTCTCGCCGATTGCATGGCTTATGGGCGTGCCATCAAGTGATATATTAGTAGCTGGTCAAACAATGGGTACGAAATTGGCAACAAATGAATTTGTGGCGATGCTTCAATTCGTAGAACACATTCCATCACTTTCTGAGAAAACAGTGGGTATAGTATCCGTATTTTTAATTAGCTTTGCTAACTTTAGCTCGATCGGGATTATAAGTGGTTCTATGCAAGCGATTAATGGAGAAAAAGCTTCCGTTGTTTCGAAATTTGGACTTAAAATGCTATTAGCTGCTACAATGGTGTCAACGTTAACAGCAACATTGGTTGGTTTGTTTATTTAACCAAGAGTTTCAAACCTACTCTAAAGAAGTGTCATGTTAATTGGAAGTTGTAATATAAAAGAAAAAGTACCCTATTTGAAAGTTTTATAAATTTCTGATATGCTCCCCAATAGGTAGACAGATGAAAAAATAAAATCTGTTTAATCTATTTGGGAGTTTTTTTATGAAAAAATATCACTTTTCAAAAGAAGAAAAATTAGAGATTTTAAATTTTTATAATAATAGCTACTTTACACTTAATGAAGTCGCTAGATTATATAAAGTTGATTCTAGAACAATTAAAGATTGGCAAAGTAATTATCATTTCTTTGGAGAAGACGGTCTCGAAAAGCTCAAAAATCATAATAACTATCCTAGAGAATTAAAATTAGCTGCGGTTCAAGATTATATTTCAGGAGGACTTTCATTAAGAGAGACAGTGAGAAAATATAGACTTTCTGGTACAACCGTTTTAAGGAACTGGATTAAAAAGTATACTAGTCATAGTGAATTAAAAGATTCGGGTAGAGGAATGAGCCAACCTATGACTAAAGGAAGAAAAACGACAGTTGGAGAACGTATTGAAATCGCAAAAGCTTGCATAGCGAATGGAAAGAATTATCAAGAAACAGCAGTAAAATACAAGGTATCTTATCAACAAGTTTATCAATGGGTGAAGAAATTTGAAGATAATGGCGAACAAACATTAATGGATCGCCGTGGGCGAACGAAACCAGTTGAAGAACGTACACTTGAAGATGAATATCGTTTAAAAATTCAACAGATAGAACGAGAAAATGAAAGATTACGTGCAGAAAATCTATACTTAAAAAAGTTAGAGGAAATAGAAAGGAGGCGTCGTTAAGTAAGATACGTATTCAAAGCCGTTATAAGGCGATTCAAGAAATAGCAGAGAAAGAAAACTTAGCTGTTGTTTTACTGTGCGAAATAGCTGCAGTATCACGTGCAGCATATTACAAATGGTTAAATCGCCAACTTTCAGAACGAGAAGTCGAAAATCAAAAGCTAGTTGAATTGATTAAAAATTTATATAAACAAGTAGATGGGATCTATGGTTATCGCCGCATAACGATGACAATTAATCGACAACGGGAAAAAGAAGGATTAACAAAATTCAATAAGAAGCGTATTTACCGATTAATGCAGATTTGTGGCATAGAAGCGGTTATTCGTCGTAAATCAAAACGATATCGTAAGGTTAAGCCAGATTATGTTTCAGAAAATCTATTAGCACGTGAATTTACAGCTAAAGAACCAAATCAAAAATGGTGTACAGATGTGACTGAATTTAAGTATGGTAACGGTAGAAAGGCGTATTTAAGTGCAATTATTGATCTATATGATAAGTCAATTGTGAGCTATAAATTAGGACATTCTAATAATAATCAGTTAGTGTTTAATACCGTTATACCGGCAATTCAAAGTTTGAAACTCGAAGAGTTTCCCTTATTACATAGTGATCGTGGATATCAATATACATCAAAACATTTTAAACAAATTATGGAAACAGCTGAGATGCGTCATAGCATGTCAAGAGTAGGGCGTTGCATTGATAACGGACCCATTGAAGCATTTTGGGGCACATTAAAAGTAGAGAAGTACTATTTACATAAATATGAGACGTATGAAGAATTAAAAACAGCAATTGATACATACATTTCGTTCTATAACAATGAACGTTACCAAGAAAAATTAAATGGCTTGAGCCCCTTAGAATACAGAGCTCAAGCCGCATAAACCATTTTTATTATTTACCCTGTCTACTTGACAGGGAGCACTTCATTCAAGTAGGGTACTTTTTTTATTATTTTACATGAATAGGTCCTTTAAGCTTTTCAATAATTGCACCTATCATAATACCGATAATTGCTGGCAAAATCCAACCGACACCTTGTTCATAAAGAGGAATTGAATTTAAAATTCCAGACCATGAACTACCTAAGAGTGTAGTATTTACTGTGTCAATAATACTGTAGATGGCTGTGAAAATAATACCGTAGAGATAAATAGATGGATTCGCAAAACGATTCAATAACCCCAAAATGATCAAAACGATGGCTAATGGATAAATTGCACCTAAAATTGGGGAAGAAATGGCTAAAATTTGATTTAAACCTAAGTTTGCAATCGCAAAACTGATGACCGCTACGATTGTAGCCCATGTTTTATAAGCAAAAAATGGCATAAGACGTGAAAAGTATTCTCCACATGAAATAATTAGACTGATGGAAACACATAAACAAGCAACTGTAAATAAAGCGCCAAGAATGATATTACCCGCTTGTCCGAACAATTCGTTCATCACGAGTGTTAAAGTTTCTGCTCCGTTATCCATTTGTTTAAATCCGGAGACGGAAGCCCCTAGATACGTAAGGATACTATAAATAATTGCCAATAACATACCGGCACCTATTCCCGCAAATAACATATATTTCGAAAGGGAAGAATCGTCCTTAATACCTTTTAATCGTAGAGTATTTACCACAACAATACCGTAAACCAATGCTGCTAAAGCATCCATTGTTAAATATCCATCTAAGAAACCTTGGAAAAAAGCATTATTAGCATAGATTTCTGTTGGGGCTGCAAAGGATTGAGCAGGCGTCAAAATAGCTTTGACAAAAATAATCGCAATTAAGATTAGTAAGACAGGTGTTAATAGCTTTCCGAATCGATCCACTAGCTTTGATGGAGATAGACTTAAATATAAAACGATAGCAAAGAAAATGATTGTATAGATAAGCAACATCATCGAACTATTCGATAATTCTTCTGCTAAAAATGGTTTGATACTCATTTCGTAGGCGACTGTACCTGCACGTGGAATAGCTAATCCAGGCCCGATAGATAGATAGATGAGGAATGGAAAGAACAGTGCAAACCACGGATGTACCCTTGTTGAAAGTGTATTCAAACTACCTGCCTTCCCTACAGCAATCACCCCTAATATAGGTAAACCAACTGCAGTAATAATAAACCCGGTTAGTGAAATCCACATTTCTGTCCCAGCTGCATTTCCTAAAAAGGCAGGGAAGATTAAGTTTCCTGCTCCAAAGAACATGGAAAATAACATAAAAGCTATAAATAATAATTCTTTATACGAGAGTGTGTTCATAGATGTCTCCTTTTTGATACAATTCAATGCATTATAACAACAAAGAATCGTTGAATCCATAACTATTCAAATAGTAGAAATAGTAGATTTATTTTGAATGTTGCTAGTTAGCTAATAATAGTTAATGGCTTTGTTATAAAATAGAGACTTTTGAATATTCGTACGCAAACAAATATTATTACACTTCACCTAATGTATACCTTAATTCGCCAGATAAATTATTGAGAAGATAATATTTAATGGAAGAAATTAATTTTAGAAATCCTCTTACTAGATAATAATGAAATTAGTATTAGGTAGGGTTCTCCTTTCATAAAAATGGTCTTCCAATTATAATAAAATTAATAATTAGTATTAAACTTATTGATAAAGTCTTTTTAGGGGAACAGAGGATGCATAATCTTAGTGGAAAATTAAAACTAAAATATTTAATGATCGGGTTAATCATTTTAGCCTTTCTATTATCTCTAGCAAGTAGCCTTTATAGTAGTTATCAAAGGAGTATTAATGTATTGGAAAATCAGACCTTAGAAAAAAATCGGGTCTATGCATTAAAACTATCTCAAATTGTGAATTTATATTTGGATCAGTCATTACAAGTACTTGAGTACAGTGCTGCAAAAATTGCCGATCAAATGGATAATGAAGAATTATTAAATTATGAGGCGAGTCGCCTGTTATATCAGCAGAATGCATTTAATTCTGTAGTTATAGCTAACAAGAATGGGTTAATGCTAGCAGGGGCACCTGAAAAAAATGGACTTAAAGGAACTGTCATAACCTCAGAAGTAGGTACCCAGCAAATAAAAAATCAAGTACCCTCAATTTCTGATCCATTTCGGGCTACAACTGGAAAGTTATTAGTTACTGTCTCTTATCCGATTTTCACAAGTAACGGAAACTATCAGGGGGTTGTGAACGGTAGTATTTATATTCATGAGTCAAACTTCTTTGAGAGTATTTTAGGCGAACATCAATATCAGGATGGTTCAAATGTATATGTAGTGGATTCAAACGGTAAAATTATTTATCATCTCGTGAAGTCACGACTCGGCGTGGATGTTTCAAATAATAAAGTGGTACAAAGAATAGAAGAGGGGGATAGTGGGGCACAGCTTGTTACCAATCAATGGGATGAGGAGATGCTTGCTGGTTTTAGTCCCTTAGAGAAAGCGAATTGGGGGGTAGTTGTTCAGACCCCACACGAGGTAGCGATTAATTCTGTAGGTAATCAAGTTTTAACAACATTTTATTTCGAATTGCCATTACTTATAATTTCCATCATCATTGTATTATTATTGGCTGCAAAAATCACAAAACCATTACAACAGATTGCTACACTTACAGAAAATAGTATCAATGAAAGTGAAATGGGAAATATAAACAGGTTGAATGCTTGGTATTATGAAGCATCGCAAATCAAAAAAGCCTTAATTCAAAGTTTTTCATTCTTACATGGTCAAGTAAGCATTTTAAAGGATGAAAATACAATTGATCCTCTTACAAGCTTAACGAATCGACGGGCATTGGATACAGTTCTGCATTCTTGGACGGTTCAAGGCAAAATGTACTCGGTGATTATGTTGGATATTGACCACTTTAAATCAATCAATGATACCTATGGACATGCTGTTGGAGATGATGTATTAAAATTTCTATCCATTCAAATGAGGACAACCGTGAGGGAACAAGATCTCTGTTGTCGATATGGGGGAGAAGAGTTTATTATTTTATTACCTGAGACAGGTGTTGAGGAAGCCTACGACATTGCAGAGCATCTACGTAAAAATGTTGAAGGCACAACTAGCCCAATAGGGAAAACTGTAACATTCTCTGCAGGAATTGCAGGGTTCCCTAAACAAGCAGGAAATTCAAAAAAATTAATCGAAGTAGCAGATAATGCACTATACGAAGCGAAAAAACTAGGGCGAAATCGTGTGGTAATAGCTAAAGAAGAGCTTTTTTAATGTAATGAATAAATTAAATGTCTGTTTAGTTAATATAGTTACTATTTGGAAATCAAAAATGCAATTTGCGAAGGAGCAAATTGCATTTTATTTTGTAGATAGCCCACTATTTACGAGATTATGGTCTTGATATCTTCAATTAGTTCAACACAAACTTCTTTTGAAGTAGCCCATGAAGTAACAAAGCGAATTGCAATTTTGTCCTCAACAGGCGCCCAAATTTCAAAAGCATAAAGTTTTTGTAATTGCTCAACCTGTTCCTTAGAAAAGATAGGGAAGATTTGGTTTGTTGGTGATTCGTTTAATAGAGGTACGCCTATGCTTTTTAACTCATTGCTTAGATATCTTGCCAATTCGTTCTCATGCATACCCATTTCAAAGTAAAGGTTGTTTTTAAATGCTGCTTCGAACTGAATACCCAATACATAACCCTTTGCCAGCATTGCCCCTTTATTTTTAATGTGATATCTGAAATAGGGTTTTACCTGTTCGTTGAAAATCACAATTGCTTCGCCACTTAGCATGCCTATTTTAGTTCCGCCGATGTACATGACGTCACAAAGATCTTTTAGGTGGTTAAATTCTACATCACTTGCAGCAAGACCACTTGAAAGGCGTGCGCCATCTATGTACAGATATAAACGATTCTCTTTACAATAATCATATAATGATTTCAATTCAGCTTCACTATAGACTGTGCCAATCTCTGTCGATTGAGAAATGTAAACCATCCCTATCTTCACCATATGCTCATCTTGATGGTACTTTAATGCAGCTTCAATATCATCGGGAATTAGCTTTCCATCTATACCCGGAGCAGTATAAACTTTATGACCGGTTGCTTCAATTGCACCGGTTTCATGAACATTAATATGGCCAGAACTACACGCTAATACAGCCTCATAGGGACGCAATATATGAGATATAACAGAAGCATTTGCTTGAGTACCCCCCGTTACGAAGTGAATGTCACAATCATCACATTCCAGCTTTTCTCGAATTAATTTCTTTGCATCTTCTGAATGCTTGTCCAATCCATATCCGTTATTTTGTTCGTTGCTAGCTTTTAGCAAGGCTTCTAATATGTCGGGATGGCAAAGTTCACTATAATCATTTTTAAAACTGTATTTCATTTTCAGAGGACCTTCTTTGCTATTTTTAATTAGTATAACATTAATTTCTAAATTCAAGATGTTTCGAAAATTAGATTAAATGAAAAAAATTAAAGAGGAGATTGTAAGGCTAGGCATGAATACTTTTCATTGAGTAGTCATGCCTGTATATATTAAAAGAAAAAATTCTTCATATTAATAGCCCCTGAAAATAATCTAGCATCTTTTCCGAGCTTATTGTTCATGAAGGAATATTGTTGTAAACATTGCTGAAATAAATCGTCGCAATACCTTCTAGTTCTTCTATCTCTATTGTATAAATAGCACTCATCATGGAATTTGCAGCAAGCGTCCACGGGATTTGTAGGGGAGCCTGGGCCAGAGCAACCAGGTCCACAATAACGGTATCCCGGATAGCAGAAACCAATTCTACCGGGTCTCATAAGTACAACCTCTTTTCTAATTTCTAGTTTTACTAGCATATGTGTCTCTGACAAGTCTAGTAAGGGCTTTTCAACTAGTTTATACAAGGAACTGTATTGTAGATTTGTCTATATAAAAACCTCAAACGCCTTTATGAAAGGAATTCGAGGTTAATACACTAAAAATATAAAATGGTTTAGTGGCTTAATCGCCGCCACCACCACCGCCATCATCGCCGCCACTGTCGCCACAGTCTGAACTACCACCGCTCCCAGAGTCGAAAGTCCACCATCCACTTGAGCTTTTAGATTGAGAATTTCTTTTCCTAACGCGTTTTTCATAGGTACGTTCTGCAGGTGTCATCTTCAACCACTTGAAGAAATAAAAGATATTTGAAATAATTCGAAAAACAACGAGTAATACAAAATATACAACAGAGCAAATGACTACTGTGGCTATGATAATACCCAATGTTTCCCCGATTGCATCTATCAAATCTTCCACCTGCCTTTTATTTCATTGTATCAATTTTTTACTTTCTATAGCCAATGAGGAAAGGCTTAAAAGTTTAATAGTAAAAAATAACCAAAAACAATCATGATGGTTAGGTTTAGAGAAAAGTGAAATAAAGCCAATACTAAACAAAGAAAAAAGAGCACAAAATGTGCTCTTTGGTGCTACTAACGACGATGTTCTACTAGGTCAATTGCACCTAAGACTATATGTGCTAATCCGAACCCGAAAATGGTATTCGCCAACATTTGGTTAGAACCCTTTTGTTTCATAGCATACCCTGCTGCAGTTACAGCTGATCCAAGTACAGTTGGAATTAAGCCTTCACGAAAATTGTTCATAAAAGTTTCCTCCACATCGAAAGTTAGTAGGTGTTAATATCACCATCCCTATTATGACATTGAAACACAGTAACTATTCGATTTTCTTTGTTTAAATGTATTGTCTTAACACATAATAACGAGAAGTAAGGGTTAAAAATTTGAGTCTGTATTCAAAGAAGGAATTAAATGTCTTTTGTGGAAGTTAAATAATAGCTTATTTTAATAGGATAAGGGCAAAACATGGCGTACATAGAATAGTTTTAAAGGGGTGTACATATGGGCAAAAAAGTGCGTGAATTAGGTATTAAGATCGGAAACCTTCCAACTGGAAAGAAAAATTGTATTACTGATGTTTCGGGTGTTAAGGTCGGCCATGTAACGTTAGATAAGGAACTAGGAAAAGTAGGTGAATATGCCTGTACAGGGGTAACAGCAATATTACCACATGGCGGGAATTTGTTCCAAAATAAGGTGACGGCCTCGAGTTATGTAATAAATGGCTTTGGAAAATCCACCGGGCTTATCCAGGTAAATGAACTCGGTGTGATCGAATCACCAATCATGCTAACTAATACCTTTAGTGTGCCTCATGTAACTCAAGGAACACTTCAATACATGTTAGATTCTAATAAGGAAATCGGAATCAAAACCGGCACCATTAATATTGTAGTTGGGGAATGTAATGATAGCCATTTAAATTCAATAAGAGAGTGTTATGTGTCTCCTAGTCATGCAATTGAAGCAATTGAGAAAGCATCAGCTGGAGCTGTTCAGGAAGGAGCAGTTGGTGCAGGAAAAGGGATGGTTTGCTTTGGATACAAAGGTGGAATTGGCTCATCTTCCCGTATTGTAGAAGATGAAGACGTTGGAGTGTCATTTACGGTTGGATGTTTGGTATTAACTAATTTCGGAAAGAGCACAGAGTTTGCAAAAGAAAACTATAAGCTATCATCCAAACAAATTGAGTCCACAATTTCTCCTACAGACGGATCAATAATGATTGTTTTTACAACAGACGCACCCCTTAGCAGTAGGCAATTAACACGTGTAATTAAACGTTGCAGTATTGGGTTGGGGCGAACGGGAAGCTATTTTGCGCACGGAAGTGGTGATATTGTGATTGGCTTTACAACTGCACACAAGAATCCTCATTCATCAAATGAAGTGATTGAAAGCCGAACACAGCTGCGTGAGGATCACCCAGTTATGAACCAATTGTTTGCAGCAGCGGCAGAAACTACTGAAGAAGCTATTCTTAACTCCCTTTCTCAAGCTGAAACAACTACTGGTCGAAATGGTAATGTGGTTCATGCATATGAATTTTAAATATTAGGTATATTAAGTTGTTTAAGGAATTCCAAGACCTTAAATAACTTTTTTTATATATAAAATGTAATTTTTGGAATTGGATACATCTTTTAAATAGTAACATTCGAGGTAAATAGATGGCAGAAATATATTATTACATAATAATGTTAAATAAATATTTAATTTCCATAAATATTATTTAATACCTAGTAAAAAAATGTAAAGTATGATAGATTTGTTTTTAAATACGGAATAATCAAAATATTCATATTCTTTGATACATTTTCTTACATAGTGTGAGGTGATTTCCAATACTAGAAAAGATTTATACTCCAATTCCAAGAGTAGAACAGTCTGCTATCATCCATAATCCTAAAATTTGTGAGAGTTATGAACCAATAGTAAATCTTGTAGATGTTCATCCAAGAGTATTTTCAAAATCGATGTATTATGAACAAGGAATTCCCGATAGTCTAAAATCGATTTATATTCGTAAAAACACATATGAGAGATTGATTGAGGCATTAAATCTATTGCCTCAAAACTATAGTTTCATTTTATATGATGGTTATAGACCACTTCAGGTACAACAATATTTGTTCCAATTATTTTCACAAGTTATAAAGAAAAGAAATCCATATTTTTCGGAAGAAGATGTTTTAAAAGAAACGTTGAAATTTGTTGCATTTCCAAGTATAGAACCATATAAAACCTCTCCTCATTTAACAGGTGGAGCTCTTGATTTAACCTTAGGTGATTTAGCAGGAAACCCGTTAGATCTTGGAAGTGCATTTGATGAAATGAGCAAAAAATCTGCAACTTGCTATTATGAGCAATATCCGAATGAAAATGAAGAAGCCTTGAGGAATAGGCGTATTTTATTTCATGCGATGACAGCTGTTGGATTTACGAATTATTCAGAGGAATGGTGGCATTACGACTATGGTAATGTAACCTGGGCAAGGCGAGTGAATGCAACGGAAGCGAAGTATGGAGCAATTGAAGCAATAATTGAGACAAATCAAATAAAGGAGTTTCGATATTTATGAAAGTTTATATTAGTGCAGATATAGAAGGGATTACTGGTACAACGGCTTGGATTGAGACAGAGCTCAATACACAAGATATTCAACCTTTTTTAAAGCAAATGACAAAGGAAGTAGAGGCAGCTATTGAAGGTGCAATTGCAGGAGGTGCTACAGAAATTTTGCTGAAAGATGCCCACGATTCTGCTCGAAATCTTGATATATCAAATTTACCGGTAAATTGTAAGGTCATCCGAGGGTGGACTGGTGACCCGATGTGTATGGTAGCAGGTTTGGATGAAAGCTTTGACCGTGCTATTTTTATTGGCTACCACAGTAAAGGCGGGAGTCATCGTAATCCGTTAGCTCACACATTAGTAGTGAATGCAGATGTAAAAATTAATGGCGAATATGTCAGTGAATTTTTAATAAATACCTATGCAGCTAGTTTATATGGAGTACCGGTCGCCTTTGTAAGTGGGGATGTTGGTCTCACAGAAGAAATTCATGATTTCAATGAAAATATCATTACTTTTGCTACTAAAGAAGGCATTGGTAGTGCAACAGTTAGTGTAAGTCCGAAATTAACTATTAAAGAAACTAAAATATTAGTAGAAGAAGCCATGCGGATTGACCGCGAAACGCTAAAAGTAAAGCTGCCTGAAAAATTTGTAGTCGAAATAGTTTACCGTGATCATGCTCGTGCCTTTCGTAATTCGTTCTACCCAGGGGCGACTTTTAAGCCGCATAATACTGTAGAGTTTGTAACAGATGATTATTATGAAGTTTTACGTATATTACAGTTTTTAACGTAGATAGGTGATGGAATGAAAATAGCAGATATTCAAGTAGGAGTGGTAGAAGCACCACTTATTACACCATTTAAAACAGCGCTAAGAACTGTAGATAATATTCGAAATATTGCAATTTATATCTATACGGATGATGGTCACATTGGTGTCGGCGAGGCTGCACCAACAGCGGTGATTACAGGTGAAACAAGCGCATCAATATCACATGCCATTACTGAATTTATTAAACCAGCAATTGTCGGAATGGATATAGAGGAAATTGCTGCAATCATGGAGCGAATGGAAAAAAGTATAGTTAAAAATACCAGCGCTAAGGCTGCGGTTGACATGGCGATTTATGATTTGTATGCAAAACATTATAAGACACCCCTTTATAAATTATTAGGCGGCTACCGAAAGGAACTGATTACAGATATCACGATAAGCGTGAATGATGTGGACGAGATGGTTAAGGATAGCCTAAGTGCAGTTGAACGAGGTTTCAACATACTCAAAGTGAAGGTTGGAAAGGATCCAATTGGTGATATTGAACGTGTTATTGCAATACGTGAAGCAGTTGGACCAAATACCACTTTACGAGTAGATGCTAACCAAGGCTGGACACCTAAGCAAGCTGTCCGAATAATTGGTGCACTGGAGGATGCCAATACAAATATCGAGCTTGTGGAACAACCTGTTCATTCTAGTGACATAGAAGGAATGCGTTATGTAACATCCAATACGTTAACCAATATCTTAGCAGATGAAAGTGTTTTTTCTCCAAAGGAGGCAATCATGCTAATTGAAAAACGGGCTGCTGATCTAATTAATATTAAGTTAATGAAAACAGGTGGAATCTATCAAGCTCAAAAAATTGTCCATATTGCAGAAGCGAATGGCATTGAATGCATGATTGGCTGCATGTTAGAAACGAAAATTAGTGTAAGTGCTGCTGCTCATTTTGCTGCATCTCAGAAAAACATCACGATGATTGATTTGGATGGGCCTTTGCTATGTATGAATGATCCTGTGATAGGTGGTCCGACATTTAATGGACAAATCATTACAATGTCAAGTGAACCTGGAATCGGATTTTCATTATAAAAAAAGAGATAGTAAAGAAACAGGAGGGGTTTTATGAGAAAGTTGTGGTTATTGCTTTTAGCTACAGTTACTGTCTTAGTTCTAGCAGCGTGTAGCGACAAAGAAAACGAGTCTTCTGAAGGAGAAGTTTCAGAATACCGTACAGTTTATTCAGGAGAGATTAAAACACTTAATTACTTAAAAACTTCTGAAACAAATGAATTTGCAGTTGCAGCAAATTTAGTAGATGGCTTAATTGAGTACGACCAGTATGGAATTGTAAAACCAGGTTTAGCGGAAGAATGGTCTGCAAATGCAGATAACACTGTATGGACCTTTAAACTTCGTGAAGGTGTCAAATGGGTAACGAATGAAGGAGAAGAGTATGCAGATGTAGTGGCACAAGACTTTGTAGATGGCTTAAATTATGTGCTTGATGCAAAAAATGAATCATCAACTGCTTGGATTGCAACTGTCGTTAAAAACGGCGATGCTTTCTATAATGGTGAAGTTACAGACTTTGCAGAAGTTGGAGTAAAAGCATTAGATGATCACACAATTGAATACACTATGGAAAATCCAACACCATATTTCCTTTCCATGTTGAACTATGTATGTTTCTTCCCAGTAAATGGTGAATTTTTAGCTGAAAAAGGAGAAAGCTTTGGGACAACTAAAGAAAACTTCCTATACAACGGATCTTACATCCTAGACAAATTTGAACCACAAAATGAACGTGTACTAGTAAAAAATGACACATATTGGGATAAAGAAAATGTGTTAATTGACCGTATTCGCTATAAATACAATAAAGAAGCTGGTACTGTAGCACCGGAATTATTCTTACGTGGAGAAGTTGACTCAGCATTAATCCCAACATCTGTTATCGATGAATGGTTTAATGATGAAGAGAAAAAATCTCAAGTACGTCAAAGTCAAAATAACTTCTATACTTACTTCTATGCATTAAACTTTGATCCACAATTTGATGCTGAATATGAACCAGAAAACTGGAAAGTGGCTGTAAACAACAAAAACTTCCGTAAATCACTTTTCCATGCACTTGACCGAGTATCGGCAATGTTGACAACAGAACCTTACAACCCGGAAGATATGCTGAATAATTCAATTACACCGAAGAACTTTGTCGATGTAGATGGCGTTGATTATACACAATTAGCTCCATTAGCGGATATTACAAGTACAGACTCATTTGATGGAGATTTAGCTAAAGAATTTAAAGAAACAGCAATTGCTGAACTTGATGGAAAAGCTACATTCCCAGTTAAAGTGTTAATGCCATATAACTCGGGTTCTCCGGACTGGGCTAACCGGTCACAAGTGGTGGAGCAACAGCTTGAGGGCTTACTAGGTACAGACTACATTGATGTGATAGTAGAAGCGGGTCCTTCTACTGGATTCTTAGGTGAAGTACGTCGACCAGGTAAATTTGCATTATTAGAAGTAAACTGGGGACCTGATTATGCAGACCCTGCCTCTTACACTGATCCGTTTACTGAAGGTGGATCTTATAATAAGCCTGAGTTTGCAGAAGGATATACAGAATCCAATGGAAAATCAAAATATCAAAACATGGTAGATGCTGCTAAAGCAGAAATGGATTTAGCTAAACGATATGAACTATTTGCTGAAGCAGAAAGCTTCCTTATTGAAGAGGCATTTGTTATTCCTTATGCAGTAGGCGGTACAGGATACATTGCTTCCAAATTAAATCCATTTGAAGCACAATACTCTCCATTTGGTGTAACGGCTGAGAAGTTTAAAGGCCAAAGAGTATTAGATAAGCCAATGAGTAACGAAGAATTTAAAGAAGCACAAGCCGCTTGGGAACAAGAACGTGCAGAAGCGCTGGCCAATGCAGAAGAATAGTTTTAAAAAATAGATTTTAACTATTGTAATGAAGAAGGAGATGACTAAAGACCACCTTTGGCATCTCCTTCCTTCATTCTTTGGCTTAATTTGTTGGGGGGTTAGAATATGTTGTGGTATATAGGAAAACGATTGTTGCAATCCGTATTAACGCTATTCATCATCATTACCATTGTTTTCTCATTACTACGCCTAATGCCTGAAGAAGGATACTTAGGAGCTGCAGCTGAGAAAATGTCACCAGAACAACAGGAAGTATATTTAACAAATTTAGGGCTTCGGGACCCATTGATTGTTCAATTAGGGAATTTCTATTCAGACTTATTAAAAGGTGATTTAGGAACTTCTGTTACATATCGTACGGATGTCCCAGTAACTACCATCATATCTGAAAAGATAATGTATTCGTTACTGTTTGGACTTGGCGCTGTTGCACTGTCGCTAATTGTTGGGGTTCCTTTAGGAATTTTAATGGCCCATATGAAAGGACGATGGCTAGACCGTTTAGGTACAGGATACATTGTATTCGTTGTTGCTGTACCGGCTGCTGTTTATTATATTTTCATCCAAATGTATGTGACGGATATTTTCAATTTACCTATGTTGTTTGATGAATATAATTCTGCAAGTTGGATTTTGCCTTTAACATCCATGGCATTGGCTCCTACTGCCTCATATGCAATGTGGATGCGTCGTTACATGGTCGATGAGCTAAACAAAGATTACATTAAACTAGCGAGAGCTAAAGGGGTAAAGGAACGTACATTAATGTTTAAGCACGTGATGCGAAACGCTTTTATTCCTATGGCACAGTACTTGCCAGCAACAATTTTGTTTACTATTACAGGTTCTATTTATGTTGAATCCTTATATTCAATTCCAGGGATGGGCGGTTTACTTGTTGATGTAATTCAACGTCAAGATAATTCCGTTGTTCAAGGTCTAGTTTTGATATTCTCCTCTCTTGGAATTATTGGATTGTTCTTAGGCGATTTAGCGATGGCACTTGTTGATCCTCGAATCAAGCTTGGTAAAGGAGGGGGAGTGCGTTAATGGGAATTTATTCAGAAGAAATTTCGAATATTTCACAAAAGTCAAACGAGAAGCTATTTGATTTTGCCGTAGTCGATGAACAAAAGGCTGAGCAAACAGGTTATTCAAATTATTCCTATTGGCGTTCAACATGGCAATCGTTTTTAAAAAATCGTGTGGCTGTTTTTCTTTTAGTAGTAGTCGGGCTGATTATTACTTTTGTTATCGTTCAACCATATCTACCATTTCAAAAATCACCAACAGAGATTTATATAGATGAACAAACGGGTTCCCAAGCTCGGAACATTGCGCCGAGTTCGGATTTCTGGTTTGGAACGAATTCAATCGGACAAGATTTATGGTCGCGAATTTGGGCTGGAACAAGGACCTCTCTATTTATAGGCTTTGTTGTTGCTTTGGCAGAAGTGGTAGTAGGAATCTCAGTTGGTGCACTTTGGGGCTTTTCTAGGAAACTTGAAGCACCAATTACACAAGTTTATAACATTGTTGAAAATATACCGACAACAATCGTCTTGATTTTAATGTCTTATATTTTGCGACCTAGCATTTCAACCATCATTATAGCTATGTGTATTACTGGCTGGGTGGAGATGGCGAGATTTATTCGAAATCAAATTGTGATATTAAGAGACCGTGAGTATAACCTGGCATCAAAATGTTTAGGGACGCCAAGCTATCGAATTATCCTAAAGAATTTACTGCCGTATTTAATCTCCGTTATAATGCTTCGAATGAGTTTAGCGATTCCGTTTGCTATTGGCGCAGAAGTGTTTTTAACGTATATCGGTCTAGGCTTGCCAATTAGTGAACCATCATTAGGGAACTTAATCAATGAAGGACGTGTATTAATGATGTCACCAGATTTACGTTATCAATTAATTTTCCCGAGTGTTGTATTAAGTATTATAACGATTGCTTTCTATATTATAGGTAATGCATTTGCGGATGCAGCAGATCCAAAAAATCACGTGTAGAGGAGGATGGCGATGGAAGACAACAACGCAAAGTCACGCATTTTATCTATTCAAAATTTAATCATAAAGTTTAAACTGCGTGGCCAAGTGCTTACAGCAATTCGTGATATTTCTCTTGATCTTTACAAAGGGGAGAGTTTAGCAATTGTAGGTGAATCAGGTTCGGGCAAGTCTGTCCTTGTAAAATCCATTATGGGTTTATTGGACAAGAATGGTTTTATTGATCAAGGGAAAATTCTTTATAAGGATTACGATTTAGCGGAGTTTAGTACAGAAAAGGATTGGCTTAAAATTCGAGGAAAAGAAATTGCAATGGTCACACAAGATCCAATGACTTCACTTAATCCATTAAAAACCGTAGGAAAACAGATTGAAGAGTGTGTAGTCCTACACCAAGGCCTAAAAGGGAAAGCGGCATATGACCAAACATTAAAGCTGCTTACTGATGTGGGAATCCATGATGTTGAAAAACGCTATAAGCAATATCCGCATGAGTTTTCAGGTGGGATGCGACAAAGAATCGTCATTGCCATTGCAGTAGCTTGTAATCCGAAAATATTGATCTGTGACGAGCCTACAACTGCTCTTGATGTGACAATTCAAGCCCAAATCTTACAGCTCTTAAAAAATCTGCAAGAACTGTATGGACTAACAACAATCTACATTACCCATGATTTAGGGGTTGTTGCAAAGGTAGCTGATCGCATTGCGGTTATGTATGCCGGTGATATTATCGAAGTTGGTAAAACCCATGAAGTATTCTTTGATGGAAAACACCCGTATACATGGGCTCTTCTATCCTCTTTACCTCAATTAGGAGCTAAAGGAGAAGAGTTATACTCGATTAAAGGAACACCACCAAATCTCTTTAAGGAGATAAAAGGTGATGCGTTTGCACCTCGTAATCCATATGCATTGAACATTGATTTTGTTGAACGTCCTCCTTTCTTTAAAGTAACAGAAACGCACTTTGCAAAAACTTGGTTACTGCATTCAGATGCACCAAAAGTAGATCCTCCACAAAGCTTACAAGCATTCTTTGAAGAGGGGAGACGTTACGCTTATGAATGATAGAGAAGTATTGCTGGAAGTGAAAAATTTAAATGTTACCTTTGGGAAAGGAAAAAATAAATTCCAGGCAATCAGAGATGTAAGTTTTGAAATTTATAAAGGCGAAACATTTGGGCTTGTAGGGGAATCGGGTTCAGGAAAAACCACAATAGGTCGTTCCATTATGCGAATTAATGAAGTAACAGGTGGCGAGATATTATTTAAGGGTAATCCGATTAATGGCAAGATATCAAAGGATTGGGACAGAGAAATCACTCAAAAGATTCAGATGATTTTTCAAGACCCTATGGCATCTTTAAACGAGCGAGCAAAGGTTGATTATATCATCTCAGAAGGATTAGTTAATACGAAAAGATATAAAAGCGATGCCGAGCGTTTGGAAATAGTTCGAAATGCCCTGTTAGAAGTAGGGTTACTTCCAGAGTTTGCAAGTCGTTTTCCACACGAGTTCTCAGGTGGTCAACGGCAAAGGATTGGGATTGCCCGTGCCTTGGTAATGGAGCCGGAATTTGTTATTGCGGACGAACCAATTTCGGCACTAGATGTTTCGATACGTGCGCAAGTATTAAATTTATTATCAAATTTACAAAAACAAAACGATTTAACTTATCTGTTTATAGCCCATGATTTATCAATTGTTCGTTTTATTACTGATCGAACAGCAGTTATTTATAAAGGGGAAATTGTAGAATTAGCGGAAACCGAGAAACTTTTCTCTAAACCAATTCACCCATACACAAGAGCTCTTATTTCGGCTGTTCCGGAGCCGAATCCTTATAAAGAGCGTGCAAAAACAATTGAAATTTATGACCCCACGCAGCATAACTATGTGCTGGACCCTCCTTCATTTGTAGAAATAGAGGAAGGTCATTTTGTGCTTGCCAATGAAGAAGAAATCTCACGTTATCGTACAACGTTTACAATAGGAGTGTGATATATATTTTATGAAGATTCCAAAAGCTTTAAAAAAGGGAGATACAATTGGTCTAATTGGTGCTTCAAGTGCTACACCTCCAGAAAGCTTGCCTCATGCAGTTGAAGCAGTTGAAAAACTAGGTTATAAAGTGGTTGTAGGAGATTCATGCAGAGAAAGACATGGTTATTTAGCGGGGAGCGACGAACTTCGTGCAAAAGATGTAAATCGAATGTTCGGTGATCCGTCAATAGATGGAATTTTTAGCATTCGAGGTGGCTATGGAGCGACCAAAATATTACCATTACTGGATTATGAGATGATTAAACAGAATCCAAAAGTATTTGCTGGATATAGTGATGTGACAGCATTACATATCGCTTTTAACCAGCTATGCGATTTAGTAACATACCATAGCCCAATGCCCTCTACAGAATTCATTAAACCAGAGATGGATGAATACACTTGGTCGTCATTTTTGAAAAGTGTTACTTTGACAGAAGACAAGAATTATTACTTAGCGAATCCATCTAATCAAGAAATGACAACACTTGTTCCGGGAAAAGCTACAGGTCAGCTGGTCGGAGGGAATTTAACATTAGTAACCGCCTCACTTGGAACACCATATGAAATAGATACAAAGGGTAAAATTCTATTTTTAGAAGATATAGATGAATATGAACGAAGTGTAGATCGAATGCTTACTCAACTTAAGCTATCAGGCAAGCTAGATGATGCCGTTGGTATTTTATTAGGTGCATGGACAAATTGTGGGCCACAAGATGCTAATCGTCCAGAGCATAGTTTACGTCTAAAAACAATCTTTGAGGAGATCCTTGTTCCATTGAATAAACCGATTTTAATGGATATTGCCTGTGGACATTGCTTACCGACGATGTCACTTCCCTTAGGTAGAACAATTACTGTTAATACCGAAACAAAAATAATCGAAGTAATTGAATAGGGGCAATGATGGAAAAAGACATTCAAAATTTTTTAGGAGAACAACTTAACAATAATGTTAAATTAATAGTAAACGATGCTAGAACGAATGAATTGCTTTTATCTAAAGATATAAATGATGTTTTCTCTAGTGCTAGCCTGATAAAAGTTCCAATTCTATTAGCTGTACTTGATCATTTGGAAAATCAAAATCAATCAATCTCTCAGATGGTTAAAATTACTCCAGATAATCGAGTTGAATTTAGTGTGTTAACAGAACTAGAAGCAGAAGAAGCTACCTTACATGAGTTGTTAGTATGGATGATTATTGTAAGTGATAATACAGCGACAAATGTTCTCATAGATTTATTGGGTTTTGAGAAGTTAAATCAGTATTTTATAAAAATTGGGTTAGGGCATACAAGAATCAGGCGCAAGATGATGGATTTTGTTCAACTGGAGAGTGGCTTTGACAATACAACGACGGCTAAAGATATGGCATTACTCTTTACAGCAATTTATCGAGGCGAGCTATTATCAAAGAAACATAGTGAGTTAGTAATTAATATATTAAGTCGACAACGTATCAACGATTCATTAAAAAGATATATTGCTGACGATATAAAGATCGCTCATAAAACAGGTAGTTTAGAGACTGTTGAACATGATGTTGGTATTGTTTTTACCGAGAAGAATGATTATATCATTGGTGTTTTTGTCACTGAGCATACAAATAACGAAGAAGCGAAACAAATCATTGGGAAGATTTCCAGGATAATATATGGCCATTTAGGATAGGGGGAGATTCTTTTGAAGGCAATTATCAAATCGATGGTCGCTAATTTACATTCAGAGCCAAATGCCAACTCCGAGTTAATTGATGAAGGATTATATGGCATGATCGTAGAAATAGTAGAACAGCGAGAAAATGATTGGGTTTATGTGAAAACTCCTTATCGCTATGAAGGGTTTTGTAAGGGCTCGGACTTATTAGTCGACATAAACAAGGTTAAAGCATGGCAAAAGGATGCTACTTCCGTTATTTATCAAGCCTTTGCAGATGTATTGCAGGAGCCAAAAATACAAAGTACAAAACTTGAAACACTTGTTAAAGGCTCAATTGTTCAAGTATTGCCGAATGCAGACCTGAATAAAGAGTGGGCAATGATTCAATTAGCATCAGGTGATATAGGGTATACCCGAAAACAATGGATAAAAGAAAAGGTTGAATTTAAAGGAGTTTCAGAAGCGGTTTTTAGAGATCAAGTGGTAAAAACAGCACTATGTTACCTCACAGCACCCTACCGATGGGGTGGGAAATCCCCTTTAGGCATAGATTGTTCTGGTCTATGTTCAATGGCGTATATGTTAAATGGGGTAACAATCTATCGGGATGCCAAAATTATGGATGGCTTCCCTATCAAAGAAATCAGCATGGAGCAAATACAAAAAGGGGATCTTTTATACTTCCCTGGACATATTGCCATGTATATGGGTGACGATTTATATGTACACTCTTCACTTGGAGGAAATGAAGTAAGCATTAATAGTCTAAATAAAGAACATCCCCATTATCGGGAAGATTTAGCTACAACAATTACGGCAGTAGGAAGCTTATTTCCTGAAAAATAATGACAGCTAGAAGCACATCATCAATGTTCGAAAGATGGTGTGCTTTTTTCGTCAGAGAAAAGTATAACAATTCCCTAGTCTTGCAAAAGGGCATCGAACGATTGTGGTTATAAGTCTTTTGATTAGTTGCGTTCTTTCAATTAAATGTAGTTGACAATGTAAAAACTAAATTCAATTCATTGGAGGTATTTTTATGCGAATATCAAAAGCGAGATTCGTAACAGAAGATGACATGAAGATGATACCTATTAGACTAATGACCAAAAAGAAATATATTGCTGCATATAAGGGCAAGCTATATTGCCCTACTGAGAATTGCCCTGCTAAATTATCCTATAGTAGCGGGAAGAAAGGGTATTATAAAACTTGGAGATATAGCAATCACACTCCAACTTGCCCATACAATCTAGAGCGGGAAGGAATTCGTCAAATTGGTGGCAAGGACATGGAAATTTCGGTCAATATTAGTAAGAGACATAAACAGAATGCATTAATGAGAGCTTACAAATCAATGGTCATGGATGAACAAAATATTCCGAAGAATGAACAAGATTCTGCAGTGATTAAAAAAATCAGCCAACGTAAAGTGAAATCGAATGCTTTTGAATCAGCGCAAATGACGCTTTTTGGTGGGACAATTGCTGAAGATTTTTCTCCTGTTAAAGGAAAAAAACTTTTATCAAGATTTGTCCATGAAATTGGACCTGCCGATATTGGGAAAAATAGAATTGTTAAGGGATTGATAAAAGATATCGAATTACTTGATTCAGCTGCTGAAATGATCATTGGTTATCAAGATATGGAAATGACAATTGTCTTTTTGGATAATTTCCAAAAAGACCCTTTAAATAAAAGCTATGAAAATAAATTTTGGGCAATTAAAGAATGGTTGAATCGGGTGAAAACAGTTAATTTTATTGGAGTTGGAGAAGTCCGGATGACGAAAGACAATCATTTCGAGTTATCCGTTTCGATGGGAACTGATTTTAAAGTGGATGGCGAAGATCTCTATAATCTGGCAAGAAAACTAAAAGCAGTAGCTCTAAGTTAAGATATAAAAATTAAGTGTTTACCCGAAAATTACATTATTTTTCGTTTATTTTAAATAATAATGGGTACTATGAAATAATGATAATATTGGAGGGCGATTATGATAAAGCATTATCAAAAAATTGCAGTAGCAATTGATTTTTCAAAGCAGTCAATGAAAGCTCTTGACCGTGCAATTCTTGTAGCGAAAGATAATGATGCAACCATTCAATTAGTAAACGTAGTTGATACAAAATCCTTTGGTTCTATTTCTGCCTATGACTTAAATTACGCTGAACAATTAAAACAAGAAAGTTTAACAAAGATGGATCAGCTAAAAAATCAAGTTGTTGCTGCAGGAGTTCCGGTTGTTGATGTTGTTGTCAAAGAGGGCTCCCCAAAGGAAATCTTAACAGACCTTTCTGGTGTCGAATTGCTGATTTGCGGAGCAACAGGAGCTAATAATCTTGAAAAAATGGTCATTGGATCAGTGGCAGAAAGTATTGTACGTTTAGCAAGCTGTGACGTACAACTTGTTCGGTAACAAAAACTAGCTATATCTTTATAAAGAACATGAACATCTATTTCTTCAGGAAATGGGTGTTTTTTGTATAATGGAGTTTTGTATCAGAAATGTATTCCATCAACAATCAACAAAATTATTCAATTGATTAAGAAATTTTAAAATCTGGAATTGAAATTTTCTCTTTTATGAAAAATTATTCTACATAATAGCGGAATAATTTTGTTTCGTGAATTTCGTGGTATAAAAATTATTCTGATATATCATAGAGCTATTATGTAATAGCATAAATAGGAAGGGTATATAAATTGGCGAGATGTTCCATTAATAAATAATTTGTATATTATTTATTCTACAAAATGTATGCAATTTACTTTTAAATGCATTTAAATTCTACTCTAATATCTGTGTTAAAATCTCTGTAAATGTCGTTTTGTGAAGGTTTTAACTGTTTTATAACAAGAGCTTGCATGGTTCCGTTGAATTATAGGATGAAAGCAATTTTGAATGATTTTTCTACTTCTATATAAGTAGGGGAATTGCGCTTATCTTCATATTTTCTATGAAATGCAGAAAAAATCTCTTTTACACAAATAATTTTTTTGAAAAAACTATTGCATTTCACATTTTGTAAATGTTATCTTGAGATAGAGTTGTTCACAACTTTATCACATTTACAAAGAGAGGGGCTAAAAGAGAATTATGAAGAAAAATCGATGGTTAATCGCTCTTTCTGCCATAGCAATTCATCTATCAATTGGAGGGGCGTATGCCTACAGTGTATATAAACTTCCAATCGTAACAGAGATGGGATGGAGTGAAACGAACGTTACTGTAGCCTTTACAATTATGATGGGTCTTGCTGGTTTTGCAGCAGCACTTTTTGGTAGTTTAGTAGAAAAAATGGGCCCAAGAAAATCAGCAATGGTTGCTGCTGTATTATTTGGAGCTGGACAAGCAGGTGCTGGTTTAGCAATACTCATGGATTCTGTTGTGTTATATTGGTTAACATACGGAGTTTTAAGTGGTTTAGGTATGGGTATCGGATACATTGCTCCAGTATCGACTTTAGTAAAATGGTTCCCTGATCGTCGCGGATTAGCAACAGGGATGGCTGTATTAGGGTTCGGATCAGGTGCTTTAATTACTGCTCCTGTAGCAGCAAATTTAATGGAGGGTGTAGGGATTTCAACTACTTACTTTATCTTAGGGGTAAGTTACTTTATCTTAATGATTTTAGGGGCTTCTTATATTGCACCTCCAGTTAAAGGGTTTATGCCTGAAGGAATGAAGAAGGCAACTGAATCTGGTGAGAAAAAAGTAAAACAAGATTTAGCGCAAATGACTGCAAAAGAAGCTGTTAAAACAAGACAGTTCTGGATGCTTTGGTCCATGCACTTAGTGAATGTAACGGCAGGTATTATGATGATTTCTGTTGCTTCACCAATGGCTCAAGAAATTGTAGGGCTATCTGTTGCTGGAGCTGCAACAATGGTTGGTGTAATGGGATTATTTAATGGTGGTGGCCGATTAATCTGGGCAGCATTCTCTGACTATATTGGTCGTACAAATATCTTTGTTATCTTCTTTACAATTCAAGTTATCACATTTGCAGTATTACCGTATACAACAAACGTTATCATCTTCCAATTATTCATCTTCTTAGTAGTAAGTTGTTATGGCGGTGGATTCTCTAACCTACCTGCATATGCAAGTGATTTATTTGGTACAAAGCAGCTTGGAGTAATCCATGGTTATCTATTAACAACATGGTCTTTAGGTGGCGTTTTTGGTCCAATCATCGTTAGTACAGTGAAAAATATGTATGATAGCTATATTCCAGTGTTCTATCTATTTACTGGTCTGATTGCAGTTTCACTTCTAATTTCATTATTGCTACGTGCTGATGTAAATAAAAAGAAAAAATCTTTAGAACAAAATAAAAAAGATTCTGTTGCAGATCTTTCAACTACAACATCTTAATAGAAAATTAGTTAAACTGCCGAATATTGGACATTTCGCACATGTCCTTATTCGGTTTTTTTAGTAAGTTTTGTTATATAACAAGGTGTTATTCGTGAAAACTGTAATACAATCTTTGTAACTCGTCAACTTGATTAAGAGATTTTATTGTAATTTTGACCAAAAAGAGCATTTTGTGTAAAATTTTTATATCTATTTTTATCAAATGAGACTTTGAAAGTTCTATGACAAATATCATTTGAAATTTGTTACAACTAACTATTCTTGTATTTGAATCATTATGAGATAGTATTAACATGAGGTGAATAAAATGGCACAATTGACGGCTGTTCAGAGTAGTTATAGCAAGAAGGAAGAACTATTGAATTCAATAAGTCATGGAATAGGTGCAATTCTTTCGATCCCAGCTACTTTACTTTTGGTTCAAAAAGCGCGTGTTGAAGGCTCATCTATTGAATTTGTTAGCTATCTTATTTTTGGTATTTCTATGTTTTGTTTATATGCGGCATCAACTATGTATCACGCATGGCCTACACATAAAAGTTTTCTGAAAAAGCTGGATCATAGCTCGATATTTCTGATGATTGCAGGGACTTATACACCAGTTGCCTTAATAGCGATTGGAGGTAAATCAGGGTGGATAATTTTTTCCATAGAGTGGGGATTGGCACTAATAGGCATTGTCTTTAAAATGTACTTTGTACACCGATTTCAAAGGTTATCACTCCTTGTTTATTTAGGTATGGGGTGGCTTGCGATTGTCTTTTATAAGCAGATGTTGGAATTTATTACTATGAACGGATTTCTCCTTCTTCTAGCAGGGGGTATAAGTTATACAATTGGAACTTATTTTTATAAAAATAAGAAAATCCCATACAATCATGCGATATGGCATGTGTTTGTAATGGGTGGTAGCTTGTTTATGTATCTTACAGTTTACTTTTATATGTAGAACGAACCTGTACAACTCCTACATGAGATCTGTACAGGTTTTTTATTGCTGTAGTTCAAATCCATTTATCTGTGTTATATCCACTATTAATGTGTGATTATCCGGTGTTAAAAAGGTTACTGAATTTTTACGTTCATGGAAATCAAGCAAAGCACTGACTTCAATGGGGGAGCCGTTTACATAGATTTTCTTTATGTTCTTTGATGGCACAGTTTTCCTCATGATTTTAAGGAACTCTTCATTTTGAACAGGTTTATTCATCAGTTCAATCATTGTGTTTTGAAGAATTTTTAAGTGACTACTTAAAAGATTAGTTGAGTATTTTGTATTTAGCATGAGATTATTAATTATTTGGTGAAATTTAATGAGTGATTGTTCCAGTATTGCTTGTTTTTCAATGATTTGTTTTAAATCGGTACTAATTTTCTCGTCCAAATACGAGATATTGTAAGAGTCTTGATTTACATGACTATCTGATTGGGGGTTAAGAAAGATTTTTGGTTTAGAAAAATTTGTTTTGGGAGGATTCATGTTCGCTAACTCCTTTCCCGATATAAGCTATTTGTAATATATGCGTATATTTATAATGTTGCTATTAAATCTGAAGTCAAAAAAATCGACTAACTAAGAGGTGTTAGTCGATCAACTTCACTTTATTCTTCATAAATCATCTTTTTTGTCATCCCGCCATCAACTGTCAAATTCATGCCTGTAACAAAAGTATTCTTTTCATCTGTTAAATAAAAACAAGCACGTGCAATATCATCCGGTCTTCCTACACGACCAGAAAAATGTTGGAGATGGTCTATCTCTCTTAAATCGTCATAATCACCGGTTTCAATCCAACCTGGCGAAATACAGTTTACCCGAATTGAATCAGTTCCAAGCGAACTGGCAAGTGCATGGGTAAGTGCAACAATTCCACCTTTCGTTGCAGCGTAGGATTCAGAATTAGGTTCTGACATAAATGCACGTGTTGAAGCTAAGGATACAATTGAGCCACCTTTTGAATTTAATCTCATAAACTTAGCAGCTTCTCTTGAACACAAAAAGACACTTCGTAAATTTGTATTGATGATATTATCAAATATATCCATCGGAATATCATAAGGTGAAATTGATTTGAAAATACCGGCATTGTTAATGAGAATATCAATCGTTTTAAAGTGTTCGACAGCAGATGTCATTAAATGAATAACGTCTTGCTCTTTGCGTATATCGGTTGGAACGAAAATAACCTTGTAGCCATTACTAACAAGTTCTTTCGCAATGGATTGACCTAGTTCTTCATTTATATCTGCCATAACAACAGAAGCACCAGCCTGTGCATATTGAGTTGCAACTTCTTTTCCAATCCCCATGGCGGCCCCAGTGATGATAACAGTTTTATCTACAAACATAATATCCCTACTTTTTTATTTTTATTGGATAATCATAAAATACATGAAATTGTCCTAAAAAGAAAAGTGGTTGACTCGGATATTATGAAGCAACCACTTTCTTGTATCTGCATATCTCTCGTCTTATAGTGCAAGATGGCTGGCCATACATAAATAATGTATGTACACACGTTTACATTCCCGTTGCAGTACTAACTTAAACTAGAGTAGTTTTGATGCTAATTATTATTCATTATCAAATAAATTTCACAATTTAGAAGTAATAGTATCTGAATTTTTCGATAAATATTAGTTAGTACCTTGCAATGAATAATACGTGCATGATACACTACTGTATAATGAACAGTAGTGGAAGAGGTGAAGAACTTGAACGTTCAATTTAAGAAGGGTGTATTAAATTTATGTGTCCTTGCTCTTGTAGATCAACAAGATATGTATGGTTATGAACTAGTTCAAGCTATTTCAAATCAGATAGAGATCTCAGAGGGTTCTGTTTATCCACTATTAAGAAGACTAACGTCGGAGGGATATTTTACAACATATCTAAAAGAATCAACTGAAGGACCACCACGTAAATATTATCAAATTACAGTTTTAGGCAAAGGGAATTTAAAGGAACTTCGTGAGGAGTGGCAGAACTTTAGTAAAGGTGTAAATGAATTAATTCAGGGGGAGGAAAAGTAAATGTCTGAGGAAAAATTTCTAGAAGTACTTGAGAAGGAATTATTTTTATTAAAGGAAGACGAACGAAAAGATATATTACGTGACTTTAGAGAATATTTTGCTAATGGTAGGGCAGAAGGTAAAAATGAAGAAGCAATAGTTGAATCTTTAGGGCCTGTCGATGAGCTGGCAATGGAACTTTTAGCTGCATACTCAGAAGAAGAGTTTGTTTCGCACGTAGAAATGAATCCCGATGTAAATCCGTATTTTCAAAATGTTGACATTAAAGCTGATAAGGCAAATATAACTGTTATTCCTTCCGAGGACGATAAACCAACTATTAATGTGATAGATCAGGATGGGAAAACGAAGGCTACAATGGAAGTTATCGAAAATACATTGAAAATTCGCATCAAGCGTGAAGAGGGTTTTAAGAAATTTTTCTTTATTCATTTTAGCTTTGGTTTAGCATCAGTTGATGTAACAATTCAACTGCCTCAAAAATTATATGAAAAAATAACAATGGTGAATGAGAATGGGAAAATTGAAATTGAATCACTACAGGCTAAAAAGATAAAAATCGAGACGGATAACGGGAAAATATTTATGAAATCATTATTGGCAAGAACATTAAAAGCGAAATCGGATAATGGACGAATTATCTTGAATGATTCAAATTTCACAAATGTCGTTGCTTCAACAGATAATGGGCGAGTAAGCGTAAATCACTCCCGAGCTGAAAGGTTTGAGCTTTCAACTGACAATGGTCGTATAGAAATAAATGAAGTAATGGGAGAAATTTGGGCAACTACTGATAACGGCAGGATTGAAGGATATATTCCTCAGGTAACAAAACCATTGCAATGGAAAACAGATAATGGAAGCATTCTTTTAAAAACGGATGAAGTGTTAAATGATGTCTCTCTTTCTGTTAAGACGGATTCTGGTCGCGTCAGTGTTTATGGAGAAAAAGGAAAGAAATTTGAATTTGGGGATGGTTCAATACCGATACGTTTCAAAACTGATAATGGACGTATCACGGTAGCAACAGCAGTTTTGCAGGAAGCATAAAGGGGGATAACATAGTGAAAAAGATTTTAGTATTTGGCGGTACGAGATTCTTTGGAAAAAAGCTAGTGGAAACACTTGTAGCAGAGGGGCATGAAGTAACAATTGCAACTCGTGGGAAAACTGCGCACTCTTTTGGAGATAAGGTAGATCATGTCATTGTAGATCGAACAAATAAACGTGATTTGGCAACTACCTTTAAAAACTCACAATGGGATATTATTTACGATAATATTTGTTTTTCACCAAATGATGCATTGGCGGCTTGCGAAATTTTTAATGGGAATACCAAAAAATATGTATTCACCTCCACGATGTCTACTTATTTAGATTTAGGGGCCAATCTTTCTGAAGGAGATTTTGATCCATATAATTATGAGATTCGAAATGGAAGTGTAACGGATTTCTCTTATGGTGAAGGGAAACGTCAAGCCGAAGCGGTATTCTTTCAAAAGGCTGAATTTCCTGTTGTTGCCGTGCGTTTTCCAATCGTTTTAGGTGAAGACGATTATACAAGACGATTGCATTTTCATATTGAAAGGGTTTCAGAAGAAAAAGTCATTAGCTTCTTAAATATGGAGGCTCGCATGTCTTATATTTTATCCGACGATGCAGGACGCTTTTTACAATTCGCAGGGTTCTCAGGAGTTGAAGGACCATTTAATGCAACTTCAACTGGTACCTATTCATTAAAAGAATTAATGGAAATGATTGAATGGAATGTTGGGAAGAAAGCAAAAATAGCCCTTGTTGGAGATGAGGAGTCAAGATCTCCGTTTGCAGTTCCGAAAGACTGGTATATGTCTCAGGCAAAATCGATTCAGGCAGGATTTACTTGCCAGTCAATAGAGGCTTGGCTGCCGGATCTTGTGGAAACATTATCTCAGCAAGTAAAATAAGAATACCTAATAATCGTGCTACTTTATAAAGGTCACTCTTTATAAAAGTAGCTTTTTTGATTTCATCTTTTAAAATTCCAGCAAATTACGCCTATTAAATATAAAACTTTAGTCCCCGATTGGCATCGATTAAAATCGGGAAAAACAGGTTAATACTTGTATATGGTAAAATAGATTGTTCCTATAGAATATAAAATGTTAAAATAATAAAATGGATTGACTGGTAATATTTTCATTGGCAGATAAGGAAATAAAAAATTCATTTATCTTTCATAGATTAAAAATGCTTATCGAAATGGGGCTTTTCGATAATTTCAAGTTTTCTAATTGACTTCCGGGAGTGAGACGTTTTGAAAAGGAAACAAAAAAAATACACAACATACGAAAATGTCGTAATATTTCCTGGTACAGTTGAAAAATTAATTGCTCGTGCCCATGAATATGTTGAAAACTACCAATATGATTTGGCAAATAACAGCTTTGAAGAAGCATTAAAATATTCCGAAGGCGATGAAGTAACCCTTAGTGTTTATGCCTATTCGCTATATGAAACAAAATCCTTTGAAAAAGCTAAGGAAGTTTGTGAACAATTATTAAATATTGGTCCAACGATGTATTTAGAAGTAATGGAATTGTATCTAACGATTTGTATGCAGCTAAAGCAATATAAACAAGTGGAAACTATAATAACATCATTACTGGAGGAAGGGGCTATTCCCCAAGAACAGATCGATAAATTTGAGCGGTTAAAAGACATAAATGCAAACATTGCTGACAATGCGAAAAAACAGGAAGACACCTTGACTAGTGTCAATGAAATAGATGAGGAATTATTCCAAATTGAAAAGTTTATGTCTCTATCACCAAATAAACAACTAACAAGAATACATGAACTAACTACAATGAACATTCGACCAATCGTGAAGCACTTAAAAGCCATTATCGAAAATGAAGCAACACATCCTTTTATTAAGAGTATTGTATTGATTTTACTTGTCGAGCAACAAGTGGACGTAAACCTAAAGATAAGTAAGTTTAATCAAGAAAAGTATGTGAATCCTTCCGTCATGGAATTGCCGACAAAAATGCCTCAGTTTATTGCAATTTCAAAAATCATCATCGGGAAATTAGAAAAAGATCCCTCTACATTGGAAATGGTAGAATATCTTCTTTCTAAACATGCAATTGTAACTTATCCGTTTGAATGGTTGCATTATGAGACTGAAGATGTGGCGATTAGCTATATTGATTTAGTAAGAACGATGTTTGGAAGTGTTCAAGAAATGGATTATGAGCTGGTAGAATTTTTGCAGATTCTCGAAAAGTTAACAGAACTACAAGAAGTATGAAAAAAGTTGAAACTGCGAGTATCTATGTTATACTAAAATGGTTGTCAAAATCGTAGATACGAGTGGTTTGTCTAACAATTGTAAACTAATTTTGGAGGTATTATATATGTCAGCGAAGTGGGAAAAACAAGAAGGTAATATTGGTACATTAACAATCGAAGTACCGGCTGAAGAAGTAAATAAAGCGATTGATAAAGCTTTTGCAAAAGTAGTGAAAGAGATCAACGTGCCTGGATTCCGTAAAGGTAAAATGCCACGTCCAATGTTCGAAAAACGTTTTGGCGTAGAAGCGCTATACCAAGATGCTTTAGAAATTCTAGTTCCAGATGCATACTCAAATGCTATCGATGAAACTGGTATCACTCCAGTTGATTACCCAGAAATCGATGGAACTGAAAACTTCGCAAAAGGTGAAAGCTTCACTTTCACTGCAAAAGTAACTGTAAAACCTGAGCCAAAACTAGGTGACTACAAAGGTTTAGAAGTTAAAAAGGGCGAAACTGTCGTAACTGATGAAGAAGTAGAAGCTCAAATTGAAGAGCAATTAGCTCGTAAAGCTGAGTTAGAAATCAAAGAAGATGCAGCAATCGTTACTGGTGACACTGCTACAATCGATTTCGAAGGTTTCTTGGGTGAAGAAGCATTCGAAGGCGGTAAAGGTGAAGACTACGCATTAGAAATCGGTTCTGGATCATTCATTCCTGGATTTGAAGAGCAATTAGTAGGCTTAAAAGCTGGCGAAGCTAAGGACGTAGTTGTAACATTCCCAGAAGAATACCACGCTGAAGAGTTAGCTGGTAAAGAAGCTACTTTCAAAGTAACTGTTAAAGAAGTTAAAACAAAAGTTCTTCCAGAACTAAACGACGAATTTGCAAAAGAAATCGACCCAGAGGTAGAATCTTTAGAAGCATTACGTGCGAAAATGAAAGAACAAACAGTTGAGCAAAAGAAAGCAGATGTTGAAAGTGCATTACGCGATGAGCTAGTTGAAAAAGCTGCTGAAAATGCAGAGATTGAAATTCCAGAAAGCATGACTCACAACGAAATTCACCGCATGATCGAAGAATTTGGTCAACGTTTACAAATGCAAGGAATGACTTTAGACCTTTACTACCAATTCTCTGGTCAAGACGAGCATGCTTTACATGAACAAATGCGTCCAGAAGCAGAAAACCGCGTTCGCGTTTCATTAGTTCTAGAAGCTATTGCAAAAGCTGAAAACATCGAAGTAACTGAAGAAGATGTTAAAGCTGAGTTAGAAAAAATGTCTGGTCAATTCGGTATGACAGCTGACCAAATTTTAGGTGCTCTAGGCGGAACTACTGAAATTTTAGAGAACGATATTCGTACTCAAAAAACAGTAGAATTCTTAGTTGAAAATGCAAAAATTACTGAATAATATTCATTTTTACAGTATAATGTAATTGCTTGTAAAAATGTAAGATGTTAGTTTAATATTAGTTGATAAACAAGGTACGGCCTATTACCGTACCTTGTTTTCAAACTAGAAAATTTCAGATTGTTAATAATTTTTACATTAAAGTAATAGTTCTTAGTGGAGTTAATGTTTTAATTCTGACATACTGAATAATACATAGACAAAAAATGCTTATAATATATTTTAATTATGAGCTTATACAAAACAACTTATTTGATAATGATTACAGAATCTTGTAAGATTGTTGCTTGAATAGGGGTGAAGCACATTGTTCAAATTTAATGATGAAAAAGGCAATTTAAAGTGCTCGTTCTGTGGAAAACCACAAGAACAAGTAAGAAAACTAGTAGCTGGACCAGGCGTATACATTTGTGACGAATGTATCGAACTGTGTTCTGAAATCGTTGTAGAGGAACTAGGGGTCGAAGAAGAAATTGATTTTCAAGAAATCCCGAAACCAAAAGAAATTTTATCGATTTTAGATGAATATGTTATTGGACAAGAGCGCGCCAAAAAAGCATTAGCTGTTGCAGTGTACAATCACTATAAACGTATTAATTCGAACAGTAAAATTGATGATGTAGAATTATCAAAATCGAACATCGTTTTAATTGGACCAACAGGTAGTGGGAAAACACTCCTTGCTCAAACTTTAGCTCGAATTTTAAATGTGCCATTTGCCATTGCAGATGCGACTTCACTAACAGAAGCGGGTTATGTTGGGGAGGATGTTGAAAATATCCTTCTAAAATTAATACAAGCAGCAGACTACGATATTGAACGTGCAGAAAAAGGAATTATCTATATAGATGAGATCGATAAAGTAGCTCGTAAATCTGAAAATCCTTCTATTACACGTGATGTATCGGGCGAAGGTGTTCAACAAGCATTACTTAAGATTCTTGAAGGAACGGTAGCAAGTGTTCCTCCACAAGGTGGAAGAAAGCACCCGCATCAAGAATTTTTACAAATAGATACAACGAATATTCTATTTATCGTTGGCGGAGCGTTTGACGGAATTGAACAAATTATTAAACGTCGCCAAGGTAGAAAAGTAATTGGATTTGGTTCAGATCCAAAGAAAATGGAAGAAGACAAAGCTTCACTTCTTTCACAATTAATTCCAGAGGATTTACTGAAATTTGGTTTAATTCCTGAATTTATCGGTCGTTTACCAGTCTTAGCATCATTAGAACAACTTGATGAAGACGCTCTAGTTCAAATTTTAACTGAACCTAAAAATGCGCTAGTTAAACAATATCAAAAAATGCTTGAGCTTGATAAAGTTGAGTTGGAATTTAATGATGAGGCGTTAATAGCAATTGCGAAAGAAGCAATTGAACGTAAAACGGGTGCCCGTGGGTTACGTTCGATTATTGAAGCGACAATGCTAGATATGATGTTCGAGCTTCCTTCCCGTGAAGATATAGTAAAATGTATTGTGACGAAGGAAACAATTACAGACAAAGAAACACCAAAATTAATTCTTGCTGATGGCACTGAATTAAAAAAGAACGATAAAAAAACTTCAGCTTAAGTAGCTTGAGTTCAGTATAGTTAGGATGGAGAGCTGACTTCGAACTGGCGTCAATAACGCTTGTCGTAAGTCAGCTCTTTCTTCCAAAATAAACTTTATACATAAGGAGTCTAATTTGAGCATTTATTTACATAATAAGTAGTAGGTAGGATAAAATGAATTAATGGAATCGTAATTACTATTACAAAATTTATTATGATTATGTAAGTGAAATGTCTGAGATTTTAGACATACTAACAAAGCGGGTTGTTTCGGAAAACGTGGATGGAGGTGAATACCCGCATGAGTAAAACAATCGAAAATATACCACTATTACCACTACGTGGTTTATTAGTTTACCCTTCAATGGTTTTACATATCGATGTAGGGAGAGCAAGATCAGTAGCTGCTTTAGAGCATGCTATGTTAAATGACAATGAAATCTTCTTAGCAACGCAAAGGGATTTACGTGTTGAACAACCAAAAGAAGATGAGCTTTATTCAATTGGAACTTTAGTGAATGTAAAGCAAATGTTAAAACTTCCAAACGGTACTCTCCGCATCTTAGTTGAGGGTATAAGTCGTGCTAAGATGAGTAACTATCAAGAGCAAAAAGACTTTACAACAGTAGATTTAGAAGTGCACGAGGATGATAAGGAAAAGGATACTGAAATTGAGGCTTTAATGCGAACGCTTGTCAGTTATTTCGAAAAGTATGCGAAATCCTCAAACAAGATTACGACTGAAACCATCGATTCAATCTTAGATATTGAAGAACCTGGTCGGCTTGCAGATATCGTGGCTTCTCACTTGCCATTTAAAGTTGCAGAAAAACAAGAAGTACTCGGGATTTTTAATGTAAAAAAACGCTTGGATCATCTAATTATCCGTCTTCACGATGAACAAGAGGTGTTAAACCTTGAGAAAAAGATTAACTCCAAAGTGAAGCAAGCGATGGAACGTACGCAAAAAGAATATTATTTGCGTGAACAAATGAAAGCAATTCAAGCTGAGCTTGGGGACAGAGAGGGCAAAACAGGTGAAGTTGCAGAGTTACGTAAGCGTGTAGAAAATGCTGGTATGCCTGAATCGACTGAAAAGGTTGCTATTAAAGAATTAGATCGTTATGAGAAGCTTCCTGCAGCCAGTGCAGAAAGTGGCGTTATTCGAAATTATATTGAATGGCTAGTAACAATCCCGTGGAAAGAAAGTACGGAAGATCGCCTTGATATTATGCATGCAGAAGAAATACTGAATCGCGATCATGATGGATTAGAAAAAGTAAAAGAACGGATTTTAGAATATTTATCTGTACGCCAACTGATGAACTCTGTTCGTGGCCCAATTTTATGTTTAGCAGGACCTCCGGGAGTTGGTAAAACCTCTTTAGCTCGCTCTGTGGCAGAAAGCTTAAATCGTAATTTCGTACGTGCGTCACTTGGTGGTGTTCGAGATGAATCAGAAATCCGTGGTCACCGACGAACATATGTAGGTGCAATGCCAGGTCGAATCATTCAGGGGATGAAAAAAGCGGGAACAGTCAATCCTGTCTTTTTACTTGATGAAATTGACAAAATGTCAAATGATTTCCGTGGAGATCCATCTGCAGCGATGCTGGAAGTATTAGACCCTGAGCAAAATAGTACTTTTAGTGACCATTATATTGAAGAGCCGTATGATTTATCGCAGGTTATGTTCATTGCAACAGCGAATGATTTAAGTACAATTCCTGGTCCGCTTCTTGACCGTATGGAAGTTATTTCAATTGCTGGTTATACGGAAATTGAAAAAACAATGATTACAAAAAATCACCTAATCCCAAAGCAAATCAGCGAGAATGGTTTGAAGAAATCTCAGCTAGTCATTAAAGACGAAGCAATCATTGATTTGATTCGTTACTATACACGTGAAGCTGGTGTACGTAATCTGCAAAGGCAAGTTGCAGCGTTATGTCGTAAGGCTGCCAAAATTATCGTGTCAGGTGAGAAAAAGCGTGTAACGGTTAATCCTAAAGTCTTAGAAGAAATGCTTGGGAAACATCGATACCACTATGGCCAAGCAGAAGAAGAGAACCAAATCGGGGTGGCAACCGGGTTAGCGTATACTACTGTTGGTGGGGATACTCTACAAATTGAAGTTTCCTTAACACCAGGTAAGGGTAAGCTAATATTAACAGGTAAGCTTGGGGATGTAATGAAAGAGTCTGCTCAAACAGCATTATCTTATGTACGTTCACTTTCCGATAAACTACAAATTGATAATGAGTATTTTGATCAAAATGATATTCATATCCATGTTCCTGAAGGTGCGGTGCCAAAGGACGGTCCTTCTGCAGGGATTACAATGGCAACAGCTTTGGTTTCAGCAATTTCCAATAAACCAATTAAACGTGAAGTTGGGATGACAGGTGAAATTACCTTGCGTGGTCGCGTACTTCCTATAGGTGGACTAAAAGAAAAATCATTAGGTGCCCACCGTGCGGGACTAACAACAATCATTATTCCAAAAGATAATGAAAAAGATATTGATGATATTCCAGAGAGTATTCGTGAACAACTTACGTTTAAGCCTGTATCATCTGCAGAAGAAGTGCTGAAAATAGCGCTTGTTGGAGGTTTTTAAACAATGAAAGTCCATAATGTAGAAATGGTCATCAGTGCCGTAAAGCCAGAGCAGTATCCAGAGGATGGACTTCCTGAATTTGCATTGGCTGGTCGATCAAATGTTGGTAAATCATCATTTATCAATAAAATGATTGGGAGAAAAGCATTAGCTCGTATTTCATCAAAACCAGGGAAAACTCAAACTTTGAATTTTTATAAAATCGAAGAGCAATTGTTTTTTGTAGATGTACCTGGTTATGGCTACGCAAAAGTTTCAAAGACTGAACGTGAAGCCTGGGGGAAAATGATTGAACGATATATAACAGCGCGTAGTGTATTGCGTGCTGTTGTATTGATCATTGATTTACGTCACCCACCTACAAACGATGATATCATGATGTATGATTTCTTAAAGTATTACAACATCCCTGCAATTATAATTGCGACTAAAGCCGATAAAATTAAAAAAGGTAAATGGGATCAGCATAAAAAAGTAGTTAGAGAAACATTAGAGATGGATAAAAATGATCCATTAATCGTTTTCTCATCTGAAACTGGGCTTGGATTTGAACAAGCTTGGCAAGAAATTGAAAAACGAATGTAATGCTTACATACTTTAATGCACTAGTGAAGACTCGCTAGTGCATTTTGTCTAATTAAGTCTTTTTATGCTAATAAAATATTCGCAATATTTCTTTATAAGTCATCCTTATTGAAACATTATGTAATATTTGTTACACTTACTTTAGAATCATTCTAATTTAAAAAAAGATGAATAATTTCATATCATGTTCACAAAATGAGTGTGGATAACGCTTTCTTTATGTTAGAATAGAAATTATGAAATAGATCGTGTGAGGTGTAAGTTCATGCATACACTTGTAGTAGGCTTGAATTATAAAACTGCGCCAGTCGAAATTCGCGAAAAATTGTCGTTTATTGAGAGTGAATTACCGAAGGCGATGGCAGCATTAAAAAAAGAAAAAAGCATATTAGAAGACGTAATTGTTTCAACTTGTAACCGAACTGAAATTTATGCAGTGGTAGACCAACTGCATACAGGTCGTTATTATATTAAACAATTTTTAGCTAAATGGTTCGATATATCAGTTGAGCAATTTGATGAGCATCTTTATATCCGTGAAGATGACGATTCACTCCATCATCTCTTCCGTGTTACATCTGGAATTGATTCAATGGTGCTAGGTGAAACGCAAATTCTTGGACAAGTTAAAAAGAGCTTTTTGGATGCTCAAGAAGTTGGTACAACAGGTACAATTTATAATCATCTATTTAAACAAGCTGTTACTTTTGCTAAACGTGCACATAACGAAACAACGATAAATGAAAAAGCAGTATCCGTTTCTTATGCAGCAGTTGAGCTTGCTAAAAAGATTTTTGGTTCTTTAAAAAATAAGCATGTTGCTATTTTAGGCGCTGGTAAAATGGGTGAACTAGCGATTCAGAATCTTTATGGCAATGGAGTAGGCAAAGTTACAGTTGTCAATCGAACGTTTGAAAAAGCTGAGAAGCTTGCATCTAAATTTAACGGGGATGCAAAATCAATGCAAGAATTGCAATGTATGTTATTAGAAGCGGATATATTAATTAGTTCAACAGGTGCTACCGACTATGTTATTGATTATGAACTAATGCAATTTGTAGAGCGTTTACGTAAAGGAAAACCACTATTTATGGTAGATATTGCAGTACCGCGTGATATTGATCCGCATATCAGCGATTTACCAAATGTCTTCTTATATGATATCGATGACTTACAAGGAATTGTTGAGGCGAATTTAGCAGAACGTGAACAAGCTGCGAAAGAAATTACGGAAATGATTGGACAAGAGGTCATTCAATTCAAGGATTGGTTTGCTACTCTTGGGGTTGTGCCTGTGATTTCTGCATTGCGTAAAAAAGCAAATCGGATCCAGCAGGAAACGATGGCAAGCATTGAGAATAAAATGCCGAATTTAACTGAGCGGGAAATGAAAATTTTAAATAAGCATACGAAATCCATCATTAATCAATTGCTAAAGGACCCAATTTTGCAAGCGAAGGAATTGGCAAATTCTCCAAAAGCAAATCAACAGCTTCAACTATTCCAACAAATTTTTGGGATTGAAGAAGAAGTTGTTGAAGAAGTGAACGAGCAACAACAAAAAGAAAAAGTGTTTATTGAAAGTTCACAGAAAACATCCGTTTTAGATGGAAAACTGTCATTCTAATTTTATTCAACCTGGGCTTGAAGATTTGATCCTTAAATCAAAAGTTTTTGTACAAGTCTATAGTAGATTCACACTAATAAAATAAGACTAGTGTCGATTTAGTCAAGGCGTAATAATGATTATGAAATTGAGGCGTTTTCGTATCTGTATGTTAAAATAATAGATACGAGGACGCCTATTTTTACAAATTTGCTTACATGCAACAATTTATTATTGTTGGGCTAGACAGTTATAGCTTTTGCAGATGGAAATTTTACATAATTTTAAGCAAAAATTGTAAATATGGTATTAGCTTCATAAAAGTTGTAAAAGATGAAGAAGGGTAGCGAAATGACACAATTAGCAATGGCTGGGCTTTATGAAATAATGGTTGTCCTATATGCAACCGGTATCGTTTTCTATTTCATTGATTTTTTCTATAAACGTGTAAAAATTCGTCGATTTGGGTTTTGGTTAATCTCCATTGTATGGGTATTACAAACAATTTTCTTCTTATTGTATATTGTCGAAACAAAACGATTTCCAATTCTTTCATTAACAGAAGGAATTTATTTTTATGCTTGGTTACTTGTGACACTTTCTATTCTCTTACATTGTATCGCACGTGTAGATTTACCTGTGTTTTTTATTAATGTATTAGGATTTGTTTTTGTCACAATCCATTTATTTGCTCCAACTCAGGTATCGAATCCGCTGGTGAAATCACTTGAATCGGAGATGCTATTCATTCATATTTCCTTTGCCATACTTTCATATGCAGCTTTTTCTCTATCATTTGTTTTCTCTGTTTTATATTTAATTTTATATAGATTATTAAAACAGAAAAAGTATACGAAATTATGGTCAAGGCTCCCAGATTTACATCAGACAAGTAGGTGGATGCTTTATTCGATTCTTGTTGGTGTTCCAATTATATTTATTAGCCTGCTTTTAGGGCTTGAATGGGCGTTTTTGAAACTCGATGCGCTGTCAATTTTTGATATAAAAATATTAGGGTCGTTTGTTATTACTATCATTTATTTATTGATTTTAGTGTTGCACCACAGTGGGAAATTAACGGGGTTAAATTTTGCCTGGGCACAAATTTATACTTTTTTACTAGTAGTGATTAATTTCTTTTTAGGAAGTAAATTATCTAACTTCCACATTTGGTATTAATTTATTTAGTAAGGTGTTCCAATAGAAGAAAGGTAGGCTCATTATGAGAAAAATTATAGTAGGTTCGAGAAGAAGTAAGTTAGCTTTAACACAAACAAACTGGTTCATCAACGAACTAAAAAATGCAGGAGTTCCTTTTGAATTTGAGGTTAAAGAAATTGTGACAAAAGGGGACCGTATTTTAGACGTTCAATTATCCAAAGTCGGTGGTAAAGGCTTATTTGTAAAAGAGATTGAGCAAGCTCTTTACGACAAAGAAATAGATTTTGCAGTACATTCCATGAAAGATATGCCAGCTGTATTACCAGAAGGATTAGTCATCGGCTGTATTCCTCCTCGTGAAGATGCCAGAGATGCTTTTATATCGAATGGACATGTTAAATTTGCAGACCTTCCTAAAGGAGCTGTTGTAGGGACAAGCTCACTGCGCCGAGGTGCACAGCTATTACAAGCGAGACCAGACTTAGAAATTAAATGGATTCGTGGAAACGTAGAAACACGATTAGCTAAACTAGAAAATGAAGGATTTGATGCGATTATTTTAGCTGCTGCAGGACTTAAGCGTCTTGGCTGGAATGATGATGTTGTAACTGAATATTTAGATATAGATATTTGCTTACCAGCTGTTGCACAAGGCACACTAGGTATCGAGTGCCGTGCAGAGGACAAAGAGCTTTTGGCGGAATTAGCAAAAATAACGGATCCAATCACTTGGAATGAAGCTCATACAGAACGAGCATTTTTAGCTGCAATGGATGGTGGCTGCCAAGTACCGATTGCAGGGTATGCAACAACTGAAGGAGACTCAATCACTTTCACAGGATTAGTAGCAGCCCCTGATTCATCTGTGATTTTTAAAGAAACATTAACAGGAACAAATCCAGAGGAACTAGGTAAAGAAGTAGCAAAAATTATAACAGAGCAAGGGGCCTATGATTTAATTCAAAAAGTAAAGGCTGAGCTAGATGCTTAATCCACTTAGTGGGAAAACAGTTGTTGTCACAGGCTCTTCTAAAACAACGACTGTCCTTTTTGAAATCGAAGCATTAGGCGCGGAAGCTTATTCCTATCCACTTATCGAAACGGCTGAAATAATTGAACAAGATGATCAGGTGAAATTAGAGCAAGCGAAAAATTTTGATTGGTTAATCTTTACGAGTCAAAATGCTGTTGAAGCCTTTTGCACAAAAATCAAGCGTCATCAGTTGAATACTTCCCACTTTAATGGGAAAATTGCCGCAGTGGGTTCTAAGACAGCTGAATTACTGAAGAGCTATCATTTCGATGTAAGCTTTACTCCAACTGTTTTCAGTGCCGATGTATTTGTAAATGAGTTTCCGAAAATAGCGGGGAATAATCCAAGCTGTATGTTCTTAAGAGGAAGTAAAGCTAAAGACACATTACGAGTTGGGCTACCGTTCGAACTAGTTGAATGGACTGTATATGAAACACAAGATAATTTATCTGCGATTGAGCCGTTCATTCAGTTAGTTAAATCTAGAAACCAACCTATTATTATTTTTGCAAGTCCATCTGCTGTGGATGTCTTTGCATTGCATATTGCTCCTGTTATTGGATGGGGAAAAGCTAAATATGCAAGTATTGGTCATATTACAGCAGCGAGAATTGAGTATTATGGAGCTCAAGTTACATATAAGCCTGCTGACTATACAATGTTGGCAGTTATAGAGGAAATTCGAATGAGAGAGGAAAATAGACATGACAGAACTTAATTTCAGAAGACATCGCCGTCTTCGTTCATCACAAGCTATGCGATCAATGATTAAAGAAACTTATTTGCACAAAGAAGACTTAATCTATCCGATTTTTGTAATGGAAGGCGAAAACATTAAAAATCCAGTAAGTTCTATGCCTGGTGTTTTCCAATTTTCTTTAGATACTTTAAATGCTGAAGTAGATGAAGTAGTAGAGTTAGGAATTCCTGCAGTGATTGTATTCGGTTTGCCGGCTGAAAAGGATGCAGTTGGTACTGGTGCTTTCCATGACCATGGAATCGTTCAAGAAGCTACTCGTCAAATTAAAGAGCGTCATCCAGAGTTAATCGTGATTGCAGATACATGTCTATGTGAATTCACGGATCATGGCCACTGTGGAGTTGTAGAAGGAGAGAAAATCTTAAATGATGCTTCTCTTGATGTATTAGGTCGAACTGCCGTTTCTCAAGCTAAAGCAGGTGCAGATATTATTGCACCATCTAACATGATGGATGGTTTCGTTTCAGCAATTCGAGTTGCATTAGATGAAGCTGGTTTTGAAGATGTTCCGATTATGTCTTATGCTGTAAAATATGCTTCTGCTTACTACGGTCCATTCCGTGAAGCAGCAGATGGTGCCCCTCAATTTGGTGATCGTAAAACGTATCAAATGGACCCAGCTAATCGATTAGAAGCATTCCGTGAAGCGGAGTCTGATATTGAAGAAGGTGCAGATTTCTTAATTATCAAGCCGGCATTATCATACTTAGATATCATTCGAGATGTTCGAAATAACTACACATTACCAATCGTTGCTTATAACGTATCTGGAGAGTATGCTATGATCAAAGCGGCTGCACAAAATGGTTGGATCGAAGAAAAACCAGTTGTAATGGAAACTTTACTAGGTATGAAGCGAGCTGGAGCCGACATGATTCTAACTTATCATGCAAAAGATGTTGCTCGCTGGTTGGAGGGTAAATAATTATGTCATATGAAAAATCTATTCAAGCTTTCTCAGAAGCTGTAAATCTAATGCCTGGTGGGGTAAACAGTCCAGTTCGTGCATTTAAATCTGTTAATACCGACCCAATCTTCATGGAATCAGGTAAGGGAGCCATTATTAAAGATATCGATGGCAATGAATACATTGACTACGTACTAAGCTGGGGACCTCTTATTTTGGGTCACTCACATCCGGAAGTGGTAGCAGCAATTCAAGAACAAGTTCAAAAAGGGGCGTCATTTGGTGCACCAACTCTTTTGGAAACTAAATTAGCTCAAATCGTAATTGACCGTGTACCTTCAGTTGAAATGGTTCGTTTTGTTTCATCAGGAACAGAAGCTACAATGGCAGCATTACGTCTAGCACGCGGGTATACAGGAAGAGACATCATTTTAAAATTTGAAGGTTCTTACCATGGTCATGGTGATTCATTATTAATCAAGGCCGGTTCAGGTGTTGCTACTCTTGGTTTACCAGACAGCCCTGGGGTACCAGCTGATATTGCCAAAAACACATTGACTGTTGCTTATAATGATTTAGAAGCCGTACAAGTTGTATTTGAAAAATTTGGTCAGCAAATTGCCGGAGTAATTGTTGAACCAGTTGCAGGGAACATGGGTGTTGTTCCTCCAAAACCAGGCTTTTTAGAAGGATTACGTAAAGTAACAGAAGAAAACGGTGCACTTCTTATTTTTGACGAAGTAATGACTGGCTTCCGTGTAGATTACAATTGTGCTCAAGGCTACTTTGGCGTAAACCCTGATTTAACATGCTTAGGTAAAGTAGTAGGAGGCGGCCTTCCAGTAGGCGCATTCGCAGGGAAACGTGAGATTATGGAACATATTGCTCCAGCTGGTTCAGTTTATCAAGCAGGGACATTATCGGGTAATCCACTAGCTATGACAGCAGGTATTGAAACATTATCGCGTTTAACTCCTGAATCCTATGAGCATTTCAAAAAGCTTGGAGATCAATTAGAGGCTGGTATTCGTGAAGCTGCAACGAAATACAATATTCCACATACAGTTAACCGTGCTGGATCAATGATTGGTTTATTCTTAACAAACGAAGAAGTGGTAGACTTTGAATCTGCAAAAACATCCGATTTAGCCATGTTTGCTGAATACTTTAAGTTAATGGCTGAAGAAGGAATCTATCTACCACCTTCACAATTTGAAGGATTATTTATCTCGACAGCACATACTGAAGAGCATATTGCCAAAACAGTTCAAGCATTCCACAATGTATTCGCTAAACTAGCAAAATAAACTATTTACTAGTAGAACACCTTTTCTAAAATGGAAAGGTGTTTTTTTTGCAATCTACATCGAATTTCTTATCTAAAATGAATATGTATTTCTAAGGCTTTCTCGATTGGTCTGTAATGGCGTTTCAAATAACTAAAATGCTTCTTAAAAGTGATATTTCATGTGTACATAAGCATACTTATAATCTTCTAGCATATGGTAGTTACGGGAGGGATGCCAGATGCAAAAAATTAATTGGGATATGATGACACAATTTGTTTTTCCAGAACAGTTAGGTGTCGTAGAAGAAGTGGTTTCTGTAGATGTTAAACCAATTTGGCAGCAAATTGAAACTGAAGACTCTTTACGGTTAGTGGGTATCTATCATATTGCTGCGATAGCTCGTTTTAATCCAAATGAGCTACCAGAAACTAGCGATGGTACATTAATTGAAGAGCTTGAGTTTGAAGGGAATAATGGATACTTCGAGTATGCATTGCCCTTAGAGGTAGACCTGCCTCGTGATAAGGTTGCTTCTGATAGCTCGCCATTAGTAAGTATTAATGATGTTTCCCATTTTGTTTATGATGGCTCGAACTGCACGTTTAAATGGGATGTGGATTGTCAATTTGACGAGACGGTCGAAGGTGCGTTATTTCAATTTGAAGAGCAGTCCCCTGTAGAATTTCAACAAATTCCATTACCTGAAAAGCCGGTATTTCAAGAGACTCTACCTGTTTCTGAAGAAACTCCAAAAGTACCAGTTAATGAGCAGCCTGAACGACCTTTAATCGATGTTGCACCTTCATTTGAAGATTTTCTGCCAAAAGAAGAATCACCCTATACGGAAGAAATACAATTTGGCGGAACGGATGGCATTTTTCCAGAACAATCGATCATTCCTGAAGGACAACCACCGGAGGAAACAACTGAAGTAAATTTCAGTAACACTGATGAAGCCGAGGATTCATTGGGTATAGCTGATGACAGCCCGAGCTTGAAGGCTATACCAAGTGTTGATGTGAGTGATGGCACAATGATAGACGATAATGTTGAAATTAAAATGGAAGAACCAACTGCAGAAAAAATTGAAATAGAAAAAGTAGTGGAGGCTAAAAATCAATACTTCCCTACAGATGCGGATGATTTTTATAATGAGCTTACTGAATCCTACACACTATTGAATGTTTCAAATAAAAGCTACCGCGAGTAATGAGCTAGTTACTCCTATGCTATCTCGTTATAAATAGCAGATGAAACGCAATTTGAATGCATCAAAAATATTTAATCAAGCTGAAAAAATGTAGCCTCTGTAGTAGCAATAGCTCAATATCTTTTCTTTAAATTTTTTCTTCCTTTGATTAAAAATGTTGTCACTTGAAAACTGTTGGTGGTATATTATACTTTAAGAACAGTTATACTTTGTTTATGAAATGTCTCTCTGATAATATAAGAGCCAAGACGAAGCAAAGTACAAGTGAATAAGGATAGATGCGTTGAAGAGGAAGAGTAAAATGTTCTTGCTTGCTATAGAGAGGAAACGGTAGCTGAAAAGTTTCTGCTAGCAACATTTGAAGGTAGCCTTGGAGCAGCTTTTGTGAAATAGCAGTAGCAAAAGGCCGGGTAAAACCCGTTAGCTAATTGAGAGCCGAGATTTTGGTGGAAATTCGTAGATGTATGATGACACTAACTCGGAACTAAAGGTGGTACCGCGAATTCAAAACTCCTTCGTCCTTTTACTAGGGCGATAGGAGTTTTTTTATTTTTATTCTATTTCGCTACTTGCCAAACAACTATATAAGGAGGAGTCAATATGACAGAACAACAAAACCTATCTATGCCAACAAAATATGATCCGCAAAGTATTGAAACTGGACGCTATGAGTGGTGGCTACAGGGGAAATTTTTCGAAGCACAGCCTGAAAGCGGGAAGCAACCATATTCCATCGTAATTCCGCCTCCAAACGTTACAGGTAAATTACACTTAGGCCACGCATGGGATACAACATTACAAGATATTTTAATTCGTATGAAACGTATGCAGGGGTATGATGCTCTTTGGTTGCCAGGTATGGACCATGCGGGAATTGCGACACAAGCAAAAGTAGAGGAAAAATTACGTGCAGACGGAATTTCAAGATACGATCTTGGACGAGAAAAATTCCTTGAAAAAACTTGGGAATGGAAGGGTGAATATGCTAGCCATATCCGTGCACAATGGGCAAAGCTAGGTTTAGCATTAGACTATTCCCGTGAACGCTTTACTTTAGATGAAGGCTTATCTGATGCGGTCAAAGAAGTATTCGTAAAGTTATATGAAAAAGATTTAATTTACCGTGGTGAACGCATTATCAACTGGGACCCAGCAGCCAAAACCGCGTTATCAGACATCGAGGTTATCCATAAAGAAGTAGAGGGTGCTTTCTACCATATGGAGTATCCATTAGCAGATGGTTCAGGGAAATTACGTGTTGCCACAACCCGCCCAGAAACGATGCTTGGGGACTCTGGCGTTGCCGTACACCCGGAAGACGAACGTTACAAACATTTAATCGGGAAAACAGTAATTCTTCCAATCGTTGGTCGTGAAATTCCAATCGTTGCAGATACTTATGTTGACATGGAATTCGGAACTGGGGTTGTTAAAATGACGCCTGCTCATGATCCTAACGACTTTGAGGTTGGTAACCGCCATAACTTGGAACGTATTCTTGTTATGAATGAAGATGGAACTATGAATGATCTTGCTGGGAAATATGCTGGTATGGATCGCTTTGAATGCCGTAAACAAATTGTCGCAGACATGCAAGAAGCAGGCGTTTTAGTTGAAATTGAACCACATGTTCACCAAGTTGGTCATTCAGAACGATCAGGTGCTGTAGTTGAACCTTACCTTTCAGCACAATGGTTTGTTAAGATGGGTCCTCTTGCCGAAGAAGCACTAGCCATGCAAACACAAGAAGACGAAAAAGTAAATTTTGTACCAAATCGTTTTGAAAACACGTATAACCGTTGGATGGAAAATATCCATGACTGGTGTATTTCTCGTCAATTATGGTGGGGTCACCAAATTCCTGCTTGGTATCATAACGAAACTGGTGAAATCTATGTAGGAAAAGATGCACCTAGTGACGCAAGCAACTGGACACAAGATGAAGATGTATTAGATACTTGGTTTTCTTCAGCTTTATGGCCGTTTTCAACAATGGGCTGGCCAGATCTTGAGAATGAAGAATTTAAACGTTATTATCCAACAAGCACATTAGTAACTGGTTACGATATTATCTTCTTCTGGGTATCTCGCATGATTTTCCAAGGAAAAGAATTTACTGGCGAACGTCCATTTAAAGATGTATTAATTCACGGTTTAGTTCGTGACGGTGAAGGACGCAAAATGAGCAAATCCCTTGGTAATGGTGTTGACCCTATGGATGTAATTGACCAATTTGGTGCAGATGCACTTCGTTACTTCTTAGCAACAGGTTCATCACCTGGTCAAGATTTACGTTACACTACTGAAAAAGTAGAGTCCGTGTGGAACTTTGCCAATAAAATCTGGAATGCTTCACGTTTTGCCCTTATGAATATGGAAGGATTGAAATTTGAAGAAATCGATTTAACTAGTGATTTAAATGTTGCAGATAAATGGATTCTAACTCGTTTGAATGAAACAATTGAGCGTGTAACAGCTTTATCAGATAAATATGAGTTCGGTGAAGTTGGCCGTGAACTTTATAACTTTATCTGGGATGACTTCTGTTCTTGGTATATTGAAATGGCGAAACTTCCTTTATACAGTGAAGATGAAATTGCTAAGAAAACAACTCGCTCTGTATTGGCATATGTTTTAGATAACACAATGCGATTACTTCACCCAATGATGCCATTCATTACTGAAGAAATCTGGCAACACCTTCCTCATGAAGGGGACTCGATTACCGTTGCGGCATGGCCAACTGTCAAAGAAGAATTCAACTTTACACAAGATGCAGAAAGCATGAAGCTTTTAACAGAGATCATCCGCTCTGTACGTAATATCCGTGCGGAAGTAAATACGCCGATGAGTAAGAAGGTGCCGTTAACAATTTCGGCGAACGATGAAGCAATTGCCAGCATTTTAGAAACTAACAAAGCCTACATCGAAAAATTTTGTAACCCAGAAAACCTCACGATCGGTGTAGCGATGGAAGCACCTGCTCAATCGATGACAGCGGTTGTAACAGGGGCAGAAATTTACTTACCACTTGCAGGTTTAATTAATCTAGAAGAAGAAATTTCTCGTTTGGAAAAAGAACTTGAAAAGTGGGCAAAAGAAGTAAAGCTTGTGAATGGTAAACTTTCAAACGAAAAATTTGTTTCGAAAGCACCTGAAAGTTTAGTTGCTAAAGAACGTGAAAAACTAGCGGAGTATCAAGAGAAACACGAAGCAGTTGAAAAACGCTTAGCAGAACTGAACAATATGTAATCCACTTAATTGATGTCCTAGGTTCTTGTGCAACAGACTGTAGACCTGCTCGAAATTGCGAGTAGGTTCTACAGTCTTTTTTCTTTTGAGGATAGATAAATCAATACTAGAAAGTTGCTAAACACTAAATTACGATTTTTCTTGGTAGATCTACTTAGATTTAGTTCAAGTTTTCATGGAGGCTTTGTAAAATAATAAATCCATTCTAGTTTTGTTATTTTACAAATGCTAGAGAGTATGCGAAAGTTTTATTATATAAATTATAAATGCTTAGGAGAAATAGACATGTTTCATTCGATTGATGAATGTACCGAATTTATTTTTAACTTAAGGGCAAGTACATATAAAGGCGAGCCACTTGAAGCAGTACGAAAAATATTATTGGAATTGGACAACCCTCATGAAAAAGTCAAATTTATTCATTTTGCTGGTTCAAATGGGAAGGGTTCCACGTTGAATGCCACGCGTGAAATTCTAATGCAGCATGGTCTGCGTGTTGGGGCCTTTATCTCTCCTCATTTAGAGCGGGTCAATGAACGAATAACAATTAATCACCAACAGATCACAGATGCACATTTTTTAAGCTGTGCTAACAGGGTAGATGACGTCATTCAAAATCAATTGGATGGACAATATCCAAGCTTTTTTGAAATTATGACAGTGATTGCGTGCTTATATTTTGCGAATGCGAATATCGATATCGCCTTAATGGAAACGGGAATTGGTGGACGAATCGACTCTACGAATGTTATTACACCTGCTGTTTCAGTGATTACAACAATATCGCTGGAACATATAGAGATTTTAGGAGACACGATTGAAAAAATAGCTATCGAAAAAGCAGGAATCATAAAAAAAGAAAAACCAGTAGTGGTGGGAGTTAAACAATTAGAAGCAAAGAAAGTAATTTATCAAAAAGCAACTGAATGTCAATCAGAGTGCTACTTCTTAAATGAAGAGATTGAGATAGAAAGTTTAAAGAAAGGATCCCCTCAGTATTTCAATTTCTCTTTTGGGAATTATCAAATGAAAGAAATTCCCTTAGCAATGCAAGGAGAACATCAAATCAACAATGCTGCACTTGCTATTGCAGCTTCATTATTATTTGATATGTCCATACAAGAAGCGACTATCAAAAAAGCATTACAAAAGGCAAAGTGGGAAGGGCGTTTTGAGAATGTGAGTGAACGGATTATACTGGATGGTGCCCATAATTCGGAAGGGACGATTAGCTTAATTCATACTTTGAAGGAAGTATATCCAACTAAAAAATATAAATTTATTTATGCTGCGCTCCAAGATAAAGACCATGAGCTAAGTATACAATTGATGGATGAAGTTGCAGCTTCGATGAGCTTTACTCAAATTAATTTGCCAAGAGCGACGAAAGCAGATGTACTAGCATCCAAATCAAAGCATCCCACTATACATATCAATGACAATTGGCAGCAGTTGATCGAAAATGAAATGAAATCCTTGCAGTCAGATGAATTATTAATCATCACAGGCTCTTTATATTTCATTGCAGAAGTGCGCAAAAAACTAGTAGAAAAGGTAGATAAGTATGATTCCTAGATTAGATGATTATAAGAAAAAGTGGGCAGTTGAAAGTGATGTATCGATAAAACCAGGTCTGGGTGCCATGAAGGAAGCACTTCAATTGTTACAGAACCCTGAAAAAAATTGTTCTTTCGTGCATGTTGCCGGGACAAATGGAAAGGGTTCAACAATTGCATTTCTAGAACAATTAGCGAGAAAGCACGGTTTAATTGTAGGGAAATTTATGTCTCCATGTATAGTCGATGTCCATGATCAGCTACAAATTAATAGGAACCCAATCTCGGAACAAGAAATGGATGGGCTTTTTATACAGCTAAAAGAAGCGGGTCTAAGCGGAAAATTAACGGATTTCGAGTTATTAACTTGTGCTGCTTTTCTTTATTTTTCTCAGCAAGAGGTTGATCTAGTGTTATTGGAAACTGGCATGGGGGGGCGTGAGGACAGTACAAATGTGATTACCCCGGTTGTTTCCGTCATCACAAGTATTGCTCTGGAGCATACAAAATTTCTGGGCCCAACAATTCAGAGTATTGCCAAGCACAAAGCAGGAATTATTAAACAGGATATCCCCGTCGTTGTGGGGAGATTACCGATAGATGCATACACTGTAATTGAAAATGAAGTCTATGACAAACAAGCAGATTTAATTTCACTTGGAAATCAATTTGAAGTCTCAATTGAAAATACATATGATCTGTATACAAACGATGAAAAAGGGTTGGTAATAAATAACTTATCTCGAATATTACCGGGAAGTCACCAAGCTGATAATATGGCTATAGCAATCACTGCATTTTTTGAAATAGCCGAGTACTTTAAACTAGAAATTGATGTAGACAAAATTCGAAATGCTGTTCTTGCAGCAAGTTTACCTGGGCGTTTTGAAGAAGTTTTACCGAATGTTTATTTTGATGGTGCGCATAACCCTGCAAGTGCGGAGAAACTTGTTCAAACCATTAAGCAACAGTTTCCAGACGAGCGGATTCGATTTGTCGTGGGAGTATTAGCCGACAAGGATGTAAAGTCAGTTCTTCAGCAATTGGAGCAAGTAAGTGATGAATTTTACTTTGTTGACTTTGAAAATAAGCGAGCCATGACTTCAAAAGAAATGCTTGCACTATCAACAGCCTCACAAGCAACAGTGTTGAAGGATTATACTGCATTTCTTAAAACAGCAAGTTCAAAATCCGGTAAGACCTTTGTAACAGGCTCACTATATTTACTAACCGAGATGAGAGAGCGATTATTATTAAAATAATAATTTTGAAAAGTATTTGATTTAAATATTCACCATTTGTAAATAGTATGAATAGGTGATGTTGAAACGAATCGATTAATGGCGTTTTTTGCGAAATATTTTTTAAGTGAGACGACAACTGTCTCGCTTTTTTTTAATCTAGATTTGTTACCGTTAAAATATGAGGTGATGCATATGAAATTTCCAAATGTAATAGGAAGACGAGAATTGAGAAATGCAGCAGTGATTGGTTCTATAGCGGGCCTCGCTGGTGTAGTATTTTTTGTGCTTTTGCTCAGTTCTATGAATTCATCAACAAACCAAGAGCAGCAGCAAGCAAGTTCAGGGGAAGGTGAAGAAGAAGTGATCCCCGTACAATCATCCAATGATGGAACGAATGAAGTAGTGGAAGATAGTTCCTCAGTAGAATTTTACGCGAATCAATATGGAGTTTTTACGAGTGAAGAATCTGCATTGGATTTTATCTCGGAAAATCCTGTTTTAAATACAAGTGCAACTGTAGAAGTAGATGGAAAATACCATGTGTGGTCTGCAGTTACACCGATTAGAGAAGAACTCATCTTATCAGAAGACCCAACTTCTTTTGCAAAGACCTTTAAATTATCAGCATCAGCTTGCACTGAAGAAACGTTAAAAGGACTGCCTACAGTTTTAGAAAACAATGACCCCTCAAAATTTTATTTTCAAGATGGTAACGTCCCAGATAATATTCCACAGGATTGGCAAGCCATCACTTCAGCATTATCAAGCTTTTCACAGGATTTAGGTACAGCTCGTTTGCATCTGATTGCTCATTATTTTGAAAAAAATGATTGTATGAAAATTGAATTTTAAACAAGTAAAAAAAGTGAAAAATTAGATTTGAAAATGGAGTAGGATTTTTCAAATTTCCATTCCTCGGCTATCATTAGAATAGGAGGAATGGAAATGAATTTTAAAACGAATCAGCATCTTGTTTTAGCATCTGCATCACCTAGAAGAAAGGAACTCTTTTCAAAATTAGGTGTTCCCTTTGAAGTAATCGCAAGTGATGTAGAGGAAACGTCTGTACAAGCTAAAACAATGGATGAATATGTACAAGAAGTAGCGTTATTAAAAGCACGTGATGTAGCAACAAAAGGGAAGGGCAAAACAATCATTGGTGCAGATACTGTAGTTGTCTTTGAAGACACATTACTACATAAGCCAAAAGATAAAGAAGAAGCAATCTCACACTTAACTAGACTCTCAGAAAACGCTCATCAAGTAATGACTGCGGTTGTCATTATTCAACCGGATGGTAGAGAAGACGTATTTGTAGAGAAAACAAAAGTATTCTTTAAAAAATTAAAAAGAGAACTAATTGAAAGCTATATCGAGACTGGTGATCCATTTGACAAAGCAGGAGGCTATGGAATCCAAACAGATGGCGTTCTCTTTGTTGATCATATCGTTGGTGATTATAACAATGTCGTCGGATTACCATTAGCAAGCCTATTTGAAAAACTACTTGCCTTAAACATTCTAAAATTATAGGAAGTGATAAATGAATGACGATTGCCCCATTTCCCGAGCTTATGATACGTGATGTACATGTAGAGGATCGGCCAAGGGAGAGGTTAATTCGACAAGGAGCGCAAAGTTTATCAAACCAAGAATTAATAGCGATATTATTGCGGACAGGTACGAAGCAGGAGTCTGTGTTAACTCTTGCAAATCGTGTATTGAATTATTTCGAAAAATTACATGAACTGAAACACGCAACGATAGAAGAAATCATGTCGATTAAGGGAATTGGCGAGGCGAAGGCAGTGCAACTTTTAGCTGCTGTTGAGCTAGGTAGAAGATTATCTCAAAAACAAGTCGATGATCGGTTTACCATTCGTTCTCCGCAGGATGCTGCTACTTTTTTAATGCCTGAAATGTCTTCGCTTCAACAGGAACATTTTGTGGTTTTATTTTTAAATGTAAAAAACCAAGTAATGCATAAACAAACGATATTCATAGGAAGTTTAAATTCAAGTATTGTTCATCCGCGCGAAATCTTCCGTGAAGCGGTGAAGCGTTCTGCAGCATCGATTATCTGTTCACATAATCATCCAAGTGGCAATGCAACGCCGAGTCCAGAGGATATTGAAGTAACAAAACGTTTGCAAGAAGCGGGATATATTATAGGGATCGAATTAATTGATCATGTAATTATTGGTGACCATCAATACATTAGCCTAAAAGAAAAAGGATATATGTAACTTTCATAAAGAGTTTTTAGTCGAATGTCCGATTTGATGGATATTCGACTTTTTTGGGGGCAAATTAAAATAAAATCACATAACAAACAAATGACAACATTATTACAAAATGATGAAGTAAGAGCTCATAAATTGTAATTGTACGCGTATTATATTTCATTTTCATTTCAGCGAACCTATTTTTATATTTTTCGTCATTTCAATGGAGCACTTGTTACATGAATGTAAAAACTTACATAATTATTTTATTTGTTTCATGGGCAAAATCGAAATAAAATGAAAAATGTCGATTAGAAAATCGCAATTTTTCGCCATAATAGCGAAAATCGATGAATTTTCTTATGCGGATATCAGCAAAACATAAAATCACCTATCCGTGTAATAATGAATCATTAGAGAAATATGGTAGAACAGTACATGTGACACTATAAATTTTTGAGCTTTTCAGCTATAATAATTCTTATGATTTTAAGCGCTTTAATAGATTGCTTAAAAAAAGAAAGGGAGTACTAAATTTGTTTGGATTAGGAAATAAGGATGTCGGGATTGATCTTGGCACAGCGAATACATTAGTTTTCATTAAAGGAAAAGGGATTGTATTACGAGAACCTTCAGTAGTTGCTAAAAATACTAAAACTGGGGACATTGTTGCTGTTGGTAACGATGCAAAAAATATGATTGGCCGTACACCTGGGTCAATTGTTGCCATTAGACCGATGAAAGATGGTGTTATTGCTGACTTTGATATTACAACATCAATGATTCAGTATTATTTAAAACAAGCTCTAAAAAATTCAGGTTCAAACTGGAAAAAGCCGAATGTTATGATTTGTGTACCATATGGTATTACATCGGTAGAACAACGTGCCGTAATCGATGCTTCTAGACAAGCAGGTGCAAAAGAAGCCTTTACAATTGAAGAGCCATTCGCAGCGGCGATTGGGGCAGACTTACCTGTATGGGATCCAACTGGTTCAATGGTTGTTGATATCGGTGGTGGTACAACAGAGGTAGCGGTCATTTCGTTAGGTGGTATCGTAACAAGTGAATCGGTACGTATCGGGGGAGATGCAATGGACCAATCCATCATCAGCTATATCCGTAAAACGTATAACTTGACTATCGGTGAACGTACTGCAGAAAAAATCAAAATCGAAATCGGTACAGCCCGTGTAGATGATAGCAACGAAAAAATGGAAATCCGCGGACGTGATTTGCTAACTGGATTACCAAAAACTATTGAAATCACTGCTGAAGAAATTTCGGATTCTTTAAAAGAGGCAATTTCAGCAATTATAGATGGAGTGAAAAAAACATTAGAACAAACACCTCCAGAGCTTTCCGCGGACGTTATGGAAAGAGGCATTGTTCTAACTGGCGGTGGGGCACTTCTACGCAACCTAGACAAAGTCATCAGTGACGAAACAAACATGCCTGTATTTATCGCAGAAAATCCACTAGATTGTGTGGCTATTGGAACAGGTAAAGCATTAGACCATATCGATTTAGTTCGTTCTCAACAGATGAAAGGGTAAGGAGGATTCGCAATGCCACATTTTACGAACAAGAAATTAATACTGCTACTAGTTGGCACAATTTTCCTTGTGGCATTGATTAGCTTCTCTTTACGAGATCGACAAAACGCAAGCGTTCCGGAACAATTTATTAAAGACACAGTTGGCTTTGCTCAGTTCATTGTTGCAAAGCCAGCTAATTACATAACAGGTATTTTTAATGATATTAATTCTTTATTAAATACGTACGAAGAAAATAAACGTTTAAAAATGCGTTTGGAAGATTTTGCTGTACTTCAAGCAGAAGTTAATACATTGCAATCTGAAAATGAATCTTTAAAAGAACTGGTAGACAAAGAAGATAGTTTAAAAGATTTTGATCCGCTAAAAGCAACAGTCATTGCCCGAAATCCAGACCAATGGGAAGAAAAAATAATTCTAAACAGAGGCTCATCCCACGGTGTTCAACTCAATATGGCTGTCATGACAGCAAATGGCTTAATCGGTAAAATTAGTTTAGTGACACCATTTACTTCTGAAGTTGAGTTATTATACTCAAACAATCCAAATTATCGCGTATCTGCTATCGTTCAAGGAGAAAAATCGGATGTTTTTGGTTTAATAGAAGGATATGACGCTGAACGTAATGAATTAATATTAAAGAGAATCGATTCTAGCTTTAAAGTAGATGTGGGAGAGCAAGTAGTGACGTCAGGTTTAGGTGGAATCAATCCAAAAGGAATCCTAATTGGTGAAGTAACTGAAGTGACAACTGATGACTATGGCCTTACAAAAATGGCTTATGTAAAACCAGCTGCAAACTTCTCCATGCTAGAGGATGTGATTATTGCCAAAAGAACTGCAGTCTCAGTGGACGGTTCTGATGGTGCTGGTACTAATGGGGATTTAACAAATGGTACAAGTGAAACTACTGATACTACTGAAGGTGAAGAATAAATGATACGATTCTTAATCCCTTTTGTAGCAGTTGTTTTATTTTTGTTAGAGCCGGAGTTTGCATTGTTTTCACCAATCAGTTGGGGAGAGCAAACTCTAACGCTAGTACCTCGATTTGTTATACTCTATTTGATTTTTATCTCCATCTACTATAGTAAAAAAAGAGCGTGTTTGTATGGATTAATTTTTGGACTCTTGTATGATGTGTTTTACATTGATATTATTGGATTATATTCCTTTTTATATCCACTTGTTTGTTTTATTGCTGGGTCTACTGTAAAATTTATCCATCAACATTTAAGTGTTACAACAATCCTATCCGTAGTGCTAGTAGCTTTAATGGAAGTTTTTTTATATTATTTCTTTTATTTTATTCAGTTTACAACAATACCGGTAAGCGATTTTTTAAGCAACCGTTTACTGCCAACTATAATCGCAAACCTATTATTTCTAATAATGCTTGGTTGGGCATTTAAATATTTAATCAATGCGCGTGTGTTACAGCGTGCCCGAGATAATTCTTAAATTGATTTAGCGTGAGGTGTCGCTTTCTTATGAATAAACAGCTTGTCCATATTAAGGGGACTAAAGCGGGGTTGGTACTTCGGCTTGATGATCAGTGCGCCTACGCAGAACTGGTGGAAGAACTTGAACGCAAAGTTTCAGAAGGTGGAATCGATGGAAAAGTTGATGTACAACTGCATCTAGGAAATCGCTACCTACTGAGTGCACAACAAAATGAGCTCATCGCAATTGTACAAGGCCCAGGCAATATGCACGTTTCAAAAGTGCATAGTGATGTGATTACTATTGAAGAAAGTAATGAAAAAGTACTAACAGATCAGAGTGAAACCTTTATTGGGATTATTCGCTCTGGACAAATAGTTAAAACGGATGGAAATATTGTTGTTATTGGTGATGTAAATCCAAATGGAAAAATTGAAGCTGGTGGAAGCATTTATGTTCTTGGTAATTTAAAAGGAATTGCCCATGCAGGCGTAAATGGAAATAAAGAGGCTATAATCGTTGCGTCACATTTTGAACCTACCCACGTTTTAATTGACGACCAAATCGAAGTTATGTCCAATGAACAACCATTTGTCAAAGAAAATTCTGAACAAATCTTTGCATATATTAATAGAGATGGCATAATTTCATATGAACGAGTTCAAGAAGTAAGAAAAATACGTCCATTATTAAGTACGATTAAAGGAGGAAGCTAATGTGGGTGTAGCAATCGTAATAACTTCAGGTAAAGGCGGAGTAGGTAAGACAACAACAACTGCCAATCTGGGAACTGCATTGGCTCTTCAAGGGAAAAAAGTATGTTTAGTAGATACAGATATTGGCTTACGTAACTTAGACTTAGTGTTAGGCTTAGATAATCGAATTATATATGACCTAGTCGATGTCGTAGAAGGTCGCTGTAAGATCCATCAAGCGTTAGTAAAGGACAAACGTGTTGATGAAAAACTATTTTTATTGCCTGCTGCTCAAACAACGGATAAAAATGCCGTTACACCAGAGCAAATGAAGAGTTTAATAGACGAGTTAAAGCGTGAATATGATTATGTTTTAATTGACTGTCCTGCGGGTATTGAACAAGGTTATAAAAATGCAGTAGCAGGTGCTGATCGTGCTATTGTAGTAACAACTCCTGAAATTTCGGCTGTTCGAGATGCAGATCGTATTATCGGACTATTGGAGCAGGAAGCAATTGAACCGCCAAAATTAATTATTAACCGTATTCGTAAAGATTTAATGAAAAGTGGAGATTCATTGGATATAAATGAAATTACAACGCATTTATCAATTGATTTATTAGGAATCGTTATTGATAGTGAAGACGTAATCAGTTCATCTAACAAAGGTGAACCTATTGTCATGGATCCAAATAGTAAGGCTTCTTTAGGGTATCGTAATATTGCAAGAAGAATTCTGGGTGAATCAGTTCCATTAATGTCTATTGAAGACAATTCTAAAGGAATGTTCAAAAAGTTCATTTCTATTTTCTCGAAATAATAATTAAATTTTATAGCCTAAGACTGTAGAAAACTCGGAAGTGTTGAGTTGACTGCAGTCTTTTTTTGTTGAATTCTATATATGCCAAATACTTAAAGTAGGCGCTGGCTCTTAGAATGAGTTTACGGATTCAGTCCTTAATTGACCAAACGAAAAAGTGAAGTTTCTGACCCGAATAGGTAAAATCCGGTGGAAGCGTCCGACAAGGAACAATCGCAGCAACTACTTAAAGGATTAGATTTATTTTCCTTTTGCATTCGACGTAATTGGACAGTATCTTTTCATTTCCACTAGAATCCTATTTTCATATTTTTCATATACTATAAAAAAAGAGAATGGATGAGGTAGTGAACAAGAAATGGAAATGGATAGCGGCTATTGTTCTCTGCGGGGTCGTCATATTGGGTATTCGTTTGCAAGAGAGGGGGCAATTAGCGGTAGATGTGAAAAAAATTGTTTATAGCTCTGAAGACTTAACCATTATGCGGAATGTGCTACGAGAAGTATTCGGCCAAGAAGAAGATGAGAAGATTACGGTATCATCAGAAAGTGTAAACAAAGAGCTTTTATCGTTTGTATCAGTAAAACCGTTTGACCAAGGGTACCTGCTAACATTCGAAGAAGCAATCCCGATTCTTGCGATTGAAAATGGACTTGTTGTCTATACAGGTCATACAAAAAATACAGGCAAGACAATTTCCGTATTTTATGAAGATGATACTACTGTTACTTACGGTAATGTGGATTCGTTTTCATTATTGCCATATACATCGATTGAACGAGGAGGTACGCTTGCGAATAAGGAACCTGGGGATCTATATATAAAAATAGAAGAAGGCGGAAAAGTGTTAACCCTAGAGGAGACTTTAGAATGGATGAAAGAGCATACGCAATCATGATGCGTATGACCATTCATCCATTATTTTTGCCGATTCTGTTTACTATTGTTTTATATGGTAATGTATCTTATTATGCACTTATTTTATCTTCCTTAATTATTCATGAAGTGGGACATATCGTAGCGGCTTTGCTTTGTAAAGTGAAGGTCGAACGCTGTGTGATAATGCCATATGGGGGGGAAATTGAACTAAAAGGCGGTAATTCGATAGATCCGAAAAAGCAGCTGATTATTGCACTTGGTGGACCGATTGCGACTCTTTGTTGTATTGCAGCGATTCCTTTACTTGACCCGCTTTTAGCAGACCCCTTATTGAAAATTCAGATTGTCTTGCTTGGAATTAATCTTATCCCGATATGGCCATTAGATGGTGGGCGTATTATTATGGCACTTATTCATATTTTTTACCCTCGTATTCGGGTGGTTGAATACTATTTAACGATTTCACTTATATTAATTATGATTACTGTATTTATCACGTTTATTTTATTGCCAAAAACTTTATTTTTACTCGTTTTGAGTATCTTTTTATTTATACAAATTGTGAATGCGTGGAGATTTAGAAAATACCGTTTTGCATTTGAGAAACATGTAATTAAACGGTTGACTTAAAAGTCTGTCCTATGATAGTATTGTAATGTTATTGTTTGTAGCACCCGTGCTACAACCGCTCTGGGAAGGTCTTAAGTATCGAATAGATCACCTTTCAATACAGGCGAGTCTGAGTCTAAGAGGAGGTGCATTTTAATGTACGCAATTATCGAAACTGGTGGAAAACAAATCAAAGTAGAAGCTGGACAAGAGATCTATGTTGAAAAACTAGGTGTTGAAGCTGACGAAGTAGTTACTTTTGATAAAGTTTTATTCGTAGGTGGAGAAACAGTTAAAGTTGGAGCTCCAACTGTTGCAGGTGCTACTGTTACAGCGAAAGTTGTAAAAGAAGGACGCGCAAAAAAAATTACTGTATTCAAATACAAAGCGAAGAAAAACTACCGTCGTAAACAAGGTCATCGTCAACCTTACACGAAATTAGTTGTTGAAACAATCAACGCTTAAGAGTCGAGGTGAATGAAATGATAACTGTTACAATTCATCACGATGAAAATAGACATGTTTCTGCATTCGAATTTTCTGGTCATGCTGAGTATGATCAAACAGGTAAGGATTTAGTATGCGCAGGTGCATCTACAATTGCCATTGGCACTGTAAATGCCATTTATGCATTATTACAAATCGAACCTAAAATCGACCAGGCAACAGAAGGTGGAGGCTACCTTCGCGTAGATCTTCCTACCGATATTGACGCAGAAGTCGATGCAAAATTACAACTTATTGTCCAAGTTATGACTGCTCAAGTGTACTCGATGGTCCAAACTTACGGACAATATATTAAAATCAACTACAACCAAGTAGCCTAGTAGGAGGTGGAACGACATGAAATTATTACTTTCTTTAGACCTTCAATTTTTCGCTTCGAAAAAAGGGGTAGGTTCTACAAAGAACGGACGTGACTCTGAGTCAAAACGCCTTGGTGCTAAACGTGCTGATGGTCAATTCGTATCAGGTGGTTCAATTCTTTACCGTCAACGCGGTACAAAAATTTACCCAGGTACAAACGTAGGCCGTGGTGGAGATGACACACTTTACGCTAAAGTGGATGGTGTTGTTAAATTCGAACGTTTAGGTCGCGACAAGAAAAAAGTTAGTGTATACCCTGTAGCTCAAGAAGCTTAAAAGTATATATTATATCAGAAAAACACAACTCGACCTAAAATAGGTCGAGTTGATGTCTTTTCTTATGAGGATAGGCAACTTATACTTCTCTATCCGCCAAAAAGGACTGCTAGCCAGCAGTCCTTTTTCATGTATTAGAGTAATTATGTTCGTATAATTTCTTGTCTTAAATTAGAAGGTATCGAAAATTATCTATGAATGTCTGAAATTTTCTTATAGTATTACTACACGCTTTAGAGCAATGAAAGGCGAAAAATAGAAAAACTTGTTATACTAATGAAGATATTGGTAGGATTTTTCTATTACGTTTGGAGGACTAATATGAAAACTTCAACACTTTCGGTTATTGATGTTTTAAAATTTGCTAATCATGATTATATGAATCAACTTCAATTACTAAAAATGAACTTAGATCTAGGTAGGGTCCAAGAAGCAAAATCAATTATTGAAAAATTTTCAGAGCAGAGTAAAACTTTTTCAAATATCAATAAATTAAAATTACCTAAAACGGTGGAATGGTTACAGACTATGCAGTGGAGATATCAAGAATTTGAAACAACTTTGAATAGTAATGTAACTTTTCCAGTTGATTTGGAAAAAGATGAACTAATTGTAGAATACTTAGAAAAGACAGTTATTCATGTGTGTGATTCTCTGGATCCTTATACTGAACAGCTGCTAGATATCTCAATTGAATCAAATGAGAAAATTTTCACTTTGCTTTTTAGCTTAAAGGGGAAGTGGGAAGCACCATTATTCAATCAAGAAGAGAATAATAATTTTAAGGTTCAAACATATGAGCAAACTGCAAATGAGTGGAAGTATGCTTTGAGCGTAGAACAGGAGTGAATGTAATGTTTGTCGATCACGTCAAGATTTATGTGAAGGGTGGAGACGGTGGAGATGGTATGGTCGCCTTTCGCCGTGAAAAATACGTACCAAATGGTGGCCCTGCTGGTGGAGATGGAGGAAATGGAGGAAATGTCGTATTCCTGGTAGAAGAAGGACTACGAACTCTAATGGATTTCCGTTATCAACGCCACTTTAAGGCAGACCGTGGCGAACACGGGATGAGTAAAGGAATGCACGGAAGAAACTCCACTGACCTTGTAGTAAAAGTTCCACCAGGTACAGTCGTTATGAACGAAGAAACTGGAGCAGTCATTGCAGATTTAGTGGAACATGGTCAAACCGCAGTCATAGCACGTGGAGGACGCGGTGGACGTGGAAATAGTCGTTTTGCCACTCCTGCCAATCCGGCTCCCGAACTTGCAGAAAAAGGTGAGCCAGGACAGGAATTAAATGTTATATTAGAATTAAAAGTGTTAGCTGACGTAGGTTTAGTTGGCTTCCCTAGCGTAGGTAAATCAACTCTACTTTCTGTTGTTTCGGCAGCCAAACCTAAAATCGGAGCGTATCACTTCACAACAATTGTTCCAAATCTAGGTATGGTTGAAACAGAAGATGGACGAAGCTTTGCGATGGCAGATTTACCTGGACTGATTGAAGGGGCACATCAGGGCGTTGGATTAGGCATGCAATTCCTACGACATATTGAACGAACAAGAGTAATTGTCCATGTTATTGATATGTCTGGTATGGAAGGCCGTGATCCATATGAGGACTACGTAACAATCAATGAAGAACTGAAGCAATACAATTTGCGTTTGACTGAAAGACCACAAATTGTTGTAGCAAACAAAATGGATATGCCGGATGCAGAAGAAAACTTAAAAGAATTTAAAGAAAAAGTTGGAGATTCTGTTAAGGTTTATGCTGTTTCAGCAGTTTCACGCCAAGGTCTTAAGCCTGTATTGTTTGAAATCGCAGACTTGCTTGAAGTAACACCTCACTTTGAATTACATGAAGTGGTTGCCGAAGATAGTGATGCAACTGTACTATATAAGCATGAGAAAAAAGGTGAAGACTTCGAAATTACTCGTGATGATGACGGTGCTTATGTATTATCTGGCTATTCGATTGAACGTCTATTCAAAATGACTGATTTCAGTCGTGAAGATGGTATTAGACGATTTGCAAGACAATTACGCGGAATGGGTGTCGATGATGCTTTACGTGAACGTGGAGCAAAAGACGGAGATATCGTCCGCTTAATGGAATTCGAATTTGAATTTATAGAATAAATTATAGTTTTGAATCGCATGAGTTTTGGGGGGAGAGTATGAAAAACGTTGCTAATCAACGGTATTATTTAGTTCGAGAAGATGTGCTGACAGATGCAATGCAAAAAACATTAGAAGCCAAGCATCTATTACAAAGTGGAGCAGTTTCTTCAATCTGGGATGCGGTAAAAGAAGTGGATTTATCGCGAAGCGCATTTTATAAATATCGGGATGCTGTTTTTCCTTTCCACTCCATTGTACGTGAACGAATTTTAACGATTTTTATACAATTGCAAGATGAAAAAGGAACACTTGCAAGTTTACTGGAAATCATAAGTGTAGCGCAATGCAATATTTTAACGATCCATCAAACAATCCCAATTCAGGGAAGGGCAAATGTAACGTTATCTTTAGATGTTACGAGTATGGTATACGAACTAGACGAACTTATTCAACAATTGAAAAAACTGGAATTTGTTGAATCGGCTGAGGTAATCAGTTCAGGAGCACTTTAATTAAGTAAATAAAGAAAAGAAGAGAGCAGGATTTAATTATTGCTCTCTCTTTTTCAATATTAAAATGATTGAATAATGACACTTGTTAGATAATTAAGGGGGCAAAAAAAGTGAAAAATGAAGAGGTAAATCAACGAATAGCATATTTAGGACCCGAAGCTTCTTTTACATATTTGGCAACAGAGAGTCTATTCCCTAATGGATTACTTATGCCTTTTTCAACGATTCCTGAGTGTATAGAAGCAGTGTCCGAAGAAAAGGTGGACTTAGCAGTTGTCCCGCTTGAAAATACGATAGAAGGTACGGTACCTTTGACGATTGATTATTTGTATCACGAAGCCAATTTGTATATCGTTGCGGATTGTTTATCCAAGATTCAACAGCATTTAATGGTACATAAAAATCAAAAAGAAAATTGGCAAGAAATCGAAGAAATTTACTCTCACCCGCATGCTTTAGCACAATGTCATAAATATCTGTATTATCGTTTTAGTTCAGTTCCTTTGCAACGCTATTCCTCAACATCTGCTGCAGCTAAATTAGTATCTGAGAATCCAGATCGTTGTATTGCGGCGATCGGCAATATTTCCTCTGCTGAGAAGTATGATTTAGAAATTGTGCAAAGAAATATCCATGATTTTCAATTTAACCATACTCGATTTCTTGTATTATCAAAAAATAATACCCGCTTGCCTATAGAGAAATCATTAGGCCATGCAAAGACAACATTAATGATTACATTGCCTGTAAACGTATCGGGGGCATTGCATCAAGTACTTTCTGTTTTTGCTTGGAGAAAGCTCGATTTAAGCAAAATTGAATCAAGACCGTTGAAAACAGGATTAGGTGAGTATTTCTTCATTATGGACGTACATGCAGATGAAAATGAAGCAATGATGAAGGGTGCTATGGAAGAACTGGAGGCCCTTGGCTGTAATGTAAAATCTCTTGGTACGTATTATACATATCTAACACAAGAGTAATAGAGGTGAGTAAATGAACATAATTCTTTTTGATGGTGAGTGCCATTTCTGTGATGCTAGTGTTCAATTTATCATTAAGCGGGATCAAAACAAGTACTTTAAATTTGCTTCCATTCAAAGTGAAATTGGGCAAAAGTTGTTAGAAGAATTTAAAATCCCAAAAACTATAGATAGTATGATATACATTGAAGGGGATAAAAGCTATGTAAAATCCACAGCAGCATTAAGAATTTGTAAGAAGTTAGATCATCTGTGGAAGTTATTTTATCCATTCCTGATTATCCCAGTTTTCTTACGAGATGCTGTCTATGATCTTATTGCTAAAAATCGTCACAAGCTTGGAAAGAAAACTGAATGCAAAATTCCGACTAAAGAAGAATTAGAAAGATTTTTACATTAAAAAAAGTGGGCTACTTGCAAATCGAGTGCCCGCTTTTTTAGTATTATTCTTATCGTTCTTGCTACTCTTCTTCGATTAAGAATCCTTTTTCCCTTAGCATTTGTTCAGCTCGATCTAAAAGTTCTTTAGATGGGGCAGAAATCTCATGTAAATGTGTACCGTCTGTTAAGACAGATAAATAATTTGCTTTTGTTTCATTAACACGCTGAAGAAAACTCTTTACATCGTGTCGATTGGATAACATCATAGAAGCTGTAATTTCCCCGTAAACAGGATGGTCTATGATAACACTTTTTAATGTGACTCCACAGTCAACAATCGTTAACATTTCATCTTCTGCTTGCTCCGCTGTATGTAAACAGACAATTTTTCTTTCGAAAACTTCATGATTATCTTCACGCTTCAGAAACATATACCCCTGACTCGTTGCAACAATGGGCTCGTTTCGTGCTTTTAGTAAGTTCATATCATTGACAATCACCTGCCTGGAAACATTTGCATATTTTGCTAAATCTGTTCCAGTAATAGGCTCGTTTTTGGTTTTTAACATATGGAGCAATTCATGTCGACGATCTTCGCCTAACATTTTTTTCATTTTATTACCTCTTTCATATGGAATTTCATGTATATACATCACGCTATTATTCATAGTTTATCACGAGGAACCACACAAAGCGTTTTATTTTTTTGTGTCCTTTTCATCTGAATCACATATTATAAAACGAGAAAAGGAGGATGTTTGTGCGAATTCATATTGTTCAAAAAGGTGAGACACTTTGGCGAATTGCGAAACAGTATGGGATTGGGCTTGATGAATTAAAAAATTTAAATACACATTTAGCTAACCCTGATTATATTGTACCGGGCATGGAGATTATTTTACCAGAAGGTGGAGCTGCAACACCAAATTCAACAATGACAAAAGGGCAGCAAACTGCACCGATGTCAAATAAAGAAAAGCTTACTGCACCAAAAGTAGAACAAACAAAGCCTATTGAAAAGGCTCAACCTGTTAAAGAAGTGCCGAAAGTTGTGAAAACTGCACCGATTCCAGCACCGGTACCACAGCCGATGCCTGCGCCGAAAGTAGAGCTAACGCCGCAATTTCAATTAGATTTTGCGCCGCAAATGCATTTCCAGCAACCCAAGACATTACCTGCACCAGCCCCTGCACCACAACCAATTTATATTCAAATGCCAGCACCACAAACGCAAGTTGATGTCGAGACAACCGTGGAAAAAGAGGTTCAGTACGTTCAAGTACCATTGCCACAGCCTCAAATAATTTATGTATGCTGTCCACAACCGCAACCACAACCTTGTGGATGTCATGAGCAAGCACATTTCCATAACCCATGTGGATGTCATGAACAGGTATACTATCATAACCCATGTGGTTGCCAAGAACAGCATTATCATCAGCCACAGCCATGTGGTCATGATTACACTAATTATCAACATGTCCCATGTGGTCACGATGAGTATGATTATCAACAAATGCCACAACAACAGTTTAACGACTGCGGATGTGGTGGAGGAGGATATCCTTCTCATGAAATGATGCCTTATGGTATGCAGTACTTTGAGCCGAACTATGATATGGCCCCAATGACAGATGTTGCTCCTGCAATGGAAGGTCCTTATGATGAACATGATGGATTACCGGATTGGTTATTAGATTCTTCTGAGGTAAAAGCACAAATGGATGGCCAAGATTTTGCAACAAATGCTGCTCCGCAAGGTTTTGAAGATTTCAATCCTTACGCCCCTGCTGAAGATCAAGGGCAAGTAGCTGACTACTATCAAGATGGATTCAACTATGGAACTGGCGGTTATCCATATTCTCAAAACCCTTACGGAGATTACATGCAACAATATATGCCACAACAGATGATGCCACAACAATTTATGCAGCAACAGATGATGCCTCAAGAAATGATGCCGCAACAGATGATGTCCCAAGAAATGATGCCACAACAAATGATGCCACAACAAACGATGCAATCTAACAACCAAGCATATCCTAATAATCCTTATTTACCACAAAACAGACCTTGGAATTATTAAAATGCAAATCAAGAGCAATATATGGAAGAAAGAGACAGCACAAGGGACGTTATTTATAAAGAAATATGATCACGTTAATGTTGCAGAAAAAGTTAAAGCAATTCACCGTCAGCTTGAGGATATTAAGTTTCCATATGTTATTCCATTAGTTAAAAGCAAGGATGAGGATCTTGTTGTACAATATTGGCAACATGGAAGTTTTAGTGCGGATTTTTCAATCGAGTCTCATCGAAAACAAAGCTTTAAAATTTTGAAAGCTTTACATGATACGAGCAAAAAAATTGATTGGAAAAACCAGGTTATTTTTCCGAGACAACAACTTTATCAAAAATGGAATGCACGATTAGAACGCTTTTTAATCAATGAAAAAGAGTTGCTTCCATTATTGCAGCATGCTTATTATGATATTACCTTATTCGCGAGTAGGGTATTAAAACAAATGCGTAAGCAAAAGCAAAAAATCGATGGAAAGCTCACCTTGTTACATGGGGATGTAGTGCATCATAATTTTTTAATTTGCAAAGACAAAAAGATGAAATTAATTGATTATGATTTGGCGGTTGTAGGTGATTCAGCGGAAGAAATGCTTCTTTGGATGCATCGCGTTTTACCTACAATTGATTATGACTTAGAGAAATTATTAAATGAAAATCCTTATTTATATCATTTATGCTTACCAAAAATCAATTACTTGCAGTATCCTAATGAACTCTTAAGAGAATGGCTTTATGCTTTGCAATTAGGTAAGTATGAGAGGGAAGCCTTCTTAGACTATTTAATGCCGTTTACGGAAAAAGCATTAAGGCATTGGCCTGAATTAATATTACAAACTGAAAAATTACATTCAAATCATCACTAAAAGCGCATAATATGATAAAATAAAGGTATCGCTTATCAATTATAAAAGTAACTCGACCGTCTAAAATGACGGTCTTTCTTTTGTTTTAATATTGGCTATGTGTCAGGGTCAATTAAATTTGTTCGGGGTAAACCCAACAATATGCTATAATTTATAGCAGTGAATGTGGGGGATCAAAGATGTATGATTATATAATTGGAAAAATAAAACGAATCACACCTGAATACGTAGTTCTGGAGCAGCAAGGATTGGGATGGCAGATTTTTACGTCAAATCCTTTTGCCTTTCGCATAAAAGAAGAGCTTCAACAAATTTATATACATATGCATGTAAGAGAAGATGCCCAAATGCTATTTGGTTTTAAATCACTTGATGAAAGAGAGCTGTTCCGTAAGCTCATTCAAGTGTCGGGAATTGGTCCAAAAGGAGCTTTAGCTATATTAGCTAGTGGCAATCCTTCACAAGTAATCTCTGCTATTGAGATGGAAGATGAAGCCTTTTTAGTAAAGTTTCCTGGCGTAGGAAAAAAGACCGCTAGACAAATGATTCTTGATTTAAAAGGTAAGCTGGGTTCATTGCTGGATCAAGTTGAATTACCAAGCACCGAGGATGAATTGCCATTATTCGGTGTTAACCCAAACAAACAAGAATTAGAAGAAGCAATCTTGGCTTTACTTGCACTTGGATACTCTGATAAAGAATTGACGAAAATTAGACCAAGTTTAGAGGATAACGATGAGCTCACGACTACAGAAAGCTATATGAAGCAAGCATTACAGCTGTTGCTAAAAATGAAGTAAGGAGGTGGAATCATGGCCGAACGAATTATTTCAAGTGAATCGAATGACTTTGATGAGCAATATGAGCTATCTCTCAGGCCACAAAAACTTTCCCAATATATCGGTCAGCATAAGGTCAAAGAGAGTCTAAATATATTCATTGAAGCCGCAAAGCTCCGACAAGAAAGCCTTGATCATGTATTGCTATATGGACCTCCTGGACTTGGGAAAACCACGTTAGCTACAATTATCTCCAATGAAATGGATGTTAATATTCGATTAACTAGTGGTCCAGCAATTGAACGGCCTGGTGATTTAGCGGCAATTGTCAGCTCCCTGCAACCAGGAGATGTTTTATTCATAGATGAAATACACCGTCTACCTCGAGCAATAGAAGAAGTTCTCTATCCGGCAATGGAGGACTTTTGCTTAGACATTGTAGTAGGAAAGGGGCCTGAAGCTCGTTCAATTCGTTTAGATTTACCACCTTTTACATTGGTCGGCGCTACAACCAGAGCAGGAGCATTGTCTGCACCATTAAGAGATCGATTTGGTGTTTTATTAAGACTAGATTTTTATGATGAAGAAGCACTTGAGGAAATTGTTGTACGCAGCAGTCAATTGTTTAATGTTGATATAGAACGCCTGGCTGCCCGGGAGATCGCACGTCGCTCCAGAGGGACTCCACGTATTGCCAACCGTTTATTAAAACGAGTTCGCGACTATGCACAGGTTTTAGGGGATGGTGCTATTTCACATCCATTAGCAAATCAAGCACTTGAATTACTGCAAGTAGACCCTCAAGGACTAGATCATATTGACCATAAATTAATGATGAGCATGATTGAACGTTTCCGGGGCGGACCTGTTGGCCTTGACACCATTGCAGCATCCATTGGTGAAGAAAGTCAGACAATCGAGGATGTATATGAACCTTATTTAATGCAAATTGGGTTTATCCAAAGAACGCCTAGAGGTCGAGAAGCAACGAAATTAGCCTATGACCATTTTGGTTATACTTATCCAGAACAATCATAACGAAAGAAGTTGTAAAAATGAAAGTAGAAGATTTTGATTTCCATTTACCCGAAGAGCTAATTGCTCAAACTCCATTAGAAGACAGAACAGCGAGTCGGTTAATGATAGTTGACCGTAAAACAGGAGAAATTGAACATAGTCATTTCCCGCATATTGTGGATGAATTACAAAAGGGCGATTGTCTGGTTTTAAATGATACTCGCGTTATGCCTGCAAGACTGTTTGGTGTAAAAGAAGAAACTGGTGCCCATATCGAGGTATTATTGCTGAAGCAAGGTAATGATGATGAGTGGGAAACATTGGTTAAACCAGCAAAACGAGTAAAAGTTGGCACTGAGATTACTTTTGGTGATAGTCTGCTTAAAGCAACTTGTATAGGTGAATTAGACCACGGGGGACGAGTATTTAAGTTTACCTATGATGGGATTTTTTATGAAATATTAGATCAGCTGGGTGAAATGCCTCTACCTCCTTATATCCATGAAAAATTAGAAAATCGGGAACGCTATCAAACGGTCTATTCGAAAGAAATTGGTTCGGCAGCAGCACCAACAGCCGGATTACATTTCACCAATGAAATTTTGGAACAGATTAAAGAAAAAGGCGTAGAGATTGTTTTTATTACCCTACATGTTGGACTTGGAACATTCAGGCCAGTAAGTGTAGATTCAATTGAGAGCCACGATATGCACTCCGAGTTTTATAGTGTGACAGAAGAAGCGGCCAAAATTATTAATCGTACAAAAGAGAATGGTGGAAAAGTCGTTGCAGTTGGTACAACATCTACACGTACACTTGAAACAATTGCACAAAAATATGATGGAGAAATTCGAGCCGAGCATGGCTGGACAAATATCTTTATCTACCCGGGCTTTGAATATAAAGCAATCGATGGCTTAATTACAAACTTCCACTTACCAAAGTCTACTTTAGTCATGCTGGTAAGTGCGCTTACTTCCAGAGAAATCATTTTGAATGCGTATAATAAAGCGGTGGAAGAAAAATATCGTTTCTTTAGTTTTGGAGATGCGATGTTTATTCGACCAACTCGCTAAATGTTATTTGCGATAATTTGTTTAATAACATGGGGAAACCTAAAGACTAATAGGAGTACTGTATTTACTCCACACGAGAAAGGAAATTTTTCTAATGACAAAACCAGCAGTAACTTATGAATTAATTAAAACATGTAAACAAACAGGAGCAAGACTTGGAATTGTTCATACACCACATGGTTCCTTTGAAACGCCAGCATTTATGCCGGTTGGAACACAAGCAACTGTAAAAACGATGTCGCCTGAAGAGCTGAAAGAGATGGATGCTGGAATCATCCTATCTAACACCTACCATTTATGGCTGCGTCCTGGTAATGAGATTGTAAAAGAAGCGGGTGGACTTCATAAGTTTATGAACTGGGATCGTCCAATTTTAACAGATTCAGGCGGCTTCCAGGTCTTTTCATTAAGCGACTTTCGCAAAATTGAAGAAGAGGGCGTTCATTTCCGTAATCATTTAAACGGGGACAAGCTTTTCTTAAGTCCAGAAAAAGCAATGGAAATCCAAAATGATTTAGGTTCTGACATTATGATGGCATTTGATGAATGTCCACCATACCCAGCAACTTATGAATATATGTTAAATTCCGTTGACCGTACAACGCGTTGGGCAAAACGTTGTAAAGAAGCACATGCTCGTCCTGAAGACCAAGGATTGTTTGGAATTGTACAAGGTGGAGAGTTTGAGGACTTACGAAAACGTTCAGCAGAGGCATTAGTGGAACTAGACTTCCCAGGATACGCAGTTGGTGGCCTTTCTGTAGGCGAACCGAAAGACATTATGAATCGTGTGCTCGAGTTTACAACACCACTATTACCTGACAATAAGCCTCGTTATTTAATGGGAGTTGGGTCTCCCGATTCATTAATTGATGGGGCGATTCGTGGAATTGATATGTTTGATTGTGTATTGCCAACTCGTATCGCAAGAAATGGTACATTAATGACATCAGAAGGACGTTTAGTAGTGAAAAATGCAAAATATGCTCGTGATTTCAGCCCAATTGATCCGAACTGTGATTGCTATACTTGCAAAAACTATACACGTGCCTATGTCCGACATTTAATTAGAACAGAAGAAACATTTGGTATTCGATTAACAACCTATCATAATCTACATTTCTTATTAAAATTAATGGAACAAGTTCGACAAGCGATACGTGAAGATCGTCTAGGTGATTTCCGCGAAGAATTCTTCGAAAAATACGGATTTAATAAGCCAGATGCTAAAAATTTCTAAAAAACAGTTCACTAATATGTCGAAATATTGAAGAATATGAAAAAGTGTGATTATTTTCATAAAAATAATAGTTTCAAATCGCTTTTTCTATTCATTCTATACTATACTTAAGAAGTGAGATTTAGAAAGGAGGACATAAATCTATGGATACTTTAGTTGGTTTACTTCCAATTATTATTATGTTCGTTGCGATGTGGTTCATTTTAATCCGTCCAGCACAAAAGAAACAGAAACAAACAGTTCAAATGCAAAATAGCATTAAACGTGGTGACCGTGTAGTAACAATCGGTGGACTACATGGAGAAGTAGATGCTCTAGAGGATGGAGCTATTTACATTATTGTTGATGGTAAAACTCGTTTAAAATTCGAGCGCCAAGCAATTGGTCGAGTAATTACTGAATAATAATACTAAAATCAAAAGCTTACTAAATCGGACAAGCACCGAGTTAGTAAGCTTTTTTCATTATTAGCGGTAAAGTAATCGAGCTTGGTGTTTTTAAAAACGTAATTTTAAACATGGTATTTTGGATAACATCAGTTCTATGGTTCTTTTTATAGGAATTCTTTTCAATGAATACTTATATTCACGTGTGCCCAAAATGTGTATGGAAGGGTGTGGAGATATGGATACTTATATTGAGATTCTTATTAGAACTGTCTTTCTGTATATTTTTATCATTGTTGTTTTTCGCCTAATGGGTAAAAGAGAAGTTGGCGAATTAAGTATTATGGACTTGGTAGTATTTGTTTTAATCGCTGAATGTGTTGCCTTTGCGTTGGAAGATGTTGAAAAGCCGATTCTTCAAAATATATTTCCAATTATCATTTTACTAGTCATTCAATTTATAAATTCTTTATTAACTTTAAAGAGTAAAAAAATGCGCGATGTAATTGATGGTGATCCTTCTCTGATAGTCCGTGATGGAATTATTGACCAAGAAGAAATGCGAAAACAACGTTACAATTTAGATGACTTATTTCAACAAATGCGGGAAGAAAGGGTTCCATCTGTGCAGCAGATTGACTATGCTTTTTTAGAACCCTCAGGAAAAATATCCATTTTTTTAAAAAGTGACGACCCTCTTATCTTACCTCTTATTGTGGACGGTTATATCGTTGAAAAGCATTTAAAACTCCTCAACAAAGATAAAGAGTGGCTTCATAATGAATTAAAAGAACAAGGTTTTGATGAAAGGATAAAAGATATTTTCTATTGCTGTTATGAAAACAACAAAATTTATGTGCAATTAAAGACGTCGTGAAACGACTGATCGTAAAACTTTAAAGTCACTCCACTTAATTTGGTTTGTCAGAATTAACAATAGAGTCAAGATGATTAAGGTAAAGGCACTGTTTGTCCAAAAATTAAATGACACCTTTGGGATAAGATAGGTCTGAATAAAACAAGTTAAAATGAAAATTCCATATGGAATGGCAAAGAATCTAAAACCAGCGGCAATCATTTTATGCCCACGTAGTGTAGCTATGTGTAAGCAGGAAGTTACTAGAACGCCGAAGCCAATCGCAATAATAGCGCCGTATTCCTGGATAAATGGCTGAGAGGCTAGTACAAACATGACAAATAGCTTTCCTAATCCACCATAAATTGAATTCATCATTGCAGGACGTGCTTCATCGATAGCCTGTAAAATAGAGTGGAGTGGACTTTGAATATAATAAAAATAAAATATCGGTGCCAATATTTTCATAAAGCCGCGATTCTCCTCTAAATGAAAGAGCTTCATTGCAAGCTCGTCTCCATGGATGAAGAAATAAGTGGCGGCATAACAACCAACCAATGAAGATAAACGTAATGAAATACCAATCCGTTCATTTAATAATTGGACATTACTTCTTGCAACCGCATCACTGACTGCTGGAATAAGAACAATAGCAAGTGCGTTTGGAATAAATGATGGGAAAAGAAGCAATGGAACATGTACACCAGAAATGATCCCATACAATGTGGTAGCTCCCACAGCTGTCAGTCCTGAAACTGTCAGTGCTTTTAAGAAAACAATCGGCTCTAAAAACCAAGTGAAAGTACCAAATAATCGACTGCCTGCAGATGGCACAGCAATCCTTAGAAGTGGCATTGCAGGATAGGCTTTATCTGCTTCGTTTTTCTTTGTTTTCTTTTTCTTATATTGGTAGTGAATGAATAAATAAATGAAAGAAAAAACTTCACCAAATGCAGTGATTGCCATTGCATATGCAGCAGTTAAGGCAGGATTATCGGCAGTAACTAAAAAAGGTAATAGCAATGTAATTAATGCAATTCGAATAACCTGCTCTAACATTTGTGACCAAGCAGTTGCAGATATTACAGCAATGCCCTGTAAATAACCTCTAATTAAACCAGAAAATACTACAATTGGAACAGCCCCTAAACCAATATACAGGGTTAATCTTGTTGCATCATTATGTAAAAGTGTCCCAGCTAAGTATGGTATAAATAAATAGAGTAGTGGTGTGAAAACAATAATTGAGACAATTGCCCATCTGGAAGCTGTTGTCATAACAGCCTTTAGTTGGTGATCTCTTCGTTTTGCATGCAGCTCGGCAATAACTTTCGCCACTGCTATTGGTATACCTAATTGTAATAGGGAAACAAAGAAGATAAATGCTGGATAGGCAGTCATATATATACCTACTGCTTCTTCACCTGCAACCCGCATAAACTGCATCCTATAGATGAAGCCGAACAGTTTAGATAAAAAAATAACAAACGTTAGAAATACAGTTCCTTTTACAAATGAACTCATTCATTCAATCCCTTCTCATTTCAAGAAATATCAGATACAATATTTGTATGCTTGAATGTAGTGAGTTAAAACTATTGGTTGGGGGGATTGTCATGATTCAGTTCGAACAGCTATACAGAGAGGTTTTACCAGTATTACAAAGCAAATTGGATGAAATAAATTATTATGAATACGATGGAATTGTCTTGGAGGATATTTGGAATTTTTGCGTCAAGAAAAAATGGAGAAAGAAAAAAGTAGAAGATCTACGTTTATATGAAATTGTAGAGACGATTTTTTCTGTGAAGCCTTCAGAAATTGTTAGCTATTTTCAAATACAGCAATTCCGCTCGGAAAATTGGTTCGGAGACATAAGTCATAGTGAATTACAAGCGTTATTAAAGCACAAAAATGTAGATGGTGATAAATAAAACCATGTATATTGGTTTGACAGCTAGCGAATCGTGTTTCATAATGAGTTTTGTACATAAACTATACTCATTTAGTTTGATAGTTTAAACTAAATAGAAATCGAAATTCTTATAGTAAATGCTAGTTTTTTACCTAATATGATAATGAATTTGAATTATTATATTAAATCAAGTGACATCGATATAGCGGACATTTGCGGCAAACGATGTTTTTCTAGTGTGTATACATCAAGCTGTATACACTAATTTGAGGAGGATTTACAGATGAAGCTTAAAAGCCGTATTTTTACTTTTGTACTAATCGCAGTTGTACTATTTGCTGCTATGGGTGCAACAGTACAAGGAGTTTTAAAGGACGTAAAACTCGGGCTTGATTTACAAGGTGGGTTTGAAGTTTTATATGAAGTAGAGTCGCTTGTTGATGGTCAAGAAATAACGAAGGATGTTATGACTGATACGACTACAGCACTTTCAAACCGTATTAACCAATTCGGGGTAAGTGAACCGAGTATACAAGTTGAAGGTGAGGATCGCATTCGTGTCCAGCTAGCAGGAATTGAAGACCAATCTTCCGCTCGCGAATTGTTATCAAGTACGGCGAACTTAACATTCCGAGATGTAAACGATAATATTTTATTAGATGGTACGGATCTAAAAGAAGGTGGAGCAGCTGCTTCATTTGATCAGCAAAACCTTCCGATAGTGACACTTACATTAAAAGATGCTGCAAAATTTGCAGAAGTTACAAAGCAAGTATCTCAAATGGGTCTTGGTCAAAACCTGTTAGTAGTCTGGTTAGATTTTGAAGAAGGCGTAGATTCGTATGCAGCAGAATCACAAAAAGAAGATCCGAAATTCATATCTGCTGCAGGTGTAGATCAAGTTTTAAACACTACTGATGTCATGATTAGCGGTAACTTTACTGTCCAAGAGACAAAAGACTTTGCGAGTGTATTAAATGCTGGTGCATTACCGGTAAAGTTAACAGAAATTTACTCAACTTCTGTTGGTGCACAATTTGGTGAACAAGCATTAGATAGTACAGTATTTGCGAGTGTAGTAGGGGTTCTAATTATATTCATCTTTATGGTTCTTTACTACCGTTTACCAGGTTTTGTCTCCATTATTACCTTATCGGTATTTACTTACTTAGTTTTAACAGTATTCAATGCCATAAACGCAGTATTAACATTACCAGGGATTGCAGCACTAGTACTTGGTATAGGGATGGCCGTGGATGCAAACATTTTAACTGCTGAACGTATTCGAGAAGAACTGCGTGTGGGTAAGTCTATCAAAGAGGCATATCAACATGGTTCAAAACAGTCACTAACAGCAATCATTGATGCACAGTTAACAACTTTACTTGCAGCAGCTGTATTATTCTTCTTTGGTACAAGCTCAGTAAAAGGTTTTGCTACAACTTTAATGATTTCGATTGTGCTAAGTTTCATTACAGCTGTATGGTTATCTCGAATTTTATTAGGTTTATTAATTAATAGTGGATATTTCAACAGTCCTGTTTTATACGGGGTACGTAAATCGAAAGTTCATGATGTATCAGAAGGAGTAGAAACACTAGATTTATCTACGAATTTCGATCGCTTTGACTTCGTTAAAAATCGGAAGAAATTCTATTCATTATCGATTTGTATTCTAATTGTAGGTGTTGTAATCCTAGGAATTTTCAAGTTGAATTTAGGAATCGACTTCTCAAGTGGTACCCGAGTAGAAATTCTAGCAAATCAAAAAATTACTCAGGAAGAAGTAACCGATTATCTAGACGAAATTGGCTTCCCTTCTGAAAAGGTCATTATTTCAGGTGAAGAGCAAAATACGGCTGTCGTTACTTATAAAGAAGATTTAACGCAACAAGAAATACTGAACTATAAGGCAGTAGTATTAGAAGATTATGGACACGAACCAAGTGTTAGTACAGTATCTCCTACAGTTGGAGAAGAGTTGGTCAAGAATGCTATTAAAGCTTTAGTAATCGCTGCGCTAGGCATCATTATTTACGTGGCTTTAAGATTCGAATGGCGCATGGGTGTGGGTGCTATTGTTTCACTAATCCATGATGTATTCTTCATGGTAGCAATTTTTAGCTTCCTGCGTTTGGAAGTAGATATTACATTTATCGCGGCAATATTAACAATTGTTGGTTATTCCATTAACGATACAATCGTTACATTTGACCGTATTCGTGAAAATGTGGATCGAAAAGGAAAAATTACAACAAAAGAAGAGCTGGCTGAAATCGTGAATAAATCACTTCGCCAAACAATGGGACGCTCTGTCAATACCGTCTTAACGGTTATTATCGTAGTAGTTGCCCTATTACTATTTGGTGCACCAGCAATTCAAAACTTCTCAATTGCACTACTAATTGGTTTAATAACAGGAATGTATTCATCAATTTGTATCGCAGCTCAGATTTGGTATACTTTAAAAAGTCGGGAAATGAGCAAAAAAGGGACTGCTGTTGAGAGCAAAGAAAAGAAACAATGGGGTTCAGACGAGCCAGTTGTTTAATAAACAGCTTGATTTTAAAAGAAGACAAAGTGTGATTATCTGCACTTTGTCTTTTTTGCTTTTCGGGAGTTTGAGACTCTATTATTGGTATAATGAGAAGAATAAAGTTTCAACATTTTTGTTCCTATTTTTATCAATTAATCTATTTTTATAGGTTAGAAGTTCGCATGTTTTTTCGGTATAATGAAAACTTGAGGAAGTGAGTAAATGATACAATCAACTAAAAAATGGGTTGTTGAGCAACCTAATGAAGACGCAATCAAACAACTACAAAGTGAATTAAATATATCAACTCTAGCAGCTAAAATATTAATTGCCAGAGGCTATTCATCTGCTGAAAAAGCTAAAAGAATCATCAAAATGGATGAATCTAACCTGCATGACCCCTATTTATTAAGCGGCATGACAGAAGCTGTAGAACGTATTGAAAAGGCTCTAAATAATGGCGAGAAAATCCTAATCTACGGAGATTATGACGCTGATGGAATTACTAGTACTACCGTAATGATGAATGTATTGCTGGATTTAGGGGCAGATGTTAATTTTTGCACTCCGAATCGATTTACTCATGGTTACGGCCCCCATGAGGAATTATTTCGCAAAGCACATAAGGATGGCGTCCAATTAATTATCACTGTTGACAACGGAATTAGTGGGATTGAACCTATCCGAGTTGCAAAAGACCTTGGAATGGATGTTATTGTAACGGATCATCATGAAGCTGGTGACGTATTGCCACCAGCTGATGTTATTATCCATCCGAGAGTACCTGAAGGACACTATCCATTTGGCGAACTCGCAGGGGTAGGAGTCGCATTTAAATTAGCCCATGCATTATATGGGGAAGTCCCTGAGCATTTGTATGAGTTTGCTGCTATTGGGACCGTGGCAGATTTAGTGCCCTTAGAAGGAGAAAATCGTTATATTGTACAGCAAGGCATTAAGCAATTAAAAACATCCAATAATCCATGGGTACGGGCCCTATGTGAAATAACAAGTGTGAAACAGCATGAAATTGATGAGGATGCGATTGGATTCTATTTTGCACCTCGATTAAATGCAATTGGTAGATTAGGAGATGCAGGTCCTGGAGTTGCTTTTTTAATGAGTGAAAGTGATTTGGATGCGGCAAACGGCGCAAAACGATTAAACCAAAAGAATGTTGAACGAAAAGAAATTGTCAATACTATTACGGAACAGGCTATAGAAATGATTGAAAATGATCCAACCATTTCAAATTCACTCGTTTTAGTAATAGCGAAAGAAGGATGGAATCCGGGAGTTATTGGGATTGTGGCTTCACGTTTAGTAGAAAAATATTATCGCCCTGCAATTGTGCTTTCGCTGGACCCGGAAAAAGGAACAGCAAAGGGGTCGGGACGTAGTATTGAAGGCTTCCACCTCTATCAGGAGCTAGCAAAAAACAGGGAGCTTCTACCTCATTTTGGGGGGCACCCGATGGCGGCAGGAATGACCTTTGGTATGGAGCATGTTGATGAAATAAGAAGCCGTCTACATCACCAAGCATTAGAATGCCTAACGGATGAAATGCTAACACCAAAGCTTTCGATTGATGTACCAGTAGATGTAAGTGAAGTAACAGTGGAAGCAATCGAGGAAATAAAACAGCTGGGCCCATTTGGAACTGGTTTTGCAAAACCTGTATATGCACTACAAAATGTTCAGGTACGCTCGATGCGAAAAATTGGCGCTGGTGAAAATCATTTAAAACTAGAATTAGAGGACTCACATGGATTCATTGATGCAATCGGATTTGGTAAAGGGAATTTGTATGATGAAATTACCTATGGAGTTAAGCTTTCTTTTGTTGGAGATTTGCAGATTAACGAATGGCAGGGGAAGAAAAAGCCTCAATTGATGATTACAGATGTTCAGACAAATGAATGGCAGCTTTATGATTACAGAGGAAAAAACCAAGTCCATAAATGGATACACACATTGCCTAAAGAAGAATCAGATTTTATCGCATTCCGGCACTCAACTGTACAAGCCTTTGATGGACAATTTACAAACCCTATTCGCCTTATAACGAAAGAGGATGAAATGAAAAATCTTTCACCTAATCTTGTACTATTAGATTTGCCTAAAAGTGCACAAACTTTAGAGAAATTAATTCAGCAAGAGAGACCAAATCGTATTTATGCAGTATTCTACACACCGGAATCTAAATATTTCAATGGTATGCCGACAAGGGAGCATTTCGGTTGGTATTATAGCTTCTTAAAAAAACGTCCTAATTTCAACCTTCAATTGCATCTAGAAAAATTGGCGCAACATATTGGCTTAAATGTTGAAGTAATTAAATTTATGACAAACGTGTTTTTTGAGCTAGGTTTTGTTACAATAGAAAATGGTCTGACAACAGTAAATAGTAATGTACCAAAGCGATTACTTTCTGAAGCTAAAGTTTATAAACAAAGAATAGAAGAAATCGACTTGGAACAACAGCTTTTGTATGCACCATATTTAGAACTAAAACAATGGTTTAATGAACGAATGAGGGAATTTAATTATTCCTAAGGAGGACAAATTAGTAATGGATTTAACACAATATGTAACAACTGTAGAAAACTGGCCAAAAGAAGGCATTAGCTTCAAGGATATTACAACGATTATGGATAATGGGCCTGCTTTTAAATATGCAGCAGACAAAATTGTCGAGTTCGCAAAAGAAGTAGGGGCTGAAGTGATTGTTGGTCCTGAAGCACGCGGTTTCATCATTGGATGTCCAGTAGCCTATGCACTTGAAATAGGTTTTGCACCGGTTCGTAAAGAGGGGAAACTACCTCGTGAGGTTGTACGTGTAGAATATGGCTTAGAATATGGACATGATGTACTAACAATGCATAAGGATGCGATCAAACCAGGACAAAAAGTATTAATCGTAGACGACCTATTAGCAACTGGGGGTACAGTCGATGCTACAATCCAGTTAATTGAAAAATTAGGTGGTGTAGTTGCAGGTTGTGCATTTATCATTGAATTAAAAGACTTAGATGGGCGCGAAAAAATTGGAAACTATCCAGTAAAAACATTAATCCAATACTAATTCAAAGTACTAGCCGTTTAAAAGTTTAAACACTTTTTAAACGGCTTTTATTTTTATGTACAACCGAACTTACGATAATTACAAAATCTTATCCTAAGCTTAATCATGGCTTTATCTTGAATTAGAAAAAGTGGTATATAATTACAAATTATAGGGGAAGAATAGAAATAATCTAAATTTCGATGTCATGGAGGTTTCACCTTGGACTCTTTTATATCTTCGTTTCTTCATCATTTTAACATTGTCACTTTTTTTATCTTTTTATTGTTTTACTCTTATCAATTTATCTACATGTTAGTAGCGCTCAAGAGTAAAAGGGTTAAACAAGCTGTGACGAAAGATGATCGGTTAAACAAATACGCAGTAATAATCGCAGCAAGAAATGAAGAACTAGTTATAGGAGAGTTGATAAAAAGTATTCGAAAACAAAACTACTCTCAAGATTATATTGATATTTTTGTTATAGCGGATAATTGTACCGATCAAACAGCTAAAGTAGCGAGAGAAGCTGGAGCAATTGTTCGTGAACGTTTTAACAAAAATAAAATTGGTAAAGGCTATGCCCTAGATTTTATGTTTCAAATTATTAATAGTGAATTTGCATCGAAAAAATACAATGGCTATTTTATATTTGATGCGGATAATTTACTTGATGAGAATTATATTATGGAGATGAATCGAACATTCAATCAAGGCTATCGAGTAGTAACAAGCTATCGAAATTCCAAAAACTTCGATCAAAATTGGATTACCTCTGGATATGCTATTTGGTTTTTGCATGAAGCAGAATATTTAAATCTCCCAAGAATGAAATTAAATGCAAGCTGCGCCATTTCTGGAACAGGCTTTCTTGTGCATTCGGATTTAATAAAAAAGAATGGTGGCTGGATTTATCATCTCCTAACGGAAGATATCGAATTCTCAATTTCTCAAATTCTAGAGGGAGTAAAGATTGGCTATTGTCCTAATGCGATTTTTTATGATGAACAACCGATCACCTTTAGACAATCCTGGCATCAAAGATTACGGTGGGCGAAAGGTTTCTATCAAGTACTAACCAGGTACGGGAAAGATTTAATGCGAAGTATGTTTAGACGTAAGCAAAACAGCTTTTCCTGCTTTGATATGACGATGACCGTCATGCCTGCAATCATTCTTACTAATATCTCTATACTAATCAATGGTTTATTTTTTTTAGCTGTAGCGATGGGTATATTTGAAGGAGAAAGCATAAAAGACACTGCCATCCTCATGCTTAGATCATTTGGATTGTACTATCTTGTCATGCTGTGTATGGCTATTATGACTGTAATGACAGAATGGAAGAGAATTCATTGTGCAGGATGGAAGAAGGTTGCCTACTCTTTTACGTTTCCATTCTTCATGCTGACCTATATTCCCATTTCAATCGTTGCCTTATTTAAAGAAGTAGAGTGGAAACAAATTCCACACACAGTAGTAAAATCGATAGATGATGTTCAGTAAAACATTTTATGATATTTGCGTAGCAGAAGCTTCGTGCAAAAAATCGAGTTGTCTCAAAAAAGTGAGACAACTTCTTTTTTGTACATGAATATTAATTATTTCACAATTTTTCTACAAAAAATATTAAAATTCGTCTTTTTTTATAAAGTTATTACTGACGTGCCTTTACATCGTGTACCAATATTTTATACAATTAAAACTATATATTCTAATCGAAAAATTTTTAGCAAGGTGGACAACAAATGGCGAAAGAGCAAATATTGACGCCCGAAGACGTATTCGCGCTAGTCAAAGCATATATGAACGATGAACATGTTGCCTTTGTAAAGAAAGCATACGAAGTAGCAAATGAAGCACATAAAGAACAATCACGCAGTTCTGGAGAACCATATATCATTCATCCAATACAAGTTGCTGGCATATTAGCAGAGCTACAAATGGATCCGGAAACTGTTTCAGCTGGTTTTCTTCATGATGTAGTAGAAGATACGACTGTAACACGTGAGGATTTAGTAAATGAATTTAGTGAAGAAGTCGCAATGTTAGTTGACGGGGTAACAAAACTAGGGAAAATTAAATATTTATCCAAGAAAGAACAACAAGCCGAAAACCATCGAAAAATGTTTGTTGCCATGGCACAGGATATCCGTGTAATTTTAATCAAACTTGCTGACCGACTTCATAATATGCGTACTTTAAAACATTTATCTGCCGAAAAACAGCGACGCATATCCAATGAAACTTTAGAAATTTTCGCACCACTTGCTCATCGCCTTGGAATTTCAAAAGTAAAATGGGAGTTAGAAGATACTGCCTTACGTTATTTAAATCCTCAACAATATTACCGTATTGTGAGTTTAATGAAAAGAAAACGTGTTGAACGTGAAGCTTATTTAGATAATGTTATGAACGAAGTGAAGTCTCAATTAGGAGATGTGGAGATTGATGCAGATATTTCCGGTCGTCCAAAACATATCTATAGCATTTATCGGAAAATGGTATTACAAAATAAACAGTTCAACGAAATTTATGACCTATTAGCCGTACGTGTGCTAGTGGATAGCATTAAAGATTGTTACGCTGTACTTGGAATTGTACATACATTATGGAAGCCAATGCCTGGTCGCTTCAAGGATTATATAGCTATGCCAAAACAAAATCTATATCAATCACTTCACACGACAGTCATCGGACCATATGGGGACCCTTTGGAAGTACAGATTCGTACGCGAGATATGCATCAAATTGCCGAGTACGGGATTGCTGCACACTGGGCATATAAAGAGGGTAAATCTGTTAACGGGGATAAAGAAACAATAGATCAAAAATTAACATGGTTCCGTGAAATTTTAGAGTTCCAAAATGAATCCTCTAATGCTGAAGAGTTTATGGAATCTTTAAAATTCGATTTATTCTCCGATATGGTTTATGTGTTTACACCAAAAGGGGATGTTATTGAGCTGCCATCGGGCTCGGTTCCGATTGATTTTGCCTATCGTGTCCATTCAGAAGTAGGAAACCGAACAATCGGTGCGAAAGTAAATGGAAAGATGGTTCCCTTAGATACACCTTTAAAAACTGGTGATATAATTGAAATTTTAACATCCAAACAATCCTTTGGGCCAAGTCGAGATTGGTTGAAATTAGCACAAAGCTCTCAAGCGAAAAATAAAATAAAACAATTCTTTAAGAAACATTTACGTGAAGATAATATTCTAAAAGGCAAGGATTTAATAGAGAAGGAAATTAAGTCTCAAGATTTTGATGCAAAAGAAGTATTATCCTCAGAAAATATTAAACGTGTATTAGATAAATTAAATTATACAAATGAAGAAGATCTATATGCTGCAGTTGGTGTAGGTGGCATAACAGCACAACAAATTGTCAATCGATTAGCTGAGAAGAAACGAAAAGAACGGGAACAAGAGGAAGCGCTAGAAAAAATAGTTAAAGAAATGCAAAACAATCAGGCGAAAAAACGTCGAACTGAATCAGGGGTAATTGTAAAAGGAATTGATAATCTACTGATCCGATTATCACGTTGCTGTACGCCGGTTCCAGGAGATGAAATTGTCGGATTTATTACGAAAGGGCGCGGTGTATCGGTTCATCGAGCTGATTGTCCGAACATCCAAGAAGGCGAAAATGCTGATCGTCTAATCGAAGTCGAATGGGAGCATAGTGAAACACAAATTCGTAAAGAATACCCGGTTGATATTGAAGTTTCCGCATTTGATCGTCCAGGGATTCTAAATGACGTGATGCACGCTGTTAGTGAAGCGAAAACGAATATTCTTGCCGTAACAGGACGTGCCGATCATGATAAGATTGCCACAATTCACTTAACGATTTCAATTTCCAATATATCAGGATTGCACAAAGTAGTAGAGAGAATTAAACAGCTGCCAGATATTTATTCAGTTCAACGTGTAATAAATTAAATGAGTCAGAGGTAAATTTATGCGAGTAGTTATTCAAAGAAGTAAGGAAGCATCCGTTACAGTTGATGGACAAGTAACAGGAGCAATCGAGTCTGGTTACGTCTTATTAGTTGGTTTGACTCATGAAGACACACTAGAAGATGTTCGATATGTTGCAAAAAAGGTTTCTGAACTTAGACTTTGGGAAGATGAAGAAGGCAAGATGAATCATTCCCTTGTAGAACATGGTGGGGCTATTCTATCTGTATCGCAATTCACACTCTATGCCGATACAAGAAAGGGAAGAAGACCAAGTTTTATTGAAGCTGCAAGACCAGAAACAGCTCTTCCTTTGTGGGAAGCGTTTAATGAAGAGTTAAGATCTTCACATGGTTTACAAGTAGAAACAGGGGTCTTTGGAGCAATGATGGATGTGTCTTTAGTAAATGATGGACCAGTAACAATAATCGTTGAATCAAAGCCTAAAGAATAATTGTGAAGAGGTTGACTAAAGAGTTCGTGAATCGGCTCTTTTGTCAAACCTCTTTTTTTAGTTACAAACCGAAAGAAGCTAACCCAATAACAAGTTTTGGGTTAGCCTCTGTATTATTTTTTCAGTTGTGCGTCAAAGTAATTCAAAATTCCTTGATAGATACCTAATGTTGCTTGTTCACGATAAAAATCGGTTGTCACGATACTCTCCTCACTAGGATTACTTAAATAACCTAGTTCAATTAAAATCGCCGCCTGTTTATTTTCACGAGTAACCAAATAGTTTCCGGGTTGAACACCGCGATCTCGAATTGTCACTTTCTTTGAAAGACCTTCATGGACATATTTCGCTAACTCCTGTTGATAGCTATTTGTGTAGTATGTGGTGAAACCGGATATGGAACTATCATCGGTTGCATCATAATGAATACTGATAAAGGCATCCGACTCATATTGATGTGAAATGGATACCCTCTTACGAAGGTCAACATAAACATCAGATTCACGTGTCATGATAACTTCAGCACCAGCAGAACGTAGTTTAGATTTTAATAATTCCACTGTTTTTAAGTTAATATCTTTTTCATTTGTGCCACGAGCTCCGGTAGTTCCTTTATCATTTCCTCCATGCCCTGGGTCAATAACAAGGGTTACCCCTTTTAAAGTGCCTTTTTTCCGTACTTCTTTCTTAGGTTCTTCCTCTTTTTGGACCCCGTTCATTACTGAGTCATTGTCTAGATTCTCCGAAACTACCCAATTAGCTACATAGGCAATTGTGTTTTTATCAACTTCTACCTTGTACCAGTCACCCTCTGTTGCAAGAATCTTATATCGTTCACCCGCATTTGCGTGGACCACGACATTTGAAGATGTGGAAGGATTTTCTCGAAGGTTTGTCCCATTATATATAACTGTTACGTATATGTCTTTATTCTCTGTTTCGTCTGGATCTGCTGAAGCAGTTATCTTTTCATTCACTTGAAATGTTCCGTAAAAACTATAAACCCAGCCAACCTTTTTACCAAATTGTATTTTTACCCAATTATTATTTCTTTCTAGAACCTCGTATTGTTCACCTTTTTTGGCTGTTCCAATCTTTCTGGATGATAAATCCGGTTTTTTTCGAATATTTAATGCATCTACAGCAATAGTAAATAATTTTGGGTCAATTTTAATGTTAGATTCTTCTGAATTAACGTAACTTTCTTTTTCTTCCTCGGAAGAATTGCTTTGTTTTTCCTCTTCCAGTTTAGTAATAGTTACATAGTCTGTAGAAACCCATCCAATACTGCCATTAAACGAAATTTGGACCCAGTTTGTTTCACTAGAAAGCACCTTAGCTTCATCACCAGTGTTCAGCTGACTTAAAACAGACGACGAGACAGATGGCTCAGCACGTACATTCAAATGATCCACTTGTGAAATAATAGAACTTGACTCATCGGAGCTGCTCTTTGAAGATTCACTAGACTTAGAAGAGGAGGTAAGCCATGAAGCTACCCATCCTTCCATGTCCTTTACTTTTACATGATACCAATCATCTTTTTTCTCGATAAATGTAAGCCCTTCTCCCTTTTTTAAGGTTGTCAGGATTGGATAGGATAACCCTGCTCCTTCTCGTAAATACAGGATATCTGCTGATACGACTAAATCTGACTCCTCGTTCGTTGCAAAGGCTGTTTTTGTTTCGTATGTATATGGAGACAGTAATGAAAACAGTAAAATGAGACTGATAAAATATTTTAACGGTTTATGATGCATCCTTTATCTCCTCTCTGTTGGATTCCAATCAAGGGAAGTTAACCCGATATATACTCTTATCATTTTAAATTTAAATATGCAATAAAATCTACACTTTTTTGAAAATAGTTGACAAATCTGCCATGACACAATTAAGATAGGATATATTATATAAAGCAATGAACGCCATCGACCAAGCAAGTAGAAATTACCTCTGTAGACAAGAGAGGGGAAGACTTAGGCTGAAATCTTTCCTGCTACAAGTAGTGCCGAACAACACTTGAGAGGCTCTTTTTCGAAAAACAAAACTGTTTAGTAGGGAAAGACGGAAAACGGCCGTTATCCGTTTAAGAGAGGATGTATTTTTTTGTACATCAACTAGGGTGGAACCGCGGAAGTAACTTCAAGCTTTCGTCCCTTGCAATTTGCAAGGGACGAAGGCTTTTTATTTTTTCCAAATAAGTCTGTAGAAGCAATTGATGAGAGAGGAGTATTTTAAATGTCTTTTAAAGTACCAAGAGGAACACAGGATATTTTGCCAGAACAAACAACTAGATGGCAAAAAGTTGAATCAATCCTAAGAGATTTAACACATGTTTATCGTTATAAAGAAATTCGCACACCTATTTTTGAACAAACGGAACTATTCCAGCGCGGAGTCGGTGATACAACGGATATCGTTCAAAAAGAAATGTATACTTTCGAGGATCGCGGCGGACGTTCATTAACACTGCGTCCTGAGGGGACAGCATCCAGTGTACGTGCTTATGTAGAACATAAAATGTTTGGTTATTCAGACCAGCCTGTAAAGCTTTCCTATATGGGTCCAATGTTCCGTTATGAACGCCAACAAGCAGGTCGTTACCGCCAATTCGTACAATTCGGTGTAGAAGCCATTGGTAGTAGTGACCCTGCCATTGATGCGGAAGTCATATCACTTGCAATGGATATTTACCAAACAGTTGGTTTAAAGGATTTAAAATTGGTCCTAAATTCTCTTGGAGACAAAGAGACAAGAGAAGCGCACAGAACGGCCCTAATCCAACACTTTGAAGGGAGTATTGGGGAATATTGCTCTGATTGTCAAAATCGTTTAGCGAAAAATCCTTTACGCATTTTGGATTGTAAAAAGGATCATGATCACCCATTAATGAAAACAGCTCCGGCTTTAACAGATTACCTAACAGAATCTTCTGCAAAATATTTTGACCAAGTGAAAAAATATTTGGATGTATTAGGTATTACTTATGTAGTTGATCCAAACTTAGTTCGAGGGTTGGATTACTATAACCATACTGCATTTGAAATTATGAGTACTGCAGAAGGGTTTGGTGCTATTACAACTCTTTGTGGCGGTGGTCGTTACAACGGACTTGTTGAAGATATTGGCGGTCCGGATGTACCAGGCATAGGTTTTGCAATGTCGATTGAACGTTTACTTTTAGCACTTGAAGCTGAAGGTGTTGAATTGGATGTTGAAGACAGCTTGGATATCTATCTTGTAGCAATGGGTGATGAGGCAAAATTAAAATCTGCTGAACTGATTAGTTCTTTCCGTGCCAAAGGAATATCAGCTGATATGGATTATGTCGATCGAAAAATGAAAGCACAAATGAAGTCAGCTGACCGACTTGGTGCAAAATATGTCCTTGTAATTGGGGAATCAGAGCTTGAAGAAATGTGCGTCAATGTCAAAGAAATGGAAACTGGGAATCAGGAGAAAGTTCCATTCTCGGAATTAGTAACTTACGTGTTAGAACATAAATAATTATTTGTAAGTCAAATGGAGGAAAGAATATGGCTCAGAGAACACATGCATGTGCTGATTTAAACGAACAACAGCAAAATGAAAAAGTAGTATTAAAAGGATGGGTACAAAAACGCCGTGACTTAGGTGGGTTAATCTTTGTAGATTTACGTGACCGTAGTGGAATCGTTCAAGTTGTATTTGGGGATGAAGCTAAAGATGCACTAGCGGTAGCAGAAAAGATTCGTAACGAATACGTGGTTGAAATCGAAGGAACAGTTGTTCTTCGCGATGAAAGTCAAGTCAACCCGAACATTAAATCAGGTAAAATTGAAGTGATTGCTTCTTCTATTATCATTATAAACGAAGCAAAAACGCCTCCTTTTGCAATTGATAATAAAGTTGAAGTTTCTGAAGATTTACGTTTGAAATATCGCTATTTAGACTTACGTCGTCCAGTAATGTACAACACTTTTAAATTGCGTTCGGATATTACACGTTCAATTCGTAATTTCTTACAAAACGAAGGCTTCTTGGAAGTAGAGACACCAATCCTAACTAAATCTACTCCAGAAGGTGCACGTGACTATTTAGTACCATCACGTGTACATGAAGGTGAATTTTATGCGTTACCACAATCACCTCAGTTATTTAAACAATTATTAATGGTTTCAGGATTTGAAAAGTACTTCCAAATTGCTCGTTGCTTCCGTGACGAAGACTTACGTGCAGATCGTCAGCCAGAATTTACACAAGTTGATATTGAAACATCATTTATGTCAATGGATGAAATTATTGGCATGAACGAGCGTTTGATACAAACGGTAATGAAGGAAGCTAAAGGCGTTGATGTACAACTTCCATTCCAACGTATGTCTTATAAAGAAGCAATGGATCGTTTTGGTTCAGATAAACCTGATGTTCGCTTTGGACTTGAACTTGTACAGCTTTCTGAGATTGTTCGTGATTCTTCGTTTAAAGTATTTGCTCAAGCTGTTGAGTCAGGTGGCGAAGTAAAAGCGATCAATGTAAAAGGTAACGCGGACAAATATTCACGTAAAGATATTGACGCTTTAACTGAGTTTGTTAAAATCTACGGAGCAAAAGGCTTGGCTTGGTTAAAAGTAACGGAAGAAGGATTAAACGGTCCTATCGCTAAATTCTTTGAGGGTGAAATTGCCGAGAGCCTAATGGATGCAACAAATGCAGAAAGCGGAGACTTACTATTATTCGTAGCTGATTCATCGCCGGTTGTTGCAGCGAGCTTAGGTGCTTTACGAAACAAATTAGGGAAAGAACTAGAACTAATTGATGAATCTGTTTATGCTTTCCTATGGGTTACAGATTGGCCGCTACTTGAATATGATGAAGAAGCAGGTCGTTACACAGCTGCTCACCATCCATTCACTCGTCCGTTTGCAGAGGATATTGATAAAATGGAAACAAATCCAGCAGAAGTTCGCGCACAAGCCTACGATATCGTGTTAAATGGTTACGAATTAGGTGGGGGGTCATTGCGTATTTACGAACGTGACCTACAAGAAAAAATGTTCAAATTATTAGGCTTCACAGAAGAAGAAGCTAAAGAACAATTCGGATTCTTATTAGAAGCATTTGATTACGGAGTACCGCCACATGGAGGGCTTGCATTTGGACTAGACCGCTTTGTAATGCTTCTTGCTGGCCGTACAAACTTACGCGACACTATCGCATTCCCGAAAACTGCTACAGCAAGCTGTCTATTAACTTCAGCTCCAAGCGAAGTATCTGACGCACAATTACAAGAATTAAGCTTAGCAGTGACAAAGAAAAAAGAAGACTAACCACTAATAAAAATAGGTAACGCAATCGGCTGATCGAATCCAGCTGTTTGCGTTATTTTTTTTGGTTTTAATGGTGAGTGGGTGAAGAGGACGATGGGGAAGGAACTTGCGGATAATTAAAACGAAATCAGATATGCTAATAGTCCGCGAGAAGCAACGTCGAGGACAATAGAAGCGAAAATCAGATGTTTATAGTCCACGAGAAGCAGCATCGTGGACAATAGAAGCGAAAATCAGATGTTTATAGTCCACGAGAAGCAGCATCGTGGACAATAGAAGCGAAAATCAGATGTTAATTGTCCGCGAGAAGAAGCATCGTGGACAATAGAAGTAAAAACCAGCCGTTAATAGTCCGCGAGAAGGATTAAGTCCATATAATTGTGTAAAAAGAAAAAGAGTCATTTTATTCTCTCTTGGATACAATGTTTTCAGCGACGATAAACATGAAAGAGGGAATAATAATGACTCAATTACAGTTTAACTTAGATATGGACTTTTTAAAAGATTCTGTACTAAATTCTGACTTAAATACAGTGGTTAAATCTGCTTTAGTATTAGTTTTAAATGAGTTTATGGAAAAAGAAAGAGACGAATATTTAAATGCAGCGGCTTATGAGCGTTCGAATGATCGAATCGATTACCGAAATGGCTACTACGAGCGTGAAATCGTTATGAGTGTTGGAAAACTAACTTTAAAAGTTCCTAGAACTCGCAACGGTGAATTTTCTACTAGTGTGTTTGAAAAATATGCTAGACATGATCAAGCGTTGATTCTATCGATGATAGAAATGGTTGTAAATGGTGTCTCCACAAGAAAGGTAACTCAAATTGTGGAACAGCTTTGTGGTGAAACTGTATCAAAATCACTCGTGTCTTCACTGACTCAAAAACTAGATCCCATTATTAACACTTGGGCAAACAGACCTTTAAACACGACTTACTATCCTTATATTTTTCTGGACGCAATGTATATTAAAGTGCGTGAACATCACCAAGTTGTATCGAAGGCTGTCTATATTGCAACGGCTATTACAGAAGAGAATAAACGTGAAATTTTGGGTTTAAGTGTAGACCATGTGGAGAGCTATGATAGCTGGAGTCGTTTTCTTCAACACTTAAAATCCCGAGGAACTCAATCACCCAAGTTAGTTATATCTGATGCTCACCAAGGTTTACGAAAAGCCATCCAACGCGAATTCATCGGAACTACATGGCAAAGATGCAACGTACATTTTAAACGTAATATTATTGAAAAGCTGCCGAAAAAGGATTCAGGAGATTTCCGTCTCATGATTAGACGTATCTTTGATGCAGTTACCCTTGATGATATGCGCAAATTTAAAGATGAATTAATGAATCAGTATGCAGAAGAACGCAGATATGAAAAAGCACTTACAGTACTAGATGAAGGTTTCGAAGATACCATTCAATATATGAATTTTCCGAAAGGTATACGTGTCAATATTCGAAGTACGAATTCTCTGGAACGACTAAATCAAGAAGTACGTAGAAGAGAGAACGTAATCCGTATCTTCCCTAATACCCAATCTGCCTTTAGATTAGTTGGTGCTGTGTTAATGCACTATCAAGAAAACGATTATTCAAAAAGAACAGGACTTTCTAGATAGTATTTCTGATTTATCTTGTCAACCTTAACTCCCGCCCAGGGAGTATCTCACATTCCGTAAAGGCTATCAAAGTGAAAAGAGCCTTTGACAGCCTTTACGGAATATGAGTGATTAACCCATGGGAGTTAAGGGAGAAAAATGTAGTGGGTGGATAATTTATTACCCCCAATTTTTACAATTAAAATTTAGTTGAAAACATTCGTATTGAATTTTACACAATAACTTGGACTTGACTGCGAGAACTGCGAGAAGCAGTATCGTGGACAATAGAAAAGAAAATCAGCTGTTAATAGTCCGCGAGAAGAAGCATCGTGGACAATAGAAGTAAAAACCAGCCGTTAATAGTCCGCGAGAAGCAGTATCGTGGACTATATAAGTAAAAACCAGATGTTAATAGTCCGCGAAAAGAAGCAACGTCGTGGACAATAAAAGCGAAAATCAGATGTTAATTGTCCGCGAGAAGCAGCATCGTGGACAATAGAAGTAAGAACCAGCCGTTAATAGTCCGCGAGAAGCAACGTCGTGGACAATAGAAGAGAAAACCAGATGTTAATAGTCCGCGAGAAGCAGTATCGTGGACAATAGAAGTAAAAACCAGCCGTTAATAGTCCGCGAGAAGCAGTATCGTGGACTATAGAAGCAAAAACCAGATGTTAATAGTCCGCGAGAAGCAGTATCGTGGACAATAGAAGAGAAAACCAGATGTTAATAGTCCGCGAGAAGCAGTGTCGTGGACAATAGAAGCGAAAACCAGATGTTAATAGTCCGTGAGAACCAGTATCGTGGACAATAGAAAAGAAAACCAGATGTTAATAGTCCGCGAGAAGAAGCATCGTGGACAATAGAAAAGAAAACCAGATGTTAATAGTCCACGAGAAGCAGTATCGTGGACTATAGAAGTAAACCATTGCCCCATCTGATACAGATTTCTATCATCTTCAATGAAATATTACTTAATATAATTTTACTAATAAAATGAAGATTGAACTTTAGCTAGCACTCATAACAAATGTATTATAATTAAAATAAGACAAATCTACTATTCACTATTCAAATTGATTCATAAAGAAAAAAAATTAATATTTTCGCCTGTACATATTGAAAATTCAGATAATTATTGTTATTATATATTTAACACGAATCCTAAAGTGTTTGTGAAGCTTTTATTACTGTTTTGACCGAACAACAAATCGTTGGGAATTCATATTTTGCTTTGGCGAACAAGCCCTACAAATGGACGAGGGAAGTTTAAAGAAGTAAAGAGAGTACCCACCTGTGAATAAGCGGGTTCAAAACGATGCTTTCCTTGCTAACGGCATATTTGGGATTCGTCATGCCAAAACTCTCCTATAAGTCTAGGAGAGTTTTTATTTTTTCCAATGTATACTTTTTTTCGGTTTTGGATTCAAATTTACTTTAAGGACTTTAATATGTTATAATTCCGAGTAGTAAAATACAGATTGAGAGGCATACAATTATGTTACATCAGTTTTCAAGAAATGAACTAGCGATCGGAAAAGAAGGACTTGAGGTATTAAAAAATACGACTGTAGCTATCTTAGGAATCGGTGGAGTAGGCTCCTTCGCAGCAGAAGCGTGTGCTCGTAGTGGTGTTGGGCGTATTATTTTAGTGGATAAGGACAACGTGGATATTACCAATGTCAATCGACAATTAGTGGCGTATCTTTCGACAGTTGGAAAATCAAAATCGGCTGTTATGAAAGAACGTATTGCAGATATAAATCCTGAGTGTGAAGTAATCGATATGCATATGTTTTATACTGAAGAGACTTACGAAAATTTCTTCGAGCAAAATATCGATTTTGTTATTGATGCTTCTGATACGGTGATGTATAAAATCCACTTGATGAAAGAATGTCTAAAAAGAGGTATTCCAATTATTTCTAGTATGGGTGCTGCCAACAAGATGGATCCAACCAGATTCCAAATTGCTGATATTTCTAAGACGCACACAGATCCATTAGCGAAAGTAATTCGTACAAAGCTTCGTAAAGAAGGTATAAAGAAAGGGGTTATGGTAGTCTTTTCAGATGAATCCCCAATCGTTGCACGTCCAGATGTTGTGGAAGAAGTCGGAAATCCGAATGCTCAAATTCGAAAAGCTAAAATGCCACCTTCTTCAAATGCATTTGTACCTTCTGTTGCCGGGTTGATTGCAGCTAGCTGGGTAATCAATCAGATATTAAAAGATGTGAAAATCACAAGAGTAAATCATTAATATAAAAGGGGGTGTCTATAATTACGAGACACCTCCTTTCTTTATTGGCGAATACTTAATGTTTGATGATAGGTTTCTTCAATATGCTTTGAAACCTGTAGTTGTTCGTTATTTACTGTTTTCAAAATAATATTTAATTGATCTACAGCAGCTGTTGATTCTTCTATGATTGCAGCAAAGTCGGTTGTACTTTCTTGAATAGCTTTACTATTCTTTTCAATCATATTTACAGCTTCAACAAATTGAATTAGGTCATATTTTAGAGAATTCATTGATTCAAATAACTCTGTAAATGTTTTATTTGAACGTTCAGCAGTTTCGATTTGGTTTGTCACATGCTGCAAGCCGTTCTCTAGTTTTAATAAAGCGTCTTGATTATAAGCATTTACTTCAGATAAGTTTTGGTCTATTTTAATTAGGGTTTCATCAGTAGTACCTGCTAATTTGCGAATTTCATCTGCAACAACTGCGAATCCTTTTCCATGTTCACCAGCACGGGCTGCTTCTATTGAGGCGTTAAGAGCAAGTAAATTTGTTTGGTTCGTAATACCTTGAATTGCTAGGGCAAATTGATTTGTTTCAGTAATCTTTTTCGAAAGAATATGGAATGTGTCATTCAATTGAGTGAAGAATGTTTTAAATGAGTCGATTTCATTTGATAATTCATTCATTGAATTTGCACCTGAAATTGCACTTTTACTGGCAATTTCCGCGTTCTCAACAATCGTATTCAATTGTACTTGTATTTTTGAGATTTCTGTAGTTGTCGCCTCTGTACTATGAACGATTTCAAATACATGGTCAGATTGACGCTGAGAGCCCGCACTCACTTCTTGTATGGAAGTAATCATATCGTTTTGTGCATGTGAGGCATTGGACATGCTTTTTGTAATCGTTTCTAATTTTGATGTAATATTTTGTACAGCCAAGTCCAGATGACTGTGTAAATTTTGTTCATGGATTGCTTTTTCATTTGCCTCAACTATCAAGCCTTCAATATTATGAAGCATTTTTTTATTTTGACGAACTTGAAGAATAACTCCTAAAGCCATTAATGTATGAACAACGAAAACGTTTGCAGGGTCAATTGCAAAACCTTCTGTATCTAACGTAAAGTTTAAGATTAAACAAATTAGCGAACCGATGTAACCAAGTGCAAATACTTTATATTGGTTGTGAATGCTACCAATAATTAAGGCAAAGAAACTTAATACAATTGTTGCTAAAGTAACCTTATTCGTAATGATGGCTCCGTAAACTGTAAAGACAACAGCGATTAATACTAGATATGGAAATGCGGAACAGAGTATTTCCAATTTTCTTTGGAGTAGATAATAGATAAATACAATGATTACAGGTAACAAAACAGATAAGGCGATGCCGATAGGGCGTCCAATGACAAATTGAGCAACTCCTCCTAGTAAACTGGCAATTCCGTAAACTAACATCAAAATTGAATTTTTTTCAAATAGGTCTTCCTTTTTTAATTGATCCATATTCATGACGTAACCCCCTTTAGTACTATGTTTTTTGGTGGAAAAATAAGTATATTTTATTAATTTATACATGAATTTCTTCCTTTTGTCACTATATTAATAGAAAAAGAAGTAAACTTGTTTTGTATTGCAAGAGAATATAAATAGATGGAAACGGGGCAAAAACGATGAGTGAAATTTTTGAGCTTGAGTATCGAGGTTTAAATATATTTGATGAAATTAGTACCGTAGAAATAGCTATCGATGAGCTTAATAAAATTATTCATATATATGATACAAATCAAGTTGTTGAACCAGAATATAACTTTTCTACAAAACAATTTCAAATGAGCGATGGATTTTTGAAAATGTCGAAAGTATTATACGATAAGAAATTTTTTAACACACAAAGCGATACCGTTGAACATTGGATTAACCAAATTACTTGGATTTTTTATGGATCTAGAAAATCCATCATCATGTATGTAGAGGAAAATATTATAGAAATCTCAAAAGACAAACCTACCATTGAAAATCAAATCCCTAGAGACTGTTTACATACCAAATACGTTTTAAGGATATTAAAGTAATGTTATTTTCCTTAAATAATAATTTTCGACATTTTTTGCGAGAGAAGATTCTGAATATAGAAGTGAAATAATCTTCAAAAAAGAAACTTTTTTACATTTATATCACATTTTTTGTGTGAATTTTTAACTTCTCCAATATTATGCAGGCTATATTGTTATAGTATTCTTACCTTATGTTAAGGGGATTTAAGGGGAGGGGGATATAAATGTCGACAAAAGTGCCTTTGAAGAATGCGGTGTATTTACTTCAGCTTAAAGAGCAATTGGATGAGATTGTATTCAATGATATAGATACATCTCGAAAATGGGGAGTAGCCTATTCAAAGTTAGATTCGCTACTAGAAAATGCTACAATGTATTATAATGGCTTTAAAGAGGCTTATGGGGATAAGCCAAAAGAGAATACGACGGCTATTCTTTTTCTAAATGTTTCATACAAGTTAATCTATTTCCATACCATTTCTTATTATCACTCAAATGAAACGAATAAGGAAGCGGTCAAAAATCAAGCTTTGGAGTTATTATTGCTTGCTGCTAACTGCATACCTGATGCACGTAATGAAACTCACGCGGAATATTTAGATGAGATTGCGAAAAGCTATGAAGAAATTTCCCAGATACAAGGAAAACAAGTGGAATTTAAAAATTCAATCATAGAGCAAAACAATAGAATCATTGATTGCTTTAATTCCTATTCAAAAGCGTCGGGCTTGTTTTTAAAATAAACTGTTTAAAAGGGTAAGTCGTATTTTTACGACATTACCTTTTTTTTCATGAAAACATAATTCAATTTCCTCATTTTACCGTTTAAAGTTATAAAAAGGTTGTTATTTTGTGGAAAGATTGTCCTTTATAAAATACATAAATGCTAACTTGATTAGAATCCTTCATTACACAAATATATTTCCAAAAGTCCTAAGTTCTACAGTCAAATACGAGTAATTGCTGACTCAAAATTAGTCGAAAGAATAGGATATTTTATTAAAAAAATCTTCAATAATTTGGTATATTTACTCTTTTAAGGATTTATGGTTTTCACTATAATGAAACAAATGTTCTTTTAAGGGGGGTATGAAGATGGAGGATACTCAATTTAAGAACCCGTTATTACAAGCTTTTCTAGCCGAACTGGAACATTTAGAGCTTTATAAGCAATATTGTAATTCACCAAATGAATGGTTAAAGAAATTAATTGATGAACGTTTTGTACAATTTTATATTCGAATTCGTGCCATCGCATATTTTTCTAAAATAATTTATTTTACTGCTAGGCATTTTGACAAGGAAAGAAGAAAATACGAAAAACGATATGTATTAACTCTGGATAGCTCTAGTTGTGATGATTATGGAAGTAAAAATGAAGGGGCAAATACTTTAAAAGAAATGATTGTGGACGAATCAGCATCGATTCATTTTCAAGAAAGGTTGAGTCATGAATTAGATCAGTATATCCAGCACCCCATTCTTTATCGAGCTATACAGTCATTGAATGAAAGGCAACAACAAATTTTATATCTGGCCTATGTTATTAACATTTCTGATACCGAAATCAGTAAAAAGTTAAATGTGACGCAACAAGCAATATCAAAATCCAAAAATAACGCTTTAGCGAAAGTGAGGCGATTGATAAATGCTTGATGAACAATTAATTAACTTAATTAGTAACAATGGTTTTCCAATTATCATCTCGATTTACCTATTGTTGAGGTTCGAAAAAAAGATTGATTGTCTTGAACAAACGATTCAAGCTTTACGATTTGATGTAGATTCTTTGAAGAGAAGGAGTGATTCCGATTAAAGAGTATATTTCACCTATAGAGTTGATAGAACTTCTTAAACCGAAAATTAAAAAGGAATTAAATCAAACAGATCCAAAAAACCGTGATGATTTAGAACATGAAATCATACTAAAAATTTTAGAAGGATTAAAGACAAAAAAGTTTCAAAGAATGCCAACGTTTTTTGAATTACTAGAAAAGGAACAACAACAGGGATAATCCTTTCAATAAATAATTAATCAGATGAGATACACATTTATTAAAAGGGGTTTGGTTATGGCAAATAACAACCTTTTATAAAAAATATTATTTTGAATTTATGAAACCTGAATAAATAAGGAGTTCTCCTGAAGGAAGGGGACAACTCCTTATTTTTATTTCTCTTTTTTAAAGGTTTTTAACCGCTCATAAATTGCAGCTGAACGCTTTTCTTCACCTGCTAAAATTGGTTTGTAAAATTCTATATCCTTAAGGTTTTCAGGCAAGTATTCTTGATTTACCCATCCACCAAAAGTACCGATTGGATGGTCATGGGGGTATTGGTAGCCTACATGCCCTAAAACTTTTGCCCCTGCATAATGACTATCTCGAAGATGGAGTGGGATGTCGCCGGTTTTTCCTTCATGAATTGCCACAGTTGCCGCATCTAAAGCAGAGTAGGCAGAATTTGATTTAGGAGATAAACACATTTCAATGACTGCACTAGCTAATGGAATACGTGCTTCAGGAAGTCCTAAAGTTTTTGCAGATTCCGTAGCAGCATACACATGAGCACCCACAGCTGGATTAGCTAGGCCGACATCCTCGTATGCCATTACGAGCAATCTTCTACATACAGCAATTAAATCTCCATTTTCGAGAAGGTGTGCCAAATAATAAACCGCCGCATTTGTGTCACTGCCGCGTACTGATTTTTGTAGTGCAGACAAAAGATTATAAAAGTGTGTACCACCCTTATCTCCATAGACACCAATTCTTTTTGATAAGTGATCAATTATATGATCCTCAACGATAGCTTTCCCACCAACTTCATCCGAAGCATAAAAGATAGATTCTAATAGTGTTAAAGCTTTTCGTGCATCCCCATTTGAAGCAAGAGCGATTTTGTTGACTTGTTCTTCTGTAATGACGATATCCTCTTTACCAAGACCTCTCTCCGTGTCGGTCAGGGTTGACTTTATTAGTTGAACAATATCTTCTTGGTTATGGCGTTTAAGCTGAAGGATCTCTCCGCATCTTGAGCGAATGGCTGGATTAACATCATGGAACGGATTTTCTGTTGTTGCTCCTATCAAAATTATTGACCCATTTTCTACATGGGGTAATAGGGTATCCTGCTGTAATTTATTAAAACGATGAATTTCATCTAGGAATAATAGTACTTTTCCTGCAATCCTTGCTTCGGAAACGATTTGTTCAACATCTTTCTTTCCTGCATTTGTTGCATTCAGAGCAAAAAAAGGAAGCTTTGAGCTGCCGGCAATAGCATAGGCTATCGAGGTTTTACCGATTCCAGGCTCCCCGTATAAAAGCATTGAGGGAACATGTCCATTATGGATCATTTTGTATAGTGCTGTATCTTTTCCTATTATGTGCTGTTGCCCAATAACTTCATTTAAGTTTCGTGGGCGCATTCGGTATGCTAAAGGTTCGTTGTGCATGTCCTCATCCTCCCTATGACTTTTTCTACTTTCTATATTAGTGCTTTTCCAAGTGGAATAAAAGGATTTATGATATACTTGAGCTAAAGAATGGACAAGAAAAATAGAGGTGTTATAATGAAAATTTCTACAAAGGGTAGATACGGATTAACAATTATGATTGAATTAGCAAAACATTATGGAGATGGACCAATACCTTTGCGTCAAATTGCAGCAGAAAAGGATTTATCTGAAGCTTATTTAGAGCAACTTGTTTCTCCACTTCGAATTGCTGGCTTAGTTAAAAGTGTCCGTGGAGCATATGGTGGTTATTTATTGGCATTACCTCCTAACAAAATCTCGGCAGCAGATGTGATTAAAGTATTAGAAGGACCAATTCAACCAGTCGAAGGAATTGAAAACGAGGAAGTGCCACAGCAGCAATTATGGATGAGAATTCGTGATGCTGTGAAGAATGTACTCGATACAACATCAATTGAAGACCTAGCAAATTATAATGACGAAACCGATGTAGATGGTTACATGTTCTATATTTAATGTAGAAAATCATGAAACTTAAACTTTCTATTTATACTATTAACTGTTCACACAGTTTTTAAAGGAGCATTTGACTTAAAATGGAAACAATATATCTAGACCATGCCGCGACATCACCCATGCATCCAGAGGTTATTGAAGTGGTGACCAAAGCTTTTTTCCAAACTTACGGGAATCCTTCGAGTATTCATACGGCAGGTAGAAATGCGCGAAAGGTTTTAGATGATGCCCGCACTAGTTTAGCCCGTGCAATTGGTGCGAAAGATACGGAAATTATCATCACGAGTGGTGGAACTGAAGCGGATAATACAGCGATTTTTGGCGTGACAAATGCGCTGAAATCCAAAGGGAAGCATATTATCACAACACAAATCGAACACCATGCCGTTTTAAATACATGTGAAAAACTTGAAAAAGAAGGTTATGAGGTCACTTATTTACCTGTAGATGAGAGTGGACGCATCTCTGTAGAATCCTTCAAAAAAGTTTTACGAGAGGACACTATTCTTGTAACAATCATGTATGGGAATAATGAAGTAGGTACTGTTCAACCAATCGCAGAAATTGGAGAGCTTTTGAAGGAGCATCAAGCCGTTTTCCATACAGATGCAGTACAGGCATTTGGTTTAGAAAAGTTAAATGTGGATGAGCTTCAAGTCGATTTACTAAGCGTTTCTAGCCATAAGTTAAATGGTCCAAAGGGAATTGGATTTTTATATCAAAGAACAGGTACCAATTTAAATGCCACATTTATAGGTGGTTCTCAAGAGAAAAAAAGAAGAGCGGGTACCGAAAATGTACCAGCTGCAGTGGGCTTTGCAAAGGCCGTTGAGATTGCCCAAAATGAGATGGAAAAGAAACGTGCACAGTACCTGCAGTTTCGAGATATTTTCTTAAATATACTTGATCGTGAAGAAATCGACTATAAAGTAAATGGCAGTACCGAGCATTCATTATCACATGTCTTGAATATAAGCTTCAAAGGAATGGACGTTGAATCATTTTTAGTAAACTTAGATATGTCAGGTGTATATGCATCCAGTGGTTCTGCATGTACAGCCGGTTCAATCGATCCGTCACATGTTCTTGTAGCGATGTTTGGGACAGAACGTGAGGAGCTTCGTAATTCAATTCGTTTTAGTTTTGGATTAGGAATTACAGAGGAAATGATAAAAGAAGCGGCCTTGCGCACAGCGAAAATTGTGAAAAGGCTTGCGAATTAATATAGAAAAGGTGAAACGACAATGGTAGAAACAAGAGACCCATCACAAATCCGCGTAGTTGTTGGTATGTCTGGTGGGGTCGATTCGTCAGTTGCAGCCTACTTACTAAAAAAACAAGGCTATGACGTCATCGGAATATTTATGAAAAACTGGGATGATACAGACGAATTTGGTGTATGTACAGCAACAGAGGATTATGATGATGTAATCAAAGTATGTAATCAAATTGGCATCCCTTATTATGCAGTTAACTTTGAAAAACAATATTGGGATAAAGTATTTACTTATTTCCTTGAAGAATATAAAGCAGGTCGCACACCAAACCCTGATGTTATGTGCAACAAAGAAATCAAATTTAAAGCTTTTCTTGACCATGCGATGAAATTGGGAGCCGACTATTTAGCAACAGGCCACTATGCACGTGTAGAAGAACGTGATGGTGAGGTCGCAATGCTCCGCGGAATTGATAATAATAAAGACCAAACCTATTTCCTAAATCAATTATCACAAGAGCAATTAAAGCATGTAATGTTCCCGATTGGGGATATCGCAAAACCTGAGGTTCGTAAAATTGCAGAAGAAGCAGGTCTTGCAACTGCAAAGAAAAAAGACTCTACAGGAATTTGCTTTATTGGTGAACGAAACTTCAAAGAATTTCTAAGTCAATATCTACCTGCACAGCCAGGTAAAATGGAAACGTTTGATGGACGGGTTATGGGTACACATGATGGTTTAATGTACTATACAATAGGCCAACGACACGGTTTAGGAATTGGTGGAGATGGCGATCCATGGTTTGTAATTGGAAAAGACCTGGAACGCAACGTATTGTATGTTGAGCAAGGCTTCCACCATGATGCCCTTTACTCAACTTCATTAAAAGCGGTTAAAATGAGTTTTACATCAGGCAAGGAAAAAGCAACTAAATTTAGCTGTACTGCTAAGTTCCGTTACCGTCAGGAGGATTCTCCAGTAGAAGTGGAGCTTTTAGAAGATGGAACAGCACTTATTACCTTTGAAGAGCCAGTTCGTGCAATTACACCAGGTCAGGCTGTTGTATTATATAATGGTGAAGATTGTCTTGGTGGCGGTACAATTGATGAAGTATTCAAAGATAGTGAGAAATTAACGTATGTAGGGTAAGAGATAATGCCAAAATAGCTGTCTTTTAAGGTAGGTAACAATCCCTGTCTACATAAGTGTAACGAAGGCTTATTATTTATTCATTTTATGATAAGTTCCGTGTTTAGAGGTGAAAGAGAATGGATTATAACGAAATAGGAATACTTGCATTTCAAGAGAAACGATATGAGGATGCAGCGAAAGCATTTACTGAAGCAATTGAGAACAATCCGGGTGAAGCAATTGGATATGTTAATTTCGGGAACTTACTCGCTTCTATGAACGACGTTGAACGTGCGGAGCGATTTTTTCAAAAAGCAATTACAGTAGATGAAACAACTGCAACTGCTTATTATGGATTAGCAAATTTATATTACAATGCGGAACGTTATATCGAAGCGGCGAAGCTATATCAAAAAGCAATAGAGCATGGAATTCAAGGAGCAGATGCATACTATATGCTGGCTAAATCCTTTGAACGTGATGAAAAAGTAAAGCTTGCCTTACCATATATGCAAAGAGCAGCTGAACTCGCACCAAATGATTTGCAAATTCGTTTATCGTATGGGATTTTACTTTGTACATTAGAAATGTTTGAAGTTGCAAAGGGTGAACTTGAATTTGTTCTGGAGAATGAGCCGAAAAATGCGGATGCTCATTATAATTTAGGGGTCCTCTACGCAGTTTCTTCCGAAGAGACAGAACTAGCAATGGAGCATTTAAAAGAAGCATATACGATTGATTCCAACTTTGATCAAGCAAAATATATTTACGATATGATTAGCCAAAGAATTAATTAAAGCATATTGCAGTAATAGAACAAGCTTTGACACATAGAAAAAGGAGTTGTCTCAAAAAATTTTGGACAACTCCTTTTTGCTTTGAAAATTTATTTTGAATGATTTCACGAATAAGCAAGATACTAAGAGAAGAAATATTGTTTCTTTCGTTTTGATACGGGAATAAGATTTAATAACTGCTCCTTTTATTTTTCCGTGTCTTGTGATTTTAGTGAAATCCATTTTCTAAATTTGTAAAGCAGGTGTCTAGATGAATATCTTATGGGGTATCTTAGGAATTTTTGTTGTCTTATTAATAGCATTTGCCTTTTCAAGTAATCGAAAATCCATTAATTGGAGAACGATTGCGGGAGGGCTAGCAATTCAATTGATTTTCGCTTTTATTGTTTTAAAATGGGAATTTGGCAGAAAAATCTTGCTTGATTTGTCAAATGCTGTTCAAAACTTAATTAGTTATGCAAATGAAGGAATATCCTTTTTATTTGGTCCATTAGCTGATACTAATTTCACAGGTGGAATGGTTTTCGCACTTAGTGTTTTAACAATCATTATCTTCTTCTCTTCGTTAATTTCTGTTTTATATTATCTGGGAATTATGCAGCTTGTCATTAAAATCCTAGGTGGGGGACTATCAAAAATGCTAGGTACTTCCAAAGCCGAGTCAGTTAATGCTGCTGCCAATATATTTGTTGGTCAAACAGAAGCACCCTTAGTGATACGCCCTTTTTTAGGGAAGATGACAAAATCAGAGCTATTTGCAGTGATGACTGGTGGATTGGCATCGGTGTCTGGATCGGTACTTGTGGGCTATTCATTGCTGGGTGTTCCATTGGAATATTTAATTGCAGCAAGCTTTATGGCCGCCCCTGCCGGATTAGTAATGGCAAAGCTAATGCTGCCGGAAACAGAAGAGGTGGATGAATCAAATTTTAAATTAGACAAAGATTCTGAATCTGTCAATGTCATCGATGCAGCTGCTCGCGGTGCTGGAGACGGTTTGAAACTTGCAGTGAATGTAGGTGCGATGTTACTTGCTTTTATTGCATTAATTGCCTTAATAAATGGAATATTAGGTGGAATTGGAGGTCTATTTGGTTTTAGTGGTCTAACCCTTGAAGGAATTTTAGGCTATGTATTCTCTCCATTAGCTTTTGCAATCGGAGTTCCGTGGAGTGAGGCAGTAGAAGCAGGTTCTTTTATAGGGCAAAAGCTTGTATTAAATGAGTTTGTTGCCTATTCAAATTTTGGACCGGTCATCCCGGAGCTTTCCGAAAAAACGGTTATGATTATTAGCTTTGCATTGTGTGGATTTGCCAACCTAAGCTCAATGGCCATCCTAATTGGCGGTCTAGGATCAATGGCTCCGAGCAGAAGACCAATCATTGCAAAACTTGCAGTAAGAGCTGTAATAGCCGGTACACTTGCTTCACTAATAAACGCAGCCATAGCTGGAATGTTCTTATAGAAAAAAGCGTACAGATCTAATTTGATTTGTATGCTTTTTTGTGTTTAGGTATCGATTACTAAATGTAGTAAAATGAGGCACAGTGACAAATTTAGAGTTCGCATCCTACTATGTAAGCTGCGAACTCATATTGAAAAATTTCGTGAGTAGGTAATTTTAGGTTTTAAGGTGGTTAGAGCTTCTTGTGTATTTACGATTGACTCAATTATTTTGTTTCACAAAATGACACAACCTTGCGATAGCTTAAATCGCCACCGAAAATGTCTAGTGCACTACCAATTGTGACATGAAGTCTGCCTTTAGATAGGTTATTGAATTTTTGTAAGTCCTCTAGGGATCTTACACCACCTGCATATGTAGTTGGAATGGATGTCCAAAGCGCTAAATCCTGCACCAGCTCTTCTTGCATACCACTGCGCTTTCCTTCGACATCTACTGCATGAATCAGTAACTCATCACAATATTGTTCGATTTCAGAAATAGATGCTTCATTTACCTCAAAGTCACTAAATTTTGTCCATTTATCTGTTACGACAAACCACTTACCATCTCGTTTTCTGCAGCTTAAATCGATGACGATATGTTCTTTTCCTACTTTTTGTACGAGTTTTTCTAATCTTTCCATATCTAATTTTCCGTCATGGAAAATAAAAGAAGTAACTATAATGTGCGTTGCACCTGCATCAATATATTTTTTGGCATTTTCATCGGTTATTCCGCCACCTATTTGTAAACCGTTTGGGTATGTTTTTAATGCAAGAAAAGCTGCTTCCTCGTTTCCCGTTCCGAGCATAATTACATGTCCACCTGTTAAACCATCTTTTTTAAACATTTCTGCATAATAAGCTGCATCGTAATCTGAAATAAAGTTCTCAACTACGCTTTTATCTTGATAGCCTAATGTACTTCCGACGATTTGTTTCACTTTCCCATCATGCAAATCAATACAAGGTCTGAATTCCACTATTCTTCACAAATCCCTTCTTATCTCAACTGTGTATTTAAATACGATTATCCTCATAATTATCATAGCATTTCGAGTTGGAAAATTCGAGGCAGCTTATCTTTTTCATTAAAAGACAGTTAAACATTCATATGGTAAAATTATAAGTATTATGGCAAGAGAAGGGGTAGTAGGGATGGCAGAAAATCTTAATTTATTTGAAGTGAATAAATTGTTTATTCTTGGCCGTCCAATTGTGTCCATTTTTCATAATGCGACAAATATGTATTCAATTGTTCGAGTAAAAATACAAGAAACAAATTTACAGTATGATGACAAGGAAATTATCGTTGTAGGCTATTTTCCAAAATTAAACGAAGAAGAACTATATCGATTTACGGGGGTTCTAAAAACTCATCCTAAATATGGTCAGCAGTTTCAAGTGGAAACCTTCGTTAAAGAGGTTCCAGCGACAGAACAAGGTATCATTCATTATTTATCGAGTGATTTATTTTCAGGTATAGGTCGAAAAACTGCTGAAATAATAGTAGAAAAATTGGGAGTAGATGCGATTCGTATCATTATGGAGGATCCCTATGCATTAGATAGCGTTCCAAGGTTAAATGAAGAAAAGAAAGCGAAAATTCGCGAGACACTAGAACAAAATCTTGGCCTCGAAAAGGTCATGATCAAGCTAAACGAATGGGGTTTTGGTCCACAATTAGGGATGAAAATCTATCAAACATATCGTGAAGAAACAATCTCACTTCTTACGGAAAATCCGTTTCGGCTAATCGAGGATGTAGAGGGTGTTGGATTTGGACGGGCAGATGAGCTGGGCAGTAAACTAGGAATCACAGGGGCACACCCAGATCGCATCAAAGCTGCGGTGTTACATATTTTAACAAACGCATCCCTTTCTGACGGACATGTATATTTAGACGCAGAGCATGTTTTACCTGAAGTGAAATCTATGCTAGAACAACGTCAGCCACATGAAATACCTTATGAAACGATTTCAAAAGCGATTATTGAAATGCGGGAGGAAAGCAAAATTTGCGGAGAGGAAACTCGTCTTTATTTGCCCTCCTTATATTTTAGTGAGGTTGGTATCGCCTCCAAAATACTAGAGCTTTTAAATCAAAACGGAAAACAGCGATTTACCAAGGATGAAATTCGTAAGGCAATAGGAGAAGTTGAAGATCGGTTAGAGGTATCATACGCTGAAACGCAAGCAATGGCCATTGAATGTGCCCTTAATTCTTCTCTTATGATCTTAACTGGCGGTCCAGGGACAGGGAAAACGACTGTCATTCGCGGATTCGTTGAGGTTTATGCAGAGCTTCACGGGTTGTCATTAAATCCTAAGGAATATGCACAGAAAGAAGAGCCGTTCCCGATTGTTCTGGCTGCACCAACCGGTAGAGCGGCAAAAAGATTAGCTGAATCTACCGAGCTTCCGGCAATGACAATCCATCGATTACTAGGTTTTAATGGTCAAGAAAAAGAAGAAGAGACAGAACGAGAAATCGAAGGACGACTTATCATTATTGATGAAATGTCGATGGTTGATACTTGGTTAGCACACCAACTTCTTAAAAGTATAAGTGAAGGTGTACAGGTTGTTTTCGTAGGGGATCAAGACCAGCTGCCTCCAGTAGGACCTGGACAGGTATTAAAGGATTTATTGGCATCAAAAAAAATCCCTACTGTTGAATTAACGGATGTTTACCGTCAGGCAGAAGGCTCTACGATTATTGAGTTAGCACATCAAATTAAAAAAGGGAATATTCCAAGCACAGTAGAAAATAAAACAAGTGACCGTTCATTTATTAAAGCCTCAGCTGACCAAATTGCAAGTGTAGTTACACAGGTTGTCAAAAGTGCGGTTGCTAAGGGGCAATCAATAAGGGATATTCAGGTGCTGGCCCCAATGTACAAGGGGCCAGCCGGTATTGATATGCTAAACAAGAGGATTCAGGAACTAGTTAACCCAAATGATGATGGGAAAAGAAAAGAGCTTGTCTTTGGGGACGTTACTTATCGAATCGGAGATAAAGTATTGCAGCTTGTCAATCAACCGGAAAGTAATATTTTTAATGGCGACATGGGCGAGGTTATTGCCATAATTCGAGCAAAGGAAAATATCGAGAAGCAAGATTTACTCGTTGTCTCCTACGATGGAAATGAGGTTACATACCAGCGTGGAGATTTAAATCAAATTACCTTGGCATATTGCTGTTCGATTCACAAATCACAGGGAAGTGAATTTCCAACTGTTATTATGCCAATTGTTCGAGGCTATTCAAAGATGCTTCGCCGTAATCTCCTATATACGGGGATTACTAGGGCTAAGAACTTCTTAATTCTTTGTGGTGAACCAGATGTCTTTACAGCTGGATTATCCAAAACGGATGATTTACTTCGATTGACAAGCTTAAAAGCTAGATTAAACCCAATGGAAATCGAAGAAGTGACAAAAAAAGCTGGAAATGAACAGGTGGAAGTTTCTAAAGCGACTAATGAACCGCCTGATATAGAAGAGCAACAGAAAGCAATCAATGTGAATGGGGAAATATTGGAACCAGTACTAAATACGGATACAGCTCCATATATCCATCCCCTAGTTGGAATGAATGGTTTATCACCATATGACTTTTTAGATGAAAAGGAGAGCATTAAATAAAAAATTTGCCCCGTTTTCAAAGGTGTTACTCGTCTGATCAAACTTCAAGTATCAGCTAAAAATGAATACAAATAATCTCCTTTTTTGAGCATATAGTAATTCTATAAAAAGGAAGGTGAAATCCGTGGATTATATAAATGTTCATCAACACCATTCTCATCAAGCACGTATTATTACTGTGGAAGGCAGTAGTAAGTTTGAAGTGAAACCGGATTACGCAACAATACAAATTGAAGTTGTTACTCAATCAAAAGATTTAAGCGAAGCACAAAGAGAAAATTCGCTGAAAATGAATCAATTAATTCAATCGCTATTGGCAATGAGTATAGATAGAAATAACATACAAACTGCTTTTTTTAATGTATTTCCTGGCTATGATTATATTGATGGAAGGCAAGTATTTAGAGGTTATGAGGTAACGAACGCGATTAATGTCGAGGTCCATGATTTAAATAAGATTGGAATTATCATAGATACAGCAATAAAAAATGGTGCAAACCGCATTTCTCGGCTGGAATTTAAACTGGAAAACGAATCAGTGTATTATCAAAAGGCATTACAATTAGCTCTTAAAAATGCCCAAGAGAAAGCGAATGCTATCGCCTCTGCACTAAAGCTTTCTTACATGCCTGTTCCAATTGAAATTACAGAAGAGACTTCTGGCGGGCCGATATTATTGAAATCAGTTGCAGTCGCAGGGGTGCAAAGCTCTTTTGATACCCCTATAGAACAAGGGTTGATAACAGTTGAAGCAACGCTAAAGGTAAAATATCAATATTAATGTGTGGAGAACTTATATTGTAGGTTCTCTTTTTTTGTGAAAGGAAAAACAGAACTAAATGCCGAATTTATCAAGATCTACACGAAAAATTGAAGAAAAAAGAAAAGAGGAGTGTTAGAGTGCTATGACCAAATACGAACAAAAAACAAAAGAAACAGATCAAAGTGTTATAGAATTTATAGAAGCTGTAGAAAGTCCGAAAAAAAGAGAAGATGCTTATAAACTATTGAAAATTTTTGAAGAAACTTCTGGTTTTGAGGCGAAAATGTGGGGACCAAGTATTATTGGGTTCGGTTCATACCATTATAAATATGAGTCTGGTCATGAAGGGGATGCACCACTTGTAGGGTTCTCGCCAAGAAAAGCTAAAATTAGCTTATATTTTGCTACGGGTGATAGTCAGAGACAAGAAATATTAGAACGGTTCGGAAAGCATACTACCGGAAAAGCTTGTGTATATATTAATAAATTCGCTGACGTTGATGAGGAGGTATTAAAGGAATTAATCATGCAATCGATTAAATTTTTGCGAGAAATGTATCCTTAAGCATGAAACTTTTACGACCTTCAAGCGTAATTAGAATAGATACTAATTAATATTGATAGGAGTGCTTAAAATGGCGTTTTTCAAAAAAATGGCAGCAAGTATTGGGATTGGCTCTGCAAAGGTTGATACGAAAATAGAAAAAACCGCTTATAATGCCGGTGATCAAATTAAAGGTGAAGTTGAAATCTATGGTGGTAATGTAGAACAGCAAATTAACGCTATCTATTTAACTTTATATACTACTTACATTAAAGAAGTAGATGATAATAAGTATACTGCTAACGCACCGATTCAAAAGTATAAAGTTAGTGATCCATTTATTATTAATGCCAACGAAACAAAGATAATCCCATTTTCATTCATTATTCCGTTAGATGTTCCAATCACGTTAGGAAAAACCAAAGTGTGGGTTGCTACAGAATTAGATATTAGAAGTGGTGTCGATTCTGGGGATAAGGATTACATTGATATTCAACCATCGGAGATTGCCTCAAGAGTTTTAGATGAAGTACAGCAGTTAGGATTTAACTTAAGAAAAGTAGAATGCGAACAAGCTTCCTATAAATATCGTGGAAACTATCCATTTATTCAGGAGTTTGAATTTGTACCGACGAGTGGTGCTTTTAGGGGGCGACTAGATGAACTGGAAATCGTCTTCCTTTCACAATCACAAAACCAAGTAGAAATACTAATACAAGTAGACAGAAAAGCAAGAGGATTCGGAGGGTTCTTAGCTGAAGCATTAGATGCAGACGAGACCCATGTGAGGATGTCAATCACGCAACACGATTTAAATACGTTCGGTGAACAATTAAAGCAAGTAATCAGTAGATATTCTTAATAGTCTAATAGGTTTTTGAAATTAGATAGAACGAGATAGTAAGAAGTCGCTAAAAGTAATAGCTTTTAGTGACTTTTTACATTTTTAATAATTTTTTAATTAAATATGCTATGATTCAACTATATTGGAGGTTGAATGACACTTATGAATGATCAGCGTTGGTTGTCCCAAAATTTCTTTATCTTCTTCTTTACATGGGGCGTGTATTTACAGTATTGGTCTGGCTGGTTAAGTGAAGCAAAAGGGTTATCAGTATCCCAAGTGAGTCTCATAATGGGCTTTGGTTTGGTAGCTCGTGCATTGTCCACCATGTTTGTTTTCCCATTTGCTTCAAAATATTTAAGCGCTAAAAAATTAACACAATTTTTAGTGATCAGTGCACTAATTGCCACAATTTTATATATTCCTTTTAACAATTTCGTTGCATTATTTATTGTTACGATGATCTTTAGTTTATTTTACCCATCATTATTACCCGCAATCGAGAGTAGTGCATCTACACTGGTGCAACAAGGAAAAGTCCATTATGGGAAAAGTCGCTCCTTTGGATCAATCAGCTTTGTTATTTCTGTCTTCATACTTAGCATTATAATTGGTTATATTGGCGAGAATGCAATTTTATGGTGTATGATCGGTTATTTAGTCATTATGTTAGTATTACAAGCCATGCCTGCGCCGGAAGTGTTAAGTGTAAAGCCGACAGTAGAAGACCGTCATCAAAAATATTCCATGAGGAGTCTATGGAAAATCAAGGGATTTCCAGTTGTGATGGTACTCGCCATTTTGCTGCAGGGGTCCCTTGCATCCTACTATAATTACAGCTATATCTATTTACAGCGATACCTAGAGGTGAATACCTTTTATATTGGAATTATTTTAAATGTAGCAGTAATTTTTGAGATTTTATTCTTCTTGAAGGTGGATCATCTATTTTCAAAGTGGAAAACCTCTTCATTATTTCTTCTTGCAGCAACAGGCTCAACTTTAAGGTGGGTAATGATTTACTTATTTCCTAATGTATGGGTGTTTAGTTTATCGCAAGTCTTGCATGCCCTTGCATTTGCAATGGCCCACTATGCATTTGTACAGTACATAACAAGGAATTTACCTAAGCAACAATTATCTAACGCACAAGGAATGTATTCAGCGTTAGCAATGAGCTTAAGTGCCGCAGTATTAACCCTATTTGGAGGGTTCTTATATGAGATAACACCTGGTCTAGCCTTTTTAGGGATGATTGTTTTTACTGTGCCTGCCATTTTCATCATTTTATTTACCAAAAAGATCTATCAATATTAGAAAAACCAACTCGACCAGTATAGGATGAGTTGGTGTTTTTTCTTATGGGGATTTCCTTAAAAAACTTAAACATACATATCAGCGTAAGAAAGTCGTCACTAATTTGTGACGACTTCTCTGCATTTTAACAAGTATTTTACCGATAAACCAATAATCATTACAACACCAACGACAATTATTTCAAATGTATAAATAGCTTCTTGAGTTGTGAAAAAAGGTGAAACATAACTGTCTTTTACAATCATCTTCGCAGCAGTCCATGTTAAAAGAGCGGAGCCGAAAACAATAATAATCGGGAATTTCTCCATTAATTTAGTTACAAACGCACTACCCCAAACCACAATAGGAATTGAAACGATTAGTCCAATAATTACAAGTAAGATGCTTCCTTGTGCAGCACCAGCTACCGCAATAATATTATCGACTCCCATTAATACGTCTGCCAGTAATATCGTGCCTATAGCTCCCCAAAAATTCTTTTTACTTGGCTTCACATCCATGTCTTCTTCTGTTAGTAAAAGTTTATATGAAATGTATAAAAGTAAGATGCCACCCACTAATAAGAGACCATCATATTGAAGGAGTTTGACAGCAACTAATGTTAGTAAAATACGAACAAAAATAGCACAGAAGGTTCCCCAAAATATCACTTTCTTTTGTTGGCTTTTAGGTAAGTTTTTTGCAACAAGACCAATCAATAAGGCATTATCCCCAGCAAGTACTAAATCAATCAAAATAATTGTGACTAACGCAGTTAAAAATTCTCCGGACAATATTTCCATCACATATTCTCTCCCGTCTTTTCTAAACAAGGTTCGTCCACTTAACAATCAATATATGAATCTAGAGGTCTTTTCAGAAGGGGAAATCCATTTTTCCGCTATTGAAATAAATTGAAATTTATGGTAATTTCTTTATAATTTTATCGTTTAAGGAGGGGATTAAGATGATCAAGAAACTTACAGAAGAGAATAGACTACAGCTTATGGAGTTTGTCTGTAAGAAACCTGCAGAAAATCTATTCATTATTGGAGATGTAGAAGCATTCGGATTCAATAATGAGTTTCAAACACTTTGGGGTCAATTTAATGAAGAAGGAGAGCTCGTTGCGGTTCTGTTAAGATATGAAAGTAACTATATTCCCTATGCACAAGGTCCTTATGATATTGAAGGCTTTGCCCAAATTATTAATAGTGATCCAAATATGCGAGAACTCTCGGGGCTTAAAGAAGTGGTAGAAAAACTTGAGCCTCTTATTCCAAAGAAGAAAAGAAGTGATAACTCCTTTTACTATGCTAAATGTCAGAGATTATTAGAATCAAAGACACAGGAAGAGCTAAGTCGGGTTGAAAAGTTAACCCTAAATGAACTTGAAGAAAATGTTGAGTTGCTAAAGGGAGTTCCAGAATTCAAGACAAGTAATATTACTGTGGAATCCAAGAAAAGGATGATTGAAAATAATACAGGGCGGACATACTTTATTCGAGTCGATGGTGAAATGGCAACAACGGCTTCTACTACAGCTGAAAATAGTGCTTCGGCAATGATTATTGCTGTCGCAACGAAGGAAGAATTTAAACGCCAGGGACTTGCAACAGTTTGTATGATTAACCTATGCAAAGACCTTTTAGCTGAAGGCAAAGAGCTTTGTTTATTTTATGATAATCCGGAGGCTGGAAAAATTTATAAACGTCTTGGATTTGAGGACATCGGTTTTTGGAATATGTATCGCTATATTTAGAATGGCAAGTAAAATAGTTATAATTGACACAATCTAATCCATTTCATATAATTTATTAGAAAATACGAATTTATCCTTTAGAGAATTTTCGTATACCAATTCTTCTTAATCAGTAATATAGAATAATTTTAAAACTATGATGGAAAAAGTACGTTTTTGTGTTTCGGACAGAAAGAGATTCCTCAGGCTGAAAGAATCTTACGTAAACCATAAATGGAAAAGCTACTCCTGAGTGCAGCCAATCCCTGCCGTTCACTTACGTTACAGTGCTTGAGATATAAGTTTGGTGAACTTTAACCGACTTATAAATTAGGGTGGTACCGCGAACTTACAGTCTTCGTCCCTTTCCAGGGATGAAGGCTTTTTATTTTATTCAAACATAGGATTGGCGGATTTGGTTAGCATTTTTGGCGCAAAACTTTGAAATTAGGCGTATATTTTCATAAAACCAATTGGTTATCTATACCAACCTGGTGGAAACTATCCTATATGATTAAATTAACACCATCATGTAAAAAAAATCACTAAAATTTTGGAGGTATTTTAAGATGAAAGCAACAGATATTCGTCGCAAATATTTAGACTTTTTTATTGAAAAAGGACATGCTCAAGAACCATCTGCACCATTAGTGCCCATTAATGACGCTTCATTACTTTGGATCAATTCAGGAGTGGCAACGTTAAAGAAATATTTTGACGGCCGTGTTATTCCTGATAATCCTCGTATTACAAATGCGCAAAAATCAATTCGTACAAACGATATCGAAAACGTAGGGAAAACAGCGCGTCACCATACCTTTTTTGAAATGCTAGGGAACTTTTCAATTGGTGATTACTTTAAGAAAGAAGCTATTCACTTTGCTTGGGAATTCTTGACAGATCCAAAATGGATGGGATTCAACCCAGAACTTTTATCTATTACGATTCATCCAGAGGACCAAGAAGCATATGATATTTGGAAAAATGAAATCGGTATTCCGACAGAGCGCCTAATTCGTATTGAGGGGAACTTCTGGGATATCGGTGAAGGTCCGTCTGGTCCAAACTCCGAAATTTTCTATGATCGTGGTCCTGAGTATGGGAACGATGAAAATGATCCAGAATTATATCCTGGTGGAGAAAACGAACGTTATCTTGAAATTTGGAATTTAGTATTCTCACAATTCAATCATAATCCGGATGGTACTTACACACCACTTCCTAAGCAAAATATTGATACTGGTATGGGGCTTGAACGTATGGCTTCAGTTGTGCAAAATGTACCTACAAACTTTGACACAGATTTATTTATGCCGATTATCGAGAAAATTGAACAATTCGCAAACCGTACGTACAAACGTCCAGGTGAAATTGATTTAAAAGAAATTTTTGGTAGTGAAGAAGATATTAATACACCATTTAAAGTAATTGCTGACCATATTCGTACCGTGGCTTTTGCAATTGGTGATGGTGCTCTTCCATCAAATGAAGGACGCGGTTATGTATTGCGTCGTTTATTGCGCCGTGCAGTACGCTATGCTAAACAAATTGGTATTGAGAAGCCGTTTATGTTTGAACTAGTACCAACTGTTGGTGAAATCATGCAGGATTTCTACCCAGAGGTAAAAGAAAAAACAGAATTTATTCAACGTGTCATCAAAAACGAAGAAAATCGTTTCCATGAAACACTTGATGGTGGATTAGCAATCCTTTCAGAAGTTATTAAAAAGGAGAAGGCACAGGGATTAAATATAATACCTGGTCGCGACGCATTCCGTTTATATGATACTTATGGATTCCCAGTAGAATTAACAGAGGAATATGCACAGGAAGCTGGTATGACAGTTGACCACGAAGGCTTTGAAGCAGCAATGGAAGAACAACGTGAACGTGCTCGAGCAGCTCGTGCCGATGTCGATTCAATGCAAGTTCAGTCTGAAGTTTTAGCGAACCTTAAGCAAGAGTCAAATTTTGTTGGTTATGATACTTTACTAACTGAAACAAAAATCGTTGCTATGGTGGCAAATGGCCAAATCGCTGAAGTTGCTTCAGAAGGTGATGAAGTTCTGGTAATTTTGGCTGAAACGCCATTCTACGCTGAAATGGGTGGTCAGGTTGCAGACCATGGAACAATTGAGAATGATACATTCAAGGCATTTGTAAAAGATGTACAAAAAGCTCCGAATGGTCAGTCACTTCATACAGTTCTAGTTGAATCTGGTGAAATGCAGTTAAATGACAGTGTAGTAGCAACTGTAGACCGTGTTGAACGTAACCTAGTTGTGAAAAATCATACAGCTACACATATTATGCAAAGTGCATTAAAAGATGTGCTAGGTGACCATGTCAACCAAGCAGGTTCATATGTTGGTCCAGACCGTTTACGTTTTGACTTCTCTCACTTTGGACCAGCTACAAAAGAAGAAATTGAAAAAATCGAACGTATTGTAAATGAAAAAATTTGGGATGATATTGAAGTAGTCATTGAAGAAATGCCAATTGCAGAAGCAAAAGCAATGGGGGCTATGGCACTATTTGGCGAAAAATATGGCGATCTTGTACGTGTAGTTCAACTAAGTGATTACTCTGTTGAGCTATGTGGCGGTATTCATGTAAAACGTTCATCAGAAATTGGTTTGTTCAAAATTGTTTCTGAAGCTGGAATAGGAGCAGGTACTCGTCGTATCGAAGCAGTTACTGGAAAAGCTGCATATGAGGCTGTGAAAGAAGAACAACGTATTCTAGAAGAGTCGGCTCACCTATTAAAAGCTAATCCGAAAGATTTAGTTGCACGTGTTGAAAATCTTCAACAGGAATTAAAAGAGCAACAACGTGAAAACGATGCATTATCCCAAAAAATCGCTAATTCACAAGCGAGTGCAGTTTTGGATGCAGCTCAAAAAATTGGCGATGTTACGGTATTGTCGACAAAAGTAGAAGCAAAAGATAACAATCAATTACGTCAAATGATGGATGACTTAAAAGGTAAATTAGAAAAAGCGGTCATTGTACTTGGTGCGGTTGATGGAGACAAAGTAATGTTATGTGCCGGTGTATCGAAGGAGCTAGTTGGAGGAAACTATCACGCTGGTAATATCGTGAAAACTGTTGCAGAAGCATGTGGAGGTAAAGGTGGCGGTCGTCCTGACATGGCGATGGCTGGAGCAAAGGATGCTTCAAAACTTGAAGAAGCATTAGTTTCTGTGTATGATTACGTTAAATCATTTTAATTTCAAATAATCACTGGAAGAGTAAAATTTCCATATTAAAAAATTTTATGTAAAAAATGGTTCGAATGCCATTCCAATATTTGATTGAAGCCAATAATAAGTTATAATAAAGAAAATGGGGATGTAGTACGTTTTTACATTCCCTAATTTCTGAAAGCGAGGTGCTGGTCTTGAGTTCGTTTGATAAAACAATGAAATTTAGTTTCCCAGAAGAATCAATGGAACAAGAAGTAAAGCAAGTGATGCTGAAGGTGTACTCTTCACTAGAGGAGAAGGGGTATAATCCTACAAATCAAATCGTAGGATATCTTTTATCTGGTGATCCGGCATACATCCCTCGCCATCAGGATGCAAGAAATCTAATTCGTAAGCTAGAACGTGATGAAATTCTTGAAGAGCTTGTAAAATTTTATATTAAGAATAACGAGGCATAATAGTAAATATGAGAATTATGGGTTTAGACGTAGGTTCAAAAACAGTCGGCGTTGCGATTAGTGATGCACTTGGCTGGACAGCACAAGGAATTGAGACTGTAAAAATCAATGAGGAAACAGGCGATTTTGGAATTGAACGTATAAAAGAGCTTGTTAAGGAATATGCTGTTACCGAATTTGTTGTAGGCTTTCCTAAAAACATGAATAATACAGTGGGTCCTCGTGGTGAAGCTTCTAATAATTATAAAAAATTATTAGAAGAAACCTTCCAATTACCTGTCAAGCTTTGGGACGAACGTTTAACAACAATGGCCGCAGAGCGAATGCTTATTGAAGCTGATGTCAGCCGAAAAAAACGCAAACAAGTGATTGATAAAATGGCGGCTGTAATGATCCTGCAAGGATACTTAGATAGTAAGAACTAACATTATCTTACAGTGAATGTTAATGCTAAAGCCTTGCAAGTTTTCGGCTGATCGAACTTATTTAAAGGCTTAACGGATAAGTCATAAAGTTCTCCATGATGGTATAGGTGACATTTTGGTGTCACCATCACAAGGGCTATAACTTGCCCTGGAAGCATATAACAGGTAAGATAGTCACTGCATTGTATTTGCAACAGGCAATCGAACTTTGCCACAAAAGATTAAGCAAAGTTGAAAATTTATGAAGAGGTGACCAATAATGGTACAAGAACACGAACACGATCATGAACACCGTCACATTACGATTGTTGACGAAAATGGAAACGAACAATTATGCGAAGTAATCCATACTTTCGATTCTGAAGAGTTTGGTAAATCATACGTTCTATATTCTTTGGTAGGTGCTGAAGAAGACGATGAAGGTCAAATTGAAATTTTCGCTTCTGCATTCACTCCATCTGAAAATGGTGAAGACGGTGAATTAGAACCAATCGAAACTGAAGCAGAATGGGATTTAATCGAAGAGGTTTTAAATCAATTAGAAGATCAATTGGATGACGAAGAAGAATAATAACTAAATGGAAAGGTAGGCGTTAATATGCCTACCTTTTTTATACTAATTAGAGCGAATTACATTAATTTTGTAATAGTCAATTTTTATGGAGGTGCCTATTATGGATGAACAATTTTTTAAAATTCAATTAGAGGATGGTACGGAGCAACCATGTAGAGCTATTATTACATTTGATAGTGATGAACATTCTTATGTGTTATATTCAATGGTTGATGAAAATGGAAATGACAGTGAGGAAGTATCTGCTCTTCGATTTGAGCTTGATGAGAATGGTGAAATGACAGATTTCACCTCTTTAGAGACTGAAGAAGAGTGGGAGATGGTCGATGAGGTTCTTAATACACTTATTGCTGAATTCGGAGACGGTGAAGAAGACTTCTTTACTATTTCGGATGAGAATGGTGAAGAGGTTGTATGTGAGGTAGTTCATCGATTTGAATTAGATGAATTCAATAAGTCCTATATCCTTTATACTTTTGCAGATCAAGAGGAAATTGGCGAAATTTTCGCAGCTGCATATATTGCTGGTGAAAAAGGCGAAGTACAAGACTTACTGCAGATCGAAACTGATGAAGAATGGGACAAAGTAGAACAAGAACTTGAGTCGTTAAACAAAAAATAATTGCCTGATTCATATAGAAAATGACCCAAAAGGTGTTAAATAAACACTTTTTGGGTTAATTTTTTGATCCTGTATTTAAATTAGTTTGGTTGATTTAATTTCCCAAAGGAAACCAAGGCGTTCCTGAGCTGCGCTAGTTGAGGGACAAAGTTACTGCGCCTGTCGCAAGCTTTCGGCGCAGACAAAACCTGTCACATAACCCGGATGTGGCGCTTATAAAAGTTATTCCTGCATAGGAGGATATTCTAAGTTATGATATTGCGCCTGTCGCAAGCTTTCGGCGCAGACAAAACCTGTCACATAACCCGGATGTGGCGCTTAAAAAAGTTGCTCCTGCATAGGAGGTTATATTAAGTTATGATATTGCGCCTGTCGCAAGCTTTCGGCGCAGACAAAACCCGCCACATAACCCGGATATGGCGCTTAAAGTTGTTCCTGCATAGAAGGTTATTCTAAGTTATGATATTGCGCCTGTCGCAAGCTTTCGGCGCAGACAAAACCCGCCACATAACCCGGATGTGGCGCTTAAAAAAGTTGCTCCTGCATAGGAGGTTATATTAAGTTATGATATTGCGCCTGTCGCAAGCTTTCGGCGCAGACAAAACCCGCCACATAACCCGGATGTGGCGGGTTTTGTTGTCACCATTTGTATTTTCTTGTATCATATTAGGGAGATGTAAGGGGGTACGTTGGTGGATAATAATGAATCTAAAAAACAAGAGATGATTGAAAAGATGAAGATCCGAAAAAAAGAGGGACGAGTTGTACGTCGCATTGTAGCTATTGTAACGTTGGTTATTTTATTAGTTGTTGGGATTGTTGGCGTGAGTGGTTATTTTTATGTGAAGTCTGCGCTTGAACCGGTAAATCCAGAGGCATCGACTGAAATACCAGTAGAAATTCCTATGGGTTCTGGAATTTCAACAATTTCCTCGATCCTAGAAGAGAGTGGCATTATTAAAAATGCACGTATTTTTAAATACTATACAAAATTTAAAAATGAATCGAATTTCCAAGCTGGCGATTACATAATGACTCAGTCTATGACACTTGATGAAATTATCGAAAGCTTAAAAACTGGAAAGGTGTATCGTGAGCCAGTATTTACGGTTACAATACCCGAGGGATTAACTTTGGAACAGATTTCAAAAACTGTTGAAAAAAATACGAAATACACTGCTGATGAGTTTATGCAATTAGTTACAAGTACGGAATTTATTCAAAATATGATGGCTACTTATCCAGATTTAGTCTCAGAGGAAGTTTTAAACGGCAGTATTCGTTATACATTAGAAGGTTATTTATTCCCTTCAACGTATTCTTTCTATGAGGAAAATCCGTCATTACAGGAAATAGTTGAAACGATGCTTTCATTAACGAATGACGTGGTCATGCAATATGCTAGTCTGCTTGAAGAGAAACAGATGACACCTCATCAACTTTTAACTTTTGCTTCCTTACTCGAGGAAGAAGCTACTGCACAGACAGACCGTGAAACGATTGCCAGTGTTTTCTACAATCGATTAGAGATTGAGATGCCATTACAAACCGATCCAACTGTTTTATATGCTTTAGGCGCTCATAAAGACCGTGTATTATATGAAGATTTAGAGGTAGATAATCCTTATAACACCTATGTTATTCAAGGATTGCCACCAGGACCGATAGCAAATGCCGGAAAGGTTTCTATCGAAGCGGCATTAAATCCTACAGACACGGATTACTTATATTTCTTAGCTGACACAGAAGGAAATAATCATTTTGCGAAAACATATGATGAACATTTGCAAAATATCAACCAATATTTAAATCAATAAAGGTTCAAAATGCAGAAGGAAACGAGTATATTTATTAATTCACGAAAAGTTTACAATCATAGCTTTTCAACGCGTGAATGATAAAGATTTATTCGCTTTCCTTCTCTTTTCATGATATTATAGGTTGTGATTTTTTTGAGTACCGAAGTAGATTTTAGATGATGATCTACTCTAGTTCTAATGTATAAAAATATATTTCTTCAATTAAAAGGGGTTCACATAATGGAAATTTCTAATACTTATATAGAATCCTTTATTCAGCCACGTAATGAGTTATTGATGGAGATGGAAGCGTATGCAGAAGAGCATCATGTTCCAATCATGCAATTGTCTGCAATCGATGTGTTAAATCAGCTGCTACGTATTCAGAATCCATCTAGTATATTAGAAATAGGAACAGCGATTGGTTATTCTGCACTTCGTATGGCCAATGCTTTACCTAATTGTACGATTGTAACCGTTGAGAGGGATTCGCAACGAGTAAATCTTGCAAAGCAATTTATTGCACGTTCAGAAGTAGCTAACCGAATTACAGTGATCGAAGGTGATGCGTTAGAAGTGGATGTGGAAAGTATTCAATCTACTTTTGATGCTGTTTTTATTGATGCTGCCAAAGGCCAATATATGCGTTTTTTTGAAAAATACTCACCATTAGTTCCTCCAGGTGGTATTTTATATATCGATAATATGTACATGCATGGTTTATCAGATTTGGATATCAAGGAAGTTCCAAGGCGTAAAAGAACAATGATTCGTAATTTAAAGACATTTGCTGACTGGATCATGTCACATCCGGATTATGATAGTACATTTTTCCCAGTTGGCGATGGCTTGTTAATTTGTTTGAAGAGGTGACAAATAATGAAAAAACCTGAATTATTAGTGACACCAAAGTCAGTAGACCATATTAAGACATTGGTCGACGCAGGAGCAGATGCTTTTGTAATTGGTGAACAACAATTTGGTTTACGTCTGGCAGGAGAGTTTTCTGTGAGTGAAGTGGAAGAGGCAACGAAGCTAATTCACGAGGCAGGGAAAAAAGTATTTGTAGCAGTTAATGCAATATTCCATAATGATCGTCTAGATGCTTTAGAGGGCTATTTAAAAGAAATGCAACGTATAGGTGTTGATGCTTTAATTTTTGGTGACCCGGCAGTGGTCGTAGCAGTTCGTGAGTTAGAAATCACGATACCGCTTCACTGGAATCCCGAAACAATTGCAACAAATTGGTTTCAAGCGAATTACTGGAACGAACGTGGAGCAAAGCGAGCAGTTCTTGCCCGTGAGCTCTCACTGGACGAAGTATTAGAAATTAAAGAGAATGCTGCACCAGAGATTGAAGTTCAAATCCATGGTATGACTTGTATGTTCCAATCAAAACGCTCACTATTAGGGAACTATTTCCTGTACCGTGAGGAAGTAATGGAAGTTGAAAATCGTAAATCAAATAAAAATATGTTCTTGCACGACAAAGAACGTAAAAATAAATACCCGATCTATGAAGATATAAATGGAACACACATCTTTTCTCCTAACGATATGTGTCTGATCGATGAATTAACTGAGCTGTTTGAAGCTGGGATTGATTCATTAAAATTTGATGGTGTACTTCATACGGAAGAATACATTAATACGGTAACAAATTGTTATCGCCAAGCTATTGATGCTTATTTCGATAATGGCGTAGACGCATATGAAGAGATGAAGGACGAGCTATTGGTGAGAATCGAAGAAATTCAACCAGCATTACGTCCGTTAGATACAGGATTTATCTTTAAGGAAACAGTATATTAGAAAGGAGCGACATTGCCTTGTTACAACTAATAGAAAATGAAAAAATTAGCGAAACAGTAAATGGAAAACGTGTTATTACGAAAAAACCCGAGCTGCTAGCACCTGCTGGAAGCTTAGAAAAGTTAAAAGTGGCTGTTCATTATGGTGCTGATGCTGTATTTATTGGTGGTCAAGAATTTGGCTTACGTTCAAATGCAGGTAATTTTTCCATTGAAGAGATGCGCGAAGGTGTCGAATTTGCTAAGAATTATGGTGCTGTCATTTATGTAACCACTAATATTTTTGCACATAATGAAAATATGGCCGGTTTAGAAGAATATCTGCAAGCAATTGAAGGTGTTGGTGTAAAAGGCATAATAGTTGCAGACCCTTTAATTATTGAAACATGTCGACGCGTAGCCCCAAAATTGGAAATCCATTTATCCACACAGCAGTCATTATCAAATTGGAAAGCTGTGAAGTATTGGAAGCAAGAAGGACTTCATCGTGTCGTTTTAGCTCGAGAAGTTGGTGCGGAAGAAATGCTCAAAATGAAAGAAGAAGTAGATATTGAAATTGAAGCCTTCGTTCATGGAGCAATGTGTATTGCCTATTCAGGACGATGTGTTTTATCAAATCATATGACAGCCCGTGATTCAAACCGTGGTGGTTGCTGTCAATCGTGTCGCTGGGATTATGATTTGTATGAAGAGGTTGATGGGGAAGAAAAAGCATTATTTAACGAAGATGATGCACCTTTTGCCATGAGCCCAAAAGACTTGAAACTGATCGAATCGATTCCGCATATGATTGAGCTTGGAATTGACTCATTGAAAGTTGAAGGTCGCATGAAATCAATTCACTATGTTGCAACAGTAATTTCTGTTTATCGTAAAGTAATTGATGCCTATTGCGCAGACCCAGAGAATTTTAAAATAAAAAAAGAGTGGCTGGAAGAATTGGATCGTTGTGCAAACCGTGCAACTGCCTCCAGTTTCTTTGAAGGGGAGCCTGGATATGAACAGCAAATGTTCGGTATTCATGCCTCTAAAATGAAATGGGATTTTGCGGGACTAGTCCTCGATTATGATCAAAATACTCAGATGGTTACATTGCAGCAACGTAATTACTTTAAGCCTGGCGATACAGTTGAGTTCTTTGGTCCTGATATTGAATCCTTCAAATTTGAGGTAGGGCAAATTTGGGATGAAAAAGGGAACGAACTAGAAGTTGCAAACCATCCGTTACAAATTGTTAAATTTAAGTGTGAGCGTCCGTTGTTCAGCTACAACATGATGCGAAAGGAGAATAATTAAATGTCGAAAAAGCGCCCTTTAGTAATAGGGATTGCAGGCGGTTCATGTTCCGGGAAAACGAGCGTGACTCATGCCATCTATGATGTCTTTCGTGAGCACTCCGTTGTTGTAATTGAACAAGATTACTATTATAAAAACCAAAGTCATTTAACTTTTGAAGAACGTTTGAAAACAAACTATGATCACCCACTAGCCTTTGATAACGATTTATTATTGGAGCATGTTAATAGCTTATTACAAAGACAAGCTATCGATAAACCTGTCTATGACTACGTAAATCATACACGTGCAGATGAGGTAATACATGTGGATCCAAAAGATGTAATTATCTTAGAAGGAATCCTTGTTTTAGAAGATAAACGATTACGAGATTTGATGGATATTAAATTATTTGTCGATACAGATTCAGATTTACGTATAATTCGTCGTATTGAGCGAGATATTAAGGAACGAGGTAGAACAATCGATTCTGTTATTGATCAATATCTGACAGCTGTTCGCCCAATGCATAACTTATTCATTGAACCAACAAAACGATATGCAGATGTTATTATTCCAGAAGGCGGAGAAAATGAAGTTGCAATTGATTTAATGGTAACAAAAATTAAAACAATTCTTGAAACTACAACAATTGTGTAATATGATGAGTGAGTATTGGAATTAATTAGTATAAAAAAATATTACTTTTACAAGTCAAATTCGGTTATTAGTTAAGTGGGTATAGGGACTTCTAATCATTCCCCAAACCTCATATGCTTAACTACTAACCGGGTTTTATTATTACATCTTATAATAGAAAACGATTGCATTTTCCTTATTAAGGTGTGTATAGTATTGTTTCAAGTAAAATTTCGTGATGATTTAAGGAGTGAGCTATTTTGGCAAATGAAAAACAATACCCAATGACCATAGCTGGGAAACAAAAATTAGAAGAAGAATTAGAGCATTTAAAAACTGTTAAGCGTAAAGAAGTAGTAGAGCGTATTAAAATTGCTCGCAGCTTTGGTGATTTATCTGAGAATTCAGAATATGATTCAGCTAAAGAAGAACAAGGATTTGTTGAGGGTCGTATCACAACAATCGAATCAATGCTTCGTAATGCATTAATCATAGAAGAATCTGGAGCGAGTGACGTTGTATCTTTAGGTAAAACAGTGTCATTCATCGAGCTTCCAGATGGTGATGAAGAAGAATATACTATTGTAGGTTCTGCAGAAGCGGATCCATTTGAGGGACGTATTTCGAATGATTCTCCAATTGCAAGAGCACTATTAGGTCGTAAAGTGGATGATATCGTAAAATTAATAACTCCAGGTGGAGATATGGAAGTACGTATTGTCGCAATTAAAACAGCTAATTAATTTTTATTTCTAGTATCCTTAACATTTGGCTTAATACATAGCCTTTCGAGTAGGAATATAAATTCCTTTTATAAGGAAACAAAGTTGTTTAATTGTTTTAAGTTAAATTTATATAATAGTTGAATATCAAAGTCGGCAAAATCATATAAAGATTTTGTCGACTTTTTCATTTACTTTAATTTTTTAACAAGATTATTAAAAATAGAGTTATTAATGGTATTCAACTGGAATCTTGATACAATAAAAGTAATGAAGTAAAGGAGGATTCAATTATGTCTAAAGGACAAGAATCTTTAACACGCACTGAACACAAACGAAGTGAGCAAAGAAGTAAAAAAAACAAAGTAGACAAAATCTTAAATATTTTAATTGCCATTGTTTCAATTTTAATTATTTTAAATGTCATGACAATCTTTAATGATGATGATAAAGAACAGGCAAAAGAAGTAGTTGAAAAACAAAATGCAAACAAAAATGCGGAGTCAGAAGATACTAAAAATACAGATAGCGATTCAGAAAAAAATGTAGCTTCAGCAGAGGAAATTGAACACGGTCAGTCGGAATCACAAGATGATGCAAATTCGGAAGAGATAACGGATACAGAGATTATTGTTCAAGCATCAAATGATCCAACGGTTGAAGAAGTAATTGTGAACCCACAATGGAAAGTAACGCCAACCAAACAAGTGGGTGAGCATGTTTCAGCTTACGAAAAGGGTCATCCTGATTACGAGGAAAAATTAGAAACGTATCGTCAAGCTGTTCAGCTAGAGGAAGAAAATATTATCTTTTGGTCGGTTAAAAATAATGGAAGTACCGATAGTTCAGTAGCAGTTGTATCAAACATGGACAAAACTGAAAATTATCGTATTTACATTGAATGGTTGCAAAATGAAGGCTGGAAACCTGTAAAAGTTGAAAAACTAAATCAGGCTGTTGGGTCTCGATAGCCAATCTATTGACGTTAAAGCATATATTCTTTAATATATGTGTGTCAAGAATTGGAGGAATCATAAAAATGAAAATTGCAGTAATCGGAGCAATGGAAGAAGAAGTAGAATTATTAAGAAATTCACTTGCTGATACACAAGTAACTACAATCGCAAACAGTGAATATACAACCGGAAAATATCAAGATAAAGAAGTTATTTTACTGAAAAGTGGAATTGGTAAAGTAAATGCTGCAATGTCTACTACAGCCTTACTATACGGATTTAAACCGGACGTAGTAATTAATACGGGATCTGCAGGCGGATACGATCCATCATTGGATGTAGGTGCTATCGTAATTTCAGATGAAGTACGTCACCATGATGTTGATGTTACTATCTTTAATTATGAAATGGGTCAAGTGCCTCAATTACCACCAGCTTTCAAATCAGATGAACGTTTAATGAAATTGGCAGAAGAAGCTGTTTCAGAGATCGGTGAGCACCAATTTGGAGTTGGGTTAATATGTTCGGGAGATTCCTTTATGAATGATCCTGAGCGTGTAGCAAAGGTGAGAGAATACTTCCCAAAGATGAAAGCGGTTGAGATGGAAGCTGCAGCAGTTGCACAAGTATGCTATCAATTTAAAACACCTTTTGTTGTGATTCGCGCTCTATCTGATATTGCTGGAAAGGAATCAAACATAAGCTTTGAAGAGTTTTTACCAGTGGCTGCAAAGCATTCGACTGAAATTGTCCTTAAGACAATTGAAAAGTTATAATCGTCACCTATTGTTCACAAACTAACTTGATGAAGTGTAAAAATCAAAGTAATATAGAAATATGAATGTAATAGGGGGGTAACGCTATGTTAATGCTAATGGCAGGATCTGTAGCTATCACAGCAATTTTAGGAATTCTTATTTATTCTGGAGCAAAAGAAAATACGTATCATTAAGAAGAAAGCTCATTAAGGTTTTTGAAACCTTAATGAGCTCTTTTTAATTACTAAGATGAGATGATTCGATATCTGCTTTTCGATTTTCTTTCTCGGCTTGATTGTGCTTAAATTGTTGATATAGCTTCACAAGTGCACGCTTTTCTATACGTGATACATAGCTTCTTGATATTTTCAGTTTTTTTGCTATTTCCTTTTGAGTTAATGGATCATTATCGTTTAGTCCATACCGGTACACAATAATCTCTAATTCTCTTGGATCTAATGTATTTAAATAGGCGTACAGCTGCTCAAAGCTTTCCTTTTGCTCGATTTTATCTATGGCTGGTTGTTCTTCTAGCTGCAGTAAATCTCGAATTTGTAAAGATTGTCCTTCTTTATCCACTCCAATCGGTTCAAATAATGAGACATCTTTTTGTACCTTTTTTTGTGCGCGTAAATGCATTAAAATTTCGTTTTCAATACAGCGGGCAGCATAAGTGGCTAAACGAGTTTTTTTATCAGGTGTATAGCTACTAACCGCTTTCATCAACCCGATCGTACCAATTGATATATAATCGTCTAGCTGCTCGTGCTGTGGATGGAATTTCTTGACGACATGTGCAACAAGCCTCATATTTCTTTCAATCAAGTCGAGACGTGCTTGTTCATCGCCGGCCATAAAGCGTTCAATTGCTTTTGCTTCTTCTTCTTTGGTAAAAGGTCGATGAAAAGCCTGCCCCTTTAAATACCCAAGTAATGACGGAATGTCTAACCAAAGCTGCATTAGTGATGCAAAAATTCCGCTCAATCACGTCATCCTTTCTGCTTTTTTCGACATTATATGATAAACTTCCCGAGAAAATGAAAACTAGGGACAAATAAAATTAGAAAACTTGGCTAAACAAGGAATTAATATTTTGTTGCTCCTTCTTTCTGTTGCATAAAAAAACGATGCAATCAAAATGATGCATCGAGAGGTTTAGACCTTTTTTAATGTTAATGTACATACCATCAAGATGGATAGCAACGGAAATAGGAATAAATAAAATTGTTGTCCGACTACTGGAATAAGGAAATATGAAAAAGTTAAAAAGGTACCTGCTGCGGTAATTGGTAACCCGATAAAATAGCCGGTAGCTTCTGAGACATTAAAACGAGCTAATCGGAATGCGCCACAGGCCATGTAAAGAATTGTGAAGATTATTCCAATCATTCCGAACTCATGAAGAATACATTCGTACATTAATAGAGCAGGAGCTACACCAAATGATATAATATCACCCATAGAGTCTAATTGCTTACCAAGCTCCGACTCTTGGTTAAATTTTCTTGCTACCTTGCCATCATATCGATCTAGGAAAGCAGCAATAAAAATAAATAAAACACTGTAACTATATGCTTCATTTATTGTTGCCATAATCGAGGCACCACCGAAAGACAAATTACAAAGTGTAATTAGATTAGCAGCGTGCGATTTAATCTTTTTAATCGTGGAATCCACCATATGGATGATAAACATGGGGAAACACTCCTTTGCGCTAAATATATTTATATATTATACTTCGAAACAGTATAAATTGTAAGTCAATAAAAAAACCTTGAATCCACTAAAAATTCAGACTTGTAGGGGGTATTTATGAAAGAAAAAATATATCAATCACTTATTGAACTTACGAATGGAAAATACAGTTCCTTCATGCTTAAAAAACTTGTGACATCTCCATTCAGTAAAAACCTCATAGAACGTTATAGTAAAGTATACGGAATAGATGTATCCGAGGTTTCACGTAATTTGAACAGTTTTACAAGTTTACAAGATTTCTTCACAAGGCAGTTAAAAGAAGAAGCAAGGCCTGTGAATCAGGCTAAGGATTTGTTTGTTAGTCCTGTAGATGCAAAAGTTGAATCTTTTGGCCGTATAAATGAAGATGCTGTGTTCACAGTCAAAGGAAAGCCGTATACACTAATGGATTTGTTAGGGAACGAGCAGGTAATAGACAAATATAAAAATGGCCAGTTTGTTGTATTTTATTTAAGTCCCGCTAATTATCATCGTATTCATAGTCCGATTGATGGGACGGTGATTCGTCAATATTTTCTTGGAAACAAATCATACCCGGTGAATCAGTTAGGTTTAACTTACGGTAAAAAGCCTATTAGTAAAAACTATCGAATGGTCAGCGAAATACAGCTACAAAAGAATAATCATGTGACTCTTGTTAAAGTTGGGGCGATGTTCGTCAACTCCATTACACTAACAAATATGTCGACATCTTGGAAAAAGGGTGAAGAGATAGGGTTTTTTGGCTTTGGTTCTACGGTTGTCATGTTATTCGAGAAAGACTTTATTACCTTTACTGAAAATATTAAAAAAGGGCATAATGTGAAGATGGGAGAACCTATAGCAATTATGTTATAATTGTATAATGAGAATCTTTACTAACAGAGGAACCATCCTCCAAAAGAATTAAAAAGGTATCATATAACATTTTGAAGGAGTCAAGGCTTTGTATAATTTTTTATTGCCGAGAGAGTTTGTAACTACTGTATTTGAAATTACACCAGAAAAATTAGCTTCCTTAGGGATTAAAGGGGTTATTACAGATTTAGATAATACCCTAATTGAATGGGACAGACCAGATGCAACAGAAGAAATTGCTGCTTGGATGAAGCTAATGGAAGATGCAGGGATTCGTGTCATCATAGCATCTAACAATAACCAAGAACGCGTAAAGCGATTTGCAGAACCACTCGGAATTCCGTTTATTTTTCGAGCAAAAAAACCTTTAGGGGCAGCCTATTATGCGGCCATGAAAGAAATTCGCTTAAAAAGTAATGAAGTAGCAATGGTTGGCGATCAATTATTAACGGATATTATGGGGGCCAACCGTTTGAAATTATATACATTTTTAGTCCGACCTGTTGCAGAGTCGGATGGTTTTGTTACGCTTTTTAATCGTTTTATAGAGCGACGTGTCTTTAAATCGTTAAAACGAAAAGGAATAAAGACTTGGGAGGAACAGCAATGAGTGAAATGCCGAGCTGTATTGGCTGTGGAGCAACTATACAAATAGAAAACCCAAATGAACTAGGATTTGCACCGTCATCCTCATTAGAAAAAGAGACCGTCATCTGTCAAAGATGTTTTCGTTTGAAAAATTATAATGAAATACAACCGGTAAGTTTAACGGATGATGACTTTTTGCGTATATTGAATGGTCTTGGAGAGCAACAGGGTTTGATCGTTAAAATTGTTGATATTTTCGATTTTAATGGAAGCTGGTTACCTGGTCTTCACCGTTTTGTTGGAAAAAATCCGGTTCTATTAGTTGCCAATAAAGCGGATTTATTACCGAAGTCAGTGAAGCCGAAAAAGGTGATTAACTGGATTAAACGAGAAGCTCGTAGTTTAGGTTTACAACCAATCGATGTGATACTTGTTAGTGCCCATAAGGGATTGGGTATGGGAGAAGTAGTAGATGCCATTGAAATACACCGTGAAGGCAAGGATGTTTTTGTTGTAGGGTGTACTAATGTAGGGAAATCTACTTTTATCAACCGAATTATTAAACAGGCAACTGGTGAAGGAAATGTTATTACAACTTCGCACTTCCCAGGTACAACTTTGGACATGATTGAAATCCCTCTTGATGATGGTGCTGCTATTTATGATACACCAGGAATTATTAATCATCATCAGATGGCCCATCATATTGATTCAAGTGAGTTAAAATATATTACGCCTAAAAAAGAAATTAAGCCTAAGGTATATCAGCAAAATGAAGGACAAACTTTATTTATTGGCGCTCTTGCTCGTTTCGATTTCATAAAGGGTGAACGTTCTGCTTTTACAATTTATGCTGCAAATGACTTGCCGATTCACCGTACGAAGCTTGAAAAAGCGGATACCTTGTATGCAGAACACAAAGGGGAACTTCTGGCACCACCAACAAAAGAGCATATACATCTTCTTCCGGAACTAGTACGCCATGAATTTGCCATTAAAGAGGGTAAAACAGACGTAGTAATTTCAGGTTTAGGCTGGATTACTGTTCAGCATCCCAATGTTGTCGTAGCAGCTCATGCTCCAAAAGGGGTAGAGGTATTTATTCGCCCGTCTTTAATTTAATCTGTTAGAGTTAAGTTTAGGAAGAAGAGGTTTTTGAGATGAAAAAATGGTTTGCTGTAATTGGGGATCCGATAGCCCATTCAAAATCCCCTAATATGCATAGTGCTTGGTTTGAAGAATTGAATATTGATGCAGCATATATTCCATTGCATGTAACAAATGAAAGTTTGGAAAGTGCTGTTGCATCGCTAAGAACATTAGGGGCAAGTGGATGGAACGTCACGATTCCACATAAACAAACCATCATGCCTTTTTTAGATGAACTCGATTCCCTTGCTGAAAAAATGGGGGCTGTCAATACAGTCGTAAGTCTGCCAGATGGACGACTAAAGGGCTATAACACAGATGGTGCAGGCTTTGTTCACTCTCTTGAAGAAGCAATTGGAAAACATAAAAAAGAGCAAGATATATTGTTGATAGGTGCAGGTGGTGCTGCTCGCGGTATTGCATTTGCATTACAAGAGTACGGATATCACAATCTTGCAATAACGAATCGTACTGTTGAAAAGGCGGAGGAAATTATACGTGAGTTAGGTGAGGGACAGGCACTTTCTATCGACGAGGCTGAACAGTCCCTGGACAAATTCGGTATTATTATCCAATCCACATCTGCAGGACTTGCTAATAGTGATTTTAAATTGCCTCTAGCTCTTGATAAGTTACAAGAAGGAGCAATTGCTGCCGATATTGTGTATAATCCTTTAATGACACCATTTTTATTAGAGGCACAAAAGAAAAATGCACAAATAGTAAATGGTCTAGGAATGTTCGTCCACCAAGGAGCAATTTCTTTTAACTATTGGTTAGGACAGTATCCAAACACAAATAATATGATAAAAAGATTAACTGCGGAATTAAATCAGTTAATTTAGGAGGAAATTAAGGTTTATGCTTACTGGCAAACAAAAAAGATTTTTACGTGCTGAAGCACATCATTTAACACCAATTTTTCAGGTAGGTAAGGGTGGCGTAAATGACCAAATGATAAGTCAATTACGTGATGTACTAGAAGCTCGCGAGTTAATTAAAGTACGGATTTTAGACAATTGTGAAGAAGATAAAGACGTAGTTGCAAGCGCTCTTGCAAAAGGAACAGGTGCAGAACTTGTACAACTAATTGGCTTAACAGTTGTTTTATATAAAGAATCAAGAAATAACAAAAAGATCGTTTTACCAAAAGTAGACAAGAAATAAGGTGTGTTGGCAATGAAAAAAGTTGGCATTTTAGGTGGGACGTTTAATCCTCCTCATATCGGACATTTAATAATGGCAAATGAAGCATTTGATGCGCTTTCCCTTGATGAAGTCCGGTTTATGCCAAATGCAATTGCTCCACATAAACAATTGGTCGATGATGCATCCATGGAAAATCGTCTCCGTATGGTAGAAATCGCTACCCAACCATATGAGCACTTCACAATTGAATCGATCGAATTAGCGCTTGGTGGGGTATCTTACACGTATAATACGATAGTTGAACTATTAAAGCGTGAACCGGGCGTACAATTTTATTTTATCATCGGAGGCGATATGATTGATTCCCTTCATTCATGGTATAAGATAGACGAATTAATCAAATTGGTTCAGTTCGTTGGACTTAAAAGACCTGGAACTAACTCGGCTACTACATATGATGTGAAAATGGTGGAAGCTCCTGAAATTGATTTATCTTCAACTCTAATCAGAAGTAGGCTGAAAACAGGGAGCACTTTAGAGTTTTTGTTGCCCGTCGGTGTGGAAAGTTATATTCGAAAGGAAGGTCTATATGGAACGCGATAAGTATTTAGCCGCAATAAAACCACGTATGCCTGAAAAAAGATATATTCATACTATTGGTGTAATGGAAACGGCACTTCGATTGGCAAGGAAGTATGGTGAAGAAACTGAGTCTGCTGAAACTGCAGCAATCCTACATGATATTGCAAAGTATGCTGATGAAGAGTGGATGTGTCAAATTGTAAAAGAAAACGGCCTTGACATGAGACTTGTTCATTGGGGTTCTGAAATTTTACATGGTCCGGTAGGTGCTTGGATCGCAGAAACTGAATTTAATATAACAAACGAAGAAATTTTAAATGCTATTCGTTTTCATACAACCGGTAGAGCGGGAATGACAAAATTAGAGAAAATTATTTATATAGCAGATATGATTGAACCAAATCGGAAATTTGACGGGGTTGAAAAACTACGAAAAGTAGCAGATCAGGATTTGGATCTTGCAATGAAAGCATGTATTAGCCATTCAATTGGATATTTAGTTCAAACAGAACAACAAATTTATCCTGTATCGATTGAATGTTTTAATGATGTTATTTCAAAAAACGCTTAGGCGTTAAACAGAGAGGAAAAGTGAAGAATGACGCAAACCTTACTAGAAATTGTTTATAAAGCATTGGATGATAAAAGAGCAGAAGATATCGTTGTATTAAATATGGAGAATATCTCTTTACTAGCAGATTATTTTCTAATTTGTAACGGTAATTCCGATCGTCAAGCTCAAGCAATTGCAAGAGAAGTTCAAGAAAAGGCACAAGAAAACGGCTATGAAGTTAAACGGATTGAGGGGTTTGACTCTGCACGCTGGATTTTAGTTGACCTTGGAGATGTAGTCGTACACATCTTCCATAAAGATGAACGTGCATTTTATAACTTAGAACGTCTTTGGGGAGATGCTCCTCAGCTTGATTTACCAACAGTAGAATGATGAATTCAAGCTATGAAAGATTTGCAATTGTGTACGATCAATTAATGCAGGATATTCCATATGACCAATATGTAAACTGGGTGAAAACAAATGCTCCAAATGAACAGTACCCTAGATTGTTGGATATTGGTTGTGGTACTGGTACTCTTTCTCTTTTCTTTCATCAAGAGGGCTATGAGGTAAGTGGAATTGACTTATCAGAAGATATGTTAGCCGTTGCCTATGAGCGATTACAAACACAGGGTGCAACAATCCCTTTGTTTACTATGTCAATGGACGAATTAGAAGGTTTCTCCAATTTAGATGTGGTTACCATTCCAATCGATTCTATTAATTACGTTGTAAACCAGGATGCGGTGATTGAAACTCTAAAAAGAATATATAGTTCCTTACGTCAGGGCGGTCAATTATTTTTTGATGTGCACTCTCTGTTTAAAATGGACCATATATTTATGGAAAGTCCTTTTACTTATGATGATGGTGAGATTACTTACCTATGGTATACAGAGCCTGGTGAATTCGAACACTCGATTTATCACCAAATGACTTTCTTTTTAAAAGAAGAGAGTGGTCTTTTCGAACGATTTGATGAAGAGCACTATCAAAGAACATTTGCTGTTGACATGTACGTAAATTGGTTAAAAGAAATCGGTTTTACACATGTTGAAGTTACAGCAGATTGGTCAGAAGACAGTCCAGCAGAAGAAAGTGAGCGAATTTTTTTCCGTGCCATAAAATAATACAATTTAGACACTTTTCAAAAGAAGGTAAATTCTGTATATTAAACATATACTCCATATGAATTACCTTCTTTTAGAGAGGTGTTTTTTATATTTCAGCAGGTCATAAAAAAGTATGGGAAAATGGTGCTATTCCCCGGCATTGTTTGTTTAATTCTCCTTTATGTTTTCCTTCAACAAGACTCTTCGAAAGAAGCAGAAACCTATCCAATTACAACGATTCCACAAACGCAAGATGAAGAAATTGTAGATAGTGTAACTTCAGATGTCCAAACTCCGGAACCGATAGTCGAAACAATTATGGTTGATGTAAAAGGTGCAGTAAAATCACCAGGTGTTTACGTCTTAACAACAGATGAACGAATTATTGATGCTATTGAAATGGCTGGTGGATATACCGAGGAAGCTCAATCGACAGCTGTGAATCATGCTCAAAAGCTCCAAGATGAGATGCTTATCTATATTCCGAAAATTGGGGAAGAGATTGACCAAGATCACGCAAATGGACAAGTAATTAGTTCTCCAGCTAAATCCACTGATGCAACAAGTGTTAAGGTGAATTTAAACAGTGCGGATGTTACAGAGTTAACAACTTTACCTGGAATCGGGGCATCAAAAGCTCAAGCTATTATTGCTTTTCGTGAGGAAAATGGCTCATTTAAAACAATTGAGGATCTTAAAAATGTTTCTGGAATCGGAGAAAAAACCTTTGAAAAGTTAAAAGAATACATCGTAGTAAGGTAAGAACGTAGAAATAAAACTCATTTGCATAATAAGGCTTTTCCATCTAAACTAAAAATTAAGACAGTTTGGAGGTAATCATATGGAGCGAATTACATGGGATCAATTTTTTATGGCACAAAGTCATCTATTGGCCCTAAGAAGTACCTGTACTAGACTAGCAGTTGGAGCGACAATTGTTCGAGAGAAGAGAATTATTGCTGGTGGCTACAATGGTTCGATATCAGGAGACGAGCATTGTATTGAAGATGGCTGCTATGTTGTCGATAATCATTGTGTTCGAACAGTTCACGCTGAGACAAATGCATTATTACAATGTGCGAAATATGGTACGCCAGCAAATGGTGCGGATATATATGTGACACATTTCCCTTGTCTGCCTTGTTCAAAAACAATCATCCAAGCGGGCATTAAAAACTTATATTATGCAAATGACTATAAAAATAATGCGTATGCATTAGAACTATTTCAAAAAGCAAATGTGAATGTTGTTCAAATTCCTTTTGACGAAGCGAAAATTGATTTTCTTAAAGATCAAAAACTTGAACTGGCAGTTGAAATGTTAGATAAGCTTAGAAATCTCGGTGCTACAAAGGAAGTACTACAGCCCTTTGAAGAGAAGGTGAAAGAACTATTTGATCTCATTCAAGCATAAGTGTATTTTTTATGCCTTATCGGTTCTCGTTGCATCCCTTGCAGCTCACGAATCGGTAAGGCTGTTGTTTTTATTGGTGCCCTATTTTCTATTTCTCCATTTTAAAAAAATCAGTTTCATTCATATTGTTGGAATCTGTTTTACAGCATTTTGTAGTTTTTCTTACTTTACAAACTTACTTCAACAATTTGATGAACCACTTCAATTTCCCACCCAATTAACATGGTCAGACGAATATAAGATTAATGGTGATACTTTGCGTGGATTTATGAAAGACTCGCAAGGAAGAAATGTATACGTTGTTTATAAATTTGGCTCAGAAAAAGAAAAGTATAATTTCCAACAGATCTCCTTGGTAGGAAGCCGTTATTTGTTGAGAGGGGAGTTAGTAGAACCCACTATTCCAGATCATGACTTTGCATTTAACATGAAGAATTATTTAAAAAGTAATGGCGCTATAGGAGTTGTTGAAATCTCTAGTTGGGAATATGTCGGAAATAAAAGAAGTATCCAACAAAGGATAGCCAAGCAACGATATAATGTGAAGACCCATATCCAAGAAGCATTTCCATCTTCACTGGTAGCAGAAGCTCAAGCGCTAATTATTGGGGTAAGTGAAAATGTCGATGAAGAAATGACTAGAGCTTATCAAAAATTAGGAATTACTCATTTATTTGCAATCTCAGGGCTCCATGTGGCGATTGTTGCATTTATTTTTTTTCAAGGTCTTTTAAGATTGGGCGTGAGACGAGAACTTGCAACCATTATACTTATGGCAATTTTACCGATATATGCTGTCCTTGCAGGTAGTTCACCTTCAGTTTGGAGAGCAGTATCAGTTGTTGAACTCATCATGATTAGTCGTTTGAAAGGGAAAATGACAGCAGATGATGCTCTTTCTATTAGTTTTATATTCTTTGTCTCTATTGAACCTTGGGCCATTTTTCAAATTGGATTCCAATTATCCTATTTAGCAACTTTGAGCTTGATTTATTCGGGTCATTTTATTAATCGTTATTCCTCATGGATAATCCAATCTTTCCTCATAACCTTCGTCACTCAGCTGCTTGTTTATCCACTGCTCCTATTTCATTTTTATGAAATAAGTCTATCCTCTTTTCTAGTGAATATTATCTTTGTGCCTCTATTTTCTTTCATCATTTTGCCTATTAATATTGTATTATTAGTTTCTTCGTATTTTCTTGAACCTATAGCGGCTATTTTGTTTCTAATCTATGAGCCTTTAAGAAGTTTTCTTACAGCAAGTATTGACTGGTTACAAGGAATTCCATATCAAATGTGGAATCCTGGTAAGCCAACGCTTATTTTAATAGTTATTGGCTATATTAGTGTTTTTGCAACATTTTATTTAATCGATGTAAAAGCAAAACTTTTGAAAGTTCTTTTCGTGCTTCTTTTACCCGCATTCTTCATTCATCTGAGTGGAAAATTGACGAATGATCTAATCATTACTTTTGTTAACGTTGGCCAAGGGGACTGTATTGTCATTGAATTACCCTTCAAAGAAGAAATCTATATGATTGATGCAGGCGGGATTTTAAGATTCAATCAGGAGGAATGGAAAAAAAGTTCTAACCAATATGAAATAGGAAGGGATATCGTTGTTCCGTTTTTAAAAGGAAAAGGCATTCAGAAAATCGATAAATTGATTTTGACGCATGCAGATAGCGATCATGTCGAAGGAGCAGAAGAAATATTGCAGGAAATTCAGGTCGGGGAAATACACATTACACCAAATTCTTATAAAAAGGATGTAATGAATGATTTGCTAGTAGAAGCCAAACAACAGAAAATTTCTATAGTGGAGGAAATTGCAAATGTCACTTGGAAAAAAGAGGGCATTTCCTTTACTTATCTCTGGCCAACTGAAACAACGTATGAAGGGAATAATGATTCTCTTGTGTTGTATGTAACAAAAGGGGATTTCAAAGCACTGTTCATGGGAGATGTCGAAGAATCTGGTGAGCAATCAATTCTACGCCAATATCCTGATTTAGCCCAGATAGATGTCTTAAAGGCTGGACATCATGGAAGTAAGACATCAAGTACTGAAGCGTTTGTTGAGAAATTAAAGCCAGCTTTAACGATTTTTAGTGCAGGTGAGAATAATCGTTATGGGCATCCTCATGAGGAGGTGGTAGAGCGTTTTCGAAATTTGGATTTAGCGACTTTAACCACTGGTGAAGTTGGTACTGTTGAAATAAGGATAGATGATCATGAATCGATGTTAGTAAAAATAACTAAACAACGATAAATAAAAGAGGACATTCAGATATTGAATGTCCTCTTTTCGCGTAACAACGATTAAGCTGCTACATCAACAATGATTGCGATAATAAACATAATTGCAAAAAATGCGAATGAAACGCCAAATCCTACTCCAGCATCAATAGCTTGGTTACGCATAGATGCGCCATTTTTTCCTTCAAAAGGATTGTGTGTTACAACGTTTTCATCATGTGATGACATACCTATCCCTCCTACTCAACATCAATTATAAGTGAATATATTATAAAAAGCTATATCCAATAAAGCAATTTCTACTATCTACCTTTTGTCTTATTGAAAATTTTTATACATTGATGATAGAAATAAAAAAACGTGTATACTTATAAATACGAAATGATAGGAGGACGCAATATGTTTACAAAAGCATGGAAAGAGATTAAAAACGGGCAAATTGCTCCTGTATATTGTATTTATGGCGATGAATCTTATTTTGTAGATGAAACAATCAAACGTATCAAAGAAGCAATAAATACAACTGAAGAGGCTGAAGTCATCACTTTTGATATGGATGAATCACCTGTTGATTTAGTGATTGATGAAGCAGATACATTTCCGTTCTTTTCAGAAAGAAAATTAGTCATTGCAAAAAATGCTTCGTTTTTAAAAGCGAGTGAAAAAGGGAAAGAGAAAATAGAGCACGATTTAAAACGTCTTGAAAATTGGCTTGCCCATCCATCTGACTTTAGTGTCACAATTTTTATAGCGCCTTATGAGAAATTAGATGAGCGAAAAAAAATAACGAAGGCAATGAAAGAAAAAAGTCTCTTACTTCATGCTGAAACACCAAAAGAAAACGATTTAGCAACCTGGATAAGAAGTGAAGTAAAAAGTTTTGATAAAAGTATAGCTGATGATGCTGTAGATAAGTTAGTGGAAATGGTTGGAGCAAATATGCTGCAGCTTAGAATTGAGATTGAAAAAATGGCATTATATTTAGGCGAAGAAGGTCAAATTACCGTGCACTTAGTTGAAGAATTAGTAGCCAAAACATTGGAGCATGACGCTTTTAAAATGTTGAATGCTTATTTATCAAGAAATGTATCCGAAGCACTTCAAATATATCATGATTTGCTTAGACAAAAGGAAGAGCCTATCATGTTAGTTGGCCTTTTGGCTTCAAATATACGTACGATGAATAATGTCTATTATTTGCAAAAAAAAGGTTATCATCCAAATCAGATATCTAAGCAGCTTAAGATCCACCCTTATCGAGTAAAGCTCATGCTGGAAAATAGACAGCGTCCAAATGAGGAACGATTACTAAAAGCACTAAAAAATCTATCTGAGATTGATTTGAAACTTAAATCAATTAGCGGGAATAGAGAGAGGTATTTAGAAATGTTTTTGTTAAAAGCTTTATAAACCTATTGGAGTATTTTAAGATTGTTCATTTAACTCTATTTACATTATCTGTTATATTTAGTTAAAACATATATTTTCTTAAAATAGAAAGGACTTCACATGGACTATCAATTTAGATTTTGGCATTCACTATTAAATCCTAGTAAACTAGCATTTGCACTTGATAATCAAGAACAGGATTATCAAATAAAAGGTTATCGTAGCCGGTTCTTTATACTGCTTGGCATAACGATTCTCTTTTTTGTTATTAGAAGTATTTGGGGTATGGGGTCTGAAAATTTGACGTATCTCCTTGCTGAAAATTTGGAAGAAGAGTATATTGTAAGCCGTTATTTATCGGTGTTTGGGGCAGTAGTAAAAGGATTATTATTTTTTGCATTTCACTATTATTTTATATCTATATGCTTGGCCATCCTAACAGATCATTCATTTAGAGCCATCTCTAAAATACAACTCTTTGTTTTAGCAAGTATTTTACTAGAAAAAGTTATTCTCTTTTCCGTTTTTACCTTGTCAGGGTTTACAACTGCTATATCATTTTTGTCATTAGGGCCAATAAGTACATATATCACTGATGATAGTTTTGTAATTTACTTTTTTAATCAACTTACAATTGCGACAGCTGCTAGCATTTATATTCAATATAATTTCCTGTCGAGATGGGAAGAAGAGAGTAAGGGCTTATTATTAACGAAAATTATAGGGCTTCATATTTTCTTTGCTCTTGTAACAGCTGGAATTAGTATCTTACCTCTCTATGATTACGTTACTAAGGTGGTAGGTTTATGAAGCAGAATATGAAAATTTGGCTTGCTGCAGGTAGTACGGCATTGTTGGCTCTATTGATCATCAATTGCCTGATTGTATTTAAAGATGGTAGTAAAATCACACGTTCTTATTATATAACTGATTATGAGAGAGTTACTCTAGAGCAGCAAAGAGCTTATTTAGAAAAAGAGGCAATGATTGTCCCTCAGGAAGAAATTCGGATTACAGCAGACGCAAATGCGTTATCAGAAATTTCGGTGCGACCTGGTCAGAAAATAAGTATGAATGAAGAAATTGCTGCCTATAAAACCGATGAAGCTACACAGGAACAGTCTAAATTACAATTTGAAGTAAATGCTTATGAAAGTGAATTAACTACCTTAGAAGGAATTCTGAGACGATTAGAAGCACAAGATATAAATAATCCTGTAACCTCGATTGATTCGGAGCAGGTTGATGATGAACTTTCCATTACAGTCGAAACAGAAGTTACACAAGGCTCTCCGTTAGAAGCGATTGCAACTATTGAGAAACAGATAGCTGAGGTTGAAAGAAATATTGATATTTTAGAGAATCAAATTGCTGACCTAAGTTTTTCAAATGTTCTTTCAAGTCCAATCGATGGTGTAGTTGGTGAAGTGATTGATGATAACGGAACCATAACATTTATTATATATACGGATGAAAAAAATCTAATTACCTATGTGTCGGAGAAAGAATGGGAGACTGTTGCAGAGAATCAAAATGTAGAATTAGACCAATCCCTTTTTGATAATGAAATAGAGTCTCAAAATATTACGAATACTGAAGAAACTAGTACTGAAGAAACGAATAGTGAAGAAACTAGTAGTATTGCACAAGAGCAAGAAGAGTTATTGGGCGTTGTAATAGAAAAGCAGACGATTCCTGCTGTTAATTCACTCTGGTATAATGAAATGGAGAAAGTAGTTAAAATGCCAAAACCACTTTCATTTGAGGTACGAGTAGATCTGAATGAAGCGATAGTTGGTAAGCCATATGCTAGCTTAACAAAAACTAAAATCATCATTAACGAAGCACCGAGTGCTTTTAGAGTAAAGAAAGAGTGGCTTTCTTCAAAAGAAATTACGGTTGATGCAGAATCAAAAGAAGTAACCCAAATCTATTTAATAGGTGAAGATGGAAAAATACAAGCAACTGAAGTGGATGTTGCATTTGAAGATAAGGGAGATGCCATTCTAACAAGTGGTTTATCAAATGACCAAATTGTTTTTTACGATAATGCGAAAAGTGCACAATCAGAAGCATTCTTTCCAATGCCTTTTGAATTGCCAAGTAAAGCCACTATACAAGAACTTGATTGGAAGCAATATGCCAAATATATAATCTTTTAAAAATAAACTATCTGGGGGATGACTCTAGTTAGTTTTTTTTATGTGACGGATAAATTTTGACAACGATCTTATTTTGCTTTTGTGGCTGCTATCTGAGATTTTCATTTGGTTTTTGGTAGGGTGAGCGGTCTAAGCGCATAAGTTAAAGAGCCCGCGTGTAACAGGCTCATTGAAGCGGTAAAGGAAAAAGAGGTTTTCCAAATCATAAAAATGATGATTTTGGAAAACCTCTTAATGTATTAGTTAGCTTTTTTAGCTAAACGTGATTTTTTACGAGCTGCAGCATTTTTATGGATAAGACCTTTTGAAGCTGCAGAATCAAGTGCTTTGCTTGCAGCTACTACTAATTCGCTAGCGTTTTCAGCATTGTTAGCAAGTGCTTGTTCCGCTTTTTTAACTGTAGTACGCATAGCTGATTTTGCTTGAGAGTTCGCAAGGTTAGCTTTTTCAGCAACTTTAACACGTTTAATTGCAGATTTAATGTTTGGCATATCTTTCACCTCCTAAAAAAGGTACGAGATGAGTTATCTTCTCACTATTTTCGTTTGTCAATACAACAAAAATCATTCTACCAAACCCTAGAGCTAATTGCAATAGTTAAATGCAAAGAATATTTACTTGACAGTTTGTCCAACATATACACGAGGTGATTATTAATGACAGAAGTGAATTGGAGCAGAACCGATTTAATTGATGAATCAGCCGAAGTCGTTGAACATCAGACCAAGCAGCAAAAGAATAGACTAGAGCAAACAAATGGTGTTTCCATTAATGAATTTACCGAAGGACGAGTTAAAGTTACAAAAGTAATAGTGGATGAAGATGGGCAAGAAAAAATCGGAAAAAAGGAAGGGACATATATTACACTTTCTGTTCCAACCTTAACAATAGACGATTCAAATGGATTTGAGCAGTTGGAAAAGGCTTTTACAAAATATCTTGATGATATTCATAAAGATATAGAGATTACAAAAGATAGTAAGGTTCTGGTGATTGGCTTAGGAAATAAAACGATTACACCAGATGCGGTAGGTCCATTTGCTATTGACTCAATGCAAAACGAGCAATCCGAAAATCCAAGTGATCATTTTATTATGTATGCACCAGGTGTGACAGGGCAAACAGGCTTTGAAACAAGCGATTTTATACGAGCCTTAACTGAGAAAATCAAGCCTTCGTTAGTATTAGTCATTGATGCCTTAGCAACAAGAGGAAGCTCTCGATTATGTAAAACAATACAAATTACAAATACAGGAATTCATCCAGGCTCTGGGGTAGGAAATCAACGTACGGAAGTGTCTAAGGAAGTAATGGGTGTTCCTGTAACAGCGATAGGAGTGCCAACCGTTGTGGATGCTACGGTTATTATTGCTGATGCAATCGATAATGTGTTCCGTTCTATCGCTGCAAAAATTGAAGAAAAAGGGAAGCCTTCTGGCAAACTTTCTGTTTCTTCCTGGACACCTGATTCCAATCAGAGAGTTGATTTAAATTTAATCAAACCGATTTTCGGTGAATGGTCGACATGGTCTACCGAAGATCGCCTTCAATTATTTGAAGAAGTTTTTGCATCCCATCCTGAAAGATTGATTGTAACGCCGAAAGAGGTGGATGTTTGGATTACGAAATATTCAATCTTAGTCAGCAAATGTCTATATAAGTGGATGGAACATAAAGTGAAATAGTTCTAAAACGTCCTCTCCCTCCATATCGTAGTGGAAGGAGAGGATGTCATGTTAAAAAAATTAAAAGTTCTATCTGTTTTTCTAGTCTTCTTTTTTATGTTACCAATCATCACAGGACTATTGCCTTTTCCGAACAACCAAAAATATGAACCACCTTTAGCTGAAGAAAAGCAAGTAGTCTATGCATCGACTAATGTTCAGTCAGAAAAAAATGCAGAAGAAGTAACAGCAACAGAAGTAACGGCAACAGAAGAAAACGCTAAAGATGTTACACCGACAATGGATTCATTTGACGTATTGTTTGTTTTCACGCATTCTCAAGAAACCTATAAGCCGTTTGTAGAAAGTCAAACAGGTACAGTTGCTGTATACGACGATCAAGCTAATTTATTATCCATGTCAAAGGCGATGGAAGATTACTTTAAACTAAACGGTTTAAACGCAAAGACTCTTGATGTAGATATTATGGCTGAGACTGTGAAGCAGGGGAAAACAATGGCTTCTTCTTATTCTACTGCACGTACATTTCTTAATCAGGAGTTAAAGAAAAATCAGTATGATCTTATTCTTGATATACATCGAGATGCTACAGGTCATAAAAAATCTACAGTTACTCATAACAATGTAGGCTATGCAAAGACTGCATTTGTTATTGGTGCTGAGAATCCAAATTATAAGTCAAATTTAAATCATGCCAATTCCCTTAATCAGGCTCTAAATCAAATTGTTCCCAATATTTCAAGAGGGATCATTGAGAAGTCGGGAGATGGTGTGGATGGAGTTTATAATCAAGATTTAGCTAATAACCTGCTATTAATTGAAATCGGTGGAATCGAAAATACCGAGGATGAAGTATATCGTACGATTGCAGTGCTTGCACAAGCGATCGCGAAAACCTATGTAAATTAGGACAGTAATTCTTATTCCTTGTCTATCATTGATTTTGGAAGTGAATCATAATATTTTGCGTTTTTTCTCACTACATCATTGCTAAAGTTGTTGTGTCACTGCTATAATTCAAGTTAGTTTAGCCTTTTTTTGAAGGAAATGTATATAGAAAATATAACAGGTTACCAAAATATCAGTAGCCTATTTACTGATAAGGGTTAATGCCTCCAGCGTATTCCAAAGAAAATAGAACTTTAGAAAGTCTACCTTCTTTGGTTATTTCCGCGTGATGAGCGGGAATTATACGTAGGAGGCGTATTTGATTAGGAGTGGACACGACATGAATCGAGAAGAACGTCTTAAACGACAACAAAACATACGAAATTTTTCTATTATTGCCCATATCGATCACGGTAAATCTACATTAGCTGACCGCATATTAGAAACAACAAAGTCGATTACAGCACGAGAAATGAAAGCACAATTATTAGATTCCATGGATTTAGAACGTGAACGTGGGATAACAATTAAGTTAAATGCAGTACAGTTGAAATATGCAGCTAAAAACGGTGAAACTTATACCTTCCATTTAATCGACACACCAGGACATGTCGATTTTACATATGAAGTTTCTCGAAGTTTAGCAGCTTGCGAAGGAGCCATTTTAGTAGTTGATGCTGCACAGGGTATAGAGGCACAAACACTTGCCAATGTATATTTAGCCCTTGATAACGATCTTGAAATTCTACCGGTTATAAATAAAATCGATTTACCGGCAGCTGATCCAGAGCGTGTACGTGCTGAAGTTGAGGATGTAATTGGACTTGATGCTTCTGAAGCAGTTCTTGCTTCCGCTAAAGCGGGTATTGGTATTGAAGAAATTCTAGAGCAAATTGTTGAAAAAGTGCCTGCACCAACAGGTGATCCGGATGCTCCTCTTCAGGCGTTAATTTTTGACTCTGTTTATGATGCATATAAAGGTGTTATCATATCGATTCGAATTGTGAATGGAACGGTAAAAGCAGGGGATAAGATTCGCATGATGGCGACAGGAGCCGAGTTTGAAGTAATTGAAGTTGGGGTTCATACACCGAAATCAGTACCTCAAGCTGAGCTTACTGTAGGAGACGTAGGATACTTAACTGCCTCTATCAAAAATGTTGGAGATACACGAGTAGGGGACACGGTTACCTTTGCAAACCGTCCAGCTGAAACGCCGCTTGAAGGATATCGTAAATTAAATCCAATGGTATATTGCGGTCTTTATCCGATTGACACAGCGCGATATAACGATTTACGCGAAGCACTAGAAAAATTAGAGCTGAACGACTCAGCATTGCAATATGAACCAGAAACTTCTCAAGCATTAGGTTTTGGTTTCCGTTGTGGTTTCTTGGGACTTCTACACATGGAAATCATTCAAGAGCGTATTGAACGTGAATTTAATATCGACCTAATTACAACTGCTCCTTCTGTTATTTATGATGTTCATTTAACAGATGGGGAAGTTTTAAAAGTCGATAACCCTTCAATGATGCCAGATCCACAAAAAATTGATCGTATTGAAGAGCCCTATGTAAAAGCGACAATTATGGTGCCAAACGATTATGTGGGTGCAGTTATGGAGCTATGTCAAATTAAACGTGGTAACTTCATGACAATGGATTACATCGATACTAGCCGTGTAAGCATTATTTATGAAATGCCACTATCTGAAATTGTTTATGATTTCTTTGACTACTTAAAATCAAATACAAAAGGGTACGCGTCATTTGATTATGAATTAATCGGATATAAACCATCCAAGTTAGTTAAAATGGACATCCTATTAAATGGTGAGCAAGTTGATGCTTTAAGCTTTATCGTACACCGTGACTTTGCTTACGAGCGTGGAAAAGTAATTGTTGAGAAGCTAAAAGAATTAATCCCGCGTCAACAATTCGAAGTGCCAATTCAAGCTGCAATCGGTCAAAAAATTGTTGCACGTTCAACTATTAAAGCGATCCGCAAAAACGTACTAGCAAAATGTTACGGTGGTGACATCTCTCGTAAACGTAAACTTCTTGATAAACAAAAAGAAGGTAAAAAACGTATGAAACAAGTGGGTTCAGTAGAAGTTCCACAGGAAGCATTCATGGCTGTACTGAAAATGGATGATAATAATAAGAAATAACCGCTGATCCAAAAGAACATTTAAGGCGATTTGCAACTATTTTCAAGTGCAAATCGCCTTTTTTATGAAAAGCTTAGCTACATAAAAAGATGACCTCTTTGACTGACAGTAGCCATTTTAATTGAAATTGCTTTTCATATAGGCAGAAGGAAATAGGGATGAAGAGTTTAACCCAAACGTCTTCTCTAACAATATGAGATTCAATAAGAAGGTATACAAAATACCTAATAATATGATAAAATGGGTTTTAATAACATTAATTAATAGAATTACCAAATACATATAGTAAAATATTTCCAATGAAACAGATTATCTTCACTTCAAATGGATATTCTGTTTTTTATTGCAACAATATTTCATATATTTCAAATAGGATGAAAAAATTGTTTAAATATTGCTCTTTTAGATTTGCATTAACCATAGTAAAATTTATCTATTAAATCCAATTGAGTTACTTTTATTTGTTAATTATTGGTATTTATATCGAATGTTTTAGCTTCATATGAAAAACAGCGAAGGAGATGTAAAGTAGATGAATAATATAGTAGAGGTAGCAATTCCTGAATGGTTTGAGTATGATGAACTAGTTGCACTATCAACGATTATTAATGAACAAGATGCAACGGTTGGAGTATTGCTGGCGGGAGATAATTTGGATAAGCAAAGACCTTATAGTCCGGTGGTAAGAGTCTACTTAATTACATTAGAAAATGGCAAATATGAGTTTGCTAAGGAAATGAGTGCACTTTCTTTTAATTCAAAGGAAGAGGCAATTAGTTTCACAACTAAATTTTCGAATTATTCAGCTATTGAACTGTTTGTAGAATTATATAGACAACAAATCAATATAGCTATTTAATTTTTTTCGAGGTCTGATTATTTTCAGATCTCTTTTTTTATTTTTAGGATCCATTTTCGATAATTTAGTACCATAAAATTGAATTTTTATGATGAAAGAGTACAATAGAGAAATACGACATTTCTTAAGAAAGAAGGGATCTTAATGGCTCGAGGTGTCTACATACATATTCCTTTCTGTCATCAAATTTGCAATTATTGTGATTTCAATAAAGTTTATTTTAAAAATCAACCAGTTGATGAATATATAGAAGCAGTTGGCAAGGAAATTGAAATGGCGGTCAGACAAACTCCGGAACAATTTCAAAGCATCGAAACAATCTTTCTTGGCGGTGGGACTCCAACTGCACTTTCTGCAAAACAAATAACAAGATTATTGCATCATATAAATACCTTACTCCCAACGAAGCAACTTGTGGAGTTTAGTTCAGAGGCAAATCCTGATGAACTATCAGTTGATAAATTAGAGGCTTTACTTAACGGTGGAGTGAATCGCTTAAGTATGGGGGTGCAATCTTTTGACCCAACTCTGTTAAAAAAAATAGGACGTACACATTCAAACGACCATGTTTTTGAAACCATTAAGCAAGCTAAAAAAGTAGGCTTTGACAATATTAGTATAGACTTAATGTATGGTCTCCCTGGTCAGTCGATGGAGCAATGGGAGGATACTCTTGAAAAAGCTTTGGATTTAAATCTGCCGCATTATTCAGCGTACTCTTTAATTGTTGAACCAAAAACCATTTTTTATATTCAGTATGCTAAAGGGAAGCTAAACTTGCCTACCGAGGATTTAGAAGCGGATATGTATGACCTATTAATGAAAAGAATGGAAGAAAAAGAAAAGAAACAATATGAAATAAGTAATTTTGCGATAGAAGAACATCAATCAACACATAATAAAATTTATTGGGAAAATGATGAATATGCAGGTTTTGGTGCCGGTGCCCACGGTTATTTATTAGGAAATCGCTATTCGAATCATGGACCTATAAAAAAATATATTGATACCATTAAAAATAATGAACTACCTATCCTTCATAAACATGAAGTAACATTTGATGAAAAATGCGAAGAGCAAATGTTTTTAGGTTTGAGAAAAAATGAAGGTGTATTGTATGAAGCGTTTGAAGCAAAGCTTGATATTTCTATGAAAGAGCTTTTTGGCAAAGTAATAGCTGAGCTTGTTCAACAAGATTTGCTTATTGAAGATGAAAAAGGTGTAAGACTAAGTCGACAGGGTCGCTTTGTTGGAAATGAAATCTTTCAACAATTTTTATTAGGAGAATAGAGCGATTCCGTTGACATCATATTAGAGATTTGATAATTTAATAATAGTATTAGCACTCCTTGTTAATGAGTGCTAACAGAGGTGATGACAATGTTAACCAATCGACAATTACAAATATTGCAAGTAATCGTTGATGATTTTGTTACTTCAGCTCAACCGGTAGGATCACGCCAAATTTCAAAAAAAGAATGGATTACATCTAGTCCGGCAACAATTCGTAACGAGATGGCCGATTTAGAGGAGCTTGGGTTTATTGAAAAAACACATACTTCTTCAGGTCGTGTACCTTCTGAGAAGGGTTATCGATTTTACGTAGATCATTTATTGCAACCGATCTCTATGTCTGCCCGAGAAATTGGCTTATTTCAATCTATTTATAAGAATCAAATTGTAGAGATGGAACAAGTAATTCGTGAATCTGCTAACATTTTGTCAGATTTAACTTCTTATACAACGATTTTACTTGGACCTAATGTAACTAAACATCGCGTAAAGAGATTTCAAATAGTCCCTTTATCGGAACAAACTGCTGTAGCAATCATTGTTACGGATAATGGGCATGTTGAAAATCGAACGATTACACTTCCACAAGGATTTGTTCCTTCAGATATTGAAAAAACCGTCAATATTCTAAATGAACGTCTAGTGGGTGTTTCATTATTAGAGCTACAAAGTCGACTTGAATTAGAAACTTTTAATGTTTTAAGGCAACATGTAAACACTGCTGATACTTTTATCCAATCATTAAGAAATGTTGCAACCTTCCAAAATGAAGGGAAAATTTATTTCGGCGGGAAAACAAATATGTTAAATCAGCCTGAGTTTCACGATCTAAATAAAGTTCGCGCGCTTATGGAAATGATGGAAATAGAAAGTCAAGTAATTTCATTGTTCCAACATGAAGATACAGGCATTCATATTCGGATTGGTTCTGAAAATAACCATTTAGTTATGGATGATTTAAGTGTAATTACAGCGTCCTACTCTATTGGTAAAGATCAAGAGGGTTCCATTGCAATAATCGGTCCTAAAAGAATGGATTATCAACGTGTTGTCTCTCTACTTGATGTGATGCGAAGTGGACTTTCACGTGCACTTTCAAATAAAGTAAATGATGGGTTATAAGGAGGAAACATTCGTGTCTGAAACTACAGAAAACAAAGAACAACTAGAAGAAGTAAATGAACAAATCAGTGAAGCAGAAACGAACGGCACAGAAACTGAAGAGCAGGTAGAATTATCCGTTGAAGAGCAGTTAAACGCAAAAAATGCGGCGCTTGAAGCGAAACTGCAAGAAGAGGAAAGTCGCTACTTGCGCCTGCGTGCTGACTTCGATAATATGAGACGTCGTGCTCAATTAGACCGTGAAGCGGCTGAAAAATATCGTGCTCAAAAGCTACTGACAGATCTTTTACCAGTAATCGACAATCTAGAACGTGCATTACAGGTGGAAGTAAGTTCAGATGATGCTGTTTCTTTATATAAAGGTATTGAAATGGTCTACAAAACGTTGATTGATGCAACGAAACAAGAAGGTTTAGAGTTAATTCCTGCACAAGGGCAAAGCTTTGACCCGAATGTACATCAAGCAGTAATGCAAGAATCAGATTCAGAAAAGGAAACTGGTATTGTGTTAAAAGAGCTTCAAAAGGGCTATAAATTAAAAGATCGCGTATTACGACCATCTATGGTTTCAGTAAACGAATAATTTAAAAATTTAATTAGTGAAAAACACCAAATACGTGTTTTAAATAATTAGGAGGCAATTTAATATGAGCAAAATTATTGGTATTGACTTAGGTACAACAAACTCTTGTGTAGCAGTTCTAGAAGGCGGCGAACCAAAAGTAATTCCAAATCCAGAAGGTAACCGTACTACTCCTTCAGCGGTTTCATTTAAAAATGGTGAGAAACAAGTTGGGGAAGTAGCAAAACGCCAATCAATTACAAACCCTAATACAATCTTATCTATTAAATCAAAAATCGGTACATCAGAAAAAGTAACAATCGAAGATAAAGAATATACACCTCAAGAAGTATCTGCAATGATTCTACAATACTTAAAAGGTTATGCTGAAGATTACTTAGGCGAGACAGTAACAAAAGCTGTAATTACCGTTCCTGCTTATTTTAATGATGCGCAACGCCAAGCAACAAAAGACGCTGGTAAAATTGCAGGTCTTGAAGTTGAACGTATTATTAACGAACCAACAGCAGCCGCACTAGCTTATGGTTTAGATAAACAAGACCAAGACCAAAAAATCTTAGTATTTGACCTTGGTGGCGGTACATTTGACGTTTCTATTCTTGAATTAGGCGACGGCGTATTCGAAGTACTAGCAACTGCTGGTGATAACAAACTTGGTGGGGATGACTTCGACCAAAAAGTAATCGACTTCTTAGTAGAAGAATTCAAAAAAGAAAATGGCGTTGATTTATCAAAAGATAAAATGGCAATGCAACGTTTAAAAGATGCAGCTGAAAAAGCGAAAAAAGACTTATCAGGTGTAACATCTACACAAGTTTCATTACCATTCATTACTGCAGGAGCAGATGGCCCGCTTCACTTAGAAGTGAACTTAACTCGTGCAAAATTCGATGAGATTACGCGTGATTTAGTTGAACGTACAATTATCCCGACTCGTCAAGCACTTAAAGATGCTGGTTTGAACGCATCTGATTTAGACAAAGTAATCCTTGTTGGTGGGTCGACTCGTATTCCTGCTGTACAAGAAGCTGTGAAAAAAGAAACAAACCAAGATCCACATCGTGGTGTTAACCCTGACGAAGTAGTAGCAATGGGGGCAGCAGTTCAAGGTGGCGTGTTAACAGGTGATGTGAAAGATATCGTATTACTTGACGTAACTCCACTTTCACTTGGTATTGAAACAATGGGTGGTGTGTTCACAAAATTAATCGAACGCAACACGACAATTCCAACTTCAAAATCTCAAGTTTTCTCAACAGCTGCAGATAACCAACCTGCTGTAGATATTCACGTATTACAAGGTGAACGTCCAATGGCTGCTGACAACAAAACTTTAGGTCGTTTCCAATTAGCAGATATTCCACCAGCTCCACGTGGTGTACCTCAAATCGAAGTAACATTCGATATCGATAAAAACGGTATTGTATCTGTTAAAGCGAAAGACCTAGGTACGCAAAAAGAACAAACAATCGTTATCCAATCCGATTCTGGTTTAACAGACGAGGATATCGAACGTATGGTAAAAGAGGCAGAAGCAAATGCTGAGGCTGATGCTAAACGTAAAGAAGAAGCTGAAGTTCGTAACGAAGCAGACCAATTAGTATTCCAAGTAGACAAAACTATTACTGATCTTGGCGAACAAATTACTGAAGATGAGAAAAAATCAGTAGAAGATGCAAAAGAAGAGTTGAAAAAAGCTTTAGAAGCTGGTGAAATCGAAGGTATTAAATCTTCAAAAGAAAAACTAGAAGGTATCCTACAACCACTAGTAATGAAAGTATATGAACAAGCGGCAGCTGCTGCACAAGCTGCACAAGGTGAAGCAGAAGCAGGTCCAGATAAAAAAGATGACGGCGTTGTAGATGCTGACTTTGAAGAAGTAAAAGACGATAAATAAGCCGAATTCTTATCAATGTGGTTCACCCACTTTATCAAGTTCGCTTTAAGTGTAGACGTGCGATTTTAAAAGCAATTTTTCGTGAAGAGCTTAAAAAACTGGTGTTATGGTGACAAAAAACTAGTGACAGTTGCAAATAAGCCATGGCGAATTTGATTGTTGATAGATGAAAGTAGAAAAAGTCAAAGTCGAACATAACGGACTTTGACTTTTTCATTGCAATCAGATGTTCATTTAATAAGTAACTAAAAAACAAACTTTATATACAGTATTATACGACCATGTTAAAATATACGTTATGAAAAAGAGCGGAGTGTGAACGATGAGTAAACGCGATTACTATGAAGTGCTTGGCGTAAGTAAAAGTGCTAGCAAAGATGAGATAAAGAAAGCATATCGTAAACTTTCAAAGCAGTATCATCCAGATATCAATAAAGAAGCTGGTGCCGATGAGAAATTTAAAGAAATTGCTGAAGCCTACGAAGTGCTGAGCGATGATACAAAACGTTCTCAATATGATCAATTCGGTCATGAAGGGCCAAATCAAGGAGGATTTGGTGGATTCGGAGGATCAGGATTTGGTGGATTTGAAGATATTTTCAGTTCATTCTTCGGAGGCGGCGGTCGTCGAAGTGATCCAAATGCCCCAAGAAAAGGTGACGACCTTCAGTACCGCATGAATATCTCTTTTGAGGATGCTGTTTTCGGAAAGCAAACAGAAATCGAAATACCAAAAGAAGAGACTTGCGATACTTGTAATGGATCGGGTGCAAAACCTGGAACAAGTGCAAAGACATGTACAACGTGTAATGGGGCAGGACAAGTGAACCAAGCGGTTGAAACACCATTTGGCCGTATGGTAAACCGCCGTGCATGTAATACTTGCCAAGGAACGGGTAAAATTATTCCAGAAAAATGTAATAAATGTCATGGAGCTGGGACAGTTCAAAAACGGAAGAAAATCAAAGTTACAATTCCAGCGGGTGTAGATGATGGTCAACAATTACGTGTGACTGGCCAAGGTGAACCAGGTATCAATGGAGGCCCGGCAGGAGACTTATATATCGTCTTCAATGTGAAAAATCACGAATACTTCGAACGAGATGGCGATGATATTTATTATGAATTAAAACTAACTTTCCCTCAGGCTGCACTTGGAGACGAAATTGAAGTGCCAACAGTTCATGGAAAAGTAAAACTAAAAATTCCAGCTGGTACACAATCAGGAGCTCAATTCCGTATTAAAGACAAAGGTGTAAAAAATGTCCATGGATACGGAACAGGACATCAATATGTCATTGTAAAAGTAATGACTCCTACAAAACTAACAGAAAAACAAAAACAACTATTACGTGATTTCGCAGAAATAAGCGGCGACATCCCTGAAGAACATAGCAGTTCATTATTTGATAAAATCAAAAAGACATTCAAAGGTGAGTAACTTAAAAATAGCGTCCATGATTGTGGACGCTTACTATTAATTTGAACCTTGGTAACAAAATTTTAGAGGAGCTGATTGCAAGTGAAATGGACAGAGTTGTCGGTTTTAACAACAAACGAAGCGGTTGAAGCAATTTCAAATATTTATCATGAAGCTGGCGCAAGTGGTGTTGTCATTGAAGATTCAACAGAAATGGAGAAAGAACGAGTTGATCAATTTGGGGAAATTTATGATTTGAATCCAAACGATTTTCCAAAAAGCGGGGTAATCGTAAAAGCGTATTTACCTGTATCTAGTTTTTTAGCAGAAACTGTTGAAGAAATAAAACTTGCAATCGCGAATCTAGAAAATTTTGATATTAATCTTGGGGATAATGTTTTTACTATGTGTGAAGTGCATGAAGAGGATTGGGCAACTGCCTGGAAGCAATATTATCATCCAGTGAAAATTTCGGAAAGATTTACTATTGTGCCAACGTGGGAAGAATACACACCAGTAAACACAGACGAACTGATTATTGAGCTAGATCCTGGTATGGCGTTTGGGACAGGTACACATCCTACAACTGTAATGTGCTTACAAGCATTAGAAAAGGTTGTTAAAGAAGGCAATTCTGTTGTTGATGTTGGAACTGGCTCTGGTGTATTGGCAATTGCTGCTTCGATGCTTGGTGCTGAGAAAGTACATGCTCTAGATTTAGATGCAGTTGCTGTTAAATCTGCGTTTGAAAATATTGTACATAATAAAGTACAGCATATCGCAAAAGTACATCAAGGTAATTTACTCGATACGGTAACAGAACCAGCAGATGTTGTTGTGGCAAACATCTTAGCCGAAATTATCATGACATTTACAGATGATGCCTTTTCAATTGTAAAACCTGGAGGACTTTATGTTACTTCTGGTATTATTAATGCAAAAAAAGATGATGTGAAAAAGGCACTTGTAGACTCAGGCTTTATTATTGAGGAAGTGTTAATGATGGAAGATTGGGTGGCCATCATTGCACGACGACCATAAACAAGAAAGGAGTTGTCCCAATAATTAGGGGCAGCTCCTTGTCTTTTTCAGAATAGTAAAGAATTGTAGTCGGAGTTTGGCGAGCACCTTTCGCTTTTCTAATAAAAAATTTGGAGGTACATAATGCAACGATATTTCGTACATGAACCCTTTAATGAATCGAACGAATTTACAATTGTAGGAGAAAATGCACGCCACATTGCAAAAGTTATGCGTATGGAGAGTGGCGATCATATCGTAGTCGTTAACGCTAATACCGCATATATATGTGAAATTATTTCGGTTGGTGAGGGTGTCGTTGTAAAACTAACAGGTAATACCGTTCCTTCTCCAGAGATGCCCATACAGGTAGATATCGCTTGCGGATTACCAAAAGGGGATAAGCTTGAGTTAATCTCCCAAAAAGGAACAGAGCTTGGTATGCATGCATTAATTCCATTTAGTGCAGAACGTTCGATTGTAAAATGGGACGAAAAAAAAGGCGAGAAAAAGACGGAGCGTTTACAAAAAATTGCACAGGAAGCTGCAGAGCAATCTCATCGAACGCAAATTCCGGCTATTATGAATCCTGTTTCCTTCAAGCAGCTACTAAATCTTGTTTCAGAATACGACGCAGTATTTATTGCTGACGAAGAAGATGCAAAAAAAGAAAATCGCACAAGATTTGCAGATAAACTTAAAAAAGTGTATGATAATGAATCGAAGTCAATTTTATTAATTTTCGGTCCTGAGGGTGGAATTTCGAGAAATGAAGCGCAAAGCTTATTAGAAGCTGGTGCAGAAACAATGTCTCTTGGACCAAGAATATTACGGGCAGAAACAGCGCCATTATATGCGCTGGCTGCTATATCATATGAACTAGAATGAAAGAGGTGTTAGCCAGTGTCAACGGTGGCTTTTCATACTTTAGGCTGTAAAGTAAACCATTATGAAACTGAAAGTATTTGGCAGCTTTTTAAAGAACAAGGATATGAACGTACTGAATTTGAAAAACAAGCGGATGTTTATGTAATCAATACATGTACTGTAACAAATACGGGGGATAAAAAATCTCGTCAGGTCATTCGTCGTGCAGTTCGCCAAAACCCAGATGCAGTTATTTGTGTAACAGGATGTTATGCTCAAACATCGCCAGCAGAAATTATGGCAATTCCAGGTGTAGATATTGTAGTGGGTACGCAAGATCGCCAAAAAATGCTAGGATATATTGAACAATATAAAGTAGAACGCCAACCTATTAATGCAGTAGGGAATATCATGAAAAACCGTGTTTACGAAGAATTAGATGTTCCTTATTTTACAGATCGTACGCGTGCTTCTTTAAAAATTCAAGAAGGATGTAATAACTTCTGTACATTCTGTATTATTCCTTGGGCTCGTGGATTAATGCGTTCTCGTGATCCACAAGAGGTAATTCGTCAAGCGCAAAAGTTAGTTGATGCTGGATATCTAGAAATCGTTTTAACTGGTATTCATACTGGTGGGTATGGACAAGATTTCAAAGACTATAATTTAGCACAGTTGCTTCGTGATCTAGAAGCGAATGTAAAAGGTTTAAAACGATTACGTATTTCATCAATTGAAGCTTCACAAATAACAGATGAAGTAATTGATGTTCTTAAAAATTCTAATGTAGTGGTACGCCATTTACACATTCCGATTCAATCTGGGTCAGATACGGTGTTAAAACGTATGCGTCGTAAATATACGATGGATTTCTTCGCGGAACGTCTAGAACGCTTAAATGAAGCATTACCTGAATTGGCGATTACATCTGACGTAATTGTTGGATTCCCAGGTGAAACAGAAGAGGAATTCATGGAAACATATAACTTTATTGCAAACCATAAATTTGCAGAACTACATGTATTCCCTTATTCAAAACGAACTGGAACACCTGCTGCAAGAATGGAAGATCAAGTGGATGAAAATGTTAAAAATGAACGTGTTCATCGATTACTTACTTTAAACGATCAATTAGCAAAAGAATATGCTTCTCGCTTCGAAGGAGAAGTATTGGAAGTTATTCCTGAAGATCGTTATAAAGAATCAGAACAAGACAATCTACTTGTAGGTTACACTGATAACTATCTACGTGTCGTATTTGAAGGCACAGAAGAAATGATCGGTAAACTTTTAAAAGTAAAAGTGCAAAAAGTAGGCTATCCTTACTGTGAAGGTCAATTTGTACGTGTTTTAGAAGAACAAGTTCAATAAAACTAGTGAAGAATCAGAAAAAAGTTTGAACGACAAAATCAATAAGATTTTGTCGTTTTTCTTTGAAATGGATTAGTAAATATTTATTTGAATTAATGAATTTCGTGCGAATAAAAACTAAAGAAGCAAGGAAAAGTAACATGAATACTAATTGAAATTATCTGTCATTTCACAATAATTTACTTTAATGGTATTATGGGAGAGGTACGTACAACTATAAAAGAAGGAGTAATTTTTATGACTCAAAATTACGCTGCAATGATTGATCATACTTTATTAAAAGCTGAGACTACGAAAGCACAAATTGACAAAATTTGTGAAGAAGCACTAAAATATGAATTTGCTTCTGTGTGTGTAAATCCTACTTGGGTTAAAAATGCGAGTGAATTATTAGCAGGTTCAAATGTTAAAGTTTGTACGGTGATTGGTTTTCCTTTAGGTGCAACGACTCCGCAAGTTAAGGCTTTTGAAACAACTAATGCTATTGAAAATGGTGCCGGAGAAATTGACATGGTAATCAATATTGGGGCATTAAAAGATGGTCATGACGACCTTGTTTTTGAAGACATTAAAGCTGTTGTTACCGCTGCAAATGGTACTTTAGTAAAAGTAATTATTGAAACTTCTCTTTTAACAGACGAAGAAAAAGTAAGAGCTTGTGAGTTATCTGTTAAAGCAGGGGCTGACTTTGTAAAAACTTCTACTGGATTTTCTACTGGTGGTGCAACTTCAGAAGATGTTGCCTTAATGAGAAAAACAGTAGGTCCAGAAATCGGTGTGAAAGCATCTGGTGGTGTAAGAAGCCTAGAAGATATGCAAAAAATGATCGAAGCTGGTGCAACTAGAATTGGAGCAAGCTCTGGTGTAGCTATCATGAACGGCTTAATTTCAGATTCCAATTATTAATTTTAATATTGCTATTGACTGTAGTTGGACAATACGATATAATTCTTTAGTACACAACTAACAGATGTTGATTGTGTATTGACGTGTGTTCGGAGGGAGGGAAAGAGAGATGTCAAAAACTGTCGTTAGAAAAAACGAATCGCTTGAAGATGCTCTTCGCCGCTTCAAACGTACTGTATCTAAAAGTGGTACTATTCAGGAAGTAAGAAAACGCGAATTTTACGAAAAACCAAGCGTAAAACGTAAAAAGAAATCAGAAGCTGCACGTAAACGTAAGTGGTAATTTCCTAACAAATCCCTACGTTCATAACACGCAATTTTATGATTCATCAAGGTTGAAACTGATATACCCTAGTATTTGTTTAGCAAATACTAGGGTATTTTGCATTTTCTACAAATACAACCTAGAAATATTATGGTCAATAATTCATATTTTATTAATAGTATTTTTGCTATTTTTATTGGTTCTATAATATTTGTTGGGGTTTTACTACAATTTGAAATAAAAAAAAGCACGTAATCACCGATTTCGATATACTTGAATTGTCGAGAAACAAGCAATGAAAGGTGATACGTGCATTATGAATTTTAACAGAAATATCCCAGGATTAAAAGGTGTAACTGTTCATAAGATTGAAGAGATCGGGGAGCGTATCGCTCTTTACGTTTCAATTCCGAAGAAAGAACATCAGTGTCCAGACTGTAATAAAATGACCTCTAAAATACATGATTATCGAATTCAAAAAATTAAACATTTAAAATGGTTTGAACGATTAACCATCCTTTTCTATAAACGTCGACGTTATGTATGTGAGTGCGGAAAACGCTTCTCGGAAAAATCTCCTTTCGTGGATAAGTATCAACGTTACTCAAAAGAATGGAATCAAGTTGTTGGAATCCGTTCAGTAAAGGCAAAGACATTTAAAGAAGCAGCAGAAGTCCTTGGAACATCCAGTTCGACGGTAATTCGTCGCTTTAAAAAGGTGGTAAAAGAGCAGCTAAATGAAGGGGTCCATTTACCAAAATGTATTGCGATTGATGAATATAAAGGAGATACAGATGCGGGGACCTATCAACTAATCATTGCCAACGCTGAAACGCACGAACCAATTGATATTTTACCGAATCGTAGAAAAGAAACGATTAAGGATTATCTAATGACATATGGATCAGATGTAGAAGTCGTCGTAATGGATATGAATCCAAGCTTTAAAGCAGCTGTTAAAAAAGCCTTAAATCGTCCTATCATTATTGCCGATCGATTCCATTATTGTCGTTATATTTATTGGGCTCTAGACGAGGTGCGTCGTAAAGTGCAGAAGGATTGGCATCCATACGATCGAAAAAAGTGCAAAAAAATGCGTCATGTCTTATATAAACGCTTTGATAAGTTAACGGAAAAGAATCGATGGTATTTAAATCGCTACACGGGAATGTCAAAGGAATTAAAGCAAGCATATGAACTAAAAGAAGCCTATTGTAAATGGTTTGATTGGGCAAAAACGACGAATGATATTGCAGAAGTGAAGAATAGATTAGAAGCTTATTACCGTAAGGTAGAAGAAGCAAATATCCCAGCATTTATAAAAGCCATTCAAACCTTTAAGAATTGGCAAGTAGAGATCTTAAATAGTTTTAGTTTTGGCTATTCAAATGGTTTTTTAGAAGGAATTAATAATAAATCGAAGGTAATGAAACGTAATGCTTATGGTTTTAGGAGCTTTAAGCATTTTAAAGCAAAGATTTTATTGAATGATTTATATAAAGAATTCGGTGTTCATTTAGGTTAATAGGGTGACGTGCAAAAACACATCACCCCAACATTTGACATAGAACCTTTTTATTGAACCCTTTAATAACTCTTATGCTGGATTTCATTGTTAAATTGAGCAAATAAATTATCTTTCTACAGTTTACCTCTTTTAAATCCAGGAATTCCCTCAACTAAAACAGTAATGCTTCTAAATTTAATCACCTTTGTTTCTATTTTAAGCAGAATTATGTGTAAAATATTAAATATGTAAAAAATAATCACTTTTTTGAAACTTTTAACTTATTTAATCGTAAAGTAAGATGAACTTTATTAAATAAGTTTTTATACCTATATATCTTTTACCAAAAAAGGGGGGTAGAAATGAGAAAAACGAAAACGTTCAGTTGGATTCTTTTATGTTTGCTATCATTTTCGCTACTTCTTCCAAGTCTTTCAGTAGTCGCTAGTGGAAAGGTATATCATATCCCACTTGAAAATGAGGTGGAGGATGGGTTAAAGGCCTTTCTTCAAAGAGCTTTTACTGAGGCGGAGGAAGAGGGAGCAAAGACTATTATTTTAGAAATACATACACCAGGTGGTTATGTCACATCAGCACATGAAATTGGAAAAATAATTGCAAATTCTCCTGTTGAAGTGGTTGCTTTCGTAAATTCGAAAGCGTTATCAGCGGGAGCCTTCCTCGCATTACACGCAAAAAAAATTTATATGGTTCCGAATGCCACAATAGGTGCTGCAGCTATTATTGATAGTGCCGGTAATGCCGCGGATGAAAAAAGCAATAGTTTCTGGATTGCTGCGATGGAGGCTGCAGCAGAATCTCAAGATAGAAAACCAATCTACGCAAGAGCCATGGCGGATAAAAACGTTGATTTACCAGAAAATCAAGCTCCAGAAGGGCAACTGTTGACACTATCTGCAGAGGAAGCATTAAAAGTTGGTTATTCAAATGGTACTGTAGCTAATTTAAATGAACTCCTGGAGACGCTTAACCTTTCAGATACTGAAGTGGTTTCTGTAGAACCAACTTTTGCAGAAAAGGTAGCGAGGTTTATCACTAACCCAATGGTTGTGACCCTTTTATTATCAATTGGTTTGTTTGGTTTAGTTATGGAATTGTTTTCACCTGGTTTTGGTTTTCCTGGGCTCATTGGACTATCTTCATTTGGTTTATTTTTCTTTGGTCATACGGTGGCAGGCTTTGCCGGATATGAATCTGTTGTGCTCTTTATTATTGGTTTAGCTCTACTCATTGCTGAATTGTTTGTGCCAGGAGGAATTATAGGTATAATTGGTGGTGCGCTTATGATAATCAGTTTATTATTCGCTGGGGAAAGTGTGGTTCATATGGCATATTCCATTTTAATCGCGGTATTTATTGCAATAATAGGAATGGTGATCTTGATGAAATTCTTTGGGAAAAATCTACATGTCTTTAATAAGCTAATCTTACGTGATGCTACGACAACAGAAGAAGGATATGTTTCAAATGTGAACCGTGTCGAACTGATCGGTAAAATTGGTCAATCCATTACGCCACTTCGCCCAGCAGGGACCATCATTGTGGGCAATGAACGAATAGATGCAGTTTCAGAAGGAAGCTATATTGAAGCCAATAAGAAAGTGGAAGTTATACAAGTAGAAGGCTCGCGAATTATCGTGAGAGAGACGAATAAAGGAGTGGAATAAATATGATTTTTGATGCAGCGGCAATCAGTTTAATTGTAACAATCGTTTTAGTTATCATTGTATTATCAGTAATTTTAACAATCGTTCCAGTCGCACTTTGGATTAGTGCTATTGCAGCAGGTGTTCGTGTAAGTATTTTCACGTTAGTTGGGATGAGATTACGTCGTGTTATACCTGCTCGAATCGTGAATCCTTTAATTAAGGCACATAAAGCAGGGTTAGATGTATCAATTAACCAGCTAGAGTCGCACTATTTGGCTGGCGGTAATGTAGACCGTGTTGTAAATGCATTAATTGCGGCTCAACGTGCGAATATTGAGCTATCATTCGAACGTGCAGCGGCAATCGATTTAGCCGGACGTGATGTTTTAGAGGCTGTACAAATGTCCGTAAATCCAAAAGTGATCGAGACACCATTTATTGCTGGTGTTGCCATTAATGGTATTGAAGTAAAAGCAAAAGCTAGAATTACAGTACGTGCTAACTTAGATCGTTTAGTTGGTGGTGCTGGCGAAGATACGATTATTGCTCGTGTAGGTGAGGGGATTGTATCTACAATTGGTTCTTCTGAAAGTCATTCAAAGGTATTAGAAAACCCAGATCTTATTTCTCAAACAGTTCTTTCAAAAGGCTTGGACTCAGGTACTGCATTTGAAATCCTATCGATTGATATTGCGGACGTTGATGTTGGTAAAAACATCGGTGCTGAATTACAAATTGAACAGGCACAAGCGGATAAAAATATTGCACAAGCAAAAGCGGAAGAACGCCGTGCGATGGCCGTAGCGAATGAACAAGAAATGGTTGCGAAAGTGCAAGAAATGAAAGCAAAAGTAGTAGAAGCAGAAGCAGAAGTACCTTTAGCGATGGCAGAGGCACTACGAAATGGAAACTTTGGCATTATGGATTATATGAACTACAAAAACATTCAAGCAGATACTTCAATGAGAGATTCTATCTCAAAGGTTACAACTGATAAACAAGATCCAAATCAAAAATAATTTTAATACACACCTGAAGAAGGGAGTGTGAAGCTAAGGTGGAAGGTATAATAGTGATGGCCATTTTGTTCATCATTAGTTCTATTTTAAATGGCACTAAAAAGAAACAGCAGAATCCAAAAGGCATGCCGCCATTTAATAATAAACCGACTAATCAAAAGTTTGAGCTGCCAAAGCAGACTGGAAAAAGAAAATCACTTGAAGACTTTGCAAGTGAAGTGTTTCAGCAATTAAATGAAAAAACACAACCCAATTCAACAGCTGCTAAGAAAGAGCAACAATCTGAAAAACTATATGAATCAATAAAAGAAGAAGTTGTTACTCAAGAGAAATCTCCTAATGTAAGACCGCTATTTAAGGGTGAACGTTCATCAAATCGAGGGTCATTAATTTCGTCAACATCGTCAACATCCGATACTATTAAACAAAAAGAAATCGGGAGTTTTGTACCCACTACACGAGAAGCATTAGTGCAGGCAATCATAACGACTGAGATTTTAGGTCCTCCAAAAGCAAAACAAAGATAAACGTCTTACTTTGGTGCAGATTTGTAAAAACTGCAGTGAAATTTATACATGCCCCCCTTTTTCAAAGCATATACTTTTGCGAAAGGGGGGCATTTTTAATTGAAAAAATTATTCCAAACAGACCCATTAATAGAAATAGTAAATAGCAGTCAGCTAAGGTTGATTGGAACGTATAAATTTTTAGAAGCATCAGAACAGCATTGTTCGTTTATATATGAGGATTTTTCAATTTTAATAAAAGCAAATCGTGTACATATAGATGTATTGAAAGAGATAGAATTTATCATTCATGTAGACAATTTATTGTCGATTGAGATGAAAAGACAGGTGAGTGACCGATTATGAAAAAATTTGATAATCGCCCTGTTGAAATTCGCATCAGCCGTAACAGCGGATCCAATGCCTTTATTCAAAATCTTCATTCAAAAGGTGTGAAGATCAAAAATCTTAAACACCTGGATAATGAAATTCGATTTGAAATGTTAAGAAAAGATTTGAGAGTTGTCCGAGAAATCCGAAAAAAATACCGTGTAAAAGTAAAGATTGAATATCTTCAGGTGTCTCGAATCTTCCAGAAGAATAGTTGGACAGCTATCGGCCTGCTGCTACTAATAATCATACCTATCATAGCCTCCCAATTTGTATGGGATGTAAATGTAGAGGCAGAAACTCCTGAACTGAGAGTTGCAGTTGAAAAAGTGGTAAAGGAGAAACTCTCTTTAGATAAACCGAAAATGAAAGGGCGTGTACAATCTGATTTTGAGATAAGACAAATGATCATGGAAGAGTTAAGAGATTTATCTTGGGTGCATATACTAAAAACAGGCAGTAGCATGACAATTGTCCCTCAACTTGCCCCTATAACGGATAATAAGGATAATACTTCAAGTACTAAAAATCATTTAATTGCTACAAAAAGCGGAGTTATTACACATTTTGAAATTTCTAGTGGGGAACGTCGTGTTTTGCCGAATACAACAGTATATAAAGGGGATACACTTGTATCAGGCGTTATTACAGTTGGAGATCGCTCGATTCTTGTAGGAGCCGCTGGGGAAGTGTATGCTGACTACTGGCTAGAAACTGAATTTTCTATTCCTAAGAAGATACAATTAGTTTCAGCAAGTAGTAGGGAATGGACATTTGATTTCAAAATAAATGATGAAAAGGAGCAAGGAAAATCGTTTCAAAAAGTCGATTTACCGGAATGGCTTTCAAGATTTATCGAAATCAAAAAGACTCAAAAGTACATCACAGTTACGGAAGAGATCTCAGAAGAACAAATCGAGTCGTTTATCTTGCCTCTATTGCACGAAAAAATATTAAAATCTTTACCTCCCAAAACCATAATAAAAAAGGAAAACATTTTGCACGTTTCATTCGATGATGATAAAGTGAAAGGGAAAGTCCTATTTTTGGTAAATGAAAATATTGCAAAAAACTACCCAATTGACCAAGGAGATTGATTTATGTCAGAACAATTATCAGAATTACAAGTTGAAAATCCAAATGAAGCAGTAATGCTGCTTGGAATGTCAGATGCTAATTTAAAACTGATTGAAGAAACATTTAACGTTCAAATTATCACGCGTGGTGAAGTAATTCAAATTGCAGGAAGCGAACCACAAAAACAACAGGCTAAAGATTTAGTGCAAGCTCTCTTAAAGGTGATTCGCAAAGGTGTAAATATTGATTTGCGTGATGTAGCTACAGCAATCGAAATGGTGAATAAAGGGACAATCGAATATTTTGCAGAGTTATATGAAGAAGAAATAGCAAGAAATTATAAAGGGAAACCGATTCGCGCAAAAACTATTGGACAACGAGAGTACATAAGAGCGATTCGTCACCAAGACCTCGTGTTCGGTATTGGGCCAGCTGGTACGGGAAAAACCTATATAGCGGTAGTAATGGCTACTCAAGCCTTAAAGAATGGCCATGTAAAGCGAATCATTTTAACTAGACCAGCTGTAGAAGCGGGAGAGTCATTAGGATTTTTACCAGGAGATTTAAAGGAAAAGGTAGACCCTTACTTAAGACCTCTCTATGATGCATTACATGATATATATGGACAAGAGCAAACACAAAGACTAATTGAACGTGGAACAATAGAAATTGCTCCTTTAGCATATATGCGTGGTCGAACACTGGATGATGCGTTTGTTATCTTGGATGAAGCCCAAAATACAACTCATATGCAAATGAAAATGTTTTTAACTCGTTTAGGGTTTGGATCCAAAATGGTCATAACGGGAGACAAAACTCAAATTGACTTACCAAAAAATACGGAATCTGGTTTAATCATAGCTGAGCGTAGTTTAAAATATTTAAAAGATATCCATTTTCAAATTCTTGAGGCAGGAGACGTTGTTCGTCATCCGCTTGTTGCAAAAATTATCCAATCATACACAGATCAAGAACTGTAATCTTGCTTGGAATTTGTTTTCATAGGATATAACTGTTTTAAATGTGTACGTTTATCGTGCACATTTTTTATTTTTTAGGAAGATTTCATGAAATAATATTCATAAATTGGTAAACTAGTACATATAGACATTTGGGGGTGCACTAGTGGAAAAGCACTTTAATAAATTACTGAACATGATTAGTTTTCGAACTTTATTAATAGTTGTTTTATTAATTACTGGTATTCTGCAATTCTTTTTAATGCTTGGAAATATACGAAGCACTACATATGATATACAAGCTTTCCAACTTGCTCCAGAAACAATTCGTGCAGTGAAAACAATAGAAGACACTGTGAAAACCGAACAAGAAAGAAATCAGGCTGAGGATGGCGTTGAACCTGTTTATTTGTTCAATGAAGAGACCGCGGAACATCGATCTTCACTTGTAACATCAATCTTTGATATTATTTTGGATGTCCGGAAAGATGTAAGATTGCAAGAGGAAGAAACGCCTATAGACATAGAAAACCAAATCAGCCAATTACGTGAAAAACTAAAAGATATTACGGAAAGTCAATCGCTGCTAATTTTTACGAATAGCCAATTGCAGTCTCTATTGGTTGCCAGTGATGCTGAGTTGAAAACGGCAGAAAACTTTCTGGTAAAAGAAATAAAAACAATGCTGGAAGAGCCGATTCGAACAGAAAATGTGGCACTAAAACGTACAGAAATCGAAACGAAAATCCGCCAGGAAAGTACCATAGCTGAAGATATAATAAGTGCAATCAATTTAATTGGAAGAGCTGCAATTATAGAAACAGAGATTTTAGATGAAGTTCGTACGGAGGAGCTGATTTTAAAAGCTCGTGAAGAAGTTGAGCCTACCAGAATATTGCAAGGTCAAATTATCGTTCAAGAAGGCGAGCTCATTGACCGGGAAGTCTTTAGACAATTGGAACTCCTCGGTTTATTGAATAACCAAACCTCTACAAAGCCCGTACTTGGCCTACTAATTCTTGTAGTTCTGCAAATGGCTTTTATGTACATTTTATTTAATTATTCAGAGATGGAACTTCAGAATAAACGAAAGGCCTTGTTTGTAACGGCAATCATTTATTCTTTCTCCATACTGCTCATGAAGGTGATCAGTTTGCTTTCAGATCAGTTTGATGCAACCATTGCCTTTTTATATCCAACTGCACTGGCAACGATGCTTGTTCGACTTTTAGCAAATGAGAAAGCGGCAATACTTGTTACCATATTGACAGCCGCATCAGCAGGAGTCATTTTCCATGAAGGTTATTCAGCAGTGTTACAAATGGATATCGTTCTATATATAATCTTGGGTGGCCTTTCGAGTGTGTTCTTCATGCGAAGCATGGAAAAAAGATCCCATCTTTTAAAAGCCTGTGGTGTTGTTTCAATTTTTAACTTGTTATTTATTGCTTTTTATTTATTGATGTCACAAACAAACTATGACTTATTTGAATTGTTATTCTATTCGGTTGCAGGTATTGCATCAGGGATTTTATCTGGTGCTTTAACAATGGGATTATTGCCATTCTTTGAATCAGCATTTGGATTATTGTCGACAATGAGATTAATCGAATTATCAAATCCAAACCATCCATTATTGAAAAAGTTATTAACTGAAACTCCGGGTACTTATCATCATAGTGTGATGGTAGCAAATCTTGCAGAAGCTGCTTGTGAAGCAATTGGGGCAGATGGTTTGTTAGCGAGAGTTGCCTGTTACTATCACGATATCGGTAAAACACGAAGACCTGCATTCTTTATTGAAAATCAAATGTCTGGGATTAATCCTCATGATTCTTTACCGCCGGAGAGAAGTGCAGAAATCATTATTTCTCACACTACAGATGGTGCTCAATTATTAGAAAAACATAAAATGCCAAAGGAAATTGTGGATATTGCCTTACAGCATCATGGTACTAGTACATTAAAATTCTTTCTTCATAAGGCTAAAGAAGAAAGGGAAGACGTGGATGAGAAGGTATTTAGTTATCCAGGGCCAAAACCGCAAACGAAAGAGGCAGCTGTTATAAGTATTGCTGATAGTGTAGAGGCAGCAGTTCGTTCTATGAAACAGCCTAACTCAGAAAAAATTCAAAAACTAGTCTATTCTATCGTGCAAAGTCGTGTACAAGAACATCAATTTGATGAATGCGACGTCTCGATTAAAGAGTTAAAGATTATTGAGAAAGTACTATGTGAGACTTTAAATGGAATCTTCCATTCACGAATCGAATACCCAAAAGAAGGATAATTTTAGGAGGCACTAATGCTTAATATTGATTTTTTAGATGAAACAAACGAAGTAAAGGAGCAGCATTTGGAATTGGTTGAACAATTATTACAACATGCTGCAAGTCATCTTGATATTGAAGACGGCAGTGAAGTGTCGGTCACATTTGTAACGAATGAAAAAATTCATGAAATCAATCGTGATTACCGAGACAAAGATCAGCCGACAGACGTTATTTCCTTTGCTCTTGAAGAATTAGGAGAGGGAGAGATTGAAATTGTTGGTGAAGGAATCCCCAGAGTTTTAGGAGACATCATTATTTCAACCGATCGAACAAAGGAACAGGCTGCTGATTTTGGACACTCTTTTGAAAGAGAATTAGGCTTTTTAGCTGTACATGGATTTTTACACTTATTAGGATATGACCATATGACAGAAGAAGATGAAAAAATCATGTTTGGAAAACAAGATGAAATTCTGACTTCTTTTGGCTTAGGTCGTGATTTCTGAATGGACGTCCATAAACTGCTCAAATCCTTTGGGTATGCTTTTTATGGAATATGGACTGCAATGAGAGAACAAAATATGCGCATCCATATCATTAGTGCAATTATCGTGATAATTGCATCTATATTAACTGGTCTAACAATAAATGAATGGTTAATTATTATTCTGGTTATTACGCTAGTGATTGGTGCTGAGATGATCAATACCGCCATTGAAAGTGTCGTCAACTTGGCATCACCGGAAATTCATCCCCTTGCAAAGCAAGCAAAGGATGTTGCAGCGGGTGCAGTACTTGTAATTGCTCTTGCAAGTGTTATAATCGGATTACTTATTTTTCTACCAAAATGGTTTTAACATTATCAAGTGAATAGATAAAGGTATGAATAAGGTATTTATGAAGGAGCGGGGAAATTAATGACAGTAGATATGAAAGATTTAATTGAACAATCAAAAGTTGCTAGAAAAACGGCTTATGTACCATACTCAAAATTTCCGGTAGGTGCAGCATTGCTTACAGAGGATGGAAAAGTTTATCAAGGCTGCAACATTGAAAATTCCAGCTTCGGTTTAACAAATTGTGCAGAAAGAACAGCTATTTTTAAGGCGGTTTCTGAAGGCAATAAAAAGTTTAAAGCAATTGCAGTGGTTGCAGATACAGTCGGACCATGTTCACCATGTGGAGCATGCAGACAAGTTATTTCAGAATTCTGTGCACCAGACATGCCGGTTTACTTAACAAACCTAAATGGAGATCTACAACAAACGACAGTTGCCGAGCTTTTGCCTGGCGCCTTTACACCGGAGGACTTAGATAATGCAGGAAAAAAACAATAGCTACAAATCAGGATTTATCTCAATAATTGGACGACCGAATGTAGGGAAGTCTACTTTTTTAAACCGTGTTATCGGTCAAAAAATTGCGATTATGTCGGATAAACCACAAACTACAAGAAATAAAATACAGGGTGTACTGACACGTGAAGCATCTCAAATGGTCTTCATTGATACACCAGGGATTCATAAGCCGAAACATAAATTAGGTGAATTCATGATTAAGGTATCCAAAAATACTTTACGTGAAGTAGACATCATTATGTTTATGGTGAATGCAGAACAAGGAATAGGTAAGGGTGACGAATTCATTTTAGAGCTGCTTGAAGGGACCAAAACACCTGTATTTCTAGTTGTGAATAAAATCGACCAAATTCATCCGGATGAATTAGTTCAAACGATTGAAACATATAAAGGGAAATTCCCATTCGCAGAGATTGTTCCGATTTCTGCGCTACAAGGGAATAATGTCGACCAATTACTTGAAACGATTGAAAAATATTTACCTGAGGGTCCACAATATTATCCTGCAGATCAGGTGACCGATCACCCAGAGCGTTTTATCATATCAGAAATGATTCGTGAAAAAGTTCTTCATTTAACAAGAGAAGAAATTCCACATTCAATTGCTGTCGTTATCGATAAAATTAAGCGTGACGAAGAGAACGAAAATATGATTCGCGTTCAAGCAACGATTATGGTGGAACGAGATTCTCAAAAAGGAATTGTTATCGGGAAACGGGGTGCCCTGTTAAAAGAAGTAGGTACACAAGCCCGTAAGGATATCGAAATGCTCCTTGGCTCAAAAGTATTTTTGGAGCTATGGGTGAAAGTACAAAAGGATTGGCGAAATAAATCCGCTCATCTACGTGATTTTGGTTATCGAGAAGATGAATATTAATATTAAGTAAATTCAAAGACAAGCTGTTGAATGCAGTTTGTCTTTTTTTTCGATTGGATATTGTGCTTGCTAGCGAATATAGTAACAAGTAAAACTTGGATAGACCATTATAGAAAAACTTATTAGAAACTTCATAGGTAAAAATCAATCGATAAAAAGTGACTAATAGCGTAAATCATATAGCGGTCATGTATAATAGAAGCAAAGTAAATGTAGAAGGAAGTGCAGTGCCAAATGTTAAATAAATGGGAAGGCATTGTTTTAAAATCGCGAGCTTATGGTGAATCAAATAAAATTGTGACCTTAATGACAAGAGAAGCAGGTAAGATAACTGTAATGGCTAGGGGTGCGAAAAAGCCGACCAGTCGTTTAGCGGGTGTTACCCAAACCTTCATGCATGGGATGTATATGGTGCAAAGAACATCAGGTATGGGAACGATGCAGCAGGGAGAACATTTAGCGTCAATGCGCCATATACAAACAGACATTAACGCCACAGCCTACGCAAGTTATATTGTGGAGCTTGTTGATAGACTAGTAGATGAGGGACCAGAACCTTTTGCTTTTGAGGTACTTTTGCAAGCACTTAATGCTATTGAGGAAGAGCATGATCCAGAAGCCATCAGCTTATTTGTAGATTGGAAGCTACTACCATACACAGGGGTTCAACCAATTCTAAATGCATGTGCATCATGTGGGTCTTTTGATGGGGAGTTTGCTTTTTCCTTTTCACAGGGTGGTTTCTTATGCCATCGTTGTTTCCATCAAGATCCTTATATCATACGTTTATCTCCAACACAGTTAAAATTGATTAGGATGTTTTATAATGTACCGATTGATCAGATAGGGAAGTTAGAGCTGAAAAAGGGGACGAAACAGTTCATAAAGAAAATAGTCACGACAATTTATGAGGAGCAAACAGGTATTCGCTTAAAATCACGTTCATTTATTGAACAATTGGAAAGAACCCCATTATTGACAAGAAGGACAAGTAATGAGGAACCCACTGATTGAGTGTTAAATAATTTTTCGTATGATGTCTAATACATCTTCTTTAACTGCTTGCCAGAATAATTGGGAGGATTGATGAGAGAATCGTCCTTCCATATAAAGTACATAATTCTCATGGATATACTGAATAGAATCATAGTGGAAGTGTAGTCGATGATTCATTTGTTTTATATCAATATTTAGCTCCATAAAGCCATCGACTAACACCTGTAAATCACTAACTTGTTTTCGCAGTTCATCATGCATTTGTGAATGGAATTGACCTAATTTTAAGTCATAATTTGCTTGAGTTCGATGATTTTTGAGAGATTCATTTAAAGAAGCTAGTTTTGAATTTGCTGTAAATAAAATATGATGATGAGTATAGTGTTCTGGTAATTCTTTATTTAATAGTTCACGTACAACGATCAAAAGTTTTTCTGCCGAGGAAATTTCTTCAGCTTCTTGCTTAGGTTGTTTAAATAAAGTGTGAAAGAACATCAATCCCACCTCGATTTTTTTATTATAATTATAATCTAAATTTTCTAACAAATCATCTCCTGAATAAACAAATTGAACAAAATGAACAAAATGATAATTTGAAATGTACATTCTCTTATGAGGAGAGTGTTTTTATTTTGAATTTATACAAAAAAGAACTTATCTCGCAATTGCGAAATAAGTTCAAAAGTAATACTAAGTAGAGTGTTTGCATTTAGAATTGAAGTTGATAGTCTTAATAACTTCAGAAATTTGCAAGTTTGCACCTGTCGCAAGTTTTCGGTGCAGAACCGCAAAACTTCTATACAAAGGAATCTATATTAGAATTGTAAATGCTTTTCTATAAATATTTGGCATATTTGTGCATGTTGCAGGCTTTCGCCACAGTGTCCGTAAATTATCTATTTAAGTGCCAATTAGAATTGAAGATGCTTTTCAATATATGCCTTAACTTCAGTAATAGGCATACGTACCTGTTCCATGCTGTCACGGTGGCGTACTGTTACTTGACCGTCTTCTTTTGAGTCGAAATCATATGTGATACAGAATGGTGTACCGATTTCGTCCTGACGGCGGTAACGTTTACCGATTGACTGTGACTCATCGTAATCCACTGGGAATGATTTGCGTAGCTCAGCCCATACTTCTCCTGCATCATCAGCTAGTTTTTTCGATAATGGTAATACCGCTGCTTTAAACGGAGCAAGAGCAGGGTGGAAGCGTAATACTGTACGAGAGTCGCCGCCTTCAAGCTCTTCTTCATCATAAGCATCACATAAGAACGCTAGTGTTACACGATCTGCACCAAGTGATGGTTCGATACAATATGGAACATAACGTTCGTTTGTAATTGGATCGATATAAGTGAAATCTTCACCAGAGTGTTCCATATGCTGTTTCAAGTCGAAATCTGTACGGTCTGCGATTCCCCATAGCTCACCCCAGCCGAATGGGAAGCGGAATTCGATATCAGAAGTTGCATTTGAATAGTGGGATAGCTCATCATCTTCATGGTCACGTAGACGCATGCTATCGTCTTTCATACCTAGGTTTAATAACCAATTTTTACAGAATTCTTTCCAATATTGGTGCCATTCTAGGTCTTCGCCTGGCTTGCAGAAGAATTCTAATTCCATTTGCTCGAATTCACGTGTACGGAATGTAAAGTTACCTGGTGTAATTTCGTTACGGAATGATTTACCGATTTGTGCTATACCAAATGGTGTACGTTTACGCATTGAGCGTTGCACATTTTTAAAGTTAACGAAAATACCTTGTGCTGTTTCAGGACGAAGGAAAATCTCGTTTGTAGAGCTTTCTGTTACACCTTGGAATGTTTTAAACATAAGGTTGAATTGACGGATATCCGTGAAATCGTTTTTACCACACTCTGGACAAGTAACAGATAGTTCTTCCATTTTTGCTTTCATTTGATCGAAGCTCATACCGTCGACGATAATTTCATTACCTGTTTTTTCTAAAGATGCATCTTCGATTAGTTTATCTGCACGGTGGCGTGCTTTACACGATTTACAATCAATCATAGGATCGTTGAAGTTTCCAACGTGACCAGATGCTACCCATGCACGTGGGTTCATAAGGATTGCAGCATCAAGACCTACATTGTATTCAGATTCTTGAACAAATTTTAGCCACCATGCTTTTTTAACATTGTTTTTTAATTCAACACCAAGTGGACCGTAATCCCAAGTGTTTGCAAGTCCGCCGTAAATTTCAGATCCTGGGAAGACGAAACCACGGTGTTTTGCTAAGCTTACGATTGTTTCCATAGATTTTTGTGCCATAAAAAATTCCTCCTACTATAAATAAAAATATAAAAGCACCCGTCTCCGGGCTTTTTGCCCGGGGACGAGTGCGTATGTACACCCGCGGTTCCACCCCGCTTGATTGTCGGCTAAAGTAAAGCGCATCATTTTCAATGTCGCTACTTTTAACATTAACAATCCTCTTTTAGAAAATTGGCTCAAGGGTGCCGTTTCTCTTTTCTTGTAGGCTTTCACCAACTCCTACTCGCTTTTTTGAAAAGATACTTATTTGTCCTCTCATTGCCTATATGAACTTCTATCGATATTTTATGCTATTCACTCGAACTGTGTCAATATTGTAGCTTTTCATTCATTTCTTCGCAAATGATACCAAATTAGTATATAATATTTATAGAAAAGTATAACACTATTTGAAGCGGGTGAGTCCAATCGAACTCAATAAACGTCAAGACACGATTCTGCAGATCGTTAAAGAGAATGGCCCAATAACAGGTGAACAAATTGCAGAACGTTTAAATTTGACCCGGGCTACTCTACGTCCAGATTTAGCAATCTTAACGATGGCTGGATTTTTAGATGCTAGGCCACGTGTTGGATACTTCTATTCAGGAAAAAAAACAATGACCACGGCAAGTGAATCCATGATGAATTTGAAGGTAGGGGATTTTCAGTCTCTACCAGTAGTAGTATCAGAAAATATGACCGTTTACGATGCCATTGTCCAATTATTTTTAGAAGATGTTGGAACTTTATTTGTTGTAGATGACCAGTCTTATTTGCAAGGGGTTTTGTCCAGAAAAGATTTATTACGAACAAGTATCGGTACACAAGAGCTGACGAAAATACCAGTTCATATTATTATGTCTAGGATGCCTAATATTGTATATTGTAAGAAATCAGATTCATTAATCGGGGCTGCAAAAAAATTAATCGAGCGTCAAGTCGATTCTCTACCTGTTGTCAATGAGACGGAAAAAGGTCTTGAAATTATTGGGCGTTTAACAAAAACAAGCGTAACCAAGGCATTTATTTCATTAGCTGAAACCCATGATTTATAAGGAGTGCTATTTTGAAAAATTTAAAAGTATTCGTTGTATCTGATTCAGTAGGGGAAACAGGTGAACAGGTTGTTAAAGCAGCAGTTTCTCAATTCCGCCCAAACTTTGATAATACTGTAATTCGTAAGTTTCCTAATATTGAAAATAATGATCATATTGAAAAAATTGTTGAAATTGCAAAAGAACAAGATGCAATTATTGTCTTTACGTTAGTTGAAGAAAAAATGAGAAACTATATGATGGATAGTTGTAGTCGCGAAGCTGTCCAATGGATTGATTTATTAGGTCCGATTATCCGTATATTTGAAGAAAAAATTGGTGAGCAGCCAAGAGAAGAACCAGGGCTTGTTCATAAATTAGATGCTGATTATTTCAAGAAAATCGAGGCTGTAGAATTCGCAGTCAAATATGATGATGGTCGGGATCCTAGAGGGTTATTGTTAGCGGATGTGGTCTTAGTAGGTGTATCTCGAACTTCAAAAACCCCACTTTCTCAGTATCTAGCCCATAAACGTTATAAAGTAGCTAATGTACCGTTAGTTCCCGAGATTAATCCACCTGAGGAATTATACTTGGTTGATCCAAAAAAATGCTTTGGTCTAGTAATATCTACGGATAAATTAAATGTTATTCGTAAGGAACGACTTATTGCATTAGGTTTGAATGATGATGCAATTTATGCTAAACCATCTAGAATCGAGCAGGAAATCGAACATTTCAATAAAGTGGTTGAAAGAATCGGATGTTCAGTTATTGATGTAACCAATAAAGCTGTAGAAGAAACGGCAAATGTTATCATTGAAAAAATTGAACAAAATAAGAACTGAAATATTTAATGGCTATCTCTTCAAAAAAAATTGAAGAGGTGGTTTTTTTTCGCGGATGCTCAGAATACATATTAGAAGTCAATTAATTTTTTGTGAAAAATCATCGTAATTATGAAGGGTTAAACCCTGGAATGGATAAAAAATGCATTTTTTTCAATAAAAAAGTGGAAATTTTCATCTATTTGTTTTATAATGAGAAAATTGTGGTAAAAATATTAATAAGAGAAATCTTAGAGCAAAAACACTATTTTTTTGTCGGAAAATAGAGGATTTTTTTAATTTATCTCGAATTGTGTTACTTAGCAACTGAAGTTGGTGATTATATGACCGGAAAAATACCTGAAGAGATGATAGAACAAATACGTTCCCAATCCGATATAGTCGATGTCATAAGTGATTATATGCAACTGACAAAAAGAGGACGTAACTGGTTTGGATTATGTCCATTTCACGGTGAAAATACACCCTCATTTTCAGTGTCTCAAGATAAGCAAATTTTTCATTGTTTTGGGTGTGGCGCAGGAGGAAATGCTATTACTTTTGTAATGGATATTGAAAATATTACATTTCCAGATGCTGTAGTCAAACTTGGAAGCCGCGTTGGAATCAATTTAGATATCCAAAGCAACAGTCTATCCAAAGAAACTCATGCCTATTCAAAGAAAGAAGAAAATATGCTTGAGGCGCATGAATTTACTGCTGATTTTTTTCATCATGTATTAATGAATACAGAAGAAGGGGAACAGGCATTAAATTACTTGCTAAAAAGAGGATTTACAAAGGAACATATCGAAACGAATGGTATAGGATGGTCTTTACCAGGATGGGACACCCTGTCAGTTTTGCTAAAAAGAAAAGGGTTTGATTTAGAAGAAATGGCTGAGTGCGGACTCATCATAAAGCGTGAAAATGACCATACTTATTTTGATCGTTTTCGAGGAAGAGTCATGTTTCCAATTCGGGACGAAAATGGGAAAGTAATTGCATTTTCAGGACGAATCATTGACTCAATAGATGAGGCAAAGTACTTAAATAGTCCAGAATCACCAATATTTCACAAAAGTCAAATACTTTTCAATCTGGATAAGGCAAGAACCGTAATCAGAAAAAAGCGTCAAGTAATTTTGATGGAAGGTTTTATGGATGTACTTGCAGCAAATCAAGCCGGTGTATATAACGCAGTTGCAACAATGGGGACTTCCCTGACGCCACAGCACATCACAAAGCTAAAGCGCTTAAGTGAACAAATAATAGTATGTTATGACGGTGATAATGCTGGTTGGGAAGCTGCCAAGCGGGCTTCTGAAATGTTATATGCCGAAAATTTGAAAGTTGAGATAGCTGTATTACCTGAGAAACTAGATCCAGATGATTATATAAAAAAATATGGTCCGGATTCCTTTGTACAGCAAATTTTAGAAAAGCCACATGCATACATTGCTTTTATGATGATGCATGCAAGGCGAAATAAAAACTTTCAATTTGAGAATGACGTGTTGCAATATACCCAGGAAGTACTTGAACAACTTGTAGGTCGATCTTCGCCTATTGAGAGAGACCTTTATATAAAACAGATTGCAAGTGAAACAAATATTTCTGAGGAAGCAATATATGCTCAGTATAGAAAATTAGATGCTAATAATGCTAAAAATTTTAACCGAGCAGACAACATAAAGCAAACGAAGAAAATTGAATTACAGACAAAAAAACCTTTAACTGCAACTGAACGAGCAGAACGATTGCTTTTATCGCATATGCTTACCAATGATGAGGTTGTAGATAGGATATTAAGAAGCGACCAATCCGAGCCTTTTGTACGAGATGAATACAGTGCTGTTTTCGTACGATTAATCGGATTTTATGAGGAGCATGGAACAGCCGATTACCAAAGGTTTTTAGAAATTCTCGAGGATTCTGAGTTAAGGAAAATTGTAATGGAAGCAGCACTTCTAGAGCATGATTCTGAACAGGCTGAAGCAGAAATCTCAGATTGTTTAAGGCAGTTAAAAAAACATCGGATTGAATTGGAGATAAAAAAATTACTTCATGAGTCACAAGAAGCGGAGAAAATGCACGAGCATAAACGTGCACTGGAAATCGCAATGAACATCATACAATTGAGGAAATCATTATCAACAATTTAGCCGATTTGCGTTGTTAGAAGGAGGAAGGTTTATGGCGGACAAGTCAGAACAATCAAAAGAAGTTGTCAATGGACAGACGATTGACGAAGTGAAAACACTTTTACAAGAAAAAGCAAAAAAATCCAATGAAATTTCTATGCAAGAAATTTCAAGCAAACTCACTCCGTTTGAATTAGAAAATGAAGAAATCTTCCATTTTGCAGAAGATATTGAAAAAAGCTTTGGTATTGAAGTGGATGGAAAAGAAGAGTTTGAAGAAGAAGTTCTTGCCAAACAAGAAGAGAGCGAAGAAGCGTTTGATCTAAATGACTTAAGTGTTCCTCCGGGCGTAAAGATTAATGACCCTGTTCGAATGTACTTGAAAGAAATTGGACGTGTAGATTTACTATCCGCTGAAGATGAAATTAAGCTTGCTGAAAGAATTGAACAAGGTGATGAAGAGGCACGTAAACGCTTAGCTGAAGCGAACTTACGTTTAGTTGTTTCCATTGCAAAACGCTATGTAGGTCGTGGGATGCTGTTCCTTGACCTAATTCAAGAGGGGAATATGGGGCTTATTAAAGCAGTTGAGAAATTTGATTACCGTAAAGGGTTTAAATTTTCAACATATGCTACTTGGTGGATTCGTCAGGCAATTACACGTGCAATTGCAGACCAAGCACGTACAATTCGTATTCCGGTTCATATGGTGGAAACAATCAACAAATTAATTCGTGTTCAAAGACAATTATTACAGGATCTTGGTCGCGAACCATCTCCAGAAGAAATTGGAGAAGAGATGGATTTAACACCTGAAAAAGTACGCGAAATTTTAAAAATTGCGCAAGAGCCTGTTTCTTTAGAGACACCAATTGGGGAAGAAGATGATTCACATTTAGGTGATTTCATTGAAGACCATGAAGCTCAATCACCATCTGATCATGCTGCATACGAATTGTTAAAAGAGCAGCTTGAAGATGTACTCGATACATTAACAGATCGTGAAGAAAATGTCTTACGTTTACGTTTTGGTTTAGATGATGGTCGTACACGTACTTTAGAAGAAGTAGGGAAGGTTTTCGGCGTAACTCGTGAACGTATTCGTCAAATCGAGGCAAAAGCATTAAGAAAACTGCGACATCCTTCTAGAAGTAAACGTTTAAAAGACTTCCTGGAGTAAAACTAACATCTAGAACTTCAAACGAAGTTGTTTATTAATACAGTTGGTCTAGTTAATAATGATTGTTAACTTTCCTGCTTCTAAACTGGCATCCTTTTCAGGGTGCCTTTTTGATTGATGATTTTTTTACTATGTCATCCATCTGCAAAATAAGATAGAATAATTACATACATACTCAACAAAATTTGGAGAAATCGTTATGGCTAATTCGAAGAAAACAATTATTTTGAATGAAATTTTATTTTGGAAACAAAATAAGTTATTACCAGATCATTATTGTGACTTTCTGATGACTCTTTATTCTGAAGGAAAGGAAATTGACCATAAGGAAGAAGTTGGTCATAAAAAGTCAGTCATGGCTAAGGAAAAACGGAATAAATTGTTATTATTGACATTCGTTTTACTAGTGTCCATTACCTTATTAATCGCTTTATTCATGATGTCTGAATTAGTATGGCTAGTTTCAGCTATGGTTGGAATAACCGCTATTTTCTTAATTGTATTAGCTTATCGATTTGCTAAGAAAAATGATGTGATAGCACCAATATTACAAATAGCATCTGCTTTACTGCTTTTTGGTTTATCTGTGAAAATAAGTCTTACGTACTTTCCTGAAAATCGAATTGTCTTATATGCTTTACTAATCATCAATTGTTTATTGTGGTTATATACTGGCTTTAAATTTAAATTAATGTATTTTACAATATCAGGCGCACTAGGTATAGTCGTTTTAATTGGATATCAACTGGTCTATCTGTAAGAGTATCTCAATAATGAGATATTTTTTTAGGAAAATGAAGATCAGCTTCAAGGATCAATTGATTTTACCATACAGTTGAAATGATAAATAATTTGAAGATGAGATTGTAGCTCCTGAACAATAGAAAGGAATTGTCACAAAACATTTCCGAGAAGTGTTTAAACAGCTTTCAGAAATGGGTATCATGGGATTGCCGATTCGAAAAGAATTCCATAGGGCAAACTAGAGTTGCTGAGTTTCGTGATTGTAGGACATATTCTTCTACTAAAAGCGCTTTTCTTTGAGATTGCTGAATAAGCAATCCAAATTCATGGTGGTAATGGGTATATGAAAGAGTATGAAGTGGAAAGATATTTAAGAGATGCGAAATTATTAGAAATCGGCGAGGAAATGTTTGAAGTACAAAAGGTTATCATCGCAAAACTCTTCTTGCAGTAATAACTTATAATTGTCGAATTTGTGTCATCCATAGTAAAAGTTGGCGTTTAGGTCTTTTCGTTTTTCGAATAATGCAGTACAATAATTAATGTTGACTAGATTCTATATTAATAGATGTAGAAAAATTAAATCCAAAGGGAGGGTATCCTAATGAAAAACAATCCTATTATTCCTTATATTCTAATCATGGCATTCGGTATTGGACTTATTTTCTTTATGTCATTAGAAGGAGCAGGAAATAAAGAAGAAATCGCTGCAGAACATGGTGAAGAAGGCGCAGCTACTGAAGAAGGAGCTACAGCTACTGAAGGTGCTGGCGGTGAAGAATTAGTAAGCACATGTATCGGTTGTCACGGTGGTGACTTAACTGGTGGTATGGGTCCTAAAATTGCTGGTTTAGATGCTGAGCATATCGTTGACGTTTTAGCAAACGGTATTGAAGGTTCACCAATGACTCCTGGTTTAAAAACTGGAGCAGAGGCAGAAGCAATTGCTGAATACATTTCTTCATTAGAATAATAATGAAAATTAGAGGCTACCTTATAAGAATTCTTATAAGGTAGCCCTTTTATCTTTTGTCTGTAGATTTGGGTACTTAAATACCCTTTAAGGACAAGCTATTTAATTTTATATATAATATACATAGACAATAGAAAAAGGCGGTTTACTTACATGAACGCACAAAAATTATCAAAACGGTTAGAAACAGTAGCATCCTTTGTTCCTACAGGTGCAGTTGTTGCAGATATAGGGAGTGACCATGCGTACCTACCATGCTATCTAGTACATAATGGAATCGTAACCAAAGCGATTGCAGGCGAGGTAGTAAAGGGTCCCTTTGAATCTGCACTCAGACAGGTTAAATTAGAAGGCTTAGAGAAGAATATTACTGTTCGTCTTGCTGATGGATTAAAAGCAGTTGAAGAAAGTGATGGAGTAGATACAATCACTATTGCAGGAATGGGAGGTCCATTAATTGTCTCCATCTTAGAAAACGATAAAGAATCTTTAAAATCTGTTACTCGACTCATTTTACAACCAAACATACATGCAAAGGTAATTAGAGAATGGGCGATTCGAAATCATTGGGCTGTCTTAGATGAAGTTATCTTAAAAGAAGACGAAAAAATTTATGAAGTCCTCGTGTTACAGCGTGGCGAAATGGAACTTTCAGAACAAGAGATTTTATTAGGCAAACAATTAATGGCCAATAAAACAAATGTGTTTATTGAAAAATGGACTAAAGAAATCGACAATTGGAAACGAATTCTAACTTCCATTGAACGTGCAGACGATACAACGGATATTGCCAAGAAACGGGAAGAAGTAATACGTTTAATAAAGCTTGTTGAGGAGGCTTTAAATAATGAAGAAAGCTAATGGGCATGAAATTATCCATCTTTTTGAAAGCTGGTCACCAAAAAAGTTAGCTTGTATGGAAAATGATCCTATTGGATTAGCAATTGGAACATTAAATAAAGAAGTTGCAAAAGTACTAGTCACACTTGATGTGAATGAACAAATCGCTGATGAGGCAATTGCAAAAGGGTGTCAATTAATTATTGCTCACCACCCACCGATTTTTAGAAAACTATCTAATATAAGAACAGATACACCAGCTGGAAAGCTATTTGAAAAATTAATTAAAAATGACATTGCAGTCTATGCTGCCCATACAAATCTAGATGTTGCAGAAGATGGCGTAAATGATTTATTGTCAGATGCTTTACAGCTTGAAAATCGCCAAATCCTTGAAAAAACCTATCATGAAAATCTTATGAAGCTCGCTGTATTTGTACCGGATGACTATGCCGAAAAAGTGCGTCTTGCACTAGGTAAGGCTGGTGCGGGAAGTATAGGGAACTATGACAGTTGCAGTTTCTCGACGAATGGGCAAGGACGTTTTAGAGCCTTAGAGGGTGCAGAGCCATTTATTGGAGACATTGGTGAAATGGAAAAAACGGATGAAGAGAAAATTGAAGTTGTTTTCACACAATCAATTAAAAATCAAGTGCTTAAAGCGATGTTAAATGCTCATCCATATGAGGAACCGGCGTATGATTTATATACATTAGCCGTTGAAACAAACGTAATGGGCCTAGGACGTGTTGGAACGTTAAAAGAGCCTATGACATTAGAGAGATTTGCAGAGTATGTTAAAACTCAATTAAATGTCCCTAGAGTACGTGTTGTAGGAGATACCAACTCGATTGTTTCTAAAGTAGCGATTGTAGGTGGAGATGGGAACAAGTACATTCATACTGCGAAACGTTCAGGTGCAGATGTATTCGTCACAGGGGATATCGGTTTTCACATTGCTCAAGACGCGCAAAGTCTTGGGTTAAACATTGTAGATCCTGGTCATCACGTAGAAAAGGTGATGATTAAGGGTGTGGCGGAAAAAATGGATAAATTATGTATGGAAGCAAAGCTTTCTGTTGAATTTATTCAATCAGAATTAAATACTGAACCTTTCATTTTTATCTAAGTACTTTATTTCGGGGAGTAGGAAGTAAGATATGGGGAATAGTGGACGTGGATGGGTAATCATTGGGGCCATCATGATAATAATCGGGATTGTGTTTGCAGGGATAACCTCGTATTTCTTGGAGAGCAAAATTGAAAAGTTAGTACAAGCCTGCGAAAAAGAAGGCGGCAACCCCATCGTAGAAAAAAGTGGCTTTATAGTTACCACTTCCTTTGAATATGAATGTAAGAAATAACTGAGACATCCAATTGACCAGATTAGGTCGATAGGATGTCTTTTCTTTTCCTTATAATTTGAAAAAAGAACGCACTGTCTTGAAAAGATTTAAACTAGGCTATCAGGGAAGCGAAAAGCGATTTCAATACCCCGAAAAGGCAAAGAGTGAGCTAGCGAGGGAGCGAGAAGCAATCTCAATCCCCAAAAAGCTAGAAACTTGCAAACCGCACAGTCAAACGCTCTCACAGCTGCTGTAAAGCAAACAATTAATAATATGAAAAAAGACTGTAGCAAACTCGAAATTTCTGAGTTTATCTACAGTCTGAGGAAGCTAATTTTTTTGCATTTATGCACGTGATTGTTGTAACTCTGCGTTAACTGCTTCGTCAAATTCTTTTTCAGATTTAGAAACAACTACAGTAGCAACTCCGTTACCAATTAAGTTCGTTACAGCACGAGCTTCTGACATGAAACGGTCAACCCCGATTAATAATGCAATCCCTTCAACTGGAATCATTGGGAAGGCAGCTAAAGTAGCAGCTAAAGTGATGAAACCTGAGCCAGTTACACCAGCAGCTCCCTTAGAAGTAATCATTAAAATACCTAGTAAAGTTAAGATTTGGATCCAAGATAAGTCTACACCATAAGCTTGTGCAATGAATAATGCAGCCATAGATAAGTAAATTGCTGTACCGTCTAGGTTGAATGAATATCCAGTTGGAACAACCAGACCAACAACTTGCTTAGAGCATCCGAATCTTTCCAATTTACGCATCATGGATGGAAGCGCAGATTCTGATGATGAAGTACCAATTACTAAGAAGATTTCGTCCTTAATATAAGCGATAAATTTAAAGATATTAAATCCATAGAATTTTGCAATTGAGCCTAAAATTACAATGAGGAATAATGCCATTGTAATATAAACGGCAGCCATTAATAATCCTAAGTTTCCAAGAGATTTTAGACCAAAGTTACCGATTGTATAAGCCATCGCACCAAATGCACCAATTGGAGAGAACTTCATTACCATACCTACGATTTTAAAGAAAATCTCTGAAACTTGTTCAAAGAAAGTTATAACCGGTTTTGATCTTTCACCAAGTGAAGCAGCAGCCATACCGAATAATACAGCAGCAAATAAAGTAGGTAATAATTCGCCGTTTGCAAGAGCTCCAACAAAGTTTGATGGAATAATACTTGCGATGAATGCACCAATCCCATGCTCTTGGTTTGCAGCAGCCTCTGTATACTGAGAAACATCTGAACCATTGGCAGCATCTGTAGGAATACCGGAACCAGCGTTAACTAGTAAGGCAACAGCAATACCGATAGCAAGTGCAATTGTCGATACAATTTCAAAATAAATTAAAGCCTTGCCGCCAATTTTACCAACCTTTTTCATATCTCCCATAGCACCGATTCCAATTGCAACTGTCAAGAAGATAATAGGCGTAATTAACATTTTAATTAATTTAATAAATAAATCCGCTAAAACTTTTAAGCTTGCCCCAAACTCTGGCCAAATAGCACCAACGATAATACCTAAAATGATTGCAATAATAACTTGAACTGTTAGGTTCTTAAGGAATTTCATTTCTTTACATCCTCCTTGTAAATTAAGAATCTTAAATGATATCGCTTTCAATTTCTGAACCTATAATACCTCATAGTTTTCTAAAAAGACTGTTTAGTTTTTAAAGGTTATATCGTTCATTTTGTTCAATATTATGTGAAAGTGCTCACAAACAGCTTTATATCAACGTTTATTCTGTTATAATACTATTTTCGGAATAGAATTTTTTGTTATAGTACAAAGTTTTGATAAAATAAAAAAACTACCTTTTTTGAAAGGTAGTCGTATATTGTTCATTTTGTTCGTTATTAATCTATCTGTTTTATTTCATTTAAGAGATCATCCAAATAATGATCATTGATGTTTTTTTCGTAATGAGAGTAAATTGGAAGTAATTTTTCTTCCCATTTCTTTTTAGTCAGGTCATCTAAATCATAAATTTTGACGTTTGAATTTCCTTTTAAATACGATAAGTTTTCAACATTAAATTGTTCAGCACGTTCGAATTGCCAGTTTTGCATTTGGTCAAGTGAATCGGTAATGATATTTTGAATTTCTACATCAAGGCTATTCCAAAAAGTTTCATTCATTATCACGGAATAGGCCAGGATACCATGATTCGAAAGAGTGATGTGATTTTCCATGGTATGAAATTGTTTTGAGTAGATATTCGAAATGGTATTCTCCTGTGCATCCACAAGGTTTTGTTTTAAGCCAGAATATAGGTCACCGAATGTAGTAGCAATAGGTTTAGCATCTAGTAGCATAAATTGTTCATGCAAAATATCACTAGTCATCATCCTTACACGTTTACCTTTAAATTGCTCCACTTCTATTATTGGCGAAGTGGATGCTATTTGTTTGAAGCCATTATTCCAGAACGTCAATCCCTTGACATTGATACTATCCAGCTCTTGCAGGAGCGATTTACTAGTCTCACCTTGCAAGACCTTTTTTAACTGTTTATTATCTTCTATAATGAAGGGAAGATCTAGTACCTGCCAATTTGGTAATGTCTTTGTCATCTTAGATATTGTAGGAGCAATCATCTGGATTTTATTTTCCCGGAGTGCTTCCAATTCATTTTCATCATTATATAACATACCATTCGGGTAAATCTGAACGACCACTTTCCCATCGCTTTTTTCTTCTACTAGCGCTTTAAATTTTTCAGCTGCAATCCCTTTAGGTGTATTCTCGGCAACTACATGACTAAAATGAATGGTGATTTGTTCATTTAACCCCTGTTGTTCATCATCATAGGGTAGGGTAGTTGAAAAAATATTTTGACGGTAGCTAAATAGTGCGATTAAGATAATGATGGTAATGAATGAACCAGTTAGAAAGTATTTCATTTTTTTCACCACAATTACAATTTTTATAAATAATTATAAGCATTGAAGTGAAAATCTAACAGTTTTATTTAGTAAATAAGAAAGTATAAAACTTTTTATCTGTATAAGCGCCACAAAGGCTTAATGAAATACGTCTATTCGATAAGCCAAGTTTTCCAAAAGGAGAGACAATAATGCTGTTCAGAAAATTATCGATGAATAAGAAAATAATGATGTTGACTTTTTTCATTATTGTCTTTTCTTTTTTAATCGCAGGTACCTTTGTCATCGGAAGTTTATTAAAAGAAAAAGAGGAAAACATCGGTCAAGAAGCGATGCTGGTAGCACGTACTGTTGCTAATTTACCAGAGATAAAAACCTTGCTGCAAAGCAATGATTTTAAATTTGCATCGTCTACAATAAATGAGATGGTTGAAGAAATCCGGTTTATCAATCAAGCAGATTATATCGTGATAATGGATACGAATCGTGTAAAGTACTCCCATCCATCAATCAAGGAAATTGGGGAAGTTAGTAAATCATCAGATATGGACGCTGCTTTTGTCGAGCATTATTATTTATCGAAAGCAAATGGTGAAAATGGGACAACCATTCGAGCATTTGTACCGATTATGGATGAGTATAACAACCAAGTGGGGGTAGCTCTTGTTGGTTTTCTATTACCTTCACCTCTTCAGATTTTTACTGATTACCAAAGTGAAATTTTGATTACGATTGCTATTTCTGTACTATTTAGTATGTGGGGAGCTCATACCCTAGGAAGACATATTAAAAAGCAAATGTTCGGTTTAGAGCCACACGAGATTTCAAAAATGTATGTTGAAAGAACAGAAACTTTTAATTCAATGCATGAAGGGATTATTGCTGTTGATAAGGACTTGAATATTACCATCTTTAATAAGAAAGCAAGTGAAATATTAGGTGTAGAGGGGGAGCCCTCCTATTATTTAGGCAAAAATATATATGAGGTATTACCGGACACTAGGTTACCTGAAATTGTTCTGACAGGTAAACCAGTATATGATCAAGAAATATATGTGAATGAACGCAGTATATTAAGTAATCGTATTCCAATACTTGTAAATGGCAATAAGGTGGGGGCTGTAGCTGTTTTTAAAGATTTAACGGCCTTTAAACAATTAGCTGAGGAGCTTACAGGAGTAAAAGCTTTTGTACAGGCTTTGAGAGTGCAAACCCATGAATATAAAAACAAGTTGCATACCATTTCGGGACTTATTCATTTAGGGCATATTAAACAGGCATTAGAATATTTATCCCAGGTTCAAGATGAACATGACAATGTAACAAAATTTCTGAATGAACGTATTTACAATGAAAATATTTCAGGCTTATTATTAAGTAAAATAAGCCGTGGCAAAGAACTAGGAATAAAGGTAAATCTTGATAAGGAAAGTAAATTTACAAAATTTCCTGATAAACTGGATCATCATGACTTTGTTGTATTATTCGGAAATTTAATCGAAAATGCTTTTGATTCATTAATTGGCGTTAATCGTCAAGATAAGGAAATTACGATTTCAATTGATGATAATGATGGAATTCTCGCGATTTTAGTAAGCGATAATGGAATCGGAATGACAGAGGATATACAATCTCGCATTTTTGAAAGTGGATTTTCTACAAAGGAAAATGAAGGTCGTGGAATCGGTTTATACTTAGTAAATGAAATCGTACAAAAAGGAAATGGTACAATTGAGGTATCAAGTGAAGTAAACAAAGGGACAACATTTATAATTACTTTTGAATTTTAAAGGGGGAATCATCGTTGGATACGATTAAAGTGATACTCGTAGAAGATGACCCAATGGTAAGGGAAGTAAATCGACAGTTTATCGAACGTGTGCAAGGTTTTAAAGTAATCTCCATGTGCAGCAATGGAGTAGAAGGATATAACCAGATAGAGGAGCTTAGTCCTCATTTAGTTATCATGGATATCTTTATGCCAGAACAAGATGGACTAATTACTCTTAGAAAAATACGTAACGCCAATTTACCTGTTGATGTGATTACAGTTACTGCAGCAAATGATATGCAAACTATTCAACAAATTTTACATTTAGGTGTATATGACTATATTATGAAGCCATTTACATTTGAAAGAATACAGCAAACATTATTTAATTATTATAATTTTAAATTGAAGACCTTCGAGGTTCAAGATATCACACAAAAGGAATTGGATGAGATGATTCGTCCATATCGTGAGTTAGAAGAATCAATGGGAAATGAACCTACATTATTAACCGAATTACCAAAAGGATTTAATCGTACGACTTTGGATAAAGTACTTCACTTCGTAAAAGCTTCCAGAGATGGTGTATCCGCTGATGAAGTTGCAGCAGCAATTGGAGTTGCGAGGGTAACAGCAAGAAGGTATTTAGACTTTTTGGAAAAACAGAACTTTATCAATGTGGATGTTCATTATGGCGGTATAGGCAGACCTATAAATCATTATTTTGTTTAGAAAAGATATAAGGATAGTAGTCATTTCTGCGTATTAGGAAATGGCTATTTTTTATGTATAGAAAAGTTAGTTTTGTACGTTTATTCGAAAAAGGCGCCATATTTACACGATATTATTTTTCAGAGATGTGTTTTTCAATTTTTTTAATCAATCTATTAAAAACGTACACTTAAAAGCCCAATTGCATATGATACCTTTAGAACAACTTCGTCTTAAGCATGGAGAAAGGAGATTAAAATGCGCCCTCAAAGTTTTTATAACCAAATGCCACCTAGTCGACCTTTTAATCAGTTCCAGGGACCAAGAGGCAACTTTGCAACGAGGCCACCTCGATTCCCTCAACCTGGTATGATGCCACCACCAGGTAGAGGTCCAGCCCCAGTTCCAATCCCGGGTGCGGGGCTTGGTACAGGAGGAGCTACACCAAAATTACAAACTTTTATGGATACGGCCAATCGATTTTTATCAACAGCTCAAAGCTTTCAACCATTTGTACAACAAGCAACACCTATGTTCCGTAACTTACCTGCACTTTGGAGATTATATAAAGGTTTTCAAGGTTTACCCAAGACTGGCGGTACAAAGGAACAGGATGAAAGTGAAGAATTTAACTTAGATGACAGTTCAGAAATCCCAGAAAGCTTCTCTTCCCCTGAAAGGTTCAAAAAACCCGAACCTCAAGTCAGAGCAGAAAAGTTTGCAAAACCTGGCAGGAGAGGAAGGTATGAGGAATTCGAGTTATCTGAATCACCTACTTATACTGAAAAAGCAAAACCCAAAAAAGCTATTTCACGTCCATCAGTTCCAAGAATCTTTCAGCCACCCTATCATTTTGATGAATAGATTTAGAAAAGCTAGAAGGAAGTTTTGTATTCAGCGTGTCGCTCCGTTATAATAGAACTATGTACCACAAAAGGAGTTGACATGATGCAAGTCATTAAAATAAATCCAAGAGGCTATTGTTATGGTGTAGTGGATGCAATGGTCATTGCACGAAATGCCTCATTAGATAAAACATTACCAAGACCAATATATATATTAGGTATGATTGTTCACAATAAACATGTAACGGATGCTTTCGAGAAAGACGGGATCATTACATTGGATGGTGAAAACCGTAAAGAAATAATTGAACAAGTTGAATCGGGTACTGTAATTTTCACAGCACATGGTGTATCACCTGAGATTCGAGAGATTGCTAGAAAAAAAGGACTTGTTTCAATAGATGCTACATGTCCTGATGTGACTGTGACACATGATCTTATTCGCGAAAAGTCCGCTGAAGGCTATGATATTATCTATATCGGTAAAAAAGGACATCCTGAGCCGGAAGGGGCAATTGGTGTTGCGCCAAATCACGTCCACTTAGTGCAAAGCGCAGAAGATATCGACGAACTGCAATTAGATAATGATAAATTGCTTGTAACAAACCAAACAACTATGAGTCAATGGGATGTTAAAGTTGCAATGGATTATCTAAAAGTAAAATATCCACATATTCAAATCCATGAAGAAATTTGTCTTGCTACTCAAGTTCGTCAAGAAGCAGTTGCAGAACAAGCAGGTAAAGCTGAATTACTTATTGTTGTTGGAGATCCGAAGTCAAATAACTCAAATCGCTTAACACAAGTGTCCGAGGAAATTGCCAATACACCTTCACACCGTATTGCAGACCTATCAGAATTAAAGCTTGAATGGTTAGAGGGAATTCAGACTGTTGCAGTGACAGCTGGTGCTTCTACACCGACACCTATTGTGAAAGAAGTTATTACATTCCTTGAGAAATTTGATCACGAAGACCCTACAACTCATGAAATTAAACGAACAGTTACTATAGATAAAATTCTACCGAAAATTAAAGAACCAAAACCGGTAGAAAAAATTATGCCATATTAAATACTGGGTAAAATAAAAAATCAGGAGTATTTCCTGGTTTTTTTATTTTGACCAAATAAACTTAATATTCCAAAAGCCTTGATATACCTCGAGTTTGACACTTGTATAGTTGTTCTTTGTTCACTATAGATGGTACAATATGAAACATATTAGGAGGTACGAAAAATGTCGAAGTACTCAGATTATGATTTTAAGCCATTTTTAAAAGAAGCAATTGCAAAACTTGGCTTTGAAGAACCAACACCGATTCAAAAGGAAATGATCCCTCTTATTCTAAGAGGGAAAAGTGCGATTGGACAAGCGCATACAGGGACAGGGAAAACACATAGTTTTCTATTACCGATTGTTCAACGCGTAAATGAAGAGAAGCAAGAAGTTCAAGCAGTAATCACTTCTCCAACAAGAGAGCTTGCTCAACAAATTTTCGATGCGTTAGGCGAGTTAATCGAAGAAACGGAAATACAAGCAAAATTGTTTATTGGTGGAACCGATAAACAAAGATCAATCGATAAATTAAAAAATCAGCCGCAGATTGTGGTAGGGACACCTGGTCGAATTCGTGATTTAGTAAAAGAAGGTGCTTTACTTGTCCATACTGCACCAATTTTAGTAGTTGATGAAGCTGACCTAGCTTTTGATATGGGATTCATCGAAGAAATTGATGGTTTTGCATCCCATATGCCAGAAAAGCTAGAAATGTTTGTCTTCTCTGCAACCATTCCTGAAAAATTACAACCGTTCTTAAAAAAATATATGGAAGCTCCTGTCCATATTCATATGAATGATAAGCGACCTGTGGCTGAAGGGATCGATTTCGTATTAGTGCCAGTTCGTTCCAAATCAAAAAATCGCCGTTTAATTGAAGTGATGGAAGCCATTAATCCATATCTAGCCGTTATTTTCTGTAATACAAGAAAAAATGCTGAGGCTGTAGCAGGATTCCTAGCGGAGCAAGGTACTCGTGTTGGACAAATACATGGGGATTTAAGTCCTCGTGATCGAAAAAAAATGATGAAACAAATTCGTGACCTAGAATTCCAATATATCGTAGCGACGGATTTAGCAGCACGTGGTATTGATATTCAAGGAATCTCCCATGTGATCAATTATGAAATTCCCGAAGACCTGGAATTCTTTATCCACCGCGTGGGTCGAACTGCTCGAGCTGGTAATAAAGGAACGGCTATTACTTTGTTTGAGCCAGAAGATGAAGATGCAGTAGTACGTGTAGAAAAAATGGGCATTCCTTTCGTTCAAAAAGATGTGAAAAACGGAGAATGGATTGAACTAAAAGAACGTCATGCAAGAGCGAACCGTGCGAAACATGAAAATGAAATTGACGCCATTGCAAAATCAAAGGTACGTAAGCCGAAAAAAGTTAAACCAGGCTACAAACGCAATATGCGTTGGGAAATGGAAAAAATTAAAAAGAAAGAAAGACGAAAGAAGAATCGTCAAAAATAATTGAGAATGCTAAATGCTTAAAATTTAGGAGGACTTGAAAATGTTGTTAGGTTCACACGTTTCGATGAGTGGAAAAGAAATGCTTCTGGGATCAAGTAAAGAGGCAGCTTCCTATGGTTCATCAACATTCATGATTTATACAGGTGCACCCCAAAATACTCGTCGTAAGCCTATTGAAGAGTTAAATATTGAAGCTGGACTAGCACATATGAAAGAAAATGGACTTTCAAATATTGTGGTTCATGCACCTTATATTATCAATATCGCTAATACCACAAAACCTGAAACTTTTGCATTAGGTGTAGAGTTCCTGCAAAAAGAAATCGAGCGTACAGCAGCAATTGGCGCAACACAAATTGTTCTACACCCTGGAGCCCATGTGGGTGCAGGTGTGGAGATGGGTATTGCGAAAATTATTGAAGGTTTAAATGAGGTATTATCTACAAATCATCCTGTTCAAATTGCCTTGGAAACCATGGCAGGAAAGGGATCCGAGATTGGTAGATCCTTTGAAGAACTAGCCCAAATTTTTGATGGTGTAAAAAATAATGATCGTTTATCTGTATGCTTTGATACTTGTCATATACATGACGCAGGTTATGACATTATCAACGATTTTGATGGGGTACTAGCTAAATTTGATCAATTGATAGGGATTGACCGTATTAAGGTTGTTCATATAAATGATAGCAAAAATGTTTGTGGAGCAGGAAAAGACCGTCATGAAAATATTGGATTTGGACATATCGGATTTGAAGCACTTAAATCCATTGTTCACCATGAAGCGTTCAAAGATGTGCCTAAAATCCTTGAAACACCATGGGTTGGAACTGACGCCAAGAACAAAAAAGCGCCATATAAATTTGAAATAGAAATGCTAAAAAGTGGCGACTATAAACCAGCAGAAATCGAAGCATTACTAGTTTAATAAGGACGAAAGTAACATCAAGCAAATAATATTGCTTGATGTTTTTTTATGGGAGAATATAAAACTTTGCATTGTAATAGAATCTGGATAGAGCTTCGTTTTAATTACAATTAGCTAACCCGAGTCTTACAAACAAACCTTCATACATATAGTAAGGGAAGAACTTATTAATCATCAAAATTTGATTAGAATACCTATATTTATAGATTCTATAAGTTAGTTTAAATAGGTGCTTAAGGTCACAAAAAGAAGTTAATACTAATATCAACTTATATTTTTGGAGGAATTAATGAAAACGAAACTAATTCTTTCTATGATTACTATTTGTTTGCTTTTTATCCCAAATCACTTTGTAGAAGCAGCATCAGATATAGAGAGTACCGTACAAGCCCAATTAGGGAACACCAATATAAGTGTGTCACTTCGTGAAATAGAGAGTGGTGAATTGCTCTACATGAAAAACGGAGATGCGGCGATGAAGCCGGCTTCTACTTTAAAACTATTAACAGCTTCTGCATCACTAGAAATGCTCGGGCCTGATTATCGCTTTCAAACCAAGCTCTATATTGATGGTAAAGTAAAAAGAAAGGTTCTTAACGGTGATATCTATATTCAAGGTGGAGGAGATCCTACATTACAAAAGAAGGATTTCACTTTCATGGCAAGTGTTTTAAAGCATTATGGAATCGTACAAATTAATGGAAATATCTATGGAGACGATTCTTTATTTATGGGTGACGAACTAACTCCGGGAATTTCAGTGGAAGATGAAAGTTATTATTTTGCAGCCAGAACCTCTGCTTTAACGATGTCTCCGGATAATGATTACGATGCGGGCACAATTATTATTCACGTAAATGCAGCAAAAGTTGGTGAACGACCTTCTTTAAGTGCAGAACCAGGTACGAGTGGTATGATAATAAATAATCAGGCGTTAACAGTAGGAAAAGAGCAGAAAAATACTATTGAAATTTTACGGCAAAATGGTACAAATGAAATTACTATTACTGGGAATATCCCCTATAGTACCAACTTTAAGGACTGGGTAACTTTAAATGACCCTACCATCAATACACTGGAAGCTATCAAAGAAAGCTTTGAGGAGAGTGGACTAGCGTTTTCAAATCATACGAAAATAGATCGGGGTAATGTACCGAAAGACGCTAAATCTATTTATACAAAACATTCCTTACCATTAAAATCCTTAATGTATCCGTTTTTAAAGCTGAGCAACAATAGTATGGCAGATATCTTCGTTAAAACAATGGGAAGAGAGTTTAATGGAAAAGGTGATACAATTGAAGGACTTAATGCATTAAGGGAATATGGGATATCAATCGGTTTAAATATGGAAAACTGGAGTTTTGAGGATGGCTCAGGAATGTCTCATGCGAACAAAGTATCAGCAAATGAACTCTCACTTTTGTTAACAAAAATAGGCGAGATCCCTTCCTATAATATTCTTCACTCAAGTTTACCTATTGGAGGTCAAACGGATCGAATTATCGGAGGGTCCTTAAAAAATCGATTTAATGAAGAACAATACAAAAATCGAGTTATTGCAAAAACGGGCCATATATCAGGCGTTTATACATTGGCTGGCTATGTAAAAGCAAATAGTGGACGAACTTTTGCTTTTGCCATTATGACACAAAACCAGACATCAATAAGATTGAGAGCTATCGATGAAGTAGTGAAGAAAATAATAATAGAATATTAAAAAGAGGTTTCTTTTCAAAGAAGCCTCTTTTTTGAAAAATTTTTAATGGCTGTCTAAATATTTTAAAAGCTTTTTAAGTTTCTTTTTCCCTATAATAGACTCGACTTCTTTTAGGAAAGAGTTTGGTATTCCGGTAAATAACCAGGTAATGGAGGCACGCTCCGATAGCGGTCTTAACCGCTGAACTTCTTCCAGGGTTAAATCAATGCCGTATTCTTTTGAAAACTTAACGATTTCTTTATCTGATTTAGATAAAAATTGTTCAATAAATTCAACCTGTTTCAAAACGACAACATCCTTTCAATAAATCATTGCAACAAATCTTCGATTATTACCAAAAAACTAAGCAAACATACTTTACTTTTGTATAGGAATCAACTATACTTACAATCTGTAAATCGTAATGATTATGAATTAGAAAGAAGAGAAAAAATGAGTCAAACATTAATTGAAATGAAAAACGTGTCTTTTCAATATGAATATACGCAAGTTTTAAAAAATATCTCCTTAAAAGTAGACGAAGGTGATTTCCTTGCTATTCTTGGTCCCAATGGGTCAGGTAAATCGACATTACTAAAGCTATTGCTAGGCTTATTAAAACCAATGACAGGGCAAGTTGAGCTTTTTGGTCAATCTAATGAAACTTTCCATAATAGAGAATGGATTGGATATGTTTCCCAAAAATCCAATGCATTTAATTCTGGTTTTCCTGCAACTGTTGAGGAAGTCGTTAAAAGTGGTCTAACAAAAAAAGTGGGTCTATTAAAAAAAATGCCGAAAGACGCAAATGATAAAGTAATAGAAGCATTAAATTCAGTAGGTATGGAGCAATTCCGTTCTCGTAATATTGGTCAGCTTTCAGGTGGTCAACAACAAAGAGTATTTATTGCGAGAGCTCTTATTTCCGACCCGAAAGTATTAATATTGGATGAGCCAACTGTAGGAATTGATCACGAAAATGTTCAATCCTTCTATGATATGCTAGCAAAGCTGAACGAGGAACAAAATAAGACAATTATTTTAGTTACTCATGATGTTGATACGGTATCTAATCGAATCAGTCATGTTGCCTGCTTAAATCAAACAATTCATTTCCATGGGTTTAAAAAGGAGTTTGATACAATTTCACAAACTCAATTAGACAATTGGTATGGACATTCAGTGAGAAAGATTCATTAATGAGGAGAAGGCAAAATGATTGAAGCAATTTTAAACTATGAATTTTTACAAAATGCCTTTATCTCGGGGCTAATTATTGGCGTTATAGCACCATTATTAGGTGTTTTTATTGTAGTAAGACGAATGTCATTAATCGCAGACGCACTATCCCACGTAACGCTGGCGGGGATTGCGGGGAGTTTATACTTAAGTCAAAGCTTCTCGGCGTTAGTGCTTTTAAATCCGATATATTTAGGGATTGTTGCAGCAGTTAGTGGCTCGATTCTAATAGAGCGATTGCGCAGACTATATAAACACTATGAAGAGCTCGCTATTCCGATTATTATGTCTGCAGGTATTGGTCTAACTGCGATTTTTGTATCTCTTGCAAGTGGCTTTAATACAGACTTAATGAGCTATTTATTTGGTTCGGTTTCGGCAGTATCAAGACAGGACTTATGGGTTGTAGTGAGTATTGCTATTGTAGTTATCTTATTTATATTCTTATTTTTCAAAGAAATGTTTGTCCTTGCTTTTGATGAAGAATATGCAAATGCTAGTGGACTGCCTGCAAAATGGATTCATTTCTTATTTATGCTGGTAGTTGCTTTAGTGATAGCTGCAAGCATGCGAATTGTTGGAATTCTTTTAGTTTCATCATTAATTACACTACCTGTTGCAGCCAGTATGCGGATTGCCAAAGGATTTAAACAAACAATTATTTATTCAATCCTCTTTGGTGAAGCCGCTGTTATCATCGGATTAGCAAGCGCTTACTACTTAAATCTGGCACCAGGTGGTACAATTGTTGTAACCTCTATATTAATTTTATTGATTGTCATCCTTGTTAAAAAAATTATACTTAAAACAAATGCAAAAGAAAGGGGAGCAGTTAAATGAACCTAACTAAAGCATGGGAAATATTAAAAGAAAACGGCTATAAAAAAACGGATAAACGAGAACTAATATTGAATATGTTCGAAGAGACTGATAAATATTTAACTGCAAAGGATCTCTTATCTGTATTGAAGAAGGACTTTCCTGGAATGAGCTTCGATACGATTTATCGCAATTTAGCTACTTTTGTTGATCTTGGTATATTAGAAGAAACTGAGTTAAGTGGTGAAAGAAATTTCCGTATGCAATGCGAATCTGATCACCATCATCATCACTTTATTTGTATGGAATGTGGGAACGTTAAAGAAATCTCGATTTGTCCAATGGAGATGCTGAACGAAAAACTTCCGGGATATACGATTGAGGCGCACAAATTCGAAATCTATGGAAAATGCTTAGGTTGTAGTTAAGCATTATAATCTATTACTAAATTCTACTGAAAAATTTAAATACTATTATTTTGAAAAATATGTTATATTGCTGTTAAGTGAATACTGTTTGCAAAGAAAGAGATGCGTATGAACGCTTAATAGGGAATTCGGTAAAAAGCCGAAGCTGTATCCGCAACTGTATGTGTTAGTTTCAAGATTTTTGCCACTGTCTATCTAGATGGGAAGGCTCTTTGAAATGCTATGCACAAGCCAGGAGACCTATCTTTTTCTGATCGTAAATACCCTCTTCGGAATTTAAGAGAATGTACGGCTTAATTTAGTGAATATTTTTATGCAATCTTATTCTGTAATTTTTTGCCATCCATTCTTGTGGATGGCTTTTATAATTTCTCTTGTTGTTTGAATGGGTTATTCACTAAATGTAATTGGATAGGGGGGGTATATATTCGAAAAGATATGCGATTTAGTTGTTATCCATTTATGCGTGAGCAAGGGAGTTTAGTCGATTATGAGATTCGCACAGATTCTCTTACTACACGAATTGGAGCTGTTTTACCAGTTTTACGTGGAGATGAAGCTTGTCGAGTTGTTTATGAGGACTTAGAAGTTATTCAGCCTAATGTTTATCATCTTAACGGCTCTATACGTGGAAAATTAGCGATTTCGGAGGCTGATTTACAAGTCTTGAGTGACCGATATGATTATTATGTTGCCCAAGTTGGGGATGTAATCAAGCAGTTTTTATTGCCTCAAGGCAGTGAAGCGGGTGCCTTACTTCATGTCTGTCGAAGTGAAGCAAAAAAATCATATCGTGCACTCCATAAAGTAAGTGAAGAACGCGAAGTACCAGAAATATTGTTTGATTATTTAGCTCTTCTTGCAAATGTATTTTTTGTAATGGCCGTTTACACAAACTCCAGACAGGGTGTAGATGAGATTCCATTTGTGAGCAAATCCTATCCAATAAAGAAAAAACGAAAAGAGGAAATTCGATGAAATTTTTAGAGAAAAAGTGGATGGCACCATTAGCAATCTCATTATTATTAGTTGGTTGTAATTCTGAAGAACCAGCTAAAAGCGATGATACAGAAGCAAACAAAAACGCTGGGGCAGCTGAAGAATCAGGTCCTTATACAGTCGTTGATGACCGCGGTGTGGAAGTGACTTTTGAGGAAGTACCAGAAAAAATTGTCTCATTACAACCGAGCAATACAGAGATTTTATTTGAGCTTGGAGTAGGGGAGCAAATTATCGGTGCAACAGAATTTGATACATACCCTGAAGAAGCGCTTGAAATAGAACGAATTTCTGATTCAATGACTATCAATACTGAGAGAGTAATTGAAATGCAACCTGATGTTGTTTTTGCCTATACAGTTGGGGAAGAAACGCATATTGAACAATTAGAAAATGCTGGATTGAAGGTTTTTGTTATTCAAACTGCCGCAACAATTGATGATGTTTATGGTGATATCGAGCAAATAGCTGAAGTTTTAAATGTTGAAGAAAAAGCTGATGAAATCGTTTCAGGAATCGAAGAGCAAATTGCGGCGGTTCAAGAAAAAACGGCTTCATTGGATGAAAAGGAAAAAGTATACTTTGAAATCTCACCATCTCCAGATATTTGGTCTGTCGGCTCTGGTACTTTCCAACAAGAGCTTATTGAAGCGGCTGGCGTTGAAAACATATATGCTGATCAGCAAAGTTGGTTTGCAGTTTCAGAAGAGGATTTAATTACCCGTAATCCAGAAGCAATTATTACAACTGTAAATTACAGTGAAGATCCAAAAGGAGAAATTTTAGCTCGTGAAGGATGGTCAAATATTACGGCGGTTCAAAATGAAGAAGTTTATGTATTAAATGCCGATATCCTAGATCGTCCAGGTCCACGAATTGGTGAAGCCATCGAACTAATTGCATCAACAATCTATCCAGAAATTTTTAACTAAAAAGTAGGAGAGCAAATTCTTAATTAGAGTTTGCTCTTTTCGATTTTATCTCTAATAATTACTTTAGCTTATTATTAAATTTTGGAGGAGAGTCTCATGAGTAAAATGATTTTTATTTCAGGTGGTGTTCGGAGCGGAAAAAGTGCATTTGCTGAATGTTATGCTAAAGAGCTATATCACCAATTTGAGCGGACCAACTTGTTTTATATTGCTTCCGGTGTTGCTTTTGATGAAGAGATGGCTAGTCGAATCAAACGACATCAGCTAGATCGCGAAAAGTCAGCTATTAAGTGGGATACACTGGAAATTCTAGATGGATTACAGTTTGATGTAGCCATCTCTGCAGAGAAATCTGTAATACTTTGGGATTGTATAACAACTTGGCTAAATAATATCCTTTATAAAACAGAACAACTTGAACGAAATTCCAGAATACTTGAAATTGAAAAGTACCTTGGGGCATTAAAAAAACAACTTATCGATTGGACTAAGGATGGCGGTATTATTTTACTAGTATCCAATGAACTATTAGATGAGCCCAATTCTTCCTTTACAGAGGTGAATTATTATCGTTATTTGCTGGGAGAATTACATCAATGGATTGTTCACCACAGTGACGAAGCTTACGAAATGGATTATAGTAAGAATATACGTTGGAAATAGGACGGTGCCCGTTGTGAAAAATACCTTTATTGGTTTCCTTTTAACTTTTCAGTTTTTCTCCTCTTTACCGATTCGGATGGAACTACCGATGAATAAAAAAACAGTAACTGCAATGTATTCTATGTTGCCTGTTTTGGGGCTTTTAATGGGGAGTACGATAAGTATTCTTTATATTTTGAATGAAGATTATCTCCTTATTTCTGATCTGTTGTTCGCTATATTAGTTGTCGTAGCAGGAATTATTATGACAGGTGGGTTACATCTAGATGGTTGGATTGATACGGGAGATGCCTATTTCTCTTATCAAAATCAAGAGAAGCGCCTTGAAATTTTGGAGGATCCACGTGTTGGAGCATTTGGGGCAATTAATTTAGTCGTATTGCTGCTATTAAAAATAGGTTTTGTTTTTGAACTATTACATAAAGATTCACCAAATATTATTTTCTATTTCATAGCTGTTCCTTTTTTAAGTCGATTAGCGTTACAGGTATACTTTATTACTACAAATACAGTAAAAGAAAAAGGGCTGGCAGTCTATTTTAAAGCCCAAGTAACTCCGAAATGGATTTGGATAACACTCCTTATTTATCTTCTCTCATTTAGTATACTTACATTTTCTTTTATTGGAATGTTTGGATTCATTTTAGCTATCGGTATGCTCCTGTTCGTATTTATATTTCGAAAGTGGACGATAAAAAATTTTGGAGGAATGACCGGAGATTTGATTGGTGCACTTTACGAAGGGATTGAGGTGTTCTTATGGGGCATGTTATTGTTCATTTAATAAGACATGAAAAAACGGATGCCAATCTAAAAAGAAAATATATTGGTTGGACAGATGAATCCATTACTACTAAGGAACATGAATTTGATGTACCAATTAATACGCCAGTTGTTTATGGGAGTAACTTAAAGAGGTGCAAAGAAACAGCACAACTATATTTCCAAAAGGCAACCTATTTATCATACGAAAATTTAAAAGAGATAAATTTTGGAGACTTTGAGATGAAGACATATGAGGAACTTAAACAGTTATCCATATATCGTCAATGGATTGATGAGCCTCAAAGAATTACTCCTCCTAATGGTGAGTGTTATCAAGAATTTGAACAAAGAGTAATTTCTTGTTTTCAAAATATTATCTCCCAAAATAATGAATACACTTTTGTTGTACATGGTGGTGTAATTCGAGTTCTATTAGCAAAATACGGTCCTTCTAAAGGATCTTTTCAACAGATTATGCCATCTCATAGAACCATCTATACACTACAGTGGGCTGATTTTTCAAGTGTAAAGGAGGGGAAACGATGCAGGTTGTTATCGGTGGAGCCTATAATGGCAAAAGAAAGTATATAAAAGAGAAATTATTGAATCGGTTAGCAGGGAAGCTATATTTCTTTGAAGGTGAAATACCAAAGAAAAAATTGCTCTTAAAAGAGGATATCGTGGTCATAGGAAGCTTTGAAAAAATAATTCTGCAAAAAGTTCATTTAGAGGAAGACGTGATCGCTCAAGAAATTATTAAGGAGCTTATTGAGTTGGACAAGCAGGCAAAAGTAATTTGTGTTTGTACGGATATTGGTAGAGGCGTTGTACCCATATTGAAGGAAGAAAGAAAGTTACGTGATGCTTGCGGTCGCTTATATCAAAAGCTCTTTAATGAAAGTGAAGATGTCATTCGTATTTGGTATGGTATACCACAAATTTTAAAGGGTGAGGGATTGTAACATGGGATCATCATCAACATCAACATTAAGGTTAATGATTTTAACAGCATTAGTTGCTGCAATTTGTGTGATAGGCAGTTTTATAAAGGTACCGGGATTTATGACAACAGCAGCTTTAGATTCTGCTCCTGCCTTTATTAGTGTCGCTTTTTTACCCCCACTTCTTTCCGGAATTGCAGGTGCATTAGGTCACTTAGCTACCGCCTTAACATCTGGCTTTCCATCAGGCCCATTTCATTTGCTAATTGCATTTGAAATGATGATCGTCACTTACGTTTTTAATGTTTTACATAAAAAAGGGTTTAATATATTAAAATGGATTTTTTTAATAATTGGCAATGGTGTTCTAGCTGCTTTTCCATTCTATTTTTTAATTTCTCCAGCATTTTTCATAGGCGCAGTACCATCCTTAGTTATTGCCACAGTTATTAATGCGATAATTACTGGGATTACACTTCCTTTGATGGAGAAAGTATTTAGAGAAAGGAAAGTTTCGAATCCATGAGAAATGCAATTAAAATCGACGATACAACGGTTGTAACGATTGATAATTCTGGCTGTATCGGTGAGAAGGAATTAGATTTCGTTCACGCTTCCAATGAATTAACTGCTTACTATACTGCCCGTGTTGCCATATTAGAGCAATGGTGTGCAGGTGCAGTGCCTACCAACATCATTTTATCAAACCTTACGGGAAATCAGGCTTGGGCAGATTATGAAAAGGGGATTCAAATAGCATTTGATGAAATTGATCTAGCAATGCCTGCAATTAACGGTTCTAGTGAATCGAATTTTGATTCTTTACAATCAGGTATTAGTTTAATGATAATCGGAAAGCTTCAATTTGAAATGACAAAGGAAAATCTTCATTGGTTTGTAGTTGGAAAGCCTCTAGTAGGTCAGGAGGTAATTCATGAATCACAACATATTGCAAAACTGGGTGAGATTAATAAATTATTCCGACTAAAGATTGCAAATCAAATCTGGCCGGTTGGATCTAAAGGCATTCTAGCGGAGCTTGAAGGGATATTCCCTGGTCATAAATTTGAATGCTCACTAGATTTGCATAAATCTAGTGGACCAGCTACCTCTGTAATTGTAGGTGTACAGAAAGAAAATATAAACGAGTTTAAAAAGCAGGTTACTACTTGCTATGAACAAATTGTTATTTGTTAGCCAAAACGATTCAATTATTTTAAACAGAGCATCTTAAAGCCCAGTAGCGCAACTTGTGAAAGTAGACTACTGGGCTTTAATTTGTCATGTTTCATTGATTTTATCCTAAGGAAGAGTTTGTTCAAATTGATCCATATATAAAAAATAGGCTTCATCACAGCATTTTTTTATCATCTGGGAAAAAGAACATTCACGCAATTCTTGTACAGCTGCTTTTACAAACTGCGCTTGATCCTCAAGAAAAGTCTGAATTTCCTCGGTTGAGCCATTTAGTGCATCAAAGTAGTTTTGATATTCTAGCCGAGTGGCTTTATTTTTTAATTGGTACTTTTCCATCACAAATAAAATCCATTCATTTAAGCCTGTTGCTAAAGCCAATGAGGATAGATAGAACAGCTCAGGGGTTGAATCTTTTCTATGTTTTAGATTTTGGAAATGTGTGTCGTCTTTGATGGCATTATGAATAAGAACATTGGCTGTATAATACAATGAAGCCTCGTCCGTTTTAATAATTAAGTCATCATCTGGCAATATGAACAGCCAAATATTAAAGGCCATAATCCAACCATCCGATTTGCTTAGTCCGCCTTCTTTTACAAGAGAAGAATAGTTGTTGAGTTTAGTAGCCATTTTTTTAAAAGTGTCAACATGATGCTGCTCAATGAATAAAATACTTTTATCTATTACGATCATCTCATACATCACTAAACACCCCTTTAAATAGTATTACAAATTATGTATATAGATTATTTCTAGTTTAAGTAAATTATCTAAAATTGACAATTGAATAGCATAGATTGTCGATAAAATAAGTAAAAGATAACAGAAAAAGGATTTACAGATACCATTTTTTGTGTACAGAGGCATAAAAAAACTCCTTCTAATTTAAAAATTAGAAGGAGGGGATATTACGATTCACCTAGTTCTTTTATTGTTGTATTATTGAAGATGTCTTTATCCAGGTCACCCATAATTCTTGCCGTCGTAACACCAGCAGTCATAGAACCACTTACATTTAATGCAGTACGCCCCATATCAATTAATGGTTCAACTGAAATTAATACCCCTGCAAGTGCTACTGGTAAATCAAGTGCAGATAAAACGATTATGGCAGCAAATGTTGCACCACCACCAACACCAGCTACACCAAATGAACTGATTGCAACAATCACGATAACCGTTGCAATAAAGCTAATATTGAGGGGATTAATACCAACTGTTGGTGCAATCATTATCGCTAGCATCGCGGGATAAACACCGGCACATCCATTCTGACCAATTGAAAGTCCAAAGGAGCCTGCGAAATTGGCAATACCATCTGGTACACCTAGACGTTCTTCCTGTGTTTTTAGATTTAATGGCAAAGTTCCAGCACTAGATCTTGATGTAAATGCAAATAGTAAGGTTTCACTTGCTTTTTTAACATACATGATAGGGCTCAAACCTGTTAGAGAAATAATGATTAAGTGAATCAGGAATACGATAATTAACGCTACATAAGAAGCGATTACGAATTTCCCTAAATTATAGATTGCTCCAAAATCACTTGTTGCTACAGTTCGTGCCATAATAGCTAAGATTCCGTACGGAGTTAATCTTAACACGATTGTCACGACGCCCATAACTAACGAATAGATTGCATCAATTGCCTTGTTAATCGTTTTGGAAGTTTCTTCATCCTTACGAACAATTCGTAAATAAGAAAAACCTAAAAAGGCTGCAAATATGACAACCGCAATGGTTGATGTTGAACGAGCACCAGTCAAGTCCAAGAATGGGTTCGCTGGGAACAGTTCAATTATTTGCTCCGGTAGAGATTTAACCTCTGCTGTTTTTTCTTCTAGAGAAACACCACGTTCGATCTCTGCATCACCCTGTACTAACTGAGTGGCATCAAGGTCAAATATTGTGGCGGAAAGTATACCGACACCAGCAGATATTGCAGTCGTACCGATTAGTATAAGTAAAATAAGTCCAGCAATTTTCCCTAAATTATTGCCAAGCTTCATTTTTGTAAAGGCTGCTAAAATTGATATGAATACAAGTGGCATTGCAATCATTTGAAGAAGCTTTACATAGCCTGTCCCAATAATGTTATACCAAGGAACAGTATTTGTTACTACTTCTGAAGTAGCACCAAAAATTAACTGTAGAGCTAGGCCTAATAGAATACCTAAGCCTAGTCCTGCAAAAACACGGTTGGAAAACTTAACATGCTTTTTATTTAAGAAGCGTAAGAATGCCATTAGTGCAATTAATACGGCGACATTAATTATTGTTATTATTGTCATAAAATTTCACCTCGAAAAGTAGTATATCAGATTCATAGCAAATAGTGGAGTTAAATGTTTATTTTTTTGGTAGGAATTCTATGTTTTAAGGAAAAACTAAGCATTTGTTTCGCCTATTTTGCTCTAAATGCGAATTTATAATGCATGTAATGGGAAAATACTTTCTACAAAAGCAGCTACAATGGTAAACATTATTATTAAACTTTGATACAATACAAGTTATTCAAAGCTCTAAATTTAGAAAGGAATTAAAGAACATGAAATCACCCTATACGTTTAAGCATATTTCACCATCAAATACTAGTAATGAACTTGAAGGAGCTATCTTTTTATTTCATGGCCTAGGAAGTAATGAAGAGGATTTATTGCAATTAGTTGAAGAATTTAAAGGTCAATGTCATATCTTTAGTTTGAGAGGACCGATCAAGCACTCTCCAGGATTTGCTTTTTACACATTTGAGGAAGAGGGCAAACCAACTAGGGAAGTATTTGATAAAGTAATTACCTTCAGTCAAAGCTTTATTTTAGAAGCCATTGAAGAATACCAGTTGAATATCCAGAAGATCTTTTTGATTGGATTTAATCAAGGCGCTGCTATTGTAGAAACACTCACTTTAACATTAGGAAATCTTATTAAGGGGACAGTGGCATTAAGTGGTTATTTACCAGAATTCGTAATAAATGAATATAAAAAAGCCCCGTTAGATAAGACGGAAATTTTTATTTCCCATGGTGAATATGATTATGACTTCCCGATTCAATGGGGCGAAAATAGTAAAAACTATTTTGAAGAGATTGGTGTACAAGTGACGTATAAAACCTATCCAGATGGTCATGGTGTTACGCCACAAAATTTAAAGGATTTGGTAACATTTATAGCTGGCAATTTAGCAGATACAGTTAATTAATATGGTTCTATGTCAAATGTTGGGGTGATGTGTTTTTGCACGTCACCCTATTAACCTAAATGAACACCGAATTCTTTATATAAATCATTCAATAAAATCTTTGCTTTAAAATGCTTAAAGCTCCTAAAACCATAAGCATTACGTTTCATTACCTTCGATTTATTATTAATTCCTTCTAAAAAACCATTTGAATAGCCAAAACTAAAACTATTTAAGATCTCTACTTGCCAATTCTTAAAGGTTTGAATGGCTTTTATAAATGCTGGGATATTTGCTTCTTCTACCTTACGGTAATAAGCTTCTAATCTATTCTTCACTTCTGCAATATCATTCGTCGTTTTTGCCCAATCAAACCATTTACAATAGGCTTCTTTTAGTTCATATGCTTGCTTTAATTCCTTTGACATTCCCGTGTAGCGATTTAAATACCATCGATTCTTTTCCGTTAACTTATCAAAGCGTTTATATAAGACATGACGCATTTTTTTGCACTTTTTTCGATCGTATGGATGCCAATCCTTCTGCACTTTACGACGCACCTCGTCTAGAGCCCAATAAATATAACGACAATAATGGAATCGATCGGCAATAATGATAGGACGATTTAAGGCTTTTTTAACAGCTGCTTTAAAGCTTGGATTCATATCCATTACGACGACTTCTACATCTGATCCATATGTCATTAGATAATCCTTAATCGTTTCTTTTCTACGATTCGGTAAAATATCAATTGGTTCGTGCGTTTCAGCGTTGGCAATGATTAGTTGATAGGTCCCCGCATCTGTATCTCCTTTATATTCATCAATCGCAATACATTTTGGTAAATGGACCCCTTCATTTAGCTGCTCTTTTACCACCTTTTTAAAGCGACGAATTACCGTCGAACTGGATGTTCCAAGGACTTCTGCTGCTTCTTTAAATGTCTTTGCCTTTACTGAACGGATTCCAACAACTTGATTCCATTCTTTTGAGTAACGTTGATACTTATCCACGAAAGGAGATTTTTCCGAGAAGCGTTTTCCGCACTCACATACATAACGTCGACGTTTATAGAAAAGGATGGTTAATCGTTCAAACCATTTTAAATGTTTAATTTTTTGAATTCGATAATCATGTATTTTAGAGGTCATTTTATTACAGTCTGGACACTGATGTTCTTTCTTCGGAATTGAAACGTAAAGAGCGATACGCTCCCCGATCTCTTCAATCTTATGAACAGTTACACCTTTTAATCCTGGGATATTTCTGTTAAAATTCATAATGCACGTATCACCTTTCATTGCTTGTTTCTCGACAATTCAAGTATATCGAAATCGGTGATTACGTGCTTTTTTTTATTTCAAATTGTAGTAAAACCCCAACAAATATTATAGAACCATTAATATTAAAACGCCTATACAGAAACTCTGTGTAGGCGTTAAGACGTTTATTTAATAGAATCAAGTAGCTTTTGTGCTTCTTCAAGTGGCATTGGTTTATGGAAGTAAAATCCTTGTCCGGATTTACACCCAATTTTCTGTAGTATTGTATATTGCTCGAGTGTTTCAATTCCCTCAGCTACTACATGCATTCTTAATTTTTCAGCGAGCTGAACAATTGTTTGTACAACTGCATACATATCACTATTACTGATATCGTTAATAAAACTGCGGTCGATTTTTATTTCAGAAAAAGGTAGCTGCTGTAAATAACTTAAACTTGAAAAACCTACTCCAAAATCATCAATGGAGCTCTCATAGCCCAATTTTTTTAGTTCCAACAGGATTTGTTTAGCTTTAACAAAATCAAATAATTCAACACTCTCTGTTACTTCTATTTTTATATAATCAGGCGGTATTTGATATTCCTCAACTAAGGTAAGGAAATCATTCACAAAGGTTTCACTATAAAAATGAACTGGTGAAATATTGACAGCGATAGGATAAATTTGCAAGCCTTCTGTGAGACGTAGATTTTGGAACTTGAGCACTTTCCTTAAAATTAATATATCAACTTCATTTATCTTTCCGCTTTTTTCAGCTATTGGAATAAATTCCGCAGGAGATACATTGCCTAAGACAGGTGAAAACCATCTTGCTAATGCTTCAAATCCTTCAATCTCATCAGTATTTAAATTGATTTTTGGCTGTAAGTGAACTGTAAATTCCTCATTTTTTATGCCAAATTGCAACTGATTTAAAATGTTGAGCTCTCTTTGAATCATTTTATCTGTTCCCATTTCAAAATAGGATACAGCTGTATTTTGTAGACGTGATTTTGTTAAAGCTGTATCCGCCCGACGGATACTTTCATCTATTGTTAATAAGTCATTAAAATGAGATACACCCATTCTTAATGTGATAAAGATTTCTCTATTGGCAATTGTAAATGGGACAGCTGTTATTTGTAATATTTGGTTTATAAAATGCTTTAAAGTTTCTCCATTCGATTGTTTTACAGCGATAATAAAGGTGGTCGTTGAAAATCTTCCGTAAATAATCTCTTCATTTAAATCTTTTGTGGAAAGGAGACGATTTACGACTTGACCAATTAATTCATCTCCAAATTTTCGTCCATATAAATCAACTATACTAGAATATTCATTTGGTTGAATAAGCAGAAGAGAGCCCTTTATCTGATCTTTAACCCACATGCCTAAACTAGTGTAAAAGTTATTATAATTTGGAATACCTGTGCTCATATCAAAAAATGCTAATTTTTTAAGTTCCTGTCTTTGTTTTACATATTTCATTGAGAGTGCGACAATCGGAGAAAGTTTTTTTAGGAAATCAATATCTACCTGTCTTAACTGCATTTCTCCTTTTATGTATATTGAGAAATAGCCAAGTAATGCTTTTTCTTTTGTAAAGATTGGTTTTGACCAGCAAGATGATAAATTATATTTCTTTATCATCTTGTTTGATTGGTAATTTTTAATAGACAAGTCATTAATATATATGACACTCTCATTATATCCAGTAGTTGAACCACCGATTTCAAGATGATTCATGGCTTTAATCAGCGAAAGAGGTAGGGAACCACTAGCGATTGGACTTAATTTCTTTTGTTGATTTACGACATGGATGGCACAGAAAATATCCCGCAAGTAGTATTTTTCAACTTTTTCTGTTATCAATTGTAAAATGGATCCTAAATCACCATTTTCCTCTAACTCAATATATACCTCGTGCTCTAGCTTCGAAAGCATTTTACTTAACATTTGCTCTGTTATTTCTTTGCAATGTATTAATGCGTAAGTGGATATGCCGTCACGATCTTTTATGGGCTGGCAGGTCACGTGATTCCAAAAGGCAGTCCCGTCTTTTTGGTAATGGATAATATTTTTTTCAAAGGGGTTTTTCTTTTCTAAATGATAAAGCAGATCCCCATTTTGCTCTAAATTTGTTTTTATTCCTGTCAATGAGTCAAAATTCTTTCCGATTAATTCATTTTGTGAGTAACCAGTTAATGTAGTAAATGCCTGGTTTACATAGACAAAAGGAAAATCATTTTTTTCTAAGTTTATGATGGCGATACCAATATGAAATTGCTCACTAATATTACAAAGAAATGGAAATAACTCATCCTTTGTGAGGGGCATTTTCGTATTATACATGCTTGTTCCCCCGATACAATTGTTTGTTTAAAAAAAGTATAACAAATTGATGAAGAATATAGCAGTGTTATTTTCAAATAGTTTCAAAAATTGCATATATTGTTATTTTAAATCTTTATCATTTCAATTATCTTTAAAAAGTGATTTTTTTGAATAAAAACTTGTTTTGCAGGTTAAATAAATTGGGTAAACATCTCCTCTACCTTTTTCATTGTAATTTAGACAAGTAGGGTAAAAACTTGTTGATAAGTCAAGTTTTCTAGTAACAAAAGTGGGTAAATTTATGTAAATAATCTAATTGTTCATATTCCTACCACAATTTACGTAAAATAGTTTCAAATAAATCTTTAACGTCCTATCAACATTTTTTACTACAGCCTATTTTATCGAATATTCAATATTTCAAATGTGAGATTGTTCACAATTAAAGAGAAAAATTTTAGTGTGAAGATTATATTGTCCAAAAAAATGGGAAGGGAAGTATGGATGAAAATTGATGATATTATGTTAGAGAAATTAGGGGTCTATTTTGTGTATCATGATATTTATAATCGCTATGGTATTCATTTTGAAACCTTTGTTGAAAGGTGGGAGAGGGGTATTTTAGAAATATAAGAACAGGCAACAGTAAGTTTACATGTTGCCTGCTTTACTAGAAGTGTTTTAAGATCCAATGATTTGCTTCATTCCAGTTATTAATTCGTACCACATTTGTTGGAATCGATTTACGATTATATGGTGTATCAAATAGTAATACTGGGATGTTTAATTCTTCTGCTAGCATCACTGCATTATCGTGTTTGTCCTCAAAGAAGACGTCTACTTTGTGCTTTTTTGCCACAGAAAGCTTATTGTGGCTTCCAATTAACTCGATACGATGGAAGGGGACCTTATTTTCCTCAAACCATTTATGAGTAATATCAAATACACTTGTATCACGTGCAGAGATATAAATAAGTTCATACGAATGCTGCCATTTTTCTAAAATGGATTGTGCATCCTGTGCAAGGCTACTTACAGAATACATAAAGGCTTCATTTTCCTTAAACCATTTTGCAAATTCATTGCGGTCAACGGGGTGAGGAAAAGCACTTAAAAAATCATATTCAATGACATCATCTAAAACGATGTTTGTTTTATAGCGTTCATTGATATGGGGAATGAGTGTATCTGGTGTAGTCACGGTTCCATCAATATCAATACCAAAACGCGGTCTTTGCTTGGACGTCATATAAAACCTCCCAGCCTCAGCTTACACTTGAGCTTCCTTCTTGTCTCGTTCTTCAGCCATTTCAGCTGCTAATTTATCGATTTCTTTTTTCAGTTCTTCCACCATTGTTGCTTCAGGCACTTTACGAACTGTTTTTCCTTTCATAAATAACAATCCTTCTCCGCGTGCCCCAGCAATTCCGATATCTGCCTCACGTGCTTCGCCAGGACCATTTACTGCACAGCCAAGTACAGCTACTTTTAAAGGAACCTTTAGCTTAGAAATGTATTCTTCTACCTCATTTGCAATTGAGATAAGATCGATTTCAATTCGACCACAAGTAGGGCAAGAGATTAGCGTAGCCATATTAGAAGCTAGGCCAAAGGATTTTAGTAATTCACGTGCAACCTTAATCTCTTCAACTGGATCAGCCGATAAAGAAATACGCAATGTATTCCCAATACCTTTTGATAGAATCGCTCCAAGACCAGCCGCTGATTTAACAGTACCAGCAAATAAAGTACCCGATTCTGTAATCCCTAAGTGTAATGGGTAGTCGAAAGCTTTTGCTGCTTTTTCATAGGCTTCAATAGCAAGGTTTACATCAGAAGCTTTCATCGAAACGATAATATCGTGGAAATCCAAGTCTTCCAAAATTTTAATATGATGTAATGCCGATTCAACCATACCATCAGCTGTAGGGTATCCGTACTTTTCCAATATATGTCTCTCTAATGAGCCAGCGTTTACACCAATACGGATTGGAATACCTTTTGCTTTTGCTGCATTCACTACAGCTTCAACTTTCTCGCGACGACCAATATTACCAGGGTTGATACGTACTTTATCAATTCCATTTTCAATCGCCTTAAGAGCCAACTTATAATCAAAATGAATATCCGCTACTAACGGAATATGAATACGTTTTTTTATATCAGCAATCGCATTGGCAGCACGCTCATCTGGAACAGCTACACGTACAATCTGACAACCCGCTTCTTCTAAACGTAGAATTTCTGCAACTGTTGCTTCCACGTCATGTGTTTTTGTTGTACACATACTTTGGATGAATAGTTCATTACTACCACCAATCGTTAAATTACCTACACGTACAGGACGTGTTTTTGAACGGTGAATGAGTTCACTCATGAAGATTCTCTCCTTTTTGAGGTACGTATCTTAACTTTTCGCGTACCACACTTCTATTATTTTATCAGTGTAGTGAAAGATGGACAAGGAAGAAACGTTACTTTTTAATTATCTGCAATTATTTTCTATTTTATCATAGATTGGTATTTTGATAAGTTCTCCGGTTACCATGGACTGTTTTTGTAAATGTGGATTCAATTTGTAGAATTGCGCCATTTTTTCTGGGAATGATATTTCAACCTCTGATGGATAAGCTGCTAGTAAACTTTGAACAGTATCGCCAGCGGTAGTCACTACAGAAAGGGTTTTAATGGCTATTTGTTGCTCACATGCTTGATTTACTTGTTCTTTGTCGAATGCCGCCAGTGGAACAGTACCTTCAGTTAAATCTATTTTAATCACAGCTGCTATAATGAAAAACACAACTGTAAAAATAAGAAATCTCATAAAAATCCCTCCTTTCTCTCACTATATGAAGAGAAGGAGGATTCATGACTATTATTTTTTTGGTAATTTTGGATATTTTGTTGAAGCTAAGATTAATATAATGATCGTTATCAGTATGCCAAGTATACTAGAGACAATACTAGCCATTTTTAGTATTGAAAATAGAACAGTTAACAGTGTTGGCCATGTAATTGCTAGTGCAGCAGTACGCCACATATGTCGATATTCTCCTCGACGGTTCATCATTTTTAATAGAACTAGTCCAACAAAAGCATAGATACTAATTCTAATATAAATGAGGATTGTGGAAGTAAGTGTTAATAGTACAAAGGCAAAAGGATATAGTAGCCATTGTATATCCTTCACATATTCTGTTAATCCTTGAATGTTGTATGAAGTCTCTGAAACACCAGTTAAAAATTGAACAAATGAATAGATTGTGACTACAGCGATTAATAGAAATACATATTGAATCGTTTTTCCAATAGTTAATAATCTATAAGCTGCTAATTTTTTTGGATGAATTAGACTATCAATAAAAATTTGTGAGTGTTTAACCATTTTTTCTCCTCCAACAGAGAGTTTAACATGAATTTTATTGTTCTATAAAGTTCTGAAGCAATAAATTTAATAGAATCAAAAATATAGCTACATTTGAAACTTTTGAAGATGGCCTCTCGTATATTTTAATATTAAAGAATAGGAGTTGTTTTTTTGGATATAATTGCATGGGTGCTAATAATCACGTGTTTTGTCATTGCATTTATAGGTCTGATATACCCAATCATTCCTTCCGTACTCTTTATTGTACTAGGCTTTATCGTATATGGTTTGTTTTATTCATTTGCCGATTTAGGGTGGTTATTCTGGACCATCGAAATTTTATTTATCATCCTTTTATTTGTTGCAGATTCATTAGCTAACTTAATCGGGGTAAAAAAATTTGGTGGCACAAAAGCAGGTATGTGGGGGAGTACAATCGGTTTACTAGTAGGACCATTTATAATCCCTGTAGTGGGTATTTTAGTTGGACCATTTATAGGTGCTGTTGTTGGAGAGCTTATTGTGACTAAAACAGACTATAAACAAGCTTTAAAGGCTGGGGTAGGATCTTTGGTAGGGTTTTTAACATCTGTCGTTACAAAAGGTGCAATTCAAATAATTATGATTATTATTTTTATCATTGCGATCTAAGAAGTAACTTTAAAAGGTAAATAAAACCAGTCTTTCCGTCAAAAGGCTGAATTGTAAAACTTGAGTGTTTATTGATTGAATCGTGACAATAATTTTGATAACCTAGAAAAGTAATCGAGATTACTTTTAAATTGAGGGAGGAAATACAAAATGGCTTATGAATTACCACAATTAACTTATGCTTATGATGCGTTAGAACCAAACATTGATGCGAAAACTATGGAAATCCACCATACTAAACATCACAACACTTATGTAACAAGCTTAAACGCTGCAGTTGAAGGAACAGAATTTGCAGGTAAAGATCTTTTAGACCTTATCTCAAACATCGATGCTCTTCCAGCTGACAAACAAACAGCTGTACGTAACCATGGTGGTGGACATGCTAACCATACATTATTCTGGGAAATCTTAGCTCCAGGTGGTGCAACAGCTCCAACTGGTGAATTAGCATCTGCTATCGAAGCTAAATTTGGTAGCTTTGACGCTTTCAAACAAGAGTTTGCTACAGCTGCTGCTGGCCGTTTCGGTTCAGGATGGGCTTGGTTAGTAGTTGATGGTGGCGAAATCGCAATCACTTCTACACCAAACCAAGACTCTCCTGTAATGGAAGGTAAAACTCCTATCCTAGGCTTAGACGTTTGGGAACATGCTTACTACTTAAACTACCAAAATCGTCGTCCGGACTACATCTCTGCATTCTGGAATGTAGTAAACTGGGACGTTGTAGAATCTAAATACCAAGCTGCAAAATAAGCACTTGTAAAATTCAGACAAATTAAAATCAAGGCGTTGTCTCACAAAGCTTTAGTGAGGCAGCGTCTTTTTGTTTTAGAAAAGTGGCCTTGCAGTTAATAAGCATAAATAAATTCGGATTAGAATAAATTAGACATGACATTATTATTGAATTTCGTTACAGCTTAATTGTGCACATATTGCATAATGAATGGAGTGAATCATTGGTTGCAATAGTGAGTTCTATTAGTATAGTATTACTTACTTTTGTTCTAGGTACGGTTTTCAGAAAACAATTAAAGGATGATCATCTATCGAGTTGCTTAGCAATGTTTGTGACAATGACGAAAAGTACATTAGTTGGCATCCTGGTTGGAATTTGGATTTCTGATATAGTATTTGCTACTGTTATTGCATTGTTGATTAGTTTTTTATTAGTAAGTATTATGACCCATCAGCTCTCAATAAAGATTATCCTAGAATGTTTGAGTGCACTTATTATGGGTGCAATGATGGGAGCAATGCTTAGTATCATGACAACTAACAATCAGCTATTTAGTATTGTTTTTTTTACTATTTTATATTTGCTTAGTTGTGTATTGTCAGCAGGACTTTGGAATAGACAAAGCTACCAACATTTCTTCAGAGGTATTCCGTCAAAGGTAAAATTTAGTTTTGCTTGTGTTATTTTATTCTTAAGTGTTACAACTTATATGGATTTAATGGCTGTGTCAACTGATGGAGAAGAAACTGAACAGCATCATCATAATCATTGATTCAATTTGCATGAAGTTCACTGCTTCATGCTTTTTCATTTGTTTAAAGCATAATTCCTAACAAAAAGGGTCAAATTATGCTTTGTGGAGGTGAAGAAGTTGAGCAAAAATAAAAAGAATTCTTTAGATCGTGAAGAGTATGGACATGGATATGATTTAAGTCCTGATGATTTTGATGTAATTGGACAAAATGATGAAGCAAAAAAACACAATCAAAATGAAAATAAAGATAAGCCGGATAATAAACATAACCCATCAAGATTAAATCTATAATAATGCAAGTATTTGGTTTCAAAACAACTCAGTTTGATGCCAAATACTTTTTTTATGGATAAAAATATGGCGGTAACTTTCAAGGATATCCGCAAAAGTGAAGGCGCAGTGCATTGCCTTTTTTGCTCTATATGTCTTTTGCATTCGTAATATATATTCTATGTCGAAGTTTTTCTCGACATAAGTTCTAAAATCTCTCCTTTTTTCTTAAAGTGTAACGAGAACAAGTAAAGGGGAGTGTACATGCTAATTGATGGGGTGTTCTCGGGTGGTGGAATAAAGGGATTTGCATATATAGGGGCAATGCAAGTTTTGGAAGAAAAAAATTATCGCTTTAAACGTGTTGCAGGAACGAGTGCGGGCGCGATTATGGCATGCTTTATTGCTGCTGGATATACGTCGAAAGAAATTGAAAATATTTTTGATGAACTACATTTAAAATCACTTCTTGATCCTCCAAAGGCTACGCGTAATCTTCCCTTCCTAAGGTGGTTGAATTTATATTTTCGAATGGGACTTTATAAAGGGAAAGCATTAGAAAAATGGTTTTATAAAAAATTAGCGGCTAAAGGTATTTTAACGTTTAATGATTTACCACAAGGTTCATTAAAGCTGGTAGCGTCTGATCTAACAAATGGAAGAATGATTGTCATTCCGGATGATTTAGCTTCCTATGGCATTGATTGGCGTACTTTTTCTGTAGCCAAAGCACTTCGTATGAGCTGCGGAATACCATTTTTCTTTGAACCAATAAAATTAAACAATAGTAAAGGTGAATGTCTATTTGTGGATGGGGGCATTCTCAGTAATTTTCCATTTTGGATTTTCGAAAATGGCAATAAACAACGTCCTACACTTGGATTGAAGTTAAGTAACCCACGAGAGGATATGCCTCAGCAAAAAATAAATAATGGATTAAATTTATTTGAGGCACTTTTTTCAACTATGAAGAATGCACATGATGAACGTTATATTTCAAGGAGGCACGAACGTAATATTGTTTTCATTCCTGTAGAAAAGTATAGTGCAACACAATTTGACTTGGATGAAGATACGAAGGAAACTCTAATTGAAATAGGCCGAAAACGAACTTCAAAATTCTTACAAACATGGAGACCCTCTTAAAATGAGTGGGATAGATTCTTCGTCATTTCACATACTACTTGAGAGATATTAAAGGGAGCGAAGAGAAATGTCTAACACACCAGAGAAAATTGCAGCAAAAATTTTGGAAGATAATATGGTAGGAACAATGGCAACCATCGAAGGAGACAAACCCCATTCTCGTTATATGACATTTTTTAATGATAATTTCACATTATATACAGTAACTAAAGGTAATACACATAAAGTAGAGGAATTATCTAAGAATCCATACACTCATATTCTCATTGGGTACGATGGTAAGGGATTAGGAGACGAGTTTTTAGAAATCGAAGGTAAAGTTGAAATTTCATCAGATCACTCAATGCGTGAAAAAGTTTGGAATAAAGTCTTAAAAGGTTGGTTTACTGGCCCAGATGATCCAACAATGGTTATTCTAAAAGTTAGCCCTACTCAAATTAAACTCATGAATTCAAAACGGGCAGATCCTGTTATAGTTAATTTTTAAAAGTATCAATACTATAGATAAAAAGGCGGTTGTCAATTTAACAGGACAGCCGCCTTTACTTTTGACTGGTAAAGCTTATTTTATATTTGTATTTTCAAACCATTAAATGTCATAATCGAAAGGGTTCATAAAAAGATTAAAAAATTGGTTCTATCTTGTCCATTTTTTCTTACACTAAAGTAAGAAGAAGAATTGAGGTGGAAAGTTTGTCGAAGAAGTGGAGCATAGCTGCGATTATACTGTACGTAGTCTACGCTATTGGGATGTATTTTTACATATTTCATGGAGCTTCAGGAGGTGTCCCAGCAACTTTAAAGGGGACAGTTGCGGACCCGGAAACCTTCATGACGGAACGAGAGCTGTTACTAAGTGATGATTTTTCTAAAATTCGAAATTTCCTTTTCTTTATCATTACACCATTTGAGTGGCTTGTTTATTTCTTAATTTTGTTTACGGGATTGTCGAGAGCATTTGAAAAATGGGTAGATACAAAGTGGAAGTTAATAAAAAATGGCGCTTATTTATTCCTTTTATATTTGTTTACAACAATTATCTTTTACCCTATTGATTACTATCGCTATACATTAAGCAAAGATTATGGCATCTCTACCCAGGAATTTTCTTCATGGATGAGGGATTTCGTTATCGATTTTTGGGTAAATTTCGGTACGACTTTACTAGTTGTATTAGTCCTTTACTGGTTAATTCAAAAGAGTGCAAAAAAATGGTGGTTTTATGCCTGGTTACTAACCATACCATTTGCAATTTTTATGATGTATATCCAGCCTGTTGTCATTGATCCGCTATATAACGAGTTTTATCCACTTAAAGACAAAGAACTGGAAGAGAAAATCTTAAGCTTGGCAGATCAAGCCAACATCCCATCCGAGCATGTTTTTGAAGTGGATATGTCTGAAAAAACAAATGCGTTAAATGCATATGTTACAGGGATAGGGGATAATTCTAGAATTGTTTTATGGGATACAACACTAAATAGTTTAACAGATGAAGAAATTCTTTTTATTATGGCTCATGAAATGGGTCATTATGTTGAAAAGCATATTTATATTGGAATTGCTTCCTATCTAGTATCTATTTTGGTGGGATTATGGTTAATCGCAAGAATAATGCCGTGGATTATTTCGAGGTTTGGTAATGTGTTGAAAATTGAGAAAATAAGTGATATTCGTTCGCTTCCCTTGTTTTTCGTATTAGTTTCCTTTTTACTGTTTCTTTCCAACCCGCTATCTAATTATATTTCAAGGGTTCAAGAGACAAGGGCAGATGAATACGCAATGGAGCTTACTGGAAATGCAGAGGCTGCAGTAAGCACATTCCAAAATCTTGCGAAAGCAGGGCTAAGTGAAGTAAATCCACCATTTCTTGTTAAAATATTCCGTTATACACATCCCCCGATGTTAGAACGCATTAATACGATTGCAAGGTATTCAGATCTAAACGAAAATGAGTCTGAAACGGAAACAGAAACTGAAAAAGAGAAACAAACCAAGCCGAAAGATTAATCTCTATAAATAGCTGGCATTGTACACAACAATGTTAGCTATTTTATTTATTAGAGAAAAATAGTATTGAAATAATCAGAACTAATCTATTTACCTTATCGAAATGAGAGATATATGTAATAAATGACCAATAATTATTATCGGAATACTTAGTCTTATCTGACACTTTTATGTTATATTAAGATATAATAATTTAAGCTAAAAGAATTGGACAAACAAGTTATATTATTTTTATAAATCATTTGGCCATTTGCATTGCTTTTAATGAAAAGGAGTAAAAAATGACACAATTAATCGCACCATTTCGTTATGATCATGTAGGAAGCTTTTTAAGACCAAAAGAGTTAAAGATAGCGCGTTCAAAATTCCAAAATAATGAGATACCATATGATGAATTAAAAAAAGTGGAAGATCAAGCAATTATCCGTTTAATCGAAAAACAAAAAGAACTTGGTGTCTTGGCAATTACGGATGGCGAATTTCGTCGTAGCTGGTGGCACTTTGATTTCCTAGGTGGCCTTGAAGGAATGGACTATTATGAAAAAGAGCAAGGGTTAAATTTCCATAACTTAGAGACACGTAAAGAAGGGGTTCGAGTAGTAGGTAAAATTGATTTTGGGAATCATCCGTTCATAGATCATTTTAAATTTATTAAAGAACACGCAGGCACTTCAACTGTGAAATTTACGATTCCAAGTCCAAACATGTTACATGCTCGAGCGGATCGTAATTTAGATATCTATCCTGATGATCAAGAACTCATTGAAGATACAATTTTAGCTTATCAAAAAGCAATCCAAGCATTCTATGATGCAGGCTGCCGTTATTTACAGCTGGATGATACTTCTTGGGCTAGCTTATTTTCTGAAGAAACACGCGCAAAATTAATGGAAGAAGGAAAAAATCCGCAACAATTCATGGATACACTCCAATATGTAATTAATGAGTCCATCAAAAATAAACCTAGTGATATGACAATTACAATGCATATATGCCGTGGAAATTATAAATCTACATTCCATTCAAGCGGTGGCTATAATTTTGCTGCTGAGGTAATTTTCGGTGGATTAAATGTAGATGGATTATTCTTGGAATTTGATGATGAACGTTCTGGAAGCTTTGAACCACTTCAGTATGTGAAGCGTAAAGACCTTAAGGTTGTATTAGGGTTAGTCACATCAAAATTTGGTGAATTAGAGGACAAAGATGAGATTAAAGCCCGCATCCTTCAAGCTGCTAAATACGTTTCGTTAGATCAACTTTGCTTAAGTCCGCAATGTGGATTCTCTTCCACAGAAGATGGCAACATTCTAGAAGAAGAAAACCAGTGGCAAAAACTCACACTAATTAAGCAAATTGCCGAGGAAGTTTGGGGATAATTCATTGACACTTGATCCTGCATTTCTAGTGGGTTCAAGTTTTTTTTATGTATAAAATTCAAAATTTTGTAAATTGTATATCCGACAGTCCTTTTCTATAATTAAATAAAGTAGCTTCAATATAGTATTGGAGGGGAAGAAATGGCCGTTTTACAGAGAAGGTGGCAAAATGTTTGGTTATTACTACTATTTTTGGTTCTTGGAAGTAACATAGTTTTATATCATACGCAATTAGGAAATAGCGTATTAGTAGGGGCAAGTAATGGGGTAGTAATCGGGTCATTGATTGATTTGGTTATTGTTGCACCTCTATTGTTTTTATCATATAAAAAGCAAAAAAGCTTCAAACAGTTACTATTTCTAATGGCAACCGGACTTATTATTGCAAGATTTGTAATACCCATGAACTTTCTTCATCCCTATGTAGGCATTACATGGGTTGGTTTTGCAGTAGAAGCAGGTTTAGTGTTATTAGAATTTATTCTTATTGTGACTTTATTTATGTATTTACCAAAAATTATGAAAGCAACGAAAGAAAGCACATTACCAACCATTTTTGCTTTTCCAGCTGCTGTTGATCATTATGTGAAAAAACACCCAATAATTCATATCGTATGTTCGGAAATGTTAATGTTCTACTACGCTTTGATGAGCTGGAGAAAAAAAATAAATGAATCTGAACAAACTTTAACTTTACACAAAAAATCAAGCTATATTGCTTTGCAAATAATGTTAATCCATGCAATTGTAATTGAAACCTTAGGCATTCATTGGTGGCTACATGATAAATCGACAATTCTTTCCTTAGTATTACTATTCCTAAATGTCTATTCAGTTATTTTTCTATTGGCAGACATTCAAGCAGTGCGATTAAGTCCAGTTTACGTAGATGAAAATAAACTCTATATTTCACTTGGATTATCGAAACGAATGGAAATACGTTGGGATGAAATTGAAGAAGTAATTACAGATAAAGAGTTATTAAAGCAGAAATTATCGAAGGACACAATCGATTTTGTTGCAAAGGACTTTGAGGAAGTGTTCCCAAATGTCATCTTAAAGCTAAAGAGACCAAAAGAAGCAACATTGGTAATGGGGATCAAGAAGCCTTATCAAAAAGTCGCTATAAAATTTGATGATTATCAGGCTGTTGGAGAGATGCTAAAAAAATATAGTAAATAGATTTTTATGAGAGGGAGCTTAAGTTGAATGCTTCCTTTTTTCTATTAGGCAATGCTTAATAAACCATGGTAAGTGTGAGATAAAGGGAATTTTATTTTATTTCTAACTTATAAAAAACTCTAAACGAGAGTTATAATAAAAGGAAAGTATGTAATTATTTTCTATGGGGGTAGGGTGGGGGTATTGAAGTTATTTATATGTCGATTAATTTGTAGCGTGTTAATTTATGGGACGTTATTTATACATACAATACATGAAGGAGTAGCCATTACAAGTACATTATTTTTAGTAACAGGAATACTCTTCTTCTATTTTTTAATGCCTATCATTCATAAACCGTTAATTAACTATATTATGATACTTTTTTTAATTATACTGAGCAACTTCACAACTAGCTCTCATTTGTACTGGTTGCCATTGATCGGATTTTTTGTAGTAGAGGCAACCTTTCAATTAAAAGGAAAACAGTATTACTTCTTCTATGCTTTTTCAATTGCGGCCTGTATTTTCTTCGGTATATTTCACAATATACAAATTTACGTTCTTCTATTGATGGCAACTATTTTTGTTGTTTCTTATTTACTTTTTCTATATGTGGAAAATTCTCTTTCAAAAGGAGCAATCTATGAGCAATTGATAATGGAATATAGACTGCTAAAAAGAAAATCGGTCGAACAAGAACTACTTGTGCGAGCAGAAGAACGAACAAAAATAGCTAGAGATTTCCATGATTCGGTCGGCCATAAAATGACTTCTTTACTTATGCAACTTGAAATCATCTCGATTCAAAATAAGACGGATAGTCTAGAAGTGGCAAAGGATCTGGCAAGAGAAAGTCTGGAGGAGACTCGTTATGCGGTAAGGCAATTAAAATCTGCAGAAACAACCGGCATTCAATCAGTTATTCAACTAATTCGAAAACTTGAGATGGAAAGTCGTTTACATATTCATTTTACCCTTAAAAATGGCGTGCTTTCTTTGCCGATTTCAAATACCGAAAGCATTGTCCTATACAGAGTTTTACAAGAAAGTTTAACGAATGCGATGAAACATAGTCACTCAAAAGAAGTGGAAGTCATTCTGGGCATAAATTCATTACATAATTTGCATTTTGAAGTGACAAACAAATTACTGTCAGATAGACCAGTAGTTCAAGGATTTGGATTAACTAACATGGAGGAAAGGCTGAAGGAAATTGGTGGAGAATTAAAAGTTTTAAGAACGGAACAACAATTTATACTAACAGGCTCTATTCCAATTAACGGATTGATAATTTACTAGAGACTAGTTAGGAAGGAGAGATAGTTTTTGACGATTCGAATACTTTTGGTTGAGGACCAATCAATCGTGCGCAATGGGTTGAAAATGATTTTGGAACAAGATGACACATTCCAAGTTAGAGCAGAAGCAAGTAACGGACTTGAAGCACTAAGCCAACTTAAAAAAATTAATATTGACCTTGTACTGATGGATGTCCGTATGCCAGAGATGAATGGGATTGAAGCTACAAAACACATTAAAACTCAATACCCAGATTTAAAAGTAATTATTCTTACTACATTTGAAGATGAAGAATATGCATACCAAACGTTAAAAGACGGAGCGAATGGTTTTCTGCTTAAATCTTCAGAACCTGAAAAGTTACTTTCTTCAATTTATAGTGTTTTAAATGGTGGCCTAGTTTTGCAGGAAGATATTGCTGCTAAACTTATGCCAAAGCTACTGCAACAGAATCAAGGACCAAAAAGCAAAGAAGTACAAATTCCATTGACCGAACGAGAATTATCGATTGTTCAATTAGTGGGAGAAGGAAAATCAAATAAAGAGATAGCAAATCGTTTATTTTTATCTGTAGGAACAGTAAAAAATCATATCACCCATATCTTACAGGAACTTGATTTGCGTGATCGGACACAATTGGCCATTTACGCAGTGAAAAATGGTTTAGTCTAGCGGGTTTTATACACCGCTTTTTTTATTTTTAAAAGTATGGTAATGCCTATATTTTCCAAGAAAAATGACTCAAGTCATATGGAGAAGTGACGTAAGCTACTTAGAAGCGCCTTTGAAAATTGTTAAAGTATACATAGGAAGGGTGGCTAGAACATGATTGAAGTGGTTAATTTATCAAAAAAATTTAAAAAGGTAACAGCAGTGGATCAAGTGAATTTTTATATTGAAGAAGGAGAAATTGTTGGGTTACTAGGACCCAATGGTGCAGGTAAGTCAACAACCATTGCGATGCTATCTACATTAATTTCTCCCACTGAAGGAGATGTGTTGCTTAATCAAAGTAGCATCATTAAAAATCCTTCGCAGCTTCGAAACAAATTGGGAGTCGTTCCACAGGAAATTGCACTTTATGGCGAATTAACAGCAAAAGAAAACCTTGAGTTTTTTGGTAGTATTCAAAAGATGCCCAAAAGACTATTAGCAGAACGCATTGATATTGTTCTTGAACAAATTGGCTTACAGGATGAACCGAAAAAGTTGGTAAAACACTATTCAGGTGGAATGAAAAGACGTCTAAATATCGGAGTAGCGATGCTTCATGAGCCAAAATATTTAATTATGGATGAACCGACTGTCGGAATTGATCCACAATCAAGAAACCATATTTTAAAAACAGTAAAAAAATTAAATGAACAATCAAATGTCGCAATCATTTATACAAGTCATTACATGGAAGAAGTCGATTATTTATGTGACCGTATATACATCATGGATAAAGGAAGTATCATTGCATCTGGTACCAAGGAAGAAATAAAATCAGTACTCGCCTCAGAAAATACCGTGCATGTGAAGCTTGAGAGACATTCTAAAGGTTTTGTGAATGATTTAATAATTCAGCCAATGTTATCGAATATAAATGCAAAAGAAGCAGAGGTTACGTTTACCGTTGCCAAAGGGATGAACTTTTTACCGATTTTGCTTACGCTTTGTGAAAAAAATAATGTCATTTTAAAAAGTTTTCAAGTTGAAGAACCGACGCTTGAAGATGTGTTTTTACATTTAACAGGCAGAGCATTGCGAAATTAGGTGGGAGGGTAATCATGTTTACAGCACTTCTAAAAAAGCAAATAAAGATATTATTACGTAGTCCTTCTGAGCTTGTAACCTTATTTGTAATGCCCATTGTTCTAATATGTATTCTAAGCTTTGCTTTAGGGTCTCTAATGGAAGGGGATTCGGTGGGGACGACTATCGAGCTCGCCGTTGTCCAAGTTGAAGATGAAAAAGAGGAGTTTCATAAAGTAATAAAAGATCTACCGCCGAACTTTCAATTAGATCAACAAGCAATTGAATATATGGAGAACGCGTTACCAGTTTCATTATTGCTGGAAGAACTTACATTAAGTAAAGAGATGCAAGAGTTAATCCATGTTACACAATTAAAAGAGGAAAGCTTTGCCGAGGCGAAGAAAAACGGGGAGTATGATGTTATTTTAGAAATACCGGCTAACTTTACAAAAGATTATTTGGACGCCAGTTTATTTGGTAAAGAAGAGCCAATCTTTAATGTTTATTTAAATGAAAGTGAACAAATCACGTCAACGATTGTTAAACATATATTAGATTTTTATCAGCAACAATACACGCTCTTCTCAGAATTAAGAAAAAATAATTTTATAATAGATGACAATACACTCCCTTCTCATGAAATACGTTCAACAGTCCGTTCAGTCGATTCTTTAGAAGAAGTATCCTCTAGTGTCTATTATACATTTAGTATGATGGTAATGTTTCTTTTATTTGTTGCTGGCACACTGGCTAGTCAATCGTTCCTAGAGAAGTATACGCATATATTTGATCGAATTCTCATTGCTCGAATTCATCCCAGTATCTATTTAACAAGTATTATTGTTTCTTCTATTATATTTACTTTTCTGCAATCCGTGGTTATATTTTTATTTTCCTATATTGTATTTAAGATAAGTTTTGCAGGATGGGGGCTCTATTTATTCGTCACTATTGTTTTTTCACTTGTCGTCGGAGCTATTGCTGCACTTCTATCATCCATTAACTATCGTTCGAATTCTGCAGGAGCATCGAATTTATTCTCAACAACAATAGTCGCGATTTTAGCATTTTTTGGAGGGAGTTACTTTAATATCAGTACCTTATCACCATTTTTGGCTAAAGTAGGCATGTTAACACCAAATGGGGCTGCTTTAGATGCGTATCTAACGGTAGCACAAAATGGTAGTTTAATTGATATACTGCCAAATATTACGATTTTATCGATCTTCAGTATTTTGTTTATATTTTTTGCTTTTCTTCTGTTTCCGAAAAGAGGTGGTATTGCATGATTGATATAATAAAAACAAAATTTAAATTGTTAATACGCCAACCAGCTAGTTTTATAATTATTACCGTGATTATTTGTGCATTTGCATATGTCTTAGGGCAAGGCTCGCAATCTAAACTTCAGATAGCAGTTTTTTCAGAACTAAATGAACAGCAAACAAGCACTTATATGAATGAGCTTCATAACATACCCGAAACTGCATTTACTTTATATAAATCAGACGAAGCAATTACACTTGTAGAGGATGGGGAATATGAAGTAGCGGTGCATTTAATGGAGGATGGTTTTGAACTAGTTATTTCACCGGACTTTAAAGATGCACCACTTATCAATCATGAGCTGACAACTATTTATAGTAAACTTAAGCAAAAGGAAGCCATAATTAGTGCAACGCCCATTAATGAACAAGAAAATGTAGGACATATTATAGAAGAAGCGGCTGCTCACCCGAGTTTTCATATCAACTATTCAAGCTTTTCCAATGATGGGGCATTTATTTGGGATTCAAGGCTTCATAGTCTGTTTGGATTTAGTTTATTTATGGTAATTTATACGGTTGCAAATGGCGTTTATCCCATTATACTCGAAAGAAAAAATCATATATGGAACCGTCTCACAGTGTCTGCTATTGGAAAAACTGAAATTTATATTGCTAATATCCTATATAGTTTCTTAATAGGCTATTTACAAGTAGTACTCGTGCTATCTATTTTTCATTTTGTGGTGGGTGTTGATTTTTATGGAGGCTTTTATAAAAGTGTTCTCCTGATGATTCCATATTTACTTTGTATCGTCTCCTTAATTATTTTTATCGCATCAATTGCAAATACGCCAGGAAAATTCAACGCCATTATTTCGGTGATTGCTGTTCCATTTGCAATGCTAGGTGGTGCTTATTGGCCTCTGGAAGTGGTAACTTCGGAAGTAATATTGGCACTTTCTTATATTTCACCGATTACTTATGGATTGGAGTTATTAAATGGTGTGACAATCTATAATAGCCCGATAGATGATTTACTTCTACCCTTTGGAGTATTACTATTCATGTCAGTTGTACTAATGGGGGTAGGGATTAATGTAATGGAGAGAAGACAACAATAGCCTTAGGAGGATGGAAGATTTCCATCCTTCAGACTGTTGACAAACGCTTTCATCCTGCGTTACTTGTCTCGCTCGTCCGCTCATGAAGCGGACTTCTATTCGCGTCTTCGCTCGGCTGCGTGCCTTGGCTGTCAAGCGTTTTCAAGACAGTCTGGATGAATGCTACTTTTCAGGAATTATCTAAAAATACGAGTAGACAAAGTCGATCGCCGACTTGTCTACTCTCTGAAGGATGGAAGTTTTCCATCCTTTTTACTTGTCAATTGTAATAAGTCTTAAAAATAAGGAACCATTTTCTATTTTTTCCGTCACAAAACATGAAGATTGAGACCTTCTATCCTTTTTAATCATCCTGTCAAATGCTATACTAAAATGTATGTTTTTATCCTTGTAAAGTCAATATTAAGAAAGGGGGAGTCATTTCAATTGCGAAAAAAAATAAAAGCTCAACGTGCATCTAGTGTGAAAGCAAAATACCGTGCTAGTTTGTCATTTCGTATGAACGTCCTTTTCTTTTCTATCTTCCTATTATTTTCCATGCTTATTTTTAGACTTGGATATTTACAAATTGTAAAAGGTGAAGATTATGTAAGAGCTCTCGAAAGAACTGAGGAGGTTGCGGTAAATACGAGTGTACCTCGAGGAAGAATTTATGATCGCTACGGTAGAATATTGGTAGATAATGAACCTGAAAATGCCATTACATATACGAAAATGCAAACGACTAAAACAACAGAAATGCTGGAAATTGCAGAGCAATTAGCCATGTTAATGGAACAGCCGATTGATCGAATAACTCTGCGTGATAAACAAGATTTCTGGATCATGAAAAATAAAGACATTGCGTATGAGAAAGTAACAGATGAAGAAGAGCAAAAATTAAATGAAAATGAAGAGCTTGAAGAAAAAGAAGTCCAGGCGGAAATTGACAAATTAGTCCGCGAGCGTATTACGGAGGAAGATCTAGCTCAGCTCACACCTTTTGATTTAGAAGTTTTAGCTATTTATCGAGAAATGTCTTCCGGATATAATTTATCCCCACAAATTATTAAAAGTGAGAATGTGACAGACGAAGAATTTGCTCGCGTATCAGAAAGGTTGTCTGATCTACCTGGAGTGAATACGACAACTGACTGGAAACGTGTAAAACTTTCTTCACTAGCAATTCTTGGGAGAACGACAATACCAAGCAAAGGGATCCCAAAGTCAATGCTAAACTATTATTTAGCAAGAGACTATTCCCGGAATGACCGTGTCGGAGAAAGTTATTTCGAAGCGAGCTACGAAGAACTTCTTCAGGGCCAAAAATCTGTTGTGAAAAATATTACCAATAAACAAGGGCAAGTAATTGATACTGTTACAACGTATGAAGGAGAACCAGGAAGTGATTTAGTTACAACAATAGATATTGAACTCCAAGCTGAAGCAGAACGTATTGTAGAAGAAAAACTATTGGAACTAAAATCAATGAGTCAATCACAATTGCTTGATAGAGCATTCTTTGTGATGATGGATCCAAATACGGGTGAATTGTTATCAATTGTTGGGAAAAAACTTGAAACAGATAAAGAAACCGGGAAACGTTATATTGTAGATTATTCATATGGTTCTTTTACAACTGCTTATGAAGTAGGGTCTACTGTAAAAGCAGCCACTTTATTAATGGGGTACTCAGAGGGTGCTATCAAACCTGGAGAGACAATGATTGACCAGCCTATTAAGCTTGCTGGAACGAATGTGAAGAGTTCGATCTTTAACCGTAGTGGTCGTATTGCTTTAAACGATCAAACTGCACTAGAGCGTTCTTCAAACTCCTATATGTTCCAAACAGCCATTCGAATTGCAGGTTCAAGTTATAGCTATAATATGCCATTTAGAATCAAAGAAGGTACCCTTCAAACAATGCGTAATGGTTATGCTCAATTTGGACTTGGGGTGGATACAGGCATTGATTTGCCAAACGAATTTGCTGGATTCGCTGGTGAGTTAACGGATAACGGAAAAATTTTAAACCTTGCAATCGGGCAATTTGATACGTATACACCATTACAAATGGTGCAATACATTTCTACCATTGCAAATGGCGGTTATCGTATTCAGCCTCGTATGTTAAAAGAAGTACGTGAACCTTCTGAGGATGGAGAAGTACTGGGACCAGTTGTGCAAGAAGTAACACCAAAAATCTTGAACCGAATTTCTAATTCGACTTATGAAATTGATAATGTAAAAGAAGGGTTAAGAAAGGTTTATGTTGGTGCTAAAGGATCGGCTCGTTCATATTTTGGAGACGCTCCATATACAGCGGCTGGGAAAACAGGTACGGCCGAGGTAGTTTACTATGGTCCTTTACGAGAAAAATGGGCAACAGAGACGATTAATATTGCCCATGTTGGTTTTGCACCCTATGAAAACCCTGAAGTTGCCTATGCAGTTATCTTCCCTTGGGCAACAACGAACTACAATATTTCGTTACCTCATGCGAGCCAAACAGCTAGAGAGATTGTAGATGTGTATTTTGAGTTGAAAAAGAAATATGCCGAAGAAGGCCGCACATCAAGCTCCGTAAAACAAGAAATCTTACCAGCTCCAAATGGTGAAAAGATAGATGAAGATACGGAAGAAGAAACAGTAAATGAATAAATGATAGACAATCCCTTAGGAAGTAACATTCTAAGGGATTGTTTTTGTTTTAATGAATTTTATAGAAGTAAGTTATGCACCCTTCGAAGTAAAGTCAATTCGCTAAGTATTGAACTTGTCCAATACTATTAAAAAAGTATGTGTGAATTTACAAATTTCGATACCCATTTACAATTTCTTTACAAAGCGTTTATATGGCATCAACAAACTAGCTTTATAGTAATACCTGTAAGACAAACTTACTATGAATTTGATGGAGGAAATAAGAGATGAAAAAGTGGAAGTACTTAACAATGACAGCCGCACTAGGCGCTAGCTTGGCATTAGGAGCATGTGGCTCAGAGGAAGCAGATACAACAGAAGAAGCTACAACTGGTAGCGAAACTACTGATTCAGCAGAATCTAGTGATGCTCAATTAACAGGTACAGTATCAGGTGATGGTTCGTCAACTGTTGCACCAATTACAGAAGGACTTATTGAAGAATATGCTGGGGTTCAACCAGATGTACAAGTTTCTGCTGGTGTATCAGGTACAGGTGGTGGTTTTGAGAAATTTATCGCTGGAGAAACTGACTTCTCTAACGCATCCCGTCCAATCAAAGAAGAAGAAGCAGCTGAATTAGAAGCAGCTGGTATTGATTATACAGAATTCCAAATTGCTTATGATGGTTTAACTGTAGTTATTAACCCAGAAAATGATTGGGCTACAGATTTAACAGTAGATCAATTAAAACAACTTTGGATTGAAGATGGCACAACTAAAAAATGGTCTGATATCGACCCATCTTGGCCAGCAGAAGAAATCGTATTCTACTCACCAGGTACTGACTCTGGTACTTATGATTACTTTGATGAAGTAATTTTAGAAGGTGCTGATTTAGCAAAAGCTGCAACATTATCTGAAGATGATAATGTATTAGTACAGGGTGTAGCTGGCGATAAAAACGCAATCGGATTCTTCGGTTATGCTTATTACTTAGAAAACCAAGATAAATTAACTGCAGTAAAAATCGACGGTGTTGAACCAAATAATGAAACAATCGAAACTGGAGAATACACTCCACTATCTCGTCCGCTATTCGTTTATGCAAAAAACACTGCATTACAAGAAAATGAAGCATTCTATGACTTCATGAAATTCTCACTAGAAAATGCTGGTGAAATGGCAGAAGCTGTTGGTTATGTAACATTACCACAAGAGAAGTATGATGAAGGTTTAAAAACACTTGAAGGTTTAAAATAATTAGAATTACAAAGTAAATAAGATGTGTGGGAGCCACGCCACTAAGCAGGGCATCTCACACATTTTTCTCACGTATAGAAAGGGAGTTTGTATTATGGCTTCTCAAGGCTTAGGGAGAGAGCATTCAGTTCAAGAATTGATTGCGAATTCCCGCAACAAAAAAGGTAAAAAGTTTATTGAAAGATTAATGCCTATTATCTTGTTAATCACTGCACTTATTTCAGTACTTACTACAATTGGAATCGTTTTTACACTTATTTTCGAAACGTTTGAATTTTTTCAGAGGGTATCAATTACCGACTACTTATTCGGTAAAGAGTGGCTGCCATTCTCAGGTAGTGAACCATTATATGGGATATTACCTTTAGTACTAGGGACATTAAAAGTATCGGTGATCGCAGCATGTGTAGCGGTACCTCTAGGGATTGCTGCTGCAATTTATTTAAGTGAATACGCATCAGACAAAACGCGTCGTACAATCAAACCAATCTTGGAAGTATTAGCTGGTGTACCGACAATTGTTTATGGCTTTTTCGCTTTAACATTCGTCACACCTGTACTTCAAGAATTGATACCGTCGCTGAAAATATTCAATGCACTTAGTCCGGGGATTGTTGTTGGGATAATGATCTTGCCAATGATCGCATCATTATCAGAAGATGCGATGAGCTCGGTGCCAAATTCGATTAGAGAAGGTGCTTTGGCCTTAGGTGCCACGAAATTAGAAGTTTCACTAAAAGTTGTATTACCAGCTGCATTATCTGGAATAATTGCTTCAGTTGTATTAGCTGTTTCTCGTGCTATTGGAGAAACAATGATCGTATCGCTTGCTGGAGGAGCTACACCAACCTTTGATTTTAACGTAACAGGTTCGATTCAAACGATGACGGCTTATATCGTTCAAGTTTCTTCTGGTGATGCAGGATACGGTACAACAATTTATTATTCTATTTATGCTGTTGGGTTCACATTATTTGTATTTACTTTAATCATGAATTTACTCGCACAATACATTTCTAAACGCTTCAGGGAGGAGTATTAGCATGAAATATATCAATGATACTGTTGTTATGAAGCGTATGAAATCGCGTTTAACATATAACAAGATTTGGAAAACGATTTTCTTGATAGCTACATTATTAGCGTTACTTACTTTGGTTATATTACTTGTGCGTATCGTGACACAAGGAACTGGATATTTGAATTTGGATTTCTTCAATAATTTTGGTTCACGTTTCCCTGAAAAAGCAGGGGTAAAAGCAGCCTTAATTGGTTCGATTTATTTAATGCTGATTATTGCACCTGTATCTATGTTTTTGGGTGTGGGAACTGCGATTTACTTAGAGGAATATGCAAAGAAAAACAAAATTACGGATTTTATTCAAATGAACATCTCAAACCTAGCTGGAGTTCCGTCGATTGTTTTTGGATTACTTGGATTAACAATATTTGTTCGTATGTTAATGCTTGGGAAAAGTTTACTCGCAGCAGGATTTACAATGAGTTTATTAATATTGCCAGTTATCATTGTTGCTTCTCAAGAGGCGATTCGTGCAGTACCGAAAGAACAGCGTGAAGCTTCTTATGGTATGGGTGCAACAAAATGGCAAACGATTACTCGTGTAGTCTTACCGGCTGCAATACCTGGTATCTTAACTGGAACGATTTTAGCCCTTTCACGAGCTGTGGGTGAAACAGCACCACTAGTAGTTTTAGGGATTCCAGTAATACTACAATTCTTGCCTGATGGTTTGTTAAGTCAATTTACTGCATTACCGATGCAAATTTATGACTGGGCAAAACGTCCTCAGGAAGAATTTCAGTTTGTTGCTTCCGCAGGTATTATTGTGTTAATGATTCTCCTTGTGATTATGAACTCTATTGCGATATTTATTCGTAATAAGTTCCAAAAACGATATTAAGGATGTGTAAAAGTGGTAGAGCTTATGAATAAAACAAATAATAAAGAAACGGTTAAAATAAAAAATCCGTCACAATCAGTCAGTGAACCAATTCAATTGGTTGATAAAAATTCAGTGTTCAATACGAAAAATTTTAACCTTTGGTATGGGGATCACCATGCTTTAAAAGATATCAATTTAGATATTAAAGAAAATGATGTAACTGCTATTATCGGACCATCCGGTTGCGGTAAATCCACATATATTAAAGCATTAAATCGTATGGTAGAACTAGTACCTATTGTTAAAACAGAAGGTGAAATCAATTACCGTGGGCGCAATATTTTAGATTCATCATATGAAGTAGAAGAATTACGTACGCGTGTAGGGATGGTATTCCAAAAGCCAAATCCATTCCCAAAATCTATCTATGACAATATCGCGTATGGACCACGAATTCACGGAATAAAAAATAAGAAAATCCTAGATGAAATTGTAGAGAAGTCTTTACGTGGTGCCGCAATTTGGGATGAAGTAAAGGATCGTTTAAATCAAAATGCATATGGCCTTTCAGGTGGTCAGCAACAACGTATTTGTATCGCACGTTGTTTAGCAATCGAACCAGATGTCATTTTAATGGATGAACCTACATCAGCTCTTGACCCAATCTCGACATTAAAAGTCGAGGAGCTTGTTCAGGAGTTAAAGGATAATTATTCAATTATTATCGTGACGCACAATATGCAACAAGCAGCACGTATCTCTGATAGAACGGCATTCTTCCTTAATGGGGAAGTAGTTGAATTTGATCATACAGATAAAATCTTCTCTACTCCTAAAGATCAACGTACAGAAGATTATATTTCAGGTCGTTTCGGATAAGAAGAAAGGATGGGTTTATTCATGTCAGCTAGAGAGCGTTTTGATCATGAAATTGAGGCCATTCAATCAGATTTATTAAAGCTAAGTAATCTTAGTATTCAGGCTTTAGAAATTTCATTTAATGCATTTATCGAAAAAGATCTTGAAAAAGCAAAAGAAGTAATTGAACAGGATGCGATTATTAATCGTTTAGAAGAGGCTATCAATGACCGAGTAATTCTGGTAATGACGCGTCAACAGCCTGTAGCAAAGGATTTGCGCCGTTTAGTTGTTTTGCTAAAGGCTGCAGCTGATATGGAACGGGTGGGTGATTATGCCGTAAATATTGCAAAGGAATCATTGCGTATTGGTAAAGAGCGGTTTATAACATCAGTAGAATTGCTTGAGGATATGTGTTATAAAACAACACAGATGCTGCGCCAAGTAATTGATGCCTACCTGGAAGAGAATATGAGTAAGGCGAAGGAAATAGCAGAGTATGATGATCAGATTGATGAAATGTACGGAAATATTATCACACATCTTATGCGTTTAAGTTCCGTTGTACCAGAAAATATCTCACAAATTACGTATTTATCGTTCATTTGTCGATATATTGAACGCTGTGCCGACCACGCAACGAACATCGCAGAATATTTGCTATACTTAAAAAAAGGTCAACGATACGACTTAAATCAATAAAGAAATGGAACTTCATTATCGCTATGAAGTTCCATTTTTCTTTATATAGAGAAATAGATTAGAATACTGTGTTGGCGATGGGATAAGCAAGGTGAGCTGGTCTTTATCATAGCTCGGTGATTAAATCGCAACATCGAGTGATGTGGGGATTTGTGAGAAGGTCTACCATAAATAAGGGAGAATTACATGCTATGAAAGTTTTAAAGAACAATTCATTGTTCTTAATATATGGATAATAAAAGTCGAAAATATATAAATGTTGACAATGTCTTATATATTTTCGACTCGATGCTAAAGTGGTAGTTTATCAGTCACATCTGTACTTGAACTTAGGCTCTGTCTGTATATAAAAAGCATTTCTTACTTGTGCACACCAATTCGCAAAGGCTGATCTCCATTCAGGAGTTCTGAAGAATTGATCAACAGTTTGAGTATCAGAGTGCCAAACGATAAATAGGTTGAGTGGGGCAATTCCTCCTGCCCAAATGCCATTATTTGCGTCAGTATCTTCTTCTCTTACTAATAATAAGGGAAGACCAAATTGAAAAGCCATTGAAGGTTCCACTTGTGAATAAACTGATCCTTCCCACATAGGATAAGTTGGTAGATTGGTTGGCGGAGTGGTTTGTTCATTAAGTTCAACTGTCTGAATTTTAAAACGACGAAGGTTTACTGCCATCATTCCATAGCTTGATGAAACTAAACGTCGAATATCGGTTAATATAGATTCCGGATAACTTTCACTTAAAGGTAATGTGCGTGGAAATAGTAAAGCATTTTCAATCTCTAAAATTAGACGATTTAAAAACTGTTGTTGCCTGTCATTTAAATGAGTTGTCGTACTTAAAAATATGGGAATTCGATAGGCACGGTCGATACAATCTCTGTGTGCCGATCCTATTTTTGCTTCATCTCTACTTAAAGAGCTATACTTATTTTTATTCACTTTCTCACCTCCCTTTACTTTAGTATATGGAAATCAAATAAGTGAGATTGGACCATATCAATGGGCTTGCACAAAATAGAGGGAGTAAATTTATTCAACAATAATATGATTGATCATGTTCTACTGAAGTAGTTAGTTAAGCATAGAGGGAAAAAATTCTACGAAATTGTTTGAATTGAATGAAAGTTTATAATAAAATATTGGTAAGTAAATAATTCAAGCGATGATGAAAAAGAGTAGTATTATGACGTGGTACAGAGAGCTAGCGGTTGGTGAAAGCTAGAGCATAACATAATACGAATGGGCTTTCTAGCTTCTAGTATTGAACAGATAGTAGGTACTAGCGTAATGTTACGTTAAAAACAGTTAAGTGGACTAAAGTAATGATACTAACTTATCTTTAGTCAATGAAGGTGGCACCACGGCTCTTCCGTCCTTTTGTGATGGAAGGGCCTTTTTATATTGTTCAACTACATTTTACTTGTGGTTACAACGTTAAGTGCAAAGAAGAGCTGAGATGAGAACAGAAAGGAAGAGATGAGATGACTGTTGAAGTGAAAGAGTATGTATTAAAAGAAATACAAGGCGATATGATGACACCGATCTCCATTTATGAGAGTTTAACAGGCAGTAGGAAGGTTTTATTTGAATCGTCTGCAAAACATGAAGAGAGTGGACGTTATTCTTTTATCGCGTTAAATCCAATAGCAGAATTAAAAGGAAACAAAGAAAGTTACACATACCAATTTGGTAAAGAAGAAGCACAGATTGAAGAGGGGGCTGTACTAGATAAGTTACGTACCATGCTTCCAATTCAAAATAAAGCATACCCCTATTCCTTTTTTGGTGGAGCGATTGGATATTTTGGCTATGATATAGCATTTTATAGTGAAGAAATTGGAGAGACACTTAAAGATGAGTTAACAATGCCAGATATTCATGTTTGTTTTTACGATACTTTTATTGTTTTTGATCATTTATCACAAAAGGTTGCAATTGTAACGATTGATTTATTTCAAAGTGGACGAACAGAATCCGAAATGGAAGACTGTGTGAAAAGCATTATAGAGGAAATCAAACAAGGGTATACATTCACAGAAGAATTAGCTCTCTCTGTAAAATTTGAACCTACTATGGAGAAATACGAATTTATTAAAATGGTGGAAAAAGCAAAAAGTCATATAGAACGTGGAGATATTTTTCAAGTTGTCCTGTCACAGAGGTTTAAGACGAATTTTTCTGGTAAGCCTTTTTCTCTGTATCGTAAGTTACGTACTTCCAATCCATCTCCCTATATGTTCTATCTCGAATTTGACGAGTATACAATCTTAGGAACCTCACCAGAAAGCTTAGTAAAAGTGGTGAATCGAAACATCACGACCAACCCGATTGCAGGTACGAAACCAAGAGGGAAGACGAAGGAAGAGGACCTTGCCCTTGAACATTTACTTATGAATGATGAGAAAGAAATTGCAGAACACCGTATGCTAGTGGATCTAGGGCGGAATGATCTCGGTCGTGTAAGCAAAATTGGAACGGTTCAAGTAACGAAATATATGAATATTGAGCGGTATAAGCATGTCATGCATATTGTTTCTGAAGTAACAGGTGAATTAAATGAAGATACACATATATTAGATGTTTTAACTTCTTGTTTACCTGCAGGAACCGTCTCTGGTGCACCTAAAATTAGGGCTATGCAAATCATTAATGAATTAGAGCAATTAAAACGAGGCGTGTATGCAGGAGCAATTGGCTATATTTCATGTAGTGGAAATATGGATTTAGCACTTGCGATTCGAACAATGATTGTGAAGGATGACAGAGCTTATGTACAGGCTGGCGCAGGAATTGTGTATGATTCCATTCCTGAATCCGAGTATGAAGAGACGATAAATAAAGCTAAAGCTCTTCTGGAGGTGCACAGATGATATTATTAATCGATAATTACGATTCATTTACGTACAACCTATATCAACAAATTTCTGAACTTGGTAAGGCGGTGGAAGTAGTACGGAATGATTCCTTAACAATAGAGGATATTAGAAAGATAAACCCAGAAGCAATTGTATTATCACCAGGACCAGGAACTCCTTCAGAAGCTGGCATTACGGTAGATGTTGTAAGAGAATTATATAAGGAATTCCCCATTTTAGGAATTTGTCTTGGCCATCAATCAATAGGAGAAGCCTTTGGTGGTAAAATTCTACGTGCTGCGAACATTATGCATGGAAAACTATCTACGCTTGCCTATGAAAAAAAGGGTTTGTTTGAATCGCTGGATGGTAATGTTGAAGTCATGCGCTACCACTCGTTGATTATAGATCCTAATAGTTTGCCAAAGGATTTAGAGGTTATAGCGAAATCTCGCGATGATCGAGAAATCATGGCAATCCAACATAAAAACTTTCCGGTATATGGCTTACAGTTTCATCCAGAGTCAATCGGAACAGTGTTAGGTTCAAGAATCATTGAATCCTTCTTAGAACAGCTAGATTCTATCGAGGTTTAATTGACTTGACTAGAAAAGGGGCAGAATTGTGGAAAAAACAGTAGTTTATTTTCTGGAACTTGCTGATGAACAACTAATAATTGAACTTCCAGCATTATTTCAATTAGTAAAAGAAAATAAGATAATGAAAACTCCAGCATTGGCAACTCGTTTGCTTAGGTTTCCAAATGAGATAACACCATTTATTTTCGAGTTGTTTGAATCCGACTCTGAAATTGCAATGAAGGAATGGAGTCTAGATTATCTTGTACCAGGGCTCCCTTTTTTCGTGAAAATTGCTTTAGAGGATGTATTACAAAGGATTGCTCAATCGCCCAACGAAGAAGAAAAGCTAGTAAAGCTTGATGAAAAAGCAAATTCTGTTTTAAGTGATTTTATCTAAAATAGATTAGAGCACACATTTTAAAAATATGTGTGCTTTTTTTCGTCCAATTGAGGGAAACTTGCGTCTAAATAATAGAGAGGAGTGAACACCTTGCAAAAACATATAAAAGAAGTAGTTGACCAATATGGTGATTACTTACTCCGTATTGCTTATACATATGTAAAGGATGAACGAATTGCACAAGAAATAATCCAAGATGTAATTTTTACATATTACAGAAAGCAAGAGCAGTTTAGAGGAGAGGCATCCCTCAAAACGTACTTAACGAAAATCACCATCCATCGTAGTTATGATTACTTAAGGAGCTGGAAAAACAAAGGTGACCTTGTATTAGATAGAATCTTTACAAAAGGAAAAACGAAGAGTGTAGAGAAGCGTATCATTGAACAGGAAGAGAAATTAGAAATTACGCGTGCTGTTCTTTCATTAAAAGTAAAGCTTCGAGAAGTTATTTTTTTGTATTACTACTCTGAGCATACAATAAAGGAAATTGCAGAAGTATTAAATATTCCCCAATCAACTATAAAATCCAGGCTACAAAAAGCTAGAAGTGAGTTAAGAGACAAGCTTCAAGATTATGAATGGGAGGTGCTAGTCGATGAAAATGGAGAGACTATTTAAAGAGGCATGGAAAAGTGAAATAGATTCAGGTATATATCTGAGTAAGGATATGAAAACGGAGCTAATTGAAAAGGTGATATCCCAGGAGGGTGAACGTACAACAAGGGGAAAATGGATTTATCCAATGGTGTTAACCTCTTTTGTAGTAGGAGTTGCATTTTTGCTCCTAATTTCTATTCAAAATGTCCCATTTGGTTTAATGGTAACTTCTAATCAGCAAATAAATAACGAGTTTGGGTTAAGAGAGCTTATCTTTACTGAAAAGAATTATTGGATGCTTGGTGCAATTATACTAGAGATAGTCACGGTTCTTTTGTTTTTTAGAGTCATTAAGAATACAAAACGTTGGGAAGCGGTTCTTTTAACTAGAATTATGACTAAATACTTAACTACTTTACCGCGCAATTTAATAATCCAGGGATTAATTTGCATTGTAATTGGAATGGGCATTTTTTATTCATCATTAACTATTATAAAATATTTAACGGTGTTTTTTGTAATGATGCTTAATTGCCTGGTTTCATTATGGATAATTCGAGGATTAGATCGAGCTTCTTGTCCGCACTGTAGACATCAATTTTCACGAAAAGAGCTTTTTAAAATGACATGGGCACCTTACAGTTTGAAATGTATTCAATGTAATGAGAATATCTACCAGAGTCAACATTCAAAAAAGAAATCTATTGTCTTTATTTGGCTACCACTTGTTAGTCATTATGGTTTAGGGTTTTTAGGAATACCTTTCCAGATTATGATTTTTTCGTTCATACTTGTTGGATTATTTTTCAATTTTTACATTATCAATTTTACTACTAGTTTTTCAAAAAAGGACGAACCCTTATGGTAAACAAAAAGGACGCAATTTAGCGTCCTTTTATCATTATAAATATTTTGCGATTTCTGTTTCAAATTTTGAAGGTTTGTCTGTTGGGGCAAAGCGTTTTACGACATTACCATCACGATCAACTAAAAATTTGGTAAAATTCCATTTTACATTTTTACCTAAAATTCCTTTTGTTTCTTCCGTTAGATGTTTGAAGAGGGGATGTGCATTCTCACCATTTACTTTAACGAGTTCGTGCATTGGGAAAGAAACACCATATGTAAGTCGACAAGCTTCAGCTGCTTCATTTCCCGTACTTAATTCTTGTTTGAATTGATCAGAAGGGAAGCCAAGTATTTCAAAACCTTGATCATGATACTTCTTATAAAGTTCCTCCAACTCGTTAAATTGGCCAGCTAATCCGCATTTTGTTGCGGTGTTTACAATGAGTAGGACCTTACCTTCGAATTTTTTTAGTGAATACGGTTCCCCATTTTCATCTCTTACATCAAAGTCATAAATGTTCATTGTAATCCTTCTTTCCTGAGCAGATGTGCGTGATTCTCAAGTCTTTCAACTTTTCGATTCACTACTACTAGTGTAACAGCTAGAGTAAAAGTTGTAACTAAACAAGCACTGATAAATGCAATGACACCACTCCATCCCCACTTTGACCAGAAGAATCCACCGGCTGTTCCACCAATACTTGATCCGAAATAATAGGCAAACAGATAAAGAGAGGATGCTTGTGCTTTATCCTTTTTCGCACGATAACTTACCCAGCCACTTGCAATGGAATGTGATCCAAAAAAACCGAATGTAAAGATGATCATTCCTGCAATTTTGACAAATAGATTCACGGGTAAGGTCAGTATTGCACCGGTAAACATAATGAGAATGCCGGTGAGCAGTACTTTTGAGCGACCGAATTTATCGGAAAGACTACCGAACCAAGTTGAACTGAATGTTCCTACTAAATAGACGAGAAAAATCCATCCAACTACTGTACTACTTAAATTATACGGGGAGTCGAGTAACTTATAGCTAATATAATTGTAAAGTGTGACGAACCCGCCCATTAATGTAAAAGAAATTCCAAACAAACAAAGTAAACCTGGGTCTTTTAGATGATAATATAATGATTTTGTTAATGCTTTAACTTCAAGCCTTCTAGGAGTAAAATGCTTTGAAGCTGGTAGCGCCCAAACGAAATAGAGACATATTAGCAAACTTAGTAATCCTGTGAAAACCATACCGGCTTGCCAGCTGAAATGATCGGAAATGGTCCCCATAATTATTCTCCCGGATAACCCGCCAATCGAATTTCCACTAATATAAAGTCCCATTGCCACTCCGAGACTTTTTGGGTCCATTTCTTCCCCTAAATAGGCCATTGCTATTGCAGGAACTCCCGCAAAAACAAACCCTTGAAGCATGCGTAAAAGTAATAGGGATTCGAAGGTCGGGGCAAAGGCAAGTAATACTGTTAGAAATGAAGCTGCGAAAATGGATATGGTCATTAGCCTTTTGCGTCCCCAGGCTTCTGATAACGACCCAAACAATATTAAGGTAACAGACAATACACCAGTAGAAAGGGAGAGAGAAAGACTCGCTGTAGCTGGGGAAACACCAAACTCTTTCGTAAATTGTGGAAATAATGGCTGAGTAATATAAAGGTTAGCAAAGGTAATAAAGCCCGCTGTAAATAAAGCCAGAATAGCTGTTATAAATTCTTTCGTCCCTTTTTGTAAATAATTCATGCTGATACGCCTCTTTTTCAAAAATTAACGTTTTTTGAACTTTAATTTATTATAATGAAGTAAGGTATATAATGATAATTCATTGTTTTTATCTGACTTATAAATTTTAGTAATAAGGAGTCCGGAAAATGGATTTTAATTCGCTTCAATATTTTGTCCTTGTAGCAAAATATGAAAATATGTCACGTGCTGCTGAGGTGTTACATATAACACAACCTGCTCTAAGTAAATCCATTTCACTATTGGAAGAAAACTTAGGGGTCACTTTATTTGACCGAAACGGGCGCTCCATTAAATTAAACCGTTATGGCAGATTTTTTTTAGAGCGAGCAGAGTCTATGCTGAAGGACTATGAAATGGCGAGAGAGGACCTGTTAAATCTTGTTTCACCAGGTCAAGGTGTTGTATCTATAGGGTTTATGCATACACTTGGACTCGAAGTGATTCCACAGCTGATGGCTGCTGTCCAAAAAGACTATCCACAACTAAAAGTTCAACTCACACAAAGTAATTCAAGTACCATCTTACATAAGCTTGAAGTTGGAGAACTTGATTTATGTTTGATATCTTCATTAGATACGCATAAGGATTTGATCTGGGTGAAACTATGGGAAGAAGAGCTCTTTTTAATTGTTCCAGAAAATCACAATCTTGCCCTTAAAGAACAAGTGAACCTAAAAGATTTCGCTAAAGAACCCTTTATCTCTATAAAGAAGGGAAATACATTGCGTAAATCTGTTGATGATTTGTATAAACAAGAAGGTTATCTATTGAATGTAGCCTTTGAGGGCGAAGAGGTTCATACAATTGCTGGTTTGGTCGAAAGTGGCTTGGGAGTATCGTTGATTCCATATATCAAGGGGCTAGAACAGTATAAAATTCGACTGTTGAAAGTGAATGCTGCCAATTGTAAACGTGAAATCGGTTTAGCATATATAAGTAATCATTTTAAAAGTGCGGCTACAAAATTGCTTGAAGAATATATATATGAATATTTTCGGAAATAAAGTCAATTGTGCATTACTTAGATTGTAGTAGAAGGGAAGACTGTTTTGTGTGTAAATAAGTCTTCCCTTAAATTATTCTTATTGTGATTTTCCCGTAATAATATTAGCGATTTCTTCTATAGACATGGAGGAATTTAATTCGAATTGTCCCTTTTGAATGGAAGTAGCGTACTCGGGCTGTGCTAAAAATAACTCCATTTCAACACTGTTATTAATAATCTTCATGTCTTTTAATTTTTGGGCTACCTCTGCGGGAGTTAAACCAGCGTATATATAAAGAGTGTCCAAAACTTCCTGATATGTTGTCACTGGTTCGGTAACTGTTTCTTCTGATTTATTCGTATCTGCGTTAGAAGGTTTGTCCTCTGATACAACTTCATTTGAAGACTGCTCCGGTTGATCTTTTTGTTCTAGGGATGCAATTTGTTCATTTGCAGCTTTTAACTGTTGTTCTAATTGATAAATCTTAGTGTTATACTGTTCTTCCGTTTTTGTATCTGTTGAAGAAATAAAAGGAATGCTGATTTTTTCTGAGAAAGTAAGTAACAAGCCAATTATGAAGCAAGCAAGCCCAAAAGCACGTAAAGCTGATTTTTTCATCGGTGGCCACCATTGTTTAATATCGAAATAATCTGCTCTTTCGATAATGTAGACATTTTACTGATTTCTTCAACAGGATAGCCTTGCTTATTTAGTTGGATTACTTGACTAACTAGTATTTCGTTAATTTGCTGCGAGTTATTAGTTGAACTTGCTTGTTTTGATTGTGTGGCCTGTGCTGCTTGTTTATAAGCTTGAATTGTTTTTTTACTTGAAGTTTTTGGTTTTACATTAAAATTTGGTTCTAGAAGTAACTCTTCTTCTATAATTTTCAATCGCTTTTTTAACGAATTTGTTTCTTGATAGATACTAATGGAAAAGTCTTCGAAATCTTGCTCCAACTTTTTTGAAGTATCTTTTAGGAAAAGGGATACAACGATACATAAAATACCGATGACCATTAAAATTGTTGAGAATTCCACTTTGTTTCCTCCGTTGAATGGCATTTTACGTTATTTTATCATAAGAAAAGTTAATAATAAATCATGCTAGATTTTTTTTCAGTTTATGTTATAATGATTTAGTCGTATAAATCATGCTCAAATGTAATACAAGTCTTGATATAGAGTGGGAGGGTTAATAATGCGCGTAAACATTACTTTAGCTTGCACAGATTGTGGCGAACGTAACTACATTTCTAAAAAGAACAAACGTAACAATCCAGAGCGTCTTGAACTTAAAAAATATTGCTCTCGCGAGAAGAAATACACTCTTCACCGTGAAACTAAGTAAGCATTATTGCCAAAACCACTTGTGGTTTTGGCTTTTTAATTATAATAATTAACCAATCTTTTTAAGGAATGATTTGAATTGAGTAAAAAGGATATAAGAAATCAAGTTAGATACTCCTTACAAGTAATGGACGCTCAGCAGTTTGGACTTTCATCTCTACATATAAAGGAAAATTTATTTAGAGAGCCTTCTATTATAAAAGGGAAGACGATTGCTATCACGATATCCAATAAGCAGGAAGTTGATACTATAGAAATTATTAGAACACTTTGGGACCTTAAGAAAAAGGTAGTAGTACCAAAGTGCAATCCGAAAGATCGTTCTATGGAATTCTATGAAATAAAGAATTTTAATCAACTCGAAAACGTATATATGGATTTACAGGAACCGAAGCCAGAATGTACTCAGCTTGTACCTCGTGAAAATATAGATAGTATAATCGTGCCAGGAATCGTCTTTGATAAAAAAGGGTATCGAATTGGGTATGGCGGAGGTTATTATGATCGGTATTTGACTCAATTTGATGGAATGTTGATCTCCGTCGCTTTCAATATTCAATTGAGGGAAAGTGTGCCAAAAGAAAGCTTTGATATACCAGTAGATGTAATAATTACTGAATCAGGAAGAATCGATTGTTCGAAAAATCGAAAGGAGTCTGACGTATGAAATCCATGAAAGATATTTATGACTTATTAAAACAATACGGAACCTTTATTTATACAAGAGATCGTTTGGGCGATGTCCTTTTGATGGAGGACGAAATTCGTGAGCTATATAAAGCCAAAGTACTAGAGCCAAGAGATTTCCAGAGCGCAATGTTAATCTTAAGGCAAGAAACGTCTAGAATAGAAAAACAAGAAAAAAATAGCCAATAGTCCCGAGGTTCATTTGTGAACTATTGAATATATTGGAAAATTTTAATTTTTATGTTTGAAACAAGCTATATTTGTTAATAAATGTTAAGTAGATGATAAGTAAATGAAATGAACCAACAGTGGATTTTATTCCACTGTTTTCATTTGGAAACCTTTTTGTAAATGTAACGTAATTATTCTTAGAGTATTATTATATTTGTCACCAAATTCGTTGTTTTATGTAACATTCTGTCGAACAGTTTTTCGTTACTGAGTATTGCTAAATAAAGTTAAAAAGATTAAGATAAAGTTTGTTTATTATTATCCTTTGTTGATTTATTGTAAATTTCATTTCACCAGAAATGTATTTCATGAATATATAAATTTTGTAGGAAAGGATGTTTTGGAATGAAATCTTTTAAATGGCCTAAACATTCGATATTAGCGATAGCTATTTTTGCGACTTGGCTTAAAACTGTGATTGTGTACCATACAAGCTTCGAGCTCGACATTGAAAATGCAATGCAAGAGTTGATTTTAATTATTAATCCATTAAGCTTTATCTTATTTGCATATGGGATTTCATTATTTTTTAAAACAGCCAAGGTTCGAAACCGCTATTTAGTTACTGTTAGTATATTTTTAGCAATCGTTCTATTTGCAAACGTTGGTTTCTATCGATTCTATAATGATTTTATTACATTTGCTGTATTGTTCCAGACTAGTAATTTCGGAGATTTAGGGAATTCAGTTGCGGATATTATCAGCCTAACTGATATTCTTTACTTTGCAGATGTAATTGTCTTACTTATTGCCGTTAAATTTATTCCAAAAGTTGAAGGAATCACACCAGTGAAAATCGAATTGCGACGTGCTTATTTTGTTCTTTCGATGGCTATGGTCTTCTTAAATTTAGGGTTGGCCGAAACAGAGCGTCCAGAGCTTTTAACACGTGCTTTCGACCGTGAGTTACTTGTGAAAAATATCGGTACTTACAACTACCATTTGTATGATATCTATGTACAATCGAAATCCAGTGCACAGCGTGCATTAGCAGATGGCAGTGAATTGGTGGAAGTAGATAACTATGTGCAGGCGAACCAAGCGACTGTCAATGCGGAAATGTTCGGAAAGTATAAAGGACGTAACTTAATCATTGTTCAATTAGAGTCATTACAGAACTTTGTTATTAATAATGAGATGAACGGGCAAGTGGTAACTCCGTTTTTAAATTCCTTAACAAATGATAAAGATACCTATTATTTTAATGATTTCTATCACCAAACAGGGTTAGGTAAAACAAGCGATTCTGAGTTCATCGTGGAGAATTCGCTATTTGGATTAGGACGTGGAGCGGTATTCTTTACCCATGGTGGCAATACGTACAATACGATGTCTGAAAAATTAGGTGAAAACGGCTACTATACAAACGTAATGCATTCGAACAATTCATCGTTTTGGAATCGTAATGAAATCTATGAGGCATTTAATATCGATAAGTACTATGACATTGAATCATATGATGTAACGGATGAGAATTCAGTGAACTGGGGTCTAAAAGATATCCCATTCATGGAACAATCGGTCAGCTTAATGAATGAAATGGAACAGCCATTCTACTCAAAAATGATTACATTAACAAATCACTATCCTTTCACTTTAGATGAAGAAGATATTATGATTCCAGAATATAATTCAAATTCAGGTACGCTAAATCGTTATTTCCAAACAGTTCGTTATTTAGACGAATCGATTAGAGTACTCTTTGATGAGCTAAAAAAATCAGGTCTCTATGATAATTCCATTATCGTGATGTATGGCGATCATTATGGAATTTCTGAAAATCACAATAAAGCAATGGCAATGTATTTAGAAAAAGAAGAAATAACTGCTTATGATAGTGCTTTACTTCAGTCTGTACCTTTATTTATCCACGTTCCTGGTTCAGGTGATGGGGAAGTAATTGATGAAGCTTCCGGTCAAATTGACCTACGTCCTACATTGTTGCATTTATTAGGGATTGAAACGTCGAATGACATGCAGTTAGGGGCAGATCTTTTCTCAGAAGAGCATGAGGACTTCGTTATTTTCCGTGATGGTCGATTTGTTACAGACGAACTAGTTTACGCTGGTGATCTATGTTACGATCGAAACACAGGTGAACAAACAGATATTGAAGCGTGTCAGCCTTATATTGATCGTTCTTTAGTTGAGTTAGAATACTCCGATGAAATCATTAATGGCGACTTATTGCGTTTTTATGATGAAACAACTGGTAATTTACTGCAAGATGCATTGGAAGTAGAAGAATAAAGCAAAGGGTTATCTCATCTTAAGAGATAACCCTTTCTTTTTGTAGTTGTAAAGGCTGAATGGAAGGAAAGAAAAAACGAGGCATCTATTAGATACCTCGTTTTTATCTTAGTGATGTAGTTGTGGTGGGTAGCCTTGATTTAATACTGTCATTACTACAAACCAACCAAAAATTGCTGCAGTAGCTAAGCTGAAAACTAAAGAAAGAACATTCTTTTCTTTAATTGCTTGGAAGAAGTTTACTACTGCGAAAATTGCAACTAAAGCGAAAATAACCATTAATAAGTTCATTAAAATAGACACTCCTTTCGACATGTAAACATGCATGTCGATAAACAATATTCCTTCTTTATTGTAAATCACCTTATCCCGTTTGTCGAGAAGAAATAATCTAGTTACTTGGCTCCAGAATGTAATTTTCTTCTAATCCATGTATAATAATCGAGAGGTGATTCCAATGTTAAATGTTAAAACGTATAGTTTAGGACCTATTCAAACAAATTGTTATATAGTTAGTAATAAGCAAAAAGACTGCATACTATTCGACCCTGGAGAAGAATCTTCAAAAATAATTAAAGTGCTTCGTTCGAATCAGTTAAAGCCAATCGCAATTTTCTTAACGCATGCACATTTCGATCATATTGGCGCTGTAGATGAACTAAGAGAGTTGTTTAATGTTCCATTGTATATCCATGAAAAGGAAGTTGCTTGGCTTGGTGATCCAATGAAGAATGGTTCTGGAAAATATGCAGAGCTTCCTGATTATATTGTTAAGAGACCTGAAGAAGAGCATATCATTCGCAAGGAACAATCATTTGATATACTAAATGTTAGTTTTAAAGCCGTTTTTACACCAGGTCATTCTCCGGGGAGTATTTCCTACATTTTTGAAGAGGATGGTTTTGCTATAGTAGGTGATACATTATTCCAAGGTAGTGTTGGAAGAACTGATTTAATAGGTGGCTCTCACGAGGTGCTGCTTAAGTCAATTCATGAGAAATTGCTTGTGTTACCTGAGGATACAATTATTTACCCTGGACATGGCAGCTATACGACTCCGACGCAAGAAATGGATACAAATCCTTTTTTAAACGGATTTTAGGTTTATTTTAACTTCAAATAAAAGAGGGCATAGATTGTCTACAAAAGGTACAAGGGAAAACGTTAGCAGTTCGTTTTGTTTTCCTGTGCTAAAGAGCTAGACATGTAACCAATGTTAAAAGAGATCTTCTGAACGATTCAACTTAGTTTGAATCGTTTTATTAATTTTATAAATAAAAAACACCAACTGAATAAACAGTTGGTGTCATTTATTAGTGGCCTGCACCTGGTACATGGATAAACGTAGTGTAGTACGTAAACCCTGCGAAGAATATTGTTAAATAAGCTCCGAAAATGTACATGTACATGCGTTCTGTTAGGTTTAAGAAGCCTAATAATAAGAATAAAATTGTATTACCAACGAATAATAGCGAAACCTCGTACATATCACCAAGGTAGAACATAACGGCAAAAACACCAGTCCAGAAAGCCATAACTTTATACATGTTACTCATGAAGTATCCCTCCTTTTGCCAAACGACACAATAATATCATCTTTTATTATAAATGATTTGAAACTATAATGTAAACTCCAACTTATATTTAGTTTGTGACAATAGAGTAGAAAATACTAGAGAACGTTTTTTAGTATCTCTATTTCGTATTTACAATTTTCACAATCATGAATCATACTCTCTACCTGAACAAACTCATTCTGAGGAAAAAGAACATCGATTTGGCCAGCTAAGTACGATTCATGTAAAATACATACAATCTCATTATCTGTAGATAATTGTTTTTTAAACGGACAATTATAAATTGAAAAGATTATTTTTTTACCTTCAGCGGTCTCGATAATTTCAGGTATGTATCCAATCAATGCGGAGGCATTTGTTAAAAGGATTACTTTTTCATTAAATGTGTTTAGTGACAAGCCTTTTTCATTTGCAATCATTTCTTTCATTTGGTTATAACCATCGCCATAACTAATCTTTTTTGCTGTCTCTATAGCTTCAGGTCCGAGTTGTTCTATTAGTTGCATTGTCCATTTAATCAAACGACTAGCCTCTCTTTTAGGGAAGCTTAATTCTATCCCATCTTCCGAAGCTTTGTATTCACGACCCGGTCTGCCACCTTTACCTGATTTGACAAAATAAGCTGAGATTAAATTAATTTCTGTAAGCTTCGTTAAGTGGAGTCTGGCTACATTTGGATGTATACTAAATTGTTCTGCAATCGCTTGCACTGTAAAGGATTTTTTTTGTTGAAGCATGTACTCATAGATCTGGTATCGTGTTTCATCTGATAAAGTACTTGTTATTTTTAAAGGATGAATCATGAAATCACCTCTCTGCTAATTTTTTACTTTTCTTACAGTTTAATTGTAACTTTTCTAATATAGAATAGATAGATTATTTGTAAATCAAATATTACAAATACAGCAAATTTCAATATTTCGGTTGTTTTGTTTTTTATATGTATTAAAAGCGAAAAATTTTATTTCATTGAATTTTGGGAACCTAAAATTTTATTTTGGCTAAAAGGGTTTTCTATTTAATTGTCTCAAGCTATACTGGCATTAATAAATGCGGTCAGCTAGTATACCTTAAAAGGAGGTGCAACCTTGGAGATAGAATCGGTAGTTGAGAATAAGAGTGTTCAATTATTATTAAAGGCACTTCACTTCGGCGCATCTGATATTCATATAGTTCCCGGGCAAGATAGTTATTCAATCCATTTTAGAAAATATGGAAAACTATTTCCAACGAGTAATTTACCAAATGAATTAGGGGATAGAATTATTTCTTATTTTAAATTTTTATCTTCTCTGGATATTAGTGAAAAGAGAAAACCCCAAAGCGGTTCTTTCCAGCAGGAAATTTTAAAGCAATTATACGCATTTCGCGTGTCTACATTACCCTCAATTTTCAAAAGAGAGAGTCTGGTCATTCGAATACTTCTTCAAAACGCTCGCCTTCCAATCTCATCCATCAGCTTAAATACAAACTCTGCAAAAAAATTAGTTCAACTGGTTTCAAGCCGCCAAGGATTACTACTTTTTTGTGGTGCGACTGGATCGGGGAAAACAACCTCTTTATATTCGCTAATTAACTACACAAGTGAAATGCTTGCTCGTCACGTTATCTCACTTGAGGACCCCGTGGAGAGTAACCAAACTAATTTATTGCAAATTCAAGTAAACGAACGTGCAGGTGTCACATATGCAGCAGGGTTAAAGGCCATTCTGCGCCATTCCCCTGATGTTATTATGATTGGTGAAATCAGGGATCGAGAAACGGCTGAAATTGCCATTGAGGCAGCTCTTACAGGTCACTTAGTACTTTCAACAATACATGCAAAGGACACAGTTAATTGTATTTATCGTCTATTAGATTTAAATATTTCACTCGAGGAAATTAGACAAGCCTTGATTGGAATTGTTGCCCAATGTCTAGTACAAGTTGAAGCAGAGGAGAGAAAAGCCATATACGAAATTCTGAGCGATTTAAACTTAGTAGATGCGATTGCGGCAACCATGAGAGGAGAACAATATGTTTTGCCACATTCAGAAAGATTAGCTAGTCAGAAAGCTTCTTTTGAGGTGAGAAAAAGAAATGCTCCAACGACTTCGTAATATAAAAAACTCCTCATTCTATGCTAACAAAAGTATGAAAGTGCATCAGCTTCCCTCTTTCTTAAATCGAATAAGCACATTGTTAAATGAGGGGTATACTTTCTCTGATTCGATTGATATGCTATTACCTTACCATGTCGACGATCCAGCAGCATGGCGTAAAATAATTTTAGAAAAATTAAAGAATGGAGAAGGTTCAACAGAAATTTTGGAGTGCTTTTTAATTCCCAAGCATTTTTTGGTTGCTATAAAGATTTCAGAGGAAAGTGGGAAGCTTGCTCAAAGCTTACAAACAATTTCCAAACAAATGGACTTTAACGAGAAAATGAGAAAAAAACTAATTAACTTGCTAAGTTATCCTATATTCCTGAGTATTTTTCTGGTGAGTATCTTTCTCGCTTTTCGCACATACTTTTTGCCCAATATTACACAAATTCTAAATACTAGAACTGATGCAACCAATAATGCAACGGTATTTATATCATCAATTTTCCTTCATCTTCCAGATATCTTTTGTCTGATTTTAGTATCTACAATACTCCTCTTAACCACTTTTATTATTTATATCAAAAAACAACATGTTCAAAAACAATTATCAATCATGTTAAAAATTCCGATTATCAATTATTTCTATAAACTAAATATCACAAATCAACTGGCCAGAACATTGGGAGAGCTTTTAATAGTTGGATTCTCACTACAACAGGCATTAACTATTTTACAAGACCAACAACTAAATAAAATTCTCGCCTACGTGTCAGAGAAAATTGAGACCCAAGTAATATTCGGAGAATCACTTTCCACTGCTGTCCATAATTTAGGGTGGTTTTCAGCAAAATTTGATGAGTTTATTAAGCATGGAGAAAAAAGTGGTTATCTAGGCAGACAACTACTAATTTATAGCGAGTTAATTGAAGAGAAGTTACAGTTTTTTATTAAAAAAGGCGTCTCGATTGTACAACCGATTTTCTTTATCATCATTGCTTTAAGTATTATTGCTGCCTATCTAAGTATCTTACTGCCAATGTATGAACTAATTGAAATAATCTAATAGGAGCGTGTATTTGTTGAAAAGAAAGACTGAAAATGGATTTACTTTCATTGAATTGAAGGATGCTAAAAATGTTGGTTCCTCTGTTAAAAAGAAAAACCTGCAATCCGGGTTCACTTTAATAGAAATGTTAATCGTACTTCTGATCATTTCGATCCTAATACTAGTAACGATACCAAATGTTACAAAACACTTTACAACGATTGATAACAAAGGTTGTGAAGCGTATTTAAAAATGGTGCAGGGACAGGTAGAAGCCTACAAAATTGATAACCAGTCATTGCCCACTTTAACACAGCTTAAAACAGATGGTTACTTAAAGAATGATCAAGCAACTGAATGTCCAAACGGCGACTTGATCGAGATACAAAGTGACGGAAATGTAATAGCAGTAAAACGAACTACCACTGAAGGTTCAGATGGAAGTTAAGTTGCATAGAGAAGTGATGAAAAATAGTAATGGATTTACACTGATTGAAATGCTTCTTGTGCTTTCTATCGTTCTTCTAATAAGTTCTATCGTTTTTCAAATAACCCTTTCACTTTCAGAACGGCGTGTAGTTGATCAATTTTTTGAGCAGGTGATGTTAGATATTCAAGAAATTCAAGCACTAGCAATAGCGAAAAATGAGCCGTTTAATATCCAATTATATAATAATCATTATAAAGGGTACGGCATCTTCTCAGGAGAAATAATATTTGAAAGAGATTTCCCTCAAAACATTAAGTTAGACGTGACTAGCAATTTAAAATATTTTATGGTCTATCCAAATGGTGATGTTTCTAATTTTGGGACTATTCGGTTTCACACACCTTTTGGAGATGCGAATTTGATTATTTATATCAAAGAAGGACGGATGAGGCTAGTTGAATTGTAGAGGAATAGCATTTGTTGAGACATTATTATCGGTAGCTATCGTTTTAATCATAACCAGTTCATTGCTTCCACTAAGCTACCGATTGAAAACTACATTGTATAATGAAAAAGTTGAACTGCATGCTTCAGAAACAGCTCTTGAGGCTGTAAAGCTGATTAGGGAATCCTTAACTCTAACTGGTACAAAAACAATTGAAGGTAATGACTATCAGTGGAAATTTGATGGAGATCAAATTTGTGTTCAATTTAAAAACTTAAGTGGAGAACAAGTGAAATGCATCAATCGAAATGGAGAGTAGTTCATAATAGTCAGGGATATACCCTGCTTGAAGCGCTTTTTTCCTTTAGTGTATTTGTGATCCTCGCTCAAATATTATTAGTCGTCCTTTTTTGGATACAGCAAATGAATACAACCTATTTTACAAATGAAGATACAGCTTGGGAATTCTTTGTGTACGACTTTCAACAATCTTTAGTAAATGTTAAAGAGATTAAATTATCAAATGACTCCAAAACAGTAGATGTATTTTATATAAATGATGTAAAAAAAATAAATCGAAGTGGCGATGTGCTTAGATTAATTATAAACAATCAAGGTAATACTCCATTATTAATCGGAGTTCGCAGTGCTTTGTTTAATTGGGATGGTCAATTTCTCACGTTATCAGTTATTTTTAACAATGGGGTAGAAAAGGAGAGGAGGTTTTTTGTTCAAAAAATTACGCAATGAAAGTGGAGCAACTTTTGCACTTGCTATCATGTTGTTATTTGTCACAACTTCTTTTATTACTTTCTATTGTTTATCGTACGAATCACAAATAAAAGTGTATAATTCATTGGAATTCGCCAATGTTCGTGCTACGATAAACCTACTGAGGGAAATTGGTAGTAAGTAGTAGATAGATTTTGGAGAGTCAAAGAAGGTGATAGCATGCGAAAAATATATTTAGTAGGCTTCATGGGATGTGGTAAGAGCGCTATCGGACGAAGGCTAAGTTATTTTTTAAGACTGCCATATTACGACATGGATCATGAGATTGTTCGGCAACAAGGAATGTCAATTCCCGAAATATTCGAGGTGTATGGAGAAGCTCATTTTAGAACATTAGAAAGAGAATTTCTTCTTAACTTCCGAGACGAAGCATGTATTATTGCAACTGGTGGCGGAGTAGCAATGAGCGAAGAAAACCGTAATATCATGCGTCGTTCCGGATTGGTCTTTTTTTTAGATGCAACATTCGAAGATATATATGTGCGTATTAAAAATGATAAAAATCGACCAATCGTACAACGTTCTACTAAACAAGAGTTAGAGCAATTGTATCAAACGAGAAGAAAGTTCTATAGAGCTTGTGGTCATATTCGAGTATTGACTGAAAGTCGAACTCTACGTCAAATTGTTGAATATATAGGCTTTCAGGTGAATCGTTTAAAAGGCGAATGATAATTGTATTTTTTATTTAGAATGTTCGTTTTTAAACTTAATTTAAAAAAAGATTGCCTTTTCATGACCACCAATGTTAGGATATAGCCAAGAGATGTTATATTTAGTACATTGAATTTAGAATATCGCGCGGATGATTGTGCGGGGAGAGAACGTGAAAAGCGTCGCCGAAGGAGCAAGTAGTGAAGAGCTATGAATCTCTCAGGCAAAAAGACTCGTACAGGACGCATCTCTGGAGAGTGCTGTTTTCAGCTTGTTTGAATCAGCCACCAAAGGGGAAAGCCAATTTTAATTCGAATTACTAAGAGTGATTTGGTGTAACTTTCAGGTGCAAGGACAGGGGATTCCTCAAGTAACTAGAGGATTCGTCTGTCCTTTTTTTGCGGATAAGAAAGGGTTTTAAAGAATATCCGGCAAAAATGCGTCAAAATCTCGACCTCTTCTGAGTTGAGATGTGTTTTCCAATGTGCAAAATTATGGATAATATTAGGGGGACCAAGAATGGGAAATGAATTAAAACGAACGCCACTTTTTTGTGAGTATGCAAACTACGGCGGGAAAACAATTGATTTTGGAGGTTGGGATCTACCGGTCCAATTCTCTTCCATTAAAGAAGAGCATGATGCTGTTCGTCACCGTGCTGGCCTTTTCGATGTATCCCATATGGGAGAAATTATTGTAGAAGGCAAAGATGCATTAACATACTTACAATTTTTATTAACTAATGATATTTCAAAAATTCAAATTGGTGGAGCTCAATATAATGCGATGTGTTATGAAACTGGTGGAGTTGTTGATGACCTATTAGTTTACCGACTAGAAGATGAGAAATATTTATTGTGTGTGAATGCAGCTAATATTGAAAAAGATTTTGAATGGATGAATAAACACGTTCAAGGTGATGTTACTGTAATAAACAAATCCAATGAATATGCACAAATTGCCTTACAGGGTCCGTTATCTGTAGAAGTACTTCAAACTTTAACTGATGTGGACTTGAACTCTTTGCAATATTTTAAATTTATAGAAAACGCTCAGATTGCTGGAAACCAAGTATTACTTTCGCGTACTGGTTATACAGGGGAAGATGGTTTTGAACTTTACGGTGAGCCTCAAGCAATCGTTGATTTATGGACAAAAATTTTAGAAGCAGGAAAAGACAAGGGAGTAGTACCAGCTGGATTAGGAGCTCGTGATACTTTACGCTTTGAAGCATGTCTTCCTTTATATGGCCAGGAGCTTTCAAAAGATATTTCACCACTTGAAGCTGGAATTGGTTTTGCAGTAAAGCTTCAAAAAGAAAGTGACTTTATCGGAAAAGAAGCTCTAATTTCCCAAAAGGAAAATGGTCTTGCTCAAAAACTTATCGGTGTTGAAATGGTTGACAAAGGGATTCCTCGTCATGGCTATAAAGTGTTTAAAGATGGGATTGAAATCGGAGAGATCACAACAGGAACCCAATCGCCATTAACAAAGAGAAACATTGGTTTAGCTTTAATTGATGCAAAATTTGCTCAATTAGAAACTGAATTAGAAGTTGAAATTCGAAATAAAAAAGTAAAGGCGCAAACTGTCGCAACTCCTTTTTATAAACGCTCAAATTAAATCGTGAAAAGAGGCTTAATCGAATGGTACATCGTTATCTTCCTATGACGGAACAAGATAAAAAAGAGATGCTTTCGACGATTGGTGTTGAAAGTATTAACGAATTATTTTCGGATATTCCTGAAAGTGTTCGTTTCCAAGGCTTATATAATATAAAACCGGCAAAATCAGAATCTGCTCTATTGAAAGAATTAAAACAACTAGCTGCTAAAAATGAAGACACAGATTCAAATGTGTCTTTCCTGGGTGCAGGTATTTATAACCACTATAAACCAGTAATTGTCGATCATGTTATTTCTCGTTCAGAATTTTATACTGCCTACACACCATATCAACCTGAAATCTCACAAGGTGAATTACAAGCCATCTTTGAATTCCAAACAATGATTGCAGAACTTACTGGAATGGATCTAGCAAACTCATCAATGTATGATGGAGGTACTTCCTTAGCAGAAGCTGGAATGCTTGCCGCCGGTCATACTCGTCGCAAGAAATTACTAGTTTCAGAGGCAATCCATCCTGAATATCGTGATGTAGTAGCTACTTATGCTTATGGTCAATCTATTGAAATTGTAACAGTACCAACTACTAACGGTGTTACAGATATCGATAAGTTAAAAGAATTAATAGACGACAATACAGCAGGAGTAATGGTGCAGTATCCAAACTTCTTTGGTCAAATCGAGGATCTTCAAACAATTGGTGACATTACTCATGAAGCGAAGGGATTATTTATCGTGTCAGCGAATCCGCTCGCTTTAGGTATCCTAACTCCTCCAGGCAAATTAGGTGCAGATATAACTGTAGGGGATGCTCAAGTGTTTGGTATTTCTGAAAGCTTTGGTGGTCCTTATTGCGGTTATTTCGCTACAACTACTAAGCTAATGCGTAAAGTACCAGGTCGTTTAGTAGGAGAAACTGTAGATCAAGATGGTCGCCGTGGCTATGTTTTAACTTTACAGGCTCGTGAACAGCACATCCGTAGAGAAAAAGCGACGTCCAATATTTGTTCAAACCAAGCTTTATTAGCTCTTGCAGCGTCTGTTGCAATGACTGCCCTTGGTAAAAAAGGTGTTCAAGAAATGGCGAAACAAAACATAGTGAAAACTCGTTATGCAAAAAATGCCTTTGAAGCAGCAGATTTCACAGTAGCATTCCAAGGGGCACACTTTAATGAAATTGTCATAAAAACAAACAAATCAGTAGCCGAAATCAATGAACAACTTATTCAGGATGGTATTATTGGCGGCTTTAACTTAGGCACAATTTATCCAGAGTTAGAAAATCATGTATTGATTGCTGTTACTGAATTACGTACAAAAGAAGAAATCGACGCATTAGTTGAGAAAATGGGGGCTTACAATGCATAACGAAAATCAATCACTCATTTTTGAATTATCCAAAGAAGGTCGTGTAGGCTACAGCTTACCAGAATTAGATGTACAGGATTTTGATCTATCTGATTTACTGCCAGCAGGGTATGTTCGTGAAGAAGCTGCGGAATTACCGGAAGTTGCAGAACTAGACATTATGCGCCATTATACAGCTCTATCTCGTCGTAACCACGGAGTAGATTCAGGGTTCTATCCATTAGGCTCTTGTACAATGAAATACAATCCGAAGATTAATGAAAATGTAGCGAGATTATCAGGCTTCGCCAATATCCATCCTCTACAAGATGAAGCTACTGTACAAGGTGCTATGGAGTTGTTATATGAACTTCAAACTTCATTAGTAGAAATTACAGGTATGGATGAAGTAACTTTACAACCGGCAGCCGGAGCTCATGGAGAATGGACAGCATTAATGATGATCCGAGCATTCCATGAAGCGAATGGAGAAGGTCATCGTAACAAAGTTATCGTGCCAGACTCTGCTCATGGAACGAACCCGGCATCAGCAACAGTTGCAGGTTTTGAAACGATTACCGTGAAATCAAACGAAGATGGATTAGTAGATCTAGACGATTTGCGCCGAGTAGTTGGAGAAGATACAGCAGCGTTAATGTTAACAAATCCTAATACACTAGGTTTATTTGAGGAAAACATTTTGGAAATGGCTGAAATCATTCATGGTGTTGGCGGTAAAGTATATTATGATGGCGCTAATCTAAATGCAGTTATGAGTAAAGCACGTCCTGGAGACATGGGCTTTGACTGTGTACATTTAAACCTTCATAAAACATTTACAGGTCCTCATGGTGGAGGTGGGCCAGGTTCTGGTCCAGTTGGTGTGAAATCGGATTTAATTCCTTTTTTACCAAAACCTGTTTTAGTGAAAAAAGAAGATGGCTCATTCCATTTTGATTACAATCGTCCTCAATCAATTGGTCGTGTTAAGCCTTATTACGGTAACTTCGGTATCAATGTACGTGCTTATACTTATATCCGTACAATGGGGCCAGATGGTTTAAAAGCTGTAACTGAATATGCAGTTTTAAATGCGAACTACATGATGCGTCGCCTAGAGCCATACTTTGATCTTCCATATAACCGTCATTGTAAGCATGAATTCGTTCTTTCAGGCCGACGTCAGAAGAAATTGGGTGTTCGTACTTTGGATATTGCCAAACGTCTTTTAGACTTTGGGTATCATCCACCAACAATTTACTTCCCATTGAATGTTGAAGAGGGAATGATGATTGAACCGACAGAGACAGAATCAAAAGAGACCTTAGATGCATTTTGTGACGCTATGATACAAATTGCAAAAGAAACGGAAGAAAACCCTTCTATCGTACAAGAGGCACCACATACAACAGTAATAAGCCGTTTAGATGAAACTCGTGCTGCTCGTACACCGGTTCTTCGTTTTACAAAAAATGAAGGTTAATAGATTTAGACGTCTTTTATGAGGCGTCTATTTATTTGTGGGTGTTCAATTTATCAAAAAAGTGATAACAGATAAAAAAATTAGTAGAATTAGCAGGATTTAGAATTGTTCAAAAAAGTTAAAATAAAAATTCCTATTTAATAGGAAGAAACTCATGTTTTTTATTGTATAGATAGCGGTTTTTTGAGATGTTTTCAAGAGTGATAAATGATAAATGTGAAGATGAAAATAAATATATCGAATCATTTTTAAAGGGACATCTCATATTTTGCGAGACGTCCCTTTTTTAGCGGATAGAAAATTTTAAGATTTCGAGGATTACCCGCAAAAGAAAAAACATAACCTGACCAATTATTGCCCAAGCCGTGTTTTTCTAAAGTGCTTATGCTTTTGTTTTCACTTTACCTGTCCAAGTTTTGAAGCCGCCTTGTAATTGGTAGACCTGATTATAGCCTTTTTTCTTTAAGAAAAGGGCAGTACGTGCACTACGGCCAGAATTTTGGCAATAAAGGTAAACCGGTAAATCAGAACGAACTTCTTTATAGCGCTGGCGAAGTTGGGTTGAGGGGATATTACGTGCACCTAAAATATGACCCGCTTCAAATTCCTTAACTTCACGCACATCAATAAGTTGTGCTTTTCGATAGCCTTGGATAAATTGTTCTTGAGTTAAGTTTGTCACTGCCTTTTTAAGACGCAGTGTATTTACTAGAACGTATACGACGATAACACCTAGTATGATAGCAATTGTATAAAGTACAGCCACTGCAATATTTCTCCTTTCTTTCTTCATATTCCATTATAAAAGAGAAAGTGGCGTTAGTCCAATCAGTTTGATAAAATGATATTTAGACTTGAGGAGATGATGAAATGAAATCAAAATGGTATTTTATTAATTCAGGACCATGTAGTCCATCGTATAATATGGCTTTAGATGAAGCATTACTAGACTTCCATAGCCAAGGTGAAATTCCTCCAGTAATAAGATTTTACGAGTGGAATCCAGCTACACTATCAATTGGTTATTTTCAACGTGCAGAAAAAGATATTGATTTAGAAGTTTTACGAACAAACAACTTAGGATTTGTTCGACGCCCAACTGGTGGACGAGCTGTTCTCCATGAGAGCGAGTTAACTTATAGCATTATCGTAACCGAACAATACCCCAACATGCCTGTTAGTGTGACAGAGGCTTATCGGGTGCTGAGTGAAGGATTACTACTAGGTTTTCAAAATTTAGGGTTGGATGCTTATTTTAGTATCCCTGATACGGAAGAAAAGCAACAAGATTTAAAGCAACCTAAAAGTGCTGTATGTTTTGATGCCCCAAGCTGGTACGAATTGGTTGTTGAAGGAAAAAAAGTAGCGGGAAGTGCTCAAACTCGTCAAAAAGGTGTTATTTTACAGCATGGAGCTATTTTACTTGATCTAGATGAAGAGAAACTATTATCTGTATTTAAATTTCCTTCACCTGAGGCAAAAGATAAAATGCGCAAAAAGCTCCCGGAAAAGGCAGTTGCGATTAATAGATTAACTGATAAGGATATTACCATTTCACAATGTATCAAGGCGTTTAAAGAAGGATTTGAGAAAGCGTTAGAGATTGAGTTAGTACCTTATCAATTAACTGATGAACAATTGCAATATGTAAAAAACCTAGAAAAAACAAAATATTTAAATGATGAATGGAACTTTAGAAAATAAGAACGTACGTTTCTTGCATGCCAGAAATTTTTTTATAAAGGTGAAACTCTTTAATCTAAAGGAGTTTAACTACTTTTAAAAAAATCAACCCCTTGAAATGATATTTTTTATAAGGTAATCTTTTCTAGTAAATAAATTATCTACATCTAGTGTTAATTTTATTTCCTAAACACTATATATTGTGGTGAATGAGGAGATAGATTATACTAGATGTATTATCTATTAAGGGAGGCTGGCAGATGGTATTGGCTAAAGAAACGAAAACAACCATCCTCGTACAACAACTCAATAAAGACATCGAGAAATTTCCTCAAGTACATCCAATTACACCGGACATGCATATTACACATAAAGGTGTTTCAAGATTGGTAATGATTGACCGTTATTCATTTAAGGACACCGAAAAGAAAACTCTTAAGGCTGGAGATTTTGTCGTATTAACGATTAAAGAAGATCCAAAATTTCCTGCACGTGGTTTAGGTTTTATTCAGTCAATTGATGCTGAAGCGAAGAAAGCTGAGATTCTAATTGAAGAAGAATACCGCCATGTATTAGATAATGCAACAGAACAGCAAACTGGTATTATCGTTCGCTCATTAGACGTAATCGAAAAGCCTCTAGAAGTTTTCTATGAACAAATTGCAAAACGTAATGCATTTGGATTAGCTTCTGTTGAAGATACAGAAGAGAATAGACAAAAATGGTTCATGAAGTTTTACGAACAACTCGTATCATTAAAATTCATTCCAGCTGGACGAGTACTGTATGGAGCGGGTTCTCAGACAGATGTGACGTTCTTTAACTGTTATGTCATGCCATTTGTTGCAGATAGTCGTGAAGGTATCAGTGATCACCGTAAGCAAGTAATGGAAATTATGAGTCGTGGTGGTGGAGTAGGAACAAATGGTTCAACTCTTCGTCCACGTAACACTTTAGCTCGCGGGGTAAACGGAAAGTCGAGTGGTTCCGTATCATGGCTAGATGACATTGCAAAGCTGACACATCTTGTTGAACAGGGGGCAGCCGTCGCGGTGCTCAAATGATTATGTTAGCAGATTGGCATCCGGACATTATAGAATTCATTATTTCAAAAATGCAAAATCCACGTATTCTTCGTTTCCTAATTGAAAATACGAATGATGAACTAATCTCACGCTTAGCTAACGAAAAATTGAAATTCAAGCCTTTAACTCAGCAAGAAGAAGCAATGTATCAAGGCATTGTTAATTATAAAGCGATCCCTGGTTTAGGTGGGTTCAACGAATCTATCATCAAGGAAGCTGAAACTAAATTGCGAGATGGTGGAACTTATAGTGTCCACAACCCGGAATTCTTAACTGGTGCTAATATTTCAGTAACGTTGACAAAAGACTTTATGGAAGCTGTTGAGAATGACGGTGATTATGAATTGCGTTTCCCAGATGTTGCAAACTATACTCCTGAAGAAATGACTATTTACAATGAAAAATGGCATGAAGTAGGGGATGTACGTGAATGGGAGGCTCTTGGTTATGGAGTTCGCACATATAGAAAAATTAAAGCAAGAGAGTTATGGAACCTTATTAATATCTGTGCAACTTATGCTGCAGAGCCAGGAATTTTCTTTATCGATAATGCAAACGACATGACTAATGCACGAAGCTATGGTCAAAAAGTTGTTGCCACAAATCCGTGTGGAGAACAACCACTGGCACCATTTTCAGTCTGCAATTTAGCTGCTGTGAACTTGGCGCAGTTTGCTGAAAAGGACACAAAAACAGTCGATTTCGATGCACTACGCGAGACAGTTCGTATCGGAGTACGTATGCAAGATAATGTTATTAATGCTACACCATATTTCCTGGAGGAAAATCGTAAACAAGCTTTAGGTGAGCGTCGAGTTGGCCTTGGCGTTATGGGACTTGCTGATCTACTGATTTACTGTGAAAAAGAATATGGTTCTCAGGAAGGTAACCAGCTTGTAGACAATATCTTTGAAACAATTGCTGTAGCAGCATATGAGACATCGATTGAACTTGGAAAAGAACGAGGCAGTTTCCCGTTCCTAGAAGGCGAAACAGAAGAAGAAACGAATCGTTTAAGACAAGCGTTCATCAATACAGGCTATATGCAAAAAATGCCAGAGCATGTGCGCGATGGTGTTCTTGAAAACGGTATTCGTAATTCGCATCTACTGACAGTTGCTCCGACAGGATCTACTGGTACCATGGTAGGGGTTGCGACAGGCCTTGAACCATATTTCTCATTCGTTTATTACCGTTCAGGGCGACTTGGTAAATTTATCGAAGTGAAAGCAGAGATAGTTCAAGAGTATTTAGAAGCACATCCAGATGCTGATGAAAATAATTTGCCAGATTGGTTTGTTTCTTCTATGGAACTTTCACCGGAAGCACATGCAGATGTACAATGTGTTATCCAACGTTGGGTAGATTCATCGATTTCAAAAACAGTGAATGCACCAAAAGGTTACACTGTGGAACAAGTTCAAAAAGTGTATGAACGCCTATATAAAGGTGGCGCAAAAGGTGGTACTGTTTACGTAGATGGAAGTCGTGACTCACAAGTACTTACATTAAAAGCTGAATCCTCGCATGATGAGCAATTAGCCTTTGACGAAGTGCTTGAAGAGGAAATAAAAGACAAGCAAACAGTGGTTTTAGTTGATACAATTGCACCACTTTCAACGACAAACGTAACAATCGGATCAGAAGTTGGAAATACATGTCCGGTTTGTCGTCAAGGGACAGTGGAAGAGCTGGGCGGCTGTAACACATGTACTGGCTGCGGTGCCCAACTAAAATGCGGTCTATAAGTAGATACTTAAAAAGGCAATTTCCAAGGGTGGAGATTGCCTTTTTCCTTATGCAAAAATAGAATCATAACTATTTTTAATAATTAAAACGACCGTCATGATGATAAATAACATTCTCACAAAGCTGGTCCCTTTACTAAGGGCAAATTTCGTACCAAAGAAAGCACCAGCAATCATTGAAATCCCCATTATGAATCCATAAGTGAAAACTACTTCCCCTAAAATTAAAAACATAATGAGGGCTGCAATATTACTTATAAAGTTTAACAGTTTCGCATTACCTGCAGCTTGTAAAAAATCAAATCCTGCAATTAAAAAGATGAACATGATAAAGGAACCTGTACCTGGTCCAAAAAAACCATCATAGAATCCTAATAATAGAATACCAGCAACAAAGAGTGTGCCTCGCTTCCAATTTAATGGTTTTCTCTCCTCTAACTGCCCCCAATTTTTCTTTAAGAGTGTATAAATTAATACGACGATCAACATAATGATAATTAATGGTCTTAAAAGCTCTGAATCTATTAAATGCACTGTCCAAGCACCTAGCATGGAGAAAATAAAGACAAAAGGGAGAATAGGACCTAGTAGTTTGATATCTACCTTACCAGCTTTAAAAAACGTTAAAGAGCTTGTTAAGTTTCCCATGGAAGCTGCTAGTTTATTAGTTGCAATGGCAGCTGAAGGAGGGAGGCCTACAGATAATAGGGCGGGAAGAGTGATCAAACCCCCTCCACCTACTGTAGCATTTATAAAAGCCCCCACAAAGCCAAAAAAGATAACGATTATTGCTTTCATTAAATCTATTTCCATTTGCAAGACCCCTATGATCATAATGTAATGTGGACATCTTATCGAATCTGTCGGAAATTGTAAATAGTTCGTTTTAGAAAATGGAAAATACTAAAAACGCATTTGGTATTTCTACCAAACGCGTTGTCTCAATCGTGATGTAATTGCATCGCAATATCAGGATTTTTTTCTACTTCGTGTAATTTTTCAAATGAAGCAATGGCTACTTCAACCATTTCATCTTTAGGTTCCTTTGTTGTTAGCAGTTGAAGCCATAAACCAGGGTAGCCTAAATATTTTAATAATGGTATCTCTCTAAGGGCATTCGTTGCTTGTAAGACTTCAAATGAGATTCCAAGAACTACAGGTATTAATAGAATTCGTATCACAATACGTAACCATAAAGGATCGGTTGGGAAAAAGAAGTAAACAAACATACCAATTACTACTGTAAATAAAATAAAGCTCGACCCACATCGGTAATGCAGTCTTGACTGCTTTTGCACATTTTCTACAGTGATATCCAAACCAGCTTCGTAACAATTAATAACCTTATGTTCAGCACCGTGGTATTGAAATACTCGTTTTATTAATGGTGTCATCGATATAACATATAAATAACTTAAAAGTAAGATAAGTTTGAAAAATGTTTCTAAGAAGATTTGTGGATATTTCCCTGAAATCCAAGGAGAAAATAATTCTGCCAGAAATACTGGTACTAATGTAAAGACGAATTTTGCAAATATGAATGAGATAACTCCAATAACAGCTACTCCCAGGATCATTTGTAATTTGGAAGCTTCTTCTTGATTCTCTTCTTCCTCACCTGGATCGATATCATAGCGTTCACTTGCAAATTGTAGATGTTTGGCACCAAGTCCAGAAGACTCGACTAATGCAATAACACCTCGAATAAAAGGGATTTTTTTCAGTTTTTGAAAAATTGGCTTTTTCGCTTTTTTTGCATAAAAATATTCAATGGAATCATCATTTCGACGTACTGCTGTTACGGTATGATCCTTTCCTCCGAACATGACACCTTCTAGAAGTGCTTGTCCGCCGTATACAGGTGCTTCATTACCCAAGGTTCTACACCACTCTCTCAAAATATAAAACTTATAGCTAGTCCATTGTACTAAATTTTTGTCGAAACCTCTACGTTTACGCATACGAATTTTAAATATTGGCGAAACTTAATTAAAAAAGAGGTGCTGTCTGTGATTTATTTAGCTGTTACAACAAGTTTATTTGCTTCTATTCTTCTAACAATTAGTTTAAAGCTATTATCCATTTTTCATTTTATTAAGTGGAGTCCCGTTGGCTATACAAAGAAATTAAATATCTTGGAGACAAGCCATTGGTCAGTGAAATGGCTATTTTTACTGTTTATTATCTTTTTAATTATTTTGCTCTTTTATTTTGCAATGCAATTTGTTGAAATGGTTCCTAGTTTTCTAACTTCCCTTATTATTGGTTCAATAGTAGCGCTTATATGTGAGTGGGTTATTTTTGATTTACCGGCGGAGCTTTCATCGTTTAAAAAACTATCAATTCCTTTCATGGTCACTGTGGTGATCACGGCAAGGTTCGTATTTGAGACGGCTGTTTTCCACTATAGAGCTCATAGTGAACGAAATAAGTTGCCGTATAAGGACTCTGTGGTAAAATAAAAGTGGTAATTTCCGTTAATAGAGGAGAATGTTGATGAAGGTTTTAGTGCTAAATGGACCGAATTTGAATCGTCTAGGAAAACGTGAGCCTGAAATTTATGGAAGTGAAACTTTGGATGATGTAAAGGAAAAATGCATCATTCTTGCCTCAAAATTCAATGCCACAATTGATTTTAAACAATCCAATCATGAAGGTGTATTAATCGATTGGATTCACGAAGCTGAAGATACGGATGTTGATGCAATTGTTTTTAACCCTGGCGCTTTTACTCATACAAGTATTGCGTTACGGGATGCAATTGCTGCTGTAAATGTGCCTGTTATTGAAGTGCACATTTCAAACATACATAAAAGAGAAGCGTTTCGTCATGAATCGAAGCTGGCGGCAGAATGTGTTGGACAAATATGCGGTCTAGGAACTTTTGGCTATGAATTAGCTCTTAGAAAGTTTTTAGAACAGTAAACGGGGGAGCTCAATATGATTAAATTAGAAAAGTTACGTAAAGCATTAGTAGAACAAAATGTTGATGGATTACTGATTACAAATGGATTTAATCGTCGTTATATGACTGGTTTTACAGGAACAGCAGGCGTAGCGATTGTATCGAAGGATGATGCAGTCTTTATTACAGACTTCCGCTATACTGAGCAAGCAAATAAACAAATTCAAGATTTTCGTGTTATTCAACATGAAGGCAATCTACTTAAAGAAGTGGCTGACTTCGTTGAAAAAATGGGTATCAAAGCATTAGGTTTTGAGAAAGATACAATGACTTACTCAATGTATGAGTCTTATAAATCGTTAATATCTGCTGAATTAGTACCGCTTTCTGGATTAATTGAAAAAATTCGCTTGATAAAGACTGAACAAGAGATTAATATTATTAAGGTTGCATGTGAAATTGCAGATAACGCATTTACACATATTTTAGAATTTATTAAGCCCGGTTTAACTGAGCTTGAAGTTTCGAATGAATTAGAGTTTTTCATGCGCAAACAAGGGGCAACTGCATCTTCTTTTGACACAATCGTAGCGAGTGGTGTGCGTAGCGCATTACCACATGGTGTTGCTACAGACAAAGTGATTGAAAAAGGTGATTTCGTCACGCTTGATTTCGGTGCATTATATAATGGGTATATCTCAGATATCACACGTACAATTGCAGTTGGACAACCTTCCGAGAAGCTTGTTGAAATGTACAATACGGTTTTAGAATCACAATTACTTGCATTATCAAAAGTAGGACCGGGTATGACGGGGGTTGAAGCAGATAGCTTTGCTCGTGATTATTTAGCATCTAAGGGCTATGGTGAAGCCTTTGGACATTCTACAGGACACGGAATTGGCTTGGAAGTACATGAAGGTCCAGCACTTTCATCAAGATCTAGCTCAGTTTTGGAACCAAATATGGTTGTAACAATTGAACCGGGTATTTATTTACCAGGAATTGGCGGCGTTCGTATTGAAGATGATATATTAATCACAGAAACAGGTAATGAAAAGTTAACTCATTCAACGAAAGATTTAATTATTTTATAATGGAGGAAAACAACTATGATCTCAGTTAATGATTTCCGTACTGGCCTTACAGTTGAAATCGATGGCCAATTATACCGTGTTTTAGATTTCCAACACGTTAAACCAGGGAAAGGTGCAGCATTCGTTCGTTCAAAATTACGTAACCTAAGAAATGGCAACGTAACAGAAAAAACTTTCCGTGCTGGTGAAAAAGTAGAGAAAGCTCAAATTGACAATCGTAAAATGCAATATTTATATGCACAAGGTGATTCTCACGTATTCATGGATATGGAATCATATGAACAAACTGAACTTGCAGGAGCACAAATCGAAGAAGAGTTAAAATATCTTCTAGAAAATATGGAAGTTCACATTCAATCTTACCAAGGTGAGATGTTAGGTGTAGAATTACCAAATACAGTTGTTCTTGAAGTTGCTGAAACAGAACCAGGTATCAAAGGTGACACAGCTTCTGGCGGAACAAAACCTGCGAAAATGCAAACAGGTTTAATGGTAAACGTACCATTCTTCGTTAACGAAGGAGACAAATTAATTATTAACACTACGGATGGTTCATACGTATCACGTGCATAAGCAGGAAATAGTTTGATATTTTAGAGTGCAGATAAAGTCATTTTGGCTTTGTTTGCACTCTTTTTTGTCTTACCGATTAATAATTCAGTGAAGTTCATAATAAAGTTATAAAAAATGGTCATCTAACTATTAGATGCCTTTTTTCTTTAGGTTGAGGTCTATTTTTTTGAACAAGCTCATATATTGCCTTACACAAGGAGGCGTCGTGATGGAGTTACAGGACGTTTTGCGAGTAGCTGGGGTAGGGTTAATCATTGCTTTACTTCATGTTTTCTTCGAGCAAATCGGCAAAAAGGAATTCTCATTTTTTATATTTTTTATCGCATATTTGTATATTACAGCAGAATTAATACGATTTTTACGGCTTTTCTTTGGCGATATTCTTACATTCTTCCAATGGCTTAATTTAAATTAGGTACACTATGACATTCTTAATTTACGCTGTAATTTTAATGTTACTTTTAATATTTATTAAAGAAACCATCAGTAAACTACATGGAATAATCGTCGTAATCTTTTTTTTCGTACTACTCTATTTCTTATTGTCGATGCTCACTATTCCTTTTTTAGAGCAGCTCCTTTCATATGTTCATTCAGTGCCTTATGTACCTCAACTTGTGTACTCTGCACTTTTCTATCAGCTCGGCTTGTTCTTTCAATCAATTTTTGAAGAAGAGGAATATGAAACATTTGGCGAACTCGTAATGTTCTCAATTCGTATCGTACTGTTATTTTATTGGACTAGCGAACTAGGAAAAATTTTGTCAGACTTATCGTCAATTTTAGAAAAGCTTCAGTAAGGGGCTCTGTACCAATGCATGACATACTAAATATCTTTTTAGACCCATTGAAAATTGCTGGACAATCCATCATTTTAATCTTGATCTATACCATCATGTTCTTAATTGTTGAAGCGTTTGTACCAAAATTCAAACCATGGGCAGATACATTATTTGTAATAATTCTCGTGTTAACGCTTGGACAAACTGTGATGGATGCTTTCTCCTTAATGGGAGATTTAGTCAACATTGCATCTGATTTCTTTTTAGCCATTACGCCAATATTAACATCGCTTTTAGTGGTGTTGAACTCAGTATTTTCGTTTATTGCATGGAGTCCGGTGATTTTATTTATTTTTGAGATATTGATCTTACTTTGTAAAAAAATCTTGATACCAGCCATCACGGTGGCGCTAATACTTGATTTTTGTACAAGATTCCTTCAAGAAATATCATTTTCAAAGGCTTCAGAATTGATACGGGGATCAGTGATGACATTAATAACTGCATCACTAATCGCGATGGTTACAGTGCTTTCATTTACTGGTGTCGCTTTTTTCACAATTGACCAAGCCATCGCTAGCCCTATAAAAAAGGTAATTGAGCAGACTGTTCCAATCGTTGGTTCACTTATTGTAGAAGGATTTTCCATTTTTCATAAATATCAATCTACTGCTACAACGGTAGTTGGTTTTGGAGCTATGAGTGCATTTTGGGGGGCTTCATTCTATCCTGCAGGAAGGCTATTAATTCATGCGTTAACATTTAAGTTTATTGCTGCGGTAGTTGAACCATTTACTGGAAGTACTATAAGTGGTTTGTTGGATGATGTAGGAAAGTCATTATTATTGCTTTGTGCAGTTGCCATTCTTTTAGGAATTGCCTTTGTCTTCATCTGGTTAATATTAATGGTCATTATGCAATTAGGGGTGGGAAAAAGCTTTTGATCAAACTAATCGCAATTATTTTAATAGGAAAATGTTTACTACTTCTGGCAGATGAAAAAGACATTTTGGTCTATGTAAAACTAGCAACCTTATTAATTTTTTTAACAACAATATTAGATTTTCTAAAACTCTAAAGCATAGAGTTGGGACTAGCTTCATACAATGTGTTGAAACAGTAAACTTTGTTCAGTAAGGTAGCTGTACTCAACTAGATGCTTGTTAATTTCAATCATGAAAATGATTTATGATGCTGAACAAAGTAAAAGCCTTTCGGCAATACGCCGAGGCGTATTTCCATAGAAAGGGGGCGCTTAGAGAACGTGAGGTGGAAAATAAATGGAAAAAACAAAAATTAATCTTTATTCCGATTGCAGTATTAGTGTTCATTGCGTACATTTCTGTTACGTGGAACGAGTCAGGTGAAGAGCAATATCAATCATCAACCGAAGAAAGTAGACTTGAACAAGCTCTCGGTCAGATTCAAGGCGTTGGACAAGTAAAAGTGTATTTCCACTATGATAACCAACCTCCTAAAGCAAATGACTCAGACAGCTTGCTGAATGGATATTTAAGTTCAAGTGATAAAGAAAAATATGTATCAGGATTGCTCGTTGTATCGGAAGGGGCGTCTAACCCAGCTATTAAAAAGCAACTTTTAGAAACTATTAGTAGAGTCATGCAAATGCCTACTCACAGAATTATGATTGTACCTATGGAGAACAAAGGAGATGAACAATGAAAGTTAAAAGAAGAACAGTATGGTTATTAACGCTACTAAGTTTAGCGGCAGTCATTTCAGTTTATTATGTATTTGAACCAAATCGCAATGTGGATTTAGCAACAATCTTTACAGACGACACATTACAAGAAACAACTTTAACAGGTGTATCGGAAGAGGAGCTTACAACTACTAGTTCAGAAAGCTATTTATTCGATGAAATGCGGATGGAAGTTAGTGCTGAACGCGATCAGCTTAGAACTCAGTTAACAGACAAAATTGCAGCTGATGATATCACAGCCGAAGAAAAAAGTGAAGCATACAATGAAATGAACAAGCTTATTAAGCTAGAATCCTCTGAGTCTATGTTAGAGATGCTAATCCAATCCCTAGGCTATTCAGATGCATTCGTTCGCATTAACGATGATAAAGCTAAAGTAACTGTTCTATCAGACGAAATCTCAACATCCCAAGTGAATGAAATTGTCTTCACTGTTCTTTCAGAAAATGAAGATATTAGTGATGTACAAGTAGATTATACAGCGAATTACTATTAAAAAAGCTATTCTTAGTATAATATTATTTTCAAACAGAAATTACGCAGTGCGTTCGTTTGAGCAACGAAAGCACTGTTTTTTCATGTTTTTCTAGAAAAATGTATTTATGTATTTCAAAAAGAATTAAAAAAATATAAAATAGTATTTGTAGTAATTAAAACAATAGGGGTGTTTTCATGTTTAAAGTACAAGAATTAAGAGAAATTATTAAATTAGTGCACAATTCATCAATTGACGAATTCGTCTACGAGAACGATGGGGCTAAACTAAAACTTAAAAAGAATAATGGAGCTATCTCAGAAGTAGTTTTACCAAAAGAAACTGCTCCTGTCGTACAACAAGCCACTCCAGTCGCAGCTCCTGTTGTGACAGAAGCTCCTAAAGTAGAAGAAGTAAAAGTAGAGGAACCGACAACTCCAGTAAATGTAGAGGATTCATCTTTACATAAGATTACTTCGCCAATGGTTGGAACTTTCTATCAAGCACCATCACCAGATGCACCTGCTTATGTAAAAGCAGGGGACAAAGTTTCTGAAGAAGCGATTGTATGTATCGTTGAAGCAATGAAATTATTCAACGAAATTGAAGCTGAGATCAAAGGCGAAATCGTTGAAGTGCTAGTAAAAGATGGTCAATTAGTTGAATACGGTCAACCACTATTCCTAGTGAAACCTGAGTAAGGGGTGCTTTCATCATGAAAAAAGTATTAATAGCAAACCGCGGTGAAATTGCCGTACGTATTATTCGTGCATGTAAAGAACTAGGTATTGAAACAGTTGCTGTTTATTCAGAAGCTGATAGCAATGCACTTCACGTTAAATTAGCAGATGAGGCTTATTGTATTGGACCTAAATTATCTAAGGATTCTTACCTTAGCTTCCCAGCTGTGTTAGGAGTTGCACAAAAAACAGGTGTGGATGGTATTCACCCTGGATATGGTTTCTTGGCTGAAAATGCTGATTTTGCAGAGGCTTGTGAAAATGCAAATATTAAATTTATCGGTCCTTCTTCAGATTCCATTAAAATTATGGGCATTAAGGACGTTGCTCGTAGTTCCATGGAAGAAGCAGGGGTACCACTTGTGCCGGGTACAGGTATTGTCCCGGACATCGAGACAGGTAAGAAGTGGGCAAGTGAAATTGGTTACCCAGTAATCATCAAAGCGACTGCTGGTGGTGGCGGTAAAGGGATTCGTGTCGCTCGTACAGAAGAGGATTTAATAAAGGGCATTGAAATTACACAAAAAGAAGCAGCTGCAGCGTTTGGTAATCCAGGTGTCTATTTAGAAAAATTCATTGAGTACTTCCGCCATTGTGAAATTCAGGTGCTAGCTGATTCGTTCGGTAACGTAGTACATCTAGGTGAACGTGACTGTACAGTACAGCGCCGTATGCAAAAACTTGTTGAGGAAGCTCCATCTCCTGCACTTTCTGAAGAACGTCGTTCAGAAATGGGGGCAGCTGCAGTTAAGGCTGCCGAAGCTTGTAATTACGAAGGTGCGGGTACAATTGAATTCATTTATGACTACTTAGCCGATCGATTCTACTTCATGGAAATGAATACGCGTATCCAAGTAGAACATCCTGTAACAGAAATGATTACTGGTGTTGATTTAGTTCAACAACAGTTAAAAATTGCTGCTGGTGAAGCTCTTCCATTCAGCCAAGAAGATATCAAGATGAATGGATGGGCAATCGAATGCCGAATTAATGCAGAAAACGCTTATAAAAACTTCATGCCGTCAGCAGGTACTGTTGAAACATATATAACTCCTGGTGGTTATGGAGTACGTATTGATTCTGCGGTATATGCAGGCTATACGATTCCGCCATATTATGATTCAATGGTTGCAAAATTGATTGTTCATGCAGATACACGTGAAGAAGCAATTGCAAAAATGAATCGTGCACTAAGTGAGTTTGAAGTGGATGGACCAGGAATTCACACAACGATTCCATTCCATGAAGCATTGATGAATAATGAAGTTTTCCAATCAGGTAATTTTAATACAAAATTCCTGGAAGAAAACGATATTTTACATGTTTCGAAAAAAGAAGAAATTTCTTCAAAATAACTAATTCTATTGAAAAGATCGTCTCGAAAAAAGAGGCGATCTTTTTTTCGTGGAAAGGAAATATGCATAAATAGTGAGAGATACTTTTAAAATAAGAAGACAATTGTGAGTTCTCCTATCAAAAATTTACCACTTCTAAACTATCTAATTCAAATGCACACTTTACAGTAGGTTGTAACTATTTTCTTCTCGAGCCAAAATAAATGCTTACTTATGGAGTTCGTTTTATACTGAGTAGGTATGAGAGGGGGAAACATATTTTGTTACCGAAATTATCAGTTCTAGATTTAGCACCAGTATTAGAGGGTAGTACGCCTGCTGAATCATTTCAAAATAGTAGAGAATTAATTCAAGCGGTTGAAAGCTTTGGGTACAATCGGTATTGGGTAGCCGAGCATCATAATATGCAAGGGATTGCGAGCTCAGCTACAGCTGTTTTAATAGGGTATCTAGCAGCGAGCACAAAATCAATTCGTGTAGGATCAGGTGGTATTATGCTGCCGAATCATTCGCCTTTAATGGTTGCAGAGCAATTTGGTACATTAGAATCCATGTATCCTGGGAGAATTGATTTAGGGTTAGGGCGAGCACCTGGTTCTGATATGCTAACTGCTCGTGCATTACGTCGAGATGATCGAGGGGCATATGAATTTGATCGAATGGTGGAAGAGTTAAGAGGATATTTTGAGGATACTGAACGACCTGTAATCGCAGTACCAGGAAAAGGTATGTCAATTCCGGTCTGGCTATTAGGCTCAAGCCTTTATAGTGCGCAGCTAGCAGGACAATTAGGGTTGCCTTATTCCTTTGCAAGCCACTTTGCACCTGATTTAATGGATGAAGCCATTGCTACTTATAGAAGAAATTTCAGACCTTCAGATGTGCTGGATAAGCCGTATGTGATGGTTGCCATCAATGCAATTGCAGCAAATTCAGATGATGAAGCCGAGTTTTTAGCAAGTACCTTATTCCAACAGTTCTTGGGAATTATCCAAGGAAAAAGAGGGAAAACTCAACCACCTCGTAATATGGATGATCTTTGGTCAGAAGATCAAAAGAACGTGGTGCTTCAACAATTAAAATATACTTTCTTTGGTTCAACTGAAAAAGTAAATAATCAATTAGTTGAATTTATACGCAATCGGGAAATTGATGAACTAATGATAAATAGCCCGATTTATAATATAGAAGATCGAAAAAAATCATATGAGTTACTTTCGAATGTTTGGAAGAACGCATAATATATTATAAAATATGTGTTCCTTTTAAGCGTTCTGGAGAAATATGGTGTATAATGAAAGTTAAATAGAAGTCTTTATAAATCACTGTGTTTTTATGTTCAATAGACAGATTTATGAAGTAAGAGAGGATGAAGAAGATGGCTGAGAAAGTAACAAAAGCTTTCATACAACCAACTCCTTCTGGAAAAGAAGAACTTGGTCAAATAGAGGTAGCTCCGGAAGTAATTGAAGTAATTGCAGGTATCGCAACTACGGAAATCGAAGGTGTTGCAGCAACTCGTGGAAACTTTGCATCGGGCGTTGCGGAACGCTTTGGTAAAAAAGTTCATTCTAAAGGGGTTAAGGCTACAATCACTGAAGATGGACAAATTGTTATCGATGTATATTGTTCAGTAAAATATGGTTTTTCCATTCCAAAAGTAGCAAAGGAAATTCAAACTGTCATTAGACAAGCTATTTTGAATATGACATCAATTGATACGAACGAAGTAAATGTTCATATTACAGCCATTCAATTTGAACAAGTTAAAGAAGAAGAGTAATCTCTTTTTGATTAGAAACAAAAATCAAAATACCACAAAAGTTGAAAATCGACTTTCGTGGTATTTTTTTACGCAAAATTATTCAATAATGAGCGTATAAACTTATCAAATGCAACCAAACTAAACATCGTCTTTTAAAAATTTTACTATGGAGGTCATTTAAATGGCAAACTACAAAAAAGCGAAACCTGATGACAGATCTGATAATGTCGAGAAACTACAAGCAACAATCCACAATACTATAGAAAATATTGAAGCTGCAGAAGAAACACTTGCCTTTTCAAGCCCAGAGGAAAAAGCGAAAATACAATCGAAAAATAACCGACGTAAAGAGGCTGTTGAAGGGTTAAGAGAAGAAGTTAAAGATGAAGCAGCCAATAGAAATCAATAAATAAAATCATCCAAACAAAAGATTTAGCAACGAATCTTTTTATTTTTGAAGTAGCCACACTACTTTATACCAAAATTTTCAAAGTGGAAACATAATGAAAAAAAGAGTATGTCTAAAATGTCATGCTCTTTTTTGTGTTTATATTTTTTACTTTTGTCTATTTATTATTAATAATAGAATGTAAATAGATAATGAATAAAACTTACTTATTTTTTACATAAATCTGACTTGGAAGGGGAAAACGGATGGGACAATATATTCTATCATTAGATCAAGGAACAACGAGCTCAAGAGCTATCTTATTTAATAAAGAAGGGAAAGTTGAGCATATTTCACAAAGAGAATTTAAGCAATATTTTCCACAAGCAGGCTGGGTTGAACATAATGCAAACGAAATTTGGAGCTCGATTCTTTCTGTCATTGCAACGGTTTTAACGGAAAAAAATATCCGACCAGAACAAATTGCTGGCATCGGAATAACAAATCAAAGGGAAACAACGGTTGTTTGGGATAAAATAACGGGAAAGCCAATTTATAATGCAATTGTATGGCAATCTCGTCAAACAGCTGAAATTTGTAACGAATTGAACGATGCAGGATTAGGGGAATTATTTCATGAAAAAACTGGTTTGTTAATTGATGCCTATTTTTCAGCGACTAAGGTGAAATGGATTCTAGAGAATGTTGAAGGGGCAAAAGAAAAAAGTGAGAGAGGGGAATTGCTTTTTGGAACAATCGATACTTGGATTATTTGGAAATTAACAGAAGGAAAGGTGCATGTTACAGACTATTCAAATGCTTCTCGAACGTTAATGTATAACATTCACGAGTTAAAATGGGATGAAGAGCTATTAAAACTATTAGGAGTCCCATTATCTATGCTGCCAGAGGTTCGACCATCATCCGAGATTTATGGGCATGTTTCAAAAAAGCATTTCTTTGGAGTAGAGGTCCCAATCGCTGGAATTGCAGGTGATCAGCAGGCAGCATTGTTTGGTCAAGCTTGCTTTGAATCCGGAATGGTTAAAAACACATACGGAACAGGATGTTTTATGTTGATGAACACTGGAGAAAAAGCTGTTCACTCTAATCATGGATTATTAACAACCATTGCTTGGGGCATTGATGGGAAGGTGGAATATGCCCTGGAAGGTAGTATTTTTGTTGCCGGATCTGCCATCCAATGGTTAAGAGATGGTTTACGGATGCTCCGAGATTCTTCTGAGAGTGAGCGCTATGCTCAAAAAGTTACAAGTGCGGACGGGGTCTATGTCGTTCCGGCATTCGTCGGTTTAGGAACCCCCTATTGGGATAGTGAGGTGAGGGGAGCAATATTTGGATTAACTCGTGGTACACAGAAGGAACACTTTATAAGAGCAACTTTGGAATCTTTAGCATATCAAACGAAGGATGTTTTAAGTGCAATGGAGGCAGACTCAAAGCTATCTTTAAAATCATTGCGTGTTGATGGTGGCGTTGTTAAAAACAATCTCCTTATGCAATTTCAATCAGATCTTCTGGATGTTCCTGTTGAGAGGCCAGCAATTAATGAAACAACTGCTTTAGGCGCAGCATATTTGGCTGGTTTGGCGGTGGGCTTTTGGGAAAGTAAAGAAGAAATAAGTCAGTATTGGAATGTAGACCAAAAATTCGAACCAAAGATGGATGAGAAAACTAGAACAGAATTATATAGTGGATGGAAAAAAGCAGTGAAAGCTGCACAGGCTTTTAAATAAGGTTAGTGGAAGTTTAAGTTTCTTGGGATTGACAAGTTAAAAGAAGTGCCATCAGTTAGTAGATGGCACTTCTTTATTGCTCGAAATTATTGAAAAATTATTGATTTATTAAAAGCAAAAAAGTTATGTAGTATTATATTTCCAGCGCTTTAAAAGAATAGATTAGACTCAGCCTTTGTATACCCCTAGAAGCAGCTATCGCTTTGGAAGAGTGTAAATCAAAAGAAACCTTGTCCTTTTTCTTTGCAGCTATCATTGCAAATATTGCTTCATGCATCCACAGCTTTTCGAATTTGAAGGATTTTGCCTCTTCAATGTTCCCCATTTCAACAAGTATAAGAGCTTTAGTATAGCTCATGAAAGGTTCTTTTCCAATTTGATTTGCTACTTTTAATGCTTCATCGAAATTATCAGATAATAACTGCTGAATGGCTAAATAGTACTGATGGATATGCGGTTGTTTATATTTTTGAAGGATTTTATCGATAGCTATGAGTTGATCTTGCAATGTACCAAACCCTTGACTATAGACATAGCGATAGATTGGTTCTTTTTGCTTGGCAATAATGAATTTTTCAACCTTTTTCATATTTGTAGTGCCATAGACCAGATAAAGAAATTCACCAATAATCCAGAGCGTAATAATCAAAAGTAGAACAACGGCCATCCAAAATGGTAGTTCAAAAATGGCAAATACTACACCAACTAAGACAGCACATAAATACTGTTTCCACAAATTCGACACCTCTTTTCATATCTATCGTAAGTAAATCACAGGACAAGGTCAATAAAATTCAGGTTTTAATGGAATTTTGTTCATTTTTTTGGATGAAATGATTGAAGCAGTGTTTGAATAGCTAAAATATGTTATTATAAAAACTAATGTTACCAATGAAGGAGATTTATACATGAAACGACATGATGCGCGCGAAAAAGCAGTGCAAGTACTGTTTCAGTTAGATAATACAGATCTAACATTACAGGAAGCAATCGGCCACGTACTAAACGAAGAGGAATCGGATTCTTTTTTTGAAAAGCTAGTACATGGTGTGACTCAAAACTTAGAAGAAATTGACGAACAACTTACTCAAAACTTAGAAAACTGGTCATTAGGCCGTTTACCTAAAATAGAAAGAACAGTATTAAGAATTGCTCTATACGAATTACAATTTATGCAGGATACTCCTAACCGTGTTGTATTAAATGAAGCCATTGAGCTTTGCAAAACATTCGGTGATGAAAAATCAAGTAAATTCGTAAATGGTGTACTATCTAAATTCACACAACAATAGTCGTTTGAAAGGATGTAACAGAAGATGTCGAGTGCAATGGTTATTAAAGGAAATGAGATTGGGCAAGAAATACGTAAATCTGTAGCTGAACGAGTAACAAAGTTAAAAGACCAAGGTGTTACACCTGGTTTAGCTGTTATTTTAGTTGGTGACAATCCAGCATCACAAACTTATGTGCGAAATAAACAAAAATCATGTGAAGCAATTGGAATCTTTTCTGAACTTATTAAATTACCTCAAGATGTATCAGAAGAAGAATTACTTGAACAAATTCGTTTATTGAATAATAGCGAGGGTATTCATGGTATTTTAGTACAACTTCCATTACCTTCACACATTAATGAGGACAAGGTTATTGCGACAATTTCACCTGAAAAAGATGTTGATGGGTTTTCTCCAGTTAGTGTGGGGAAAATGATGTTAGGGCAGGAAACATACTTGCCATGTACTCCTTTTGGCGTAATGAAATTATTGGAATATACGGGAATAGACATTGCAGGAAAACATGCAGTAATCGTTGGAAGAAGTCATATTGTTGGGAAACCAATGGGACAACTTTTACTTCAAAAAGATGCCACTGTTACATACACACATTCAAAAACGCCTGATTTACCATCAATTACAAAGCAAGCAGATATCATTGTAGCTGCTGTTGGTCGACCAAACTTTATAACAAAAGAGCATGTTAAACCAGGTGCTGTTGTAATTGATGTAGGGATAAATCGTGATGAAAATAATAAATTAATAGGTGATGTTCATTTTGCAGAGGTTGAGCAATTAGCTTCGCACATTACACCTGTTCCTGGTGGGGTTGGACCAATGACGATTACAATGTTACTTTACAACACTGTACAGTCAGCAGAAAAATCTCTACTACAGGACAAATAGTATAAAAACATGTAGAATATAAACAGGAGCTGTTTTTCAAATGAGAAACAGCTTTTCTATTGAAGAATATCGAATTTCGCGCATAAGTGAAATTCGTATTTTTCTAATGATATGAATTTCCAATCTTTCGATGAAGGAGCCGTACATATGACAACGTCTTCTTATTTAACCGTTAAAGCGTTAACGAAATATATAAAAAGAAAATTTGATGCAGATCCCCATTTACGTGAAGTTTATGTAAAAGGAGAGCTTTCGAATGTGAAAATACATAGTTCTGGCCATATTTACTTTACATTAAAGGATGATGGGGCAAGAATTAATGCTGCCATGTTTCGGACACAAGCAAGTAAATTAAAATTTAAACCTGAAGAAGGGATGCAAGTTTTTATCCGTGGTGAGGTCACAGTTTATGAAACATCGGGCAATTATCAGCTTTACGCTCAGGTGATGGAACCAGATGGCGTAGGCGGATTATTTGTTGCATTCAATCAATTAAAAGAACAGCTCCAAAAAGAAGGATTATTTAATCCTAATTTTAAGCAACCTATTCCAAAATTCCCTAAAACTGTTGGAGTCCTTACGGCTACAACAGGTGCGGCTATACGAGATATATGTACCACTATTTCACGTCGATATCCTTTGGCCGAAATTGTTATCTATTCAACAATTGTTCAAGGCGATTATGCTGCCCCAAATATTGCAGAAAATATTAAAGTAGCGAACAAACAACAGCTTTGTGACGTTTTAATAGTAGGACGTGGTGGAGGCTCAATTGAAGATTTATGGGCATTTAATGAAGAAATTGTAGCCAGAGCAATTTTTGAAAGCCGAATACCGATAATTAGTGCAGTTGGTCACGAAACAGATACAACAATTGCAGATTTTGTAGCGGATCTTCGAGCGCCAACACCTACAGCTGCAGCAGAATTAGCTGTTCCGAATCAACAGGAACTAGTACAACAATTATTAAGAAGCAGATCTCAGTTACATCAAATGACTTCACAAAGATTGCAGTATGAAAGACATCGTCTAAATAAGCTGCAAAATGCTTATCCATTAGCAACACCTGAACGACTTTATCGTCCTTTTACAGAGAAGGTCATTCAATTAGATATGCAATTAGGTAGAGCATCTCAGATGTATTTAATGAAAAAGTCCAACGAGCTTGCAAAACATGTAACGGCTATTAAGCTTCATTCACCGCTTTATGCCATTCAATCGAATCATAAGCAAATTGAACAAATGACGAGAATGCTTACTCGTACCATCTCGTCACTTTTAGACAAAAAGAAAAATCTTTATATATCGAATCTTCGTACTTTAGAAGCACTAAATCCTTTATCTATTATGACAAGAGGTTATAGTGTTGCCTACAAGGATGAACAAGTAGTTAATTCAATAACGAAACTCTCAAAAGATGATGAAATCATGATTCATTTCCATGATGGGAAAGCACAGGCTAAAATCTTAAATACGCTGGAACAAAAAGGAGGAAAATAGTTCGTGGAAAAGCAACAATCATTTGCGCAAAGCATGTCAGAGCTTGAGGAAATTGTAAGAAAGCTAGAGCTTGGTGATGTGCCTTTAGAAGAAGCCATTGACTTATATAAAAAAGGTATGGAATTATCCCATTACTGTCACCAAAAGCTTTCAAACGCAGAAAATCAATTGATTTCTATAGTGAATGACAAAGGTGAAAAACAACCATTTCAACCTGTAAACGGAGAGGACTAGTTATGACAAATCAATTAAAGCAATTCATCGATGACCATTTACCTAAAATTGAAGCGGAGCTTTATAACTTAGTTGAGCGTATCAAAGCGCCGGAAAGCTTGAAAGAATCCATGCTCTATTCCCTAAAAGCAGGTGGGAAAAGAATTCGACCACTTTTTGTAGTAGCTGTGTGCGATTTGTTTCATAATAAGCAACAAGAAGCTTTTACAGTTGGCGCTGCAGTTGAAATGATTCATACATATTCTCTTATTCATGATGATCTCCCAAGTATGGATAATGATGATATGAGACGTGGTAAACCGACAAACCATGTGGTATTTGGTGAGGCATTAGCAACTCTTGCTGGGGATGCATTAAATACCTTGAGTTTTGGCATTCTTGCAAGAATGGAAAACGTTGAGCCTACAAAATTAGTGGAGTTAATAAACTTATTAAGCATTGCTTCAGGTGCAGAAGGAATGGTTGGGGGTCAAGTATTGGATATTGACGGTGAAAGTCGTCGTTTAGATCTTCCTGAACTAGAACATGTTCATATTAATAAAACAGGTGCAATTTTACGCTTTAGTATTGAATCTGGTGCAGTTTTATCGAATGCTACAAAAGAAGAGAGAGATGCTTTAGTAGAATATGCACACCACATAGGCTTGGCATTCCAGATTCAAGATGATATTTTAGATATTGTTGGGACAACTGAGGAACTAGGGAAAACAGCTGGAAAAGACCTCGAAAGCCAAAAAAGCACATATCCTGCCCTTTTAACATTAGAGGGAGCTAAAATGAAATTGGAAGAACATTACAATTTGGCCATAACTGCGCTCGCAAAAATTGAGAAGAATACATCTCTTTTGGAAGATTTTGCCAGTTATATAGTGAAAAGAAATAACTAATTATAGGAAGTTCTTTTGAAACCGTGTTTACACTGCTATAATAGTAAATACGTTTTCTTAGTTGTCTAACTATGGCGGCTAACTCTTCGGAATCTTCAGCTTTCTTAAAGCATGCAAGTTTGCAAGTCAGAAGCGCTAGTTTCTGTAAAAGTTAAATTAAGTCGCTTTTCTTTTACAAAGAAATTTTGATGAAAAGGTGTGTGAGAGATGGATTTAACTAAAATTACTAGTCCATCCTTTTTAAAAAATATGACTAATAAAGAGCTGGAATCATTAAGCAGTGAAATTCGCTCTTTCCTAATTGAAAAATGCTCGATAACGGGAGGCCATATTGGTCCAAATCTTGGGGTTGTTGAATTGACAATTGCTTTGCATAAAGCATTCAACAGCCCAAAAGATAAATTTTTATGGGATGTAGGCCATCAAGCTTATGTTCACAAAATTTTAACTGGGCGTGCAGATCAATTTGATACTTTACGTCAATATAAAGGCCTTAGTGGTTTTCCTAAACGATTAGAAAGTGAACATGATGAATGGGAAACTGGTCATAGTTCTACTTCACTTTCTGCTGCGATGGGTATGGCTATTGCTCGTGATATTAAAAAGGAATCAAATTATGTTGTACCGATTATTGGAGACGGAGCTCTAACTGGTGGGATGGCTCTAGAAGCACTAAATCATATTGGCCATGAAAAAAAGAATATGATCGTTATTCTAAATGACAACGAAATGTCGATTGCACCAAACGTTGGTGCACTTCATAGTATTTTAGGTCGTCTGCGTACAGCAAAAGAATATTCCAAAGCCAAGGAAGAATTGGAAGTTCTGATGAAGAAGATTCCTGTATTAGGTGGAAAAGTAGCTAGTACAGCTGAACGAGTAAAAGATAGCTTAAAATATTTAGTCGTTTCTGGAGTATTCTTTGAAGAAATGGGCTTTAAATATTTGGGTCCAATTGATGGTCATGATTTTGAAGCGTTAGAAAAGACACTGGAATACGCGAAAAAAGTAAAAGGCCCCGTAATTGTGCATGTTATTACGAAAAAAGGGAAGGGCTACAAACCTGCAGAAGAAGATACTGTTGGTACATGGCATGGAACTGGTCCATATAAAATGGAGACTGGTGATTTTGTCAAATCTAAGGCGAAGGGACCAGGCTGGAGTAATTTAATTTCTGATTCTGTTCGTAAGCTGATGGAAAATGAAGAACGAATTGTAGCCATTACACCTGCAATGCCGGTTGGCTCAAAAATGGAAGGGATTCAACGAGACTTTCCAAATCGATTCTTCGATGTGGGGATTGCAGAACAGCATGCAACGACAATGGCAGCTGGTATTGCTACACAAGGTATGAAACCTTATTTAGCTATATATTCTACTTTCCTGCAACGTGCATATGACCAAGTTCTACATGATATCGCCAGACCTAACCTAAACGTGGTTATTGGTATAGATCGCTCAGGTTTAGTTGGTGCGGATGGTGAAACTCACCAAGGTGTATTTGATATTTCTTTCCTTCGTCATTTACCTAATATGGTATTAATGATGCCTAAAGACGAAAATGAAGGCCAGCACATGGTGAAAACAGCGTTTGAATATAATGATGGACCTATTGCATTACGCTACCCACGGGGCAATGGTTTAGGCGTTCTTATGGATGAAGAAATGAAAACCATTCCAATTGGCAGCTGGGAAGTATTAAAGGAAGGAAAAGATGCTTGTATCCTAACTTTTGGTACAACAATTCCTATGGCAATGGAAGCTGCAGCAGAACTTGCTACTCAAGGGATTGACGTTAAAATTGTTAATGCCCGTTTCATTAAGCCTCTTGATGAGGACATGCTGCACGAATTGTTTGCTAAGAAAATGCCAATTTTAACAATTGAAGAAGCTATTCTGCAAGGTGGTTTTGGTAGTGCGGTGCTAGAATTTGCAAGTGAAAACCAGTATGGTGATGTGTTTGTTGACCGTATGGGTATTCCTGATCAGTTTATCGAACAAGGTAATGTTGACCAGTTATTGGAAGAAATTCATTTAACAAAAGAGGATGCAATTGCTCGTATTGAACAATTGGCGAAAAGCAATAAGGTAATGGGATCGAAATTAGTATGACGAAGCAAATGAAAGAACGAGTAGACATTTTGCTAGTCGAAAGAGGCTTATGTGAAACTCGAGAAAAAGCAAAGCGTTCTATTATGGCTGGACTTGTCTATTCAAATGAAACAAGAATTGATAAAGCTGGCGAAAAAATCTCAATTGATGCACCTCTTCAAGTAAAGGGCTCTCAGTTAAAATATGTAAGCCGCGGGGGTCTTAAATTAGAGAAAGCATTAGAAGTTTTTGATATGTCTGTCTTAGATAAATTAATGCTCGATATCGGTTCTTCTACAGGTGGATTTACCGACTGTGCATTGCAGAATGGCGCAAAACATTGTTATGCACTTGATGTAGGCTCTAATCAGTTAGCGTGGAAAATTCGCTCGGACGATCGTGTAACGGTGATGGAAAAGACAAATTTCCGATATTCGAAGCCGGAAGATTTTACAGAAGGCTTACCTGATTTTGCAACAATCGATGTATCCTTTATTTCGTTATCGCTCATCTTACCTGTTTTAAAAACAATCTTAGTTCCTGGTGGAAATGTTATGGCTTTAGTGAAGCCACAATTTGAAGCTGGGCGAGAAAATGTTGGGAAAAAAGGGATTGTACGTGATTCGAAAGTACATTTAGATGTACTCGAAGAAACGGCAAAAATGGCAACTGAAATAGGCTTTGTTGTAAAGGATGCCTCGTATTCTCCAATAACGGGCGGAGAAGGGAATATCGAGTTTTTATTCCATTTAGTCAACCCTAAAGAAGGTCAGGAAATCGGAGCATTTCTGAAGTTTAAAGAAGTAGTAGAATCAGCTCATAATGAATTAAAATAAAGAAGTGGATGGCTCTAGGATTAGGGCTATCCACTTTTTCTTGTGGTTTTATTTATGAAATGTTAGTATAAATATACATAAATATTCATAAGAGGTGAATCCCATGAACAAAGGTCAACGCCATATGCGGATAAGGGAATTAGTAACGAATAGCGAAATTGAAACACAGGACGAGTTAGTAGATCGTTTAAAACAAGCTGGATATAACGTAACACAAGCAACAGTTTCCCGTGATATAAAAGAATTGCATCTTGTAAAGGTACCACTTCAAGATGGTCGGTACAAGTACAGCTTACCTGCAGATAAACGATTTAATCCCTTACAAAAATTACAGAGAGCTCTAGCAGATTCATTTGTCAGTATTGATGGTGTTGCACATTTCTTAATGCTTAAATCCTTACCAGGTAACGGAAATGCAATAGCAGTCTTAATAGACCATTTAGAATGGCCAGAAATTTTGGGAACTCTTTCAGGGGACGATACAATCCTCATCATCTGTCGTCGTGAAGAAGATCGCGAGGATATTAAAGAACGTATTATGGGGTTAATCTAAGCTTATTTAGCTTGGCTAAAAAAGTATAGATAATTTGCAATGATTAAATTAGTATTTATGTTTAGCTTTCTGCAATTTAAGCAAACTTAAGAGGTGATGTATGTTTGTTAAAAGAACTTAGTATTCGTAATTTCGCAATCATTGATGAATTAACTGTGGACTTTTCAGAAGGATTAACTGTCCTAACCGGTGAGACAGGTGCAGGAAAATCCATTATAATTGATGCCGTTCATTTACTCGCTGGTGGACGAGCTTCTCTTGAATTTATAAGACATGGTGCTAAAAAAGCCGAGTTAACAGGATTGTTTATGATTTTAAACGAGAGTCATCCAATCTATGAAAAACTTCAGGAATATGGGATTGAAAGTGAAGAAGGAATGATTATTCTTCGGAGAGATATTAACGAAAATGGAAAAAGTGTCTGTCGTGTGAATGGCAAGTTAGTAACGCTTTCCATACTCAGGGAAATAGGCTCGACATTAATCGATATTCATGGTCAGCATGAAAGTCAAGAGTTAATGGATGAAAAAAGACATATCGATTTACTTGATCATTTTGCCCATCATGAACTGACTTCAGTCAAAGAAAAATATACAGAAAAATATCAGGCATATAGAGAATTTAAACGTGAAATTGCCTCAATCAACCTAGATGAACAACGACTTGCACAACGTATTGATTTATATCAATTCCAAATTAATGAATTGGAAGATGCGAATTTGAAATTGGGCGAAGAAGAGCAGCTAGTTGAAGAACGTAGACGATTGTCTAATTTTCATAAAATCTTTGAACGGGCTAATATTGCCTACGAATCCATTTCAGGTGAATTAAAGGGCCTTGATAATATAGGTGATGCAATGAATGCCTTAGAGGATATCGTCGAGATAGATGAACAATTTAATGAAGCCTCTGAAACAGTTAGTTCAGCCTTTTATGCATTACAGGATGCAGCCTACCAAATCAAAAATGTACTGGATGAGCTGGAGTTTGATCCGGAGAGATTAAATGAAGTCGAACATCGATTGGCACAATACCAAACAATGAAAAGGAAGTATGGAAATACTGTCGAGGATATTTTAACATATTTTGAAAAAATTCAGGATGAATTAATTCAATTGCAAAATCGCGACGAAACCATTCAAAATTACGAGAAAAAATTAAGTGACATGGAGAAAGAACTAGAACAACTAGCGCTTTCATTAACGAAAATTCGAAAGCAAAGCGCATTAAAATTAAGTGAAGCCATCATGGAGCAATTGCGTGATTTACATATGGAAAAAGCGAAATTTATTGTTAATTTTGAAACCTTACATAGTTTTGATTCCAATGGGAAAGACTATGTATCATTCTATATATCAACCAATGTTGGTGAGCCACCTAAATCTTTACCAAGAATTGCATCAGGTGGAGAGTTATCTCGAATAATGTTAGCACTTAAGACGATGTTTTCTTCATCTAATGGCATTACATCTATTATTTTTGATGAAGTGGATACTGGTGTTAGCGGCCGAGTTGCACAAGCGATTGCTGAAAAAATTGCAGCAATATCCATTTCCTCACAAGTACTTTGTATTTCTCATTTACCACAAGTTGCGGCAATGGCAGATCAGCATTATTTAATTCGTAAGCAGGTGGAACAAAATAGAACATATACAACGGTTTCTAATATCGATATCCAAAATCGGGTAGAAGAAATCAGTCGTATGATGAGTGGTTCTGAAATAACTGACCTCACTTTACAACATGCTTCGGAACTTTTGAAACTTGCCGACTTACGAAAACAGGAAATGAAAAACTTGTTTGGTTAACGGCAAAAGATTTTTCGACTAAAATATTTGTCAAATACAGTTTAAGGAGTAGCAATGACAAGGCTACTCCTTTATTCCCCCTTTCTTTAGTTTACACACGACAAATATTTACCTCTCATTATTGATGTACAAGTGACACATAGTAAATGTACAAATCTTAAAGGAGGTGGACTATGAAGTGCCATTTGCGTAATCTGTTGACTTTTCTATTACTCATGGTGTTCATTTTATCGCCAAATGCAGAAGCCTTTGCGAGAAAATTAATTCCAATGGGTGAATCAATTGGGATACAGTTACAATTGCCATTTGTTTACGTCGCCCATGATGTTTTGTTGCCAAATGGTCAATGGCTAAAAAAAGGTGACGTAATCAAAGGAGTAAACGGCTCAGAAGTAACATCGGTTGATAAAATTAAACAACAGATAAACTCCCAAGAGCTAACGTTATCCGTAAAACAAAAAGCACATGAGCAACGTGATATTTCATTGACAAGCGAGCAGGCAAATAATATTTTGCCCTTTTTGAAAGATGAAACGGATGGCATTGGGACATTAACCTTTATAGATCCGGAATCGAAACAATACGGTGCGTTGGGCCATCAAATAATTGATGGTGTATTAAATGAGCCACCAAACTTTACTGATGGTTCAATTTTTTTAGCCTCCATTGAGCAGATCAAGAAAAGCAGCCCCGGGAATCCTGGCTATAAAATCTCGGTTATTGAAAATAACAACATTCGCTTGGGAAATGTAAAATCGAATGATTTGTATGGTATTTTTGGCAGCTGGGAAAGCGAAATTAAAAATAATTTACGTAAACCAATTGAAATAATGAAGGATGAAGAAATTGCATTAGGGAAAGCTGAGATTTATACAGCTATTGAAGGTTCGGAAGTTGAAGCGTTTGATATTGATATCGTAAAACTTGAGGATAATTTTTTACAATTCGTTGTAACGGATAAAGAGCTACTCGAAAAAACAGGTGGTATACTTCAGGGAATGAGTGGTAGCCCAGTAATACAGAACGGAAAATTTGTTGGGGCAGTGACCCATATGTTTGTCGAACAGCCATCAAAGGGTGCGGCAATAACAGTAAATGAAATGTTAAAGAAAAAACCAAAATAAGGAATCTAAGGTAAAAAGACTATAATTTTTAAAAACTATAGTCTTTTTCCTTTTTTTTTATTAAAATAAAGCAAGTACCTAAAGAATTACTTACTATACGGGTTGGTTTTGTTAGAAAAATGTCGATTTGAAAAGAAACCTTCGTACTACATAATTATTTTTCGTTAAAAAAAAGGGTTTTCCTTATTATTGTCGAAATTAGAGTTGTCAAGTATGGTAAATATGTGGCATAAATTGAAATGGGATACTATTAAAGTAGAATATGTGTTGTTTATAATCTAAGGGGGAATTTTTTTGGCGAAAGTAAGAGTGGCAATTGCCGACGATAACCGCGATTTAGTCAGAACGATGGAACAATTTTTTGAAAATCATCCTGATATTGAAGTAGTAGCAACTGCTCCTAACGGTAAACTTTGTATTAAAATGTTAGAAGAATTTCATCCAGACGTTTTACTTCTAGATATTATTATGCCTCATTTAGATGGCCTTGGTGTTCTTGAGGCGATGTATAGCGATGATGCCTTTGCTAAAACGCAAGTCATTATGCTTACTGCTTTTGGACAAGAAGATGTTATGAAACAAGCTGTTACATATGGTGCTTCATACTTTATGTTAAAGCCTTTTGAGTTTGATCAGCTTGTACAAAAAATCTTACACTGTGCTGGACAAAAAACAGAGAGTGTAAAAAGACAAAGCATCCTTCAACCAGAAGGACAAGCTAAAGTGAATCAACGTCAGTTAGATACAACAATTACTGCAATTATCAAAGAAATTGGTGTCCCAGCACATATTAAAGGTTACTCTTATTTAAGAGAAGCTATCCAAATGGTGTACTATGATATTGAGTTGTTAGGCTCAGTTACAAAAATTCTATATCCTGAAATCGCGAAAAAATTCGGGACAACGCCTTCACGTGTTGAACGAGCAATCCGTCATGCCATCGAAGTGGCCTGGAACCGCGGAAATTACGAATCCATTTCGCAAATGTTCGGCTACACAGTCCACCACCTAAAATCAAAGCCAACGAACTCCGAATTCATCGCCATGATTGCGGACAAAATTCGCATTGAATTGGTAGCTTCGTAAGGGTACTGCTATTTGTCTGTAGTATAAACTTAAGCGAAATCATACCTAGCAAATTTTATCGAAAATTATTACGCCTCTAAACAGTTCTACGACTGTAAAGAAGGCGTATTTTTTTGCGATAAATTCTTTTTTTATCGGAATTGTTCAGCTGTAAAATGTGACAATCGGTATTTTATTGGGAAAAACCGAAAACACATTCTTTCATATACTATTAATCAAGGCTAGACGATTATTTAGGAGGATTGAAAATGAATTTTTCAAAGCAATTCGATGAAATAAAAGACTCCGTGGTGAATGTCTGTGTTTTAAATAATGCTGAAGAGAAGAAAATAATGACATCAGGTTCAGGAGTAATAATTGGAGATGGCACTAAGATCATTACTTGCTCCCACTGTATTAAGCCTAATCTTTTAAATATTGCTAGATTCTCAGGAAATGAGAATGCTAAAGAATGCAAAGTAATTTTTAATGACCCAATTAAAGATATTGCTATTTTAGAAGTCGACAAGTCCATTGGGAAAGGGGTTCGTATAGGAAATTCTTCGACGGTAAAAATTGGGCAGGAGGCATTTGTTGTGGGATTCCCTCTAAATATAAAAAAAATAACCGCCCTTTCAGCAAATATCGCTGGTTTTGAAACGGTAAATGGTGCTGAATTAATTAGAATTGATTCATCGATCAACCACGGAAATTCGGGAGGGCCGTTATTTAATGAAGATGGTGATTTAGTAGGCATTGTAAACGCAAAACATGGAGGGCTGTCCTATTTTTTGACAGAAGTTCAACAGGCAAAACCAAAAGAAATTGAGTTGATCGGCAGTAGTAATGTTGTTAAAATTATTCAAATTTTGATGAAGCAAATGCAACGAAATTTGAATCTTGGCATTGGATATGCTATCCCAATTAATACAGTAGGTAACCGTGTGAAATTAGTGGGTTCTTTAATACAAAGGAAACTATAATCACCTACTGCCAACCAAATTGTGAAATAACTCGTTCAGTAAACAATGATGGTAAGTAACGGCGAACGAAGAAAATTAGTTATTCGAATTAGTAAAACCGATTTTATCTATCATTCATATCCCAACTACTAGAAAAAAGATAGTTGAACTTTTTCTTCTAGTATTTGGGAATGAAGGGACTATAAATGTTATTTGCGGCTTATTAGGTGCAGTTGTCGGAACAGATTCATTTTTTTTCGCTCTCTTCATGCCTCTTTTTTAAAAGTTTTTTCTACCTTAAATAGACTTATACATATTGTCCTTTGTGAGGGTGTAAAATTAGGTCATAAAAAAAATAAATGGGAATGATGATAAATGAAAAAAATTTTTGTTTATGGAACATTAAGAAAAGGGGAAGTAAATGCCCATCTATTAAAATACGCAACTTGTATTGAGGAGAACTGCTGGACACATGGTTTACTTTTTGACTCAGGCTATGGCTATCCAGCCTTGCTACCATCAGCAACCCATCGAACTGTCGGGGAACTTTATGAAGTTACACAAAATGAACTAAAACTACTAGATGAATTAGAAGACTATACGGAGGGTGGAACAAATAACTTATATGAACGTGTCGAACAAGAAGTTTTCACAATGGATGGTGTAACTTTAGCCTTTGTGTATATCTCAAATAATGATGATCTATTAAAAGAAGAAATAACAAGCGGAAATTGGAAAGAGTATAGATTATTAAAAAGTAGAGGTATGTAATAGGAGATTTCATAATTTTTAAAATAATTTACCCAGCCAAGATGCAATAGCTTACATGACGGAAAAGATATATCATGAATACATAAAAATTTGGTACGAAAGGAAGACAAACCTGAAGTGACAAATAAAAATAAAACCGTTGTTCGCTCAATGGACATATTAAATCTATTTATTGAACATACAGAACTATCATTTCAAGAAATCATTGAGTTAGCAGCATTACCAAAAACCTAGTGAACCAGAAAGACTGGCCAGAATCTTATTTTACTGGACAGCCTTTTTCATTGCAGTTGGTACCGTTTTATATGGAGACCTAATGACAACTCATTAAGTTGTTTCTCTTGCTCAATTAACGCCATTTGCGCTTCTTCAAGGGTTATTTCTTTGAAGTTAATGATATCGGTTGGCTGCATTTGTGCAAGGGATGGTAAATCTGCAGAAATGACTTGACCTATTTTTGGATATCCTCCAGTTGTTTGGCGATCTGCCATTAAAATAATTGGATGACCATTGGATGGTACTTGGATTGTACCGTATGTAACACCTTCAGATAATAATTCAAATGGCTCTTTTAATTGAATTGCTTCTCCGCTTAATCTGTACCCCATTCGATCTGCTTGTGTGGAGAGGATGTATGGCGTTGACAGGAAGTTTTTGATGCTCTCCTCTTTGAAACGCTCATACTCCGAACCTCTAATAATCCGAATAGTTTTCGATTTATTAAACTTTACAAAGGACGTGTATTTTACTGACCAAGAAAAAGCATTGAATGGTTTATTTAGAAGGTGATGAAAAAGTTTTTCTCCTAATTCTGTTCGTTTCCCGCTTTCAAAATAATCGTTTTTTTGTAATTTCCTTCCCTGAAAGCCACCGATACCAGCCCGTAAGTAGGTACTTTTACTATTAAACACGATGGGCACTTGAATCCCACCACAAAATGACACATAGGCTCGACTACCACTAATGGCAGCATTAAATTTTAAAACGGAGCCTTTTCGTATCAATAATGGGCGCCACATGGGCACTACTTTTTCGTCAACGGTTGGTTGTAAATCTCCCCCCGTAATTGAAATCAATTCATCACTTTCAAATGAAAGGGAAGTACCATACAAGGTTACTTCAAGTGCTCCTTCATCTTGAGAATTCCCAACAAGTAAATTTGCAATTCGTAAGGAAATCGTATCCATTGCACCGCCTACTATGATGCCATACTTCTGCAAGCCATATCTTCCATTGTCCTGTATCGTTGCCAGTAAGCCAGGCTGTATAACTTTTATTCCCATCTGATCACCTCCCAATCCCGCCGATATTCTTCCATAGAAATTGAAGTAAATTGAATACGATCGCCCGGCTGGAGAAGGCTCGGGGGAGATAGCTCAGGAAGAAACAAACGAAGAGGAGTACGTCCGATAATTTGCCATCCACCTGGGGTTTCTAATGGATAGATTCCTGTTTGATTTCCTGCAATGCCAATAGATCCAAGTGGAACTGCTAAACGTGGTGTATCTTTACGTGGTGTGGCAATTTGTTGGTCCATGCCTCCCATAAAAGGAAAACCTGGAGCAAAGCCCAGCATGTACACGAGATAGTCTCTACTTGAATGAATTGAAATGACTTCACTTGGTGTTAACCCATTATACAAAGCGACATATTCCAAATCGGGTCCCATCTCACCACCGTAGACGACAGGAATATTTATAATACGGTTTTTCGTTGATTCGGCAACAAAAGATTTATCAAGTAATTTTAGAACAATTGAGTGAACAATTTCGTAAGGTATTATGTTTTCGTTAAGTTTATTTGAACTATAGACCTCCACTGGGTTGTAATATACTGTAAGGCTATTATAAGCTGGCACAGTTTCGATCAATCCTTCAAAGGGTTGTTTTTCAAAAAGACTCATCATATATTTCACTTTTTTATGTATTGCTTCATCGATTCCATCCCCCAGCTGTATCACAAGAGCCGAGTCCCCCAAAGGTCTTATCTTTACATATTCTATTAAATTTACCATGTAAACCACCTCCTTTAGTTTTGAAATTCGGTAAGATAGTTTAGTAAAACGAATTAAATAATAGTATAAATTAATAATGTTTAAAAACAATATTAAATTAAATGAAAATAAAAACAAAATAGATTTTTCTTTAAATTTAGAACTTAGTCTTTCTGTCATAAATAAACTATGATACAATCTTTTGAAATTTAGAAACTAGAATTCCGAAATTCGGTACAAAAGGATATATACTTCGTTAGGGGGAAAGTTGATGTTTCGTGTTGATTTAAACTGTGATTTTGGCGAAAGTTTTGGTCGTTACCGATTAGGTGAGAAAGAGGAGATTTTAAAATATGTTACCTCTGTCAATATCGCTTGCGGCTTTCACGCTGGAGATCCAACAGTCATGAGGGAGACGGTTCAGCTTGCCATTAGAAACGGTGTTAGGATTGGTGCACATCCTGGATTACCCGATCTAAATGGTTTTGGCAGAAGAGAAATGAATATTACCCCACAGGAAGCTTATGACATGGTTGTTTATCAAGTTGGAGCATTGCAAGGTTTTTTGACGACTTTTAATGAGACGATGCAGCACGTAAAGCCTCATGGAGCTCTTTATAATATGGCTGCGAAGAATCCGGCACTAGCTGAAGCAATTGCACAAGCTGTTTATGATATTTCACCGTCACTCGTGTTATTTGGTCTAGCGGGAAGTGAATTAACAAAGGCTGGAGGTAAAATTGGGATTCAAACAGCTCATGAAGTGTTTGCAGATCGTACTTATCAGCAAGATGGCACATTAACCCCACGTAGACAGCTCAATGCATTAATAACTGACAACGAGCAAGCCAGAAACCAAGTTGTGAAGATGGTGAAAGAAGGTAGTGTCATGTCACTTCAACAAATTGAAGTCCCATTACAGGCAGATACAGTTTGTATTCATGGGGATGGAGAACATGCGATTGAATTTGCAAGAAATATTAAAGCTGTATTACGAGAACAGGAAATAGCAGTTCGTGCAATAAGAGAGGGGTAATTCATGTGGGAGCCAGTAGAATAAAAAACTATACATAAATTAAGAATTCCAAAAGAATAGGTAGAATAAATTACAAAATATATTTTTTTTAGAAATAACAAAGTTTGAGTGAATCGAAAGTTATAATTTTACTATTTTAGAACATTCCCCCTAAACAAACTGGCATATTATAATTATACTAGTTCGTAGGGGTGTTACGTATGTTTATTTTTGCAAACGAATTTGTAGAGATTATTGAAGAAAACAAAAAAGTGTTCTTAAAAACAATGCAACCTAATTTTCAGTTGAAAGAATTCGATCAACTTTTACGTAAGTATCCAAGAATTCGATTAACCAATTTTGCACTCCTTAAAAATGCATTAGGGAGTGAATCAGCTCAACCGGTTGAAATTGGTCAATGGCTTCCTGTCATTGAATTAGAAATATCAAGGGACAAAATGTCAGCCAATATTTCGTTGAATGAGACGAACGAAGAAGTTAAAAATAATCAAGATACAATCAAGCAAAATCTAAATGAACTATTAATTAGACATCAAATTATTCATGGCATTAAAGATATTGATCTTCACAAGTTAATTACAGGAAAGTCATATTGCATAGCTGAAGGTACACAACCTACGAAGGGGGAAGATGCAAAAATAACCTATTTAGAAATTCCTGAAAGAAAACCAGTCATTCATGAAGATGGAAAAGCAAATTACTTTGAAATGAACTTTATTTTTGAAATCAAAGAAGGAGACTGGTTGGGAGAAAAAATTCCACCTCAACCTGGAATAGAAGGGAAAAATATTCTGGGAGAAAGTGTTCCTGCACCATTTGGAAATGATGAACCTCTTCATTATGATCCACAAGCTGCCTATGAGGTAGCAGAAAATAACAAAATTGTGCTCTATGCTGCCAAGAACGGGGCTGTAGAAAACCATCAAGGATTACTTACTGTTAATAATCATTTGAATATTGATGGTGATGTAGGAATAGCGACAGGCAACATTGAATTTGATGGTTCGGTTTCCATCCGTGGTACAGTAAATAGTGGGTTTTCTGTATATGCCACTGGAGATATCTCAATTGAAAGTCCTGAAGGGGTAACCGGGGCGAAATTAATTAAGTCGGAAAATGGTGATATCTATATAAAGGGTGGCATTTTTGGGCTTGGTGAAACGGAAGTGAAAGCAGGCGGCAGCATTTTTGTAAGACATGTGAACGATGCGAATTTGTTTGCACAGAACGAAATTGTTATTGGCTTTTATTCTTTAGGCTCCTATTTAGTTGCAAACACGATTTTGCTTGATGCCAATAAAGGAAAAATTATTGGTGGAAAAGCTGTCGCCAAAAATACAATTGTAACCGCAATTTCAGGAAACCGATTAGAAAGGCGTACTGAGTTGGTTATTGAAAGCTTAAGCAAACAGGAAGCCCATGACATAATCCAAGAAAAGGCTGCCTTGTTGAAGAGCTCACGTGAAGAAGCGTTACAGTTAACAGTCAAAGTAAATGAAGTAAATAAACATAAAAGTAATCTAAACAGAATGCAGCTTCAAAGTTTACGCATTTTAGAAGAAGATTTACAAAAAAAGAAATCATACTGTGAGCAAATCGATAAAGAGATACAACAACTTATTATCGATCTTAAGCAAATTGGAAAAGAAGAAATTATGATCACGAAAGAGGCAAACCCAGGTACCTCTATTCAGATTGGCAATAAATCCTCTTTACTTAACAAAAGTACAAAGGGGAAGTTTTTGATAGAATTTGGAGAGTTGAATGTATAAATGACAAACCGAATCCCTATATTTGCACACCGGGGAGCATCTGGTTATGCTTTGGAAAATACTTTGAAAGCCTTCGAAAAAGCTAGAAAACTAGGTGCTGATGGTATTGAGTTGGATGTTCAATGTACAAAGGATAATTGTTTGGTTGTATATCATGATTTAGACTTGTTTCGTTTGACTGGCTTAAAAAAGAAAATCACTGAATGCACTTATGAAGAATTATTAAGCTATCCGCTTGGAAAGCACTTTTTCAGAAAATTTTCAAAAGAACGGATACCTACATTACAGAAAGTAGTGGAGTGGGCAAATCTATACAGTATGCCTTTAAACATTGAATTGAAGGAATCACTGTTAAATAATCAAAAAGCAATTATTGACGGCTTAAAAGGATTGGCTTTACCAAAAGGAAGCCATTTTTCCTCATTCCATGACGAATTATTAAAACTGGTTAAAATGCAAAGACCAGATGCCCAAACTGCCATCATTGTAACAAAAAAATTTAACTGGCAGGAACTACGGCAACAATCCCATATTGATGCTGTTCATGCACATAAAAAATACTATAAACCTGAATATTTTAAGGCATGCTCTAGTGTCGGGAAGGGATTACGTTACTACGCTATAACTGGAAAAGAAAAGTTTTTAGCGAATCCTGATACCTCGGTAATCGGGTGGATTACTGATTTTCCTGATACTGTTGCTAACGCAGAAAAAAGTAAAAATAATAAAACAGACGTTCAATTATAAGGAATTTGGTTATCCTAATATTGAACGTCTGTTTTTTATTTCAAAAAAATTTGAAATTTCGGACTTATTGCACCTTAGGTGGGATTTTCCCATTTTTTCGATCTCTATGGAACAAAAAGCCTGCAAAAAATCCTAGCCCAACAACTAAGAAAATGATGCCTATGATAAATTGTAGCCATAACCAAGGAAATGGTGAGATTAATTTGCCGAATAATGTATCCCTCATAAATTTGATTCCAGCTCCAGCCATTAATGCGGGAATTAACATAACAATAAACGCTAACATTCTTGCCATTTGTCCTAACACCTCTCTATTTCTTTTATTGTACAATGGTCAATTTGAAAGTCAAGAAACACAAAACTTTACTTAAAGGAGAAAAATATTTCTGATAGTTCGAAAGATTCTCAATATAACAATTTTAGGAATTATGGTTGCCTATTTCCAGAATTAAAAGTATGTTTAATATAGGTAAGAAATTTTCAAAATGTTTTAGAATGGTTTTTAGAAGTATCTGTATAATTTGAGTTAATTTAAGTAATATTCGAGAAAGAAAACGCTTACTTCTTGGAGGGATTGTAATGGAAATCTTTAAATACTTAGAAAAATACGATTATGAACAAGTAGTTTTTTGCCAAGATAAATCTTCTGGACTGAAAGCAATAATTGCTATTCATGACACAACGCTTGGCCCTGCGTTAGGCGGTTGTAGAATGTGGACTTATGCATCAGAAGAGCAAGCAATTGAAGATGCACTTCGACTTGCTCGAGGAATGACTTATAAAAATGCGGCTGCAGGTCTAAACCTTGGTGGAGGTAAAACTGTTATTATCGGAGATCCCTTTAAAGACAAAAATGAAGAAATGTTTCGTGCATTAGGTCGTTTTATTCAAGGTCTAAATGGACGATACATTACAGCTGAAGACGTTGGAACAACAGTATCTGACATGGATTTAATTCATGAAGAAACGGATTATGTAACTGGTATATCTCCTACATTCGGTTCTTCAGGGAATCCTTCTCCAATAACAGCATATGGGGTTTACCTTGGTATGAAGGCTGCGGCAAAAGAAGCCTTTGGCGATGATAGCCTGCAAGGTCGAACAATTGCAGTTCAGGGACTTGGTAATGTAGCTTATACATTATGCGAATATTTATATAAAGAAGGCGCAAAATTAGTTGTAACAGACATCAATCAAAAAGCAATTGATAGAGTAGTTACTGACTTTGATGCTATTGCGGTGGAACCAAATGATATATATAAACAAGAAGTTGATATCTTCTCACCTTGTGCACTAGGGGCAATCATCAATGATGAAACAATCCCGCAATTAAAGGCAAAAGTGATTGCAGGGTCTGCGAATAATCAGCTAAAAGATTCAAAGCATGGCGATATAATTCACGAAATGGGTATCGTTTATGCACCTGATTACGTTATTAATGCAGGTGGAGTAATTAATGTTGCAGATGAATTATATGGTTATAATAGAGACAGAGCAATGAAACGAGTAGAAACAATCTATGATAGTATTGAGAAGATATTTGAAATCTCAAAACGTGATAGTATTCCGACATATCTAGCGGCAAATCGTCTTGCAGAGGAACGAATTGAGCGTTTAGCAAAATCCCGCTCTCAATTTTTAAAGAATGGGAAAAATATATTAAACGGAAGATAATATATAGTTTTGAAAGTCAATGTGGGAAGTGAAGAATTTCTTTGCTTCCCAATTTGGGTAGGAGGGATTTATTTGGCTCATGAATATGATTTAGTCATTCTGGGTGGTGGAACAGGGGGCTATGTAGCAGCAATTAGAGCCTCTCAGCTTGGACTTAAGACGGCCATAGTTGAAAAAGAGCAATTAGGTGGTACTTGCCTTCATAAAGGATGTATCCCAAGTAAAGCGTTACTTAGAAGTGCGGAGGTTTACCGTCAAACAATCAATGCAAAAAGTTTTGGGGTAGAAACACCAGAAGTGATGCTGAATTTTGGGCAAGTTCAAGATAGAAAAAAATCAATCGTAGAGCAGCTTCATAATGGCGTGAAAGCATTGATTAAAAAGGGGAAAATCGATGTCTATCATGGAATAGGTAGAATATTAGGTCCTTCTATCTTCTCGCCGATGCCAGGAACAATTTCAGTTGAAATGTCAGGTCAAGAAAATGAAATGCTGCTTCCGAAAAATGTCATTATAGCAACAGGATCAAAACCAAGAGATTTAAATGGGATAAATGTTGACGGACAAACGATTCTTTCATCAGATCACGCTTTGGAATTAGAAGCCCTGCCTTCTTCCATCATTATTGTTGGTGGAGGAGTCATAGGAATTGAATGGGCTTCAATGCTAGCAGATTTTGGGGTAAAGGTTACAGTTTTAGAGTATGGCGATAGAATTCTGCCAAGCGAAGATTTAGAAGTGTCAAATGAAATGGAAAAACACCTTGTAAAAAGAGGTGTGGAAATTATAAAAAATGCTGAATTACTTTCAGAATCCATTGAATTAAAGGACGGTATTAGAGCTACTGTGCATACAAAAGGAGAGAATCGATCCTTATTTGCAGAGAAACTTTTAGTAGCCGTTGGTCGTGTGGGTAATATCGATGGTATTGGATTAGATAATACAGAGATTGAATGTGACTCGAATTTTATTAAAGTGAATGATGTCTATCAAACAAAAGAAAAGCATATTTACGCGATTGGTGATGTTATCGGGGGGATGCAGTTAGCTCATATCGCGTCACATGAAGGAATTGCGGCAGTTGAACATATTGCTAATGGAGAAAAAAAACAGCTTGATTATACTAACGTTGCACGTTGTATTTATAGCTATCCTGAAGCCGCAAGTATTGGTTTAACAGAGGAACAAGCAAAAAATAAAGGGATCAACATAAAAGTAGGAAAGTTCCCGTTTAAAGGCATTGGTAAAGCTTTAGTGTATGGGGATGCTGAAGGATTTGTTAAAATAATAGCAGATCAAGATACAAATGATCTGATAGGTGTTCATATGATCGGACCACATGTAACCGATCTTATTTCAGAAACAGCACTGGGAATGTTACTAGATGCTACACCGTGGGAAATTGGAGAGACGATTCACCCTCATCCATCACTTAGTGAGATTATTGGTGAAGCTGCTCTTGCTGTAGAGGGAAGAGCAATTCATTTTTAAGAGACTAGGTTAATAGATTCTCGCGTATCAATGTGAATCGTGCATCCAATCGATAATCTACTAATAAATATTATCAATGACTATTAAATGAAGCTTTCCACTTTATTGAAAGGGGATGTTTTATATGGGAGTAGAAAAGGTTCAACATCAGCAATTAGGACTTTCTGATGAACAGGTACTACAAATGTATGAAACGATGTTAACGGCAAGAAGACTAGATGAGAGAATGTGGTTGCTAAATCGTGCTGGTAAAATTCCATTTGTTATTTCTTGTCAAGGACAAGAAGCAGCACAAGTAGGAGCGGCATTTGCTCTTGATCATTCGAAGGATTATATAGCTCCATATTATCGCGATATGGGAGTAGTTTTACACTTTGGCATGACACCAAAGGATTTAATGCTTTCTGCGTTTGCAAAGGCGGATGATCCAAACTCGGGTGGACGCCAGATGCCTGGTCACTTTGGACAAAAGAAAAATCGCATTTTAACAGGTTCATCACCTGTAGCGACACAAATTCCCCATGCTGTTGGTGTAGCACTAGCAGGTAAAATGAGAGATCAGGATTACTTAGCATTTGTCACTCTCGGGGAAGGCTCAACAAATCAAGGAGACTTTCATGAAGGGGCTAATTTTGCGGGAGTTCATAAACTGCCAGTTATTATTATGGTAGAAAACAATCAATATGCGATATCTGTTCCAATTGAAAAGCAATTAGGCTGTGCAAAGGTTTCTGATCGAGCAATCGGATATGGAATGCCCGGGGTAACAGTAGACGGCAAGAATCCATTAGAAGTATACAAGGTTGTAAAAGAGGCGGCAGATCGAGCAAGACGTGGTGAAGGACCAAGCTTGATTGAAACAGTCACGTATCGATTGACAGCGCATTCATCAGATGATGATGATCGTCAATATCGTACGGCTGAGGATATTGCAGAAGGTAAGGCAAATGATCCGATTAAATTGTTTGAAAACTATCTAATTGAATCGAAGGTAGCAACAGAGGACGATCTTACAAAACTCAACGAGAAAGTGATGACGATTGTCAATGAAGCTACAAATTATGCGGAAAATGCTCCGTATGCAGCTCCAGAGGATGCACTGAAATATGTGTACGAGGAAGGAGAAGAGAGCTAATGGCTGTGATTTCATATATTGAAGCTATTCAAATGGCAATGAAGGAAGAAATGGAAAGAGATGAGCGTGTCTTTATTTTAGGTGAAGATGTTGGCCTCAAAGGTGGCGTATTTAAAGCGACTGCTGGACTGTATGATAAGTTTGGGGAATATCGTGTACTCGATACTCCATTAGCAGAAAGTGCAATTGCAGGTGTTGCAATAGGTGCAGCAATGGTGGGAATGCGTCCAATTGCCGAGATGCAATTTGCTGACTTCATTATGCCTGCTGTGAATCAGATTGTCTCAGAGGCGGCAAAAATTCGCTATAGATCAAATAATGATTGGAATTGCCCTCTCGTTGTTCGAGCACCATTTGGTGGGGGAATACATGGCGCACTGTATCACTCTCAGTCCGTGGAAGCATTGTTTGCTGGTACTCCTGGACTGAAAATTGTCATTCCTTCTAATCCTTACGATGCAAAAGGTTTGTTAAAGGCGGCAATACGAGACGAAGACCCAGTATTATTCTTCGAGCATAAACGTGCCTACCGTTTAATAAAAGGAGAAGTACCGTCTGATGATTATGTAGTACCTATTGGAAAAGCTGATGTAAAACGTGAAGGTGAGGATATCACGGTTATTACCTATGGTTTAGCAGTAAACTTTGCCATTCAAGCAGCAGAACGACTCGCAGATGATGGGATCGAGGCGCATATATTGGACTTGCGGACTGTTTATCCTTTAGATAAAGAAGCAATCATTGAAGCAGCAAGTAAAACTGGGAAAGTTTTATTAGTTACTGAAGATAATAAAGAAGGCAGCATTATGAGTGAAGTAGCTGCAATTATTGCAGAACACTGTTTATTTGATTTAGATGCACCTATTAAACGACTAGCTGGACCAGATGTTCCGGCTATGCCGTATGCACCAACAATGGAAAAATATTTCATGATCAATCCTGAAAAAATAGAACAAGCAATGCGAAGCTTGGCTGCGTTCTAAAAGGGGGATATTAAATGTCTATTGAAAATATTTTAATGCCACAGCTGGGAGAAAGTGTAACCGAGGGGACAATCGAAAAGTGGTTAGTTAAACCTGGTGACAAAGTCAACATATATGATCCAATAGCAGAAGTGGTAACTGACAAAGTAAATGCGGAAATTCCTTCTTCCTTTACAGGGACAATTAAAGAGCTAATTGCAAATGAAGGTGAGGCACTACAGGTTGGTACAATCATTTGTTCTGTTGAAGTAACTAATGGTTCAACTGAGCAAGCAACTGCCCAGCCTGAGGAGTCTAACGTTAGCTCAGCTATTTTAAACGCAAATATACCTAAACAAAAAGAAGAGAATGAGATAAAGGAGACTGCATCTGATTCATCTAATAAAAAACGCTATTCACCTGCCGTTTTACGATTAGCACAGGAACATAATATCGATTTAGAGTTAGTTGAAGGCACTGGCTTAGAATGTCGCATTACAAGGAAAGACCTGCAAAAACTCATAGAAAATGGGCAAATGCCGCAAAAAGATACTTCGGTTGTTGAAACTGTACCTCAAGTTGAAGAGGTAAAAACAGAGGCAAAGGTTAGAGATGTTTCTGTTCAAAGTGCTGTTGGAGCTGGTGATATTGAAATCCCTGTTTCGTCTATACGCCGCGCAATTGCGAAAAATATGGTCCGTAGCTCTCAAGAGGTCCCACATGCATGGATGATGATGGAAGTAGATGTTACCGATCTAGTGAGTTACCGAGATTCCATTAAAAATGAATTTAAAGCTAAAGAAGGCTTTAATATAACTTATTTCGCTTTCTTTATAAAAGCGGTAGCAAGAGCATTGAAAGAGTTTCCGATGATGAATTCTGTTTGGGCTGATGACAAAATTATTCAAAAGAAGGATATTCATATTTCAATTGCAGTAGCAACGGAGGATGCCCTATTTGTACCTGTCATTAAACATGCCGATGAGAAATCGATTAAGGGAATCGCAAAAGAAATCCACGAGCTATCAACAATTGTGCGAAATGGAAAACTTCGTTCAGAGCATATCCAAGGTGGCACATTTACTGTAAACAATACAGGTTCATTTGGCTCTGTCCAGTCTATGGGGATTATAAACCATCCTCAAGCTGCAATCATTCAGGTAGAGTCGATTGTAAAAAGACCAGTCATTATGGAAGGTGGCATGTTTGCTGCTCGTGATATGGTAAATTTATGTTTGTCTCTTGACCATAGAATATTAGATGGACTCATTTGTGGGAAATTTCTGAATCGAGTGAAAGAAATTCTCGAAAATGTAAATAAAGACTCGATGTCAGTCTACTGAAAGTAAAAGAAGCCTTGTCATATAAGGCTTCTTTTACTTTTTTTACTTTATTGGGATGCTTTTCTAATGTAGAATTAAATTATAAAATGAAACTTGAATTAGAGGAGTTGTTCAAGCTCTATAATTATTAGTTTCATCAAGGGACTTTAAAAGAGTCCTACAAACAAAGCGGGATATAGTTAAAGGGGGAAGCTTTTTAGCGAGAATATGTCAATTCAAATGAAAGATATTCAATTTCCATCAGCTAGTTATGAAGAGTGGAAAGAACAGGCAATAAAAGCACTAAAGGGGAAGCCGTTCGAAACATTATTCACTAAAACTGTAGAAGGTGTAACACTAGAACCTCTTTATACACAAGAAATGCTAGTGGACAAATTAGGCGAGCAATTAGAAAAGCAAATTTCCACTATTCGCTCATTGAAGGCAACAAAGGGGTTTAAAGTTGCACAACAAATTTATGGGAAAACCTCCTCAGAGTTTTTTAAATTACTACAAGATAGTATTGAAAAAGGAAACGACTGTTTAACCATTGATAGCCGTGTTTCTTTTGCCTGGAATGAAGAAAACTTAACACAATTAGCGAAATTTTTAACTGAAAATTCATTTAAAATATATGTAGAAAATGAGAATGATCCAATTTCAGAAGTTTTAAATAAATTAGAAGAACCGACTGGTAATGGCTTTATTATTGCTAAGGAACCAATTACACAACGTGCATCTCATAAATTAAGAACGGTCTCTGGAAATACCGTACCGTTTCATAATGATGGGGCAAATGCTATTCAAGAATTGGCTTTATCCCTTGCGTTAGCCTCCAAATATGCGGAGCAAGAAGGGGATTTTGAAAGCTTCACGAACAAATTTTTTGTCAACTTTGCCATTGATACACAGTTCTTCTCGGAGATTGCAAAATTGCGTGCATTTAAGGTACTTTGGAAAGCGTTTACAAAAGCGTATGGAGTTGAGGAGGCAGCAAGTATTCCTGTGCTGGCAGAAGTTTCTTTACGTAGTTATACAAAAGCAGATGAATATGTAAACCTATTACGTGCGGGAAATGAAGCGTTAGCAGCATTAATTGGCGGTGCAGAATACTTTACAGTACATCCTCATGATTGCTTAACGAATCCAACTGAAAAATCGATTCGTATTGCAAGAAATGTTTCACTTGTGTTGAAAGAAGAGTCCTATGTTGAAAATGTTCTGGATGCATCAGGTGGATCTTACTTTATCGAATCACTGACAGCTGAATTTGTAAAAAAAGCATGGGGGCTATTCTTATCTATCGAGAAGGCTGGTGGGATTGATGCATATATCCAATCGGGTAAATTACAAGCCGATTTAAATGATGCATATGAAAGTAGACTTAATGCGGTTAAAACACGAAAACACTCTCTTATTGGGACGAACATTTATGCAAATCCCTCTGATGAAGTATCTACAGTAACAAATGCTTTATTTGCTCATATAAAGCGTTTAGCTATTCCTTTTGAAAACTTAAGGTCGAACTATAAATTGCTTCAACCGAGCATTGCCATTTTAACATTTGGCGCATTAAAAGACTTCAAACCACGTGCTGATTTTGTAGAAGGGTTTTTGGCTACTGCTGGGATTGTTCCCGAGAAGTCTGGCGAAATTCTAAACCTGGAAGCAGCTAAAAAATGGCTGGAAAATAGCAATTATGACTATGTAGTAATCGCTGCAAAAGATGAGGATGCAAAATTACTAGTCCCTGCACTTCTGGATACTATACCTGAAGGCTTACTATTGGATGTAGCAGGCAAATATAAAGAAGAACAAGAAGAATGGCAAGCAAAAGGTTTAAACGGCTTTATATTTGCGGGTCAAAATATTGTTGAAAAGCTGACAGAGGTACTTGAAAGCTTGAAGGGGGTACAACAATGAGTAAGCCAAATTTTGAATCAATTCAGATTACAGAAGTTTTAATGAATGAAAACCTGAAACCAAGTGGTAAATTTATGACAAATGAAGGAATTGAAGTAAATGAATTTTATAATGCGGAAGATATCCAAAATGTAAAACATTTAACTGATGTTTCAGGCATTGCACCAAATACTCGTGGACCATATCCAACTATGTATGTAGCTCGGCCATGGACAGTTCGACAATATGCAGGCTTTTCAACGGCAGAAGAATCAAATGCATTTTATCGCCGCAACTTAGCGATGGGGCAAAAGGGGTTATCTGTAGCATTTGATTTAGCTACACACCGTGGATATGATTCTACCCATCCTCGGGTAAAAGGGGATGTAGGGAAAGCTGGTGTGGCCATTGATTCGATTGAAGATATGAAAATTTTATTTGATGGAATTCCGTTAGACCAAATGTCCGTATCTATGACAATGAATGGTGCAGTACTACCAATCATGGCATTTTATATCGTAGCTGCAGAAGAACAAGGTGTATCACCAGAACAACTTGCGGGTACAATTCAGAATGATATTTTAAAAGAATATATGGTTCGTAATACGTATATTTATCCACCTGAGATGTCGATGAAGATTATTGCTGATATCTTTGAGTACACAAGTAAATTTATGCCTAAATTCAATTCCATTTCAATTTCTGGATACCATATTCAAGAAGCTGGTGCTACCAATGACATCGAGTTAGCTTATACATTAGCTGATGGACTAGAATATGTTCGGACAGGTCTTAAAGCGGGTATCGATATTGATTCATTTGCGCCTAGACTTTCATTTTTCTGGGCTATTGGAATGAACTATTATATGGAAGTTGCCAAAATGCGCGCTGCTCGACGAATTTGGGCACAGATGATGAGTACATTTAATCCGAAGAACCCAAAATCCCTGGCTTTACGCACACATTCACAGACATCGGGATGGTCATTAACAGAACAGGATCCTTTTAATAATGTAACGAGAACATTGATAGAAGCAAATGCTGCAGCAATGGGACATACTCAATCACTTCATACAAATGCGCTTGATGAAGCCATTGCATTACCGACCGATTTTTCTGCTCGCATTGCTCGAAATACACAATTGTTCCTACAAGAAGAGACGGGGATGACGAAAGTCATTGATCCATGGGGCGGCTCTTATTATGTTGAGAAGTTGACAGAAGAGCTTATTGAAAAAGCGTGGACATTGATTGATGAAATTGAAGAACTGGGCGGGATGGCAAAAGCAATTGAAACGGGCCTACCAAAAATGAAAGTCGAAGAATCTGCAGCGAAACGCCAAGCTAAAATCGACTCAAAAACTGAAACAATCGTTGGGGTAAATAAATACCTTTTAGATAAAGAAGAACCAATCGACATTTTAGATATCGATAATTCAATTGTTCGTCAAAAACAAATTGAACGCTTAGAAAAATTGAAACTTGAACGAAATGAAGCAGAAGTTCAAAAACAATTAGCACGTTTATCAGATGCAGCAAAAATAGGGGAAGAAAACTTATTAGCAGTTGCTATTGACGCGGCCCGTGCCCGTGCTTCACTTGGAGAAATATCTGATGCGATTGAAAAAGTTTCAGGTCGCCATAAGGCGGTAATTCGTTCCATTTCCGGTGTTTATTCTTCTAATTTTTCGGATGATGAACTTATTAAAGAAGTGAAGCTAATGACCGATGAATTTTTAGAAAATGAGGGCCGCCGACCTAGAATTCTGGTGGCGAAGATGGGGCAAGATGGACATGATCGTGGAGCGAAAGTAGTAGCAACAGGCTATGCTGATCTTGGCTTTGATGTAGATATCTCTCCTTTGTTTATGACACCGGAAGAAGCAGCACAAATGGCTGTAGAGAACGATGTTCATTGTGTAGGTGTCTCATCCCTTGCAGCGGGTCACAAAACATTAGTACCTGAATTAATTGAAGCGCTTGAAAAACTAGGTCGAGAAGATATTATTGTCATTGTTGGCGGAGTAATTCCAGCTCAAGACTACCAATTTATTTATGATGCTGGTGCAGTAGCAATTTTTGGTCCCGGGACAGTAATTCCCGTCTCAGCTATAAAAATAATTGAAGAAATTTATAGACGTTTGGGATACGAGGAAGTGTCTGATTAATGGAACGTAATGAGAACTTGCAGCAAGACGTGGGTGCTTTAAACGTTAGGCTTGGGGTAAACGGTGGCCATGACGGAATGACCATTAAACCGAAAAAATTCAAGAAAAAAAAGCAGAATGAGATTGATATCTCTAAGTTGGCAGATGATGTACGATCTGGTCAGCGAACTTCTCTTTCTAAAGCTATAACCCTTATCGAAAGTTCCAATACTGATCATAAAGAGCAGGCTCAAAAGCTTCTACAAGAGCTTCTGCCATATACGGGAAATAGTATCCGAATAGGAATTACGGGTGTTCCAGGGGCAGGGAAAAGTTCTTTTATTGAAACCTTCGGAACAATGTTGTGTAATATGGGGAAAAGAGTAGCAGTATTAGCAATCGATCCGAGTTCAACAATTTCTGGTGGAAGTATCCTGGGGGATAAAACTCGAATGGAAGAATTGAGTCGTAACAAAAGTGCCTTTGTACGACCATCTGCAAGTGCCGGCACATTAGGTGGTGTCCATAAAAAATCTAGAGAAACAATGCTGCTATGCGAAGCGGCGGGATATGATGTCATTCTGATTGAAACTGTTGGGGTCGGGCAGAGTGAGACCTATGTCCGCGGAATGGTTGATTTCTTTCTTTTACTAGTGCTGACAGGTGCGGGTGATGAATTACAAGGGATGAAAAAAGGAATAATGGAACTCGCTGATGGAATTGTAGTTCATAAAAGTGATGGAGATAATGTTCAAAAGGCAAGGAGGACTGTTCGAGAGTACATGCAAATCCTGCATTTTCTCCAGCCAGCAACGCCAGGATGGATGAGTAGAGCTATCCCTGCCTCTTCGCATGAAAAAACTGGTCTGATGGAGGTTTGGGAAATAATTTGTCAATTTGAACAAACCATTAAAAGTTCGAATGTTTGGGAATCACGAAGACTCGAACAAACAAAAGAATGGTTCCACACAATGATACGCGATACTTTGATAGACTCTTTTTTCCAAAATTCTAATCGGAAAATTGAAGTAAAGTCGATTGAAGAGGCCATACTAAGAGGAGAAATTACTGTCACACAAGGAGTTTCAAAGCTGTTTTCCTAAGGAGCAAGAAAATCTACAATTTTATGTCTTTATGTTAAAATGAATAGTTGAGAGGAGCGATAAATCATGAATATGGATTACGATTTATTTATGGAAGAAATTAAAAGAACAGCACGCGCTGAAATTGAAAGTGCAGGTTACGAACAACTGCGTACACCAGAGGAAGTTGAGGAAGCATTTGCTCGTACTGGAACAACGTTGGTAATGGTGAACTCAGTTTGTGGTTGTGCAGGAGGAATTGCTCGTCCAGCTGCTGCGAATGCTATTCATTATGATAAACGCCCAGATCACTTAGTAACGGTATTTGCTGGTCAAGATAAAGAAGCGACTGCCGCTGCACGTCATCTATTTGGGGATAATCACATTCCATCATCACCAGCATTCGTTCTATTAAAAGACGGAAAAATTGTGGCAGATATCGGTCGCCATGAAATTGAAGGGCATGACCCAATGTCAGTTGTTACAAACCTTCAAGGTAATTTTGAAGAATACTGTGAAGAAGTGTAATAAACATCCACTTTCATAAGGAACAGAATTGATACTTAGATGAACGATAACTCCAAAGAGCTCAGGCTTTAGGGATATGTTCATGGATAGAAAGAATTGGCTTTCTTATCCACCTAAGTGCAACATAGGCTGATTGCTTAAAAGCTTGGCAATCAGCCTAGTTTTCTAATTTTTCGTTTTATCTTAATTTTCAGTTTAAATGCTTGAAGGGGGAAGTCGATATTAAAAAGTATAAAATCGGCTATCGAACAATTAAAACAGCAGTAGGCGCCACAATTGCTATCGCAATCGCGAGTTATTTTAATTTAGAATTTGCATCCTCAGCAGCGATTCTTACCATACTTTGTATTCAGACTACTAAAAGGAAATCGGTACACGCAGTATATACAAGATTGGTAGCAAGTCTAATAGGAATGGGTTTTGCCTATATTTTATTTGAAGAAATTGCTTATAACCCCATTGTGCTTGGAATTATGATTTTGTTATTTATACCAACAATTGTCTCAATTAATGTTTCGGCAGGTTTTATATCGAGTGTCGTAATTATTATGCATTTGTACTCTGAAGCGAACTTTACTCTCGATTTATTTCTAAATGAGCTTTCCTTAATGGCAATTGGCTTTGGTACAGCACTTGCAGTCAATATGTATATGGGAGATTATCAGAAAGATCTTGAACGATATATTGAAGAATTGGAAGAAATTTACCGTTCGATTTTTTCCGAAATCGTAAAATATTTGCGTAATGGTGATACCTCTTGGGATGGGAAAGAGATAATTGAAGCAGAAAATCTTATAAATAGAGCGAAATCTTTAGCCTTCAAAGATGTTGAAAACCATTTAACACGAAAACAAAATGAATTTTATCTCTATTTCGATATGCGTGAGAAACAATTTGAAATTATTGAAGGGGTTCTACCCAAAATTACAACATTGCCTGTTATGGTACAACAAGCGGAGTTAGTCGCAGATTTTATAGAGGATTTAGCAGAAAATGTACATTCAGGAAATACTGCGAAGAGATTTAGAGACAAACTGGAAATAGTAAAAGAAGAGTTTGCAAAGATGCCTTTACCAGAAAACCATGAGAAGTTCCTTGCTATGGCTTCACTTTATCAATTTATTGAAGAAATGGATGAGTATCTGGTGATCAAGCAGTCCTTTAAAGGAATCAAGAAAAAGAGAAGAAAAAAGGCGATTACAGAAGAAGTGTAATCGCAAAGTTTAGAAATTAGAAGAATGATAGACCAAATGCTAAAGTAGAGATTACCATAATTGCTATCATACAATATACAACTATTTTCTGAAATTTTTTATTGCTCATATTCGTTCTCTCCTTTGTTTCTTATTTTTAGTTTATCAAATTTAGAAAATAACACAAGTACGTAGCCAATTGTTTTCAAATTAGTTAAAATAGATATGTACTATAACAGAGGGGTGTTATAATGGAGAAAGTGGATCATATTGGGATTGCTGTTAAAAACTTGGAAGAACGAATTACATATTATACGGAAACGCTTGGATTGAAATTACTGAAAATTGAAGAAGTTCCTTCCCAGCACGTACGCGTGGCATTCATAGATGCTGGGAATGTAAAGTTTGAATTATTGGAACCAACAAGTGAAGAAAGTGCAATCTATAAACATATTGAAAAACGTGGTGAGGGAATTCAGCATGTTGCTTTTGGGGTGAAGGGTATTCGTGAGAGAATGCAAGAATTACAAGAAAAAGGGATAAGAATTCTCTCGGAGGAGCCAAAACCTGGTGCAGGGGGAGCTGAGGTAGCCTTCTTACATCCAAAGGATTCTTTTGGTGTTTTATATGAGCTTTGCGATAAAAGTGGAAAAGGGGATAGATGAGTATGGATATGTTCGATAAAATAAACGAAATGCATGACCGAAAGCGTGAAATCGAGCTTGGTGGGGGAGACAAGAGAATTGAGAAGCAACATGAAAAAGGAAAATTAACAGCTCGTGAACGTATCGATTTACTACTCGATGAAGGAAGCTTCGTAGAGATCAATCCGTTTATTACCCATAGAACGACAGACTTTGGAATGGACAAGCAAGTTGGACCTGGTGATGGGGTGGTGACTGGCTTTGGTAAAATAAATGGACGTAATGTCTATCTTTTCGCACAAGACTTTACGGTATTCGGTGGTGCCCTTGGTGAAATGCATGCCATGAAGATTGCTGCTGTAATGGATTTAGCAGCGAAAAATGGTACACCATTCATCGGTATTAACGATTCAGGCGGGGCACGTATCCAAGAAGGGGTACTTTCATTAGATGGATATGGTCATATTTTTTATCGCAATTCGATCTATTCGGGCGTAATTCCACAAATTTCAGTAATTATGGGGCCTTGTGCGGGTGGTGCTGTTTATTCACCTGCAATTACCGACTTTATCTTAATGGTTGATAAAACATCGCAAATGTTCATTACTGGACCAAAAGTTATCGAAACTGTAACAGGCGAAAAAATTTCTTCGGAAGATCTAGGTGGTTCAAAGGTGCATAACTCAATTAGTGGGAATGCCCATTTCCGTGCACCATCTGAAGAGGAATCTATCGAACAGATTCGTAGATTACTAAGTTATCTACCTCAAAGTTATAAAGAAAAAGCACCAAAGCAACAAAGACCACAAACGGATGATTATCGTCCAGATATCATCGACTATGTACCCATCGAACCAACAAAACCATACGATGTCCGTAAAGTTGTAGAACAAGTAGTGGATGAAGGATCCTTTATGGAGGTACATTCTGAGTTTGCGAAAAATATAGTTGTAGGTTTTGCTCGAATTGCTGGAGAGTCTGTTGGTTTAGTTTGTAACCAACCAAAAGCACTGGCTGGTGGTTTAGATATTGATTCGTCAGATAAAGCATCTCGCTTTATTCGTACATGTGATTCCTTCAATATCCCGATTATCACATTTGAAGATGTATCTGGTTTCTTCCCAGGAGTAAAACAAGAGCATGGTGGAATCATTCGTCATGGAGCGAAAATTTTATATGCGTATTCAGAAGCAACAGTTCCAAAAATAACAGTTATTTTACGTAAAGCATATGGTGGTGCTTATGTAGCACTAAACTCGAAAGCTATTGGTGCCGATCTTGTATTCGCTTGGCCAAATGCTGAAATTGCAGTAATGGGTGCGGCTGGTGCAGCGAATATTATTTTTGCAAATGAAATTGCGAAATCAGCAGACCCAGAAGCTACTCGTGCAGCAAAAATTGAAGAATACAAAGAAAAATTTGCAAATCCATATGTAGCAGCATCTCGCGGGATGGTCGATGATGTAATAGACCCTCGTGAAACTCGTATTAAATTGATACAAGCATTAGATATGCTTTCAAACAAAGAGGAAACAAGACCAGCGAAAAAGCATGGGAATATCCCACTATAAAATAGCAAAAGAGTTGTTCCAAATGAATTGGGACAACTCTTTTATATTACATTTTTTCTTCTTTTTTATTGTCTTCTTCGTCGTCTAAAACACCTTTAGTGGAATCTTTGAAGTTTTTCATCGATTCACCAATTGAGCGGCCTAATTTTGGTAGCTTAGAAGGACCAAACATGATTAAGATAATCACTAAAATAATGATTAATCCTGGAATTCCGATTGAGTTTAACATAAAATTATTCCTCCATTTAAAGAACAGTACCCTAAGTTAATTCCTTTTAATCCCCTCTAGATAACAGTGCCACTAGAAAGTATCACTAGTATCTAGAGGGGACAAATTATTAGTGTGTTTAAGTAGGAATTATTTTTTTGCTGTGTCTTCTTTTTTGTTATCAACTAATGTGAATTCTTCTTTTGCTTCCTTGAATTCACCTGTCACATCATCGACCACATCTTTTGTTGAATCTTTAAATTCTTTTAAAGTTTGTCCAACAGCTTTCCCCAACTGAGGTAATTTAGATGGTCCGAATAAAATTAAAGCAATGACTAGGATTATAACTAATCCTGGTACTCCGATCGATTGAAACATTGAAAACCCTCCTCCAATAATTTAGTTCTTAGTTTGTCACTTCTTCAGCATTTTTTAATTGCTTTTTATAAGTCTTCTCCGAAACGATGATACTTATTTCAAATAAAAGTAATAACGGAATAATAATTAAGAAATCTGAAACAAAATCAGGTGGTGAAATCATAACTCCAACTACAATGAGGATAAAATAGGCTATTTTGCGCATTTTTCGCAAACGAGCAGGAGTAACTATTCCCAACTTTGTTAAAAACAAGATAACTACAGGTAGTTCAAATACAAGTCCAACTGGAATTAGTAGGTTAAACATGAGTGTAAAGTATTGTTGCATCCCATAAGTTTCAGTTGCACCAATTGTTTTATTGATATTAGCCATAAAATTTAGCATGAGTGGGAACAAAATAAAGTAACTAAATGAAACACCTATTATAAATAGGAGGAAGGCAGCTGGAATAAATGTACCAGCACTAGTTGCTTCTTTGTTTGTTAATCCTGGTTTTGTAAATTGCCAAATTTGATGCATCCCAACAGGTAAAGTAAAACAAATAGCAACTAAAAGTGCACACTTTACATAAATTGAGATGCCATCTGTATAGCCGAATACATTCCAATCTACTTGTTTTGCGACCTCTTGAGATTTTAAGAACTGTAATATGTCTGGTGCGAAAAGGAAACCTACTAATAGCGCTACTAAAAAGACTACACAAATAATAATCAACCGTTTACGCAATTCTTCTAGATGTTCCACCAATGTATACTCTTTATCTTCCATTCTTTCACCACGCTTTCTAGAATATGTAAAAAATGAAACCAATTTATTAAAAAAATTTCTATATTCATAATAAAAACTTTGATTTGTATACAAAACTGTTATAGAATGAAATAGTTTTTGAGAGGAACAAAATTAAATTATACACGCTTTATTAAAAAAGTAAACAAATAATCTGCGTATAATCTTCAAGGAGGGAAAACATGACAGAGTATAACCGCGAGGAACTTTCGCTGATATTTCAAGTGTTGGCCGGGATTACATTAACGGTAGGATATGCATTCACTATTTCTGTATACAATAGTGTTGTACCCGCATTTGCGCTTATTGGTTCAGCTGTAGGTTTAGCTATTATTATTGGATGTTGGATAGGAATTAAACATTTAGGTTTTATGCTTTCAATAATTATGGCGTCTATAATTTTCGCACTTTATTTTAATTTTGGAGCTATGTTCAGTTAATTAAGGAGGACTCATAATGGCAGAGAAAGAAAATTTCACGGAGAAAAAGTCGACAAGACGTAATTTCTTAAAAAATTCAGGATTAACACTTGGAGGATTAGTTCTTGGTGGTGCAGTAACTAGTTTAGTAGTTAAAAACAATGAAGGTACTTCAACTACTGATCCGAACTCACAACACGCTTCACACGGTACAGGTTCTACAAACTTCAATCACGCATTAATGTTCTTTACACCAGCAGAATATCAAACAGCAGCAGCTGCTGCTGATCGTATTTATCCAGAAGATGATAACGGACCAGGTGCAAAAGAATTATTAGCTGCTGTATATATCGACCATCAGTTAGCGGGTCAATGGGGTAACAATGTAAAGGACTATCGATTAGGTGGTTTCTATACTCCGGGTGAAAACCAAGGCCCACAACAGAAATTATTGCGCAAGGATTTATTCCGTGCGGGATTAGTAGCACTCGATACTTATTCAAAAGAAAATTATGAAAGCGCATTTACTGCGTTAGAACCTGAACAACAAGATGAAGTATTAACTGCATTTAGTGAAGGCAAAGCAACATTGTATGGAAATACTAGTTCATCTGAATTCTTCAATTTACTACGTACAATGACAATTGAAGGTGTGTATGCTGACCCAATGTATGGTGGTAACAGTGAAATGATCGGTTGGTCAATGCGTAAATACCCTGGTTCTCGCATGCAATATGTAAACGAAATTCAAAGCGAAGAATTTATCGAACTAAAACCAGAGGGCCTAAGCAGCCACATGAGCTAATGATTTAATTTGGACGTAAAAGAGAAAGGATTGACTAAATAAATGGCAACAAAATTAGAAAAAGCACCAGTAGTAATAATAGGTATGGGCTGGGCTGGCGGTATCGTATCTGCCGAACTAACAAAAGCTGGTATCAACGTTGTGGGATTAGAACGTGGTAAAGATCGTACGACAGCAGATTATACAATGGCTCACGATGAATTGCGCTATCAACATCGAACGGAGTTAATGCAGGATTTATCAAAAGAAACAATTACTTATCGTAGTACACCTGATCAAAAATCGCTTCCAATGCGTCATTATGGTACATTCATCGTTGGTGATGGTGTAGGTGGAGCTGGTTCTCACTGGAATGGACAAACTTACCGTTTCTTACCGTATGACTTCGAAATTCGTTCTAAAACCATAGAACGATATGGTGAAGCTAAAATCCCGGAATGGATGACGCTTCAAGATTGGGGTATTACATACGAAGAAATTGAACCATATTATGAAAAATTTGAATATATGGCGGGTATTTCTGGTGAAGAAGTACCAGAGTTATGGGGAAAACGTGCTAATCCATACCCAACTGGCCCATTAGTAAAAACTCCTTTAATGAAAACTTTTGAGGAAGCAACTTCAAGCCTTGGATACAAACCATTTGTTATTCCAGCAGCTAACCTTTCTGAAACTTATACAAATCCGGATGGAATTCAACGTGGTGCATGTCAATATTGTGCATTCTGTGAAAACTTCGGTTGTGAATATGGTGCAAAAGGTGATCCAGCTGTAACAGTAATTCCTGTTGCGAAAGAAACAGGTAAATTAGATTTACGTACACATGCCAACGTATTAGAAATTACATCTAGTGGTGGTAAAGCAACAGGTGTGATCTACGTTGATATGTTAACAGGTGAAAAATTCGAACAACCTGCAGATGTAGTAGTTGTTGCTTCTTACGTATTTAATAATGCCCGATTATTATTAAATTCAAACCTGGGTACACCTTATAACCCAGCAACGGGTACTGGTACAATCGGTAAAAACTATTGTTACCAAGTAACAGGGGGTACAACTCAATTATTCTTTGAAGATCGTGAGTTTAACCTTTATGGTGGTGCTGGTGCACTTGGTATTGAGATTGCGGAATGGATGGGGGATAACTTCGACCACTCTGATGTAAACTTTATTCACGGTGCCGGTATCCGTTCTACTCAATATGGTGACCGTCCTATCGCAGTAAATCGTGTTCCTAAAGGAACGCCAAACTGGGGTGCAGAATTTAAAAAGCAATCCATTAAATATGCGAACTCTAACTTCCCGGTTAAAACACAAGGTGCAAGTATGCCATCTAAAACGAACTATTTAGATATTGATCCAGAGTACAAAGATGCTTGGGGTTACCCACTTCTTCGTATGACTTACGAGTATACAGACAATGATCGTGAAATGGTAAAATTCATGGCTCAAAAAACTCGTGAAATCGGTGAGAAAATTGGTGCGGATATCATTGAAACGTCTGAAGAACAAGGTAACTTCAGTGTGAACAAGGATACAAATACGCACAATACTGGTGGGGTAATTATGGGTGCTGACCCAGCTACTTCTGCATTAAACAGCTACTTACAAATGTGGGAAGTAGAAAACGTATTCGTAGTGGGTGCCTCTGCATTCCCTCATAACTCAAGCTTCAATCCAACAGGTACTCTAGGAGCTTTATCTTACCGCGCAGCTGAAGGTATTCAAAATTACATTAAAAATGGCGGCGGGTCATTAGTATAGAAATATAGAAATAAGTATTACAGTAAAAGTAAACACAATCATTTTTCTACAATCAAAATAGACGTGTCTGTTTTGAAAATGATGAATATATCTTCTAGTCAACAACGATGAAAAGAGGTTGTTTCACGAATAGTGAGACAACCTTATTTGTTCGAGAAATAAGCATGAACTCAGTTGGCTATGAACTAAACTTAATAAGATACATAGAAATTTAATCCATTCTTCCTTTATATTGTGAAACTATTTATTCATTCAACCGTAATCTAAAAAAAGGGGGATTTAAGATGACGTGGGAAAGACTTCATAAAGAACAGGAAGAATTATTTTTAAAGTTAATGAAAATTGAGAAAATGCAAAGTCAAATAGAGACTTTAACTCATCAAATTACGCAAACAGGTTGCGAAATTCAAACATATGATGAAGAGCTTAAAAACCTTAAAGCAAAACTAGAACAGCTAGATTCCTTTTCTTTTGTTAATTTAATTCGTAGCTGGACTGGAAAACAGGAAGAGTTACGTGAACAGAAAATAGATAAAGCAGCATCTCTTGAATTAAAATTAATCGAAGCAATACAAATGAAAAATGATCTATCAGAAGACTTATTAGAAAAAAATAACGAGATTTCAAAATACAATGAAGAAAAAATAAAAAATCAACTCGAAATGATTAAAGTCAAGAAAGAATTATGGCTTAAAGAACACCAACCAAATATAGCGTTAGCATTAGAACAATTAGAGGAAGATGAACTAAATTGCAAAAAGTTGAAAATTGAAATTGATGAAGCAAAAATAGCGGGTAATGATGCAATAAATAAATTACATGATGTAATTGCCTCATTAGAATCAGCTAGTACTTACTCTACCTGGGATACATTTTTAGGAGGGGGTTTTATCGCTACACATTTAAAGCATGAAAAAATAAATGAATCTGAAAGTAAAATGCACCAAGCACAAATCGCACTTCAACGATTTAAAAATGAATTATTGGATATTCAAAATATATCTACGAATCATTTGACAGTAAATACAGATGGGTTTGTAAAATTTGCTGATTATGTTTTTGATGATATATTTTCGGCTTGGTCAATCCATTCAAAAATATCTTCTTCTAAAGAACATGTTTCAAAAGTTATTGCCGATGTACGCAATACAATGCTGAAATTGGAAAAGAAGTTAGGCTTGCTTGAAGAAAAGCTAAACGAAATCGAATTAAAGAAAAAGGATATTTTGGAGATATAGAAGTAGAGCTGGGTTGTCTTCATTCATTGAGAAGCGTAAAATAGAAGAATATTGTAGGATAAGGGAGATATTAACATGAATAGCCGTTTAGTAAATGAATTTTTAGAACTAGTCCAAATTGATTCGGAAACAAAACATGAAGAAATCATCGCGCCAATCCTCGTTAAAAAGTTAGAAGAAATGGGATTTGATGTGTATCAAGATGATGCTCATACCCGTAATGGTCATGGTGCAGGGAATATTATTGCAACATTAAAAGGTTCACTTGATGTAGAGCCTATCTATTTTACTGTTCATATGGATACAGTTGTCCCAGGTGTTGGCATCAAACCTGAGATTCGAGAAGATGGCTACATTTATTCAGACGGAACTACGATATTAGGAGCAGATGATAAAGCAGGAATGGCTGCACTATTTGAAATGGCTCGTCGATTAAAAGAACAAGATATTGCACACGGAACAATTCAATTTATCATCACAGCTGGTGAGGAAAGTGGTTTAGTTGGAGCAAAAGAATTAGATCCTTCACGTATTGAAGCAAAATTAGGCTTTGCAGTAGATAGTGATGGTAAAGTAGGCGGAATTGTAACAGCAGCACCATTCCAAGCTAAACTGGAAACGAAAATTTTCGGGAAAACAGCTCACGCTGGTGTAGCCCCTGAAAAAGGAATTTCTGCAATTACCTTAGCAGCAAAAGCGGTAGCGAAAATGGACCTTGGCAGAATTGATGAAGAAACAACCGCGAATATTGGTCGATTTGAAGGCGGCAAGGCAACAAATATCGTATGTGATGAAGTGTATATTCTTGCCGAAGCACGTTCTATTAACAAAGAAAAATTAGACGCTCAAGTGAATCATATGAAAGCAACGTTTGAGAATGTAACAGAAAGTCTTGGAGGCCGTGCGGAGGTTGATGTGAAACTAATGTATCCAGGATTCTCAGTAACAGAAGCTGATCGTGTTGTTCAAATTGCAATGCAGGCTGTCGAAAATGTTGGGAGAAAACCACAACTTGGAATATCAGGTGGTGGAAGCGACGCAAATGTAATTGCTGGATTTGGTATTCCAACAGTGAATCTTTCGGTTGGTTATGAAGAAATTCATACAACAAACGAACGTATGCCTATTGAAGAATTAGAAAAATTAGCCGATTTATTAATAGAAGTAGTAAAATGTTCTTCAAAGTAGCTTTTTAGTTGGGGTGAAACAATGTCATTTGAAAAAGTCGTTATATTTAGTTGTGGAAAAGAAGAATACGCTGTACCAGTAGAACAGGTTGTTTCGATTGAAAAATTGAGCCGTATTACGCCAATTCCTCATTTACCGAATTATTTGCTTGGTTTTGGGAGAGTACGAGGAGAGCTTATTCCAATCATTGATTTTAACCGGATTTTATATAATCAGACAAGCCAAGGTGATTTATGTAGAATTGTTGTGCTAAACACGGATATCGTAAATTATGGTTTAGTTGTAAATGAAGCAAAGGAAATAATCAATCTTACAGAAAATGAAATTAAGCAAGTTGGACTTGTAAATTATTCAAAAACTCGCTATTTTACAGCAGTAGCAAATTTGGAAGATCGCATGATTGCTTGTGTCGATCCGAAAATACTAGTAAATTCACTGGATGGAATTCGCGAAATCATCGAATATTTGCATAAACTACTTGAGGATGAAAACAATCAAGTTAATACCTAAATAGAAAGAAGCTAATAGGAAGTAAGTGCCCTATTAGCTTCTTTTGCTATAATTCACTGTTGTTGGTTATAGCTGAATTTTTCTTGTGAAAATGACTAGTAAAACCATAAATGCTAGGGATAAACATAATGACTGTAATTAAAGCCAAAGTAAATAACAGGTTATCTTCAACCCAAGGGATATTTCCTAGTCCAAAACCGGTTCCTAACCATACAAAAGTCCAAATCAACGCTCCCAGCACATTATACCGAACGAAGGTATTATAAGAATGTCCAGTAAAACCAGCAATGAACGGTATCATTGTTCGCATAAAAGGGATAAAACGAGAGAAAGTAATGGCAATTTTTTCATACTCACTCAAGAAATCGCTTGCTTTATCGATGCTTGATTGTGGAATTACCTTAGTAAGATAATTCTTATCAGTAGGTATTTTTTTAAAAGCATGTCCGATCAAAAAATTATTACTATCTGCTAAAGAAGTAGCGACAAAAAGTAATATTAACAAAATAAAAATATTTAACTCCCCTACAGCAGCAATTGCACCACTGGCAAACAGAAGGGAATCACCAGGTAAGAAAGACAAAATAACAAATCCCGTTTTACCAAAAACAATTAAAAATAACAAGAGGTATATATAGATTCCGAACTGATCTATGTAATAGTAAAGTTCAGAATCTAGCTTCCTTAGCACTTCTATTATTTCAGACATATCCATGTAGCTAACTCCATTTCCGTTATTTCTAAATATATCTTATTAGATTATATTCTTAAATTAAAATAATTAACCTGCATATATCCTTAATTTAACTATTTTTTATCAAAATTTTAATTAATTTGTCATTGAGGTGACCTCTAGCTCAGATGGTAAAATAGATTTGAAACTTTTCCATAATTTAAACGTATAGTTATACAACAACAGATATGTAAAAGTGAGGTGTTCTGGATGAAAGATTACTTACCTTACAGACCTATTCTTAAATTACCCAAAACAAGAATTGAAAAAACTTTAGACGGGATTGGAATTTTACTTTTTGTAGGGGCCATTCTCTATGTTGTAATGAATTGGGGAAATATCCCTGATGATGTCCCCGCGCATTTTAACGCAGCAGGGGAAGTGGATCGATGGGGGTCTAAATTTGAGTTTATTATCCTCCCAATTATTGGACTATTTTTATTTGTTTTAATGAGTCTATTAGAAAAAGCCCCTCATATGCATAATTATCCTAGCCGTATCAACGAATCGAATGTGGAACAATTTTATTTGCATAGTCGAAAATTATTAAATGTCATTAAGAATATATGTTTAATGATGTTTGCATATTTGATAGTCCAGATTGGTCGTGTTGCCCTAGGAAAGATCGAAACTTTGGGGATTGGGTTTGTACCTGTTATTCTTATAATATTATTTGGCGCTATCGGAATAGGGCTGTTTAAGCAATCCAAAATTAAATAAAATCTTCTCAATCAATTTTCTGAAAGGTAAAAAAATGCTTTTCCTAAGTGAGAGGACAATAGATATATATTATAATATTGATAATATTGGCAATCGAAAGTATGGTTTGAAGTCCTGAAACTTCTTATGGAATTTTTGCATCAAGAAAATTTATTATAGAATACTGGTTGATGGATTTTGATTGGAGAGAGTCATTTGCAAAATGGTATTCAAGTATTTTTGGGTGGTATGGTAGGTAGCCTATTAAGATATATCGTACAAGTATATACAAATACCTCGGTCATGCTTTGGGTAGTAAATATTCTTGGCAGCTTTGTTCTTGGGAGTCTAAATGGATACTTTCTAAAGAAAGATAAGCCTTTAAAGCTATTCTTAACTACAGGGATGATGGGGGCATTCACTACCTTTTCCACCTTTACCGGAAATTGGTTTTCACTTTTGAATGAGCACTTTTTAATAGGTATTGTTTATGCGATTTCAATGACCTTGGCTTGTTTTACAGCAGCATCGATTGGGTATTGTATGAATCGAGGGAAACTAACATGGAATGGATGATGGTGTCTTTTGGAGGAGGTATGGGGGCAACACTTAGATACTTGGTTCAATTATGGATAGTGAAAAAGAGGATTTCTTCTTACTGGGCGACAGCTTTAGTCAATGTATTTGGATCTTTTATGCTAGGGATTACTAGTAATATCGCAGTAGATTCAAGTACTATATTAGCTTTTTTCACTGTTGGCATTTTAGGAGCATTTACCACCTTTTCTACGTTTGCTTTTGATATTGTAAAGTTACTGGAAGCAAAAAAGTATAAGTTAGCATTATTGTTCGTAAGTGTAAATTTAATCGGTGGTTTTATTGGCTTTTCGTTTGGCTGGTTGATTTGATTTAGTAATATTTAAATAATGAAATACATACATTAAAGGCGGTAAAGACATGAAGGCATATTTAGCAAATGGATTATTTTCAATAGGGGATCGATTAGTAAATGAATTAATCGCTAAGGAAATTCGAAAGGCAATACCGGAAATCGATTTATACGTCCCACAGGAAAATGATGCGATTAACGACAAGCAAGCATTCGCAAATAGTTTAGCAATCGCAGAAGCTGACATGGCAAAACTGCAGAATAGTGATGTGTTAATTGCTGTATTGGATGGGATTGAAATAGATTCTGGCGTAGCAGCTGAGATTGGTGTTTTTTCAACATATAATCGACCAGTTATCGCATTGTTTTCTGATGTGCGTCAACTAGGACGAGACAATCATGAAAAGATTAATGCTCTTATAAAAGATGGAACAGAAAATCAGTTTATTTATCGAAATTTATTTGTCATAGGCATAATTAAACGAAATGGAGTTATTGTAAGTACAGTGGAAGCTGTTGTTGAAAATGTGAAGAGGTATTTAGGGGAGGAAAAACAGTGAAAAGAACTGGCGAAAGAGTTTTAAGTATTATTGCAACTATATTAAATGTATTGGCAGTAGGTTTCTTAATAGTGATGTTATTTGGTGGTAAAATGCTAATAGATACCGGAATGAACGATCCACTCATACAAAGTGAAATGGAAAGTCAAATGTATGCTAGTGGATTAACAGAAGCGGAAATAGATGAGGCCTTATTATTTATGGATGATTTTATTTCCTTTATAAGTGGAATAGGTTGGATATTTGTAGTATTAGGCATAATAGCAATTATATTGGGCGTTATTGGTGCAGTAAAAGTAAATAAAAATGCTAAATTAGCAGGCATTTTATTTATTATAGCAGCAGTTTTATCGGGAATTATTTCATTACAGGGTATCTTGTTAATCATTGCAGCCATAATGTGCTTTGTTCGTAAACCAAAATCTGAAATTCCACTTCAAAAAACAGATGAAAATGGATATGTGATCGAGTAATGCAGCATACTCACCATCTTGAAAAAGCATTCAGAATGCTCAGAATCATTCTGAATGCTTTTTGTTTTAGCTTAAGTATATATTGCAAAAACGAAAGGGAGCAACTCATCCTTTATAAGGAATTTTCTCAAGTGTTAATAGCTTTTCTTTAACATCCAATCCACCGCTAAAGCCTGTTAGAGTACCGTTTTTACCTAGTACACGGTGACAGGGGATTACAATAGCAACAGGATTAGAACCAATTGCTGTTCCTACAGCTCTTACGGCATTTGGGTTTCCAATTTGATTTGCGATATCTGAATAACAAAATGACTTACCGTATGGGATTAAGCTTAGTGCATTCCATACTTTCATTTGGAAGGTTGTACCAATAACATCAAAATTGAAGTCAAATTGTGTTCTTTCTCCGTTAAAGTATTCTATTAATTCTTTTTTATATATCGTTAATTCATCGATTGCTTCTATCAGTCTCCCATTAGGGAATTGCTTTATACAGGCTTTTACTAATTCCTCAATTGAAGAATGCTCTGTTCCTAAATAACAAAGTCCTTTTTCTGTAGCTGCAATATAAACTTTCCATTGTTTATGTAAAAGGTATTGGTAATAGATAATCGTTTCCATTTATACACCTCCAATTTTCTATATCTTATCATGAAAATGTTTACTTATTAGCTATTTTTCTCTTTGAATACGTATAATAATTCCTCTAAGCCTATTATGTTATAATAAGGTGTATCAGCAATCGTTCCGTTCTTTTAAATTAGAACCGGACGATTTTTATTTTGTATTCATTTAATGTGATTATACAGAATCTAAATGAGGGAAATCTAATAATATTATTCATGTCAGGAGAGAACTATATGGGGGAAACAAAAGTTGATTCACGATCCATTTTTAGACAGGCATTAACAGTTAATAAAAAACCGTTTCCCTGGTTGAAAGCATTTTTAGCTGGAGTTGCAGCTGGATTACCAATAGCTATAGGACTATTTTTTGGAAGCTTACATAATGGTTTGATTGCTGGTTTGGGTGGTTTTACATTTCTCTATGTATTTCCGATTCCTTATGCACAATTAGCAAAAAAACTTGCATGGTGTGTCTTAGCGATTACTGGCTGCGTTTTAATTGGAACAATACTTGCCCCATATCCTATAATAACATCAATTATGATGGGAATTATTGGAGCGATAGGGATCTTTGTATTTGGAGCACTTCGGTTAGTTGGGCCATCCGCTATCTTTTTTGTACTTATTTTTGCCATGGTAACAGGGATGCCAATTGCACCAGAGGAAGCATTAAGCCGAGCTGGGTTAGCATTTTTGGGTGGAGCATTATCATGGATTATTGCTATGAGTGGGTGGCTTTTTTATCCACATGGTCCTGAAAAAAATATCGTTAAAAGAAGCTATCTCGAACTTGCCAATTACTTTGATGCTATTGGAACAACTAGTGAAAATGATGCTCAGCATCGCGTAATGGCAACATTAAAGGAAGCAAATGAGACGATTGCTTCTGGTTATATAGCTTGGAGGAATGCGAATCTTTATAATCATTTAGTTGTATTAAATAATTATGCCAATAAGATCTATTTTTTTTCCATTGAGCAAAAGTTAACTGAACAGAAGGCAATACTACCAGTGGAATTAGGGGAATCTCTTCGTAAAATAGCGGAGATTATCGATACAACAAATATGTACGATTCTGCTGCCTCGGTACTTTTAAATCACCCTTATGAAATGGATGAGAAAATTGCACAAGTTTTTATGGAAATAAATGCAGCAAAAGATAGTTTAATGGATTCAAGTATTACGCTAAAAGCTCAAGCTTCTATACAAAAACCATCAGCCAAAAGAATTTTACTTGGAGCGTTCGATAAGAATTCAATTATATTTATCAATGCGTTAAGATTTGGTGCTTTTACGATATTTGCTGCGATCTTTGCTTTTGAATTTGAATTTAATCGGTCCTTCTGGATCCCACTATCATGCGTTGCAGTCATGTCAGGTGCGACTGTAGTGGCTACTTTTCATCGAGCAATCCAGCGAAGTTTTGGTACAATTTTTGGAATATTAATAGCCAGTATAATAATTTCTTTTCATCCCACAGGATACATCATCGCTCTTTTAATTTTTCTCCTAACATTTATTACCGAGTTATTTATTGTGAAAAATTATGGATTAGCAGCATTATTTTTTACTCCCGCAGCACTTATTATGGCTGAAGCCGGATCAAATGGGGATTTATCATTTGCATTTATAGCATCAACACGTTTAATTGATGTGTTGATAGGTGTAATAATTGGATTAATCGGTGTTTGGTTTGTTGGTCGAAAATCAGCCTCCAGTCGGCTTCCACATTTAGTAGCAAAAACAATTCGTTCTCAGGAACAAGTATTTTATGTATTGTTTTCAAACCAGAAAATCTATCAAGATTATGGTCGAAATATTGAATTTAACAAAATGGAGACAAATATCCGTAATTTAAAGACAGTTTTTGATACTGCTACAGGAGAAATACCGAAGGATAAAAAAGCAATTGAACATTATTGGCCAATTGTAAATTCACTAGAAGAACTCGGCTTCTTATTTGATAAATGTGCAAGATTAAACACTCGTCCAATTTTAGATGATGAAATCATTGCTCATTACCTATTAATTTTTAAGTCCATCGCAATAGCGGCTGATCGAAGAAATCATGTTGATCAACGCTCCCTACCCAAAATTGCAGGATTCCCGAGTATTGTTGACAAAATTGAAGACTTGCAATTGAAAATCCATAGACCTAATTAGAAATAGAAGTGGCATACTTACTTTGAACTTAACAAAACAAGTTTAGAATTTAAAATATTGGAAAAAGTAATAATGTTTAGTATTACTACCAAGAAAAATTCTTTATCTAAAGTTAACGGATAAATTGAAGTATTTTTCATCATATTATTTGGTAGTTATGAATGGATTATGACAAGATGGAGGAAGAAATTATGATAAAAATCGGTATTATCTTAGGTAGTACTCGTGAAGGGCGAGTTAGTCCACAAGTCGGGGAATGGGTAAAAGGAATTGCAGATGGACGTGGAGATGCAACATATGAAATCATTGATATTGCAAACTTTAAATTGCCGTTATTAGGAGAACCAGGTGGAGATGCATCGGGTGTTGCTGAGTGGTCTCGAAGTATTGCTGGTTGTGATGGATTTGTCTTTATCACTCAAGAATACAATCACTCCATTTCAGGGGCATTAAAAAATGCTCTAGATTTCTTGCGTGAGGAATGGAACAATAAAGCAGCTGGAATTGTCAGCTACGGTTCCGTTGGTGGAGCTCGGGCTGCAGAGCATTTACGCGGCATTTTAGGTGAATTGCTTGTTGCAGATGTTCGTGTACACCCAGCGTTATCTTTATTTACAGATTTTGAAAATGGTACAGTTTTCAAACCAAAAGATGTACAAACTCAATCAGTGAATGATATGTTGGATCAACTTATCTCTTGGAGTACGGCTTTAAAAACTATCCGCAAATAATAGATAAACATCCCACTTACTTTATTGTGAGTGGGATTTTATTGTAAAGGAATGATACACTTAATGAAATTGTAATGGTCTTTTAATACAATTTAACTATACAGTTATGCATCAGAAGTATTAAACTAGAGTAAATAGTTCGATTATTCAAGAAAAAACAATCGCAATTAGATAGATAGTGAGTTACCAAAATAAATTAAGACTATGGATGATTAGGATTGGAGGGGCTTTGTATTGATTAATCTCAGTGATGTAACAGTTATTAAGAACAAAATAGATATTTTAAAAAATGTGGATTGGGAAGTAAAAAAAGGAGAGCATTGGTCGATTTTAGGATTGAATGGTTCCGGTAAAACAACTTTGTTGAATGTAATCAATGGCTACCTGCATCCAACTTATGGTCATGTGGAAGTATTAGGTGAATTATTTGGTAAAACATACATACCTGATTTACGAAAACAAATTGGTCTAATAAGCGCATCTATCCAACAACAAATAAAAGATTTTGAAAGTGTCTTAAGTATTGTCTTAAGTGGAAAGTTTGCATCAATAGGTCTATGGGATGCTGTAGAAAAAACAGATATTGAACAAGCACAATCATATATTGGATTATTAAATTGCGAGCATCTACAAGATCGAGAATATGGAACTTTATCACAAGGTGAACGTCAAAGAGTATTAATTGCAAGAGCTTTGATGGCTCATCCAAAAATCCTGATATTAGATGAGCCCTGTAATGGCTTAGATATTATTTCGCGGGAAGAATTGCTGAAAATTATCGAAGAATTATCGAAATCAAAGGATTGTCCAACACTTATTTATGTCACACATCATGTAGAAGAGATTCTTCCTTGCTTTACGCATACCTTGTTATTAAAAAATGGGGAAGTATTTTGTCAAGGATTATCCAAAGAACTTTTAACGGAGATCACTTTGTCAAACTTTTTTGAACGCCCTGTAGCAGTACAAATTGAACAAAATCGGACTTGGATTGCCTTAAAGGAAAGTCTGATACAGAACTAAACATCATAATATAAACATACATCATGATATACATGTATAGAAATACAGAACATATATTTTGTTTAAACGAGAAATAAATAAAACCATTAATAATGGAATTTAGTTAGAACCTAGAGGGGGGGATATTATATGACACAGCCAACAAAGCCAAAAAGTGAATTTATGTCATGGTTAGTTGCTATTTTATTTGGAATTGTCATTTCGTTTATTTGTCGAGAATTTGTTTTTTCCCCACTTGTTGTAAAAGGTGCTTCCATGATGCCTACATATGAGAATCAAGATGTTATTATTGTTAGTAAAATAAGTGAAATCAATCGATTTGATCAGGTTGTTTTTGAAGCTCCTTATGAGGATGAATATTATATAAAACGTGTGATAGGTTTACCTGGTGATACTGTTGAAATGAAGGATGATATTTTAATAATAAATAATACCGAGTATGAGGAATCCTATGTGAATCGTGATAATAGCAACCCACTTCAAATAAGAGTAACTGAAAACTTTACGTTAGAAGAAATTACGGGATATGACACAGTTCCTGAAGGGTATTTATTTGTTTTAGGAGATAATCGTTTAAGAAGTTCCGATAGTCGACATTACGGATTAATTCCGACTGATTCCGTTTTAGGAGAATCCAAAATCCGAATCTATCCATTAAGTAATTTCAAATTGTTTAATACAAGCAAAGAATAAAAAACTCTACTTAATCTTTCTTTTAATAAGAAAAAACATGTAGACAAAGACGTTAATCGACTTTGTCTACACCTGGACCATATCTTTTGTATGGTTATTTTTTTATTATGAAATACTTATCCATGCAACTAATTTTCATTATTTAGGAGGAATTTATATGCTTGCAAAAATATACAAAAGTGAAGCTGGATATATAGCAGAATATGATCGCTATTTTGATGTACCAACCGAAAAAGTATGGCCTTTATTAATCAGCAACGAAAAATTCAAACTTTGGATGGAGCATCTTGAAATAACAGACCTAAGAAAAGGTGGGAATATTAATTTTCATTATAATGACGGGTCAGGAAATCTTGAGAAAATAAAAATTACAGATTATGTAGATGATAAAGCTCTTCAATTCGAATGGGGTGAAGACACGGTTCGATTTGAAATCATTCCAGAGAACTCAGGCACTCTCTTAGTCATGAAGCAATTCTTGACGAATCTCACAGACCATACTCCGAAAGACTTAGCTGGATGGCATGTTTGTTTGTTACGATTTAATGATGTTGTGACAGGGGAATCCACATTTTTGCCTGAAGATGAATGGGAAAAATGGTATGTTGAATATAAGCTTTTAGTTCATAATCTAGATAATCAATAGAACAATTGTGAGAAATGTAAATTAATCATTTATATAACAAAAACGAGTAGAATTTCATCGTTAAATGAAGTCTACTCGTTTTAAATTACTCCGACTTATTAATAAACTTTATCCCCATTGAAGATAGAGTTTTTAACTACTACATAGTCAACAGTACGGATAGCGTCTAACTTGCTTCCGCCGGCATATGAAATCGATGATTGTAAATCTTGTTCCATTTCCACTAAAGTATCCATTAAAGAACCTTTATGTTCTACGTACATTTTTTTACCTTCAACGTTTTTCTTCTCGCCTTTTTGGAATTCAGAAGCAGATCCAAAGTACTCTTTGAACATTTTGCCATCTTTTACAACAGTTTGACCTGGAGATTCTTCATGTCCAGCAAATAGAGAACCGATCATTACCATAGATGCTCCGAAGCGAACTGATTTAGCGATGTCTCCATTTGTACGAATACCACCATCAGCAATAATTGGTTTTGTTGCAGCTTTAGCACACCAACGAAGGGCTGCTAATTGCCATCCACCAGTGCCAAAGCCAGTTTTAATTTTCGTAATACATACTTTACCTGGTCCGATACCAACTTTTGTTGCATCTGCACCAGCATTTTCAAGCTCACGTACTGCTTCAGGAGTACCAACATTTCCAGCGATAACAAAGCTTTGTGGTAAGTGATACTTAATATGTTTAATCATATTAATTACGGCGTTTGAATGTCCGTGAGCAATATCGATTGTGATAAATTCTGGAATAAGTTCTTCTACTGCTAATTGCTCAATGAAAGCATACTCTTCTTCTTTAACACCAACTGAAATAGAAGCAATTAATTTACGAGAATGCATGTTTTTAATAAATTCTGCACGTGTTTCTGGATTGAAGCGATGCATGATATAAAAGTAACCATTTTCTGCTAATTTAATGGCAATTGTTTCATCAATAATTGTTTGCATGTTTGCAGGTACAACCGGTAATTTAAATTTAAAGCCACCAAACATGATAGAAGTATCACATTCTGAACGGCTTTCTACTATACATTTATTTGGAATTAATTGAATATCTTCATAATCAAATACGTTTTCCATCTAAGAACACCTCGAAATCACGAATATTTTTTTAATAAGAGCATTAATTGTTCGCCCTTTGGTAATTTACCTTATTTTTGAGACTATGTCAAAGTATTTCTAATATAATATCTTTTTTTAGCTTATCCTAAAGGAAAATAATTATTATATAACAAAACAATTACATGGATAATTATAAAAAAATATGTGAGAACAAATCACATAATAGTATTAAATGTGAATAATGATAGGGCATCGTACTCATATTAGAATACGAAGGAGATGATATAATGCCAAGAAACTCAGAAAATCAACATGTAGAATCGGAATCGACACCACATTTCGAAGGCGAAGAAACTTTAACTAATCCGCTAGATACAGCACACGGAAAGTTAACTTTCTCAACTCAACTATATCCTCGTGAGGAATTTGGGATGGAAAGAAGAAATCCTTTCAAATTTAAGCCGAAAGTAGATCCGATGATGCAGCGATTCGAGAAGCTAATGAGAGGGACAAAAAAGTCGAATGATTATATGTTGTTCATAATTTGCTCTGGAGTATTATAATTTAGTTAAAGTATTAGTATTGGCCAATATTTTTTTGACTTGCAAAATGGGATATAAAAAAATGTAAACTTACATCTTAGACAAAAGCACAATAGGCTTTCATCTCTCCTCATAGTATAGAGGAAGGAGGGAGCTAATCGATGCTTGATAAAATCAAACAATTAATTGGTCAGCCGATTGGCGTTGCGTTTAAAAATGGACTTAGCGTCTCGGGTGTATTATGTAATGCAGATGAAGACGAAATTTGTTTATTGGAATATTTATATCAAGCAAAATTTGTCCAAAAATATTATGATTATGAACTAATACAAGGGATTTATATATTTCCAAGCTGCGATAATGATCTACTTAATTGAAGATTCTTCTGAAATAGAAGAGATAGATTATTTTTTATAATTTGGAAAGCGTGCAAAAAACGTGGATAGGGTATCAAACTTATCCACGCGTGCACTTATATTTACTTTACTCTCTAAGTTTTCTCCATAAAGTTCCACGGTTGATGCCTAAACGTTCAGCGGTTTTTGACTGATTGAAATTTTCTTCCTTTAGCACCAATTCAATAATTTCCTTTTCAATTTCTTTAAGGGTTCCCTTAAGTGATAGTGCCTTTATGGGAAGCTTTTCTAAATTCAATACTTTTTCTACTGTGGAATGTTGGATTACAATATTATTTTCATTTAATGCAATTTCTTTCATGATAATCTGTAAATCATCAATGTTGAAGGGATATATTGTTTCTTTTAATAAAGTTAAAGATTGTTCTTTGATCTTTACTGCAATTGTTCCGTATTTCTCATGCAGAGCAGATAAGAAATAGAGTACAAAGGCGGATATATCTTCATTACGTTCATTTAAAGCAGGGAGTTCTACTTTATTTGAAACTTTACAAGTAAATGGTTCGAATTGAGTAATGTTCTCTAATAGAATAAAGACGTGAATATCCAAATCTATGCACTTATTTATAAATGCAGAAAGTATATCATGGCTCTCTTTAATAAGCGACAGGTTTTGAAACTTGATGGTACGAATATGTTTTAACGGGATTTCATCTAATTGAACGATAGGATATTTATCAAAATTAATTGTTAAAAGTAAACCATCTTCGTATTGGTAATGTATATAAGTAGAGATAAAATCTTTTCCTGTTCCTTGTTCACCAATCAAGAGAATAGGCTCATTTTTTTCATAAATTTTTTTAAATTTGCTGTAAGATAAATTGCATTTTTTTAGAATTGGCAATTAATGGCATATGCAAATTTTCTGTATGCACCTTTAATCCTGCTTGATTTAATAGCTGGTCATGCTTATTTAAAATATATAATTTATACGAAAATGTGGGCAAAAAATGGCCATTAATTTCAATTATATAATTATCTTCTACATACTTTTTTGAAGCTTTTTCATTATTTGGATTGATATCCGTATTTAATATGTATAGTTGATTCTTTAATTCATTAGTGAAGTGTATGTTTGTAAAATGCTCATAGACAATATTATTTTGGTTATCAAGTAAAACAATATTTTTATAATTTCTTTGAACAATAACCTCGAAAATTTTACTTGGAATGTTTACTTTATTCATGTAATGATATAACTCAGTAGCTTGCTCTAGTGCTTTAATAATCGTACCTTTACTAGCATGAATTAAAAATCCCTTAAGACCATATGCTTCGCTTGTTTTGATGGTGATTGTATCACCAATTATTTGTTTATAGCCTTGTGTCTTCAAATCGACAACTAAAGGAGCAACTTCATCAATGTGTTTAATTGTAAATACCGAGATCGGAAGCTCCATTAAATCAATTGTCGATGTAGCAAATGTAGTGATATCAGGAAAACTGATAAGTGCAGATTTGTTACTTAAATTCGAGGCTAACGAAAGTGAACGCATCATATCATAACCTGTAATATTCATATCAATAACAGGTGTTTTTACTGCCTCTTTAATAAGCTTTGCGGTAGTCCCTCTACTAATGAATATATCTGTATCACATTTTGTTGACAATGCGATATCAACACCAGCTTGTAATTCACCTACAGAAACACAGATTTTCATATTTGGAAAAAGTGGAGTACATTCTTTAATGACAGGTAACATTGCTTCATATGGAGCGATTATATGTACATTTATGTTCATATTTTAAGCCACCTTTCTACGTTTAAGCACATCTGTACAAGAAATAGGTAGTATCAAAACATATTTTAATATTGATTGTATCATGAAGTGTAAAGAGTAGAAAATGATTAGGAAAAAACAAGGGAAAGTCGGATAATTTAGAATGCTTATCTATAGTAAATAGATGTACAAATATATATTAAGACTGATTTAGAGGCTTATTGCTTTTAAATCAGTCTTTTTTTTTGCTTAAAAAGAAGAGAAAGTTCCCCTTTTTCGCTAATGGTGAAGACGTTATAAAAATATTACTTTTATTACAAATATTACATTTTATTTCTATTTTTATATCAATATGTATATTTTTGTAAGTCAGTGGAGAGTACTTATTTCGTAAAATCATTACAAAATTCGAGATTAATTGTCAGGAGGACGAAAAAATGAAAACTAAATTATCAATGATGATGCTTCTTATCGTATTTACGATAACAATAACAACAAATGTATATGGTATGGAAATAGATCGAGCGGCAATGCACACCGATGCTGAAGGAGAAGGCATAATAATAACAGATCAATTAGATGGAGGAATATTTGATGATGCTTTAGATCGAAGTGTCGTTTTTTATAAACAAATGCAACCGGAAGTGTACCAGGTACAAGAAGGAGATAATCTTTTCCGAATCGCTATAAATCACCAAGTAGAATTAGAGGACTTAATGAAGTGGAACGATCTATCGAATTATACGATACATCCTGGTATGGAATTGGTACTTTATGAAAATGGAAGTGAAAAAGAAGAGGCGGCAACTGTAGTAGCGAATGCTTCATCAACTAGTCAGTCTCAAAATGTAGAAAAGCAAGCATTGAAAAAACAATCAACTAAAACAGAGTCTAGTCAACCCAAAGTGGTACAAAGCTCATCGGAAGAGCCAGCGTCAGGAAGAGAATTGTTAGTAACTGCTACCGCGTATACAGCATATTGTGAAGGATGCTCTGGTACTACAGCAATCGGTATTGATCTACGTTCAAATCCAAACCAGAAAGTGATAGCTGTAGATCCTAATGTCATTCCTTTAGGCTCGAAAGTATGGGTTGAAGGATATGGGGAGGCAATTGCAGGGGATACAGGTGGTGCTATTAAAGGAAATAAAATCGATGTTTTCATCCCGACACGTAACGAGGCTCTTCAATGGGGAAGAAAGCAAGTGAAACTGAAAATACTTAATTAATCATTTTGTGTAAATATAAAAGCGCTAGAGTTTGTTACTTTCTAGTGCTTTTTTTGATTGGAGCTGCTATTTAGGGTGACTAATTATAGATTGTGTCTAATATTTATACATAAGAACTTTTAATGTTGTTAAGAAATGTTACATATCGGTAATTAGTTTTGATAAATTACTTCTTACCCCAAACATATCTATTTTCTTATTATTTTGCTTCTTAAATGTAGTATATGTGAGGAAATATCACTAAATTTAATGAAATCGCATACAGGAAATTTTGCAAGTTTACTTCAAATAATTGCAAAATGCCTATATATTATTAGATAATAATCTAATGTGAACTTTTCTTACATTTATGAAAATAATTTATGAAAATTGTATTGACATAAAGGGAATATAATGTAAAATTAACTTAAATAAAACGTGTTACATTTCCTAACATCACAGAATAATATAAAGTAACATGATAAATTTTTTTATTAGAAGGGAGAATGAAGTTTATGGAAGCTGTTCAAGTTCTTATGGATAACTTGTGGGTGGCGATTGGTGCAATTTTAGTATTCTTTATGTTAGGTGGATTTATTCTTCTTGAAGCAGGTTCGACGAGAATGAAAAATGCCGGTCACGTAGCTGGTAAAACAATTTTCACAGCAGGTATCGGAACATTAGTTTTCTGGGCTGTTGGTTATGGTTTTATATATGGTGATGGAAATGCGTTTATCGGATTATCGAATTTTTTCTATGGAGATACAACAACTGCGGCTGACGCGGGAGGGTTGACTCCGGCAGTCGACTTTTCTTTCCAAGTAATGTTCGCTTTGGTTGCATTAACAATAGCGTTTGGTGGTTTTGCTGAACGTGCTAAATTATCAGTCTATGTAATCTTTGCTATTATTTTCTCAGCTTTAATTTATCCTGTAGTTGCACACTGGATATGGGGCGGTGGCTGGTTAGCCGAACACGGTAAACAAGACTTTGCTGGTTCAACAGTAGTTCACTTAACAGGTGCGATGGCTGCTTTGGCAGCAACAATGATTTTAAAGCCTCGTATTGGTAAATACAACAAAGATGGTTCATCAAATGTTCTTGCAGGTCATAACCAAGTATACACAACTCTAGGTGTTTTAATACTTTGGGTTGGTTGGTTCGGTTTTAATGGAGCTAGTACATTTGGTGTTGCAGATGGATTCTTGGGATATGTGATCTTAAATACCCAATTAGCTGCTGGAGCAGGTGCAGTTGCTGCAATGTTCACTGCTTGGGTGAAGACAGGGAAAGCAGATGTACCCACAACATTAAACGGTGCACTTGCTGGATTAGTTGCTATTACAGCATCATGTGGGTTCGTAGCTCCTTGGGCTGCTGTCATCATCGGTTTAATCGGTGGAATCATGGTTGTATTTAGTATGCAACTATTTGAAAAACTTAAAATCGATGATCCAATCGCTGCATTATCAGTACATGGTACTGTAGGGGTTTGGGGTACACTATCAAACGGTTTATTCGCTTTACCGGCATTGTCAACTGACATCGATTGGGGTCATGCTGGATTATTCTATGGCGGTGGCTGGGAGCAGTTAGGTGTTCAAGCTCTAGGTGTTGTTGCTTCTGGAGCTTATGCATTTGTTGTAGCTTTCATCCTTCTAAAAATTATGGATAAGGTGATGGGTGGACTTCGAGTTACAGAAGAGGAAGAAATCATGGGCTTGGATATTTCGGAACACGGAAGCTATGGTTATCCTGAACAAATGGTATTAGAAGAGGTTAAATTAACAACAGCAGCAACAAAAGATAAATTATTATAAACTACTTTACAAATTAGCCTTATACTTAAACAAAAAGCCTCTGAATCTCAGAGGCTTTTTATATAAAGGAAGTGTTCTCTTTGGAAACGTATGAGTCAATAAAAGAGTGGAAGAATGCCAATATTTCGTTCTGCTTAACTAATAACGTTTCACTCAACACATTTCATGATCAAGTAATGCTAAGAGTATTGGAAGTTGCGATAGAAAAAACAAAACATAAAAAAGCACCTTGCAATTTTACTTGGTTTATAACTGGTAGTGGCGGCCGCTTTGAACAAGGACTAATTAGCGATCAGGATCATGGGATTATTTATGAGGAATCTACCCTTGAGAATGACTTATATTTTAAGGACCTAGGGGAGGAATTATCCAAAGGGCTGGATATTGTTGGTTATCCATATTGTAATGGCCACATTATGAGTTCTAATCCTATTTGGTGTAAATCGTATAAGGAATGGGAATTGCAGTTAAGTAAATGGATGGAGGATGAAAGTTGGGAATCGATCCGATACTTGCAGATATTTTATGATGCAAGAGCTCTATTTGGCGTTGAGGATTATATAAGACGTTTAAAAGCAACAATTCATCAGTATCAAAAAGAACACCCAACAACACTAAGGCGCTTTATGGAAAATGTAAAACACCATAAAAACGCCATTGGTCCTATGGGGCAGATTTTAGTAGAACAACATGGGATTTATCAGGGGTATATTAATTTGAAATATTCAGCTTTCTTACCTTATGTAAATTCAGTTCGACTCCTCTCAATTAAAGAGGGTCTATTTGAAACATCAACATTAGGAAGAATTACGGGGTTGCAAGAGAAGGAAGAATATAGAGAGTTATTAAAATACTGCTTTGTAAATTTTTCTTTGCTGATGCAGTATCGATTATCTTTGTTTCAAGTAGAAGAGTATGAAGATACCCATTATTTAAATGTAAAAAATTTAACCAAGGAACAACGAAAAGAGATTAAAAGAATCTTAAAATACGGAAAAAAAATCCACGATACCGTTATTGATTTGGTAAATATTTGAAAGAGAAGTAAAGTGCATAAGAAGAGGGTGTTGAAATGGCATTTGAACCATTTATGCAATTATTAAGAGGCATTCAAGGAAAACGTGTACATGGTGGCATTGGAGGTATCCAAAACTCTCATCAAATGGCTTACTTGCGACACTTGCAGAAAGAAATTAATAAAGAAGAAGCCATGAATTCACCATTAAATAAATTAAAAGTTGTTGTTTTCGATATCGAGACTACGGGATTTTCACCTGAAAAAGGGGACGCAATTCTATCCATCGGCGCCATAAAAATGTGTGGAACAACAATTTTGGAGAATCAGCAATTCTATTCTCTAATCAATTATGACAAAGAAATTCCCAATGGTATTGTCGAGCTAACAGGAATTACAAATGATGCAGTTCGTGAAGCGCCTCCTATCTCTAATGTTTTAATGAGTTTTTTTGAATTTGTGCAGGACTCTACTCTTGTTGCCCATCATGCAACTCATGAAAGAAATTTCATGCAATATATAAGCTCGAAGCTATTTAAGACGCCTTTTAAGCATCGTATTGTTGATACATCATTTCTCTACAAATTAATCGAAAAGGATTTTCATAATGTTTCATTAGAGAAACTTTGTGAACAGAACAATATTCCGATTGTCGAACGGCATCACGCATTAGGGGATGCAAAGATGACGGCCAATCTTTGGCAGATTTATTTAGGAAAAGTCCTTGAATTAGGTTGTGAATCATTAAATGATGTATATAATCATTTTTCGAGAATATAAAGAAAAGCCACTTAATTCTATAAAGTGTACCCTTTGTAAAGGGCATTTTGAAAAAGAGCCTAGGCAACTTGTTGAAGCTGCTGTCTGTATTTTGCAGGCGGCAGCTTTTTTAAATTCCATTGCCCACGATAATGATTGTAGTAGGTCATGTAACTTTTGATTTCACGTTTTACTTCTTCAAGCGTTTCACAATTGCTAAAGTTTGTTTCATCTTTTAAATGCCCAAAGAATGATTCTTGAGGCGCATTATCCCAACAGTTTCCTCGCCGTGACATAGACTGACCTAAACCCATTTTCTTCACCAATGCCTGGTAAATCGGGCTTGTATAATGGAAACCCTGATCGGAATGGATAAAGGCATCTTCTGCTAAATGCGAATGTTTTTTTAATTTCTTCAACGTATTCAGAGCGATGTCCAAGTGTAAAGAAGATGACACTTCATAAGCTAGAATTTCGTTCGTTTCAGCGTCCTTAATCGTTGATAAATATGCACGTTTGCCGTTTCGATATGGCAAATATGTGATGTCTGTCAATAACACTTTACTCACTATACCTTGTTTAAATTTGCGTTTTAATTCGTTCGCATAAATGCGGTGTTCTTTCGTCGCTTTGACCATTCTTCGATAAGGATTTGCCTTGCGAATTGGACAGTTGATGTTAAATTTCTTCATAATGCGGCGAATCCGCTTTAAGTTATAGGTGATGCTATATTGGCTTTGAAGCGTCATTTTAATTTGGCGTGCTCCCTTTTTACGTCCTCGGAAATGATACGCCTTTAAAATGATGTCTTTCACCACTTCATCTGCTTCATCTTGTTTGGCACGATTTTGCGCTGATTTTTCATCAAAATGATGATAGAACCCTGAACGAGACACACCCATTACCTTACATAGATAGCTCACCATACGCTTTAGTTTATACTTTTGAAGCGTCTGGTGGATTAATTCAAATTTTAGTTTCGTTTCGATTGTGATTTCTTCTTCAACATCTGCCTTTCGAGTAGATCGAGCTTTTTTAGTAGTTCATTTTCTGCACGTAATAACTGGTTTTTCGCTTCTAAACGGGCGATTTTTTCTTCTGGGGTTAATTTCCGTTCAGAAGGTCGGCCGGAATTCATTTTACGAGTATCTTGTAAACCTACAATGCCAGAATTACGATAGGCTGCACGCCAGCGTTTCCCCGCTGTTTTAATACGATCCATTCCAATTAAGTCCACACTTAAGCCAGCTTCCTCGAAGATATCTCTAGGTAGCTTCCCCTGTTCATTTTCTGCAATAAAATGACGTTTGAATTCGTCGGTATAGGTAATCGCTTTCTCGCTGACTGACTTTACATAAGGGTTTATTTTTAGCAGTTCTTGTTCTTTTTTCGTTAATAATCTTTTCGTCATTCTAATTCCGCTCCAACATCTTTTTTCTCATTATAAACAAAAGTACCCTACAAGAAGGACTTTTTTTAAAGTGTCCATCTTATAGGGTACATTTTACTATGTTTAGGTGGCTTTTCTTTATGTTAATGCGATTTTTCACGAACCCAGCTTAAGCCAATGGTCCCTTCGCCAGTATGAACAGCAATACAAGCGCTTATAGGTAGTGTCAGAAAATTTAATGCAGGAAATTCCATCTGTAACTCTTCATTCCACTGAATGGCATCTTTTTCATTTTGACAATGGATTATGGCTACTTCATTGATTGCATACAGTCTGACTTGTTGTCTTAAGTAATCATTTGCATGTTGTTTGGCTCGTTTTGTAGTGCGTACTTTTTCTTTTAGACCCACACTTCCATTTTGAAACGAAACAATGACTTTTAAGTTGAGTAAATTACCGATGAATGCTGAGATTCCTGCAACACGGCCGCTTTTATAAAGTTGAGTCAAATTAGCTGGAATCCCCATTAACTCCGAGCGATTTGCCATTTTGTTAAGTTCCTCTACAACGTCTTCGATTGAATCTCCGTTATTCACCAGGGTAAAACCGGTCTCGATCATTTTCATCATTGGAAACGATACTATTTTTGAATCTATCGCATATAATTTAAATCCTGCATCCTTAGCAGCGTTTACAGAACTATTAAGTGTATTGGATATTAAGCTAGAAGGGTGGATGGCAATACCGCAAGTATAGCCCTCATTCTTTAAGCATCTATATAATTCTACCATTTCACCATAAATCGGTTGTGAAGTTTTAGGAAGAACTTTAGACTTCCGCATTTTATCGTAAAACTCTTCGTTTGTTAGATCAATCGTTTCTCTGTGTGCACCATCCTCGAAAATAATATTAATAGGAAGAACATAGAGGTTGTATTTTCTTATAAACACATCATCTACAAAAGCGGAAGTATCAGTAATCCAAGCTATTTTTACTGTCATTACTTGATGCTCCTTCGTTTCGTTATCGACTTCTACAAAATAATGGAACTAATGAAATTATATACCATAAATAGTTGGTAATAATGTGACACTTGTCATGAAGTCGGCGGGAAATGAAAATTTAACTACATTGTGTGCATGCACTGCTTTTGATTTGATTATCTACATAAGCTATATTTATATTAACGTTTCTTATATCTTATTAAAGTGGTATGGATTGTATTAAATAGAATTGACCTTATTGGCTTATTATTGTAAACTTAGTTACGAAAAGTAACTTGTTTGAAAATTACACACTAATGACAAAGAATAGATAGGTGATACTTTGATGAAAAATCTTATGGATGCAAATAGTATATTAAAAGATAAAATGAACATTATTTCGTTTGATGATAAAGAAAATTTATGTACGGTAGGTCCTGTGAAATTACCAATCAAGCAAGGTGATTTCGAGACGACCTTTCAATGGTATACATGGGTGACTGTAAATAGCGAGCTTAATACAAAAGAGGAAATACTTAAATCCATCGTAAATGCGGAATTAGCTTCGAAGCAACAATCATCCGTATTAGTTTATGGCGATTTTGCCAATGCAGATGATGCTATTATTCGTATGCATAGTATCTGTCATACTGGTGATATTTTTGGAAGTCAACGTTGCGACTGTGGCTATCAACTCCATGAATCCATGAAGATGATCGCTGAACATGGATGTGGAGCAATCTTTTATTTAGCAAATCATGAAGGTCGTGGAATTGGTTTGTTCTCAAAATCATTAGCCTATATTTTGCAGGAAGAGGGCTATGATACAGTAGAAGCCAATAACGCATTGGGTTTTGAAGACGATACACGTAATTATGAAGAAGCAATTCGTGTGTTAGAAACACTTAGAGCAAAGCCGGTTACTTTAATCACGAACAATCCGAAAAAACTAGCAGCTTTGAAATCTCATGGTCTCCTAGCTCATGAACATATTCCTCTTTGGGGTGGTTTAACAGATACAAATCGTCATTACCTTGAAACAAAAGTGAAAAAATCTGGTCATATTGCTAAAGAGCAATTACCTGTTTAAGGAGTGTGTAAGTAGACTGATGAAATCAGACCGTGAATATATGCAATTAGCTTTAGATCTTGCTGCTTCTGCTAAGGGGAATACCAACCCGAACCCTTGCGTAGGTGCAGTGATTGTAAAGAATGGGGTCATTGTCGGGACGGGCTTACACCGTAAAGCAGGAGAACCTCATGCGGAAGTACATGCCTTTAGAATGGCAGGAGATCATGCAAATGGAGCGACTTTATATGTTACGTTGGAGCCATGCTCTCATTACGGGAAAACACCACCGTGTGCCAAATTAGTTAAAGAATCAGGAATTAGCCGCGTAGTAGTAGCGACAATGGATCCTAACCCTGCAGTTGCAGGACGAGGTATAAATTTATTAAGAGAAGCTGGGCTTGAAGTTGAGGTTGGCCTTTTAGAAAAAGAAGCTCGAAAGCTAAATGAACGCTTCATTCACAATATGTTGACTAGTAAACCATTTGTCGTTTCGAAATTCGCTATGACATTGGATGGGAAAATTGCCACACATAATGGTCAATCTAAATGGATTACGAGTGAAGAAGCACGCTTGCAAGTACACAAACTTCGCCACGAAATGGATGGTATATTAGTAGGAGTGGGAACTGTTTTAGCTGATAACCCATCGCTTACTACAAGACTTCCGCATCGAGAAGGGAAAAATCCAATACGAATCATTTTAGACAGTGAATTGAAAACACCTTTGAATGCTAATGTAGCTAATACAGCAGTGGCACAGACAATTATTGTTTCTGCTCATGATGTGGATGAGACAAAGGTGAAGCAACTATCTGAAAAAGGTGTACAAATTATTACTGTTTCAAAATCCAATCAAGGGTTAAATTTGAATGAAATGCTGGATGAACTATATAAATTGGGAATCACGGATGTACTAGTTGAAGGTGGAGCAGAATTGAATGCATCCTTCTTAAGAGAAGGGTTAATTAATAAAGTCATTGTATATATTGCACCAAAATTATTGGGTGGTCGTCATTCGAAATCGCCATTTGCAGGTATGAATATTGATTATATAGATGATGCACTTCAGCTTGAATTCGACTCTATTGAGCAAATTGGGCCAGATTTATGTATAACAGCATATCCTACAGGTGAGACAAGATGAAATTAACAACGGAAGTATGCATAGTTGGTGCTGGGCCAGGTGGAGCATTGCTTGCATACTTATTAGCGAAACAGAATGTCTCCGTTACATTATTGGAACGCCATAAAGAGGTTGCAAAAGAATTTCGTGGTGAACATTTAAATGAAGAAGGCGAAGCGATATTAAAGAATCACGGTTTATTTGAAAAAGTTGAACGATTGGGATTACTTCGAATGGAATCATTAGAGTATTGGGATAATGGCAAACTGTTCAAATTGATTAATCCCAATCCTAATGTAGGCCATCTTGGAATCCATGTTCCACAAGCACATTTACTTACGGTTATTATCGAAGAAGCAAAAAAATATTCGAATTTTTCATTAATGACAGATACAAGAGTAATAGAATTGTTAAAAGATGAGGAAGGTTGTTTTACAGGGGTAAAAGCAATTCGTGAAGGTGAAGAAATTTCTATTGAGAGTAACTTGGTAGTTGGTGCAGATGGCAGGTTTTCAACGGTTCGTAAAAAATCGGGAATTGACGTTACAGTACGGAAACATGGATATGATTTATTATGGGCAAAAATTCCTGCTCCACAAAATTGGGAACCGTCCATCAAAATGGCACTTGTTGATGGTATGCAACTATCATTATTCACCCAAGTAAACGGCTATATTCAGATTGGTTGGAATATTAAAGAAGGATCTTATTCTGAAATCCGAAAGCAACCCTTTACATCCTTTATTGATAAGTTAATAAAAGCCTTTCCTCAGGTAAAAGAAATTGCTCGACTCCACATCAACTCTTGGCAGGATTTTGTTTTACTAGATGTGCATAGTAATTACTCGGATACTTGGGGAAAAGCTGGATTAGCTTTGATTGGTGATGCAGTACATACAATGACACCAACTGGAGCATTTGGACTTAATAGTGCGATGAAGGATGCGGATATATTAGCAGCTATTTTAACGCACGAAACTATTTCAAATATAGATTTGGTAAATTGTGCCACGCAACGTAAAAAAGAAGTGGAAAAATTACAAGCGATTCAAATTGAAAAAGAACAAAATTTCGCAACACAGTTTGTAATTTATTCATAGGAAAGTAGGAGCTTTTTTGAGATTTGGTTTTGATATTGATGATACACTCATCAATTTAAGAGAACATGCTTTTCGTATTTATAATCGAAAGCTCAATCAAAATATCGGGATTGAAATTTTTCGTGAATTAAAAACTGTAGAAATACATGAAGCATTTGGTTTAGACAAAGAAGCTGGTGGGCAGATGTGGAACAGCTTATTAGAGGAAATCTATTTTACGGATTGTCCAGCATTTGTTGGTGCTAGTGAGTTATTAAATCAACTTGAACGTGAGGGACATGAAATCTACTATATTACATCCCGCCCAAAGGAATACTGTCAAAGAACGCGTCAATGGGTTAGAGATCAAGGGTTTCCAATACATGATGATCAATTTTTCTGTGGGATGCAAGACCAAGAGAAAATTGATATTATTAAACAATTGAATTTAGATTTCTACTTTGACGATAAACCAGCAGTTCTTGATACATTAAAAGACTTAGCTACAAAGGTTTATGTTAAAGATCAATCATATAACCAAAATGTTAACGTTCCTCGAGTAAAGGAATGGAAGCAATTTTCTTATTAACAATTAAACGAGCTATTCGTAATTTGAATAGCTCGTTCTTTTTATATTTGAAATGATTTTTTATGAATCAATCCTATGCAAGTTGATTAAGCAGTTGAGCGCTTTCCAAACGGTTGCGAACAATAACCCCAATCCAGGCTGCTGCTACTGCTTTAATAATTCCTACTATAATAAATGGATAAACACCACCCATAAATGCGGCTGTCCAAGATAAATCCCCAACAATTTTTAGCCAAGTAGTACCAAAAGTCAGGGTAATTACCATGCCGATTAAATTGGCTATGATTGAATGTGTATAGTTCACTCCAAATTTATCCATATATAATCCCATTAGGTAGGCCTGTACTAAAAATCCGATAATATAGCCTCCTGTAGGTCCTACTATAACTGCTAGTCCACCTGAAAAGCCTGAAAAGACAGGCAAACCGATTGCTCCCAGCAAGATATATAATAGAACGGCTAAGGTCCCATTTTTCTTGCCCAAAATCGTTACAATAAGTCCAATTGCTAGTGTTTGACCAGTAATTGGAATAAGTGGTAATGGAATTGTCATTTGGGCAAGTACAGCAATGATTGCTGCGCCGAAAGCGGTAACGACATATGAATATGTTTTCGTTTTCATTTCTTACATCCCCTTTGTGTTAACTTATATCTTTTTTAGTTTACACAAAAAGATTAGTATATATTGTAAATGTTGTCAATCTCTTTTGAATAAAATCAATTTCTTTCACTAAAATAAGAAATCAGACTTATGTATGATGGATTGGTTAGTATTTTTATGATATATTTTATATCTGACGTCTTGAAAAGACCATTTTCTTGCATCATTCAACAGTGTGATATATAATTATATCCGCTGTTTTTATTTGGTCTTGTCGATTAAAACTAGACCTTAAAACAAAAGATATACTATCAATATATCTTGCAAATATACATGATAGGTGGAATATAAATGAATTACAGAGTATTGCTTTATTATCATTATACTACGATTGAAGATCCAGCAGCTTTTTCAGCCGAACATTTAAAGGCTTGTAAAGAGATGAACTTAAAAGGTCGTATTTTAGTAGCGAATGAAGGGATCAATGGTACTGTTTCAGGAACTATTGAAGATACAAATGCTTACATGGAAATGATGAAAAATCATCCATTATTCGAAGGTATCGTATTTAAAATTGATGAGGTAGACAAACATGCTTTCAAGAAGATGCATGTACGTCCTCGCCCGGAGCTAGTTAATCTAAGCTTAGAAGATGATGTCAATCCACATGAAATTACAGGTCGTTATTTATCACCTGAAGAATTTTTAAATGAAATGCAGGATGAAAATACAGTCGTATTAGATGTGCGTAACACATATGAATATGATGTTGGTCACTTCCGTGGTGCGATTCGCCCAGAGGTAGAAACTTTCCGTGATACACCTCAATGGGTTCGTGACAACCGCGAATTATTTGAAGGTAAACGTGTACTAACATATTGTACGGGTGGAATTCGTTGTGAAAAATTCTCTGGTTGGTTAAAACGTGAGGGAATCGGTGAAGATGTTGGCCAATTACACGGTGGAGTTGCCACTTATGGTAAAGACCCTGTTGCGAAAGGCCAACTATGGGATGGTCAAATGTACGTATTTGACGAGCGTTTAACTGTTCCAATTAACCAAGTTGAGCATGTAGTTGTCGGCAAAGATCATTTCGATGGCACACCTTGCGAACGTTACATTAACTGTGCGAATCCAGAATGTAACAAACAAATTATTAGTTCTGAAGAGAATGAACTAAAACATTTAGGGGGTTGTACGATTGAATGTTCAAAACACGAACGCAATCGCTATATCGCCATTCACAATCTTTCTGAAGAATTCGTTCAACAACAGTTAAAATGGCTTGAAGAAAAAGAAGTAAATGCCTAATAATTTGGTGAGGAAAATTTATTTTCCTCACCTCAGATTGTCGACAAAAGGCCTTCAGAATGGTCACATTCTGGAAGCCTTTTGTATTTTTTGAGATTCTTTTGGGTATTTTTTAGTCCGATTTTAGTCAAAAGTACTCTTCGAGTATTATAATTTAGACCATTTCTGGAGCTTGCCATGTCCAATTGGCAAGCTTCTTTAAATTCATGGCAGCAAAAGTAAGCATCGCCTGCATGGACAATTTTTTAATCCCTCGTAGGGTTGTCCAGCGCATACCATGCTTCTCTTTCGCATCCGCAAAGACACGTTCAATCGTCTCTTTACGTCTCGCATATATTTGTTTGGTCTCGTTTTGATGACGAAGATGATCCGCTTCCTCTACATATTCTGCCCAAATATGACGCTCAATGATTTTCCGGTGATCTTTACTATTCGTACATTGAGTAAGCAAAGGACAGGTTGCACATTGAGAAGGGTTTGATTTGTACTGGCGTTTACCTTCTTTAGTGGTAGTCGAATATTTAAGAACTTGCCCTTCCGGACAAAGGTAGCAATCATAGTACTCGTCATATACATAATCGTGTTTCCGTAAAAATCCATCCTTCGTTTTTGGACGTGTATAAGGGAGTGCAGGTTGAATCTCTTGGTCAAATAAGAATTTAGTAATCGCAGGAGTTTTATAAGCAGCATCGGCAGCAACAGCAAGTGGCTTCTTCACTTTATCCATAATCTTTTCAACAAGTGGCTGAAGCATATGACTATCATGAACATTCCCAGGTGTCACAATCGATCCAAGTATAAATCCATACCGATCAGCTGCAGCATGGAATGAATAAGCAAACTGTTTGGTTCTTTCATCTTTTACATAGTATCCACTTTCAGGATCTGTCGTACTTTGCTTAATTTCCTTCACTTCTTCTTTTTCAAATTTATCAGGTGGAAATGGCTTCTTCCCGTGATCGATACGATCTTGATTCAATTCTTCTTGAAGTTTGGCTTCATATGCACGAGTCTCTTTACGGACAATCTTCTTTTCGAATTTACGTTTATTCGCACTGGCTTTTACATGAGTTGAATCGATGAAGACATGGTCAGCACTTAGTAATCCCTTATCTGCAATTTCTTTAAGAATACGATAGAAAATCTGTTCAAAGATATCAGTATCTTGGAATCGACGTTCATAATTTTTACCGAAGGTAGAAAAGTGCGGGATTTCTGAATGAAAGCCAAACCCTAAAAACCAGCGATATGCCATATTGGTTTCAATTTCTTTTATTGTCTGACGCATTGAACGAATTCCAAATACATATTGCACAAATGTCATTTTAATTAATACAACTGGATCTACACTAGGTCTACCTAGGGTAGAATACAGTGGTTCTACCAGTGGATAGATGAAAGAAAAATCAATAGCTGACTCAAGCTTTCTGACAAGATGATTCTGTGGTACAAGTTGTTCAATTGTAATCATCTCAATTTGATCCCGTTCATTTATTTGATTTTTCGACATCATATCCAATCACCTCAACCTATATTTAGAAACTAGTTGATTGTAGTGTAGGCGGTGACTCCTGCGGGACAAGCGTGACGGCCGATACCCCGCAGGAGCACAGCGACGAGGAGGATTGGGCCACGCCCGCGGAAAGCTTCCGCCGAAACGGAAATCAACTAACTCTATTTTCAAAAGCAATTATCTAATCTATATTTTATAAGAAAAAAGACTGTAGGCAAACTCGAAAATTCGAGTTTGTCTACAGTCTGTGGTGAGGAAAATTTATTTTCCTCACCTTTTTTATGGCTTAAAGTTTTCTCTATATATTACTAAAATGCATGTACATACAGGATATGATAATATTTAAGTTAATGAACGAAAGGGAGGTGAGGGCATGTCGAAGGCGCGTATTATCTTACACGTCGATATGAATAGTTTTTATGCATCTGTGGAACAATCGCATAATCCTGAACTAAAGGGAAAGTCGATCGCGATAGCAGGAAATCCAAAAGAACGCCGAGGGATTATCGTGACAAGCTCGTATGAGGCTCGACATAAGGGCATCTATACGACGATGAGTGTAGGTGAGGCACTTCGAAAATGTCCAGAGTTAATCTTATTACCTCCCGATTTCCCAAAATATCGAGCAGCTTCGAAGGCGATGTTTACAATATTAAGGAGTTACACACAATTAATAGAACCTGTGTCCATTGATGAGGGGTATATTGATATTACAGAAATCGCTTCAGAACGACATCCAATAGATATTGCAAAAGAAATTCAAATGAGAATTTTTCATGAATTAGACCTCCCATGTTCAATTGGCATAGCCCCTAATAAGTTTCTGGCAAAAACTGCTTCGGATATGAAAAAGCCTATGGGGATAACAATTTTACGAAAAAGGGACGTGCCAGAAAAACTTTGGCCATTACCAGTCATCGAGATGCATGGTGTAGGGGAAAGTACCGCGAAAAAGCTTGCTTCTATAAAAATTAGCACAATTGGAGATCTTGCAAATATAGAAGAATATATTATTCGAAAAGCCTTAGGGAAAAATGGTGTTCGTTTAAGAATGCGTGCAAACGGTGAGGATTCTCGTGAAGTGGATCCAAACTCAATATACGAGACAAAAAGTGTAGGCAATTCCACAACACTTCCGATAGATGAAACGGATTTAGAAGAGTTAGAGAAGACATTTCTAAAGTTATCTGAAAAAGTGGCTGAGCGTTTGGATGCGAAAAAATTAAGTGGTTCAACGATTAGTATACAAATTCGTGATGCGGATTGGCACAACCAATCTAAAAGTAAAACATTCCAAAATCCAATATATAATAAGGATGTCATTTTCGAAGAAGCCGTTAAACTTTTTCATAAATCGTGGAATGGAGCACCTATTCGACTTTTAGGTATCACCGTTTCAAATGTAATGGATCGAAAACAATCAGTTGAACAGCTATCAATCTTTAATTTTGAACAATTCGTAAAACAAGAGCCGATTTTTGAAGTAATCGATGAAATCGAGAAGAAGTTTGGAAAAGGAGCTATTCAAAAAGGTATTGAGATTGAGCGGTCAAGCTATGCATCAAAAACGAGTTTTAGTAAGGACTTTTTAGAAGATTTAAAAGAAAGCTAGGTAAAAAATTATAGTTTTAATTTCGATAGAATGATAAATATTCAGTAGTAAATCATGAACGGGAGAATAAAAATGCAGCTACAATTTCTAGGAACAGGTGCAGGAATGCCCTCTAAAGAAAGGAATACAAGTGCCCTTGTTTTAAAGCTATTAGAAGAACGCGGAACGGTTTGGTTATTTGATTGTGGGGAAGCCACACAGCATCAAATTTTACATACTACAATACGTCCACGTAAAATCGAGAAAATTTTTATTACTCATCTCCATGGAGACCATATTTTTGGATTACCAGGTTTTTTAAGTTCGCGATCATTTCTTGGTGGTGAAGATACGCTTACACTTTACGGACCTAAAGGGTTAAAAGAGTGGATTACCGCCAGCTTTAATGTATCAAAGACGCATTTAACTTATCCAATTGAATTTGTTGAAGTTCAAGAGGGGGTAGTTTTTGAGGATGAACAATTTGTTGTTAGTACACAATTACTAGAACATGTTATTCCTTGCTACGGCTATCGAATCGAACAAAAGCCATTGCCAGGGGAACTCATAATTGAAAAAGCAATTGAACTTGGCGTTCCAAAAGGCCCATTACTAGGAAAATTGAAAAATGGTAACGATATCGTGCTAGAAAATGGACAGACTGTGTTAAGCAAGGACGTGACTGCCCCACCAAAAAAAGGATTTATTATTACCGTTTTAGGGGATACAAAATACTGTGAATCAGCAAAAACATTAAGTGAAAATGCAGATATTGTCCTACATGAAGCGACTTTCGACCATAAAACAGAACATTTAGCGGCAAGTTACGGCCATTCTACAAATGTAGAAGCAGCAAGAGTAGCGAAAGAAGCAAATGCAAGAAACTTAATTTTAAATCATATAAGTTCCCGCTTCCTTCCTCATGATCTGGAGGCTCTATTAAATGAAGCAAAAGAGATTTTCCCAAATAGCTTTATTGCGAATGATTTTTCCCAGTTCGAGTGGAAAAATAGCGAATTGCTAGAAGATAAATAATTCTTGTGGATATGATATACTCACTTTTATGCAGGAATTTCGGATTATATTAAGAAAATAATAGATTGTTCGAGAAATATTCTATATGATAGTGCTTGGGGAGGGATAAGATGAACCAACCAAAAATAAGTCCCGCTGTACTGCGCTTACTAGTAATTTTTCCGAATGTAATAAGTTATATGTTGTTAGTTGGAGTACTGATATATATTGCTACAAATTTTTCGGAATTAAAAACAGCAGAAGCACTTAATTTCTGGATAATCTTAGTTGCGTTACTTGGTCCAATGACTATTTTTACTACGTATTCTATCGCAAAACGTATCAGAACGGGCATATTATAATTTGAAATATAGAAAACGCGTGTGCAAATTTCTACAATGCAAACGCGTTTTTGTGTGAAAAAAATAGATATTTGTAAAATGGTGAAAGAAATTACTAGGAAAAAATGCACTTTTCGACATAAGTAAATAGTAAAAAAAGACATTTCCTAGGAAATATATGATTAAAAAGTGTATTTTCAACAAAAAAGTATTAACATTGCTCAAATTAATTGTTTGGAAAAAGAATGATAAATTTATTTCAATATGAAACAATCTATTGACCTTTTGCTAATTCTCTTGATCTTGCTTCTGCACTTTTGATGCAGGCAAAAATTGCTTCGTTAAAACGATTGCTTTCCAGTGCAAGAATACCAGCTTCAGTAGTACCTCCTGGACTTGTTACTTTTTTACGCAAGACAGTAGGCTCTTCTTTTACGGACTGAAGCATGGCAGCAGATCCGGCAATTGTTTGTACCATTAGTTCCCGTACCACCTCTTTGGTTAGTCCAAATTCAGCTCCAACCGCTTCCCATGCCTCAAGTAAATAATATAGATAGGCTGGACCACTGCCTGAAAGGGCTGTTACAGCATGTAATTTATCCTCTTCTACTTCAATGACAATACCGATTGCTTCAAGCAATTGTAAGTACAAAGTTTTCTGATAATCGTTTACCTGAGTATTAAATGCAATACCACTTGCAGACATTCCGATTGTTGCAGAAGTGTTTGGCATGACACGGGCAATTGGTCTATTTCCAACACCGTCTTCTATGGTTTGAATTTGAATACCTGCCAAAACAGAAAGGATTGCTGTATTCGAAGAAATAAATGGTCGTATTCTTTCCATGGCATGCAGGATATCTTTTGGTTTTGTAGCTAATATAATTAAATCCATTTCATAGATTTTTTCATTATTCTCCAAAATATTTACGTCATAGTTTTTATTTAGTTTAATTAGTCTCTCCTGATTCGAACGGTTTGTGATATAGATGTTTTCGCATGGTATTACTTTCTGTTCAACCCAACCCTGGATTAACGCTTCCGCCATAGAACCAGCACCAACAAAAAGTATTTTTTGCATTACTATCCCTCCATATAGTGTATTTATCCCACAAGTACTTTCTATAGAACCAACTTTTCAAAAATAAGAAGCAAAAGAGAGCTGTGGAATACATTGCAGTAAAATAACAATGAAATAAATGATTATTTGCAATAGATTTACCTTGAATTTTGTCAAGCTTAATCAATACTTCACAGCCTACTATTATGGGAAGTATTGAATCATGACCGATGCATTTTACACAAGTTGTTCATGAGATGAAATAGGATTCAAAGGACGAAAATTAATGAAATATTGAAAAATCAATATAAAAAGCGCTTCCATCCTTATACTAAGGACGAAAACGCTTGAAGCTTTTCCGCGGTACCACCTTTGTTTGCCTAATATAGGCACAACTCGAATCCTCTTTATCGCAGAGGAGGACGGTCATGTTTTCATGACAACTCCGAAGTAGGTTCAATGAAAATAGTGGGCTATGCTACTTGCACCTTTTGTAGCACTCTCTTCAACCTTAAATACATCTACTTGTCTTCATCATCGTTTTAGTAATTTTTTGAATTATGAAAATTATAAGCACACTTTTTAATTCTGTCAATTAGATACGTGACGAAACTCAAAAAAAGAGATAAAATGAATGAATAGTAATTCATTATAGGAAGAAAATAATTTTATTCTAAGCTAAGGGGGGATTGACCATGAATATACATAAAATTATCATACCTACACCATACCCAATAGGAGATGTTAATTCATTTTTAGTAAAAGGTGATCGGCTTTCTTTATTTGATGTTGGTCCAAAAACGCAAGATGCGTTAGATGCTTTAAAACAAGGACTCAAAGATGCAGGTTATACACTAGATGATATTGAGCAAGTAGTATTAACTCATCATCATCCAGATCACGCTGGCTGGGTGGATGTGTTTACACAAGCGGAAATTATAGGACACGAATATAATGACCATTTCCTACGAAGAACACCTGGATTTATGGAATATCGAACTAAATTTTACCGTGAACAGCTGCAGTTACAAGCTGTGCCTGAAAAGTATCTTGAAAAAATCGTTGAATCGAAAGAAGCATTAAAGTTATACGGTTCAACGCCATTAACCAAGTTCATTGGAGATGGAGATGAAGTACCCGGACATCCAGGTTTAAAAGCAATTTATACGCCAGGACATGCACAGAGTCATTTAATTTTTTTAGATGAATCCACAAATGAAGTCATTGGAGGAGACCTTTTGCTGGATAAAGTGGCGGCAAATCCATTAGTTGAGCCGCCGACGGATCTTTCAACTCTTCGTCCGAGAGCTTTAATCCAACAACAAGAATCATTAAAACTTTTACGTGAGCTAAATGTTGCTAAAGTTTATGCAGGGCACGGTGAAGATATAGTAAAGGTAAACGAGTTAATCGACAAGCGTTTAGAGAAGGATCAAATGCGTTTAGACCAATTAATTCAGCATGTTGATGTAGGTAGTCCAAAAACTGTCATTGAGCTTACATTGGATTTATATCCAGCGCATTATAGAACGGAATTGGGATTAACATTGTCAAAAACATTGGGCTATTTGGATTGTTTAGTAAGAGATGGTCTTGTTTCTGAAGAGATAGTTAATGGCGTAATTGTGTATACAAGAAATTAAAAAAATCCACAGTTAGAGAAAAAACTCTACCTGTGGATTTTTGGAGTGGAATTTAATCCGTCACATCAGTGAAATATCCACTTTCAGCTCGTATTTGTAGATTAATTAGTTAGCATTAGATAATGCTTCCAGCGACATGGCAGGACCAAAGAATTCAAAGTGAATATTATCACCTGGTACACCAAGATCACGAGCTATAGAAATAACTGTCTCCATGAATGGGGCAGGCCCACAAATGTATACTTCTGTATTTTCTTTTACAAATGGAGCTAAATCTTCTTTTGCCACAAAACCATTTTCATCAGAGAATAAGACGCGATAAGAGCCGTTCAATTCATTTACTTTTTTATCAATTTGCTCTTTAAATGCAACTGCTTTTTCATTACGCGCACATTGAACAAATGCTACCTGTCTTCCAAGGTCCATTGTTTGAAGCATTGTATTGAGTGGTGTAACACCAATTCCACCACTTACAAATAATACAGGGTTACTGTTATCTTCTAAAGTAAATAAACCTGCTGGAGCACTTATTTCAATTGTGTCACCTTCGTTTACTAGTTCGTGAAGGTAATTCGAAACTACTCCTTTTGGATCAACAGCATTTTCACGTTTAACACTGATTCGGAATTCATTTTCATTTGATGGTTGTGATAATGTATAGTGACGGTTTGATGTATATTCGTCACCAGGTACCTTTACACGTACTGTGATGTATTGTCCTGCTTTGTATTCAGGTAATTTCTCACCATCTTCAGAAACTAAATAAAATGATGTAACTTCTTCGCTTTCTTCTACTTTTCTAGCCACTTTAAATGATTTAAATAATCTCCAGCCGCCATCTTTCTCAGCTTTTTTATACAGATCTTCTTCAATCGAAATAAATACATCTGCAATCACGCCATAAGCTTCTGCCCAAGCATTAATGATTTCATCAGTTGCAGCATCACCAAGTACTTCTTTAATCGCTCCTAATAAGTTTTCACCTACAATAGGGTAATGTTCAGGCAAGATTCCTAGTCCTCGGTGCTTGTGTGCAATTTGCATAACGGCTGGAACAATAGCTTGTAAATTATCGATATACTTAGCTGCTGCTAACACCGTATTTGCTAAAGCAGTTTGCTGACGTTCTCTTGCTTGGTTTGCACGGTTAAAGTAATTTAATAATTCAGGGTGTTTTTTTAACATATTGCTATAAAAAGTTTTAGTAATTGTAACTCCGTGTTGCTCTAATACTGGTACTGTAGATTTAATAATGTCGATTGTTTGTTGTGATAACATTTGGGTCACGTCCTTTCAAAGTCATCTTACGCCCAGGGATACTTAAAAGCAATATTCAAAATGCATCTTTAACAATTCTGACACAAAGTAGTATGAAAAATACATGTTTAACATTATTGACACAAATAAGTATTGAAAATACTTCTTTAAAATTGCTGTATTTCAATATATTTCTGTAAAAATCAATAAGCCAAATGATATAATAGTGATATAGAAAGAGTGGTGTTTAAAGTTGCGCTTAACTTTATATACAGACTATTCCTTACGGGTATTATTATATCTTGGTATTAAAGGGAATGATCGATTATCAACTATACAAGAAATAGCAGATAGCTATCATATATCAAAAAATCACCTTATGAAGGTTACTTATGATCTAGGTCAACTTGGTTTAATCGAAACAATTCGTGGTCGAGGCGGTGGTATTCGTTTAAATGTCCAACCAGAAGATATTAATATCGGACAGGTTGTCAGGCATACAGAAGAGGACTTTCATCTAGTTGAATGCTTTGATGAAGATAATAATTTGTGTAAATTATCACCTTCCTGTAAGCTGAAATTTGCGCTCAATGAAGCCTTAAATGCTTATTTGCAGGTGTTAGATCAATACAGTTTAGCTGATTTCTTAATTTCCAAGAATGAAATGTTTAGACTGCTTGGAATTGAACAGTCTTAAAAGAGTATAGTAAAAGTCTATACTCTTTTTTGATGTGCGCCCGGCATGGGTAATAACTTGGTGGTGAAAGTCCACTACAGGCTTGGTAGTAGGAACTGTTAGCGAATGGCAAGGGTGTCCGTGGTGACGCGGAATCTGAAGGAAGCCGGACGCAAATTCTTGAACTGACGAACAGAAACTATATACAAGGCTGAATCGGGACGGACGAGTTTGCATTACAAAACGAAGTCCAATACTGCCCAAATCCCGTACAGTAAATATAGCAGTTACATGAGAAGAAGGTTATTACTCTTACCCGGGGAGGTCTCATGAGGGTTATTCAATTAACAATCAATTTAGTGATAACTTGATGAATTATGAGAAGTCAGCAGACGTCATAGTAGTTTCCTTTCGGAAATGAAGGACTGAACAATCTTAAATCTTGGAAAACAAGGAGGTATAGATATTCCGTATAATCGCAGAAAACATCGTGGTAAAGTCCGAAAGATGGCTACCTGTTAAGAGATAAGTTGGAAACTAAAGGGTAAATAGGAGTGCGTAGGAATATCAATATGGATATGAAAGAACAGGATGGTATCAATTTAATCGATAAAGTCATTGCAAATAACAATCTCTGGAGAGCATACAAGAAAGTAAAAGCAAATAATGGTGCACCAGGGGTTGATGGAATTACAGTAGTACAATTAAAGTCACACATGAAGAAATACTACGAACCTCTTAAAAGGAAGCTAAAAGATGGAACTTACCAACCTCAACCAGTCAAAAGAGTTGCCATACCAAAACCGGACGGTTCTAAACGATATCTAGGAATACCTTGCGTTTTAGATAGAGTCGTTCAACAAGCTATTCTTCAAGTAATTGAACCGATTATAGACCCACACTTTTCAGAATATAGTTTTGGATTTCGGAAAGGTAGAAACGCCCACCAAGCTATTAAATCAGCACAACAATATTACGAAGAAGGTTATCGAGTTGTAGTAGACTGTGATTTGAAAAGTTACTTCGACACAATACATCATCAAAGGTTAAGAGCGTATTTAGAAGAATTCATATCAGATAAAATTGTTTTAAAATTAATATGGAAATTCCTTCGTTCAGGTATTCTTGACCGAGATATCTATATCGAAACGAAAGATGGTGCTCCGCAAGGTGGACCTTTGTCTCCTATTTTAGCAAATGTCTATTTAAATAAACTAGATAGAGAATTAGAAAAGAGAGAACATCGTTTTATTAGATATGCGGATGATTTCGTCATCTATGTGAAAAGTGTTCGAGCTGGGGAGCGGGTAATGGAAAGTATCAAGAAATACATCGAGGATGACCTACATTTAACAATTAACCAAAAGAAAAGTAAGGTTTGTGGTGCAACATCAGCAACATTCCTCGGCTTTAATATTCAAAATTTAATGGGAAAGTCGGATGCCGACCAAGTAAGTCGGCCAAGCAACGATTCAAAGACAAGTTAAAGAAGAATACAAGCCGGAAAATGAGTGGAACTTTTGAAGAAATAGTAAAGAAAATTAATCAAATCACAACTGGATGGATTAATTACTATGGGATCTCAAGAATGAAGAAATTCATTTTTGAAACTCAGAAATGGTTAAACCATCGATTAAGACAACTCATATGGAAGAGATGGAAGAAACCAAAGACTAAATATAAGATGCTTCGTAAATATGGAACTAACCATGATGACGCAATGAAATTAGCAAACTCCCGTAAGGGATATTGGAGAATATCACGAAGTGAAATCCTCCAACGAGCAATAACAAAAGATAGGCTCATAAAGTGGAAACTAAAAGACATCTCCTTACTTTATGAGCAACGATACTTAAAAGGTTGAACCGCCGTATACGGAACCGTACGTACGGTGGTGTGAGAGGTCGACTAGCCAAATAATGGTTAGTCTCCTACTCGATTTATAAAGACTTGGGACTACGAGATAGTTTCAACTTAAATGAAAGGAATATACATAATTTATGAATAAAAAAATAATCTTTATAACAGGAGCTACAAGTGGAATTGGTCGAATTATCACAGAGCTATGTATTGAAAGGGGTCACACAGTTTATGCGACAGGCAGAAATGAATCTTCCTTAGTAACGCTAGCGAGAATGGGGGCAAACGTGTTCCAGGCAGATCTCTCTTATATACAAGATATTGAAAAAGTTTGTGCTCAACTTCCTTTTATTGATATAGCAATTATAAATGCCGGTGTTGGGATCTTTGAAAATGCTTATGAATTATCGGATGAAGATATTGAAAGTATGATTAATGTAAACGTAAAAGCTCCTATCTATTTATCAAATAGATTGGCGAAATCTATGATTCAAAAAAAATCAGGACAATTGATCTTTATTGGATCCCAAGCAGGGAAAGTACCTACAAAAAAAGCAAGTGTCTACGCAGCGTCAAAGCATGCCATTACTGGCTTTGTAAATGGTCTGAGAATGGAATTGACTGCATATGATATTCATGTCACAGCCATATATCCAGGTCCGATAGATACACCATTTTTACAGAAGGCAGATGCAACAAATACTTATCGAGACTCAATGAAACGTTTCTTATTAAAGCCGGAGAAAGTAGCAAATGAAGTGATGCGAACAATTGAAAAACCGGTTCGAGAAGTGAATTTACCTAGAATCATGTCGGTTACGAGTAAACTCTATGCAATAGCTCCAACATTAGTAGAAAAGTTGGGAAGCGGTTTCTTTAATAAAAAATAATACATGAGCGAGTAAATGTGAACGCCATTTAATTAGGCGTTTTTTTATTTGTTTTAAAAATCTAAATTTTAATAAAAATACACTTGAATTTATTTTTATTAAATGTTACCATTCGTGTATAAACAATTAATCGAATGTATAAAAATACATACAAGATATCGGAGGCGCAAGAAAATGGCGAACAAAAAAGTGGTTTTAGCTTATTCAGGTGGGCTTGATACATCAGTTGCAATTCCTTGGTTAAAGGAACAAGGATGGGATGTAATTGCAGTATGCTTAGATGTTGGTGAGGGTAAAGACTTAGAATTTATTAAAAACAAAGCTCTTCAAGTAGGGGCGATTGAATCTTACATGGTAGATGCAAAGGATGAATTTGCTGAAGAATACGCTCTTATATCTCTACAAGGCCATACTTGGTACGAGCAAAAGTATCCATTAGTTTCGGCACTGTCACGTCCGCTGATTTCAAAAAAATTGGTAGAAATTGCAAACGAAACAAATGCAGATGCTGTAGCACATGGTTGTACAGGAAAAGGCAATGACCAAGTTCGTTTTGAAATTTCCATTAAAGCTTTAAATCCTGATTTAGAAGTTCTTGCTCCTGTTCGTGAATGGGGATGGAGTCGTGATGAAGAAATCGAATATGCAGCAAAACATGGAGTACCGGTACCTGCTACGATCGATTCACCATTCTCAATCGACCAAAATCTTTGGGGCCGTGCAAATGAAGCCGGCGTCATGGAAGATCCATGGGTAGCACCACCAGAAGAAGCCTATGGTTTAACCGTTTCTCTAGAAAATGCACCTGACACACCTGAATTCGTTGAAATTGAATTTGTTAATGGGAAGCCTGTTTCGCTAAATGGGCAAGAGATGAAACTTGCGGACTTAATCCAAGAGTTAAATAAAGTCGCTGGTGCACATGGCATTGGACGTATCGACCATGTTGAAAATCGCTTAGTTGGAATTAAATCTCGTGAAGTTTATGAAATACCTGGAGCAAAAGTACTGTTAACTGCTCACAAGGAATTAGAAGATATTACATTAGTTAAAGAACTTGCTCATTTTAAACCGATTATTGAACAAAAGCTTTCTGAAATTATTTATGAAGGTCTTTGGTTTAACCCAATCCGTGTAGCTTTGGAAGGTTTCTTGAAGGAAACTCAAAAATATGTGAACGGTACAGTTCGAGTGAAGCTATTTAAAGGGCATGCAATTGTTGAAGGTCGCAAATCACCGAACTCCTTATATAGCGAAGAACTTGCAACTTACTCAAAAGCTGATCAGTTCAACCATGCCTCAGCTGTAGGCTTTATTGAATTATGGGGTCTTCCAACTGTAGTTGCTGCAGAAGTTAATAAGAAAAAAGAAGAAGTAGCAACAAAAAATTAAGTTAAGTCGAAATCGATTCAAGCTCGAAAGTTTTCTTGAGGGTATTGATAAAAGTAGGTGTAGCGGATGACAAAATTATGGGGTGGTCGTTTCCAAAAGTCTGCTGAGAGCTGGGTAGATGAATTTGGAGCTTCCATTGGTTTTGATCAACAATTAGTGATGGAGGATATCGAAGGTAGTGTTGCACATGTGACAATGCTAGGTGCTCAAGGAATTTTAGCCTCTGAAGATGTAGAGCAAATTCTAAAAGGACTAGCTGAGTTAAAACATTCGGCAGAGGCTGGAGAACTCGAGTTTAGTGTAGCAAATGAAGATATCCATTTAAATCTAGAAAAGATGTTAACGGATATTATCGGACCAGTTGGAGGTAAACTTCACACTGGCCGAAGCCGTAACGACCAAGTTGCGACTGATATGCATCTGTTTTTGAAAAAACGAGTTGTTGAAGTTGTGGACTTGATTGAAACTTTCCAAAAAACGATTTTAGAAAAAGCAGAACAGCATATCGAAACCATTGCACCTGGATATACGCACTTGCAGCGAGCCCAACCAATTAGCTTTGCACATCATTTGATGGCCTATTTCTGGATGTTAGAGCGTGATAAAGAACGTTTTAAAGAATCCATGAAACGTATTGATATCTTGCCATTAGGTGCAGGCGCAATGGCTGGAACTACTTTCCCAATAGACCGGGAAAAATCTGCAGAGTTACTAGGGTTTAGCAATGTGTATGCAAATTCGATGGATGCAGTGAGTGATCGCGATTTTATTGTAGAATTTCTTGCAAATTCATCTCTGGTAATGACACATTTATCACGATTTGCTGAGGAGATTATTATTTGGTCTACCGATGAATTTAAATTCATTGAACTGGATGATGCCTTTTCAACTGGATCGTCTATCATGCCTCAAAAGAAAAATCCGGATATGGCAGAACTAATTCGCGGCAAGACTGGTCGGGTTTATGGGAACCTTATGGGGCTGTTAACAGTGTTAAAAGGTACGCCTTTAACCTATAACAAAGACATGCAGGAAGACAAAGAAGGAATGTTTGATACAGTTCATACAATCCTGGGTGCATTGAAAATCTTTGAAGGTATGGTTCGCACAATGACTGTTAAAACTGAAAGGCTACACCAAGCAGTGCACAGTGATTTTTCAAATGCAACTGAACTTGCCGACTATTTGGCAACAAAAGGCATGCCATTCCGTGAAGCGCATGAAGTTACAGGGAAGCTAGTCTTTACATGTATTCAAAAAGGTATCTTCTTATTAGATTTACCTCTTGAAGTGATGAAAGTTGAAAGTGATTTAATACAAGAAGACGTTTACGACGTATTAGCGCCAGAAGCAGCAGTAAGACGACGAAACTCTTTAGGGGGCACAGGCTTTGAACAAGTTCGCCTGCAGCTTGAAAAAGCAAAAGCTTGTTTCTGAAAATTGGATACAAACCTAACTTTAGGATTGTTATATAGGCGCGCTATTAATGTTGTACAGGGATGCACAATAGTTTGCCGACTTTTATCCAGAAGCCAGAGGGTAACTTGATAAAAGAATAACTTTATAAGCAACCACTACTTTTTAAAGTATAGGTGACCATATAAAGTTACATAAACCGTTCTCGGGGTCGCGAGGCGGTTTTTTTGTTTTGAGTATGGAGTTTATTAATGGATACTGAACGTTTAGGGCTGAACTCTTGTGGAAGTTCATTCGATGGTAAATAAATTATGATTCAAGAATCCCGGTAAAAAATTAAAGCATGATTATTAATTATCTGTTCATACTTTTTTAGATTGCTCATAAATTAAATCGATTATGAATGCAATCATTGTTAATTAATACATAGGTAAATAACGAATATCCTCATTCGATTAGAAAACACTAATCAAAAGGAGGATTGAGGTCGGTTGAAAACGAAAATTGCTGTTTCTGTGCTATTGGTTTTTAGTACGATTGCGGTTGGAAAGATATTGACGGTGCCTCCAGAGGGGGAAACAACGAATGCGCAAGAGATTGCACCTGCCTATGCGAAATGGGGAAGATTGGCCATGCAGAATGTGATGGCAAAATATCCATCGGCAGATGTCATCGATTATTTGCATATCGGGCGAGAAGTAGGAACTGTAAACTCGGTTGAGAAGTTTAAACTATGGTTAAAGGCTGAGGACAATAGTGAATTTGGCGTCTTTGTCGACATTACATTTAACAACCAAACTGAAGAAATTGTAGACATAAAATATACTGAAACAAAACAATAAAATCATAAAAAAGAGGTGTGAAAGTTGCACCTCTTTTTTGATATGAAAATTTCCATTTTTAGATTGCACTAACTACTTAATCGCTCAATTTTACAAAAATCTTGTTAATGTATTTCTTGCATTATTTTGTTATTTTACCTCGATCTTAAATATAAATGAGCTATCCCCACTTGTACCTGAATCATCTTTTTCCCATATTGCATAATAGCTGAGTATATAAATTCCTTCAATATCAGGTGCTTTAAATTGGTTGTTTTTATTTATCTCGAGTTCCTCGCTTTGGTGGGTATCAGCGCTGGTAATTGTAAGTGTTTGATGAGAAGGCTGGCGTTGCACAAGCAGCTTCATTTTTTCCTGATTGGATACTTTTATTGGGTTTTTGTCTTCAACAATCTCGATAGGGGAGGGAAGACTTAAACAGTTTGCCGAATTGGAATTTCGCCAACAGAAAGAACCTTGCTCGGTAGAGTATACTGTATCCACAATTTCGAATTGCACTGTCGGAGGAAGAGTACTATTCGTTAAGTCTTTTACTGATGACTCTTGAGTAGCATCATTTGAACAACCTACAAGAATAAGTATTAAAAATAAGATAGATAAGATTTTTTTCAAAATCCAATCTCCTTCCATTATTTCAATAACCATTTACGTTCCATAGTAAATAATTATGCTTTATTTTAGAAAAAATTATTTTTTTGAGTAAATTTTCTATCATAATCGTCTATAAAGTTAAGGTGGTGACATGGTTGGCTTTTAATTTTGATCAGGAGTATGAATTACATAGTGATCGCATCTATCAATACATATTTTGGAAAAACAGAATAAACAGAATAAACAGAGGATTTAATCCAAGAAACGATTATTAAACATTTAAACAGCAACATACTTATAGACAAAAATCTAGCTCTTAAGCTGTCTCATGAAAATTGCACGAAATTTTTACTTAGGGGATAGCTGTTATATTTCGATTCATAGTAATAATAGTTGATTACTTAATAAAAATTCTAATACAAAAACAACCCATTTATTGGAAGTGTGAAATAATTCACTGGTCATTGGGTGTAGGTTTCTTAGTTTCACTTATATTCTTGTTGAAATGAAAAAAATGCACTTTTGACAGTTATTAGTCAAAAGTGCATTTCGTCTATTCCCTTATTTGTCCATCTCCATATATGAGGTACTTTGTGGAGGTTAATGCCGGTAACCCCATAGGTCCACGAGCATGAAGCTTCTGCGTACTAATACCAATTTCAGCACCATAGCCGAATTCAAAACCATCTGTAAAACGAGTAGAAGCATTATGATAAACTGCAGCTGCATCAACACAAGTTAAAAAAGTTGCGGCTGCTATCTGATCCTCTGTAATGATAGATTCTGAATGGTTTGTACCATATCTATTAATATGCTCAATGGCTTCATCTACATTTTCAACAATTTTCACACTCAGTGTTAAATTTAAAAACTCTGTTGCAAAATCCTCATCATTTGCCAATGTTGCAGTTGGGAATTCTTGACAAACATATTGATCCCCGATAATTTGGATATGGGCGTTCTGTAGATCCTCTAATAACTTTTTCCCGTTTTGTTTAAACCAATCCCGTTGAATGAGCAAACTTTCTGCAGCATTACAAACAGAGGGGCGCTGTGTTTTTGCGTTAAGAATAATTTCTCTAGCCATTTCAATATTAGCATTCGCATCTACATAAACATGGCAATTTCCGGCACCAGTTTCTAATACCGGAACAGAGGCTTCGTTTACGACTAGATCGATTAACCCTTTGCCGCCACGTGGGATTAAGACGTCTAAATACTCTTTTAAGTGAAACAATTCTTTTGCTGTTTCGTGACTTGTGTCCTCTATAAATTGAACTGAATTTACAGGAAGGGTAGTATGCTCTAATGCGCGATGAATTGTTTCTACAAGGACCTTGTTTGAGAATCCAGCAGATGAACTTCCTCGCAAAATAACCGAATTTCCAGTTTTCAGACTAAGTGTTGCTGCGTCAATAGTGACATTTGGTCTTGCTTCGTAGATCATTCCAATGACCCCAATCGGAACTCGACGTTTCTCGATTTTAAGACCATTTTCTTTTGTTACCCGCTCTAGAAGTTCTCCAACCGGATCCTCCAATTCGATAAGTTGTTGAATTCCATCAGCCATTGCTTGGATACGTGATTCATCTAACATAATTCGATCAAGAGTAGATTTACTCAGCCCTTTTTTAGTACCTGCAAGTAAATCTTTTTTATTTTCTTCAATAATCAGAATTTGATCGATGAGTAATTGTTCTGCAATTTTTACCAAGGCATTATTTTTTTCAAGGGTGGTCTTCAAATTCATCGAATAGCTTGCTTTTTTAGCTAGTTTCCCTTTTGAACGAACTTCACTTTCTGTTGTAACTTTCGACACTAATAAAACCTCCAATAGAAAAGTATATTTTTTCGATGTTTCTAGACTCTGACCCACTTATCACGATGAATGACTTCTATCGAAGAACTGATAATTTCATTCGTTCGCTTTCCAAGTGCAAGTGAAAGTTCATCACTGGAGTATAGCACCTCACCACGGCCCAACAAATGCGTTTCGTTATAAACCTCTACAACATCTCCTTTACAAAAGTCTCCTTCTAGCTTGTAAACTCCAGCAGGCAGCAAGCTTTTTCCTTTTGAAAGAAGAGCTTCTGCCGCTCCATTATCGATATATAATTTCCCAGATACTTCTGTAAACGAAATCCATTGTTTTGGAGTAGGCAAGAATGCGTGCTGATTATTTCCAATATAAGTACCATCCCCAAGACCTTCGAGTATGGCGATTAACTTATTGGTTCCTTTGCCATTTCCTATAAAAACTTTTACTCCCGATTGAATTGCAGTACGTGATGCCAATAGTTTTGACTGCATCCCACCAGTGCCAATTTTGGAGCCTGACCCTGCTGCTAATTTCAACGAGTCCTCCGTAATTGTTGATAAATATCGTATTTGCTTGGCGTTAGGATTTTTAGGGTTATGATCATAGAGGCCATTGATATCTGTTAAGATGATGAGATGGTCAGCATGAATAAGTCCACTAACTAAAGCAGATAACATATCGTTGTCACCGAATGTTAATTCTGAGACTGAAACCGTATCATTTTCATTGATAATAGGCAGGATTCCTCGCTCGAGTAGTTCACCAAAAGTCGCATAAGCATTTTTATATCGTTCTTTTTTAGAAAAATCTGTACGGGTAAGGAGAATCTGTGCTGTTGTAATTTGATGCATAGAAAAGAACTCTGAATAATATTGAATAAGTAAGCTTTGCCCAACTGCCGCTGCGGCTTGTTTTCCCTTTAATGTTACTGGGCGTGAGGGATATCCTAATCTTCTAAATCCTGCAGCCACCGCTCCTGAAGAAACTAGTAATACATCATGACCTAGATGCTTTAATGCTGATAGTGCTGAAATATGGTCCAGTAGCTTATCATGATCGATCTCTCCCTTCGCATTGGTGAGGGAGCTACTTCCAATTTTGACGACAATACGTTTCTTTTCCACATAAGTTCCTCCTTGATCTCAGTCAACTGGTTATAAAACTTATTAATTTGGGAAGGTGTCACTATTTTTAATAAAATAAAAAGCCTTTTCCACCCTATAGATTAGGGCGAAAAAGGCTAATTTTCCGTGGTACCACCTAGATTGGAATGCAAATGCAATTCCCACTTGTGCTCATAACGCTTGAGTCTGCGTCTAGTTTTGCTAGAGGCTGGCGAAGTAGGTTCTGTAATTCTTTTTGTACGATGTCTTTCAGCCGGTGAACATCGCTCTCTTTCCAATAGTTTTTTACATACTAGTCTTCGATATGCTGTTTATTATTTGAATCTAATATGCAATATATTTTCTATATTGTCAATGTAGTTTTGTGAAAGTTCTGAATTTAATGAAATATAGATAAAAGAGATATCAAAAGCGATGTCTCGAAAATTTTAGGCTACTAAAGTTAATTTTGTATAGGAAAGGATTGCTGGTGCTTCAGTATTTTGTACTACTGTCATGGCTTCTTCTTTTGTGTCAAATTCAAAAATACGATAAGTTTTTTCCTCAAAAATTGTAACTACCCACATGTCGGGTCGCCTCCTAATGTTCTGATTTAATTTATCTAAATAGACCGCAGCAATAAGAAATACATTTTCAAAAGACTAAGTATTATTTTGTATACGATAAGATGGCGGAGCTTTTTAATCCTTTGAGGGCTAAAGTTGCTTCCATTTCATTTTCAAATTCGAACATACGATACGTATTTTTCTCAAAAATAGTGATTACCCACATGATCGGATCTCCTCCATTTAATAGTATATTGTTATATAACAATATAGATTTTATGTTACTTGTTTTCCGTTGTTATATATCAACTTGAATTCATTGTACACCTAAAAAAATGAAAAGAAAATAGCTAGTGAAACATTTCACATATTGTTCATATTGATGACGGTTTCATAAATTTTCACAAAATTTCTAATCAAAATTTGGTAATATTTTAAGGGAATAGCTTAAAAAGGGGGGATTTATATATGTTTGTTAAAGTTTACCGCTATCAAATTCAAGAGGATAAAATTAATCACTATTTAGAAATTCAGCAAAAAGTATTAAAAATCTATAAAGAGCAATTAAATATTGAAGTTATCTATTTACAAAATCAAATCTCTCCGGTCAATTGGATTGAGATGGCTTTTTATAAATGTGAGAAAGAAGAATATCGGAAAAAAATAAAACTCATAAATGAGCAAAATGAGATTCAAGAATATTTCAATGCTTTTCAAGCTACTTTAATTCCTGGAACTGAAATTGTTGAAGAGGAGTATAGGAACATCCCGGTAGTGGGGCAATGATATAAATAATATAATTATGTCTACTCATGGAAAGAACTAGTAAAGAGTTGGCCAAGGTAGACAAACCAACTCTTTTTCCTTTAACTATTTCTTATTTTCCCATTCTTCACGTAGTAACCCCATACGTATCGAATCATAATAGCGATTATTGTATAATCGAACCTTCCGGATTCGTGCTTCTAATGTCATACCGAGTTTTTCGCCAACACGAATCATACGCTCGTTCCCGGACCATGTGGTATAGCCAACTCTTACAAGCGGCAGGGTAGAAAATAGATGATCGATCCATAATTTCATAGCCCTTGTTCCAAGACCTTTCCCCCAAGAAGAGGATTCATGAAAAACAATACCCATTTCAAGCCACAAGGAAGGTTCATGCTCCCAATAATAAGAAATGGTACCTCGAACTTCACTATTCACTTCAATAGCCCAGAATTTTTCGTTATTTATGAAAGTCGTTCCCTTGGGTAAATACTCTTCAAAAGACAATGCTTGATGTGGAAAATAAGGAGCATCCCATTTCTTCCACTCCGGCTGTTCTTCCTTATATATTAGCTCCCAAAGTCTTGTTAGATCATTTTCTTTAATCGGACGGATTGTTAGTTCGTTATCTGAATACATTAAGAATAACCTCTTTTCAGCAAATAATAGGTTGAGATATTGGATTGAAAAGAGAGTTTTAGTGCTTTACTTTTCAATCACTTTTTCATTTTTAGTCATTTTCATCACACCTTTCATCGAATTAAATCTATTATAAATTAGAATTAATCTATATTTCCACATATATCCAATAAAATAAGTGCATAATCAATCTTTTTATTTGATTTCCAAATAGAAACAGTCTATATTATTGAGGGGTCAATGATTGAGGGCTCAAACATTGAAATGACGATAAAAGTAGATTTAACTTTAGACGAGGAGGTAGGTATAAGAATGAAGTTTACAATTTCAGAGCAGGAAGAGCTACTGTTTCTTTTTAAAACGATTAGCAATCAATTAGGTCCAAAATTCGAGAGAAATACAAACTTTAGCTTATCTCGATTCGAACTTTTGTATCAGCTAGTTCAACATAGTGAAATTTCTCAATCTCGTTTACAAAGAATAGTTAATATCGATCATGCTGCTATTACACGTCACCTTAAGCAATTAGAGGCAGATGGACTTGTTTCCAGAAGAAGAAATCCAACAGATAACCGTGAAACAATTGTTCATTTAACAGATGCCGGCTACAAACAAGCCATAAGCTGTCAGAAAGATAAGTTAAGTTTCGCTAACCAGATGTTTCATCAATTTAGTGAGGTAGAATTACGGTGTTTAATGGATATGCTTAACCGTATTCAAGTAAATATAAAGTAAACTTTCAATCAAGGGTAGATCCCATAAAACTGTGAAAAATAGATTTTAGATAGGAGTTAATATAAATGAAAGATTATTTAGTAAGAGCAGTAGGGTTTAATGGACAAGTTCGTGCTTTTGCGGCACGTACAACAGAAACTGTTGCCGATGCGCAAAAAAGACATCATACATGGCCGGTTGTTTCAGCTGCACTTGGTAGATCGATGACTGCTGGTTTGATGATGGGGGCAATGCTTAAAGGGGAAGATAAAATAACTATTAAAGTAGAAGGCAATGGTCCAATTGGTGCAATGGTAATTGACTCGGATGCAAAAGGGAATGTCCGCGGATTCGTAACAAATGGTCAGATTCACTTTGATTTAAATGCTCAAGGAAAATTAGACGTGCGTGCAGGTGTTGGAACAGAAGGGTTTTTATCCGTTGTAAAAGATTTAGGAATGAAAGAAATGTTTTCAAGTCAGGTTCCGATTGTCTCGGGTGAAATAGCTGAAGATTTTACATATTACTTTGCTACAAGTGAACAGGTGCCATCATCAGTAGGATTAGGAGTTCTAGTAAATCCTGATAACACAATTTTAGCTGCAGGTGGCTTCATTATTCAATTAATGCCAGGCTGTGAAGAAGAGACAGTTGCAGCATTAGAAAAACATTTAGCTACAATTGAACCCGTTTCAAAGATGATTGAAAAAGGGATGACACCCGAAGAGATTTTAGAAGCAGTTCTCGGAAAAGATGGCGATGTTCAAATTTTAAATACAATGCCGGTTCAATTCCAATGTACTTGTTCAAAAGAACGTTATAGCCGTGCGCTGATTGGATTAGGGGCAAAGGAACTAGAAGAAATGATTGAAGAAGAGGGCAGCATTGAAACACAATGTCACTTTTGCTTAGAGAAATATGATTTTACAGAAGAAGAGTTACAAAGCTTAGTAAATGAAATTAATATCCAATTAAATTAAGCTTAAAAGCCTATTTAAACCGTAAAAAGTTTCAAATAGGCTTATTTTCAATTATGGAATTCCATTTTTGTGTAAATAATGTAGAAGAAGTAAATGGAGAAAGGAGAAGCAATTTGAGAAATGTAACGTTAATGCTAAGCAGTACGCTATTTCTTCTAACTGGTTGCTCATTCTTTAACGCATCAAATTTTTCTGAACAACAGAAGAATGAAATGATAGAAGTAACTAAGGTAGAAGATGAGAAGCTGGAAGTGATTGCAGAAAGTTTAAATATACCGTGGTCAATCGAAAAGACAGGTGATCTATTTTATCTATCAGAAAGAACTGGTGGTATTGTTAAAATTGAAGATGGGAAAACCGAAAAGCAGAGCGTTAAGCTTGAAAAAGAATTGGCCACTGCATCCGAAGCTGGATTTTTGGGGTTTGTTCTTTCACCTGATTTTGAGCAATCTAAAATTGCCTATGCTTACTACACTTATGTCGATGAGTCCGGTCAGTTCAACCGCATTGTAACACTGCTTTATGAAGGTGACACTTGGAAAGAAGAATCAATTCTTCTAGATAAAATTCCAAGTGGCACTCGCCATCACGGTGGTCGTATAGAAATTGGACCTGATGAAAAGCTCTATGCAACAACAGGTGATGCTGGAGATACATCAACTCCACAAGAATTAAAATCATTAGGTGGTAAAATTTTACGATTGAATTTGGATGGCACTATACCATCTGATAATCCTTTCCCCAATTCATTTGTGTACAGCTACGGACATCGCAATCCACAAGGAATCACTTGGTCACCTGATGGTACTATGTATGCAAGTGAACATGGAAATGATGCAAATGATGAAATCAATTTAATCAAACCTGGTCAAAACTATGGTTGGCCTATTATTGAAGGGAATGAAGAGAAAGAAGGAATGGTGACACCACTCTTTACTTCAGGAACTGATTCGACATGGGCACCGTCTGGATTAAGCTATATTGACGATAAATTATATGTTGCCGCCTTAAGAGGGGAAGCAGTTTTAGAATTTGATTTACCAAATAAAAATGAAAATGAATTTATTACAGGACTAGGTCGGGTAAGGGATGTATTTGTGGATGGAGAGTATTTATATTTTATCACCAATAATACAGATGGACGAGGGAATCCCAGTGAAAATGATGATAAACTTTATCGAATCCGACTTTAGAGGAAATATAAGTAAAAAGGAAAACTACTTACGATGGTTGATTATTGTAAGTAGTTTTTGTTTGTATTCATTTAATCGTTATTAATCTTTAGGAATTGGTTAACTTTACTAACGTAATCGTTGACAGGATAGCTATTATAGAGCTCACTAGATAAACGAATTGGATCGCCAAAAAAATATCTTTCATATTGTGTTTGTCTCGTTCCAAATGCACTCATTGATAAATCCCATGCTAATCGGAAAATTTTAACCCGATCATATGCAGGTTTTGTTGCAGCCTGGAGATATTGATCTAAATCATTTCGAATCGGAGAGTGAAATGCTTGTTCTGTAGGTAACGTAATAATTCCACTTGCTCCGATTAATTGAATAATTTCAATAAAGCGTGGATACATTTTAGGGAATAGATTGCCAGCAACCTTTAATGGAAGCACATCAGGTCTCATATAACCCCATTCATCTAGAGAAGCATGGTTCTCTGATTTTTCTAGCAATGCCTTTAAAGTTTCAATTCCGATAATAATTTCAGACATTTTTTCTTGAATATGTTGGTATTCTCGAACGTTAATCGTTTTTATAAGCAGTTGTGCAATTCCTAAAATAAATTCGGTTTTTACGATTTGTCGAATTAAAACTTGATGTTTAGCAAAAGCATTGAAGGAGCATTTCTCCAAGAACTCTTCTGCTACATCGCCATTGTTGTAAAAAAATACTCTCTCCCATGGTACTAAAACATTATCAAAAACAACAATCGAGTCCATTTCCTCATACTTGGAACTTAATGGATGATCAAATTCAGATTCTCCACCAATAAACGTATCTCTACAGATAAATTTTAAACCTTTTGTATTCGAAGGAATGGAGAATGCAAAAGCTTCTTCTTCATTGAATATGAATTTTCCGATACTAAAAACTAATACTTCATCAGTTAATCCTCCCTGAGTGGCGAGAAGGCGAGCACCATTAATAACGATCCCTTCCTCATTTTCATCAACTACTCGCGCTGCAATTGGTGCATCGCCATTTTCAAGATGGAGTTGAGAACGATTTACTTGTGGTGTAATAAATGTATGGGTAAAAGTTAAATCATTTTCTCTTGCAGTATCGTATAGTCTAATGAGATTTTCCGGAAAGCTATTTTCTTTTCCTTGCAAGTAACCCGAAGAAGAGGCAAAGCTCATTAACACAGAGTTTAAATAATCTGGACTACGCCCCATAATACCGTGAGAGTGTGCAGCCCAATGCTCAATCATTTTTCCTCTTTTTTTTAAGTCCTCTATCGTTTTCGGTGCTAGGAAGGAAAGACCAACAGCATTTCCTGATTGTGGGGATTGAAAGGTCATTTCATGTTTTATTTTTGGATGATGTTGTAAATCATAAAGTGAAGCTTTTGATTGAAGGATCCCTTTAAAATGGGGATGTTCTGAAAGTAACCCGCTAATTCTTTTTCCATCAACCCAAATTTCGGGGTTCAACTGATTGATCCTATTAATATATTCTTGCCCACTTATAGCCCCCATGTTTTACACTCCCTAAAAAAATTAAATGCCGAGGTCAAGTTAAATCCATAAGTTGTTATACATGTTAGGTAGTACATTCTTAAATTGCGTACCATTTATATTATTTGTTGCGTATTAAATTTGTGCCTATATGGAATAGGATTTTAGAATTTTATAAGAAAATTTAAACTAATCCAGAGATGTTGTACACAAAAGGCATTGTTTTTAAGACAGATACAGTAATCTTTTTTTGTTGATTCAAGGGATATACAAAGCAATCATATTTAGTTCAATCAGGGGTTCAGCTAGACGTTAGTCATATTCTGATGAAGAGTAAACACGATGTTCAAGTAGTAAATTAAGGTCGAGTAAGAGGGATGAAACGCGTGATGCAAGCGAAAGGAGTTCCAGATGCGTTTCATAAAGGGGATGAAACGCGTGATGCGAGCGAAAGGAGTTCCAGATGCGTTTCATAAAGGAGATGAAACGCGTGATGCGAGCGAAAGGAGTTCCAGATGCGTTTCATAAAGGGGATGAAACGCGTGATGCGAGCGAAAGGAGTTCCAGATGCGTTTCATAAAGGGGATGAAACGCGTGATGCGAGCGAAAGGAGTTCCAGATGCGTTTCATAAAGGGAATGAAACGCGTTATTCGAGCAATAGGCGTCCGAGATTCGTTTCATTTAATACCATCATACTCTGAATCAATTTTATTTCCACCCACAGTTCGACCGAAACAACACAAAATGGGCATATCCTGTAACTCATCGCAATTAATAGGGGAGTATCTGAAAATATGATAAAACCTGAATTTATGAAGAAACTTCTGTATTGATAAATGCAAGTAATTTGGTCTGTAGTAAACTTTTTTGAATATAATAAGAAAAAGTTCAATAATATTAGTTTATTTCCATTACAAAGATAATTCATGCTAAGTGAAATTGTAATGAACAAAGTAGAGAAAAGACTTATCTACTAATGGTTATTTTAAGCAAAATTGAAAACTTCAACTTGATCCAAGGATGAAGTTTTACGATACAACTAAAAATTGGTTTAATTTTAATATGAAATAGGATTAAAAAAACATGAAAATTTGAATACATTGTGAAAAAAGGACCTAGGTATAGAATTAATACTAGATTACTAGTATAATAAAACCATAACGTGATGGTTTGGAGGGAGTAAATTGGGAACGAGAAATTGAAAATTGGTGAACTAGCTGATATTACTGGAATTACAAAACGAACAATTGACTATTATACAAATCTTGGATTATTAAAAGCTGAACGTTCTACTTCAAATTATCGTTACTATACTTCAGAAGCTATCGAACGGATTCATGTAATCGAAGATAGGAAAGCACAAGGCATGTGTTTAAATGATATAAAAAAGTCAATTGAAAAAGAGGAAATGCAATACGAAGAAATAGATCTTCAAGAAATACGCTTGCAAATGAGAATGCTACAAAGTGAGGTATCTTCGCTTGTAGAAAAAATGAATCAACAAGAGAAATCGAAAAAAGACTCGATTAAACAAAATGTTTCATCAGAAAGTGTTGCCTTAATGCAAACTTTATTATTACTTATAACCTAGGAGGTGAAGTCTTACTTTTTAAAGTAAGACGATGATTGACCGCATTGAATTTAACTATTTTTGTTTTATTAATAGCTTTAACTGCATTCTTCGTTGCGACGGAGTTTGCTATTGTAAAGGTAAGACAATCACGTATCGACCAATTAGTAGCTGAAGGAAAAAAAGGAGCTATTAGTGCAAAACACGTAACAACTCACTTAGATGAATACTTATCCGCATGCCAGTTAGGTATAACGGTGACAGCCCTTGGGATTGGTATGGTTGGTGAGTCAACATTTGAATTTATTTTACACCCGTTGTTTGAAGCAGTCGGAATTTCAAGCAAATACGTTCATATCTTTACAATTGCAGGTGCTTTTGTAATCGCTACGTTTTTACACGTAGTAGTTGGTGAATTAGCACCTAAAACGGCAGCCATTCAAAAATCGGAAACAATCACACTTTTATTTGCAAAACCAATTATGATTTTCTATAAAATGTTATACCCTTTTATTTGGTTCTTAAATGGTGCAGCTCGTTTGTTAGTCGGGATTTTCGGTATGAAGCCAGCCTCTGAGCACGAACTTTCACATACAGAAGAAGAATTACGTTTATTAATGACAGAGAGCTATAAAAATGGTGAAATTAACCAAAATGAATTGAAATACGTTAATAATGTCTTTGAATTTGATGATCGTATTGCACGTGAAATCATGGTACCACGTACAGAAATTGTTGCTTTTGAAAAAAATGCAGCGTTTGGTGAAGTCTTAACGACTATCCAAGAGGAGCGCTATACTCGTTATCCTGTATATGAAGAAGATCGGGACAATATTATCGGTTTTATCAATATCAAAGACTTTTTAACACAAGGTATTAGTAATCGTATTACCTCTGAAAACTTCAGTCTAGACAATTTCATTAATCCGCTGATTTACACAACTGAAGTTACGCCTATCCATGATTTACTAACAAGAATGCAAAAGGAACGTACACATATTGCAATTTTACTGGATGAATATGGTGGTACTTCTGGCTTGGTAACCGTTGAAGATATACTAGAAGAACTGGTTGGAGAAATTCGAGATGAATTTGATGATGACGAGGTTCCTGAAATTCGTAAACTAAAAGATGGACACTTTATTGTCTATTCAAAACTATTATTAGAAGATGTAGCCCGATTCTTGAACATTGAAATGAATAATCCAGATGTCGATACACTCGGAGGTTGGTACTACTCCCAAGATGTAGAACTAAAACAAGGGAATATAATCGAACATGGGGGCTATACGTTCTCTATCCACGAAATTGATGGTCTACAAATACGCTATATTGAAATCAAACAAAATTCAAACTTAACTGTTTAATCGGTAAATTGACCTCTTTTGTCTTTCCATAAGACTGAAGAGGTTTTCTCTTTTCTTGCCACTTATATTTTGACGTATTTCTTGGATGACGATAAATCGTTGGATATTAGCCTAAGGGGGAATACTTTGAAAAATTTCTTTAATCTTTTATTCCTTTGTTTTATGGTGACTATACTTGTGGCTTGTTCTAATAAGGAACAGTATCTAACGAGAGTAGATATTCAACAAGTAGGAAATGATGAGTCTATTGAAGAAGAAAAAATGATTGTTGATCTAGTGACATTAGACTCAATTAAAAGCTTGCTGGAAGAAATTCATTGGGAAACAAAATCCAAACCTGATTTAGAAGGATCTGAAGACTTGATTGCAACATTGTTCTATACACAAGAAGAGGATATGCCAGATCAGCTCTATTTATATAAAATGTGGTTTAATCCAGATGATTCCCTAAGTATTGTGAGTAACAATGAAGATGAGGGTTATGGAACATTAGATGAAGAGTATGCTGACAAATTGAAAATTCTATTTGAAGAATATTTATGAGAAGGGACTTTCGTTTACGATGTTTCTTAGTTATAAAACCTTGAATCGTTAGCAAATTTGATGTTCTCTAAATTATTGCCAAAAAACACATTCTTCTAAAAGTCTCGGTGATTCTTTGCCAATTTTATAGAAGGATCAATCCTATAAAAGATGCTTCGAGTAAAAGACTATATAAATCGCAAAAAAAGAGGTGTTCCCTTATTGAGCACCTCTTTTTAGACGTGGAAGAATTGCCATATAGTTCTAAAAATTATTAAGTAAAAATCAAGAACCAACCATACCGCATACTTCTTGTCCACCTAATAAAGTACTCATACGAGAAAGACAAGCATATATTGGGACAATCATTGTTTTGAAAAATGCTTAAGGATTCTAATACTTTTATAACTTTTTTAGGTAGGTGGCCATATGAAAAAGTTAATGATCGATGAAGGATTATTATTAACCGATATGGAAATTTATTATAAAGGAAGAAATTTACACTTAACTCGTGTGTTAATTGATACTGGTTCATCCAACTCAATTATTTCGACAGATATAGCCGAAACTATCGGGATTTTTCCAGAAGCAGCCGATCCTATTTACCGTGTATGTGGGATAGGAGGTTCAGAAATTGTTTTTTCTAAAATGATAGATTCTATCAAAATAGGTCAAATGGAAGCAGAAAAAATTCAACTAGAAATTGGATCAATGAATTACGGGTTTAACCTAGAAGGTATTATTGGGTTGAACTTATTAAAGCGTATGAAAATATCGATTAATCTAGAAAAGCTATTAATAATGAGTGAGAGTTGAGTAACTCCATAAGCGAATTCAAAACCGAGGGGGCATAAAAAAATGTGGAGTCAAAAATGGATTGAAACTGAAAGAGGGACTTTTCAATATTTTGAAAAAGGTGAAGGCGAGCCTCTCGCAGTTACACATTTATATAGTGCATTCGATGAAAGAGGGAATTCATTCGCAAACCACTTTACCAAGCATTATAAAGTCTATTTAATAAACCTTAGGGGTGCTGGAAATTCTGCAATTGCAACAAGTGAGGAGCAATTCAGTATGGAAGAAAGTGCACTAGATTTAGAGGCAATTAGAGAAGCTTTAAAACATGAAGAGTGGGTTTTTGCAGGGCATTCCACAGGAGGAATGCTTGCTTTAAAATATGCGATTATGTATCCAGACTCTTTGACAAAAATTATAGCGGGCGGGGCTGCCGCAAGTTACGAGTACGGAGAAGACCGTGATTGTATTTATTGTTCAAAGAATCCCAATTTCAATCGTATCTTGAAATTATGGATCGCTTAAATGATTCAAATACCTCAGTTGAAAATCGTAGGAAACTAAGCTATGAGTGGGCCTTAATGTCCTTTGTGAAGGAAGAAAAATTGAAAGAATCTTTAAAGCAACCAAACAGTGGAAAAACGGTAGGACCTCGATTGGAATTTTTTAGAAAAGTCGAATATCCGACATACGATGTTAGAGAACAATTAAAACAGGTATCAATACACTGTTTTATCTATGCGGGGAAGTTTGACGTACAATGCCCAATGAAATACGGGGAAGAAATTGCTGGCCTGATTCCAAATGCACATTTTACGATCTTTCATGAAAGTAATCATTTTCCCTTCTCGGAAGAAGAGGAGAAGTTCAAGGAATTTGTAAATAATACAATAAAAGAACTAGCCCCACAAACGAAAAAATATAACTAAAGATGGACTTTTTTAGGTTACATAAAAGGTTTTTTGTTTCAAAAAGTCGAATTAAGTATAAACGTGGACTTATCCTATAAATTAATTAACCAAAGGAGTGACATTGCTTATGAAATTTATTCGCATTACTGACATAAATGACCCCTTATTTGTAAAATTACATACACTTTTAGGTGAGATTTTCCCTCCTGAAGAAGTACTAGAGTTTGGACTTTGGAAAGAACCATTGGAAGACCCAGGAATTCGAGTTTTTGTTGCTGTTCATGAAGGGGAAGTAGTAGGGGCTACTGAATACCGATATTATCCGGGATGGGCAATCGCAATGACAGACTTTACGATTATTGGGAAGCCTGGCCATTCGATTGGTCGTTTTTTAGCACAGGAACGACAAAAGGACTTAAACAGGTTAGCAGAAGAAAATGGCGAAGTATTAATTGGTGGCTTTGCAGAAATTTATAATCCTTACATGATGAAAGAAGGTTTTGATTTTGGAGGCGTGATGCCAATGAACCCTTTTGTTCGCCGTGAAGTATTATCGCATTTGGGCTATAAACGTATTGATTTTCCATATGTTCATCCATCATGGAAAAATGATGGTGAGGCAGTATCGGGACTGGATTTTTGTTTCAAGCCAACAGATGAAAATTTAAGTGATATCCCTGCTTCTTTAGTAGTAGATTTCTTGAAAAATTACTACTCAGTTTTACCAAATAAACCTCAGCAATGGAACGAAATGATTGCGAAATTAGAAAAAAAGGAAACTTTAACCTTGCTTTCTCTATAGTAATACTACTATAGATTTTTTTAAAGTGGTCAAAATAATAGATTGGAAAAGCTTTCTTTATTAACACTTCTCCGACTTTTTTAAAGTTCTACTTATTTGCCACCTACATAAAAATTAAGACTGAATAGTATATTTTATCTCAATTTGCTAAAATCCACAAATCAATGCTCTAGTTAGAAATTAATAGTATTTTCAAGCGATAAACAAAATTTTGAAATAATTTGTCAGAATTTATCGATATTTAAGACTAGAATGTTACTAAAAAAAGTGTAATATTAATCTATGGGAAGTTTAATACTTAAAATTTTCGAATTTTCATGAATATCGGAGGCTATTACAATGTTTGACATCAAAACAGAATTTACAACAAATCCAAAAGGTAAACCATTACCGGAAGAACTTGGTTTTGGTCATTACTTCTCGGACCATATGTTTGTCCTTGATTATACAGAAGGTGTAGGCTGGCATGATGCACGTATCGTTCCTTATCAACCAATTTCACTTGATCCTTCTGCAATGATTTTTCATTATGGTCAATCCGTCTTTGAAGGATTAAAAGCCTATGTTACAAGAGATAAAGATGCTTTATTATTCCGCCCAGACCAAAATTTTAAACGCTTAAATAGATCCAATGAACGTCTCTGTATACCGGCAATTGATGAAGAGCTAGCTTTAGAAGGCTTAAAGCAATTAGTAACAGTTGATCGTGAATGGATTCCAAACGCTCCAGGAACTTCACTTTATATTCGCCCATTCATCATTGCGACAGAACCAAATTTAGGGGTACATCCTTCAAAAAAATATCAATTTATTATTATTATGTCTCCATCAGGTTCTTATTATAAAGAAGGCATTAATCCAGTGAAGATTATGGTAGAAGAACAATTTGTACGGGCAGTTAAAGGTGGAACTGGGGAAGCAAAAACTGGTGGAAACTATGCAAGTGCCTTAAAAGGACAACAAATTGCAAGTCGTGAAGGCTATGCCCAAACGCTTTGGTTAGACGGAAAAGAGAATAAATTTATTGAAGAAGTTGGTAGTATGAACATCTTCTTTAAAATTAACGGGACAGTAGTAACACCTGCTTTGAATGGTAGTATTTTACCAGGGATTACGCGTGATTCCATGATTGAGGTACTGAAATTTAGAGGTATCCCAGTTGAAGAACGACGTATTACAATTGATGAAGTGGTTGAAGCTTACCAGAACGGTACACTAGAAGAAGTATTCGGAACGGGTACAGCTGCTGTAATTTCCCCGGTTGGCGAACTAAAGTATTTAGAAGATAAATTGATTATTAACAAAGGTGAAATCGGAGAAATTTCACAAATGCTTTACGACACGTTAACAGGTATTCAGTATGGTTCCATCGAAGACACTTTTGGATGGACAATTCGATTATAGGTTATAATATCGCGATCAGCTTTATTGCTGTTCGCGTTTTTTTATTATTTAAATTGGTGTTGAAATAGTTTTTGTTCTCGATTTAAACAATCGAAGCATATGAATTCCAACAAAGGTCAAACTAACAATGATTAAATCATGAGAGGAGTGTAATCCGTGAAAGAGCATAAGGAGCCGCATGAGCAATTAACAGTACAAGACAACCAATTAACCCAAACACAAGAAGTTCTGTACCATGATGAATTTAAACGTGCAGACAATGCAACGAAAAAGGACAATCAAAAAAAGCATAAAAAGAATGTATAACAAATCACCCCGAGGTAGTACGCTACTTTGGGGTTTATTTTGTGTAGTAATAAAATTTTACATACTTATTTATTGTTGATTTATTCAATTTTCAAAGCAGAGCTTAATAGAGTTGACGGAATAAAGGCTACTAGTAATCCATATATTAGTAATAGTATAGGCTAGCAGGATAATAGTGCAGAAATCCGGAAATAAATAGGGGATTACAAAAATTAATTGTATCAAGGGGGAACGGGAGATATGGATTTACGAGATAAAGTAGCCATTGTAACAGGGGGAGCATCGGGGTTGGGTCTTGCAACCGTCCGAAATCTTCATCAAAAAGGTGTGAAAATAGTCATTTTTGATATAAACGAAGATAAGGCGAAAGAAGTTGTAGAGGAGTTAGGGGAAAATGTGCATTTCTCATATGTAAATGTAGCCGATGAAAATTCAGTGAAGGCTGGTATTGAACAGACTGAACAACAATTTGGAGCACTCCATATTTGCGTGAACTGTGCGGGTATTGCTCCTCCTCAAAAGACAATTGGAAAAAAAGGTGTCCATCCATTAGAGAATTTTAAGAGAGTAATCGATATTAATTTAATCGGAACATTTAACGTAATTCGTTTAGCTGCTGAGCTAATTTCAAAAAATGAATCTCTGACGGAAGATGGTGAAAAAGGTTGCATTGTAAATACAGCTTCGGTTGCTGCTTTTGATGGGCAGATGGGACAAGCGGCATATGGAGCGAGTAAAGCGGGTGTAGCAGGGATGACTCTACCTATTGCCCGAGATTTATCGGAATTTGGAATACGTATTAACACAGTCGCTCCCGGTCTTTTCCACACACCGATGGCTGCAGGTTTACCGGAAAAAATAGTAGATAAGTTAGGTAGTATGGTAGAGTTTCCAAAACGTCTCGGAAAGCCGGAAGAATATGCCACATTAGTCCAATTTTTAATCGAAAATAACTACATTAATGGGGAAGTTATTCGTCTAGACGGTGGAATTCGAATGGCTCCTCGATAATTTATAGTTGGTAAAACGAATCGTAGAAGGGGTTTTATAGAATTTGATTGCAATTTATGATTGTTTTCAACTGAAAGGGGAATATTGGGGTATGAGAGAAGTAGTTATCATAGAAGGAGTACGGACAGCTGTTGGTCGTAGAAAAGGGGCATTATCAGGCTATCGAGCGGATGAGTTGGCGGCTGTTGTTCTGGATGAAGTTGTAGAACGTGCTGGTGTAAACAAAGGGGATGTAGAAGATGTGATTATGGGGTGTGTAACACAAATAGGAGAGCAAGGATTAAATATCGCAAGAGCGTCTTTATTAATTGCAGGTTTTCCGACTCATGTCCCAGGTGTAACAATTGATAGACAATGTGGCTCTAGCCAACAAGCAGTTCACTTTGCAGCACAAGCAATCGCTTCAGGCGATATGGACATTGTAATTGCAGGTGGTGTTGAAAGTATGTCACGTGTACCAATGTTCTCAAATAGTCTGGGTATAGAACCAAGTCCGAAGCTAACCGATAAGTATTTAATAGTCAATCAAGGAATTTCTTCCGAATTAATGGTAAAGGAATATGGTTTTACAAGAGAACAACTTGACGAATATTCGGCGAGAAGTCATCAAAAAGCATTATCAGCTATCAAGGATGGCCGGTTTGATAAGGAGATTGTACCTGTTGAAGTGCAACTAGAAGATGGAACAACGAAAGATTTTAAAATAGATGAAGGACCACGGGAAGGATCTACTGTCGAAGTGCTTAGCCGGTTAAAAACTGTATTCTATGAGAATGGGGTGATCACAGCAGGAAATGCAAGTCAGATTAGTGATGGAGCATCTGCGGTTCTTTTAATGTCACAAGAAAAGGCTGAACAATTAGGATTAACGCCAAAAGCTCGTATTGTAGCTCGAAGTGTAGTTGGTTCAGATCCAACCCTAATGTTGACTGGTCCGATAGAAGCGACAAAAAAAGTACTTGCTAACGCGAGATTATCAATTGATGAAATTGATACCTATGAAGTAAATGAAGCATTTGCACAAGTACCACTGGCCTGGTTGAGAGAAATGGAAGCAAATCCTGAAAAATTGAATCCAGATGGTGGAGCTATTGCATTAGGGCATCCACTTGGTGCAACTGGAACAAAACTTTTAGTAACATTATTAAATCGCTTAGAGCGAACAAACGCACACTACGGTTTATTAGCTATTTGTGAGGGTATGGGTATGGCAAATGCAACGATAATAGAAAAGTTGACGTAACTTGTAGTGGATAGTACATCTGTGCTTAAAACTATTTTTAGGGATTAAAGTTATATTAAAAAATGCATAGCGTACCAATAACTACCAATAACTATATCAATATTCTATAATTGAATTACAGTAAAAATGAAAGAGAGTATGTTGAAATGAGAAATCACCACGTACCAATATTAAAAACCTTTTCCATTGGGTTACCGAAAGAAATGACCTATGAAAATAATAAACAAATCGAAACGGCTATTTGTAAAGAATCAGTAACCGAAGCCTTCTTAACTAAGGATGGTTTTGTAGGAGATGGTGTTGCAGATTTGAAGCATCATGGTGGCCCAGATCGAGCTGTCTGTGTCTATCCTTATGAACATTATGCACTCTGGGAAAAAGAATTTGGTGCTTCGTTGCCAAAATCAACTTTTGGAGAAAATATAACAGTTACCAATATGCTAGAGGAAGATGTATATATAGGAGATATATACGAGCTAGGTGATGCGGTGATTCAAATAACACAAGGCCGTGTTCCGTGCAGCACAATTAATAAAAGAGTTGGGATTCCTCTAATAATGAAGCGGATGGTAGAAACTGGATTTACCGGGTACTTTTGTCGTGTTCTTCAAGAAGGAATTGTACGCTCAGACTCTCAAATTAGATTAATTGAAAAACATCCAAAAGCTATCTCCATACTTTTCGGCAATGAGGTTTATTTCAAAAGACCAAAAGATAATGAAGCTATGCAATCACTTCTTTCAGTTGAAGAACTTGCGGAAGAGTGGAAGGGATATATGACAAAAAGATTAGCTAAACTAACTACAATCTAAAGAAAATGGGTACTCAGTTCAACACATGAACTGAGTATTATCTTGTGCTCGTTTAGTAAAAAAGTAATATTTTTACAAAAAACTTTAAAAAAATCAGAAAAACTGTAACTTTCTTGTCTTTTTTTCAGTCTATATAATGAGCTGAGTTTACAAGAAAATATTACAAAAGAAAAATTAGCTAATAAGTACTGAGGTGATTCAATGGATAGGGATTTCATAATCCAAATTGTTTCAGAAAATATTAAGAATCTAAGGAAAGAAAATCATTATACACAAGATAAGATGGCTGAGATAATAGGGATTTCAAAGAAAACAATTATTCAAATTGAAAAAGGTAGAGCACTGTCAGATTGGACAACTACAATTGCAATTTGCGCCATATTTCGTGAGAGTGCCATATTACATAAACTCTTTGGTGGAGATCCTTTAGAGGTAATTGAAATAACAGTTCAAGATGTGAATATCCGACCACAGGAAAAAACCATGGGCGGATATATTATGTGGAAGAATATAACTGAATATAAAGGTTTTAAGCTACAAAGAAATTTAATAAGTAAACATTTCCGTATTTTAGACGAAGAAAATTATCGATTAATTAGTACATTTGATGAAGAAGTAGCGCATGAAATGTGGAATGATATCCAAAAAACGATTTAATATACTTTCAAGTAAATAGTTAAGAAGTTTTGCATTTATTTTACAAAACTTCTTAGAAAATCTATTAAATAGATATTAGTGTTCCAATAATTTATATAGATAATATTCATTCATCGGCTTACCATTTATCATCAAAGAGTGCACCTTTTCACCTTCTAAGACAAAGCCCATTTTACGATATAAGTTGAATGCTCTCTGGTTTTCTTTAATCACTGTTAACTCTAACCGTGTAATGTTTGCTTCCTTTGCCCACATAAATATTTGCTCAAATAGGGATTTACCAATTCCTTGCCCTCTGAATTCTTCAAGTAAGCCGATAACAATCGATGCTCGATGTTTTGTTCGCTCAAGATTATTCCCAATGGCTGCAATAAATCCGGCTAGTTGAGCATCCACTTCAGCTACTAACATTGTTGAACGGTGATCTGCCAGAACTCTTTCTATAAATTTTTCTTGTTGTTCGAAAGTAATTTGTTTTTCACCTGGTTCATAGAGCATAAAACCTGACTCATCAATTTTTTTATTGAGATCTAGATAATTTCGTGTATCTCTTAATTCAATCGTCCGAATTTGCATAAAAATAACCCCCTTACTTTGATAGTTTACCATATTTAGCTAAACACTTATTCCTAAATTTTGATGTAGAATTCCCAACTAAGATAGTCATACTACTAGTAATCGATGAAAGGGAGAGGTTTATAATGCGAATAGAATTGGGCTATGGATTGGATATTTTTGGTGATATCCATGCTTGTTATGAAGAATTTCTTACATTACTTGATAAATTAGGTTATCAAAAGAATGAAAAAGAGCTTTATATACATCCAGAGGGGCGGAAAATTCTATCATTAGGTGACGTGATGAGTAGGGGACCTCAGTCAATTGAATCTATGTTGTTCTTTTTAAGGCATGTCGAAGCAGGCTTGGCATATATGATTGATAGCAATCATGGATGGAAAATTGCACGCTGGTTAGACGGTCGGAAAGTTCAACTTAGACATGGTGACGAAAATGTCGAAGAAGAATTTAAACACTATCAGAATAAACATGGTGAAAAAGAAACAAAAGCTTTAAAAGAAAAGTTGAAATTTTTATTAATGAACGCTCCTTCTCACTATATCATCTCAGATGAAGGTAAAGATAAAGTAGTTTGTGCACATGCAGGTATTAAAGACGAATTTATAGGGAAAGAAAATTCAAGGATTAAAGATTTTTGTCGATATGGTGATGTAGCCGGAATGGACGAGAAGGGAAAGCCTATAAGAAGAGATTGGTTCATGGAGCATAAAGGAGAGTTGCTCATTGTGTGGGGACATGATCCAAAACGTGAACCAATGTTGACTAATAACACGCTTAATATTGATCAAGGGGCAGTATTTGGAGGAAAGCTAACTTGTTTTCGATACCCAGAAAGAGAATTTGTATTTGTTGATGCATTGAAGAACTATTCCGGTAAAGTTGGGGTGGATAGTCCGATAGAAAACTAAAATTAATGCTAAAGGGTCGACCCCGATTGGAGTGTGACCCTTTCATCGATTATTGAACCTCTTTCACAACTGTTCCAGCAATTCGGTCATGGGGAAGAACTTCTCCATCTTGACCCTCGAAGGATTTTCTTTTAAAAAAATAATCAGCAGTGCAGATGAAATCTCGATAGGCCATACGTTTTAATAGTTGGTCAGTTGTCAGGTCTGTCCCATTTGTATTTTCTACTATTAGTCCTGTTGCTTTGTATCCAAGAGTTTGTCCATTTTTACGTAATTGTAAATACTCCAGTGTCCATAAAACAGCGGTAGGTGTTACTAGTGCATGAAAAGCCTCATTTTTTATTTTCTTTCTTAAGAAATATTCTACACCGAGATTCACAACACCTGATATAGCTAAATCAATTAAAAAGGCATTTCTTCGTTTTTTAGTTATAGTTTTCATATGAGTCTCCTCCTATTAATTCGGAATCTTCTTTTATACGTTTACAAATTATTAAGGGTTTCAAGCAAAAATTAGAATATAAGAAATTTTAATAAATTGTAGAAAATAATTGTAAAATTTTATAAAATAATTGTAACTTTTCATCCGAATATAAAACTGATTATTTCGAATATTTTAATAATTACACATAGAATAGGGGATTAAAAAAATGTTAAAAAATCTATCTAAGGAACAATATCAATTTATAATTCAAGAGCTACATACATTTTTTTTAAACGAGAGAAAAGAAGAATTGACTGAATTAGAAATTGAAAGGATCTTAAAGTTTTTTAATGAAACAATTTCACCTATTATTTTTAATACACTTATTAATGATGTGTTTAACACTATAGAAAAACAGTGTCAAAATTTAGAGGAAGAGTTACTCAAACTACAATTTTCAGCTTTAAGTAAATCGTTAAACTAAGAGAAATGTCCCGCCGGTTTGTAGTCCAAATGGTGGGACATTTTTTCTAGTTTACATTGATCTTTTAGTATTAGTCTAAGAAAATCGCTCCAACAAAGCCAATCAACAGGATGATGCTAAATATCGTTAGGCTAATAAAAGAATTAGTTTGCTCCATTAATAGTGTGGCAAGCATTGGTCCAAAACTAGCACCGACAAAAAGAATAAAAGCATTAAAAAGAATGGCTGTTCCCCTTTGTGCAGCACCATTTTTATTTATAAGAGAGATATTCACAGGAACAAGTAATGCAATACAGGCTACGAAAAATAAACTAAACAGGATAGATAAAAGTGGGCTCTGGCTAATCCCCATTAAAAATAATGAGAGTGAAGCTATCAGTAAGCTTCCCCGGACGGAGCGATTGACTCCAAATTTTTTTGTAATATTACTGGCGAAAAGACTTGTTACTACAGAAATTAAACCAATGCCTCGAACTGTAAGTATTTGATCATTTGTAAAATGAAACGGTGCTTCTGCAAGGTATGTTCCCAAGATAGTATACATACCAATTAAAGAGAAAAGCAGCATTAGAGAAATAAGAAAAGAAATACAAAGTGATCGATTTAAGAACAAATTTTTAATATTAATAAAACTTTCAAAGATAGAAATATCTTGTACAACTCTTTTTTCTTTTGGCAAACAAAAAATTGTAAGTATTGTTGTAATTAAATAAAAAGCTCCTAATAGTAGAAATATATAGTTCCAACCTAAAGCGTCTTCAACAAGTACTGAAAAAACTTGTGCCACTACACTAGCAATCAAAAATGACGAAGAAACGAATCCCAAAGTCTTAAGTCTATTTTCAGGTGGTAAAACGTCTGCAATATATACTAAGGAAATAGGGACAAATGCAGATGCACCTGCAGCTTGCAAGATTCGAAGGATAAGAAGTAGCTCATAATTTTTGACAAAAGCGCATAGAATGGTGATGAGTGTAAGAAAAGTGATGCCAGATACTAAAAATACTTTTCTTCCTAAGCGATCTGACAGAGGCCCATAGATTAAGCTTGAAAAGGCATAGCAAAGTGAAAAGGCGCTACTTAACCAAATAGCTTCCGTTTCATTAATGGAAAATTCAGAAATCCAGGTAGCTGTGAGTGGGATAGTTATATACATAGACATTAATATAGTAAGTCCAGCAAAGGTTAAGATAAGTGTAATAAGAGGGGAGTTCACAATTTTCGGGTTGTTTTCTTCCATAAAATAACTCCTTATTAAATCGATATAGTCGAAATGTCAAATCTAAATAATTTAAACCCAGTTAGACAGATTAACTCTTGTCTAACTGGGTTCATAATCGGATTTATATGCTTTTGTATTAATAAAAATTCCTCCTTAACCCTTAAGCTACTTTATGGCTGTATATATTAAGCAATGCATCAAGTTCCTGACTGCAAGTAACAGTTTCTGGATGTGTGAAGCCGAGATTATTTGCTTTTTTATACATATCTTTCCTTTTCATTTCAATTAGTAGCTTCAAAATTTGTCTGTAAAATTTACTTCTCATTTCAAGTAATCCCCCATGGTTTTTTTATTATATTAATTGCTTAATATAATTTGTTAATACCTTAGTAATTGTATATTACTTCTTTTGAAAATTATGTCGGTTCGTGGTTGATAATTAGAAATTCACAATTTTGTCACATTTAGCATTAATATTCTTTAATCATTATTTCTAACAGAGGAGTAATAATAATTTATAACTGCGTAACGCAAGGAAAACCTTGATAGAGTCTATAAAAGAAATATTCAAGACTTGTTTTCAGTTTGAATTAAAAGTCATTTTTTTTGTCAAAAAGTTGTTTTATCAAGTCGACAAAAGCTCGAAAATTGACGATTTTTTTAGAAAAAAATGAGTTGAAATTTGAAAGAATAAGACGATTTAAATAGTTTGAAAATTTAAAATTTTTTCACAAATTTACTATATTAATAAACTTATTTTGTACGCAAAATTAAGCTTTATTATTAAATTTTCCTATTGTTAGTTGAAGGTAGTTTCTAAATCGGAAACAAATACCAAATGATTAGAGAAAATGTATAAAATAGTATACAAAGGCTTTACTAAATAATTTTAATAGATAGATAATTAATTTACAATATTTTTCTTTTTTTATATACTTATGGGAGATTCTGATAAGAAATGTAGATTTAGTTCCCATCAAAATACATTAAGACTTATTGTTATATAAGGGGATAGATCCTCCGTTTTCAAACAATGAAATGGAAATATTCGTTGGAAAATTATATGATGAAGAAAATGTTTTAATTGGAGGAATTTCATGAAATCTTGGTCAAAGGATATCGAGATAAATGTTCAAATTGAAGAAGTATGGCAATTATTAAATGGTGATTTAGAAGAAATACAAAAAATTATGCCTCAAGTAGTAGCACAAGAACCAATCAAAATTACTTCAGAAAAGGTTGGGAGTATCTATCTTCAGAAGTATCGCGAAGGGAGTCGCGTACAAGAATATGAAGTAGAGACGCTAGAATATATTGATGACGAAAATAATAAGAAATTAAAAGTTGGTTTTACTCTAGCTAACATGTTTGAAATTACAGCACAATATGAGTTGAAAGGTATCGATTCTGATCGAACATATTTTAAATACACAACGACAAATACACCTCTAAAATGGTTTTTGAAACCACTAGTAAAATTAGGGTCAGATAAGGTTGTTATACAATTTGTTGAGAGAGTTAAGAAAGTAGCAGAAGGACAAAAATTACAATCAAGCGGGCAGCTTTAAATACTGCCCGTTTTTTCTTTTATTGAATTATTTTCATCCAGTAGCAGATCCATTTGTTCCGACAAAGAATAGAGTTCATCTATTTTATAAGTAAATTGCTCATGTATCAGAGAATACGGATCTTCATCGGTTTCTGCAGCTGTAGATAATAACATTAAAGTTTCCTCTAACGCAGCAATTTGTTCAAGTATATTTTTCTTTAATGGAACGGAAGTGGTTCCTTTTACTTCCTCCTCTAATACTGTATTTCTCGTTTCTTCTATCTTTTCTTGTAGCTCTGCATTTTCGTCCCTGCCTCCTGCTTGTAGGTACCAGTCTATAAAGGTCTTTTCTTCCAATTCATCTGCAGCCTGATCCATATGTGCAAAGGCATCATTTAGTACTGGAAAAAATTCTTCATTTAATAAATTTTGAAATGCTCTAACCTCATATGCCTCTTTATTAATTTTATAATAATCCGTTAGATAGAAAATCCCGAATACTCCAATTACTAATACAAAGCCAATAGATATAAACCCTTTCATTATTGATTCTCCTTTAAAATAGGACACTTATATAAAAGATGCGTACTTTTTTGGCAAACATACAAATAGATTCTTAAAAAATAGATATCCTTATAAGTAATAAGTAATAAGTAATAAGTAATAAGTAATAAGTAATAATTAATAATTAAAAATTCATATGTTCCATAATTTTGGACAACCTAAAAGGTACAACAAGCGAGGTGTTGTTATGATAATTGAAAGGTCTTCAAATTGGCGAGAGGACTTTATCGAACGCTTTGACAAGGATGGTCCATGGGATAGTTGGACGCTTTATAACATGAGCTATGAAATCGAAAAAATGAATTTAATACCTGAATTTTCAGGGTTACAGGCGCCGAAATTTTTAACGAATATACAGCCCCTGCCACATCAGATTGAAGCTGCTCAAACTGTTATTGAAAAAATGAATGGAAAAGCGATTTTAGCTGATGAAGTTGGTTTAGGTAAAACGATTGAAGCAGGACTTATTATGAAGGAATATATGATTCGGGGAATTGTAAAAAAGGTATTGATTTTAGTGCCTGCGTCCTTACAAAATCAATGGGTAACAGAATTAAATATCCGATTTTTCATACCTGCAATTGCCTATCGTAAAAATACGCCTATTGAGAGCTATGATGTAGTTGTAATGAGTATGGATACAGCTAAAAAGAGCCCACATCGGGAGAAAATTTATGAACAAGACTATGACATGATTATTATTGATGAGGCGCATAAACTAAAAAATCATAAGACTCAAATCTATGAGTTTGTACAAAGCTTGAAAAAGAAGTTTTGTTTATTATTAACAGCTACACCTATACAAAATGATGTTTTTGAAATTTTTTATCTGGTTTCTTTATTGAAGCCTGGTCATCTCGGTAATTATGAATCTTTTCAAGCCTCCTTTTCTGCTACAAAAAATTCAATAGAAGGGGAAAAGTATTTAAAAGAACTGGTTAATCAGGTAATGGTAAGGAATAGAAGGCAAGATACTGGTATTGAATGGACAAGTCGTAAGGTTGAAACAATACCAATCCAGTACACTGCAAAAGAAAGAGAAGTCTATGACATGATTAGTGAATTAAAAACTGTGTCATCTGTCTTTTCTAGTTCCTTTACGATGGTCACTTTACTCAAGGAAATGTGTAGTAGTAAAGAAGCAACCTTTTTAACGCTTAATAAAATGATTCAAAAATGCATTACAAAAGAAGAAAGTGATTATATTGAAGCCATTATTGAAAAGCTTATGAAGCTCGAAATTAACTCAAAAGCTGAAAAAGTACTTGAAATTATTGAAAAAGCAAACAATAAGGTTATTATTTTTACAGAGTACCGTGCTACACAAGCATATCTGCAGTGGTACCTCTATACAAAAGGTATCACAAGTGTATTGTTTAACGGGAAATTTAGTAAAAGTAAACGTGACTGGGTCAAGCAATTATTCCGTGAAAGAGATCAGGTATTAATTGCTACAGAATCAGGTGGCGAGGGGATTAACCTTCAATTTTGTCATCACGTAATCAATTATGATTTACCGTGGAATCCCATGAAACTCGAACAGCGAATTGGACGTGTACATCGACTGGGCCAAGAAGAAGATGTGCATATCTATAATTTAGCTATTGAGAATACCATTGAGCAAAAGATATTAGATTTACTTGGCAGTAAAATTGATGTCTTTGAAAAAGTGGTAGGGGATTTAGATGATATTTTAACTAGGAAAGCATAGTTAAAAATTTATAGTTAAATCTAAAAAGGAATGAATGATAGTGTAATGAACAAAAGGAGGAAGCATAAAAATGTATGCAGAACAAGTTCATGACTATTTAAAGACATTTTTTAAAGAAACTAATTGTGAAGTTCTTCTTGATGAAGGACATATGTTGTCAGTACAATTAACTACTGATATGGATAAAAGGATTATGAATCGGCCGTTTTATTGGCAATATATCGAAGCGACGAATAGTCCTGCGAATCCAGCTCGTTTAAATTTAATAACCGATCGTACAAAAATCCAAAATCAATTTATGGGTGAAACTATTCATTTTGGGTCAGGCAGATTACATCAAATTTTTAAAACAACGAAAGAACTTGGCTCATTTGTGAAGATGTATCAGCAAGATAATGGAAATAAACAAAATGGAATGCTTACACCTTATTTTAGTGTGAATTACAAGGTATCTTATTATTGCGATCGAACGAAGGAAGTTCTTTATTCTTTAGGAATAAATTTAATTAATGGCGAGATCGAAGATAATTTCCACGATTATATTAATCAGCTTGATCTTAAGTCAAGTCTTCCTGAGAATACATTCTGTTTGCAATATATTATTAAGCCAACAAGAGCACTCGAACGCCTGGACTCTATGATTCAAAATATTATACAAAATGATGATCATTCGTGGGCGGAAGAAGCAAAAAAAAGATGGGAAAAGGAATTGGAAGTACTCAACTTTTTCTATGAAGGTGTGGAAGATAAGCCAGGAAGCTATGAAATAGAGAAAAAGGGTTTGAAAGAACGGTTTAACCCACGTATAAAAGTAGAAATAATTAACGGTGGATTGTTTTATTTGAAATAAATCTAATCTTTAACGCTCAATACAAAGTTGGGCGTTTTATTTGTCAAAAACAAATGGATTAATTCCTTGAAAGTGAATAGAAATATGTGATAATTGGCTAACTTTATAGAAAAGAGATTATAAAAGGAGATAAATTATCATGCGTAAAAATTACATCTATGCCATTTTATCAATTGCTGTTGTAGCAGGAGTAGGTATTATCGGATACTTTGCAATTGATACGACAGAACAAGCACCTGTGGAAGACAAAGAACAATTAACAGCAACGGGTGTCTATTGGTCGTATACAGGTGAAACCGGACCTGAACAATGGATGAATGTGAATTCAGATTATGAAGCGTGTGGGAAAGGTGAACTACAATCGCCAATTAACATAGAAATTAAAGATACTGCAGATCAACAGGAAGCAGTAAAACTAGCTGAACAGATATCACTTAACTATGATCAGGCCATTTTTACAGTTGAAAATAAAGGGCATACAATTGAAGCAAATTCAACAACACCTGAAAATTCTTTATTGATAAATGACAAAAAGTATAATTTAACAGGAATCCATTTCCATTCTCCAAGTGAGCATCAGTTAAATGGGCAATATTTTGATATGGAAGCTCACATATATCACAAATCGGAAGAGGGAGAATTAGCTATAATTGGATTGTTCATCGAAAGTGGAGAAGAAAATCAAGTCCTTGCAGAAATGTGGGATGAGATTCCTACTAATGGTACTGAAGCAGCAAAAGTATTGAAAAATCCGGTTGACTTGCAATTACTGTTACCCGAGCAAAAAAGTGTTTATCAATATATGGGCTCTTTAACAGCACCACCATGCACAGAAGGTGTGAACTGGTTTATTTTAGAGCAGCCTATTGAAATGTCAAATGAACAAATTAACCGATTCAGTTCGATTTTCTTACAAAATAATCGTCCAATTCAAGAACTAAATGGTCGAGATGTATATAAATTTAGTTTAAATTAAGTTTAAAAACGCGATTGGAGCTAGATGGTCCAAATCGCGTTTTTTTATTCTGGGTTAAATGGAATTGTTTATTCTTTTGAAAATCTATCTTTGTTAAAAACCTCAACATCGATTAACCGAGCACCGACTTTATGAAGTAATTCTTCAATTTCTTTGATTGTCGTTTGGTGTGCATCTTTTCCTAAAGTAAGGATGACTCTTCTTAAATACCAGTTATCATCATCGATTGTAAAAACGCTATGCACAGAAGTTTTTTTCTTTACTAATGTTAAGACTTTTGCCAATATTCCTTCTGTATCAGGTAAAGCAATCGTTAATGCACAGCTTCCAGTTTTGTATCCCCAAGCTTCTTCAAGTAATTCAAATACCTTGGAATGAGTCAGTATTCCTACAAAATTTTGCTCTTCATCAAGAACAGCGAGATAGGGCAAGCGTTTGATAGAAAAAAAGCTTTCAAAAAATGAACTTTCTTCGTAAATTGTTCCGTCTTGATCTCGTGCCAATTCTTGAATAGATACTTCTTCTTTTTCATGATCTAACATATGCTCGAGAATCGAAACTTTATATGCATTTCCGACAAACTTTTGACCGTTATTATCTAAAATGGGGATACAACGATATCCAGATTCCTTCAGCTTTGATAGTACCTGTGTCGTACTATCGGATGCTTTACACCATACTACATCATTTTTCTTTAATAACCTTTGTTTGATAATCATTATTTATCGTCCCTTCTAATACAAAACCCTTTACATACTTACAAGCTAGAGACAAGATTTTGGGCAAATGAGTTTCATTATATTTTATGATATGAACGTGAATTTGGAAATATACATGCTCAATGTATAAATTCAAATAAAATGCAAAAGATAATGAAACACAATAGTAAGAAGGTTGTGTACCCAAAATAAAACACTGTAGGAGGGTAATATGGGAATAGTATATCGAATTGCATTAGTTCTTGTCATAGTAGGTGCTATTAATTGGGGGTTAATCGGACTCTTCCAATTTGATCTTGTTGCAGTCCTATTCGGAGGCCAGGACTCAGCTTTATCAAGAATTGTATATAGTTTAGTTGGGCTAGCTGGATTACTCAGCATCCCATTACTTTTTAAGGCATATGACGAAGATGATGTAGAAATTGCTAATAACAACCATAGCAATGCCTATACAAATATGAATTATCAAACTGAATTTGGTGAAGAAGCTGATTTCGATGAAGTACAGAAAACTCGTACTACAGACATCGAGCAAACAGGCAGTTATCCAGAAGTTCAAAACAATCGAGCTACAGAATTATATGATAATGATGGAAAAGGCGATAAGAATAACCTAGTGTAAAGCTTTTAATCTGAGTGGGTATTAAATACCCGCTTTTTTTGTGGTCAATAGACACCCGTTCGAACTACCCTGGTGAATTTGTGTTTCATAAGTAAAATAAGACGGTATCCTCATAAAGAGAATACCGCGGATTAACTACTCAGTTGAGAATTCGAATTTTTTAGGGAGACTTACACCTAGTTGTTCAAGGTCGGCCTTCGCCTGTTCTACACGTTCTTTTACTTTTATTTTAGTTGCATTGTCCAACTTATCAAAGCTTTCATGCATTGGATGTTTTGGTATTTCAATTCCGAGTTTAGCAAGTTTTTTATGTGCTTCTTCTTTGGTAATTTTACCTTCTTTTTTATCTTTATAAATTGCTTTAGCTTTTTCCTTTGTTGCATCATCTAGGTTTTCGAAAATTTTGCATTCCTTATGCTCTGGGGGGTCTACCCCAAGTTCTGCCAGCTTTTTATCAGCGTCTTCTTTTGAGATTTTGTTTTCTTTTAATTGGTTAAAGATTTCTTTTACTTTTGCTTTTGTCTCTTCATCTAAGTTTTCCATTTGTTCATGGAATTTATTTTGTGGGATTTCTATCCCCATTCCTTTTAAATCGCCTTTTAGCGAAGTTAAAACTTCATCTACTTTTGCTTTTGTCTCGTCATCTAATTGATCGTACTCTTCGTGAAATTTGTGCATATCTCCATGTGCAGAGGCTGGAGAAAGGCTTGTACCGAATACACCTAAAGAAAGAACACCTGCAAGGAAATAAAGCCATAGTTTATTTTGTTTTTTCAATGTACACACTCCTAAGTATTTGATTTTTTGTAGTGGATAGGGAAGTGAAAAGAATAAAAAATTCACCACCTTATTATCTTTTCTATCTGTTACATTTCCCAATAGAAAAAGTGACATAAGGATTCACTCATCACAATTCGTATTTTGTGTAAGAACAGCAAGAATAATGTAACTAAATTGAAAATTTTTTACCAGAATTGCTTTATGCCTTTACCATCTTTTGAATTAAAATCCATTTTTTAGTCAATAGTTTAAGTAAATGGAAAAATGAGGTGAAGTAATGAGTTATCCATATTTATTGCTAATATGCTTGTTGATGATGATATCAATCGCCCTTGTTATGTATTATTTGGGGACAAAAATCTCTTACAACTACATTCTTTATAATGCTTCTGTCAGTATTGGGTCTGGGGTGGTTTTCTTCTTATTTAAAATTATTTTTACAATCGATCATACCGGGCTAATCGAACAACTACTTGATCTAGTTATCGTGATGCTCCTTATAACAGTTTGGCTTGTTACTCTTGTAGAGACATTGACAGTAGAAATAATGGAAAATGGCCGTGAAATAAAAGGGAATATTATATATTTAGCGAAAAAGATAAAAACGATAGAAATTAAATCAATTCCATCCCAAATCGCAAGAAGAATAAATAGTACTTCCAATAAAGCGAAATCATATTTGTTGAAAAATAAGCTTACCGTTAAAGTTCAAAAATTAGTTGGCGAACTTAGTAAAAATAGAGAACTAAATAAAAGGGTGTGACTACTTTTGAAGAAGGCTGTGTTTTTAGATCGTGATGGTGTAATTAATGAGGTTTTAACAAATCGTGTAAAATTTGTTAATAAGCCAAATGACTTTTATTTTTTGCCAGGAGTACCTGAAGCCATAAATAAGTTAAACGGTTATTTTGACTATGTATTTGTTGTAACCAATCAAGGTGGAGTAGGTCTTGGTTTTATGAGAGAAGCTCAACTTATCAAAATCCATGAACATATGATCAATGAATTGAAGAAAACAGGTGCAACAATTCATGACGTTGCTTTTTGTCCACACAAGCCAAAAGCTGGGTGTGCATGTCGAAAGCCTGGTAGTAAAATGATTGAAGATTTAGGGGGAAAGTATGAGATAAATTTATCAAACTCATATATGGTTGGGGATACGGATACAGACATCCAAGCTGGGAAAAAAGCTGGAACCAAAACGGTATTTCTAGGGGAAAGTGATCCGCTTGCAGATGCTATCTTTCCGGATCTTTCTTCAGCTGCTGATTGGATCATTGAAGATGCGAGTAATAATAAATAAAAAATAACCACTTTTGAATTATGCAAAAGTGGCTGTAATGGCATTGCATTATTTTCTTTTCTTTTTGTCAACAGCACTAACTAAAGGAATTTTCTTAATAGCTTCTAGTTCAATTTGAACGTGGTATTTGTTCTCCTCGATTTCAGATACACCTGTAATGATTCCTTTACGACCCTTTAATTTGATTTCAGAACCAATTACAGGAACCTCATTTAATAATTTGCTGATAAATAGTGAGTTTCTTTCATAGAAATGAACTGCGAACATAACTTATCTCCCTTCAACTAAATATACTTACATTCTATGAAGCTAATTTAATTGTAGAAGACAGAAAATTGTAAATAGATAAATAAAATAAATATACCAAAACCTTATATTTTTAGTATCAAAATAAGAGAAGGCTATTTCGTAATACCTATACGAAATAGCCTGGAACTTTAAAACTTGTTTTTCTAATCTATAACAGAATCCTTATAATATTTATTTAATGTCATTAGGGCACTACCAATTCTTTCATCTTGAGGAATAATCATTCTTTTTACCCCTCGGTCTTGTAATGCCTTTCCAGTAACTTTTCCAACAGGAAGGGCTAATACATGATTTTCGAAAGCGTTCAGAAGTTCAAATTTTTGATTGCGTTCAACTGCAAGTTTGAAAAGAAAGCGGACCTGTTGAATGCTTGTGAAACTAACCGCATGGACTTCATTTGTTAGTATTTCATGCATTAATTGCTCCAATATTTCCTTTTTAGGGGGAATATGTTGATAAGGAATTATTTCTTGATAATTTGCCTGTTGTTCTTTTAACCAGTTCATGAGTTCGACAGCGGGATCGCCGTAAAGTTGCACTGCAACAGTCTTATCTTTTAAATGATAAGTCTGCATTTGACGGATTAACCCTGAAATACTTCCATCATCATCCCTGACAATGGGTACTAAGCCTCTTTTTTTCAATGAATTAGCTGACTTATATCCTCGAATAGCAATCTTCATCTTTTCAAGGGCTGCTTGAAGATCCTCTTCATAGTCCATTTCTTTAGCGACCTCAAATAATTTCTCAATTCCAATTCCTGTTGTGAAAATTATCCATTCGAATTTACCACTTACAATCTCTTTAATTTCTGTTCCTATAAAACTAGAATCAAAAAATACCGTTCCTTGAGCTGGGCGGTGTACGGCAGTTCCGCCAAGCTGATTAATAATATTCGTTTGTTCATCTATTTTTCTTGTTCCTAATAAAGCTATGCACTTGTGATCTAATCCACCCATCTTACATTCTCCTCACTATTTAATAATTCTATATTAACAGAAATTGCAAAGAAAAGAACTTGTGTTAAAAAAACTAACACAAAATTACAGAAACCTCGTTATTATTTTATATTTTAGTGAGGGATGTGAATTTATGTAAGCGTATACTAAAAAAAATATCCAAAAGATGCTTTACAAATACATCTTATGTGATATTATCTGACATATAGGTTTTAGAATTTTCTGTCAAATCAAATTCGTTTTCAAGGAGGATTATTTATGAACAAAAAACGATTAGTTCTTATAGGAAATGGTATGGCGGGTGTAAAGACTGTTGAGGAAATACTTAAAATTTCGAAAGAAAGATTCGAGATTGCGATAATTGGTGAAGAACCATATCCAAATTACAACCGAATTCTTTTATCCAAAGTGTTACAAGGTGATACGACGGTAGAAGATATTACATTAAATGATTGGTCTTGGTACGCACAAAATGATATTCAATTATTTACAAGTGAAAAAGCTATTCACATTGAAACAGTAGAAAAAAATGTAATTACCAATAACGGGACAACAATTCCTTATGATGAACTAATCATAGCAACAGGCTCAAAACCCTTTATTTTGCCAATTCCAGGGAACGATAAAGAAGGGGTTACGACATTTAGAGATATTAGAGATACAGTTGAAATGGTGAACGCTTCAAAAAAATATCACAGGGCAGCGGTAATCGGTGGGGGATTATTAGGTTTAGAGGCAGCAAGGGGTTTATTGAATTTAGGTATGGATGTTACTGTTGTACATCTTGGCAACAATTTAATGGATAGACAATTGGACGCCACCGCGGCTTCTCTGTTAAAAGCAGACTTAGAGGGGCAAGGAATGCGGTTTTTGTTAGAAAAAAACACTACAGCAATCACTGGTGGAAAAAGAGTCGAACGATTAAAGTTCTCTGATGGGGAGGAGATCGATTGTGATTTAGTTGTTATGGCAGCCGGAATTAAGCCGAATATCGAGCTAGCTCAACAAGCTGGCCTGACAACGAACCGTGGAATTATTGTTAATGATTATTTACAAACCAGCATCCCACATATCTATGCCGTTGGTGAGTGTGCAGAACATAATGGAATTGCATATGGCCTAGTTGCACCACTTTTCGAACAATCAAAAGTACTTGCTCAAGCAATTTGTGAGTTAGATGTTACTCCCTATCAAGGTTCAATAGTATCAACTCAACTAAAAGTTTCTGGCGTAGAGGTATTCTCGGCTGGTGAGTTTATCGAAGGTGGCGAGAAAAAAGCATTACGGATTTTTGATGAACAGGATGCACTTTATAAGAAGTTAGTATTTAATGGCAAAAAAATAGTTGGTGCGGTGTTGTTTGGTGATAGTAGAGAAGGTACACGCCTTTTTTCGATGATAAAAAAACAGGCGGATATTTCAGATACTGTTAAAGTAAGTTTGCTGCAACCAATAGGTGGTGAAGCAGAAGAAAGTGTTGTTGCTACAATGGATGCTGAAGAAATAATCTGTGGATGTAATGGAGTTTCTAAAGGATCTATCGTACAGGCTATCCACGAACAAGGCTGCATCTCAGTTGATGGTATAAAAGCATGTACAAGTGCATCAAGATCATGTGGTGGGTGTAAATCAATGATATCCGAGCTGCTCGAAATCACATTAGGAGAAAGCTTCAAACCTGAATTTCAGAAGGAGACATTATGCGGTTGCACTAGTCTTTCTCGAGACGAGGTAATAGAGGAAATTCGTAACAAAAAATTGATGCATACACGTGAAGTAATGAACGTTTTAGGCTGGACTACTTTAGAAGGTTGTTCAAAATGTAGACCATCCTTGAATTATTATTTAGGTATGATTCATCCGGTTGAGTATGAAGATGAGAATGAATCGCGCTTTGTTAACGAACGTTTACATGCCAACATTCAAAAAGATGGTTCTTTCGGTGTTGTGCCTAGAATGTATGGAGGGGTAACAAACTCTGATCAATTAAGAAAAATCGCAGATGTTGCAGATAAATATAAAGCGAAGTTATTAAAAGTTACAGGTGGTCAACGAATCGATATCTTCGGGATAGAGAAAGAAGATTTACCTAAGGTGTGGGAGGAGCTTGATATGCCTTCAGGATATGCATATGGGAAAACCCTTCGTACCGTTAAAACATGTGTAGGCGAAACATTCTGCCGGTTTGGTACCCAAGATTCTATGAGTCTGGGAATTGCTTTAGAGAAACGGTTAGAACGTATCGGTTCACCACATAAATTTAAAATGGCCGTATCAGCGTGTCCGCGCAATTGTGCGGAGTCGGGTATTAAGGATTTTGGAGTTGTTGGAGTTGAAGGTGGATTTGAGATGTATGTCGGAGGAAATGGTGGAACACATCTTCGCTCAGCCGATCTTCTAGGTAAGGTAAAAACGGCTGAAGAAGTCATTGAATATGCATCAGCATACTTCCAGTATTACCGGGAAACAGGTATTTACTTAGAGCGTACTTCTAAATGGGTAGAAAGAATGGGCTTGGAAAATATCAAGGTGGTTATGGAAGATCCTAAGCAGCGTCAAGAGCTAAATGAACGCCTTAATATTGCTGCTACAGTACTAGAAGATCCTTGGAAGAAAATTATTGGAAGTGAAAAGCTAAAAAATGAATTATTCGAAAAAGTAACAGTAGAACAATAACAAACTGGAGGGAAAGCAATGAAAAAAATTGCAGAACGTGTAAAGGTGGTAAAGGTTGAAGAAGTTGCAAAGGGTTTTGGGAAAACAATTCGTATTGGAGAACTAGAAATTGCGCTATTCCGTTTAAACAATGATCACTTTCATGCGATTGAAAACCGCTGTCCACATAGAGGTGGCGTATTAGTTGAAGGAATAGTAAGTGGGCAACACGTATTCTGTCCTATGCACGATTGGAAAATTGATATTACAACAGGCAAAGTACAAGAGCCAGACCGCGGGTGTGTTAGAACCTTCGAAGTCGAGGTTATAGGAGAGGATGTCTATATTCTTTTTCTATAAGAAAACGAAATTATTCCAAAATGAGTTATCTAGATGAGGAGGAAGCAAATGTCTTATATTAAACCAAAGCTCGTTGTTGAAAATATGATTCAAGCAGGTTTAGATAAAGCGAAAATGCCTATTAAAGATATGATTATTCGCGGCATTTTATCAGGAGCACTACTCGGGTTTGGAACAACTTTGGCATTTACGGCTGAAATGCAAACGAAATTAGGAATTGTAGGAGCAGTTCTATTTCCAGCTGCATTTGTAATCATAATTTTATTAGGGCTCGAATTAGTAACTGGGAATTTTGCATTAATTCCGTTAGCAGTCATGGATAAAAAAGCTTCTGTAAAAGAAATGCTTAACAATTGGTTTTGGGTTATTGTTGGACATCTAATTGGCGGTTTTGTTTACGCTATATTCATTGTTATTGCAATTACGAATTTTGGTACAGCTACAGACAATCTTGTAATTCAAAAGATTATAAATGTTGCAGAAAGTAAAACCCTTGCTTATCAGGCTTTAGGAGTAACTGGGATAATCGTTGTCGTTGTTAAAGCAATTCTTTGTAACTGGATGGTTTCACTTGGTGCGGTTATGGCCATGACATCAAAATCCACGGGGGGAAAAATTATGGCCATGTGGTTACCAATCCTTATTTTCTTTGCTCAAGGATTCGAACATGCAGTTGTCAATATGTTTGTCATTCCGGCAGGTATGTTATTAGGAGCAAATATAACGTTTTCTGATTGGTGGATTTGGAATCAAATTCCTGTATTATTCGGAAATGCTATAGGTGGTTTTGTTTTTACAGGGTTAGCACTTTATGTAACCTATCAAACGTTACCAAAAAATCAGCTGGAACTTTCTCAAGTCAATAAACAGAATCCGTTTAGTGAAGCGGAGGGTGTCTAAAATGGGAATGGTCTATATTGTTGGAGCTGGGCCAGGAGATGAAGAATTAATTACTGTAAAGGGTTTAAAATGCATCGAGAAAGCAGATGTCATTCTATATGATCGATTAATTAATATAGATTTGTTGAACTATGCAAAAAGGGAGGCTAGGCTCATCTCGTGTGGGAAGCTACCAAATTGTCATACAATGCAACAACACACGATTAATTATGAATTAGTAAAGTATGCAAAGGAAGGTAAAATTGTAACACGCCTCAAAGGAGGAGACCCATTTATATTTGGACGTGGAGCTGAAGAAGCGGCTGCTTGTCAGGAAGGGGGTATAAAGTTCGAAATTGTACCAGGTATCACCTCTGGAATTGCTGCTGCAGCTTATGCTGGAATCCCGGTAACGCATCGTGATTATAGTTCTTCATTTGCAGTTATCACAGGGCATAAAAAAGAAGGTGAACCTGACAATATTCAATGGGATTCCTTATCCAAAAGCGTTGATACGTTAGCCATTTATATGGGGATGAAAAATTTAAACTATATCTCAAAACAATTGATTGCTCATGGAAAAAGCAAAGAAACGCCGGTAGCCTTAATTCATCAAGGAACAACTAATCAACAGCTTACGGTCATTGGAACTCTTGGAACGATATTTGAAAAAGCGGTTCAAGGACAAGTGAAAAACCCAAGTATGATCATTGTTGGAGAGGTAGTTAATTTGAGAGAGAAGTTAAATTGGTTTGAAGAAAACAAAGAATGTTTTAAAGTGGGTGCTTTGTGAAGGAAACGGAGCTATTTGTTTAGTAATGAAGCAGTGAAGAGTTTATTTCCTATTTTCTATTGTGAACTGTTTGATGGGACCGTATAAATAGTAATTTAATTGCCTTAAAATAAGCACTTATTTGTCATTTTGTTTTAGATGAAAATTTGTCTCTCTTTTTCCAATCTGATCATATTTATCTAATAAGATAAGGATTCTCAACCCTAATTTAAGACTTCTAACCGTTTCAAATATTTAGCATATACTATTTTCAAGGGTGATGGAAAATGATTAAAGTTGGATATGATGCTGGTCACGGTTATCATACAGCGGGTAAACGAACACCAGATGGAGAAAGAGAGTGGTCATTTAACGACAAAGTAGCCCGTGCTTTTGCAAATGAATTAGCCCTTTATAAAGGCGTAATGACGAGAAGATACGATGATCCAACTGGTCAGAGAGATGTCCCTTTAAGGGAACGTACGGATGGGGCTAATAATTGGGCTGCCAATTATTATATTTCATTTCACCACAATGCTCTTGGTGGTAGATGGGGGAATCATACTGGTGTTGAAACATTTGTAAATACAAATCCACAGCCTCGAAGTGTTGAGTTAGCAAATGCGATCCATCCTGCAATTGTGAAAGCTTATGGACTAAGTGATCGTGGTATAAAACGTGGAAATCTTCACATAGTTCGTGAAACAGCGATGCCAGCGATATTGATTGAAGGCGGCTTTATGGACAGTTTAATTGATGTTAGTAAACTTCGTAACGATACCGTTCTTTCAAATGTGGGAAAGGCTGTGGCTCAAAGCTTTGCTGAATTTGCAGGTTTATCAAGGGTTACAAGTCCAGAGGAGGAGTTGACTATGGCGCAATATGAGGAATTAAAGCGATTAATCAACGCTCAGGCTAATCGAATAAACGTTTTGGAGAGTTTAGCAGGAGTTAAAGAGCGCGAGGTATTAGCTGATCATAGAGAAGCGTGGGAATGGGCAACGTCGCAAGGTTTAGTAAATGGAGCATTTCCAAACAGACCATTAACACGAGAACAGTTTGCTTCAATTGAATACAGAAAAGCAACTCAAGGAAATAACTAATATAAAAAAGATGACCGTCACATTTTGTGTACGGTCTTATTATTTGTGCATGTATTTCCAATAAAAATACATAATAAATATATTATTTTATATTAGGTGGATTTATGAAAAGAAAAATTATCAGTTTTTTATTCGTTATAGTACTATTACTATCAATTGTTGGAGTCACGATTTCTATGACACCTACAAAAAGTTTGAGTGAAATGGATATTCAAATATCAAAAAAGCCAGTTATTTTACTTACAATAGATTCCCTGATGAGTGAGTCGCTCCAAAAAGCAGTGCTGGAGGGCAATGCACCAGCATTTTCATTTTTAATGAATAAAGGGACTTATATACCTGATGTTGTTAGTTCTTATCCAACCATGTCAGTTACGATTGATAGCACAACTGTAACAGGAGCCTATGCAGATCAGCACCAAATTCCCGGATTAATATGGTTTGACGAAAAGGATAATCGAATAATCAGCTATGGTAGTGGAATAAGGGAGATTTGGAATAATGGTGTCAAGAATGTTGCAAAGGATAGTATTATCCGTTTAAATAATGAACATTTGAACTCTGAAGTCAGAACTATTTATGAAGAGCTTGCAGATACTAAAATACAGTCCGCTTCCATCAATGGATTAATTTTTAAAGGAGATATTTCTCACAAATTGAATGTCCCAAAAATGCTCTCGTTCATGCATCTGCTCCCCAAGGAAATTGAAATTAAGGGACCAACTCTACTTTCTCTCGGTGCCCTTTCTCAATATAATCCTGATAATGATAAGCATAAATTTTTATGGAATCGAATGGGCGTTAATGATGATTTTACTGTTAGTGAATTAAAGTATTTAATAGAACAAAATAAATTGCCTCCATTTACACTTGCCTATTTACCGAATCTTGATGCTAAGGTACATCGTAAAGGACCAGAAGAGGAGGTAAAAGCGATAATTGAAGTTGATCAATCCATTCAAAAACTACTAAATCTTTTTCCGTCGTGGGAAGAGGCTATTGAAGAAGTAACCTGGATAGTTATGGGAGATAGTGCCCAATCCCTCGTTAAAAAGGATAAAGAAAAAGGATTAATTGATCTAAACCAATTACTAAAGGGCTTTACATTTTGGAGTGGTGATAATCAAGATGGGCAATTAGCTATCGCGATAAATGAACGTATGGCCTATATCAATTTGAATGACAACGAGATCGAAATAAATTCAATAATAAATACATTAAAAGAGGACAATCGAATAGGTTTTATTGCCTGGAAGGACGAGAATCTCAATTATATAGTAAGTCCGGAAAAGGAAACGATTCTTTCGTTTTCGAGTATAGGGGAATATAGAGACGTATATAATCAGAGCTGGAATTTAGTTGGGGATCTATCACTTTTAGATATTTCAATCTCGGATAATGAAACTATTCAATACGGTGATTATCCTGATGGACTCGCGAGACTAAATGGTGCCCTCCATTCACATGGAGGAAGATTTATTATCGTGGATGCTAAACCTTCCTATGAATTTATTGAAGAGCATAGTCATGATCACGCCGGGGGAGGGGCACATGGATCTCTTCATAAAATTGATTCGGTTGTTCCGCTTATAATAGTTGGAACAGATGTAAAACCGAAATACAATCGTCTTGTAGACTTTAAAGATTGGTTGGTAGAAATCGTCCAATAAGCGCACATTATTTTGAGTAGGTTATGTTATTTTTCTTGAGTATTGCACCGTCTATTCCTGAGTAAGATATAAATGGTTTTATTATGCTTCTGGAAATTTATTTGCAGGAGTTTTTTTTGAACAATTATTAAATCATTGTATAATTCTCTTGTTATCTCACAGTATAAGCAAGAGAAAAATGTATTGGAGCTCACCTGCATTTCGAAAGGAAGTTATTTTTTGAATTTGTTTCGGGGCGATGCGCACAAGATTTATTGTCATTTGAAAAAGAATCCTGCTAACATACCTAACTCAAAGTATTTGAAGGAAATGAAAGAAGTAAGAGATTTTTATTTATCCATTGACAGCGATCTATTAAAGTTGATTTTCTACAGATTGATTAAAGAGAAAAATGGGTCGGGAATGATCCCTGTATATGTATCATCAATCCCTTTTTTATTTCTAATTTTCTCCAATAGTTTACAAAAACATTTATTTGCACAGGGGAGTAAATATTGGTTAATTTTTATAGTGATTTATATCGGTGGGATTACCTTCAGTTTATTTTTGCATTTTCGTGAGAAGGCATGGGCAGCTTCTCATATTGAAATCATACAGGATATCTTGACTGAAAGAAAAGACAATTAGAGCCTTTCTCCATTGAGAAAGGCTCCTTTTGTATTACATATCTTTTGATAATGTTGCAAAATAAGGCGTATCACCAATACGGAAATAAGTGAGTAAATAGCCGCTCTTTGCTAACACTCGTCCATTTTGCAAAGCATTATAATCAATAGAGAATGGAATGATAAGAGAATGCTTAAAGAATTCCTTTTCGCTTATGTCAAAATTGGCGAATTCTTCACCAGCTAAAGTAGGGTCAACTTTTAATTGGTTATAGATCACTTTTTGATCTTCGCGAGTAACTCGTTCTTCCCACCAAAGCTTGCGTGGTTGGAATTGCTGCTTCGATAGATAATCTAGCTGCATTAGACTACGAACGATTTCAATGTTAACGTTCGGTTGAGTAGCCAAGAACTCTTCTAGCCGTTTAAATAAATCCTCAAGCTGATGACCGATTCGTGACCAACCTTTAAGTTCCCAATAAGTACCAAAGCTTTGGAAGAAATCAAAAGGTGTTTCAAACACATCTGTCACCAGATACTCAATGGTATTGTCCATACGATGATCATTCCAATATTTTTCTAAAACATCTTCCGCATGCTTAATGCGAATAATCTCATCAAATGTTAGCACGTTATTTGAAAAAATCTCATAAGGAGCTAAATCTACATAAGTATAACCATATTGCTCAGCTTGGACACGAAGGCCGGTACCACGTAAAAGTTTTAAGAACCCTAGTTGCAGTTCTTCAGGTCGCATAGCAAAAACATCATTAAAAGTTTGACGGAAACTATCATAATCCTCTTCAGGTAGGCCGGCAATCAAATCAAGATGCTGATCGATTTTGCCACCTTCTTTTACCATCGTAACAGTACGTTTCAGCTTTTCAAAATTTTGACGACGCATAACAAGTTCATTCGTTAAGTCATTTGTTGACTGAACCCCTATCTCGAAGCGGAATAATCCTGCTGGAGCGTTGTCATTTAGGAACTGAATTACTTCAGGTCGCATAATGTCGGCAGTAATTTCAAATTGGAACACAACGCCTGGCTTGTGTTCATCGATTAAAAATTGGAACATCTCCATAGCATAGCTACGGCTAATATTAAAGGTACGATCGACAAATTTAATCGTCTTAGCCCCATTGTCCATTAAATAGCGAATTTCTTCTTTTATTTTGTCACGGTTAAAATAACGTACGCCGACTTCGATAGAGGAAAGACAGAATTGGCAAGAGAATGGGCAACCGCGACTCGTTTCGATATATTGGATTCGTTTACCTAAGGAATCACGGTCCTCTTCAAAACGATAGGGACTTGGAAGCTCACGTAAATCGATTTTCTTAGGCTGAGCATGGATTTTCATTTTGCCGTCTTGTAAATAACAAATGCCGGGAACATCCTCTAATGGTATCTCTCCATTAAAATGGTGAAGTAATCCTTTAAAGGAATGTTCCCCCTCGCCCATAACAATAAAGTCTACTTCTGGTAATCGACGTAACCAATCATGCACATCATAAGAAACCTCTGGTCCACCTAAAACAATCTTCGTGTTTGACGACACAGTTTTGAGCATTCGAATAACACCGATTGTCTCTTCTATATTCCAAATATAACAACTGAATCCAACAACATCTGGTTTATGTTGATAGAGGTCAGAAACAATATTAAAGGCAGGGTCTTTGATTGTATATTCAATTATTTTCGGGTTAAATTCAGGCTGTGCGGCACCCTTTAAATAACGCAACGCCAAGTTTGTATGGATATATTTGGCGTTTAAGGTTGTTAAAACTATATTCATGAATGAATCTCCTTTATCGACACTTATCAAGATATAACTATACGATTTTTAAAGAGTAACGTCTAGGGTTTATGTGTTATCAGAAGGGATGGAGGAGTCCTTTCAAAAAAAAAATACGTCATTCTGAGCTAGATGCTTGATTATTTCTATAATTATAGTATGATTGACTAGTCAACTATTGATTAGTCATTGGTGAGGAGGAAAGCAATGCAACAATCGTGTGAAGAAATTAAACACATCTTTCTAATGCTTAAAACGATAGATCGTCAAGTCACTCAAAACTTCGAAAAGCGAACTGGGATAAGTTTAACTAGATATGAAATGCTGCACACGCTATTAACGAAAGGGCAGCTTTCCCAAATAGAGCTGCAGCAGTCGTTAAAAATTGATCAAGCTGCAATTACAAGGCACTTAAAAATACTTGAAGAGAAGAGTTTTGTAATTCGTACACGAAATAAGCAAAATAATCGGGAAGTGATTGTACAAATTACAGATAATGGTAAAGGCGAACTGGAGCATTGCGATTTGGATAGAAAACAATTTTTCGATGAATTGTTTAATAAATTTACCGATCAAGACATACAGCAATTTCAACTATTCGTAAGGAGATTGTTGGATAACACTGAAAAACACTTTATATAAAATAATTGAAAGAGGTTTTAAGAATGACAACTACAGTAAAAGCAATTGAACAATTAATGCATGAAAGAAAATCTGTCCGTAAATATAAAGAAGGTGTTGTAATTGCACAGGAAAAAATACAAGCTATTTTACAAAATGCAATAACAGCACCTTCATCAAGCAACATGCAACCCTGGCGATTTATAGTTATTGAGGATCAAAAGGTAAAAAAAGAATTACGTCCGATTGCAAATAATCAGGAACAAGTTGAAACTTCTTCAGCAATTATCGCAGTGCTGGGTGATCTTGATATGTACAAAAAAGCAGAACAAATCTATGATGCCAATTATGAGCAAGGTTTTATGTCAAGAGAAATTGCTGATTTAATGATTAAAAATTCACTAGCGTTGTATGGAAACTTACCAGAAGATAAACTAACAAGCCTTATTCATTTTGATGCTGGCCTGATCTCTATGCAAATTATGTTGTTGGCTAAAGATATGGGATATGATACAGTGCCAATGGGTGGTTTTGATAAGGTAAAATTTGCAGAAAAGTTTAGTTTACCAAAAAATGAAATGCCGATTTTATTAATCGCTATTGGGGAGGCAGATGCTCCTGCCTATGGATCATCACGATTACCTCTTGAACAAATAGTAAGATATATATAGGAATCACAGCAATATAAATAATCCAATCTTAATTTTAATATGTATGACAAAGCCACAGACCTTTAACTAAAGGATTTGTGGCTTTTATTGTCATTTAGCAGCTTACCTATTGAGAGTAACATTTGCCGGATTAATCAGCATGTTTACTAGTTGAGAATATATAAGTATTACACCAACTTGCTTAAGATGTGGTTTTAATACCGTTTTTTGGTATGGTTCTTAAAAAGAGGAATATATATGAGATAGAAAGGGGTGCTTACAATCACTAAGAAAATTCTTTTATTCTGTGACCCTGGCATTGATGATTCCCTTGCTATTATGTATGCCATACTAGACCCTGAAATTGAATTGATTGGAATTGTTGCGAGTTATGGGAACGTAACAAAAGAACAAGCAACCGCAAATGCTGCCTATTTGCTAGAATTAGCGGGTAGAAGCGACATTCCAGTGATTCCTGGTGCTTCAATGCCAGTTACAGAGGAAGCTATGAGATTTTATCCTGAAATTCATGGTGGGAATGGCATCGGTCCGATTCAACCACCAAGTAATTTTCAATATCAAATATATCCTTTTGATACCATTCGTTTTATTATTGAAAAATATAAAAATGAACTTATTATAGTTGATACTGGCCGTTCTACTACACTGGCAAATGTATTTATTCTATTTCCTGAATATATAAAAATGGTCCAGTCCTTCTATGTGATGGGTGGTGCATTTTTTGTTCCAGGAAATGCAACAGCTTTGGCGGAAGCAAATTTCTATGGGGATCCGAATTCGTCTAATTTTGTTCTAAAGTACGCACACAACCTTACAATAACCCCATTAAATGTTACGCAATATGCTGTACTTACTGAGGAAATGGTAGAAGCTATCTCAAAAAATGAGAAAAATTTTTATTCCTTTATGTTGGAACCAATTTTCAAATATTACTATGAATTTTATAAGAAATCTGTACCAGGTATTCAAGGGGCTCCTATTCATGATCTTCTTACAATTATGGTTGTAAAAAATCCCAGTATCGTCGATTACATATTCTATGATGCCTCAGTAATTGAGAGTACAGAAGCAAAGGGAATGTCCTATATTGATTATCGTCCGACAAGTAAAAAAGGAAAAACACGTATAGCAGTCAAACTACATTATGATGCATTTATAGAAGAATTGAGCGGGGTGATGTCACAGGAATAATAAAAGGACTGTTAAGTGTAGCGTTTAAATAAAAGTTAAAAGGAGAAAGCATAGTTCAAGATTACCGATGCGTTCTCCCTTTAACTTTGATCGAATAAACTTAAAAATATATCGACGATTTCTGAATCAAATTGTTTTCCTTTATTTTTTTGAATCTCATCCAGAGCATACTCGATATCATATTCCTCTCTATATACACGTTTTGTAGTGATTGCATCAAAAGTGTCGGCAATGGCCACAATACGTGCAAATAAAGGAATTTGATTTCCTTTTAGACCAATAGGATAACCTTTGCCATCGTATCTTTCATGATGGTACAATACAATATCTAATAGGCCATTTTTATGGAAGTCTCCAATATGTTTAATCATGTTATGTCCAAGTGTTGGATGACTTTTAATTATTTCATATTCTTCATCCGTCAGTTTTCCTTTTTTCCCTAGTATATCCTCTGGGATTCCGATTTTCCCAATATCGTGCAGCAATGCTCCTTTGCGAATAATTTCGCAACTTTCTTTAGATAAGTTCATTTTTTCGGCAATTTGAACAGAGTATCTTGCTACGTTTTCAGAATGATGTGAAGTATATTGATCTCTTGAATTTAAAGCATTGGCAAGTGCTATAGTTAATTCTAAATTATCCTCCTGTACTTTTTGAACATATTTCATTAATCCAGACGAGATGAGGGTTATTAGAAGGTAGGTTAGAAAATGAATTAAAAATACTCCAATGTTAGAGGCAGAGTCAGATATTAGAAAATACCTACAAGTTACAATGATTAGGGTAGCTAATAGTAAAAACCAAATGGGCTTACTATAAAAACCGATACCCAAGAAAATTACGGAAAAAATGAATAATATATATAAACTACTTTCTCCATTTAAATTCATACAGTTTATGATCACAGCTAGGGCAAATACGAAGCAGAAACTATAACGAAAGTAAATTGGATTATATAACGGTCTATATAAAATTTTATTATTCATATACCCTCCATAATAATCGTAACTTCAAGTTAAATGAGTTTCTTAGTTAATTATGTCCCAACTTTATTTCTGCATACACGTCAACCTTTTCGTAGCATTTTTAATGACAATTGATACAAATGGTCGCATTAACTTGAGATGTTGTCTTATAGGGAATAATTGAGTGTAATATATAGATGAAAATCAAGGTCAATTAACAAAAATGGATAATTAGTGAATTAAATGTGACGAAATTGTTAATAAAATGTGGCTAAATTGTGAAATAGGGTGTATACTAAATATAAATAGTCCAAGAAGGAGTGACTTAAATGTTTAATCTATACACAAAACTTTCTGGGATGCTTGTGATTCTAGGTATAATTCTTGTCATTGCTAGTTTTTATATAAACTTCTCAATTTGGTACGGCATTGAAATTGCTAAATGTGGCGGCGCATTATTTATTATGTTTTTATTTTTGCAATTATTATCAGAGCAGAGTTCTGAAAAATCCAATCGAAGTATAGCAAAATAATCGAACGGACTTAATAACGAAAGAATCGATTAGTCTATTCATGAGCAGACCAATTAAAGGCATGATCATTCAAAAAAGAATGTATCATGCCTTTTATTTCTGGTGATTAATGAAGACAGGATTGGCAAGTAAAGTTCGAACCAATTCCATAAACTTTAGATTATTTCTTCAAATTAAATTCAAAAAATAAAAGCAAGGGCCTCTCACATGGAAGCCCTTGCTTTATTGGTTATTGTTTTACATATCCCATAACAGAATAAGGAGTGTACCAAATACCGAAACGAGTGCAATGGTTACAGCATAGACAATATTTGTATAGATCGCTTTACCATCTTTCGATTCACCAGCGTGCATAAACACTACGATTTGTAGGAACGCTTGGATAAAGGCTGTTGCTAATAAAATCGTCATGCCTACTGTATAGGTCATATCGGTGAAGTAAACCAATAACGCGACAGCAGTCAGGACTAATGATGCAACAAAACCTGCAACCTGTTTAGCAGGGAATAATTCTTTCATATTACATCATTCCTTTCAGATAGATGAAGCTGAAGATGAAAATCCAAACTACATCTAAGAAATGCCAGTAAAGAGAGAAGATAAATGATTTATTTGCTGTTTCAGGTGTTAAACCACGTTTTTTAACCTGAAGGATAATAAACGTTCCCCAGAATAACCCTAATGTTACGTGGCCACCGTGTGTTCCTAATGTTGTTAATAGTGCTGCAGTAAAGGCACTTGTTTGATATGTTGCCCCAACATGGTAGTAATGCATAAATTCATAAATCTCTACTCCTAAGAAACAAAGTCCAAGTAATAGGGTAATGGCAAAGAATGTAAGCATTGCATTTTTGCGACCAAGTCTCATTGCATGAATACCGAGTCCAATTGTGAAACTACTTGTTAATAATACAAGCGTTTCAATAAGAACTGGCGTGATTTCAAAAATCTCTGCAGGAGCTGGACCTGAACCTGTACGGCCTTCAAGTGTGAAGTAGGCAGTAAATAGGGTAGCAAACAGCATAATTTCAGCACCTAAGAAAATCCAAAATCCTAAAATGTTTAGCTGATTTTGTTGAGTACTATACTCAAGAGGCTGCGAATTATCGATATGCATTATTTTGCACCTCCAAGCTTTTCTTCAGTTTCTTTAATTTCTTTCACAGAAATATGTCGTCCATGATCCTTTTCAAATGAACGCATCGCCATACAAATGAAGATACCGATTAGTCCAATCACAGCTGGAACCCAAAGTGCAAAGATAAATGAGAATCCTGCGATGAAGAAGATAATCCCCATCACAAATGGTACACCACTATTGTTTGGCATATGAATTTCTTCGATTTCGCCTTTGAACAATACATGACCATTTTTCTTTGAATCCCAGAATGTTTCGCTTGAACTGATCTGTGGTGTTCTAGCAAAATTGTATTCTGGTACTGGCGTGTGAGTAGCCCATTCTAATGAGCGAGCATCCCATGGGTCACTTCCGATATCTCTTGATGAGTTTTTAAAGCTATAGTAAACGTTATAAACAATTGTCACAAATCCGATAGCCATAAGAGCAGCACCGACAAATGACAACATATTTAATGCACCAAAGCCAGTAGCTTCAGAATAAGTGTACATACGACGTGCTTGACCGTCTAAACCAGTAATATACATAGGGAAGAAGGCAAGTACAAAACCAACTGTTAATAACCAGAAAGTTACTTTCCCAATTTTTTCGTTTAACATGAAACCAAAGAATTTTGGCCAGTAGAAAGTTAAACCAGCTAGCATAGCGAATACAACACCAGGAATAATCGTGTTATGGAAATGGGCAACTAAGAACATTGTATTATGATATTGATAGTCTGCCGCTGACATTGCAAGCATTACTCCTGTAACCCCACCGATTGTAAATAATGGAATGAAACCGATGGAATAAAGCATTGGCACTGTAAAGCGGATTTTCCCTTTCCACATCGTAAATAACCAGTTAAAGATCTTAACCCCTGTTGGTACAGCAATCGCCATTGTTGTAATGGAGAAGATACTGTTTGTTAGTGCTCCTTGCCCCATCGTAAAGAAGTGGTGAGTCCAAACTAAGAACGATAGAAGGGAGATCAGTACCATAGACCATACCATAGAAGAATAGCCATAAAGGTTACGTCTTGAGAATGTTGAAATAATCTCACTGTAAAGACCAAATGCTGGTAAGATCAAGATATATACTTCAGGGTGTCCCCAGATCCAGAAGAAGTTGGCCCAAAGCATATCCATACCACCGTTACTAGTAGTAAAGAAGTTTGTTGCAAATAAACGGTCTGTTGTACCCATAATTAATGCAACTGTTAAAACAGGGAATGCGAAAACAATAATAACGTTAGCAATAAAAGCAGACCATGTAAACATAGGCATTTTCATGAGAGTCATGCCAGGTGCACGCATTTTTAAAATTGTCGTACACATGTTAATACCTGTCATTAAGGAACCAATACCTGAGATTTGAATTGCTAACATATAATAGTTTGTACCAACGGATTCACTGAAATCATTTCCTGCAAGAGGGAAGTAAGAAGTCCATCCTGCATCTGGTGAACCACCAATTACAAATGAAATGTTAAATAACATTGCTCCGGCAAAGAATAGCCAGAAGCTTAAAGCATTTAAGCGTGGGAATGCCACGTCACGTGCACCAATTTGCAGGGGCACGATTAAGTTCATAAAGGCAAAGATAAATGGCATGGCCATAAAGATAATCATAACAACACCATGAGTAGTAAAGATCTCGTTATAGTGTTGAGCATCTAATAATTTCATATCTGGCGCAGAGAGCTGAGCACGCATCATAATTGCATCAGCACCACCGCGGAATAACATTAGAAGGGCAGAGACTAAGTACATAATCCCAATTTTTTTATGGTCGACAGTTGTTAGCCATTCGCGCCATAAATAACCCCATTTTTTGAAGTATGTTAAGCCTGCAACAATTCCAATACTAACTAAAACAATGGCAACCATTGAGGCATAAATTGCTGGACTTGGATGAGGTATGGCAAATCGTTCAAAGAATTCCATCCTTGTTTCTCCTTTCAAGATAAAAACGAGTCTATAAAACTAGTCTCTATCTTTTCAAATTAATGACCACTGTGGTCTGTTTCATCTTCAGTATGATTTTCATGATTTGAATGTTCGTGACTTTCGTTATTGTCTTCATCAGAAACTTCATTATGAGCATGTTCTGGAGCAGGACTAAATTCTAAATGTGTTCCTGTGAATGTCATTTGTCCAAGATGACCAGGTTCAAGTAATTCTTCAAATTGACTTTCAGTAATTGGTTCCGCAGTTTGGTAAACTTCTTCAATCCAATCATTAAAATCGGCTTGTGGCATTGCTGTTACATTAAACGTATTTTCAGCAAATCCTTTACCACTGAAGTTTGCATTTCGACCCATATACTCCCCAGCTTCATCTGCTGCTAAGTGTAGAGTTGTCACCATATCAGACATTGCATATTTCTGACCACCAAGTTGTGGAATCCAGAAGCTTGTAATTGGACCATAAGAATACAGTTTAAATTCTATTGGACGATCTGTCGGAATATAAAGGTAGTTCACTGTTTCTATACCTTCTTCTGGATAACTAAAGTGCCATTTCCAATCAGAAGAGGAAGCATATATAACTAAGGGTTCTTGATTTTCATAACCTTCTGGTGTTGATTCAACAATATAGTTACTTTTTACAGAGACAAATGATAGATAAGCTACTATTAATATTGGAACACCAACACAAACTATTTCGACCCATTTATTCCCATGGATGTGTGGTGGCTCGTAATCGTCCGGTAGATTTGAAGCTCTGTATTTAAATAGAATAAATACTAAGATAGCCATGACAACGACTACAATAATAGACATGATGCCGATTGATAATATAATATCATTCGCTTGTCTTTCGGCCTGTGGACCCTTTGGATCTAATACTAAAAGAGGTTCACACCCAGCTAGTACAAAGACAAGTGCCATCATGGACGTTAATAATGTCCATTTTTTTATCATAAAAATATTCACCTTCCCTTATTAGTCAAAAGAAAATCACCCATTGACTTCCTCCAACACTATAACTCTATTTTAAGCTTTGGAATAGTAAAAACTTCGATTTAAAATCGAATTCACAAAAGGTTCACTGTCTATTCAAAAGTTATTCACATAAAGTTCACGAATTATCAATATCTATTTAAAAATGGAATGAAATGGTATGAAAGCGCGTTCATTTTCCTTATTCTGTATAAAAATTGGGTTTTGGTGAATGATGTCTTTAAGGAGATATTATTTCGAGATAAAAAGGTCTCTTGATAAAAGAGACCTTTTAGTGAGGGTTAGAAAGATTATTTATTGTTATAGCGGAAAAACTTAAAGTCTAATCGTTAATCTTATTATTCTGAAATTCAATTTTTTTTAATGCTTTTTCGAAATTTTGTTCCTGCGAGATTTCCTCACTGCTGTTTTGTTTGTGCGGTTTTCTCATCTTTCTAAAAGTAGTTCTCGACTTTTTCGCCATATCTTTTTCACCTCCACTATATATTTTGTGCTTATTTTTATTTGCAATCCCTTCATAGTTTTTTTGGGAGTAGTTAAATTTATTACATTTTTTCTTTTTATTAATTCATTAGCCCTAACAATTAACTAGGTACAGCATTAATTAGTAAATAGAAGGAGGGCTGAGAGTGAGTTTAGACTGGAATTCCAATAAAGATACAAATGATAATCGTGGAAGTAATCGAATTGAAAGTGAAGTGATTTTTGAGAGGAATTCGCTCATCATCGCTCAAAATTTTTGTGTGAATGCGTCAATAGGTGGAGAACAGAAGCTAATAATAGAAGAAAATACGATAGCTAATACTACTGAAGAGGATATCAATTTTGATGATTCCTCCACTTTTCTCCTTGAAACTGAGATGGTTGAAGAAGCACCAAAGAATCAAGATTACACACTCATATATGCAGCCCCAGCATCACCCATGCGAGCACCACTTCTTTTAACCGTCATTGCACGTAATATGTCTGATAATGATGTGCTAATAAGTATTGAAGATGATGACGAAGTGCTAGTTGAAGAAATTGTTCCAGCAAATTCAGAATTAGCATTAACTGCTCAAAATGCTTTGTTTATAAGAGCACTCGCTCTTGCCACAAGTCAGGTACAGTTTTTTATAAGCGTATATCATCCAACTAATCCGTATTAGTTAGAAATAGTGGATCTTCGTACTCAAATAATTAGTTCTCAATATATTCAGGGTTTATATCTAAAGCCGTAAAATTATCTTCTACATACCTTTAGAAGGTCATTGAATAAAAATTCTCAATAATCCTTATGAATAAATTGTATATGATAATTTAGATAGCAAAAGGTTGGAGAAAAATCTAACCTTTTATTTCTTATGTTATTAAATAAAAAAAAGGCAAACGTTAACTTAACGAATGCCCATGATTTGGATTATTGTTGATTTGTTACTTTCATAATTTCTATATAAAATTTAATGGCATTAATGTAGTTTTTAATACTTATGTGTTCATTTGTTCCGTGCATCCGGTTTAAATCATCGGAGCTAATTTGAACTGGTAGGAAGCGGTAAGTATTATCGGAAATACTGTCGTAATGTTTGGCATCTGAACCTGCAAACATCAAATACGGTGCAATAATGCTATCATTATAAACATTTCGTGCTGCTTGCTGTATTGCCTCAAATTGTGGACCTTCTGTTGAAGAAATACTAGAAGCTTCGGTACCTGTTACAGTAACTGTGATTTCTCCATCATCTATTGTATTGACAATAAATTCTTTAACATCTTCAAGCGAGTCTCCTGGCATTAGTCGTAAATTAATAATTGCAGACGCTTCCTCTGGCAATGCATTGTATTGTTCACCAGCTTGAAAAATCGTAGGGGCAATAGTTGTGCGTATGAGTGCAGCTGTAGCAGGTTCTTTAAGTAAAATTTGTTCAATAATAGGTTTAAATAGAAGTTTATTAGCAAATACATACTTCATACCAAAATTCATTTCAGGAGCAACAAATTCAAATAAATCATTGCCAGGACCTCGTAGTTTACCATCAAATTGAGTTTCTTCTAATTTAGAAATTGCGCTTGCAATGCGTCCAATATTTGTTCGATCTTTAGGCTGGGAGGAATGTCCTCCGCTGCCTATAATAGAAAGCGTTGCTGTTGCAGAGCCTTTTTCTGAAATCCCAACAACTCCAACGGGTTGCTCTACACCGGGTACCATGTTCTCAACAATGGCCCCACCTTCATCAAGAACAAAATCGAACTGGATGCCACGTTGCTTTAATTTTTCTGCAATTGCTTTTGCGCCTAAATCTCCACCGATTTCTTCATCAAATCCAAACATAAAATAGATATCTCTTGAGGGAGTAAATCCCTCTGTTAGCAAGTATTCAGCAGCTTCCAATATGCCTATGACACCAATTTTATCGTCTAATGTTCCACGTCCCCAAATGAATCCATCTTTAATCGCACCACTAAATGGGTCATTTTCCCAATTTGATTCAGTTCCACTAAGTACAGGAACTACATCATAATGACTTGTTAAGCCAATCGGTTTTTTATTTGATTGTGATCCTATCCATTTAAAAACAAGCCCATAATCATTTACCATTTCTAAATCTAGTTTTTCGTGTACATTTGGGTAGCTATCCTTTAAGAAAGCAATAAATTTGTCAAATTCCTTTAAATCGAATTTCTCTCTTTCTTGAAATGAAATCGTTTTATACGTAAGCGCTTTCGAAAAATTTTGTATAGCTTTCTCTTCATTAATTACAACAGAGGTTGGAACCGGGGCTGGTTGCTTAGATGATACTAGAAAAGACTTAGTAAGAGTAAAGCCGGCAAATAAAACTAAAAGCGATAACACGATTAATAGAAATTTCTTTTTTTTCATCACAATTCCCCCAATTATTGGATCATTATACTATTAATTTTACGCTAAATATTTTCATATATGATTAACCTCGTAGAATTAAAACCACATTTCATGTCTAATAAGAGTAAATAAGTGAAAACAATTCTAAATAGACACGTATTTGTTATTTCTATTTAGTTTTGGGTAATAGTAATGTAGAGAAATTGGAGAGGGGAATAAAAATGTTACATTACACTAGAAAAGGTACAGGTGAAAAGCTTGTGTTAGTGCATGGTTTTTTAGGTGATGCAGAGATTTTCAGTCCTATTTTGGAAGAACTGACAAAATCTTATGATGTAGTTGCAGTGGATTTACCTGGTCATGGACAAAGCAAAGTAGAAAGAGAAAGCTATTCAGTTTACGATTATGCAAGGGAAGTATCCGAAGTTCTCCGTCATGAAAATATCACAAATGCGACCTGGCTTGGCCATTCATTAGGAGGGTATATTGTTTTAGCTGCACTAGAAAAAAAGATAGCACCTATTTCTAACGCAATCTTAGCGTATACAACAGATGGATCTGATACAGAGGAACAAAAGGAAAAACGGACGAATCAACAACTTGAGATTCCTGAAATTGGTGTTGAAAAATTTGTCGATCAGTTAATTGAAGCGTTTTTTAGTGATCAAGCGAATAAAGAGACAATTAACTTCGCTCGAAAAATAGCTTATCGAGCTTCAGAAGAAGGACTAATTCTAGCTTTAGAGTCGATGAAAAACCGGCCAAATCAACAAAATTTAATTGAAAACATTTCGATTCCTATATTAGTTGTTGAAGGCTCTCAGGACAAAATTGTTAAACCAATTAAAACGATGAATTCTAACATCCAGAGATTAGAAACAAACACAGCTCACCTTGGAATGTTAGAAGATCCAAATAGCTTCCTGAAAGGAATTCAAGAGTTCATGTCCGAAAACTGAATAGAGAAATAATGGAAAGCCTTGTTCACTTACACGAACGAGGCTTTTTTCTGCTCAAAAGAAATCAATATCCAAAACGTTGCTTTTTAAGGAAGAAATATCTTTGAAAAAAATAATATGAAAACGCTTTTATTTTTTAGAATAAGTAATCTGTAAATTACATACCGTGTAATATCTGAGTATTCCGAAAAATTGTGAACAATGTTTAACAATTTTGTACTCAAAAAAATTTGATTTTAGGGAGTTGTTTTAAATGGATTTTACATTAACAGATGAGCAAAAAATGATTCAAAAAACAGTTAGAGACTTTGTAAATAAAGAACTGAAACCTTTAGAGCAAGAGGTATTAAAAAATGAAAGAGAAGGCAGACCTGGTATCTCCCGTGAAAAAGTAAAGGAATTAAGGGAAAAAGCAAAAGAAATTGGTTTCTGGGGTATTAATACGCCGGAAGAATATGGAGGGGCTAATTTAGGTCCGATTATGTCAGTATTAATCGCAATGGAGCTAGGTCGAACTTTTGTTCCCTTTAACTTTGGAGGTTCAGCTGACAATATTCTTTATTTATGCAACGAGGAACAGAAGGAGAAATATTTAATTCCAACTATCAATGGGGATAGACGTTCGTGCTTTGCTTTAACTGAACCAGGTGCTGGGTCAGATGCAAGAAGTATTACAATGCAGGCTGTAAAAGATGGCGACCATTGGGTTTTAAATGGTGAAAAGGTATTTATTACAAATGGTAATGAAGCAGACTTCGCAATGGTTTTTGCGGTTACAGATAAAGAAAAAGGTGCTAACGGCGGTGTAACATGCTTCCTTGTGGACAGAGATATGGGTTGGGAATCTGAGCCTATTCATACGATGGGCGAATGGGGACCAGCTACACTCATATTCGATAATGTCCGTGTTCCAGAGGAAAACATTCTAGGTGAACTGGGGCAAGGCTTTAACTTAGGAATGCAATGGATTGGTCAAGGTCGCTATATGATTCCAGCCGGAGCAATCGGTACGGCAGAACGTTTATTACAAATGGCCATTGATTATTCAAAAACGCGTCATACATTTGGAAAACCTATTGCTGAACGTCAAGCTATTCAATGGATGATTGCCGATTCGGCGGTTGAAATCGAAGCGGCTAAATGGATTGTATTTAGAGCAGCTTGGATGACTGAAAATGGAATGGATGCACGTCATCAGTCATCTATGGCCAAGTTGAATGGTGGAATTATGGCAAATGAAGTTGTCGATCGTGTTCTTCAAATTCATGGAGGAATGGGCTATACAAAAGAATTACCAATCGAGCGTTGGTATAGAGAGTTAAGACTGGTCCGAATCTTTGAGGGAACAGATGAAATTCAACGCCGTACAATTGCACGTAATCTATTAAAAGGCCATGCTAAGGTTGGAGAATTGTTATAAAACGTAACTAACTCATTTTTTTAAAACATACTACCTGGTCAGTTTTTTTAAAGTAACAATACTAACCGTTTAGTTATACAATCTTTTCTTGAATGAACCTACTGATAGCCGGAGTGCTGGTTAATCTACAAAAAAGGGGGGCAAATATGAAATCAGATAGAATAGCGGCCATTGTCGGTGTTGCGGAATCTGATCTTGGTAAAACCCCCGGCAAAAATGTTTTACAGCTCCAAGCTCAAGCTGCAAAATTAGCATTAGAGGATGCCGGGTTAACAAAAAATGATATTGATGCTGTATTTACAGCAGGAAATTGGGCGTGGGCACCAAACCTTATGTTGGCCGAATATCTAGGCATTCAACCTAAATATACAGACTCTACGAATATTGGTGGTTCATCTTTCGAAGCGCACGTTGGGCATGCTGTTGCAGGCATTAAAGCAGGCTTATTTGAAGTTGCTCTCATCACTTACGGAAGTACAAACAAAACCAATCCTTCCAACTCAATGTTTAAGTCACCACTGACAGCTCAGTATGAATTGCCTTATGGATTGCCAACACCTGTTGGCGCTTATGCATTAGCTGCCATGCGTCATATGCATCAATTTGGTACAACATCAGAGCAGTTGGCAGAAATTGCAGTGGCAACTCGAAAATGGGCGGCTTTAAATGAAAAAGCTTACATGAGAGAACCCATTGCGATAGAAGATGTGTTAAACTCGCGAAAAATAGCCGATCCTTTACATTTATTGGATTGTTGTTTAGTAACAGACGGGGGTGGAGCAGTAATTGTAGCTTCCAGTAATGTTGCTAGCAAACTAAACAAAAAACCAGTGTGGATTTTAGGTCATGGAGAATCCCATTCTCACAATACAATTGCTAATATGCCAGATTTAACGGTTACAAGTGCCGTAGAATCAGGTAAAAGAGCATTTGAAATGGCTGGAATTTCTCACGATGAGATTGATGTGGCGGAAATTTATGATTCGTTCACCATCACAGTGTTACTGACACTTGAAGCACTTGGTTTCTGTAAGCCTGGTGAAGGTGGAGCATTTGTAAGCGGCCAAAGAACAGCCCCGGGTGGAGATTTCCCAATGAATACCAATGGGGGAGGCTTATCCTATTGCCACCCTGGTATGTATGGAATTTTCTTATTAATAGAAGCTGTACGTCAGTTGCGCGGTGAGTGTAGCTCGCGTCAAGTAGAGAATGCCAAACTTGCATTGGTTCACGGGACAGGGGGAGTTCTCTCCTCTACATCAACTGTGATTTTAGGGGGGGACTGAAATGATAAAAGATTTGGTTCAATCTGCAATTGATGAAGAATCAAAACCATATTGGGATGGATTAAAAAATGAAAAACTATTCATTCAATATTGTGATGATTGTCAGCAATATATCTTTTATCCACGAACAATTTGCCCTCACTGTTTTTCAGAGAAAATTAGATGGCAGGAGTCTTGTGGAAATGGGAAGATCTATAGTTACACTGTTGTGCACCAAGCATTTGGTCCCTTTAAAAGTGAAGCACCTTTTGTTGTAGGCATTATAGAACTTGATGAGGGTGTAAGAATGATGTCAAGAATACTTGGTGACAAGGATCAGATTGCTATTGATCAGGAGGTCTCTGTTGTATTTCAAGAGGTAGAAAATGATTTAGTTCTTCCATATTTTCAAGTAAAAGAACTCTGACATCGAGAATAACAAAATTCACAAAACGGAAGAAATATCTTCTTCCGTTTCTTTAATAAAGAGATGGAATTTAAAAAAATTCTAGAATTAGAAAAGTGTCTAGCTGCAAGTGCTAGCTCTAAAAGGTTGCTGGATTCCTTTGCAAAATCCATGGAAGTTTTTTCAATACTTCTTTCATTTATTCAGGAAATGTAAATGCGAAAAATAATCCGGTAATAGGGGAGCCAGTTTTTTGGAGCTAGCTAGCACCTTTCGCTTTTCTAAAAAAAGTGAAAGAAGATGAATAGTTATGATGGATAGGAAGGCGTTCTTTTTACTAGGATTCATAATGTTTTTAACGATGACAGGTTATGGAATAGTACTTCCTACATTGCCATTTTTAGCAGACGACTTAAACTTAACATCAGTCCAAATGTCATCATTAATCATTGCTTGGGCCATTGCACAGATGATTACTTCACCATTATGGGGTCGTTTGGCTGATAAAATAGGAAGAAAACCAGTGTTAATGATGGGAGTTCTAGGTTTTGGTATAGCCTTCCTTCTGTTAATTTTTGCTCAAAACTATTGGCAATTATTATTAGTAAGGTTAATTGGGGCAGCCATCTCATCTGGTGCTCACCCTGCTGCTTTTTCCATGGTAGCAGATCAAACGACAAAAGAGAATAGAAATGAAGCCATTGCAAAAATGGGAGCGGTCAATGGTCTTGGCTTTTTGTGTGGTCCAGCTATAGGTGGTTTGTTTTCACCACTAGGTGTAGTTGTTCCTTTCATCATCGCAGGATCGCTAGCTTTGATTACTCTACCATTTGCTCATTTTTACATTCATGATAAGAAAATTGAAGACGACACAGAAGAAACGAAAGACTCTCTTCAAAATAAAGAAACCATTTCGTTTTGGCAATCACTATTAATGGTTACAAGGCCTGGTTATTGGAACCATTATACAATTATTCTTGGATTATCCATTGCTGCCTCAAGTTTCTTTGGATTACTCGGTTACTTTATGATTGAAAGATTTGAGGCTACCCCAGTATTTGTTAGTTTAGCCTTTAGTGCGCAGGCGGGTACTTCAGTTGTCGTGCAATTCTTTTTACTTAAGAAGTGCAATGAGATATGGGATGAAGATACCATTACGAAAATAGGCTTAATCATTACAGCAATTGGATATTGCTTTATCAGTTTTGCACCATTTATCTGGTTCGCTATATTTGGTTGTGTATTAACAGGCTTAGGTCAGTCGTTAGTACGTCCAACAACAATCGCCATGCTATCAAAGCGTAACGAAATGGGGCAAGGCATCACAATGGGATTACAAAACTCTATGGATAGTCTGGGAAGAATACTAGGACCACTTTGGGGTGGATGGGTGTTCGTATTCCTGGCGTCAGCTCCATTTATAACTTCCGCAATAATTACTGCACTGCTGGTTGGCGTAGCATATTTAACTGCTTATCAACACAAAGTACAAATTCCTCTACCAGATCGAAAAGACACTAGTAACTCATAATTAGCTAAAAGTTGGCTCCTTAAAATGAAAACGTTTAACCTCAGTTCAGAAGTAGTCTCACTTCGAAAGTGGCGAGTTGATTGTAATGTAACTCAAAACTAGTAGGTAATCACCATGACTCCAATGAGGTTAAAGCCTTTGGCGTATGCAAAGAGATTTGAAACCTGGTCGCACAAATACGCTAAGGTACATCGATTAAAAATCCTTACTATGAAAATAGTAAATGAAATTAGGAGGATAACATGCTATTAACTGAATTATTGGGTGAAAATATTGAAAAGTTTGGTGAGTATAACCTTCTTTACTACAACGAGAAAACTTATACAAATAAGGAAACGGAAATTATTTGTAAAAAAGTTTCAAGTTTAGTCCATTCCCTTGGAGTAGGGAAAGGGGATCGAGTTCTTATTTGCATGCCGAATTCTCCAGAAGTAATTTTCTCCTATCAAGGAGTATTAGGAGTTGGTGGAATCATTGTTCCAGTAATGTACCTGCTACACGAAAATGAAATTAACTTTATATTAAAAAATTCTGAAGCAAAAGTGGTTATTACATCTTCCGTTCTTTTAGAAAAAATTAACGGAGCAACAAAAGGGTTAGATGTTAAACCAAAGGTAATTTCTATTGACCAACCAAATGAAACAGTACTTCCAGATGGACTCGAGGTGATTGTGTGGGATGAGGCTCTCTCTAATATGCCGCTCTTTGATAATTCATCATTGAAAATGGAAGAATCGGATGTTGCAGTTATATTATATACGTCTGGAACAACTGGTGCACCAAAGGGTGTTATGCTAACTCATAAAAATCTATATGCAAATTCCATGTCAGGAGTAGCGCTAAGAGAAGAAGATGAGACAAGTGCCACAACAATCGGCGTTCTTCCATTAGCACATATCTATGGATTTGGAATTATGAACGGGATGCTCCTACTTGGAAATTCTGTCGTTATTTTCTCTAAATTTGAAGCAGAGGAAATATTTAAAGTAATTGAGAAGTATAAAGTAAAATCTTTTGCAGCTGTACCAGCAATGGTCCACGCAATGCTATACGACACAAGCGCTGAGAACTATGATCTATCGAGCTTGGAAACAGTTGGTTCTGGTTCTGCAGCTCTTGCGATTAGTTTACGACAAAAATTTAAAGAGAAATTTGGAGCTGAAGTACGAGATGCTTATGGACTTTCTGAAGCATCCCCAGGTGTAGCTTCCCAACGAAATAATATGCCAATCAAAGAAGGCTCTGTAGGAATTCCAATGCCAGGTGTAGCTATTAAAATTGTCAATGAACAAGGGCACGAAGTACCTGTTGGTGAGGTTGGTGAATTATTAGTTCAAGGTGATAATGTCACACCTGGTTACTATAAAAATGAAGAAGCGACAAAAAAGGCTTTAGTTAATGGTTGGCTTCATACAGGTGATATGGCAAAGGTTGATGAAGATGGTTATTTATATATAGTGGATCGTAAAAAGGATTTAATTATTCGAGGTGGGTTTAATGTATATCCACGTGATTTAGAAGAATTATTAGTCAAACATGAGGCAGTTCTTGAGGCAGCGGTAATCGGTATTCCTTCTGAAAGAATGGGTGAAGAAATTCTTGCTTGTATTGTAAAGAAACCTGAAGCAAATGTAATCGAGCAAGAACTAATTCAATATTGTCAAAAGAATCTAGCCAAATATAAAACACCTCGACATGTCGAGTTTATCGATGAACTTCCTAGAAATGGTGTAGGAAAGATATTGAAAACTAAGCTAAGAGAGAGATTTGCAAGCCTTACTCTAGACTAAGAGGGATGAAATACACTTGAAAGGGGGAATTTGATTGGCCGAAAACTCTAATACACTTTTAAAAGTGGAAGAGATGAAAACTGTTTTCAAAACGAGGGCTGGCAATTTAGAGGCCGTTGATGGTGTATCCTTTAGTATATCAAAAGGAGAAACAGTTGCGATAGTAGGAGAATCAGGATCTGGAAAAAGTGTTTCTGCGCTATCCATACTAAGATTATTAGATAGTAATGGCGAAGTAACTTCAGGAAAAATCTTATTTAACGATTTGAATTTGAAGGATTTAAGTACAGAAGAGATTCGAAAGATTCGAGGAAACGAGATTGCGATGATTTTTCAGGATCCAATGACATGTCTGGACCCTGTTTACACCATTGGCGATCAGATTATCGAGACGATTAAGATTCATGAAGACTTAAGCAAACAAGAACTGCGAGATCGAGCACTTGAATTATTAAAACTAGTTGGTTTGCCTGATCCAGAAAGTAGAATCGACGCTTATCCCCATCAGCTTTCCGGGGGGCAAAGACAGAGGGTAATGATTGCCATTGCGCTTGCCTGCAGACCTAATTTAATTATCGCTGATGAACCAACTACGGCTCTTGATGTAACCGTTCAAGCCCAGATAATGGAGTTATTAAAAGATTTACAATCACAATTTGGAACGGCGATCATTTTAGTAACTCACGATTTAGGAGTTGTAGCCGAAATGGCTGACAAAGTGGTTGTAGTCTATGCTGGGCAGGTTGTTGAACAATCTGATGTGAAGGAGTTATTCCAAAAACCACAACATCCGTATACTGAGGCACTCATGAGGAGTATTCCCAAAATAGATACGGACAAAAATCGTAGACTACTCACAATTAAAGGGAATGTACCAAGCTTAAGAGAAATACCATCAGGCTGCCGTTTTCACCCAAGATGTCCCCTAGCTTCAGAGAAATGTAAAATTGATGAGCCTCCACTATTTGAACTAGGGGAAAATCGAGTGAGTAAGTGCTGGATTGCCGATCCGAGTCTGCAAGATAAAAGGGAAATTCCTACATTAATTGAAGAACAAGATTCAAACTTCGAAGTGAATGAACATCTTGTAAACAAACAATTGCTCTTAGATGTAAATAACCTGCAAAAACATTTCCCTATTACAAAAGGAATTTTGTCTAGAACTGTTGGTCATGTGAAGGCAGTTGATGGGGTATCACTGAATATTCATAAAGGCGAAGTTCTGGGGCTTGTTGGAGAATCGGGCTGCGGGAAGTCAACGGTGGGGCGTTTAATAACAGGGCTAATTGAATCAACGAATGGTGCTGTAAGTTTTGACGGAAAACAGCTATCAAGCTCGAATCGAAAAGATAAAAAAGCGATAAGAAAACGTATTCAATTTGTTTTCCAAGATCCTTATAGTTCGTTAAATCCAAGAATGACAATATTAGATATTATTGGTGAACCTTTAGAAGTTCACAATTTAGCAAAAGGAGTTGCTAAACGTCAACGGGTAGGAGAACTCCTTGAAATCGTTGGATTATCGAAAAATGATATGCATAAATTTCCACATCAATTCTCAGGGGGACAACGTCAAAGAATTGGTATTGCTAGAGCTTTGGCAACAGAACCTGACCTCTTAATTTGTGATGAGGCTGTATCGGCATTAGATGTTTCCGTTCAAGCGCAAATTTTAAATCTATTAAAAGACCTTCAACTAAAATTGGGATTATCCTATTTATTCATCTCTCATGATTTGAATGTGGTCAAATACATTTCCGATCGGATTGCTGTGATGTATCTTGGTGAAATTGTTGAAGTAACGGATTCCGATACGTTATTTGAGGAGCCTTTACACCCTTATTCTCAAGCATTGATTTCAGCTGTGCCAATTCCGAACCCAGAAATCGAACCGGATCGAATTATATTAAGCGGTGAAGTACCAAGTCCATCCAATCCACCATCCGGTTGCAAATTCCATACACGATGTCCAGCAGCTATGGATATTTGTAAACAACAAAAACCTGAACTAAAAGCCATTTCAAATGGTCATACGGTTTCATGTCATCTCTATGGAGAGGAGCAAAAGGCATGATTGAATATATCGTTAGACGTTTAATATTCGGAATATTCGTTCTATTTATAATGACAACTTTTATTTTTATCATCATGAGAGCAGTTCCTGGTGATGTTGTTACACTCCAATTAGCTAATTCAGGGGCAACGCCAGAGCAAATGGAAGCATTGAAAGCTGAAATGGGGCTGGATAAAAGTGTAATCGGTCAACTAGTAGATTGGGCATCGAAAGCCGTACAAGGTGATTTAGGAAATTCACTTTGGTCAGGTCAACAAGTATCAGAAATTATTTTAGAAAGGCTGCCAGTAACCATACAATTGGCAATCCTATCAATCGTTTTAGCTATCATTATTGGTATACCAATTGGGGTTATTTCTGCAGTTAAACAGAATTCATTTATTGATCACTTCTTAAAAATAATTTCAATAGGTGGTTTATCTATTCCTAATTTCTGGTTAGCACTCATTTTGCTAACTGGATTATCCTTAATTTTAAACTGGATTCCACCGTTAGGGTATCAATCTTTTTTAGATAATCCTTTAGTAAATATACAACAAATGTTTTTACCGGCAATCTGTTTAGCTATCACACTAAGTGCGAGTATCGTACGTATGACAAGGTCTGCTGTTCTCGAAGTATTACATTCCGAGTTTATTAGAACCGTACGTGCGAAGGGCGCAAAAGAAATGATCGTAATCTTCAGACACGCTCTTAGAAACTCTTTAGTATCCGTTATTACCTTAATCGGCTTACAAATTGGCTATTTGCTAGGTGGAACAGTAGTGCTTGAATCAATTTTTGCGCTTCCAGGACTAGGAAGTTTGATTTTTGAATCAGTATTAATAAGAGATTACCCAATTGTACAATCGACTGTATTGGTATTTGGTGGAATGTTCTTACTAGTTAACTTAATTGTTGATATTATGTATGGCTGGGTTGATCCACGAATTAGAGCGAAATAAAAAGTGCATCAAAATTCTTGTTTCAAGAAAAGGAAGTGATTCGCATGTCCCAAGTTCAATTAGACTCAGAATTGCCAAACGAGAGGATAAAGGCGGGAAAGAATTTGCATTTGAGTAAATTCAAACAGGACTGCAAACGCTTTATTATCACTCAAAAAATTGGTTTTGTGTCTCTTTTAATCATCCTTCTTGTGGTAGCGATTGCAATCGCTGCCCCAATCATTGCACCTTATGACCCTATAAGTCAGGATCGTGCAGCTTTTCTGGCAGCTCCAAATGCAGATCATATGATGGGGACAGATGACTTAGGTCGTGATGTATTCAGTCGACTTGTTTATGGTTCTCAAATCTCGTTACTTGTTGGAATTGTAACAGTAGTTATTTCAATAATATTAGGAACTTTGATTGGGATGGTATCAGGTTTCTTTGGTGGGGTTGTTGACATGATTATTCAAAGAATTATGGACGCAATCATGTCTATCCCAGCATTAATTCTAGCATTATTTATCGCAGCATTGTTAGGACCTGCAATCCAAAATGTTATTATCGCACTAGTCATAATTGAAGTACCTCGTTTTGCAAGGATTGTTCGGGGGGAAATGCTGAGAATCCGTGAATCGAATTATGTAGAAGCATCCCGTTCAGTAGGGGCAAGCTCATTCAGAATTATCATGAAGCATGGTTTACCAAATATGATGGCTCCTATTATTGTTATGGCAAGTCTTGCGTTTGGTCAAACCATTATTGCTGAAGCTTCACTTAGTTTTCTTGGAATTGGAACACCACCACCAAATCCCTCTTGGGGACTGATGCTTAGTGATGCGAGTATGTACATGGAAAGTGCTCCTTGGCTCGTTCTTTTCCCAGGATTAGCTCTAAGTATATTGGTTTTGGCTTTTAACTTATTTGGCGATGCATTACGTGATTTCCTTGATCCAAAAATGTCTTAGAGAGTTGAAAGAGATTGATATTTCATAGGAGGAAATGGTTATGGATAAAAAGTTGAAATCAATTGGAAGCTTTTTTCTAGTGGGATTATTGATACTGTTAATCAGTGCATGCTCTTCTGACACAAAAGAGAATGAATCAACAACTGAAAGCCCAGGAACGGAGAATGCAGGTACAGAGTCATCAGAACCTAAAAGTGGTGGAACGTATACAATTCTTTCACCTGCAGACCCGGATATGTTAGATCCACATAAACAATCATCAATCTATACTCATATGATGGCTGGGCTAGTTTATAACAAACTAGTCTCTTATGAAACAGGTCCAGGAGTGGATTATACAGACTACAATGTTATTCCAGATCTTGCAGAGCGTTGGGAAGTTTCTGAAGACGGAAAAGAATATAAATTTTTCTTAAGAGAGGCATACTGGCACGACAAAGAACCGGTAAATGGAAGACAGGTTACAGCAGAAGATGTTGTGGCAACAATGGAAAGAATTATTAATCTACCAGGTCATCAAGCAGCGATTCTCTCAGAGGTAGAAAGTATCGTGGCTGAAGATTCACAAACTGTTGTATTTAAACTGAAGCAACCATTTGCACCATTTTTAAACTTTATGGCTAATCATTTTATGTGGATTTTACCGAAAGAGGCAGTAGAAGGAAAAGTAGATTTAGCGACTGATGCTATCGGAACAGGTCCATTTGTTTTGGAAAAGTGGGAAGATAATGTTCAGGCAACCTATTCTAAAAACCCAAACTACTATGAAGAAGGTAAGCCTTATTTAGACGAAGTAATCTATAAAGTCGTTCCAGATCAAGCTTCTCGTATTGCGGCGTTTAGAACAGGTCAAGCTGATTCAATTGGTGGATTAGCACCGGAGCAGCTTGCACAGCTTCAAAAAACAAACCCAGATACAGAAATTTTTGAAGCGTTGTTTGCAACTCAAGAACAATTATATATGAATATGGAAAGAGAACCATTTAATGATCTTAAGGTTCGAAAAGCGATTAGTATGGCAGTCGATCGTCAATCGATGGTCGATGCAATTTATGGTGGTGGTGAAATCAGTTCACCTGTCAATCCATCATTGGGTGATTGGGCATTACCTTTAGAGGAACGGAAAGCGTTACTACCATACAACCCTGAGGAAGCGAAAAAGTTACTTGCAGAAGCTGGGTATCCAAATGGTTTTGATACGAAAATGATTGTGACAAATGGATACGGCGAACAATTAGTACGTGTCGCTCAATGGGTTGCGGAAGATTTAAGAAATATTGGCATTAATGTTGAAATTGAAATTGTTGAATATGCTACTTACTTCTCAGAGAGATGGCCAAATGTAGATTACGATATGGGTGTAGGCTATCAAACTTATTTCCAAGAGCCTGATGAGTGGCTGCGTACACAGCTTCATACAGATGGTGCAAGAAACTGGTATAACATTAGCGATCCAGAACTAGATAAGATGCTTGACGAGCAAAGACTTATCTTAGATGTGGAAGAAAGAAAAGAATATGTTTATGATATTCAACGCTATGTTTTAGAAAATTTAGCTAATCCGCTACCACTTACAACATACTACACAAAAACACCAAGACACTCTTTTGTCAAAGATTCTTACCCACATGCGTCTTATGGGTACGGATATCTAAAGGATGTATGGTTGGATAAATAATTGTAATGAATAGATCGATTTTCATAAAATTGAGAACGTTTCATGAAAGGTATGTGAGAACACATTCTTATAAAAGAAGGATTGAGTGCTTTGCATAGAATTGAAAGACTGGAGTTAACAACCAACTTTCCAATTGGTCCAGTATATTCATATGTCGTCTTTGGTGATAAATTAACGCTCATAGATGCCGGCTTAAAAAATGAGCAGGGTTGGAAAAATCTAAATGATGGTCTTCATCGAATTGGGTTAACCGTAACTGATATTGAACAAATTGTCATAACTCATCATCATAATGATCATACGGGTCTGGTTGACTGGATTCTTGAAAAAAATCCGTCGGTTTCCATCTATGCTCATAAAGATACAGAAATGTATTTAAAAGATGAGAGTTATATAGAATGGAGTGCAGAGTTCTTTGATAGATTATTCATCGAATTTGGTCTAACTAAAGAAATGGCACATACATGGGCTTATAGAAAAGGACATCTTCGAGATTACTTTCAGGTTGCTACTGTAGATGGAGTGCTCCAAGATGGAGATTTCGTACCAGGATTACCTTCTTTTCAAGTAATCGAAACACCTGGACATTCCCAAGATCATATTTCCCTATATAGTTGGGACGACCAACAATTTATATGTGGGGATAACGTCATTAAAGGGGTACATGGGGGAATATTCTTAGATGCTCCTAAACAAGGGGAGGAGCGAGCAAAACCGCTCCTCCAATATCTAAACAACTTGGAAAAATGCAGAAAACTTCCTGCAAAATTAACTTATTCAGGGCATGGTCCGCTGATTGAAAATCTAAATGAAGCAATTGATGGACATATAAGCAATATTGAAAACCGTACAAACCGTGTTATCAATACGCTTAAAAAAGCAAATGGAGTGGCAACCGGATATGAGATCATTCAAGAGATGTATAAAGGTAGATATGAGAGGGCTGTAATAACATTTGTGTTTGAGATCTTAAGTGTACTTGATTTATTGCAGGAACGAAATATTGTAATAGCAGACAAGAAAAATGGTGTCTACCAATATCGTTTAGTAGATTGATATTGAGAGGCAATATACCAAAGAAAATGTGCCGTTTGTTTGAATATTTCTATATAACTTCTAATAGAATGTTAAGAAATAATATTAGTATAAATATAGGAGGAGTTTATTTTGACAGGAAGATTTGATAATAGAGTTGCTTTTGTTACAGGTGGTAGTCGTGGAATAGGTAAAAGTATTGCGGAAACTTTCGCTCAAGAAGGGGCTAAAATAGCCATTATTGATATAAATGAAGAAGCTTTACAGGAAGTTCAGTCCGATTTTAAGGAAAAAGGGTACGAGATCCTAACGATCCAGGCGAATGTTGTAAAAGCAGAAGAAGTAGAAGCTGCAATAGAGAAGGTTGTTAGTGACTTTGGTTCCCTCGATATCTTAGTTAATAACGCTGGAATTATTCGAGACAACTTATTGTTTAAAATGACTGATAGTGATTGGGATCAAGTAATCGATGTACATCTTAAGGGAGCATTTAATACTTCACGTGCTGCTCAAAAATATATGGTTCAACAAAAATATGGAAGAATTATTAACATTTCCTCAACTTCTGCATTGGGTAATCCCGGTCAAGCAAATTACTCCACGGTAAAAGCTGGTTTACAAGGCTTAACTAAAACGCTAGCAAGAGAACTTGGAAAGTTTGGCATTACTTCTAACTCTGTTGCACCTGGATTTATCGAAACAGATATGACAAAAGCAACCGCTCAAAGAATGGGTGTACCATTTGAAGATTTCATCAAAGCCGGTGCTAGTAGAATTCCAGTAGGTAGAACAGGTAAACCGAGCGATATTGCAAATGCAGTTGCCTTCTTTGCAGACGAAAAATCTTCTTTCGTTAACGGTCAAGTACTTTATGTGGCTGGCGGTCCAACTAATTAATGGGAAGGAGAAATGCAATGTATAAAGATTATATCGGTCTAACTTCAAACAAAGTGAGAAGTGTGATTGAAAGAGAATTGGTTAGACGTTTTGCAGAGTCAATTGGAGACAGTCATCCAATCTATATAGATGAAGAAACGGGAAAAAATTCAAGATTCGGAACAAATATTGCTCCACCTACATTCCCGCGTGTCCTACGATCGGGTTCGATTGATGGATTGAAATTACCATCAAAAGGCTTAATACATGGGGAACAAATCTATCATTACGAAAGACCTTTATTAGTAGGTGAGGAAGTCTTCTGTTATTCGAAAATTGAAGATTATTACGAAAAGGAAGGCAGTACAGGTAAGATGGGCTTTCTTAAGATGAAAAGATATGGTGAAGATGCAGAAGGAAATCTAATTTTTACGGAAGAATCCATCACAATCATTACTGAAACAGTAAGGAGGTCCCTAAGCGTATGACAGTACTAAATGAGGTAAGCATAGGTGAAACTCTAGAAACTACTCTCAATCCAGTTTCGAGAATGGATTTAATCAAGTACTCTGGATCTTCAGGAGATTTCAATCCGATTCACACAATCGATGAAGAAGCTGTAAAAGCGGGGTTACCAGGGATTATTGCTCATGGTATGTGGACAATGGGCAATCTATCTAAATTATTTACGCCATATTATGAAGAAGGTCTAATAAAGGATTATAATATCCGGTTCTCAGGAATGGTGTTTTTAAATGATGTCCTTACATTAAAAGCCAAATTAATAGAAAAAGATGAACAATCTCTAACTTTTGAAGTAAAAGCTACTAATCAAAACCAAAGAGATGTGGTTCAAGGAAAACTTAAATTTGAACTTTATTAATTAAGACGGGGTTGTCTCGATTTATATCAACTAAAAAGAGACACCCTTTTCCTACAAACTATGTAAATGAGGAGAATTGCGATGAAAAGAGATGCTGTTATTGTATCAGCTGTACGTACTGCAATTGGTAAGCAAGGTGGCGCTTTGGCAAGTATTCCTGCGCATCTTTATGGTGGAGAAGTAATAAAAGAAGCAATTAAACGAGCGAACATAAATCCAGAATTGATTGATGATGTTATTTTAGGAAATGTGCTTAGCGGGGGTGGTAATATTGCGAGATTGACAGCTTTGCAAGGCGGTTTATCTGTGAATATACCTGGTTTAACTGTTGACCGTCAATGTGGATCCGGAATCAATGCAGTTGCTTTAGCTGCTCAAGCAATCCAATCGGGTGCGGGAGATATCTATGTTGCTGGTGGTATTGAAAGCATGAGTCGTGCACCCCATCAATATGAGCGAGCTGAGCAAGCCTATAGTTCACTTCCTCCAAGATACCGTAAGACCCTTCTTGCTCCTGAAGAAATCGGTAATCCAGCAATGGGAACAACTGCTGAAAATCTAGCGAAAAAATATGAGATTACGAGAAAAGAGCAAGATGAATTCTCATTAAGAAGTCAGCAAAGAATGGCTAGAGCGATAGAGGAAGGTCGATTTGATGAGCAAATTGTACCGATTAGTATACCTCAGCGTAAAGGTGAACCTATTTTGTTCAACAAAGATGAACACCCACGTCCAAACACAACTTTAGCTGCATTAGCAAAACTAAATCCTGCTTTTGAAAGAGATGGTACTGTAACAGCTGGAAGCAGTTCAGGATTAAATGATGCAGCATCTGCCTTAGTCATTATGTCACGTGAAAAGGCGGAAGAACTAGGATTACAACCTTTAGCGACTATAAAAGGTTCGACAGTGGCAGGAGTGGATCCTAACATCATGGGTATTGGTCCAGTACCTGCAACGAAAAAACTAATGGAAAAGCTTGGTCTTTCTTTAGCTGATATGGATATTATCGAGCTGAATGAAGCGTTTGCCTCACAAGTAATTGCTTGTGATCGAGAATTAGAATTCGACCCAGAGAAACTCAATGTGAATGGTGGCGCGATTGCACATGGGCACCCATTAGGAGCAACTGGGGCGATTTTAATAACAAAGGCAGTATATGAATTAAAACGATCCGCTGGAAGATATGCACTAATCACTGCTTGTATTGGTGGAGGTCAAGGTATTTCTTTAGTAATAGAAAGGGAGCCGAATTAAAAATGTAGTGAAATTTATAGTCGAAGGGAACAATATTATGAGAGGAAGAATTATAAAAGAAAGTATAGACCTTTTTGATAAGAAGGGTTTCAGTAAAACTTCCATACAAGATATTGTTGATACTATTGGAGTGACTAAGGGTACCTTTTATTATTATTTTAAAAGCAAACAGGAGTTACTAAGGGATATTCACTTAAATTATATAAAAGAACTTCTAAAAGAACAGGAAATCATCCTGAGAGATGAATATATTAGCTTCGAAGAGAAGATGCAGAAACTAATTTATTTGATTATTAAGAACATTAGAGTGCATGGAAAAAGTGCGAGAGTATTTAATAGAGAAGTTCGGCATTTAGATGAAGAACAAGTAAAGTCAGTGAATGTTTACAGAAAAGAGTTCCGATTTAATCTTCAAAAGTTGATTGAAGAAGGTATTGAAAAAGGTGAATTCAGAGAACATTTAAGAAGTGATATTGTCATCTTTGGCATTCTAGGCATGGTTAACCGATCTTATAATTGGTATAAACCCGATGGGGAAGTGACAGAGGAAGAACTTGTTAGTATCTATATGGATTTGATCTTGAATGGAATAAAATCTGAACCAAATAGTAAATGATATAGTAGTACCAAAAAATCATAGCACAAAACGTATTAGGAGAATTATGAAAATTATTCAAAAGAACTTTCAATTTTTAGAATCATTCGAGCCATTGGAAAAGGTGCAAAATATCATTGTTCATCATACTTCAAGGGCACATATGACAGCTGATGAATGTCATGAATTTCATCAAAAAGAGCGCGGCTGGAGTGGTATAGGCTATAACTATTTTATAGAAAAAAATGGAAATATTATTGAGGGTAGGGGTCAACATGTTGGAGCACACGCATATGGCCATAATCGAACGTCCATTGGCATTTGTATAACAGGAGATTTTGATATAGAAACACCTACCAACCAACAATGGACATCCTTTCTTTGGTTAAGTAGTTATATGATGAAACTCTATAATTTACAACCCAATCAAGTCCTCGGACATCGAGAGCTTGAAGGAGTACAGAAAAGCTGCCCGGGAATATTAATCGATTTGGATGAAGTGCGAAGCCAGGTAATGGAATATATTACTATGTAATCTCGTCAGTAAAAGATGCTGGCGAGATTTTTTTGTTGAAATAAAAGGAATTAAAGCGAAATTTATAGAAGTATGTACTATATAAATGTAGAGGAGATGATGTTTTGAAAAAACGAAACCTAATTGCCTTTGTTTTATTCTTCCTTTTACTCTTGGCTGGCTATTTTTATTCACAGCATCCATTTCTAGAAGAAGGAGCTGTATTTGGTTTCACTATAATAAATGCCAATTATTGCTTGAACTTATCCTGAATTTTATTTTCCCCCCAAAAATATTCTACATAACATAAATCGAAAGAACCGTGATCATAAAATCTAACAAACCAATGCGAATAATAATATTGAAAGGTGACATAATAAGACCAAATTATTTTGGAGGTTATAACATTGAAAAAATTATGGTATGTACCGTTCCTATTATTAGTCCTTTTATCAATAGTCGGCTGTAACGCAGACACTGCCTCAGAAACTGAGACAAGTGAAAATATCAATGAAACAACGGAAATTATTGAGCAAGATTTAGAAGAGGTTCAAGAAGATTCGCTAAGGGAGTCAGAGAAACCTCAAACTGATACTGAACTACAAAACGAACCTGATGGAGCTACTGGTGAAAATTCTGAACAGCATCCACCGGTAAATGATGATGTAGGTGGTCAAGGAATTGAGGATGAAGGTCAAAACCACGATGCCAACACTGTTCAAGATTAATTATCAATAAGTAATCAATCAAACGACCCACTCAAAAGGGTCGTTTTTTTTGTCCTCAAAATTAAAAATTAGCAACAATTAAATAAATCATGGTTTGTTAGTAAAAATATTGGATGAAAAAGTATTAAAAACTAATTTTGAAACAAAATACTTGTGAACTATATTTTTCATTACTTCTCACAAGTAGATAGAATGATTTTTCAATTACTTTGTAATTGAAACAAAAAGTGAATAATTAGGAGGTAATTTTCATGGCAGATCAAGATAAGAAAGATCCGTTATTAGAAAAACGTACATCGAGACGTTCATTTCTTAAAAGTTCTGGTTTAACAGTCGGTGGACTACTTGTCGGTGGTGCAGTAGGAACCCTAATAGGTAGAGAATCAAACGAAACAACAACAACCGAAGACCCAAAACAAACACCATCCCCACAAGGATCGGGTGAGGCGAATGTTAATGCTGCATTAATGTTCTTTACTCCAAATCAATTTGATATAACAAATGCAGCAGTGGAAAGAATTTTTCCAGCAGATGATAACGGTCCAGGAGCACAAGAGTTATTGGTAGCTTATTTTATAGACCATCAATTAGCGAGTGGTTGGGGAATTGGTGCAAAAGAATACATGGCAGGTCCTTTCTTCCCTGGTGAAGAAACACAAGGCTATCAAGGTAGTCTAAACCGTCAAGAAATTTTTACTGTTGGATTAGAAGCTATCGAAAAACATAGTATCGAAAAAACCGAAAAACCATTTATTGAATTGACGGGCGAAGAGCAGGATGCCATTTTAAAAGACTTCCAAGACGGCAATGTAGACATGAAGGGTGTCTCATCTAATTATTTCTTTAATTTACTGCGTTCCACAACAATTGAAGGTGTCTATGCGGATCCGTTATATGGTGGAAATGCCAATATGGCAGGATGGCAGTTGAAAAACTACCCAGGTCACCAAATGAGTTACTTCAATATTATTGAACAAGATAAATTTGAGGAAATTGCACCAAAATCTTTATCCTCACAACATAATCACTAATTGAAAATAATTAAATAGCGAAAATACAGGAGTGATATAGAATGGTAACGACATTACCTAAAACGGATGTTGTGTTAATAGGTGTTGGTTGGACAGGCGGTATCTTAGCAGCTGAACTAACAAAAAAGGGTTATAAAGTAGTCGGTCTCGAACGTGGGAAAAGAAGAACTACTTCTGATTACTTGATGGTTCATGATGAGCTACGCTTTGCACTTCGATACGATTTAATGCAGGACTTATCTAAAGAGACTGTCACATTCAGAAATAACGAAAAAATGCGTGCACTTCCAATGCGTCAATACGGTTCATTCTTATTAGGAACAGGCTTAGGAGGTTCTGGGGTTCACTGGAATGGTCAAACGTGGAGATTCCTGCCATATGATTTCCAAATTCGTACTTTAACTGAAGAACGCTATGGGAAAAATAAAATTCCAGCAGAAATGACTCTTCAAGACTGGGGAATTACTTATGATGAGCTAGAACCTTATTTTGATAAATTTGAACAGATGGCGGGAATTTCAGGAGAAGAAAATCCTTTTGGAGGGGCTCGTTCAAATAAATTTCCTACCCCTCCCATGAAAGTAACTCCAATAACAGGTCTGTTTAAGGAAGCTTGTGCAAATCTAGGTTATAAACCATTCTCACAACCATCTGCCAATTTATCTGAAGCCTATACGAATCCTGATGGTATTGCACGTGCTGCCTGTCAATATTGTGGTTTCTGTGAACGATTTGGTTGTGAGTACGGGGCAAAAGCAGATCCGGTTGTTACAGTTCTTCCTGTAGCAGAAAGCTCAGGAAAGTTTGATTTGCGTACAAATTCGAATGTTGTTGAAATTCTCCATGAAGGAAATCGAGCAACTGGGGTACGTTTTATTGATACTCAATCCGGTGAAGAGTTTATTCAGCCGGCTGAAGTAGTAGCTGTAACAAGTTATGTATTAAATAATGTTCGATTATTATTACAATCAAACATTGGGAAACCATATGATCCAAAAACAGGTACTGGTGTAATAGGAAAAAACTATGCATATCAAAATATGTGTGCAAATACTACGGGCTTCTTCGAGGATAAAGAGTTTAATGTTTACGCCGGGGCAGGTTCACTCGGTATGAGTATTGATGAGTTCAATGGAGATAATTTTGATCATAGTGAGCTTAATTTTATTCATGGAGCGAATATTTCATTATCTCAGCTTGGAAAGCGACCTATTCAGAATAACACTGTTAAACCTGATACACCTAGTTGGGGTGCCAAATTCAAAGAAGAATCGGTTAAATATCAAAATCGATCCATTTCGTTTAATGCTCAAGGAGCTTCCATGCCTTATCGTTATCATTATCTGGATTTGGATCCAACGTATAAGGATGCATTTGGAAATCCGCTACTACGAATGACATACGACTTCCAAGAACAAGACAACGAGATGTCAAAATTTATGGCAAGTAAAACTGAGCAGATAATGAAAGAAATGGGCGCTTCTGAAGTAATTGTACAGCGAGAAAAAGGTCCATATAATATTGTGCCATATCAATCTACACATAATACTGGCGGCGTAATTATGGGTGATAACCCAGATACTAGTGCCTTAAACAGTTATTTACAAATGTGGGATTTTGAAAATGTATTTGTTCCAGGTGCAAGTGCATTCCCACATAACTCTGGATATAACCCAACAGGTACAGTTGGAGCTTTATCTTACCGTGCTGCAGAAGGTATTGATTTATATCTGAAAAATGGCGGCTCATTAGTTTAATTGAAAGAAAAATTCAAAAGAGAATGTAATCAAACTGAAGACATTCTCTTTTTTACATATCAAATTAGGTTAACCTTAATCCATTTCCGTACACTGTTGATGAACCAAATTCCCGTACAATTCTCAAGGTCAGATAATGTCAACACTTTTTCATGGATTTTACCTTCTTTTAGTAACTTCTCACGAAATGTTCCGCCAAGAAGTCCGCTTCGAATAGGAGGGGTGTATAGCTTACCATCCTTTTCTACGATTATATTACCATTGGTAAATTCGGTAATTTCTTTATCTTCATTCCATAAGAGAACATCAAAGCTATTTGATTGTTGGTGTTCTCCATAGATTTCACGATGAGTTGTTTTGTGATAGAGAAACACATTCTTTTTATCGATAGGGTGCTTTGCTATTTTAACAAATTTTAGCACTTCATTTTCAACTAATTGTTGTGATTCAATCTTCAAGTGACCTGATTTTGATAGAAGCAACCTTATTTTATACTTGCCTGTTGGATAATCTTTTATAAACTCGAGTAAAGTTGACGTTACTTCATGTCGATTAAAAAGGAAACTAAAGTATTTCGAAGAATCTTGAAGACGTTTAAGGTGTTCATCAAGTAAATACAGTTCGCCATTTTCTAGAAGCATACTTTCAAGTAAATCAAACTCTGGTTTCTTTTGTTCCAACAGACTTGCTTTGGTTAGAACTTCCTCAAATTCACCAGATGCTGTAGAATCCCATGTAATTCCACCACCGACACCATAGGTTGCTTTCCCTGTTTTTTTATTGATGACTACTGATCGAATAGGGACATTAAATATCGCTTCATGGTTAGGTGTGATATAACCGATAGCCCCACAATATACATCTCGAGCGTCTGATTCTAGCCTCGAAATAATCTCCATTGTACTTATTTTCGGAGCCCCAGTGATAGAGCCGCAAGGGAAAAGAGCCTTAAACAAGTCGAAGTATGTAGTGTTTGACTTCACTGTTGCTGTAATTGTAGAGGTCATTTGGTGAACAGTAGGGTAGTGCTCAATATCAAAAAGTTTCGGCACATGAACTGACCCTTGTTCACTAATAATGCTTAAATCGTTCCGTAATAAATCGACAATCATTACATTTTCTGACCGATTCTTTTCAGATTCGAAAAGCCATTTTGCATTTTCTTGATCTTGCGCCCAGCTCGTACCTCTAGCAATTGTCCCCTTCATCGGGCGAGTGGTAATTCGATGATCTTTTAAATGGAAAAAAAGCTCCGGCGATGCAGATAGAATACTAAATTCTCCGGTATTGATATATGCACAATAATTGGAAGCCTGCGCTAGTTTTAACTTATCGAAAAAAGCAATGTCATCCCCTTCAAAATGGGAATTTAGCCGAATTGTATAATTTGTTTGATAAGTATCACCATTTTTAATAGAGTTTTTAATAGATTCAATCGAAGAATCATATTGATCCCTGTTGACATTTGGCATCCATTTTGAGTGTTTATAGCTTCCTTTACGAACTACACTCTCTTTTATAGGTTCTGCATATATTCCAAACCAAAGTAATGGCATATTCGGATTTGGATTTACTCGAAATGCTGGATCGAAAGCAGGTGCGCTTTCGTAGGAAACATATCCAGCTGCGTAAAGGCCTTTATTCACTGCTTCCTGGATTAAGTTAAAGCACGGAAGAATTTCTTCTATATTGTTTGCCACTATCGTTTTAATAGGATTTTTAAAAGTAACTGGCTCTACTTTTCCAGCTGAATTTGCAAATTCGAATGATAAAAGTGTTTGTAAATTGTTCATTTTCATGATGGTATCCTTTGTATGTTAGTAAAGAAATTTTGAATCATTTGAAGTCCATTTTCTGTAAGTATAGCTTCAGGATGAAATTGAACACCTTCAACAGGAAAATGTTTATGGCGAATGGCCATGATTTCTCCATTCTTTGTTTTCGCACTTATTTCTAAAGTATTTGGTAAGGATGCTTCGTCGACAATTAATGAATGATATCTTGTAACGGGAGTAGGGGAAGGAATATCTTTAAAAAGTTGTTTTCCATCATGAATGATTACATCCACTTTCCCATGCATCGGCATACTTGCTCTATGTACTTTACTCCCAAAAGCCTGTGCAATTATTTGATGCCCTAGACATACACCCAAAAGTGGGATATCCTGATGAAACTCTTTTACTACCTCTAAGCAAATACCTGCAGTATCCGGATTTCCTGGCCCAGGCGACAGAAGAATCGAATGGGGGTCCATTTTTTTTATATCTTCCAAAGTTACCTCATCATTTCGAACAACAACGACGTCCTCACCTACTGATTGAATATATTGGACTAGATTAAAGGTAAATGAATCATAATTATCAATGACTAGTATCAAATTAATAGTCTTCCTTTCAAGGTGAGTAATATGAGACCTATTATAGAAGAATTGAGTCAGAAATGCGAAGAATTTTAAAAAAATATCTAAGTTTTCGAAGGAAATCAATAAAAAAACACCTCGAATTATAATCGAGGCATTCGATAGACATTATTTTTTGTCATCTAAGAATTTTTCAACTTTTTTCATTATGGAGCTATTTTTTATTTTGTTTAAAAGTGGGTTTTTCTCCATCCCAAATTCTACTTTTGACTGACTATTCTTCTGTTGAGAATTCATTTGTTTGTTCGCACTGCTTTGACCCTTTAATCCTCGGTCATCAAAGTTTGAGTAGTCATCAAAATCTTTGTTTTCGGTCATCTTATCATCTCCTTTCGACTTTAATATGCGAATATTTGTGTAGATTATGTAAACAATACTCCAAACAGTTGCTCAATAATTCAAAATAATAGATAATGAAAAAATTAATAATGAGTAGGAGTGTACATTATATGCAAGCAGAGCAAGTTAAGCCAGAGAGCAGACAACATGGTTCACGAGCTGAGAATAGAGCAAGATTATTAGTTAAATGTCCCGACAAACCGGGAATTGTTTCAGTCCTATCAAGTTTTTTATTGAAGTATAATGCAAATATCATTGAATCCAATCAGTATTCAAATGATCCAGAAAACGGTACATTTTTTATTCGATTAGAATATTATTGTGAGAATCTTTCCATTAAGGCTAAAGAGATGGAACAGGAATTTATAGAAATTGCTGATCATTATGAGATGACCTATCATTTTCACTATTTAAATAATCGGCAACGTTCGGCTATATACGTATCAAAAGAATTACACTGTTTACTAGAATTATTATGGGAATGGCAAAATGGAGATCTAGAGACGGATATAGCCGTGGTCATAAGTAACCATGAGGAAGCTCGATCAATTGTAGAGTCTTATGGAATTCCATTTCATTACTTACCGGCAAATAAGGATATTCGTAGGGAAGTGGAAGCAAAGCAAATTGAATTGATGAAAGAATATAATATAGATTTACTGATCTTAGCCCGTTATATGCAAATATTAACGCCTGAATTTGTTAATCATTTTGAGAATCGAATTATTAACATTCATCATTCTTTTTTACCAGCGTTTATAGGTGCAAATCCATATGATCGTGCCTATAAGAGAGGAGTAAAACTTATCGGTGCAACTTCACACTATGTTACAAACGATTTAGATGAAGGTCCAATTATCGAGCAAGACGTGGAACGAGTGGACCACCGTGATGATGTTCAGACTCTTAAGAAAATTGGGCGTAAAATTGAACGCCGCGTCTTGTCAAAAGCAGTAAAATGGCATTTAGAAAATCGAATCATTGTTGAAGGCAATAAAACAATCGTTTTCCATTAGTGCAGACAATCAGTTGGAGACCTTCCAATAAGCTTTTAGCTAAAAAAGAATGCCTGTAAACGTCAAAATACGGTTTACAGGCATTTTCACTATTCAATTGAAGAATTTCTTGCTAATTCCAGCTCATGTAGCTTTTCATAGATTCGTCTTTTCCTATAAAGCATTATACCAGCTTCCGATACGTCATCCATCATGCCTTTATTGATAATTGCCCCAAACACCATTCCTGCAATTGGCACCATTTGAAATAACTTTTTCCATCCAAAATTATCGCGGTATGTGAAAAATACTTCCTGCCATCCCTTTAGCTGACTGATCATACTTTCTGCCGAATCTGTTTTCTTATTCATGCTTGCCAATTCATTTAGAATAGCTTCTTTTCCAACTATATCAGCTGAAGCAAATTGCAAGCATTTTACAATAAATACACGTTCATGCTTTTCGTTTGGGTTGTAGCCGTGAATTATGGCTATTTCTTGCAGAGTTTTTAGAGCCATGCCTAAAATAACTGGTATATCAATAACTAGTGTAAAAATTCCGCCGAAACCTGTAGAAGCTCCTTGAACAGTGGCTAACTTACTACGCTCACTTTGTAATTTGTTACTTAAATCTATCATATCATCCATCGGCATTTTTCCTATATCCTCAAACGAATCAATCGGATGAGAAGTGGATTTTTGAATTTTTTTCATCATTAATTTTTCACTAATTAAATATTTTCCACCAGTTTGAATATAGCTTCCTAATTCATTCACTAAAATTCCAATTTTTGCTTGTATAAATTTTGGAGTTAACTTATCAATAACCTTAAAAGGGAGACGACCTATTTTCTCCCAAAAGAATAAACCTTTTTGATCATCTTCCCATTTTTCAATTTCCTCTAAGTAAACTGTCAATTGTTCTTTCGAATCCAATATCATTTCTCCCATCTTTCCCCATATTGTTATAGTATCTATTACGAATGTTACTGCCAAAATGTTTCGTTTTAAGTATGTACTTTTTGTTAAAGATTTACTTAAAACAAAATAAAAATGAATGCAATAAAAAATTGAATCGTATATTTAACTTATATTCATTTAATTGGCTAGTGGATTTTGAACAAGGGGGAGAAGTATTGGACAAAGGAGCACAAACCGAATTGAAGCAGCTCCATGAACATTTTAGAGATTCGTTACTTATCGATAAATATGAGGCACAGATTGAATATTTGCAAAAAAGAAGGTTTGAAAAGTCTCAAAGTGAAACTAGTGAAGATACAATCGTCTGGAATGTATTTCGTACATTAAATCAAATTGAACGTAACCTTTGGATTGAAGATTTATTTTACAAATCATTTCAAGAGGATTTTTCTCATTCAAATGAAAAAATAGAAATCAAGCTATGGAAAAAAATTCACCCACCAAAAAGCCTCCAAATTAATGAAGGAAAAACCGATATCGATATCATCATAGAGTCAGATTCCTTCGTATGGTTTATTGAAGCGAAATACAAATCGGATATTATATTAGATACAGATCATCAAACAAAAAGAGATGAGCTTATAAGAAAGATTGATGTGGGTACAAATTATTCTAGGAAAAAAGACTTTTATTTTACTTTATTAATCTTAGATAAATACAACAGTCCAATGGGTTTTAGAATGGCGAATGAGTATAAAGGTTCTGTTGAGAAGGTAAAGGATTTATTACCACATCGAGTAGAACTGCCTTCGTTGAAAGGAATCAGTATATTATATTGGAAGGATATTCAGTCCATATTTAAAACGGTATATTTGTATAGTAAGAATAAATACGAAAGATTTATAGCCGATCAAGCGAGCTATTGGTTATTTGATAAGATTAAGGATGATAATTAATTATTGTGGAATAAGGATACTGTTACCGACATATTAAGGTATGTCGGTTTTTTTGATTTTTTGGGAGATTGTACTAACAAGAAGAAGTAATTAAAGGAAATCAACCCTTACTAAAGGGTTAAATTTTTCATTTTTAGTCCATTCTGTATGTAAAACATCTATTTTAAAGGATGTGAGGGAATTGAACATTCTCGTAATTGGGGCAAATGGGCCATTAGGTAGACTTGTAATTCAATTCATACTTGAGGTTGGCGATCACCGAGCTGTAGCTTTGTTGCAAAATAACGCACAGGCAGCATATTTTAACGAAAAAGGTATTGAGAATTTTATCTACAGCCCTAAAGAATCCATTGAATTCTTTCTAGAGAAAATTCGAAATGTTGATGCAATTGTAATTGCTGATCACAACCTTCATGATATAATACCTGATGCGATAATCGAAATTGATGAAACGGTTAATTTATTGGAAACATTGAAGTACTCTAAGCTAAAACGGGTGGTTCATATTAGTACGTTTGAAACTAGAAAAGAAGAGTGGATGCATTTACCTGTATACTTTCGACAGATAATGATTAAAAATTATTATGTTGATCAGTGGATAAGGATGTCATCGCTTGATTATACAATTATCCATCCAGGAAATCTCAATGATAAAAAGGGAACTGGATTTGTGAAAATAGTCGCAAGCAATGTTAGGCAAGGTAATATATCTAGAGAAGATGTTGCAAAAATAGTTCTTGCGTGCTTAGAAAATCAATCCACCATTCGAAAAGAATTTAAGATAGTAACAGGCAAAGATCCCATAGCTGAAGCGATAAATTCGGTTTTTTAGTTCATCATCTTTAAAAATGATAAATAAAACATTCCGTGTTTTACTAGCCTTTGTGGATAGAATGCTATTTATTTCACCTTTTATAAACTAAAATTTTATTATATAATAGTAGATATTTTAATCTAAGAAAAAATGTATTATAATATTATACGGTTATAATTAATACAGAGAAGGTGGGTCCTAGATGTATTTAACTCATCGGGTAATTCACCTACATCTTTGCAAATATAGGGGAGATAAGGAAGGTAATTATGAGTACTAGATATGAAAAAACAGACGTTATCTTAATTGGTGCTGGTGTAATGAGTGCTACTTTAGGATCTATGCTTAAAGAATTAGCACCAGAATGGGAAATTAAGGTTTTCGAATCACTTGATAAGCCTGGTGAGGAAAGTTCTAACGAATGGAACAATGCTGGTACAGGACACTCAGCACTTTGTGAGCTTAACTACACACCTGAAAAACAAGACGGTACGGTTGAAATAAAAAAAGCAATTGACATTAACGAACAGTTCCAAATCTCAAGACAATTTTGGTCATATCTTGTAAAGAACAATCTAATTAGCAATCCAGAAGATTTCATTAAAGCAATTCCACATATGAGCTTAGTTATGGGAGAAGATGATGTAAACTTCTTGAGAAAACGTTTTGAAGCGCTTTCAGTTAACCCATTATTTAAAGGTATGGAATACACAGAGGATCCAGTAATACTAAAAGAATGGATGCCTCTTGTAATGGATGGACGTAAAGGAAACGAACCTATTGCTGCAACAAAAATCGATAGCGGTACGGACGTGAACTTTGGCGCTTTAACACGTATGTTAATCGACCACTTAGGAAAACAGAATGTAGAAGTAAACTATAAGCACTCTGTTTCTGATATCAAACGCTCTAGCGATGGAATGTGGGAAGTAAAAGTACATGACCTAGAAGGGTGTAAAATGGAGTACCATAAAGCCAAATTTGTCTTTATCGGTGCTGGTGGCGCAAGTCTTCCATTATTACAAGCAACTGGTATTCCTGAGTCAAAACATATCGGCGGTTTCCCAGTAAGCGGTTTGTTCATGGTATGTAATAATCAAGAAATCGTTGAACAACATCATGGTAAAGTGTATGGGAAAGCGAAAGTTGGTGCACCACCAATGTCAGTACCTCACTTAGATACTCGTTTTATTGACAACAAAAAATCATTACTGTTTGGGCCATTTGCAGGCTTCTCGCCTAAGTTCTTAAAAACTGGTTCCAATATGGATTTAATTGCATCTGTAAAACCAAACAACCTTTTAACAATGTTATCTGCCGGTGTAAAAGAAATGTCATTGACAAAATATTTAATCCAGCAGGTTATGTTATCAAATGAACAACGCTTAGAAGAGCTGCAAGAATTTGTTCCAAATGCTAAACTTGAAGATTGGGATATCATCGTAGCTGGTCAACGTGTACAAGTTATTAAAGATACAGATGCAGGAAAAGGGACACTTCAATTTGGTACTGAAGTTGTAACAGCTGCGGACGGCTCAGTAGCTGCATTACTTGGAGCATCACCAGGTGCATCTACAGCTGTAAAAGTAATGCTAGACGTTATGAATAAATGCTTCCCCGATCGTATTAAAGAATGGGAACCAAAATTAAAAGAAATGATTCCTTCATACGGTGTTTCTTTAGCTCAGAACACAGCATTACTAGAAGAAATCCAAGCTTCTACTGCTGAGGTACTTGGTCTTAATGAAAAAGAAGTAGTTCATAACTAATACAAACAAACTAAAAACCATCAATCTGTGATTTAATTTGCGGATTGGTGGTTTTTGGCATTAAAGAAAGCTATTGAATTCTATATATAAGTGGATTATTATATAAGTAGTTAGTTATATATTGTGTGGGAGTTGATTAATTATTTATTCTCTCATCACAACTTTTTTTGATTTTTGAAATGGAGGAAGTTTTTATTGTTTACAGATATAATAGCAACACTTATTTTTTTAGTTACACTCGTCTTCGTTATTTGGCAACCTAAAGGGCTAAATATTGGTTGGACAGCTTGTATTGGGGCAATTGTTGCTTTAATGTTCGGGGTAGTTGATTTTGGAGATGTTGGTGAAGTAGTAGGAATAACTTGGAACGCCACAATCACGTTTGTAGCAATAATCCTTATTTCATTAATCTTAGATGAAATTGGATTATTTGAATGGGCTGCATTACATATGGCCAGAACCGCAAAGGGTAATGGTATTAAAATGTTTGTTTATGTGAGCTTATTAGGGGCAATTGTTTCAGCATTATTCGCAAATGATGGAGCCGCATTAATCTTAACGCCAATTGTATTAGCAATGGTTCGAAATCTAAACTTTCAGGATAAAATGATTTTTCCATTTATTATGGCAAGTGGTTTTATTGCAGATACAACTTCATTACCGTTTGTAATCAGTAATTTGGTAAATATTGTTTCTGCGGATTTCTTTAATATTGGATTTTTGGAATATGCAACTAGAATGATTTTGCCAAATCTATTTTCTTTGGTTGCAACTATTACTGTTCTAATGATTTATTTTAGAAAGAGCATTCCTAGAAATTACGAAATCTCTAAAATAAGAATGCCAAAAGATGCTATAAAAGATCTAAAAATGTTCCAGCTTTCTTGGTATGTCTTAGCACTGTTACTAATTGGTTACTTTTTAAGCGAGTTTATTGGAATTCCAGTTTCTTTTGTAGCTGGAATCATCGCTATGTTTTTCTTATTCATGGCAAGAAAAAGTGCAGTAGTCAATACAACTGCAGTTTTGAAAGGGGCACCTTGGAATATTGTCTTTTTCTCGATCGGAATGTATGTGGTTGTTTATGGACTCGGAAATGCATGGTTAACACATTCATTAGCTGGTGTTATTGAAAACTTTGCAGAGCATGGATTATTTGTTGCAACGATTGCTATGGGCTTTATAGCTGCTATTCTTTCTTCAGTAATGAATAACATGCCAACTGTTATGATTGATGCATTAGCGATTGCAGAAACGAGTACAACTGGAATTGTGAGAGAAGCGCTAATTTATGCAAATGTCATCGGATCAGATTTAGGACCGAAAATTACGCCAATAGGTTCCTTAGCGACTCTTGTTTGGCTACATGTACTTTCTCAAAAAGGTATTAAAATTTCTTGGGGAACCTACTTTAAAACAGGGATAATCCTTACAATACCAATTCTATTCATTACATTACTTGGACTTTATTTAACATTTATTCTATTTTAAGAGGAGCTATTAAACATGTCGAAAAAAACACTTTATTTTTTATGTACAGGGAATTCTTGTAGAAGTCAAATGGCTGAAGGATGGGCGAAAAACCTTTTGTCTCCTGACGAATGGGAAGTAAAAAGTGCTGGTATCGAGGCACATGGAGTGAATCCTAATGCCATAAAAGCAATGAAAGAAGTCGGAATCGATATTTCGAAGCAAACTTCTGATATTATTGAAACGGAAATTTTGAATAATGCTGATTTAGTCGTTACTTTGTGTGGAGACGCTAGCGATAAATGTCCTGTAACTCCTCAGAATGTAATACGTGAGCACTGGGGATTTGATGATCCTGCAAAAGCACAAGGCTCGGAAGAAGAAAAATGGGCATTTTTCCAGCGTGTTCGTGATGAAATAGGTCAAAGAATCGAGCGTTTTTCAAAAACGGACTTATAAAGTCTAAGTTAGAACGAGGTGGGCGAATGGAGATACATTTACTTGAAAAACAATTAAAGGCAGTATCAGATGCCAACCGTTTAACTCTTTTAAGTTGCTTAAAAGCTGGAGAGGTTTGTGTCTGTGATTTTGTAGATGTGCTTGGAATTTCCCAGCCAGCAGTCAGTCAACATTTAAAGAAATTAGAAGAAGCGGGCATTATAACGGCACGTAAAATCGGAACATGGAAGCACTACAGAATTATTGATAATCCAACACCAATTATTCAAGCTGTCGTGGATCAATTAGAGGAACGTACAGTATGTAAATGTAATACAGGTTCTTCATGTGAAAATGATTAATAAGTATTAGCAAAGTAAAGTCAATTCAGAACACAGTAAGTGATTTGAATTGGCTTTTTAAAGCAGTACCTTTGAAGCGCTATGAAGAGAGTTATGGTAACTAAATTAAACTGGCGATGCAATTCACTTACAGTTTGAAGGAAGTTGACTTCAAACTAGATGGATTCATCAAAATAAAAAGCAGTGGTGAACAACATATCGTTGTTCACCGTCTGCTGGAATGACCTACTTAGCCAAATGGTTTTATTACGCTTCTTCTTGAAAATAGATTTTATAGAATTTGCGATTAGTAGCTTCGTCATAACCTATTTCAATTAGTTCATCAACCTGTTCGATGTTTTGTACGTTTACTTGAATTTCAATATTTGAATCAAGTTTGATCTTTCGTTTATATGTTTTTTCAGCTTTTTCTATTGCAAAATCAGAAATAACGGTTTCATAGGGTTTTACTGTATTCACAATAATATCTTTTTGAGTAGAGTCTGCCTTTTCAAAAACGGATTCAATATAGTCGTTCACCTGAAATTCCTTTTCACTTCTAAAATAATCGAGCGTTTTGTTTAAGAATCCGAGCTTCTCTGTATTAGTAAAGCTATCTTCTTTAAGAATATACTTTTTACATTCTGTTAAAGCTAAATTTGTTTTATGATAATGTTCATCTGCTACCTTGATTTTCAAGAAGCGTTCTTGCCAGTAGACAACATCTTCTTTTCTTTTCGTCTTAATAAAGATAGCGGGTAACTCGTTCGTTCCCATGTCTACAATGACAGCTACATTATTGATCTTCTTTACGTTTATTCCATCGATTCCATTAACGACCATTTTATTTTGATCATTTTTTACATCCAAGAATATTTCTTTTTCATCAATCTTAACGATGGAAATAACTTTTTTTACTTCATTGTTCCAAATGCAATTGTCGAAAAACCCGATAAATAATTCACCATTTTTTATATTTGGATGCTGAGAAGAACTATGTAAATGAGTGGCAATATTTTTTGATTGCTCTAGGAAACGATCCTGGTCATTAAATATCGATTTTGAATAAGCATACATTTCATTTAAGCTAATTTCTGTTTCATGGAAAAATTCGTATTGCTGGTCTAAATCAATTTTGTTAAATGCGAGTTGAGTAAAGGCAGCTTCGAGCAAAACCTCTGGCTGAGGAAACACTTCTTCGCCCAGTATTAATGTATCACTCACATAATGTATGACGTACTGTTTTAATATACTTTCACTAACTTCTAACAATTTTTTCACCTACTATTAATAATCTCGGAGAATATACCATAACATATACAATTAATATTTTCATAGCTTTTCATATAGCTAATAACTTCCAGAAAAAAATTCGGACATAAAGCTATGCAGAAATAATAAAATACTTTATAATAACAAATAGAATACAAGTGATTCAAATTAGAAAACCGTTTCCGTTAGGTGCTTGGCAGCACTTAACATATGGAAACGGTTTTTTATATTTTAACTATTTAGTAAGACGGTAGATTAGGAATCTTTCGTAAGTATTTTTTACATAAAGTTCCGGTAGGGGGATTTCTTTTATCAATTCAAACTCAGTATGCTGATCTAAAAAATATCTGTAATCATCAGAAGCGTAATAGAAAATTAGATCAATTTCTCGTTTATGTTTTTCCACAGATAATAAGATATTATTTAAAACCTTCATAAAGATTTGTACTGAGAAAGGGTTGAAAAAATAAAATCTGTTATCCGTTGGTTGAATTTCATATTGCTCTGCTAAGCAACATTGAAAATGAATAGTTTCTGAATTACGATGGGTCTTCTTTAAGTAATTATGTCTATTTTTCATAGCATCTTGATAAAAGGTATTATTCATCTCGATGCCAACAACAGATACCAGAAATCTATAGTGAAGATAAAAATTTAATCGTCCCTTACCACAGCCGAAATCTACAACGTGATTATTTGGCTGCACTTCATAATGTTTGAACAATTCTTCTAACGCCGAGTATGGAGTAGGTTCGTATGGATGATAGTGTATCGAATGATTGATATCACTTTTATTTCCTTGCGTATTTATATGTAGCAATTCTTCATAATGGTCTTCATTCACTTAAGTATTTCTCCTATCGTGACTATAAAATTATTGAGCCAAAATTTCATCCGCTAATAGTTTATAAGACTCTAATCAATCTTTGTTATAATACTACTTGTTCTTTTTCTTTCTGTGTAAGTTCAAAATTCTTCGCTTCTTCTATTGCCGGAACCAACCGACCTTCCCCACATTACTTCAGTATTTTCTAAATAGTTGAGCTCCAAGCTATTTCTTCAGCATCCAAGATATTGTTGGTCTTGAGGGAAGGGCGATGCTTTTATTCATCCACTAAATCATCCACAATAGTTTCTGCGTATTTATCAATTTAGATCACTGTATCATTCAATTTTATGACTTTAACAGAATAATTTCTTTTCGAGAGGTGGGTATAGAAAATCATACCACCCAGCAGAAAGAACTGTAAATGTGAAGAAATTTAGAAATATTCAGATCTGTATCAAGAATAAGAAGTTAGCCCTTGTTATTAAATCTATAGTAATACATATCTATCCTGGTGAATTTATTCTTGTAGCCTACTAATTTTTGTTTCTCTTCTCGGTTTTATAAAAATAGGCTATTTTTACTTTATATAAAATTTTCATAATAATGATATTCAACTATACCGAGTGTTTAATTATCCATATTCTATTAATGTCAAGTTGTTGAATAGGTTGCAGCTTGAATCTACCAGGAAAGGAGGAGAAATAAATGGGACGTTGGAATTGTACAGAGTGTGATACTAAAAACTCTAGGAAAAAAACATATTGCAAGCATTGCCATACTCCTTGGGAATCAATGGAGGAGGAGGAAAGCGTTTTGGCCATGGAAGAAGAATCATTAATGGCTATGGAAAGACCGGTGAGATCTAGAAGAAAGAAGTTTGATGAGGATGCTTTTGTTGACCAAGAGTTTGATCAAATTTCTAAAATGGATCAAGAATCAGATGAATTAATTTGGATTAAGGATTCTTGCAACGTTAATGTAAGAACGACTGATACTCAAGCTGCAGCTTCTCTTCAAGTAGGATTACAGCTAGCAATCGCTCTAGTAATTAGCATTTCTCTAGGAGATTCAGAACAAGGCCGCGCAGTAGCACAAGAAGTCTTGCAAAAATTTGATGACGAGCAATCAAACAAACAAAGAATTTATGTTGAAAACAGTAAAGATGTTGATATTCACACAACAGATACTGATTTATCGGTTAACATTCAAGCTTTATTGGATGTACTACTTACATTAGTAGTAAGAATCGATGTACTTTAAGTTTAATGAAAAAAGGGGGGAAAAAAATGGCGGAAACGAAGTGGAGAGCTCTAGATCATTGTGATGACCACAATAATGACAGCGCAGATGTCGAGCAAGAAGCTGTTCAAAAACAAATAACGAAGCAGGAATCTAACGAATGGATTATTGTAAAGGATTCGGAATGTGTTGAAGTAACGACTACTGATACACAGGTTGCGCTATCTCTACAACTAGCTATTCAAGCAGCTATTGTTGCTGTTATCAGTGTAACAATTGGTGATAATGAGCAAGGGAAAAACGTATCTCAAGATTTGAAACAATTTATGAAAACAAAACAGAGTAACAGACAAAAAACAATTATTGAAGGCAGCAAAAACGTGAAGGTTAAAACGACTGATACTGACGTGGCTGTAAATATTCAAGCACTTCTTCAAATCCTAGTTGCAATTGTAGCTAAATTAGATGTGTTATAGGATCTAGATATTAAATTGTAGTCCTTTACACTTTATAAAAAGTATTCCACGCAACGTTATTGAAACCCATAAGTTGCGTGGAATATTCTTTTCAAATATTATTTTTTACTTATAATCCATTTGGAGTTTTGTATGATAAAAGCCAATTAATAGGATTGATTCGATGTACAAAAATACAAAAACCATTCGTTTCGTATGTGGTTTGCATATACTGTTAGAAATGAACCATTTCGAAAAGGAGTGATAAAATGAGTGAGATACCGAAGGCAATTCCGAACAAGGTTGTTGACCTACTTGTAAGTGAAGTATTTCGAAAAAACAACGTTAATCTTGCAAGTGCAAAGACTAATTTAACCGACGAACAAAAACAGGCAATAAGAGATTTAGTTGATGAATTAAAATCACAAGTCGATTCTTTTGTGAATACAGCAAAACAGGACGAATAATATTAACTTTTAAACGCCTCGAATCGAAGGCGTTTTTTTATAATAATTTAACAATTTATATGATGAAATCAATCCGTTTTGTCATAAATACTTAGTGATTGAAAAATAATCGAACTAATGGTCATAATAACAGTAAGTAGGATTTGAGGAGGGGCTTCAATGAAAATTACTATTGAATGGATATATAAATCAAAAAATGGTGTCGAAACAGTATTCCGTTCAGACGAAATGCCGCCAGCCCATGCACTAACTATTGGGGAGGATTTAGAGAAAACGGGTCGAGCCAAAAAAATACAATTCATTGATCAACATGACAGTACATGGATGGCCAAAGAATTGAAAAAATATATTAAAGAAATCGATACGGAACCACATAATGTCCGCGTCTATTTTGATGGAGGATATGATATTCAAACGAGTAATGCCGGTTTAGGAATTGCGATATATTATGAACAAAATGGAAAGTCTTTTAGATTAAGACGAAATGCCCCGGCCTCTGGACTAAACTCAAACAATGAAGCCGAATATGCTGCACTCCATCTAGCAATTGTTGAGTTGGACTTGTTAGATGTACATCATCAAACTGTTCAATTTCTTGGAGATTCACAGGTTGTCATTAACCAAATGAGTGGCGAGTGGCCAGCTTATGAAAAAGATCTTGCAAGCTGGGCAGACCGAATAGATGAAAAATTAAACGAGCTTGGTATTACACCAGAATTTGAGCTCGTTCCTCGTAAATTAAATGCTGAAGCCGATCGACTAGCTACTCAAAGTCTACAAGGCGTAGGCATAACAGGACAAATAGAATTACAATGATTGCAATTTAAGGCTTGTTTATTAGCAAGCCTTTTATTTATTCAATAATATTATTATGTAAACTAGAGCTTGATTATGATTTATCTCCTTCAATCGTTCTATTTTTAATTCTAGTAGCATAAATAAAATGGTTGAGAGAATCTAGCAATTTTTTATGAATAAGAATTGGGGGAGATGACTTGCAAGAAGCAGTAGTAAAAAGAATTGGCGTTAGTAGTTTAGTCAACAAAGTGGTTTCAGCTGAAGAAGCTGCTGAATTTATCCCAAATGGTGCTATTGTTGGAATGAGTGGTTTTACTCGTGCTGGTGATGCTAAAGTAGTGCCGTTAGCTTTAGCAGAACGGGCAAAGAATGAACAATTAAAAATTGATGTTTATACAGGTGCTTCTCTTGGTCCTGAAGTCGATCAAGTATTAGCTCAAGCTGGTGGAATTCGGAAACGCGGTCCATATCAAGGGGATCCAGTGATTCGAAACTTAATTAATACAGGCGAAGTTTTGTATGTGGATGCCCATCTTTCTCACAATGCCGAATTAGTTCGACAAGGAATTATTGGTCCAATCAATTTTGCCATTATTGAAGCAACTGCCATTACTAGTGAAGGTTTCATAGTGCCAACTACATCTGTTGGAAATTCTCCAATTTTTGCTAAATATGCAGAGAACATTATCGTCGAATTAAATTTGGCACACTCAGAGTCATTAGTTGGTGTGCATGATATATATGTTCCTGAAAATCAGGGTGAAAGAGAACCAATTCCAGTTCTTAGTCCTCTCGATAGAATTGGAGAAATTGGTATAAAGGTTGATCCTGATAAAATCAAAGCCATTGTTGTTTCAAATGAACAAGATGCACCATCATTGATAGTAGAACCAGACGATGAAACACAAGAAATGGCAAATCATCTATTAAATTTCCTTCGCAGTGAAATTAATGTCGGACGCCTTACTAATAAATTGGCACCCTTGCAGTCAGGAGTTGGGTCAGTTGCAAATGCAGTATTGGAAGGTTTTAAAGAGTCCGAGTTTGAAGATTTAGTCATTTTTTCAGAAGTGTTACAAGATGCTGTGTTTAACTTAATCGATGCCGGAAAGGTATCCTTTGCATCTTGTACCTCTATTACAATTTCAGAGGAATTACAGAAAAAAGTGTATGGAAACATAGAAAACTATGCTGATAAGATCATCATACGTCCACAAGAAATTTCGAACCATCCAGAAGTTATCCGCCGTTTAGGCCTAATCGCTATTAATGCAGCACTAGAAGTTGATATATATGGAAACGTGAATTCAACTCATGTGGGCGGAACAAAAATGATGAACGGCATTGGTGGTTCAGGTGACTTTACTCGTAATTCGCGATTAAGTATTTTCGTGACGAAGTCGTATGCAAAGGGCGGGAAGCTGTCTTCAATCGTGCCAATGGTTGCCCACCATGATCATACAGAGCATGATGTACATGTTATTGTGACTGAACAAGGAGTAGCAGATTTACGTGGTTTAGCACCTAAAGAACGCGTTCCTTTAATTATTGAAAACTGTGTGCATCCTGATTTTAAGGAACAGCTTTGGGATTATTTTAACGAAGCAGTTGCTTTGACTGGAAATGCCCAAACTCCACATAACTTAGAAAAAGCGCTTTCCTGGCATGTAAACGCAGCAAAAATAGGTACAATGAAGCTTTAAATAGTCGAATATCTTGCTAAACCCTTTGTTAAAAGAAATTTTAATAAAGGGTTTTTCTTTAATAATTTGCTACAATCAATTTATCGAACAACTAGAAAGTGGGATTAGATGTATAAAACAATTGGCGTTCTTGCTCATGTTGATGCTGGAAAAACAACTTTTTCAGAGCAGGTGCTATATCATACTAACAGTATAAAAGAACGGGGAAGAGTGGATCATCAAGACGCTTTTTTAGATAATCATTCCATTGAGCAAAAACGCGGTATAACGATTTTTGCTGAACAAGGAAGGATTCAGTTTAAACGGGATACATATACTTTAATTGATACACCTGGGCATGTCGATTTCTCGCCAGAAATGGAAAGAGCAATTCGTGTCATGGACTATGCTATTTTAATAATTAGTGCTGTTGATGGAATAGAGGGGCATACAGAAACCGTTTGGAATTTATTAAGACAATATCATGTACCGACCTTTATTTTTATCAATAAAATAGACCGTGAAGGGGCAAATATTCAAGAGGTCATGCAAGCTATTCAAAAAGATTTGTCAGAAGATGCAATTTTAATCGATAAACAAATGACTCCCGAATATATTTCAGAAAATGTTCTTGAATGGATAGCTGAAAGAAATGAAGTTTTATTAGAGCAATATATGGAAGGGAAAATTGACTATAGCTTGTTTTTCGAATCATTTCTTTCCATGATTTCCGATGAACGTGCCTTTGTTTGTATGGCAGGGTCAGCTCTAAGGGATGTTGGAGTAAAGGAATTCTTTGATCAAATATCCCTTCTTACGCCAACAATTTTTGATAATAGCTTACCATTCAAAGGACAAGTATTTAAAATTCGACATGACGAGAAAAATCAACGGATTACTTTTATCAAAGCATTACAAGGTTCTTTAACTGTTCGTGATGAGCTTCTATTTGGTGAGATTACAGAAAAAGTAACTGAAGTACGCTTATATAACGGTAATCGTTTTGAATCCGTACAACAGGTAGCAGCAGGTGAAATCTTTGCAGTTAAAGGACTAAATCATCCTCAAATTGGCGATGTAATTGGCAATGAAGTAATCGTTCAAGAGGAATTTGAACTTGTTCCTACGTTACAGGCTAAGGTGGTTTATAAAGGTAGCGAGCATATAAAAGAAATTCTTCGCTATTTCCGTATTTTAGACGCGGAAGAACCGACTTTAAAAGTAGTTTGGAGTGAGAAGTTTCAGGAAATCAACGTGCATGTAATGGGTGTTATTCAGTTAGAGGTATTGATAGAAGTGACAAAGGAGCGTTTTGGAATTGATGTTCTATTTGAAGACCCCAAAATCTTATATATGGAAACGATTCAAAATAGTTGCATAGGCTATGGACACTTTGAGCCGCTGAAGCATTATGCAGAAGTTCATTTGAAAATGGAGCCAACACCAAGAGGTTCGGGCATTCAATTCAAAAATGAATGCCATGCAGATGATTTATCAGTCGGACATCAACGATTAATTGAAAAACATCTGTTTGAACGAGAACACCATGGTTTACTTACAGGGTATCCGGTAACAGATATACGCTTTACTTTATTAATAGGACGTGCACATAACAAGCATACAGAAGGTGGAGACTTTAGAGAAGCAACATACCGGGCACTTCGTCAAGGGCTTGAACAAGCTCAAAATGTGCTATTAGAACCTTATTACCGATTTAAAATGAAGGCTTCCTTAGAGTATATAGGCAGAATGCTGACAGATATTCAGCAAGCAAGCGGGCAATTTGATAAGCCTATAACGACGGAAGACCAAGTTACCGTCACTGGTAAGGTACCTGTATCAACTTTTATGAATTACAGTACGATCTATGCTGCATATACCAATGGTAAAGGTGTTCTTTCTCTTCAATATTGTGGCTATGATTCTTGCCATAATGCAGAGGAAGTAATTGAACAAATTGATTATGATAAGGATGCAGATCCAGAATATACTTCTACCAGTATTTTTTGTGCTAAAGGGAAAGGTTATTCAGTTCCCTGGCATAAAGCAGAAGAAGCAATGCATTGTTTAAAATAATAACGATTTCCCATTTAACATAACCAAAAAAGTCAGTATTATTTTAATGAAGTATAAATGAAACAAAGAAAAACAAACTAATTTTGTAATTTAAAATTAGGAGGTTATTTTTATGAAACAAAACCCACAGTCTGTACCCGGGAGACCAAAAAAATTCGTTAGTAAAGAAGAAATGATTAATAATACCAAAGACAATATGCAAGAAGCTGAAATCAGCATGGAATTTGCAGGGGAAGAAGAGCTGGAACATCTACAAGAAAAAAATGAGCGTCGAAAACATGCAATACAACGAATGAAAAACGAACCGTTATCTTAAAATTTTTAAAGCAGTGTTAAAATCCAATTAACGCTGCTTTTTCATATTTTATATGAGTTTGAAAAGGGTTAAATCTATCTTATAAATCTTGTTTATAATAAAAATTATGTTAACATGGAATTAAATGGATAGGACTTTTTAAAAAATAATCGTTTGCACATATAATCCTTATTAAATAAATTTATTTTATATAAATATAAAAGTGGAATGTTAGTACGCTTGTATTTATGTTAAAATAATTGGACGGCATAACCACAAGTATTTGGGTTGTATTAATTGCTAATTGAAAAATAAGATATACTTTCATAGTCCTGTAAATGTTATTTATATAGGAACCGATTAGGAAGAGAAAGTTTTATTGGAGGCTTATGATGAACTATAAAATTATTAACAAACCAGTATTTGAACAAGCACAGGTACGTTCAGTATCAGATGTTGAATTCACTGAAGAACAGCTACAAGAAGGTATGAAATTAGCTGTTTCAAAAGTAGATCCAACGCTTGCCCTTTACTTAGTCGACTCTGAAGGGAAAAAGAAATTTGAAGTTCGTTGGGATGACTCTTCTGAACTTTTCAATGGCTGGTATTCTGCATGGGATAATTTTACGTGGTGTTTAGGAATTGTAGAACCACCAAAAGAACAATAATATAAATTCTGGTATAGAATTTAATGCAAAGCAAAAAGCTCCTACTTTATATAAAGTGGGAGCTTTTTTCAATATTAATGGGATTTTACCTTAGTTTTTTTAAGTAGAATTAAAATATATACTCGCATCCTGTTAAAGTTTATCCTTGAGAGTTCGATAATAAAATAGGTAGAATCTTAGGATGAATTAGCTATGATTTTTGAGTTGAATGATAATTAAAATTTCCCTAATCGAATAAAAAAGAAGAAATAATTAGTACTATTTTATGAAATGTGACAAATAATTGACTAATTGGTGTGAATTGTAAATAAGCTTTAATTGTTGACTCTAAAACATGCTTTTAAGATACATCTTTTAATAGTATGATAGATTTTATTATTGAAAAAACGAAGGTGGACATAAATGAAATTCAAAAATTCTTTAACATTTCAGCTCGGTACTATTATTGCAGGTATACTGGTTGTGATGATCCTTATTACTTCAGTTGCTACATACAAAACAGCATATGATAAATTATACGATGCAGCAGGTATCGAAGCATATGGTTGTGCCAATATTACGACGGGCCTAATCGACCCAATAGAAATAGTAAAAGCGATTGCTGGTGATGTTGGATCACAAGCGAACATTGGTGAACAACTAAATTGGACAACTGCTCATAAAGAGATATTTGAGAATCAATATATTGTGGATTTAGATGGAAATTTGATAGCGGTAGATGATAACTTGAAGGCGCAAGGATTTAAACCGGGTGATGCATTCGAATATGACAAAGCAGCTGTTTCAATGCTTTTAGAAATGAAGCATCCTACCTATTCTGAAGCCTATGAATTTGCTGGAATTGAAAGACTAACCGGGTATGCACCAATTTATGAAGATCATGATCCATCAAAAGAAATTATAGCAATCAGTGCTATAGATTTTAATGCGGAAATTGTAACGGAACGTACCTGGGGAGTAGTAAGCGGAGGAATCCTGCTTAGCCTCATTCCAATGCTTCTCGCAACAATTGTCACAGCTTTCTTAATTCGTCGAAAAACGAAACCGATATCTTTATTGATTAATCAATCAAAAGAGATTACTGAGGGGAACCTGACTGTTGAACCGACTGCAGTTAAAAGTAATGATGAGATTGGCGATTTAGCCAATACATTAAATATCATGACCTATAAACTTCAAAATATGATTGCTACAATGACAGCTACATCACATCAAATAACAGGAAATGCAAATGAAACGGCAAGTTCTTTATCTGAAATTAATGATTCAATGCAAGTAGTATCTAATAATATTGATGAAGTGTCCAGTGCAATGACTGATGGTATGCATCATGCGGATAATGCATCCAATGCTTTATCAAAATTAGCTGAAGACTTACAAACTATGAAGAGTAAGGCTGATAGCACAGTAGAAAACTCTCATAAAACAATGCAAGTTGCCTCAAAAGGTGAAGAACGTGCAAAAGAAATTCGTCTTGACATGGAAAAAATTCGTACAGGATCTCAAGTTGTAAGTAATACAATTCAACAGCTTGTTAATTCGGCTGAAAAAATTAAACATATTACTATCTCAATTGCAGGCATTGCTTCACAGACTAATTTATTGGCTCTAAATGCTTCTATTGAGGCGGCAAGAGCAGGTGAACATGGAAAGGGATTTGCTGTAGTAGCAGAAGAAGTTCGTAAACTAGCTGAACAATCAAATACAGAAGTAAAAGAAGTAGAAAAGCTTATCAAAGATATCATGGAACGTATAGGAAATGTATTGGTTTCATCTCAGGAAAATGAAAAGTATATCGAAAAAGGTAGTCAAACAGTACAATCAACTACCGATGCATTACACAGTATATACACTGCAGTATCAGAAACGGTTTCAGAAATTACGACTATGTCGGAGCTATTATCTACTGAAACGGCAAAGTCTGATGAGATTGTTCAAAGAATTCAAGAATTGGCACATTCGATACACGAGATTGAAAACACAATGAATAATATCGCAGCTGCATCTGAAGAATCGTCTGCGAGTATCCAAGAAATTTCAAATCGTTCTATTGAATCGAAGCAGATGGCAGAAGAACTAGAGAATTATGTAAAAACTTTTAAAGTGAAATAGCATTAAAATAAGAAGTTTTTTAAATTTAGTAGTAGAATAATAGAATCAAGCATAAATAAAAAGTGTACCGTCATAATTATGATGCGTACACTTCTTTTATACGAAAAACTTCGAGTTAAGACAACAAATCCAGCATTTTTTACAAAACAAAACGTACTATTTAGGGGTGAAGCTATTTGATAAAATATCAAACTAATCATGTTACAATTTTTCAAAGCGTATTATTTAAAACAACATCCCTTGTTATTCGAACTGAAGATTGCATAATAGTAGTCGATCCAACTTTACTTCCTGAAGAAGTGGTTGAAATTCGGCAACATGTTGATAGATGGAAGGAAGATAAACCAATTTATTTAATTTTTACGCACTCTGATTGGGATCACATTTTAGGATACGGAGCTTTCCAAGACTCGATCATTATTGCTAGCGAAGCATTTAATAAAAGAGAAGATACAGAAGAGATATTAAATCAGATTCAACAATTCGATGACCAATATTATTTAGATCGAAATTACCCAATATTGTATCCTCCTGTTGACATTCCAATTACCGAGGATGGTCAAGAGCTTGAAATCGGTAAGACAAAGCTTACATTCTATAAAGCTGAAGGGCATACAAATGATGGTATATTCGTTGTAGTGGAACCTGTAGGAGTATGGGTAGCAGGAGATTACTTGTCCGATGTTGAATTCCCGTTTATTTATGATAGTAGTGAGAAGTATGAGCAAACAATTGCCAAGACAGATAAAATTTTAGGTTCTCATGATATCAAGCTCCTGGTACCAGGACATGGCACGGCAACAGACATCAAGGAGGAAATCATCTTTAGAAAAGTGCTTTCTTATCGCTATATACAAGAGCTTCGAAATGCTGTCAGTGACAATCTCGACCATCAGTTTTTAATACAAGGCTATAAATATAGGCAAGATCAGATTAATAGTCACAACGAAAATGTAACGCTAATAAAAAAGGAGCTTGAGATAAAGAAGAACTAAATTCATTAAAATGACTTGAACAACTTTCTTTTGTATCCTCAAAGGCGAATGTCGCATACACTATAGAGGGTAAAAAGGGGGGGTGTCCATTAAATGGCAATTTACATCAACAAAGAGCACCCAGGAGTGTTTTGTAATACAGAGACAGTTCCAGAACCAAATCAGGTTGAGTTTCGACGAGATTACTTGTCTGAGTTAATCGAACAACAGCTGGTTGAAAATCGAAAGCTACAACATAGTTTTGTTCATATGCAGCTTTCGCAAAACGATTGGAATCAACATCAATCCATTCAATATAAAAAATTAGATAAACGAATAAATGAGTTAAAAGAGCTCCAAGAGCATCAAGAAGCAATGGAGCATCAAGTGATTGATTGGTTGGAAAAAATCGAAGACCAAAATAATATCATGCAACAAACAATCAATTACGATCAACGCATCCATAATGATCTACTTCATCAAGTGAATGAAATTAACCAATCACAAAAAGGAATAGTTAGCCAAATCCATCATGTTGAAATCGAACATAAAGAAATAGTAAAGATTTTGGAAGAATTCACTTCGATGAATAAAGTTTTAATTTCCCGTGTAGAACAAGTAATGTCAGCAAACGAAAAGGTAGAACAGCATATGGAGGCTCAAAATACCGTAAATCAGCAAATTTTAGATCAAATTACAAGTGTTGACGAAACTCAAAAAGATGTACTAAGCCGTGTCGATGATCATGAAGGATTGATGGAGAAAATACTTCGTCAGGTTGATCATTTACGTTCCATTTTGTTTGAGCGTACCAATTTCATAGAGGAAAAATTGGAGAAAGTCATACAATCCTCAGCAGATTATTTTCAAAAAATAAAAAATTAGAGCATGATCTAAAACCACGAATTGCTTCATTTATTAAGCATTCGCGGTTTTTTGTTTAAGAGGAGGCACGCAAATCTTTTTACATTTCTACTCAATTTCTGTTATACGAACATAATCCGAGCTATATGAAAAAAATACGATTACAACTTCCTCGAAACAGCACACAACACATAGTAAGAAAATATTTCACATAGATTGAATTATTTTCTATTATTTGATACAGTATAAACAATATGAAATAATCTATGATGTGACCAAGTAAATGAGAATTGTGAGACAGAAAATATAGTAATTGCTGAGAGCTATATCACCTCTTCTTGTTGAAACCTATCACGGAGATGCAAGTCAGACTTGCCGATTCGTTATCGTTACAAACGCCTAGAGGGTAAATGCGTTCAAATCAATATCGCTATTACCAAATTAAGGTGGTACCACGTCTATTAATGCACAAAGACGTCCTTTTTATAAGGACGCTTTGTGCTTTTTATTTGCTTACAGCTAGAATCAATTCCCCTATGTCTTTATAGGTAGAAGGTTTAGTTAGAGCAAATTAAACCAAAGCTTGGATTAACTACCATTTTACAGCGTAGCAACGGGTCGCTTACATCAAATTTGTATTTAGGAAGGTAAAAGGTTTTCAAAATTTTATCTGCATAAGTGCAACTAAGGCATTTCTCTTTCGTAAAGGGATATTGATTGCCGAGTTTTCAAATATTAGGAGGAAAAAAGATGTCACAACAAACAAATGATTTTTCAAAATGGTACATTGACACAATTCAAAAAGCAGATTTAATGGACTATACACCAGTACGTGGATGTATCGCATTTAAACCGGATGGCTATGAATTATGGGAGCATATACAGGGGGAGATGGATCGCCGTTTTAAAGAAACTGGTCACCGTAATGCTTATTTCCCTATGTTAATTCCTGAATCTTTCTTCCAAAAGGAAAAAGATCATATTGAAGGATTTTCTCCAGAGCTTCCATGGGTTACAGAAGCAGCAGGGGAGCAATTGGAAGAACGCTTGGCACTTCGTCCGACTTCCGAAACAATGATTGGCCATTTATATTCTGACTGGATTAAAAGCTATCGTGACCTACCTGTTCTAATTAATCAATGGGCAAATGTATTCCGTTGGGAAAAGAAAACTCTACCATTCATCCGTACTTCTGAATTTTTATGGCAAGAAGGGCATACAGCACATGTTGACGAAGAGGATGCTCGTAAAGAAACAATGCAAATGCTAAACATCTATAAAGAAGTGGTTGAAAACTTTTTAGCAATCCCTGTATATGATGGACAAAAAACACCATCTGAACGTTTTGCTGGTGCGGTTGATACGTATTCAATCGAAGCGATGATGAAGGATGGTAAAGCTGTTCAAGCTGGTACTTCTCACTATTTAGGTACTAAATTTGCGGAAGCATTTGATATTAAGTTCTTAAGTAAAGAAAACAAACATGAATACGTTCATACTACTTCTTGGGGTACATCAACTCGTTTAATCGGTTCAGTAATCATGGTTCATGGTGATGAACAAGGTCTTGTATTACCTCCAACGATTGCACCAACACAAGTTGTATTAATTCCAGTTGGACCATGGAAAAAGAATCCTGCGATTATTGAGAAATTAGATGAAATCTTTGCAAGTTTAAAAGCGAAAGGAATCCGTGTTCGTCTTGATGATTCAGATCAATCACCTGGCTTTAAATTCAATGAATGGGAACTAAAAGGGGTACCAGTACGAATCGAGCTTGGACCTCGTGATTTAGAAAACAACCAAGTATTATTAAAGCTGCGTGATGAAGCTGACAAAAAGTCAGTTGAATTAGGTTCTGTTGTAGAAACAATCGAAAATGAATTAAAAGTCATGCAGACGCGTCTTTTCGAAAAAGCAAAAGCATTCCGTGATGCAAATTCACATACACATATTGATTCATTAGACCAACTAAAGCAGCACCTAACGGATTCAGATCAAAACGAAACAATCCCTGGTTGGATCCTTGCTGGTTGGTGTGGAGATGACGCTTGTGAATCAAATGTAAAAGAAGAAACGAAATTCACAACTCGTAATATTCCATTCAACCCACCAGCAGAAAAACATACATGTATTAACTGTGGAAAAGAAGCAAAACACACAGTTTGGTTCGGACGCGCATACTAATAGTAAATAGAAAACACTGCCCCTTCCTTCTTGGAAGCAAAGAGGGCAGTGTTTATTTTTTTATTATAAGAATAATTTACAGTTAAAAATATCCACCCATAATAGGCGGATATTAAATTCATACTATAAGCTTTATCTCTTAGCAAAGGGAATAAATCAAAGACATGATTAGTGTTTCTAATCTTTCTTGTGTCATTTCTATCAGCTCCCTTTAGTGAAATTAGTAAGATTGGCTTTAGGAAAAATGATAGACGTTTCCTATAGTATGAACTATGATTATCAGTTTGCTACCAGTGAGAAGAATCATGCATTGTCACATAAAAAAATCACCCTCTCCATTAGAAAAGGCGATTACTAAAATGAATTTAAGTATATGAATTACAACGATGATGCTCATATTCCTCATGTTTTGCACTTACACGTTCCACTTGGATGGTTGCGTGTTCAATATGAAATTCATCATGTAAAATTTTTAATGCATCCTTTATCACTTTATCATGTTCATTACGTACTATTTCAAGATGGCAGGTTACTGTTGGGAAATCTGATGTGATACTCCATACATGGAAATCGTGCATACCTACAACCCCTTGGATATTTAAGAGGGACTCTCGGATTTTCTTGACATCCATATTCATCGGAATGCCCTCCATTAAAATATGAAAGGATATAGTTGTTATCTCAATTCCATTTCTTAGAATGATTATAGAGATAAGTAGACTTGCTATAGGATCAGCAATGGACCAATCGAATAACATAATAAGAATAGAAGCAATAATAGCACCAACCGAGCCTAACAAATCCCCTAAAACATGCATAAATGCAGCTCTCAAGTTAATATTTTCTGTAGTATCAGCTCTTGTTAAAATGTACGCGACAATAATATTTACAATAGCACCAGTGATCGCTACTGCAAGCATACCAATACTTGAAATTTCCTGAGGATTAGCAAATCTTTTTAACGCTTCGTAGATAATAATCAAAGCAATCCCAACTAGTAAAAGACCATTAAATAATGCAGCTAGGATTTCTAATCGTTGATAACCGAAAGTCATTCTGCTATTTACAGCTTTTTCTCCCAGTTTAAATGCAATCAATCCAATTCCTAATGATAAAGCATCACTAAACATATGACCCGCATCTGAAAGTAGCGTCAAACTATTGGTTAATAACCCTCCTATAAAAACCACAATGACAAAAGATGCAATGATGAAAAAGCTTACTAAAAGTGCCTTTTTATTTTTTATATGATGTTGATGGCTATGTGAATGAGAATGTGCCATTAATAGTCCTCCATTATAGTTTATTGAAGAGGGGAGTAGTAGTTAAAGAAAGATTGAAGTCGTCCACTCTTTCGAAACCCAATATTTTAGTTATTTATAAAAGGTATTCGGTTCATAAACTCTGTATGACTATTTAATAGAATTAGTGATTGCTGATTTTGATTTTTAGTCATATACAAATTAGGATAACGAAGCTTATTATCTCTGTTTCGCTTTCCAAAAAATCATTGAATACTCTATAAGGATTAAGTTAGTGCATTCCAAATATTTTAAATATCCAAAAATAAAAAGACCCAAAATGAAGATATTGGGCCTTTATCAACCTTGCGATTATTGATTTTTACTTTGGAATTCGATCATGAAATCAGCTAATGCTTTACAAGTTTCGTATGGGACAGCATTATATGTGGACGCGCGGCAACCTCCGACTGAGCGGTGACCATTTAATCCAACAAAGCCTTCTTCTTTTGCTTGGGCAAGGAACTTCTTCTCAAGTTCTTCATCTGCCAAGCGGAATGTAATGTTCATAAGTGAACGAGACTCAACATCTGCATGACCTTTGTAGAAACCATTGCTTTGATCGATTACGTCATAAATTAACTTCGCTTTTTCTTCGTTATTTTTTTCGATGGCTTCTAGCCCACCTTTTTCTTCTACCCATTTTAATACCTCACCTAACATGTAAATTCCAAAAGTTGGTGGTGTATTATATAAAGAATTGGACTCAGAATGTGTAGAATATTTTAATACTGTTGGAATGTTAGTTTTTGCTATTTCAAGTAAATCTTTTCGAATAATAACAATCGTAACACCGGAAGGTCCAAGGTTCTTTTGTGCACCAGCATATATTATGCCGAAGCTGCTTACATCTATTCGTTTTGAAAGAATATCACTGGACATATCGGCAACTAATGGTACCTCACCAGTGTTTGGGAATTCTTTCCATTGTGTTCCGTAGATGGTGTTGTTGGAAGTTAAGTGAACATAAGCATCTGTTTCACTAAATTTAATATCTTCTAATGATGGGATATTACGATAAGCATTCTCTTTTGTACTTGCTGCTTCCTGAGTTTGTCCTAGAAGTTTTGCTTCTTTTAATGCTTTTTCTGACCAGGAACCAGTAAGTATATAGCTAGCCGTTTGTCCCTCGTTTAGGAAGTTCATGGGTACCATTGTAAATTGAAGACTGCCTCCACCTTGCAAGAATAGCACCTCATAATTATCAGGAATAGAAAATAATGATTTGAAGCGGGCAATAGCATCATTATGTACTGCATCATAGTCTTTGCTGCGATGACTCATTTCCATTATTGACATGCCTGAGTTGTTGAAATTTACTAATTCTTCCTGTGCTTTTTGTAATACTTCGATTGGTAAAGCAGATGGACCTGCATTAAAATTGTATGCACGTTTTGTTGAAATCAAACTGAACACTCCCTAAAGAAAAATAATAAATTGATATATTGATTATATACCTTTTTTTAAATAATGGATTTGATTTTTAAAAAAATGATGAATTTTTCGACATTTACCATTTACTTATAGATATTAATAGCGAATTTGGTAGTAAGAGGTGTTGAAAGTATGACATGTGATTTTAATGGATAAGTTTAGAAGTATTCTTATTAAGATTGTTTACTATCTTCAAGTTTAATTTACGTTTATTTAAGAAAATCTCCACGGTTGACCATAGTCTGTCATCCAAACTTACATAGCATATAAACAGTTGAGCTAAAAAGGGGGTTAGGACATGGGACACTCTAGCAATGTAGGTGGAGTAGGTGAATATAACGGCGGTGGCTATAATAATGGCTTCGCATTATTAGTTGTACTATTCATTCTTTTAATTATCGTAGGCGCTTCATTCTTTAACGGAAGCTACTAATCATAATTAGCAAGAGATGGATTCTCACCAGGAGAATCCGCTTTTGCTTTTATAGAAAAAATTTGTTTTATTAATAAAATCTAAGCATATGTCCCTGTCACCATAAAGACCCTTACATAAATTATTGTATCAAGAACAAAAGGAGGAGAAATTTATGTATTGCAACGGAGGATATTCTAAAAATAACAATGAGTTCGTTTTAATCGTTGTATTATTCATTCTTTTAATTATTGTTGGTGCTTACTACTTCAACTACTAATTAAATTAGAAGCAACAATTGGGATCATAAAGTTTTTGACTTAAAGTCCAACAGAAAGTAGGCAATGTTGTATTTTACGACATTGTCTACTTTTTTCAATTGTACTTGTACATAAAATTATTATATTGAAGCACTCGTCATTACTAATTAAATATTCATAGAATGAATATTAGTGAATAGCTTTGGTGAATAAAATTCTTTTTAGAATTCTTTACATTCGTTGTTTTGGGGACAATTCAACTCAACTACATTCAACAGCAACTAAACGATTTTAAAGCCTCAATCTTTAAAATCTAATTTTTTGTTCACATATTGTGTTTAAATGAATAAGTTCAACTATGGACGGATATTAAACGCTTTTAAAATTTATTGGATTTTCCTAATTTATTTCCATTTCTCCTTGAAAATGGATTTTTTTCAATTACAATGGAGGTGCAGTGAAAAATTAATAAAGGGGTACTTGAATGGAAAAAGAGACGGATAAGCGAATCGAAAGGTTAGAGGTAGAAGTTCGAGCGCTACGTTTAGAATTAGATAATCTAAAGGGGATAAAAAGTTTAGAAAAAAAAGAAATGATACAAGCAAAAGATCAACCATCTCAAAAGCCTCGTAAAGAAGTTGAAGCTGAAAATCATTTGGTTAAATTGAATAAAGCCGCATCAGAAAAACAAAAAAAATCTATTTTAAATGAACAAAACCAAAAGACAGATCAACAAATTAATCTACCGAATCCCCAAAAACAACGAAGTTTTGAGGAAGTGATTCTATGGCTGTTGCCAAAAGTCTTTATGGTTATTCTTGTGCTGGGGGTACTTTGGGGACTAAAGGTAATCAGTGATTTTGGGTTACTGTCAAATGAATTGAAAATTGCTCTTGCATACTGTTTGTCAGTAGGTTTAATCATTATCGGTCTGATTATGGATTTGAAAAAACCTGAATCCTCCCAGATTTTCACCATCGTCCTATATGGTGGAGCCTTTATCATTGGTATATTGACCACAGCAGCTGGAGCCATATTATATGACGTATTGGGATTATATTTTGCACTTCTGCTAGCTCTGATATTTATTGCCTATGGAATTGCTATCTGTTATGTTAAGAAAAATCAAGTTCTTTCAATTTTTGTTATTTTTACCTCATTGTTATTACCATACTTATTAGAATATATGGATTTCAATGGAATGATTATTTTACTGTATGTTGTAATAGTCTACAGTTTTATGCAATTTATAGTGATTAAACACGTTCAATCAATTGCTATGTATATCTCATACTTCTTTTCACTAATTGCTGTACAGATTATTTGGAGCTTGAATGATGAAAATGCAGGAATGTACGTACTGGGTATTCTCCTTTTAAATGGTATTTTACTTCTTGTTTGGTGGCATTTATATAAACCATTTAGTAAATGGAGAGCAATCCATGAAGGACTATTATTTAGTATGAATGGTCTTACGATTCTTATGGTTAATATAATTTCGGATAAAATAGCACTTCCATTATTAATGTTAATAGTTATTTACGGTATTTTTGCTTTATTCGCTAATAAACGAAGTGCTTCAAGGGTAGTGGATCTTGCAGGAACACTTTCATTATTATCCATTGTTAATTTCATAATGGTTCTAAATACTTTTGATGATTTCGAAATCGTTCTTTTAACTTTAAGTACATTTTTAGGATTAATGGCAGGGTTAAAGATAAATGCGAAATTAATGAAAATTATATATAGTTTCTTATTTACTTTTATAGTGCTGGTACATTTGTTAGTAAATGATATTAAACCGTTTTGGACAATAGAAAACCTTAACTATCTATTAATATTCTTTTATTTAATAGTGCTATTCCTTTATATGAAACAAAGATACAAAGTAGCAGAAAGTGAAGATGGTAAAGTCAATGTTAATTTTTCGCTGGATATATTCCCAATCTTCCTGGTTACGTATTTCTTTATATACGTATATAAGTTTGACATTTCATATTTATCTTATGATAATCATGCATATTTAACAGCATTGGTATTAGCGGTAGTCATGCTTGTATCCTTGTTTGTCTCAGAAAGCATTATCGGCAGGGGACTTAGATACATTTTAATTTTTGCATTTTTCCTTACGTACATTAACCTGATACCAACGCATTTTGTAGAGGGCATTGATATATGGCTGAACCTATTCGTTCGTATTATTTATGCATTTATCGTCATTGCGATTCTTGCCGATATATATATGAAGGGATATTTATATAGAACTTGGATATCGAAATTAAAATTGGATGTGGACGGTCTATTAACTGTAGGGATACTCGGAGCATTGGTGCTGCTATATTCTCTTTTAAGTCAATTGCAATTCGATAGTATTGTCAATTACTTCCTTGTTGTTACTGGCAAGACACTTTTACTATTTATTACAGCAAGTTTATCCCTATGGATGAGCACTACAGGTGTATTACGAAAAGTAAAGTCAATGGGGTATTGTATACTTGCGGTTGCTATTATTAAACTCATATTCTCTGATCTTGATTCTTTAAATCTCATAGTCCGTGCACTGTTATTTATTGTGATTGGTGGAATTGGACTATTTTTGTCAAACAAATTACTAACGAATAAAAATAAGAAAGAATCATAAGAAAATTCACACAACTAAGATAATTTCTTATATAATTTAACTATTATAGAAAATTAAAGGAGTTATTGCATATGAATCTAGGATTAAAAGATAAGGTAGCAGTAATAACAGGTGCGAGTAAAGGAATTGGCTTATATACAGCATTACAGCTAGTCAAAGAGGGGACTAAAGTAGCAATTGCTGCTCGAGGTGAAGATACACTGAAGGAAGCAAAAGCATTTATCCAAGAACAAACAGGAGAAGATGTTCTGACGATCTCTGCAGATGTGTCTATCGAAGAAGAATGCAAGAGACTAATTGAAGAAGTGGTTGCTCATTTCGGAAAGTTGAATATAGTCATTAATAATGCCGGAACATCATCAGCTAACTCTTTTGAGGACGTGGAAACAGAATTATGGCATTCTGATTTAAATTTAAAATTATTTGGTGCCATTCATTGTTCAAAATACGCTCTTCCCTATTTAAAAGAACAAAACGGAGGCTCTATCATCAATCTAACTGCTGTTTTAGCTAAAACTCCACCAGCATCAAGCCTACCAACCACAGTTAGTCGTTCAGCTGGCCTTGCATTAACAAAAGCGATGAGTAAAGACTTAGGGAAATACAATATCCGAGTGAACTCTGTATGTATTGGGTTAATTAGAAGTAGTCAAATCGAAAAAAAATGGCACAATGAAATGCCGGATGCTACATGGGAAGAGTATTCTAGAGAAGTTGGAAAAAATATTCCATTAGGACGCATTGGCAATACAGAAGAAGCAGCGAATGTAATTACTTTTTTAGCATCTGATGCTGCCTCCTATGTTTCAGGGACTGCTCTTAATATTGATGGTGGTTCAGGAAGTGCATTATAATAATGGAATAATAATCCTGTTTGAGTACAAACAGGATTATTTTTAGGTGTGTATAAATTTGTTCTTGATTCAGCTTAACAAAATAACTTACTCATGATAAATTATTTCTTGAAACTTTTTTACTTGTATTTCGTATGTTTTTTATAAGCATAATTTATACAAGGTTAAAGTTAACTGTGTTTTTGTCTATAATGACAAAACAATAAATAGAACGGGGGATTTCAATGTCAGAACTAAAAAACCCATTATTTGATGATTTAAATTCAAAAATGAATGTAGAAAATAATAGCCTTTCTGAAATACCACAGCAGCAGCTAGTTAGTAAGGAAGAATTGTCCCAAATTAAGAAACGTCAGCTAGCTTTAAGAGAAGAACCTCAAGTACAGGCGCTTGCTGAGAAAATAGACGTTAAAAATCAAATTGCTGTTTTAGAGTTCGGAAAAGAAACTGCAACAGCAATCTCGAAATTTTCAGATAAAATGTTAGCTTCTATAAAAACAAGCAAGCTTGAAAAATCAAGTGAGCTTATAAATAATTTAAACAAAATAATGGACCGTTTTGATCCACAGGATTTTAAAGAAGAGAAAAAAGGCGGCTTTTTAAAGCGCTTATTTAACAAAGGAAAAGAACAACTAGAAAAAATCCTGTCGAAATACGACACAATGAATAAAGAAATTGATGTAATCTATAATGAAATACAAAAATATGAGCTTGAGATGAAACGAAATACGGTTGAGCTTGAGCAAATGTATGATCAAAATCTAAATTATTTCCAAAGTCTAAGTGAGCACGTGGCTGCTATTGAAGTGAAACTGCATAAACTTCAGCCACTCATTCCGCAATTAGAGCAAAGAGCAAATGAAGGCGATCAACAAGCTATTATGGAGCTGGAAACGTTAAGAAGAAATATGGAGCTATTAGAGCAACGCAGGTATGATTTAGAAATGGCTCAACAGGTTTCTTTCCAGGCTGCACCTCAAATTCGTATGATTCAGCAAGGAAACAATCATCTAATAGGTAAAATCAACTCTGCGTTCGTTACTACAATTCCTATTTTTAAACAAGGGTTAATTCATGCAGTTACAATCCAACGTCAAAAGTTAGTTGCAGATTCGATGAATGAGCTTGATAAAAGAACAAATGAAATGTTAATTCGAAATGCTGAAAATATTCGTCAAAACAGTATTGATATTGCTCGATCAGCTGGAAATCCAAGCATTAAAATTGAAACAATTGAAACAACATGGCAGACAATTATGTCAGGAATTGAAGAAACAAAACAAATTCAAGCTGAGACAGTTCGTAACCGTGAAGAGGGAAGAAAACGAATAGAACAATTACAACTTGAGTATGAAAAATTAAAGCGTATGTAAGTAAAAATAGATTACCTCTCACTTTACGTGAAGCAGGTAATCTATTTTTTATAGGAAGAAGTATAGACAAGTCATTTCTAGAAACTAGAAATTAAAAAAATCCTCTTCTTCTACGAACTGGAGCTCCCATAAATCCAGTATTACCCATCATTCCAGTATTACCTATAAATCCTGTATTTCCAGTAAATCCAGTATTACCTGTAGTTCCTGCATTATAAGGTGGGAAGAATTCTTGAGTTTCAGAGAATTCATTCACAACAGATTGAGTACGTGGGAAGTAATGTTGATTGTGAGTGTTATGTCTATTGACAGTTGTCGTATGAACTGGGTGGTAATGCGGTACAACTGTGTTAAAGATGTTTGTTCTTACAACTTGTTGAGTTGGTGATACTCGAGCTGGTGCTACCTGAGTTGGAAAAACATTTGGTGGACAGCAAATCGGGTTGTTACAACGGCCTCCACAATGATGACGACGATGCATAAATTTTACCCTCCTCTTTTTATTATTTTGTGCATTATTAATCTATTCAAAAGTGAGAAAGTGAACTAGATAAATTACCTATTGTCACATAAGAATTTGAGAAATAGAATTACTATTTAATAAATACCGTGATAAATTTCTTAAAGTTGCTAATATTACGTGCAAGAACCTAAATTGAAAATGTACATATTATAGTTGGGGAGAAGCGAGGCTTTTGTCATGAATCTGGGACATTACGTTATTACCGTAATGATATCTTATAGTTTTGAAAAGGTTTTTCAGCTTTATTAAAGTATTCAAAAAGGAGAACATACAATGAATTCAACAATTGATTTTTCTTCACCTTCTACTCAATTTTCGTTTGATGTAAACAAAAGCCAATTGTTTAAAAAAGACCAACAAAATTTTATAAATGTTTTAGGTGTGAGTCAATTAAACTCATTAAAAAATCTCTCTATGCTTGATACTTACTTAAGTAAGGGCAATATTGTTGAGCCTCATTACCATCAAAACGCAGCTGAATTAGTTTACTGTATTTCTGGTTGTGCTACTGTGTCAATCTTTAACCCATTTATGAAGCAATTAATGCAATTCACAATAATGCCTGGACAGGTAGCAAATGTTCCCCAAGGCTGGTGGCACTTTATCGAGGCACAAGCTGATCACACACACTTTCTAGCGATTTTCGATGCGAATACACCTGAAGTAATATTAGGTTCTGATATTTTGAAATTTACGCCTTCAAGTATCATGGCGAGGACATATTGTATAGATGAACAACAATGGAAGCAAACGACTGCACCTGTGAAACCAAATACTTTTATAGGCCCATATAAGGACTGTCATCAAAATCACAATTATCAACAGCCATACCATCATTCACACCCTTCACATTTTTCAATGCCTGTAATTCAACAACCAAAGAATTTTCCGTTTTATTCTTAGTTATGAAGGCATGGGAGACCATGTCTTTTTTAATTGACTAGTAGTTTTGGTTTAAGAAGTATTGAGTGTAGGGAAACTAAAACAAGGTAGAAAGATATTTATTTCCATATAATTGATAATTCCTATTGAATTACTTATAATTAAATCAGAGTAAATAGATTGGTATTAAAAATACACTTTTAAGGATCGTGAAATAGATGGCAAATTTATTGGAAAGCACGAAAGATTATTTAGAAATTGTAAATCAGCAACGCCCTTTACATACGATGACTCCAACTGAAGTAAGAAGATTACGAGCAAATGCCCCTAAAATAGAATTAGCAAATCTTGTTCCTTTAAGGCTAATAGAAGATAAAACCATCGTTGTACGTGATGGGGAGGAAATTCCTATTAGAATTTATACGCCAAGCGGTAAAGGACCGTTTCCCATAATCATTTATTATCATGGGGGAGGATGGGTGTTGAACGATATCGAGACATGTAATGAAACTTGTCAACTTCTAGCAGCCGAGACGAAATCCATTGTTATTTCCGTTGGATATCGTTTAGCTCCGGAATATCCATTCCCTATTCCAGTAAATGATGCCTATGATGCGTTTCGATGGACGGTGGACCACTCTCAAGTCTTAAATGGTCTACAAAATGAGCTTTCTGTAATGGGGGATAGTGCAGGAGGAAATTTAGCTACAGTTGTCACACTATTAAATAGAGAACTACAAGGTCCTGCTATCAAAAAGCAAATTTTGCTTTATCCTGTTACAGATTTATCATTTACTACTGATTCCTATTACGAGTTTGCAGAAGGTTTTGGTTTGCAGAAGAAAGATATGGAATGGTTTGCCCATTACTATCTAGTCGAGAAGGACTTACAAAACCATCCTTATGTAGCACCATTGAAGGCGAAAGATGTAAAACAGTTACCTGAAGCATTGATTATTGTTGCTGAAAATGATGTTTTAAAGGATGAAGGAATTGCTTATGCGCATAAACTAAAAAGTTTTGGTAATAATGTGGAATTACATGTTGCAAATGGTTTAGTACATAGCTACTTCACTAAAAATAATTTCTTTAATAATGAAATTGATGAAACCATTAAGATAATCTGTACTTTTTTGAAAGAAAATCAGGAAAATGACATAAAGGAAAAGTAGCAGACAAGCAGAAAACTAAGACAAAACCAAGGGGGAACCTGTCAGGGAGAGACGGTCTTATATTACGAATTGCCCCATTTATGCAAACTTCTTCATATCATGCACTTCATTCATTAGTCCTGGGTGCATTAGCAGCAGTCTAAAACTTCTGGATGCAGTTCAATGGCTATTTGAAGTGCATGAGCAATACTATCTATCTTCCAAATGCAGTGAATTCCCTTTATGAGGTGAATTAGCAAAAACTTTTTCTTCAAAAGGGACTTCATTCCCCATATGAAGTCCCTCCTTAGTATTATCTTGTTCAAATTATGCTGCTCATTCCTATCAAAAAGTGAATCATCATCCTTCTCCTCCTTCAAAATGTCTTTTATGAACTATTCTTATTTCAATCTACTCCAACTTCAATTCAATTCCATCCGTATAAAAAAATAATTACTTTTATATATTATCTTCAGTATGTATAGACTATCCAATGCAAATGAAATCCAATTATCTACCATATTGACAACTATATCGGTTGCTGATATATTAACTATATCAACAGCCGATATATCGTTCATCAATATAATTGAAAGGGAAGAAGGAAATGACTCAAGATCATCCTCCTCTAACGGAAGGGGTTTATTATATTTTACTTTCATTATACGAACCTAGACATGGATACGGAATTATTCAACTAACGGAAGAAATGACAGCAGGGCGTGTGAAACTAGGTGCAGGTACTATTTATGGAGCGATAAAGACCCTATTAGAACGGGGTTGGATCCAAAATTTTGAAGAAGATGGACGAAAAAAGGAGTACATCATTACAGAGGAAGGAAAAAAGGTAATTAATACAGAAATTTCAAGATTAAGGGAACTTTTCGATAATGGTGTCCGTATAACAGGAGGTGGCAAATCTTGAAAGAGACTAAAATTAAATTACGTCTTTTTTTCGATTATGAAAAAGAGGAAAAATGGGTAAATCATATGGCAGAAAAAGGTTGGCATTTAACCACTTTCGGGATAGGATATTATGCTTTTAAGAAAGGGGACCCAGGAGAATATATTTATCGAAATGAGATGATTTATGAGCTAGGTTCAAAAGATGATCGCAAAGAGTACATAGATTTTTTGCAATTATCTGGAATTGAACTTGTGAAAGTAGTGTTTAATTGGGCCTATTTTCGAAAAAAGGCGTCAGAAGGACCATTTGAATTATATAGTGATACTTCTTCGAAACTAGCATACCTAAACCGAGTGTTCTATCTATTTTCATCGGTTTTCTTTATTAATGTATTAATTGGAATCGTTAATACTACTCTCTTAAGTGATGAAAGTAAAAATAGTATTAATGATTTTGTCGGGGGACTAAATATAGGAATTGCGACCATTATATTATTCCCCTTGCTAAAAGTTATAAATAAACGAAGAAATTTGAAACAGAAGTTAGAGATTTTTAACGATTAGAAAGGAGCTATAAAAATGACATTGACTTTAGAACATGTTGTGAAAAAATACAAAGATTTCACAGCGGTAAATGACTTGAATTTCACTATCGGGAAAGGTGAAATCTTTGGTCTTATTGGCCAAAATGGTGCAGGCAAAACCACTACTTTCCGAATGATTTTAGATCTACAAGACCAAACATCTGGAACGATTACTTGGGATGGAACGCCCATTAAAAAAATAAATCGTGATTACTTAGGATATTTACCGGAGGAACGTGGCATATTCCCTCAGATGAAGGTGGAGGAGCAATTATATTTCTTTGGTGAATTGCGAGGTATGAAACGTGATGCTCTAAAGAGGGAGATTGATTTTTGGATTGCCCGCTTTGATTTAGAGGAGAAACGACATAACAAGGCGGAAACTTTGTCAAAAGGAAATCAGCAGAAAGTACAATTAATCGCTAGCTTTATTCACAATCCCAAATTTTTAATCTTGGATGAACCTTTCAGTGGATTGGATCCTGTTAACAGAGACTTGTTGAAAAGTGCAATTTTATTATTAAAAGATAAAGGTGTGACGATTCTATTTTCCAGTCATCAAATGGATAATGTTGAAGAATTATGTGATCATCTCTGCCTCCTTAAAAGAGGTGTCTCTCTATTCTCTGGTAGTCTACTAGATTTGAAGAAGCAATATGGAAAAACGAAATTGACGCTTCGTACAGATGTTCCTTTAAGAGAGTTAGAAAAAATGGCAGGTGTAAAAGGGGTTAAGATTGATCGAGATGAATATATTCTAACCTTGATGGACGAATCTTTCGCAGAATCTATCTTTGAGGTTGTCTCAAACGGACAATATATAGAGAAATTTAGTCTTGATTATTTATCACTGGATGAGATATTCAAAGATAAGGTAGGTGGCAATGTTGAGTAAATTAGGGATTTTGATTAAACAGCTCTATAAACAGAAGGTACGCGCAAAATCTTTTATACTAATGACTCTTTTATATGTAGCAGTTATTGCAGTCGTTGTATTTTGGTCAGATATTAAAGCCATCTTTGTGGATGAAGAAGCCCTTAAAGTGGCTTTGATTAACGAAACTCCCGTTGAATTGGAACCTATATTTATATCAAATGAGGACATTGCCTTTAGCTTCCCGACAGATCAGACGGAAACTGTATATGATCAATTAAAAGAAGAAGAATATGATGCAGTTGTCGTTGTTACGGAAGAAAATGAAGCTTTCAAGGCTGATATTGCAACATATGCACCATTAAAATTAAATGATCAATCGACTATTTCCTCGTTTGTTCAATATGCTGGGAAGATTTACGGTATTCAACAATTGAATCTAACGGCTAGTGAGGCTGACAAAATCTTAAATTCTGAAGCAATTATTACGACAACAAATTTAAATGAAGCTGTCGCAGATGGGAAGAGTGAAGACCAGAAGCAATCAGGTATGTGGGCATCCTACTTTGTGGGGATTGTGATTTACTTCTTTATAATGGCGTTCTTATCGATGATTACGACAGATGTCGCATCTGAAAAAGGATCACGAGCTCTTGAAATGCTATTAGTAAGTGTAAAACCAAGTACTCATTTCCAATCTAAAATCATAGGAATTACGTTACTTGCCTTAACACAGTTTGTAATTATTTTTGGTTTCCTATTTGTGTTGCTTCGATTTACGGATGGTGGATCGAAATGGGAAATGGTTGAATCCATTTTAAATGAATTGTCTTATTCCTATGTATTTTATGTCATCGCCTTCTTGTTCTTAACGATTATTTTATTCTTAATCATTGGTGCGTTATTTGGTTCGCTTGTTTCGAAGGTAGAGGAAGCTTCACAAGTAATGACTCCGGCAATTATGACTGCTTTAGTGGGTTTCTATGTGATGATATCAGGTGTTGCAAACCCAGATACATTGCTTATTAAAGTATTCTCATATATTCCTTTAACTTCTGGGATGGTTATGCCAATGCGTATAGGAGCAACTGATATAGCTGCAATAGAGCCAATTATTTCATTAGCCCTCTTAGTTATAACAGTTGTGGCGTTTTATATGATTAGTTTATCATTCTATAAACGTAGTGTGTTAACTTATAGCTCGGGTGGAGTAATTCAAAAAATTAAAACTGTATTAAAAGTTACAACATGACAATGTCAGGAAAACCATCTTTTTTTTAAGGTGGTTTTCCATTTTTTATGGCAATTAATACTCAAGTAAAACCTTTAACTTAAACAACATTTCACGGTTTATACATATTTGTGATTGATAGAATATAGAATCCAAATTTCCTAAAGAAGTATAATATAGCTAAATAAGAGATTACATGAAAATGTTCGGAGATGGTTATAATGAATTTGATTGCTGAATCTATTGACATTGGTGATTATTTAAATGAACTGTATGTAGTTAACTATTCACATGAATCGATTAAAAAACAAGTTGCTCTGTTATTTTCAGAAAATCAAACAGATATCGACAAAGTAAAAATTGCTTTTGAGTATGTAAGGGATCAAATCGCTCAATCATTGGATATCCAAAGCCAATATGTACCCTGTCGAGCAAATGAAGTTTTAAAATATGGTGAAGGAGTTTGTTTTGCCAAAGCTAATCTATTAGCAGCATTATTAAGATCGCAATCCATTCCGACAGGTTTTTGTTATCAAAGATTACTTATTAATGGAACAGATAATCGTTATGCGCTCCATGCCCTAAATGCGGTCTTTATACCTTCTATAAGTAAATGGATTCGGTTAGATGCCCGTGGAAATTGTAAAGGTGTTTATGATGGATTTTCGATTGATAAAGAGATATTACCCTACAAACCGGATGAATTACTTGGTGAAAAAGATTATCCGATTATTTATGCAAAACCGAATGTTGAGGCAATGTCAGTTTTAGAATTGAGTACAGATGCCCACAAAATGTTTCGAGAAGATTTACCATGTGTAATAAATGTATAAAGGAAAATATAAAATTATTTATATAATTGAAGAAAAGTTTTAGACTGTAACCAAATTCGAAATGATTGAGGTTGGTTGCAGTTTTTTTTCTTTTCCTACTACTTTCGACGGAAATGTTTCGAATACTGAATTATTTTTAAGAATGCTCTTCACGTGGAATTTAATATTTGCTAAAATTAGTTGGGCTTGATATGGACTGAATTTTTGAAAAATTAAGTACCTTTAGACATTAAAGAAGGTGAATGGATGAAAGTATTTTTAAAATTAAGTTGGTTTTTTAAATTGAGGAAAAAAGAGTATCTAATTGGTCTGACGATGCTTGGTTTAGTTGCACTATTAAATCTTATTCCGCCAAAAGTGATAGGTTATGTCGTTGATGAAATTGGTGAAGGAGTGTTAACGCCGCAAACACTTGCAAAATGGGTTGGAATCATAATCGTAGTTGCCATTCTTATCTATATTCTTCGTTATTATTGGCGAAGAATGATATTTGGCTCTTCTACTTATTTAGCAAAAATTTTACGAGAGAAGCTCTTTCGTCATTTTACGAAAATGAGTCCGTCATTTTATCAACAGCGACGAGTTGGAGATTTAATGGCCCATGCAACAAATGACATTTCTGCAGTGCAGCAAACAGCTGGTGGAGGCGTTCTAACTCTTTTTGACTCTGTTACAACAGGTGGATTTGTTATTTTAGCGATGGCATTTACAATCGATTGGCGTTTAACATTAATTGCCTTGATTCCTATGCCTTTAATGGCCATCTCCACTAGTTATTATGGGAAGCTGCTTCACTCGAAGTTCCGCGAAGCTCAAGCAGCATTTTCCGATTTAAATGATAAAACACAGGAAAGTATTTCAGGTATTAAAGTAATCAAGACTTTTGGTCAGCAAGAAGAAGATACAGCAGATTTCACTCGGTTATCAAATGATGTAGTTGATAAAAACATGAAAGTTGCTAGAATCGATTCTTTGTTTGACCCTACCATTAGTTTAGTGATTGGCTTTAGCTTCATGCTGAGCTTAGGTTTTGGTGCCAAATTTATTTATGAAGATTCCATGACAATTGGTGATCTGGTAGCATTTAATACTTATTTAGGATTACTGGTTTGGCCAATGCTGGCATTTGGTATGTTGTTTAATATTATGGAACGTGGTTCTGCTTCTTATGACCGTATTGAACAACTACTGAATGTCCCGATAGAGATTGACGATAAAGAAAATGCGGTGGATATTAAACCAAATGGAGATATACAATTCGACATTGAAGATTTCAAATTCCCAGGTGATCATACCAGTGCACTGCATAATGTTCATTTTACCTTGAAGCGCGGTGAAACATTAGGAATAGTAGGGAAAACAGGTTCAGGTAAAACATCCATTTTAAAATTATTATTACGTGAATTTGAAGGATATACTGGGGAAATTAAATTCGGAAGACATTCCATTGATGAATATAAAAAACAACGATTAAGAGAAGCAATCGGTTATGTGCCTCAAGATCATTTTTTATTCTCAACAACAATCTATGAAAATATCGCATTTATCAATCCTCAAGAAAAACGAGAAGTCGTCGAACAAATTGCGAAAGTTGCTCATATTCATGAAGATATTTTACGTTTAACCGAGGGATATGAAACAATTGTGGGAGAACGTGGTGTTTCTTTATCTGGTGGTCAAAAACAAAGAATTTCTATTGCCAGAGCTTTAATGATGAAACCAGAGCTTCTTATTTTAGATGATTCATTATCAGCTGTAGATGCAAAAACTGAGGAAGCGATACTAAGGTCTCTTAAGGAAGCAAGAAAAGAATCTACAACTATAATTACATCTCATCGCTTAAGTGCAATTGAACATGCTCAACTAATTATCGTGATGCATGAAGGGACGATCGTTGAAAAAGGAACACATGGAGAATTGATGGGCTTACAAGGTAGATACTTTGAAATGTATCAGCTACAGCAGCTTGAGCGATTGGTAGAAAAGGGAGGGGAAGGAAATGAAAAACAAGCTCGCCTTTTCTAGTAAAGAACAAACACAGATTCTCTTCAGATTATTAGCTTATTTAAAACCGCATAAGAAATCAGTAATACTGGCACTGTTTTTACTGATGCTGACTGTTATCGGGGATGTACTTGGCCCATATCTCATTAAAATATTTTTGGATGATTATGTAGCAAAAAACATTTTCGATTTTGAGCCTATCCTCTATTTAGCGGTTTCCTATTTTATCATACAGATTCTGAATGTAGTGATATCCTATTTACAGCTTGTAAAGTTTCAGGAGATTGCGTTAAAAATAATTCAGCAGCTGCGAATTGATGTTTTCTCTAAAATTCATAAGCTGGGAATGCGGTATTTCGATGAAACACCTGCAGGGTCAATTGTTTCAAGAGCTACAAATGATACAGAGGCTATAAAGGAATTATTCGTCTCTGTTTTAAGTTCATTCATACAAGCGGCGTTTCTTATTGTTGGGGTTTATGTTGCCATGTTCCTATTAAATCCATTACTCGCTTTATATACACTTGTTTTATTGCCATTAATCTTTTTGGTTATTTATTTGTACCGGAAGTATAGTTCAGTGGTTTTTATGACAATGAGAGAGAAGCTAAGTCAGCTAAACGCGAAGTTGGCAGAAAGTTTATCGGGAATGGGGATCATCCAAACATTTCGTCAGGAACAACGAATTTCTGATGAGTTCGATCACATAAATAATGAGCATTATGATGCAATGATGAACAATATCAAATTAAATAGTCTCTTACTTAGACCAGTAATTGATTTAATTTTCTTTACAGCAATTGTCATTATTTTAACTTACTTCGGTATGACTTCATTCAACACTGCAATTGAAGTAGGGGTTGTTTATGTTTTCATAACTTATATCAATCGATTCTTTGAACCAATTAACAGTGTAATGGAACGATTATCTTTCTATCAACAAGCAATTGTTGCGGCTTCACGAGTATTTACTTTACTGGATAATGAAGAAATTGAGCCTGAACAAATTGAAAGTAAACTAGAAATCTTTGAAGGGTTAATTGAATTTAAAAATGTAACCTTTAGTTATGATGGTAAAACAGATGTTTTAAAGAATATTTCGTTTACTGTTAAGCCTGGTGAAACGATTGCATTAGTGGGGCATACAGGAAGTGGAAAAAGCTCGATTATCAATTTGTTAATGCGATTCTATGAGTTTGAGAAAGGCGATATTTTACTAGATGGAAAATCTATTAAATCCTACAGTAAGCAAGAGTTAAGAAACAAACTCGGTTTAGTACTCCAAGATCCATTCCTTTTCTATGGAACAATCGAAAGTAATATTAAGTTGTTTAATCCAAGCTTAACTAAGAACCATGTTGTTGCAGCTGCAGAATTTGTACAGGCAGATAAATTTATCGAGCAATTGCCAAGCAAATACGAACAAAGAGTTTCTGAGCGCGGTTCTACTTTCTCAAGTGGGCAACGACAGCTTGTTGCATTTGCACGTACAATTGCAACAAATCCCAAGATTTTGGTTTTAGATGAAGCTACAGCCTCTATCGACACTGAAACTGAGGTTGCGATTCAATCTTCTTTAGAAAAGATGAGAAAAGGTCGAACAACCATTGCAATTGCTCATCGACTGTCAACAATCCAAGATGCTGAACAAATTTTAGTCTTACATCAGGGAGAAATTGTTGAAAGAGGGACACATCAAGAGCTTCTAACACAAAAAGGGTTATATCATAAAATGTATTTATTGCAAAATGGAATTGTTGAATAATTTCTAAAAAGGGATGTCACTTATAGGGTGCACCCCTTTTTAGTTCTTCGGTATCGTACCTATAAAATTCCATTTACTTCAATTTTTCCGAGGACTATAATTGGTTTAGCTTTAACAAAGCAAAAAAATTAAGAAGGTGTCAAAATGAATATTGATCGTAAGGGGATTCTTTATGCAGTCGCTGCATATGCTATATGGGGAATCTTTCCACTCTATTGGAAACTACTTGCCCATGTCGATAGTTTAGAAGTATTGGTTTCCAGGGTTATTTGGTCATTTGTGTTTACATATCTCTTTATCATCATTATCAAACAGAGACAATTATTATTAGAGGATCTAAAATTATTATGGAAAGACAAAAAATTATTCTTGTCCTTATTATCAGCTTCCTTTGTCATATCCTGTAACTGGTTTCTATATATATTCGCAGTAAACAATAATCATGTGGTTGATGCTAGTCTGGGTTATTATATTAATCCATTAATAACTGTTGTTTTTGGCATGATATTCTTTAAAGAAAAACTGTCCAAGCTTCAAATTAGTGCTGTTATCGTTGCGTTTATTGGTGTATTATCACTTACTATCGGTTATGGAGAAGTTCCCTGGATAGCATTGTTAATTGCATTTAGCTTTGCTAGTTATAGTGCATTAAAAAAACAAATCACATTAAATGCAACTCGTGGCCTAGTGATAGAAACGCTGTTTATGCTTCCAGTAGCGATAGTTTACTATATTTATATTATGTCTACTAATAAAGCTACTTTTTTACAGCTGAACTGGCAGACAGACCTGATTCTTGTCCTTGGAGGAATTGTAACAGCAATTCCACTGGTATTATTTGCTAATGGTGCGAAGCTACTACCTCAGTATGTAATTGGTTTTATTCAATATATGACTCCTACAATAGTGCTTGTATTGGGGATTGTATTGTATAAGGAACCATTTACGAAAACTGAATTAATTTCATTTATGTTTATTTGGTTATCGATATTAATTTTTACCTTCTCTACTATCTTTGAAACGAAAAAGAGAATTCAACTTCAACAAAAAACGGTTGATTTGGACTTATAAACTTTATTGAATTATTAGAATTTTGTATTGCTTTTTAATTGTATATGGTATGATTTTATGTAACTAGAGTCGTTTTCGTTTCAATTCACATTTCTTACACATTTTAGACAAAAAATCTTCATAGCCATTTCAAAGCATTTATAGAGAAATTTTGGTACTATGAAGACATTAATTGTAAGGAGAGAACACCATGAACACAGATGTGAATGTCTTTTTAGCGTTTGGTGCGGGATTTTTAAGCTTTATCTCCCCATGTACGTTACCACTCTATCCGGCCTTCCTATCGTATATAACAGGTATGAGCTATGATGAACTAAAAAATGAAAAAGGTATGCTGCAAAAACGTGCAATTTTACATACGTTATTCTTTTTAATTGGTTTTTCTATTATTTTTATTGCTATTGGCTTTAGTGCTTCATTAGCTAAAGAGTTTTTCCTCAATTATCAAGTTTTGATGAGACAAATTGGGGCAATTCTAATTGTCGTATTCGGTCTAATGATCGTTGGTTTATTACAAATTGACTTTTTAATGAAGGATCGTAAATTTCAGTTTAAAAATAGACCATCTGGTTACTTTGGGTCTTTATTGATTGGAATTGCATTTGCAGCAGGTTGGACACCTTGTACAGGCCCAATCCTAGCATCCATTATTGCGTTGGCTGGAGCAAATCCCGAATCAGGTATTTGGTATATGCTTGCTTATTACTTTGGCTTTGCTATTCCATTCTTTGTTTTATCGTTCTTTATCTCAAAACTAGGATGGATTCGTAAAAATAGTCAAAAAATCGTTAAGGTTGGCGGATATATCATGATCGCTGTAGGTATTTTACTATTCTTTAATGGCTTAGATTATATTATTCGCATACTTTCTCCAATTTTTGGTGGATTCACTGGCTTCTAATCAAAAATTTCTAAGTAACTTTTAACAACAAAGTATAGATTGATTTATTAAAAAGGGGAATGAAGAATGCCAACAGTATTAATAGTTGATGACGCACTTTTTATGAGAGTTGCAGTCGGTAATATGTTTAAAGAGTGGGGCTTTGATATCGTTGGAGAAGCTTCTAATGGGAGAGAAGCTGTCGAACTGTACGACAAATATAAGCCAGATCTTGTTACGATGGATATTACAATGCCCGGTATGTCTGGATTAGATGCGGTAAAAGAAATAATTCCTGCACATCCAGCTGCTAATATAATTATGATGACAGCACTTGGACAACAGAGAATAATTGTTGAAGCTATAGAGGCTGGCGCAAAAGACTTTATCACCAAACCTTTTGAAAAAAATCAATTAAAAACGGTTGTCAATAATATTTTAGGTTATGAGGAGCTTTAGAGTATGAAACCTGCTATCAAATAGCAGGTTTTTTGTATTTGAGAATCATTGCAAGATGGGAATAAAAAAAAAGAATTATCTTAATATGCTTAGTGTGGAAAAATTTTTATAAATAGGGTATTATCAATACGTTATTTATCTTATTCACCTTAATTGGATATAAAGTATCAATTCAGGTAATGATAATACCATGAGAGAGAGATTTACAGAGGAGGGAAGAGTTATGTTAGCAAATATACCTTCTCAATATTTTATTATTGGATCAACAGTTATGGCATTTTTAATGGGTTTATTTGTAATGTTTGTACGTATTCGTTCCCAAAAGAAACCTGTTAACGCAAAAAAAATACTAATCCCTCCAATTGCCATGTCTTCTGGAGGATTAATGTTTATTTTTGAGGAGTTCCATGTATCACCAATTCAAATTTTAGAAGCGGTTGCTGTAGGGGTTGTATTTTCTACGGTATTGATTGCTACTTCAAAATTTGAAGTTCGGAATACCGAAATTTTTATGAAACGCTCAAAGGCATTTTTCTTTATATTGGCCGGTTTATTAATTCTGCGAGTAATAATGAAAGTATACCTTTCAGATTCATTTGATGTCTTTGAATTAGCTGGAATGTTTTGGATACTTGCCTTTTCAATGCTATGGCCATGGAGACTTGCCATGTTATTCCGATATAAGAAAATTGAAAAAACTTTAATAACTGCTTAAACAAAACGGGATCTTCTATTTATGAAGGTCCCGTTTAGTGTTATGTAGGTAATGTTACTCAAAAAAATGTTCATAAGGAGTAACATCAATATTTAATTCATCTAGTTTTTTTCTTAAAAACTTATGATCACGTTTTGGAGTTGCTAAAATATAACCTCGAATTAGAAGGTCATGTGTAATCAATTTAGCCTTTTCTTTTAAAGCAATCTCACCAATTTTTCCGGCAATCTTCTCCTTTGCAACTTGACGAAATAAATCAGGTACGGGGCTTACCAATTCATTTAGTAATTCTTTTGTATCTTCTCCCCATAAATGAATTGTTTTATCTAGATAGTAATTCTGCCAGTCCAAATCGGACTTCCCGTCTTTTTTTGGCAATGCCTTTAAAAATTTGCGGAACATAAAGAATCCGCCTATTCCCATAAGGGTAATCAGGACGAAGACCCAAAATAGGATAAACCACAAAAACCAACCTTCCAAGTTCAAACCGTTCACCTCTTTAATTTCACTATTTCTTATTATAAAAGGAACAAGAAAAGTTTTCACTTTAAATGTCTCTTTTTTTGAAGAAAAAAGATATTTAATAAGTGAGAGGAGGTGATAAGCATGGCATCATTTAACTTTGACAATGCAACATTAAGACTTTCTTATGTAACAGGTGTTGATGAATCTGGAAAAGCAATTGTAACTTCAAAAACCTACCGTAACGTTCGCGACAATGTTGAAGCTTCTCAAGTATTAGATGTAGCTCAAGCTCTAGCAAGTCTTTCAAACTATGAATTGTCTTTAACGAAAAAAATATTAACTGAAACAGTTGATATGTAAACACTAACTTGAAGGAGAGAATTAAATGACACAAGTATTAGAATTGAAATTTGACACATCCAACGGAAAAACCATGACATTAACAGTGGACCAGCCGAGGGAAGATTTGACCGCTCTTGAAGTTGAAACTGTGATGCAAACCATTATTTCCGCTAATATTTTTCATAATAGCGGAAGTAGTCTAGTCGCTATCAATCAAGCGCGTATTGTGGAACGAACTGTTTCTGAAATAGAAATAGCTTAAAGTCATTCATTTACAAGAGTTAGCCGACAAAATCCACAACATGATTTTGTCGGCTTTTTTATTAAAGGAGGGTAGGCTGATGGAGGAATGGGTTCGATTGATTCAAGAAATTGGTTTTCCGATAGTGGTTTCATTTTACTTGTTATACCGTATTGAAACCAAACTTGAGGCGATTCACACGGCTCTCATCTCAATGAACCACCAATAAGAGAATTAAATTATTCTAGTAAATAAGTGCTTTCTTCACAAATTTGTTCGATATGAATGAAATTGATTGGTTGTACGTTTCAAAGTATTCCGATAAGATGAAAGGAGTAAAGAGGAGTTGAATACTGTTGAATAAGAAATTAGTGGGCCTTATCGGAATATTAATTCTGTCTGTTGCCTTAAGTGCATGTAGTAATTATAAATTTAAAGCAGACACAGAATATGTAATTGATGATTTTACTGTAACCAATCATAAAGGTGAAGAAGTAACGCTTGAAAGTTTAAAAGGGAAGCCTTGGTTAGCTATGTTCATTTTTACAAACTGTACAACCATTTGTCAGCCAATGACATTTAATATGACAGAAATTCAAACGAAACTTGAAGAACGTGGGGTTGAAGATTATAATATTGTAGGTTTCTCAGTTGACCCTGCAACCGACTCTCCCGAAGTACTTTCAAATTATTTAAGTCACTTTACAGTACCGGATGAATCGAAATGGAGTTTAGTAACTGGATATGACCAAAAATGGATTGAGCAATTTGCAGTGAATTCTTTTAAATCAATCGTAAAAATGCCAACCGAAGGCGATCAAGTTGTGCACGGATCGTCCTTTTACTTAGTAGATGAAAATGGGATTGCAGTAAAAAATTATTCAGGTACTGAAGATGTTCCATACGATACAATTGCTATCGACATTGAAACTTTAATCGAAGAACGTTTAGGAAAAAAATAGTTTCTAAAAGAGCTGGACTTTTAAAGTCTGGCTCTTTTTTTACGATAAAGCACTTTTATAAGAATAATTTATTGAAGATAACAGAAAATAAAGAAGTCAAAATTAAAATTGGAGGTTATGAAATGAAGACTGTAAAAGAATTAATGACTACAAATATTAAAGTGTGTGCACCTCATGATTCTGTGACTGCAGCTGCTAAAATCATGCGTGATATCGAGTGTGGTTCAGTGCCGGTATGTGAGAACAATAAAGTAGTAGGAATTATTACAGACCGTGATATTGTTGTTAATGTAGTAGCAGATGGAAAAGATACGAATACTGTACATTGTCATGACTGTATGACAACAGATGTTGTGACGTGTACGACAGATACAGATGTTCATGAGTGTGCAAAAATGATGTCACAGCATCAAATTCGTCGTATTCCTGTATTAGAAAATGGAGATATTGTAGGGATTATTGCCATTGGTGATTTAGCTAGCGAAAATATTTATGCAAATGAAGCAGGAGAAGCCTTAAGCGATATTTCCGAGCACACACGATTTGACCATTAAATCAATAAATTTAAACGAAATGGCATGCATTTCATTAATGAAATTGCTTCAAGATGGGGCTCATCGGGGTTAAATAGGAAAAGCGTGGAGTTTTGTTTAACCCCACGCTTTTTTTAAAATTCTTTTCTTAACTGTTCAAATACTTGTTTAAGATCTGCGATGATGTCATCTGCTTCTTCTACACCCACGGAGAAACGCAGTAAACGGTCGTCTACACCACGAGCAACGCGTTCTTCATATGGAATATCTGCATGAGTTTGAGTGGCAGGGTAGGTGATAAAGCTTTCAACACCACCAAGACTTTCAGCAAATGTGATTAATTGAATTTTTTGCAAGAATGGATTCACCATTTCAGCATCTTTTACACGGAAAGAAAGCATTCCACCTTTTCCAGTGTATAGTACATCTGTTACAAGTGGTTCTGTATTTAAATAAGCAGCAACTTGTTTTCCGTTTGAATCATGCTGTTTTAAACGGAGATGCATAGTTTTTAATCCTCTTATTACTAACCAGCTATCCATTGGTGACAGGACTAATCCCATACCATTATGAGCAAAGCCTAACCTCTCGCATAATTCTTGACCTTTAGCAACAACTAGTCCTGCTAATACATCGTTATGGCCTGCAATATATTTTGTTGCACTATGTAACACAATATCAGCGCCATGTTCAATTGGTCGTTGGAAGTAAGGTGTATAGAAAGTATTGTCTACGATAAATAATAAATTATGTTTTTTACATAGATTAGCAAATTTGTCTAAATCAAATTCTAACATTAATGGATTCGTAGGTGTTTCTAAGAAAATCGCTTTCGTATTTTCATTAATTAATTCTTCAACATCTTCTAGAGATGCAAAATATACAGGATTAATGTTATAAGTTTCACTAAATGTTTTTAATAATCGATAAGTACCGCCATAAATATCATCTGGAACAATAATTTCATCGCCTGGCTTGAAGAGAGATAAGATAAGTTGTACAGCAGCCATTCCTGAGCTACATGCAAAACCTGCATCTCCATTTTCTAAATCGGCAATCCCTTTTTCTAAAATTTCTCGTGTTGGATTTTTAGTACGTGTATAATCGTACCCTGTGGATTGACCAATTCCAGCATGCTTATACGCAGTTGACATATAAATGGGAGGATTAACGGCTCCTGTTTTAGGATCACTTAAATTACCTAATTGAACTAGTTTCGTTTCAATTGAACGTTTTGTCACTTTTCTCACTCTTTCTTTTGAAGATGCATTCTACGAAATATTATGATAAATCAATTTTATTGATTATTATTACAATTTATCATGATAAAGTAGTGAAAACAACACTCTCTATTATAAATAAATATTTAATTGGATATTCTAAATAATTCTTATTAAAAAGGTGTCCAACCTTAGATGGTTAAACACCCTGCATTTTATCCTTGATTTTTTAGTAAGTCCCTAATCTCTTTTAAAAGCTCTTCCTTCGCATCAAGTTCAGGAGCTGTTGGTTCTTCTACGGCTTCCTCTTTCTTTTTACGATTTATTTTATTGATAACACGAAGGGCTATAAAGATAGAAAAAGAAATAATCAAAAAGTCAAAAATAGACTGTATAAATACACCAAGTTTTATTTGGGCATCTCCATGGCCAAACATAAAACTTTGCGTTAAATCCACACCACCAGTTAGCATACCGACAATAGGCATGATAATATTTTCTACTAATGAGGTTACAATTTTACCAAATGCAGCACCTATTACAACCCCAATAGCTAAATCAAGAATATTGCCCTTCATAGCAAATTGTTTAAATTCTTTCCACATATATTGCATCTCCTTGCATTTTAATATTTATTTAGTATAAAATGGTACTTCGTTAGAATCTATTATTCTTATATGAAATTGATCGAAATATGTCTTAAGTCATAGGAATTGACGAGGGAATCATTGTGGGTGTGGCTAAAATGAAAAAAAATAAGAAAAAGAAAAAATTGAAAAAGCCAATAATTACACCTGGTGTAAAATTATTCCTTATCATGCTATTAATCCCCATTTCGATTACGGTTTATTCACTTGTCTTTTTTACTTGGGAGAGTCTACGAAACCTACCGATCATTCAAAGCTTTTCACAAAGTGAAGTTGAAAAAATACAATCTAAGTTCGATCTTCAAATCCCGGAAGAAAATATTCCAATCTATATAGCAGCTGCTGAAAAATATGATATCCCTTGGACACTTTTAGCTGCACACCATCGTGTGGAAACTCGGTTTTCAACAATGAAATCTCTTGTATCTCCGGTTGGGGCAGAAGGACATATGCAATTTATGCCTTGTACTTTTGTTGGGTGGAGTCATCCAACTTGCTCAGATCTAGGAGAAGGCAACATTCCAGACTCTGAAAAAACAGATCCAAATATTATTAAAAAATACGGCGGTTACGGAGTGGATGCAAATGGAGATGGTGTCGCAGATCCATTTGATATTGAAGATGCAATTTATAGTGCAGCAAATTATTTATCCCGTTCGGGTGCATCTGAAGGGGAACTTAAAAAAGCAATTTTTAATTATAATCACAGTGAGCAATACGTTGAGGATATTTTATATTATTATCATCAATATGAAGAGGTAAGTGAGGATCTCATTCAAACAGTTTATAATGAACATTAAAAGAAGTCAGCTGCCAAAATGCCGCTGACTTCTTTCTTTTTAAATTAATTTAAGTTGCTTTTCTCATTGAGCGCATGATCAAGCTTACAATAAAGATTAGTACGATTGCTCCAATAAGTGCAGGGAATACATAGAAGTCAGATACTTGCCAGCCCCAGTTACCTAAAATGGCACTACCAATCCAAGAACCAACAATACCCGCAATAATATTACCAATAATACCGCCAGGAACATCTCTACCGATAATAACTCCTGCTAACCAACCTAGTACACCGCCAATAATTAAAAACCAGATGAAACTCATCATATGATTGTCAACTCCTTTTTTTTTGTTAAAAGCGTGTACTAACTTATAACCTAAAAATCGACATTCTAAACTAATTTTTTTTTACACGTACAGTTAATACACCTTTTCAATAGGTAATATGCGCATTTTTAATAAAATGAATGCATATAGAAAATTTAATTGTGATAGAACAAGGAAATTGGAGAAAAATAAAAATTCACAATTTGTTCAAAAAGTTTTGATTTTTTAAAACTGTAGGAGTATAATTTCTTCAAGCAGTACAAAAAATCATTTATAATGGGGTGTTTTAAATGAATATGAAAGTAATGAAGAAATTAAATCGCCAAGGATTTGTAATCGCCTTTCTACACGCCGTCATATTGTTAAACCTCTCATTTGATCTGTTGTACGTAAAATAATATGCATTTCGTTAGTCTAGCTATCTTTAGCTAGACTTTTATTATTTTCATATAAAAACTTACATGACATAACAGTTGAAGAGGATGAATTTTTTAAAATACATTTATTATTGAATTTATAAATTTTAATATGCTCAATTAAAGAAAATAATAATTTGTCAAAATTTCGAAAAAATTAATTAAAGTAGAAAATTTAAAGCAATAGTGAGTATGTAAACGATTTCATGAAAATAGAATTTTTAGAATTGTTTAAATAATTCTAAAAATTATATTGACTACTATTACTTTTTTGTACTATGATAGCAACAATTTAAGAAGTTCGTAATTTAAAAACGAACACAATCATGTAACTTAAATGTTACTGGTTGTAAATTAATTAATTCTATCTATCTTTTGATAAAGTAATAGATATTACTGAGGGGCGTTTCAAAATGAGAAGTGACATGATTAAAGTAGGAGTTGATCGTGCTCCTCACCGCAGTCTTTTATATGCTACTGGAAAAGTAAAAGCAAAAGATCTTGGAAAACCATTTATCGGTGTGTGTAATTCATACATTGACATTATTCCCGGACACGTTCACTTACGTGGATTTGCTGATGTTGTAAAAGAAGCTATTATCGAAGCTGGTGGAATTCCGTTCGAATTTAATACAATTGGTGTTGATGACGGAATTGCAATGGGGCATATTGGTATGAGGTACTCCTTGCCGAGTCGTGAGTTAATTGCGGATTCTGCAGAAACTGTTATTAATGCACACTGGTTTGATGGTGTGTTTTACATTCCAAATTGTGACAAAATCACACCAGGTATGTTAATGGCTGCTGTACGTACGAATGTACCATCGATATTCGTATCAGGTGGTCCGATGGAAGCGGGGATATCAGCATCAGGTAAACAACTTTCATTAACATCTGTTTTTGAAGGTGTAGGTGCTCATAAATCTGGTACAATGTCCGCCGAAGAACTATTGGATATAGAAAATAATGCATGTCCTACATGTGGTTCTTGCTCAGGAATGTTTACAGCAAACTCTATGAACTGTTTAATGGAGATGCTTGGTGTAGCACTACCTGGTAACGGTACAATTGTAGCTACAAGTGAACAGCGTTACGAACTTATTCGTGAAGCGGCTAAGCAATTAGTCCGTATGATTAAAGAAGATATCAAACCTCGAGATATTATAACAAAAGAAGCGATTGATGATGCATTTGCTTTAGATATGGCAATGGGTGGATCAACAAATACAGTCCTTCATACATTGGCAATTGCAAATGAGGCAGAAATTGACTATAACTTAGAGGATATTAACATAGTTGCAGCTCGTGTGCCTTACTTAGCGAAAATCATGCCGGCATCAGATATTTCAATGGATGACATCAATAAAGCTGGTGGCGTTAGCTCCATCATTAATGAGCTAACAAAGATTCCAGATGCTATCCACCCAGATCGTATCACTGTTGCTGGAAAGACGATGCGTGAACTTGTTAAGGATCATGTAATTACAAATGATCAAGTAATACGTACGAAGGACAATCCTTTCAGTCCAGTTGGAGGCCTATCTGTACTCTATGGAAACATTGCTCCTGAAGGTTCAGTTATTAAAGTAGGTGCGGTTGACCCTTCCATTCAAACTTTTGTTGGGGATGCTATTGTGTTTGATTCACAAGATGAAGCACAGGCTGCCATTGATAATGGAACTGTAAAAGAAGGGCATGTTGTAGTTATTCGCTATGAAGGACCTAAAGGTGGGCCAGGAATGCCTGAAATGCTTGCCCCGACATCTGCTATAATGGGGCGCGGATTAGGTACAAAGGTTGCTTTAATAACAGATGGACGTTTTAGTGGTGCATCCCGTGGTATTTCCATTGGTCATATTTCGCCTGAGGCTGCAGAAGGTGGTCCGATTGCACTAATTGAAAATGGCGATAAATTAATCATTGACTTGCCGAATAGAACCATTAATCTAGATGTATCAGAAGAAGTATTAACCGAACGTCGTCTAAACCTAAAACCATTCGAACCAAAAATTAAAACTGGTTGGCTAGCAAGATATTCAAAACTTGTTACAAATGCTTCTAAAGGTGGAGTAATGAAAATATAATTCATCGTAGTAAAGTTTTAATGGTATAGTTAAGCAAAGTAATACTAATAATGTTGTAAGTGAATAGATAATTCGATGATGAGGTAAAAGGTTATAGAGTCTTGTATCTACCAGAGAGTCGGTATTGCTGGAAGCCGACGATGCAACTATATCCGACATCCCCTCGGAGTGAGCTATTAAACGCGAGTTCGCAATTAGATAGCTCCGGGCATGTTTCGAAATGCTCGTTATTAATGAATAGTGTGCTAAATCTTGTTGCACTTGGAATTTTCTTATTATTTAGAATGTTCTTTGTAGATTGGCATTTCCCACTATTCGCGAGGTAGCTTATTTAGCTATGAACAAGGGTGGTACCATGAAAGTCTTTTTCATCCCTACGTAAAGGTTTTCTTTGCGTTGGAGAAAAGGGCTTTTTTATTTTTTTAAAATTAAGGGAGGAGTTAACAAATGGCTGCCAACGTATCCACAACCAATGAAATAAAAGATACAAACACTACAGCTCAATTACAACCTGAAGTAGAAAGTAAACCAAGAAACGGTGCAGATGTTTTAATTCAAGCATTACATGATCAAAAAGTAGATATAATTTTTGGCTATCCTGGTGGTGCTGTTTTAAATGTATATGACGCATTGTACAGAAATCCGATTCGACACATTTTAACAAGGCATGAACAGGGAGCAATTCATGCAGCAGAAGGTTATGCACGTGTGTTAAATAAAACGGGTGTTGTTATCGCAACAAGTGGTCCTGGAGCTACTAACCTAGTTACTGGTATTGCCGATGCAATGATTGATTCAATTCCATTAGTCATTTTCACTGGTCAAGTGGCAACAGATGTAATTGGCTCTGATGCTTTCCAAGAAGCTGACATTATGGGAATTACAACTCCAATTACAAAGCATAATTACCAAGTCCAAGATGTGAACGACATACCACGTATTGTAAAAGAAGCGTTCCATATTGCCAACAGTGGTCGTAAAGGTCCAGTGTTAATTGACTTCCCAAAAAATATATCTGCTTCAGTATTTGATGAAGCATTGGCTGAGGCTAGTAGAGAAGAAGAATTATATTTACCGGGATACCAACCAAATACAAAACCTAATTTTCTACAAATCCAAAAAGCGATTCAAGCAATCAGTGAATCCAAACAGCCATTGGTTCTAGCAGGAGCCGGTGTATTATTTGCTGATGCTCGCAACGAATTAACTGAATTTGCGGAAAAATACAAACTGCCTGTTATTAATACGTTGCTTGGTTTAGGCAGTATTCATGGACAGCACGAATTAAACTTTGGCATGGCGGGTATGCATGGTGCTGCTGTCGCGAATGATGCTATCCAAAAAGCGGATTTGCTTATTAATATCGGTGCCCGTTTTGATGATCGTCTCACAGGAGATACAAAGTTATTTGCACCTAAAGCAACAATTATTCATATTGATATCGACCCTGCAGAGATTGGTAAAAATATTCCAACCGATATTCCGATCGTGGCAGATGCAAAGGAAGCATTAAATGCCTTACTTAAGAAAGATTTTGAGGGGCCGGATACTACGGACTGGTTAGCATATCTCTACTCAAAACAACAAGATACTCCTTATTGGTATGTAGAAGATGAAAAGGAAATTTTACCTCAACAAATTATTGAGATGGTTCACACAATCACAAATGGGGATGCGATTGTAACAACGGATGTAGGGCAGCATCAAATGTGGGCTGCACAATATTATAAATTAAATCATGATCATCAATGGGTAACATCAGGTGGTCTTGGCACAATGGGCTTTGGATTCCCTGCTGCAATCGGTGCTCAATTCGCTAAGCCAGACAAGAAAGTAGTTACATTTTGTGGAGATGCCGGCTTCCAAATGACATTACAAGAGCTGGCCTTACTGAATGAATTTAATCTACCTGTAAAAGTTGTCATTGTGAATAACGGTGCACTGGGAATGGTACGTCAATGGCAACAGCTATTCTATGATGGTCGCTATTCACAGAGTTTAATGCCTGTACAACCTGATTTCGTGAAACTAGCAGAGGCATACGGAGTAAAGGGTTACCGCATTAATACAATGGATGAGGCACAGTCATTATTAGAAGAAGCATTAAATTCCGATGAACCTGTAGTAATTGATGCAAGAGTTAAGCAGTTAGAAAACGTTTATCCAATGGTTCCAGCTGGAAAATCTTTGGATGATATTGTAGGGGTGAAGAAATTTTGAAACGAGTTATAACAGTTACTGTATTAAACCAAAGTGGCGTACTAAATCGCGTTACGGGTTTACTGATGAAACGTCAATTTAACATCGAATCCATTACGGTTGGCCACACAGAACAAGTGAACATTTCTAAAATGACCTTTGTTGTAAACGTGGCAGATGAAACAAAGCTCGAACAATTGATCAAACAATTATCAAAGCAAATTGATGTTTTAAAAGTGAACGATATTACTGAAAAATCAATTGTTTTAAGAGAATTAGCCCTTATTAAAGTCGTCTCGCCAGCTAATCTAAGGCATGAAATGAATTCTATTGTTGAACCATTTAGGCCACAAATTATCGACACGTCCAAAAATGTTGTCACATATCAGGTAGTCGGTCATCCTGACAAAATCGATGCATTTATTGAATTAATTCGACCATATGGCATTAAAGAATTAACGCGAGCAGGTGTTACTGCATCTGTTCGCGAGACTCAACCAATTGAAACACCGCAACTTTCTATTCTTTAGTAAGTGTACTTACTAGATAGTTAGTATATAAATCGATGATACGTTTATAAGCGTGTTATCTGGTATTTAAAAAATAGAACCCAATATTAGGAGGAAATGAAAATGACAAAAATGTACTATCAAAACGAAATTAATGAGGCTCCATTAAAAGGAAAGAAAATCGCAATTATCGGTTACGGATCACAAGGCCATGCACACGCGCAAAATCTAAAGGATTCTGGTTTTAATGTAGTAGTTGGAGTTCGTCCAGGTAAGTCATTTGACCAAGCAAAAGAAGATGGATTAGATGTGAAAACAGTTGCAGAAGCTGCAAGCGAGGCTGATATCATCCAAATCCTACTTCCTGATGAAAGACAAAAACAAGTTTATGAAGCTGAAATTGCACCGTACCTAGAACCAGGTAAAGCATTAATGTTCGCTCATGGCTTTAACATTAACTTTGGTCAAATCGTACCTCCAGCTGATGTGGATGTATTTCTGGTTGCACCAAAAGGTCCTGGTCATTTAGTTCGACGTACTTTCGTTCAAGGTGCAGGTGTTCCAGCACTATTCGCAATCTATCAAAATGCTACAGGTCAAGCACGCGATCTTGCTTTAGCTTATGGTAAGGGTGTTGGTGCTGCCCGTGCAGGAATGTTGGAGACTACATTTAAAGAAGAAACAGAAACTGACCTTTTCGGTGAGCAAGCAGTACTTTGCGGTGGCACAACAGAATTAATCAAAGCTGGTTTCGAAACGTTAGTAGAAGCTGGATATCAACCTGAGTTAGCCTATTTCGAAACTTTACATGAATTAAAATTAATCGTTGACCTTATCTATGAAGGTGGTATGGAGACAATGCGTTACTCTGTTTCGGATACTGCAGAATGGGGAGATTATGTAACAGGTCCTCGTATTATTGATGCATCAGTAAAAGCGCGAATGAAAGAAGTATTAACAGATATCCAAGACGGTACTTTTGCTAAAGATTGGATTAAAGAAAATGAAACTGGTCGCCCACGTTATAATGCATACAAAAAAGCAGGTGCAGAACACCAAATTGAAGAAGTAGGATCAAAATTACGTGAAATGATGCCATTCATTAATGAAGGCAAGAAAAAAGTGGTGATTAAGTAGTGCGCAAGATTGATATTTTTGATACGACTCTACGTGATGGAGAACAGTCAGCTGGTATTAACTTAAATACTGCAGAAAAAATCGAAATCGCTAAGCAACTGGAACGTCTAGGCGTAAGCATTATTGAAGCAGGTTTTCCTGCTTCAAGCCCTGGTGATTTCGAAGCGGTTAACAAAATAGCAAAAACTGTTAAAAATTCCATTGTTACGGGTCTTGCTCGCTGTGTGAAAAACGACATTGATGCTACCTGGGAAGCTATTAAAGAAGCTGAACAACCACATATTCATGTATTTTTGGCAACAAGTCCGATTCATATGGAATATAAATTAAAAAAATCACCAGATCAAGTTGTCGAACAAGCGGTAGAAGCCGTGAAATATGCGAAAAAATTCTTTCCGCTTGTTCAATGGTCTGCTGAAGATGGGTTCCGTTCAGATCGTGAATTCTTAGTTCGAATAATTGAAAAGGTAATAGAAGCTGGTGCTACGACTGTAAATGTTCCTGATACTGTTGGATATGCTTCCCCCCAAGAATACGGTGAACTTTTCAAATTCTTGCGTGAGAATGTTCGCGGTGCTGAAAAAGTGAAATTTTCTGCTCATTGCCATGATGATCTTGGTATGGCAGTAGCGAACTCAATTGCAGCAATTCAAAATGGTGCTGACCAAGTGGAATGTACCATCAATGGTATCGGTGAACGTGCTGGTAATGCTTCATTAGAAGAAATTGGAGTCGCCATGCATATCCGTAACGATCTTTACCAAGTTGAAACAGGCTTGAACCTAAAGGAAATTAAACGAACGTCTCAATTAGTTAGCCGTTTAACAGGCGTTGTCATTCAACCTAATAAAGCCGTTGTTGGGAAAAATGCATTTGCGCATGAATCAGGTATTCACCAAGATGGTGTATTAAAAAATAAAGAAACCTATGAGATTATTTCACCTGAATTAGTTGGTGAGGGCGAGGTTCCTCTAGTTTTAGGTAAACACTCTGGGCGTGCAGCATTCCGTGATCGCGCAGAAAAAATGGGCTTTGACTTATCAGATGAAAAATTAAATAAAGCATTCCAGGAATTCAAAAAACTTGCCGACCGTAAAAAGGAAATTACCGAAGAAGATTTAGTTACCCTTCTGACTGAGCAGCAGGTATCAATTGAAGACATTCCATTATTCGAATTGAAATCAGTTCAAGTTTCTTATGGAACAGAAAACATTCCAACTGCTACAGCATCTGTATTAACACCGGAAGGAGCTTTAAAAACTTTAGCTGCTACTGGATCTGGCTCTGTAGAAGCGATATTCAATACTCTTGAACAATTAGTGAATGCAACAGTAAATATCCTTGACTTCCGCGTTAAATCAGTAGGAAAAGGTAGAGATGCATTAGGTGAGGCACTTGTAAATTTAAGATATAACGGTTATACGTCAACAGGGCGCGATGCTTCTCAAGATGTACTTGAAGCAACAGCTAAAGCATATTTAAATGCAATTAATCGCCATTTAATACAAGAAAGTATACGTGGTAAGCAAACAGCAGAGGTTTGATCGTTCATTCATTCATTTAGCAGATTTTTGGATAAGGCTACAAGTGGTTTCATATGATTGGTTATGCAATTTGTTAAACTCAAATCGACAAGGAAAACGCCATCAAAGACTTGCTTTGGTGGCATTTCTTTAAACTAGCGCTTTAGCGTAAAAACAGTATAGAAAGGTGTTTTGCAGATGGAAAAGAAAATTACGGTACTTCCTGGTGATGGAATTGGACCAGAAGTTGTTGCGGCTGCAATACGAGTTTTACAAGTGATTGCAAAACGATACAAACATGATTTCCAACTAGGATATGCAGCAATTGGTGGGGCTGCAATTGATCAATTCCAAGACCCACTTCCAATAGAAACAATTGAGATGTGTATGGAAAGTGATGCAATTCTTCTGGGAGCAGTAGGAGGGCCGAAATGGGATAACAATCCTGCAGATTTACGTCCCGAGAAAGGATTGCTTCGAATTCGTAAAACCTTTGATTTATTTGCAAATCTAAGACCGGTAAAAGCATTCGGAAGCTTACTGGATGCCTCTCCATTGAAACGCGAAGTAGCGGAAAATGTTGATTTGATGATTGTTCGCGAACTAACAGGCGGAATCTATTTCGGTGAAAAAAATCGTTCAGAATCCCAAGCTAGCGATTTAAATATATACACACGCGAAGAGATTGAGCGCATTATTGATAACGCCTTTGTACTAGCAAAACTGCGAAAAGGTAAACTATGTTCGGTTGATAAAGCAAATGTTCTTGAAACCTCAAGACTATGGCGCCAAATTGTCGAAGAGAAAAAACAACAATATCCAGAAGTTGAGGTTGAACATAATTTAGTTGACTCCGTTGCGATGAAATTAATCACTAACCCTGGTCACTATGATGTGGTTGTAACAGATAATATGTTCGGAGATATTTTAAGTGATGAAGCATCTGTCATTACAGGTTCACTTGGCGTGCTACCATCCGCCTCAATACGTAGTGATAATTTCGGTCTGTATGAGCCTGTTCATGGTTCTGCACCAGAAATTGCAGGTCAGGGAATTGCAAATCCGGCAGCAACGATACTATCGGTTGCAATGATGCTAAGATATTCCTTTGACCTTCAAGAGGAAGCAACAGAAATCGAACGTGCAGTAAGCAGTGTATTTGATGATGGTTACTACACAGCAGACTTAGTGAAAGATAATAGCCGTGCACTAACAACTGATGAATGGACGGATAAAGTAATCGCTGAGATTGATACTAGTTTCGTTGCAGATAGTATTATGGAATCATATATTTAAGGATTGGTGAAGAAAATGGCAAAAAATATTATAGAAAAAATTTGGGATTCACATATTGTATATCAAGAAGTTGGGAAACCGGATTTACTTTATATCGATCTTCATTTGATTCACGAAGTAACATCTCCGCAAGCATTTGAAGGGTTACGTTTAGCAGGCAGAAAAGTACGCCGTCCAGATCTTTGTTTTGCAACGATGGATCATAATGTACCAACAAAAAACTTACCAACCATCAATGATCCAATTGCCAAAAAACAAATTATGACATTAGCAGAAAATGCAAAAGAATTTGGAATTCAACTAGCTGATATTGGCCATCCGGATCAAGGAATTGTTCACGTTATTGGTCCAGAGCTTGGGTTAACACAGCCAGGCAAAACGATTGTTTGTGGTGACTCACATACCTCGACGCATGGTGCATTTGGCGCTTTAGCTTTCGGTATTGGGACTTCCGAGGTTGAACATGTTCTTTCCACTCAAACTTTATGGCAATCAAAGCCACCAACGATGGAAATTCGTGTGAATGGAAAGCTTGGTGTCGGTGTTGCCGCTAAGGATATTATTCTGGCAATTATTGCGAAGTGGGGAATTGGATTTGGTACAGGTCATATTGTTGAATACACAGGTGAAGCAATTCGTAACCTTAGTATGGAAGAACGTATGACAATTTGTAATATGTCGATTGAAGGTGGGGCAAAGGCCGGACTTATTTCTCCAGACCAAAAGACTGTCGATTTCCTTCGTGGACGCCGATTCGCTCCAAGTAATGAACGATTTGAAGAAGCGGCTAATTACTGGTTAAGTTTAGCTTCTGATCCCGACTGTTCATATGATGTTGTACTAGAAATCGATGCAGAAGAAATTGAACCAATTGTTACTTGGGGTACAAATCCCTCAATGGGAACAGGGGTATCAAAAACGGTTCCAACAACTGCTGATTATAATTCAGAATCAGATAAATCCGCTCTTAAAAAAGCACTTACTTATATGGGATTAGAAGAAGGTCAACCAATTTCTTCAATTGAAATACAGCATGTATTTATAGGTTCTTGTACAAATTCTCGTCTATCGGATTTACGTACGGCAGCAAGTATTGTAGAAGGCAAAAAGGTTGCACCCGGTGTAAAAGCTATAGTAGTTCCAGGTTCATACTCTACGAAAGCCGATGCTGAAAAAGAGGGCTTAGACAAAATTTTCTTAGATGCTGGCTTTGAATGGCGCGAATCTGGATGTTCTGCTTGTCTAGGTATGAATGAGGACATCGTTCCGTCTGGTGAAAGATGTGCTTCTACATCAAATCGTAATTTCGAAGGTCGTCAAGGAGCAGGTGCTCGTACACATTTAGTTAGTCCTGCTATGGCAGCAGCAGCGGCAATTGAAGGTCACTTTGTTGACGTGCGAAATTATGTTAAGCAAGTAGTATAAGAGGCTAGGAGTGGAGAAAATGGAACCTATTAATATTGTAAGTAGTATTATTACACCATTAGATCGTAAAAATGTTGATACAGATCAAATTATTTCAAAGGAATTTTTAAAACGTATCGAAAGAACTGGCTTTGGCCGTTTTTTATTCTATCATTGGCGTTTTGATGAACAGGGAAATGAAATTTCGGACTTCGTTTTAAATAGACCTGAATATCATAGCTCCGAAATTCTAGTTGCACAAGACAACTTTGGCTGCGGTTCTTCCCGTGAACATGCTCCTTGGGCAATTTTAGACTATGGATTCCGAGTAGTAATTGCACCAAGCTTTGCGGATATTTTCCATAACAACTGTTTCAAAAATGGAATCCTACCTATTAAGTTAACAGAATCAGAATGTGATGAAATCTTAGCAAAAGGCTTGGAAAATCCTTATCATGTAGAAGTTAATCTAGAAGCGCAAACAGTTACAGATTCAGAAGGAAAAATATATAGCTTTAACATCGATCCATATTACAAGCAGATGCTTTTAAATGGATGGGATGAGATTTCGCTTACTTTCCAATATGAAGATCAAATTAGAGCATATGAAGAAAAGCGAGTTGCATACTAATTATTAGAAAGTCACTTCAATTCTATCTTCAGAATTGAAGTGACTTTTATTTATAACCGAGAAGTTGTAGGATTTGATAGTTGCTTTTGTTTTGTAACATGATCACGGTACTCGTTTGCTATTTGTTTCTTCGCTTGCATCTCCGTGTTTTTCAATGTGGCTGATTTAACATAGTTCCTTTCAGATTCTAGTTCAGGATAGACGTCCCTTATTAATGAAGAGGGAAGTAAAACTAAAGTAATCATCACTAATAGTACACTGCAGACAATTAAAATAATTTCTGCTGACACTATATCGTAGAGTATCCCAAAGACTAATGAACCAATTGGCATTAAGCCCATTGCCATCATTTCAAGAATGCCAAACACTCTTCCGCGATAGTTTTCATCTACATCTTTCTGCAACATAACTCCAATTGGTGTATTTGTTAATACAGAAAAACTACCAAATAAGAACATGATCAATAAAAAATACATAAATAACATCGAGGCAGAGAAATGGAACATAAGCGGTATGGCAATTGTCCCTACTAATACCGACAATCCTAATACAGCACGTTTTGAAAACTGTAAGGGGTATTTTATGTTTGATCTAGCGGCAAAGTAAATTGAAACCAGCAACATACCAATTGCACCAGAAGCTTCAACAAAGCCAATTAAAGAATATTCCATTTTCAATACTTCCACTAGAATAAAATTCGTTCCAACACTAACAGAAGTGAAGAATAAATTTAGCCATAGAACGACTAGTAAAAGGCGAGATATAATTGGTTTTGTCTTTAAGTATTGAAGTCCTTCCTTAAAGCTTTCAAGCATGTTATCTTCACTTTTTGTTTCAGCCAGTTTTTTCGAATATAAATTGAAATTCATCGTCGATTCTAGTAAAAAGGCAATTAGATAAGAGATGATGTTTATCAGTAAGAACATTTCCATGGAAACAAATCCAAACAGCATCCCCCCAACAATAGGACCACCTATCCCGGAAACAGACAGTGACATCTGGTTAAAAGACATCGCTTTTTGTATTCTTTCTTGATCAACCAAGTTAGAAATTGATGCAGAAAAGGCAATAGATGAAAAAGTGCTACTAATTGTATAGAATACTGTTGTTACATAGATAGCGGTAATGGACAAGTCGAACAAAAGACTATATGTGAGTAAGCAAGTTACTGATAAGATAACCCCACCCTGACCAACTAAAACTACTGCCTTTCTAGGAAGACGATCAGTTAATATCCCCGCAACTGGCGAAAGAAGTATACGAGGAATAATCGAAAATATTAAATTTGCTGCAAAACTTAAGGCAGAGCCTGTTATTGATAAGATAAACATACTCATTCCAAATGAGTATACGTTGGCACCTAATGAAGAAATCATTTTACTAACTAAAAATGTATATAAATGATAGGTAGCCCGTCTCTGCTTCATCACTTCTGACATATTACCATCCCCTTTGTTTAAAGTTTAATTTAATTAAACTCATAATATTCCACTCTTTGGAAAAAATCAACCTAAAAGTTTAATTTAATTTAACTTATTTGAAAAAAGTAGAAATTTAGGTTACTATTTGTTTAATTGAACTAAAAATTTGCTAATTATTCTGTTATTTGTGGCAAATAAAGGTGGGATGGTTAAATGAATTCGCTTGGTGAACGAATCAAACAATTAAGAAAACAAAAGAAAATGACATTGGCCGAACTTGCTGGGGACCGTTTAACTAAAGGGATGCTTAGCTTAATTGAAAATGGAAAAGCTCAGCCATCCATGGAGAGCTTAAGATATATTGCCGAGAGAGTAGGAGTCGAAGTTTCAACTTTGCTTGATGATGGAAATATTGAAGAATTACGTGAATTACTTATGGAAATAGAAACAGAATATAAAAGTATTTTCTATCCTTTCGATGTGAAAGAAAAAGAGAAATTCATAAAATTATATGACAAAATATCAGTTGTAAATGGACAGCTGCAAGGTAAGAAATATGAGGAAATTCGTTTGCTGGATTATTACATCCGAATCACGACGATATTAAATTATGAACAAGAAGAAAAAACGATGTTCGATGTCATGGCTTATTACGAAAAAGTACATGCTTATAGTCGTATTATAGATTGCTATAGCTTTTTAGCGGCATATGCATTTTACCGAAATGACTATAAAATTGCCTTACAATTCATACTAGATGCTGAACGAAGAATTAAACCATATCGTCATCTTATTGATCATATTGCATTGTTGGATATACATTATTTATTAACTGTTTTGTATGCAGCGATTGATAACACAGCAAAAACTCAAGAAAATCTAAATTTAGCATTAGAGATTGCACATAAAAATAAAATTTATTATCGTTTAGATGATTTTTATCGCTTTACATTAATTCAATCGATTGGCCAAGGAGATGAAGAGAAGAGTAAGTACTACTTAAAGAAATTAAAGCAACATGCAGACTTTACCGAGGACAAAGTGTCTATAAGTGCCCTTGCTTTTGCAAATGCACATTATACAAATCTAATAGAAAAAGATTATAAAAAAGTACCAGTATATCGCGAATTTTTGATCCTTGATAGTTATGACAGCGATGAATTGAATGATGTTCCTCTTTTATATGAAATGGAAGAAGCCTATGCATATTGGATGTTAGGTCGTTATAAGAAATCAATCGAACTGAGTGAGTCTTTTTCAATACCTGTTTATGCTCATCATCCACTAGATTTGTCGATTATGTATAGAAGTTTTGCTGTTCGAGCACTTTGCTATCATGAACTTGGTGAAAAGGAAGCGGCAAAAAGTGAGATTTTGTATGCATATCATGGTGTTGCAGAATTCTCGAGCTCAATCTATAAAAACTTTATACAGGATGCGTATGAAAAAATTCAATATGGAAAAAGGGTTAAGTAGGGAAGTGGGCGCTCCACTTCTACTTAACCCCTTTTTCTATTTTACTGATCCACTTATGAATTTCGCATCTTTATAATACATATTTTTCACTAAAACATTTGGGCCCAAGCATTTTACGGCAGGGCAATGGCAATTTAATGATTTTGCCAGTTCAGTATCCAACCATTTACCGAATGCATTAGGTAATGAATCTGTTTGGATATTTCCAAGCGCAGGTGTATCACCAAAGTCGGTAACGATAATATCACCGTTAAAGATATTCACGTTAAGACGTGATCGACCATCTGGGTCATTTCGCAATGTAACATTTTTGGCCTCGCGTAACCGATTTAACAAAGCTTGATCTTCATCATTTAGACTACATGGATAGAAGGGAAGAGTTCCAAAAAGCATCCAAGTCTCCTCATCACGAATGTCCAATAAGTGATTGATAGCATCTCTCGTTTCCTCTAAAGAGAGTGAAGTAAGACTTGAAGCGAAATCTGATGGGTACATTGGATGTATTTCGTGTCTTGCACACTTCATTTCATTAACGATTTGATGGTGTATATGTTCTATATAAGGAATTGTTTTTTTATTTAACATGGTTTCAGCTGAAACCATTACCCCTTGTTCTGAAAGTATTCTCGAGTTTTCAATCATTCGATCGAAAAGCTTGGCTCTTTGGTCAAAGGTAGGTTTTCGTTCCATCATTGCAAACCCGGTTTCGACAAACTCTTCAATTGTTCCCCAGTTATGCGATATATGAAGAACATCGAGGTAAGGGGCAATTTCTAAATATCTCTCGCCATCAATTGTTAAATTTGAATTCATTTGTGTTCTTACACCACGTTCATGAGCGTATTGGAAAATCGGTTTTACATAGTTTGCTACCGATTTTTTACTTAGCATCGGTTCGCCGCCTGTAATACTTAACGTTCTTAAATTTGGAATTTCGTCTAATCGCTTTAAGATCAAATCTATCGGAAGTGCAGTTGGATCCTTTGTTTGTAATGTATAGCCAACCGCACAATGTGCACATCTCATATTACATAAAGTTGTTGTAGTAAATTCGATATTTGAAAGTGTTAATTTCCCGTATTGTTCTACATCTAAATAAGCTTCCCAAGGGTCGAACTTAGGAGTAATCTTTTCTAATGTTTTCATAGTTATCGATCTTCCTTTCCAAAGTTCCATTTTCTCACAACCTGGACCATTAGAAAACTAATTTTGCTTCAATTAGAAGATTTAACGGTTAACGGGATAATACACCTAATAATCTAGAGACCATCTCAAGTATCTAATTGCTTGATGAAGCTATGATTTTCACTGTAGTAGACATCACCGTAAATATTTTCAACGACAGTTTTGCTAATTTCAATTTTAGAAAAATTAACTGCCTGCACATTAAATCGTGATTTATTGTTCCGGATAACACTATCAGAGATGAATACAGAGGATTGATTTTGTGCAAAAATATCCGAAAGGGCACCATCCGTTATTTGAACACTTTTCAACTCAACCGTTGATTCAAAGTCTATCCATAATTGATGTTGGGCATGTTTAGAAATAAAACAGTCCGAAACAAACACTTCACTATGGTTTTGAATATATAGGGCATTTCGATTGCCATCAAATAATTCACTATTTTTTAGTATGATTGAGCTATCGTTCACGACCATTTGAGAAAGTTCATGGTTGAAAATCTGACTATCAAATAAATATAAACTCGAATTTCTTAATACTTTCACGCCATAGGATTTCCCATTATAAATCTGACAGTTCTCGAAACGAGCATTGGACAAATCACAAATTTCGATTTGTACATTCAGGCTATCGAAAAATTGACAATCGATGGCCGTCAGCTCGCACTCATTAACAATAAATAGGCTTTTTCCATTGGAAAGCTCGCTTTGAATAATAATAATTTCAACATTTGATTTACAAGCGATATGCGGCATTTCATTTTCGTAAAACTTACACATATCCACTTCTACCTTCGAATCAGACATTGCTAAAATTCCGTTACCGATATTCTGGGTTAAAATGGACTTGAAAATCGATAATTCAGATTTAAATAATGTAATGGCTGAATTAGCATTATGTGTAATAGAGCACTCAACAATTGAACAGTTTCCGTTGTCCTCAATACAAATCCCGACATGATAACCGCCAGTAACCTCGACTTTTTTCATTGAACAAATCGATTTATTTGCTATTGAAACTTGAGAGGATCGATTCCCATTAATCCTTGTTTCAAAGATATTGACAATTGAAGTATCACTCAATTGTATCCCGATGTTTTCACCTGCATGAATTTTGCAAAACTCAATATTCATTTTAGAATCCTTGGTTACAACAATATTAGACTTCTTGTTTTGAGCTATTTCACAATGAAAGATTTGTGCTTCTGCATTTTGAGTTATTGAAATTCCTGCATCCCTTCCTTGTTGAATGGAACAATAACGAGCAGTTAATAAGCCTCTTTGTACACAAATTTGAGTCTGAGTATTGTACTGAAGAACGGTAGATTGAATCGAAGCATCCCCTTCATGATATACATGAATCCCCATACCTTCTCCATGTTCAATAACACTTTCATGATCAATGAACCTTGAATCCTCGACGACGACTTGTGCACTCGTATGATGATGAAAATGGACATTTCTTGATTGTACAAAAGAACCATTTTTTATACATAAGGCATGTTTGGCATAGGAGAACTCACACTTTTCAATGTAGACCTGGGAGGATTCTGCTAAAATTTGCACTTTCCCATTATGGTCAAAGTTACAATTTTCAAAAATAGCCTTACTATTATTAATAATAGAAAGTGCCATATCCTTTGCGTTTCCAAAAGTGCAATGGTAGGCGTTTAGTTTTCCGCCATCTACAGTGACATGGATATCATTTTTTCCGCCTTTAAAATGACAATTTTGAAGAACAGCTTCACCTTCAATATACATTTGGGCGGTAGGGGAAATTGTTAGATTTTGTAATGTAACAGATACATTCTTTGGAATAATAATTAAACCTTCAATAATCGTTTCGTCATGTAGATCACCGGCAAGAACCATATTTTTATTTATATGGATTGATTCTTTATATAGCTTTGGCTTTAATTGTATAAAGTTTCCTGCTTTTGAATGCTGTATATTTTTTTGGATTGTTTTTGTTTTAGAAAATAATCTTGAAAAATACTTATAAATAGCCACTAAGGGATACCTCCTCCATTTTAAAATCAATACTTCTATTGTCAGTAAAAATGAGGAATCTTAATCGCATTTTTACAATTCTTTGAAAAATATGGATAATTTTTTTTCGCAATCTAAATTTTCTTTTTTGCTAAAAGCCAAATAGAGGGTTAGAATTAACTTTATTTGATTTTAGGAGGATTTTATTTTTGAAAGCTACATTCACTGAACTTTTAAATATGAACAATCTTGAAAGACAAGCATACCTGAAAGAACACGCTGATTACTTAATAGAAAATATGATTGAACATATTGGGTATCCTGAAGATGAACTGCGCGATAAATTAAACTACCGCTTATTTATCGAGCTACTTGCGGATCATTTGTTTTCGCATCAACAGATGGCACATATCGCTACTACCCTAAAAAGCGATAACTATCTGTTCCGCTCCATTGGTGAGAGAGATACCGACACTGTATTTACACGGTCATTTTCAGCACTTTGGCTAAGCAACTTACTAAATGCAGATAGACAATTACGATTCTTAAAAGAGGAGCAGGCAGCAAGTATTTTAGAAGCAAGCTCTCGTTATCTAACAAAAGAAAAAGATGTGCGTGGTTTTGTTGGCCAGAAAGGTTGGGCACACAGTATTGCACATGGAGCTGATTTATCCAGTGCACTTATTTCGCATCCTTCGTTCAATGTTCGACTTGCACCAGTTATTTTGCAAGGAATAAAGGATAGTTTTTGGAAAGGCAGTGTCTATGTTGATGACGAAGAAGAACGTCTAGTAACAGTTTTTGAAAAATTAATAGCTCTAGATTACCCGGAAGAAATTTTGATCGAATGGATTGAACAGGTTTTTGATAAATTACAATTTTATTTAATGGAAGTGGGATACACACCACAGTATTTTGCAGCACGAACAAATACTCTTCATTTTATGAAAACTTTATACTTCACATTAAAGTTTTCTCAAAAATCTCCAGAAATAATGGGGATTGTTTCATTATTTATATCGAAATGGATGAAGCAATAGAAATACAGAGCTAATAAGTATGGTAGGTGAGAGCGTGAGAAGGAGATTTACACGTATTATTGTTTTTGCAATACTCATTATTGGTTTAGGTGTTGGGTACAATTTCATTTCAAATCTCTTTTCAGGAGATGGAAAAGATTCACCAGAAGAGGCATTACCCCAAGATGCTAGCTATGTATGGATTGAAGGGCCAAAAAGTAAAAAGGAACAGAGATTTTTCTTCTTATCTAATGGAAATTACTTTGGAACGCAAATTGTAACCGAAAATTTTAAAGGCTGGAGCACAGGGCAAAGTACAGCATCTCCTTTAGTGAAAGCAATAGAAGAAAATACCATAAATGCTGCTTTCTCTGATAGCAAAATTCTATTTGGACTTATCAAACCTAATGGGAAAGTGAAAGTCACAGTTAACGAGCAAGTAACGAAACGTATACCATTCAATACTTTAAGTAAAGAAGCAATAAAAAACTATAATGTTCAAGGGTATGAAATCTGGTACATAGATTTGTCAGAACTGGCTCAACCAAAGAAATATCGAATCCAAGTATTAGATGAAAATAATTCATTGATTAATGAGTTATTAATCTAATACTAATTGTCCATAATTGGGAAGGGATAACTATCTAGCTATCTTATAATGGTGGGTTTTCTATTTTAGAAAAGTAAGCTATAATACTATTTGCATAGTAAATGGCTAGGTCATAAAAATAACTTATCACAAAAGATAATATTAATGTAATTTACTTATGTATATAAATCGTTTATGATGATTTATGGAGAAAAGCTTTGCAAGCATTTTCAATATTAAATAGGGGGAGTACAATAATGGCAAGTAACTTACACAACAGCCGTTCTTCATTCGACGTTAATGGTAAAACATATAACTTTTACCGTTTAGCTGCAATCGAAGAAGCTGGCGTAGCAAACGTATCACGCCTACCTTACTCAATTAAAGTATTATTAGAATCTGTATTACGTCAATTTGATGATTATGTAATTAAAGAAGAGCACGTTAACAACTTAGCGAAATTTGGTGCTGGTGCTGACGCAGAAGGTGAAGTACCTTTCAAACCATCACGTGTAGTATTACAAGACTTCACAGGTGTACCAGTAGTTGTAGACTTAGCTTCTTTACGTTCTGCTATGAAAGAATTAGGTGGAAATCCAGATAAAATCAACCCAGCTATCCCAGTTGACCTTGTTATTGACCACTCAGTACAAGTTGACAAATACGGTAATGCAGCAGCATTACAAACTAACATGGATCTTGAGTTCGAACGTAACGCAGAACGTTACAACTTCTTAAAATGGGCTCAAACTGCATACGATAACTTCCGTGCTGTTCCTCCAGCAACTGGTATCGTACACCAAGTTAACTTAGAATATTTAGCGCCAGTAGTTCACGTTAAAGAAAACGTTGATGGCACATTTGAAACATTCCCAGACTCAGTAGTAGGTACTGACTCACATACAACAATGATCAACGGTATCGGTGTACTTGGATGGGGTGTAGGTGGTATCGAAGCTGAAGCAGGTATGCTTGGTCAAGCGTCATACTTCCCAATTCCAGAAGTAATCGGTGTTAAATTAACTGGTGATCTTCCAAACGGTGCAACTGCAATGGACTTATCATTAAAAGTAACTCAAGTATTACGTCAACGTGGTGTAGTAGGTAAGTTTGTTGAGTTCTTCGGTCCTGGTGTATCTAAATTACCATTAGCTGACCGTGCTACAATTTCAAACATGGCTCCTGAATATGGTGCAACATGTGGTTACTTCGCTATTGACGAAGAATCATTAAACTATATGCGTTTAACAGGTCGTGACGAAGAGCACATCGCAGTAGTTGAAGCTTACTTAAAAGCTAATAACTTATTCTTCGATCCATCTTTAGAGCCTGTTTACACTGATGTTTTAGAAATTAAATTAGAGGACATCCAACCAAACCTTTCTGGTCCAAAACGTCCACAAGATTTAATTCCTCTTACAGATATGAAAGCTCGCTACCATGAAGCAGTAACTGCTCCAATGGGCGTACAAGGCTTTGGTTTAACAGAAGATGAATTCGCTAAAAAAGCAACTGTTAAATTTGCAGATGGCGATGTGGAAATGCCAACAGGTGCTGTAGCAATCGCTGCAATCACTTCTTGTACAAACACATCTAACCCATACGTTCTTTTAGCTGCTGGTTTAGTTGCGAAAAAAGCAGTTGAAAAAGGTATCCAACCACCTTCATGGGTTAAAACTTCTTTAGCACCAGGTTCTAAAGTAGTAACTGGTTACTTAGAAGAGTCAGGTTTACAATCTTACCTTGACCAAATTGGTTTCAACACTGTAGGTTATGGTTGTACAACATGTATCGGTAACTCTGGTCCATTACTTCCAGAAATCGAAGAAGCTATTAAAGACAAAGACTTATTCGTAACTTCAGTACTTTCTGGTAACCGTAACTTCGAAGGTCGTGTACATCCACTAGTAAAAGCTAACTACTTAGCATCACCACCACTTGTTGTTGCTTATGCATTAGCTGGTACAGTTGATATCGACCTACAAAAAGATGCAATCGGTACTGACAAAGATGGTAACGAAGTATTCTTCGCGGACATCTGGCCTTCAACTGAAGAAGTAAACGCTGTATTAAACAAAGTTGTAACTCGTGAATTATTCCAAAAAGAATATGAAACAGTATTCACAGCTAACGAAAAATGGAATGCAATTGAAACATCAACTGAGTCTTTATACACATTTGATGAAAAATCAACTTACATTCAAAACCCACCATTCTTCACTGGTCTTTCTAAAGAGCCAGGCGCAATCCAAACTCTTGAAGGATTACGCGTAATCGCTAAATTTGGCGACTCTATTACAACTGACCATATTTCACCAGCAGGTGCGATTGGTAAAGATACACCAGCAGGTAAATACTTACAAGAAAATGGTGTAGCTATTCGTGACTTCAACTCTTACGGTTCTCGTCGTGGTAACCACGAAGTTATGATGCGCGGTACATTCGCTAACATCCGTATCCGTAACCAAGTTGCTCCTGGTACAGAAGGTGGATTCACTACTTACTGGCCAACAGGTGAAGTTGAGTACATTTACGATGCAGCTATGAAATATCAAGATCAAGGTACTGGATTAGTAGTATTAGCTGGTAACGACTATGGTATGGGATCTTCTCGTGACTGGGCTGCTAAAGGTACATTCTTATTAGGAATTAAAACAGTTATCGCACAAAGCTATGAGCGTATTCACCGTTCAAACCTTGTAATGATGGGTGTTTTACCACTTCAATACTTACCAGGTGAAAGCGCTGATACATTAGGATTAACTGGTAAAGAAGAAATCTCAGTAAACCTAACTGATAATGTAAAACCTCGTGATATTTTAACTGTAACAGCTAAATCAGAAGACGGAACTGTTAAAGAATTCCAAGCTCTTGCTCGTTTCGACTCAGAAGTAGAAGTAGACTACTACCGTCATGGTGGTATCCTACAAATGGTTCTTCGTCAAAAAGCTGCTGAATAATCATGGATAAATAAAAAACTGATAAGTTCATTTGAACTTATCGGTTTTTTTTCGTATTGTATAGTTAATATTTTCTATATTTAGTCTTCTCACGATATTTTACCAAGATTCTACCTAAATGTTATAAAAGTTATATAAATTTACATCAATTTACAGAAAATTAATAGATTTTTAGATTCAGATAGTTTAAAATATAATAAAATTATATTTATTTCATAATTTTAAAAATAATTTTGGTGGAGGTTTTATTTGAATGAAATTTTCTAAAGGTAGCAAAATCTTTATTGCTTCAGCAACGACTGCAGCACTAGCTTCATCTGTTGTAGTAGTTACGCCACAACAAACGCAAGCTGCAGGTCCTTTCTCGGATGTAACAGCTTCTGATTCTCATTATGAAGCTATTATAAAATTAGCGGATCTAGGTATTATTAACGGTCATAAAGATGGTACATATAAACCAGAAAGCCCTGTTACTCGTGGACAGGTTGCTACCATTTTAGCGAATATTCTTAACATAAATAAAGACAAACCAAAAGATCCAGGATTTACAGATGTACCTAAATCATCCGATCATTATGCTGCAATTGCTGCTTTAAAAGAAGCAAAAATCATTAACGGTTACGAAGACAACACCTTCAAACCAAATGAAAAAATTTCTAGAGCACATTTGGCGGTAATGATTGCTTCAGCTTTAAAAATCCAACCAAAGGATAAAAAAGCACTGCCATTCACAGATGTAACATTTTATAACGAACAAATTAAAGCCCTGTACGATTTCGGTATTACAGTAGGTACATCCAAGACGACATTCGCTCCAAATAATAATGTAACTCGTGGACAAGCTGCTTCATTCCTTTATCGTGCTTTAGAAGTATATGATTCTACTTTTACTTTATCGCTTATGCATAGTAATGACACTCATAGTGCTGTTGACAAAGCTCCAAAACGTGCAACTGCTGTAAAAGAAGTGCGTGCTAAAAACCCGGACGCTCTATTATTGGATGCAGGGGATGCGAACACAGGGACTCTATACTACAATGAATTTAAAGGTCAAGCTGATATCGCGTTCATGAATTATATGGAATACGATGCTATGACATTTGGTAATCATGAGTTCGATGCAGGTTCTACTCCAGATGGACATCAAGCATTAGTAGAGTTTATCAAGAAAGCCGATTTCCCATTTGTTACTTCGAACGTTGACTTTTCAGCGGATGCCAAGTTCACAGGATTATTTACTGATTTAATTTCTAGCGAACCTGAGAACGGAAAAATTTACAATGGTATTATTAAAGAAATTAATGGAGAAAAAGTTGGGATTTTTGGATTAACGACTGCTGAAACGTCTGATATTTCTTCGCCTGGTAGTATTGCTTTCAAAAATTATTTAGAAGAAGCAGAGAAAGCTGTTAAAGCATTTGAAGGTTTAGGAGTAGATAAAATTATCGCTCTTTCTCATTTAGGTTTTGATGACAATCCTGCAATTGATAACGATATTATTTTAGCTGAATCTGTAGATGGTATTGATATTATTGTTGGTGGACACTCTCATACTGAATTGAAGGAACCTCATGTAGTAAATACTAATACAAAAGGTGAGGCTAAAGACACAACGTTAATTGTACAAGCCAAAAATGCGAGTGATTACTTGGGAACACTAGATGTAACATTTGACGATAAAGGAGTCCTTGTTGCATATAAAGGTGGATTATTGAATTTAGCTAATTATGCAGATGATCCAGAAGCGCTTGAACTATTAAAACCATATAAAGAACGCGTTGATGAAGTTGGTGGTGCAGAAATTAAAGCAACAACAACGGCAGCTTTAGTAAGTCCACGTATTACTGATGAAGGGAATACTGAACAGCTAAGTGTTCGTAAAAATGAGACAGCTCTTGGTAACCTGATTACTGATGGAATGGTTGAAAAAGCAAGAAGCTTTACTGGTAAAGATGTAATCATGGCAGTTCAAAACGGTGGGGGTATCCGTTCTTCAATTGATGCCGGTCCTATCACTGTTGCTGAAGTAATTAAAGTACTTCCATTTATGAATACTCTAGCAGTTATGGATGTAACTGGTGCTGAGTTAAAAGAAACATTTGAAACGAGTGTAGGTGTTTATCCTAATGAAAACGGTGGCTTCTTACACGTTTCTAAAGGAGTAAAAGTACAATTTGATTCTTCTAAGCCAGCAGGGGAGCGTATCGTAAGTATTACTTATACAGATGCTAATGGTAAAGAAGTAGCTATTGAAGATAATACAACTTATACTATTGCGACAAACGCATTTACTGCAAAAGGCGGAGACGGCTATGATGTTCTTGCGAAAGCTTATGCAGAAGGGCGCGTAACTGACTTAGGATTATCAGACTGGGAAAACCTTAAAGAACATTTAGAATCAATTGGTACAATTACACCTACAACTGAAGGACGAATTGTAGACGCAGCAAAATAATTTCTTTCAAAAGGCCAAATTTACACTTAAGTGCAGATTTGGTCTTTCTCTTTCTCAATGTTTCGATTTATATTTAAATCCAATTTTGATATATTATTATTAAATTTACATACTATTAAAATTTTAGTTGAAATAAATACTGACAATTAATAAAATAGTAAATACATAATGCAGTAATCTAAAAAGCTACAGGAGGAATTATGGATAATAATAGATATAGTATTTTAGCGAAGTTTCGAGAAGGGCATTACTTTTACTTAAACTTCAATAATCCTAAAATCTTAGATTGTTTAGAACAAGTTCCTCCACCACAAGGACTATTAGCCCTTGCACAGTGGCCAATTTATAATCATACAGAGATTGAGTTTTTTGTTGAATTAATCAATGGGAACATAAAATATTACCATTTGAAGGACCGACGAACTAAGGTTATGAAAACCATCAACCTCGACAAAACTGAACTGGATAATAATTGATACTAAAAGAGGTACCACATAATAATTGTGATACCTCTCTTTTTTACCATTCAATATTAGCTATAATACCTTCATCATCATGTAAGTCTAGCTTGATTCTAGCAGAAATGGAATCACGATTTAATTTCTCGTCAAGATATAGTCGAATTGCTGTGATAAAGTTTACAGTGTTGTAAAAGTCCATCTCTCCATTCACATAGGCTTCTGCAGTGAAACCTGCTACATCATCGTACATTAACTCCACTTCAACATCTGTAGGCTTTATTTGTTTAAATTTTGCATGGAAATAACACAATGCATTAATTACTTCCTGTTCATATAATGTTATTTTTTCCAATTGTCCGTTACCTCTTTGTTATTCTTACGTTTCATCATTTGATAAATTTTCATACAAATAAAGACAATAAAGATAATTGCAGCTGCATTAATCGCAAAGCCTAGGATATTTCCGATTAGTCCCATATCCGAGAATAGACTGCCGAACAATAAGCCAGCAAGGCCACCGATGAATAAACCTTTCATTAGGCCACCACTCGAGAAACCACCTTTAGATTGTGTTGTTGTGGATTTATTTGTTGTTGTCGATTTGTTCACTGTTGAGTTTGATCCAGAATCATTATTTTGAACATTATTATTTGTTGATCCTGGGCTTGTGTTATAGCTTTTTTTACCGGATTTGTACGACTTTGCTTCAGCTGTCTGTACATGGTCGAAAAAAGGAATAACTGTTCCAACACTTGAGAACGCTAAAGTGATGGCAATTAATATTGCAGAAAGCTTTTTCATTACTATGTATCCTCCATCCTTATTAAACACAAACTCTATTTGTGCTTATACTCTACAATTATATCAAAATATAAATTATATAAAAAATATTTGCTATCGATTAATAATTTTACGTCTCTTTTCATTATATTTTGAATTTCTCATTGCGTTTATATACAGTGAAAAATATTGTTTACGCGGTAGTAAATAGTAGTTCTTCCATTTTTGTAAACGAAAACGTATGATAGAAAATGTATCACACAAAGCTTTACATATTTATGAAAGGAATGAATTTAATTGAAAGATGCGCGTTTTAAAATTGCAAATCGAGAAGCCTTAATAGGTGTAGCTCTTGTAATCATAAATTTTGCTATATGGTTTGGGTTTGCTTACGGATTGGGAGCAGGTGATCCTGCTGAATATGATTTAATAATGGGGTTCCCAGCGTGGTTTTTCTATAGCTGTATCGCAGGTACCATTTTTATGATTATCCTGATTTGGGTGGCCATTAAAGTCTTTTTCAAGGATGTACCGTTCCAAGATGAGGAGGATGAGATATGATACAATGGCAAGTTATTATTCCTCTTTTAGTCTTTTTAGTTATCATTTTTGCAATAGGCTTTTGGGCAAACAAACAAGTACGACATTCAAATTCCTTCTTACAAGAATATTTTTTAGGTGGCCGAGAAATGGGTGGTTTCCTTCTTGCTATGACAATGATGGCCACTTATGGAAGTGCATCAAGCTTTATCGGAGGACCTGGTGTTTCCTATAATTTAGGACTTGGATGGGTGCTGCTTGCTATGGCTCAGCTACCAGCAGGATATTTTGTATTAATGATACTTGGTAAGAAATTCGCTATTATTTCTCGCCGTTATGAAGCAATAACATTAATTGATTTCCTAAAAAAACGCTATGATAGTAATGTAGTGGTGTTTATTTCAGCGATTAGTATTATTGTTTTCCTGTTTGCTTCAATGACTGCTCAATGGGTTGGGGGAGCGCGACTAATAGAGTCGTTAACAGGTTTAAATTATACGGTTGCATTACTCATTTTTGCTGTAACTGTACTCGTTTATGTGATTATTGGTGGTTTCCGTGCTGTCGCTTTAACTGATGCCTTACAAGGTACGATCATGATAATTGGAACGGTTGTATTATTAATAGGCACAATTATAGCAGGTGGGGGCATTGATCATATTATGAACTCTTTATTAAAAGAAAATCCTCAAATGTTATCACCATTTGGTTCAGACGGTTCACTTACACCTTTGTATGTTTCCACATTCTGGATTTTGATAGGGTTAGGTGTTATCGGTCTTCCACAAATAGCTGTACGTGCAATGAGCTATAAGGATTCCAAGAGTCTGCATCGAGCAATTCTTATTGGAACAATCGGAATCGGTACCATTATGTTTGGTATGCATTTAATCGGTGTTTTAGCGCGTCCTGTAACTCCAGGGATTGAAATTGCAGATAAGGTAATGCCAACATTAACTTTGGAAGTTCTACCACCAGTGCTTGCTGGTATCGTTTTAGCAGCTCCTATGGCTGCAATCATGTCAACGGTAAATGCTTTACTTATGCTTGTGAGTTCGACTGTCGTGAAGGATGTTTATCTTAATTTTATTAATCCAAAAGCAACAGATAAACAAATTAAAACGAGAAGCTTTTGGGTAACAACAATTATTGGACTAGCTGTTGTACTATTTTCTTTAAATCCACCAGAATTTTTAATTATGTTAAATCTCTTTGCATTTGGTGGTCTGGAGTCAGCCTTTTTATGGGCAGTTGTCTTTGGATTATATTGGAATAAAGCGAATAAATATGGGGCGATTTCCTCAATGGTTGTGGGCTTACTATTGTATATCACCATTTATGAAAAATTCCCTAATGTCTTTGGCATGCATTCTGTAACGATTCCGATAATTGCCTCCTTGGTGACATTTGTCATAGGAAGTTTGGTCACACAAAATAAATCTACATTAAATCCAACAAAGCTATAAATATAAGTTTATTATTTAGTTTTCTTATAAGTTGTGATATTGTCTTAAGTATGCATATGGGACTTTCTTAAACGAAATGACCGCAAGAAACAATGTAAGAAAGGGGTCGTTTCCTAATGACAAAAGATATAAATGCACAATATAATGGAATGATTTTATTAACTGGATATTTACAAAGATTGTTTGTAGCAGAAACGATTTATCGACGTATTGGGGAACCTTACGATCAAGAGCGTTTTGATAAAGCTAAAGCACTTTTAGATGAAACATATACTATTATGCCGGTGTTCGAGGAAACCAAAAGCCTTACACCAGCTCAAAAAATTCAACTTCAATTAATAGCTCAGCAAACTGATGAGTTAATGCAGACCTATTTTAAACAAATGCCATTAACGTTTAAACAAAAGCTTGCTATTGTGGGTTCTTCTTTATATGCAGAACAGCATGTAAACTCAGGTATTATACGTCTAGGCAAAATGTTTAATGTTGAAGTTAACAAAGACTTCCATCAACGTATTAAATTCTATGAACAACGTACAAAAATGATTGATTATCTTGTATTTGCCTTCCATCATAACGAAGAGGTAGAAGAACAATTTATGAAACCGATTGATCCATGGTTTAATGATGTAATGCGAAACAAAGACTTTGTATTGGATGATTTTAAACAAATCGCTCAATTATTAGAGTTTTAATTAAAAAAGCTGATTGAAGGAGTTTGAGTCCTCCCAATCAGCTTTTTATTATTCGTAAAATACTTTATCAATATTATGTTTTGCACGAAGAGTATTAATCGCATATGTTTCGTAAATTTCACGTTCCATTGGATCTTCCACTTCGTAAACTTCAATTTTATAAATTTCGTCACGGTATTTTTTCATCGGAGAAACATTATCTTCAAAATGCTTTTTGATACGTTGACGAATTTTTCGAGCCTTACCTACAAATAAAACTTCATTTGCTTTGTTATAGAAGAGGAAAAATCCACCATTTTCGCGCGTGATTTTATGGAAATCAATAAACCCGTGGAAAGGGGTAATAGGTACCTCGCCATCTTTTAAGACTTGTTCACGTTGATAGATTACAACATCCGGTTTTGGTAATTCAATTTTAATCAAATAGTTCACGTCCTTATTATGAATAGAATTTTATGCTACCATAAATACCAATGAATTGCTATAAAGGAAACAATAATCAAAAGTTTTTAATCTTTATTTATTATTGACAACATAAAGAGTGGTTATAAATTGCAAGAAATTAAAGTTTTATTTTTTTTTTTGAGAAATACTAGCTGTAAAAAAAATGGAGTTCTCACGTTTATCTTCACCACGCTTTTTGGGTTGCAAAACCGCTGCTTAAATTTATAAAGTGAAAATCTATTTATAAAAACTCCACGTTTACACATTCCAGGGAATCAAGTAAGCCATATACTGAACTATCAAGAATAGTGGAGGTGAAATTATGTCATATAGCTATGATGGTGGTCGTAACAACAACAATGATTTCGTATTGATTGTTGTTCTATTCATTCTTCTTATTATTGTTGGTGCATCGTTTATGCGCTACTAGTATAATTTTAACTACTGATGAGTCATTTCTTTTTTATAGTAGTTAAAAATATACAATGAAGACCAGGAAAATTCCCTGGTCTTTTTTTTATTTTTGAAACAGTAATTTAAACTGACCATCTCTTTTTCCGGTTTAATGAGTATTTTCCTAAACATAAAAAATATTACTCGCTTTGCCTATAATTTTTTGTGATAGTTTATCTGTTATATTATTAGAACACCAAATCAAGAATTATTAATAAAATTTGATAGTTTCGGCTTCGGTAATCCTATTATAATCGTACCGACGAAACAAGTAGCTGTCACTTTTAGTATAAATTTTACTGTTATAATGTCCAATTCACATAGAAAACTGAGATTATACTAGTATATTAGAGCTGTTTGCGATGATTTTGGACCTATAGAATTGTGGTTTCTTTGATAGGTTACAAGCTCTATATAAACTAATGTAAAGGAGAGAGAATTTGGCATCAATAACAACAACTATTAGAGATTTAAATGAATTATCTAGTACCGCACAATTAGCTTGTAAGTTGTTGTTTCAGGAGTGTTATAAAGCTGGAATTACAGACATTTTCATCACAGAAACTTATCGTTCCCAAGCGCGGCAAGATTACTTATATGCGCAAGGCCGTACTAGACCAGGACAAATTGTTACTTGGACAAAATCTAGTAATCACACGTCTCGTTTAGCTTGGGATATAGCTGTAGCACCTCCAAAATCTCTGTATGATGTGACAACACTTACAATCGTTGGAAATATTGCAAAAAAGTTAGACATCACTTGGGGTGGTACGTGGAGCAATAATATTGATCTTCCACACTTCGAGGTGAAATCAAATTGGGTAATGCCTGAAGGTTATAAACTTGAAGGCGATGTTATTGTACCCACTTCGAGTCAAGTAAGAGTTCAATTAATCAAAAAGGAGGAATTAACAGTGTCACAATATGAAGAGCTTAAAAGTGAAATAGAAGCATTAAAAAAAGAATTGGCAAATAAAGCAAATTCAAACTCTAGTGCAACTGTTGGCTCATCTCACAAAGAATCTTACGAATGGGCAAAAGGTTTAGGGTTAACCGACGGATCCAATCCAGCAGGGGCCTTAACTCGTCAACAATTATTTACTGTGTTAAAACGATATCATGAGACGTTTGTACAGAATAATGCAGCTGTTTCAGCTTCACACAAAGAAGCTTGGGATAAAATAATTTCCTTAGGTATTACTGACGGCAGCAATCCAAGAGCACTAGCCACTCGAGAGCAAATTGGTACGATGTTAAATCGAGTGATCAACATTAAATAACTCAAATTGTTTATTCTGTATAAAATAGGATTAATTGAAATTTGAAATTCTAAGTACTGCCTCTCCATCTTACGGAAGGCAGTTTTTTAATTCGAAAATTAGAATCTCTGCAACAAAGATATATTAAGTTTGTGAAGAAATGTAGGTGTATTAACAAAAAAGTGAATGGGAAAAGAAGGGAAATGGTCATTCATAACAGAAGTTATCATATGAAACCACATCATTAATCAGGAGTAATGTAGATGACACTTTCTATTAGTAAAGAATTAAATAATAAGTACAAACAATATATTGATGAAGAACTTTACAAATTTAACTTAGAGCATTTTCCAAAGGATTTGAGTGGCAGATATGAAGAGGTCTGTTTATATCTCAAGGATGATAACCACATCGTTCGTGGTGGTATTTTAAGCGAGATTTGTTGGAATTGGTTAGAGATTCACACTTTAATGGTAGATGAAGAGATTAGAAAATCAGGCTATGGATCCAAATTATTATCAGAGATTGAGAAAATAGCTAGAGTAAAAGAATGTGATTTTATCAAAGTTGATACTTTAAGTTTTCAAGCATTGGATTTCTATAAAAAACACGGTTATGAAGTTTATGGTACTTTAGATAATGTCGGCAGGGATTTTAAGCATTATTACTTAAAGAAAGATCTGTAGAATCAATAATGAAAACTTCGAAATGAATTTCTTTAGAGGGCTAAATTTAAGGAAAGAATACTTATAATTATAAATTTTACGGCAACCTGGCACGTCATTCAATAATTGTCTAATTTTTTCTAAATTTGAAAAAATTACGTTGACACTGGTTTTTGAAGCGTATACACTTAAACTAGCTATTAGACATTAGAACATACAACTAGTTGTTTAACGTTATTAGAAAAATGAAAAGAGTTGTTATTATGGCATTAAGTAAAGATCGCCGTATTGGTAAACACGCTATCTTACTTTTGCTATCTGAGAATTCGGCTGAACATCTGGTAATGCTCGAACAGTTGAATTGGAAGAGTTGTACGGGAAAAGTTGGATCGATGGATGCGCATAAGGTAGTAGCTGCGATTGAAACAGCGGCTAAGAAGAATGGAGTTATCAATCCGGACCTTTATCGGGAATCACACGCATTATATCATGCGATAATTGAAGCGTTGAATGGGATAACGAGAGGTCAAGTCCAAATCGGTTCTGTACTAAGAACAGTTGGTTTATCATTTGCTGTTTTACGTGGAAACCCATATGATAATGAGCAAGAGGGAGACTGGGTTGCTGTTTCCTTATACGGAACAATTGGCGCGCCAGTTAAAGGTTCTGAGCATGAAACAATTGGCTTAGGCATTAATCACATATAATTTGCCCATAGTATTTAGATAATAGGGGGCTATATCATGAAATCATTTTTTTAGTGATTTCTTTGATATAGTCCCTTTTTTTATTGAGTATTACCACAACAATTTAGAGGGGTGACAAAAGGATGGTTACATTAAATGGTCAAACACTTACTTTTTCAGATGTACAAAAAGTTTTATTTGAAGGAGAAAAAGTTGTTTATTCTGAGGAGAGCATGAGAAAGGTTCAGGAAAGCCGAAAAGCGGTTGAAAAAATCGTATCCGAAGAGCGAATGGTTTACGGGATTACGACAGGATTTGGAAAATTTAGTGATGTGCTTATTGACAAAGAGGATGTTGAAGCATTACAGCTAAATTTAATCCGTTCCCATGCTTGTGGGATAGGAGAGCCTTTTCCAGAGGTTGTTTCCCGCGCGATGATTCTCCTGCGTGCAAATGCATTATTGAAGGGCTTTTCCGGTGTACGTCCTGTGGTCATTGAAAGATTGCTAGAGTTATTAAATGCTGGTATTCATCCAGTGATTCCTCAGCAAGGATCACTTGGTGCCAGTGGTGATTTAGCCCCTCTCTCACATTTGGCTTTAGTGTTAATTGGGGAAGGAGAAGTTTTTTATAAGGGAGTGAAAACACCTGCAATTCATGCATTAAAGAAAGAAGCCATCTCTGCTATTACATTAACAGCAAAAGAAGGTTTAGCCCTTATTAATGGTACTCAGGCGATGACAGCAATGGGTGTTGTTGCTTACTTGGAAGCAGAAAAATTAGCTTACCAAACCGAGCTAATCGCATCAGCTACAATAGAAGGATTACGTGGGATTATCGATGCATTTGACGAAGATATTCATTTGGCACGAGGCTATAGAGAGCAAGTAGAAGTGGCAGAGCGCATTCGCGGTTACTTGGCGGACAGTACCTTAATAACAAGGCAGGGAGAGCTTCGTGTACAGGATGCATACTCAATCCGGTGCATTCCTCAAGTACATGGTGCCACATGGCAGACATTAAACTATGTCAAAGAAAAATTGGAAATTGAAATGAATGCTGCAACTGATAATCCGCTCATTTTTGATAACGGTGAAAAAGTCTTATCTGGTGGTAATTTCCACGGTCAACCGATTGCATTTGCCATGGATTTTTTAGCAATTGCCATAGCCGAACTAGCAAACATCTCAGAACGTCGAATTGAACGACTCGTAAATCCACAATTAAATGATTTACCGCCTTTTTTAAGTCCTGAACCAGGCTTACAATCAGGAGCGATGATTATGCAGTATGTCGCAGCTTCACTTGTATCTGAAAACAAAACTTTGGCACACCCAGCAAGTGTTGATTCCATCCCTTCTTCAGCAAACCAAGAGGATCATGTTAGTATGGGGACGATTGGATCACGACATGCCTATCAGGTAATTACAAATACACGCCGAGTGTTGGCGATAGAAGCCATTTGTGGTCTACAGGCAGCAGAAATTCGTGGGAAAGATAAAATGGCACTAGCTACTCGCGAATTTTTAGTGAATGCTAGGAAAATAGTCTCATTCATAAATGCGGACCGAGTGTTTTCCAAAGATATTGAAGCAATGAATGACTGGTTAAAGACTGGTACTTTTGAATTCAAAAGAAGTAAAGCATTGATATAGAGATAGTTAAAGTAGCTGTTAAAAATGGGAAGAAAGCGGAAGGCATAGCTTGATGCTCACCTCCCAAAACCCATAAAAAAACATCAAATAAGTACATTTTTTTAGCGATATCTTTATAGGATTTAAGTATCACAACTAGGAGGGAAAATAGATGAAAGCGACAACGAACAACAGAATTACACGTTTGACAGGCACAAAACTAAATACAAAAGGCTGGCAACAAGAGGCAGTCCTACGTATGCTGATGAATAATTTAGATTCAGATGTGGCAGAAAGACCAGAAGATTTAGTTGTGTATGGTGGAATTGGAAAAGCAGCGCGTAATTGGGAGTCGTTTGATGCGATTGTTAAATCACTTAAAGAACTTGAAATTGATGAAACATTACTTATACAGTCTGGTAAACCTGTGGCAATTTTTAAAACGCATATGGATGCTCCGCGTGTTCTTCTTGCGAATTCCAACATTGTACCGGCATATGCAAATTGGGAAACATTCCATGAACTCGATAAAAAAGGATTGATAATGTATGGACAGATGACTGCTGGAAGCTGGATATACATTGGCTCACAAGGAATCGTCCAAGGAACATATGAAACATTTGCGGAGTTAGCGAAGCAGCATTTTAACAATACTCTTAGGGGGACAATTACGGTTACAGCAGGGTTAGGTGGTATGGGTGGTGCACAGCCTCTTGCTGTAACAATGAATGGTGGTGTATGTATCGCAATTGAAGTTGATGAAACTAGAATTGACCGCCGAATTGAAACTCGCTACACAGATGTGAAAGCATATGAGTTGGATGAAGCGATTCAGTTGGCCCATGAAGCGAAGAAAGAAGGGAAAGCATTATCGATTGGTTTATTAGGTAACGCATCGGATATTCTTCCTGAGATGATTGCTAGAAACTTTATCCCTGATGCATTAACAGACCAAACTTCCGCTCATGATCCTCTAAACGGTTATATTCCTACAGGGATGTCACTTGAAGCAGCAGCAGCATTACGAAGCTCGAACCCTAAAGAATATGTCAAACTTTCGAAGGCGTCGATGGCAAAACATGTAAAAGCAATGCTTGAAATGATGGAAAAGGGAGCAATCACCTTCGACTACGGCAACAATATTCGTCAAGTTGCCAAAGATGAAGGCGTGGAAAATGCTTTCGACTTCCCAGGATTTGTTCCAGCCTATATACGTCCCCAATTTTGTGAAGGAAAAGGGCCTTTCCGTTGGGTAGCACTGTCGGGAGATCCTGAAGATATTTATAAAACAGACCAAGCAATTTTACGTGAATTTAGTGAGAACAAACATTTATGTAATTGGATTCGTATGGCGCAAGATAAAATACAGTTCCAAGGCCTTCCTTCGCGAATTTGTTGGTTAGGGTATGGAGAACGTGTCCGTTTCGGAAAAATCATCAATGACATGGTTGCAAATGGCGAGCTAAAAGCACCGATTGTTATCGGTCGTGACCACTTAGATTCTGGCTCTGTGGCCTCTCCAAATCGTGAAACTGAAGCTATGAAAGACGGATCGGATGTTGTTGCAGATTGGCCGATTTTAAATGCGATGCTAAATGCAGTTGGCGGCGCTACTTGGGTCTCCGTACATCACGGTGGAGGAGTGGGAATGGGCTACTCATTACACGCTGGAGTAGTTATTGTCGCAGATGGTACGAAAGAAGCAGCCGCACGCATTGAGCGAGTATTGACAACAGACCCTGGTATGGGTGTCGTGCGTCATGCTGATGCTGGATATGAACTTGCAAAGAAAACTGCGCGTGAAAAAGGAATCAAGATGCCGATGCTTGAAAAAGGGGCTGATCAGTAATGCCAAGACCTATCTGGATTAAGCATTCAGCTCAATTGGCGACACTTGCTTCTGATAAAAAGGGACCACGTACGAAAGAGGCGATGTCTGATCTAGGTTTAATCGAAGACGGCAGCTTGTGGATTGAAAATGGGCTTATACAAGCTGTAGGGACTACGAAAGAACTTGAAAAACACTATTTAGATAGGTCGCATGAAGCAGAAATTGTTGATGCCATGAACCATTTAGTCACTCCAGGATTAGTGGATCCACATACACACGTGGTCTATGGGGGAAGCCGTGAACGAGAATTTGAAATGCGCCTTCAAGGGGCGACTTATATGGATATTATGAATGCTGGTGGAGGAATTCATGCGACAACCCGAATGACAAGAGAAGCAACAAAAGATGAGCTGATTGAGCAAGCAACACGACGTCTGGACTCATTTCTAGCACATGGTGTGACAACTGTTGAAGGAAAAAGCGGTTACGGTATGAATCTCGAAACAGAGCTAAAGCAATTAAAAGTAATGAAAAGGCTGCAAGAACAACATATGATAGATATCGTTCCAACTTTTATGGGCGCTCATGCCGTACCACCTGAATATAAGGGGCGTGAAGAGGATTTTGTGGATTACTTAATTCATGACATGCTTCCGGTAGTAGCTGAGGAAAAATTGGCGGAATTTAATGATGTGTTTTGTGAAAAAGGCGTTTATACACCTGAACAATCAGAGCGAATTTTAGAAGCAGGAAAACGTTTAGGGTTAATCCCGAAAATCCATGCAGACGAAATCGAACCATACGGGGGAGCAGAACTAGCAGCAAAAGTAGGGGCTATATCAGCTGAGCATTTATTAAAAGCATCCGAAGCGGGTATAAAAGCAATGGCAAAGTCGGGAACAATCGCTTGTCTACTCCCTGCTACAGCCTTGTATTTACGAGAAGAAGCAGCTGTAGGTAGGAAAATGATAGATGAGGGAGTTGCAGTGGCGATTTCTACCGATTGTAATCCGGGGTCTTCACCAACAACTTCAATGCCACTTGTTATGAATTTGGCTTGTATTTCTATGCGTCTTACTCCAGCTGAAAGCTTAACAGCAGCAACCTATAATGCTGCTTGTGCGATCAACCGACAGGAACAAGTGGGATCGCTCGAGGTTGGGAAACAAGCGGATATCGTACTATGGAAAACAAAAAGTTATCAGGAACTGCAATATTTATTTGGTGTAAACCATGTGAAAGCTGTCTGGAAAAAAGGTGTAAAGGTGGTGTAATATGAGTGAGCATTGGCTTCAAGTACCAGAGTGGTCCTGGAATCATTCAAAGGAAATTCATCCATCTTATGTTCATCATTGGATTCAACAACTAAAAAACATGCAGTCTACACCGGATATGATTCTTTTTGGAGCACCTATTTCGAGATCCTCCATTAGTGTGTCAGGGGCTTCCTTATACCCGTCAGAGTTTCGACGAACATGGAAAGGTTTTGCGACTTATAATTTGGACGAAAATGTAGATTTAACTCATTATAAAGTAGCAGATGCTGGGGATGTGGTAATGCATACAACAGATATTCTTTTATCTCATCAAAGGATTCAAGATACCACTAAATATTTAGCGGAACACTATCCAAATTCAACAACGTGTATGATTGGGGGTGACCATTCGACTACGGCATGTGCGGTTCGGGGGATTAAAGGAGCTTTTTTAAAAGAAACAATTGGAATCCTGCAACTAGATACACATCTTGACGTGAGAGATCCGAAAGAATTAGGACCGGCAAATGGCACTCCAATTAGACAATTAATAGATGGGAAGATGGTTGATGGAGAGAATGTCATCAATATTGGTTTACACGGTTTCTTTAACGCAAAGCCGCTGATTGACTACGCAAATGAACACAATATTCAAATGGTGACATTAAAGCAAGCGCGAAAAGATGGGCTTACAAATACAATCAAAGGAGCACTCGAACAATTATCAGCCAAAGTTGATCGTATTTACGTAACAGTTGATATGGACGTACTTGATATATCAGTTGCGCCGGGTGTACCGGCATCAACTCCGGGTGGAATGACAGCGATTGAAATGTTCGATAGTTTACTAGAAATTGGAAAGCATCGTAGTGTGAAGCATATTGATTTTGTTTGTCTAGATCCCAGCAAAGATTCAGCTGTTGGAGAAACCGTGAAAACCGGTGTTTATGCATGGTTACAGTTTGTTACAGGATGTATTTTACAAAAAAATATTCAGATGGGTTATTAATTTCTCCACTTTTCAAATATCATGTTATCTAGATAGTTTCAAAATGGCGCTTCCCTAATATTGAGGGAAGTGCTTTTTTGGATCATTTAATGGCGCAACAGTGAAGAAACTTGTAATAGATAAGGTCTTTACTTTATCAATGAAATGAAAGCCATGATGATTGAGATTTTTTAGGAAAATAGTGATTATTTTTTGATTCCATTAATTTACCCTAAAATAAGGATGAGTAGGACAAACTATATCCAAATTGCCTAAATATTTTTAGGACATGAAAACTGAAGAATTTGTATAGTTTAGCTGCTTGATGTAAACTTAATATTGGAATAATATGTTAAAATTAGACCGATTTAAAATGGAGAAAGGTTTTTTTGCTACATACAAGCAAGATAGACAGGGAGTGAGAGAAAAAATGATGAAATTACAGATTACCACGTTTGTTTTGGTCGGAGGACTTATTGGGTTATTTACGGATGGTGTAATGGTGGGGGTTGGAGCAGCAGCACTTGTATTTATAGCGTATAAGATAGAGAAATTTATAGAGGAGAAAGCTAAAGATTAATTGATAGGGTATAAATACAAAATAAAAATGTAGTTAGTGGGACGAGCACAGCTACATATTACCAGGTATTAATTACCTAGTAATTAGAAAACATCAATTTACTTTTAAATAAGGGCTGCCATAAAGCAAGCTACTCATACAGCCCCTAGTCAGTTTGAAAAAATTAATTATACATGACTATTTCTTTTTACTAATTCTACTTTTTTCAGTTCATCTAATGAACTTACCCCAGCTAACATCATTGTAGTAACAAATTCATCATACAAATTTGTCATCACTTGCTCTACTCCATGCTCACCTGCAATGGCAAGCCCATATACATATGGACGACCGATACAAACCAAATCTGCCCCTAAAGCTAGTGCTTTAAATGCGTCAACCCCGCTATAGACGCCACTATCAAATAAAACAGGTATTTTTCCATTAATGACTTTTACAATTTCGGGCAACGCATCCAGACTGCCAATAACACCATCCAACTGACGTCCCCCGTGATTCGATACGATAATTCCATCAACTCCACATTCTAGGGCTTTAAATGCATCTTTTGGATGTAAAATTCCTTTTAATAAGACCGGGAGTTTCGTATGGTTTTTGATTTTCTCTATATGTAACCATGTTAAATGAGGAGTATTGATATTTTTAAAAATGCCATCGATATAATTCTCATACCTACCACTCGATAGATGCATCTGGAAGATTGGATCGTTTACGTAATTTCCCTTTGCATAACCATTAGAAATAGGTGAAAAATTAATTTTCTTATCCCCAGTACGCCATCCTGAGATTGTCGTGTCAATCGTTAGGATTATTGCACGATATCCTGCAGCTTCTGCTCTAGAGATCATACTAAATGAGATTTCTTCATCCGCTGACCAGTACAATTGGAAAAACTTTGTATGTAAAGGGGCGGCATCCGCTACTTCTTCTAGTGAATAACTTGAAACAGTACTTAATGAATAGGGTATTCCTAGTTTTGAAGCTGCTCTAACAACGGCTAATTCTCCATCTGGATGTTCTAGTTTATTCATCCCTACTGGCGAAAATATAAATGGTTTAGTGTAGGTTTTATCGAATAAAGTTATATTCGTATCAATAGCAGTTGTATCATTTAAAAGTTGAGGGATAAATGAATAGTTTTCAAAGGCTATTCGGTTATTTCTCATAGTTTGCTCTTGGCTTGCTCCACCACGAATATATTCAAAATTTTCATGTGGTATCTTTTCTTTAGCCACAGCTTGAAGGTCATTAAAATTTACTGGGATATCTTTATCAATTTCAGTGTGATCTTTTACTTTTGATAGGCTATTCATCGCTTGAACCATTCCTCTCGTTTTGTCAAAAATAGTAAAACTCTTTTACCAATATGCTTTGATTACCCCTAAAAAAGAATGCATTAAATAGGCTAGAATTTTATTAGATTGGTAATGCAATAGTAAATATTATATATAAAACTGTCAATGAGTTATCTGAAAATTAAAATATTAAATTAAAGAATTTTATTACAATCGATTAAGTTTAAAACAACAAAATATTTTAAAATCATAAAAAGCTTATCGAAGAAAGCCATCAACAAATATTGAGCCAAACAATATTCCTACAAATCAATGTTTGTTGAGCTATAATGAGTACGAGGTGATTAAAATGTTTGTAAGTGAAAAACAAATAGAAATACGTTATGCCGAGACAGATCAGATGGGTGTGGTATACCACGCAAATTATTTGGTTTGGATGGAAATCGGTCGTACTCAATTGGTGAGTGATGCTGGTTTTAATTATGCTGGGCTAGAGGAACAGGGGTATATTTCTCCAGTGTTAGATTTATCCATTCAATATAAAAAAGCCATGCGTTATGGACAAGTTGCTACTGTGAAAACTTGGGTAGAATCCCATTCAAGGCTCAAAACAGTTTACGGCTACGAAATTTTACATGAAGATGGTTCGATTGCAGCAACTGCGACTTCTTTACATACCTTAGTTAAGAAAGATAGCTTCCGACCATATCCACTAAGTAAAGTCGACCCGGTTTGGGATGCAAAATATTTAGAGATTGCACTTAATAAGAAGTAAATTTTATTGCAGACTAGCCATTTCGCTAGTCTGTTTTCATTTATTTCGATCAATATATGAATTGAAAAGGTCGACTTTAAAATATAAGTTGATAATCATAAACGAAGTGTCCGAAAATCAAGCTGTAATAGAGTTCTTATTCCGCAAAAGACAAATAACCTATACAGTATTAACAACTTTCAAACTATTTTTGTCAAGCTACCAAGAAGGAAAAAATCTTGATATAATAAAGTTTATGAGAAAAATTTGAAACGAACAGGAGGGGTGTAGTCATGGTGCAAAAGATGGAAACGATTGAGACTGTTAAATGCTTTATTGTTTTAACGAATACGGCTCGAGAGGCCATAAAACAACACTTTCAGGATGAACACTCCTTCTTCAAGCTACAAAATCCCTTTGATGTTTATATTGAAAAGCAATCTGTCGAAGAAACTTCTTTATCATTAACAATTTTCTTTGATAATCAGCGAAATGAAAAATTGAAAAAGAAATTTGACGAACGCGTAGTGATTATGGATTGTGCATTCGATATGAAAAATGGTTTGGTTGCAAAAAGCTTCCGAACTCGAGGTAAAAATACACCTGTTGCAACAAATCGTCGGCAAAGAATGCGTATTCGCTTTGTACCGTCTCGGATAAACGGCCATACATACCCGAAAGAATTTATCTCTACCTTAGCGGAACTACCGATTGCGCAAGAACGATTTGACTTTGTCAATAAACGTATATCCAGCTGGGAAGGTTACTTAAAGGTCCAATATAAAAATGCTTCGATCGATGATATTGACGCAACCTTTAATTCCATTCAATATAGCTCCGACTATTCAAAGGTCACTCTTCGTTGTAACGGAGTTGCTGATAAGGAATGGAAGCAGCTAAAGGGTCTAAGTGCTTATGTGAAAGGATTTCCTCGAGAAATTGGGGAAGTTGTGAAAACCAATAAGCAGGAGAGGACCGTTCAAATTGAACTAAATCCAAAAGTAGCGAAGCTTGCACGTTCCAATGCTTTTGATTTTTCGTCTGAATCTATTACTTTTAGTAATGCCTCAACAAAATCGCAGTTAAACCGACTGTTAAAAGGCTTCGAGCGACTAAAGGAAGGCTTGTCAGCAAACCCAAACTTGGAAAATATTCTATTTGAAGATACACCGAAAATTAGTGAGCGGAAAAATGAAGTAGAGATTGAATTCCATAATAATTTAAATGAATATCAAAGGGCTGCTGTTGCTGGAGCCATTTCAGCAGAGGATTTATATGTTATTCAAGGGCCACCAGGTACAGGTAAAACAACAGTAATTTCTGAAATTTGCTACCAAAATGCTAAAGCAGGTCTAAAAACTTTAATCGCTTCACAGTCAAACTTAGCGGTGGATAATGCATTAAGTCGATTATTATCCAATAAGGATATTCGAATTCTTCGTTATGGACGTACCGAGAGTATCGAAGAAGAGGGTAAAAAATTTATTGAAGAAAATGTTGCCGAGTATTGGAAAAAGCAAACCTATGAAGCCATTACAAAAGAAATAGAGGGGCATAACTTAAAGGAACAGCAGTTAAAAGAAGAAATTACGAACTGCCAAACTGAAATAGCAACCCTAAACGATAAAGAAATTAGATTACTTAAGGAAATAAAAAACAAGGAAGCTGCTAAGGAAAAATTAGCGGCCATTTCAGAAGATATTTCTGGAATAAAAAAACAAATCATTCCCCTTAAAAAAGAACGTGAAAAAACAGAAGAAACACTCCAAAAGCTTATTGAATCGCGCGATAAAATTTCAGCTCGTTTAAATGAATTAAGGAATAGCTTAGAAGCGATTGGTACTGCCACTACTATCGATGAAGAGGTTCAAAAAGCAAAAAACAATATTGAAAAAAGTCAAAGAATGCTTGAATATATTCAAGTGAAATCCGAGCTTGAAACAATTGAGTTACAGTTAGATGGGGTCAAAGGCCAAAGAAAAAGCTTTGAAGAGCGCAGTAGCATGATGGATGCAACTATACAAGAAGTACAAGCCTTAAAAAAGGTGCATGAAGTCGAATCGTTCATAGAAAATAATCAAATACGTAGAGGGTACGTCCTAAATCGACTATTTTCTGACATGGAAAAAATTCATGAACAATTGATAGGCTTCAAATCAATTAATGAAATTTCAACTCGGTTAGATAAAGCAATTGAGTATAGTAGATCTGCTCTTGGAATCCAAGTACAAGCACCGGATTTACCGGTAAATCATCATTATTCTCTACAAGAAATTGATGAATTTTTAACGAAGCTAAGCCGTGCCTTTGCGCAAAAGAAGATTAATAAAGACAATGGGGTTCGTTCCATTCAAGGTCTTTATATAAGAAGACTCGTCTTAAATGAATTAGCCCATCGTTATCGCGCTTTGATTGATGAATCGCTATTAGTTTTTAATAAAATCAAAGAAGATATGGTTGATCAAATGCTGCAGCAAGGTGGAATTGATCAAAGTGCTATGCTTTCGTTAAAAACAAATGAAGAAAATCTAATTGCCAGACAAGCTCAATATAAAGCACAACTCCAAACCTTTGAATTCACAATACAGGAAATTGAGTCTATTCCTTCAATCGCAGAAATTCAAACTGTTCGTGATGTATTGGAAAAAGAAATAATGGAGCTCGAGCAAAATAAAGAAAAAATCGATGGACTAAAAAACCAAGAATCGAAAAAACAGCTTGAGCTTGAAAGCCTACAGGAGCAAATCACTACTGGTGAATCCGTTTTGAAAGAGACTATTGCCCAATTAAAAGAGCTTAACTCTAAAGGAATTCAGCTTGAAAAAGAAGGGGAGCAATTAGAGCAAATTACGAAGCAAAATCCTGAACTAGAACTTGAAAAAACAAAGACCAGAATGGAACAAGTAGAGCAAGATATCGAAAAATTACATAAGAAGATCGAAATGCTTCCAGTTGCTAAAAATATGCAGCTTCAATGGAAGGCTCTACTTGAACAAGCAACAGAACATGACTTGGACGAAATTCGAAAACTTTATGTAAAACATGCAAATGTAATTGGGACAACATGTGTTGCTTCTGCCAATAAAGAGTTTATGGAGAATTATCCGATTTTTGATGTGGTTATTATTGATGAAGTATCTAAAGCAACGCCTCCAGAACTACTGTTGCCAATGCTCAAAGGGAAAAAGGTTGTTCTAGTTGGTGACCACCATCAGCTACCGCCACTAATCGGTGATGATACATTTGAAGAAACATTGGAAACCGTTATCAAAGAAAGTAATACCTTTGAAGAAAAACGTGAATTAGAAAAGCTTCTTGAAGAATCTCTTTTTGAACGTTTATATAAAAACCTGCCAGCATCCAATAAGAAAATGCTTGCAATTCAATACCGTATGCATGAGAACATTATGAAAACTATTTCACCTTTCTATGAATATGGAAATGATTCCTTACAATGTGGTCTTCCAGATTCAGATGCTATACGTGATCATAAATTGGATAGTCCATTCATTAAGCGAAAAGAACATCTATTATGGGTGGATATCCCGAACAAGCAAGAATTCTTCGAGGAACTATTAAAAGAAGGCGCAAGTTTACTAAATGAATCGGAGATCAATGTTATCCGAAACATGCTAATTGATTTAAATGAAGCTACGGCCAATGCAAAAGCGGAAGGGTTAATTCCTGAAGATGATTTAAAATCAATTGGGGTTATTAGTTTCTATGCTGCCCAGGTAAAACGAATTGATCGACTTATTGAACAGGAACTAAACCTCCCTCATTTACACATCCGAACTGGTTCTGTCGATAAATTCCAGGGGATGGAGATGGATGTGATTTTGGTGAGTATGGTTCGTAATAATGATAATAAATATGGTGATATCGGATTTGCCAAAGATTATCGTCGTTTAAATGTTGCTTTATCGCGAGCAAGAGAATTACTTGTATTAATTGGAAGTACAGAAATGTTTGTGAATCGTCCGAAAAAAGAAGAAACTCGCAAAATGTATAAAACACTATTAAATACTGTGAAGTCCCAAGACGGTTATCGAAATACAATCGAGAGTTACATTTCGTAAATTTAAGGAGGAAAAATGGAACTACATTCCTTACAGAAATCGCTTGAGTTAGAACTTACACAAAAAACGGAAGTTTCAATACTTCAATCTGATACTTGGTGTGTTCCGGTGCATACCTTAAATGTCACCTATAAACCAGTCATTCGAACAAAAATGGATATTCTAATGAAAATGCTTTTTCTTTCACTGAAAGATACAAAATTTGAAAGTGCTGAACAAATTAGTGAAATTCTCCTGGTAGAACAACTTTTTGTAGAGGATTTGTTATCAAAAATGCAAAAGACCAACCTAATTGCAAAAGTAGATGACTACTTCCTATTAACGGAAAAAGGGCAGAAACAGTTTGAGAATGGAGTTTTTGAAGAGGAGCAGGATGGAACTTCAACCGAGCTTCTTTATAGCCCGACTCATAGAAGTTTTTTAAAGGGCGATATAGAAGAAGTTCTCGAATTTGAAGATTTTCCAGAGAAAATTTTCCGTTATCAAGTACAAGATACTGAGTTAAGCTTTGAGGATCACCTTGTGATCAAGGAGCTGCAGTCTCAAAAAGAAGAAATTGAAGAACCTGAGGAAGAACAAGCAAAACTTTTTATCACATCTATCGATTCTGTAGAAAATGTCCAAGTCAATGATGTGCCATGTATCGAATTTTTGCTTTATGATGAAGTAAAAGATTTATTTTCTACTCGCGTATGGAATACTTTAACGAGCAAATGGGATGAAACTTTAGAGCAACTCATCCAAGAAACTGACAAATCAACATGGCGAGATAAATTGACACGACAATAGGAAAATTCTTTTGATTTCAAAAATGTAATATTAATTTATAAAATAGAAATATGGAATATTGCAAATATTTATTCTCTATGTTAATATTTAAATAATTTCATCTATCTTATCAAGAGAAGCAGAGGGATATGGCCCAATGAAGCTTCAGCAACCTCTAACATCGTTAGAAAGGTGCTAATTCCAGCAAGACTTATGTCTTGGGAGATAAGAGTGCGCGTATAACTAATACCCTCTCATTCTCACGCTGGAATGAGAGGTTTTTTATTTGTCTGATTTAGATGAATTCGGCATGTTAAGAAATGGGGGAACAAGAATGCCTATCAATATACCAAAGAATTTGCCTGCAGGAGAAATATTGCGTAAAGAGAAAATTTTCGTCATGGAAGAAGACCGTGCAAGTACACAACAAATCCGACCATTAAACATCTTAGTGTGTAACTTGATGCCTGAAAAAGAAAAAACGGAGCTACAGTTATTACGCCTTTTAGGGAACACACCATTACAAACAAACGTGACATTTCTAAACACAGCTACGTATGCTTCAAGAAATGTATCAAGATCACATCTAGATACTTTTTACAAAACTTTTCATGAAATAAAGCACCGGCGTTTTGATGGGATGATAATTACAGGAGCACCAGTGGAACGAATGGAATTTGAAGAGGTTAGTTATTGGGAAGAAATATCCCAAATCATGGACTGGGCTCAACTTAATGTTACTTCCTGTATGTATATTTGTTGGGGAGCGCAGGCTGCCCTATATAAACATTTCAATATCGGGAAGTTCGAGCTTCCTAAAAAATGCTCGGGTGTTTATTCCCATGTCATTACTGACCTAACAGTTGACTTAGTGCGTGGATTTAGCGATGAATATGTTGCACCGCATTCTCGTCATACTTCTGTTTCGCTAGAGGAAGTACAAAATCATCCAGATTTACTGTTACTTAGCTATTCAGAAGAAGCGGGTCCCTTCATCGTACAATCAAAAGACACAAAGCATATTATGATTACTGGCCATTTAGAATACGATGCGACAACATTGGCGGATGAATATGCACGTGATGTAGAAAAAGGGGACACGGTAGACATTCCTGTGAATTACTTCCCGAATAATGATCCAAAGAATACGCCTAAAAATAGTTGGCGTGCCCATTCATATCTTCTTTTCTACAATTGGTTAAACTATTATGTATACCAAGAAACTCCATTTGATTGGCACTATGTAGAAGATACAATTGAGTTCCATATTTAACAAGTGAGCCATGTGTTTGAAACACATGGTTTTTTTGTGGGCAAACCACTGTATGAATTTAATTTTTTCCAATAGTCGATGGATCTCATCAAACTTTTTCTGGTTTATCAAAGTCTCCTAAAACTACTTATCCCCAAATATTGTGGGTTTTTATCATTTTGGAATGAATAGGGATTATTTTTATAGAAAAAATACTATTGGAAGGAGGCAAAAATTTGTCTGAACAAATGAATTATGGTGAGGATTATAAATATATTCCTATGTCATCAGTTTCTAGTGGAAAAGGTCAAGAGATTATGCCTGATATTTATTCATTTACTGTTCAGGTTGTCAATTTGTGTATGATTGGCGAACCGAACAATCCGACAGGGTGGACTTTAGTTGATGCAGGGATGCCCAAATCCGTTAATACGATTATTAAAGAAGCTGAAAAGCGCTTCGGATCAAATGCACGTCCAAACGGCATTGTGTTAACCCATGGGCATTTTGATCATGTAGGGGCAATAATCGAGTTAGTCGAGCATTGGAATGTCCCCGTTTATGCCCATGAATTAGAAATTCCATATTTAACAGGGCAAAAGAGCTATCCTGAAGCTGACTCAAGCGTGGAAGGTGGACTTATTGCAAGGATTTCTCCTTATTTTCCGAACGAGCCAATCAATTTAGGACACCATGTAAAACCTTTGCCTAGTGATGGTTCAATCCCGGTGCTAAAGGATTGGAAATGGGTGCATACACCTGGGCATTCTCCTGGACATGTTTCCTTCTTTAGGGAAACAGATAGTGCATTGATTGCTGGTGATGCTTTTGTAACGGTTAAACAGGAATCCCTCTTTAAAGTTCTGGTACAGGAAAAGGAAATTAGTGGTCCGCCGCGTTATTTTACATCTGATTGGAAGCTATCCTGGCACTCCGTAAAGATACTGAAAGATTTAAAACCGACTGTCGCCATCACAGGCCATGGTTTACCGATGAAAGGTAGTGAGTTGACTGACAACTTAACTAAATTAGTAAATGATTTTGACCAAATTGCAATACCAAAATACGGCCGTTATGTCGATGGTTTAGAAAACTAAATAAATTCATGAAAAAAGGATGCGATATGCATTCTTTTTTTCGTAATGCCTCCTAAATAAAACTACTGAATCTATGAATATCACCACTTCCTCTCTAATAGAATGATTTAATATTTGCGAGACTCATTAACCACACCTTTGTTAACTTTACTTCCGATTTTTTTCTAAAGCGCTTTCACTGACGATTTCAATTTAAAGGGAGTAGAAATGACAAGAATCTATTTAAAAAAAATATTAAAGATAAAAAGAGGTGAAAATTTATGTGGAGTTTATTTATTATTGCACTATCTTTAATCTTGCTTGTGGTTTTAGCTATGCGTGGCTTTACAATTGTCATTATTGCGCCAGTTGTCAGTTTGTTTGTTATTGTCCTGAATAATATGCCGATTTTGGAGACCTTTCAAACAGCCTATATGAGCGGCTTTACAAATTATGTGAAGAACTATTTTTTAATTTTCTTATTTGCTGCGATGTTCGGTAAGTTTATGGAAGAGTCTGGGGCTGCACGCACAATTGCCGACTATCTATTAAGGCTGTCCGGTAGAAAAAGCAAATTGAGAGTATTGGTCACAATCATGTTCGTTTGTGCACTATTAACCTATGGTGGAGTAAGCTTATTTGTTGTCATCTTTGCTATTCTACCAATTGCAAAACCAATTTTTAAAGAGATGGATATTCCTTGGCATTTATTCATTGCGGCATTTATGCCAGGTATGGCTACTTTTACGATGACGATGTTACCAGGAACTCCTGCTGTACAGAACATCATTCCTACAACCTATTTGGGAACAACAGTAACTTCTGGTGCATGGATTGGGTTAGTGAGTGCAGTTGCAGTAATCATCTTAAACATTTGGTACATCCGCTTCGCTTTAAAACGCTCTGAAATACGCGGTGAAACTTTCGCCAACATGAAAAATCTAGAAAAAGAAAAGGAACCAATAGACGACAAATACGCCGACAAGAAATTACCAAGCCTAATACTAAGTCTAGTGCCTCCAATTTTACTGTTGGTCCTTCTAAACCTTGTAAAGCTAGAAGTACTTTATACTCTGATGATTACTTTATTCGTAAGCGCTATTATTTTTTGGAAATATGTTGACAAGAAAAAAGATACGATTAATATCGGTGCAACAAATGCAGTATTACCAATCATTAATACTTCAGCAGACGTTGGCTATGGTGCTGTTATTGCTGCCACTTCCGGCTTTGTTGTGTTCCAGGATTTTGTAACAAATATTCCCGGCAACCCTTTAATTTCTTTATTTATCGCCACAAATTTGTTGGCAGGTATTACCGGATCCAGTTCAGGGGGATTAGCAATTGCTATGGAGACACTAACAGACCTTTACTTAAAACTTGGAGTCAATAAAGAAGCATTCCACAGAATTGTATCGATTGCTTCTGGTGGATTAGATGCATTGCCGCATAACGGGGCAGTTATTACTACCTTGGTCGTTGCGGGGTTAACTCATAAAGATGCCTATAAGCATATTTTTGCAACTTGTGTAATAGCTCCATTAATCGCTGCGATTCCAGGCTTAATTGTAGCAATCATGTTCTATTAATCAATTAGGAGGTTACATGTTATGAAGAAAATAGGTGTCATCGGGGCTGGTACTATGGGATTTGGAATTTCATTTTACTTTGCTATTCACGGAATATCCACTCATGTAATTGATGTCTCGGATGATGTGATTGAGACTGCAAAAGAAAAATTTAAAGCTTATTATCAGATGTTTAAAGAACACCAATACCCACTCCAAATGAGCGAATCTGATGCTAGTGCATACCTTTCATTTTCAACCAATTTAAAAGATTTGAGCAACGCTGATTTTATCATAGAAAGTGCAACTGAAAACTTAATTTTAAAACAAGAAATATTTAAAAAACTAGATGCCATTGCAAAGCCGGACGCAATTCTGGCATCTAACACCTCTAGTCTAAAACTAACAGACATCGCAATTCATGTAGATAACCATCGAAGCAGTTTACTTTTGACACACTTCTTTAATCCAGCTCAAATTGTTCCACTAATTGAACTATTAGCATTAGATGAAACTGCTCCTCATATCGTGGATGAGGTAAAAACCTTCTTTGAATCCATAAATAAAACACCTATTATTATCAAACGGGAAGTGCCAGGTTTAGCTGCCAACAGAATACAGGTAGCTTTAGCACGAGAAGCACTATCATTATTGGAAGATGGAATTGTTTCTAAAGAAGATTTAGAAAAGACTCTATATGATGGGCCGGGTTTCCGTTTCTCTGCCAGTGGATTATTAAAGATCATCGATTTTGGAGGATTGGATGTATGGTCCGTTGTATTGCAAAATTTGCAAAAAGAAATTGAATCAGGGCAAAGAGAATATTCCACCATAAAGAATTTAGTTGAGGAACAATCTCTTGGCGTGAAAACTGGAAAAGGGTTTTTTGAATATCCAGGTAAAGGGTTCGATGCGTATGTTCTTCAACGAGATACCGAACTATTAAAACATTTAATCAGTACACATTATTAAGCGGGGTGAATTGTTCTGCAGAAAAAAAGAGTTGTAATTGTTACTGGTGGGGTTGGTGGACTAGGTTTAGCTATTACAAATAAATTTGTCCAACATGGCGATATTGTATGTTTACTGGATTTAAGTCAAGAAAAGCTAGACAGTACTGTTGCCGGTCTTGGTGAAAATGTAAAGGGTTATGTCTGTGATGTAACAAAAGAGGCATCTGTACAGCAAACAATCACTGCTATTCTGGATGAACACCAAAGAATCGATGTTTTAGTAAATAATGCCGGATTACAATACCGTGCAAAGATTGAAGATTTCCCTTTAGAAAAGTGGCAATTACTCATAGATGTGATGTTAACCGGTGTTTTCTTGATGACAAAGCATGTGTTTCCTGAAATGAAATCTAAACGCTTTGGTCGAATAATAAATATCTCATCAGTCCACGGTGAAATGGCAACTCCCGAAAAGGTTGCCTATGTCGCGGCGAAGCATGGAGTTATTGGTGTTACTAGTGTTTCAGCGATTGAAGCGGCTCCATATGGAATAACTGTTAACTCCGTTTTGCCCGGGCCAGTAAAAACTCCTTTATTAGTAAAGCAGCTTGATGATTTATACGAAATTGAAGGACTATCTGAACAAGAGGCATTATCCCGTATTGTTTATCCAAAGCAAGCAATGAATCGTTTTATTGAAGATACAGAAGTGGCAGACACAGTCTTTTTCTTGGCATCAGAAGAAGCTTCTGCAATTACGATGGAACATATAAAAGTCGCTGGGGGCATGTAAAGTATCAATGAAAGTGGTGAAGTGATGAAACAAAAAATGGTCAAGAATCCAAGGGACTTGATTCCATTGTTTAAAGATGGACAAAGGATATTAACAGGTGGTTTTGGTATATCGGGTACGCCATTAACAATCATTGATATGATTGCTGAATCGAATGTAAAGAACCTGCATGTTGTAAGTAATAATTTGGGCGATTATGGGATGGGGCTACACCAATTATTTATAAGAGGGCAAATTGAAAAAGCAATTGGCTCCTTTTTTACGATTAATAGAGAAGCAGTAGTTGCATGGTCCAGAGGAGAATTAGAAATCGATTTGTTGCCACAAGGGACATTAGCGGAAGCGATTCGTTCGGGTGGTGCTGGTATTGGTGGGTTTTATACGAAAACTGCTGTAGGTACAGAGCTCGCAAAAGGAAAAGAAGAACGTGTAATTGATGGTGAACGCTACATTTTTGAAAAAGCTATTAAAGGTGATGTCGCCATAATTCGGGCAAAAACAAGTGATTCTCTTGGTAATTTGACTTATCATACCACTGCTCGCAATTTTAACCCAATGATGGCAACTGCAGCAGAAATAGTCATCGCTGAGGTGGATGAGATTGTTGAGGTAGGGGAATTAGATCCAGAGAATATTGTGACTCCGCATGTTTATGTGGACTATATTATCCAAACAGGCTACAAAAAGGAGGGAGACCAATATGTCAAAATCTGATGTTCGTTATAAAATTGCCCGTCGAATTGCACAAGAATTAGAAGACGGACAAGTAGTGAACTTAGGTGTTGGAATTCCTACCTTGGTAAATGAATTTATCGAGGAAAAAGAAGTCTACCTGCAGGCTGAGAATGGGCTTCTGGGAATTGGCCCGCCTCCAACTTCCCATCAACTTGATATCGATTTAATTAATGCTAGTAAAGAGCCTGTCACAACTACAAAGGGAGCATCCTTTTTCAGTAGTGCTGACTCATTTGCCATGATACGAGGCGGACACGTAGATGTGGCAGTATTAGGAATTTTACAAGTAGATCCCCGTGGTCAAATCGCCAATTGGGCGGTGCCGAATCAACCAATCTTAGGTGTCGGCGGGGCGATGGATTTAGTTGCAGGTGCTAAAAAAGTAATTGGTGCAGCAACACTCTTCACAAAAGATGGTGCTTCTAAAATCGTAAAAGAACTAACCTATCCAATTAGCGGTATTCGTACAATTGATTTGCTCGTTACGGACTATGCCGTTTTTTCTTTTGAAGATGAAGGGATAGTCGTTGATGAAATATTGGTCGAGATGTCTCTTGATGAGTTAAGTGAAAATATTGGAATACCATTAAAATGGAGGGAATTCATTGACAAATGAGGCTATCATAAAATCGGCTACAAGGAAAAGAAATATAAGAATATTACCATTTATATTAATCTTATATATAGTAGCCTATCTAGATCGTGTCAACATGGGTTATGCAGCCCTTGAGATGAATGCAGAGCTAGCCTTAACTGCTGAAGTATTCGGTTTACTTTCAGGAATTTTCTTTATTGGTTACTTTTTCTTTGAAGTACCAAGCAATATGATTATGCATAAAGTAGGCGCAAGAATTTGGATTGCACGAATTATGCTGACATGGGGCATCGTTGTTGTTTTAACAGGATTTGTTGAGAACGCAACGCATTTATATATTCTAAGATTTTTATTGGGTGTGGCTGAGGCTGGCTTTTTCCCTGGAATTATTCTCTATCTAACCTATTGGTTTTTAGAACGAGAACGCTCAAAAGCTACAGCAATTTTAATACTAGCTTTGCCAATAGGAGGATTAATCGGAGCACCTCTATCAACGTGGATTATTGATACCATCTCATGGGGGAATATGGCGGGGTGGCGTTGGATGTTCATTTTAGAGGGGATTCCTGCATTAATTCTTGGCATTATTGTATTGTTTTACTTAACGAATCGTCCTAAAGATGCAAAATGGTTAACGCAGGACGAGAAAGAATGGCTAGAAAAAGAATTGGAGACTGAAAGAACTGCAAGTAGCAAGATTAATAAACCAACTAAGTTAGCGATGCTAAAAGATTTAACTGTTTGGAAGCTTTCTGCGTTTTACTTTGCTGGTTACACCGGAATTTACGGACTCTCTTTTTGGGTACCTACAATCATAAAATCATTATCAGAGGCGAATACAACCAATTTAGAAATTGGTTGGTTAGCAATGATTCCTAATATTATTGCCATTCCAGCTGCATTATTTGTCGGTTGGAATGCTGACCGGACAGGTAGTCATAAAAAGCACTTATTAATCTGTTTAGTTATTGCCTTAATCGGGTTTATTGGATGTGCAAGTGTTTCATCTGTTGCACCTATGGTAATTGTGCTATCAATCGCTTCTTTTGGACTATACGGGTTTGCTGGCTGTTTCTTTGCCTATTTAACCTTCTTCTTTACAGAGTCAACTGCACCAGTGGGAATTGCGTTGGTAAATTCCTTCGCGGCACTAGGAGGCTTTGTAGGACCAACAATTTTAGGGATGTTTACATTAACGTCAGGAATGTTTTTACTGGCAGCAATCATTGGAGTAGGTTTGTTAATTTTACTCACGATGAAACGTAAGAGTGCATTATCTACCTAGTGGAACTATCGGAAGGGAAGTTTATTTTTCAAAATTACAATCCCCAAGCAATTTTAAAATGAAAAGTGGGCTATCCGATAAAAAGGATAACCCACTTTTTTGATTACAGTAAAAACATTGCGACTATTGTTGTTACGACTAGACCAATTACAACGGGGATCAAATTCTTCCGTGCTAATTCGAAAGGACTTACATTACAAATCGCTGCTGCTGGAATTAGTGCCCAAGGAACAAGTGTTCCTCCTCCTACCCAAATTGCAGCAATTTGACCAAGTGCAGTAAGAGTTGCTGTTCCCTCACCAATGGCGGTTCCAAAAAGGTTGGCAATAGATCCAGCTAAAGTAATTCCTGAAAAACCAGATCCATCCAACCCTGTAATCGCACCGACTGTTGTTAACGTCATTGCAGCGATTTCACCTGTCAAAGGGACCACGGCAGCAAGAGCCATACCAAGATCATTGACAATTCCTTGCGAGCCATTCGGTAAATATTCTCCGAGCACAGCTATAAATCCAGAATCACCTAAATAGAAGAAGGCGGCAATCGGTATAACTGGACCGAATACTTTAAAGCCAAATTGGAAACCTTCAATTAGATAACTTGTTGTTTTCTCCAAGCCATCATTTTTATGAGCAAAAATAGCAAGAAGGATAAGGATAAAAACAGTCGTACCACCTATTAGAGCTGTCGCATCCCCACCTGAGAGATTAAAGACTGACATCCCCACTACATCAAGCACAAAGGCAACAGGTATAAGCACGGCAAAAAATTTACGTTGCCCAAGTGTTAATAAACTCGTATTCACGACCTCATCTTTTTTCTCTTTATCAAAGGTACCGACCATTTCCAGATTTCCACGTTTCATATCTCTTCTCAACATGAAAAAGGCTACGATTGTAGTTACAGCACCCATTACAATGACTAGTGGAATACTAGCTGAAATAACATCAGATACAGGAATCCCTGCAGCATCAGCCGTTAACTTTGGAGCACCTTGAATGATAAAGTCTGAGGATAGTGCAATACCATGACCAAACAAGTTCATGGCCATAGCGACTCCAAGAGCTGGAAGCCCTGCTCGAATCGCAACAGGAAGAAGCACTGCACCAAGAAGAGCTACCGCGGGAGATGGCCAGAAGAACCAAGAGATAATCATCATTAAAATCCCAATTGTCCAATAGGCAAGGGTAGGGTTTTTAATGATCTTTGTAAAAGGAGATATCATGACTTCATTGATCCCCGTTTTCATTAATACACGACTCATCGCAACAATGATGGAGATAATGAGAATGGTAGATAATAGTTCCTTTATGGCGTAGATAAAGCTGTCAAATACACCACTGATTGAAGCAGTAAAATCCCCGGTTGCCACAATGGCGATGACAAAAATTCCGATAATACATATTAAAGACGTATCACGACGTTTGACCATAAACCCTATAATCAACACAATAAACGCGACATAAATCCAATGCAACGCCGACAAATCAACACTCATAAGTCTATCCCCTCTATTCGTTTAACCATAGAATATGAGGCTTATGACTAGATGGTGATGAGGGGGAATTTGATATATGAAAATAAAAAACACGCAACTGCCGTTGTCACTAGGTAAAAATCCTAATGAAATTTGAAAGTTTTTCGAAATTTCAATTATGGTTGATGGAATTAATGGAAAATGAATACTTTTTGGTGAAGTGGTTGAGTTACCGACTTGTTTGACTTCATTCACTAATGTTTGCTTTGATTTTGTCTAATTGGTACGCCATTTCGTGTGGTTTTTCTAATTCTCTGTCACCTTTTTTACCCCTTATTCTCCATAATTTATCCCTGAAAATCAGAAACGAATTAGGACATTATTGAATATGATTTGAAAAACTGGATGATACTTTTATTGATAATAAATAGTAACAATCACCTTATTGAAATGCGGTGTTTCTGAAAAATGTTGATGGAGCGTTTGATTTTGGTAGCAATGTGGATCTTTGGCATTGTTGGCTTTATTCTATTTAGTGCACGCAAAGATCTACGCAAAGGATTCTTGGCACTTATGATGTTTCAAGCAATCATCTGGCTTTGTGATATGCTTAGTTTTAAATACGGTTTGTTAAGTGCGCCTGTCAGAGAGTTCCCAAAAGCGATAGATCTCTCCATTACGATCAATTATTTTTTTTATCCCGTACTATTTTCCATATTTTATGTCCATAAAGAAGTAAAGGAGAGTCGATGGGCTCGATTTATATACTTTTTTGTTTGGATTACTGCTATCACCTTTTTTGATATTGTACTCAAGAAATATACCGATTTATTGGAATATGGCTCCATAACGTGGTATGGAATGTGGATCTATCTAGGGGCTCTTTTTTTCGTGAGTCAAGTCTGTTGCAATTGGTTCTATAAGGACAAAGCATTATTTCAAGCGGAGCGGATGGAGAACAGATGAGAATTGAATACTGGATTTTGTTAGCGGCATACGCTGTGGGAATTGGTTTGCTTTTCTTCATACCGAAATATAAAATTCGACTTGCAGTAGTGGCATTTTTATTCAAACAGATAATTACTATTCTTTTTGGTTTAATTGTCGTAGAGTGTGGGCTGATTGAATACCCAGTGCGATTGTTCGCATCAATCAGTAGGACGAGCTTCACATTTGAGTATTTTTTTTTCCCAGTTGTCTGTGCCATTTTTAATGTATGGTATCCAAATGAGCGGAGTAAGCCTTTTCAATGGGGGTACTATGCTGGGGTTTGTTCCATTTTGACGATTCCAGAAGTTATACTCGAAGAAAATACCCAGCTCATCAAGTATATCCATTGGGACTGGTATGTTACTTGGATAACATTATTTCTTTCTTTTTATGCTACACGTCGCTTTTGTCTATGGTTTTTTAAAGAGGGTGGTAGCCCATCTGTTAAACCAAAACTCTAGTATGGTGGAGCATGTTTCCTGCATGATATTAAAGTAGTGATCGTTTGATAAATGAAAAATGGCTGCGAATAAATCGCAGCCATTTTCTTTGCATTTTTTTTAAAGTTCAACAACTCGGAAAGAACCAATGTTATAAAAAATAAATCAATCAACCAAAGAATGGGTCATTTAGGAAGTGGAACATCAAAAATAATAAATATTAAAATGACAACAGGAAGGGCAACCAGCCATGCTACCCAATATTTCCATTTATGGACAGCTAATAAAGAAAAGGTCAATATATTAAAAATAAAAGAACAGATAAGTGACCATCCATGATGATGAGTAATACTATTATTTAAATAGGCAATCGTTTCTATTCCCTGAAAAATCAAAGCCCAAAGAAGTATCCATAATATTTTTAAAGAGACTTTTTCAGGAAATCTACCTAAGAAAACAACAATTACAAATGGGTAGATCAAAAGGGCAATTGCTGCTGAAATAATTGTATGTGTAGGAAGAAGAATGTGATCAATCCAAACAGGAATAAATTCCCATAGCTGAAAGTCGTGAAACAAAGAATCATAAAGCAGATTAGCTATAATCCAAAATAATAAAGTAGGGTAAAATTCTTTCCAGCGATTCCAAACACCAAAGAGTATTCCTATTAACATAAAAAATAATACAAATGAAGATTGCATAATTTCTCCTTTGCAACAATTGAACTGTATAATTAATTTGGACAATCTTTTGAAAGTTTAGTCTAAAGTGGAGGAATCTATAGCGGGTAAGCTCCGATGATTATTAGGGTTACAATCTAAAAGAATCAAATTTTAACCCATTAATTTTATATTTGATTAAAAAGTAGGGAGTAGAAGAAATGAGATGTCTCTATGAAGAAACATCTCACAATAATTATTTATTAAACTTTAGAAGCCTTATTGAATTGAAAATGACGATTAATGCAGCACCAGTGTCGCTCAGAACAGCCATCCAAAGTGTTAGATAGCCTGGGAAAATCAACACTAATGCAGCAGCTTTTATAAGTATTGAGAACCAAATATTTTGTTTAATAATTGCTAAAGCTTTATTACTTAGCTTCATTGTATAGGGCAGCTTTTCAAGATTATCTGCCATCAACACGATATCTGCAGTTTCCATTGCTGTATCTGTCCCGGCACCACCCATTGCAATGCCCAAATCTGCAGTTGCTAATGCTGGAGCATCATTTATACCGTCTCCAACCATTGCTACCTTATGGCCTTCATCTTGTAATTTTTTGATGATAACTACTTTGTCCTGCGGCAATAATTCTGCAAAATAACGATTAATATTAGCTTCATATGCAATCCGTTTTGCTGTTCCTTCATTATCTCCAGTCAACATGACCGTTTGCTTAACGCCAGTTTGTTTCATATTTTGTAATGCTGAAGCTGATGTTTCTCGAATTGTATCAGAGACGGCAATAATTCCAATGACTTTGTTTTGTGTTCCAATAATTACAATAGATTTTCCTTTGGCTTGTAAATCTTGAACATGTTTTTTTACTTCTACTAAGGAGATAGGTAGGGCTTCGAATAATTTTCTATTACCTGCGTAGTAAATTTCTCCTCCAATGGTTGCTTGAACACCTTTACCTACAATGTTTTTGAATGAATTTCCATTATAAGGTCGTATTCCATGTTCATTGGCATAGTGAACGATTGCTCGTGCAATAGGATGAGTGGAATAATCTTCTAGAGTTAATGCAATTGATAATAACTCTTCTTCTGAGCCATTGATTGCTTTTATTTCAGTAACTCTAGGCTTTCCTTCAGTTAGAGTCCCCGTTTTATCGAATGCAATGGCAGTGATGGCACCTGCCTTTTCTAAGAAAGTGCCACCTTTAATTAAGACACCATTTTTTGCAGCGTTACCTATCGCTGATACTATCGCAACTGGAGTAGAAATCACTAAAGCACAAGGACAAGCAACAACAAGCAGTTCCAATCCTTTGTAAAACCATTCTCCAAAAGCTCCAAAACCAAATAGGGGAGGTAGTACCATAATGACTAATGCCAAAACAAAGACGATTGGGGTATAAATGCTGGCGAATTTATCGACGAATGCTTCAGTTGGTGCTTTTTGTTCTTGAGCTTCTTCAACAAGGGTAATAATTTTTGAAATGGTTGTATCTTCCACTAACTTTGTTACCTTGATTTCAAGAGAACCGTGTTCATTGAGCGTACCTGCATAGACAGAATCACCTATGGATTTATCTACTGGAATCGATTCTCCTGTAATCGGCGCCTGATTAATACTTGATTCACCAAGAATGATCTCACCATCTAGAGGGATTTTTTCGCCTGGCTTAACAACGATTGTCTCCCCAACATTTATCTCTTCCACTGGCTTTCTTATAATTTCATTTACTACCTTAACCCAGGCTTCAGGAGGTGCCAGGTCCATCAGTTTACGAATAGAATCCCTTGTACGTTCGATCGATTTATTTTGAAGATAGGTACCGATTGCAAATAACCAAACAACTGTTGCACCTTCCAGCCATTCACCAATCAGGGCAGCTCCAATTGCTGCTGCCGACATAAGTACGTTCATATCAAGAGAGCGACTCTTGATGGCATAGAATGCACTCTTTGCCGGTTTATATCCACTAATTACTATAGCGATCGCGTAGAGAATTGTGGGAAGTATCGGAGAAATACCACCAAATGAACCGATAAAACCAAATGCGATCAGTATTCCAGATAAAATAACTGAATTCATCTCTTTTTTAGGTTTTTGCGGAGATTGCTCATCTTGTTTTTTTAATGGTAATGCCGCTTTATAACCGATCTTAGAGACTTCAGAAATAATATCTTCCACACTACCTGCATGTTCGATTTTCATTTTTCCAGTAGAAAAATTGACACTAACGTTTTGAACAGAAGGGAGGGTATTTAAGTGATTCTCAATACTTTTTGCACAACTGCCGCAGTCCATTCCTTCGATAGTGTATATTTTCAGTTTTTTATTTTGATTTAAAGGTTCAGCGGAGTAGCCAAGTTTTTGAATTTCTGATTTAATTGGCATCAATGCATTAGCATTTCTGGCAGCTACATGCATTTTTCCCGTACTGAAATTCACCTTTACTTCCACTATATCGTTCAGTTTACTTAATCCTTTTTCAATTGTAGCTGCACAAGCTGCACAATCCATTCCAGTCACTCGATATGACATCTTTTCTGAGGAGCTAGAATTCGAAAGCTCTTTGAATGAAGGTTGTTCATTACTGCTACAACAATGGGCTTCTTCTTGTTCTTCTTCTAATTCTTTCTTTGAACTGTTATTGCAACTGCTCGTGTTTTTATCATTAATATTGGTTATCGTATTATTTATTGAATTTTTTTCGTTAGAGCAGCAAATGGATTTTTCCTGTTTAACAGTAGTAGAACTACAGCAATTAGTTTCAATAGTTTTTATTTTTTCTTTATTAGCGCTACAGCATTGTTTTGCCAATCAAACCACTCCTAATCTATATGACGATCACAACAAGCTATCGTCTTTTCTACATCTTCTAGCACTACATCAAACATTTCTAATAAATCTCGAATATTTTGATTTCGCAAACTATAATACATGTACTTGCCTTCATTCCTGCCTACAATAATTCCACAACCTTTCAAACAAGCGAGATGTTGTGAAATGTTCGATTGACTTCCTTTGGTTTCGTCAATTATTTGTGATACAGTTTTTTCTTCAGCTTTGATACATTCAAGAATTTGCATTCTAGTTTTATTGGAAAAACCATGGATAAGTTTCATCTTCATATCGAAATCGGATGTTTGCTTTTGCATCATTTCGCTCCTTTCATATTAGTTATAACTAATATGTATTGTTATTATCATATTAGTATGTGCTAATATGTGTGTCAATAATAAATGGAATAGTAGAAATTATTAAAATTTCTCTTTTGGAGAGTGGGCATAATTGGGACAAACCGTAACGTGCAAAAACTACAGCTGCTTTAGCCGAAGTTATAAAGGAAATCGTTGAAGAAGATTGATAAGAAATCAAGGTAAAAGGTAGTAGTAAAATATTATCCATACAATAGCAAGGAGTTGCGTTCTAAGAGTTGAGAATCACCAAACCGGTTATCTTCAACTCTTTTTCTTTATATATAACAAGGTAATTTGTCTATAAATGGAGAAATGTTAAATAGCAAAACTTTTGGAGGATTGTGTCGGATGGAAAAGATGTTGAAAGAAAAACTAGAACAGATTATAGGACCTTTCCATAGTATTACTTTATTAGATGAACAGGGATGGACATCGGAAGTTCGAAGGATCGCAACTCGCGAAAAATCATATTTACTTAAAAGTTCTTACATAGCAAGATATCGATTATGGCTTAAGTCTGAAGCAGAAGTGCTAGAAAAACTAAAGCAAAATCAAGAAATCCCAATTCCTGAATATTTCAGTTTTTTTGAAGAAGAAGGGAGAAGTCATTTGTTAATGTCTTTTGAAAATGGGATGTCGTTAACAAAAGCATTAAAATTAGCGAAGTCCGAATGCGAGAAAATTGCGTTAATCAAAAGCTTTGGGGTATTTCTGCAACAATTTCATGAAAAAGAGCCACTTCAGCTTTTGAAGCATGAAGGAGATTGGCTGGAGAATCAGTTGATGCTAGCACAAGACTCTTTTGAGAAAGGGCATGCGGATGAAAATGCCAGCTTGGAGCTGTTAAACAATTTAAAGAGGCACAAACCAAAGACAGTGCAACAAACCATGATTCATGGGGATTGCACAACAGACAATGTGTTGGTTATTAACGGTGAGGTGCGGCTATTTATTGATGTTGCTGGAATGACGGTTGGAGATCCGCGCTATGATGAAGCCTTAGCAATTCGAAAGATTAGCGGTAATCCGGAATATTTAGCAGCGTTTTACCATGGGTACAAAAGGTATAAAGTGACAAAGAATGAGATTCAATATTTTGACGCGGGACTTTATGAATTTTTTTAGAATGCCATCGTCAAAATGAAGAAATCAGGAATAGTAAAATACTCTTAGGTACTACACAACTCTTTTTTTGAGAAGGTGAACTAATTGCCAAATATACCTAATAGAATCCATATTAAATGGAATCGATTGTTTGAAAAAGAAAGCAAACCTAAGATATTAAATATGCTGCAACGTGACGAGGTAAATTCAGTCATCGTAAAAAATATTATAGAATTAGATAATTACTTAAAGAATATTTAAAATGGAATTAGAAAAAATCAATTCAAAAATCTAATTAGAAATTAACTGGAAAAGCATGGTTTTCCATTAATTAATAAAAGTAAACGGTGTATCTAGATTTTAAAGAGATCATTGAGGTGAACGTATGAAAATAGCGATTTCTGGAGGTTCAGGATTTATCGGAAGTAAATTAACAAAACTTCTACTAAGCGAGGGGCATGAGGTTGTTATCCTAACAAGGAAGGAAAAACAAGCATCTAGTGGTATCTCGTATGTAATGTGGCTTACTGATAGTGCAACTCCCGAAAAAGAGTTAGACAATGTAGATGCGTTTATTAACTTAGCAGGCGTTTCCATTAACGATGGTAGATGGAGTGAGAAACATCAAAAGCAAATTTACAAAAGTAGGATGGAAGCAACTGAAGAGTTATTAAGGATAATCGATGTTTTGCCCAAAAAACCTTCTATTTTTATCAATGCTAGTGCAATCGGTATATACCCCGTATCATTGGAGGCCGAATATACGGAAGATTCAATATCATCCCCCGACGACTTTTTAGGTCGAACTGTTTTTGATTGGGAGAATAAAGCGAAACAAGTAGAGAAACATGAAGTGCGGACGATCTTTATGAGATTTGGAGTGGTACTTGGGAGTGATGGGGGTGCACTTCCTTTAATGATCTTACCATATAAATTATTCGTCGGTGGAGCTGTTGGGTCTGGTAAACAGTGGGTGTCTTGGGTTCATGTCATAGATGTTGTAAGGGCTATATCTTTTGCTGTCAACAATCATAATTTACATGGACCTGTAAATGTGACAGCCCCAACACCTGTTAGAATGGGTTGTTTTGGTGAAACAATTGGTAGGGTATTAAAACGTCCTCATTGGTTTCCTGTACCTTCATTCGTCATGAGGATAGCTCTCGGCCAAAAAAGCAAACTTGTTCTGGAGGGGCAAAAAGTATTACCAAAAGTGCTCTTGAAACAAGGATTTGAATTTGAATTTCCTAATCTAGAGTTAGCTTTAAAAGATTTACTCAAATAGAAAATAGGATGGATGCTTGAGTTATGGAAGATATTTAACTTCTTACAGAATTGGATTATAGACTTCTATTTCTTAGTAAAACCAAATAATAGCTCCTGGTAGTCAACCTGAATTTAGTAGTGAATATATGGAGTTTGAGTAAGAGGGGACTCGAAATAAAATAAATTATATAAAGAAAAGTAGTTACCCAGCCAAAACAGTAAATTCATCTTTTCCTATTGAGGGCAACATGAAGTGCCAATTGTTAAACTCTTGGCACTCGACTCAAGGTTAGTATTTAAAAAGCTGTTAAACACATTGGTTTATCTAGTGTATTAAATAGAGTATTAAGCACATTAAGGAAGGTAGGATGACTAATCTCAACCTTACTATAAATATATAATTCTTTGAGCGATACTACACCCATTAACAATGAAGATAACTCCGAAATATCAATTTTTACTTCTACTTCATAATCCTTCTCTTCCATAATTTCTAGAAATCCTTGTTTGACTTGTAACAAATATTCACCCTGATTTTCGGGGAAAAAGGAGTCAGTCACAGTCAGTTTCCATTTTAAATCAGGTGTAAAATATTGAATATGCCTTAAGTAAGTGATAAAACCTTTCACATTAATTATTCGATACATTAATCCAATACCTGTTGTAGCACTTGGATGATATACACTTGGAATTAACTCGGTTGAGCCATTCCTTGCATCATTTACTAAAAAGCGTACATGCTCATCCTGTGTGTTCCATTCAATCCGGGATACTTGATCGACCTGACTGTTTAAAAAAGTGCAAAGCGCCATTAGTGATACTGGTGTCTCATATATGCATTCTTTAATAACTAGGTTGTTTAGCATAAAATTCGTTTCGCTCTGTTTTCTAAAAGTAAAGACCATATATCCATATATTTTATCCTCTTTTTTAAAAGCTATAATTCGATTTTCTGAATTCTTAAACAGCGCTTTCCATTCGTGCACCGTTTTGTAAATCAGACCGTGTTTACTCTCTGCAAAACGATTATAGCAAGCTGCTAGTTGTTCAGAATCCTCTTCATTTACATAAATTAAATGCTCTTTTGTTTTTCCTTTTGGAAAACTAGCGGGTTCTAAAAGATATTGATGTATACTTGATCCATAGCCAAACCCCATATTCTTGTAAAAATCTGGTCGGAATGGATACAATGCTACGAGATGAACCCCTTTAGCCTTAAAAGTTTGAAGAAACTGTTCAATCAGCTCTTTTGCAGCACGCTCTTTTTTATGAAGTAAATCAACAGCAACTAGACCTACCCCACCAATATCTATTCTTTTAGAATACAAATTCATTTCATAATAATGGATTCGCATGCCTGCTATCAGCTGCTGTTCTCTAAATAATCCGTAAAACTCTACCCCGGCATCTTCTTGTTGTTTATTTATAAGGAATTCCTTAAATTTTTGCTTTTCTTGTGGCGCATTGGCAAGTATGCCTGGATATGCGTTAGCAACAATATCCACAAACTTAGTAAATTCATTCTCTGAAACTAATTTTCTAATTTCACCCATTCCATAACCCCCTTCACCTGTAGATATAAATATATAGCAATAAATAGAGAGCTGATCAATTAAAAGAGTGCTCCTAAGCTATTTTTGTGTTTACAAACTTTCGATTTTTTTATACATAACAATATGCGGACCAATCGGTGGATAATCAAAAGCTTCTCCATGTGCTTGAAATCCAATTTTTAGATAATAATCCTGTACTGTAGTACGTGCATTGCACCACAACAAATTAGTATCATTCGCTTTTATTAATTTTTCAGCAAAGCGAATAATTTCTCTGCCTGCGCCTTGCTTCCTAAAATCATTTCGTGTTGCCATTCCTCTTAGACGGTACTGATTCTCATGGGGGAAGTCGTAATATTTTTCAATATTAAATGAAGCAATACTGATAAGTTGATTTTGTACAAATGCTCCTACATGAAAAGCACCTTCACCATGATCGGTGTCATACATACAGTCTTTTATCTCCATATGGGGCCGTAAAATTCTATGCCTGAGACTGTATGTGTCTTCGGCCTCAATTAATTTAACCTCCAGCATTTCTCATCCTCCTCTAGACGAACAACTAAAACCTGCAACAAGTATATATAATTCTTCTCGCAGTTAGATTAATCCTTCAAAGAGTTCTTGTTCAGCCAAAAAAGAAAATTCAAATTGATTGTGGACAGTTTTTGATAATGATTCTTAAAAATGGTAAAATTTTGGTTAAAGGATTGATATGTGAGGGAGGATATTATGAGCAGCTCTTTGAATAATTTTGTGACGCCAGAAAACTTTGGGCATGATTTTTTACACATTAAACCAGAAACTATTTATAAACAATGTAGCGAGGATTTTAAGGATCTCATTACTTCCCAACAATTTAAAGAATTAATACAAACTTTTAATAAAAACGTTAAAAGCTATCATTTTCTTCAAACTACCTCAATCGGAGGGCTGAACCAATATTTATGGTTAGACACTCGCAAGAAAAAGTACATCTGTGTTGCATTCGATTCATCTAATACGATTCACCGATTATTACTAAAGCCGTATTTAACCTATCCAAAGAGTGATCAACGCTACACTAAAAAGTTCTATAATATGCCGATAAATGCAGAATGGTTTGTTTTTTGGGGTGGTAAAAATGAATTTCTAAATTATCACTATGCATATGAATCTCAAAGGTATGCTTACGATTTGGTCATCATGAAAGACAATCAAACCTATGAAGACAATCACGCCCGCAATGAAAATTACTTTGCATTTAATCAAGAGGTTGTTGCGCCTGACAGTGGGACAGTTGTTAAAGTGATGAACCATGTTCCGGACAACATACCAGGGGAAATGAATGAACAAGCGCCAGCAGGAAATCATGTGATTTTAAAGCATCTAAATAACGAATATAGCTTACTTGCACATTTTAAACAGCATTCCATTACAGTAAAAAAAGGAGATCAGGTTAAGCAAGGCCAAGTTCTTGGATTATGTGGGAATTCAGGTAATTCTTCGGAACCTCATATACACTTTCAAGTAATGAACTCACCAAACTTAAAAAAATGTAAATCTCGTTGTATCCGATTTTCAAATGGAGTAGAACCTATTCAGGGAGATTTAGTTAGAGAAGGGCCGCTATTTTATAACACAGCCATTACAAGGTCACGTAGTTCTGATAAACTGGAATCTGCTGAACTCATCGTCCTTCTAGGAGAGGCTCTAATCACGATTCCTCGGTTTATTTTTTCTTTATTCAAAACATTTTGAAAGCATTTTGCTTTTGGCGACTTTTAAGTCATTATTCAAACAAAGCATGACACAGGTATCCAGTTATAATTACTTAATCTCAAGAAAAATAAAATTCCCATATCTTGATGAAGCGGGGAAAGAGTATTACACTGCAAAATATCCAGAAGAATAAATTGAATGAAAGCAGACCATATTCAGTCTGCTTCCCATCACAAAGATAAAATAAATTACTAAGGAGATTCTGTATCTCCTTTTTTATGTTTTGTAAAATAAAGTTTTCCATTTATTAAACACTAATAGTAAATAATCTTTCTATATTTTGAATATTTTACCTACGGCTGATTGTAAAAAGTATAATCTTTGATAAGATATGTATATTAAAATGTAACATGAATTCAAGGTGGTGATTGACAATAATAAAGAAATATTTTTTTTTAATATTTTTATTAATTTTGGTATCCTGTGTGGACAATAATCTAACCAATCGAAATCATCAAAATTCCGAAATTGAAGAATTGCATTCTGTTGAAGAGGAGAATAATTTAGTTAATGAAGAAGAAATCATTAAGAGCGAACCAAAAGAACCGGAACGCTATTCGGCAACGATTTCGGCAATTGGGGATATTTTAGCACACAGCCCAGTTTATAAGGAAGCTTATATCGGCAATGATCAATATGATTTCTCAGAAATGTTTACTCAAGTTAAGCCTTACATAGAAAGAGCTGATATTACTGTTGCCAATAGTGAAAGTATTGTTGGCGGACAAGGATTGGGAGTTTCAAGCTATCCTCAGTTCAATAGTCCGTATGAGTTAGCAGACATATTGAAAGATGTTGGGGTAGATGTCGTAAATATGGCAAATAATCATACGCTTGATCGAGGAGAGCAAGCTATAGTAAACGCAACAAACTATTGGAATGATCTAGGGATAGAGTATGTTGGTGCAGCTTCGTCCTATGAAGAATCCCAGCAAATCAAAACCTTAACAGTTAATAATATCACCTTTTCATTTTTAGGCTATACTTACGGGACGAATGGTTTAGAGGTGCCTGTAGGAAAAGAGTATCTAGTTAGTTATATTGATGAAGACAAAATGATGCAAGATATACAAAAGGCTAAAGAAATCTCCGATCTCGTAGTATTGAATTTACATATTGGGGATGAATACAGTCGTTCGCAAAACGAGTATCAAGAGAAAATCGCCCAATTAGCGGCAGATAATGGAGTTCATATTATTTTTGCCCATCACCCACATGTGTTACAGCCTGTAAAATGGTATACAGGTATAGAAGGAAATCAGACATTTGTTATTCACTCACTAGGTAATTTTTTATCTTCACAGGATAAATTATACAGACAAATCGGTGCCATTTTGGAGTTAGAAGTGAATAAAACGATTACTTACGATACGGACGGCAATGCAGCCACAGTAATTGAAATAAAAAATCCAAAGTTATTGCCTACCTATGTGAAATTTGCTAATTGGAAGGAATTCAAAATCATTCCTATGTATCAATTAACAAATGACAGCTTACCAAATGCCACAACAATCTATAGTGAAATTAAAAAACATATGTCACAATACGTTCCAAATCTAGAATTTATTGAGTCATAGTCACTAACCAAGTTAGAAGGAAATATCCTTTTTAACTTGGTTTTTCTATTCATAGAGGAACTTCACTTGGTTATGTTAAGTAGTAAGAAACTTTAGGAGAAAAATATCCGTGCAGGAATATAAAGTGACTTATTTCTTTGATGAACAACATTATGTAAGAAGATTTATTCATGTCGAATCACAAGAAATGGCCGAAAAAATTATCCGCAAAGAAAGAGGTCAATACATTGAATTTACCGATAGTCGAGGAATATACCACGAATTAAATACGGGAAATGTTCGGGTTACTCAAATTTCTGCCTATCACCGTAAGAAGTAATATTATGGACTGATTTATACGAGCTATGCAATTTAATATGAAAGGAGCTAGCTAATGCCATTACATCATTATATTGAACAATTTTTTCAGCAAAATTTGGAAGCTAGAAGTAAAGGAGTCCCACTCGAAATTCCCCCATTAGAAAAGCGGCCAAAAGTGCTAAACGTTGAAGAGCGGGTAGTTGAGGGAGATACGCATCAAATTCCTATAAGAATTTATACACCTGATGATAAAGTGGCCATTTATCCACTTCTTGTATTTTTTCATGGAGGAGGATTTATCGATGGGAGTATAGAATCCCATGATGTTTCTTGTCGATTGCTCTGCCAGCTTTCGGGATATAAAGTGATTTCCGTGGGTTACAGATTCTCCTCGGAACACATAGCTCCAGCTGCTTTTCAGGATTGCTACAATGTGACAAAATGGACAGTTGAGCATGCATCTGAACTTGGTGGAGACAAGGAAAATGTAGTTGTGGGGGGAGCAAGTGCAGGAGGAAATCTGGCTACGGTTGTGGCTTTAAAATCAATTGCTACAAACGATTTCAAGCTAGCGAAACAAGTTCTTCATTATCCTATTCTCGATATTGATATTACAAAAGATGGAAGTATCTATCAATCAAGAGCACTTTATAATGCAAAGTATGGTGTGGACATCACTACTTCTTCTGCAGATTTACTTGGTTATGAACAGGCAGGCACGCCGTATACCTCACCTTTATCAGTGGATACGGAAACTTTATCACAAATGCCAAAAACATTAATCTTCACAGCAGAATATGATCCACTTTGTGATGAGGGAGAACTATACGCAGAAAAATTAAAGGATGCAGGAACAGCTGTTAAACTTGTGCGGTTTGATGGAGGTATTCATGGTTTTATGCAGAACTTCCCTGGTTCACCTGACTACATGAGGGGATACGATATTACAAGTGAATTTTTAATAAGTGATTAAATAGGAGTGGTACGATTTCCGCAAAAGAATTCGTACTGCTTTTTTATTTGTGATTAATTTTATCTAGAACAGCTTCAATTCAACAAATTTTTTGCCCTTCTTACACGTATACATACAGTATTGAATAGAAAGGAGTGTACTTAGACAATGGATATTCTTTTCAACCTACTATTGTTCATCCATATTCTCGGTGCTATTTGTGGGTTAGGAGCTACTTTTGCTTCTCCATATATCTTGAATAGCGCTCGTAATGTAAGGTCTGCTTTTAATGCACATATGGTAAATGCAAAAGTTGAAAAATTAGCAAAGATAGGAAGTATCGCTATATTAGCGACTGGACTCATCATGGGATTTATTCATCCTTATTTATTCACAACAGGCTGGTACATATCTTCCATCGTTTTATACATTCTTACCCAACCAATCGTCGCTTATTTATTACCGAGGTATGAAAGAGCTTTGCTAGAAATATTGGAAAGCGCGAACGGTGAGGATTTGCCGAGTGAATATATACAAATTGCAAATAAAACGAAACCCTTAACACGAACAACCTACTTCCTCTTGTTTCTATTAGTATTCCTGATGGTCTTTAAACCGTTTTAAGTGAATGCGCCAAAGGTAACTTTGGGCATTTTTTTATGTTCGTTCATGAATTTTATGAAATTGGAGCACGAATAAATTAGCTCTTTTCCTAACTTCATACTGTAAATAGCTTCAAACGATAAATAATCTGACAGTCCTCTTCACTGGTTACTCTATAAAATCTAAAGAAACCAGATGGAGTTTGACGCCTTCCTGCGCACTCAAACTGTTACTATGAAATAAATATATACCTAATCCGAGAATTCACAGAGTCATTTTCACTCCCTGTTGAATATCCTAATAAGTGGTGAAACATGTCGAATCAGGGGGCGTATATGTGAGGACTATTTTCATTTTTATTTTCATTATGGTGATGTTATTGGTTGGATGTAGTGACGTTTCAGTCATCGAAGAACAGGTTCAAGAAGATAGTTCTAAACTAGAGAATCAGGAGGGACTATACGAAGAGGAGGTGGAAACTCCACCTGATGAACCGATAATAGATGAGGAAAAGCCATCCTTCATAATTAATGTCATTGATCCGAACACAGAGGAAATCATCGCTTCACTCTCCCCGATTGATCTAGGTTTTTATACAGATTATTCTTCATATCAACGGGAAATAGAAGAACTTGCAAAAGAAATAGCTAGAGGCACTGAGTCCGGTGAAGGTTATGATCAGCGGATGGTACTTGACAAAGTTCATGAGAATGAGGAATTAGTCGCGGGTCATCCTATGATTCTATTAAAAGAAAGTGAGCTTGTAGATAAAATTCTCTCAGTATCTCCGGAAGGGGGAGACGTGGAGCTACCGCTTTACATTACCGAAACAGGGTATGATCGAAATGAATATGTTTCTTTAGATGATGTAGTCATTGCTTCATATACCACATATTTTAATGCTTCAGATGTTGGTCGTACACATAATATCAATCAGTCGTCCGAAGCAATTTCCCACGTGATTGTTGGAATGGGGGATTATTTTTCCTTTAATACAACAGTTGGGCCCAGAACGAAGGAAACTGGCTACCAAGAAGCACTTGAGATTGTGAATGGAGAATTTGTGCTGGGTATAGGTGGTGGAATTTGTCAAACTTCTTCGACTCTATTTAATGCTGTAGATCAAATAAAAGTTAGTTATGCAGAAAGACACCATCATTCCAGGGAGATTGGCTATGTGCCAAAGGGTAGAGATGCGACGGTCTCTTATGGAACGTTAGATTTTAGATTCCAAAACACAACAGGTTTCCCCTTTATGATTACTTCGTCTACTACGGATAATTCGATAACTGTAGAAATTCGAACATCTGAGAAATATGCAAATAGTCAAAACTAGCATTCTGCTAATTTTGAACGCAATTGAAATGGATACACTTAAAAATAGGCACAAATATCGTGTCTATTTTTTATTAGAATCGAAGTTATCTCATAAAAAGTTACTATATTTTCAAATTTCTTATACTTTTTAACTAGTAGTATTTTTTCGTTTAGTAATAATGTTCTAAATTTATATTTTATTACTATTATTTTTAGTATATAATTAATTCTGAAAATATTATCGCAAAAGGGAGGAATTTACAATTACAACTTCAATTTTCACATAATTGAAAACTAGAAATGCGTCAGGGGGGCTACTTTATTGTTAATCAAAAATAAAAAGCCAAAAAAGCAAAAGATTCAAAAGGAGTTAAACAAGTTAAGAAAACAGAAAATTCCAAAGGATTCATCCGAGTTTAAAAAGCAAAAAAATCTATTTATGTTCAAAAAGAAAAAGGCTCCAAAAGAAGCAACCTCGGAAAAGGTACAGCAAGATTCAACTAAGAAAAAACGGATGATTAGTATACGAACTCGATTCGTTACCGCTATATTATTAATTTCAATTATTCCATTAATTGCTGTTTCTTTATTTATTCAAAATAACAATAGTGGTATTTTGATAGAAAAAGAGCAGAACGCTATGGAGGATCTTGCTGTAAGTAAGTCTCTTTCCATCGAGCAGTGGTTTAATACTCAAATCTCCGAAATGCAGGTAGCTGCAGCGAGTGATGTGATGAAAACGATGGATGCTGAGCGAGTATTACCATATATCAATATGTTAGAAAATCGTTCTGATGTATTTGATACAATGTTTGTTATTGACAAAGAAGGTACGGTTCTAGCCCATACACTGAAGAACAGTGTTGGAGCGGATTATAGTAACCAAAGCTATGTTTCTGCTGTATTTGGTGGAAAATCAGCCTTCTCAGAAGTGATAACTCTAGAGAATACAGGTAAACGTGCTGTTGTTGCTGCTACACCAATTTTCAATGACAAAGGTTTAATAGTAGGTATTTTAGCTGGTGCAGCAAATCTGGAAGCCTTAGTTGGTACATATTTAGCAGAAGATGAAAACTCTTCAAATCTGATTACTTTAATTGATGAACAAGGTATTATTCAAGAACACCCTTCTAAAGACTTAGTTGGAACTAAATTTGAAGAAGCGGATCTTGGAGAATTGAGTGCGTTTTTAGAAAAAAGTACTCAAGAATCAGGTATTTCTACATTTGATTATAAAGATGAGGAATACATCATTACCTATACGCCAATCAATTCGGTGGGGTATGGATTAGCTATTTATACACCTTCAAAGGATGTACTTTCCGATTCAAAAGAATTACGTGATGCAACAATTATTATGATTCTCATTGCTGCAATTGCTATAATTATCATTACGTTTATTATTGTAAGAAGCATTACGAAACCAATTTTGGTTCTTTCGTCTAAAATGGAGAGAATTGCAACTGGTGATCTTACAACAAAAATTATTAAAACAAAACGACGCGATGAGATTGGACAACTCTCAAATAACTTTAATCTTATGATTGATAATATTAAGCATCTCGTATCCGAAATTAAGAAAGCGTCCGATAAAGTACTATCTTCATCAGAAGAATTATCAGCAAGCTCTGATGAAACTGTTCAAGCGACGGAGCAAATCTCCGCTTCTATTCAAACAATTGCATCTAACACAGAAACTCAAGTGAGCTTTACAGATAATGCAAAAAATGTTGTAGTGAATATTTCAGATGGTATTTCTGCTATAGCGGACAATATTCAAAGAACAAATGAGCTTTCAAGTCAAGCAGTTGATGCATCCAGTTCAGGTTCAGAGGTTATCGGCAATACGATTAACTATATGAAAACTGTTGAAGAAAAAACGAATGCGGCATCAAATACAATTAACGGGCTAGGGAAAAAATCAACTGAAATTAATGATATTGTTTCCGTAATTACAGAAATTGCAAACCAAACAAATCTACTTGCGCTAAATGCGGCAATTGAAGCAGCAAGAGCAGGTGAGTATGGTAGAGGATTTGCAGTCGTGGCAGATGAAGTTCGTAAGCTTGCTGAGCAATCAAGTAGAGCATCTGCACAAATCAGTGATTTGATTAAGGATATTCAAAAGGAAATTACCTTATCTATCCAGGCGATGGAGGATGGGAATTCTGCTGTGAATGATGGGAAAGAATTAGTTGTAAGAGCTGGTAGTGAATTCGAGAATATTGCAAAAGCAGTTGATAAGGTTTCTATTCACATGAAAGAAATTTTAGATGAAAGTCAGCATATTAAAAATTCTTCTGAAAAAATGGTGGATGAAATCGATCACATATCTAAAATCTCGATTGAGGCTTCTCGTAATACTCAAGAAATTGCTTCTGCATCGGAACAGCAAAATAGTTCAATGGAAGAAATCGCAGCATCTGCTGATAATTTAGCCACTATGGCAGAAAATCTAAAGCAGGCAGCACAAGCTTTTAAAATGTAAGAGATAAGGCAATTTTTTCGTTCTCTAGCGAAAAAATTGCCTTTTTTCATTCTAAATTGATAGTATAGTTCAACTCTATTAAGACATCCTATGTAAAGATAGGAAATGGAGAGAAGTTTTATGTTTAGAAAGAAAAATAAGCAAGAAAATCCATCTAATAACGCAGCAAAAAAAGAAGAACCCCAAAAAACACCAATTCCAAATTCGAAAACTGAATTTCTTGATAAACTTAAAAAGTCGATTCATTCACCAGCTGATTTGATTGTCAAAAAAATTAGCGATTCCATAACGATTGCATTTCTTGACTTTTTAATTGATGGAAAAACATTGAATGAACAAATATTAACTACGCTTGAAAAAGTAAATAGTACATCTCCAAAAGTTATTAAAGAAAAGCTTCTAATAGCTGAGGTCGACTTATTAACAGAGCTAAATAAATCTGTTCATGAACTATTAATCGGAGCTGTGTTAATTCATGTTGATGGCTATCCTGAACTAGTTGTTGCAAAAATTTCCTCCTATCAATCGAGAGGCTTATCAGCACCGGAGAACGAGTCCCAAGTTATCGGTTCACAGGTTGGATTCAACGAAAATATAGCAACAAACATATCCCTGATTCGACGATATATCACTAACCCTAACTTATGTAATGAAAAGTTTGTTCTAGGAACAGCAACAAATACTTCAGTATCTCTTTTATATGTTGATGGTATTGCAAATGAGCAACACGTTAATACTGTTCGCCAAAGAATCAATGATCTAGACCTAACCGACCTGATTGATAGTGCTGTTTTGGCGGAGTTAATTGATGATAATTCATTTTCAATGTTCCCTCAAATGCTTCTAACAGAAAGACCTGACAGGTTTTGTGATGGCCTGGTAAGCGGGAAAGTCGGAATTATGGTAAATGGAAGTTCTATGGGAATCCTTTGCCCCTATAGTTTTTTTGAATTTTTTCAAAGTAGAGAAGACCAAAATCTTCGTTGGCCCATCGCTACATTTATTCGTTTATTACGTTTCATGGCAATTTTAATATCCATTTTTTTTACACCCATATACGTTGCAGCCTTAACCTTTCATTATGAGGTAATACCGCAACCCATGTTAGTACCGTTAAGTGAATCGAGGGCAATTGTTCCGTTCCCGCCAATTATAGAAGCCTTGCTTTTAGAATTAATCATTGAATTATTGCGGGAGGCAGGTGCAAGGTTGCCTACAAAGGTCGGTCAAACAATTGGGATTGTAGGAGGTATTGTATTAGGTACTGCTGCAGTTCAAGCAGGTATAACAAGCAATATTTTAATCATTATTATTGCTTTATGTGCACTTTCTTCGTTTACAACACCCAATTATTTGATGGGGAATGTAATTAGAATTTTACGTTTTCCAATCATTATCTTAGCAGGATTCTGGGGATTTTATGGAATAATGCTTGCCTTTTGTTACTTGATTATTCATTTATTAAGACAGTCAACTTTAGGTGCTCCTTATACAGCCCCAATTTATCCACCAAGATGGGGAGATTGGTCAGATAGTCTTATAAGACTGCCATTTCCATTAGTTAAGCGGCATGCTGCGAATTCAAGATCCACTGAAACTGGAAAGGATACAGAAAACACACTTTCCAAAGAAGAGAAGGTGAAAAAATGAAATCTACTCTCCAAATCAGTAATAGCCAAAAAATAAGTACCTCTCTCTTCTTTTTTGTTGTGGTAGCAACTCAAATTGGTGTTGGAATCCACGGTTTTCAACGAGTGGTTGTAAAAGATGCCAGCAACGACGCGTGGATTTCCGTAATATTAGCCACCATATTTTCACATATTGTTGTATTTGTCATGATTAAAACTCTCGAATTATTTCCATCAAATGACCTATATGGGATTCATCAGGAAATATTCGGTAAATACATTGGCAATTTTCTTAATTTAATCTATGTATTGTATTGTTCTTTCGCCTTTTATTCCGTAATTAAAAATTATATTGAAGTAATAAATACTTGGGTATTCCAAAATTTATCACAGTCATTTATTACAATTACGTTGCTGCTTCTAGTTATTTATGCATTTTCTGGTGGATTGCGAATTATGATTGGAGTCTGTTTTTTTAGTTTTTTTACTGGCCTCTGGATCTTAATAATTTTGTTTATGCCATTAGAGTTCGCACACTACAATCATATACTTCCAATCTTTAAAAATGATTTGACAAGCATCCTTAAAGGCGCATATTCAATGACCTTCACAATTGTTGGCTTTGAAATTATCAATGTTCTATATCCTTTTGCTAAGGAAAAGAATAACGTACAAAAATATGTTCATTTGGGTTTACTTTTTACATTGTTTATTTATTTGTCTGTAATGCTAGTTACGATTGTTTACTTTAGTGAGAATCAATTAGATAGAACTGTCTGGGCAACACTTACTTTATTTAGTGTTGTAAAGCTTCCATTTATAGAAAGAATCGAAATTATTATTATCTGCTTTTGGATGATGATTATTTTACCGAACCTTTGTTTATTTTCTTGGGCAGCTTATCGAGGAATCAATCGAATTAAAAAGCTGAGAGAAACAACTTTTATTTGGCTATTTTGTATTCTTATATTTTTCGCCAATATCCCTATACAATCACGAATACAAATAGATAAAGCGAACCATTTATTTGCTCAAATTGCTTTTTGTATTGTTTATATCTATCCCTTTCTACTTTATATTATGGCTTTAATAAAAAAGATGTTGTTTAAAAATTGGGAGAGAAGTAATTGAAAAAAGTAAAATTATTAGTAGTGTTGTTATTGTGCTGTATGTTAGTAATGGGATGTGCTGAATCTAGAATTCTTGAAAGGATAGGATTGGTTACTTTACTTGGTTACGACATGGAAGAAGAAGATAAAGTTACTACAACCGCTGTAATTAGACAAATTAATCCTGAATTCGAGAGTAAAGTGGAAGTTCAATCAGAAACTGATAAAACAAGTAAAGGTACTCGAATTAAAACAGATATGAAAACCGCAAAAAAACTAGCAACTGGTCAATTACGTGTTGTGTTATTCGGAGAAGAGTTAGCAAAAAACGGACTTGGACAAACTATACACACATTAATGATGAATAATGAGGTAAGTACCAGTGTTTATCTGGCTGTTGTAAAAGGTACATCCAAGTCTCTCCTTAAGTATCAATATAAGGATGTTTCGGATGTCGGCCAACATATTTATAACTTGATCGATCATAATGTCAAACAACAACAAACCATCTCCTCAACGACACATGAGGTTGTACGTGATCATTACTCTGAAGTACGAAACTATGCAATGCCCATCCTCGCAAAGAAGGGGGAATTTATTCAGATTGATGGAGTTGCTTTTTTTAGTAATGAAAAAATGGTAGGCGAACTTCCGGCAGATGATTTTTTCTATATTATGATGATGCAGGATAATTTCAAGGATGGAACACTTGATCTTTCTTTGGATGGAGATTCAATAGACGCTTCCAAATTTAAAGATAATCAATTAGAAATTGCGGTTGATTCCATTAAGACAACTAGAGGAATGAAAGTTGTTAATCCTGAGAAAAACGAATTTAATCTAACGGTAAAAATGATGTGTCGAATATTAGAAATCGAAAATACCATTTCAACTAGCGATGCTAAAATGTTGGACAAAATCGAGAAAGCAATGAATGAAAAAATTAAGGAAGAAATGACTAGAGTCCTTGAGTATAGCCAAGAAGTAAATTCAGATATCTTTGGCTTTGGGGAACATTATAAATCACAAGTTCGAAATGTAGATCTTACTACTAAGAAATGGAGTGAACTGTACAGAGACATGAAAGTTAATATTAAAGTCGATGTTGAGATCATTCGAAATGGTGTATTTGAATAATTTTAATGGTCATTTTATATTTCAAGTCGTTTAGGGAATGATAAACTCAACGACAGACAATGTTAGGTTGGGTTAAAAGTGTTTGAATTAAAAAAAGTACTATTCATGACTCTCATTTTTTTCCTTTCGATCAATGCTTTCCACACAAATGCTCAGGAAACCATACAAAGTGAAACACCCTCTCAAAGAACGATAAAAATTATTGATCCATTTACTAAAGAAATAGTAAAGAACATAACACCTACCGATTATGATTTGATTGTAGACATCTCCCAGTATAAAAAAGAATTGGAAAAGTGGGTTCATCAATTTGTGAATGGTTCTGTTGATAGTGGCGGTTATAGAAAATCAATGATATTAGATAAAATTGATGAGAATGGCGAAATTATTAAAGGTAGACCCCTGATAACAGTGAACGAAGAAGAGCTTGTTGAACTAATAATCCAGCATTCTTTCTCGGGGGGAGAAATAGAACTACCATTAAAGTACACTAAAAGTGACTATAGTATTAAAGATATTCCTTATTTCAATGAAGTTGTACTTGCTTCTTATTCCACTCGGTTTAGAGCACATAACTCTGGCCGAAGTAAAAACATTGAGCTTTCTGCAATGGCTATAAATAATGTAATTGTCGGAAACAATGACATATTTTCATTTAATTCTGTTGTAGGTCCAAGAGATGTTGCGTCTGGCTATCAAATGGCACCGGAAATTATCCGAGGAAAAATGATTATGGGAATAGGCGGTGGAATCTGTCAAACATCATCTACCTTATTCAATGCTGTCGACCAATTAGATATCAAAATCATCGAAAGACATAATCATTCACGTGATGTCGGATATGTACCAAAAGGAAGAGATGCAACTGTTTCCTTTGGAGGCCTTGATTTTGTTTTTCAAAATACAACCGGGATTCCATTTATCGTTAAAACTTATTATCAAAAAGGTTCGATTACGATTCAAATCAAGACATCAAAGGAATATGAACAAATTCTAAAAAATGAACTAAGTCATTTGCACTAAGACACGATTCACGTGTCTTTTTTTTTGGAAGGACTTCCTTTACTTGAGGATTTTGAAGTTAAATAGCATAATGAGATTAGTAGAAAATCTAGTATTTATAACTAAATGTTGGAACAAAAAATTATGAAAGGAATTGATAAGATGAAAGAGTTGTGGCATGGTGGGCCAATCTATACGATGGCTTCCGAACATGAAAAAGTCGAAGCAGTATTAGTGGAGAATGGAAAAATTTTAGAAGTAGGGACCTTTGAAGAACTAGAATCCAAAGCAGATACTTTTTCCAATTTGAATGGTGCTTCAATGTACCCGGGTTTAGTTGATAGTCATCTTCATATTCTATTCCACGGTGAAAAGCTAATTCGATTAGATTTGTCAAAAGCTACTTCAGCAGATGAAATGCTTGCATTCGTACGTGAAGCTGCAAAAGATTTACCAGCAGATAAATGGCTATACGGAGAAGGATGGAATGAAAATAATTTTATCGACAAGCGAATTCCAACGATTCAAGAGCTAGATGCCTTACGAACAGGGCCAATTCTTTTGACTCGAGTATGTCATCATGTAGTATTAGGAAATACAGCTGCCCTAATAGCTGGAGATATTCATGAAAACAGCATTTCACCTGCTGGTGGCAAAATTGGTCGAGATTCTGAAGGAAAGCTAAATGGATTGTTATATGAACAAGCCTGTAATTTAGTGAAGAATGCCATTCCACGTGAGGGCGAAGCGTACATACAAGATTTAGTGGATGCTTTAAATCGTTCAATTGATGATATGTTGTCGAAAGGGTTAACAGGCGGCCATACTGAAGATATGAGTTATTTTGGTAAATATACCAATCCGTTGTCTGCTTATGAAAGAGTGATAGGAGAGAAGCATCACTTCCGCGTAAATTTATTGCGACATCATACTGTTTTTGAAGAAATGATGAAAGCAAACCTTTCATTTGATGAACCATTTATCGAACCAGGTGCCATGAAGATTTTTGCAGATGGTTCATTGGGTGGAGCTACGGCTGCTTTGATCGAACCTTATACTGATAATCCTGAAAATAAAGGTCTATTCATTCATACAGATGAACAATTAGTAGAACTGGTGAAATTAGCTCGTTCGTACAACGAGGCGATTGCAGTCCATATCATTGGTGATGCGGCTGCACAGCAGGTCATCGCTGCAATTGAAAAATATCCAGTACCAGCTGGAAAGCGTGATCGTTTAATCCATTGCTGTGTGTTGAATGAGGAGTTATTAGAACGTATAACAAAATTATCGGCTGTCATTGATATACAACCAGCCTTTGTGCCATCCGATTTCCCATGGGTTGCTGATAGGCTTGGTGAGAAGCGTCTAGAGTATGCTTATGCATGGAAAAAAATGTTGGACAGAGGGATTATGTGTTCTGCTGGAACCGATGCTCCTATTGAAGATATCGATCCATTAATTTCAATTTATGCTGCAGTAGAACGTAAAAAACCTTTTGATCCTCACGATGGCTATCTTCCGAATGAGAAGCTTACGCGTTATGAAGCCATCCTAGCCTACACATATGGTAGTGCTCAAGCCATTGGAAAAGAGGATAGTCGAGGATTAATACGCCCAGGTTACGATGCTGATTTTACAATTTTTGATCGCGATCTATTTGAAGGTTCATCAGAAGATATGCTGAATGCAAAGGCAGTTAAAACGGTCGTAGCTGGTCGTGTTGTATTCGAACGTCATTAATAATAATCAATCCCCTCTTTAGTGGCAGGGGGGATTGTTCATTTCAAAACTTATATGTGACACCTGTTAGCTTTTCAGATAGTACCCATAAATTATTGGATACATTTTCAACAAACTGTTCATTTAAAATCTCAAGTTCTGTTGGAAAGCCTTTGATTCCTTTTCGTCCGTCAGGGCCAATATATTCGCCACCACGCATCGAATATTCTGTAGCTGCATACAAAATTGGATAAGCAGCAGCTTCAGCGCTTTGTCCAATAACTTTTAACGAAGCGCGGGTTAAACGAGTTTTAAGTTTCCGAGAGCCCTTCCCAAAAATATAGGTTTGAGCAATGCCAGGATGACAGGCAATACTCATTGAATCGATATTACGCGCACGAAAGTGATACTGAAGTTCCTTAGCAAAATACATACAAGCGAGTTTACTCTGAGCATAGCATTTTCTGGTGTTTGTTTTCTTTTTTGCTCCCAAAAATTCTTTAAATTCAGGCTTAATATTGTGTGCCGAAATACTACCAATGGAAATAACTCTTGAATCTGGCGTTTTAATGATTAAATCTAGTAATAAACCGGTTAATGCAAAATGCCCAAGATAGTTTATCCCAAACTGAGATTCAAAACCATCCTTTGTCTCTTTACGAGGAGGCATTAGTACGCCAGCATTGTTGATCAATATAGATAAAGAACGAAATTTTTTTCTAAATTCTTCTGCAAACTCCCTTACACTTTCTAATTCATTTAAGTCTAATTTCATTACGTGAATATCTGCATTAGGAAATTCTTTCTTAATTTTATCTACAGCTTCAAGTCCTTTATTGATATTACGGACAGCAAGAACTACAGTAGCGTAATTTTCTGCTAAGGCTAAGCTTGTTTCGTAACCGATTCCACTATTCCCTCCTGTAACAATTGCTACTTTTCCTGTTAGATCACGAATCTCTCTTTTAGTCCAACCATTAGTCATTTATCACACACTCCTTAATTTACTTTAAATCAATCGATGGAGTTTAACTTCTTGCTTAATGTCTAGTAAAATATGTTTTATTATATGTTCTAAATAGAAAAACAGAAGAAAACCTTGCAATCTTGTTTTAAGAAATGGGATAGGTTAGGGATAAGATCATCATAAAATAAATAGGGGAGTATTGTTGCTTAATATATAGGAGAATAAGGTTCAATCAATCTTGGCATGAAAATTGATTTTTTTAAACATCGATACCTTCATCATTAATATCATTCACTGCAACATCATATCCTTTAAAAGCGGATTGAAACGCAATCTGACTTCCTAAAAACCACTACCTGCTAGAATAATTTTTAATACTTCATAGCAAAACCTCTTACTAGGTTTTGAACAATATTTTTCTGTTCACATTTCATCGTATACATGCTACTGTTTCTTTACAGGGATTAAATGCTTAGTCACGGTTAGAGATCGTATTAGGGTTCTTTCATATGTTGAAAATGAATATGTTGGTTGGAAAGGAGCGAATCAAGGCATGTCAATTGCGGTTATTTATGGAAGTACAAGGGAAAATGGGAATACGGAATGGCTAACCGAGCAAGTTATAAATGGTTTAACAGTTGAAAGAATATATCTAAGAGAATATAATATCTTACCCATCAAGGATGAACGGCATTCAGAGGCGGGTTTTCAAGAGGTTCTAGATGATTATAATGTAGTTATTGATAAGGTACTTCAGCATGACATACTTATTTTCTCTACCCCAGTCTATTGGTATAGTATGAGTGGGACAATGAAGCTGTTTATTGATCGGTGGTCTCAAACTTTACGAGATAAAGACCGTCCTAACTTTAGAGAAGAATTAGCGAAGAAAAGTGCATATGTAATTGCCGTAGGAGGAGATCGGCCATCTATTAAGGCACTTCCGATGATACAACAGTTTCAATACATTTGTGACTTTTTTGGAATGACACTGGAAAGTTACTTAATCGGAAAAGCAAGTAAACCAGGAGAGATTCAAATTGATACGAAATCTATTGCTGCTGCTAGTGGGATGAATTCCGCATTGAAAAAACAGTTGGCGTCTAATTGAATCAGTTAGTTAAAACGAGTTGATAGCATGAGAGTCAACTCGTTTTATGATGGAGAAATCAGGAGACGATTTCTTCGATATAGGGTGTAATAAATCCTTTGTACTCATGTTTTATATTTTCTGGAAGCCGAAGTGGTGAAAAGTACTTTAATTCCTTTGATTCTTGATTGAGCCTTAAATCACCACTAACGGATTTAGTAAGAAAAACGGCTGTGACCGAATAAAATTCATCGCCATTTTCGATTTTGCAGTAGTAATCTTTTCCTGAAAAGACCCCTAACAATTTCAAATCTTGAATGATTAATCCTGTTTCTTCAAAAACCTCTCTACAAGCTACTTCCTCGTAGCTTTCACCTAAATCCATCAAACCTCCAGGTAAACCCCAGCTGCCATTAGGGCGTTGTTGCAAAAGAATTTCCTTTTGATTATTTACAATGATGACAACAGAGCCAGGTAAAATTAACGGTTTAGAGCCAACAAATATACGGATTGATTTATAATATTCCATATTAAGACCTCATTTAAATTCTTATTTAGCTATTACTATTCGATTCTAATTACTTAAAAACCTTTATTAAAATAAAAAAGCGAGAAGTCCTCATTAGGTTACTTCCCGCTCTTGATATCACTTTAAATAGTCATATTTAAGTTCTTCTGTTTCTATATTTACATCTACCAGTAAATCATGTTCATTAAAGAACCAAAGATCGTCTTTTTCTATATAGAAATGAACACCTTCAATTGTTTCTTTTACCCCTATATCATGTGGCTCTTCACGATTCATACCTAGTGAAAATCCTTCGTGGAAGGGAGAGGCACCACCATATCGTGCGTAGAAACGAATCATGTCGCCTGGTGATACTTCCATTTCTTCTTTAAACCAACGCAATGCTTCCTTGGTAACTTTAATGTTCATTCCATAAACTTCCCTTCAGACCATTCTTTACATCCATTTCACTTTTGGTTCAGTTCCATCTTTTATACGTTTTAGATTTGCACGATGGCGATAGAAAATGAATGCCGTTAATAGTAAAATTAAAATTAATAAGGCTACATCACCTGTGACAATTACATAAATAATACTATAAATCAAAGCAACGACTGAAACAATCATCGATGACAAACTAACTATTTTCGTTAGTTTTAATGCTACAAAGAATCCTGCGACCAATAAAAGAAATAGTGGCCAAGCATAGCCTAATAATACACCGCCAGAAGTTGCTACAGCCTTACCTCCTCGGAATCCAGCAAAGATTGGGAACATATGTCCAACAACTGCTATAGCTCCTAAAATCAGAGGATGGATAGTTGTTTCAGTGAAAAGGGGTAGTAGTGGCAATAATGTTGCTGCTGTCCCTTTTAAGATGTCGAGTATCGTAACGATTAGGCCGGCTTTCTTTCCGAGTACGCGAAATGAGTTTGTCCCACCTAAATTTCCACTGCCATGCTCTCGAATATCAGTTTTATAGAATATCTTGCCAATCCAAAGACCAGAAGGAATAGAGCCGATTAAATATGCTGCACAAATAAGAATAATTGCATTAACCATAGAATGTTCCTTTCAAAAAATTAATAGTTGGTACTAATACTTGTAATAACAATATACCACCTTTTTAACCATTTGAGGAAGATGTATTTGTATTTAGATGATTTAACCAACAAATTAGAAGACCTTCATTAAGTGTCACTTCTTGTGTAGCATTTTATACAATTCTTGATGGTGATACTATCATAACAAAGTTTTTTTAAAGAAAATGAATGAAGTTGAAGGAAAAAGTGAAAATTATCGTGAATAAATGTACAATATGTTTTTAAATTAACAGGTATAATTAGTAAAAATTAACTTCACGGGAATAGTAAGTACTTATATAATTGCTGTGAATAAGAAATTAAAAAAAGAGGGTATAAAATTAACCTGCGTGAGGCTAAGTCTCCGGTTGATGGTACAGATTTTCAAAAATGATTTTACTCGAACGAGTTCTGGTGAAGTCTGGCCTTAAAACCAAGGCGAATTTGATTAACTAAACTTCTATTTGTATAGAGCCACATGAGTTTGATACAATAAGAAAGCTTATTTCTGTTATTGAAATATTGACAGAAATTACTATAATCATTACGATTGATATAGAGATAGAACGGATGTTTGTATTTTTGGAGGGGGATTTGATTTGGCAATAAATCAGCCAGGGATCGCATATGATGACGATGCCATTCAAGTATTAGAAGGTTTAGAAGCGGTTCGAAAGCGACCAGGAATGTATATTGGCTCCACAGACAGTCGAGGTCTTCATCACTTAGTTTATGAAATAGTGGATAATGCGGTAGATGAAGCTCTTGGTGGATTTGGATCACATATCATCGTAAAAATTCATGAGGATGGATCTGTAAGCGTTCGAGATTATGGTCGAGGAATGCCTACTGGGATGCACAAAATGGGGAAACCAACTCCTGAAGTCATTTTTACAATCCTTCATGCTGGAGGAAAATTTGGACAAGGTGGCTATAAAACAAGTGGTGGTTTACATGGTGTAGGCTCTTCCGTTGTGAATGCACTTTCCAAATATTTAGAAGTTACCATTTATCGTGATGGACAAATCTATCGCCAACGCTTCGAGCATGGTGGGAAACCGGTTACAACTCTTGAAGTGATTGGAACTACAAAAGAAACAGGAACAAACGTTCATTTCCTTCCAGACAAAGATATTTTCTCTGTTACTAAATTTAATTACGACATATTAGCTGAACGTCTGCGTGAATCTGCCTTTTTATTAAAAGGGTTAAAAATTGAATTAATTGATGAACGTGGTGATGGACAGACTGATATTTTTCATTATGAGAGCGGTATTGAAGCATTTGTTACTTACTTAAATGAGGAAAAAGATGTTCTTCACCCTGTTAAATATGTAGAAGGTTCTCAGGAAGGCATTGAGGTTGAGTTTGCATTTCAATTTAATGATGGCTATTCAGAAACGATTCTTTCCTTTGTCAATAACGTGCGTACTCGTGATGGTGGAACACATGAAACTGGTGCAAAATCTGCCATGACAAAAGTGTTTAATGAATACGCCCGCAAAGTCGGCCTTCTAAAGGAAAAAGATAAAAACCTAGAGGGAACGGATATTCGAGAAGGTCTTTCGGCAATTGTTTCTGTTCGTATTCCTGAGCATCTTCTACAATTTGAAGGACAAACAAAAAGTAAACTTGGAACAACTGAAGCTCGTTCTGCAGTTGAGAGTGTGGTACAAGAGCAAATGCTTTATGTATTAGAAGAAAATGCTGAGTTGTCTGCTTCTCTTGTTCGAAAGGCAATCCGTGCTCAGCAAGCTCGTGAAGCCGCTCGTAAAGCAAGAGAGGATGCTCGTAGCGGGAAGAAGAAAAAATCAAGTACACTACTTTCTGGGAAGTTAACTCCTGCCCAGTCTAAAAATGCCGCTCGAAATGAATTATACCTAGTAGAGGGTGATTCTGCTGGCGGTTCTGCTAAACAAGGACGTGACCGTACTTTCCAAGCGATTTTACCACTGCGCGGTAAAGTAATTAATACAGAAAAAGCTAAGCTAGCAGATATCATGAAAAATGAAGAAATCTCAACAATTATTCATACGATTGGTGCTGGAGTAGGAGCGGATTTTAATATAGATGATTCCGCATACAACAAAGTGATTATTATGACCGATGCCGATACGGATGGTGCCCATATTCAAGTATTACTATTAACTTTCTTCTATAAATATATGAGACCTTTAATTGACGCAGGGAAAGTTTATATTGCATTACCGCCACTTTACAAGGTTTCTAGAGGTGCTGGTAAAAAAGAAGTGATTGAATATGCTTGGACAGAAAAGGAACTGCAATCGGCTATCCAAAAGGTTGGAAAAGGGTATATGCTCCAACGATATAAAGGATTAGGAGAAATGAATGCCGATCAATTATGGGATACTACAATGAACCCAGAAACAAGAACGTTAATCCGTGTAACAATTGAAGATGGAGCACGTGCAGAGCGTCGCGTTACAACACTGATGGGTGATAAGGTAGAACCTAGACGTAAATGGATTGAATCCAATGTAGATTTTGGTATGGAGGATGACTTAAATATCCTAGATAGTGATTTCATCCAACATGAGGAGGACTTAGAAGTATGACGACACCCGAACGTTATCAAGAGTTACCGTTAGAAGAAGTGATGGGCGATCGGTTCGGTCGTTATAGTAAGTACATCATTCAGGATCGTGCTTTACCTGATGCCCGTGATGGTTTAAAACCCGTACAACGAAGAATTCTTTATGCCATGTTCAATGAAGGAAACACAAACGAAAAGCCTTTCCGAAAATCTGCCAAAACAGTAGGGAACGTAATCGGTAATTTCCACCCACATGGTGATACATCCGTTTATGATGCTATGGTTCGTCTAAGTCAGGACTGGAAAATGCGTCATATGCTTATTGAAATGCATGGGAACAACGGTTCGGTTGATGGTGACCCACCTGCAGCGATGCGTTATACTGAAGCACGTTTATCTGCTATTGCTGCCGAAATGCTTCGTGATATCAATAAAGGAACTGTTGATTTCGTACCAAACTTTGATGATCAAGATTTAGAACCGACTGTATTACCTTCGAGATTTCCAAACTTGCTTGTTAACGGTTCTACAGGAATTTCTGCTGGTTATGCGACAGACATTCCACCGCATAACTTAACTGAATCACTTGACGCAGTACTAATGCGTTTAGATAAGCCAAATTGTTCTGTTGATGATCTAATGACGGTTATTAAAGGACCTGATTTCCCGACAGGTGGTATTATTCAAGGTGTAGAGGGTATTAAAAAAGCATATGAAACTGGCAGAGGGAAAATAATTGTTCGATCAAAAGCCACAATTGAAGCGCTAAAAGGTGGAAAAGAGCAAATTATTATTACTGAACTTCCTTTCGAGGTTAATAAAGCTAACTTAGTAAAGAAAATTGATGAACAGAGGGTAGATAAACGCTTAGAGGGAATCTCTGAAATTCGAGATGAATCTGATCGTACTGGCCTTCGTATTGTGATTGAGTTAAAGAAGGATGTACAAGCAGTTGGTATATTAAACTACCTTTATAAATCAACTGAACTACAAGTCAATTACAATTTTAATATGATTGCTATTCATAACCGTCGTCCGACAATGATGACTCTTCCATTAATGCTGGATTCTTATATAGCCCACCAGAAGGATGTAGTAACAAAACGTTCTAGATTTGACCTTAAAAAGGCTAATGATCGCTTACATATCGTAGAAGGGTTAATTAAAGCTATATCCATTTTAGATGAAGTGATTGCGACGATTCGTTCTTCAAAAGATAAACGTGATGCAAAATCTAATTTAGAAGCTCAATTTGGTTTTACAGAGTCTCAATCAGAAGCAATTGTAAGTTTACAATTATATCGTTTAACCAATACAGATATTACAGAGCTACGTGCAGAACAAGAAGAGCTTGAAAAGTCCATTGCAAGGCTAAACGATATTCTGGGGAATGAAAAACAATTGATTAAAGTAATCAAATCTGAGTTAGCTGAAATTCGAACAAAATTTGCTGAAGAACGTCGTTCAATTATACAAGCAGAAATCGAAGAAATTAAGTTAACGCTGGATGTACTTGTGCCAAGTGAAGAAGTTGTTGTCACGGTAACGAAAGACGGCTATGTAAAACGTACAAGTACAAGGTCTCATTCAGCTTCGAATGGTCAGGATTTTGCAATGAAGGATTCTGATTATCTATTATTTGAAGAAACTCTTAACACTCAACATCATTTATTGCTCTTTACGAATAAAGGAAACTACATTTATCAACCGGTTCATGAATTACCAGATATTCGTTGGAAGGATCTTGGGCAGCATATATCAAGTATTGTCCCAATTGATCAAGATGAGGAAATTATCGAAGTGATTGGTATTGACAAGTTCGACAAAGAAAATATTTATATACTTACTGCAACAAAAGAAGGGCAAATTAAACGCTCTGCCTTAGCAGATTACTCTGTTACTCGCTATTCTAAGCCTATTAAAACAATGAATATCAAAGGTGAAGATGAAGTAATTTTCGCAAGTCTTGTTTCAACAGAATCAGAAATCTTACTAACAACTTATCTAAGCTATTGTCTTCGTTTTGATATCGAAGAAATCCCTGTAACAGGAGTTAAAACTGGTGGGGTTAAAGGTATCAATTTAAAGGATGAAGACGTTTTAACAGCTGTAAATCTATTAAATTCAGAAGATAATCAAGAAGTAGTCATCGTGACACATCGAGGATCAGTAAAACGAATGAATGTTTCTGAAGTTGAAAAAAGTTCTAGAGCTAAACGAGGCGTAGTCACTTTAAAAGAATTAAAATCAAATCCTCATCGAATCTTCACCGTTAAAGTTGTTTCTGCGAATGATACTGTTTTATTAGAAACAGAGAAAAATGTGCAAGAAACCATTGTTGTGAAATCTTTATCGAAAGCAGATCGCTACTCGAATGGATCATTAAAAATAGATGTATCCAATGACGGAAAATTAATGCGTGTTAATGTGTCGACAAAAGAGTAGGAGTAATTTTAACTCGTATGAGATATATAAAAACGTTACCACGTTTTTATATATCTTTTTTTATTAGCTTAGAAATTTGCAGTTAATAATATTCTGAAAAGATAAAATGTACATTGCTTTCTGCCATCAATACGAATAAGATAGAGATGTTTGTGTTATATTCAAGGAGGTTTAATATGATATTACAGGGTAGGAAAAAGGGAATTATTTTAGTGCTAACAGCAGCTTTTTTCTGGGGAATTTCAGGAACAGTTTCGCAATATCTCTTTCAAGTCTTACATATCCGTGCAGAATGGTTAACTACTGTACGTCTATTATCTGCTGGTCTCTTACTAACATTAATCGCTTATAAACAACAAGGAAATAGAATATTTGATATTTGGCGACATAAGGCAGATATTTTAGGAATTATTATATTTGGAATTATTGGGATGATTGGTGTTCAATATACATATTTAGCAGCTATTCAACATGGCAATGCAGCTACTGCCACGATTCTACAATATTTAGGTCCAGCAATTGTAACGAGTTATTTTATTCTGAAAGCTAAAAGACGTCCCACAACAAAAGAAATTATTGCAGTATTCTTAGCACTTTTAGGTACATTTTTACTTGTAACTCATGGAAATATACAATCACTATCTATCTCGAAGCTTGGTTTCTTTTGGGGGATATTGTCCGCTTTTGGACTTGCATTCTATACGATACATCCTATTGAGCTATTAAAAAGATGGGGTTCAACAATTGTTGTAGGGTGGGGCATGATTATTGGTGGGGTTGTATTTAGCTTTGTTGCACCTCCATGGAAATTTGAAGGGGAATGGACTTTCACAACTAACTTTGCATTTTTATTTGTGGTTTTATGTGGGACAGTTCTTTCTTTTTATAGTTATTTAGAAAGCATAAAATATTTATCTGCCTCTGAAACTAGCTTATTTGCATGTGCTGAGCCATTATCAGCTGCCATTACGTCCGTTCTCTTTCTTGGTGTTTCATTCGGTTGGATCGATTGGATTGGTTCTGTATTTATACTCCTTACGATTGTCGTATTAGCAAAAAAACAAAAGGCATCTCCAGGTTGATCTTTGTGATGATCCTGGAAATGCCTTTTATGTTTGTTATAGATTTTATCCAATGATTCTTTCTTCGTCTTTGTTGTTCGTTCATGTGTACTAAAATTGACCTGACCTCGCTGTACTGTCACATCTTTTCCTTGCTCACGTAATTGCTTCAATCTTTTCTTCTTTGCGTTTGAATTGGCCATATTTTTCACCTCTACATACTATTTGATTTCTATATTATTCTATTGTGATGAAAAAGGGAAGTAGAAATAAAAACCTCGGGTAAGTAACCCGAGGTTCTAGATTTAGATTAATGTGATACATCCTGTACAGAAATACCAGTTTGAGCTTTAACGTCAACTTCACGATATTTCGCTTCATTTGTTTCTTTAGAAAGAAGTGTACCAATCCATCCACCCAAGAAGCCAAGTGGTACAGAAACGATTGCCGGATTTCCTAATGGGAATAGAGCTTCTCCTACAAAGATAGCTGCGCCTTCAACTGGATTCCAAACGTTTGGTGAAACAGCCACCAAGATTAATGCAGAAATTAAACCAGTTAACATACCAACTACAGCACCATTTGTATTGAAACGTTTCCAATAAATTGTGTAAATAATAACAGGTAAGTTAGCAGAAGCAGCGATACAGAATGCTAATGATACTAAGAACGCAACGTTTAAAGATTGAGCTCCTAATGCTAAAATAATTGACACTACAGAAATGATGATTGATCCTACACGAGCAGCAACCACTTGTTCTTTTTCTGATACTTTACCTTTTTTAATAATTTGTCCATAAATATCATGTGATAGGGCAGATGCACCAGAAAGTACTAGACCTGCTACTACTGCTAAAATTGTCGCAAAGGCAACAGCACACACGAAGGAGAATAGAATATCTCCACCTAGAGCTTGAGCAAGAAGTGGGGCAGCCATGTTACCCGCAGCATTTGCAGCTACGATTTCTTCTTTACCTACGAATGCAGCAGCACCGAATCCTAAGAAGATTGTTAATACATAGAAAATACCTACAATCCAAGTAGCCCAAATAACAGATGAACGAGCTGTTTGTGCATCTTTAACTGTGAAGAAACGCATTAAGATGTGTGGTAAACCAGCTGTACCTAATACTAATGCAATTAACATAGAGATTGTGTCAATTCCATTTGTATATTTTAGTCCTGGGTTTAAATATGCAGCTCCAGCTTCTGTTTTCGTTGTCATTTCAGAGAACATTGTTAAAATATTGAAATCGAATTTTGCTAATACTAAGAATGAAATAATAACTGTACCTAACATTAATAGACATGCTTTAATAATTTGTACCCAACTTGTTGCCGTCATACCACCGAATAATACATAAACTGTCATCATGAATCCTACAAGTAGTACGGCAATCCAGTAATCAATACCTAATAATAATTGAATAAGAGCACCTGCACCAACAAGTTGTGCAATCATGTAGAATAGAACGATTACAATTGAACTTAAAGCAGCAGTTCCACGAACCTTTTTTGCATCAAAACGAGCAGAAATCATATCTGCTAATGTAAATTTACCAAGGTTACGTAATGGTTCAGCAACGATGTATAATACCACTAAGTAAGCAACCAAATAACCTAGAGAGAAGAAGAAACCATCAAATCCTGCTAAAGCGATAGAACCAGCAATACCAAGGAAAGAGGCAGCTGATAAATAGTCCCCAGAAATAGCTAGTCCATTTTGCCAGCCTTTTAAACCACCACCAGCAGTGTAGAAATCACTAGCACTACTTGTTCTTCTTGAAGCCCACCATGTGATGACTAATGTCAAGCCCACGATCGCTACGAACATTAATATAGCTGTAATACTCATTAAACAGCACCTCTCTCGTACTCTTCGATAATCGCTTTTGCTTCTTTATCGAAAGAATTTGCCTTTGCTACATACAGGTGAGCTAATCCCCAAGTCATGATAAATAGCCCAGCAGAGTAGAACCACACCCATGTAATTTCCCCTACAGCCTTTTGGTGTAGAATTTCAGTAAATGACGTTAAGATCGGTAATAACAAATATGCAGCTAAAAAAATAGCAGTAATAGTCCATAAGAAGTTGTTCTTTCTTTTAGTTAATTTTTTGAATGAGTCCATTTCTGCAATTTTGTCATAATTAATGTTTTCTTTAACATTCCCCGTCATAAACATCCCCCTTTTTTAGTTATTTTTTTCTACTTTGTGTTCGTAAAATTCTATTTTAATAGTTTTTACATTCTCATTTTATTTAAGCGTTCACAAAATTGCAATACTTTTTATTTAAATAATATATAAATTTTTGAATATTTATCCGTTTATTAGAGAAATTCTATACAAAAACGATTGAAAATGAGGAAATCCATTAAAAATACACAGTTTTACTATTAGCATGAGGTAGAAAATATGAAAATATTTAGTTATTGACAAACTGATATCACAATTATTTATCACTGTATAAATGAAGAAAATAGTAAATATTAGTATTCTATAATACGACTTTTACAATTTCTAAGATGTTCTTTAGAGAGGACTTTATAAAATGCTTTCAACTCGTTCTTCATTCCAATTAAAAATATAATCAAATGAATCTAGTAAAACGATTACCTATTTGGAGAGTTCTAAAAGTTCGTTTTTAGTTTTTCTTCTGCATAATTTCTTCATATTTTTTATTTATAATTAGCTACTGAAAGGGTGTGAGATTTGAATGAATAGAATTTCTACAAAATTGGTGATCTATTTTTTTGCAGTGATACTTATATTGGGGATGGTTCTTATGTTTTATCTGCATCGAAATATTATCTATGCTCAAATGGATGAGGAATTTTCCAGATTATTAGCCAATGGTGCCAATCATCGTGATGTCCTACAAGAGAATTATTCTGAATCTACAATTAAACATATTGTGTTAATGGAAAATGGTAGTGATAGAGAAGTTATTATTATGAATAGTGAAGGTAACATAATTAGCAGTTCTGATGAGAGTAATCCAATCTTAGAGAGATATATTCCTTTAGTAATGAAGGGAAATTCGGAAAACGATAAAATATTGGTTTCAGACTATAAGAATTCACCGTATATTGCAAGTTTACATCCATTTCAAAATAGCGAGCTTTCTGGTTATGTCCTAATGTTTCAAAGTACAAAATCTATAAACGCGATGGTAAATGAGTTAACTTTGCACTTTGGAATAGCCGGCGTTATAAGTGTTGCAATCATTTTAATCGTTTACACAATACTTTCTAAAGTCCTAACTAGACCGCTAATTAATATGAAAGTAGCCACAGAGAAACTAAGTAGAGGAGACTTTAATGTAGCCCTTCCATATATCAGTAAAGATGAACTCGGCCAGCTTTCAAGCTCAATCCAAAAGCTAGCAAAGGAATTAGAACGTTTAAAAAATGAAAGAAATGAATTTTTAGCAGTAATTTCACATGAGTTAAGTACTCCGTTAACTTATATAACTGGTTATGCAAAAGTAGCTATGAGGAAAGATATAAAAGAGATAGAACTCGAGCAATATCTTAAGATAATAAATGAAGAATCAGAGCAATTGAAAGAACTCGTAAAAAATTTACTAGATTTAGCTAAAATAGATGAAAACTCCTTTACAGTAGCTAAAGAGTACTTTTGGTCAGATCAATTTCTAAAGAGGATTAAAAAACTTGTTGAACCTTCATATAAACTTAAAAATTTAAAACTCAAAATTAAGGCTCCAGATAAATTTCAAATTTACGCTGATCCTTTACGTTTACAACAAATTGTACTCAATCTATTAGATAATGCCCTGAAGTATTCAAACGAATATACAGAAGTAGGTTTAGAAATCTACAATACGGATAATAGGACAGTGATTTCAGTAATCGATAAAGGTTTTGGAATTCCTTCAGATGAAATTGAATTAATTTTTGAAAGATTATATAGGGTTGAAAAATCACGCTCGCGAACATATGGTGGATCAGGAATTGGACTTTCTGTTGTAAAAGAGTTGATTGAGGCACATGGAGGTACAATAGAAGTGACTAGTGAACTGGGAATAGGCAGCACATTTAAGGTAATGATTTGAAGTTGGAGGAATATAGAAGAATGCAAACAGCTCTATTAATAGATGATGAAAAAAGAATGTTAGACTTAGTTGAGTTATTTCTTAAGCCTTATGGGATTCAATGTTTGAAGGAAACTAGTGGTAAAAATGCTTTAGAAATCCTAAGAAACGAAGTAGTTGATTTTGTGTTATTAGATATAATGATGCCTCAAATGGATGGATGGGATGTATGTAAAGCCATAAGGGAATTCTCAAATGTACCAATTATTATGCTGACAGCACGGACAGATAAAACGGATTTAGTAAAAGGTTTAAATCATGGTGCAGATGATTACATTACAAAACCTTTTGATGATAGAGAATTGATTGCAAGAGTTAACGCTCTATTAAGACGTACCACGAAGGATGAGAAAACCAAGAATATAACGAACAATGGCTTTGTTCTAGACATTGAGAGGTATAGCCTGCAATACTTTGAAAAAAAGGTTCAACTAACATTAAAAGAATTCTATATTATGAAAGCTTTACTATCCAGGCCCAATAAAACTTTTACTCGAGAAGAGTTATTAAATATCGCTTGGGAATACGAAACTGAAACAGATATAAGAACAGTTGATTCTCATATTCGAAATTTAAGAGAAAAACTTAAAATGTCAGGATTTCCTACTGATGAATTTCTAAAGACAGTATGGGGAATTGGCTATAAATGGAACTAAATCATTACCGATAATTTTAGCACTCTTACAAATAAGTAGGCAGGTGGTAAGATTATTTCAAATATTTACGGGTAATTTTCAAATAATTATAGGTACTCTTGATTGTTTTTTCGGATGCTTTCAAAGAATTAAGATAATACAATTAATCTGCATAGTTTTTGCAAATTTGGTGTTTATAATGTGGAATATAAAATATGAATTAAAAAATTCAAGTATTTAGAATTGGAGTGGTTTTAATTGTTTAATAAAAAAATATTTGGGATTATTTCATTGGCAGCAGTTATATCACTATCAGCATGTGCCAATGATAATAATGAAGACGAAGTACATGAAAATTCGGGAAAGAATTTGGAGGAATCCTATGATACGGATCATTCTTCCATGAATCACTCAAGTGATGGAGAAATTCCAACTGGTTTAAAAGAATCAACTAATCCAACATACCCAGCCGACAGTAAAGCAATCATTCAAACTAATCACATGGAAGGAATGAATGGGGCTGAAGCTACTATAGTTGGTGCATTTGATACTACGGTTTATTCAGTAACTTACACACCAACAATTGGTGGGGAGCCAGTGACTAAACATAAGTGGGTCATCCATGAAGAATTAGAAGAGGCTGAACAAGAAACTTTAAAGTCTGGAGATCAAGTAACTCTTAAGGCAAATCATATGGAAGGCATGCAAGGAGCAAATGCAACAATCGATTCAGCAACAGAAACTACGGTATATATGGTAGATTACATTTCAACTTCAGGTGAAGAAGTAAAGAATCATAAATGGGTCACAGAAAGTGAATTATCAGCCATAGAATAAATTCAAATTAAAAATGCAGCTTGGTTAAACCAGGATGCATTTTTAATTTGCAAATAGTTTTTGAAGAAATTAATTAAAAATAAACACTAGAAAAAAATCGGCTGATTTCATGTAAGAGTCTTATGAATGCTGTTTAAAAACATTTTTCAATTCTGTCTCACTATTAAAAGTATACTTTTGAAATGATACATAACTTCCTATAATAGATATTATGTAAACTAGAAAAATTTTGCGATAGAAGAGGGGTTGTACTTTAAAGTTCCTATAATATCCGTACTCTTCGACTTCTTCCTGTTAAGTTCCTTATAATTTTTATTGCTTTTCATGTGAACGATAATTCTCCTTTTAAACAATAATTTGGGTTTTTTGTACAGATAATGCGTTATCGTTTAAACATCATTACCTGGAGGTTTAATTAATGAATCTTAATACTGCGATTGAAGATTTCCTTTTGTACATTCAAGTCGAAAAAAATTACTCGGAACATACTGTTCTAAGCTACGAATACGATCTTAAATCATTCTTTTCCTTCTTAGCTGATTACGGCTGTTCAACTGAGTTAAATGACATTACTAAATTAAATGTACGTCGATTTATTCAACATCTACTAGGTAAACGACATCAAAGTCCTCGGTCGTTGAATCGAAAGATTTCTTGTCTGAAATCCTTCACAAAGTATTGTGTACGTGAGAAATATATCAACCATGACTTCATGTTTGATATAGAAACGCCAAAAACAGATGAAAAACTGGTGGTCTATTTGACGACAACAGATTTACAGCATCTATTCCGCGCACTCGAACAAGATCATACCCGTTTTTCAAAACGAAATGAGGTGATGATCAAGTTGTTAGCAACAACTGGTATGAGACGATCTGAATTGGTTTCACTTACGTGGCAGCAACTAGATTTTTCGAATCAAACGATTCGAATACATGGAAAAGGGAAAAAAGAACGGTTATTACCGCTCCATCTTCACCTGATTCCCCTTCTTGTTACGTATAAAGCGTCTTTACAAGCGTATCAAATATACAGTACGGAACATGTTTTCTTAAATAAAGATGGTAAAATACTTGATCCACGGGGATTGCATAGCATCTTTAAAAAAGTTCTAAAAAAAGCAGGTCTGCCTCCTTCCCGTTTTTCTTTACATCACTTACGACATACATTTGCGACACTGATGTTGCAAGAGAATAAAGAGAACGTAGATTTACGCGTTTTACAGGAATTATTGGGTCATGAGAGTATTACCTCGACGGAAGTTTATACACACGTTGAATTCCAACAAAAAAAGAAAGCTATTGACTCTTTTAATCTTTTTAATGACTAATAATACCAAAGACGAACAACATTTTTTGTTGTTCGTCTTTAATTCTATATCAACAACATTACATACCACGTTGATTAAAATTGTTCATTAGAGACATAAATTGGTCCAATGTTTTTTCTGCTGGTATTGAATTAATTGGCATTTGTTGAATTGACTGTTGTGTTGGCAACATTTGATGTCCAAAGTTATTAGCCATTAAATTAGTGTGCTGTGGTACTTGACCAGGAACAGGACTTCTGAAATTGTTAAATATATCAGCTAAAGCACTAGAGATAATTTGTTCCTTTAGCTGTACGTAATAATGTTCGTTATATAACTGATATTGATAAGCAAGTTTTAAATGATTAGTCACATCTTTAAAATTTAATTTGATACTATAATTCATATCAAGCTCTAGGGCAGTTTCTAGCACCGTTTCCAGTAAAATTTGGGCAGCCTTTATGTTATTAGTATGCTTGTTGAAACGAAGTATATATGGATCTAATGAATCAAAGTTTTTATTTGAATGTAATAGAAGAAACTTAATAGTATCACGTTCTACTTCCATTTCATCCAGTAAAGATGCCAGTGTGTAACGGAATGCATGTGGCGTAAAGAATTGTTCTTTTTTAACCAGTTCATCCGTATCTTTATTAGTAGACACTTTCTTCTCCATCCACTTCAAATGCTCACAAATCTTGTTCGTAATATAGTTCATTTGTTTATTTTCTAATGCCTTTCCTTTCAGTCCATATAATAACGGATCATCGGAATCAAGACCTTCGATATGTTTTACAAGTAGAGACATTGATTTAGGTGGTAGTGGTAAGAAAAAAGACTTATTTTTTCGATTTCCTTTATCACCTTTCTTAGATTCTTCAATTTTCTTCTTTCCATTTCTACTCTCTCTTTTAAACTCTAATCCATTTTTCTCGATTGATACGGATTTAACCGTTAGCTTTTTTAAAGATGTCGAACGTAAGGCTGTAAAAATTTCAATCGAGATAGGGATTAATACATTTACACCCCTTGATTGCAATTCATATGAAGCTTTATAAACTAAATATAACTCTTCCAAACTTAACGCTCTAGAATGATGTTCCTCATCATAATCTTCCACCTTATCAAGTGCTGCAAAAGGATTCTTATTAATCACTCCTAAGTTGTTATAGTGAGTTAATAAAGAAGAAAGGGTTGAAATTTTTTGATTAATAGTTTTCGCTTTATATCCTTCTTCTACCATTCTTTTAACCCATTTTAATGTATACTCATATGTTACATTTTCAATTATTGGTTCAATATTCTTTTCTTCCATATCAAATATAAACTCATCTACATTGCGTTCATATGCTCTTACCGTTGAATTAGACCAGGTCTTATGGATAATTTGTCAACAATAGTTTTCAAATTATGTCTACTAACATTTAAGAACTCAGGTTACAAATTGGAACCTTTAATCATTCTATACTAAATAGGACAAAAGGATTTTCACTTACTGTAATATAATTGACAAATGCAAACAAATTTTGAGAACATATAAAACAAAATAAAATACTGTACTTCGGCGAGAAGCACAGTATAATAAGTCATTTTCTTAATAAGACTATCTTATATAATGTTCTTTATTTTGATATCTTCCCTTCTCCTACTGCTGTAGAATATATTTTCTTTTTAAGTTTATCCTCTCTTTTCATTACTTCCTTTTGGATTTTAGTTCCTTCAATATCAATATCAGGAAGGATTTTATCTAACCATTTTGGCATATACCATGCTGCGTTACCCATCAAAGTCATGACAGCTGGCACAATTGTCATTCTAACAATAAATGCATCAAAGACGATTCCAAAAGCTAAAGCAAATCCAATTGATTTAACCATTGGATCCGGTGCAAGCATAGATCCAGCAAAGACAGCAACCATTATTAAGCCTGCAGCCGTCAAAACTGCCCCACTGTCTTTTAAGCCAACAAGGATAGCTTTTTTTGCATCTTTTGTATGGCTAAATTCTTCACGGATTCTACTTACTAAGAAAACTTCATAATCCATTTCTAATCCAAACAAGATACCTATAACGATAACAGGTAAGAAAGCTAAGACAGGACTAGCAGTTGGAAAACCAAATAAGTTTATTAAATTACCATCTTGGATAACAAATACTACAAATCCCAAAGTTGCACCAAGTGAAAGTAAGAAACCTAAAACAGCTTTTAATGGAACAAGAATAGATCTAAATACAACAACTAACAGAATAAAATCAAAACCAACAATAAGACTTGCAAATAACGGCAATGCGTCACTCAATTGTTCAGAAATGTCTATATTTACAGAAGTTGTCCCCGTCCGATTATGAAATTATGCTTTGCATACTTCACAAAGCAATAAGTACTAAATGAATCATTTGCTATTTTAGTAAGATTAATACGCCTTTTTGTAATTTCGCCCGTTCTTGAAACGTATATCATATCGACTAACTGATTACGCTGCAGAAATTTTAAAAGCTGTTCATTACATTATCCAAACACATGTTCTGAATTAATAAAACAATTATAGAACGTACGTTTCAAGTTTGATAATAAGAAAAACCAGGCAAATACTACCTGGTTATAAAAAATCTCATACTACATTGGGTAAAGAAGAAAGTAATGGACCTTTAGCTTAAGAAAAAAGAAAAGCTTATTCCACAATAGCGCCCTTTAATTGAATAACAATCAACTTCTATTAGCTGGAATAATCTAAGTACATGCCATTCTTCCTTATAAACTGATATCAACAAAATTTCAAATTCTTATAGATATAGCTCTTCATTGCTAATAAGAAGAAAAAACAGGTATGCATTTTTTCATTGCATTCCTGTTCTATTATTCTTTATTTACTTTTTTCTAGTACATCTATAAGGATTTTTTCAATTTTTTTTGTTATTGAAATTAATTCAGCATCGTTTAATAAACCTATCATAGCAGTTGGTTTAGCAAGTCCTATTTTTGTTTTTCCTTCGTCTTCATAAACGGTAATTTTACAAGGTAAGAAATAACCAACTAAAGGATTATGCTCGATTACACGTGCTGCTTCTACTGGATTACACACTTCAAGAATTCGGTAGGGCTTTCGATAACTATCTACACCTTTTTTCTGTAAAGTTTCCGTCAAGTCTAATTGCCAAAGAATCCCGAATTTATTTTCTTTTAGATGTTGTTCAATAGATGCAATTGCTTCATCAATCGTTTTATTTGTCTGAACTGTATAGTGAAAATTCATACAATCAATCCTCCTATTGTTTTCTCTCTGTAAGAAATTATGATTCCGTTGTTTTCCTATAGTATATCTATCCATATTTTGACCGCTGTTCCTAAAATTAAAACCGCTAGAATCCCTTGCAATATCTTTGTATTCATTTTTTTACTGATTTTTGCACCAATCGGAGCGGCAATCAGACCGGCAATGATTACAACAACAGCAGTTACATATTCTACTTGCCCCGTAGAGATTTTACCTATCGAACCCGCAATGGATGAAATAAACGTAATCGCTAAACTGGATGCTATCGTCATTCGTGTAGGAATACGTAATACTAATAACATAATTGGAATTAGTAAAAATCCACCACCAGCACCTACAATACCAGAACCAATTCCGACAATAAATGCGAGAATTCCGGCAAGAGGTTTATTGTAGGTGACTTCTTCTAAAGGTATATCATCAATCTTCTTTTTTGGAATGAACATCATAACGGCTGCTAATAATGCTAATATTCCGTAGACAATGTTTATTTGAGCTTCCGTAAAATATTGTGATCCAAAACTACCGATAAATGTCCCTATTAGCACCGTTATCCCCATAACAGTAATTAACGATTTATTTAAATAACTACCCTTTCGAAATCCTATGACACCAGCAATCGATACAAATAATACATCAAGTGCGCTTATACCGGAAACTTCATGTGCTGTTAAAGCCTGGAAGCCGAACACTGTCGGAATCATTAATAGCATTGGGTATTTAACAATCGCACCACCAATGCCAAGCATCCCAGAAAGAAAGGAGCTAATAAACCCTATAACGAAAAGGAGGACCACATAACTTATATCCATGTTGTTTCCTTCTTTCTATTCAATTAAACCTTGCAATTTTTTAGTCTCTCAATTAATAAGAAAAGTGAGTCGCAGAACAACTCACTTTCTATTTTTTACCCTTTTTGAATATAGAACGTTAATACATCCGCTTCCTCTTTATGTTCTAAAAGAGTATGGCCAGCTGCAGCCGACCAAGCCGTTAAGTCGGCTAGCGCCCCTTTATCTGTTGCTTGCACTTCTAATACTTGACCTGATTCCAATGTGTCCATTGCTTTTTTTGTTCGTACAATGGGCATTGGACATGCTAATCCTTTTGCATCTAAAACTTGAGTTACATCCATTTCTACATTCTCCTTTAGATTCATAAAAGTAATTTGGCAGGAAAGAATTTCTCTTCGTTCCTTGCCGAAGTTTTTGTTTTAAACTTATTTATAAATTTTTATTAGCGAACTGCACAACGGTTTGGACCGATTTCCATTTCTGTTTGTTCGTCATTCTCTGGCGTAATTTTACCCATGTTTACTTGACGAATTTGTTCATAGGCATTTGGTTGTGGTGGTAAGTTATCTGTTACTGTGTGACGGAATTCCTCTTCACTTTCTATGTTTAAACCGTGGTTTTCTGTAAATAAATCACCTAAACGTTTTGCTACAGTCCCATCTTGATTTAACTCTTCAATAATCATGAAGTGAGCAGGTAGTACGATTAAATCTTCTGCTAATTCACGGTAACGATGATATAAAGTTTCGCGAAGATCGCCTACCCAGTCCTCTGCAAGACCTGCTAAGTCTGGACGACCGATTGAATCGATGAATAAAATGTCGCCTGTTAATAAATACTTGCTATCAACAATGAATGATGTCGAACCAATTGTATGACCTGGTGAGTAAAGAGCGCCTACTTCAATTTGAGATGCACCGATATTTACTGTTAAGCCATCTTCAAGAGGTGTATAATCGAATACGACCTCTTCAGCATCTTTTGGTGGTAAGTAGTAAGTTGCATTTGTTGCTTCAGCGATATAACGACCACCTGAGATGTGATCGGCATGTAAATGTGTATCAAATACGTGTTTAATTACTACGCTTTTTTCTTTTGCAAAGTTTGTGAAAACATCTGTGAAACGAACAGCATCAATAATTGCTGCTTCCCCTTCCGAAATTACCATATAAGAAAGACAACCTTTACCAAGGCGAACAAATTGATACAATTCGCCACCATCTGTTAAATCACCAACTTTAATTGGTTCTAGATACATACTCCAAGATTTCATTCCACCTTCAAGGTAGAACACATCACGCCCGGCTTCTGATACCATTTCAGCGACCATAAGAGAGGAACCTTCTTTTGCACAAACAACTAATACATCTTTGTCTGTTGGAAGTTTCGGCAAGATTTCGTCTACTCCATCTAATAAATCAAAATATGGGATATTTAAATAATCAAAGCTGTGTCCTTCAATTTTCCAATCTTCAAATGCGTCTTTGTTACGTACATCTAAGATAAATAACTCTTTATTTTCTATCACTTTACGAGCTACTTGCGCTGCTGTCATTTTAATAACTGTCATATCGACTTACCCCCATAGGTATTATTTTTCGTTATTTTAAGTGGAAGGGCTTTCCCTTCCACTAGTTTTCCCTAATTATCTGAAATTAGGTGTTTCAGAATTTAACTACTTTGACTTTGGCATTAGAATGTTAGAGTTGGTGCTGCATCTTTAGCAAATTCAAGGAATGTTACAGCTCCACCTACTTCAATACCATCTATAAAGTCTTCTTTTGTTAAATTCATTACATCCATTGTCATTTGACAACCGATAAATTTTACGCCCATTTCTTGCGCCATTTCAACTAATTGCGGAATGCTCGGTACGTTTGCTTTTGCAAATCCTTCAGCAAAATGTTCTTTTCCTTCTGGCATCGGTAGTTGTTGCATCGCTTGTTTATGGATTAAGTTAAGCCCTTCAAATGTGAAGAAAATAGCTACCTCTTTTTCTGTTGCGGCAGCTGCCGTTGCGATGTTAAAAACTTTATAAGCGTCAAATAACCCACCGTTACTTGCAATAATTGCTACTTTGTTAGACATGATAATATTCCTCCATTTTAGTTAAAATTTAAAGTTTTTTTGATAAATCGCCGTTCCAAGAACTCATTCCTGGTAAGACGTTATATACTTTTGTAAAACCTTTTTCAGCTAATTTTTGTGACGCTAAATCACTGCGTGTTCCTGTACGACAAATCACATAAATTTCTTGGTCTTTATCTAACTCATTTAAGCGATCTTCTAATTCGCCCATTGGAATTGATTTTGAACCTTCGATATGACCAAATGCATATTCAGCTTCTTCACGAACATCTAGAATAATACCGCCGTTAGCAGTACGATTGATTACTTCTTCATTGGTAATCGTTTGTTCAAATTTCTTTTCTGATTCCTGGTCATCTCCATTTTTACGGATGTAATGCAGTAATACACCATCCTCTTCTTTCGTACCAAGATACTGGTGACCGACACCTTCTGACCACGCTTTTAGGTCCGCAACAGAACCTTTGTCTGTCGCTTGTACTTCTAAGATTTGACCATCCTTCACATCATTCATTGCCTTTTTCGTTTTAACAATCGGCATTGGACATGCAAGTCCTTTACAATCTAAGTTTACATCTGCTTTTATTGACATTTCAAAAACCTCCACATACCTATAAGGGTATTATTTTTCTTAAAAAAATTATTCAACTTTCCCTTCCCAAGAAAGCATGCCACCCGTCATATTTGTTACATCAAAGCCGTGACTTTCTAAATACTGTGTTGCTTGACCACTGCGTCCGCCAGAACGGCAAACCATAATATACTGTTTATTTTTATCAAGTTCATGTGAACGGAATTCAAGTAATCCAAGTGGAATATTCGTAATGCCGGGAATATGGCCAGCCTGCACTTCATCCACTTCACGCACATCTATTAGATTTAGCATTTCACCATTTTCTATGCGTTGTTGAACCTCTTTTGCTGTCATTTCTTTCATTTTCAATGTCCTCCTAAATTAATTTTTAGCCTCTCCAGGCACTCATGCCACCACGAACATTTGTGACATTATCATATCCTAATTTTTTTAATTGTTTGCAAGCTTGTCCGCTACGCATCCCACTTTGACAAATGACCACAATTTCTTTACCTTTCGGAAGTTTTGAAAGATCTGATCCTAATGGAATATTATTAAACTGACGAATATTATTAGCCTTATATTCACTAGGTGTTCGTACATCGACAAATACTTTATCTTTATCGTTGAGTGTCCCTTTTAATGCTTCTGTCGATATAGTTTTTGTTCCTTTAGCTGGTAGCATACGCCAAATGATAAAAACAATTGCAATCGCAATAATCAACCAAATTTCCATTTACTCGCCCCTCACATACCACCATAGGTATATTTTTATTGAAAAATAAAAGTCGATTTTTTAACGACTTTTAACTAATAACTCCATTGCTTCTTGTACAGAATCATTGGCAGCTTCGTTGCTTTTTGCTTCCAATATACATTCTTTTAGGTTTTGACTTACAATTACACCAATTGTGTGGTCAACACCTGAACGGACAGCTGATAATTGAGTGACGACGGCCTTGCAGTCTTTTCCTTCGTCCATCATTTTCAATATCCCTCGAAGTTGACCTTCAATTCGTTTTATACGATTTATAATTTTAACCTCATACGAATTCACTTGTGCCGCCTCCTTCAAGTTTTTTTCTCTTACTGATATACATATAATATACCCGTATAGGTATATTGTCAACAAGTAAACAAAAGATTTTTGGATGACCATTCTTCACCTTTTGACTCATCTTTATTTTATATTTCTCTATTTCTTAAAACTAAGTTAGTTGTTAGTATTGGTATTCACACCATATCCAGATGAATATATTTTCCAACCACCATCAACATTTTTCACCTAATACCCATTATTTATTAAAATGCAGCTTGCCAGATACCCTCTTACGCCTTCTTGTCAGCTAAAATCAACCGTTTGATCTTTTAGAATTTAATCTAATTGATTTCTTAACTCATTTAGGGAGATGTTAATAGAACTTTCTTAATTCTTTTGTCGCTTTCCTTTGGTTCACGAACAATCCCCACCGGGTTCCGAAAGTATTATAGTTATACCCTTCACTTATCCCTTCATAGACTAGCATCTGCTGTTCCTGACCAGCAACTCCGCTAATAATGATAATTCTCTTTGTCATGTTTTTCCTCTACTTTTTTATTCTTTGAATATTCATATATGGTTGATTCTACACTGCATATACGGTATAGGGTATTTATTTACTGAAAATAAAAAGCCGAACTAGTTATCGACTTTTTACAAATAGATTCACCGCTTCTTGAATTGACTCATTTAAAACTTGTTCATCACCGTCTGCTTCTTGAATACATTCAAGTAAGTTTTGGCTAACGATTAAGCCTATTGCACGATCTACTCCTGAACGAACAGCCGAAAGTTGAGTGATGACAGCTTTGCAATCTTTTCCTTCATCCATCATTTTCAATATTCCACGAAGTTGACCTTCCATTCGTTTCACTCTATTTTTGACTTTATCATCATATGAATTCATCTATGCAAACTCCCTTTACATTGATTATTAATAATATATTATACCCTGCAAGGTATACTGTCAAGCGCTAATGATGCCTATTAAGTCAGGCTAAGGTTTCTTTTTAAGTGAGTGTTTTAAGAGTGTGAATAAAACTTGCATAATTAAAGCATTATTTTTTTCCTACAAATCGAATGAAATGGAATAGACCATTATGTATAATGCTCTCTCTATTAATATAGATAGAACTGTTTATTACACTTTATATATATTATTTTCATCTATAAAAAGTTTCTATTTATAAAGTAATATAAAAAAGGTTTTACCCATTTGGCAAAACCCCTAATATTTTTTCGAATGTTTATACTTTTAACTTAGTTGAAAAAGTTAAGACTCACCAATGTGTTCCCTGTTTCTACTATCTTATATGCATGATTAGTAGAATACCCTTGTCACTAACCGGGTGAATCTTGAAAATTGTCCCACATTACCTCTTTTATAATAACATCTAATCCCTAACTCACTAATTATGGTATCTATACCCATTCACCAGGAATATTACCTAATTTAACGGGATTTGCATTATAATGGCCAGTTTCCTCTTCAGCAGCCATTGCGTCTTCTTTTGTAGGATGAACAGTACCAGATGGATGGTTAGGTGGCGCATAAATAGAGTAAAGTCTTAATGGAATATTCCCTATATTTGTTAAATTGTGCCATGTTCCAGCAGGTATAAAGATTGCCGAGTCATCTTCTACATTTCTTCTATAGCTCAAATTATCCCTTCTTCTACCCATTTGAGTTATACCCTGCCCCTGTTCAATACGTAAGAATTGATCCACATCTGGATGCATTTCCAATCCGATGTCTTCTCCAGGATTTAGACTCATTAAAGTGACTTGTAAATGTTGCCCCGTCCATAAAGCCGTACGGTACGTATTATTTTGTTTCGCAGCTGTATTAATATTAATGACGAATGGGTTAGGCCCTTGATCTATTAGCATTCTTCCTGCATTCCCATTAGAAGCAAAGTAAGAGTTATAATGATTTGTAGGTTCAACCATATTAGTATAATTTGGATACATCATTCCATAATAATACATCGGCATACCATAATATGGAGTTTGATGTATATACATATAAGGATAATACATTTCTTCAGTCCCTTCACAGTTATCATAATATCCTATGCAAGCTGCGAAAAGAACGTACTTTGATTCAGGTACCCTAAGAGAAGTAAATCAATCCTTCTTGAATTAACATTTCATAAGCTATAGATTATTATATCTATAATTTTCTCTTCTCTAAAACCGCTAAAAAAAGTTCTACAATTTGGGACAATACTTATAATTTATAAACCTTTAATAAACTACTCATCAAAAGTTCTACTCACCCTTTATTTAAATTGACTAATATTTAGTGTGAATTTTTCATTCATTCTAATTTAACAAAACTATATATTCAAAATCCACCTGTTGTTTTGTTGCAAAAAAATGAGTCGAATAAAAACTCTCTTTTACGAGTTTTTAATGATGAACGATAACACTAATACCTCTTCTTTATGTTCTAACAGTATATGGACTACTATAGCTGAGTTAATGCCACTAACCTTCTGTTTGTTATACATCTAAAATTTCACAAGATTTCGGTGTATTGATTGCTATTTTTGTTCGTATAATTGGTTTTGCAAGTCAATCCTTTTGCGATTGATCGCACATCTAATTTTCTCATAAAATCTCTTACCTCCATACCACACAGGGTATTACATTGGTTAAAAAATATATGAAGACAAAGCCCATTCTAATTTACCAAAGCATTTAATTAGTCGTATCGATAACTAGAAATTTTTTTTTAGATAAATAAATTCACATTTCCATTTTCTGCTTCAGCTAGATAAGCGGCCACACCTGCATATTCAACTCCATCCAATAGTTCCTCTTGATGAAGACCTAAAAGATCCATTGTCATTGTACACGCAATAAGCTTTACTTCCTGTTCTTGAGCCATCTCAATTAATTGCGGCAATGTCATGGCATTGTGTTTTTTCATTACCTGTTTAATCATCTTTGGCCCCATCCCAGCAAAGTTCATTTTTGATAAGCCCATTTTGTCTGCACCACGTGGCATCATTTTTGCAAACATTTTTTCAAGGAATCCTTTATTCAAAGTCAATGGCTCATCTTTTCGTAATGCATTTAATCCCCAAAAGGTATGGAAAATCGTTACTTCATGATCGTAAGTCGCCGCACCGTTTGCAATAATATAAGCCGCCATTGCTTTGTCGTAGTCTCCACTAAATAAAACGATTGTTGTTCTTTTCTTTTCAAACATATAATCTCTCCTACTTCAAATTACCCATAAGGGTATTATTTTTTAATCTATTAACCTTTTTTAATCCAAAATTTTAAAATATTATTATCTTCTTCGTATTTTAATAACTCGTTCCCAGTAGAGTTTGACAAGCCGTCAAGTCAGCTTTCGCCCCTTTATCTGTTACATGAACTTCTAACACTTGACCCGATTGTAATTCATTAATAACTTTTTTTGTTTTTACGATTGGCATCGGGCAAGTAAGTCCCTTTGCATCTAATAATTTATCAGTATTCATTATGTTGCCTCCTATTGCTTTTAATATAAATACCCATATAGGTATATAAACCTCCAAAAAATATATAGGAGATTTAATCCTCGCTCCATATACCCCATTAGGTATCATAAATGGATAGGACCCTTCTTGTCAAGCCCTTAATATTTTAACCTTTAGCAGTTAATCTTCAGAACCTTTATCTCTTATAACATTTTCTCGAACACAGTTCCTTTCTTGAAACGTCGCATCATATGCAGATAGGCAAAGTTTTCTCAGATTATTTGTATGTTCTTCAATCATTGTATCTAATAGGTCATATTTATCCGTGTTACTGCAGGTACGCCGGAATGGTTAGAACCTGTTGATGATGAAACTTATAATAAATTATAAAACAAATGCATCGAATCAATCGATCCGATGCATTAGCTCTTTTTAGTTAGTTAAGCCTTATGTCTCCCTTTAATTTCAACATTTATATATAGAATTTCTTAGATGTTATTCAACTATATGGCCCTATAACGGAAAAAAGCGATCTTCTTATTGAAGAATCGCACCCGATCGTATCTGAGCTAAAAATATTTGCCTTCACCCTTTTGATTGGTCTGCCCATTTTTGATGTATACATAGCATTTATACAACTTATGATAAATGTGGTTTTTTCAAGATGCTTAAAACTCAACAAAAACTGATACGTCTTTCTTATAAAAAGGCTACCATCCGTAAGCTAAATTTATCTTAATTCTAACTGTTTCTCCTGATTGATCAAAAGAGGGTCTTAATCTGTAGAATTTAGTTTGATATTTATAAAATTGTTTGTTCATTTTCTTCCTATGTTGTTCAATAATCGCTCCCTTTAACAGAATATTCGATTTCGAGATAATCTTAAAGGTATATGATGCTCTTCTTTCACTATCGGCATCTTTTTTAAAGAGTTGCTATAAAAAAACGCCTCTACGTTGTAGCTTTGGTTTTAATACCTAATTTTCAACGCAAGGTGTTTTCATATTTATTATGTTAGTACTGTCAGTTCATTAAGATGTTGTTTTTTATTCTGACCAAGGTGAATGTAAAATACAGCTACAGAAATTCTTATTTTTATATTCAGGCACAAAATGTTGTACAATGTCTTGCTTCATATTGCCAAAAGTAGTTTCTGGCTTATGTTTAAAGCCTTCATAAAAAGCAGGAATAATTTCTTGTTTAAAATTGTTACGAGGGAACGCTTTAATGATTTCTTCACGTAAGTGTGGAGGGAATTGTTCAAATCCGTCTCCCATTACATCCATTCCCACACCTGAGAACAGTAATGCTACTTCTGCTTCTTTATGCTCCGCAATACCAGGTGTTGTATGTAATGCGATTGCATCCCAAACACGGCGAATTGATTCATCAGGAATTTGATACTGTTGCAAAAAACTTCTTGCTGCATTGGCACCATCAACTTCAAAACGTAAATCTGGGCTACTGTACTTTTTAGTTAGTCCTAAATCATGGAATAATGCACTTACATACAGTAGTTCTAAATCGTAATCTTTTTTTGCATTTTGACCATTAACCGCACCAAATAAAAATACACGGTTAGAGTGATTCCATAATAAATCGCTTCCATATTCACGTAAAATATCAACTGCATCTTTTGCTAATCTAGAGTCCGGGATTTGAATGCCTGCGATTTCTTGACACATAATAAAAACTCCTTTGCAATGTAATAGTGCACATATCTGTATACCTATCTTTATTTTAAGGAACAATTTATCATTCGTCTATTCTATTATTTCTATCATAATCATAGAAATAGCCGATGATAAGAGCTTAATCTTGTAATTTAAGAAAAATATAAAAAAGGGCTACATAGTGTAACCCTTTTATTCATGGAAATTAATTGTTCACTTTTTCTTCCTTGAATAACATTGTTCCTTTTTCTTTCAAGTTTGTGTGGAACGAGAATGCTTTTTCAAGGATATGAGGTGTTTGACCGCCGACTTTCTCTTTCGCTTCTTCAAAATAGGCATGTAATTGAGGTCTATATTTAGGATGTGCGATTTCGATAAGCTTTTCTGCTCTCTTCACTGGTGGAAGTCCACGAAGGTCAGCATATCCTTGCTCTGTTACAATAATATCTACATCATGCTCTGTATGGTCAATATGCGATACGAAAGGAACGATTGTTGAGATAGCATCGTCTTTTGCCAGAGAAGATGTTACAAAGATTGTAATTTTAGCATTACGAGCGAAGTCTCCAGATCCACCGATACCATTCATCACTTTTGTTCCACTTACGTGCGTTGAATTTACGTTTCCGTAAATATCTACTTCTATGGCAGTATTAAATGAAATCACACCTAAACGACGAATAATTTCGGGATGATTTGATATTTCTTGTGGTCTGAACATAACTTTATCTTTGTATTTTTCTAAATCTTCAGCGAGTGAAGCAACACGTTTTTTAGAAAGTGAGAACGAAGTACCCGCTGCAAATTTAACAACACCTGCATCGATTAAGTCAAAAATACCATCTTGTAATACTTCAGAAAACACTTCGATATCTTTAAACTGAGAGTTTTTCATACCATTTAGAACAGCATTCGCTACAGACCCTACACCAGACTGTAATGGAGCTAACGACTCCGTTAAATTGCCTGCTTCTACTTCACTTGCTAAGAAGTCTAATAAGTGATTCGCAATTTGCTGTGTTTCTTCATTTGGCTCAAATAACGGTGAAGGAATATCAGGTTGTTCGGATAAAACAATTCCTTTTACTTTAGATGGTTCTACTTTGATACCAATTTCTCCAATTCGATCTGAAACTTTGTAAATCGGAATCTCTCTACGTTCACCTTGATTGTTCGGTACAACAATATCATGAAGACCTTCATATGCTCTAGGTGCACTTGTGTTTAGTTCAATGATAACGTTTTCAGCTTTTTCCACAAAGATTGGCGAATTTCCTACAGAACCAGTTGGAATAATATACCCTTCTTCAGTTATAGCAGCTGCTTCGATAATAGCATAATCAATTTTTCCTAATGTCCCTTTACGCACCTCTTCTGCTGTATGTGATACATGCTGATCAATATAGTAGATTTCACCAGCATTGATTTTCCCTCGCATTACAGCGTTACCCTGATAAGGGACACGTAAGTTAATAATTCCTGCTTCAGCCATTGATTGGTCTGCAGTTGGTCCTAATGAAGCTCCTGTATAAAGGTTAACTTTAAAGTTCTCTTTCTCACCACGCTTAGAAAGTGCAATTGGAAATTCTTTCGGCTCCCCAAATAATGTAAATCCACTCATGCCAAGGTTCATTCCGTCTTCAATCCAAGAGGCTGCTTCCTCAGCCGAAACAATTTTGTCCAAAAACGCTTCATTTCTGATGAATTGACTTAAATCTTTGCCCATCAATACTCACCTCGTATTAGTTTTCTGTTTGGTTGTTAAGATATGAACTTTAGTTATAAAAATTCATAATTATGGCCAATTAAAAAATCCCTTACTCTTTTTTAATTGGCATAATATTATTGTATATATTGTTTTATCATGCGTCTATTATATTATTTCTATAATAATGATAGAAAAAACCTATAATATTAAATCCTTTAAATAATTAAGCGTCTCTTCCTCTGTGTGGAAATGAAGCTTTTCAATCTCCCTTATTATTAGCTTCATGTACTCACGTGCTGCATAGTTAATAAAGCAGTTCTTTTTCATCAAGAGATAAACAGGTCTAGTTAAAGATGGGTTTTTAATACGTTGGAAAAATAAATCGTTTGTATCATAAGATTCGTATAGAGTGCGTGAGACAACACTGCGTCCGATTCCACTTCTAACGAGATTTAAAATAGATGTAATACTCGATGTTTCAATAGTAGGCTCTAACACTTTGCCAATGCTGTAGCTAGTCTTATTTAATAATTTTCTACATTGATGTGAATTAGAAAATAATATAAGAGGCTCATTAAATATAGAAGAGAACGAAACATATTGTTCTTGGTTACTTTGATTACTAATTAGATAAAACTCTTCATTGTACAACTTTATTCCTTGTAATAAATCAGACTTATCAAATTGAAAACCAATACCAAAATCCGCTTGATTTTCTAGAACAGCTTTTTCTACTTGATCTGTAGTATCAATAATAACTTTAATATTCGGATATAGCTTATTAAATTCAATACATACGGTGGATATTAGATCTGTCATTTCTCCTGGTAATACAGCAATCTTCAATTCTCCTATTTCTACTTTCGAAAATGCTACAATTTGGGAAGATATATTTTGGATAGAATCTTGAATATTCATTGCTTCTTGTTGGACAATTGCTCCTACCTTTGTAAGCTCAATTTTCTTGCCAACACGATTAAATAGTGAATATCCTACTTCTTTTTCCAGCATTTTAATTTGATGGCTTAAAGTAGGTTGTGAGATTCCTAATTTTTCAGCTGCTTTTGTAAAATGTAGTTCTTTACTAAGCATTAAAAAATACTCTAAATGTCGTAATTCCATACTGTTTCAACCCTTTTTAATAAAATTTTTATCTTTATTTATATACTACTTTAAGTTGATAATCTAGTTATTAAGTTATTATATTTAAAGAAATTATTCCACAATTTTTAGCCCTTAAATAAAAAAAGACGCGTTTCTAATTAAACGCGCCTTGAGTTCCAAGAAAGCTGCCAAATAGTTCCTCAGTTATTCTGCTAGTGTATTCATTAGTTAAGAAGAAAGTTTAGAGGTCACTAATTATACCTATAAAAATTCTTTACCAATCCAAGAACTTCATTTTAAATTCTTACTAGAAAGCGAAATAGATTCAATTTGCATTGAGTAACTGCTTCCAAATTATAGTCATTAACTAATAAAATATTTTAGAGAATCAGTTATGCATCCTAAGTTTGAATCATAATTAGTCAGTATAGTAACCCTTGTGGAATTGAATTAGGCGAATTGATCTTATTCAATGATTGTCGTTTCCCTATTATTTAAATCTAACACTTCAACTTTTACAGAACCACCAAGATGATGTGATACTAATTCTGACAATACTTTGAGAGCAGTATAAAACTCATCGCTTCTTGTTTCATCAATCGATTCAATACACAGGAATGCATTTTTCGTTTGTTCCGTTAGCATAGTTCTCTGAGCCTCACGCCAATTCCAGCATCTGCATATTGCACCTTCATCATCTTTATAGACAATTTCCCCTTCATATGGCGTCGCATTTTCAACACTTCCTAATGGGATAAACCCTTCCTTCCCATTTGCCTGTGTTAAACGGATATCACCTACAAACGTATCGATATCTTCTCCACCACACGGAAGACCGAAACGCAGTGAAATGGAATTATAAATATCAACAAGTGGGTTGATAGTTCCAATCTCATTGCTATTTTTTACTCTTTTTAATAAAGCTTCAATGGAACACCTTGCTCCTTTTTTTGTCTTAAATTTCTGAAAAGCTTCTCTCCAAACGGAAATGACCGGATTGAGACTGAATTCATCTAAACTAAGAAATTGATGTGCTTCTTTCTCTGCTTCTCTTAGTAGCTGATCATACATTTCGACGTTCTTAATTGAATTATCAATCCCCTGGCAAATAACAATACCTATCTTTGCCTGAGGGAATAACGACCAAAAATCATCTTCAATAATAAATTTAGGCATATTGATCTCTCCATTTCATTTTTCAATGAACCCTCTTTGTCATTTCTTAATCTGTCATCATCCAAATAAGTGTTTAGTCATAATAATATCTATTTGTTCTTCATCCCCCATATAAAAAGAATGGGCTCCCGTTTGAACAAATCCCATTTTCATATAAAACGCAATGGCATTTTCATTTTTTTCCCATACGCCTAACCAAATGCTCTTTTTATGAAGTTCTTTTCCAATTTCAATGGCTTTATTTAGCAAATATTTACCAAGCCCATGTTTTTGAAATTTGTTTTTTATATAGATTCTCTCAATTTCTAGTGATTCATTACCCATTCCTTCAGACTGAGCATCATCGGTATTAATTTTTAAGTATCCAGCAACTTCATTATGAACATATACAAAAAAGAATTGGGAAGAAGGATTGTATAATTCTCTTTCTAATTGCTTTAAGTCATATGCCCTTGCCAAATAAGCAGTCATATTTTCAGGTGAATTCTGATCTTTGAATGTATCGTTAAACGTCTCAATGCTAATTTCTTGTAGCGTTTGTAAATCTTCAAGGTAGCATTTTTTAAATTTTAGATCCATTTGAATATGAATCTCCTTTCAATAGTTTTTTTGTTCCCTATTTCTTACATTTTCCCACTCTATAACTATATTTTTCTGTACTCGTTGAATAAGATTATGAATGGTTTCTACTTCACTTTTGGAAAATCCATCTAATGCAACATGATTAGAATAAACATTTTCTTTTTTGATAAAAGGATAAACATAAGCACCTTTTACCGTTGGATATAGTTTCCTAATTTTCTTATTATCCCAATCCTCTTTTTTTTCAAGAAAACCATTCATTTCAAGTCTTTTTATCGCACGGGCTGCTGTTGTGCGATTTACTTTGAGCATCTCAGCTAACTTTTCTTGAATAATGCCTGGGTTTTCGCATATTCGGACAAGATATAAATATTGCCCTTTTGTTAGGTCATGTTCTTTAAACTCTATATTACTTATAGAATCTAATGCCCTTGCAATCATTCCAATTTCACTAAGAATTTCCTTCATAATAAACTCCCAAGTACAGATATCTTTTTTGTTGCAAATACAACAAAATTTGCATACCTTTAATTTAACTCAATTATGTTGCATTTACAATAAAAAATAATAAAGGTCGAATAATTTGAAGTATAAATTTTATCTAACAGACATTTTATTCTGAACGCTTGTTGTCTCCTTCACGATACAATCAAATTTTGAAAAATCACCTATTGATGCACTTCTGGTAGAACTGTTTAGAAATGTGGGGCTAACTGCGGATAGTTGGGAAATCATTATCGCCTTCGTCATGATGGGTTGTAATTCATTGTTAACATGACAAAACTTGAACTTTTTTGTTATTTTATAACGGGGATTGGGATTGATCTGTGGCTCTTCTTATTAAACAACATGATTACAGCCGAAGGCTTCCTTAGCCAAATTGTCTGTTTTGTAGTTGGCTTAGTTGTGATTGGTTTGCGAACAGACATTTATTTACACATACTTTTCCCCTAATTCTAGGTGACCTATTAACATTAATCATACAAGAAGTAACTAAAACAACTATCTTTTTTCAAGATCATTCATTTATCGCTTGTTCTAAATTTAATCAAAAATGTTTACTTATCCTATTGGAGTGGGATCATTATTAACTATTTTGTTTTGCGGAACTAATACTTAATTACTTTATGCACATTCTAAAATCCACTAGATATGATACTAATTCATGGCAGTAGCTCATTTAATAATTATAATAAATTCCGCTTGTTATCTGTTCTCAAAACGGATAGTTAATTGAATAGGATAAAATAATAATTTTTAATATTCTAGTATTGTTGAATTCGATAAATATAATCATCACCCATCTCGAATTGTTTTTAATTAAGTATTTCGAGATGAGTCTATGATAAGCCCTATATCAAAAATGTTTGTTTTCCAATTTTCCATTCTCTTTTTTCTCTTCGTGCAACACAAGTTGAATACATCAGGTCTTGATTAATAAACCGCCTCATCAAAATCTAATTGATTTTAAGCAAAATCGGGTAAACCGTGATCTGCTAATAATATCTCCCACAAGCAGTTTTTTCATATAATCCCTTAAAGTTTGAACTTCTTCCTTCTGGACACATCTCAATAGAGGCTAAAGATAAGTAATCATGGCAAGTTGAATAGTAAGGTACATATCCTATACATACAATGATTACAAAATAGAATTAAACATCTACCTTCTGAGGCAATATGATGCAACAAATATTTACATAATTATCTGAATTCCCAGGTAGAGTTCTAACGTTACAACGAATCTCCCGAGTATTGTGAATATATTGGTTACTTTACTATTTAAGTCATATAGGCATACATTCATTCTTATAGTTATATTGTTAAATACTGAAACAAGATATTTTCGGTTCTGTCATTTCATTCAAAGTAAAGGATACACCTTCACGACCCAGCCCAGATCCTTTGGTACCCCCGAAAGGCATTGCATCAATGCGATAATCCGTACTTTCATTGATCATTACTGCCCCTACTTCAGATCAGCAATAACTTTGAATGCGGTCTCTAAATTAGGAGTGAAGATAGCCGCCTTCAAACCATAGTCTACTGAATTAGCTCGGTTAAGAGCATCTTCAAAGTTCGTGAAACTTTCAATAATCGTCACTGGTCCGTAAATTTCTTAGTAAGTTAAGCTTGTGATATCGCATACATTCTCAAGAAGAGTTGGTGCATAGAAACTTCCTGTTCTAAACCCACCCATTAAGAGATTTGCTCCATGTGACAATGCTTCATTGACTGATTGTTCCACCCTTTTAGCTGCTTCCTCGTTAATAAGTGGTCCCATGTCAGTATTTTCATCAAGCTTATTCCCAACTTGATACGTGCTTGAAAGAGAAATAAAACTCTTCTTGAACAATTCATAGATTTCACTGTGTACCAAAAGACGCTGTACGTGTAAACAGTTTTGGCCTGCTGCCCAGAATGCCCCACTCACACATGCTGGAACGGCCAAATCCAAATCTGCATCATTCATTATTATGGTTGGTGCATTACTTCCTAATTCCATACTCACTTTTTTAAGTCCCGCCATTTTGATGATCTTTTCACCTGTCACTTCGCCCACCAGTAAAGGAAACCATGCGAACACGAGGATCAGTTACTAATTTTTCACCGATTTCGCTTCCTCTACCGGTAATAACTTGCAATATACCCTTAGGAAGTCCAGCATTCGTAAGTATTTCAGCAAGCATCAATGCACATAGAGGTGTCTCTTCATGCGGTTTTAATATGATGGCATCCCCACCGGCTCGCGCATATAGTATCCAACTTTATTTTCTGAACCAATTGATTGGTCAAATGGTATTGTCTCACCCTTGATTCGCCTAGCTTCCTCTAAAGAAATACGCAAGGTTTCCACACAACGCAGAACTTCTTTACGGGCTTTACGAATCGTTTTAATACCTTCTAGGGCTATAACTCGAGCAAATTCTTCTACTCTATTTTCTAGCACTTCAGCTGCTTTTCGCAAAATAGAGATCCTCTGATGAATTGGAATAGAACGAGCAGTTTTACTCCCAGAAACAGCCGCTTCAAGGGCAATCTCCACATCATTTAAGTTAGCTAACGGTACAGTCCCAGTCAGATTTCCATCCTGTGGATCTCGAATTTCCATATACTCATCCTTCGATATCCATTCTCCATTCAGTAACATTTTTTTATTTATTATTTCTGCAGTTGAAGTGTGTATCATAACCTTACCTCCTTTTCAACTTGACCCGAAGCAGAACGTGCGTGCTCTTTATGAATGGCAATCAAATCAGCGATAATGGCATATCCAGTTTCCATCCTACCAGCTCCTGTACCTATAAGAGTGACTTCACCAAGGATATCAGTAGTATAAGTTATCGCATTAGTTGCGCCTTGAATCGATGAGAGTGGATGAGAAAGCGGAATTCTCAAAGGACGGACTTCTGCTTTACACCCCTCTGAAGAGGATTCAATTCTACCAATCAACTTCACACATTCGTTGTCCTCTTTTGCATTTGCAATATCTTCAGGTGTTAATTTTGTGATTCCTTCACGGTCGACATCCTCCATCTTGAGGGATTGTTTCATAAGCAAGTTCGCAAGGATAACTACCTTGGCAGCTGCATCATACCCCTCAACATCACCAGCAGGATCAGCCTCTGCATACCCTAATTCTTGTGTTTCTCGAAGAGCTTCAGAATAGCTTTTCCCTTCCATCATTCTCGTAATAATGTAATTTGTAGTTCCATTCAAAATTCCTTCAATCTTTGTAATACCTGCTGCTACCAAATGTTCTAAACCGAATAGTAGAGGAGGTGTCCCACTCATTACAGTTCCCTCAACTCGTAGATGCGCATTGTTTTCTTTAGCTAATTTCATAAGTCTGTCATAGTGCAAAGCAATAGGTCCTTTGTTAGTGGTAATAACATTTAGTCCACGCCTTAATGCAGTTTCCATATGAGTCAAAGCAGGTTCACCTGTTTTTAGATCTGTATAAGCAAGTTCGACCACCGTATCTACATCGGCTTCTTCAATAGTACGTTTAGCAGACCATCCTGTATATGGAGCAGTAAGAGTATCCAACGTTATTCCACTTTGAACAGTTTTCAAGAGTAACTCAGCATCTAAACCATTTGGATTGTAGATACTCCCTTTAATCGGATCGCTAACAGCAGCAATTTGGACCTTCATTCCAAATGCTTCAAGTTGGGCGCTTTTATCAGCAATAATCGTTGCTAGCCCTTGCCCTACATTACCAAAGCCAATTAAGGCTAATTTGTGTGTTATTATTTTCATCAAATTTTCACTTTCCTAAAAAAATTATTTTGCCGCTCTAAAAGCTGATTAACATCTTTAATAATATTAGTAGGATGATCCGTACCAATAGATAATCACATTAGAAAAATGGCAGAGATGCTAACTCTCAACCTTCTTCTGAGGATGATGACCTTCACAACTTCAATCTTATCCGTGAAAAGTTAGTCATGTTCGCTAATCCCGGGCATCACTTAACGAAAAAAAATAAAATTGTCCCTGCCGACTTGCAAGGGGAAATATTGTTACTTACAGAACCAGGAAGTTACAGAGACTTTTTAGAATATTGGATAAAAGAGGAAGGGATTGAATGCTCACAAATCAATTTTTGGAATATTGAAGCAATAAAACAGTGCGTTATGTGTGGACTGGGCATTACCTATCTCGCCCAAATAGCAGTGAAAGAGGAACTAGAAAGAGGAAAACTTGTTGCTTTATCTTGGATTCATACAGAAGAATCTGTCACAACACAACTAGCTTATCATAAAAACAAATGGCTGACTCCCGCCATGGAAAAGCTTATATATTTAATTAAAATCCATGCTGAAAAGTGGGGTTCTGGTTAAAAAAACACTTACTAGGAACATAGATGTTCTATTTTCTAGTAATTGATTACTTACGAACTTAATCCAAACAATTCGTCTATAAATTGTTTTTCATTTCGGGCAGACTTCATTTCTTTCATGGACTGCCCTTTTTTGACGATATACATAGCCTTTATACCACTTATGATATGAACGGCTCTTTCAAATGACTTAAAACCTAACATAGAAAGGAAAGGAGTTATCTCTTATGAAAGGGGTACCCACCATAAGCCAACAAGATAAGACTTAGTTTTTTGTATAGCACGTAAAAATTAGGCTGCTCTAATTCAAATTGATCGCATATCGTATTATATGGTCGGCCAGAAAGAATTTGGTAGACTATTTTTTATATAGTCTTATAGTATCCGGGTTGAACGATCTGCCCCTTGTGACTTGATTACGATTATAAATTGTACGCCCTCTACTTGTTAGCACATGATTAGGTTGTTTTGAGTGCTGATGTTATACCAGCAGCATTTATCTTCTTTTCAATTGCGATGTTTGCTGTAAGAACTCTTGGTATCGTCCTTCGACTTCGGATTATTCGTAAAAGCTCTACATCAAGTTTCTAAATAAACTATGTTTATTTAATAAGGGAGAACCCATTCTATACAGAATGGGTTTAGTCTTTATCACTAATAGTCATAGTTGTATTTGTCTCCGTAAGTATTGCAGAAAGTAATTTAGAATCGGTCCCACCGCACAAATGGTAAATATATTTAAATTAATCCTCCTAAGTATCTTAAACGGTAAAGTCTTAATGAATTTATATTCTTTCTAAAGTTTTCTAGACATCTCTCCATTTTAATGCCAAAAATTCATTTTTGCTTAAAGCTGTAAACGATGCAAGTATATGGGGATGCAGTTAATGCTTTCATACGATAAGGTAGGGAAGTCATTTCATTAATCCACATTTGAATTTTCTTTTCTTGAACTTCATTAGGACAAGTGAAGTTATTATGGATATCTTCTATCCATAATAATTTCACCCTTCTTCTCTACCCTTCAGTTAATAAAATTTATTTTAATCAGTATTGATTTTCATATTGTCTAAATGACAGATAAACTGTATATGAAGAGCCATGGAACTGTCTAGTCTTTATCAGAGAGATGTGACTCTCTCCCTAAACCTAGTAAAGAACATTATCTCAAAATTGAATATAAATTGTTAATTTGTTTTCAAAGCAACACTCTATACTCATTATGTTTGGACGATAGGTGAACGGCAAGTACCAACTTTTAACCCAATGCTATTATAGTGATTTTTTATATTCACAATAGTTTGTTTGTTTGTAACTTCCTTAATTAAATTGTTTAATTTATTTGAATTAATGGATTTATGCTCTAGCAAGTCATTGAAAGCTTGCTTAATTTCTTTAGGATAAACATTTCCAACCATACTAGAAAGCCCGCTACATCCATTATTTATCATCTCTGGAAAATCAACATCACCGGCTGCAAACAGAATAAAATCTTCTGCGAAATTTGTATGTTGATGACGATTAACATCTCCCCCCTCTTTGAGTCCGATAATATTGGTATGTCTAGTGATTAGATCTTGAAGTGCAGCCTGACCCAAATCAAATCCAGTTCGCAAAGGATTATTATATAGTACAACCTGTTTAGAAGTATGTTTGAGTAGTTCATCAACATAGTAAACAGCTTGCTCCTGACTTGGTAGAATATATGGGGGGAAACTTATGACGAAAACATCAATTTCAGACGTTTCGAGTGCTTGAATTAATTTAATTGCATCACTCGTTCTTGTAGCGGATACGCTAAACATAAGTTCGATACTATAAAAGCTTTGTTGATTAAAGTATTCAATTATTTGTAATCGTTCATTGATACTAAGTGAATGTTGTTCACCTGTTGTGCCACATATGAGAATTGAATCAATCCCATTGTATTTTAAGTGATCAACAATGGGTTTAAACCCTTCTAAAAATAGACTCTCATCTTCGTGAAAGGGAGTAGGAATGGCTACATTTATATTTTTCATTATTTAATTCTCCTTTTAAGGCAATTCTTTTTTCATTTTATTGTTCAGTTTAAAATAACATATGGGTTAAATGATTGTTTAGAATATACATTCACTTTATCTTAAATCGTGTCCGAGTCGAAACATTGGATAAATCGTACTACGGCTTCGAGTAATTCCAATAATGATTATTTAACAATCTAGTCATTTTCACTAAGTAAAACGCCTTCTTTAAAGAAATGCGCCCTCTTCTAAATTAAACTCTAATAATTATTTATTATCTTGTCTTTTTTCCATCACTTCGGCTAATTGTTGAGAATTTATATTATTTTCCTCTTGTAATTCTTTAATAATATTCTGATAATCCTCTTCATTTCGATTTTGACTTAATTTATAAGCAGCTTGAATTTCATGCACTTTAATTTTAAACCCAACAATCCCTTTTAGTTGACTTTCCAATAACTGCGGAGATAATTTATTCCATAAAATTGGATTTTCACGATGTTTCTCGTATTTTTCCAACAACTTCGTTAAATCTTGTTTTAACTCTTCTTCTCTTATAATGGTTGCTTGACCATATACATGTACCGCTTGGTAATTCCATGTTGGTACGTTTTCATGGCCATACCATGATGAAGAAATGTAAGCATGAGGTCCTTGATAAATAACGAGCACACTTTCAGAAATTTCAAAAGTCCTCCATTGAGGATTCCCATATGCAAAATGCCCAGTAAGGAAATAGTTTTCTTCCTCTTTTTGAAGCTGTAATGGAAGATGGGTTGCAATTGGCTTACCCTTTTCTGTTGTGACCACCGTTGCAAAGGAGTTCTCCTCCATAAATCCAACCACTTCATCCATATTTTTCACTTGAAAATATTTTGGTATAAACATAATCACATTTTCCCCTTTCGTAATGAACATCTTCACCTGTAACATAACATTTTTTCCTAATAATCAATTTCAAATTAGATTTCTTCCAAATTTCAATCAGGCAATTTTCAATTCCGTTTTTATAAAAACGTTATTAGATTTTCCTCTGTTAACAGAGTATACTAGCATTTGACATCTTAAAAGGTACAATTCTTATTAAATATACATGTCAGAGGTGATTGTTATGGAGAATATCATTTTTACTATAGAGAAGGGCACTTCTAAATACATACAAATCTATAAGCAATTTAAATTACTGATTGAACAAGGTGACATTCCTGCGAACGACCAATTACCTTCTATTCGCCAGCTCGCTGATTCACTGCGAATTAGTCGTAATACTACATTAATGGCTTATGAACAACTTGTTGCAGAAGGCTATATTCGTGGAGAAGGAAGAAGAGGCTATTTTGTCAATGAATTAGAAGCTCATATAGTTAAAGAGGGTGCCATTTCGATTCCTGATCAGCAATCTGAACCAACTACAAACTATATCGTGGATTTTAAAGCTGGATCAGTCGATCAAGCAAATTTTCCGTTAAAAGCTTATAGAAGAATTTCAAATTCAGTCCTTACCTTACAGGAGACTTTTCTATACGGAAATCCCTTTGGTGAAATGTGTTTGAGGGAACAAATTGCTACTTATTTACTCCAATCTCGTGGAGTAAAAACAAATCCAAATGCCATTATCATTGGGAGCAGCACCCAACAAATGTTGATTCATCTTGGTCAAATATTAAAAGACGATTTTCAAAGCATAATCGTTGAGAATCCGGGGTATGACGGGGCAAGAGAGGCATTTTTATTTCATCAATTTACACTTGAAACGTTATCAGTAGATGAAACTGGGGCTGATTTCTCACAATTAGATGATATGAAATCACGGCTAATTTATGTGACTCCTTCTCACCAAAGCCCAATAGGCGTCAGCATGTCTATTCAAGAAAGGCAAAAGCTCATTCAGTGGGCAGACAAGAGAAACGGCTATATTATTGAAGACGATTATGATAGTGAATTTCGCTATACACAACAGCCTTTTCCAGCACTTGCTTCCATTGATTCAACAAAGGTGATCTATTTAGGAAACTTCTCAAAGTCCTTTCTGCCTGGAATGCGTCTCAGCTATATGGCGTTGCCAGAGGTGCTTTTAAATCGTTATCAAAATCAATTCAAGTATTTTGAAAGTACATCTTCCCTTTTAAGCCAATTGACCATGGCTAAATTTATGGAAGAAGGTGAATGGAACCGCCATATTAAACGGATGCGACTCGTTTACAAGAACAAAATGCAATGTATTGTGTCAGCCTTAAATAAACAGTTCGGTCAGCATATTTCCATTATCGGGGAACAATCTGGTTTGTATGTATTAGTTAAAATTCATGATGACCGACCTGAAGATTGGTTCATTGAACGTGCCTCTAATTATGGAGTTAAAGTATATCCAACAAGCATTTACTACTTTAATAATCAATCTGATGTCCCCATCCTTAAACTTGGTTTTAGTAATCTCAATTGTGACCAAATAAATTTCGGTGTGAATCTCTTAAAAAAGGCTTGGTTATAAAATATCCCCTCAAGATTTTATGTTGTATAAAATCTCGGGGTATTTAATGTAATTAAGGATTATATTCAACTATCTTTTTTACAAGAGTTTATTCAAGAAAATGGACAGATTAGGGTATATAGGAGATGTAAGTTTGTCAATTAGGCACTTAAAGAGTGAAATATTTTAATGTAATTTAAATAGCGTTAATCCAAGTGAATTAATGCTTTAATTCTTGTGCTACTACCCTGACTAATAGTCGAATAACTATTAATAAATTATTACTCCATCAAATGGCCATTTAATGGAAAAAGACGTATTTATCGCTATTGTACCGAATACTCTCTTTTCTCATATATTGCCGATTTAAATTGGTAAGTACGAAATTAAACTAGCTACCAGATATATATACGTCTCTTTATTTTTCCAATAAAAAACCTTTGTAGCAATACTACTAGAGTTTTACATTGCTTAATTCCACAATCTGGCCCTGTTTACTGAAATGGGACTATTCATCTTCAAGAATTCCGTCTGTTTGTTGAATAAGGTGCTACATCAATTAGTTCATTTATTTCAAGAAGATAAAGTAAATATTCTATCAATCTATCCTTGACTATAATTAAAAATTGTGTATAATACAAGGTAATTGCATAAGTTAAATGTTTTCTAGGGTTCCGCAGCGAAACGTTGGTCTGGTCCGAGAGAAAACTCACAGCTTGCTGTGTCACGGAAGGATAAAAGCCTGGGAGATACTGTTTTTTACAGTTATCTCTTGGGCTTTTTTTCATTTTTGGCGAAAATAAAATCGGAGGTGTTTTTTTAATGAATTCAGATTGGTTGAAAGTATTTGTTGCCGCTTTTTTTGAAGTTCTATGGGTTATTGGTTTAAAACACTCTTATGATTTGTGGACTTGGGCTGGGACTGTTATTGCGATCATCATTAGCTTCTATGTAATGATCATGGCAGGAAAAAAACTCCCTGTAGGAACGGTATATGCAGTTTTTGTTGGGCTAGGTACTGCTGGCACGGTCTTTTCTGAAATTCTATTCTTTGGTGAACCTTTTAAAATAGAAAAAGTACTGTTAATTTTAGTTTTATTAGTTGGTGTTATTGGCCTGAAATTAGTTACGAAAGATACGAGTCAGGAAGGAGAAGAAATTTAATGGCATGGATTACTTTAATATTAGCAGGTTTATGCGAAATGTTTGGTGTTGCTATGATTAATAAATTGCACAAAGATCGTAATTGGCAATCATTAGTTCTTTTAATTCTTGGGTTTGGAGCAAGCTTCATATTCCTTGCTTATTCGATGGAAGCTCTTCCCATGGGTACAGCTTATGCAATCTGGACAGGAATTGGTGCATCTGGCGGAGCAATTTTAGGAATGATTTTATATGACGAATCCAAAGACTGGAAAAGACTTGTTTTTATAGGCATGGTTTTAGGTGCAGCAATAGGATTAAAATTCGTCTCATAATAAGTTTAATACAGCCTAATTTTTGTATAGCACATAAAAATTAGGCTTGTCTTAATCAACAAACCATTCCTAAATAAAAAAAGCACAATTCTAATTCAAGAATCGCGCACGATTGTTGAAAAACGATCAGCTTCTATTAGCTGGTTTGTTTAATAGGTTAATTGAATTAAAATACAAGTTAGAAAAAACTGGATATTATTTGACTTCTTTTACCTTTTGTGTACTAAGTGCAAAACTTATAATTGCTGCGACGCTACAAACATATGGGAGTAAAGAATAACCCCAATTAGAAATGACATAACCTCCAATCAGTGAACCAATGGTGATGCCAATATACAGAGCTGTATTATTCCATGCCATAACCATTCCTCTTTCATTTGGATATTCTACCACTAACCGTGCTTGGTATGATGTAAATCCTGCATAGCCAACTAAGGCCCAAATAAAAAGAAAGAAATAAACCCAATCGCCATATGAGAAGAATATTCCTAAACAAATGAGTATCAGAGTCAATAAAATTAGTGCAAACTTCGAAATTTTCCTTGCTCCTAATTTATCTGTTAATTGACCACTCGTTAAGCTTCCTAGAACAGCACCAACACCATAAAAAGTTACAGCTAATGCGATTTCTGATGATGAGAATCTATTTTCCGAGTAAAGCGCTGCACCTAAATAAACATAAATAGCATACATAGAAATTGCCCAAATGGTGGTAACACTAACGGAACTAAGTATTCTTAGCAAATTTCCTTCTAATATATTTTTTGTTAAATCACTTTTATGAATAGACTCCCAGGTTTTAAAATTCACTACCGTCAATATGGCTCCTATAATTGCCATTACAACAAATACTGATCGCCACCCAAGAAAATGTTCTAATAAAGCACCCAATGGCGCCCCTGCCCAAAGAGCAGTTAAGTGTCCAGAGACAACTATCGAAAGCCATGTTCCTCTTCGATTTGGCGGTGCAATATCCCCAATGATTGCGTATATCAAAGGAGTGATTGAAGCAACGGACAAACCAGCTAAAATACGGCTAACAATTAGCCATAAAAATGAAGAAGCAAAAGCAGTTAGTATGTTGGAAATAACGAACAATAGTAAACCAAATATAATAAAAGTTCTTCGGCCTTTTTTATCTGAAAGCCACCCAAATATAGGCGCTGAAAAAGCATATGTTACTGCAAAAACAGTTACCATCCATCCTGTGGTTTCTGGACTAACCCTATATGCTTCCGAAATGAACGGTAGTAACGGAGACACAACAAATAAGTCAGTACCCATTAGAAACAAAGTTATCCAACCAACACTTAAACTTATCCTTTCTCGCAACTCCAGCCATCTCCCCTCAAAAGTATATATACATGTATATTCCAAAGATTATAAAAAGGACTTTATACAAGCTTTAAAATTATTATTAACAGAATAGATTAGAACTTCATTAGTTTTCGATTACTCTCTTATTCAACAATCTGGCCCTATTGCTGCAAAAAGCGCAATTCTACTCAAGAATTGCGCCCGATAATGGAATAAGTTATTAATGTGTTTCTGCAATCCTTTTTAATTCTTTTGCTCGGCTTATTATAAACCTTGTCATATATCTCTCCAAAAACAATTTGTCAGCAATTAACCCAATTGGACCATAAGGTGACTTATACTCAAATATATCAATCATTAAAGTTCCACCTTTTTCTTTTCTAAATCGATGTGTATGGGTAAAAGATTGAAAGGCTCCTTTTATCATAATATCAACAAATTCAGTAGGTTTTTTCATATAAATTACTTTTGCCGTTAGTCTTTGTTTAATGCCAAAGTGAGTGGCTTCCCAAGTAACAGTATCGCCTTCTTTTAATAAGCCCTGTGTAACACCACCAACAGCTTTTTCCTTTGTTTTAGCAGTTGTTTTAGTATGAATATCTACGTTCCTTGCAAGGTCAAAACATACTTCCATAGGTGCTTTTATAAATTGCATGTGCTTAATAATTGGCATTTGCATTCTCCTTAATAAAACATATCTCTATCAACACTATTGATAGTTTAAGTTCGTATTTCATAAACTTATCCATATTTTAGCATTGATATGATTCAATTGTGGATTGTTACTCAAGAAAATGCCCCGATTCATGAAGAAAGACCCTCTCCTTATCAAGGAAAGCGCCCGATCGTATTATAAAGTCAGCCAGAAAATATTTCTGGTTGACCAATTTTTATATCGATATATGATAACGGTAGCCGGGGTAGAACGTTCGCGCCAGTGGGGCTAGACCCCGTCCGCAAAACAGTTCGCCCCTACTTGTAGAAACATGTTTGAGGCTGGTTGGGACAATGATCTCGTATACCAAGCGAAGCTATGACACTACAAAGAGGATTTAGGGGTTACCTGCAATTATCAATTTGAAGGAGGAATTATAATGAATCCAGTCATTGGTCTGGATGTAGCGAAAGGTAAAAACAGATATCAATTATGCCAATCACCTCTGCGAGCTGTATTATAAGGAGGATTTAGAGCCTTATAAAAAGCGTGGTATCCAACTTACGAACTTACGTCATCTTACGAGACAGCACGATAATATTACAGGTATGAAAGAATTCTGTAATACTCGTTCTCTACAATGGGCAAATCAACAGGCCTGAAAAGTTAATGAATGCCGCAGCAAAAAATACTTTTCAGAAGGCTCTATACTCTAGTCTTGCCCTAAGCTTAGATATGTATATTAATATGCTTTTTGAATACAAAAAACATCTATCCATACTTGAAAATGAGATAGATGCTTTAGCAAAAGGTATTGAAGAATTTGAGATTATCCAATCAATTCCCGGTATCGGAAAAAAAATCGCTGCCACGATTGTATCTGAAATTGGGGAAATTGAAAGATATAATCATCCTAAGAAACTCGTCGCATTTGCCGGTCTTGATCCAAGTGTGTTTGAATCTGGTGCCTTCAAAGGTACTTACAACCGAATAACCAAAAGAGGCTCTAGCAGACTACGGCAAGCTTTGTATATGGCTGTTAAATGTGCTATTCGTGACCGCCGAATAAAGAAAACAACGGATGAAGTCCTTCCTCGTAATAAGAAATTACGGGCGTTCTATGATAAAAAACGTGAAGAAAGAAAATCGTATAAAGTAGCTGTAATAGTTTGTGCAAACAAACTATTACATTGGATTTATGCACTTAAGAAGTAAAACTTCCTTCCAAGACTTTGCTTGATTTAACAAATTAACCAAGTGGCCCTAAACTTTCCAAATCTAGTTTGAACGGTTATTTGGTATGCACAAATTTAGTATAACTTGATTTTTTTATTATTTTTATTGACAACTATTAGCTGGTTTTGTGGGACGTGATAATTTCATAACTACAAGCTCTACACTACTCTCCGAGAATTCAACAATCAAAACAAAAGACCTTAAAACTATTTTCACCCTGTATCAAATATATTACAAAAAAATTACATTAAGATTACATATGCTAATCTATAAGAGATTCAAAAAACAATTGGAGGAAAACATCATGAAAAAACTATTGCTTAGTTCGGTTGCTACGTTACTAGTTACATCATCAGCAATTGGATTCGCAAATTCGGCTGATGCAGCTGCACCAACACCAGATTCAAACTCATTTAAGAAAAACTTAGGAGAAGTACAACAAACTCCACTTATTAGTAGCGAGAGCGAAAACATAATTTCAATAACTCCGTTCGCTAATGATCAAGGTGGTGGTGGTGAAGTTAAATTTATCTATGTTGACAAATACATAAAAGCTCAAGGGTATATGAATAATACGCAATTGAAAAGTTATGTACAACACGTTAAAAACAGAAATAATGGTATGACTGTTTTGGCAGCAACTATGGGGTGGCTATCACTAAATCCGATTATCGGAGGTACTATAAGTACTGCTTCTGTTGTAGCTTCTATTTTCACAAATTTTGATGATATCTCAAATAAAGCAGCTCAAGGATATGGAATGGGTTGGGTAGAAATGTATTCAACTGGAACACAAAGTTTAACAATAATACCACGTAGAGATTTTTCAAAAGTTAAAACTTTATACGTGAAAAACTAAAAAGTTTATGTTTAAATTTGGTATAGAGACAAATTTAAAGAGACTCTAAAAAATTGGAGGAGTTCTCATGAAAAACACTTTATTTATTACTTTGAATTTTCTTATTTTATTTGGCATAGGGGTTTATTTACTGGTTTATTCTTTTACAGCTAATGTAGAAGCAAAAACTGGGATTCCTGCAATATCAGGTACTCTAATAGGTTTTTCAATATATTCAACATATGTATATTCAAAAACAAAGATTAAAGCCTAAAAAACACAAAATAAAAGAATGACAGTAGTCACTCTTTTCAGAATGTCGACAAAAAGCCTTCAGAATGGTCTCATTCTGAAGGCCTTTTGTATTTTGAATGACTTTTTGGGTATTTTGCAGTGTTATTTTAAGGGAAAGTACTCTATGAGTATCCTTATTTAAATCATTTCTGGAGCCTGCCACGTCCAATTGGCAAGCTTCTATAAATTCATGGCAGCAAAAGTAAGCATGGCCTGCATTTACAATTTTTTAATCCCACGTAGGGTTGTCCAACGCATACCATGCTTTTCTTTCGCATCCGCAAAGACCCGTTCAATCGTTTCTTTACGTCTCGCATTTATTTGTTTGATATCGTTTTGATGATGAAGATGATTCGCTTCTTCAACATGATGTGCCCAAATATGACGCTCAATGATTTTTCGGTGGTCTTTACTATTTGTACATTGAGCAAGTAAAGAACAGGTTGCACATTGAGTAGGGTTTGATTTGTATTGGCGTTTTCCATCTTTAGTCGTTGTCGGATATTTTAGGAGTTGCCCTTCCGGACAAAGCTATTATTCCACCATTATCACCAGTCTCATCGACAAGCAAAAGATCTACAATTTTTTCAATATCAATTGTCTCATTAAAACTTCAGCTATTTCTTCTGATGTCTTCCCATTGATATTATCATAATAAAAAGCCATCTCAGTGTCTGATTTATTTGACTCTTTAACCTCTGTCAACTTTTTTATATTTTCCAACTTTACATCAGCTGCTATACTAATTCACTTTCCGAACTTCTTTCTCTTCTTAATGTTAATTCTGCTATAACCAAAATACTAATATACATTTCAACCTTTCACTTAATTATACATTCAAATATACCAAAAAATAGAAAAAATCTAACCATTAAATTATATTGTTTAAAAATTCACAAAAAAAAGAGTCAGCTTTTATTTAAACTGCCTCAAAAGATATAGAATATTTTATGTAATGATTGAAGACATATAAAATTGAAGATTCTCAACTAAAAACGAATAAATTACATACCTATACTCCAAATGTTGTTCTTCTTATACCTCTTTACCAAGTGATGTCAATTTATAGTATAAAGAATTTTAAAGTGTCAGTTGACAATCAAAATATAATGAACTCTTATAAAATAGGAGGTTCATTTTAATGAGAATAATTTCTTCTTCAGAAAACCCTTAAATTCCTAGCATTTATTATACTTCTACTTAAAAGATAAGGCTTTTTATATATTATGATTAAAATTTTCCAATTTAGCAATAATAATATTAGGAGTAATGTTAATGAACATAACTTCTAAGGAACAACCTTATAATTCTCTATCCCACACCAATAATTATAGGTAGTTTTAGATAAGTCTGTTTTGTACGAACTTAATAGATATTATGTAAACTATAAAAAAATCAAACAGAACAATAACTAGTCAAAAAACTTCTCATAATTACTTTTATCATCAAGTTCCTCCTCCAAACTTGATGATGATAATTGGGATCGACTTAACTTCTCACCCATTTTATTAATAAAGAAGCATTTCAAGCATTTCTTATTATAATCTGCACCCCAAATGAAGAAATATGTAATTAGCTTCTATATTTGTTGCTTCCCGGTAGTGTTTTTATGATATTCCAAGCTTTAATTGCATCTTCTCGATTGTGTTCTTTGTTATTTGGATCTGCAAAATAATCTCTAATAAACTGATTGTATTCAAATTGCGGGCCGATTTGTTTTTTATACGAAGGATTCTTTTTTCTTTCTTCCTCTTCATACCACGCATTTATAACGTCACGATAAGTTTTACCCACATTATTTTTAAAATAATTTTGAATATAAGTTGAAAAATGAAACTTTGGAATTTCAGTCTTGAAGAAGGCTCTTACAGCTTGACTACAACGGTGTTCTTCAGTAATAACCGTATCTAGATTTAAATTTGTAGGCAATACATCTTTTGAAGGAGACTTTCTTTTCTTCGGAATCTTTTGTATTTCTCCGGTTTGTAGAAATGCTGCTACCCTATCCGTTATTTCAATTTTAGTACCAGAAGTAGTCAGCCCATTCTCTCTACAAAAAGATTGTAATTCTTCTTTTAACCAATAGAAATTAAGAAATTCCGTTACATTTAGATTTTTATTCAGTATGGGTCTCATATATTTCACCTCCATATTAAATAACTCTATTATAGAACATACGTTTTGTCATGTCACCTATTCATGCCATTTGTTCCACAAGCTGGTTATAATAAAAACCTAAACACGATTATTCAATAAAACAAACTAAGAAGGCCATTTTTCACTCAATGTGATATACCTCGAAAACAAGTGAATTAAGGAAATTATGCATTTTCCTTGAATAACAATGTTAATAAGAAGAAACAAACAAAACTTACAAGTAACGAAATCCCCCCACCAATATAAAAAGTCAATGTTAATCCTTCAGGAAGATGAAATGGCTTAACCAAGTATAACCACATGCCCACTGTTAAGCCCACAGATCCTATAATGGCACTCCAAACATGTATTGTTGACAATATTATTTGCGAGGTTTTGAAAACCTGATAGAAAACCGCCCATGCAAAAAGACTTAACCAACCAACGACTAAAATATGTGCATGAATTGGACGGAATGCATAAGAGTCTGAACCTGCCATATGTGCACCCAAAATCGCTCCTATTACACCGAAAACACCAGCAAATCGTAACAATACTTGACTATAGTTATTCATAACAAGATTACCCTCCACATTATAGCATTTGTATAAATAAGCACACTTCACTTACACAACTCTAATTTACGCCCTAAATATGAACAGAAGATGAATAAATGTTTACAAAAAAAGAGTCATTCATTAGCGATTGGCAATTGCTTCGGTAATGAATGACAATTAAAAAAAGTAATTATAAATTATTTAATTGGTAATTGAACAGAAAAAGTAGTTCCTTTTTCTTCAATACTATTTACTGTAACATGACCATCATGTAATTGAACAATGGTCCAAACAATCGATAAGCCTAATCCTGTTCCAGAGATTGTTTGAGTTCGTGCAGTATCTGCCCGATAAAAACGATCGAATATCCGCTCTACTTCCGTATTTTTTAATCCTATTCCTGTATCTTGAAACGTTACTAATATCGATTCTCCTTTTGCTTCAATTGAAATTTCTATATTGCCCTCAGGCTTATTATATTTAATGGCATTTGACAGTAAATTATCCCATACCGTATTGAGCAGAGATGGGTCACCAACGATTTCACAATCAGGCAAAGAATAGCTAATCATGATACTGTTTTCGCTTACTAGCCATTGATAGTTTCGTACCAATTTCTTAATTTGTTGTCCAACATTAAATGACTTCTTCTTCAAAATATCCTCATTGCGATCTAGTGATGCAAGGAGTAATAATTGCGTGGTTAAAGTAGATAGCCTCTTAATTTCACCGTTTACAATGGAGATGTAATGGCCCCTTTCTTCTGGACCGATTGATTCATTTTCCAAAAGTTTTGTATATCCTTTTATATTGGATAAAGGTGACTGAATATCATGAGATATGTTTGAGATGAACTCCTTTCTCATATCATCCATTTGTTCTAATTTTTGGGCCATTCGTAAAAAGCTTCGGGAAAGTTCTCCAAGCTCATCATAACGATTAATCTCAAGTTCAACATCAAAATCGCCATTGGAAAGTGATTTTGTAGCTTTTGTTAGTTTGGAAATTGGCTTTACTAAATATTTTGTACTAAAAACCACCATTACGATGCTCAGAAGAATTGTGTATGCAAGCAGCCACCCAAATAGAAGATGCATCTCATTAAAAAGAAGTTTAATATCCGGCCTTATAAATAGAGCATAAATTTTTTCGTCATGTGCTAATGGGACGCCAATTGTATTCTTCAATTCATTTGCAAAGAAGCCTGTTACAAATGTTTCTTGGGGAAAATGAAGAATACCGTGATAAGTATTGCCCTTTAAGACATATTCTTTAGTTGAAACCGGAAGATTAATCTCTCTAAAGTTTGCACCCCAATAAGATTCAGCTCCAGAATTATCCACTAAGTATATTTGATATCCGATTGAAGAAATATTCTCTAGATACTCTTTTAAATTCAACTTAGGATGCTCGTCCGTAAATGTAGCGATAGATTGTGCAATTTTAGTGATTTTTTCATCGTTTGAGGGTTTTAATTTTTGCTGATAGTAAGAATTGGATAGTAAAAATGCAAGAATACTACTTAAAACCATAATTCCAACTGTAATAACAACAAATTTGACATAAAGAGTCTTCATTGCGTTGCCTCCAGTGAATAGCCCACCCCTCGTATTGTTTTAATTTGAAAATCATCAGTCAATATAGAAAAACGGTCTCTTAATCTTTTAATATGTACATCTACCGTTCGTTCATCTCCTTCATAATCCAAACCCCATATATGTACGATTAAATGATCTCTGGTAAACACCTGCCTAGGATTTGCCATTAAGAAATACAAAAGTTCAAACTCCTTTAAGGGTAAAAGAATAGTTCTGACGCCGATCATAACTTCATAGCTTTTTTTGTTTATAGTAGTATTGCCTATGCGAACAATCGGCTCATCTGGTTGAATATCATATCGCCGCAACAAAGCTTTGATTCGAAAGCTTAATTCTTTCAGTTCAAATGGTTTAACAAGATAATCGTCTGTACCTGCTTGAAAACCTTGCTCTTTATCCTCGATTTGATTTTTTGCTGTCAAAAGAATAATCGGAATATTATACTGTCTTCGAATTTCTTTCGTTAATGTATAACCATCCATAAAAGGCATCATTACATCAACAACTGCTAAATGACATTTTTCCATAGCGAGGAGCTCTAATGCTTTAATTCCGTCTTTTGCTTCAAATACTTTGTATCCTTGTTCACTCAAATGAATGTTAATAAGGTTTAAAATATTAATATCATCATCGACTATTAGAATTTTCTTCATACTATCCTCCGATTGTTAAGAATTAAATGCTTTATTTTTATGAAAATCTACGTCTGAAATGTTTTTACTGCTGTCTTTATAACATAATAAGCGAACCATTACTATCAACTATCATTAACTTAATGCAAATAAAATTAGCCCAGTACAAAGCAGGGCTAATTGTTTATATGAAGAAATGTTGATTTTAAGATGGAAGTTCAACGATCGAATCGCCATTTTGTAAAATTAGACCATCACTCATTTTAATTATATGATCAGAGTATGCAAGCGTTTCTTCGTCATGGGTAACCATTAGGGTCGTTATATTCAGGGTCTTTGTTAAATATCTGATTAATGACATAACATCTTCAGACCTTTTGGAATCTAGACTTGCTGTTGGTTCATCTGCGAAAAGAACTTTTGGTTTATGAATAATCGCACGTGCTATTGCTACCCGCTGTTTTTCCCCACCAGATAAGGAGGATGGAAAGGCATTTTTCCGATGTTCCATTCCGACTATTTTTAGAATATGGTTAACCTCCTTTTTTTGTAGATGTTTTGATAATTTAGATTCCGAAACACTCAGCATTAATAGAAGTTGCTCTTCGACTGTAAGAAAAGGAACGAGATGTGCAAATTGAAAGACAAAGCCAAATTCACTTGCACGTATTTTCCGAATTTGCTCTTGGTTCATAGTATGAATACTTTTACCCTCAAATATTATTTGTCCCTTTGATGCGGGTTGTAGTCCTGCTGCGATTGTGAGCAAAGTACTTTTTCCTGAACCTGATGCCCCCACTAATGCCGTAATTTCCCCCTTTTTAAGAGTAAGATTGACTCCTTTTAGTATTTCTTCCTTCACTTCACCATTTGTGAAGGTTTTTTTAACCTCATTAATAGTAAAAAAATCCACGTTACATCTCTCCTTGTTGAATCGCATCTAAAGGCTCAATTTTTCTAATTTGTAATCCAGATAGTGTTGCCCCAATAAATCCAATTATTAGAAAGACAATCGACAGTTGCATTGTTGTATCAAGGCTTAAACTGAAAGGCATTCCTGCAGGTACAATAAAACTAAAGCCTTGACTAATCGCAATAGATAAACAAAGAGCTAATGTTGTTACAAAAACCATTTGTGTCCACATTATTTTGAATAAGGCGCTTGTTTTCAAACCGATTGCTTTTAAAATGCCGTACAAACCAATTTTTTGGACGTTCATCATATAAAAGAAGATTGCGAACAACATTCCACAAATCACGACTAAAAACCAAACAATCATATTAAGGGACATTTGTTCTGCGTTATAACTTGGAATCGTGTCGAGAAATTGCTTCATGGTAAAAGATTGTAAGCTAGCCACCTCTTGTGAATTTTCGATTTCGGGTACGAATATCAATTGCATCTCATCTACTCTATAAATATCTTTGTAGTTCTCAATATTAATAAATGCAACAGGTGCATGGCTGAATTTCTTTTGATCAACAAATCCTTTTACAATAAACTCCCCATTGAATTGTTTGTTCTTTAAAATATCACCAACTTTTATGCCTTCCTCCTCCATTGAGCGATCCAATATGATTTCACCGGCTTTGATATCCTCTATTAATTTCGTCTCAGTTGAGGTGACAAAAGCAACGCTTAATTGTTTACCGTTCTTATCATTCAAAAAACCCATTTGAATAGATAGTGCTGTGGCATCTTTAAAATCGTGTAACATTTTTCTCTGGACACTGTTATCTATTCTAGAAAGACTATAGGTTTCGTCAGCATCTGCATCCATGTAAAATTGCCCGTCTGGTAAATCTTTAATTAATGAAGCATTATCTTGTGACAACCCGTTCGCTAAGCCTGAAATAATAAAAGTTAATAAACTAATCAGAAATACAATTGAACCTAAAATCAAAAATCTTACTTTGTTTCTCCTAATTTCTTTCCACGCAAGGTTCATCTTTAAATCCTCCACTCTCTTTTTGACATTCTTAGAATAAACCTCTTATGTGAATAGACGATGAACAGGATATAACAATTCAAAAAATACATCAGAGCTTGATTGCGAGTTATTGTGCTTTTCTATTAATTAATAATTTGCTACCATGTTTTACCTATAAAATTGATTTATTATAATATTTTTATCTTTGTTTTGGAATAAACTTTAAGTATTCTTCCATAAAATGGACCATTCATGAAGAAAGATGCGTTCCTTATTTAAGGAACGCACCAGTTTCGTATGGTGGAAGTGTAAAAAGGAAACATAAAAAGTGAAATAAGGAAGGAAGTGCTCCACTTGGATAATAACTACGTAGGCCATACATTGTTACAATCTGTACCGTTTGGAAATGAAATGTTAAAAAGCCGGTTAGTAATGGCCCCAATGACAAGAAACTTTTCGCCGGGAGGTGTTCCAGGAGAAAATGTTGCACAATATTACCGTAAACGTGCAGAGAATGGGATTGGACTCCTCATAACTGAAGGAACAGCGATCAACCACCCATCTGCAGTAGCGAGCAACGATATTCCTCGTTTTTATGGTGAGGATGCTTTAGATGGCTGGTCAAATGTAGTGACTCAAGTTCATCAAGCCGGTGGCAAAATCATTCCGCAATTATGGCATGTAGGTGCAGCAAGAAAAGCAGGCAGTGCACCAAATATTGACTCTCCTCCTGTGAGTCCGTCTGGCTTTACCTTGAAAGGTCAAAGAAATGAAAAAATAAAGGCTCTAACAGAAAATGAAGTCATTGAAATGATTGATGCTTATGCCGAAGCAGCCGGAAATGCTAAGCGCATCGGATTTGACGGAATTGAATTGCATGGAGCACATGGATATTTAATTGATCAATTTCTTTGGGAACTAACGAACAAGCGTAATGATGAGTATGGTGGAAATCTAGCAGAGCGAACAAAATTTGCGGCAGATATAGTTCGTGCTTGCCGGAAAGAAGTGGGGCCTGAGTTTCCGATTGTCTTTCGTTATTCCCAATGGAAAGGAAGTGATTATGGAGCTAAATTAGCTAAGAACTCTAGTGAGCTTGAACAACTGCTTACTCCCTTGGTTGATGCTGGCGTAGATATTTTTCATTGTTCTACTAGACGAATATGGGAAGCAGAATTTAAAGATGAAGATCTATCTTTAAACTTAGCTGGCTGGACTAAACGAATTACGAACAGACCAACGATTGCGGTAGGTTCTGTTGGAATTAATCGCGCATATTTGAGCAATCAGGATAATGATAATTTAACGATTGTAGACAATCTCAAAATGATAGATACCAAAATCAAAGAAGGCGAATTTGACTATGTAGCAGTCGGACGTGCATTGTTGGCTGACCCAGAATGGGCAGTAAAACTCAAAAAGGGTAAACTTGACCAAGTATTGCATTACACGAAGGAAGCTGAGAAAGAGCTGGTTTAATTACATGTAAGAACACGTATTTTTTAGTTTGTAGCTAAACATCATATCTTCTGAATTGCTTTCTAAATAACACCCATAGGGGCCCTGCAAAACCCAAATGGGTGTTATCCACATTAGTGCAACAAAATTCTTCAAAGCTGTTATTCTTTAATTTCAAATTCAGCTCCAAGAACAACTTCACCTTCGTTTATATTGAAGGCTTTAATGATTCGATAGTTTCCTTGTGTAATTTGATAATTCAAATATTCAAGTGGTACTGCCTGTTCGTATTCCGAATTAGGTTCTATTCCTAAGCCAATGTCTGTAAACGAGAGATTTTTATACGGAATTCGATACCAAGTTCCGTTAATTAACTTTTCTATGTAAAGAGGTACTCCAAAACCGACAGTTGTTGTTCCCGCATTCTCTATTTTTAGAATTAGTTCATTCAATTGCGTTGAATATTCATTTTTATCGGTCGTAACTTCAATTTCTGTTAGTTCTTCATTTAATTTATTCGGTAAATCTCCGTACTCAGACTCTTCTTCCAAAAACTCTTCTCCTGAATCAGTAAAATTGTACGAACATGCTGAAATAAACATCGTTATTCCCATCAACGAAACAAAGATATTTCTTGATTTCATTAGTTTATCCCCTCTCATAAATGATTAAAAAAATATCCTGTTCCAACCTCAAAAAGCTCCAATTCTTTTCTTTTACGATAATGTCAGTCAGTAAAATTAGGTATTTCCTTACTTTCTCTTAATAGTTCTAAAAATACTTGCAACGCTTTAGTCTGGAATGGAGATCGTAGCACAACTGAAAAATTCCGTTTAATCGGAAGGTAGTTTAAGTTAATGACACTTAAAGAGCCCATTGAACATTCTTTTCGAATTGTCCAGTAAGAAAGCAGACTAACGCCAAGACCTGCCTCTACAGATTCCTTAATCAGCTGTGTACTCCCAAACTCCAATGTTTTTTGCGGGGTCATTTTACATAATTTGAACATTTTTTCTGTTACTTCTCTTGTTCCTGAACCGTTTTCTCTAACAATCCATGTTTCTTCCTCTAACTCTGTACTGTCAATTTCATTATTTTTTTGAGCCAATCTATGAGTTGATGAAGTCACCAAATACAATAAATCTTCTGCAAAAGGTTCAATTAGTAAATTTTTATTACTGAATTCCCCTTCCACAATACCCACATCTAATTGGTGGCCTAATACCAAATTTGCTATATCTTTTGTGTTTCCGATGCTGATGGTTGGAGTGATCAATGGATACTTATCATGCATTTTTGCAATAATATCTGGTAAAACATATTCTCCAAAAGTATAACTGGCACCAATAGAAAGCGGTCCACTCGGCTTATTGGCTAGGTCATCTATCAAGTAATGCATTTTTGTATAGAGACCTAATATCTCTTTTGCGTGATGATAGACAATTTCTCCAGCTTGATTTAACTGAACGATCTTATTACTGCGATCCAAAAGCTTTGCCCCCATGGTACGCTCAAAAGACTGAATATATTGACTTACTGCAGGTTGAGTCATATGTAATTTTTCTGCTGCACGGGAGAAGTTTTTCATCTCTGCTACCGTTACAAAAACATGTAACTGCTGATCCATTTTATCAATCCTTTCTTGATGTATATTTCATTATATAGTTTTACTTATAATAACTATCATAAATAATTATTTTTCTTATGACTATAAAAGGTTTAGTCTGAGTTAAAGGTGGTGTAGAGATGGTAACGCAATTCTTTAAACGACATAAGCATCCTATCCAGCCCCAAAATGCTTTCTTGAAATGTATAGGTGGAATTGGATTTACTTTTTTGATTGCTCTCCTGGGTTTTTTATTGGCAAAAATTCCAGGATTTAGTTATGTAGGTCAGTTGGGATCCGCCATATTAGTTGCACTCCTGTATCGGCAATTTTGGGGCTATCCAGAATTACTTCGTGCAGGCATCGTATTTTCATCCAAAACATTGTTGAGGTTTGCGATTGTTTTATATGGTTTTAAACTCAATATAGGCGTAGTTTTAGAGGATGGATTAGGTTTACTTGTTCGGGATGCTGGTGTTATTATCTTTTCAATAGTAGCAACGTTATGGCTATCTCGAATGATTGATGCAGATAAAAAAATATCACTACTTCTCGGAGTAGGAACCGGGGTGTGCGGTGCAGCTGCCATAGCTGCCATAGCACCGATTATTAAGTCTAAAGACGAGGACACCGCCATTAGTGTTGGCATTATTGCTTTGGTTGGGACTATTTTTTCGATATCTTATACGATACTACGTCCTTTTCTACCGTTGTCAGAACATGAATATGGGATTTGGTCCGGAATTAGCTTACATGAAATTGCTCATGTAGCTTTAGCAGCAGCACCTGGTGGACAAGATGCGCTCGCGATAGGCTTGCTTGCAAAATTAGGTCGAGTGTTTTTGCTCGTTCCTCTTTGTTTTCTTTTCATCTATATCATAAAAAGGAAAAGCTCTGGGGATGAAAATTCTGAAACGGTGTTTGAATTTCCATGGTTTTTAATAGGGTTCATAGTCATGAGCATTTTGGGAAGTTATGTAATTGGTGTAACTATACCTATTTCAAGCAAATTCATGAGTGGTTTAACCGATTTTTCTTCATGGTGTTTAACAGCGGCCATGGTTGGACTCGGATTAAATGTAAGTCTTCGGGATCTCCGTACAAAAGCCCTAAAACCATTGCTTGCAATGGGGATCACCTCCATCTTACTTTCTACTTTAACTTATTTTATTGTATAGAAATGAAAGGATATAAAAAATCTGGCCCTATATATAAAGAAAGAGTGTGTTTTCTACTCTAGAATTGCGCTCGATAGAAAAACTCCACTCATATCAACTGAGTGGAGTTGTAGCTATGCCATTGTAATAGAATTTTATATAAAACAAATTCAGATGATTTATCAATAATTTTTATCAGATTACATTACTATGAATTTAGACTAACGTCTACGATTTAATTTCAATCGCTATCGGTAAGCAACGGGATTCCCCCTACTCCTGCCAAATTGCTTGAATACCTACCGCATATATACAAAGAATGCGTGTTTCTTCTAAAAAAGCCGTAGTAGCACCTAAATCAAGAGCATTAGCTTTATGAATTTCTATTCCTTTTGGATATTGGTCACACAAGTTTATAGCATAGAGTAAAAGCTCCTTTAAACACCTTGATACGACCCCGTCCCGTAATGATGTTGTACGCAAATTACTATACTTTAGCAAAGTATCCGGTGCATAATCTATTAAATATTGAATCCATTTCGGAAGCTGCTCAAATTCAGATTTATAATATTGAATGCATTGCTCCTGTGACTCAAACGTTGAAATATTTGCTTCATTCATTTGAGAATTCTGATTTGGTGAAAGCTCAATTGCCTTTGTTATTGCTTCAATTCCCGAGAGCCATGTTGGTATGCCTCGAGAAATTATTGCAGCAGATATAAGTTCAGCAATTTCCGCGACGGAATTACCTTCCTTAACTGCTCGCTCCAAAAAGTAAAGCATTTGTCTTTCTTCACGGCGAGCAGCAAATAATCCAACAAGCAATAATGTTTTGTCCTTTGCCTTCATTTCACCATCTTTTAATAACGAATGAACAATTGTTTGCATCATCAATTAACCCCCATAAATAGTAATCAACAATGTGAAATTAAATATTTTGCTATGGATAACAAAGCCTTTGTCCGAAAACAAAGGCTTGTTCCTTTAGAAAAAATATGACCAAGCTAAAATCGCAATAATGTAAATGATCCCCACATAGAACATGATCATTACAAGGAAGCCCATGATATCTTTTAGTTTTAATCGCGATAATGCAAGAGCTGGTAATATCCAGAATGGCTGTACTAAGTCATTCCATGCATTACCTAACATAACTGACATGGATGTTTCGGCGATTGATGATCCTAATTCCTTAGCGGCTTCAATCATAAATGGACCTTGAACTGCCCAGTGTCCACCTGCAGATGGAGCGAAGAAGTTGATAAAAAACGAACTGATTAATCCCCAGAATGGTAATGTTTGCTCATTCGAGATATCAACGAATACTTTTGACATTGTATCTACTAATCCTGAAGTTGCCATGATTGCCATAATACCAGCGTAGAATGGGAACTGCAGTATAATACCTGAAATTGTTTTAATACCATCTGCCAAATGCTCAATATATCGAGCTGGTGTACCAAGTAGAACAATACCTAGAAATAAAATGATAAAGTTTAAGATGTTTAGATTTAATGAATTACCTTGGGTAAAGTAAATCCAAATATAAATAAACCCTAATGCACTAATTGAATAAGCTAGCATTTTGCTGTTATTTAATTTGTTTGCTAAAGTATTGTCTTCTAGTAAAGTTAGTTTTGGTTTAGGCTGATCAGCATAAAGTGCTGGATCGATTTCAACTACGTTTTTCGAATTCTTTGGGTGTAGCATGGCATTAAACAACGGAAGTGTAATTAACAAAACAACTGTTGTTAAGATCATCGGTAAGCTGAAAATTGTTTCTGAAAGCGTGATTAGACCCATTGCATCTTCTAGGAAATGACCGGGTGTTGAAATTAGTATAGGGATAGATGCTGATAAACCTAAACCATAGAATGTAAATCCAGAATAAGCGGCTGCAATTATTAAAGGATAGTGTACACCCTTTACTTTTAATGCTAATTTTTTCGCAATTATCCCACCAATGACTAAACCGAACCCCCAGTTTAAGTAACTTCCAATCCCACCTACTAGGGTTGCAACAATAATTGCTGTCTTAGGTTTATGTACCATGCTAGCGATTTTATTTAAAAATTTGTCTGTAATGGGAGCCGTTGCAAGTACATAACCCATAGCTAGTATTACCGCCATTTGTGTCGTAAACGCAAGTAAATCCCAAAAGCCTGTTCCCCATGCGTTTGTTAAATCTATAAAGCTAGTATCCTCGATTATTAGCGCTAGCACGAATGTTAGCAATGTTAAACCAATTGCAAATACGAACGGATCCGGTAAATACTTTCTCATCAATTCCGTAAAAAAATTTGTTAGTTTTTCCATCCCTTTTCTCCCCCTGAATGTAGTGAGCATTTTTTCCCTCTGATAAACTATAAAAAATCCACATTAATTAAAAACGCTTACATAATTTTAAAAATTAATATTTTTTATGATTTTCTGAATAATAGTGATAAAATTAACCTGTCATTCATAATACGGAGGTTATATTCATGCAACAGTTATCCACAGTTATTGTTACTGCATATGCAAAGGCTCCACAAGGTACGTCCATGTATGAGATTTACAAACATGCAGGAATTGTTTTAGAAATCGATAAAGTAACACATCAAATCGTTGATGCTGAATTTACTTTTATCACAGATTTAGCTCAAAACTATTTCAAACGAATGCTGATTGGCTTTGATATGACATCAAACCTTGATGAGTTGGTTAAAAGAGTAGATACCCATTATTTTGCACCCTCAACAGGTTCTGTGACTGTTGCATTAAAATCTGCACAAAAACGTTATTTAGAAAAAATAAATTCAATCGATGTATAATATGTGAGGCTATTCAGCTTCACATATTATGTTGGCAATTTTCAACGATTGTTGTAATGCCTAGCCCTCCAGCAATACATAACGTTACTAAGCCGAAGCGTTTGCCAGTTCTCTCTAACTCATGAATTAGTTTTGTCATTAAAATGGCCCCTGTTGCCCCAATAGGATGACCCATTGCAATCGCTCCACCATTTGGATTCACCTTGCTAGAATCCAAACCAAGTTCTTTAATGACCGCTAACGATTGTGCTGCAAATGCTTCATTTAATTCAATTACATCAATATCATCAATAGTTAAATTGGCTTGTTTAAGTGCCTTTATTGTAGCGGGTGCAGGACCAATCCCCATAATCGAGGGATCTACACCTGCAGAAGCTTGAGCAATAATTTTCACTTTTGGTTGATAGCCCAATTCCTCTGCCTTCTCCTTCGACATGACAAGCAATGCTGCAGCTCCATCATTTCTGCCACTACTATTACCAGCAGTTACAGAACCATCTTGACGAAACACAGGCTTCAATGTCGCTAGCTTTTCGATTGATGATAGACGAGGATGCTCATCCACTGTAAATAATGTAGTTGATTTACGTGTTTTTATTTCATAAGGTACAATTTGCTTTTCAAAATAGCCCTGTTTAATTGCTTCTGCTGTACGCTTCTGGCTATCGTAAGCAAACGCATCTTGCTCCTTTCGAGATATATTATATTTATCTACTAAATTTTCTGCTGTTTCGCCCATAGTTTTAATACCGTAAGATTCTGGCTGTGATCCAGGTTGACTTTCGGTATTCGAATCTAAAATTAATCCGTTACCTGCGCCAAAACCAAAACGAGCATTTCGTAAATAATATGGTGCTGTGCTCATCGATTCAGCTCCGCCAGCAATAATAATATCACTATAGCCTAAAGCGATTTGCTGAGCTGCGTTATTAATCGATTGCAAGCCCGAACCACACTGTCGATGTACTGTGTAGGCCGGAACTTCAACAGGAATTTCTGCGCGCAATAATGCTAGTCGTGCCAAATTTGATTGATCTGCACTTTGTTTTGCTTGTCCTAAAATAACCTCATCGATAATTGAAGTATCTAAGTTATTTTGTTGAATTAGTTCCTGAATAACCTTAGCTCCTAAAAAATCAGCTGTTTCATTCATTAAGGAGCCACCGATTTTTCCAATAGCTGTACGAATCCCATCTACGATAACTACTTCCCTCATTTTCAAGTACCTCCCTAGTTATAAAGAATTAACAAAATCAGCCTCGGTATTTGCATTTACTTGTTCTAAAGTGACATCTGGCATTAGCTCCACTAAATGTAATTGACCATCAATATATTTAAATACCGCTAATTCCGTAATAATTGTATCTACACTTCTTGTAGACGTTATTGGATATGTGCATTCTTTTAAAATTTTACTTTTTCCATCTTTGGATGTATGCGTCATTGTCACAATGACTTTGTTCGCACCTACCAATAAGTCCATCGCTCCGCCTACACCTATAATAGTTTTTCCTGGAACAGCCCAGTTAGCGATGCGCGCTGATTCGTCAACCTGTAATACACCCAAAATCGCAACATCTACGTGACCTCCACGAATCATACCGAATGAATCGGCACTATGAAAAAAGGATGAACCGCTTGCTTCTCCAACTGGAATCTTTCCTGCATTTACGAGGTTTGGATCAATATCTTCGTCGTTCACGTCATCCACTCCAAGCATTCCATTCTCTGTATGGAAGAAAATATTTGAGGTAGAAACATATTTTGCAACAAGAGTTGGTATTCCAATTCCTAGATTAATAACCTGGCCGTCATCCACTTCCTGTGCAGCTCTTTTTGCAATCATTTCTTGCACATAATTAGCCATGCTCGACGACCCCCTCTTTTGTTAAGATCTTTTTCGCTAAAATAATTCGATCAATGAATAAATGAGGTGTGACAATGGTATCGCCATCTAACTCACCAATCTCAACGATTTCATCCACCTCTACGATGACTGTTTTTGCCGCTGTAGCCATTAATGGATTAAAGTTTCGAGCCGTTTTGTAGTAAATTAAGTTTCCAAGCTTGTCAGCCTTATGTGCTCTAATAATCGCAACATCAGCAGTCAGCGCTTCCTCGAAAACGTATTCCTCTTCTTTAATGATTTTAATTTCTTTTCCTTTTGCTAAATCTGTACCCACTGAGGTTTTTGTATAGTAGCCCCCTATACCTGCGCCCCCTGCTCGAATAGATTCTGCTAAAGTTCCCTGAGGTAATAATACAATTTCAAGCTCACCACGTTGATAAGCTTCTCCAACATCCCGGTTCCCTGTAAAGTACGAGCCGATTGCCTTCTTAACCTTTTTCTGGTTAAGAAGTTTCCCTAAGCCCTCTCCTTTTTCACCGAGATTATTGCTAATAATCGTTAAATCGCTAACGTCAAGCTCACCTAAAGTATCAATTAGTGTAAGTGGTCCTCCCACTAAGCCGAAGCCACCAACCATAAGCGTTTGACCACTTTCCAAGCAAGAGAGCGCCTCTTTGGCCGAGTTATAAATTTTCATTGTGATACTCACTCCATTATTTTTCTATAAGTGCATCGCTAATTTCAAACCAAGATGGAATACCTGCTGTTAATAGGCAAATGTAGCCCAGTTCAGCTAGTCTTGGCTCATCAACTCCATTTTCACGTGCTTTTTTCGCCCAATAATTTGTTTCTTCATTTTTGAGCACTGTAGTATAAATTCCAGTCATTAAAATGTATTTCATATCTTTGGCTACAACATTAGACTCTAGCAATTTTTCTGTTAAAGCGTTCGCATCTTTAGCTGCAAAGAGTGTAATTAATTCTTTGTAGTACTCACGGCTTTCATCAGTAGTAGCGAATGAGCTGTAATAATGAGCAATTTCTTCGGCAGTTGAATCGTGAGAGATATTATCTGCCTCTACTCCGATAAGCTGTAGCGCATACTCAAATGATTGCAGTCCAATTTGTAAGGCTGTTTCTCCACCGAAGTTGTATGCAATTAATAAATATTCAGCTAATTCCTCTAGCGTCGCACCGCCATCAATAGCACCCTTTGTATGGTAAACCATACTGCGTGCATAATGTCTTGCAGCATTCATCCCAACTAGTAAAATATCTTTCTCTTTTACAGAAAGGGTACCGGCTGACATTGCAGCTCCACGAAGTGCTGTATAGTGATCTAGCATCTCTGGGTTATAATCGTGCATCTTTTGCACCCAACCCGGAACAACGTCATATACTTTTTTGAAATACTCTAATCCTTTTGACATACAAAATCTTCCCCTTATCGTTAGTGATAATAAAAAAGACTACACCAAATCAAGCATGTGTAAAATCACATACAGTAGATTAGTGTAGTCAACAGTCGGATGGGGATAGTAAGAGAAGGTTGTTCCCTTATAGCCATCCGATAGACATTGCAGATTTGATTAATTAAATATTTGCACAAATATCAAAAAATTTCAATAACTTTTTTTTACAAATTCGCAATAAACTGCTCTATTTTGCCATTTACATCACTGCGGTTTTCAAATACAAGTGTGTAATGATTACTATCAGAGGTTACTTTATGAATATCAGCCGCATATTGCTGTGTTTCGCTATATGATTCTGCTAAAAATAACGGGGGCATTTGGCCAATATCACCTTGAGAGTGAATTAACAAAATCGGACAAGTTATTTTCTCAAAAACATCTTGGGGCTTAAAGTCATAAAAACTTCGGAAATCTTGTAGCAGCTTATCCTCGTCAGATTTATTTTCCCAATAGCTCCCATGCTCAGCTATTTCATAACGTCCTACATGCTCAAGATGGTCAGTCCATTCAACACCTAGACGATGATAGATAGCCTTAATTTCCTCGATGTAAGCCTCTGCCGACTCATACTGTTTACTTATACGGCCTAATGAAGGCTCCACAATTTTCCCCTGGTGCTCCGTGCAAGTTGCAGCACCGTCTAGTAAAATGAGACCCTTTACATCTTCATGATTGCTAGCAACCTTTGACATAATAAAGGCACCCATAGAATAGCCCATTAAAATCGGATTTTGGATATTCAGCTCTTCTATTAGTGCTTCAATATCCTTTGTATGCTGCTCAATACCAGTATTTTCTGGTGCAGGTGCACTATTACCTCGTCCCTTTAAATCAACAGAAATAAAACGATACTCACCCTTTAGCAATTCCGCATAATAATGCAATTGTTTGTGATTACCAGTCAAACCATGTGCTGCAATAATCGTCCCTTTTTCACCTGGATAGTCTGCATAAAATAAAGATCCACCATTCACTTCAATTGTTTTTAATTCCATTTCCATCCCCCTATTCGATAATTTAAAATAATAGTTACACACTATTTTCAAATAAGTCAAAATATATTTTTTGTATTGGTTTTGTTAATAGACTCTAATTAGCTAGATTAGTATAGTTTATAAACCAAGTATTTTGCGGAGCTTGTAAACAAATACTTCTATATTCTTCTTTATAAATTATTGAATTTGCAAAATAGGATCCAATCTTTTTTAATAGTGTTTTTTAATATTTTAATATATTTATTTTCAGGTTAATTTTTTTAAAAAATATAACTGCACTTTGTTAGTTCCAAGTCATATAAAATTGATAATAAATTTGAATTAATTTCCGGTTGATAGGTTATCTGTTCTTGTAACTTTCTAAATAAAAATTAGTTACTAAATGATAGCAACTAATCTTCTAAGGTTACTCAACAATGAGCATGTTTAATGAGAAAAACTTTCCTTATTGAAGGAAAACTCATGATTGTTGAGTGCTAGAGATACCTCTCAGCTTAAACTATCTTTATCACCTTTTATAAGTACATAAAACACAAGAGCTACAGCAAACACAAGCAGTACAATAAATATAGCTATTAGTTCCATTGAAAAACCTCTTCGAGTAAATTTGCTCTACATTTAAATAAGTTCAGGGGATTATTATGGTTTCCAAAAAATCTAACATCAAACAGTTATTTTATAAATCTTCATAGAAACCATTAATTTGATCAATGAACAGTAATAATTATGTTTTTTCCTTTTCCATAACCTGAGCATTTAAGAAAAAAAGCACTCTCCTTTTTAAGGAAAGCGCTAAAACGTAGGGAATCATTAATTATTTCTTATTGGAGGTAGTAGGCAGCTATTAGTTTGAGAGACCTTATTTTAAAAATCAATGTGTTCTAGCTCTCTTTGAACCAGGTATATGAAAGGACTACTCGATTTAAAGATGATTCTTTACTAGAAAAAAGTTAAAAATCTATTATTCCAGAGATTCTCATGATGCTCAATGATTGTCTTAGCTCCTAGAAGGTCATTATTTAGAGTGGTAGTTAACCCTTTTTTCATAGATAATTCGTATCCTAATCCATGAGCCATTCTAATCGTTGTATCTACACAAAATTCAGTTTGTGCACCACAAATTTCGAGTTTATTTATATTTAATTTTCTAAGCTGATCATCCAAGTCAGTTTTGTAAAATGAGTTTGCATGTGTTTTGTTGATAAAGAAATCGGTATCTTTTGCATTTAGTTCCGGAAATAGTTGCCATTGTGGAGAATTGAGAACTAAATCACAATCATTATGTTGAACAAAAAATATAGGATTGTTTTTTTCTCTAAATACATGAATTCTTTGATTAACTTCTTCTAATACATTTTCTAAATTAAATAGTGAATCATTATCAGGCTGGACACCAATTTGCAAGTCGATAATTATTAATGCTGATTTTTCCACAATTTTTATCTCCTTATACTATTCTATAATTTATTAATTTAACTTTAGCATAAAATCCTCCTTAGGTTCTTTTTTTTATATAATTTAGTCTCTAACCTAAAGAAAAAGAACAATTCTTGCTATAGAATTGCACACATTCATTTCTATTTCTCACAAACCAATTTGTCATTTGAGTAAATTCTCCATTGTCCACATAAATTCCCTTTTAGTAAGGTATGTTTTCCGGATGTATCTGCACCTATTAGAGGAAAATGCCCTGAATTGCTTGCGTAAACTGAACTAAACCACTTGATGGCTAAAAGTAGATGTTTCAAATCACTAGTGATATTCTGTTGTACCTGATTCAAATTATCGTTTTCGTAAAGTGAAATTCAATCGTTGAAAGTCAGCATCTTAAAATTAAAAAACTGTTTGGTTAATTTTTCCCTTTTTAACTTTCGGGAGATTAATAGTTCCATCCAAATAATTTCTTAGGGAGAGCGTCATTGGCTCACTGTTCTCGCCAATACCAATGATGAGGCTTAACTCTTTTGGTAAATAGACAACTGTATGCAGCGTTCCAAAATACTCTTTATAGTATTTAAAAAATAATGGAGAATTTCCATCATTAAAACGACGATAGGCAGATAATGGTGAGAGTTCCTCTGTTAATAAGCTACTTATAAATTCCTTGCGATTTATTGACCCCTGAAACTCTTGCTTATTTTTTTCTTGTAATATTTCTGATTCGAAATGATTCGTACAAATTAATGGGTTTTTGAAATTTACACACTGTTTTTCAGGAGTTGCCTCCACAACAACACCATTTCCACTTGGATCTGTAATCGAATAATTGTAGCAAAATCCATGTGGGATGGTTGATAGTAAATCTACTGCCTCTTCTATACACCCACACTGCTCCAATAACATTCTAACAATTGTCGTTGCAATGAAACCTTCTGCCTTGTGTTGATTATTTACAAAATGTAATCCTACAACTAATCCTTTTTCATTCATCCCATCAAGCCTTCCAATTAGTTGCTGGCTAAACCCTACACTTGCGTAACCATCGACAGGATTAGTTAAAACGATTCTTGCATCGTATAGCTCTGGACTAAAATCATAATTTCGTACATAATAGTCATTATTTATAAGGGCAGTACAGCCCATTGAAGGAAAGGTTACATCATAACCACTATAAAGTCTAATGATGGTAGCAATCTCCATACCTAATCCTTCTGCAAGACCTCCAAGTTCTTCTAAAAGATTCGGAGAAATAGACTTTAATAGTTCTTCGGCTTTCTTTGAATTTGAATTAACAGTTAACCCCTCTAAAATATTAAGTTGTTCTCTAAGCTCCGTCGTTTTAATTTCTTTACTTTGCTCGAGACCCATTTCATAAGAACTTCCCTTTAATTCCACAATTCTGACCTTCAAGTCCTCCATTTGTCATTCTCCTCCTTATTCGATTGGATTACCAGTCAGCAGCAACTCCTATTTTACTTAACAATATTTCTATCGATTTCTCCGATTGTAGGGCATTCTAATCATTGTATTTACTTAAACTCTTTTCCGTCAGCTGGTTTTCGCTTATGTTTTTCATTTATGATTTTCTTGTTTAAAATCCTTACTTCACCAACCATTAACAATCTCATATCTTCAACAATATACCTAGCCAACTCCTCGTCAGAAATGTCATCTCCATCTATATCGAGACGGAATTCCTGTCCTTGAATTGCACCGCCATTGGTAAACTCGATTTCAAAGTCGAATAGCACTCTTTTATCCACTTCATTCCACCTTATTTATAGTTTTATTTATAATATCTATATTCAAGGTAAAAAAACAAATACCATATTCCAGTACCTTTCTTCGCTACTATTAAGATAAGTATAAGCAAAAATCTCAAAACGAACTTCAACTATCTTAGATACCCTCCATTATTTATATCGAATGTCGCACCTGTATAATGCTTTGATTTATCTGATAATAAGAAGATAACAGTATCTGCAACATCTTCAGGCAATACTGGTGTGTTGATGAGTTGGTGATTTAAGTACTCCTCTTTCCTCCAATTAGGGATTGCATCCATCATAGGGGTATTAACCATTGTAGGAGCAACAGCATTTACTCTGATGTAAGGTGAGAAATTCATAGCACTGCTTTTAGTTAATCCCAGTATGGCAGCTTTTGATAGCCCGTAAATTGCATCTGAACTGCCTTCAATGCCTGACACGGAAGACATATTCACGATTACTCCCATACCTTTGCTTTGAAGTATTTTCTTCCCGAACAATTGAGAGAAATAAATAGATCCCTTAACGTTTATATCCAGAACTTTATCAATGTCATCTGCTTGATAATCCAGTATATTCTTTGCCAAATAGATTCCAGCATTATTAACTAAACAATCTACTTCAGAATGCTCAGTTTCAACATATTCAAAAAAACTCACAACGTCTTCATACTTACTTACATCTAACTGATATGTATGCAAAACATGATAGTCATCTACAGACCGTTCTAACTCATGTAAGGAATCTTCATTAATATCACAAGCTATCACTGAAGCACCTTGAAATAAACATTGTTTAACAATTTCTTTTCCAATTCCAGAAGCTGCACCTGTTATTATTACTTTTCTATTTTTAAGCATTCCTAAGTTCTCCTCAACATTTCATTATTTAACTAATTTTTTTGTGCATTACCCATCCCTTCTTTACACTGCGCATCCCTGTAATAAAAAAATAGGTAGATTATATATATTTCTACCTAACCCTTATAATTCCCCTTCTAATATTCCAAATTTTGGTGTATCGTCAATCTTTTTGCTTTTTGTGCTAATGATAAAAACAACTTTTTACTTATTACTCTTCTGTACTAGGTGCTTTTTACAATATAATACATTTATAGGATAAGATTTAAATAAAGGGGTGGATTTTATGGTCTTTTGTCTTTGGATAATCATTATTTTCACTTTGTTATACGAACCGATTATTGGCTATTTCGAATATCAAAAATTTAAAATTGCTGTTAGAGAAGATGGAAATGTAAGAACAAAGTATTATAAAAAACTTATTGTTGATCTTTGGATTCCGACCATTTCAATTTTACTATTGGTCATTGTAACTGAAATCAATTTAAAAGATATTGGAATTGCTATGCCAACTATCAATACTGGCCCTCAAGGATCTGTGGTGACATATTCGATATTAATAATTGTTTTTCTATACCTACTAATTGTTTTATATAATTGTGTAGGCTACCATTTTAGCAGCAAAATTAGAAAGAAGTTTATACAAGCAAAAGAAAGTCAATTAAATACAGTCAGTTTCTCAGAAATTATGCCTGTTACCAGGGAGGAGAAACACATATGGAACTACGTTTCTTTAACAGCAGGAGTTACCGAAGAAATAATATATAGAGGCTTCTTAATCTTTGCTTTTTCTTATCTATTTCCTGATTTATCAATTTGGTTAGTTCTCATTTTTACTTCCCTTCTGTTCGGACTTGCCCATACCTATCAAGGATTTTCTGGGGTTATAAGGACTACAGTTGTTGGAGTGCTTTTTGCTTGTTTGTATATTGGGATAGGTTCGATTTTACCTCTAATTGTTTTACATTTCTTAATAGATTACGTTGCCAAATTGGGAGATTGAAACAATACTAATATTTAGAACAATAAACAAGCTGTGATAAATATTCACAGCTTGTTTGTAATAATAGGGCTTTTACTTACCCTAACTGGCGTTTAAATGCTTTACTTGCGAAGAAGTAAGCAATGATTATGATACTAATGCACCAGGCAAGTGCAATCCAGATATCATCACCCACAACACCTTCATACAAGAGGCCACGAATTGCATCCACTATTGAAGTTACTGGCTGGTTCTCAGCGAACACACGGACAATTTTAGGCATTGTTTCGGTAGGGACAAATGCCGAACTGATAAAAGGCAAGAAAATCAGCGGATAAGAGTACGCTGTCGCCCCTTCCATTGATTTCGCTGTCAATCCAGGAATGACCGCCAGCCATGTGAGCGCCAACGTAAACAAACCAATTATCCCAGCTATTGCAAACCAATCCAGGAGATTAGCGCTGGAACGAAAACCCATCAATAGCGCAACCAGTATAACTACTACTAGAGTCAATGCATTGGAAACGAGCGAGGTTAACACGTGTGCCCATAATACCGACGATCGTTTGATGGGCATAGTAACGAAACGAGCCATCAGACCACTATTCACATCCGTAAACAACCGCACGGAAGTGTATGCGACGCCGGATGCGATAGTAATCAGCAAAATTCCGGGCAGTAAATAATTGACATAGTTATCCGTACCTGTATCTATAGCGCCTCCAAATACATAAACAAATAACAGCATCATCATAATCGGCGTAATCGCTACTGTGATAATTGTATCTGGGCTACGGAGTATGTTACGCATTAAACGACCTAGTAATACACCTGTTTTGCTTTTCATTTAGATTTCCCCCTTTTTGCCGATGATAGAGAGGAAAATTTCCTCTAATGACGGCTGTTTCTCGATATACTCCACTTTTGCTGGCGGGAACATCTCTTTAAGTTCGGTAAGGGTACCGCTCGTGATGATTTTTCCGTCATGCAGGATGGCGATACGGTCCGCCAGTTGTTCTGCTTCCTCCAGGTACTGAGTCGTCAGCAGGATCGTCGTGCCGCCACCAGCAAGTTCTTTGACTGTATCCCAAACTTCAATTCGTGCTTCTGGGTCAAGTCCCGTTGTAGGTTCGTCGAGAAAAATAACTTCAGGGGTACCAATTAGACTCATGGCAATATCAAGTCGACGCTTCATGCCGCCGGAATACTGGTCTGCTCGGCGGTTGGCTGCATCGCTCAAGCTGAATCTTGCAAGCAGATTGTCGGCAACAAGAGCAGGATTGGAAACTCCCCGCAATTTAGCGATCATTATCAGGTTTTCTCGTCCGGTTAGCATGCCGTCTAAAGCTGCAAACTGCCCCGTCAGGCTGATGCTCTGGCGAACTTGATTCGGTTGAAGCTGAACGTCAAAACCGCAAATACTTACATCACCGTCATCAGGTTTTATTAGTGTCGAGAGGATATTGACCATCGTTGTTTTACCTGCACCATTTGAGCCTAATAGTGCAAAAATGGTCCCCCTTCGAACCTCAATATCCACTCCCTTTAAGACTTCCTTATCCTTATAGGATTTTTTAACACCTTTTACAGAAATGACTGCATTGTTCATCTATTTTCCTCCTTATCATAAGCTCCTTTTAGAGCTAGAAATCTGACCTTCCTCTATATAGTCTCACTGGTAACCAGTATGACTTACTACTGGATTGAAAAATAACTGAATAGCGAAGGTGGCATTTCACATTAGTGATATCTATTCAGTCGTATGTCTATTGAATTTATTTTTTTCCTAATTTCTTGTTGATACTTTCATTTAAATCTTCACGATACTTAGCGACATAGGTTTTAGCGTTTGCCACAAGTTCATCGGCAAATGATGCCACGTCGGTCCCAGTGATTTCTAGCACTTGTCTGCCTTCAGCTGCGCCTTCTTCGAACAAGTCGATTAATTCATATTGAATGTTCAGCATATCCATCCCGTTCCCTGCTGCGAAATTCCACATATAATTTTGAATTTTCTTAAATACAAACTGATAATCCTCTGGCAAGGCTTCAACCCGTGCCATCATCATTTTGTACTCTTTTTTATCACCAATCAGTTTTTTGAATAGTTCCATCATGTTATTTTTTCCTCCTTTGTATTAGCTGAAAAAGATATTCCACAAATCTAAGATGGAATATTTTATGCAGCTACATTGACTTCAGTACGTTTATTTTTGATGATACAAAATCCCACTTTTTCCAAAACAATTCAAGTTCCTGCCGGCCGGACTCATTAAGTGAGTAAAATTTGCGGGGTGGTCCCATATCTGATGGTTTCTTTTCAACGTTCACCAATTTTTTCTTTTCTAATCGCACCAGTATGGTGTAGACCGTCCCCTCCACGACTTCGGTAAACCCAAGTTGATTAAGATGACGGGTAATTTCATAGCCATAAGTTTCATGGCGGCTAATGATTTCCAATACACAGCCCTCAAGCGCACCCTTCAGCATTTCAGTTAAATTCTCCATGTTCATAACCTCCTCTATTCTGTCTGACTTATAATCAGTATCACTTAGTACTGAAGAAAAATTTTACTTAATAGCATTTTTGGAAAGCGCTATTAAGTATTGCTTTTTAAAAAGTATTTTGTAATATTTTCTTGGAAAATTATCTCGACCATTAATCAGGTTTATTAGTATTAAGTATTACTTACTACAGGTACATCGTAACACTGAGTAGTAAGTCTGTCAACTGGAATTTGTAATTTTTTTAAACTGCTAGCAACATTGGATACATCTGCTTTTCTTTATAAAGCTTGTCCTTTACTCTATTCCTTCTTACATTGTTTACACCGCTGAGTTGTTAACCTTCCAATTTTTCACCTCACGGATGACATATAGCGGTTATAGAGATTCGAACATTCCTTTATACAGTCCAAATATAATTTTCTTATTTCCTCATCCGGACATAATTTTAGATAGCTTTCACTTTTCAATAAGGAAATAAGAGGTTTCATTTCGTAATAGTATTCGTCATTTTCCTTTTGTGTAAGTAGTTTCTTATAACCTTCTAATATCTTAAAATAATAGTTATCCATCACACGATATTTACACTTCGATAACGCTGAATAATAAAAAGTGTTTATTTCTCTTGTTATAGATTTAGCAAGGTCCATTTCGCTATCTCCTAAATAAGTATGAGTGGCTTGTGAGTAGTATCGATACTCATCAACACTAAACAGTTTTTGGGTTATCCGAAATTTATGCCATTTCATGACTTCCTCGTAACGAAATCCTAAAGCGGAATACATACTCGAAACCAAAACAGGTTTACTTTTTAATAAATAGTCGATAATAGTAACAATCAAATCCCTTTCATCAAGATTAGTAATTGAAGCCCAACCAATATAATTGTTGTCTAAACAACCTACGATACACACTTCTTTTTGAGGGCTAATATAAATATCAAAATATATTTCTTTATCATCTATTTTATAATTTGGTTCTCAACAATTAGTTTGATTAACCAAATTATATTTTTCTATATCCAATGCCAAAACCTCCTTTCTATTGAATAAATCCCTTGTATCTCTTTTTCTTTGATAAAATTCATTCCACACCATTTTCTAGAATCGTGAAAGTTCGATTATCACAATTAATTTTTGCCAATCTGCCATATGGCAAAATGAATTTTGGTTCAGTATGTCCGAAATTCATGTTATAAATGATCGGCAAATCCTCCAAACCAAATTCTTTCATTACCGTTTGGATTACTTCTTTATACTCTTCATAATACTTTTCATCTTGCGGTTTGCCAAAAATGATGCCATTAGTTTTTTGTAGAATCCCTTGTGCACCATAATTTCGTAACCAATACTTAATAAGATTGGGTTCTGGTTTTTCTTCAGATGTTTCAAAGAAAAGTATGCTATTTTCCCAATATTTTTTCTCGGGCCAAAGTTCTGTTCCTTTTGCAATCTCTAGAACTTCAATACAACCACCTATCAAATGTCCTTGTATTGCACCTGATCCTTGAAGTACCTCGTATCCTATGTTTTTCTGGGTAGTCCGGCGACGGTTTATATTCTCTTCTACCCATTCCAAACGCTCACTCGTCCATTCATTAGCCGGCTGAATTTCACCAATCACCTCATTGGAGAAGAGAGTTCGTTTCACCATCTCAATTGTATAAGGATTCATCTCCACGTTCTCAGCAAAATCGGTTAAAATTGCTGGACCATAAAATGAAGAAATCCCTGCTTTATGACAAAATAAATGAGAAATGGTGACATCAGAGTAACCCATAAAAATTTTCGGGTTATCGCGTATAACATTAAAATCGATATACGGGAGTAATCGAATACTATCATCTCCACCAATATTTGCAATGATTCCCTTAATGCGCTCATCCTTAAATGCTGTCATTAAATCTTCAGCACGAGCTTGTGGATTTTTATACAGAAAGTCTGCTCCTTTCAAACTATTCGGCATTGGTATAACCTTTAGTTCAAAAATTTCCTCTAGCCTCTTTACCCCTTGTTCATATCGCCATCTAAGTGTTGGTTCACCTGCTCCACCCCAAGAAGGACTTACTGTTGCAATCAGGTCTCCTGGCTGCAATTTTTTTGGCTTAATTAACACAAGAACTCCCCCTAATATTACTCTTTTATTTATGTATATATCTTGAATTCTATATAAACACCAGATTACCTGCTGTTTTTCGATTATATGGTCAATTTAATACAAAAAAGGCACAGTTCTTGTTGCAGAACTGCGCCATATCTGGAATAAGCATTAACCAAATGGATACCTTAACTCATTCTCGACTATTTTTTATAATTCTCATCTAACAAGGGTTTTCCTTCTTGATCTACCATAACGGTCAATCCACTTCCAGCAGCATTAAGGTTCAACAAGTATAGAACTCCCGTCTGGTTATCACGAATAATCTTAAAAAACTCTAGCTTTCCTTGAGTATAAATAATTTCAAAACGTTTACTCTCCATTATCCCACTCTCCCTTAACCAGCAAATTTCTAAAATGATCCATTAATTTAAGTACGATTCTTGATAGCTTCTTTAATTTCAACATATATATGCCACTCAATTTAGAGCTATTACTCAATGCCTAATTGGAATTCGACTTATCTAGTGATGAAAAAAGTATTAGATATTAAATTTTACGTTACCGAGCCATCTTACAAATTCGGGATTTCTATGTGAAAAGAACACACTGTCTTTTGTATCTAACGTAGCAATCTTCTCCATATCTTCTTGACTTAATTCAAAGTCAAAGATATTAAAGTTTTCAATGATTCTCTCTATATGAACTGATTTTGGAATGACAACTATCCTCCTTTGTGTCAACCAACGTAAAATCACTTGGGCAACAGATTTATTATACTTTTCAGCTATCGCTACTAAAGTTTCGTTTTGGAACATGTTATTTTTCCCCTCAGCAAAAGGACCCCAAGACATTATTTGAACATTGTTCTCTCCCATAAGGTTATGACTTTCAATTTGCTGGCAGAATGGATGGGTTTCAATCTGGTTTACTGCCGGAACTACTTTATTATTTCTAGTGTTTATAATAGGTTTCTGTCCAACAGACTCCCTAATTGTTCTGCCACGACTTGCGCTGGTTCAGATAACCCTTTAGTGATCCATGACTCCACAACTTCCACAATAGCTGCCCCAAAGAATCTAAGAATAACATCCTGACTGAATCCCTTATTTATCCCTTCCATTACATCTACATCACTTTTTAATTCATCAATGACAAATTGCAAGAATCGACAACGAAATAAAGTGGCTCCTTTACTTGATAACATCGTTGAAAAGAATGCGTAATTACGTTCAAAATATTCAAACCAAATGAGATTTCCCTCAGTAAAGCTTAATTCAGATGCTGATTGACACAGTATCCTTAGTTCGTTGATATGTTCTTCAATGAGCTTATCCAACAAATCATATTTATCCAAATAGTGTAGATAAATCGTTCTACGGCCCACATTTGCTTTGTCGGAAATATCCTGCATCGTAATCCCATCCAAATTTTTTTCAGACATCAATTCAATGAAAGCATTTTTTATTGCTTCTTGAGATTTGATTATTCTTCGATCTACCTTAGACATGACAAGAGTCACCATTCCTTCTTATTAATAATGCTCAATTTAAACAAATATGTGCAATAATGCACGAATATTAGCCAATTGGTCATTGCAGACATGCTCTTTCCTTTTATAATTATACACAGATGCGTATTAATGCGTATATGTATATTTCTTGGCACTCAATTTACCGCTTTCTGAATTTATCTATGAAATATAAAAAGGAGGATTAAATGATAATGGGCTTCCAATCACCGCCGTCACCCACTGCTTACCATATATGGCTTTTTGTGAACATTTAACGCATTAGTATGCGGCAATGAAATTAGTTTAGAAAATTAACAGAACAATGCAAAGGAGATTAAATCATGTTTAATGAAACTTACAAATTATCAAATGGTGTCGAAATTCCAAAATTAGGTCTTGGTACATGGCTCCTTGACGATGCACAGACAGAGCAGGCAGTACGCGACGCGGTTTCTATCGGATATCGTCATATTGATACCGCTCAAGCTTATATGAATGAAGTAGGAGTAGGCAAAGGAATCCGTTCGTGTGGTGTCGCAAGAGAAGAACTGTTCATTACAACAAAGGTTACTGCAGAAGCAAAGACCTACGATACAGCTACACAGTCCATTAATGAGTCTCTAGAAAAAATGGGACTGGATTATGTTGACCTAATGATTATCCACAGCCCGCAGCCATGGGTGGAATTCCGTGAGGAAAAACGATACTTCCAGGAAAACAAAGAAGTATGGAAAGCCATGGAGGATGCATATAAATCAGGCAAAGTAAAGGCAATAGGGCTTTCGAACTTCCTACAGGATGATATCGATAATATTCTTGCTAGCTGTGAGATCAAGCCTATGGTAAATCAGGTCCTGGCACATGTGAGCAATACTCCTTTTGAACTGATTGAATTCTGCCAGAAAAATGACATCCTGATCGAGGCATATTCGCCAATTGCACACGGTGCAGTTCTTAATAATGCGGAGGTTCAGGTAATAGCCGATAAATATGACGTGTCTGTCGCCCAGCTTTGCCTACGTTATGCTATCCAGCTCGGTCTTGTAGTAATTCCTAAAACGGCAAATCCGAATCACATGAGAAACAATGCAGAGCTTGATTTTACTATCAGCAATGCAGATATGGAGACTTTAAAGAACTTAGAACGCATACAGGATTATGGAGAGCATAGCTACTTCCCAGTATTTGGCGGAAAACTAAAATAACAAGGTTAGTTGGAGGAATTACAATGGCTAAACATGAAGAGGTAAAAAATGGCGTTATTTTCCCTATGGGTGAGAAAAATGAAGCCTATGCACAATTTTTTGTGGGACAAAGTTATCTTAAATCATTAGTTGCTGACCCTGAAGTGAATGTTGGTGTAGGGAATGTAACCTTTGAACCAGGTTGCAGAAATAACTGGCATATCCATCGTAATGGGTTCCAAATTTTATTAGTAACTGGTGGCGAAGGATGGTACCAAGAAGAAGGAAAACCCGCTCAATTCTTGAAAGCTGGAGATGTGAATGTTACTCATGATGGTGTTAAACACTGGCATGGTGCAACAAAAGACAGCTGGTTTGAGCACATTGCCATAACTGCAGGTACGCCGGAATGGCTAGAACCTGTTGATGATGAATCTTATAATAAATTATAAAACAAATGCATCGAATCATTAGATTCGATGCATCTGTACTATTTCGTTGGCTGCCTCAAGTCTGCCTTTATATTTCAATATTTTATACAGAATTTCTTAGATGATGTTCAAGAATATGGCCTTAATTGTTGAACGTTAAACTATTTTTTTAGAAAAAGAAGAAACATAGTCAAAAACAATCCAGGTTATGGAATTCTTTAACTTTAATTTGGTAGAAAATATTGGGAAAGTCTATAGTTAAATCCGAAATAGAGATCTAAACTTCCCTCAACCTGCTTGAAATTATGTCAACTGCCCTCATAAATTCTTCAACAAAATCCTCGCGATTAACTGAATGAAGAACATGTACGTTTGGAGCTTTAGCTGTACGATTCGTATAATCAACAACTGTAGCACCAGCTGTTATACCTTCAAGTGAGACTTCAACATAGCAGGTTTGTCCTTTAAATAATTCTGGTCTAAGTAAATACATGACGGCACATACATCGTGGAAATGCAGCACTTGATCATAATTTTCTTCATGGAAAGGTGTTTTCTTAATGACATCAAAATAATATGTCACGAGTTGATATGCTTTTTCCGCAAATTCACCACCAATATCTAAAATTCTTTTCGCTTCATTTGGTGTGACAAATGCTTTATGTGTGACATCCAAACCACTCATGACAATTGGAATACCCGAACGGAACACTATTTCTACAGCGTGTGGATCCACATACGCATTAAATTCCGCAATCGGTGACATATTCCCACCTACTGCAGCACCGCCCATCCATGATATACGCTCGATTTTTGGTTTTACTTCAGGATGTGCAAGGAGCAAAGCCGCTACATTCGTTAATGGACCAGTTGCTACTATTGTTATTTTCTCATCGCTGGTCATAATCGTTTCCAGCATTGCTGTAATTGCTGGGCGTTTACTTACTGGTAATGTTGGCGCAGGAAACTGTACATTCCCAAAACCGCTTTCCCCATGGATATCTTCAGCCACTTCTAGTTCACGGAAAATGGGTTTTTCTAAACCACGTGCAATTTCAACACTCGCGCCTATATAACTTAAGAATGTACGTGCGTTGTAATTTGTTTTGTCCTGTGAAATGTTACCCGAACAGGTTGTCACTAAGCGTATGTCCAATATGTCATCATTAGCAAATGCCAAAGTTAGCATCATTGCATCATCAATTCCTGGATCTGTGTCTATAATGATTGGTAATTTAGTCATATGAAAATCCATCCTTTTTGTCTTTCTGATCGTATTCTTCGTTCTTTGCACATTCTTAATAATAAGAACTAAAGTCCCTCATCACAAATGTTTCAGAATCGTGATACATTTAGAATATAATCGCTCTTTTTTATATCTTACTTGAAAATGTTCAAATTACATTTCAAAAAAATTATGTCTTTCTACTCTGCAAACTCTAAGAGAAAAACTTTTATACCATTCTTTTATTCCTTTTTCTTGTGCTACACTATGCAATGAGTGTTCTTTCCATGCTTGAATTGATTCTAAAGAATCCCAATAGGAAACTGTAATTCCTAATTCCTCATCACGAGCACTTTCCACTCCTAAGAAACCCTTCTGCTGAGTAGCTAATTCTACCATTTTATCGGACATTTTTCCGTAACCTCTGTCCCCATCTGTTCGCCGTGAGGAAAAAATCACAGCATAATAAGGTGGTTCAGGCATTTTTCTATTTAAACTCATTACATTCCCCCACGTTTACAAATTTCAAATTTGAATGATCGTAATTATTATAGCAATTCTATAGATAGATTTAAGAAAAATTATTAAATTAAGATAATGATTATGTATCTATTCCATAAATGACTTAAAACATTAATATGGCACTACAGTTGCTACATAAAATCACAGGATTGAACATAGACATTCGAAGTAACTGCTTTGCAATTTGCTGCGAAATATGGAAATGCTTCAGATTAAGCGTTACTCCATATGAAATGATTCTATTGTCCTCCTCCCTACCACGCTATCTATTGTCCCCAATAAAATTGTTGTAGCTGTCCAAATGATTAGCGTCATTTATAAAAGGGGCAGACTCAATAGGAATTACAAGTCGCCCCCACATTTTCGTTATAATAGAGCAGCCTGTTTTTCTGCCAGCTCGATCTCAAAACCTAAATCTTTTAACATTGAATAATCCTGATGCTCTTCTTGTCCTACAGTAGTTAAATAATCCCCTACGAAAATACTATTTGCAGCATACAATCCTAGTGGTTGTAAGGAACCTAGATTTACTTCCCGGCCACCAGCAATCCGAATCTCTTTAGCTGGATTCATAAAGCGGAATAAAGCTAAAACCTTCAAGCAATAGCGAGGATTCAACTCTTTTGTGCCAGCTAGCTTCGTTCCTTCGATTGCATTTAAAAAGTTAACAGGTATAGAATCTGCATCTAGTGCTCGTAATGCACGCGCGATATCAATAACATCCTCTTTTGTTTCTCTCATGCCGATAATCGCTCCAGAACAAGGAGACAAGCCATGTTTTTTAGCAATTTCCACTGTATTGATACGATCTTCATACGTATGAGATGTTGTAATATAATCATGATGACGGGAAGATGTATTTAAATTGTGGTTGTAACGATCTACGCCAGCATCTTTTAACTGCTCTGCTTGGTCATCCTTTAATAATCCTAAGCAAGCACATACTTTTAAACCGTACATTTCTTTAATTTCCTTCACAGCTTCGCTTACTACTTTCACATCTTTGCGTGTAGGTCCTCTCCCGCTAGCGACAATACAAAATGTACCGATTTTATTTTCGAAAGCTTGTTTTGCACCTGCAAGAATTTCTTCTTTCGTAATGAAAGGATATTTTTCAATCGGAGCTTTAGAAATTGACGATTGTGAACAATAACCACAGTTTTCTGGGCAGTAGCCACTTTTAGCATTCATTATCATATTAAGCTTTACTTTTTTGCCGAAGTAATGTTTGCGAATGGTAAATGCCCCCTGCATAATCGGTAATAATTCATCATCGTCAGATTGTAAAATAGCCATTGCCATTTCGTCATTTAAAATTTTTCCTTCAATTACTTCATGAGCAAGTGTAATCCAGTTCATCATAGGACTCCTTTTTAATTTAATGGTAAGACTTTTAAGGAATTTTATTGAGGGTAAGTAAGTATTCGTACAGAGATTAAGTTAGTTATCATAGGCGTGCGAATACTTCTTGCAATAATACAACTGTTCTACAGGAGTGAGCAGTAAGTATATCTATAATAAATAGTCGTTTACGTTAATCAAAATTATTATTAGGTTAACTAAAATATAAATGTAAAACCATTTTATGTCAAATTATTTTCTATTAAGTTACTAAATCACGATATTCTTCCTAGTAAGAGTAGAATCATTAGTTCATCAATAAAACAAAAAAACATAAATCTTCTATACAGAAAATCTATGTTTTACTATGAATATTCAATTGACAAAATGAGATGAAATTATAAAGGGTTGATTATATTAATATAATTTATAAATAGTAGAATCTAATCATTATCAAAAGTTTCTGAGCACTTCATAAACTAATGCTATATAAGAAAAGCCATTTCAAGCTAAATGAAGGTAGTACTTTTCCTTATTTTATTCTACACGATTCTATAGTTCTACGTCGCATATCCCACTAACTTTCCGACAAACTACTCCAGGTTCTAGTGATTTAGGTGATGTATCGTGGATTGTACCACTTGGTCAAGTTATGACGACATGCGCTCCTCATGCTAACCAACTCCATACATGGCAAGCAACCTCAGTATTCGGTTCATCTATAGGTTTAAAAGGCATGCATTATGCCGCAAAAACAATGGCAGGTGCAGCATTAGATACTCTACTAGATTCGACCATTATTGAAAGTGCGAAAGCAGAATTTTATCGCTTAAAAGCAGATAAAACTTATGAATGTGGTATTCCAGTGAATGTAGAGCCACCTATTCCAGTGTTTAAATAAGCAAAAAAGTTATAGGGATTTCCAAAAAAGTACGCATAAAAGCGCTTTTTGGAAATCCTTTAAAAATCATCAAACCATTTCTTTGTAAATATAATCAAATCAACTACTATATTTTTGCTTCTTTATTTCCCCTTCATGAACTACCATTTCCCCTCTCTTCTACATACACAGTTAAGGTTTGTATAGGATGATGTCTAAATATTTCTTCAGCTAACGGATCATTTTAAAGCGGCTAATATCGATACAAAAGGCGAGTTTATTCACTCGTATTTCTTTAAAACAATCGCTGCGTTGTGTCCTCCGAAACCGAATGAGTTCGATAAACCCGTGCTAATGTTCAATTGACGAGCAACTGTTGGAACGTAATCTAGATCACATAATGGATCAGGAGTTTCCAAGTTAATGGTTGGTGGAATGATTCCTTCCTTTAAGCTCATCGCCAATGCAATTGCTTCAACTCCACCGGCTGCCCCTAACATATGACCAATCATCGATTTATTTGCAGTGACCGGAATCTCAAAAGCTTTTTTTCCAAACAGCTGCTTAATAGCCATTGTTTCAGAGATATCCCCTACTTTTGTACTTGTTGCATGGGCACTAATCACATCAATTTCTTCAGGCGATATATTAGCACTTTTTAAAGCTGATTTCATTGCAAGATAAGCACCTTTGCCTTCTGGATGTGTGGCTACTATATGGTGTGCGTCTGAACTTGCTCCATATCCAATGACTTCGGCGTATATCTTTGCCCCTCTTCTTAAAGAATGAGATAAGGATTCCAAAATTAGGATTCCAGCACCTTCTGACATAACAAACCCATCTCGATTTTCATCAAATGGACGGCTAGCTTTCGTAGGATATTCATTTCTTGAAGATAATGCTGTAGCATTACTGAAGCTTGCAATGGATAAATCTGTTATAGCTGCCTCTGTACCACCCGCAAATACAACGTCAACTTCTCCGGAACGAATTAGTCGAAAGGCTTCCCCGATAGCAGTATTACCTATTGCACAAGCAGAAACAGGAGACAAAGAAGGTCCCATCGCGTTCCATCTGATACTAATTTGTGCCGCGGCAGCATTAGACATCATGGCAGGAACTAGCGTTGGACTGACTCTTCTTGGACCTTTTTGTCTAAGTGCATCAATATTCTCAATTAAGGTTTCAATCCCTCCTATTCCAGAACCTACGTATACGCCCAATCTTTCTGCATCGATTGAATTGAGATCTAACTTAGCATCTTCCCAAGCTTGTTCGGCTGCAGCCAGAGCAAATTGAGTAAATCGGTCTAAACGTCTTGCTGCATTCTTTCCTAATACCTCATCAGCATCGAAATCTCGAACTACCCCCGCAAATTTAGTTTTATGATTTGTCACGTCAAATGTATCAATTGTAGATATCCCCGATTTTCCTTTTATCATATTTTCCCAAAACTTCTGAATAGTGTTTCCAATAGGAGTCACTACCCCCATGCCGCTAATTACAACTCTCTCCACTTTTATCCCTCCAAATCAATCATTTCTTATATTTTTACAGCCTTTAAATCCTATTACAAGGGACTGTTTATCCTGGTATAATTACTACTAGGTTAAATCTATAAGGAGTTTTTTACCATGAATGATAAAACGAGGCGTGAAGCGTTAGCTGCATTCTTAAAAGCGAAGCGTGCTCAAATTAAGCCAGAGTCCATTGGCTTGCCTACAGGAAATCGAAGAAGGACTCCTGGGTTAAGAAGAGAAGAGGTTGCACAATTGGCAGGAGTAAGCACCACTTGGTATACGTGGCTGGAACAAGGGAGAGATATAAAAGTATCCTCTATCGTACTTGAATGTATTTCTACAGTTTTGCAATTAAATAAGGATGAAGCAGATTACTTATATAACCTGGCACTAGAGTCAAAATTGGAAATAACAAGTCCCAATAAAGAGCAGCCTGATCTTAATCCTTCTTTAAAGCGAATTCTAGCTGAACTAAAATATTGTCCAACTATCGTTACCGATCGACATTGCCATATTGTGGGATGGAATCAAGCTGCCGCTCATGTATTTTTGGATTTTGAACAAATACCGAATGATGAAAGAAATTTAATTCGTTTATTATTCACTAGAAAAGAATTCAAGGCATTGGCCGTTAATTGGGAGTATTTTGCAAAAGGATTTCTTGCTATTTTCCGTACGTATTATGGACACTATTTAGGAGATGAATGGTACAACCAATTTATCGATGAACTTAGTCATTCACATGTAGAATTTCAGGATTTATGGCAAGAAAGTCAAGTGAGCAAGGCGCCAGAAATGATCATTGAGTTTAGACATGCGAAAGCAGGCAAAATGCTGTTTAATCTAACTTCCCTTCAAGTTCAAGGTGATATGGATTTGCGGTGCAGCATTTATACACCAGTTGAAGAAACGGACACAGAAAAGAAATTAATGCGATTGATGAAGAGGATTTCTGTTGAAGAAGACTAATGGAGCTTTTCTAACGGAGCCTTTTACTCAAAAAAAAGTGTAGACAAAGCCAAAATGCTCTGTCTACACGATTGATAGTTAATGTGCATTAAAAAATTAACTCTTTTAGATTACTAGGATAATCAGTAATTAGTAGATTTCCACCATCTTTTAAGATAACGGTGTCAGAGTGTCTAAATCCACCCAATCCCGGGATATAAATTCCTGGTTCAATGGTATACGCCATACCTTCCTCCAGAACAAGGTCATTATCGTATGAAAGATATGGTGGTTCATGAAGGGAAACACCAATGGCATGGCCAGTCCGATGTATTGCAAATTCTGCATAGCCTTCCTCTCTCAGAATTCCCCTAGCCACAGCATCAACTTCGGATGCCTTCACACCAGGTCTAATAAAATCCAAGGCAGCTTGTTGAGCTTTTTGCATCGCTAAAAATGCATGCTCTTGCTGTTTAGTAGGCTCCCCCATAATCACTGTACGTTCGAGTTCTGCACGATATCCATTTAACGAAACTTGCCTTGTATGGATGATGACATCTCCTTGTTGTATTTTCCGTGTATTGGAATAGACATGCGGTAAAATGCTCCGTTCAGGCCCTGATGGTGTCATGACGAGTAAATCTAACGTAGCATTTGGATAATTCTCGGAAGCTGTTCGATAGATAATTTGATTTCCTATGGCATCGATTTCTAATTCCGTTGCACCAACCTTACAATGTTTAAGTGTTTCACTTACACCTAAATTTACTAGCTTTCCAGCCTCAATCATTGCTGAAATTTCTTCATCATCTTTGATGGATCTCATTTTTTCTATTTGTACACTTAAATCGATGACCGTAGATTTAACATTAAGAATCTCATTGATTATTTTCCCTGGAGTATAATCCATATCAACCCCGACAGCACTTCCCTCTTGTGCTTTTAACTCGTTTTCCAGAACTTCTAGATATGTTTTCGCGATATTTGCTTTCTCAGGGTGCTCGTAATATGGAAGAATTCGATCCACATCGGCATGTTCTCTAGCATGAACCTCTTCAAGTCCTGGCACAATTAGACTACATTGTTCAGATGTTATAAAGAGAATAATAGGTCTTGAATAGATCAATGCACGAAAACCAGTTAAATAGAATTGATAGTCAGGGCTCATCACCACCGCTGCATGAAGATTATTTTCCTTCATAAATTCCCGAAGCATATTCACTCTTAAATTCGACATTTTCTTTTTCCTCCTTGTCTTTTCTGGATTGGTCTTGTTCAATTTGTACTGTATATTTTGGAGTTAGTAAGCTCACTACAATCAGTGCAATTATAGACAATGGCAATGCGATTAGAACACTATTCCATCCATATGGTTTTTGTAAAACTAATTCCCAAACGAGCGTAGCTACTCCGCCAATGACAATCGATGCTAAAGCACCTGGTCCATTTGCCCTCTTCCAAAGGAAACTAGCTAGAATAGCAGGAGTTAGTGCTGCACCATACATTGTATAAGAATACATTTGGATCGATAGCACATCTGGGAAGAACGCTCCAAGTATATAAGCAATACCACCAAGAGCGAATACAGAATATCGATTGATTTTTAGTAAACTCTTATCTGAAATATCAGGCTTCACTCTTTGGACAATATCATACGTAATGTTACCTGCTGCTGATAATAAGAAGGAATTACCTGTTGTAATTAGAAATGAAACCGACGCTGTTAAAATTAGCGCACCGACAACAATCGGCAATCCACCATTATAAGCAAGTTGCAGTATGGCTGTATCCGGTTTGATGTCACTGAATAGCGCAAGTGAACCGATTGTCAATAAGATTACTAGTCCAAATACTGCAATAGATGAAATAAAGAATCCGATTGTTGAACGTCTTGCAGTGCTTGCATCTTTTGCTGATGCTAATCGTTGATACATGTTTTGATCTGCTAGAACCAATAGGAATAATGGCAAAAAGTAGCCGATTATTTGTGGAATCGTTAAGTTGCCAGTCCAAGTAAAATGTGATTCCGGTAAAGAAGTGATGATTGTGTCAAAACTTACAACATTCGTAACTAAGTAGAAGAATCCTAGAATAAACCCTACTAGAATAAGTAAAGAACTGATAAAGTCCGTATAGGCAACCGAGAACATACCGCCAATCGTTGCAAGAAATATGACAATGAATGCAGTTACAATCGTTCCTGCTTCAACAGAGATACCTGTTGTTAAATTTAATATGTACCCGCCACCTGTGAATTGGTAAGATGCAATTCCAATATAAGCGAGAATAATAAATATAGAGGAAATCGTTCTAGTCAGTTTTCCATATTTTATTTCTAAGATTTGTGGAATTGTATATTTGGAAATCAACCAAGTTTTTCCCGCAATAAAATACAAAATAACTATTCCTATCGGTACACCGGCAAAGTAGATGATACCGGCTAATGGTCCTTGTTGATAAATGAAGCTCGCACCGCCGATTACCGTTCCCGAGCCGACAAAAGTCGCTAACAATGTACCCACCAGCACTATATTTGGTAATGAACGACCAGCTAACATATAATCTTCCGTGTTCTTTATTTTGCTCTTGCCTATAAATGTTCCAGCTACAATCATTAACAAAATGTAGCCAATTATTGTAATCAACAATATCGTGTTCATGTTAAACCCCCTCTAAATTTAATTTATAGATTATTTCAAATTGTCCATAAATTAAATTTACAGTACTTTTTATTATTTGTATAATATATATATTGAATAATATTAAGACGTTTTACATATAAGTGAGGAGGATTCCCATGATAGAATTACGTAGAATACTATATTTTATAGCAGTTGCAGAAGAACTAAATTTTACAAAAGCTGCAGAACGACTGAAAATCTCTCAACCTCCTTTAAGCCAACAAATTAAAATATTGGAAAAGGAATTGAATGTAACCTTATTCAATCGCAATAAACGAGTTGTAGAATTAACGGAAGCAGGATCATACTTCTTAGAGAAGGCAAAAGATATTGTCCAAAAGCTGGAATTAGTTTTTGAAGAGACGAGGCAGGTTGAAAGTGGAAAATCAGGCAAACTATCCATTGGTTTTACAGGCTCGGTTACATATGATTTATTACCTAAGCTAATTCAAACCTATCAACGAGCGAACCCTAAAATCAATATCATTTTAACGCAGATGTCTTCCGCAAGACAGGTGGAAGCCCTAGAAAACAAGGAGATCGATATTGGTATGTTAGTATCTCCTATTGAATCGAATTCATTAAAGGTAAAAACGTTGCGGAGTGAACCATTTATCATAGCGATACCTAGTAACCATCCAATGGCCAACCGAAAGGAACCTGTTAGTTTATTTAATTTCAAAAACGAGCCATTTATTTTTACTGACCGCGATGTAGGACACAGTTATTACGACGCAATCATCAGCCTATTTTATGAAGTTGGATTTAGTCCCATTAAATCTCAACAAGCGAATGAATTGCAAACGATTGTTTCGTTAGTGGCATCTGGAGTAGGAAATGCCGTATTGCCAGCATCCATCATGAATTACATCAATAATAAAGTGACCTATCTAACACTAACTGAAAACAACGCTTCCTGTACTTCTTCCATGGCCTGGAGAAAAGACAACGATTCTGCAATTTTAAAATCATTTATCGAACATGTTGATCATCAGGATCTTTGTTTAAGTTAAGACAGCATATCTAGATGAAAAGGAACGAAATACGATGTAACTGCAGAGCATGTTAATACAAACATTGTTGAAATAACATTTACCATATGTATACATCCCCTGTTTATGAAAGAATGACCGATAGGAATAGAGTAATACCATTAAATTTAAGATTTTAAGTTTTTCAAGAGATTTTCAATGTGAATATTTATTTCAGTCAGCCGCCGGTCATATTTCGGTAAATTTTGGTAATGTAGCTTCAAAAAAGTGGTGACCGACCATTCGATCACCACTTCTTCTTATTCTGTTTCCGGGAAAAACACCTGGGCAGTACTGATGTCCACTAACGTTGGCGCATTCGTATTGAGTGCTTCTTCCAGCACCGATTCCAGCTCGGTATCCGAGCCGGGGCGTAGTCCTCTCCATCCACAGCTTTGAGCCAATTTTACAAAATCAGGGTTGGTTAAATCGACACCTAATTCTTTCTTGTTTTCAGCCTGGATTTTGTCTCTCTCCATTTGCAGGGACTCATTATTTAGTACAACGACTGTAATATTGAGTTTATAGCGGGTAGCTGTCAATAAATCAGCCAGCACCATTTGAAGTCCACCGTCGCCCACTATCGCCACTACTTGTTTTTCAGGTTTAACAAGCTTGGCTACCATTGCGGCTGGAAGACCAAAGCCCATCGTTCGCCAGTAGCCGGAGAATAAAACAGATTGTTCTTTTTGCTTGAAGATGCGATTCGTCCATACTGTATTATCCCCTGTATCAAGTGCCAGAATCGCGTCCGGTGCAACTGTTCGGTCAAGGGCACGGATAATTCGTGCCGGATGAACTGGAAAACCTTCAGTACTGCCTTCTTTCTCATTTTGCAATGCCCATTTTTCTTTTATGTCTAGGCAACGTGCAACCCAATCTTCCGAGCGGGAGAATCCTTGTAGGCTCTCCGTTAAGAATGGTAGGACTTCTTCTGTTTTGCCAGTGATTCCAAGATCTGTTGGAATATCCTTTACGAATTTATCGAATTGGCGGTCAATTTGGATAACCCGCGCTTCTGTTGGCACATACCCCTCTGGCCACCAAGTTGTGCCGGCAAGAATTACCACGTCTGCCTCTTTAAATAATTCAGAGGCATAAGGATTACCGCCTTCCCCAATCCCTTGCAAATTATATTGCGAAGATTCGTTCAATAATCCTTTTCCTCCCAGGCTTACAAGAATGCCAGCCCCCCACAATTCTGCTAGCTTTTCCAGATCTTCTGATGCTTGAGCAGCTCCCGAGCCAGCAAGTATCATTGGCCGCTCCGCTGTTTTCATGATTTCTATTGCTTGCTGCAAGCTTTCTTTCGTGAAAATGGAAGAACCCTCTATCACATTCGGCAATGGACGGGGTTCAGCTGAAGCAGGCATCATGAAAATGTCCTTTGGAACGGACAAATGTGTGACAGCTCGCTGTCCGAGTGATGTTCTTGCTGCTTTTTGAAGAACTTCAATCACCGCCTCCGGACTTGCCAGATTAGCAGAATAAGTAGCAAAAGGCTTCATAAGCTCCTGCTGGTCAATATACTGCTGGTATTCCATGCCAATTTTATTAGTAGGTGCCTGTCCAGTTATTGCAAGTACAGGCGCTCTGTCTGCATATGCATCACCTAGCCCGTTTAGTAAATTAGTTGCACCAGGTCCCATCGTCGCGGTGCATACTCCTAGTCCACCAGTTAGTTTTGCTTCTGCAGATGCCATAAAAGCAGCTGTCGATTCATGCTTGACCGCAATATATTTAATTTTATCCTGCTTAGCCAATGCATCGATCAGCCCAATGGTAGCATCACCCACTACCCCATATATCCGTTGTACGCCGAACAAAGATAATTGATCCAGTATCAATTCTGCAACCGTACGCTCTGTTTTTTTCATGTCTATGAACCTCCTTGATAGATCTTTACAACCTGCCAGGCATTAAGCATCTATTTATTTTGTGTTCATATTAATTTTTCCCGAAATAGCGCAGGTTAATCCTCATTTTTCCAAAGCCAAGCAAAATGTCGCGGACGTTGTGCTGGAGTGGATAGACAAACCTCCTTAAGTCAATTTTATAGGTATTTCAAAAAAACTCCTTAAACGTATAAAGACGCATTTCTAAAAAGAAACACGCCCGATTATTATAAGTATTAATCGAAATCTATAAATCAATCACTTTTTCCATCCATACCTGACGAATAATTTCTTCAGTGTTTATGTTGATGAAAAATTTAGCAGCACGGGAAGAAAGAGGGGTATTGACCGTTGTAAAACTTGCACCTTCTGTAACAAATGATAGCATGGCACAAAACTCATCTTGTTTAACAGTATTTGTTAGTTCAATTTGAAGAAATTTTGTCTGCTTCGTCTTACTATCTGTTTGCTGATACAGCACATAACCAACAGGATTTTTGAATTCATCGTAAAACACTGCTGCTTGAGCAGATAAGTTACTTTTCACTTGGCATTGCCACGGGACGTCTTCATTATATATTGTTAAAAAAGGAAGTAATTCAGGACGTGTAAACTCAACATTCATAGTAGCCTTCATTTCAACACTACCTTTAAAGAAAATGAGTTCATCCTTTATTTTGTAGCCAAGCTCCTTATAAAGTGAAATAGCAGCTGTATTTTCTTTGATTGCTTCAAGGCTTGCACGTTGCACACTACGCTCTTTATATTCTTCTATACTTTTTTGTAGGAGCATTTGTGCAACACCTTTTCTCCTGGCATTGGGATGTACAGCTGTCCCACCGTTCCACGCGAGAATTTCACCATTCATTTCACGAAAGCCATTCAAAAGGATTCCTTGCAGCACCCTATCTTTTTCAGCAACAAAGGAAGATGAGGCATTTAAATCCTCATTAGCAAGACGCTTAATAAAGCTATTTTGGTCATCGTGAACCCGTACGAAATAATTTGAAAAACCTTCATTCCAAATACTTACTACATCTTCAAGTGTACATTTATCAATGGTTTTAATGTTCATACTATAACCTTCTTTTTGGTAGATTTAATCTGCTCTTTAAGATAATTTTATGTCGGCAATCTAGGTTAGAGAACTATCTTTACTTAATCCTCAAATTTAATTCTACTATAATCAAATCAGTATCCATATTTTCAATTTCTCTGTTGACTGCATATAAAGAAGCCTATTTCCAGAAGAGATTTAAGAAAATAGGCTTTTTACATTGCTCAATTCTTGCGTACATAAGTTTTAGGAGGACACGATTTTTTTAAATTGCGCCATAACTAACCTTTTTAACACTTTGTTAATTTTTAAACAACTATATTTTGGATCGCATAAGTTATGAGAAATTTCTATATTCCTTATTTAAAAGTGACAAGCCAATTAAGTGTTCTATCTCCGAAATCAGTTAGCGTATAAACGATGTTTTGTTTTTGCCATTTTGCTAGGCTTCCTTTATGTTCTGCATCAATATGCAGATGCCCATTTTGTTTCGGTACAGGCATCGTATTCGTTTCCAAAAACTCTACTGTTTTTTTGGCTGTTGCTAAGCCTTCTTCTGATTTTTCTGTTCTTGAACGTACAATAATTGCCCAGCGTCCTTCATTCCAACTTGTAAATAATGAGCCTGCACCCCCATCTTGATACCCCGTAATGCCATGCCCTAAATTAACAGCTTTGCCCTCAGTGAAAATGGATTTATCTATTTCTTCACTAGCGGCTTCTGCCGTTGCAAATTTAGTAATTACTAAATGTCCAATAAATTGCCCATTATTTTTTATATTCAAATCGTTTATAGGTAGTTCACTATCTGTTTCATAAAAGTCAAAAGTTACTACATCCTGTTGTGAAGAAGTGATAGCAGTTAAATATTTTCCTTTTGTAACTGGAAAATTTGTAGGCAATGTAATGTTCCATTCGCTAGGAATAATGCTCTGAAAACTCACTTGATCTTTATTAGTTGTTATATTTGTATTTGTTTCAACAGCTTCTTCATTATCTGAACCTTGTTTTTTCTTCTGTCCACTTTCTACTTCAACATTGTCTACTAGTTGTTCTTTACTTTGCGTTTGTAAAACTGATTCCTCTTCACTTCCACAAGCTGTCAATATCACGATAAGAAAGGTCAGTATTAGCTTTTTCAGTGCACTTCCTCCTTTTTTATTTATCAATTTTTCGTTTTGGATTATTTATACTATATGCAATTAAATTGTTAAACTAATTTCCCTTTTTTCCTAATGTCAAAACATCTATCAGTCAGTAAAATGAATTTTGTTTTATACAACATGCAGTGTCTACTTATATCTAATAGTATAGGAGATAATTATTAATGTTTCACTCGATTTAAAAAAGCACTCTCCTTATGATAGGAAAGCGCAGTTTAGTGGAAAATCTACTAATTCGTTTTTTTTAAAAAACCAGGTTGACTGCCATACTTTCGAAGCATTCTTGCACTCAACCTGGTCTATTCCCTTTAAATTCTTTTATCTTATACTATCTTGTTTACTAAAGATCTGCCACCCGCAATGCCTGGATGTGTCATTTCATAAGGATCTAATATCTTATCTAATTGTTCTGCTGTTAATGCGCCAGACTTAATGCAAAGCTCACGGACAGAGGCCCCTGTTGCTATAGCCTCTTTTGCAATTTGTGCAGCCAGTTCATAACCGATATGAGGGTTTACAGCAGTGATAATCCCTACACTTTGTTCCACATATTCTCTTAAGTGTTCTTCATTTGCTTTAATTCCTAGTACACATTTCTCTGTAAATACAGTGAATACATTACTCATGATCGATATGGATTGAATTAAATTGTAAAATAATACTGGTTCCATAACATTTAGTTCAAATTGACCTGCTTCAGATGCCTGTGAAATTGTTAAATCATTCCCCATTACTTGGAACGCAACTTGGTTTACTACTTCTGCCATTACCGGATTTACCTTACCAGGCATAATTGAAGAGCCTGGTTGACGAGCCGGTAATATGATTTCAAATAACCCATCTCGAGGGCCAGAAGCCATTAAACGTAAATCATTGGCAATTTTAGACATATTGATCATACAAACTTTTAACATTGCAGATACTTCTGTATAACAATCCGTATTTTGTGTGGCATCAACTAAATGTTCTGCTCTGCTTAATGGCAACTCACTTAATTCACTAAGATTTCGAACTACTGCATCTATATATGAAGGGTCTGCATTTAGGCCTGTACCTACCGCTGTTGCCCCCATATTGACTTCATATAAATGTTGAATCGAAAGTGACATACGATCAATGTCACGAGAAATTACTCTAGTATATGCCTCAAATTCTTGTCCCAGTAAAATAGGTACAGCATCTTGAAGATGAGTACGACCCATTTTAATAACACCAGCAAATTCTTTCGCTTTTGAAACAAAGGCATTTTTCATGATGTTCGATGAAGTAAGTAATTGATTCATCAAACTTAATATGGCAATATGAGTTGCAGTTGGAAATGCATCATTTGTTGATTGCGACATATTGATATGGCTATTCGGGCTAATGATTTTATAGTTCCCTTTTTCTTCTCCCATCAGTTCAAGCGCACGATTTGCAATCACTTCATTCGCATTCATATTGATGGAAGTGCCAGCGCCACCCTGGATCGGATCGACAATAAATTGGTCATTCCATTTTCCAGCAATCACTTCATCACACGCGATAAGAATGAATGATCCAATATCTTTCTTTAACATACCAACTTCCATATTTGCTAGAGCAGCAGCTTTTTTCACGATTCCTAAAGATTTAATAAGTTCTGGATGAATACGGTATCCTGTGATTGGGAAGTTTTCAACTGCCCTCATCGTTTGAACACCATAATAAGCGTCTTTTGGTATTTCCTTTTCACCTAAAAAATCTTTTTCAATACGAAGTTCTGTAAGTTTCATATTACTAATCTCCAATTCTAGATGTAATCAAATGTAGGTTACATATATATGTTATTTAAGTTAAGAATCTATCTCTAGATTAGCACAATATCATCTCATTTTGAGATAAAAAAATAAATAAACAAATACACGTAATTATCTAAAAATTCAGATTATATCTATTGGATAATGTAACAAAATGATAACCAAACAATTAGAATAAGAAGTGAAAAAGAGGTTAATTTTTACTTATAAACGTTCTTAAGTTAAATCCTCCCTATCAATTCTAGATACATTTTTAATCAGTAATCTTTTGTTTAGGATCATACGGTAACATGTACTCTTATCTACCACTTCTTTAAGAGCGTTATAGTAAAAGCTGTTCTACCTGGTGTACTAAAAGCTTTAATTTTTCCATAATGTAAATCTATGATGCTTTTTGTAATGGCTAACCCTAATCCAGAGCCACCTGTAAATTGTGATCGTGACTTTTCTAAACGATAAAATCGTTCAAAGATATGTGGAAGATCCGAAGGTGGAATGGCAACTTGACCATAATTGGCGATTTCTATTTCTATCGTTTTATCCGTTTCACTTAGATGCATGTCAAGGTATTTACTGTCACTGCCATATCGTATGGCATTTTGGATAAGGTTTTCGAATACTCGTGCTAATTTTCCTCCATCTCCTACAACAACTGGGCTTGTAGCAGAAGAAAATAAACGGAATTCCATCTCCACTTCTTCTAATTGCACTCTTGATTGAACAGCTAGCTGATTCAGCATTTCTTCAAGATTTACCAGGTCCTTTTGAATGTTGACATGATGATTATTCATATACGTATACTCAAAGATATCATTGATTAATATATGCAAGTTGGCTACTTTCTCGCGAATTATTTGAATATAATAACGAAGCTCCACCTCGTCACGATAGCCATCATTATTAATAAGTTCTAGATAACCAATAATTGAAGTGAGAGGTGACCTAAGATCATGTGCAACATTTGTCACAAGCTCGTTTTTTAATTGTTCTGCTTTTTTCACTTCTTCAATGGCCTCATCTGATTTGGCCATGATTTTTTGTATTCCATTCAAATATGCTTGGAAATCTGAAAGAACACACATTTCCAAGGGGATAGGTTTTCCTTCTGCTAACAGATGGACATGCTCAGTGATTCTTTCTAGGTAAAAAGCAAGATATCTTTTTCTCTCATATTGATAAATAATGGCTATGAAGATCCCAGAAGAGGTAATGTAAAAAAAGAAAATTATAAATTTAGGAAAATAGGATAATACGTAAAGTAAACTCTCGAAAAATCTGGAAGTATCCTCTAAGTACTCTAATGCCGGCAAAAGAAGGGCTCCCGTCACCACAGAAAGTATCAATGAGCCCAGTATATATAGTAGAACTTTCCACTTTGGTATAAACCTAAGTAGATTCATAACATTATTTTTCAATTTTATATCCCACTCCCCAGACGGTCTGAATGATTGATTCGCCTGGCATAGCTCCTTCCAGCTTATCTCGAAGATTGCTGATATGGACCATTACAGTTGGATTTGACCCCTCTGCAGGCTCATTCCATACACTCTCGAATATTTCTCCAGATCCAAATACGCGTCCGCTATGTTTCGCGAGTAAATATAAAATGTCAAATTCACGTGCAGTTAGTTTAATCAGATTTCCTTCTAAAGTTACTGTATGACTCTTTTTATCTATGTCTAGTACCCCAACACGAATTGCATCTTTATACACTTCATGATGCTTATAATCAGCCCTCCGAAGCAATGCTTTTACCCTAGCTATTAACTCTAGTGGATTGAACGGCTTGATCATATAATCATCGCCACCCGACATTAAACCGATGACTTTATCCATATCCCCCACTTTAGCACTAACCATCACAATAGGTATCTGACTGACTTTACGTACTTTTTTACAAAAATCAAGTCCATCCATATTCGGCATCATAATATCTAATATGATGAGATTAAAAGTGGTTTGCTCCAAGATTTTAAAAGCCTCCACCCCATCCAAGGCTTTATTGGTTTCGTAACCCTCGTTTTTCAAATATGTCTCAATTAACTCAGCAATTTGTGGATCATCATCTACAATCAGAATTCTTGTCATTTTTTAACTCCTTACTTTGGATAGAGTCGTAGTCTCTGTAAAACGCCACCAAGTAGCTGTACCTTATACAATTTCCTTATAATGAGGAAACCAATAACAGCCCCAGCAGTATTCGCGAATAAATCATTAATATCCGTACTTCTTCCACTTCCTAATGTCACTCGAATAAGAAGCTGTACGAATTCAAAAGAAAGACTCAAACTAAATCCTAGTTTGGCGATACTTTTAACAGAAATTTCAGCCTTATTTAAAAATGAGATATACATACCAAAAGGAATTAGCATAATGACATTTAATAGAAACGTCTTGACATCAATTGTTAAAATCGGAATATAGTTAATTGTTTTATACCATGGTGTTAGGTTGGCATAACGTCCAATATTCACTTCGATGGGAAAAAATACCAATTGAATTACAAAAAGCAAATATATCCCAAAGGTAATAAGAACGAAAAATTGAGCAATATTTATCTTTCGTTTTAGACGTTTTGCCCAAAAGATGAACCAAATCAAACCTAGTAGTCCAACAGGAACCAATACATACCACGACTTTATCGTAAGCATAATCGACATTGATTCTTCAACTTCCATTTAAATCCCTCCAAAAAATTTTTCTATGAAGCAAGTATCAGTATAGTCGCTATTTCTGAATTATTTATAAAGAAGAAATAAAGGTTTTCTTAATAATATGGAAAGAAATACATAATATCCTAAGTGAATAATTAAGTTTTGATAAATTAAGAGAACCTTAAAACTATCTTTAACAAATCTTTAGAACTCCTCTATATGCTAAAGACATTCAACTAAGGAAAATTGGAACTTAGTCGAAAAGGAAGAGAACATCTTCCACTACTTAAATGGAGGTATAATAATGAAAAATGAAAATTTGAAGGAGAAGAATCTGAAAGGAAGATTGCTCAAAAGAAGTCTCTTAACAGCTTCTACTGTGCTAGTTATCGGAGCTACTACGGTTGGCGCACAAAGTAATGACTACATCTCAATGTTTTTTGGTAAGGAAGAAACTAGTAAAGTAGAAAAACATAATTCCGATCAAGTGTCTAAAGTAATCTCAGGCATTGAGATGGAAGTAGAAGAAAGTATCATTGGAGGCAAGACTGCGCTCATAATCGTCTCTTTTGAGAAGGAAGATGGAACAGCTTTTTCTGGGGATATCATAATTCCAACATTGGAACTGGATTTGAAACAGAATGCAAGCTATATGGTGGAACAGCAAATGACAGAAGACCATAAAAAGCTCATTACTATGTTCGATATTGATACAACGAAAAACATAGATGGGGAGAAAATAACTATCATGGCTGATAGTATTGTAGATCGACACACAGATAATGTGATAGCAGATGGTCCCTTCCATCTTTCCTTTGAAGCAGATGAAAGCAAAACATCAAAGAATATCAAAACAAGTATAAATTTATCGGCAGAGCATGAAAACTTAGCACTTCGACAGTTTAATATTTCGGCAAATGGTATAGGCGTTGAAGGAACACGTCTAAACGGGGAAAAAGATGTACTACCAAAGTATTCACCATCATTAACGGTAACTACCCTAGATAATAATACATTTGAGTTAAAACCTAGTTCAACGAGTTCAACTAAATCAGGGTTTAAGTGGCAATACAATATTAATGAAAATGAAGAGAGAATTCTTTTAAACAATGAAAATATTAAAACCTTGATTATTGATGGCCATACCATTGATGTTACTGACGGTAAATAGAATAAGAATCAGGAAAATTTAAACTAGAAAATAAAAGTCGATTTCGCGTGTTAGAAATCGACTTTTATAATTGCCTTTATATAAGTAATATTATCAAGATCCGTTAATTTTTATTTCTCTAAATAATGGCACTTACTAATTTCTTTCCAACAATTTGATATTTCTATCATTATAGAAAATCAATCCATATTTTAATAGCAGTGCCAATTATTAAGACAGCCAGAATCTTTTCTAAAACCTTCGAATTCAATTTTGCACTCACTTTCGCACCTATTGGAGCTGCGATTATTCCGGCAATAATAATGATTATTGCTGGAAGGTATTCCACTTGCCCTGTTATTATTTTTCCAATTGAACCCGCAACAGACGAAATAAATGTAATTGCTAAACTAGATGCGATTGCCATTCGTATGGGTATTTGAAGTACTAAAAGCATAATCGGAATTAATAAAAATCCACCACCAGCTCCTACAATCCCCGAACTAATCCCAACAAAAAATGCCAAAACAACCGCTACTGGTTTGTTGAACTGAAATTCATCTAGAGAAATATTAGCAGCTTCTTTTTTAGGTAGTATCATCATTATGGCTGCCAATGAAGCTAAAAGCCCATAAACTACATTTATTTGGTTTTCAGATAAATAATCAGAAGCAAAACTCCCAAGGAATGTACCAATTCCTATGGATATACCCATAGTGGTAATTAATGATTTGTTTAAATAGCCACTTTTACGAAACCCAATCACCCCAGCTATAGATACAAATAATACATCTAATGCACTGATACCTGATACTTCATGGGCGGTTAATCCTTGTAAACCAAATAGCGGAGGAACCATAAGGAGCAAAGGGTATTTCACGATTGCCCCACCGATTCCTAACATTCCGGATAAAAAAGAACCGATAAAACCTATACCAAAAAGGAGAAGTACATAAGAGATATCCATGACATTTCCTTCTTTCAATTTATTACAAACAAACTAGAAAACTTGAAGAAAAAAACTTATTTTCTTTTACGTTTTTTTAATAAAGAACTTTATTACATCTATAGTTTCTATTTGTTCTATAATTGAATGTCCTGCTGCATGTGCCCAAGCAGGCATATCTGCTTTCGCACCTTTGTCAGTCACATGTACTTCTAAGATATCTCCTGAACTCAAAGTATCCATCTCTTTTTTTGTACGTACGATTGGCATCGGACAAGACATTCCTTTTACATCTAAAATTTTGGTTGATTCCATTTGAATAATCTCCTTTTCATAATAGTTTTTGAATACAAATCCTCTAAATCGAAATCTACCTTTTTTTTCCTTTATCGTACTGCACAACGGTTTGGACCGATTTCCATCTCCGTTTGTTCATCATTATCAGGTTTGATTTTCCCCATATTTACTTGTCGAATTTTTTCATATGCGTTCGGTTGCGGAGGTAAGTTATTTGTCACGGTATGACGGAATTCTTTTTCATTTTCAATCTTTAAACCGTGGTTCTCTGCAAATAAATCACCTAGGCGTTTGGCCACTGTACCATCTTCATTTAACTCATTGAGAATCATAAAGTGAGCGGGCAGCACAATTAGATCCCCTGCTAAATCATGGTAACGACGATAGAGAGTATCACGTAGATCGCCTACCCAATCCTCTGCAAGACCTGCTAAATCTGGTCGACCAATTGAATCGATGAATAATATGTCACCTGTTAATAAGTATTTGCTATCAATGATGAAGGATGTTGAACCAATTGTATGACCAGGTGAGTAAAGTGCGCCTACTTCAATTTGAGAGGCACCAATTTTCACTGTTAAACTATCTTCTAGAGGTGTGTAATCGAATATTACTTCTTCTGCATCTTTTTGTGGTAAATAATATTTGGCACCTGTTTCTTCCGCGATATAACGCCCTCCTGAGATGTGATCGGCATGCAAATGAGTATCAAAAACGTGTTTAATAACTACATTCTTTTCTTTTACAAAGTTTGCAAAAACTTCTTTGAAACGAACAGCATCAATAATAGCCGCTTCCCCTTCCGAAATGACCATATAGGAAAGACACCCTTTGCCAAGTCTTACAAATTGATAGAGCTCCCCACCACCTGTTAAATCTCCAACTTTAATTGGTTCTAGGTAAGAACTCCATGACTTCATGCCACCTTCAAGGTAAAACACGTCGCGTCCAGTCTCTGAAATCATTTCAGCGACCATAAGTGAAGAACCTTCTTTAGCACATACCACTAATACATCATTATTTGTTGGGAGTTTCGGTAATATTTCATCTACTCCATCCAATAAATCGAAATATGGAATATTTAAATAATCAAAGCTGTGTCCTTCGATTTTCCAATCTTCAAAAGATTCTTTGTTACGTACATCCAAGATGAATAACTCATGATTTTCTATTACTTTACGAGCTAATTGAGCTGCTGTTAGTTTAAAAACCGTCATATACAATTACCCCCAGTGGTATTATTTTAATGCTTTTTAGTGGAAGGGATTTCCCTTCCACTTTCCTTCCCTAATAAATTGATACTAATGGTATTAAAAAGTTAAAGTTGGTGCTGCATCTTTTGCAAATTCTAGGAATGTTACAGCGCCTCCTACTTCAATACCATCAATAAAGTCTTCTTTGGATAAGCCCATAACATCCATTGTCATTTGACATCCGATAAATTTAACACCCATTTCTTGAGCCATTTCAACTAACTCCGGAATACTTGGCACGTTTGCTTTAGCAAATCCCTCTGCAAAATGTTCTCGACCTTCCGGCATATGCAGTTGCTGCATACCCTGTTTATGGATTAAATTTAAACCTTCAAAGGTAAAGAAAATGGCTACCTCTTTTTCTGTTGCTGCTGCAGCTGTTGCGATATTAAATACTTTATATGCGTCAAAAAGACCACCGTTACTTGCGATAATTGCTACTTTATTAGACATAATAAAACTCCTCCAGTTAATTTATATTTTTTTTGATAGATCGCCGTTCCATGAACTTAACCCTGGTATGACGTTATAAACTTTCGTAAATCCTTTTTCATCTAGCTTTTGTGCAGCTAAATCACTGCGTGTACCTGTACGACAAATGACAAAAATTTCTTTGTCCTTTTCCAGCTCAATTATTCGATTTTCTAACTCACCCATTGGAATGGATAAAGAACCATGGATATGACCAAATGCATATTCAGCTTCTTCACGAACATCCAGAATTAGACCGCCGCTAGATGCGCGATTGATCATTTCTTCCATTGAAATAGTTTGTTGAAATGCTTTTTCTTCACTTTCTTCGTCACTACTTTTACGGATATAGTGAAGTAATACCTCATTCTCATCTATTGTTCCTATATATTGATGGCCAACACTTTCAGCCCATGCTTTTAAATCTGCCACTGAGCCTTTATCTGTTGCTTGTACTTCTAATATTTGACCATCCTTCAGATCGCTCATTGCTTTTTTTGTTTTCACAATTGGCATTGGACAAGACATACCTTTAGCGTCTAATTGTAAATGAGCTTTAATCATCATATGTTACAACTCCTTATACCTATAGGGGTATTATTTTGTTCAAAATTTTTTTGAGACAAAGTTTATTCAACTTTACCTTCCCAAGAAAGCATTCCACCAGTCATATTAGTTACGTCATACCCTAGACTCTCTAATTGTTTTGTTGCTTGGGCACTGCGTCCACCCGAACGACAAACTATAATATAAGGTATACTTTTATCTAGTTCATGTGTACGGAATTCAAGTACTCCAAGTGGAATATGTGTAATACCAGGAATATGACCTGCTTTCACCTCATCCACTTCACGGACATCGATTAGATTTAACTTTACACCATTTTCTATATAGTGTTGGACTTCTTTTGCACTAATTTCTTTCACAGATTAAATCCCCCTTAATTTTTTTAACCTCTCCAAGCACTCATGCCCCCACGGACATTCGTTACTTGTTCAAAACCTATTTTTTTTAATTGTTTACATGCTTGTGCACTACGCATCCCACTTTGACAAATTACAACTATTTCCTTGTCACTTGGGAGCTTCGATAAATCTGAACCTAAAGGAATGTTTTTAAACTGATGAATATTTCTGCCTTTATATTCAGCAGAAGTACGAACATCTACAAACACTTTATCCTTATCATTTAACATACCCTTAAGCGTATCGGTTGATATTGTTCTTATCCCTTTGGTTGGCTTCAAACGCCATGCGATAAATAAGATTGCCACTAATACTATAATCCATGTTTCCATTAAGTTCCTCCCAAATACCTTTAGGGGTATTTTTTATTTTAAAAATTAAAAGTCGATAACAGTTATTAACGACTTTTTACAAATAGATTGACAGCTTCCTGTACCGATTCATTTAATGCTTCTTTATCTCCGTTAGCGTTTTGGATACATTCAATTAAGTTTTGGCTAACAATCAAACCAATTGAACGATCCACACCTGAACGGACAGCTGAAAGTTGCGTGATTACATCCTTACAATCTTTCCCTTCGTCCATCATTTTCAAAATGCCTCGAAGTTGACCCTCCATCCGTTTCACTCGGTTTCTTACTTTGTCATCATATGAATTCAAGAAAATTGCCTCCTTCAGATATTGATTCATTGCTGATATACACATAATATACCCCTACAGGTATTATGTCAACGAATTTTGTTTTTACCTATGTTAAGGCTTTTAATAGTTTATTACTGACAGTAACAACTACATTTAGTCCTTACTCAAATGGATGATATCCTTACTATAAATTAGAATCCAATAAAAATAGACTACTTCGAAACAGTTCATATTTAGCCTATACAGTTGAAAAGAGATGATATTAATCAAAAAACTCCATATGTGTTTTTTCTAATTTGTAGTAAGCCAACCTATCTTGTAATGTACCCGTATGGAATTCAAATTTGTGACCATCTGGGTCTGTAAAATAAATTGATTTTTTATCTCTTTTATCTCTTTGACGACCTGATAATATATTTACATTTAATTTTTTTAGTTTCTCATACTGTTCTTCCAACTTATCCTCTTCTATTGAAAATGCTATATGAGTATAGGATTGGCTAATCTCGTTACGAGGTATATTTTTCTCTTCATTTAGTGCGAGCCATAACCCATTTAAATCAAAATAAGCGGTACTTCTACCTTTTACTAACAATTTTGCGTCAAATACTTTTTGATAAAACTCAATAGAAATTTCTAAATTAGACACTGAAAATAAGAAATGATTTATACTTTTTATCGACACTCTACCACCTCATTAGTATTTGTACAACTGCATAGAAAAATGACTTCTTTCTCTTGGTCATAAAATCTAAAACAAGTTCATGATTAAATTCAAAAAATACTTGTACATCCTTATATTAACATTAAAATACTCTGTAAATTTATGTATTCACTCCAAAAGTTCAGTTCAATTAAATGATCCTTCTATTTCAGTATTCCTTTTCTTTTATATGGAAGTGCTTCCATCTAAAATATAAAATAGCTAACAAAAGTGATTTCTATACATAAAAATGTTATTTCAATAGAAAATAAGAGCATGAGCAAGAAAGGAGACCTATCTATGAAACGAGCTTTCCTCCTAATATTAATCTTTATGGTTCTGTATCCGTCAGTCCCCGAAGCCGTTGTACAAAATGAAGTGAAAGCTGGGTTTATAAGGGGTGGAAATCTGTGGACTTTAATCGATGGCAAAGAGACGCAAGTAACCGATTCGAGTATGGTACTCTCTAGGCCGCAGTGGTCAAAAGATGGAACTATGCTGGTTTATCAAGTGGAGGCACCTTCTGAAATTTACAAAGGGGAAATGCAGTCGGAGGTATGGATCTACAATATTAAAACGAATTAAAAGAAGAAAATTTTTTTTGATGGCTATTCACCTAAATGGGCACCACATAAGAACGTTGTTGCTTTTAATGCCAAAGGGATTCTAGACATCTCTAATTTCGAGCGTTTCTACAACATTGCAACCGGAGTGAATGATTTTACTTGACTTCCAGATGGTAGTGGATTCCTTCTTTCTTCAGCTGGGACTCTGCGCCCAGATGGATGGTCAAGTGCTACTTTGTTCACAAAAAAAGTCGGCGATAACTATGAAGACATTGTTCTGTTTGGAGGGGTAGTTCCCTTTTTTACACTGCCAAGAGAAATTGGGACTTCCGATAAGAACATGTTAAACGCCATCCATGCCGAGCAACTATCCTATTCTCCAAATGGTCAGTGGATTTCTTTTGTTGTCTCTCCAACCGCCTCATGGTCAATGGATAGCAACATGGTTTGTGTTATTGACAAAGAAGGAAATAATTTCGAAGTTTTAGACGAAATGATTTTGCACGTAGGTGACCCTAAATGGGCACCCACAACTGATAAGATTGCCTATATCGCCGGTGGTGGACGAATTGTCTTTGGGTTTAAAAATAAAGATTTAAAACTAAAAGTGATGCCGGTTTCAGGAACATATACCCCTGACAATTACGCTGATCTCGATTTTAATTGGGTTACTGACGACTTATTGGTAACATCGAGAATAAAAGAACATGAATGGTCGAATGATTTTAGCAAGCACCCTCTTCCAGTGCTTTATACAATTAATATTGATACAGAAAAACAAACGAAAATAACCAATCCACCTACAGGGTTTGGAGATTATGCACCTCAATTCATCCCATCTATTAAGAAACTCGTTTGGTTAAGGGGAACTTCTATTACAGATACTAATAGAAACCTCTGGAAAGCCAATTCAGATGGCACTGAAGCGACGGAATGGGTACGCGATGTAGAAGAAATTGTATTTTATAAATAGCCCTAAAGACTTTCCTTATAGTAGAATTAATTTAGCTACTATAAGGAGATTTCATGCCATTTTGATGGCTTATAAGTCCTTTGATAAGCGGATCATATCTCTACACTGTATCCCGTTCTCAAAAATTTCTTCGGTATAATGCTTAATAAAAAAGTTAAAATCAACACCAACAATTCGAAACCCGCATTTTTGATATAAGGCTAATTGCCCAATACTTGAATTCCCAGTACCAATTTCAATAGTCTTGTAACCTTTTGTTTTTGCAAAATTGATTGCATCCAATACTAAGAATTTCCCAATCCCCCTACCTTGGTGCTCTACAGCAACTGCTACATTCACTAACTCCACTGTTTTAGGCCTTGTTGGTAATAATACATAAATTCCAACAACTTGGTTTCCACATTCGGCTATAAAACAATCGCCCCTATTGACATATTCCTCAACTATCTTTTTTGATGGGTCAGCCAATAACAACAGTTCATATGGAATTTTTTCACCCATTTCCAGTTCCCTAATAATCATTATTATTCATCCTTTATTAATAAGTTCAGAGTGAATCATTACATTGCAGTACATCTTCTATAGATACACTTTCTATATCCTTTATAAAACGAGGTATTTATAATAAGCAGGAAATTCTCGAATTATCGAATATAAATCTCTAACCTCAAAAATTTCTGCATGTGCAGAATATACTTGATCAAGACCAAGCTTCCACAACATCCGTATATAATAGATTCAACAAAAATTCCCATTTCCCTTTACTAGTGATATGCCACAATAGTACTTAAATGAATCCCTGCCTGATATGAATTTGGAATTTCATACCATCCTTTTTAGTTTTTTTGTATAATGAAGGCAGAATATTTCAATTTAGTAAATAAAAAAATTGAGGTGGAATAAGTGAAGGCTAAAAAAAGATTGAGTAAAACTAATCTAGCTTATTATGCTTTTTCAGTATTAGCATTAATCTTATTGGTATTTAATTATTACTTATTTGATTAGCAGGTATCGATGAAAACTCTATAAAACTAACAAATGTACTTGTAAGACTTAATTGTCAGCGGGTACGAAAGGAGGATTGAATAAAGTGAAAAGCAATCCGGTTTATGTCGAAATTGAAATTTATACCTCGATGGAGAAGCTATGGAGAGCAACTCAAACGCCTCATTTGCATGAACAGTGGGATGTTCGTTTCTCTTCAATTACATACTTACCTAAAGAAGAAAATGGACCCCAACATTTTTCATACAAACGAAATCTTGCATTCGGGCAAACCATAGAGGGCTGGGGAATTACCTCTGGCAGCCATGAAAGTAAAAAAGGAGCGAGAACATCTTCCTTACATTTCGGAACTGATAATGCTATCTCCCCTATTAAAGAAGGAAAAGGGTATTGGAAGTATATACCAAAAGAAAACTCCATTAAATTTTTAACTCAGTATGACTATGACGTGCCTTTTGGTAAATTCGGTCAAGTAATGGATCGATTGCTGTTTCGTCCTCTAATTGGCTGGGGGACAGCCCTTAGTTTCGATGTATTAAAACGATGGATGGAATATGGTGAAGCTCCAAGCACTCAATTTTTTCGTTTCTTTGTAAACTGTTTCCTGACTTTCCTTTTCTGCTTTATATGGATCTATCATGGACTCATTCCGAAGCTTATTTACATGCATCCAGAAGAAATTTTCATAGTGAAAAATTTAATTCCAATTTCTTATGATACGGCATATTTCATAGTGAAAGCCACCGGAATAGTCGAAGTCATTTTAGGCTTATTTTGGCTGTTATATAAAAAGAAAAGAAATCTATTTGCTATACAAATCATCATCTTTCCTATTCTTACCATAACGGCTGTAGTAGCAAATCCAAATGCATTGTTCCACCCCTTTAATCCTGTAACATTTAATTTGAGTCTATTGTTTATTTCACTAATAGGCTTTTTCATGAGCAAAAATGTCCCTTCTGCAACTACTTGTAAGAGAAAGAGATGAGAAATAATGTCAGTATTTAAAAAGGTATTGGATAAAGAGTTTTATAGGTTACACCAGATGTTGCAAAAGAGATATGAATTTTTAGATGATCGCCCCTTCCAGGCAGAAGGTGTGATGAAAAGAATAAAAGTGGGACCAAAATTTCTCTATCCATTATTTTGGCTTGGTATAAAAAGAAAACTACTTTTCCCTGAATACGGAACTAATATCCCCTTTAAACTATTGAATACACCTTTGGTTGGAGCAAACGGTGAAGAACAAATCCATTGGGAAAGAGTATTTTATTTTGGGGAGAAGACAAGATATTTTAATGCCCTTATGAGTTTTGATTCCAAAAGAAGGTTGATAAAAGATTATTTAGGGGAACCAAGTATTTTATATTCAGATTTAGTCTTTATTGTTTCTTCAGAGGGATTTTTGAAAATTGTATCCAGCAAACAAAGATTGGTTCTAGGAAATCTCGAATTACCTTTACCCAAAATATTTCAGGGCTTAGCAACGATTACTGAAAAATATTGCGAAGAAAAGGGCGTTTTTCAAATATCTGTGAATGTCAGGAATCCGTTAATTGGTCACATTTTCTCATATGAAGGAGAGTTCAATCCCATTGAGAAATAAAAGTCTAATCTTTTCGATTGTATTGTTTTTAGTTGCTGTATTTTTTGGACAAGATTCACCTTATCTATTAATGCTGACAGTTGCCCAAGTCGTCTATGTTCCTCTGACGTTAAAAATGATTGTGAGAAAGAACGATTGGTTCGAAAGATACTATTCTTATTTTTCCATGCCAGCTTATATTTCAGTGATTCTTTTACATCTGACAAATGTTTCGGTTTGGGATTATTTACTTGCAGCTATTTATTTGTTATTTACTTGTATCGTTGCTTCCTATGGGATAAGCCGCTTTTTAACAAGGGGTTTTGTTCTTTTTGAAGAATTTTGCATCGATATAGCTCTTTTAAACTTATCAATTGGTGGGATGTGGTTCTTTGCACATATCACCAACATGGATACAGGATTTTCATCGATTATTACTTGGTTGACTGCGATTCATTTTCATTATGCAGCATTTTTATTGCCCATCTTTGTAGGCTTGCTTGGTAGACTTTATAAGCCAACTTTCTACCCTTTAGCAGCTGGTATTATATTAATATCACCTATCATCCTGGCAATTGGCATTACTTTTTCTGTGTGGATCGAATGGCTGTCAGTTGTGTTCTATATTATAGGAATCTATACTTTTATCTTATTTTCTTTGCGAGTCCCGTTTAAGCAAAGATTGCAAAAAGGGCTGATTTTTTTATCATTCGGGTCTTTAGGCGTAACCATTTTATTTTCCTTTTTATATGCCTTTGGACGTCTGTCGAAGGATTATTCTATTAGTTTAAATTTCATGCTCCAATTCCACGGATTCTTCAATTGTGTTCTGTTTGCTTTATTAGGTGTTTTTGGATGGTCTATTTTAGTACCTCCGACAAAAGCAGAAAAAAGAATTTTCCCGGTTAGTAAAATACGAGGGACCATGGTTATTGGGGAAAGGATTCTTAATGAAATCAAGAATCAAGAAGCATCATGTTCTTATAGTGGATTAGTGGACGAGATGACCATCTATGAGCCCCATATCAATGTAAATTCGCTCGCCCCAGCAGTTCGTGATTTTTATGAGAATACACTAGATTATCGACTTTATGCTGAAATCAAATGGAAAAATTGGTTCAAGCCCTTTGCTGTCATCTATCGTTTATTCAGTTCATTTATTCAACAAATCAATTTACCTCTATCAGGTAAACAGATTGAAATGACTGGCGACATCATAAAGATCGACGAAGCTTTAGATGGTAGAAGCCGCCCAAGAGCTTGGGTACGAAAAATTAATGATAAAGTTACCTTCGTCGCTTTGTATTCATGGCACCGAACGAAAAATCATACCTTTATGAACATAGCTCTTCCACTTCCATGGTCATCGATGGTTGGGATCTTAGAATTGAAACAGATTGGTAATGAACTTCAAATATCTAGCAAAAAACAGCACGGAAATTTGGATACGGGTATCTATTTAGCCTGGAACAAGTACCTACTTGCATTGCCATTAGAAGAAACCTTTCATGTCAAGGAAACAGCCGATGGAAAACTTTATGCGCAACATAATATGTGGATTTTTTCCATTCCTTTTTTAAAAATCAACTACCTCATTACCAAAATACCTCATTGTTGAAAGTACTACCGAACAAAAAAGACGATTTCTTGAACAGAAGAATCGTCTTTTTTATATGCATCCTCACTTCTATCAGATTGTAATTGAAGGAATTTGACTCTTCAATGGTTGAAACTAATTTGTACTATGGTGTTATCATTTTTTATACTCGTATTTTCATTTCAGTGATTCAATTATATCCACCTATGAATTTAAAAATTATTAAGCTTCTAATTTAGCTACCCCTAAAGCTAAATGATCCCAAAGTAACTGTTCCACTTTCTCAACAAGGTCATTGGGGCAATTGATTATTAAAACTACTTCTGAATACTTTCCCCTTTTCAGCCTTTTTCTTTTATGAATTACTTTATAAAAAATATAATCAATCATAAAACCAATTATAAATCCAGTTGCTCCACCTATTACTCCCCAAAAAATCGGACCCCATTCTAGGACAAATCCAATACTTGCCCCAATAACCGAAAAGGCAGTTCCGATAGCTGCCCCCTTATCAAACAAACTGATGCCATCAGCTCGATGAAGTGTATCAAATAATCTTCTTTCTTCGACTCGGTTCATAAGCGGTACAGCAAGAATATTGTTTTTTTGAATACCTATTTTCTCTATAGCCGTAATCGCTAACTCAAGATATGTTGAATGCTCGAAGGTAGAAAAAACTTGCAATTTACTTCACCTCATCAGATGCTGATAGTTGTATTCGATATTGTTGATAGTTCTTCTGAAGAAATTTTCGTTGCTCACTTTCGAACAGCTTATTGTTCTCCACTGTATTAATGTAAGCATCATAAACGCCAAAACCTATGAGCGATGGAAGAAACATATACCACTGCGGGTTTAAAGCTTTTGTCGCTTGTACAAAATCTCCTAGGAAGAGGCTATGAACAGCGATAAGAACATTGGAAAAGTACACAAAAACAATCATTGAAGTCACCAAAAAAATAGCTGTGACTACTCGGTGAATATATAGTTGACCCAATCCTGGTGTAAATAGGGACCATAATATCGCCATCAGCGGTCTTCTTTTATCCAAATAATTGATCTCCAAAGCACCCATAATGTAAGTGTTAAAGTTGGCATTTTCTCGTTCTGCTAGAATAAAAATTTTGTTCATATCCACAGAGGTTCGATAACTATCCCAAATGGCAAAAATATAGACAGGTAGATACAAAAGTAGCCATCTGGGTTCTAGTATCGCTTTCGCCATATGAATATCTCCATTAAAAGAATACACAATTGCGTGATTAATATGAGACATATTATTTACAAGAATCTCCCATATACAGAGGGAATATCCTCTAAGATATTTGGATAAGAGGAGATGACCAAAACCAGGGAATGCAGCAGACCACCAAGCAATAATATAAGGATTCCTTAAGTGCAGTTGAGTTGTTCCAATCGCACTTACATGGGCTTTAAATCTTCTAGTGGAATTATCATTGGTATAATTGTGCATTTACATCTTCTGCTCCCTCTGGAAACTAAAAAAGTGTATATTTAACCATACTTTTCTTAAATTATTATGTGTCCGTTAACACGCTTCCATACATTTGGAGCAGCTCCTTTTAGCTTGATCCTTTACTACGAGTAAAGGATAGACGTTTAATTACTTCTATTTTTGGAGAGTGATGTAATAGGTGAAATATGTTACTTTCTGAACAGTCACCACTATAATTTTTTAGTATACATTTGGTTAATTGTACACAGCTTATAGTGGAACATAACGGATTTTGAAAAAATAATATTTGTTCTATTCTGCTTCTATCATAGGTGGGCATCAAATTAGTCAATCGTATATCGACATTAATTTCAATATGGGAGAATTTTAATATGCTAACCAGTTGGCAAGAGTTAAATAAGTTAAGACGAGAGTTCAGAGACACTCAAATTGAATTTTGGTTAAATGAAACTTTATTCACATTCAGTTGGTGGGTTCTGTTAGTTACATCGATTGCCCTTTTTATTGTTTGGGTTATTCTTTTAGACAAAAAGAGAATTTTCGAAATTCTTACATATGGATTTATGATTTCTACTTTAACGATATTACTGGATTCGATTGGTGTTTTCTTAATGCTATGGAGCTATAAACACACGTTAACACCTTTCCCTATAATTATTGAAGTTCACTTTATACAAATGCCAATTATTTATATGATTGTTTATCAGTATTTTAAAACCTGGAAACCTTTTTTAATCGCTGTCACAATAGTTGCGATAGTTTTCGCTTTCATTTTGGAACCATTGTTGGTGTGGTTACAAATATATCAACTATATCAATGGAAACATATCTATTCATTTTTACCATATTTCATGATTGCAGTGGTCTTTAAGTACGTTATGAATAAATTCAAACAGACTTATGGATAGGGATTCACTTTTATACGTGAATTATATATCATTCCAATTAATGAGTTGAAATTTAAGACATAGACAAATAAAAAGCCTCCTGAAATAGATTTAGGAGGCTTAGAAGTCTTCATAAAATCCTAATATGATTTTTGATAATTTATCAGATATGAAGATATTAATCCTATTTCGAATGAAAGTGCGCAAACATATTTTTCTATTAATTTTACATTCTCAATCCCATATAAGAGGACGTTCTACTCCCATTGTTCTCATATAGTCTAATAACTGGCCAGCATGTACAGATTCATGATAAGCGATTCGTAAAAGCATATCCCCAAGCGTTCTAATATAGCCGATATCGGAACGGTCAATTTTAATATTCTCTAATTCATCTACATTTAGCGATTTAATGTAATTTATAAAATCTTCTCGACCAGTTTTAGCTAGTTCAAGTTCAGCCTCTATCGTAGTAAATTCTTTGTTTTCGAATGGAGTAGATAAATCGGACAATGTTTTAGTACCTCCTTCAATTAGAATTTGATGATATAGAAACTCACTTTCTAACACATGCCTTATCATTTCAGCACAAGTTAAAGCCTCTTGATCAGGTTTCCAAGTTAACAACTGATTGGGTATTGCCTTCCAAACTTTTATACTTCTACGTCTTACCTCTTCAATATTAAGTATTATTAACGCATTCACATTCATCATTCTATCCCCTCTCAAATTAGATAATAGAATAGTAGCATATGAAAACTTCGGTTATAATCGAACTATAAATGTTTAAGGGGGATGACAATGGGAAGTAGACCGGATTTTTCATATGTCGCGAAACTAATGGCAGACTCATCTAGAGCTGCAATGTTGGAAGCTCTACTAGGCCTTGACGGACTTCCAGCGAATGAATTAGCTAGGAAAGCAAGTATTACACTACAAACAGCGAGTGGGCATCTATCGAAGTTGGTTGAAGGTGAACTCGTTCGGGTGGAAAAACACGGGAGACATCGTTACTATCGCCTAGCAAATTCTAATGTTGCTCAAGCAATTGAGACATTGACAGTTATTGCTCCTCCTCCACAGATAAAATCATTAAAGGATTCATCAAGAGCTGAGAAAATTAAAATTGCTCGAACTTGTTACGATCATTTAGCTGGGCAACTAGGAGTCGCTTTAACAAATGCTTTTGTTGAGAGAGGGTATCTAATCGAAGATCAAGTTGATTTTAAAGTAACAGATATTGGAGAGCAGTTCTTCAATGATTTCGAAATTAATCTTGATTCGTTGCGAACAAAGCGAAGACATTTTGCTAGAAAGTGCCTTGATTGGAGCGAAAGACGCTATCATCTAGCAGGTTCTTTAGGACAAGCAGTTTTAATACGTCTGCTAGAACTTCATTGGATCGAAAAGCTACCTGACAGAGCTGTAAGAGTTACCGAATTAGGGAAAAAGCAATTACATGAAATTTTAGGTATCTACATTTGAACAATACTAATTTTTATTAAAGGGGGATACCCCCTATGCGAATGGATTTTTTCCCTACGAAAAGAATGATAAAAGTTCTACTTTTAAATTAATAAGCTAGTATTTGACGAATCCAATCTTTTATAAAAATCACTTTTTGCATTTCTGTAATATTTAAAGGTAGTGTTAGCGATTGTAAGTTTTCTGGCAATAAATGTATTTTACATCTAATTTCATAATTATCTTCTGATTCATTATCAATAAAAAATAAGTAACGGCCAGCTAGAGCTTCTCGATAAACAGCTGAAAATTCTATTGTTTTGTATACAAGTGTTGAATACTCTTTTCCATCAAGCTGTACTTCATAATGACCACGAATATTGAAATCACAACGTATGTGTTTACTTTTAAGTTTATGCAACTCGTTTTCAAACTCTATTAACTGAATGGGTTCAATATTAAAAAGATCAATATAATAACCATGATTGTTATGAAAAATTGAATTTGCATCATAGGATTCAAAGTTAATATCGATTAAGTTTTCATTTTCCCTTTTACCTCCAGCTAACGATAAATCCTTTATTAACTTTTGAATCGCCTTATAATCTAAATGACATCCATAACTCAAAATCTTCAGCTGCTTACTTTGCTTGCTCGCAAAATTCAACATTGCCTTGCTATCAACTAAATCCCACCCATATTTACGATGATATTGAATATGCATATTATGGCTCAAAGAAACTTAACCCCTTTTAAAATAAGACTTTAATAAAATGAATTCCTTTATCAACTACAAAAAGCTACTTTTCTTTTATAAAAATTGCACCATTTTGTTTCAAAATATATAATATTCCTTTTAAGACGGTGTAGTATTATCCCTCTTTTGGTTTCACTGATATATCTCCGTTAAATTCTAGATAGCATAGTTCTATATTCTCTAGTAAAAAAAAGCCTTTTAATCGTAAAAGTGCCAGTAGCTCATCTTCTGAAAGTCGTACCTTTTTTAAGGCCTTCTCAACGATTTCCCCGTCTTCGATAAGGAGAAGGGGTTCTCCGATTATGATTTTTTCTGCTCTTTTTGACTTACTAGTAATTAAATCAAATAGATAGATCATCGCCACTAATAAAATAATTAACACGAACGTAAACCATAAAGGAAAATCCTGGCTAATCGTCACATCCCAGCCAATACTTGTCAAAAGTACCATAAACGCAAAGTCAATCGGGGTCGATTGGTTTAATTCTTTACTTCCCATCAAACGAAAAACGATAAACATCAAGAATAAAACTAGCGGAAATTCAACTAAAATCTGACTCATTTCTTCCATATGGTTCTCCTCTTAAATGAAGTGGTTTTCCACTTCAACTTCGTCTTTTTCTGTATCTATTCCTCCTTGTTTTCTTTTTCAAACAAATCCTACGTATTTTGTACTAAATGTGAAAGTATATGAAAAACATTTAATCATTCGTCATTATCTTTACTCTCAACCATTTGTTAAATTATAACATTAAAGCTAATAATGAAAGGTTTTATGACCACTATAGAAACAAAAGATAAAATAAATAAGCACCTATCACTAAATAATAGGAATTATAAAATCTATATCATTAATAGAAGCAGCAAAGAATAAATAGAAACTTTCTGACTGAATCCATATTTTCGGGATATTATTCATTGAAAAACTTGATTTAGAGTAATATACGTCACTCAATTTTCACCAATGTTTTCCTTCATTATATTTTTCGACCGAAACAATTCCCCAAATGCTGCACCTCCTAAGATCAACACAGCCCCAGTTATTTGCACAAAACCTAATTTTTCTCCTAAAATGCAAGCTGAAAAAATTAATGCCGAAAGAGGTTCCAAATATCCTAGAATAGAGACTGACTGTACCGGCAGACCACCAATAGAGGAAAAATATAAATAACAACCAATGCCAGTATTTATAACTCCCAATATGAGTATTGGTATCAAATTTCCTTCCAGAATACTAACTGAAATTCCTTGCTTTAGGATCATAAAAATAGCAACCGTCAGAAAGCTAATAACTAACTGGCAAGTGGCATTTTCAACACCTGTTATGCTTATAGCCTTTTTGTTAAAAATAACCATTACGACATACATCAATGCCGCCAACATACCGTAAATCAAACCCCAAGAGATTTCCCCTTGAGTAAAAGCGTTCCAGTTTACACAGAGCATCCCAATAATTACCGAAACAAATCCAAGTAATTTAGCACTTGTCATTTTTTCTCTAAATAGAATTGGTGAGAGAATCATGACGATTACAGGCCCGCAATAATAGGCCAGAGTAGCGATACTTACACCAATTTCGGCGTATGCTTCAAATAAAAATAACCAACTTGCTCCCATCGCCACCCCTGATATCACCAAATACAAAATGTGCAATTTATTTTTCCAAAAATGTACTTTCTGCTTAGCGAGTAAAAATACAAAAATCAAAAATATACTACCGATCAACGTTCTTAAATAAACGATTTCATAACTGTCCAAAAGTATGTAACTTGCAACAATTCCATTTGACCCAAATAGGAGCAATGCGATTACATATTTTATATAACTATTGTTCAACTTTAATCACCTTATTTCTATAATAATTTAAATTCTATTAACAATCGTAAATAGCTTTGTATAAAAATGGTTTTATGGGGTAATTACAAATTATTAAAACTTTTTCTATTTGTAATTTCATAGGAAAAGCAGTTTTACAACATTCATATTCTATTTTTTATTTATTTCGATACAATCCACCATTGAAAATTGTTTATCAGAATTCATTCGCTTACATGTAGCCTCTTTATAGATCCCTCCCTTTCAAACTTGATTTTTTTATATCAATAGAATAGCATTTTCATTAGCATTACAAAATGGAATGTTTCTCATGTTAGATATGACAAAAAGGAATGTTAAGGAGGATTTTTTTGAACATCCAGAAATATATGGCGTTTGTCAAAGCCGTAGAATATGGAAGCTTTACTAGAGCAGCTGATGCATTAAACTATACTCAGTCAGGAGTCAGCCGTATGATTCATGATTTAGAAGTAGATTGGGGGATTTCTCTTTTCGAAAGAGGACGTGCTGGCATCAGTTTAACCTCTGATGGCTTAAAATTATTGCCCCACTTAAAGCGGATCTGTAATGAGCATGATAATTTAATGATGCAGGTACAGGACTTACACGATATGCAATCTGGAATGATTCGTATTGGAACATTTTCAAGCGTGGCAACTCATTGGCTTCCTAATATAATTAAATTCTTTAAGAAGGATTATCCTAATATCGATTTTGAATTGCTGTTAGGTGATTATACAGAGATTGAAAATTGGATTATCGAAGGACGTGTTGACTTTGGATTTTTGCGGCTTCCAACTAATGGAGAATTTGAAACAATCTTTATGGAGCAAGACCGTTTGATGGTAGTACTACCTCTAGATCATCCACTTGCAAATTGCAAGAAGTTTCCAATTGCCGAATTATTGAACAGTCCTTTCATGCTTTTAGAAAAAGGGGCCAAAACAGAAATATCTGAAATTTTTGACAAGCACCAGATTTCACCCTTAGTACATTTTACAACATGGGATGACTATGCCATTATGTCTATGGTGGAAAATGGGCTAGGAATCAGTATTTTGCCTGAATTGATTTTAAACCGTATTCCTTACCAAATTACAGCGAAAGAGCTTGAAGTTCCTGCTTTTCGAAATATTGGTATAGCTATGCGTGAACAAAAATCACTATCACTTGCTGCCAAAAGGTTTTTAGACTATGTATCCTTTAGAAAGAATGCATGAAAAAGCTATTAAATCACATTTTATTTATTTGGCTACGTAAAAAGCAACCCACATTTTTGTGAGTTGCTTTCCTTGTTGAGTACTTAATAAAAATTAATTTAAAATGGTAATATGCTCCTCAAGACGCTCCCATATTTCTGTTTCCCCCTTTACTCTCTGCTTGCTCCACGAGTTTCTTTTCGTTACTTGAAATAGCCCACCTATTTTTTATGTAATTTTCGCAACTAACTTGACATATCGAGAAATCTAGATATACAATTACACCCATGGAACCTATTGATGTATTCAAAGCGTTATCGAACGAAACAAGACTCAATATCCTAGAGTGGTTAAAGGAACCCGAGAAGCATTTCCCCAAACAAGGCGCTCACCTTCCAAAGGAGGTAAGTTACAAAGGTGGCGTATGTGTTGGGGATATTCAAGAAAAAGCCAAAGTTTCTCAATCAACGGTTTCTAGCTACTTAAATATGATGCAAAAAGCTGGTCTACTTGAATCAATTCGTCACGGGCAGTGGACATATTATAGACGTAATGAAGAATTCATTCAGCAGCTAGCTAAATACTTCAAAACAGAAATCTAAATTTATGTTGATTTCTGTTTTTTTACCAATATGTATATCTATTTTTCTAGATATATAATTATTTGAAAAAGGAGATATTTATATGCGATTAATAGCTTATTTACTAGCCTTATTAGCTGGAGCAGCGCTTAGCTTTGAGGGAGCTATCTATGCTGAATTAGGTAAATCAATTGGACAAATCGAAACAAGTTTTTATAACTTCATTATGGGTTCTATCATAATGGGGCTATTGTGGATATTTTTTGGAAAAGGAAAACTTTCTCATGTACTTGAAGCGCGCAAAATGGTCATTACTTGGGGGGCTCTTGGGTGTTGTTTATTTAACTTCCATTGTTATTAGTGTCCCTTTCGTAGGAGTCGCCATAACAATGGTTGCTGTCATTATCGGGCAGCTAGTAATGAGCATGATTATTGAACACTTTGGATGGCTATGTAGTAAAAAAACGCGAATTAATAAAGAGAAGATTATCGCAGTAGTCTCAATGATTATCGCTCTAATATTAATTAACTAGGAGGTTTATATTACATGAGTATTTTTATGATTTTATTTACATTGATTGGCGGTATCACCTTAAGTGCACAATCATCCATAAACGGTACGTTAAGTCGAAAAGCTGGAACAATTGAAACAACATTTTTAACATTTATTGCAGGAACATTGTTTCTTACTATTTTCATATTATTTTTTGGGAATGGAAATATCCTTGCACTTCTAGACGCACCCAAATGGCAACTAAGTGCAGCATTTTTGGGCACTATGTATTTACTTTTATCTGTTATGGCAGTTCCAAGAATTGGCGTTATTGCAACAAATATCTCTGGTATTGCTGGTCAACTTGTGATTGGCGTAATTATTGATCAGTTTGGATGGTTTAATAGTTTAGTCATAGAATTAGATACTAAACGGATTTTTGCTTTGCTATTTATGGTTATTTCACTTTATTTTATTCATAAAGGGAATAAGCGAACTATCAAGGAAACTGTTGCATAAATCATTTGGAAATAACACTAACATGCTTAATGTGACCCAAAAGATATTAGATTGCTACCAAAACAATTATTAACTGAATTTATCATATTACTAGTTTCATAAATATAACTTAAAGGCAATCCTCACGAAATGAGAATTGCCTTTTTACTGTCTTATTTTTTTAAGAAGGATCTAAAGTAACTAATTTCTATTCTGCTTCTTTTGTATCTACTTCCCAGCTATTTTGCAATTTTCGGATATAAATGATTTGACCAATATGATATGCGTTATGAGTTGACACATTCCCCAGAACTTGCCACCATTTCACATGACCAGAAAAACCATTTACTTCCCTTTCCAATTTTTCTTCAGATAATAAGGCTTGCCAATTTAAGCGAACCTCTAAAAGTCGGTTTTTTAAGTGAGCAAATGTACGGTTTTTCGGAATAATAAAGGAATCATTATTATTCCCTATGGAAGGTACAGCATTCACGTGGGATTTTTGGTACCTTGTTTGCCATGTGTTATTCCAATAAAGTAGGTGCTGCACAATTTCAGCTATACTATTACTTTCCTCGTTTGGCTTCCAAAATGCTTGTTCCTCAGACAAGTTTTTAATTGAGTCTGAAAATGGTAGGTACCAGCTTGGGTCATTCGCATTTGCCAACAACTGGTCCAATATAACATCTTTTGCATGAACCACAACAACACTCCTCATATAAATATTGTTCTCTCTAAATCTCTAAACAATTAAATCTTATTAGATTCTACCTCTACAAATACCATGTCACTTAAAAAATCCATTTATCAGTGTTGATAGTAATTAACTTCCTATTTGACTACAACTAAAAAAGGAACTTGCTTCTAACTATTCTCTAATAATCTCGACCGGATTTTTAGCTCTGGAAGGACTATTTGCCACGCACACACCTGCAAGGATGAGGAAAGCCCCTAAATATCCTTGTCCTCCCATATTTTCGTTTAAGAAAATAAAAGCAAATATGGATGAGAATACTGGTTCTAGTGAAAATATAAAACCTGTATTCTCGGCTGTTGTGTATTTTTGTGCAATTGGCTGCATGACAAAACCATATGCAGAGCAAATAATCGCTAGACTTAGTATTGCAATCCACTCTATACTTTCATTTGGCATCGTAGGCCTATCAAATAAAATACTTCCTATTAAAGCAATAAGACAAGCAAAGCCTAGCTGATATATCCCCAACTGTAAGGCATCAACTTCTTTGACAAAGTAATTTGTAATTATTATGTGAACTGCATATAGAAATGCAGCCACTAAACATAATAAAGAACCCATTTCAAATGTAAAGTTATCTTTAATAGTTAGTAATGCTAAACCAATCGAAACAAAAATCACACCGTTAACAATCTCTTTTCGAGGTAATTTCCGTGTAAGGATTGTTTGCAAAACCGGTACTAAAATGACTGTAGTACTTGTTAAGAATCCTGCAGAAGAAGCAGATGTTGTTCTCATGCCATACATAAGAGCAATGAAAATTCCAAACAACAAAGCACCGACTATAGCACTGTACTTTAATAGTTGGGTATTTACTTTCATTATTTTTTTGTTAAATATCAAGGTCATAACTAAGAATGCAATACCAAATCGTAAGCCGATCACGGTAAATGGAGAAACAGATTCTGCTAGAAGCTTCATAAAAATATAAGAAGTTCCCCAGCCTAATGAAACAGTTGCCAATAACCAGTTCGCCTGTTTTTGTGTCACACTCATTCCCCCCTAAACTTTAATGGCTAAATGGTATCATCTGATTTTACATAAGTAAAACGAATATTTATAATATAATTATTAGTATTACTTATGTAAGGAGTAATTTACTTGAATGCATATCACGCTTTTATAAAAGTAATAGAAAAAGGGAACTTCACTAAGGCTGCTGAAGAACTCGGGTATACTCAATCTGCCATTAGTCAAATGGTGAATTCATTAGAAAAGGAACTTTCGACAACTCTAATTCTACGCTCTCGAAACGGTATTACACTTACACCAGATGGAGAGGAATTTTTACCGTATATTAGAAATTTAAGTAATTCTCATTTGGAACTGTTAGTGAAACAAAAAGAGATGAAGGGTCTACAAAGCGGTCTTATTCGAATTGGTACATTTTCTAGCGTTGCATGTCATTGGTTACCTAAGCTAATCAAGGATTTTAAACAACTTTATCCTGCTGTTCATTTTAAAATCTATCAAGGTGAATATACTGTTATATCGAATTGGATTAGAGAAGGATTTGTAGATTTTGGTTTTGTTAACCCAGATGCCGCTAAAAATCTCAAAACCCTCCCATTACGTGAAGACGAAATGCTTGCTGTATTACCAAAGGATAATCCCTTAACAACTAAAAGTCAGGTAACATTAAAAGAATTATCTGAAGAACCGTTTATCCTTTTGGATGAAGGGGAAATCAATGTAGCTTTAAGCATTTTTAGTGAAAACCAATTTGAACCTAATATACAATTCCATGTACATGATGATTATGCAATTATGTCGATGATTGAACAAGGTCTAGGAATATCCATACTACCTAAATTAGTCTTGGATCGATGTCCATATGGTATTGTGACAAAATCAATCTCACCTACTATTTCACGCACAATAAGTTTGTCTTACAAAGATAAACGTGTCTTACCAATTGCAAGTAGATATTTTATAGACTTTATTCTTGAAAGTTTAAAAAAATAATTCGAAACAAAATAGAGCAAGGCTGACTAAATGACAGTCCTTGCTCTATCTTTACGGCTAATTTAATTAGCTGCTGATAAAATAAATGGCTCTAAAAGGCAACTTAACAAGAATTTGCTGTGCGTGTAAGTAGTGCAACAACAGTAACTCCAGCAGCTAATCCTGCAACTCCGAAAATTTGTTAAATGCTTACGATAAATAACGTAGTTTATATTACCTTATTTGTTCTTCATGAGAGTCTACAAAACTTGCTCTAATTGATTGGTATACACAATATTAGCTTCAAAACACCTCAAAACGATACAAAAAATACTCCTTAATCTTAAAAGGAGTATTCTAATGCTTATTTAAATGTCCCTTCGAAAACCGTTTCTTTTAATGGTCTGCGGTCGGATGGTTGTTCACGACTTTGTAAATCATCTGGTAAAGCATCCTTTTCTCCTTGATATCCAATGGCAATAACCACTTGAAGATCGAAAGTTTCTGGGATATTTAACAGCTCACGAGCTTTATCCTTCTCATATCCACCCATTGCATGTGTGACTAATCCTTCTTTTGCAGCTTGTAAAGATAAGTAACCCCAAGCAGTCCCACTATCAAACGCATGAACACGATCTTCTTTATCCGAAATAAGAACGGCTAGCACTGGAGCTTTTTCACACCACCGTCGATTCCCTTCTAAGATAAATGAATGGAATTTTTCTCTATCCTCTTTTGTTCGAGCTATAATAAATCGCCATGGTTGCATATTCATTGCAGAAGGAGACCAGCGCGCCGCTTCAAATATGCGCATTAAAACCTCCTCAGATACTTCTTTTTCAGAAAAAGAACGAGGTGACCAACGATTTAAAATGACAGGGTCAACGTCATATTCGGCTTGACGGAATTGTTTAATTTGTAGTTCATTCATGTCTTTCGCTCCTTTTAGAGTGTGTTTTATATGGTAAAGGTGTAATTCGACAGCATTTTATGTATGATATTACTCAAATGCCATACAAAATATTAAAACAGTTCCACCGAAAAATCCAAAATAACGGCTTGATAAATAGTCATTGGGTAGAACTTCTTCCTTATGGGCAATGTATTAATAATGCTTAATACTATTAATCCAAATAAGAGTTTAAAATTTTTTCTCTGATCAGGAATGTATTATGATCATTTAATTTATATTGCATATAGATTTTTACAAAAGGTAGTTCAAATTCGTTAAAGGGGATTACATTGAATCTCCCCTCCATCATTTCTCTGCGGATGATGAGCTTTGGTAAAAAGGAAATACCCAAACCGTCCTTTATAAACCTTTTGACAATATAGCATTGAGGTATTGAGATTGATTTAACAAAACTGAACCGATCTTTAACTAACAAATTTATGTTTGGAAAGATACTTGAAATATGATTTGTAAAGAAGGGATAGGTACCGAAGAGTTCTTCAATATCAAAGTTGACGCCCGTCTCATCATCATATTGATCTAATGGAACAACAAACTGCATTGGACTAGAATGTATTAATTCATTTTGTATAAAATCACTGTTACTTGGAGTTAATCCAATTCCTATGTTAGCTTCCCCATTTTGTAGCAAACTTTCAATTCTCTCGGATTCTTCAACCGTTAATATCACTTCAAAGGTGGGATTTTCAATCATAAATTGGTAAATGATTTGAGGTAATGTAGATTCAACTAGCATTGGTGATATGACGATATTAATCTTTACATTTTTCTTTTCTGAAAATAACTTTAGATTTTGCTTCCCTTCCTCCATTTTACTTAATATTTCTCCAGCTTCTTTTAAAAAGAATTTCCCCTCCGCAGTCAAAGAAACCTTCCCATTATCCCTCTTAAACAATTGAATTTGTAAGTATTCTTCTAATTGCTGAATATGTACCGTAACCGATGGCTGTGAAATAAATAGGAGATTCGCTGCTTCCCTAAAGTTTTCTGTTTTACCTGCAACCACAAAAGACTTTAACCATTTAGTTTCCAAATTATCGCCCCAATTAAACTTTTTAATCGAATTAATTAAAAATAATTAATTTTCTTAATTTAAACAAAAGTATACACTTAACTTAATTGATCAACAAGGGGATGATGAAATGGATGTAATCACAAAAAATTTTCAGGAATTTGCTGAAAATGAAGCCAAAGGAAGTAGTGAACTTTATTACTTTTTAAGTAAAAGAGTTGTTGAGGATCAAGATTTAATGGAGATTATTAGAAAAATTCCTGCCACGCAGCCTAAACCAAATCTATTTTTCGCATCAGTGCACTACCTTGTATCAAAATCAGATTCACCTCTACGAAATTATTACCCCTCTTTGACCGAAAAACCTTTACCTGTTGAGGAAAGCTTTAAACCTTTTAAAAGATTTGCATTAAATTACAAACAACATTTAATAGAATTGTTCCATTCAAAATTAGTACAGACCAATGAAGTCAAACGAGCTGCTTATTTATATCCTATGTTCTTAGATATTAATGTAATGACCAATAAGCCTTTAACACTCATAGAAATTGGCACAAGTGCCGGACTGTTACTTTGTTTAGATGTTTATAACTACGAATATAAAGAAGAGAATCAATTATTAACTGTTGAAAATGTACAGGATTCTCTCTTCATTCAATCCGAGAATAAGGGTGAAAAATTACCAAGCTATATTCGAACTAGGCTAAAAATCAATAATCGAATCGGGATTGATTTGAATCTTGTCGATTTAACTAACGAGGAGGAATATGAATGGATGCTTGCGCTAATTTGGCCGGAACACTCGGAAAGACGCAAGCAGTTTAAAGAAGCAAGCAAAATTACAAATGGCATCCAAAAAGAGTTGTATGAGGGAGATTTGTTAGAATTATTGCCGAAGCTAATTCAGTCCACTTCACCAGAAGACCAAATTGTAGTATTCCATACTCACGTAGCAAATCAATTTCCAGTTCAATTAAAAATGGACTTTGAGTACCTGCTAAAAGAATTGAGCAATGACCGTACAATCTATCATGTTTATAACAATATGTATGATACAGATATTCATCAGGATTTGTTAGAAAATGGAAAAGTCGTAGAGGAAAAGACGTTTAATAAGGCAGACGGGCATGGTCGATGGTTTTATTGGAAATGAAATTGAAATACGATACAAAATGATAGAACAAATTAAGCGTATCAGTAATTTAGCGATTTGCTGAAACAACAGAGCCAACTGATAATCCAGCAAACACTAATAAAATAGATTTTCCTGCTATCCGCAAGCTACGAGCCGAATCCGAAATCAGAAAAAAACAATGGAAACTAGTGACCTCAATCCACTTTATTCTCTCGTTCTCTAAAATATCGTTCATTTAAGAGCAATTAAAAAGGTGTCACCTAGGGGACACCTTTTACTTTTCCATTTTTTGTTCAAAACGTTTCTTTAACTCTGTTAATTTATCTGTCCCCACTTTACGGTCCTCAACTGACTTAGTATATATTTGTTTCACGTCTTCAATCCCCTGCATGATTGTTCCCCATGTCTTTTCCAGGGTTTCCAGTTGAATGAGGTTTCCACTTTTTAATCGAGCCATCACTTTTTCTTGTAAAGCAGCATTTTCAGCATTCTGTAATAATAATTCATTCGTTCTCGCATCCAGTGCTTGCTGTGCTTTATCTCTTACTTGCTGGCGTTTTAATGCTACTGTTTGAGCTAAGGCTTGCTTAAATAATGGAAGGGTAATAATAAACGAAGCATTTATTTTACGAACCAATTCATCATTTCCCATTTGTGTGACCTTTATCATTGGAAGACTTTGAAGTGCAATATTCTCTGCTAACTGTAAGTCATATATTCTCTGATCAAGCATTTGTTTTGCTTGAAGTAAGGTTTGGAGTTTTAATTGGTCTAATTGATTGCCCGAGACTCTTACATTCTCTTCCCACTGCGGGATCTGCTTTGTGGAAAGCTCCTGAATAGCTTGCTTGCCAGCCAATATATACTTTTGAAGCTCTTCATAATAAGCTAGATTATGATGAAACATGGATTCTAGCTGATCATTTTCCTTTAATATTTCCGTTTCATATTTCTTTAACGTAATGCCTACCTTTTCTACATCTGTCTGCATTGTTTCATACTTTCTATAAATAATTTCCATAGTATCTTTCGCTTTATTGAACAGTTTTTGAAAAAAGCCAGTTTTTTTCTCTTTTTTAAAATCATTTAAATTGAAAGCATCCATGATTCTACTGAGCTGCAGAGATAATTCTTTTGCTTCATCGATTTTAGTTCGCCGAATTGAACTTAATATCATATCGGAAAATCTTGAAATCTCGACTGTCGATTGACTACCAAATGATACAAGTGAATTTAGATTTTCGATATCCAGCTGTTGTATTATGGCTAGTATTTCAGGAGAATTTTGTACATTGCTTTTGATTTCATTTGTTTTTTGCTCAATTTCGTTCGGCAATTGAACTTTTAAATTTTCTACTTCCATCTTACTTCCTCCTTTAAGTTAGAAGTGAGTTATCGTTTAAAGAATCTTTTTAAAAAACTTGTTTTTTCTTTAGGTAGTTCCTTTGGAATCTCCATATCGAACTGAACAGACGGCAATTGATGAATATCAAAGTAATTTTGATTGATCCATGCTTCAATGTTGTTGTAATTCGTTGGTGTATAAATAAGTATATCTGCCCCAACTAGATTGAAATAGCATAGTAGGATAATGTCGCTTTCGGTGAAGTTATCAGGTTTATGATCGTAAACAACTATTTTAGGAACCTTACCTGTAAAGTCAAAGGATTCGACAAGTCTTAAAAACTCTTTATCCATCGTAATAATTGTCATTAGTATTTTAATTCTTAAATCATTCGTCATCTCTTGAAGGAACATATCCGACTTAATTAGCTCGTTCATTTTACCAACCATGAAATCTTGAACGGTTTGATTTAAATAAGAAAATTTGTATAAAGGATGTTTAAATAGCTTTTCCTTCTCAATTAACCCATTTGCATCGAAAATAAATGAAGTAGAATACATTTCCTGTCTGGAATAAGTAACTGGTGTGAAATCCACCTTCTCTTTAAATACTGTATTGGCAGTACTTTTTAGTTCAAACAACTCTTTCCAGTACTCTTCTATTTGCGGATACGTTCCACTGACTTTTACAAATAAATTCGGTACAGAGACGATTTCATTTTTCACCTGAAATTCAGGTCTTACTTTTGCATCTTCATACCACAAAATTTTCAGTTCATCATGGGTAGTTCTTAATGTAATCGGCTTGGTAGAACCCGACTCAAATTGCCTCGTTTTAAAAATCCCTACGTCTTCCCCATATAAGAAGCCTTCTATTTCTTCTTTTGCTTCAAAGGTTACGGTGTTCTTTCTTACTCTTTTTGCTTCAAGTGGGAACGGTTCTAGTGCAAAACTATTTGAGTATACCATTATTTTTGAGAACGTTTCAGTCGGATCAATTTGAGAAAACCTTTGTTCTTTGACTGGCTCTGTATGAATATACAAAACGTCCATTCCCATTAAAGAAAGAAAGATTAAGAAATAAATTTCATGGGCTTTGATTTCACCATAGAAAATGATTTTTGGGATATCCTTTTCAATCATGTTCGTTGGATACAGTTTTGGTAGTATACGCTGTAGCCAGATTAATATTTTGACAACAAAAGTTTCTACTTTTGAAGTATTAACGAAAGACTCATTTTTAAGAAATAAATCCAGAACCTGCTGTAAAGATTTATGAATAGCAGCATAGTGGCTATGTCCGTAAAAAATTCGGGAATTAAAAAATAAAGATAACCCTTGTTTTTTCAACGCTGGAATATCTTGGGTTAAGGAAGTCCCTATAAAATTCTTAAAATAGCTCATTTCATTATTTTGTGGTGTAAGTATAGGACCATCAAATCGAACATAACGCCCATAATTAGTTAACTGTTCATCTAGTCGAAATAATTCATTTTTATATAAGTTAAAATCATTTTCTTCTTCGCCCTCTACGCCAAGTATACGATAAAAATAAATTGGAATAACAGGCGTTTTTTCACTTATATATCCGATTCTTTCTTCTGCTGGAACTAAAATATCCTCTAAGGGGTTCCTCGTTTCCTTCAAAGAAACAATATAGTTTGAACTCATAAACTCACCATCTTTTGTTTAAAATTCTTGGGTTTAGTTAAATTCAATTATACATCTTTTATCAATATTAAGAGAGTGTTTATCCATATTTTCTCATTAATCTTTTATATGCTTCTTGTAATATGTTTCCTTTTTCAAATGTCAATGTGAATTAATCCATTGTTTTTCTAAAAAAAATTTATAATTCGGTTCTAAATTTTAGGCAAACACAATAAATTAGTAGAGTGGGCAAACCATGCAAATTAATGAAAAATTATTCATGTTTTGTTCATTCTACGTGGAAGAATTCATACATTTGCAACACTTTTTGCTATTGTTTCTTTAGCGAAAGAAATATAATAGAAGTAATGGAGGTACAGTATGCTTAAAATTAAACATATTGAATTTATAAAAACTGTTTATGATGAATCTCTTTCACATAATATATTCTCGATAGCTAATATTCAATTCTCCAATTATCCCCCAATTAATGGGGCACTTTTGTATTGGAAAAAAAATTCGTCTCGTTCAGATTTTACACCTGAGGGCGACTTTAAATTTTTCTACGATATGTCCAATATTACATACTATGCTTCTGTAAAATTCCCAAAGAGCATAAAGCTGACAAGGGATCAAAGACAAGAATTAGCCTATATTTTGTTGGATGAGCGCGGATCGATTGGGACTTATAGCTTGAAAACACATCCAAGCCGAAAAAGAAAGTTCAAACCCGATAAAGCATTGGATAAGTTAAATTTCCCAGAGGATTTCGATGTAAAGTCAATACCTTCTTATGTAGGACCGATTATAGATGAGATTGACATGAACCAAATGACCAAAGCAAATCCTGGCATGTCGAAAAAGTTCGTCCACGATTACTGTTTTTGGAGATATAATTTGGTAAAACTTCACCCGACTGAGTTTGAAAAGTATTTGGATTATGTTGATTTTGCCTATATTTGCTATGCCTGCGACCAGTTAACCGAAGAATATTTAATCGAACATTTAAACTTAGTGGATGTTGCTTCCCTACAATATAATTACCCAGTACTTTCAAGACTTTCTGCATCATTTAAAAACTATATTGTGAGTGAATTAAGACGACAGAATTTAAAAATTAACGACCACTTCGAACAAGAAATCGATTTGTTTATAGAAGATGAAACATACTTTAGTGAATATAGCACGATACACTTACTCGATGAATACGAACTAGAGGAAGAAGAAGAAAGACTAGAATATCATTTTTTCGAGTTTGAACGCGGACAGTATAAGTGGCCGGGTAGTGAACATATGGTAAAAGGTATTCCATCATTGGCTAGTCAAATATATGATGACATGGGGTATAAAAAAAGAATCAACAAAGAAATGGACATAATTTTCAATCAATACTCGGAACTACAAATTCAGTTAATAAGTGCTGTTTTAGAACCTCATTGGTTACATCGCTACCGAGAGAAAATCAATTGGCAAATTGTTTGTCAGTATAATGAACATTTAACAGAGGATTTCCTTTATGCTCATTCGCAATATATTGAATTTGAAGCTCTTGGTAATAATTTGTGGTGTGAACTTTCTGATGGATTTATAAAAAAATATCTAAAACACTTTAATCATAATCAGCCTGTTCCTATCATCATTCGTCATTTAACTGAGGAATTATATTTAAATTATAAGGATATGATAAAAGTCAATTCAGATTTGTTATTCCAATATTACGATGCAGTGGGCAACGATGAATACGAACGTTTACAAGAGCTCCTAAGTGAATAAAAATGGTATGAAGATTTCACTCTATCATACCATTATAAAATCAGGAAAAGTCTAATACTATTCCTGATTTTTTATTATTTCGACAATTCACGATGCATTTTTTGTGTTATATCAGCTACATTTAAAGGTTTACTGAAGTAATAACCTTGTACATATTCACAATTATATTGTTTTAGGATTTCCAATTCCTCAATTGTTTCCACACCTTCAGCTACTACTTTTAGCTTTAGAGCATGTGCCAGTGCAATGATTGCTGCTACCATGGCCACTCCGGATTCCCCTTCACGTATATTGACGATGAAGCTTCGATCTATTTTAAGCGTGTCGACTGGGAATTCTTTCAAATAACCAAGAGAACTGTAGCCTGTTCCAAAATCATCAATTGCCACTGTTAGACCAATTTTTTTTACTTCTTGAATCTTATTTATAAGATCATCATTATAATCCATCATGCTCATTTCAGTAATTTCAATTTCTAAAAGCTCGGCTCTTACTTTTGTTTCTTCCAGTATTTCAACAAGTCGACCAACAAAATTCGGTTCTTTAAAGTGTAAAGGAGAAATATTAATAGCTACTCTTAGATGAAAATTCAACTGCTTTTCCCACTCTTTTATTTGTAGGGCGGCTGTTTTTAATACCCATTCTCCAATGCCATTGATTAACCCACACTCTTCTGCAAAAGGAATGAATTCATTTGGCGGTATAAGACCTAATTCTTCATCTGTCCACCGAAGTAGCGCTTCCATCCCAACCAGTTGTTCAGTTTTTACATCCATCTTCGGTTGATAGTGGATTTCCAAAAGATCTTCTTTTATAGCATTTCGAAGCTTGGATTCCAATATCAATATCTGGTCATTTTTCCCTTGCATAAGCTTTTTGAAAATCTCATATTGATTTCCCTTTCTATTTTTAGCTACATACATAGCTAAATCGGCACTTACTAGTAAACTATCTACGTCATATCCATGCTCAGGGAATAAGCTTATTCCAATACTGATCGTAGAATAAAATTCATACCTATCAAAGACATATGGTTCTTCAAACATTTTCATAAGTTTTGTCGCCATTTCTGAAAGCAAATCTATATCTTCGAGTAAATATACAAATTCGTCTCCGTTTAATCGATAGAATGAGTCTCCATTACTATCCATTGATTTAAATCTTTGGGCAACTTCAACTAAAAATAAGTCCCCGATATTGTGGCCAAGTGCATCATTAATATGTCGGAATCGATTAATATCAATAAAGAAAAGAGCAAATTTAGAATGGTTTTCATTACTTTTCTCAATAAGCAGCTTTAGCTTTTGAGCTAAATATCTACGGTTTGGTAACCCGGTTAACACATCATGATTCGCAAAATGTGTAATCATCTGGATATTTTTTTGTTCCGTTATATCTGTTCTAATAGAGATATACTGGTAAGGTACTCCATTTTTATTTAAAAAAGGTACAATAGTAGTCTGAACCCAATAAAGAGTTCCGTCTTTTGCACGGTTGCATATCTCACCATTCCAGGTTTCCCCATTACTAATAGTTTTCCACATCGTATTAAAGAAATCTTTCGTATGAAATCTTGAATTTAAAATACGGTGATTTTGACCAATTAATTCTTTTCGACTATATTTTGAGAGTTCACAAAACCGATCGTTTACTGCAGTAATATTTCCCTTTGAATCGGTTACAGCTAGTATAACAGCTTCATCTATAGCCGCTTTGATATCTTTTAGTTCTTCATATGTATGCTCCATGAATGTGGTCTTTGTTAACTGTAAGTTATTGTTTATCATGAAGTCCCTCCGTTACAAATTAACTGAAATATCTCAAAATAATTATTTTTAAGTATTATATAAATATTATACATTGAAAATCGGTAAGATAATAGATAAAATGTCGAAAAATGTATAAAAATCGTTACAATTTGTTTGGTTGTTGTTAGTAAAATAGTCTCTCATTCAGAAAATAAAACAACCCTACTTGATTTTATGTTCAAGTAAGGTTGCTATCGGACGTTTGCTAAGTCTAAATCAATCTTCAAGATCATGCCCCCTTTTTGGTTGAGCACGCTCATTAAATGCATCCAATTGTGCTTTTGACAAGCTTAATAGATAATAGGCAAAATTAATAGGCTCTAATCCATACTGCTGACATGCTTGTTTATAATAATCATAGCCAATATTGTAATCCACCATCCTACTTCCACCCTTTCATTTGTTTTGCTTGCTCATTGAACACTTCCAGCTGTTCTTGTGATAATTGTTGAACAAAATAATAAAAATTAATTGGCTCTAGCTCAAAATCCATACATCTCATCACATAATAATCATAACCATCACGATAACTAGACATCTTCATCAACCATCCTTTCTAATTGTCTGCGCTTTTGTTATATAACAGAATATTTTCGTTAAAGTTAATATAGTACAGATTTTATTTTAAGTCAATATAATTTTCTGAATAGATAAACATTTAATGTGGTGCTCTAATTTTCATTGCTTTGAGATTTGAGGAAAGTTCAGGCTTCGGACATCATGATTTTTTTAAGAAAGGTAGGCTATTGAACTGTCTATGCTTTGGCAGCTCCGGTATTTTCTTATAGAAGCCATCTATTGGACAGTTTGTACTTTGAGGGCTCCCTCTTCGTCTTATAGCAGCGACCCTTTGGACTGTTTAAGCTTTGGCAGCTCCCCTTTTGAAGGCAAAGCCCAATTTGAATCTCTTTTCAAATAAAAAAAACCCACGCTATTCAGGTGAGTTTTAGTAACACTTCTCAGTTAAATTAAACTTTTTACTACTTTTGAAATAGTTGCACTATCTGCTTTACCAGCCAATATCGGTTTTGCAATCTTCATGGCATCCCCCATATTCATCCCTTTACTAACTCCAGCTTCAGTTAACACAGCAACAATTTCATCTTCTGTTAATTGTTTTGGTAAGAAGCTTTTTAAAAGCGTGAGCTTGGCTTCTTCTTTTTCAATTAAATCGTCTCGATTTGCTTGTTTTGCACCATCTAATGCTTGATTTGTTTGTTTAATTTCACGATTGACAATTGAAATTTCTTCATCTTTTGTAAGCGCTGCACCTTTTTCTTTCTCTGCTGTATCCAAAGCAGATTTTAAAAGAGTAAATACTCCTTTTGCCAATACATTCTTTTCCTTCATAGCCGTTTTTAATTGTTCAAATACTTTTTCTTTCAGCATTTATGTTCATCCTTTCAAAATAACTTGTTCCACCAAATTATATAGGTACATGATTAACTATATTAGATAAAGTCGTTTTTCGCCAATAATAGAGAATCTAGGAAAAAGAATTCAACTTTGAATAGCAAAAAGCACCAACTAAACTATTAAATATAAAATTACACCATTATTATTTATAAATTGATATTCTCTAAAAAAACGTTTCCATTCTCTAAAATAGCTTTAACTTATCAAATGGATAAAAAGTCAGAAAATTTTGTATTGAAATAATCTTCTAAACTACTATAATAATTCTTACATTACACCATGATGTTATATTAGAAAAACGACATCTTAGAGAGGATTTGTTTCAATATGAAAGATTTTTTTAGTAAGTTATTAACTGGTATGAGTTTAGGAATTGTTGTTTGCTTGATTCCAAATGCTCTTGTCGGAGAAATATTAAAATTAATTATTCCCTATATCCCCTTTTTAGAAACTGTTTTAAATGCTTCCGTTATTGTAATGAGTTTACTTCCAGTTATTATTGGGGTTATGGCAGGAATTCAATTTAAATTAACACCGATTCAAACTTGCTCGGTTGGATTAGCTGCATTTGTTGGCAGTGGTGTAACAACAGTTATGGAAGATGGATCTATAACGATGGCAGGAATCGGGACAGTTATCAATATTGGTTTAACAACAGCACTAGCAATTCTTTTTGTTCAATTTTTAGGAACAAAATTAAAGGATTGGACTTTGCTTGCCATGCCAGCATTAACAATCTTCATTCCTGGGTTAATGGGCCTTGCTATCCTTCCATATGTGAAAAACAGCTCATTAATAATTGGTAATGTTATTATGTATTTAACAGATCTCCAACCGGTCCTAATGGGTGCACTTATTGCAATGATATTCTCGGTACTTATTATCTCTCCAATATCAACAATTGGAGTTGCAACCGTTATTATGCTATCAGGAATCGGGGCTGGTGCTGCTAATCTTGGAGTTTGTGCTTCTGGCGTCGGAATGTGTATCGCAAGCTATCGCTCGAATAATTTTGGTACAGCTATTGCTCATGTGGCATCTGCAAAAATCCAAATGCGCAACTTCCTTATGAAGCCGAAAATTGCTTTACCTATGATTTTAACAGCTGCTATTTTAGGGGGGCTAGCTGGTGTATTCCAAATAGAAGGAACTCCATACAGTGCTGGCTTTGGACTAGCAGGGTTCGTTGGTCCACTTAAATATCTTGATATTGTAGGATGGCAAATGGAAAGCATGATTATTTCTCTAACATTATTCATAGGCTTACCAATCGTTTTAAATTTATTATTTATAAAACTATTTGAAACTAAGCTAAAATGGGTTAAATCAGAAGATTATAAAGTAAATTATGAATAAAATATCCCCCTATTCTACTGTGAAGTTCAGTAGTTTAGGGGGATTTATTAATCAGATTTAGTCGTTCTTTCAAAACACTTTTACGTGAATAGCCATATCGCATAAAGTCTTCTAACTGTTTACCGTGAAGCTGTTTAACCTCTTTATCAATAAGTGTATATCGAAGTGAAGTGGCAGTCACTTTAAAACCAAGTTTTTCAGAGGTAGATTGGAAAATTCGTTCAATCGTTTTCACAGTAATGGGTTCGTTCTGTTTATTTCCTAGGCCAAGCCAAACAAACTCACAATTTTTACTTAAAGGTAGTAAGGCTTCTGTCTCCAAATGAAATAAATGCAGCCATTTAAGAATAGTCATTGATAATGAAAGCTTTCTTATTTTTTTATTTTGAATAAATGTAATCTCATTATCCATTATGTGGGACCATTTCAATCCTACAATTTCAGAAGGCTTAACTCCAGTTTCCAACATAATATTCATAATGCAAAAATTTCTTAATGCGATCCATTTAAACTCAGTATCTTCAGCTGCTTCAAATACACCACACCAATAATTCGAAGCCAATTTCACTTGATTAACACTCAAGGTCTGTATTGCTTGTTTTTCTGTCCTCATTGGTTTGAATAAACCTTTTGGTATTTCTCCTATTATATCGCGTTGCTTCAGAAAGGTTAAAAAATGCTGTAATGAGGCTCTCTTGCGGTTTATGCTAGCAACAGATGAAAAGGCAACTTCTAAATATTCATTATAGCCATCAACTATTTTGCCTAGTGGATCGTTGAAAGTGTAATGATGTTCATTCATAAATTGTAGGAATTGGTGTGTATCAATACCGTATTGCTTGATGGTATGGGGCGATTTGCTTAATGATTGTAAATATGCCCTATAATTTGTTACTAATTCATCCATTTCTACTTCTCCTTATGAACTTTGCGTAAATTGAATATAATTATTAATGGAATTGATGCGTGGATTCTAATTTTAATTTATTATATAAAAGTGTCGGATAATATGCAAGGAATGAACGGATGGCTCATTTCACAATGCACAATTATAACAGAAATTAATACCTGGTAAATCGTAATAATTTCAGATGATAAAAAGAATTTTCTACTTCTTTTGAATTTAGCTTGAATATTCATAATTTAATGCTAGTTAAAGTTATCGTAGTATATAATGTGAATAACAAACTAAAGGGGCTGTTTGAATGCAGGTACGTACTACAAGACTAAAGGAAGAAGAGGCTAAAATTATCTATCAAGAAACTGCTGGACTTGCAATTATTACAATCCACCGACCTAGACTTAAGAATGCTTTGACTTCAAATATGTGGACACAGCTAGCAGATATAGCATTAAAAACACTAGATAATCCTAAAAATAAAGTTTTAATTTTACGAGGATCTGGTGAGAATTTTACCGCAGGTTCTGACATTAAAGAGTTTAACTCAATTTCCTTAGAGGAAGCTGAAGAAGCCTTTGTTCATATGGAAAAAACGATTTCCACTATAGAAAGATTACCGATTCCTGTAATCGGTGTTATTAACGGACCTGCAATGGGAGCTGGTTTAGAATTGGCATTAGCCTGTGATATTCGAATTGGTTCGGACAAAGCACGAATGGGAATTCCTGTTGGAAAGCTCGGTATTACAATTAATAACAAGTTTGCTAAACGGCTTGTTGATTTAGTTGGCCCATCTGCAACTAAGGATTTCGTTTTTACCGGACGTATGTATAAAGCAGAAGAAGCTTTTAAGGCTGGAATGTTAAATTATTTAGTCGCTGAAAAAGATTTAAATAAATTCGCAATTCGTATGGGGAAGCTAGTTGCCGGAATGTCCCCTTCATCAGTACTCGCTGTAAAACGTACTGTTCAGGAATGTTTAGATTCTGCACCAGTTTTATGGAAGACCTCTACACCATTTGTTGATCCACATGATTTTCCTGAAGGTGTCCGCGCATTTGTTGAAAAACGCCAACCGAGATTTTCACGTAAATAAAAAATTGCCTGCCGAGAATACAACAGAATTTCCAGGCAGGCTTTCTTCTTATAATAGAATCCATCAAACAATCCCTTTAATATTGAGTCTAATAGCAGAAGGTTCAAATTCGAAATGTCGTATAAACTGCTCAGCAATTAATTGCTGGAGCCCCCGCATTTTATCCTGCACATCATAATTGACTGGTGAAGCTAAATAAACGGTGATATAAAGTATTTGATGGTAATCCTTCATAACAAAATGGACCGTATCAATTTTTGCAATTACACGATATTGACTAATTAAATATCTCACTAAATCAACATATACAGTTTTGGATATATAAATTATTTGTTGATGAAAATCAGGCTGCACAATCGTCGTCTCTCCCAATTTCACTTTATTTTTTGAGAAAATATCGAAGCCCCTCTGAATAAACCGTTTGAAAAAATTCTGCTCTACTTGTCTATACGGAATGGGCATTACATGTTTACCCTGTGTATTTCTTATAAATTTCGCCATCTGTATTTCTCTATTTGAACGAATTTCTTCAATATGATGTATATAGTTGATTGGTTCAAGCTGGAGGCGTTTTGCAATCTTTTTCGTCATTTTATCTGAGGTTCCTATGATGAGAATTGATTGGATTTGGTATTCTTTTAAGGCTTTTAAGACCATCATTCTATGTTCTTCATCTTGGAAAATTGCTCGACGTACTGCAGTTATTGTATTTTTTTCAAATTTAGCTGATGTCCCGGCGATTTTTTCTCCATTGATGATTAATAACCCATCATCGATAATGGCTTCAATTTGATTTTCATAGGCAAATTGAATAGCACTTGTACTTTTACCAGTTCCACTCGGCCCACTTAAAGAATGTACAATCATCAAATCCACTCCAACTTCTTTTTTTATAGTTTAAATCAAAGAATCACAACATGCTATTTATGTTTACGAAAATCTTATGTTAGCCTTTAAAAATAGCTTGTTTCTCGAAATTTTTATTTATTTCCTTTTTTCTGATTAAATAGCGAATTTCTATCGGCACTATGTTAAAATGTGATTACTATTTTAATAGAATATAAGGAGTGTTCAACCTTGAATGTGACCCCCTCAAAGAAAATGTCGTTATTCCAGCCTGCAATATTTTCCAGTTTGAAAACTTATGCCAAGCAACAAGAGAAAATTAGTAACCAAAGTTTAATTGATTTAAGCTTAGGTAGTCCCGATATCCCACCACATGACATGCTTCTTAAATCTATGTCTGAATTAAGTAAACAGCCTACTTCTTACGGCTACACACTAACTGGCTCGTCAGGATTTTTTGAAGCAGTGGCAAGATACTATTCACGCGTAAATAAAGTGGTATTAGATCCTGAGACTGAAATTGTCCAAACCATTGGCTCACAGGAAGGGTTAGTTCACTTACCTATTGCGTTTTGTGACCCAGGAGATTACATTTTAACGACAAACCCTGGTTATGTTGCCTATGCAGCAGGAATCACTTTAGCTGGTGCAACACCCTTTTACATACCACTAGATGAAAATAATGGTTTTCTACCAAACCTTGAAGAGATTCCGGAAGACATAGCAGACAAGGCAAAACTGTTAATATTAAATATGCCTGGAAATCCAGTTCCAATGGCGCCCTCTCTCGAATACTTTACTGAAGTAGTCGACTTTGCCAAAAAGCATAATATTATCGTTTTGCATGATGCAGCTTATTCTGAATTTTACTTTTCTGGAGATGCCCCAATTAGCTTCCTAGCAGTACCTGGGGCAAAGGAAGTTGGCTTGGAAATCAACTCTCTTTCAAAAAGCTTTAGTTTAGCTGGAGCACGAGTTGCTTATATTGTAGGAAACGCTGAAATGATTGCAATCATGAAGCAGTTGAAATCTAATTTAGACTTCGGGATTTTCGACCCCATTCAAGAGACGGCTATACTTGCATTAGACCATGCAGAAGAAATAACTACTCCTTTACGAGATACTTTTGCAGAACGTCACAAAATACTTATGAAAGGACTTCAAGAACTGGACTGGGAAATAGCACCGTCTAACGGCGGAATGTTTGTATGGGCAAAGTATCCATTTGAAATTGATAGTGTCTCCTTTGCCTTTAAAGCGATAGAGCAAACCGGCGTCCTAATGGTGCCTGGCACAGCATTTGGTTCAGAAGGAGAAGGCTATGTACGTCTGGCACTTGTTCAAAATGTAGGGCTATTAAAAGAAGCAGTTACTCGCTTAAAAAGCCTATCCATATAGATAAAAAGGATGTCTCTTAAAACTTTGAGACATCCTTTTTGTTTAATTAAATATCATATTTATTTTCGATATCACGTTCATATCGGTTATATCTTCTTTTCACCAGTCCGAACAAATGAGTTACTAATACTTTTAATAGAGCATAAGCAGGGATACCCAGGATTACTCCTGCTACTCCAAACAAGGAACCAAATGTTAATAAAACAAAAATAATCGTAATTGGGTGGACAGAAAGAGATTTCCCCATAATATTTGGTGTAATAAACTTCCCTTCAATTAACTGAACAACTGTCCAAACAATGATTAATTTTACTAACATAATTGGTGAAGTAACAATGGCAATAATGAGTGCTGGCGTGATGGCAATTACTGGCCCTAAATAAGGAACAACACTTGTTACCATCGCTAAAATTCCTAATAAGAAAGCAAAGTCAAGACCGATAATTAAAAATCCTATCGTCATCATGACACCAATGCAAATCGAGACCAATATTTGACCAAGAATGTATGAACTTACTTGCTTATCCATTTCTTTCAAAACTTGTCCAACTTCATTCCGCGCACGAGGTGGGAAAATACGTAAGATAAACTTCGGTAATTTTTCACCTTCATATAATAAGTAAAACAAAATAAATGGTACTGTCACAAGTGATAATAAAATCCCAGTCAAGGCAGATACGAAACCAGTAATACCAGTAGCAACAGTGGAAGCGACATTCGTCAGTGTATCTTTTACAGTTGAGACTAGATCATTTGTAACGGTCGTTAAAACATTTTCATAATCTAATTTATAATTTGATAGTAGTTCGTGAATTCTCGTATTATTTAAAAACGCAACAGTTGTTTGTGAAAATTTCATAAAATACATTGGAAACTCTTCTACTAAATTCGTAAATTGATCACGTAAAAATGGATAAACAAGAAGCGAAAGTAAAGTCATGAGTGCTGCTACGATCACATACAAAATTAAAATGACTAAGCTGCGAGGTACTTTTCCCTTTCCACTTTTATCTGCTAACCGAACAAACGGTCGCAACAGATAATAACCTATGATTGCTAATACACCTGGTAAAATAACAACCTCAAATAAAACCTGAAGTGGATAAAAGATAAAATCAACTTTATTGAATACAAAAATAATGCATCCAGTTAATAATAATGTAATGAGTAAAAACAAAAGATTTTTTCCACCTAAAAAGCGGATAAACCTTGTTTGAAAAAATGAAGACCTTTCTCTTGTTAACCGATCCTCGTAACCCTTTTCTCTTTCCAAAAGACCACCTCGTCAAACTATGAATTTATTATTCATTTTATTTTATCATGTAAAATGTTTTTTCATAAAGTGTTACAACTACCAACCGTTGGAACTTTTTTAATCACGACTGGTACAAATGCTGTAAAGAAGAAAATTATTCTCCTTCTAACTTAAGAAAGTCTTGCACTTGCTGTTTGTTCGTATCAACATCAATTTCGATTACTTCTCCCGCATGACTGTACGATTGATAGCTATAGCTACCTTCAACTGGTATTGTCAGCTTCTCAATTTCCACTTTTCCGCCAACTGCTAGCCCCAATACGGTTTTAATTTCCTCTGATGTTGATAAATCTGTTGTAATATAGCCTTGCGCAGCACCGATTAACTTTGGAAGGTTGTTGATATTGGTAGGTGACAAAAGCTCATCTTTTAAAGCATCGATTACCTTTTGCTGACGTTCAACACGACCAAAGTCTCCTTCAGAATCATGACGGAATCGAGCATAGCCCAGTAGCTCTTGTCCATTTAATTGCTGTTCGCCTTTTGATAGTGTCACACCTATATAGGCTGACATATCTTTTTCTACATCGATTTCAATACCATTAGGCGCTAATATATCAATAAGAGATTCAAAGCTTTTAAAGTCAATTAATGCGTAATGATGTATCGGCACATCAAACATTGTGTTTAATGTATCTTTCAATAGCTGTACGCCGCCTAAATAATAGGCAGTATTTAATTTATATGACTTATAGCCTGGGATATCAGCATAAATGTCTCGCATGAAGGATACTAGCTTCAAATCATTTGTATCTTGATTCCATGATAGCAGCATCATCGTATCTGAACGAGACTCCTCCTCCCCACGACTATCAACCCCTATGATCAAATAGTTTTTTATCGTCTTATGTTCATCATCTGCAACAAAATCAGCCTCGGGTAATTTTGTTTCTGATGCCAGCTGTAGCCCCTTTTGATATTGGAAATAAGAATAGATTCCTATCACTACCAATAACAGCAATAAGAAGGTAATAAGCAGCCTTCCTTTTCGTAATTTCCTTTTTTTATGTCGGGTCTGGCGTTTTTCTCCTACTTGATTTTCTTCCATCTAGATTCTCCCCTTTAAAAATTCAATTACGAGACGTTTGGAATGATAGAAAGGTTCATTTTTCCATTATTATACTACGGCAGAAGACAACTAGCTTGAAATAACCAATAAATAATTGTTAAAAAATTGTTTCATTACCTATATCATGTTACAATACTATTTATTTTAAGCATTGGAGGCGTAAAAAAATGGAAAAAGCTACATTTGCAGGTGGATGTTTCTGGTGTATGGTAAAACCCTTCGTTGAGTGGGATGGTATAAATAAAGTAACTTCTGGTTATATGGGAGGTACTGTGGAAAATCCTACATATGATCAAGTAAAAGAAGGAAATACTGGCCATTTAGAAGTGGTTCAAATTGAATTCGATTCTACTGTATTTCCATATGATAAATTACTAGAAATCTATTGGATGCAAATTGACCCTACCGATGATGGTGGTCAATTCCATGATCGTGGGGAATCCTACAAAACAGCAATCTTCTATCATTCGAAGGAGCAGCAAAAACTGGCTGAAAGTTCAAAACAGCAATTAGCTGATAGTGGTCGTTTTAAAAAACCGATTGTTACTCAGATTATAGAAGCTACTACGTTTTACGAAGCAGAGGATTACCATCAAGATTATTATAGAAAAGAAGAAAAGCATTACAAAGAAGACCGTGCAATTTCGGGTCGAGATGAATTTATTAATTCTCATTGGAAATAAAATCGCTAAAAATAATTTCATGGGCAATAAGACAATATAACAAAAGGCGACAAAACCAAGGTTGGATTTTGTCGCCTTTTATGTTTTCATGCCTTATTGAAGAAAATTTCGTTATTTTTAAGAGCTGAACTCTTTGATTGCAGAAAGGAAGACCGAACCATAGCGTTCAAGCTTATTTTGCCCGACTCCACTCACATCCAAGAACATTCGTTCGTCCGTCGGTTTTTTCTCACACATATCCTTTAAAGTCTTATCGGAAAAGACAACAAAAGGCGGAACCCCTTCTTTTTCAGCTAATGCTTTTCGAACTGCGCGTAAATGCTCAAACAATGGATCATCCTGTTTGACTGCCGTTACTTCAACCTTCGTTCGGCGGAGCACTTTCTTTTGTCCTAAAAGGACAGCCTTTCCTTCATCGGAAATATAGATTGTGGGAAATTGACCGGGCTGAACCAATAACACTTTCTCCGAAATTAAAAATTCAATGAAACTTGATATTTCTTTTGCTGTCATTGATTTTAAGATACCGAATGTGGATAAGTGTCTAAAGCCTTCGATTTTTTTATTTCGAGAACCTGCTAGTACTTGAGCAGTGATTGTTTTACCAAATTTTTGCCCCATTCGAGCAACACAGGATAATACCTTCTGTGTATCTTCTGTGACATCCATTTTGGGTCGAACATCGATACAATTACTACATTGACCACATTCTGAAGCTTTAGACTCGCCAAAATATTCTACGATATATGCCTGTAAACAATTCTCCGTATGACAGTAATCAACCATACTTTGGAGCTTCTCAAGTTCTAATGGAATTCGTGTACGATCTTGTGCTTGATCTATAAGGAAACGCTGTGTCTGCTCATCTGAAGAGCTATAGAGCAGGATACATTCACTTGGCAATCCATCGCGACCAGCCCGCCCCGCTTCCTGATAATAGCTCTCCATATTACGAGGCATTTGATAATGGATTACAAAACGTACGTTTGTTTTGTTTATACCCATTCCAAAGGCATTTGTTGCTACCATGACTTGGACTTCATCCTGTAGGAAACGATTTTGTTCCTGTGTTCTTTCAGCTTCCCCCATACCACCATGGTACTTTGCAACCCGTACTCCATTTTTTAATAATAATTCGTAAACTGCTTCTACCGATTTTCTTGTAGCTGCATAAATAATTCCAACTTCGTTTGAATTGTTTTTCACATATTTTTTAATGTATTGCTCTCTGTTTTCACCAATCAGTACTTTAAAAGATAAGTTGTCTCTTGAAAATCCTGCAATAAAGCTATCATTTTCGTCAATACGTAATAAGGAACAAATATCTTCACTCACTGTAGGTGTTGCCGTTGCAGTTAAAGCAATCACGGATGGCTTTTTTGACCAAAGGGATACGAGTGAGGATATCGTTCTATAACTTGGTCTAAAATCATGGCCCCACTGGGAAATACAATGGGCTTCATCAATTGCCACTAAAGGGACTTTTAGTTGCGAAAGCTCATTTCGAAACTTTTCATTTTCCAACCGTTCAGGAGCAATATATAAAAGCTTTATGTAACCATTTTTCACCCTTTCCATCGTCTCGTTTATTTGACTATAAGTTAGTGAGCTATTAATAAAAGCGGCTTCTATCCCATTTGAATGAAGAAGATCTACTTGATCCTTCATTAAGGAGATTAGAGGTGAAATAACAACGGTTGTGCCCTCTACACATAATGCAGGAACCTGATAACAAAGTGATTTCCCACCACCAGTCGGCATCACGCATAATGTATCACGACCATTAAGCACATTTTCTATTACTTCTTGTTGCGCTATGCGGAAACTATCGTATCCAAAATATTGTTTTAAAACCTTTTGTGCTTTTTGTATCATAGACTACCCCTCTACTTAAGTGGTTCCCCTATTATACTAGAAATCATTCAAAAGAAAAAAGAGAACGGGAGAAATTTATGGAATTGCTAATACGATTAGGTGATACCAGTGTTTTGTAGCTTTTGTATTGACTCCATGCTATAATAGAAATATTGTGTACAAAAGAGATTTTTGAAACAATTTAAACAGCTGAATATAAAAAGGAGGAGCTTACATGATTCAAGTTAGCAATGTAGGTCTTCGCTATGGCGATCGCAAATTATTTGAAGATGTAAATATTAAATTCACACCTGGAAACTGTTATGGACTTATTGGTGCGAATGGTGCCGGAAAATCCACTTTCCTTAAAATCTTATCCGGAGATATCGAACCACAAGAAGGTCACGTATCAATGGGTAAAGATGAGCGTTTATCCGTATTAAAACAAAACCACTTTGAATACGATGAATATAACGTTCTAGATACTGTTGTTATGGGGAACAAACGTCTTTGGGAAGTAAAAGCTGAGAAAGACGCGATTTACATGAAAGAAGACTTCTCTGATGAAGACGGTATGCGTGCAGCAGAACTTGAAGGTGAATTTGCAGACTTGAACGGTTGGGAAGCTGATTCAGAAGCTGCAACTTTATTGAATGGTTTAGGGATTGGTGACGAGCTTCACTACGTACAGATGGCAGATTTAGAAGGTTCAGATAAAGTAAAAGTATTATTAGCTCAAGCCTTGTTTGGTAAACCAGATGTTCTATTACTCGATGAGCCTACCAACCACTTGGACCTAAAAGCGATTAAATGGTTAGAAGAGTTTTTAATTAACTTTGAAAACACAGTCATTGTTGTATCCCATGACCGCCACTTCTTAAACAAGGTTTGTACGCATATTGCGGATTTAGATTTCTCTAAAATCCAAATTTATGTTGGGAACTATGATTTCTGGTATGAATCAAGCCAATTAGCACTTAAAATGGCTCAAGACCAAAACAAGAAAAAAGAAGAGAAAATTAAAGAGCTACAAGCATTCGTTGCTCGTTTCTCTGCAAATGCATCTAAATCTAGTCAAGCGACTTCACGTAAAAAAATGCTGGACAAAATCGAGCTAGAAGATATCAAACCATCTAGCCGTAAGTATCCATTCATCAATTTCCAAATTGGCCGTGATATCGGGAATGACGTTTTAACTGTTGATGGCTTGACTGCGTCTCAAGAGGGTGAAGTATTATTTAAAGATGTTCGCTTTATGATGAATAAAGAAGATAAAATCATCTTACTTGGTAGCCCATTAGCAAAAACTGCTTTAATGGATATCTTAATGGAACAGCGCCAAGCAGATAGCGGTTCATTCAAATGGGGTGTCACAACATCTCAAAGCTATTTTGAAAATGATCATGATAAGTATTTCACAGGATCAGAAAAATCATTAGTTGAGTGGCTTCGTCAATATTCTCCTGAAGATGAAACAGAAAGCTTCTTACGTGGCTTCTTAGGACGCATGTTATTCTCTGGTGAAGAAGTGAAGAAATCCCCTTCTGTTCTCTCTGGAGGAGAAAAAGTTCGCTGTATGCTATCTAAAATGATGCTTTCTAACTCAAACGTATTATTATTAGATGAGCCTACTAACCATTTGGACTTAGAATCAATTCAAGCACTAAACGAAGGATTAATTCGCTTTAAAGGTGCTATGATCTTTACATCACATGACCATCAATTTATTCAAACAATTGCTAACCGTGTTATTGAAATTCAAGAAGACGGTACAATTCTTGATAAGCAATTAACTTATGATGAGTTCCTAGAGTGGAAAGAAGCTCAAGGAATTAAGTAATTCATCAATTAAAATCCGTAAACTTCAATGTTTGCGGATTTTTATTTTCGAAATTCCTAGTATACATAATAATATTATTATCAACAGTCAATGCGTTTTGCATAACAAACTATCTTTTATAATACGCTATAATAATTTAAAGGAGGTTTTGCATGAAAAAGTTTTTAATAATAATCTCTTCCCTCTTTGTTTTATATGGATGTAATCATGATAAGGAAAAAGATTCTGAGGAGACTAGTTCACTTTCAGAAAATATAGATAGAAAACCACCAGAACAAGTCAATAAAGAGCCCAAAAATGGCCAAAATCCAGAAAATCCAGCTGAAATAGATTTTATGCACTATTTTAAACCAGCAGAATCAATTGCAACCTTTATCGGAGATGGGAATGAATTTGCAAGCTTTACCGAAAAAACAACTTACTTATCATCAAACTATGTGGCGACTATTATCGATAACGGTGGTGCCGTTACGATGAAAGTCTATCGGGTTGATGAGAATGAGATTTTATTAGTGATGGATAAGCTTGTGGAGGGAATGCCAGAAGATGCTGATTATCCAAAAATTGAAGATTTAGATAAGCTCCCTGTACTCGACACCTTCTTAGCTGGGCCGATAGAAGTTGGAACGACATTTAAAAATTGGTCAATTATTGAAACAGATTCTGAGCTTGTTACTCCATACCAAACCTTTGATGATGTTTTCATCATAGAAGAAACAGGTGATGGTTTTAAAAACAGGAAATATATCGTGGAGGATTATGGTGTTGTTAAAACAGAAGCGATCATGTCAGAAAATAGTTCTGAACAGTTTATCGTAACTTCTACTTTAGAAGATATCAGTCTACATTAAAAGAGACATCCCTCTTCTAAGGGATGTCTCCAATCTACGATTTTTAGTTAAATTATAGTTTTACTACGTTAGCAGCTTGTGGTCCGCGGTTTCCATCAACAACCTCGAATTCCACTTTTTGACCTTCGTCAAGAGTTTTGAAACCTTCACCTTGAATAGCTGAGAAGTGTACGAATACGTCGTTTTCTCCTTCAACTTCGATGAATCCAAAACCTTTTTCTGAGTTAAACCATTTTACTGTACCTTGTTTCATTTAAGAAAACCTCCAAAAAATAAAAATATTAACAATATGTGATTGTTTTACCGTAATAAAAAATTCACATATTACAAAGAGTACCGACTTTACACCGATCACTCTTTGTAATATGTGAATCAATTTGTACCCGGTCATGCAATATTATTGTTATTTAAATTATACCATCTTATGACATTTTGTCAAATGCATTATTCAACTTTTTTAAAATTTTCACTTATTTCTGTTAATTGAACTATTTACTCATTATCCTTTATCAATTTAGCGACAATTATTCCATGATAAATTTGGATATCATCTTCACATGCTTCACAATACTCTTGCTCTTCATCCGTCCAAAAGGCATAGTACTTCTCTTCTTTAGATGCTTCGTGTTCATACTTTTGACGAAATTCCTTTAATGTCTCTTGAAGCATTTGTTCTAAATCCCCTTCAGATTCAAATTGTGAAGTCGCTACAATATTTGATTCCCATCCATCAAACATCCACCAAGGTTCATAATCAGCTTTCATATAAATGATTTGGTACACTCTACTTCCGATCCTTTCCTTCTTCTAATATGCATTTTAATGGAAATGCTATGAATTTGTCTATTTTAAGACCTTGCGCGATCATTATTAACCACTACTCAACACATTTCTATAAATTCTTACACATTATATATTGAGAAAAAAGTTATACAATAAATAATTTCAAGCTATCTTAAAGGCTTGTATTTTTGTATAGATTTATTTAAAGTGAACCTATAGATAATTAAATATTTCTCACATAAAATCGGGAACTATTGAAACTTTTTCTTCCGCTCTTTCGTAATAACAAGTATAGAAATAAAGGAGGTACAATTATGCTCGGTGCTGCAAATTTCTTTACACGACATGCACTCAATTTTTTAATTGGTTTTACAGTGTTTATATTAACGGTTGTTAATTTCGATCTTGGATATATTTTCGTACCGGTAGTATCAATTGCTGCCTATTTGATAAGCAATATAGCGATGAAAGCTTTCCAGAAATCGAAGAGAAGTAAAGAGCTAGGTCTATCTCGCTCTGAATATAAACATATTGAAAATCAAATTAAACAAGCGAAAGGACATATTAATTCCCTATCACAGCAATATATTCGTGTTCGTTCAGTTCGTTCTTTTAAATTGTTAAATGAGATGATGAAATTATCAAAAAGATTAGTTCACATTGTTCAGAATAACCCGCAAAAGTTTTATTCTGTAGAAGATTTCTTCTATTCACATTTACCATCAGCTGTACAATTAACACAAACCTATACAATGTTAAGTCAAACTCAAGTCAAGGACACAGAAATTCACCTGGCACTTGAAGATACACGTAAAACATTGAAAGGGCTTCATGTTACAATGGAGAATGATTTGAAATGTGCAATTGAATCTGATTTGGAAAGTCTTAGAATTGAACTAGATTTTGTAAAACTTGAAAACGCTAAAAAACTTCAACAAATCGATCTTCGAGGTGGAAAATAATGTCAAATAAAAAGAGTCCCAATCATCCATTTGAAGAGTTTTCAAATAATGAGGGCTCTTTTTTACATCCTTTTGCAAATAATCACTATACAATAGAAACCCCTGTCTACTCTACCCTTAGTGAGGAAAAGCAGTCCCATGCATTATTGTTGGCGAGCAAACTAGATGTTTCACAATACGAAAATATTCTACATTTTGGCTCAGAAATTCAGCATTCTTTAAAAAACTTTACCCATAATATGCTGATTCGAGTACAACGTAATGATACATCGCCTATTCGTGAAATTTTGCATAAGCTAATGGAGCATTTAAGTAAGATCAACCCAGATGATTTAATCGAAAAAGAAAAAGGTTTCCTGCAAAAACTCTTCACTCGTTCAACATCATCAATCCAGGAGCAGATGACCCAGTATAATCGATTAAGCAAACAGATTGATCGATTAGGGATTCAGCTACAGCATTCTCAAAAAGGCTTACTTTCCGATTTGAAAATGCTAAACGAGTTATATCAATTGAACGAAGAATATTACCATAATTTAAATACCTATATTGCAGCTGCAGAAATGAAGAAAAAGGATATAATTGCAAAGCAGTTACCAAAATTAGAACAATCATTAGATTCTTCAAATAATCCTTTAGATAAACAACGACTTAATGATTTGCAAACTTCCATTGAATGGCTGGATAAACGTCTCTATGACTTACAAATATCAAGAGAGATAGCAATTCAAACTGCACCACAAATACGAATGATTCAGCAAACAAACCAAATGCTAGTAGAGAAAATTCAAAGTTCCGTCATGACGACAATTCCATTATGGCAAACCCAAATTTCAATGCTGATTAATATGAATAATCAAAGAAGAGCGAATCAAACAACTCGTCGTCTAATGGAAACTTCTGAGCAGATGTTGCACAAGAATGCAAAAATGCTTGAAACTACAGCAAAAGATACTAGTAAAAAGAAGGCCTTATCTCATCACGAAATCGACCTATTTAAGCAAACCCAATTAGAACTAATCAATTCAATCGAAGAAACGCTCCGTGTACAGGCCATAAGTAACGAACAACAAGCCTCAATTGAAGCTACAATCATTGAAAGAGCATAAGTTAAGCTGTATCTAGATAGGTTATTAAACAAACAAGTGTCCTTCATCTCGATTTGTGAAGGACACTTGTTTTTGTAAGTTTATTATATATTTGGCTTTCATGTTGTAAATGAAGACTATTTTATCTTAGATATGGCCATTTTTGATTTCTATGCAGATGAGCTTCACAAATCGATAAAAAAACACCATAGTCCGCTACCTGAACTATGGTGAATAAAACTTTCATCATTCAAAATAATCTTTGTAGTAGCCACCAACATTACCCGTATTATCAATTACAAAGATGAATTCTTCTGTTTCATTTTTCACTTCATATTCTTTGCCCACAGTTAATACATTAGAAACTAAATATTTCTCCGCATTTGTGTGTGTACATTTTACTTTTCGAATAGTCGGTGCATCTGTCCATTTTAAGTTTAACATCATCTTAACCTCACTTTAAATCTTCTATACATATGGTTCTATTTTAGACTTTATTGCATCGCATTTCCACCTATTTGTGGATTGATTTATAACTTTATTGTAGAAAAATGCTTTAAATGATACATTATTCTAGAGGTGATCTATTTGTACTTTGGTGGTTTTGGTGGCATTCCGATGTGGTTTTTTATCATTGCCATTGTTTTTGCTATTATTTTTATTATCATATCTGAGTGGAATTCTAGAAGTTAATTCTTTCGTAATTTTTATTTTTATTTTTCCTTATACTCAATTGGCTAGACAACTATTTTCATTCTAGCCCCATCTTTAGTAAACAAGTAATTGATTACTATTTATGTAAATTTAATCGATATAGTTTAAACAAAAAAAGATAAATTCTTGAGAATCTTCAGGAATTTATCTTTTTCATTTATTGCTTTAATGTTCTTTTTAGGAATTCTTTTGTTCTTTCTTGTTTTGGGTTTACCAGAACTTGCTCAGGTGAGCCTTCCTCTACGATAACCCCTTTATCCATAAATACCACACGGTCTGATACTTCACGCGCGAATTCCATTTCATGTGTTACAATCAACATAGTATGTCCTTCATCTGCTAATTGACGCATTACTTTTAGTACTTCCCCAACCATTTCTGGATCAAGTGCTGACGTTGGTTCGTCAAATAACATTACCTCTGGATCCATTGCAAGTGCGCGTGCAATAGCAACCCGTTGCTTTTGGCCACCTGAGAGCTGACGAGGCTTCGCATTCACATATTGATCCATGCCCACAATTTTTAAATACTTAAGTGCATTTTCTTTTGCTTCTTCCTTCGAACGCTTTAGAACCTTTTGTTGACCTACGATACAATTTTTTAATACGTTGTGGTTATTAAATAAATTGAATTGTTGGAAAACCATTCCTAAATGGGTACGATATTTTCTTATATCGTGTTTATCATTTAAAATGTTGTCACCTTTATAAATTATTTCACCGCCACTTGGTGTTTCAAGTAGATTGATACAACGTAATAACGTTGATTTTCCTGAACCCGAAGAACCAATCAAGCATACAACCTCACCTTTGTTTACAGTGAAGTTTACATCTCTTAAAACTTCATGGCTGCCAAATGATTTATTTAGATGTTTTATATCAATTACTTTTTCCATCATTCTATCTCCTTACGCCATTAAAGAATCTGTTCTTCTCTTTTTAGTTGCACTTGATACGCATCTTGACCATCCATTCTTTTTTCGACAACACGCAAAATACGTGAAGCGATAAAAGTCATAATCAGGTATATAAGACAAGTAATTACATAGGATTCTGCAAATCGGAAATTTGCTCCCGCAATTGATTTCGTTGTAAAGAATAATTCTGTTACACTAATTACACTTAACACAGCGGAGTCTTTAATATTCATAATTAATTGATTTCCTGTTGCAGGTAAAATATTACGGAACACTTGCGGTAAAATAACATGAATCATTGTTTGGAAGTGTCCCATTCCGATAGCTGATGCTGCTTCGTATTGTCCTTTATCGATCGAAACGATGCCACCTCGAACATATTCAGCCATATAAGCTCCAGTATTCAAACCCACAACAACAATCGCTGCCACAAATCGATCCATCTCGAAGCCATAGGCAGCAAAACCATAGAAAACGACCATCGCTTGTACAATCATTGGTGTACCACGGAAGATTTCAACATAAACCGTTAATATGAAATTAAAAATCTTTAAAATTAAAGATTTAATAGATTTCTTGCGTTGAGGAATCGTGTGCATTACACCAATAAATAATCCGATAAGAGCACCAATAATTGTACTAATAATTGCAATTAGTAACGTCATATATGCGCCATTTAAATAACTTGGCCAATTCTCTTTTAATATTGAGAGTATAATATCTAAACTCATAAATATCCTCCTAAATAATTTGGAAACGAACTCCTGCTAATCTTTTAACCTTTTCATAGATATGTAAGTATAAGAAAGTGAGAAACTGGCCACTGAAATTGTGACCAGTAATTCACCCTTATTAATGAGCTGCAGGTTGGTTTGCAATTGCTTGATCCATAATTTGTTGACGTTCTTCTTCAGAAATTGCAGTTAATGTTTCGTTAATTACATCAATATTTTCATCGCCTTTTACAAGACCGATTGCAACTGATGTATCAGCTTCTTCTGTTTTAAACCCTTCTTCTAATTCCACGTATGTGAAATTTTCATTTGCAGTAGATGCTGAAATCGCTTCTGGTCTTTCTGCTACATATCCATCAATGACACCAGATTCTAGAGCAACACGCATATGAGAGAAGCTTTCCATTGCCACTTCTTTCTTAACATCTGGAATTTGATCAATTACTGCATAATTTGTTGTATTTAATTGTGAAGTAATTTTTGCACCTGCGAAATCAGCTAGTGTATTAGCTTCCGCATATTCTCCACCAGTTTTCGTCACGATAACAAATTGACTTGTATAATAATTCTCAGAGAAATCAATAACCTCTTTACGCTCATCAGTTGGACTCATACCGGCAATAATTGCATCAATCACACCTGATTGTAATGCTGGAAGTAAGCCTTCCCATTCAGTTTTTACGATTACCAATTCTTTACCAAGAGCTTCTGCTACACGTTTAGCGATTTCTACATCATATCCGCCAGCATACTCTTGTGAACCTTCAATTTTCACCGCACCATTTGAATCATCGTTTTGAGTCCAGTTAAACGGAGCATATCCTGCTTCTAAACCTACCTTAAAAACATCGCTGTCTTTCGAATTTGAAGTTGATGATGTTGTTGAAGACCCTTCTTCAGCAGTTCCACAAGCTGCCAGTACCATTAAAGCCAGCACAGCAGTCATTAAGATTTTTAGTGTTTTCGACATTTCTCTCTCTCCTTCTTTAATTTTTTGAGCCAATTTATGCAAAAAGCGACCTAAGATGAACTTAGGTCGCTAAAATTTAGCCCAAATCCTCTAACGTTCCCTACCTGAGATAGCTCACCTCAGATGGTTGGGATTTCCACCTGAGACAGTCCTGCAATTATTCACTGCAGACCCAGCATGATGTAGAGAGCCTACATTCACACTTCGGCGACATTTCCTCATTTTTCATATCCTGGTTTTGCTCTAAACTCCATGAAAAACTATTAAATATCGCGCCTCTACCTCACTTGTAACGTGAGGTTTTAATATTAATTTACTAATTGAATATTACTATACTAAAAATCTCATGTCAATATTCATTTTTCTGAAAAGTAGACACTTATCTATTCTTTTATCTAGAATTTTATTACAAATTTAAAAATACCTAGCGAAAATTAATCCGCTAGGTAGATTTTAAACAAAATTATGAATTTAATAGTAAATCTTCAGGATTTTCGATTAATTCTTTAACCGTTTTTAAGAATCCAACTGAATCTTTTCCATCGATAATACGGTGGTCATACGATAAAGCAACGTACATCATTGGACGAATTTCAACTTCACCATTAATTGCAACAGGACGTTGAACGATTGAATGCATTCCTAAAATACCAGCTTGCGTACCATTCATAATAGGAGTAGACATTAATGATCCGAATACACCACCGTTAGTGATAGTGAATGAACCACCAGCCATGTCATTTAATCCTAATTTTTTGTCGCGAGCTTTTTTCGCTAATTCCGCAATATCTTTTTCGATTTCAGCAAAATTCTTAGCATTTGCGTCACGAACAACTGGTACTACTAAGCCTTCTTCCGTAGATACCGCAACACCGATATCGAAGAAATTGTTTAAGTGAATTTCATCTCCACTGATTTGTGCATTCACGTATGGATATTTTTTTAGTGCTGCGACAACAGCTTTTGTAAAGAAGGACATGAAGCCTAATTTAATGTCGTTTGCTTTCACAAACTCTTCTTGTTTGCGTTTACGTAATGCCATGATGTTTGTCATGTCAATTTCGTTGAAAGTAGTTAACATTGCAGTAGATTGTTTAACTTCAAGTAAACGTTTTGCAATTGTTTGACGACGACGTGACATTTTTTCAATCGTAACACGGTCAGTTTCTGCTGCTGGAGCAAATACAACTGGACCATTTGATGTTGTAATTGAAGCTACTGGTGCTTGTGTTTGTGCAACTGGAGCTGTTCCGTGAGCCGCTACATCTTGTACACGTACGCGTCCTTGTGGATCAACTGGTGAAATTGCGCTTAAATCAATACCTTTTTCGCGAGCTAACTTACGAGCTGCTGGTGATGCAACTACGCGCTCATTAGAAGTTTCTTCAACAACTGGAGTTGCAGGTGCTGGTGCTGGTGCAGCTGCCGGTGCGCTTTCAGCTTTAGGTGCTTCTTGTGGTGCAGCTGCTGCTGCTGGCGCTGGCGCTGCTCCTTCTCCAGCTTCAACTACAGCGATTACTTGACCTACAAGAACTGTATCGCCTTCTTCAGCTAAAACTTGAGTTAGAACTCCAGCTTCCTCTGAAATAATCTCAGCATTTACTTTATCTGTTTCTAATTCAACGATGAATTCGCCTTTTTCAATGCGATCTCCAACTTTTTTCACCCATTGTGCAATAGTACCTTCTGTAATTGATTCTGCTAGTTCAGGGACTTTAATTTCAGCCACTTTAAATATCCTCCTTTAAATAGCATGTGTACCTAAAAAGGTACAACATGGTATCGCTACTACTATCTTAGTGTAGCTACTTTAGTCAGTAAATTAAAATTGTAAATTATTTCGCAAGAGCCTCATCAATAACTTTTGCTTGTGCAATTTTATGTGAATCCATATCTCCTTCAGAAGTTGAAGACATTTCTGGACGTCCAACATATTTTACCTTTTTACCGTCTGCCAGGTCTAGTAAATATTCTAATGCATATTTCCAAGGTCCTTGGTTTTTAGGTTCTTCTTGCACCCATACGATTTCTTTCGCGTTAGGGTACTTCGCAATGATATCAGCAATTTTTTGTGATGGGAATGGGTAGAGCTGTTCTACACGAACGATATGAAGGTTATCATATCCTTTTCCATCTTGTACACGATCTGCTAAATCAATTGTCACTTTACCTGAAGCAAGAAGAATACGTTCTACTTTTTTAGCATTACCACCTAAACCAGGTTGTTCAATTACTTCTTGGAATCTGCCTTCAGATAGCTGTTCAACAGAAGCAGAAGCTAACGGGTGGCGAAGCAATGATTTTGGTGAAGGAATGATTAAAGGACGAATTGCTTCTGTTCCTAACATTTTTGCTTGACGACGTAATAAATGGAAGTAGTTTCCTGCATTCGAGCAGTTTGCTACGATCCAGTTATTCTCTGCCGATAGTTGTAAATATCTTTCAATACGTGCTGATGAGTGCTCGGGACCTTGACCTTCCATACCATTAGGCAGTAAGAATACTAAACCAGATTTTTCACCCCATTTAGAACGTGATGAAGAAATGAAGTTATCAAACATAACTTGAGCCATATTGGCAAAGTCACCAAATTGAGCTTCCCAAATTGTTAAAGCATTATCGTTTTCTAAATTATAACCATATTCAAAGCCAACAATTGCTGTTTCTGTCAGCGGTGAATTGTATACAGAGAATGAGGCTTTAGCATCGGAAACATTGTGTAATGGTACTAATTCTGTCCCTGTAGTTTTGTCATGCAATACTAAGTGACGTTGTGAGAAAGTACCACGCTGTGCGTCTTGTCCAGTAATACGGATTGGGTTTCCATCACGTAAAATTGCAGCAAACGCTAATGTTTCGGCGTGACCCCAATCGATTTTATCAGTCTCAAGAGCTTCGATGCGTTTATTTAAGATTTTAGCAAGTTTGTTTTGTGGTTCAAAACCTTCTGGCCATGCTAATAAATCATCATTAATTTGTTTTAAGTTTTCTTTTGTTACACTTGTATCTACTTCTGGATACTCATTTCTTACTGCTTCAGGCATTTCGATTTCAAAATGACCTTTCTCGGCACCTACTGCTTTCACATGGTCGTAAGAAGTTTGCATTTCTGCGTAAATCTCTTCATCAAGCTTTTTCACTTGATCTTGAGTTAGAATACCTTCATTCGTTAGCTTTTCTCCATAAAGTGAACGTACAGTTGGATGCTTTGTAACAATTTGATATGTTAACGGATTTGTAACCGTTGGATCATCAGTTTCGTTATGACCAAAGCGACGGTATCCGATTAAGTCTACTAAAATATCTTTGCCGAATGTTTGACGATATTGGAATGCTAAACCTGCTACTTGTAATACTGCTTCTGGATCATCAGCATTTACGTGAATTACAGGAATTCCATAACCTTTTGCCACATCAGAAGAGTAATGCGTAGAGCGTGAATCAAAATGCTCTGTTGTAAAACCGATCATGTTGTTCGAGATAATATGGATTGAACCACCAGTTGAGAAACCTGTTGTATTCGCATAGTTGAATACTTCTTGAACTATACCCTCTCCTGCAAATGCAGCATCACCATGAACTAGAACAGCTACAGCTTTGCTTGGATCATGGCTAGGAGTTCCAGCGTTAGATGTTACTTCTTGTGCAGCACGTGTAGAACCTGTGATAACTGGACTTACTACTTCTAAATGTGATGGGTTATATGCCAATTTCACTTTCATACCAGATTGCTTAGAATGAGTAGCACCCATATGATACTTCACATCACCAGTCCATCCTTTAGTGATTTCTAAAGAGCCATCTGTTGGGAAGAAATAATCATTCGGAACGTGTGCAAAGTCAGCAAACATCATATCGTATGGTTTGTTTACAACGTGAGTTAAAACATTTAAGCGTCCACGGTGTGCCATACCGATTTGTAAATATTTCATTTTTTCTTCGTCTGCTTTTCTTACGATTTCATCAAGTAATACTACTAAAGTATCAAGACCTTCGATTGAGAAACGTTTTTGTCCAACGAAAGTTTTATGAATAAATTTTTCGAAATCTTCAACACGTGTTAATCTTTCTAATAATGCTTTTTTGTCTTCAGCAGTTAGATTTAAAACTGAATTACCTGATTCAATCTTATCTTGAATCCATTGACGTTCAGCTTCATCTACATGAGCGTACTCATAAGCGATTTTACCAGTATATTGTGAACGCAAATAATCGATTGCTTGTTTACCGTTGTTAACGCTTCCAGGAACATTATTAAAGAATAACGACCCAGGCATTTCTGCTAGATCTGCTTCAGTTAAGCCATAAGAAGCTAATTCAATGCGTGAAGAATCTAATTTTCGGTCTTTTAATGGGTAAATATCAGCAGCTAAATGTCCTTGAGAACGAATTGCATCAGCTAATTGTACTGCTGCAAAGATTTTTTTAATATTGCCTGGCTGAGTTGTTACACTTTCTGCTGCACCTTGCTCATTTGAGATAACAGGTGATCCAAATTGTTGGAAAAGTGCAACGAGTTCTGGTTCAACTTGTTCAGGAGATTGTAAAAATAAATCATATTGCTCCATCACATATCCTAAGTTAGGACCAGAGAATGCTGACCAAGGGGAACCAGCAAATAATACATTGTTCGACATGAGATAACCTCCAAATTTCGCCCTAAGGCAGTTCCATTGTTGTATCTAAAATATTATTTCATATTGTACTATTCTTCGACAATAGAAATTATCTATTGATTTAATTATGAATATTTATTAATTAAAGTGAAGAACGTATTTTTTCCATTTCAATCTTACTACTCTTCACAAAAAATACAACTATTTTTCACGAAAAGAGCAAATTTTTTTGACAAATCAACCATTTTAGGTATCGGTTTTCTAAAATCTACTAGGATATATTAATTTTTAATGTAAAAGTTGTCCCAACTCCTACCGTACTTGCAACATCCATTTCAATTTGATATTTCTCCGATAACATTTTAGTAATACTTAAACCAAGGCCTGTTCCGCCGCCGATATTTTTTCTTGAGACATCCTCTCGATAAAACCGATCAAAAATGAATGGCAAGTTTTCTTTTGAAATACCAATCCCATTATCTTTGATAGTTAAAAATATACTTTCAGATAAATAATGTACTTCAATATCGATTATAGGGGATTTATCGTTATACCTTATTCCATTTTCAATGATATTGCGCAAAATTTGTGCCAATGCATTTTCAGAAATATTCGGTTGCTTAAAGTCACCTTTTTCGACAATGTTAATGTTTGCCCCGGGATAAATTATTTGCAGCTCATTTTTTATAGAACTTAAAACTTCTTTCACATTTGCTAACGCATCTATATCTCGCTCTTCACTTCGAGCCAAGTCCAATAATTCTTCAATCATTTTTTTCATTCTTGTCACTTCTAGTAGTGAAGTATTCAAAGACTCCTCAAATACCGCAGGGTCATTCTTCCCCCACCGCTTTATTAAGGAAAGGTGCCCTTCGATAGCTTGTATTGGCGTTCTCAATTCATGAGAGGCATCAGAAACAAATTGCTGCTGCTTTGCAAACGAATTTTCTAAATCTGCCATCATAGATACATATAGCTTCAGCAGATCTCCGATTTCATCATCAGCATCATAAGAAAAGTTGATTTTTTCTTCAAATCCTTTATTTTGAATCGATAACATTGAATCACGTAAATCTTGCAAAGGTCTAATTAAAATGGTGGCCAAATAATAGCCCATAAACCCAGCTAATAAAATAGCACCTAGTCCGGCAATTAACATAGTTGTCAAAACGTACTGCATCATCGAATGGAAGGTAGATAGTGGATGAATTAACTGAAGTATTCCATGGAATTGACCAATTGTGACAAGTTTGTTTACGACATATACATCTTCATCATCAACTTCTTGTTTCGAAACTACAGGATGGTCCAATTCCTTATAAGAAAATTCCAAAGGCACTGCAGAATTAACATTATTAATCCTTAACACCTCATAGCCATCAAAGTTAAAAACGCGAACTGTTTGATTTTGATTGACAATCGCCTTGGATAAGCCTGTATTTCGCTGAAAATCCTGTATTGAAATTGAGTTATCCTGCGAGCTGAAAAAAGAAGTCAAGTCGTCAGCGGTTCTTATAGCATTATTCTCTTCGTTTTGGATTAACCAAGAATAGAGTGCAATATAAATAACACTGCAGATTGCTGCATAACTTATAAAAATGACAATTGCTGTTGAAATGGTCCATTTCTTTTTTAAAGATTGGTTGTTTGGAATAAGATTTAATAATTTTTTCATTCTCTCACCACATAACCAACACCACGGACTGTTTCAATATAAGGGGAAAGCTCCGTTTTTAATTTTGCACGCAAATGTCGAATGTAAACATCCACTACATTTGTCTCCACCTCAGTTGTATATCCCCAGACAGATTGTAAGATCATTTCTCTTTCGCAAACACGATTTTTGTTTTCACATAACAGCTTTAAAAGGTCATATTCAGTTTTTGTTAACTCAAGCTTTTTATTTTCAAAGAGTACTTCATAGGATTGAGGATTAATAATGATATCCCTCACTTTAATCAAATCATTCTCTTCTACTTCGTTTTTTTGAACTCTTCTTAAGACCGATCGAATTCTTGCGAGTAATTCTTCTATCGCAAAAGGCTTCACGATATAATCGTCGGCACCCGCATCTAAACCTGCTACACGATCCATTACAGCGTCACGAGCAGTAATTAATAAGATGGGAACATCTGATTGTGCCCTAACTCTCCGGCAAATTTCAATCCCGTTTAAACCAGGTAGCATGACATCAAGCAGTAGACAATCAAATTGTTGTTCTAATGCTTTATTTAAGCCTTCCCTACCATCGTGAGTTACAAACACTTCAAATTGTTCATGCTTCAATTCTAGTTCAATAAAGCGGGCTATATTTTTTTCATCTTCCACTAATAAAATTTTCTTTTGCATACAATCACCCTTTAAACAAGTAAATAGCCTCTTTTTAAGTTTAACTTAAAAGGAGGCTAGTACAAACTATAAAAGTTCTGGACTATAGATATTATAGTTGTTCTTCGATGTCATCTTTACCCCATATAGGGCTTTATCAGAATGAGATAATAAGTTTTCAAGATTAACACCATGATCTGGATAAAAAGATATTCCAATCGATGCTGTCGGGGCAAATAACTGGTTTGAAATCAACCAGCCTTGTTGTAAATTCTCATTGATTCTCTCAACAATTTGCTTGACCTGCTCTGTTCGCTTTCTTCTGTCACGAACGAGTCCAGTTAAGATAATGGCAAATTCATCTCCACCCATACGAACGACTAAATCATTTCCTCGCACACTTCTAGTTAAGGCTTTTCCAAATTGAATGATAAATTCATCCCCAACCTTGTGACCAAACTGATCATTTACGTTCTTAAAATTATCTCCATCTACATAGAGGACAGCAAATGATTCTGAACCCCTATTGGAATCCTCTACAATACGTGAAAACTCATTTTGAAGATAACGTCTGTTTGGCAATTGTGTTAGGGAATCGTGAAACGCAAGAAATGAAAGTTGATTTTCAATTTCTTTTCGATCGTTAATTTCTCGAGCAACCATAATAATCTGAATGCCATGGTTACGTACGTAATCTTTGACAACTGTGTAATTGCACTCAGTCCAAAATTTATCTCCACTTCTTGATTGGTGGATTAAATCAATTTTCGAAGCTTCACTATCGTGATTGGAAAGAAATTCTTTATTCCAGCTATTTTTGCTTTCCGGGGCTAAAACATTCGAATAGAATTGTCCTATCAATTCTTCCTTCTTAAAGCCAAGCTTACTAGTATAAGCAGTAGATACGTATAAAATAATGCCATCTTCATTTGTCACGACGATTAAATCATTCGTGTTTTCCGTGATTAATTTAAACATGTGTTCAATATTTTGAAGTTCTGTCATCATTCTCTTTTTTTCTGAAATATCATAATAGACGTTTATATATTGACTAATATTGCCGTCTTCATCGAAAAACGGGATAATGGTTGTTTCCGCCCAATAAGGTACACCCTGTTTTGTTCGATTACAAATTTCTCCACGCCAAACCTCTCCTGCCTTCACTGTAGAGAAGATATTATCAAAAAATTGTTTCGAATGTGTACGTGAGTCAATAAGTTTTAACGTATTACCGATTAATTCTTCTCTAGTATAACCCATTTGTTGAGTAAAGCGATCGTTCACATCCAATATTTTACAATTCGAATCCATAATGATAATCTCAGCCACACTATTAATAGCATATTGGAAATTTGATAATCCATTATAAGTCAAGCGCAATTCTTTTTCCTGTTCGATTAGCTTTGTCACTTCTTGCAATATAATAAAAACTGCTACAACTTTTTCCTCTTGGAAAAGAGGAGAAAAAGTTGCAGTAAAATTTTTACAATTGTCATCCTTATCAATAAAAGTTAGCAGTTTCGAAGTTAGACTTTCACCATTATATGCCTGTTTTAAATAGTGTTCGAGATCAATATGATTAGAGATAAAAGGCATTTCAATAATATCCTTTAATCGAACATCTTCTATATTTAAATTAAAATCATCTAAAAATTGGGGATTGGCTTCCAGCAGTTTCCCCTCATTCGATATTAAAACTGTTGATAAAAAAGAATTAAAGAATACTGAACGCATAAATAAGTATTTATCTTCTAAATTACGATCAAATGCAATTTCTTTCGTTATAGCTAAAACAAACGTTCGATTTCCATCAAAAATAGGTATGACCGTCGTTTCGTACTTCTTGACTTCAGAGAGGAAATAAATATAATCCTGATAACTGACCTGTTCCCTTTTTTCTACTGCTTCATGATAATTATTCGTAATCGTTTCACAATCTCGCACTTTCATTACTTCAGCAATCGTTTTACCTATGACCTTATCTGAAAGTAATTCGATTGATGAATTATTTAAGTAGATATAACGGTAGTCCTCACCATTTTTTTCCATAAAATAAATAAAGTCCTTGCTGTTTTGAAAAAGCATATCAAATTGATCTTTAGATAAGCTCTGTAAAGACATTGACCACACCTCCTACTCACCATTAAGAAGCAAAAGATGCGGTCTCCTTCTTAACAAGTTCAAGACATTTTTCATATATTTTTTGTTCTTGCGTTTCATGACAACTTAAAACTTTAAATTCATTCCCCGAAATATCTAAAGCGTATGAAGAAGTAATTGTTGCGTTGCCGATTAAAGTTAATTTATAGTCGTCACCAGCAATTTTCACTTCGCATTTCACAAATCCACCTGGGTTGAATACAGTAATAATATCCTGATCTACAATGCCATTTAGCCTTGAGACAAGGGCAGAAGCAGTCATTGCTGTCCCACATGCATTAGTAAACCCGACGCCTCGTTCAAAAGTCCGAACAAAAATAGTGTCATTATTCATTGGAAATACATAACTTACATTTACGCCATCTATACAATAATCATTTTCGCCGTTTAATATTTGGGCTAAATTTTTCTGATGTGTATTATCTTTGATATCTCGTTCTTCCACAATACCGATTAAATGTGGATTCGGTACTGATACGGCTGTATAGGGAATCGTCTGTGAAAATTCTGGAATCACTTGATGGCGAATTTCTGTTTGTCCCTTATACACCATAGGTAAACTTGTTAAAGAAAATGACACTGGTGAAATTTCAACTGCATAAGTAGGAATTTCTTCGAATAAAGGAAACTCTTTTCTTACCTTTAAGTTGGCTTTCATCGTCTCAATGACTGCTTCTTCTTTTCCTTGCTTTTCACATACAAACCTTGCCACACATCGGAGACCATTACCACACATTGAAGCTTCAGAACCGTCTGCATTGATCACGCGCATTTTTGCATCCGCAGATTTTGAAGGTAAAACAAGTAGTAATCCATCTGCACCATGATGGTTATCTTTTTTGCAAAGCCACTTGGTCAACTCTACCCAATTGAATTCGGTTTCGTCCTCAGTATTATATAAGTAAAATGTGTTACCTGAACCATGCACTTTTAAAAATGTTCTTTCCACTCATCGTCGCTCCCTATTTATCTTTACTTCTATCATAATTGTAAATTAATTATGAAGCAACTTTATAAATCTAACAAAAATTTTATAATTTGTTCACAATTTTTAAAGAGAAAAAAATGTAATTTTAGATTAAAATTGTTGTATAAAATCGAAAATCTATAATATGATGTAAACAGAAAATATTTATTAAAATAATATTTTTGCCACTATTTTTGGAAAACTATCATTCTCCATAAATATTTGTTTGACGTCCAGTTCCTTTAGGTATATTATTTCAAATGTTGCCTTGTAACAAAGTAATTTTCAGATTTGCAACTATCCTAAAAAAGGAGGCGTTTCATTTGTTAAAGTATAGAGATCTTTCAGAAACAAATGAGTTATACCAATTAATGATCCATCCAACAGTTTTCCCTTATGTTCGTCATAAAACAAACTCACCAGAAGAGTATCTATTTATAACGAAACAATTATTAGAAGAAGAACAACTAGGAAAGACCATCTCAAGAACAATAACCGATGACTGGGGTCAACCAATTGGGACGATCACTTTATACGACATTCAAGATGGAGCAGGCTTCCTTGGAACATGGATAGGTGTACCGTTTCAAGGTAAAGGATATAATCAAGCTGCAAAGTTTGATTTTCTAAAAGAACTCTTTTTTGAAAAGGACATTCATACCGTATTTTTAAGAATTCGAAAAGAAAATGAAAAATCAAAACGTGCAGCACTAAAGTTACCTTATGTAATTGATGCTACAGAAACTAACCCAGCACTTTACGAAGAGATTAATACCGGTGAAACCAAATTTGACTTATACAAAATACCAAGAGACTTATTCTATATCGTTTCTGCAAATGATCAATCCAACGAAGAAGAACAAGCAATGTAATACAGTTTCTTCTTACTTATATATATAACCTGTTAACTAGAGTTAAAAATAAAAACTGCTCCGAAAATTTATTTTCAGGGCAGTTTTTTCTGACTGCTAACATTAGCAACTAATAACTTTTTAACTCGCTTAACTACTTTTCATGCTTCAAAATCAATTTCACCATTTCATCTGGTGTTTTTGGACTCTCAGCTTTTTTCATGGCATTGATGTAATCGTTGCTTCGTGTTGACAAAGTATTTATCGCCTTCATAAATGTACTTTTTGAAAGCATTTCTTCTTCTAAAACATGCGCAAAGCCTTGTCGTTCAAAAATATTTGCATTTAATATTTGATCCCCTCGACTTTTACTTGCGGAAAGCGGAATTAGAAGCATTGGTTTTGTCAATGCTAAAAATTCAAAAATTGAATTTGACCCTGCACGGGAAACAACATAATCTGAGGCGTGAAGTAAATCTGGAAGCTCAGTTGTCACATAGTCAAACTGCTTATACCCTTTTAAACCGTCTAAAGTAGCATCCACATTTCCTTTACCGCAAAGATGGATAACATTGTAAGATGCCAATAACTCAGGTAAATTGCTTCTTAAAGAATCATTGAGTACAACAGAGCCTAAACTACCACCCATAACCAGCAACACCTTCTTATCATCAGTAAACCCACAATGCGTTTTCCCTTCCGAAGCATTCCCTTTAAACAATTGCTCTCGAACGATTGAACCGGTACAAGTTGCTTTATCACTCGGTAAATACTTTAATGTATCCTCAAATATAGTAAACACATGGGAAGCGAAAGGTAAGGCTATTTTATTGGCTAAGCCCGGAGTTACATCCGATTCATGAATAACTACTGGAATTTTTGTTAACTTTGCTGCTATTACGACTGGTACAGAAACAAACCCTCCCTTAGAAAAGATCATTGTTGGCTTCACCTTTCGAATAACGGAAAAAGCCTGCCCAACTCCAGCTAATACCTTAAATGGATCGGTAAAGTTTTTCATTGAAAAATAACGGCGTAATTTCCCGCTTGAAATACTATGATAAGGTACTTCAGGAAAGCTCTGAGTAATTAATTCCTTTTCAATACCATCAATTGACCCAATATAATGAACGTCATACCCTTTCTCTATCAATGATGGAATGATGGCCTGGTTTAATGAAACATGACCTGCAGTTCCGCCACCCGTTAAAATGATTGATTTTTGCATCACAAAAAAATCCCCTATCTAAATACAGCTTTTGTATTTCATTTAAAGTTATATGTTTGGAAAAAAATAGCCATGAGCATATGCCTAAAGTTTTTACTTTGCATATGCTGACATTTAGTCAATATTGTATCATATTTCATATTACTAACAATGCTTCCAATGTAACTAACTAATCGTTCTGGAACAAAAACAACAAAAATTAGTGAACATTCCCAAATATTTTCCTCATGACGGTACTTATATATCAGCACAAGATTGATTAATCAGCAGCTCTCTAATGAGCTCTTACAGGTCACTGGACCACCTTCTAAGGTAAAAATTCCCTCGATTCTTATGTCTAAAAAAATACCGGGCCAAAGATCATTCCTCCTTGGCTCGGTATTTACATGATTGGTCATTAAAGTTGGATAAATTGTTGTGTCCAATAGTTACCATTTTCAACATAGCCTACTCCAATATGTGTGAAGCTAGCATTTAAGATATTGGCACGGTGACCTTCTGAGTTCATCCATGCTTGCACAACTTCTTCCGGTGTTCTTTGGCCTTGTGCAATGTTTTCACCTGCAGCACGGTAAGTAATACCTGCTGATTTTATTTGATCGAACGGGCTGCCGTAAGTAGGACTTGTGTGCGAGAAATAATTATTTGTAGCCATGTCTTGTGACTTTGCACCAGCAACTTCCATTAATGGATTGTAAATTTCTAGAGGTGCAAGACCATTTTTAGCTCGTTCGGCATTTGTTAATTCTACTACTTTCGTTTCAAATGCAGATGCAGCATCTGCTTCTGCCACTGGCGAATTAGACTGTGTTGTTTTCTCAACTTCTTCTGTTGGAGCAGATGGAGTTGATTGTACAGGCTTATGCTGTTCCATTGCAGGAGTTTGAGGTGCTTTAACCTCTTTTTCCTTTTTAGATTCTTGAGCATCTGGTACTGCTGTTACCGGTGTTTCCTCTATCTCACCTGATGGAGTTTCTACTACTGGTGTTTCCACCGCATTACTCTCTTGATCTTCTTTAGTAGATTCATTTTTTGAAGCTGCTGCTGGAGTACGTTTTCCTAAAGAATTAGTATATTCCTGTAATTGTGCTCCAATTAATTTTTCTAAGGTTTCTTTTGAAATTTGTAGTTTTTTTGATAAATCTTTAAAACTATGAATATTTGTGAAAGAAACTTCATTCTTAAAATCTGCTAATAGGTCTCCATATTGATTCATATTAACGACTTTCACTTCATGTTTTATATACTTATCTTGTGATTCCTCCTGATTGGATGCAGCATCTGCTGTCGGAACCTGTGTTGAGATTAAACCAAGTGCACAAAATGTGATAAACCATTTTTTCATTTTGTATTCCCCCTCTCGCAACTAATCATATACGAGAATAATTGAAAAAATTGATCCATAACTTGGCAACATTTCCATTACAAGTTCAAAATCCTATGAAGCATGAAGGGAATACTACAGCAATCAGGAAGAGTTTTCCTATACTCGAAATACTTACAACTGAAAAGCTATTGACAAATTTTCGAGATTAAGATAAATAGCAAACTCTTGTCTAATGTGACATGAATATTACATTTATTTTTCACCAATAACATCTATCTCTTGAATATTCTCACCAATTAAAACGATTTTTGCGGGCATCTTAATATATTCAGGAATCCATTGCACTAAACCATAAGCATACTGGAATAGCATTGGGTTTCGAATCCCTTCAATTGGTACATAGCCTTTAATTCGATATACCGATGATGGTAATGAACGAACCCATTCCTCAAACTTCTCCTGTGAAAAGCTTTTTTTAAGTTCTACAAGACGCGAACTTAAATGAAGTTGTGTACCAATTTTCGCTGATTGAACATCTTCCTTCGATGTTTGTGCAGTTGCTTGAAGACCTTCAAGTAAATTTAAAGGGACCTTACCATATGTCGTTTGAAGTATAAATGCATTTGGATTAACCCCTTGCATTTCAAAAACTACTTTGGCCTGCTCCGCTTCAGTAAGTAAATCCATTTTATTAGCCAGTAACAAATGAGCGTGTCGGATTTGCTCTATAAAAAGACTTCTTACTTGAGGTGTTAACATAGCCCGCTCAAGCCATAACTTACTATCTGCAACCGTTACTATCCCTTTGATATTTAAGCTTTCGGCAAATAAAGGTGAATACACCGCATCAAGCGCCTCAACAGGATGAGCTGCACCTGTTGTCTCAATAATCAATACATCAAATTCATTATCTGCTAATAGTGACTGAATTTGAGCTTCCGTTTTTTCTGCTCCAGAACAACAAATGCAACCTTCCAGCATTTCTTTTAATGGGATACCTTCATCTACCGCTTGCGAGTCAAATGGCAACTTACCTAATTCATTCATAATAACAGCAGGTTTTAGCCCCTTTTCTTTGAATTGTTTAAGTACATGGGTAAGCATAGATGTCTTTCCACTACCTAAAAACCCGCTAAATAAATATACATCCTTCATTCTAAGCACATCCTTTTTGAACTTATTGATTCATCTATTAACAAAAAGAAGAGCTGACAATTGCTCATAAGTTGAACAAAAGCAGCTCTTATCATTAACTCATTTTCGTAACAACTAATTGTTTGTAGCTGTTAATAATTCTTTTGCTTTTAGGACATGCGGATCCTCGTTATTGATTTTCTCTCTGATGGCATCCATTAATGCATAAGTTGTTTCGCCAACAAGAACTCCATTTCCTTCTAATTTTTGAGCTTCTTGGAACGACTCGACTGCAGTTTTAGTTGATTGATCGAATGTTTCATCTACTGTACCAACTTCATAGCCCAATGCATTTAATATTACTTCTGCAGATTGAACGGAAGGTGAAACATTGCCGATTTTAAATTCTGTTTCTGGATTAATGTAAGTGGCTGTTGAATACTCTGGGTATTCAACTAACTCATCAGGTTGAATTCCCTTTTCGTTAATCCAATTGCCATTTGGTGTTAACCATTTCCCTGTTGTATATTTTAGATTTGCACCATCTTGTAAATAGCTAACTGTTTGTACAGTTCCTTTACCGAATGAAGTTAACCCAACAAGCTTGGCACCTGCCGATTCACTTAAAGCACCAGCTAAAATTTCAGATGCAGATGCACTACCATTATCAATTAAAACAACAACAGGTTGATCGAATTTTTCGCCACCTTCAGCTAACATGACTTCCGCATCACCTTCACGACCTTGCAATTGGACAATTGGCTTCCCTTCATCAAGGAATAGATTGGCAATATCAATTGCAGATGTTAAAAAGCCACCTGGATTTTGGCGAACATCTAAGATAATGCTCTTCATTCCATCTGCGTTATATCCATCTAAAATTTTAACTAACTCATCATAGGTTTGTTCACTAAAGGAAGTGATTTGAATATGAGCAACTTTGTCTTCACCCATTTCACCATAAACGGTTTCAATTGGAATATCATCGCGAATAATCGTCATTTCGATTAGCTCTTCAGCTTGTCCACGTTGTATTGTTAATTTAACAGGCGTACCTTTTTCTCCACGGATTAATAAAACCGCTTCTGAGGCACTCATTCCTTGAATGCTTTGACCATCAACAGTAAGAATCATATCTTCTGGTAAAATTCCAGCTTTCTCAGCAGGAGAGTTTTTAATAGGAGAAACAACGACAATATTTCCATTACGTTCCTGGATTTCTGCACCAATACCTTGGAAGCTTGATGAAAGATCACTGTTAAATTGTTCAGCTTGATTTACGTCCATATAGTCTGAATATGGATCTTCCAAAGCGTCGAACATTCCGTTAATCGCCCCTGTTATAACTGACTCCTCATCAATTTCAACATAGTACTTATTTTTCAGTTCATCAAAAGCATCATATAGCTCTGTAAATTCCTCTCGTTCTACAGGAACTGAAACTTCCACAACCTTCTTTTCTCCAAAAGTCAGCGCAAAAATTGTTAAGCCTGCTGTTAATAAAATTGTTAAGAACATTAGCATGATGAAACTAAAAGGCTTAATACGAATAAATTTTTTCGCCGGTTTCAATTGTTCTTCTTGTTGTCCATCCTGTTCGGTTTTCTCAAATCCTTGTTGGTTTTGATCGTCCATCTAATTCACCACTCTCATTTTTACACATACGTATAAGAATCTGCTTTATAATATATCAAATTGTATTTCTCTAGTATAACGTAAGTTCACTTTCCCTGCATAAACTTTCAAGAATCCGAATTTACGAAAAGAAAGGCTGTCATTAAATAGACAGCCTTACGAAAAAAATATGCAAAGCATTTGCTATACATTACTCTTGAATTGCAGCTTCCAATGCAACAACCATCATATCATTGAATGTTGTTTGACGTTCTTCAGAAGAAGTAGCTTCACCTGTAATAATATGGTCTGAAACCGTTAATACAGATAATGCTTTACGTCCAAATTTAGCGGCAAGTGTATAAAGAGCAGCAGACTCCATTTCAACTGCTAAAACTCCATAACGAGCTAATTTTTCATTTTGATTTTCTTCTGAATAGAACATATCAGCAGTAAAGATATTCCCTACTTTTATATTCAAGCCAGCTGCAACACCTGCGTTATATGCTTTCAATAATAAATCAAAGTCAGCTGTTGGTGCGAAATCAATACCGTTAAAGATAATCTCATTCATTTTAGAATCCGTTGAAGCAGCTTGTGCGATAATTACGTCACGAACTTTTACATCTTTTTGGATTGCTCCACAAGTTCCTACGCGGATTAATTTTTGTACCCCGTATTCTTGCATTAACTCCGTTGCGTAAATTGAAATTGATGGTACACCCATTCCTGATCCTTGAACAGAAACACGTTTTCCTTTATATGTACCAGTATATCCAAACATATTACGAACTTCATTATAACATGTTACATCTTCTAAGAACGTCTCAGCTATATATTTTGCACGCAATGGATCTCCAGGTAATAAAATAGTTTCTGCGATGTCACCTTGTTTAGCATTAATATGGATACTCATTAGCAATCCCTCTTTCCAAAATTATCTCATCTTAAAATATACTTGCTTTTCTAGCATTGTGCAATGATTTACCTTTTAATACACATTTTGCCCTAGTAATATATCAAAGAATTGGAAGTACCTCAATATTTTACTTCATACAAATCCCAAAGTTCATCAAAAGTTTGAGTTGACAGATTATCATCGGCAATCATTTCAATATACCTTGAAATTTCCTCAAAAGAGGTACTAGTTTTAGGAAAACTATGATCCAAAAATGCTGTTTCTGCGAATCTAGTTTTAGGATCATTAATATCCCCTCCCCTATAAGAAAGAATATATAAATAAAAGCTCTGCTTCATCTGGGCACCCCTTAAACATTTTTTATCAATATTAACTATTTGTTATCTATTATTTAATCTTATAATTTCCATACAATTTGTCAAAGCTTTATCTAACAAATCATGTGTTAGAAGGAAAAGATATGCATAAAATCGGACAAATCGGCATCTTACATGTCATTTTTTTAGTAATGACTTTTATCGGATTAAAAAATCACGTAACAATATTACCACCCATTCTGGATCATGTAAAAAGAGACGGGTGGATGTCTGTAATACTTGCAGCAATACTTATGTTTCCTTGGTTATTTTTAGTTCTCTTTATCCATAATAAAACAAAGCAGCAACCCTTAAAAGAATGGCTAATGCAAAAAATTGGGAAGTTCGGGAGCTCCATACTTTTATATAGTGTTGTAGTGTTGATATTTATAATTGCAGCTTTTTCTATGCGTGAAACTTTACTATGGATGAATGCTACTTTCTTGGCCAAAACTCCTGAATTAGCTCTTCTAATCGTTTATGTCATTCTTTGTTTTTTATTAATCTCGACCAATATGACGACAATCGTAATTGTTAATACTTTTGTATTATTATTTGTAGTGATTTTCGGATTCTACGTAGCAATTGTCAATATCCAGGTCAAGGATTATAGTCTAATACAACCTTTTTTGGAACATGGTATTAGTCCTGTAATGAAAGGATTTGTTTATCCCGCCTCAGGATTTATAGAAATATTTTTATTATTATTCATTCAACATCATTTCAAAAGCAAGCTTACATGGTACCATCTTGCCATTATGCTGTTCATTTTAACTGGGCTTACTCTAGGTCCACTTTTAGGGGCAATTGTAGAATTTGGTCCGGAGGAGGCCGCAAGACAGAGATATCCCGCTTACGAAGAATGGGGATTAGTTACACTTGGACGTTTTATTGAGCATATGGATTTCCTATCGATCTATCAATGGCTAACGGGCACATTCATTCGTGTTAGTTTATTGTTATTTATCGCTAGCGATATATTAAATTTTACTGGACAAAGGAAGAAGATTTGGAATTTTATGTTTTTCCCCTTTTTATTTATATGCTTAATAGTGATTAGTTTGGAAAATAGTTTGTTTATACATTTAAACGGAAACGAAATGTTGATTATTACCTTTTTGTTCTTTTTCTCATTATCCCTTCTTTTAGGAATAATAGCTCTAGTCCCTAATAGAAACAAAAATAAAAATGCACAACGTCCACAGAAAAATAAAAATAAAGAAAGTAGTGAAAGTTAGATGAAGATAAGTGGACATCAAGAAATAGACATAACTACACTAAAGGATCTCTTTCACAAATCAGCTGATATTATTTTTAAAGAATTCAACTTTAATCAATCGCATGTAGTTTTTATTAAATGTGATTCAATGGTGGACCAACAAATGCTTTACACTATCGTATTACCTAATATAGAAAGTCTATTTAATGATACCAATCCCACTCAAATCATTGATCAAATGATTGAGCAATTGCCTATTCCAGAAATACAAAAGCTAACGAATCAAGATGACATCATTTCAAAAGTATATAGTGGCAATATATTAATTTTTTTTAAGGAATCCAAATTACTTTATTCATGTAACATATCTCGAAAACCTAACCGGACACCCGAGGAAACTAATATGGAAGTTTTGATAAAGGGTCCTCGTGACAACTTTATCGAAGATTTATCTACGAATATTGCGCTAATTCGAAAACGTTTACCTACAAATTCCCTTTGTGTTGAAAAATTCAATATAGGAAAACGATCAAAAACTGACGTAGCCATCATGTATATGGATGATATTGCGAATAAGAATATATTAACAGAGTTAAAGAAGCAATTTGAAAAAATTGATACAGACATTGTTATTGGCGCAGAAGCATTAATGGAATTTATTAATAAAAAAAACTGGGTCATGCCATCCACAAACTCAACTGGAAGACCAGATTTTGCCATACAATCATTAATTAGGGGGAGGTTTATCATTATCGTTGATGGTACACCCTACGCAGTCATAACACCTATAAACTTTTTCTATTTACTTAAAACATCTGAAGATAATGAAAACACAATTATTTTTAGCTCTTTCGAAAGAATGTTAAGATTGCTAGGCGTTATATTAGGTATTGCGCTACCTGCTTTTTGGTTGGCATTAACACTATTTCATCAAGACCAGCTACCTCTTCAATTACTTGCAACTGTAGTAATTGCCAATAGAGGCTTGCCTTTTCCTGCTGTGTTAGAGATGTTAATTTTATTGGTAATTTTTGAATTATTCCGTGAAGCTGGTTTAAGAATGCCTTCAAAAATTGGTACAACAGTGGGTGTAGTTGGTGGTTTAATTATTGGCGATGCAGCAATTCGCGCAGGTATTACTAGCCCTGCAATGGTTGTTGTTATTGCATTATCAACTATAGCCTCCTATTCGATTGTAAACCAATCACTTGTCACTATGGTTGTAATGATTAGAATATCATTTATATTAGTGACGTCCCTGTTTGGATTATTTGGATTCTTTGTTTGTTTTTACTTGCTCCTCCTATATATCGCTAATATTCGTATTTTCGGAACTCCTTATTTGGATATTACAGCTGACTTAAGTTGGCAAAGCATTAAAAAAGCACTTTTTAGGCAATCACAACCAAAATACTCAGAACGTCCTAATATGCTTGATCCACAAGATGACTCAAGAAACAATAATGAGGATAACAAATGAAAAAAATTAATTTAATATTCCTAGTTGGCTTCCTCTTCATTTTATCTGGCTGCTGGGACTTAAATGAAAATGAGAGAATGTATTATGCACATGGAGCAGCTATTGATTATAATGAAGGCTTTTACGAGGTCTATGTTCAAATCATAAGCTTTTCAAATGTAGCCAAATCTGAACAAGTAAATCAAGATGTGATTCAATCTGAAGTAAATTCTTTCAGAGGGATAACCCTTAGTGAAGCTTTTGGAAATCTTTATAATTCTATTGATGAAGAGGTATATTGGGGGCACTTTTCTTTTTTGATTTTAAGTGAAAATACTTTAAAAGATAGTAGGTTAAATCCCGTCATCAATGATATTACAAGATTTATCGATACGCGATACAATACGTGGGTCTATTCAACAGATGAGCCTTTATCAGAGTTTCTTACTACAGTTCCTTTGTTAAGACGTTCTATAACCCTAACTAGATTGGCTGACCCATTAAATTCATTTAAACAACAATCCTTCATCGAACCAGTGACTGTTCGAAAACTTATCATCTCGTTAAATGACCCACCTCAAGTAGAAAATATACCCTATATTCGACTAAAGATGGATTGGGATAACCAAAAGAAGCCAAGTAAAAGTATTGAGACAGCTGGGGTTGGTATCTTGTCTACAACAGATTTTAAGGGATTTATAAAGGAGAAGGATGCAGAAGGGCTAAAATGGTTAAGCAACAAAACAATTTCCGCACGAGTTACTTCGACTTTAGAGAATAATAAATACTTTTCGAGTACTGTTAAAAACCTAGAAGCTAAAATCGAACCAATAGTAAATGGAAGTAATATACAATTCGATATCAATATCTCTATCACAGCTGGATTAGACAATTTTACTGGAAACTTAACACCAGAAGATATCGAAAAAGGTATTGTTAAACAAATCAAAAAAGAAATTAAAGATACATTCAAAATTGGTCTGGAAAAAGATGTGGATATTTATCGACTGACAGAGGTCCTTTATCGAAAACATGTTAAGGTGTATAAGAAGCTTGAAAAGGATGGAAAAGTGAAGTTAACAGATGATTCAATTAGAAACATTAACATTGATGTTCAAAAAATTGATACAGGTAGAAAATCCTTTGAAGATACGATTAAATAATATTATTGAATATTAGGGGACAGAAAAAAGGTGGGGTTTCCCCACCTTTCAGACTGTAGACAAACTCGAATTTTCGAGTTTGCCTACAGTCTTTTTTCTTATAAAATATAGATTAGATAATTGCTTTTGAAAATAGAGTTAGTTGATTTCCGTTTCGGCGGAAGCTTTCCGCGGGCGTGGCCCAATCCTCCTCGTCGCTGTGCTCCTGCGGGGTATCGGCCGTCACGCTTGTCCCGCAGGAGTCACCGCCTACACTACAATCAACTAGTTTCTAAATATAGGTTGAGGTGATTGGATATGATGTCGAAAAATCAAATAAATGAACGGGATCAAATTGAGATGATTACAATTGAACAACTTGTACCACAGAATCATCTTGTCAGAAAGCTTGAGTCAGCTATTGATTTTTCTTTCATCTATCCACTGGTAGAACCACTGTATTCTACCCTAGGTAGACCTAGTGTAGATCCAGTTGTATTAATTAAAATGACATTTGTGCAATATGTATTTGGAATTCGTTCAATGCGTCAGACAATAAAAGAAATTGAAACCAATATGGCATATCGCTGGTTTTTAGGGTTTGGCTTTCATTCAGAAATCCCGCACTTTTCTACCTTCGGTAAAAATTATGAACGTCGATTCCAAGATACTGATATCTTTGAACAGATTTTCTATCGTATTCTTAAAGAAATTGCAGATAAGGGATTACTAAGTGCTGACCATGTCTTCATCGATTCAACTCATGTAAAAGCCAGTGCGAATAAACGTAAATTCGAAAAGAAGATTGTCCGTAAAGAGACTCGTGCATATGAAGCCAAACTTCAAGAAGAATTGAATCAAGATCGTATCGATCACGGGAAGAAGCCATTTCCACCTGATAAATTTGAAAAAGAAGAAGTGAAGGAAATTAAGCAAAGTACGACAGATCCTGAAAGTGGATACTATGTAAAAGATGAAAGAACCAAACAGTTTGCTTATTCATTCCATGCTGCAGCTGATCGGTATGGATTTATACTTGGATCGATTGTGACACCTGGGAATGTTCATGATAGTCATATGCTTCAGCCACTTGTTGAAAAGATTATGGATAAAGTGAAGAAGCCACTTGCTGTTGCTGCCGATGCTGCTTATAAAACTCCTGCGATTACTAAATTCTTATTTGACCAAGAGATTCAACCTGCACTCCCTTATACACGTCCAAAAACGAAGGATGGATTTTTACGGAAACACGATTATGTATATGACGAGTACTATGATTGCTACCTTTGTCCGGAAGGGCAAGTTCTTAAATATTCGACTACCACTAAAGAAGGTAAACGCCAGTACAAATCAAACCCTTCTCAATGTGCAACCTGTCCTTTGCTTACTCAATGTACGAATAGTAAAGATCACCGGAAAATCATTGAGCGTCATATTTGGGCAGAATATGTAGAGGAAGCGGATCATCTTCGTCATCAAAACGAGACCAAACAAATATATGCGAGACGTAAAGAGACGATTGAACGTGTCTTTGCGGATGCGAAAGAGAAGCATGGTATGCGCTGGACAACCCTACGAGGGATTAAAAAATTGTCCATGCAGGCGATGCTTACTTTTGCTGCCATGAATTTAAAGAAGCTTGCCAATTGGACATGGCAAGCTCCAGAAATGGTCTAAATTATAATACTCGAAGAGTACTTTTGACTAAAATCGGACTAAAAAATACCCAAAAGAATCTCAAAAAATACAAAAGGCTTCCAGAATGTGACCATTCTGAAGGCCTTTTGTCGACAATCTGAAAGGTGGGGTTTCCCCACCTTTTTCTTATCCTTACTTAAATAATTGTAAATACTCTCCGTAGCCTTCTTCTTCTAATTTATCTTTTGGTACAAAGCGAAGTGAAGCCGAGTTAATACAATAGCGCAAACCACCTAATTCACGAGGACCATCTGGGAATACATGTCCTAAATGTGAATCTGCCGTTTTACTTCTTACTTCCACTCTTCTCATCCCATGGGAAGTATCAAAATGCTCTGTTACTTCTTCTGCTTCAACAGGTTTTGCAAAGCTTGGCCATCCACAACCAGCGTCAAATTTATCTTTTGAACTGAATAAAGGCATACCAGATACGATATCTACATAGATGCCTTCATCAAAATGCTGGTCGTATTCATTTTGGTATGGCGGCTCAGTACCTTGTTTTTGTGTTACATAATATTGCATTTCCGTTAATTGCTTTAATCTTTCTTCCTTTGTCATTACTATCTCCCCCAATGTTGTTGAATAAAAGCCGCTCTTCCTGAACCAATTTGATAGCGTTCATAGTGCATTGGATTTTTCTTATAATACTGTTGATGATATTCTTCTGCTGGATAAAACGCTTTCGCAGGTAGAATCTTTACAGCTATAGGTTTTTTAAACTTTTCCGATTGTTCAAGACGCATCTTTGACTCTTCAGCAATCTTTTTTTGTTCATCATTATGATAGAAAATAGCAGTGGTATAAGATTCTCCGCGATCATAAAATTGACCACCGGCATCTGTTGGATCAATTAGAGTCCAATATGTCTCCACTAATTTTTCATATGGGTAAACATCCGAATCGAAAGTAATTTGTACTGCTTCTAGATGACCAGTTGTTTCAGAACATACCTGTTGATAGGTAGGATTTTCAACTTGTCCACCTGTGTAGCCTGAAATCACATCTTCAATACCTGGTTGTTCATCAAATGGTTTAACCATACACCAAAAACAACCGCCAGCGAATGTCGCGATTTGCTTACTCATCATTTATCCCCCTATTTGTTTGGTACAATAACCTCTAAAAGAATTCGATTATTTTCTAAGTCAATCTCCTTTGCCCTCACCTTTGCACCGTCCATGACCTTTACTTCAGATAAATCAACATAGACTTCTTCATCATTTGGTCTGACAACAATCCACTCCGGGAAATCAACGGCATCATTCATTAATTTCAACACTGTGACGGGCTCTAAATTAATTTTACCAACATTAACGGAATTTTGCTTCAACTGAATATTTCCTTCCTCCGTTACAATCGGGTCAAATTCCATTGCAAATGGAACCGTAACGCCAAAAGCTGTCAGTTCACTATTCAATTTTATTGTTTTATCAACCACGATATCGAGCGGGAGTGGGCTGTTTGCTAGTTCGCTTTCTAAATATCTCAAAGCAATTTTTTCGATATCGTCAGCTGTTGCTTCTACCAGTAGTACACTATCCGTTGGATCAACAGTAACGTTTTTCCCATCAATTTGAACATCTTCCGAAGGAGAAGTCGCCAAATAAAAAATAATTGTAATAAAGAGTATAATGGCACCTGTTAAAGTAAAAAAGGCGACTTTCCATTTATTCATTAGCATTCACTCCTTAAATCTATTCCCATATATCATTATGTACCCGTCATCCAATATTCCAATCATGTACAAAGGAAAGGTTAATCTTTTGAAAACTTTTTTTAATCAGAAAAGATTAACCCGCTAGTAGAATCTTCTATGTGACACGCTTTCATCATGGATATAATTCGTTCTGTCATAATTGTATACCCATAACCATTCGGATGGAAGAAATCTGAATGATAGACCAAATTTGCGTTCTCATCGAACAAATCTTGGATGTCCACAAAGCATGCATTTTGATATTTACTAGAAGTTGTTTCTATTGTATCATTCCATTCCGTGATAATAGATTCGAATTCAGTAATCTCATCTGTTATTACTGAAAAAGGATTATACAAACCAACGACAATTATTGGCACTTCTGGGTTTTCTACACGAATTTCTGCTAAAATCTGGTTATAGCGTTTTTTAAATTCTTCTAATTCTTTATCAAAAACTTCCCTTTTCAGTTCAAATAAATCTTTTTTAACTACTTTCATAATATCATTTCCACCGATAGTAAGGGTAATTAGTTCTGCATTTTTCAATTCATAATCGTAGTGACCTTTTTTTACGAGATCCAATAACTGGTCACTTCTACGACCTCGTTTCCCTCTATTATCTAAGATGACTTCTGAAACATCCGTCGATTGAACGATTTTCTCCACTAATCTTTTAGTATACCCATTTTTTTGCTCCTCATCGCCAATACCTCTAGTTAATGAGTCTCCAAGTGCTAAATAGTATAATTTGGATGTATCCGCTTTTATTTCTTCCGGTGGGACCAACTGCAATTCGTTCAATAATTGCTCTTCAATCGATTCTTGGAATGCTGTAGTTAATGTCAGTTCTTCATCAAATGATTCTTTTGAATCTTCTACTGGATGTACTGATTCAGTTTCTTTCTGTTCTTTCTCTGCTCTTTCTGCAATTTCTTCTTCGGAATCTGTAGCTTCAATAGCTTCGCTGACTTCAATGGATTCGATTTTTATAGCGTGCATGGCTAAATCATTTTCTTGTTTTTCTTTAACTAATTTCATGCAACCCAAAAGTAAAATACAACAACAAACAAAAATGATTGTTTTTCGTTTCAGAATGCTTTACTCCCTTCATAATTATTTCAAAAATTAGATTAATCTAAGTAATTCCATTTTTAATTTGAGCAAATGCTCGGTATAGTATGTAAAAACTCTTTTGAAACGGGAATATCTTATTTATGGTATATGGATAAATTATTATCTCATAGTCAATATACGAATTTCCCTTTCAATCTGTTAAATTTTAATCCTTCAGATCATAAAACTGCGTATTGCTTTATGTCAAATTAATTAACATATTAAGAAAGCCAATCGGAATGAAAACGAATGGCTTTCTTACTGTTAGAATAATCTTTAATTCTTGTATGGCTATTCCAATTCTTCAGATTTCTCCGCATCATATTTATAGCTATTAAAGTGAAAAATATTTACACTAACGTTCACATGCTGTAATGAGTTCTCATCTAAATAAAATGCGTAAGAATTTTTTAGTTCACGGTATTTCCCGGGTTTTTTTCTATACCAATTTTCACCAACATTTAATATATCCATTTTATGTTCTATTCCTTTTTGGTAAAGACCTTGGATGTCTTCTTTTATGTCATCTTCAATTAGTTTGGTTAATTCCTCTATTTTCACCTCAGCGAGTTCTTCCAATAAATTGACATTGACGGACAGATCTATTGTAAACTCCGGATACTCAGTTCCTTTCGTATAATGAAACTTAAGCTTTGGATTTAGGAATTCTACAGTGGCTAATAACTCATCTCCCTTTTCTATTTTTCGATTCAGTACAACCCTATTATCTAGCAACCAATTAAGGAATATTGCATCATGAAACGGAAGATGGCTCATATGTTTTCGATTTTGGAAAATTTCATAGCCATCAAAGTAAAGTGAAGGATATTTTCCATCAGAGGTCCAATGTGTGTCATCAATTTTTACTGAAGGCATTTTGGCTACACCCATTGGTTCATAGTAAGATTTTAAAAACTCCATTAATGTTATTGGTCTTATCTCATCTCTTGCAACCTCAGAAGCATAATTTTTGAAAAGAATTGTATAAAGCGTTGGATAGTTAAATAAAGCCTCCACTCTAAAAATATCTTCTATATTATCTTTAGTGGACACTACTTGAATAGTAGAGCGTAGAGAACGATTCCTACCAATTTCTTCAACAACTTCAATATTTCGATGAGTGACAATTTCTTGACTAAGAACAAGTGCATTTACATGACCAAAAAATAAATATGGCTCCGTCTTACTATAAAGTTTACTTACTGCTATATTCAAAGATTCGCCAGTAGCTTTCCCTACAAAGACAGGCACTTTGTCAGTAGGTCTTGTACTTTCTTGCTTGGCAACATTCGAAAAATTCAGTGCTTGAAGGTAAACTGTATATTCATCTTTTTCCTGATTATAATCCATTCCTATAGCTACTATATAAGTGATGTCTTGAATATTTTTCAACCCACTACAACTCGATAAAAAGAAGGTACTTAAAATTATTAGAAGAATAAGAGTGAAATGTTTCATTCATCTTTGCTCCTTGTTGAATCTTTCGGGTTTGTTGTACTAGTTCTTGACTTGTTTTTACGACGTGGGACCATAAAAATGGACTTTAGACTTTCTTTTAAACTTATCGGAGCTAACGAAGCTAAATAGGGTGTACCAAAAGAAGTTAAAGTGGAAGTATATAAAGTTGTTAAAATAAACCCTATAATCACACCGAATAACCCAAAAAATGTCGCTAATACGACGATAAAAAATCTAATAAATGTGAAAGCAGAACTTAGCGACGGGTTAACTACAGTAAAAGAAGCGATATAAGTAACAGATACTATTACTAACAAAGATGGTGATGTAAGACCCGCTCTAATTGCTGCATCTCCTATAATTAATCCACCTAATACTGTAATACTTTGCCCAACAGCCTTAGGTAATCGAACTCCCGCTTCATTAAATAGTTCAAATAGAAAAAGCATGATAAACATTTCTAGAGGGGTAGATAACGGTATACCTAAACGGGAAACAGAAATCGTAGCTACAAGTAAATAAGGAATTTGATCAATATTGTAAGATGAAAACGCAACCCATGTGCCTGGTAAATAAATTGTAATTAAAGTTCCAAAAAGTCGTAAAACCCGTTCCATAGATACGAAAAAATAGCTAAGATATGAATCTTCAGGTGATTTTGTTTCCAACAATAAACCTATAGGTGCAAAAGCAACCGTCGGATTCCCATCAACCAAAAGAGCAAATCTACCTTGATTGAGGCCCTGAATTAAAAAATCTGGACGTCCAGTATAGGACATAGTTGGAACTATTGAGTATGGTCTATCTTGAACCATAGCCTCCAGCTCGCGAATACTTACAAGGATATCTAGTTCAACCTTCTTGAGACGTTGCTGTATCTCATTCAGGACGTTTGGGTCTATAATATCATCAATGTACATTAAAACAACCTTTGTTTTACTTCTTTTTCCAATCGTATATTTTTCTAGACATAAAGAGGAAGTATTAAGTCTTCTCCTAATTAAAGAAATATTTGTTTTTATATCTTCAACAAAGCCGTCTTGAGGTCCTCTTATAGAGGATTCCAGAGCGGACTCTTCAGGTATACGTTTCGGAAAATCCCCCATTTGAAGACTAAAAAGCAGATTGTCTATATGAAATATAATACATCCGTCAAAAAGCAAGTCTGAAAGTACCTCAACTTGATTCATACTTACATTTTCTGCGTTAAAGATGGAAGGAAATTTCTGATAGATAGGTTGATTTTCTCCATTATTTAGCTTAGGCAAGATTTCCTTGTCTAGATACTGTTCATCAACTAAACTTTCAAAATACATAAATTCAAATGAGTCAGATTCGATTTTATGTTCTTTATAAAGAAAATCCTGACTTAACTTAAACTGGCTCTTTAATCTAAGTATTTTTTCCTTTACATTATTATTTGAACTAGTGGGATTAGTCATGTTGTTCAACTCGTTTCTTAATTACAAATAAATATAGTGCAGAAAAAATTATTTGTAGAGAAAAAAATAAGAAGCATATCGGGAAATAGATGTTATAAACCATTTCCAAAAAAATATGAGATTGAACATTAACCATCATTAAAGCAAAAAATACGATGTATACACCGAAAACTACTTTAAGATTTAAACGATAGTTTTGTTTTGTAGAGGTAAAGAATGTACACAGCAGATACATATGCAGCCCTACTCGTATCAAAGCGCCACTTAACCATTGAAATAATGCAAAAAAATCCAGATGAGAAATATAGTCCCCTATACCTAATATACGCCACTGCTCATAAGCAGGATAACGAAAATTTACGGCTTCAGTTAATCCAAATTCCATTAATGCGGCTGTCAATGGACCAAATATAAGACCTGTTAAAATGGTAATGAGAATCATTAAATGTTTAAATTTAATTTGTTCCTGAACAAATGGCCGAAACAAAATAATTATATAGACTTCAAGAAGTGATGATAATACATACACCCCTCCTTTTACTATTGGAGAAAATCCACTTGAGAATATAGGAAACAATTGACTCGGATCTTTATGTGTTGTATTTATTATGGAGATTAAAATTCCCAATATCATTACAATTGGCAATAATAAACCACATGTTATCGACATATTTTTGAGTCCCACCATGGTAACCATGCAGCACGAAATACATAAAAGAATAGTAATTACTAAAATCGAATACTCAGAAAGAAAATAGGCATTTAACCAAATCAAAATGTCTCGAATTGTTACATAAGCGCTAATGAATAAATATAATATTAGCGGAATTGACAAAAAAGTCGAAAAACTCTTCCCCAAACGTTTTTTTAACAAAGAAAAAAATCCCTCTGGAGGACTATTTTTTAAAATATAATAAATTAACAATATAAATATTATTGAAACGGGATAACTGATAACGACACTTACCCAACTATCCCTTCCTGCCACACTAAGTAAACTCGGTAGAAGAATAACATGGTTGAGTAATCCCGTAGAAATAATTAGCAATAAGAGTAGCTGTCTGGGTACTAAAACTTTAACTATACTTTGCATTGAACCACCAAATTTTCACTAGGATAGTAAGTATTCTTTCCCATTACCACATTATTATTCGAAAGGATTATTTTTAAAATAATACCAGTCAAAATATTAATCATAGAATCAGTAGAGCTAAGCATGAGAAAATAGAAAAAACCGAAGGGAAATTTTATATTTCCTTCGGTTTATTGCATAAATAGTTTTTATTTGTATAAGTGTGTGGTGGAATGGTTGCTTATTATTCAGCAAAATAGATAAACCCGATTGCCCCGGCACCTGTATGGGTACTAATAATCGGCGAAGTAAATTTAACTTCGACATCATTGAAGCCAGTGGATTTAATTAGTTCAATTAGCGGATTACCTAGCGTTGTTAATCCGTCTGCGTGAGAAATTCCTACAGCTTTAACTGTCTTCCCTTCAACATCCTCTTGAAACTGTTTAAATAAATAACTTATAACTTGTTTGTGACTTCTCACCTTTGCAACTGGTGTATAAGATCCGTCATCAAGCGTTGCAATCGGTTTAATATTTAATAAGGAACCAATCATTCCAGTCCCTTTTCCAATACGGCCACCCTTGATCAGATTATCTAATTTATCTACTACTACAAATAATCTTGTGTTTTTTCTTACTTCTTCAAGACGCGCAATTATTTGTTCTACTGTTGCACCAGCATCACGTAGTTTAATTGCTTCACGAATTTGAATAGCAAGTCCAACTGCGATATAGCGTGAGTCAAAAACTGTTACGTCTGCATCACTCATTTCTGCTGCTTGTCTTGCCGAATCAACTGTTCCACTCATCCCACCGGTCATATGAATGGAAATAATCTGATCGCCATTACTACCTAGTTCATCATAAAGTTCTTTAAATTTTCCCGGAGCTGGCTGAGAACTTTTTGGTAATTCCTTTGAATTTTTCATTAAGTCTAAAAACGATTCCGGTTCAACATCCTGACCATCAATATATGTTTTTCCATCAATTTGAATTGTTAAAGGTACGACTTTAATGTCATGTTCCATTAGTTCGTCTTTTGTTAAATCACAAGTTGAATCTGTAACAATATGAATTCGTCCCAAAATGACACATCCTTTAATATAGTAGAAATATTATAATACAAATATTCACTATGGAATAATGACAAATGTAATCGATTTCAAAAATAGCCTATAGATTGTGTACTAATTGTTCACAATTACTTTAGTAACAATATGACAAATGATAGTGTCACCCCATTTGCTATTGGAGTATAGTAAACCAACAAGGAGTGAAAACGATGAAAAATAACGAAGCATTTGACTATAAAAATTGGAAAGAAGAATTATGGAATGCCATTACCCATGGAATTGGCTTATTTATAAGTATTCCCACTTGTGTCCTTCTAATCATTCTGGCTGTTCAAAAAGGAAGTGCGGTCCAAATCGTTTCTTATTCCGTTTTTGGCGCCTCACTTGTGCTTTTATTTTTAATGTCGACATTACTACACAGTATGCCCGAAAAATACAAAAGATTTTTCTCTATATTAGACCATTCTTCCATCTACATACTTATTGCCGGTAGCTATACACCATTCTTGCTAATTGCCATAGACGGTGTACTTGGAATCGTTCTACTTTGCATCATTTGGTCAATTGCCGTATTTGGGGTTGTCTTTAAATGTCTATTCATTCATAAATTTGAAACATTTTCACTGATTCTTTATATTGTCATGGGATGGTTAATTATCTTCGCTATAAAACCCATTTATCAATTTTTACAATTCGATGGATTTACCGTCTTGCTAGCTGGAGGATTATTATTTACCTTCGGATCAATCTTCTATGCATGGAGAAAGCTGCCATACAATCATGCAATTTGGCATTTATTCGTTATTGGAGGATGTGCTTGTTTAGTGATTTGTGTGGCAGTTTACTTGTAATGGGTTATTATATCAAGCACAACAACTAATAGACTTTTGCTTTTTAAGCAAAAGTCTTTTTTTCTCGAATTTAGATAACTTAATAAGCAAAGGTTGGGACAAAACAAAAAAACATCAAATTTCTTAATCAGAAATTTAATGTTTTTTTGATTATGCTAAATATTTATACTTCTACTTTCTTATATATCAATCTCTTTTTTTCCCCTTCGAAACAAAGCTTGCTAGAGCATCAGGGAGAGCTATCAACGCAGGAACAAAGAGTGGTAGTAAGATAAAGCACAGTACTATCAGCCCTGTAATTACTGCAATTGCCAACTCCGTGAGCAGTACAATTCCAGCAGGCATCAATGTGGCAAAGGTACCTCCTAGTATAATCACTGCCGAGATAATAACACCACCTGTATGCTTAGAAGCTAAAACGATTGCTTCTTTTGGAGATAGATCAGGATATTCCTTAAAGCGCATCATTAAGAAGATGCTGTAGTCTACTCCAAGGGCTACAATAATGATAAATGAGAAGAATGGAACAAAGGAAGAGATTCCAGCGTACCCCAACAGATTTAGGAAAATAAAGTTAATGATGAACATCGCTGTATAATATGAACCTATAAGTGATGCCGTAATAAATATCGGCGTCCAGAATGAACGAATCACCAAGAATAAAACAAGCAATACGCCAATAATAACGATTACAGTAGTTCTACTCAAGTCTCTTGATAAAACATCGTTCATATCATTCGTTGTCGCACTCGTTCCAACTGTACCACTTTTTGCATCCGAAAGAATAGTTCCTTTTAATCCATTCGAAAGCGTATCATTAATTTGATTTATTGTCTCTAAAGCCTCGTCTGAATATGGATCATCCTTTAAAACAATCGTCATTTTCGTGATTTGGCGATCTTCAGACATGAATGCGTCCAACGATTTTTTAAATTCTTCGTTCGTTAAAGCTTCTTCTGGGATAAAGAATGTCTTATTCGAATTTAGCTGCGTTAAATAACCATTTGTTTGTTCAAGACCATCCGAAATACCTTCTAGCCCATCATTTACATCTGTTAATTTCTCGCCAAATTCACCAAAACCATTTAGTCCTGCGACTAGTTGCTGCTGACCAGCTTTCATTTCACCAAGGCCAGAATTTACTGAATTCATATTGGTTACAATTGTGTCAATCCCTGAAGATGCTTGTCCAAGTCCTGTCTTTAACTTTTTCAAGCCATCCGTCATCTGTGACAAACCTTCGCTTAAGCTAGCTAGATTTTCGTTTGCAGTTGTAAAGCCTGCAGTGACCGAATTATAATTTTGGTCTAATGCTGCCATACTCTCTGGCGTGATTTGACTTAACGATGCTGATAGCCCATCGATTGTTTGCTTTAAAGCTTGGTAATTCGCATCACTATTAGACTCTGTATAACTATTCCCTAATGCAGCCATCATAGATTGCATCTGGGTAAGTGCACCTTTCACTCCCATTAGTGCCTTTGCTGCATCTTGATAATGTGTTCCCAGTTCAGAATAACCAGCCTGCATTTGTTCATAGCTATCGGCTAATGCGGCTATCCCACTACTCATAGCTGAGAGATTCGTTTCGATTGCAGCCAACCCATTATAAATAGTTTGGGGATTATTGGTACCATCATTTATTCCTGCTTGGATTTGTTTTAGTCCATTTGTTAAGGCTGTCATACCATCTTGAAGTTTTGCAGTACCATCAACCATCTGATTTACTTGGGAAAAGTCTGCAGATTCCAGTCCTTTTTGGGCTTCTGTCAATCCATTATAAATTTGGTCAACCCCATTCTGAGTTTGGGAAATTCCTTCAGTCACACTTCCCATTTGACTGTCTACATAAAAGTCTTCAATTTGCTTACCTTGAGGCTGAGTAACAGAAGAAACCATCTTCACTCCATTTAAAGCCTTCAAACTTTCTGTGATATCATCAATTGTAGCCAGAGCGTCATTATTATCAAGAGTTTCATTATCCTCAATTACTACAGTAGCAGGCATTGCCTGACCTTTGCCGAAATGGTCAGCTACTAGATTAATAGCTTTGGACGATGGGTAATTGTCTCCAAGTTCACCAACGGTATCGAAGTTAAGCTTTTCTTCATGAAGGAAAATCATTGGTAAAATAATGATAAAAATGATCACCGTGATGAGAATTGGATGCTTAGTCCCGAAGGAAGACGTCTTTTCCCAGAATTTGTTTTCTTTATGACCCCCAACATTTTTTGATGGCCAGAATATTTTCTTTCCTAGCACTTTCATGATAAACGGCGTTAAAGTCAAAATTTCCAGTAATAGTATGGTTACACCAATCACAACAACCACACCAGACTTATAGATTGGTGATTCTGAGAAAACAAGAGCCAGGAATGCAATAAATACCGTAAGAATACTGTAGGCAATTGTTTTACCTGCTGTTTTATAGGTATTAATAATTGAATCATCTACTGAGTGTCCGTTCGCCAATTCTTCCTTAAATCGATTAAATAAAAGAATATTATAGTCAGTACCAATCCCGAAAAGTATCAGTACCAATAGCATTTGCGTAAGACTTGTTATTGGGAAACCTGCCTTATCGATTAATTGTGCTGCAATCCCCATTGAAACTAGATAAGAGAATGCAACAGCCACTAGAGAGATGAAAGGTGTAACAACCGACCTAAACGCTATGACAAGAACCACTAAAATAAAAATTACTGTCAATGCAGCACTTTTTTCAACACCTGCCTGGGATGCCTTTAAATAGTCGTTGTTGATAAAATCTTCACCACTAAGATAGTATTCAACAGGTACACCCTCTAGTTTGCTCTCAAACTGTTCCTTAATGTCGTCGATTTCTCGCCCTTTTTTATCAAGCTTATAGCTCACCATTATAGTAGTGCCATCTTCAGAAACTAGAGAGCTTTTTGCATCTGGTATACTGAAGGGATCAATCATTTCGGTAATCCCAAGCTCTGAGCTACTATCGCGTATTGATTCAACCGTATCCCCTATTTGGTTCATTTCTTCTTCAGAGATTTTCTGTTCATTGTAAAATACAATTAAATTATCTGTACCCTCCGTAGTATTCATTTTTGCTAAAATGTCCCCTGCGATTACAGAAGGACTTTCACTACTCGTACCTTCCTGACCATGCTGTCGTAATATTGCATTTATGTCAGGCTGAATGACTGTTAACAAAATTGTCGCAATAAGCCAAATTGAAAAAATAGCCCATCGTCCTTTTATGATCTTCTTCAATTTATATCCTCCATTTTTGAATGAATGTTATTTTCCGCGTTTGTCCTTTTCTGAGAAGTACAAAATGTCGATAAAATCATAGTTATCCATACCCTCAGCAATCATTTTTTCTTTAACCGCTGAAACTAATAATTTCATTCCATTCTCCACTGTTTCCTGTTCACTTGGACTTAAAAGCTTCATTACGCTAATCAATGACTGATTTGTCAATTCTGAAATACTATCATTCATTTCTTCAGCTAATCTAGGAGATAACGAAATATCTACTATTCTTTTATCTTTTTGATTTGGCGTTTTCACTAGAAATTCTTTTGCAATCAGTCTTTCAACAATATCCGAAACTGTACTTTGAGTCATTTTCAAATTTTGAGAGAGTTGCTTAACGCTAACAGTTTTATGCGCATATACATCAGCGATTACCCTTATTTGAGGAATCGTTACTCCATGCTCCTCCGCTGTTTTCTGTAGACTTTTCATCGTATAGCGATGGATAAAATCAATGGATTCGCCAATAAACTCTGCTCTATTCATTTTTAAAGTCCCCTTTCACAAACAAATCGCACACGATACATCGTACACGATATATATTATGTAGTTAAGATCTCTTTGTCAATGCATAATTTCTTAGGACTTAATGCTTGAGTATAGAAATTTTCTCGTTTGTGCAGATACTAGTTTTCCAATTTATACTACACTTCTTCAACTAAAAGTAAGTTAATCAAGATGTCTTCAAAAAAAAATAGCCCTCCAGAATGAAGGACTACTAAATCTAATAGTAAAATAAACTATCGCTGAGCTATTCTGTAATTAAACTATAAGCAGAAATTTTCTTTATCTTTAAAGATACAAGCATTGAGACAATGTAGGCTAAAATAAGGAGCCCAACACAAAGAAATAGAATACTTGGTATATGCATTGTAAAATCCAAACGTTTCACCCCTGCACTCGAAAGCAATACGGATAACATAGGATTAGTGAAAAGTATTCCTAATACACCACCTATTACAACACCTATAATGATTACAGGCAGGAAACTGATTGAAATTTGATTCATTAATTGAATCGTTGAATAACCTATTGCCTTCATTACACCAAACTCTTTCTTGCGTTTTGTAATCATCGTTTTAATAACTAGATATAGAATCATGACAACAACTAGAACGTTTATTGTCAAAACCATCAACATAACAGCAAATACTGCAGCTGTATACATACTTGTTTGGCTTTCAATATTTTCATCGATATCTAAGGTTTCAACTATAGAATTACCGTACTGTTTTTGGACATTCTGAATAAAGTCCTTGTTCGATATTCCGTCTAAATATACATAAAGTGTCGTACCTTTATAGTTTGGTTGTAATTGTTGAATACCTTCCATTGTTAATGAACCAATCTGTCCGGAATTACCAATTGATTGACTAAGACCCGTTACTAGAAAAGTAGCTGTTTTATTCCCATATTCCACTTCCACCGAATCGCCAATTCCTTTATTGATTTGACTTGATATTAACCAAGAGATGGATATTTCATTTTCGTATTTTGGCTGGCGTCCTTCATACACGATATTATTCTCCAGCTGGTTGTAGTAATTTGTCACATTTGTGTAGACATTTTGATCATCAACTCTCGTCTCGATTGTATCGAATATATTCACTTTTCTAACATTCTCCATATGTTCAATACCGCTCATCAGCTCTCTAGTGTCTGCATCTGGCTTGACTGCTATATAGACATTTGCAGGTTCAGATCCGAATAAGTCAACAAATGCGGATTTGTCTGAAGCAATGTTGTAATACAGCACGACTGAGAAAACTGTGGCAAAAGTTAACGCCATCACAATTAAACTGATCATTATATTCTGTTTCGAATTTGAAAGCATTGACTTAATAGCAAGCAGAAAATGAAGACCACCTTTCGCTCTTGCCAAAGGAATATGGTTTTTTCTGAAACTGTGAGTTTGAATACCTCCACGAAGTGCGGCAACTGGCAAAATTTTTCGAACACGAAAGGCAGATACTAATGTTACGATGACAACACAAATCGTCACAAATAGAATACTTATTAAGTTAACAACCATATCAAGGTTTTGTGTCCATATTAATCCGGATATGGTAGAAATAATACTTCCGATCAATGGCATGAGCGTATAGGACAATGCTATTCCGATTACACTCGCGCAAAGGGCAATAAGCTTATATTGAAGAATAATTGATGAAAGAATTTGCCCACTTGTATAGCCAATCGATTTTAGCACGCCGATATTGGCCATTCCATCTTCAATATTATTGGAAACCCGGAACTTAATGACAATGAGTGAAACAAGTACGATAATTGCTGCAAAGGCTACTAATATTGTAGCTATGATATTGATAGTCAATGTGTTAACACTTTTAACCATTTCTATATTTATACCAAAAATGTATTGTGTATCTTTCTCCCCTTGTGTTTTCCTTACATCTTGGATGAAATCATTTTCTAATTTCGCAGAGTTTGTTCTATCTTTCATTACTGCAGAAATACTTATCCATTTCGAATGATTATCCAGTTCAGTAACTAATGATTGATAAGAATTCTCCGGCAACATAAATTTCATAACACCAATATTATTTGTACCCATCATGGTTGTTTCGAAGAATCCTGCAACACGATAGTCATAATCCTTGTCTTGCATTGTGATGGTGAAGTCATCACCTAATTCATAGCCTCCAACGGTTTTAAAGCTGTAAGGAACAAAAATATCATTGGTGCTCGATGTATTTATTTTTTCTACTAACGTATAAGATCCAATCTTTCGTTTAGCGTCGGCATTATAGATAACGGCACTGTTCGTTAGCTCACCATTGCCAAATTTATAATTAGCCAGGTTCATATGGATAATCTCTTCTGTTTCCGTCTCTTTTATTCCAGAATAGTTTGCCAAAAATTCTTCATGAGTCGAATTATAATTTGCTTGATTCATCACTATGGTCACATGAGGATCTTTTAATTGTTCCGCTTTTTGGTCAAAAAATGTATTTAGTTGTGTAATAACCATTAGGCCAATATTAAGAAGCAGCGTAGCCACCATAATGAATATTACTAAAGAAACGGTAGCAGATTTACTTTTTTTAATATTTGATATTGCTAAATGCATGATGTTCACCCTACCACCCCATTTCTGCCAGGAAACTTTTGAGCTCTTCATGCCGTTCTATATTCATTTGCTCGCTATAAGCACCTAACTGTAAATCACCACAAATGACTCCATCTTGCAAATATAAGATCCGATTTCCGCGTAGTGCTGTTTTCAAGTCATGAGTGACCATCACAATACTTTGGCCGTTTCGATGTACATCTGTTAGAACATCTAACACACTATCACTAGAAGCAGAGTTTAAAGCACCGGTTGGTTCATCTGCAAAAAGTATTCTTGGACTGTTGATCAATGCACGTACAATTCCAACCCGTTGTGCCTCACCGCCAGAAAGTTGTGCCGGAAATTTAGGCCATGCATTTTCATTGATCCCTACTTGTAGTAATAGGTCTTTTGCTTTTTTTACAATTTCACGCTTATTCTTGTTTACTAAAAGACCACTTGCAAGAACATTATCAAGTACGCTCATATTATCTAGTAAATAGATTTGTTGAAAAACAAACCCGCAATTATTTCTTCTAAAGATCGCTAGTTGATCGTTGTTTAGGTTTGCTAAATTTTTCCCGGCAAAGTCGATTTCCCCCAATGTTGGTTTATCCATACCACTCATTGCGTAAAGAAGAGTGGTTTTTCCAGATCCAGAACTACCCATTATGATTGTAAAATCGCCTTCTAGTAAACTGATATCCAGATTTTTCAAAACATGTTGTTGTATTCCACCACTTGAAAAGCTTTTACATAGCTTTTCCGTACTAATAATCGTCTTTGTCATGTTTTTGGAACTCTCCCTTTTTAAGCTTATATTTAATACTTCATTTCAAAGAAAAAAGACCGTAATGAAGATTACAGTCTTATCATACATAATGAATTCTTATTAAATCTTTGTGCATTCCTTAACTAATTCTTAATTTTCAAGCAAGTTTAATATTCAAGACAACTGTAAAACCATCATTTCGGTTGTAACAGCTAATTCGGCCGTGCATATTTTCCATGAAGTATTTCGATATATATAAACCTAGGCCAGATCCATTCTTCCCCTCAACATTTTGCCCGCGAAAATATTTATTGAACACTAGAGGTAATTCTTCTTCATAAATTCCTGCTCCAAAGTCCATAATGACGAGTACAAGATATCCCTGATTGATACGAGCATTAATAATAATCTTTGTTCCAGCATATTTATATGAATTGCTGATAATATTGTCAATTACCTGCTGCATTCGGACGGGATCTGTTAGTATAATACATTGTGGAATCGAATCATAGACAATTTGATGATCGTAATTTACATTTTCTATCATATCAACAAGTACTTCGCTCGCTACTTCGGATACTGTTAACTTTAACTGTTGCAGTTCTTCTAAAGAGGCATGAAACATATCCGTAATCAGTAAATTTATTTGCTCAGCTTTTGTATAAATCGTATTCACTTGCATAATCACCTTATCGTCCTTTGCCTGCATCAACATTAATTCACTAACCGCTTTGATTGTAGCCACAGGCGTTTTAATATCATGACTTAATGTAGCAACAAGCTCTTTTTTACTACGGTTAGATTCATACTCTTTTTGACGAGCAGTAGCCAGTTCTTCACGCAATATATCAAAACTTTCCGTAAACGCACCAAAATAATTGTTTTTGTCCATTTTTAATGGCATCTCCAGATTACCTCTAGCAACATTCACCGCAAAACTTTTAAGCTGCTGAAAGGGTTTCAATAACGTTTTGTAAATATAGACAATATAAAGAATACTTATAATCATTAATAGACCCAAGATCAAACCTATGGATTTGACTAATTCACTTTTCATTTGTTCCATTATTTCTTCTTCGTTATTATGGATAATAATTTTCCCTACAATCTGGTTATTTTGCTTTAAATCGATTATTGAATCTCTCTTTTTAATGGCTTCATACAAATTAATAAAATGATTTCCTGATGATTGATAGATCACTTTTTCTGAGTAATCAATAATTGAAAAAGGTTGTTCTATGCCGCTGTTTTGAAATATTTCTTCACTAACTTGCCCCCAATTTTTTTCGACTGTTTTAACCACATCATTTATGGCTACAAGATCCATTTCCGAACTATTTTTATTGTTAATAACAATCATTGAAAAAGAAATTCCAGCAGAGAAAACTACCAAAACACTGACAATGAGCAGTTTTATTCTCATTAGTTGGTATCCTCTAAAACATATCCCGTTCCCCATACAGTTTTTATTATTTGCGGTTCCTTTGGATTATCTTCAATTTTCTCCCGTAAATGTCGAATATGTACGTTTAGGGTTCCATCCCCTACAAAAGAATCTTCCCATACATTTTGGAACAGTTCATCTTTAGTGATGATTCTATTTTTATTCTTTGCCAGATAAGTCAGAAGTTTATATTCCATCGTTTTTAGCTGGATATCATTACCTTTTACTTTCACTCGATGGAGCTTCGTATTAATTTGGATTTGTCCAAACTCGAACACTTCTTGTTGATTGCTAGAACCATTGCCATATCTTTTAAGCACTGCTTTCACTTTTGCTAATAAAATACTTAATGTATATGGCTTTTGTATATAATCGTCGCCACCAATGTTAAGAGCAATTAGTACGTCGTCATCGCTGGAACGAGCACTAATAAATAGAATTGGAATCTGAGTAGTTTGGCGCAATTTTTTACATAGATCAAATCCAGATGCATCCCCAAGATTAATATCCAGAAGAATCAAGGAAGGTTCATGTTCCTCCAAGAAACGTTCACATTCCTTTGCACTTGCTACAAACGACGTTTTGACTTCAAACATATTAAAATATTCACAAGTTGTTTCAGCTAAAGCAATCTCATCATCAACTATTAAACAATCTAATTTCATCATAAATCTCCTAAAAATAGATTATCCTAGTTTGTAAACAGGATATTTTCAGTATACATTAGATTTTATATCTAAGTGTAAAATTTTGGCTTTTATTATTCTCATCGATTAAATCGCATGCACGTCTTATTCAATTCCTTTCCATCTTTTATCTGCTTAAATAAAAAACTCGAATACAAAAATTGTATTCGAGCTTGATTTTCTATATTTTATTAAGCTTCTTCTAAAGTTAGTTCCGCAACACATTCTACGTGGACAGTATGCGGGAATAAATCAACTGGTTGTACAACTTTTAAGACATAGCCAAATTGTTCTAATTCTTTAATGTCTGTTGCAAATGTATCAGGGTTACATGATACATATACGATTCGTTCTGGTTTTGAACGGCCGATTTTTCTCATTACTTTCCCACCCGCACCTGAACGAGGTGGATCAAGAAGTAATAAGTCTGGTGTACCGAAAGTTTCTAAAACCTCATCAATTCCATTTCTTGCGTCTTTAGCTAAGAAATAAGTATTGTCAATGCCATTGTCTGCTGCGTTACGTTTTGCTGATTCAATAGATGATTCTACGATTTCAATCCCTGCTAGTTCTCCCACTCTACTTGCAAATGGTAAAGAGAAGGTACCAACACCACAGAATAAATCTATCATTTTTTCTGTTTTCTTAGGTTGGCCCATTTCGATTGCTAAATCAACTAATTTTTGAGCTTGTACCGGGTTTGTTTGGAAGAACGTATCAAACCAAAGGCGGAATCGGTAACCATCCATTTCATCGTAGATAAAGTCCCGTCCAGCTAATGTATGACTTTTTTCTGATTGTGTACGGTCTGCCCATTGAGTATTTTCCAGCCACATCAAGCTTTTCACTTGTGGGAACTTATTTGTGATTCGATTAATTAAATCATCTACTGCTACTTTCAGGTGTTCTTCTGGTGACTCTGTTGCAAATAACGCCAACATGATTTCTCCTGTAGCAAAGGATTGTCTAACCATTAAATGACGTAAAAGACCTTCATGAGCATCCTTATTATAACCCGGTAATTGGTGTACTTTTACCCAATCAGCTACTTCCATAGCTGCTTCTACCATTTCCTTCCCAGCAATTAAACAAGATTCAAGTGAAATGATTTTTCTGAAATTCCCTTGTTCGTGTAAACCTAAAGAACCGTCTGCAGCAAATGTAAATTCCATTTTGTTGCGATAGTGCCACTGATTTTCCATACCTATCGTTTCTTTAACCAAATTTGGATCGAATCCTTGAGACTCAATTGCCTCTTTTACATGATTTGTCTTATGGTTTAATTGGCCTTGGTAGTCCCAATGCTGCCATACACATCCACCACAAAGTTCAAAATGCGTACATGGAGGCGCAATTCGTTCTGGATTAGTTTCAATGATTTCATCCAGTAAAGCCTTTCTTCTTCTTCGTTCCGGCTTATCAACCGTTACTCTTACTTTTTCGCCTGGTAAAGCTTGAGGTATAGTAAGGCGTAGCTTTTTCTTGTTTCCTAATTCATTCTCACGCCAAATGATCGCACGACCAGAACCTTTTTCGTCTAATTTACTAATATCTACTACTAATGATTCTCCTGTTGTTATTGTCAAATCATTTTCCTCCTTATGAAACATTTTTATCTTAGAAATTTAGTTTTTTTAAGATACACATTCGCAACTTATTTTACACACATTATACTAGTATAAATGAGAGAACACCAAAATAGAAAGCATATATTTTTTGTAGATATTAACATCTCAAGTTCAATCTATAAGAAAATAAAAACAAGCTGAGAAGAAAAACTTTTCTCAACTTGTTTTTAGTTTTGTTAAATTGTGAAATTATCATGTTTGTTTAATGTTTAATCAAACCGCTTTCGTTCTTATTCTTCAATGATTTGAAGGTTTTTAAATGTGAATTCGGTGTTTTCTTTTGATTTTGTAATGACGGATGCATCGATTTGAGAAGATGGACTTTCTAATGTATAGGTCATTTCGTAGGTAGCCCAATCTTCTGTTAGCTCAACTTCCATTGTTTTTTCTTTTAAATATTGGCCTCTTGCGCTTGTTTCCTCTAGCTTAAGTAATACCGTCCCTTTACCTTTTATGGTAATCTGAAATTTAATATTTTCTTTACTAAAGCTTTTTGGAGGTGTGTAGACAAATCCCTCCTGCTCCTTTCGTCCTTCTGTTTTAACAACATACTCCCCTTCAAGTTTTTCTTGGACGGTAGCCCCAATTCCAAAGTACGGAATCGTCGGTGTTTCTTCTGCTGCAAAAGCAAGAGAATGTAGATTAAAGAAAAGCACAATTGTTCCCAATAGAGCGATTATTTTTTTCATTTATTGTCCTCCTATTTAACCACGGAATCTAGTTTGCCTAGTGTTGCGGGTCCAGCAATTCCATCTGCCGCTAATTTATATTTTTTCTGGAACGCAATTACGGCATTTTTCGTTGTTCTGTCATAAGTACCTGTAGCTTTCCCTTTATAGACACCTGCTTTTAATAATTTTGATTGCATGTTTACAACAGCTGATCCTTTCGAACCTAACTTTAAAATAGGATAGATCTTTGCCTTTGTTACATTTGCTTTACTTGTTGTTGGGGTAGTATTTTTAACAACGGTTGTTGGTGTAACTGAATCAAGTTTTGCTTGCGTTATTGCCCCTGCTATTCCATCTGCAGCGAGCTTATATTTTTTCTGAAAGGCAATAACAGCATTTTTCGTTCCTGTGTCATAGGTTCCTGTAGCTTTTCCCTTGTAAATACCCACTTTTATTAATTTGTTTTGCAATGTGACTACAGCTGAACCTTTCGAACCTATTTTTAGGGTAGAATAAGAGTTCGCAACACTACCTTTATTCGTTGTCGAAGCACTTTTCACAGGGGTCGGTGCAGGTTTTACAGCTGGTTTAGTCGATACGGCTTCCTGTGCTGGAGCCGATATAGCACCAGGAGTACCTGCTTTTGGGTTAGTCACAATTGGTTGTTGATTTGTTGAAGTTGGTGTTATAGAACTTGTTACTTTCAGAATCTGCCCAACATTTATAACATCAGATGTTAAGCCATTTATTACTTTTAAATCAGTTACTGTCATCTTATTATTAGTGGCGATTTTCCATAAAGAATCACCTACTTGTACTGTGTATGTGGTTTGTACTGGTGAGACCACTCCTGTTTGTTCTTTCGGTTGAGTAGGATTAATTGGCACAACCTCAACTCCATCATGGGACATCCATGTTTTATAATACTGCCACATTGAAGTGTTTTCTTGACCTAAGCTCCAACTTCCAGTTCCTTTAAGCTCATACTTATGAACAAGACGTAATTTTGCTCTTATGGAATCATTATTTTCATACCAAAGATGGTAAGTACCCGGTGCTAAAGTTTTTCCAGCGATCGTCGTTGTAGGATCTCCGCTTTTAATCGTGATAGTTGCCTTTGGTGATTTTGATCGCTCATCAAAAACTACGGTCCCTCCATATTTGGCTAACATTTCATCAACTTTTGCATTCGATATTCCAGAGCCTCCCTCACTTGCTGGGGCGCCTTCTTTCCAGTAACGGCCATAAAATGGTACTCCCAATACAATTTTTTCAGGGGAAACACCTTGATTTATGGCATATTGTATAGATTGATCAACCCATCCAATACTAGCGACCGGCCCCTCAGGACCCCCATTATAAGATTCGTCATATGCCATAATCATGAGATAATTTGAATACTTCGCTAATTCTTTGTAATCGTACGTACCATGCCATCCTTTCGTCCAACCATTCGGATTGGCAGCGACAGCCACAGAAACTTCTTTATCTGCAGGTAATTTTTGCCGGAGAAGTCTTACTAGATCCGTATAAGCATCTCGATCAATCTCAGTAGTATTTTCGATATCAACCTGTAATCCATCCAAATTGTTCTTAATAATAAATTCGGCTAACTGAGTTGTTAGCCTTTCCCGATTTGCAAGGGCGGCACGTCCTATTGTTCGATCCCAATGGTTACTTAGAAAAGGTACTACTTTAATACCTCGGTTGTGCATCTCTGTTACAAATTTTATATCAAACTGAGACGTAACCTTCAAAGATCCATCAGGATTCAAATCAAAATAACTCGGTGAAACAAGATTCAAATTTCCTTGTGTTTTATCTACTTGGCTGATATAAGAGTTTGTATTCCCAAAGTAGAGATAACTCATATTAAAGTTAGCTTCATGAGCCTCTGCTTTTTGCATTGGTATGGTCGTTAGCAAGAGTGTTCCAGCTACTACAACAATAGAAGCTACCTTTAGTTTTGGAAATTGCTTTTTTACAAAGTTAATTGCATTGCTTCTTAATGTCTCTTCCTTTTTGAAGTTAAATTCTGCGCCAAACTCAGTTCTGGTTGAATTTTTTGGAACCTTTATATGTAATACAACTTGCAATTCATCATTATGGTTTTTCAATTCAACGGATTCAAAGTTATACATAATAGATCCACCACCTTGGTGATAGTATGTTGGATTAACGAACAAATCATGTACCCATTAAAGGTTATGGCAATTATTATTGGATCAAATAAAAAAAGGGACTAATTTAGCCCCTTTCTTCTTAATGATTATTCATATTCTCATTTAAAAGGATCTTCCAAGCTCGTCCAAGGCGTTGTAAATTCATCTGAAGTTAATAGACACTGATCTAGCTCATTGATAATTTCTCGAATATCTCGGTATTTAAGATCTCGCTTGGTTGTATCTTTCCGTTGATTGAGCGGAACGTATCAATTTCGCCTCTGGTTGAAGGTTTCTCAGAATATTCTTAAGCTAATCATCCTGTTACTCGATGCATTCTTCTTTTTTGAGACGTGGACTGTATTTCATTAATTCAAGGCACTTGGTATTGTTCCGTTTATTAAGTGGTTTTAAAAGAAGCCTCGATAATTTTTCGAGACTTCTTGTTAATATTACTTTTTTTCCGAATCTTTTACCTTTAATGTTTTCGGCGGAACCGTTTCTATGTTGTTTACATCAGTACGTAATTTATATTTTTTAGGTTTGTCTTCTTTGATAATTGCACGGCCTAAATTGACTAATAAAGCAAACATTAACCCGGTACCTATGATTAAATACAGGACTGTAAATAATTTCGTGCCCGTTGTAGATGGAACTAAATCTGTATCTACTCCAGTTGGAATTAGACTTACTACCGCAAAATAGAATGCGTCAATTTTCGCCCAGCCTTCAAACCTCGTGTAAAACAAAGTTCCCGACAACACAATTAAAGCAACAGTTGTTAGAATACTTATAAATTGTGGCTCTTTTACACCGTGATAGAGTCCTTTTAATAATCTTTTAAAACTCAGGATGACTGATAGCATGTAACTTCTCCTTTACTTTCACAAAACAAATACTTTTGTATTGTACTACATCTATTCGTCATTATTGTATATCGGAGCCACAATATTTAAAATTAGTTGATACGATTCGATCTAATTATTATAATCTGTCCAAATTATACTAAATGTTTTTCTTCTTCCCTTATGTTCAATTCTTCAATCGTAGCTTGAATTGGCTGCTTCCCTACAAAAGTTTCAATTAATTCCTTCATATCAATCCCTGATGATGCTTTTAAGGTTTCTTGCAAGCTGGACATAAGGTTTGTCGCATAGGATGTGACACGATTTGCACCGCCACCTTCACCGTTTCCTGTATCCACTACAGTAATTTTATCTATATTGGATAATGGACTAGCTATTTCTTTTGCGTATTCTGGCATCATGCGAATGATCATGTCAAGGACAGCCGCTTGACCAAATTGTTCAAACGCTTCCGCAATTTTACGTTTCGCTTCTGCTTCAGCCAACCCTTTAAGTCGAATGATTTCCGCTTCTGTTTCCCCTTGAGCACGCTCGGAATCGGCTTTTGCTAAACCATCCAAACGGATTTTCTCGGCTTCGGCTTTCGCTAAGGATTCAATTCGGTATTTTTCAGCATCAGCTTGTGCTAATTCTTTCATTTTTTGAGCAGAAGCATTTTGTTCGATAGCATATCGATCAGCATCTGCTTTTTTCTTCACTTCAGAATCGTATTGTTTCTCACGACGTAAAATTTCTTTTTCTTCTAATTCGATCTGCTTTTGACGTTCAATAATTCGAATTTGCATTTCTTGCTCTGTTACTTGTTGTTTTGCTCTTGCTGATTCCAACTCATAAGCTTGGTCAGCACGTGCTTTTGCTTTGTCTTGTTCAAGTTTATACTCTGCTATTTTCAATTGATTTTCTTTTTCAGCTTCCGCAATTTCTGTTGCTCGGTGTAATTCAGCTTTTTGGGCTTCTTTTTCAGCTTCTGCTCGTTTAATACGTGTTTCCTTTTCAGCTTCCGCAGTTGCGATATCTGCATCACGTTTGACTTGCGCAATTCTAGGTTTACCTAAAGAATCTAAATAACCATTTTTGTCACGAACATCCTTAATTGTAAAGGAGACAATGACTAGTCCCATCTTTGCTAAATCTTGTGTTGCTACACGTTGAACTTCCTGTGAGAACTTATCACGATTTTTATAGATTTCTTCAACAGTCATGGATCCCAAAATGGAGCGTAAATGCCCTTCTAAAACTTCCTTCGCTTCATTTTCTCTGTCTGCCTTGCTTTTCCCTAAAAACTGCTCAGCAGCTGTAGCAATTTCGGAAATTGAGCCGCCAATTTTAATGATTGCTGTTCCGTCAGCCATTACTGGAACACCTTGTTCTGTATATACTTCCGGTGTAGTGACCTCAAGTTTGCTAGATAATAGACTTAGTGGCTCTGATTGTTGGAATACAGGAAATACAAACGTCCCTCCACCACGAATAATTTTTATTCGGTTACCTGAGTCATCCTTGTGAACATTTTTTGACCCTAAAAAACTTCCTGTTACAATCAAGGCTTCATCGGGTCCAACTGTTTTGTATTTTGTAATATACACCGCAATAATGGCTAAAAGTATAAATACAGCTATTCCAATAATAATTAATGTGCTTGACATAATTTATTCCTCCTATATTTTGAATTGTAAGGGTGACTCATATTTCTTTACATAAACCGTCCCTTCTTTTGCTTCAATGATGAGAACCTGTTGATGATACTCAATTGCTTCATTTTCAAACCCAGTAGCTCGCTTAGATATAATTCCATTTACAGATTCAATGACAATCTCACCATAGCCATTTACAGGGATCGGGACAATAACCTTACCTACTTGCCCCTCCAGAGACTCTTCTGTGTAAGCTAATGAGACTTCTGCACTTTTCAAAGGTACAAGTATAAAAAAATAAATTAAGCTACTTATAATTCCTGATATAATACAGGCAATTATGAAATTCAGGCTACTCGATAAGTCGGTGAACTTTTCCAGCAAAAATCCACCAGCTGAAGTAATTGTTATGAATGATAAAATAACTGCAGGATCAATAAATGGAATCCCCTCAAAAACACCATCAAACAAATCAGAGAAAAATAGATAAAGAATTGTAATACAACCAACGATAATCAAAGTAAATAAATAAACTGTAGGAAGTTCAGCTCCAAATAGCAACAAATAACACCACCTTTACCAAATAAATCCTTATGACTTATATACGAGCCATTCGACTTTAAGTTTCAAAATTTTGAAAATTATTTAAATAAAAAAATTTCTTCATCCCTAGAGATAAAGAAATTTTCATTAACATTATTGATTTCTTTCATAAATACAATAGGTATAACTATAAGCATTAGGTGTCTCAATAGGGTCACTTTTTGAAACCAATATCCATTGGTTACCGTATATCGGGAAGAATGTGTCTCCATTAAAGTCATGTTCAATATGAGTAATATATAGGCGATCGGCAATTGGCAGTGCCAGTTTAAAAATCTGTTCACCACCGATAATCATGATTTCCTCTTCATTACCAGCTAACTTCAAAGCTTCTTCCAAACTTGTGGCTACTTCGACCCCTTCTACTTGATAGTTTGCATTTCGGGTTATCACAATATTTCTTCTTCCTGGCAACGGTCTACCAATAGAATCAAAGGTTTTTCTGCCCATTATCATTGGTTTCCCCATCGTTTGTTCTTTAAAATATTGCAGTTCCCCTGGTAGATGCCAAGGCATTTTATTTTCATAACCGATTACTCGATTTCTGTCGTGAGCTACTATTAGTGAAATCATACTATCTCTCCTAAATCATCATTTCTTCTATTTTATACTTTTTTATTCATATTTTTACAAAAAACTTAATATAAATAATTAATAGACATTTATTTGTATCAATATATACAGCTAAAAACAAGCAAAGGAAGTGGCATAATGCTAACTGGAGTTAGACAAAAGTGTGCAATCACTTTAGAAGGATACCCCATTCAAACAGAAATTAGTGATGTGGTTTATGAGGATTTAGTTGCAAGCAACAGCAAATACATTCTCTTAGATAAGGAGCGAAACATAATTACACTAAAACGTTCTTTTTTCAAAAGGAACAAACAAGTCCAAAATGTAACTCGATTTTTTGTAGAACTAAATGGTGATGATATAACAATTGATACGCTGTCCGAGAAAAACAGCCTTGTATTAAATTCTGGCTTTGCAGATGATCTAATCGACACAAATTATAAAAATAAGACAATTGCCATCCTTTTAGAATCTCCTCATATAGATGAATATGAGCAAACGAGAGAAAAACTCGTTCCTATCGGAGCAGCTCAGGGACAAACTGGGAAAAAAATCGAAAAAAGTATAGAAAGTTTAATATTGGCACTAAAGGAGCATTTGGTTCTTGAAGAGCAACATAAATATCGTGTAATCATTATAAATGCCGTGAATTTCCAAACTTCTCTTCACTTCATCCATGAAAAACCGATGAACAATTATTATCGTGAGCTACGGGATAAAATGTGGCTGAAAATGTGGACAGAAATTCCTCAAATTAAAAATGATTTAATCAGACAGCTGGATTCGCTAAAAAAGGATTCCATTATAATAAACGCTTGTCCTAAATCGCTAAAACCTTTTATAAACCAGGAGCATCTTCAATTCGCAAATCGCTTTTCTCTTTTTGAAAGCAATCATCCGAGCTCCACAGAAATTTGGACAAAAAGTTTATTTAAGCTGAATTAGTTGGTGAATCATACTCATTCTTATCAAATTATGGTAAACTTAGTGATGAGTTAAGACAGTCATTTGCTGACTGTCTATTTTTTATTGTATATAGGGTTATAATAAGAAGAGAAATTTTTTGGAGGTTAACAAAAATGACACTTAATTTAACAGATGTGTATATTGAGCGTTGTGACAAAGATTCTGAAGAGGTAATCGCACAAGTAGAGTCTTTATTCCTAAATACACCATTAACACACCTAAAACAACATATGAATGAGTTTATTTACATCGAGTCGAAGGCTTTTGAACCAATTAAAACAGATAGCCTATCTTTAGAGGTGGACGATGTATTTAAAACATTCATGGTTTTACTTGGCCTAAAGGTTCAAAAGAAACATGCATCCATCATCAAAACTTATTTAGAAGATAACTTACAAGGAAAAGACATTTACTCCAGTTTGATGTTTTCAGGTGAAGATGGATTGTGGGATATCAATATTCCACTTGATAATATGGTTGGTTTCCACAAAGAGATGTCCATACAAGAAGCAATCTCACTCATCTATAGCTTCCTTATCGAATTGGTAAGCACCATAGAACAACAATAGAAAAAGGATGAATACCGATTGAATAAACTAAAAACTCAAAGTACATATATTTATACCTATGTACATCATAAAAATGAACATGATCTCTGTCGAATGGAGATGCGTTCATTTTTCGGCTTCGACACTCAGCAAAACTATTTATTTAGCGATTTAGCCGTAGACCCTAGTCGTAGCCCTTTCATGGAAGAACGTCTAGAAGTCATGTATGAGGCGGAGACCATATCAGATATAAAAAACTTGATTAAGGATATGAAAGTCAGTGCCTCCTCCTATAAAGTATACTGTTTTAACAGAATGGATATAGGAGAAACAAAGAAAATCCCTCATCCTGAGCGCAGGCTAATGGAACGTGAACTTGGTTTAATCATCAATGGAGAACCTGATTTGGACAATCCCGAGATTGTATTTGGATTGGTTTCAATTAATAATAGATGGTATTTTGGAAAACATAGTAAAAGTGTATCGGTTTGGCGTGAGCATGTACATAAGCCTAATAGTTATTCTACAGCATTAAACACAAGGGTCGCTCGAGCAATTGCCAATATAGCTGTTCCAGACCCAATTGAAATCCGTGCTATTGATCCCTGCTGCGGGATTGGAACTGTAGTAGTTGAAGCGCTATCAATGGGAATCAATATAGAAGGTCGAGATATTAACCCTATTGTGTGTAAGGGGGCACGAGAAAATATTGCATATTTCAATCTAAAAGGAACGATAACAAAAGGTCCTATTTCTGAAGTTAACGATCATTATGATGTTTGTATCATTGATTTACCGTACAATCTTTATACACATATTTCACGGGAAGAACAGATTGACATCATTAAACAAGCTAGACGAATCTCAGATAAATGCTTGATTGTTACTATTGAAACCATTGATGACTTGATTGAAGAAGTAGGCTTTAAAATCACCGACTGTTGTATTACGAAAAAACATTTGTTTGTCAGACAGATTCTATTATGTGAATAATTGATAAAGACTCTCGGATGATTTTATCAAATCTTGAGAGTCTTTTTGATATTATAAAGTCCATTCTTCAGCTAAAATAGCATAATAATATTCATCCCACCACTCCAATTCATGCGGAATACATTTTTTAAAGTACCCTTCTCTACGCATTCCAATCTTCTCCATTATGCGATAGGATGGAATATTCTCTGGCTGGCATGTTGCGATAATACGGTGTAGTTTAAGTTTTCTAAAACCATAGTTTAATATAGTATCGGCTGCTTCTGTTGCAAACCCTCTGTTATAATACTCAGGATTAAACACCCAACCAATTTCATATGTATGCTCTCCAAAATACCTAAAAAATGCAATGTGTCCGATTAAGCGATTTTCTTCCTTTAAAATAACTGCATACTTCTCAGTTTTGACTTCGATATTCTCAAGTATAAATTTTTTAGTCTCCTCTTCGGTCATGACACCTTCAGGAATATATTTCATTACAACCGGATTTGAAGTGTATTCATAAACCTCCTCCACGTCATCCATAGTAAATTGTCTAATAAGTAATCTTTCGGACTCTAGAAGCATTTAGTATTCTCCATTCCAACGTATTTTTCTCCATATTAATTCAACCAAAAAGAGCATTTCTCCTTCTTTGAAGAAATGCTCTTTGTTTATTAATCTCTTAATTTTACATTTTGCGGTTTTTTCATAAACAATGATAATACTAGGTTCATTAGTGAAAATACTAGTCCAATAGTGAATACGAAAGATGAACCTGATGCTGCCGCTTCAGTTGAGTTACTTCCAATTGTGGTTAGATAATCTCCTTGTTTTGAAGTAAACAGGGATACCATCACAGCAATACCTATCGCACCTGCTACTTGTTGGATTGTTTGTGTAATCGCAATACCATCTGGGTAGTACTCTTTCGGTAAAGAGTTTAAAGTATTCGTTTGTGTAGAAGCTAAAACTGAACCGATACCTAGCATCATAATAATATGCGTTACAACCAGTAACCATAAGTTAATTTTCAGGATAAGTTTGACATTTAATCATTTAGTGAATATACTGAATATAACTATAAATTCGGAGGTGAAAAGAATGAATACTTTAGCTGTGACGACATGTGTAAATAATGACCGTTTCCTTTATTTTTCACGTGTCATTACTTTCGATTTTGCGACTAACGGGATTCGTATGCCCTTTTTTAGACAAATAAATCGAAAACACAGCTGATTAGCCATTCTTTTCATAAAACATACGAAAAGACTGCTTGTTAATCGAGCAGTCTTTTTTGTGTATAAAAACACTTTTAAGATTGGCTTCACTGTGTAAAAAATGGAGGAAATCACAGTGTCAATAAAAGCAGAAAATATAACTAAAATTTACGGTGGTACCGTTATCTTTGAAGGATTAACAATGGAAATTCATAATGGTGAGCGTGTAGCAATAGTAGGACGAAATGGCTGTGGCAAAACGACTCTTCTAAAGCTTTTAGCCAATATAGATACGCCTGATGTTGGAAGAATTATTAAAAAGAAAGGGTCAACTATTGGATACTTGCATCAAATCCCGCCTTATAAAAATGTACTTTCGATCAATGTACTTAAAGAAGCTTTTACATCCATTATTACATTATCGGAACAAATGCATCTCCTGGAGCAACAGATGGCAAGTGCTGTGGATCTTGATAAACTCCTAAAACAATATGGCGAAATACAAGAACAGTTTATTCTACAGGGAGGCTACGAAATTGAAGCCAAAATTCAAATGATTGCAAATGGTTTAGGGATTACTCCCTTATTACAAACTCCGTTTCACCTATTAAGTGGAGGAGAAAAAACAAAGGTCATGCTCGGGCAAATTCTATTATTAAATCCACATATATTACTACTGGACGAACCGACTAACCATCTTGATATGAATGCAATCGAATGGCTTGAGGATTATTTAAAAAATTATGATGGCACCTTGATCGTTGTCTCTCATGATCGTCAATTTATGAACGCAGTGGTTTCGAAAATAATTGAGATTGAAAATGGTGAGCCTTACTCATATGTCGGAAATTATAATGATTATGTAAGAAATAGAGAAGCTAGGATCCTAAGTGAATTTGCTCAATATGAGGAACAACAAAAGAAAATTGCGAAGATGAAAGAAACAATAAAAAGACTAAAACAATGGGCAAATGAAGCAAATCCACCAAATGCTGCCCTGCACCGCAGAGCTAAAAGTATGGAAAAAGCATTAGCTAGAATTGAGCTTGTAAAAAAACCGGTTGTATCTAAAAAGATGCAGCTAAAACTAGAAGCAAATGAACGAAGCGGTAAAGATGTCGTTCTATTTGAAAATGTTACAAAGCAATATGCCAAAGTTTTGTTTGAAGAGATTTCACTTCAATTGCGCTGGCAGGATCGCCTGGCAATCGTCGGTTTAAACGGTACTGGTAAATCCACTTTACTAAAGATGGTCACAGAAGAAGTCATCCCTGATTTAGGAAATGTTATAGTTGGAAGTAATGTGAAAATAGGATATCTATCTCAAGCCTTTGTTTATGAAGAGGTAAATGCTCGTTTAATTGATGTTTTCCGAAAGGAAGTATCCATCACTGAAGGTGAAGCTCGTCACACGTTAGCTAAGTTTTTATTTTACGGCTATGATGTGTTTAAGAAAGTGAAAGACCTAAGTGGTGGCGAGAAAATGAGGCTGCGCTTAGCTCAACTTATGTATGAGGATATAAATTTTCTTATTCTTGATGAACCAACGAACCATTTGGATATTGAATCGAGAGAGGTATTAGAAGAGACTGTACAGCATTTTAATGGTACCGTGTTAGCCGTCTCACACGATCGCTTTTTCCTAAATCTGCTTTTCCAACGTATAGCCTGGTTAGAAAATCAAAAACTGTTCTTATATGAAGGCAATTATCACTGGGCTCGAGAAAAACATAGCGAACGTATAATCAATGAAATTCCAAAGTCTCATGATGTTGCCGAAGTATCAAAGAGTCAAAAGACTATAAGCATCCCGATTGATGAACAAATTGAGCAATTAGAGAATAAAATTGCTGTAGTAAAGGTTCGATATAACGAGAACAATCGGCTAAATGACCTAATAGAGCTGGAAAAACTCGAAAATCAACTTGATGAGCTCCTATCCATATGGATAAATGAATAGATTAAAACACTGCTGACTCCTTTTATCGGAGCAGCAGTGTTTTTTAGGTCATGATGTAATCTAAACGGCAATTGGTGCCTTGATAGATGGATGTGGATTATAGTTTTCCAACGTAATATCCTCCAGTTCCATATCAAAAATAGATGCTTTGTCAGTATTAATCTTTACTGTTGGTAAATCTTTTGGATTTCTTGATAGCTGTTCATTTACCTGATCTGTATGATTTAAATAAATATGAGCATCACCAAAGCTATGTACAAACTCCCCTACTTCTAATCCACATTCATGGGCAATGAGATGTGTCAACAATGCGTAAGATGCAATGTTAAACGGTACACCTAAAAATACGTCTGCACTACGCTGGTATAATTGACAAGAAAGCTTGCCTTCTGCAACATAGAATTGGAAAAACGCATGACAAGGCGGTAGTGCCATATCGTCTACTTCTGACGGGTTCCATGCAGTCACAATGAGGCGGCGTGAATCTGGATTGTTTTTAATTTGATTAATTACTTTCTTTAATTGATCAAGTGATTCACCATTTGGAGTTGGCCATGAACGCCATTGTTTTCCGTAAACTGGACCTAAATCTCCAAATTGTTTTGCAAACTCATCGTCATTCAAAACTTTTTCGTTAAAAATATCCATTTGTTCTGCCAGTAGTGTTGCAAATTCTGCGTCCTGAACGGCACGTAAACCAAAGTTTTTCATATCCGGTCCGGTATACTGATTAGACTCAACCCATTTTTTAAAGGCCCATTCATCCCAGATATGATTATTATTTTCTAACAAATAACGAATATTTGTGTCCCCTTTGATAAACCACAGCAATTCACTTGCTACGAGCTTAAAAGGTACACGCTTCGTTGTTAATAATGGAAAGCCCTTTGATAAATCAAATCTCATTTGATGACCAAAAATACTAATTGTACCGGTTCCAGTTCTATCTTCTTTTTTAACACCATTTTCTAAAATATGTTGTACTAAATTTAAATAACTTGAATCTGGATGCTGCATTTCTACCACACTCCTAACCTACTAAAACCATTATACAGAAATTGCAGACAAAAAAAAGGACGTTTCATTAAAATGAAACATCCTACAAGACATGAATTTGATGTCGATATTCGAAACTATTTCTGCCATTTTCTTTGACAGCGTACAGTGCTTCATCCGCTTCACTTATACATTCAAAAATTTCATTTAATTCCATTATCATTTTCGTACAAGCTCCTATACTCACCGTCACTACTGTGTCAATTGTTGAGGACTGATGCTCAATGTTTAACTCGGAGACACCTTCTTTAATTTGATAACAAATATTTTGTACAATTTCCTCTATCACGTTGGGTAAAATTAAAACAAATTCTTCTCCTCCCCATCGCCCTGCAAAACATTGATATTCCATAGAAATTTCATGCAGGAGTCTCCCAATCTTACTTAAAACAATATCACCTTCAAAATGACCATATGTATCGTTATATAACTTAAAACAATCCACATCCACCATAATCACTGAAATGGATTGTGGTGATTCTAAGATACTTTGTTGAAGTTCGATTAAATAAGCATTGTACGCTCTACGATTATATAAGTTTGTTAAAGGATCCAGTGTAGCTTCTTTTTCAAGCTGTCGATTTGCTTCTTTTAACAGTTCATTAAGATTTTGTAAATATTGAACTTCTTTCTCCTTTTCGAAACGAAGTTCTTGAGAATCAAAATAGTCAATATAGGTGGATTTTGATATGAGAAACGATAATGTTAATAACGTAAAGATATAAAGAGCCTGAAAAGGAAAATTAGCCTCATTTCCATAAAGCATTCCTAATTCTAGTAAAAGTATGATACTTGAAACAGAGAGTAAAATAAGTATTTCTTTTGATTTACTTACTAAAAAAGGAATGCTTGAGAATAATATTATTGTATAAAGAAATATAGGATGAATGAGATTATGACTATGGATGGGAAGAAATGCTGATATATTCAAGGAAAATGCTAAAAATGAATGGAGCAATAGTTTATTCGGTTTATAATTACTCTCAGTTACCTTAATTTTTCTTATATCGAGCAAATAGACATAAATTAAATGTATAATCAGTAAGATAAAATATTGTATCCATCCAATAGATTCTTGGCTATTATATTGGATAGAAGGAACCATTTCCATCGTATAAATAATGATAATTATAGTAACGAGGACTGTCATATATATTTTATTCATAAGACTGACTCTTTTAAGATTATGATTTAGCGCTTCAACTTCAAGAGTAAATCCTACTTCTTTTTTCTCATATTTCATCTTCTACCCACCTTTAAATCTGCTAATAAACTAATAAAGTAAAAATCTATTTGATTTCCAAATAAACTATTAGACAGTTTAATTTCCATTCAATTTCTTTTTTTCTAGTTGCTATTAAATATATGTATTTAACCTAGCAAAAAGACCATGCTTTATGTACTATATATATGTCTAAAGTCTTTTCTAAAAGGTATAAACTCGTTAAAAACTCCTAGAATATACATAGAAAAAACGGTTGATTGCTCGTAAATCCCGAACTCAACCGTTTTCTTATATAACTAATATACTTTTGAAAATAATATTAATTGCTTTTCTATTGGCAATCGCTAATTCTTTAATTCAATTGCTATTAATGAACCATTCAAAGCTTAAATCCCCCCATTTTTAGCTGATAAGCTTTGTACAGAACGAATAATCCCACCATACCCAGTACATCTGCATAGATTTCCAGCGAGTGCCTCTTTTATATCCGTTTCGGTAGGTGTCGGATTTAAGGCTAGAAGATACTTCACCGCGATTATCATTCCTGATGTACAATAGCCACATTGAAAACCGCCTTCTGTTAAAAAGGCTTCTTGTACTTCATCAAATGTAACGCCTCCAATTCCTTCAATTGTTGTAATTGATTTGCCGTTTACTTGATAGGCCATAACTAAACAAGCATTCACTAATTCACCATCCAGCAAAACACTACAGGCTCCACACCGACCAATTCCACAGGAGATTTTTGTTCCTGCTAAATTCAATTGCTCTCTCAAAATATGGATTAGCTTTTCAGTTGGAGATGTTTGAATCTCATATTGTTCCTCATTAACCGTAAATGTTAGTTTGATCATAGGCTCAATATTCGTAGCAATCGGATTTTCTAATACTTCATTGTTTAAATCCATGGCAGCATCCCCCTTGACTCAACTTTCTCAAGAATCTCTTCCGATGAGATTGGTAATTTTGTTACCCAACAACCTATGGCGTCATGAATCGCTTTAACAATTGCTGGTGTTATGGCAATGGTGCCAATTTCTCCAACCCCTCGTGGGCCATAGTTGTCTCCCTCATACAAATCCTCAATGGCATAGACATTTGTATCAAATGGAACATCCACGATATTTGGCATTAAATAAGAATCAAAGTTATGGGTAACGTATTGAGACTTGAGCATTTTTACTTCTTCCATCATTGTGTACCCTAAAGACATGACTCCTCCACCTTCAATCTGACCTCTGAACCCATTTGGACTTACAACTGGTCCAGCAGAAATGACATGATTAATGGAAATTACCTTGACTTTACCCGATAGGATATCTACTTCTACATTTACCTTTACTCCACCGAAGGAATATAAAAAATGACCACCATTCACAGCATCGGGAGTCACAGGGAAATGAAAACTCGTGATAACCGTTCCATCTTGTAAACCTTCCGCACATTCTTTATAGGTCATACACGGTCCATTGTCTTTTCCAATTTCCCAAATACCATTATCACCAAGGTATAAATTTTCATGTGGTATCGAGAGAACAGATGAAACATGTTCAACAATTTTCTTTTTAAAAGGTTCTTTCATTTTTTGTAATGATTGCCATACGATACTTGTTCCTCTAGAGGCTGTTGATGACCCTGATACAGGAACAACAGATGTATCGCCAATAACAATTTTGATATCCTGCGGGCTACAGCCAACCTCTTCAATAACAAGGTTTTCAATAACAGAGAGTAATCCCTGGCCACATTCTTCAAATCCAAAGGAAATTTCGATTTTTCCCTCTTTATTCAATGAGAGCCTTCCACCTGCACTGTCTAGTCGACCGAATCCTAGTCCTCCTCCATGCATGGCAATGGCAATGCCCGATCCGAAGCGTTTCCATTTCGAAGCTGTTTGTTGATGATCAGATGACTCACTAAGCTTTTGAATTTCGTTTAAGACTAAGGCCGCACTATCCGTCGGGGCAATACGATGCCCTAATGGTCCTAAGTCCGTAGCTTTCCTTAAATTCATTCTTCTTAGCGCTATAGGATCCATATCCAACACATTAGCTAAACGATCCAACTGACCTTCTAGTGCAAAAGTGATTTGATTCCCGCCAAATCCTCTAAATTCACCTGTCACCCCATTATTCGTATAAACAGAGATTCCTTCTGTTTCTATATTAGGAATGATATATGGTCCTGCAGCGTGCTCAACAGCAAAGTCAAGTACAGCAGGACCGAGTGTGGCATAAGCACCTTTATCAGCGATGATTTTTACTTGGTGCGCAAGGATCTTACCCGTGGAATCTGTTCCTGTTTTCGCAGTAATTTTCATCGGATGGCGCTTCAAGCTGGCTCGAATAGATTCCGCTCTAGTGTTGTGTATTTTTACCGGGCAATTTGTTTTCAGCGCTAGAAGAGCAGCATAAGGCTGGATATTTAATTCATCCTTCCCCCCAAATGAACCTCCAATGGGACTAGAAATGATCCTTATCATAGTCTCAGGCATCCCAAGAATTCGAGAAAGCTGGAAGCGATCCTTAAAACCGTGCTGAGTTGCTGCGTATACGTAAATTCCTCCATCTTCTTGTGGAACTACGACCCCTCCTTCTGTTTCCATATAACCATGTAGCTGTCTTGGAAGTTCATAGGTTTCTTCAACAATGGCTTCACATGCTTCGAATGCTGCCGTGATATTACCATTTGAATAAGATGAACGATGACAAATGTTCCCAGCTGGGTGCAGCTTAATAGCATTTGATAATAATGCTTTTTCCGGAGTATCAATGATTGGTAGAACCTCATACTCTACTTGTATAAGCTTTAGTGCCTTTTCAGCAATTTCAATGGATGTCGCAGCTATGGCAGCCACTGCATCTCCTACATAACGAGCACGTTCCTCACATAGGACGGGCTGATCTGGAATAATCATCCCAAATCGGTTCATTCCAGGTACGTCTTTATATGTAAGTACTGCCTCGACACCCGGAAGATTTTCTGCTTCTTCTGTTTGAATAGAAAGAATTTTTGCGTGGGGATGGGAACTTCTTAGAATTTTGCCATACAGCATATTTGGGAAAGTCAAATCCGTTAAATATTTTAGAGAGCCGGTCACTTTAGATACTCCATCTGGTCGCACTCGATCCTTATCTACTTGGATATTAGATTTCATAGTTTCACTCCTCTATTGTTTCCACTTTGACTGAACTGACTTTGAAGCTCAGCAACAATAAGATTTGCAGCCACTTTTTTTCGATAATTACTTGTTACGAAGGCATCCTCGGCCGCTATAAATTCCTGCGTTATCACAGAATAAATAGTCTTCCAGTCTAATTCTTCGCCCTTTTTTCCTATAATGAATTGTTCTGTCTTTTCCAAGCGTAGCGGTTTGTTGTCTCCCCCTCCGATGGCAATTTTCACATCAACTATATTGCTTGATTCATCCCATTTTATTTTTCCAGACACTGTTAAAATTGCAGCAGTAAAAGTTTCTCGTCTTCCAATTTTGCGATAGAATGTATAATTTTCCAAAATGTCTTTATCTAATGGAATCAATATATAGGTTAATAGCTGGCCTTTGTTTGTTGATTGGTTCAACCAATCCCAGGCCATCATTTCATTTACTTGCTTTTCATCTTGAAATACTAGTTTTGCATTTAATGCAAGTAGGAATGGTATTAAGTCCCCAATCCCTCCCATAATATTGCCTCCGATAGTTCCCCGATTTCGAACCCCTGGTGCTGCAATTGTTGTTAATGCATTACAAATAATAGGAAACTCTTTTAATATGGTATTGGTTAGATAACTTCCCAGAGGTGTTATAGCCCCGATTGATAGTTCTCCTTTTTGCAGATCAAATTGAACGGATTTTAATTCCGTTATTTGCTCAAGACTTATAAGGTAATCTGGTATATTTCGGCCATTCATCCATTGCAATTGTAATAAAGTTGCTCCGGAAACAAATTCCGCTTCTGAACCATACTGTTTCTTCAATTCAATTGCTTTTTCTATTGTTGTAGGAATTAAGATAATCGGTGACTTGACGTTCCATGAATCTACCTGATTAGCCATATTTATATCCCCCTTTAGGATTATGTAAGTAAAAAGTGATTTTCATTGCTGAAGGTGTATGTAGATAATGTGAAGGAAAAGTGGTAATAGCCTCTCGTTGATATCAATCGCTCAAAATGATGTGATATTACCTAACATAATATCAAGGATGTTTTGGCATGTCACTAACAAATTATCCTAATAGTCAGAATATTTTTAGTTATTTTAACTAAAAGTTCTCTTTTAACACTGAAAAACATGTAACAAAATATAACGCCATCTTCACTTATTTAGAGTTACAAATTTTAATTATCAATTCCCGTATACTACTCTATAATTAGATTAAGAACATTGGAGGGATTGTCATGTCGAAATTAACACATTTCAATGAACAAGGAAGAGCACAAATGGTTGATATATCTGAAAAAAAAGAGACAGTTAGAACGGCGATCGCCCTCTCTTCTATAAAGATCAATCAAGATATTTATGATGAAATAATAAATGGCAAGAATAAAAAAGGTGATGTACTTGCAGTTGCACAGATAGCAGGTATTATGGCTGCCAAGCAAACCGCCAACATTATTCCTATGTGCCATCCGATTTCTTTAACAGGGGTCAATATCTCATTTGATTGGAATGTAGATGAGGAAGCATCTATATATGAAATTACAATTCAAGCAGAAGTAAAAACAAAAGGATCTACTGGTGTTGAAATGGAGGCATTAACAGCTGTTTCTGCTACTGCGTTAACCATTTATGACATGTGTAAAGCAGTAGATAAAAATATGATTATCGGGCCAACCATGTTAATGAATAAAACAGGTGGAAAAAATGGAGAGTTTTTACGCTAAACATATAAAAGCGAAGTTCGTATGTGTATTAAATAAGAACTTCGCTTTTTCGTTTAGTTATCTTTTTTTAGTTCATTCACAATATGTACAAGTTCCGGCACAATTAACTTTTCCATTGCAAGCTTTACGGCACCCGTGGAACCTGGAGTCGAAAAAATAACAGTTCCATTTGCAATTCCTGCAATCGCTCTTGAAAGCATGCTTGCAGAACCGATTTCCTCATAGCTCAACATTCGAAATAATTCACCAAAACCAGGAATAGGTCGATCAATTAACTCCTCCACAACTTCGAATGTAACATCACGATTTGAAATTCCAGTTCCGCCATTTGTTATAATAACATCCACATTCATATCCTGGATACCAGAAATGAGGGTCGATTTAATATCCGCTTGTTCATCCCTAATAATCTGGTAGCTTGTGATTTCAAAGTAATTTTTCGACAGAAGCTCACAGATCACTTTTCCGCTTTTATCTGTCTCGTAAGTACGAGTATCGCTAATCGTGACAACCATGACCTTCACATTTTTCAGTTTGATTTTTTTATGTTCCTCTAAACTCACAGTTTAAGTTCACTCCCAACATCACCCACCACTAACTGGCGGGAGAAATGCTACAATATCACCAGATTTAACGATTGTTTCCTCATTCGAAAACTCTTCGTTAACAGCAGTAAGTACTTGCTGTAAATCCACATAGGGATATTTCGACTCAATAAAGTTTTTCACTTCTTTTACAGTGCATTCTGTATCTTCCAGCAAAAGTGAATCTGATCCAATTTCTTCTTGAAGACTTGCAAATAATAATATTTTGATCACAGGTTCCACCTCGCTTAAAGTTTATTCATAGGATTTTTTTTGCAATTGATCGCCAATCCATTTTGTTCCGTCTTCCCAATACTCCTTTTTCCATATTGGGACCATTTCTTTTATACGCTCGATTGCGTATTCATTTGCTTCATAGGCTTCTTTACGATGCGGGGAAGAAACGGCTATCACAACTGCTATATCAGAAATATCCAGTCTCCCGATGCGATGTGTAATTGCTGCCATTGTACCCGGCCATCTACTTCCAATTTCCTCTCCTATCTCAGCTAGTTTTTTTACGGCCATGGATTCATAAGCTTGATATTCTAGATATAACGTTCTTTTACCATTTGTAAGCTCTCGAACCGTTCCTATAAATACTGTAATAGCTCCAGCATTCACTGACTTCACTTGTTGAATGACTTCCTCAACAACAATTGGAGTATTTACAATCGAAAAATATTCATTCTTCATCACTTACACCTCCAATGATTCTAAATTGTAAAGTGACAATCTTTTTGTCCCTCTTCTGATAGCAATAAAAAATCGACTACACACCCTATTTCATACCCAACGTCACTTGGAGGAAGTACTACTAGTGCCTCTGCACCCACTAATGAAGTAATGGAACTCGACATATTTAGTCCATTCGAAGAAACAAATAGTTTCGTACCTTCTACTTTCACTTTCGTTCGGATGAGCTGGGTGTATGCATTAGGAACTGGAAATTCCTCAGCTAATATGGCTTTATGGGAAATAAGATAAGGCTCCATATTTCCTAGTAAAGTTTTCAAGACAGGTTTAACAAATAACTCAAATCCTATGAAGCTTGCAGATGGATTACCTGAAAGACCAAAAAGGAATTGATTCTGCACTTTAGCAACTGTCGTCACACTCCCTGGTCGCATAGCAATCTTGTTGAATAGTACCTCTGCTCCCAACCGATTGTATATTTCAGGAAGATAGTCAAAATCACCAACAGAAACCCCACCAGTCGTAATCAGTAGATCTACTTGCTTTAATGAATGCTCAACTGTCGTATAGCTTCTCTCTAAATCGTCCTCCAGTTTCCCTAAATAAATCGGCTGTGCTCCTTGCATTTCAATCTGCGCCATTAACATAAAGGAGTTACTATTTCGGATTTTTCCAGGTGCAAGTGGTTCATTCACTTCCAACAATTCACTCCCTGTAGCAAGGACACCTACTTTCGGTTTTACCCCCACTAAAACTTCACTATATCCAAAGGTTGCAAGTAACCCCATAACTCCAGGAGTAATTCGCGCACCTTTTTTTACAAGAAGGGTTCCTTCTGAAATTTCCGACCCTTTTTTAAATATTTTTTCATTGATCGGGATTTGTTCATCTATTGCAATAAAATGTCTGCCTTCATTTTTTAGTTCCTTTACATGCTCGAGCATAACGATGGCATTACAGTTTTTCGGAACTTCTGCCCCTGTCATGATTCGAACAGCTTGAAATTCTTTCATTTCCCCATGAAAAACTGCCCCTGCACCAATATGTCCTACGACTTCAAATTCAATGGGACATTCTGTAGTAGCGAGTTTCGTATCTTCAGCACTTATGGCATAACCGTCATATAGGGAGCGATCAAATGCGGGGACGTCTGCATTGGCAATGAGATCCTCTGCTAAATAACGCCCACTTGCATTCATCAAGGAAATTCGCTCAACCTCACCTGTTGGTACATCGCTCATTATTTTTCCGATTGCTTCACCAATTAAAATTGCTTTTCTAGCTGTTACCATGTTCTTCACCTCTTAGCCTATTAAACTGTAATAGAGTTTTTTTGCCTTTAGAACGTCATCTATTCCGTGGATAAAAACTCGACCATCCTGAAAGAAAACAAAACGGCAAGATTCAAATTCACACGTCAATAAGTATGGGTTTCGTTTTACAATATGAAATTTATTCAGCTTTGCTTCTAGCCTCTCTAAGCTGAAGCTACTGTGAGTTGGCGGACGTAATTGGACTGTATTTCGACCACACAATACTGAAGTTTTAGTTTGTGTCTCATAGTGCAAATAGGGATACGTTGCATCAGATCCGCAAGATAGACATTCAGCACTTTTTGCCTTATCTACGCGAAAAGTATAGTTTTGGTTTTTCCATAAATCAATTGATAAAAAAGTCTTTCTAAGCGAATCAAAATCCTCTACTAGTAATTTTATGCATTCAGTTACCTGGTGCGTTGCAATCATTTGTACAATTGGATTAATGACTCCGACATGATCACAAGTTGCCCCTGTCATCGGGATTTTCTTTAAAAGGCAGTGAAGACAAGGCGTTTTACCCGGTATTATTGTATAAGTCATCCCGTAGCTGGCAACACAGGAACCGAAAATAAAGGGAATATGGAATTTTTGAGATAAATCGTTTAAGATAAAGCGAATATCAAAATTATCCGAAGCATCAATGATGATATCAGCGTCTTTCAATAATGGAGGTAAATTTATATTGTCTGCATCCATCACAAAATCATTTATTTTCACTTCACTGTTTATAGCTGATAATCTTCGTTTGGCAGCAACCGCCTTTGGAATAACCTCGTTACAATCCGCTTCACTATATAACTGCTGTCTATGTAAATTACTCCACTCCACGTAATCTCGATCTACAATCGTTAATGTACCAATTCCCGCACGAACAAGCATCTCTGCGTTCGCACTTCCGAGGGCCCCCATACCTACAATTAACACATGTTTTTTTGAAATATTCTTTTGTCCTTGTTCGCCTACAAAGGAACACAGTTCTTGCTTATAATATCGATTGTCCATCTTTTAGTAAGTCCCTTCATTTTTTTCTTTTGAGCGAACAAAAAATAATAGGAAAAAGGATAAAATCATGATCGTAATCACCCATGCCCAAGCAAGAAACATATTCCCATTATCGATTGCCATATAAATGGCTGTTGGAACTGTTTGGGACACTCCAGGAATATTCCCGGCAAACATCAGTGTTGCTCCAAATTCACCTATCGCTCTTGCACTACTTAGAACACAGCCAGCTATGAGCGCTTTTCTTGCTAGAGGTAGTGATACCCGTAGAAATACTTGTCTTGTGTTAGCTCCCAAGTCTATTGCTGCCTCTTCAACCCCATTATGAATGCTCTGGAAACCTGCTTTTGCCGTTTGAAACATTAAAGGAAAAGCGACTACACTAGCTGCAATAACAGCTGCATGCCATGTAAACAATAGTGTTTGACCAAATATTGCTTTTATCATACCGCCAATAAAACTCTGGTTACCAAAAATAACGATTAATAAAAAACCAATGACTGAGGGAGGAAGGACTAATGGAAGCATAAACAGTGTTTCAAGCAGCACCTTAAATTTAAAGACTTTTCGAGCAAAAACATAACCTAATAGTGTACCAGCTAAAATAACTATGGCACTTGCAGCAATTGTTACTGTTACCGATAATTGAATCGGTTCCCAAAACTGATTCCACATAAAACTCCCTCTATTCCATATCAACTTCCACGTTATATTGCACCCTTCGTTACCTCGATGAATGCGTCTAAAATTGTTAATTTATTGAATGTATGTAAATCCGTATTTAATCCAGATCTCCTTTACTTCTGCACTCTGTAAAAAATCATAAAATTGTTTTGCTTCTGAAAGGGAACCCGTATTTTTAAGAATTCCGACAGGATATGTAATTAAATCATGGCTTTCTTCATCGACAGTCGTGATAATCTTTACATTTTCTGAGACAATGGCATCTGTTTTATAGACAAACCCAGCAGCTACATTCCCCGTTTCCACATATGTTAGAACTTGTCTAACATCCTTTGCATAAACTATCTTACTTTCAATTTTTGGCCATAAATTTAATTGATCTAATGATTGTTTTGCATAAGTGCCTGCAGGGACAATAGATGGGGAACCAATCGAAACTTTATGGACTTCATCTGAAATTAAATCTTCAATTTTTTCTAGCTGTAATTCCCCATCTTCAGCAGTTATTAAAACAAGTTGATTACTAATAAACGTAGCACTTTCTTGAATAAGTTCTTTTGAAATTAAGTCATTGAATTTCTCACTTGAGGCGGAAAAAAACAAATCAACAGGTGCTCCTTGTTCAATTTGCTTTGCTAGAGAGCCAGAAGCTCCGAAATTATATTGGATCTCAATGTTTGTATGCTTTTTTTGAAACTCTTCGGAAATTGCCTTTAACACATCTTGCAAACTAGATGCTGCTGAGATTGTTAATACAATGGGATCTTCCTTTTCTGTACTGGAATAAGAGCACCCACCCATAACAACAGCTAAAAAAACAAAACATATATACACTCGTTTTTTCATAAAATTCCCCTTTAAAAAAGAAGAGTCAGCCTCCTATATAAGACATTTCAATCTTCTTTTTTGATGGTTTTTTACTTAACTCGACTCTTTGGTCTGAATAGCGGTCTTCTCTTTTATTCCAAAGGTTTGAAATAGAAAGTGCTATGTCCTCATCTGTTAGATCTTTATTTCTTATTAAACCGACTAAATCAGTCCCCTGTGTAGCAAATAAGCATGTAAATAACTTTCCATCTGCTGAAATTCTTGCTCGGTTACAGGATGAACAGAAGCTTTCAGATATAGATGAAATAAAGCCCACTTCCGTATCCGTATTCTTATATCGATACCGTTTTGCAACTTCGCCCAAATAATCCGGTTCAACTGGTTCAAGTGGCATTACTTCTTGAAGGTTGTTTAGAATTTCTTTACTTGGTACAACCTTTTCCATATCCCACCCGTTGGTATTACCCACATCCATAAACTCAATGAATCTCAAAGTATACCCTTTTTCATAACAATATTTCGCTAGTGGCACTATATCTACTTCATTTAATCCCCTTTGCACCACCATGTTAATTTTAATTTTTAGCCCCAAAGAAGCGGCTTGTTCAATGGACTTTAAAACCCTTGTTATGGGAAAGTTCCGTCCATTCATCTTGCCATAATTCGTCGGACTAAGACTATCTACACTAACATTAATACGCTTTAAACCAGCATCCTTTAACTTTTGTGCATAATGCCCCAATAGAATTCCATTTGTAGTCAGGGCAACATCTTCTATCCCTTGAATTTTATTAACTTGTTCAATCAGAAGAGGTAAATCCTTTCTGAGCAGAGGTTCTCCACCAGTTAACCGAATCTTTTTCACACCTAAATGAGCAAAAATCCTTACTAGATTCTCAATCTCGTTAAATGTTAATAACTTTTCAGCAGGAAGAAAAGAATAATCTGCTCCAAAAACTTCTTTTGGCATGCAATACGTACAGCGAAGATTACATTGATCCATAACGGAAATTCGTAAATCACGGAGTGGTCTATTTAGCGAATCCATAATTGTCATACTGCACCACACTCCTTTAGTTATGATTGAAAAAGAGATTCGTACTCTTGTGGGGTATCAATATCTAAATTCAATCTAGTATTTTCAAAGTCAACAACTATTAATTTATCTTCATTTGCTTTAATAATACTTTTCCCTCCTTCATCTCCTTTTAAGGACTGAAATTCATGGAATAAGCTCTTATCAAATAAAATCGGATGTCCGTGCTGCGTGGCATATCGTGGACGAATGATTTTTATACCTTTTTTCTTGTTTTGCCTATAAACATGAATTAGATTTTGAACAACATCATTTGAAACAAATGGCTGATCACCTAAAAAAATGAAAACTCCATCCACTTCCGCATCTATTGCATTGATACCAGCTTTTAAAGAAGAAGACATACCCCTTTCATATTCAGGGTTATGAACGATTGCTATTTGATTCGAAAATTCACTTAATTCCAATTGTAACTGTTGAAAGTATTTTCCTCCAACAACTATGATTGGCTTAAATTTTTGCGACACCGCTACCGAAACAGGATAATGTATAAGTGGAGCATTTAAATAAGGTAAAAACAGCTTGGGTTTCCCCATACGAGCAGATTGACCAGCTGCTAATATAATAGCACCTATTTTACACATGTATTTTCCCTATCCCATGTAAATGATTTTGCGAACGACCAGCTCTTATGCTCATTAGCTCTGAAATGATACTAATAGCCACTTCATCACTCGATTCTGCACCAAGATCTAAGCCTATTGGGGAGTGTATTGGCGCACTCTCAAGAGAATAACCAATATTTGAGAGCATTTCGTTCGTTCGATATGTGGGACCCAAAACGCCTATATATTGAGGTGATGTTTCGATGGCCAATTTTAGGCTTTCTTCATCCTTTTCTTGATGATGATTCATAATAATCCACCAGCAATTGACGAGCTCTTCTTTTAAAAGACTTTCTAACTCCTGCGTAAGATGAGTTGCCCCAGGAAAATATTGTTCGTTATTAAAGTGAGCACGGGTATCTAATACAGTAACTGAAAACCCTGCTCTCCATGCTAAATCAACGACAGGAATAGCATCTTTGCCTGCTCCGGCTATTATTAATCTCTCACTCGGTTTTACTACATCCATATAATATCGCTTATCTTTGTTTAAAACGATTTCTGCTCGAGTTTGCTTAGGAATAGCAGAATCTGCATATTCTAAAATGTCTATTGGAAAATTGGCCTTATTGTGAACTTCGGGATTACCTGTCTCTAGAGCAGCCATTTCACCGTTTTCCATATCTATTATAAAAGTAAAAGGAAGATTAAGGGATAAAAATTCATTAATTTTATTGAAAAGAAGATTTTGAGGTTGGATTGGGAGAAAAATAAATTCCAAATTTCCTTTACAACCAATTCCCAAGCTCCAAATTTCGGTTTCGCTTAGATCATATTGTAAAGTCATGATTTGATTACTTTTAAAAACTTTTAAAGCCCATTCATATAAATCGTTTTCCAAACAACCACCACTAATTGTACCGACCATCGTCCCGCCAGAAGTCATCAGCATTTTCGTACCTGGTAAACGGTACGCAGAACCTTTTGCATCGGCTAAAATTACTAATACGGTTTGTTCATTCTTTTCCCAAGCAAGCTGCATATGGCGAGAAATCACTTGAAACTCTTGTAATTTAGACATAGAAACAACCTCCTCCACCAAAACTTTTCATTATATTAACAAAATTCGAAATTATTAGTCAATAAAAAGAAAAATTTTTGATTTTTCAAGAACGATAACATCTAACGTACTGATGACACCTTTAAATCCGTATGTTTTTAGATAAAATAAAAAAGGCGCTGCTCGTATTACCATTACATGCTGAGCAGCGCCTTTAATCAAATGTGTCTAAATCATCATACAATTCAAGTTGTTTTTCCAATTGTTATGTTGCCTCCCGTAAAATTTGTTTGTTATTTTCAAGAATTTGAAGAATTTGTTGCAGAATTTTTTCTTCAGTTTTAGGAGATGAATTGACCTCCTTCATAATAATTTTGTTTAACTCCAAAATTGTGCTTACGTCGAGTTTATGTTTCTCTGCTAATTGAAACGCTCGCTCTAACTGACCGGTTATCATCGGCATCCTCCTCAAAATGTTATATCTTTATTTTACCTTGAAATGATAAATTTTTCACTATTCAAAACAAAATAAATTATTTAATTGTAATTTACTCATCTTATGCAAAAGTTATTCATCATGTCTCAACTCAATTGGCCAATAAAATAGTTCCAATTGAGCAAAATATAAGCATAAGGAAGGTGAATCATTGACATTTAAATTCGTTGGATTTTGAATTGTGCAATAGCATTGCTATCAATAACAAGAGTTCAAAAGGAAGTCTAAAAATGATTAATTTACCTAATCCAAAAAAGCATCCTGTTTTAGGATGCTAGTATACATTGTTCTTAATATTTATTGTTATTTTAACTGTATCGTATAATTTATTTCGCATTCTTCCTGCTCTATTTTTCCAATAAAAATAAAAGGCAAATAATAGTACATATACAATACCAAAGAAAGTGATAAACATCAGAAATTGATTTAAATAATCCATTGCAACTGATACGTCCGCTTCAATTAATTCATTATTTATTAGTACATAGCCTGACATATAAGAAGCTATAAGAACAGCAATGATTACAATTATACCGTTAAATAAGCTTACAAAGAATGATTGAATCGATTTTTTATTTTCTATTACTTCTTGAATTGTGTTCATCATAATTTCAAGTTCTGAGACACTTAAATCCTTGGTGTTCCTTTTTACATAATTCCCCATGGTATGTGCATCGTAAATATCCAGATTTAAAGCACCATCAAAGAACTTCTTAATTTGTCTTATATCATACAATAACTTAAAATTTTTACTCATCTATTCTTCCTCCTATTTTTTATAAACCTACCCATAATTCCCTATAAACCCTATTATTACCAACTTCACTTTTGGTTAAACAATCAAATTTAAACCAACTTTTCCTTTAAGCAAAAATCCAATTTTAAACATAGGTAATACTAAATTTTTAATACAAAAAAACACTCATAGATAACTACGAGTGTTTACGTTATTTTAGGATAACCATTTCGGAGGTGTGTTTTTACTCCAATAAATTTCACCTAAAGAATGGTGTGCGATAAAATTGTCTTCTGAAGTGTGATAATGAAAGTTATAGTAATAGCCGTCTTGTGGACGCTTTTCAGTGCGGACGTGGAACCGGATTAGATCTTTTCCGCTTGTCCCATCTGAAATATTAAATATTTTTTCATTGTATTCACCACTTGGCTGATTTGAAATTGCTAAGTATTTAAACGAATCTCCATCTAGACCTGATAATGTCAACTCAATTACTTCTTCTAGTTTTGGGTAGATTCTGTTTTCGAATTCATTACTGATCACAGGAGCAATTCTTGAACCAAATTTTATGTATGATTGTTCTTTTGCTGCGACTAATATAGGTTCTATATCTGGCGTATCAATCGTTTCTAGATTGGAAAAACTATCTTCGACGAGAGTTGATGTTGGTTCGGTTGTATTGCTGGCTACATTAGTACCCTCTGAACCATTATTAGATTGGCCGTTATCTAGATTATCCCAAATTTCATGATTCGGTGTAATTAATCCAAATGTTAATAATGCTACTGTTATTACAAGTGTTTTCTGTAACCATTTTTTCATGGAATCACCTTCAATATCGCACAATTTTGTAAAAACCTTCTATTAACTAATACGTTTCAATCATTAAAAGGTTTCATCTTTTTCTATTTCATTGTACAATAATATTGTAAATAAAGCGTGTTTTTTTTATCAAGGGAGGTTTACAGTATGGAAATCGCAGCAGGATTTGGTTTATTACTATTACTAGGTTACTTAACATCTATGTGCTTTACTGACTAATTCACATGGTAAAAGCTACTGCAATCAGTAGCCTTTTTTGCTCAAAAAATTGGACAAGGGGTATCCGAATTTCTCGGATACCCCTTTAGCATTTCTATGGAAAAATATAAATAAAAAATGTCTCAACCCTATCATCAGGGGAATTTTATGAAAAGATGCAAACACTTGCATCTACCAACCGCGGTAAAATTCCACTAAACGCTTTCTAACCTAAGCAACGCAAACCCTACCTACTTTTGCGTCCTTGCAAGCCTCTACTTGCGCCAGTGTGAATAAGTATCTTTAAAAACTCTAGCGAAACGCCAAATTTATCTACATCAAACCTAAAAATTGCATATAAGTACTATATCATAATTTATGTGTAAAGTAAAATCCATTGATACTCTTTGATTTCACAACATATAATTGAAACTTAGAAATTTTTTGTCTGAATAATACGACTTCTATTAATTGAATTCGAGCTTTATTGACACAAATCTATCAATATGCTATTCTTTAACACGTTAGTAATTTAGTGAGTGAAAGCGTCGCTCGCGATCAAATAGAAAAATATATAAAGACATCAAGGAGACAGATGATTATGAAACGTAAATTTTCACTAGTTTTTATCCTAGCAATGATCTTAACGATTGTTGCTGCTTGTGGAGCAGATGAAAAAACAGAAAGTTCTTCATCTGGTAAAGAAACTTTAGTTATCGGAATTGACGATACTTTTGCACCGATGGGATTCCGCGATGATAACAATGAAATCGTCGGATTTGATATTGATTTAGCAACTGCCGCTGCAGATCATATGGGCGTTGAGGTAAAGTTCCAGCCAATCGATTGGTCTACAAAAGAATCTGAATTAAGCAGTGGACGTATTGATTTAATCTGGAATGGCTATACAGTTACTGAAGAACGAAAAGAGAAAGTATTATTTACAGAACCTTATCTAGAAAATGCTCAAGTTGTCATGACTGTTGCAGATTCTAAAATCGCTACATTAAATGATCTTGCAGATAAACAAATTGGGATTCAGGCTTTATCATCAGCTCTAGATGCTTTAAACGCCAATCCAATTAGCGAAAAAGTATCGTTAAACGAATACAAAGATAATGTTTTAGCTCTGACAGACCTGAAAGCAGGTCGTATTGAAGCAGTTGTAATTGATAAAGTTGTTGGTGAATACTTTATGACGCAACAACCTGATACGTTTAAAATCCTAGAAGAATCTCTAGCACCTGAAAAATATGCTGTTGGTGTTAAAAAAGGCAATGAAGAACTTCTTAATGAAGTACAAGCTGCTTTAGATGCAATGAATGAAGATGGTACTTCAACAGAGATTTCAACAAAATGGTTTGGAGAAGACATCGTTCTAAAATAATTGTCAAACAACAACCCAATTAAATGAAAATCAATTGATAAGAGTTTCCATATCCATGTGAAGCTCTTATCTTTTTGACCGATTTTTATTGAATTAAAAGACTAACCAACAACACCGACTATCGATTTAGTCGGTAACCTTAAGGAGGAGACATTATGGTTGAATATTGGAATAAAATTATTTGGCCAATGCTTGAAGGAGCCCAAATGACTGTACTCCTTTTCTTCATTGCAATAATCGTTTCAATTCCACTTGGTTTCTTGCTCACTTTAGCTGTAAAAAGTAGCTTTAAGCCATTATCGTACCTTGCCTACAGCTATATTACCGTAATGCGTGGTACACCACTTTTACTACAGCTCTTATTAATATGCTTTGGTTTACCTATGCTACCGATTGTTGGTGAATACTTAGTATTTGACCGCTTTGTTGCAGCATGTATCGGATTTGTATTGAACTATGCCGCTTATTTCGCAGAAATTTTCCGGGGTGGCTTACTTGCAATTGATAAAGGACAATACGAGGCAGCTCAAGTGTTAGGGTTATCGAAATGGCAAACAACAACTCGTGTGATTTTACCCCAAATGTTCCGTGTTGCTTTACCTGCTGTTTCAAATGAATCGATTACTCTAATCAAAGATACTGCCCTTCTATACGCAGTTGCGGTACCTGAACTTTTACACTTTGCTCAGACAGCAGTAAACAGAGATTTTACTATTGTTCCCTACTTCATTGCAGGTGTAATTTACTTAATCATGACATTAATCCTAACGGTATTCTTTAAATGGTTAGAACGTCGATATAAATTTGAATAGAGGTGAAATGAGCATGACACTAATCCAAGTTTCAAAATTAAAAAAATCCTTCGGAATAAACGAAGTATTAAAGCAGATTTCGTTTTCAATGAATAAAAATGAAGTGGTTGCAATTATTGGGCCATCAGGTTCCGGGAAAAGTACATTATTACGAAGCTTGATCAATTTAGAACAAATAAATGGCGGAAGTATTCAAATCGAAAATGAATATCTAGTAAAAGATGGGACTTACGTAAAACCGGCGGACATAAAAAAAGTAACCGGTAAAATGGGAATGGTGTTTCAGCATTTCAACCTATTCCCACACCTTACAGTAAAACAAAATCTCGAAATGGCTCCAAAATTACTTAACCTTCAATCACATGAAGAAATTGAAAATCATGTAAAAGATTTATTAGAAAAAGTAGGCTTAACAGATAAATCCGATGCCTACCCTTCTAATTTATCTGGCGGTCAAAAACAACGTGTAGCTATTGCTCGTGCTCTTATGTTGAATCCAGATATTCTGTTATTTGATGAACCTACTTCTGCACTTGACCCCGAATTAACAGGTGAAGTATTAAAAGTAATGAAGGATTTAGCTGAAGAAAGCATGACCATGATAGTTGTAACCCACGAAATGGGCTTCGCCAGAGAGGTTGCAGATCGCGTTGTCTTTATGGATGGCGGAGAAATCATTGAAACAAACAATCCAGAGCAATTCTTCTCGAATCCTCAAGCAGAACGAACAAAATTATTTTTACAGAAGAATTTTAAATAATAAATATGTGTTAGTATAGTGAAGAATTTTATTTCTTCACTATTTTTTTGTTGATTGGGTGGAATAAGTAGATATTCGATAGAGTGCCTACTTGTTGATAGTCAAGGTTATATGTTGAGGAATGAGTTGATGTTGGTCATAAAGTTCCTTATCTCCTCTTACGCTTATGAAGCACTCTTTGTGGGAAATTCGGATCATAAAGTGCTTCTTTTACTTGATGAAGAACTTTTATGTGGCAGATGCTTTTCAAAAAGTTCTCCATTTGCCTCAAAGTGATCTTTTAAGAGTACTTCAGTTGCATTAGATGCACTTTAAGTGGAAGATACTTTTATTAATACTCTATAAAAAGGATCCTGATTAAAAAATATAGGGTGAGTTTTGTCTACTAAACGAGATGTACTGTTATGAAATATCTCATCCAAGATGCATTTCATCAGCTAGATAAACTCCAATTCAATGCGAAAATCTATAGTGAATTCCTATTCATAAGAAGCATCATACACATTAAAAAGCCATCCACATGCTTAATTACATCCATCTTTTATATACCGTGAAATCATACACAACCCTAAGTCCACAAAAAAATAGCGATGAATATTCATCGCTATCACTTTTCCATACTAACTATTTTTTACTAAAACCCCGTAATGAAACTTCGATGTTAACCGAATTTCTCTTTGAAATCCAAATTCCTCAAATAACGTTGAACGAAAATGGGCTTTTAATACCACTCGTTTTCTTGCAACTCGCAAGGCTTCGTCGATCCATTCTTTCGACAAATGCAGGTGACTGCCAGCTTGCCGGAGTGCTTCGAAATTATTGGATTCTTCTATAGTTTCCTCAAACATTGGATCCATGTAAACAACATCAAAGGTATTGTCCGCCTGTTGTTTTAAAAACTCAACGGCTTCACTTTGTACTACTTGGATTTGACGCATACAACTGGTTAAAGGCAATTCAGTAGTATCGTAGGTTCTCATTCCATTTCGAACGATAAATGCAACATTTGCATCGTCCTCTAACCCGACTACTTTACCTTCCTCCCCTACTATAAAAGCAGCAAGCATCGAATCAGCACCCATTCCTAAAGTACAATCCAGGAAGGATTCTCCCTCTTCTAAGTTACACGCATCCAAAAACGGATCGGATTCTCCTCTTGCCACCCGCTTTAACCGAAAAGCAGCAGAATTGGGATGAAAAAAGAAAGGTGCATTCGCACCTTTCGGATAGTATTCATAGCGGTTTTTACCTGCAACTATGACATTTGCATCAAATAGCTGATTGATTTTGTTAATGGACCTCTTATTTCGCGGTTCGAATTCGCAATTTAAAGCTTCACAAGCCTTTTTTGCTAGTGACATCGATAGGTCATCTGGTCTTCCAGCAGTTGTTACTAGCGTTACTTTGCACATGCTTGTTTTAAGACACCTGTTAGATGTTCAGTGATTTGCTCCACTGGATAGCCTTCGATTTGATCACGTGGTATGAAGTACTCTAATTGACCGTCTTTTAAGATGGCAACTGATGGTGAACTAGCTGGGACTTCTTCAAAGAAACCGCGCATTGCAGTAGTTGCTTCACGATCTTGACCTGCAAAAACAGTAACTAAATGGTCTGGTTTCACTTCTTCAATTGCTTGACGTACTGCCGGACGTGCTAAACCTGCTGCACAACCACACACAGAGTTTATAACGACTAGAGAAACTCCATTTGCAGACGTCATAAATTCATTCACATCATCAGGTGTCGTTAATTCAGTAAAACCTGCATCTACTAATTCTTGGCGCATTGGTTGCACAATGCCTTTCATGTATTCATCATATGCGTTCATAATATCTACCTCTTTCATTTACTCACTAATCTATATTATACCAATGAGAACATTGGAATTTCAAAGTTTGTGCCTATTATGAGTTATTTACGCTTTCCATAATCGGCTTTATTTCTGGCTTTTTCCAGACTAATGCTATCCCTAAAGCTACCGCTAAAAATACCGTTGCTAAATAATATGGGTAATCAACATCGATATCAAATAGCATTCCCCCCAATATTGGTCCAATCGCATTGGCAAGAGAGGTAAACATCGAGTTCATTCCACCAACAAAGCCTTGATCATTCCCGGCAATTTTCGAGAGATAGGAAGTCGCTGCTGGACGGATCAAATCGAATCCAACGAAGCACATTGTAATTACTAAAATAATCATTATATAGCTGGATACTTGCGTTAAGGCAAAAACAAAAATGGCAGAGATGACTAAGCAAAGGCGAATTAACTTGATTTCACCCCACCATTGAGTCATACGGTCGAATAGTAGCACCTGCGACAATGCACCAATTAGAGCTGACACAGTAATAACTACTGCGATATCTCCTGGTGAAAAGCCAAATTTATGGTCAGTATACAGGCTAATGAATGATTCCACTACCGCCAAACCAAAGGAAGAAATGAATAAAATTAAAAAGGCTATTAAAAACATGGGTATTAAAATCTTTTTAAACGGAGATTTTGATTCCGTTTCTTCGACTACTTCAGGTTGGACTGCACGTTCAGGTTCTTTTAAGAAAAGAATTGACAATATTGTTGCTACAGCACCTAAAACAGCTGCCGAATAGAATGGAACACGTGTACCGATTTCTGCAAGGAAGCCCCCAACACCAGGTCCTATAATGAAACCTGTACTAATTGCAGCAGACATATAACCCAGTGCTTTTGGACGTGTATCGAACGTCGTAATATCGGCAATATAGGCCATAACAGCCGGCATAATAAATGCACCACTGATTCCACCCAAAATTCGTGAAATAAATAATACCTCTACCGATTTCCCTAAACCGAATAATAATTCCGATACAGCAAAGGTAGCTAAACCTAAAATAATCATAATTTTACGTCCGTATTTATCCGCAAAACGGCCGGCAATTGGTGATACTACAAGCGAAGTTAACGCAAAAGCAGCAGTTAAATAACCAACAACGGTTCCAGAAATCTGTAATTCATTCATGATCGTTGGCAAAACAGGAATAATTAGGCCAATACCTAAAAATGCAATAAACAAATTTCCTAATAAGATTGCTAGAACAATCTTTGTATTTTTATTCATAAGTAATACTCTCTTTCTTTAATTAGATGTTTTTTTAATTTTGCATATGCATCTATAGCAAAATCATATTTTCATTCCCCTAACCACTATAAAATTTATTAAAAAAAGCTTTCATACACACAAAAAATGTACAACTGCCTACTCACTAAGCATTGTACATTTAATTTAGCGTCTACCTTAATTTGATTCAAATATTGCCATCAGATACATTTTAAATTTCTCTAAAAGACAGCATTATTATTATAGAAGCACCAAATTTCCTTTTCTAGTATTATACATGTTAAACATAAATTGCTAAACATTTATTTCACTAAGAATAATTAGTTTATGGGACAATTTCTTTGACAATTAGAAAAGGAGCAGTCGGCAAGTACTAATCGCTAAATAAACTAAAGATATCGAGTTAACACTATATACTTCTACCTTTCTAATAGCTACCTCCCAATCATGATCGGCGGTATGAATTATTTTAAAAATGCCATTTTCTTTAATCTCAACAATTATAGCTCCAATATAGGTTTTCAAGCCGAAATACATAATAATTATTAGTAAATATGCAGCCCACCAAGGAACGACTAAAACGAGTGGCAAAACAATACATATTATCCGTAAATATCCCCAAATATAACTCTTTTTTCGTACTATTGTTTTTAACAATATTTCGATTAATACAGATACACTATTATTCGATTTCGTTTTTTTGAAGAACAAAGGTGATTTTGACTTTTGTGTAGGTAATTTCATTGTTTTTAACTCCGGATTTATGAGGAAGATCCGTGATTGCCAACGATAAAAAGCTTCAACATCCAATTGTGTTTGTTTTTCAAAATATCTATGCGTCTGTATTCCAAGTTTTTCATATATGATTACACTAAATAACAGTAACGCTATCATGAATGCAATCGACAAAACATTTGCATAAAATACTATAATTGAAAACAATACATTTAAGAATAATAAAGTAAAAAACTTCTGCCATCTTGAAGCTAGTAACAAAGCTATTTTACCCAACAAATAGCAGCTTAGGATAGAAACAGCTAATTGGATTAACTGAACACTAGAGAAATCATGAATATATCGAAATAATGGATAAAGCAGCGAAAAAAAGATTGTCAAGTAGACCAAATTACATATCAAAGAATAATAGAACCCCAGCCGTTTTAGTGCAGCATACTGTTTTGAAGACTGTATTAAAAAAAGATTATCTGCTGGTTCACTAAATGTACGAATAATAAGGATACTACTTAAGTACATGAAAATGAAAACTACTATGCCAGGATGAAAATATTCAATAAAGCCATAATCTAGCTGAAACACAGTCTCCCTTAAAAGATAATAAGCAAATGCAAACAAGGGAATCATTAGATAAAGATAGATAGTCCAATCCGCAATGCTTTTAAATAATGATAGGTGGGCTTTCCATTGCCTATGGAGCCGACTCTTAAACAGCAGCATTTTCGACACCTTCTATTAATTCATCAAAAATTTCGAGCAAGGTTTGAGAGCGATGTTTTTGTAATTCCGCTAATGTACCTGTTTTAATCATTCTGCCATCATGTAAACAAACAAATGAATCACAAAGTTTTTCAGCTGTATCTAATGCATGTGTTGATATTAAAAAAGACGCATTTAGAGTTTTACATTCTTTTATCATTATTAAAAGTTTTCTAATTGCTTGTGGATCCAGTCCCATAAAGGGTTCGTCTAATATGTAAAAGTCATACCTAGGCGTAAAGGCTAAAATAAGCATTACTTTTTGCTGCATCCCTTTAGAAAATTTGATTGGATAATCATTGAGTTTGTTTTCAAGCCTAAATACCTTGCATAATTCTTTAGCCCTTTGTTCTAACAAAGTTTTTTTCTGACCGATTGACTGAATTAATAAGTGGATATGCTCCCACAGAGTTAAATAATCATATAATATTGGCCGTTCAGGTACGTAACCATATGGTTCGAGTTCACTCTTGTGTTTACTATATGGAATAGTCCCCATTATTGTTTGAATTGTTGTACTTTTTCCTGCACCATTCCCTCCTATTATGCCAACAATTTGGGCGTTGGGGATTGTAAATTCAATATTACGAATTATAGCTTCGTTTTGTTGGTAGCCTGCTTCTTGGATACTTACTGAAATCAATTACGAACACCCTTCCAAACAAAATATGTAAATTTTTGTATTAATAATAATACGAGATTGTTTTGGAAAAGTTTCAATAATTTCTTCTTTCCAACCATTTAAAAGAGCATTTATTCCTTTTCCCGGAATAAATGCTCTTTCTAGGTCAACTAAAGTTCAGTGTAAATTCAAAGTTTTCGTTTTTAATTAGCAACCTTCACAGTTGTCATCGTTTTGGTTTTGGTTATTACGGTTGCGATTGTTGAAGTTTGCTTCTTCTGCAAACTCTTCGTTGTTTTGATTACGGTTAAAGTCTAATTCCTCCGCAAACTCTTCACGATTATTGTTTTGGTTTTGACGATTATTGTTGTATTTTCTTTTTTCCATTGTTCACTCACCTCCGTCAACTTATTTTGAGTAAATGTGGTTAATTTATTCGCTAATATTAATAGTAGATTTTTCTAAGATCGCAATTTATCATCAATTTCAATTTTTATTTTTCTTCTTTACTTGAAACCTTTTTATTAATGCCTCGGTAAATTTGAGTAACCATTGTTCCCTGCACAACATGCTCCAGGAATAATTTTCCAACCAACTTTAAATATTCTTCATCGTCAAACATTTTTCTATCTTGAAATTCCATTTCAGCCAATCCGTTATAGGATGCCAAAATAGCGTAGGTATAATCGTAACCCGTGATTGGAATTAATACTTCAACCTCATGGTCATATTGCTCGTTACGATATTTTTTAATTTCCTGTAAGTTTTCAATTGCTTCTTTAAATTTCTCTTGTTTTATTTCAAAGGTTTGATATACATGAACTGACATTGATCGTACTCCTTAAAAGTATTTAGGCTATAAAAGTATAGAATAGTTGTCCTACTTCTTCTCCAAAACGAATAAGATGGTACAAACCATTTTTAGTTTCTAAAGGAGTTTTGAAATGAGTGCTTTTTTGGGTTACGTAATACTGGGAATTTCACTTGCTGCTCCAATTGGTCCAGTAAACGCTGCGCAGATTACGAAGGGTATTTATGGTGGCTTTGGACATGCATGGCTAGTAGGATTAGGCGCAATGTTAGCCGATGCTGTTTATATGGCCATTGTATATCTAGGTGTATTTCACTTTCTTGAAACACCATTTATGCAAACATTACTATGGTCCTTCGGTTGTTTTGTACTGATTTTTACAGGTGTCGACAGCATTGTGAATGCAGGAAAAGAAATTAAAATGAATAAAATCAAAGGAAATTCACTAAAAAAATCATTTTTTAATGGTTTTTTACTTTCCATTTCAAACCCTCTATCGATGATGTTCTGGCTAGGTATTTTCGGTTCTGTCCTTGCCAAAACAGTTACTAACAATGATCTTGACCACGTTATTTTATATAGCGCCGCTATTTTCGTTGGGCTATTTATTTGGGATGTAACTATGGCATTTATCTCCAGTAGCTTCAAGAAAATATTGACTGCCAAGCTTCTCGGCGTTATTTCGGCCATTTCAGGTCTTTCCCTTATCGGATTTGGTGTGTATTTTGGTGTTCAAGCCTTTAAATTACTATTTCTCTAAAATACATATGAAGCCAAATCTCTTATAGAAACCTAATATCCACATGGAAGTTCGTTTTTCTCCTTTTTCTTCCCTTTACGCATAAATAGGATGACGATAATAATGATTGCAATGAATAAGACACTTACAAAAAAACCCATACGATTTGCTTTATCTAGAATAGTACCGCTTATAGCAAGTAGAATGAGCAGCATAGCTAAAAATCGCTTTATATGATCAAATTTAGTTGCTTTTATGAGTCTAGGGAATGAAATCAGAATGAAAAACCAATTATAGATAAGCATCAACCCTGCTGCTGTTGTAATATATTCGTATACACGATCCGGCACGATTCTAGAAACGATAATCGAAATCACTAAGACCGAAATGGTTAGTGCTAAAGCAGATGGTGGAACTTTAAGTTTACTTTTCTTGGCAAATACTTTTGGGGCATCCCCTTCCTCTGCCATCGTTACCAACATGCTCGTCACTGCAAAGAGGGATGCAGCCATTGTAGAAAAGCCGGCTATTACTACTCCTGCATTAAATACATAGGGAAAAAAGGCTAAATTATAGTTTGCAAGGGAAATCACAAATGGACTTTCTTCTGCATTGAATTGATCATATGCAACAAATCCTGAAGCTAAAATAATCGATATTAGATAGATTGACGTTAATATGATCAGCATCACTGTAGTTGCCTTTATGACTTCTTTTTTTTGTTGCAGTCTTACTGATAAAATTCCCATAATTTCGATTCCACCAAAAGCATAGAAGCCAAATATAAGGGATGACCATAAACCGATCACACCATTCACGAAAAATTCATTTGCAGTATTAGGTACATTAAAATCATCCCGATTTCCACCGAAAAATCCAAATAGAACTAGAATCGCAATAATAATAAACATAAAAATAGCGGCCACTTTCATGACTGCGAAAATGTTTTCTGTTTTTTCAAAACCTTTTGTACCTATTAAAACAACGATAATTCCTAGAACAGCATAAATTGAAGCCAAAATCCAAATGGGTATATTAGGGAACCAGAAACGGGTTAAAATAGAAAGTGCTGTTAATTGACTTCCGGAAATCAGCATTTCTGAAAACCAATAAACCCAACCACTACTAAATCCAGCCCATCTGCCAAAAGCTTTTTTAGTATAAGAACGAAATGACCCTTTTTGTGGATCCTGTATAAACATTTTTCCGAGTTGCTCAGAAACAATCATTGCTGTAAGTCCCGCAAGGATAAATGAGAGGATTATTGAAGGACCTGTTTTTGAAATACCGATACCAGAACCAAGAAAATAACCTGTTCCGATGGTACAGCCAACGCCAATTAGGGAGAGTTGCCACCATTTTAACTTGCCCCCACCGTTTTTCTCACTTTTCCCTCCTGCACGTGCTGGAATTTCCATCAAAAACCACCTCCCTTTAAATCCTCATTATTATGAGCGGCGGTAAAAAGTTTATGCATTTGAAGGGTTTTGAGTCAGCTTGCACTAAGTTGATTTTTACTTGAACGAATATCGGCATTGGAGATATGTCTTTTTTTGAAATTTTGTTCAGATAATGTTTGTATTGGGCAAATTTTTCTTGTCTCTTTAGAATGTGTCTTTGAGCATCCTTCAATAACAAACAAAAAAAAGCGTCTAATCCTTGTCAAGGATTAACGCTACCAAACTTCCTCAATTATTTACTTAACGAATTTACAATCCCGTAATAGGCTAAATCTTCAAAATGATCATCTTTTTTCACATGATCGATTAGGATGCCTTCTTTTTTCATGCCTATTTTTTGCATTACTTTTCCTGAGGCTGGATTTGAACCGAAGTAACGCGCAAAAACCTTATGATATTGCTTTTCATCAAAAGCAAATTGGAGCATTGCTTGAGCAGCTTCTGTAGCAATTCCATTTCCCCAATACTCTTCCCCAACCCAATAGGCGAGTTCCCCTTGTTGGAATTTTGGATTGTTCGAAAGTGCTATTGCTCCATATAATTCGCCACTTTTCTTATCTGTAAGCGCTAACTCATACGAACGATTCTCCTCAAAATTATCTTGATGATGTTCAATCCAAGTTAACGCGTGCTCCTTGGAATATGGATAAGGTAGATACAAAGTATTTTTATAAATATTATAATTATTGCATAGTTTAGCAACTACAGCCGCGTCTGTTTTTTGAAATAACCTAAGTAGTAATCGCTTTGTAGTAATTGTTTTATTTTGTTCATTGTAAATCATTAAAAAGCCTCCTTACCTGTTGTAAAAATTAATTTCAAGTAACTTCTTTGTAATGGATAAAATTGCTTTATGTACACAATACTAACGTTAAATTTAATTGTTCGGAGGTGAATAAGATGACCGTCCTTACACTGAAGGAATTGGCATTTATTGAAGACGAAATCCGTGCAGAAGAAATTACCGCAAAAACAATGAATTGGTGTGCTTCACAATGTAACGACCAGGAGCTGAGAAAAACTCTAGAAGAAATGGCAGAAAAACACCAACTTAAAATCGCTAAACTTTCTCAATACTTTAATAGAACAAAGAATATTCAAAATTAAAAGGGTGATATAATGCCAAATAATATCGCAGGACGTGGATTAACAGACCGTGAAATGCTTCAGCTTTGTTTAGAGCTAGAAAAAGGCCGCTGTCGTAGTATCAGCTATACTTTACTAGAAACGACACATCATGAACTTCGAGAAATTTATGAAGATTGCTTTGAAAATGCAAGTTCAAATCAATATGAGCTTTTTGAGATTATGAACAACAAAGGCTGGTATAAAACAGAACTAGCCACAAAGGATCAGATCGGTAATGTACAGGAACTGATGCAAAATAACCTGCATCCAGATAATCAATTTTGATACAAATTATATTTAAGGTATTCGCCTATAAGACTCGAATACCTTTTTCAGCTTTATAAAAACCCCATTAATGAATAAATAAGAGAAACCGTGAAACCAGCGCTCCATGCGCAACCAAGAATTTTCTGATTATGATAACCTTTTCCTTCTTTCACTTTTTCGATCAGTTGCACTAAATTATAAAACCATAGTATCGAAAAGATTGTCGGTACAATAAATATAAAAAATTCCAATCATTTCTCCCCCTAATTTTCATGTTATCAACCAATTTCTATCTAATTCTAGCTTTATTCCCAAAAATCTCTGATTGCATCCTTTTAGTTTAAATCGATCAAGTGTTATAGTAAGAAAAGAAATTTGGATTCACAAACTACAAAACATGGTGGAGGACTGTATATGAAAATCGATTCCCCAAAAATTCCAGCTGATTTAACGATTAGAAATTTCCAGGAGATATTTCACGAAGAAGATCCCGAATTAGAATTTTGCGAAATACAGCATGCAAATTTTGAAAATGAAGAAGTTCATCGAGTTAGATTATCTCAAATGAACCTTAAAAATTGTCGTTTCAACAATACTGATTTTGAAAAAATGGATTTAACAGATGTCTATTTTGAAAAATGTGATTTTTCGAATGCAAATTTAAGCAAATCTACTATTTATCGAGTAAGATTTGTAGATTGCAAGCTTTTAGGCGTTAATTTTACTGAATCACGGTTTGGGAATGTCCAATTTGAGGATTCGGTTCTAAACTTATCAATGTTTGGAAACTCAAAACTTGAAAAAGTGATTTTCAATAATTCTTTATTAAAAAACACTGATTTCTATGATTGTAAATTAAAAAATATCGAACTTCTATGTTGCAATATAGATGGAGCGAATTTTGAAGAAACTTCGCTTAAAGGGATTGATCTAAGTACTTCAACCTTTAACGAGTTGAATGTTTCAATTCCCAATTTAAAAGGATGCCAGGTATCAGCTAATCAGGCCATTCAATTTGCAGCACTTTTAGGACTGGTTATTAAAGAATAGTACAAATCATAGCTTTCAAAAAATTGTCTAGTAAGCTGAGTATTGCTGGGCACTAATCCCTAATCCCAGCAATTAAAAATAACCTCACCATTATTCTTTGGACGCCAGTGTTTTACATTTCTTAACTCTATCTCAGATAAATCATGTGCTTTTGGATTAAAAGGTTCATTCAAAAATGCGGCTTTTAGTACTGTATAATATGGCGCTAATTCGAACTCTACTTCTTCGTAATCGTAAAAATTCATCTGAAGTTCATCTTTATAAGAAACAATTGCAGCATAAGGAAAATATTCATGCAGTAGGATTGAAACTATTTTGCCGTCTATTAATAAGACTAGCCGAAAATAGTTTAACGGGTATCTTGGTGGCAACCATTCAAGTACTTTGCCATTAACTTTTCTAGCTATTTCATAGCCTAATCTTCTAAACAACTGGCCATCCATGGGTTGAATGACAAGCTTCCTATTAGATAAACCCGTAATATTCATTGGTAACCTCTAATCTGCCTCTCAATATCTAAAGATATATCTTTTGGATCACAATAAATTAAAGGCATTTGTTCGCTATTATTCAGTCACTCCTCCCCACAGTCAACCTCCAACCATTCTAATACCTCTATACGATTCCCAAATGGATCATGGAGATAAAATCTTTTAGCGCCTGGTAGGTTATCATCTTTAATAATGTGTATATCATTTTTTGATAAGTGTTGTTCTAAAGCCTCGATATTTTCTACCTCAAATGCAGGGTGTGCTTTTTTTGCTGGTGTAAAGGGTTCTTCTATGCCTACATGAATTTGGTAATTGCCAAACGAAAACCAAACTCCTCCTCGTTTTTTCAATTCATCGGGTTTTTCTACTTCCATAAATCCTAATATATCCTTATAAAAATTCCGTGCCACTCCCTCACTACCTTTGGGAGCCGCAAGTTGAATATGATCAATTGCTTTGAAAATAAATGACATTGGCTATTTCTCCTTTCAACAATTAAACACCATTTACATTTCCAATATTAAACAAATTCACCTCATAATGATAATTTATAAATTTTATAATTTACAATAATTTTTTCTTATGACAAACCAGATTAATATAAAAGCGTCAATCCTATTGGATTAACGCAGAAAATTTTTTCTTACTATTAGTTTTGAATATATTTTTGGAAAACGTCTGAGAAATCCTTTTTCTCGTTTTGATCATATGTTTGTTTTAGCCAATTATTTGCAAGGTTTACAATTTTGTTGAACTCAATGTTTGTTGGTGTATCGGTATTTCTTGTACCGTAATGCACATCACGAGCAATTAACACTGATTCTTTTGCAAAATCATTTAAACGAGCGTTCTTTTCTTGAATTCTAGAAATGGCCAATAACGATTTATAAAGGTCTGCAATCTCAACTCCAAATTTCTTGGCAATATCGATTGAGAACGTGTTATGCCCAATTTGGAATTTGATTTCTATATCAAGATCAATTGTACCAGCTGTCTCTAACATTACATTTTCAATTTGGTGCTTGTAGTAGTCATAACGTTTTAACACACGTTTTTTGCTTAAAGCAGAATCACCATCTAAATGTAATAGAGCCATATTTGTGAAGCAATATTCGTCCGATTTAGATTTGATTAGGAAGAAAATCTTTTCGCCGTCCTCTGTCAAAATGAAATCATCTGATTCAGTCTTATTATAATCTTCAGGCTTAATGACCTGACCGATATCGCTCAACCCTAGTGCATCTCCAACTGCATTCCCTACTAAATTCTTAAACATTCCAATGACCCCTTTCGCTCCTTAGCATCTACCATAAGCATAAATTGAAACTTCTAAAGTAGCAAGAAGGACTTTCCAACTAATTTACAGTTCCACCCATTTATTAAATTTTTACCTATTTTAATATTTCGAATGGATTTATCAAACCGCTCCGTTATAAGCTTTTCATCACAAAAAATTCCATCTTTTCGGACTAATGGCTATTCTCCAGGATTTGCATTCTGCCAATTTTCTTTAAGTAAAATTACACCGATTAAACCTACTAGCGAGAATAGAACTGGGGTAAAAAAACCGTAAAAGTAGGCTTCTCCTATACTCCCTGAAGAGAATTGAAATAAATCTAGTACTTTCCCAAATATGCTTGGCAAAAGTACCGCACTTAGAAAGCCGCCGGTGTTTGCAAAACCCGAAACCAGACCAGATTCTTTTATTGGAAAAGATAGTCGAACTGCAGAGAAAGTTAATGAGTTTGAGCCAAACCCAAAACCAATGATGAAAAAAAGTAGGATGAGTAATGCAAAGGGTGGCTGTCCCTTAAAGATTAGAAACGTTGACCAACACATCAACATAATTATGTGAAAAACTACATATGGCAGTTTGATTTTTTCCAACTTACTTGAAACCCAGCCAATTAGTGGTGCGCCAATAAGCGCTCCTACCAGACTGATCATAATGAGCTGGCTTGCATCAAGTCGCGAGATGCCATACAAATCCATTCCATAAGGTACTGCCCATGAACCAATAAATCCTATATATCCACCGACCACTCCAAAGTGACACATAAATAACGCCCATGCCTGCTTGCTTGAAAAAATTCTACGCAATTGATCCTTCGTTCTTTCATTTTGTCGTTCATGTTTTTTTAATACTGTTTGATTTGGTTTTTTTACGAGTACAAAATAAAGGAAAATCCCAATCGAACATAATATTACACCGACCGATAAAAAGGATGTCCTCCAACCAAGCAAGTCAACTAATGCTGAGAAAGGCACTGTAGCTATTAGGAAACCAAGGCTTCCCGTCATTCCAGCAACACCGATTAACCGAGAAAACTCCTTTGCATTAAACCATTGGCTTAAAATTAATACTAAACTGACCCAAATGGTTGCATCGCCTACACCCGTAAGTATTCTGGCAAGGAATAGCACTATCTCATGTGTACTTTGACTATAAATGACCGTACCTATACCGGTAAGGAGTGCACCAGTAATTAGAAAAAAATTGGGTCCATATCGGTCAACGAGTATCCCCATCGGAATTTGCAGACTCGTATAAACAAAAAATTGTATACTAGCCAGTAAACCAATCGTCGTGGCAGTTACATTAAAATCACTCATCAATTGATCGGTTATCAGACCTGGAGCCGTTCGTTGACTCGCCATTATTAAATAGGCAAAAATGACAGAAGCAAAGATTACCCATCGGAATCTGCTGTTTTGTTTGTCCAAGGATTTCTCTCCTGTTAGGTTTTACACTATATATATGTTTTAACTTTAATGGCGGAACTCACTCTCCTTTGTCGCTTAAAATATTTGGCGGGCTGGAATCCGAAAGAAACACAAAAATCTTGGAAACTATGGGTGAATTGACTTATTCTACAAGCTCAAACTTCAATCCAGCTGAAGAGAATGTTTATGGATAGAAATGTGTATATACAAATAGGTTGCTAAAATTAAAGCGATTGCTGCAAAACTTACTGATACAACTTGTAATGAAAACCATTCGGCTAATACGCCTAATAAGAAGGTTAAAAGCACTTGGACTATACTCTGCAAAAGATTAATTGCACTACCGAAGCGGCCCATTATAGGAGTAGGAATCGTTTTTTGATAAATTGTGGCATATCCAGTGTTACTAAATGCCATGAAGATTCCTAGTGTGACAAAACTAAATGTAGCTAACCAAAGTGTATTGGATGCATAAAATATTGTGTAACCGAGTAATGAAAGAAAAAATCCAAGCCCGATGTAAGTTCGCAGTGATAGTTTATCGACGAGTGCTGTTGCCAGCACGCCACCTATAATTGCACCAATTCCAGCAACACTGACAATTACTCCATAACTACTATCGGTTGCACCTAGCACATCTTTGATAAACGTCATTTCTTGTGAATCAAGGGCAAAAGCAATCATTAATGTAAAATTGTAAATTACTAAAAAGTAAAGCAACACTCGTTGCTGCCTTATATACGACCAAATAATTTTAAAATCACCTAAAATAATTCGAAACTTGATTACTTCACGTTTTTCATTCTTAACATCTTCAAAGTTTGGTAATAAGGAAATGGCCAACGCACAAACAAAAAAAGTGAAACTGTTGATCCACATCGCTACACTTGTATTACTAAGAGCTATAATTCCTCCTGCTAAAGCTGGCCCTACCATAAATGAACCGGAATTGATGGTACTAAGCAACGCGTTGAACCTTTGTTTATCATGATCTGCAACTAATTTCGTAATGGTATATGTACTACTTGGTCCAAAAAAACTGCCCGCTATATTTACCAAGAATATTAGACAATAAATCACCCAAATGGATGTAGAGAAAGGCATTAGAAATACAATAACTCCACGAATTATATCTACGGAAATCATAATTCGTTTTTTGCTGTTCCGGTCGATAATGGCTCCTGCAATTAAATTACTTAGTATACGTGCAACAGGACCTACTATATAAACTCCTGCAACGGCTGCAGGGGAATGTGTCAAATGCCATACAGACAAGTTCAATGCAATAAGGTAAATCCAGTTTCCTAAGGTTGAAAACCCCAGTCCCCCTATTAACAGCCCATATTTCCTTATTATATTCAACTTCACCACTCCTCGATAGTCAAAGCTTGTTTAGTCTTCACCTTCCAATTTATTGAATTTCACCTAATTTTTACAACATCATACTAAATAAGTTCAACAAAAAAGAGCATCATCCTTCTAGGATAAATGCCCATTTCGTGAACAAAATTTAGTTGATTACTCAATTGAATTTGCAATGTCCAATAATACCTTTGGAGGATCTATATCACTTACATTTTTATCAATACTTACGACATACTGCAAATTATTTTTTTCAAAGACAAAAAAGTAAAAGATATGATTTGCGAAATACATGCCCTTAGTTCCATCTTGAAGTAAATATTCCTTACCTTCATAGTCTAATTTATTTGAACGAATATCAACTTTAAATAGATTATTTTTCATCTCTCTATTTACAAAACGAATTTGCAGTAAATCATTCACACCATTTTTCTCATCTTTAGTAAATGCGCCAAATTCATGTGTGAAAGGAATTTCAGGGATCTTGGCAGGTAGCTTTACCTCACAATTACAATGGTTTTCAAATTCTTTAACCGCCTCATCTACAGTTTTATACCCTACTCTTCGTGAATGATCCTCAAAATAAGGAGTCGTGTTTTGTGTATTTGCAAAAACAGTTCCATCACTTAAGAATAGGCTAATGACTACCAATAAAAAAGGGATAATCTTATTCAACTTATCCTACCTCAATTAGTTTTTACTTTAGATTGTCCAAAAATATAAATTTTTAATCCTTCAATACTCTTTCCATCAATTAAACACCTTCTCCTAAATTTTGCTTAACTCTGTATTATTAATACAGAGTTAGGATTAGTAATTTTCAAATAACTACTAAGTAAAAACTATATTGATCCGATAAATATATAGTAGATATGTTATTGAGTTAATACTCCATTAAACTAACATGAGAAAGACAGGGGAATAAATACATGGGAAAACGAAAACTACCTAAACTTGGAAATCTTAAGCCAAAACTGATTTTTGCATTTGCTTTTATACTAATCTTACCTTCGATAATAATTGGGGCACGATCATATATAGCAGCAAAAGACGCCATCAACAATGAACTTCTACAGGGCATTGAAGATAATCTGAAAATATTGAACCTTTCAATTGACAACGCGATTACACCAAAAATTCATGACATCGGAAAGATTTCGAATCAAATGAACACCATCGGTATACAGAAAGAAAACACACAACAAATTGAAGATTATTTAGAACAATATATTGAATTACATCCAGAGGTAGAGTCTATTTATATAGGTCTCGCTGATGGTTCTCTTATTATACCGAATGCAGATGTTGGAGCTGATTTTGATGCCAGGGAAAGGTCCTGGTTTAAAGAAGCCATAGCTCAAAAAGAACAAGCAATTATTTCTGATCCCTATGTTTCTGTCACTACTAATGAGGTAGTTGTTGCCGTCTCACAAACTACCAGTGACGGGGCCAATGTAATCGGAATAGATCTAAAGATGAGTTATATTAAAGAGTTAGCGGAATTAATAAACATCGGTCAGGAAGGCTATGCTCTTCTATTAGACAAAAACGGAAATTATATTGTCCATCCTGAAAATGAAGCTGGAACAGAAGCAAAGGAATCATTCTATAAGAATATGTATAATGGACAATCCGGTAATTTTGAATATGAATTAGATGGTCGATCAAAAGTTATGGGCTTTACAACCAATGAGCTGACAGGATGGAAAGTTGCCGGAAACCTATATACTTCTGAAATTAGCAATGCGGCTTCTCCTATTTTAAATGCAACGATATTTGTTATTGTTATAGCTCTAATTATTGGTGCTACGATTGTTTATTTCATTATTCGATCGATTGTTGCCCCAATAAACAATTTAAAAGAAAAGGCCATAACGATTAGTAACGGTGACCTTACAGAGTCCATTAACATTAGAACAACTGATGAAATTGGACAATTAGGACAAGCTTTCATAACTATGCAGGAAAATTTAAAAACGCTTTTACGCAATATAGAACAGAATGCGGAACAAGTTGCCGCTTCAGCGGAAGAATTATCAGCAAGTTCCGAAGAAACGAGTGCTGTAACGGAACAGGTTTCAACATCTATTCAACATGTTTCTGCTAGTGTAGAAAAGCAAAAAGAAAGTGTCGAGTCCAGTGTCCTTGCTTTAAATGAAATATCCAATGGTGCAACTCATATCGCCAGCTCCTCGTCAGAAGTAACAGAACTTACACAAGAGGCATCAAAACAAGCACGAGCAGGTGGTGAATCAGTAGGGAAAATCGTCAACCAAATGGAATCAATCCATGAGTCGGTCCTAGAATCGAATAAAAATATCCAATCATTGACCGAGCGTTCGAAACAAGTCGATTCAATTCTAAAAATCATTACTGGCATTGCCGAACAAACTAACCTATTATCACTAAATGCTTCAATCGAAGCAGCAAGAGCTGGTGAGCATGGAAAAGGCTTTGCAGTTGTAGCTAATGAAGTGAAAAAGTTAGCGGAACAATCGAGGGAATCTGCAAAAGATATCCAAGATATTATTTCAGCCATACAGAATGATACGGAAAATACGGTTAAAATCATGTCACATGTTACACAAGAAGTGAACAATGGCGTGGCAATCTCCAATGAGGCTGTAACAAGATTCTATGGAATTATTGATACGATGAATAAAGTAACTCCTCAAATGGAAGAGGTCTCGGCAACTGTTCAACAGGTGTCTGCTTCTATACAGGATACTACTGAACGAGTTAATGAAAATGCTTTATTGGCACAAGGCAATGCCGCAGCATCAGAACAGGTAGCAGCATCCGCACAACAGCAACTGGCAGCAATGGAAGAAATTTCTGCTTCAGCTCATGCTTTGACAGAAATGGCTGAAGAGTTACAGTTGCTAATTTCCAAATTTAAATATTAGTTAGTAGTTGTTATTTAATCGAAACCAAAAAATAGTTGAATCAAAAGGACATTACATATTATTAATTTAGTATGTAATGTCCATTCTTTATATTGGTGGATATGGAATTAACTTTCGTGTCTTCCTAATAAATCTTTAAGAAAGAATTAACTAACTCCTTCTATTCACTTCCCAGTCAGGATCCTGTCGCCAATCATACTTATCGTTAAATATATTTAGAGTTTGGTCATTTATTTTAATTGTCACATTATCTAGCCATTCTACATTCGCTTTGCTCTCATCATACTTCCAATAGATTTTTCTCTTTTCCTTCCCAAAATCTATTTCCAGTCTAATTGTCTGCTCTTGACAGTGATCCACCTCTGTCTAGATAAGCTTTAGCAGTATAATCGTTTTTGGGTGATGGATATTCTGACAATAACTCGCCATCTGTTAGTTCATCTAATTCACCCATCAGAATATCATAAATAGCCATACCTATTAGAATCATGAACGTAAATGCAAAAATACAGATCAGTGAGAGCTTCTTCTTTGATGTTTTCAATAGCTATCCTCGTTTCAAGCTTTCTGCTACTTTAATTTTGTATGTACTCATCGATTTCAGGTTACCTTCATAAACCAATTTGCCCGAATGAATAAGTGAGCGTACCCGGTATTCAATCCAAGCATCCGATAATGTATGCGCCGATTCCCCCAGTACTAACCCAACTAGTCTAATCGCTTCGATAAATCCCAGGTTGCCACGTTCTTTGTGAAGTCTTCTAGCACATCCCAAAATAAACGAATCTTCTCCACTTTCAGGTTCCTCTACGATTTTCCCTTGGCGCCAAGTACGAAAGTAACTCCTACTATTTAGTAATTCTTCCCCCTCTTGTTCGTATTTACCTTTTATTTCATCAGAAATCGGGTATCTTGAATTCTCATAAAAATGTTTAAGTATGTCAGTGTTACATTCCCCTGTATGACGAATATCAACCCGACAATTCTTATCTTTGTAGTATTCGTGCATGGCTTTAAATGTGTTTACTAAAAATAACTCCACTTGTTTCTCTTTCAATACATAACTGAACAACCGAAGAGCCACTTGCTCTGTTGCATTTTCACAAGTCCAGATGGTCACTTGCTCTCCATCCTCTATTTCAAAAAGCTTTTGTAATGCTTGCTGATAGTTTCTTTTATCCTCTTCAATGTTTCTTCTACTTGTCTTAAAGGAATGACTCAGCCAGGAAAAGTGATCGTTTATGCCGCCAGTATTATGTAAATCTGTCAAGGGGCCTACCGAAAAATCAATAGGAAACCCTATAATTTGATGATTTTTCTTTCTAAAACTTAGCTTCAAACTATTTGTTGCTGTAGTTCCAATTACTAAATGAATCACCCGAACATCTCACCTCACTTAACCGTTATCAAATAATAAAATTCGACACAAAAAAGCGATCACCTTTATTCGGTGTCGCTTTTTTCCAATTATATGCATTTTTATAGCTTACCTAAAATTTTGGAACGAACAAAGGATAAATGTTTATACATTGCATTATAGGCTGCAATGTGATCTCTTTGTTTCAATGCCAAGTATATTGCCAAGTGATGCTCAATTGTGAGATCTGGGTCACGATAAGTAATTAGGCTATCCGTTTTCTTATGTGCGATTAACAACGCAACAATCATTCCTTCCACAACAGGGTTTTCTGCTGCTTCTGCTATAATGCGATGGAATTCCTGGTCCAAATAACCGTAATCTTTATCTCGATTTTCTTCAATCAAATCAATCGTACGTTTTAGTCTTTCTAACTCTTCATCCGTTATTTTTTCACAAGCCATCGTGACAAGACCCAATTCCAGGACCATTCGCGCTTCAATAATAGCAGGTACATCGTTAATAGATAGAGCCAACATCGCTTTGAAAGGAGAGCTGCTAATTTTATCATTGATAATGGTACCATCTCTTGGTTTTCGGGTAACAATTTCTAACGTTTCCAGTGCGCTTAGTGACTCTCTTAATACAGGCCGACTCACTGCGAATTGCTCCATAAGCTCGAATTCTGATGGCAATCGATCCCCTGGTTTTAATTGACCACTCATTAATAAATTTACGATATTATCAAGCACCTGCTGAGAAAGTGTTGTTCGTTTAATATTTCCAGACGAAAATTTATTCAATCTAATTCACTCACCTATCCTGTCATCTACATGATTTATTATACTATATATGAAATAGAACTGAATTTATTAGCGAATTAGACAAGGCTTTTTCGGATTAAATTTCCAATTCGGTATTAAATACTGCATAGCGACGGAGTCATCCCGAGTACCAAGTCCATGATCATTATATAATTGATGAGCTTTTGTTAATTCATGCCAATCGAGCTCTACACCTAATCCTGGTTTCGTTGGTACAACTACTTCCCCATTCTTAATATTAAATGGTTCCTTTGTTAAACGTTGACCATCTTGCCAAATCCAGTGTGTATCAATGGCTGTAATGTCACCTGGAGCTGCAGCAGCAACATGGGTAAACATTGCAAGTGAAATATCAAAATGGTTATTCGAATGAGAACCCCAAGTGTATCCCCATTCATGACATAGTTGCGCTACCTTAACCGAGCCTTCCATTGTCCAAAAGTGTGGATCTGCCAAAGGAATATCGACTGACTGCAAGCTATGTGCATGGCCAAGTTGACGCCAATCTGTTGCCACCATATTCGTGGCTGTTTTTAAACCTGTACGACGCTTAAATTCTGCCATGATCTCTCTAGAAGAATAGCCATTTTCAGCACCACATGGATCTTCAGCATATGCTAGTAAGTGCCCGCGTTCTTTCATGACACTTACTGCTTCTTCTAATGTCCACCCTCCATTGGGATCAAGCGTAATTCTAGCTTTCGGAAATCGATTGACTAGTGCTTCAATTGCATCCATTTCCTCTTCAGGTGATAAGACGCCGCCTTTTAATTTAAAATCCTCAAACCCGTATCGCTCAAAGGCTGCTTCAGCTAACTTTACAATTGCTTCAGGCGTCAACGCTTCCTGATGACGCAAGTATGTCCAATCATCCTCGGCACCTTCACCTGTAAGATATGGTAAATTCGTTTTGTTGCGGTCGCCGATATAAAACAGATAGCCCAACATTTTAACACTCTCACGTTGACGGCCATCACCCAATAAATCACATACCGGTACTTCTAGGTGCTTCCCTAGTAGATCAAGTAACGCAGATTCTACTGCTGTGACCACATGAATTGTAGTACGTAAATCAAAAGTTTGTAATCCTCGACCACCTTTATCCTTGTAGGAAAATTGTTGGCGAATCGATGAAAGTATAGATTTATATTGACCTATTTTTTTACCTACTATTAGTGTTGCTGCTTCTTCAAGTGTTTTAGTAATTTCTTCACCGCCTGGAACTTCTCCAACTCCAATATTTCCCGTACTATCTTCTAATACTAATATATTACGCGTGAAAAATGGGCTATGGGCTCCACTTAAATTTAACAACATACTGTCATATCCTGCTACTGGGAACACTTTCACATCTTTAATAACAGGTATAGTAGAAGTAAGATTTGCCGTTTCCATTATGAATCCTCCAAAACTCTAAATTTAATTTCAAACTCTTGAATCTTCCCGACAAGAAGATGATAACTTGCAATTGCAAGTAAGCTATGGATTCCTATAAACAAAATTGCCCCATTAAAATTCTGTTGCAACTCGTATAAAAAACCAATAACAATAGGGGTAGTTATTCCGGATAAGTTAGAAAATGTATTAAAAATACCACTGTGTATGCCAATAAACTGTTTTGAAACCGTTTCTGTCACTAAGGTCCAGCCTAATCCACTAAACCCTCTTCCCCACAATACAATTGTCATACAAATAACTGCTCCAACAACGGATTGAATCCATAATAAACTGACTATGAGAGAGCTAGCTATTAACCCAACCGTAATGGGTAATTTCCGCGAAAATGTATGTGAATAACCCCTTCTCAGCAATCGATCTGATAGAAAACCTGCCATTAGGGAGCCAACAAAAGCACCTAGAGCTGGAAAAATCATATATATACTAGTTTGGACGATTGAAACATCAAATGTGTTTATCAGATATAGCGGAAACCAAGTCATAAAAAAGTAATTGATGACAGCCGAACAGTACTGTCCAATGTAGATACCGATTGTCATCTTATTTGTTAGTAGCTGACGAACTGGTTTCTTATCAAAAACATTTAATTTTTTCTCTTCTGGCTGAAGAACTTTTTTCTCTAGTATTAATAATCTCTCTGTCTCGGAGGTCTTTGGATGCTCTGCCGGCAATTTAAAATACCCTATCCAAATGATTAATATCAATCCCATAGCGAGTGCCATCATCCAAAATATAATAGACCAATCATATCTCATTGATATGAACCCAAATAGTGGTGCAAACAATACAATCGATAAATACTGGGATGATGTGTAGATGGAAGTTGCGAATGCACGTTCCTTTACGGGAAACCATTCAGCAACAACACGGGAATTGACAGAAAACATCGGTGCACTGACAAGCCCTGTTAAAGCGCGTAAAATAATAAAGAAAGTCGCCATTATAGATATAGGAAGCCATGGTGTTATACCATGGCTAAGTAAAAGTACTGTCCAGACAGTTATTAATATCATATGAATTCTTTTCGGACCAAACTTATCAACAAGCACCCCACCCGGGATTTGTGCGATGACATATGTCAAACTAAATGCTGAGAATATATATCCCAGTACTATCCCATCGATCTGAAAGTCTTCACTAATTGCATCCGAGGCAATAGAGACAACCGCACGATCGGCAAAGCTTAATGCTGTTATAAAAAATACAATCATGAGAATTCGATACCGAATTTTTGAATCTTTCATCTAACATTACTTCACAAAAATTGTTTTAATTGATGTGAAGAATTCAATGGCAGCTCGACCTTGTTCACGTGAATGAGAACTAGATTGTTTCATTCCACCAAATGGTGCCTGCAACTCAACTCCGGCACTTTCAGCATTGACGCGAACCAATCCTGCATCCATTTCATTAATGAATTTCAACATTTTTTGGATGTTAGTTGTAAAGATGGATGCACTTAAACCAAACTCTGAATCATTCGCTAATTCAACAGCCTCTTCCATACTTGAAACTTTCATCAAGCATAGTACCGGTCCGAAGATTTCTTCTCGTGCTATACGCATATCTGGCGCAACATTTTCGAAAATGGCCGGCGTAACAAAATAGCCTTCACTTTCAACACGTTCTCCACCTTGCAGCAACAAGGCACCTTCTTGTTGACCAATTTCGATATAAGATAATACCGTTTCTAACTGAGAGGAACTTGCACAAGGTCCCATCCAAGTTGAAGAATCTTCCCCGTTACCTACTGTAATTTTCGCTGTTTCTTTTACTAGTTTCTTTTTAAATTCTTCATAGACAGCTTCATGAACGATGACCCGACTCGTTGCCGTACATTTTTGTCCAGTAGACTTTAATCCTCCACTAATTGTCGCTTCGACAGCAAGATCTAAATCAGCGTCTTCTGTTACAATAACCGGATTTTTTCCACCCATCTCAAGCTGGTACTTAATTCCTCTATCAAATGCTTGTTGCCCAATCTGTTTTCCTACTGTGTTTGAACCAGTAAAAGTCACTGCATTAATATATGGATTCGCTAGCATTGCATCTCCAATTACTGCACCTGAACCAGTTACTAAGTTAATAACACCCTTCGGAAGATTTGCTTGTTCGAAGCACTCTATAATTTTTGCCGCAGTGACAGATGTCTCATTCGCCGGTTTTAAAACTACTGTGTTTCCGTAAACAAGTGCAGGGGCCATTTTCCAAATTGGAATAGCTATTGGGAAATTCCACGGTGTAATGACACCAACAACTCCTAGTGAAGTACGTTTTGTAAACATCATCGCATCTGGGTCGCTTGATGGAATAACATCTCCTGTTGAACGCATACCTTCACCTGCATAATAGCGTAAAATGGCTACTCCACGTGCTGCTTCCCCTTTTGCTTCAGGAAAAGTTTTCCCCATTTCTTTCGTCATCGTTAATGCGATTTCGTCTAATCGCTCTTCCAAGATATTGGATACTTTTAGCAAGTAATCACCACGTGTTGGACCAGCAAGTCGACTCCATGATTTATGCGCTTCATTTGCAGCTGTAAAAGCTTCATTTACTTCTTCAATGGAAGACTTTTGTACAACACCTACTACCTCAGAAGGGTTTGCTGGATTGGTACTCTCAGTTACTTGACCAGTAGCTGAATTTCTCCATTCTCCATTAATGTAGTTCCCGTAGACTTTCACAGCCTGCTCTTGATTAGTTACCGACATAAGATTCATCTCCTTTTAACTTCCCGTATTTTTCCTCTGCTTTTGCAATAATCGCTTTGAGTGCTTCATAATGCTCAGGCTCTACTGGGGCAATAGGCGGTCTTACATTGTTATTTACCGGTAAACCAACAATTTGCATTCCAGCTTTAATTAGTGAAACTGCATAGCCTTTCTTTTGCTTACGAATCGTATGGATTGGAAAAATAATATCCTCATAGATTTCGCTAACCTTTTGCTTATCTCCATTTTTTAACGCTTCAAAGTATTGTTTTGAGACATACGGGATATAGTTTGAAATGGCCGATGAATATGTGTCATAGCCTATATTCACATAAGTAGGCATTGTTACCTCTGCAAGGGGCATTCCGTTGATCCAGACAAATCTGTCACCCAAATATTGAGTAAACTCAACATTTACTTCTATATTCCCTACACCGTCTTTAAATCCTTTAAGCTGTGGTATTTTAGCTAATTTTTTTAGCGTCTCTAATGTCAGTACACAGTTATCACGTTGATAGACAATTGCATTTAGTTCAGTGCTTTCTGCAATTGTTTTTACATATTCATAGATTCCATCTTGAGAGGGATCTATTAAGTAAGGTGGCAGGATTAAATATCCATCCAGCTGATGCTGTGCAGATAATTTTGTTTGCTGTAATGCACTTGTGATGTTCCCACCCACTCCTGTGTAGATTGGAACTCTCCCTTTTACAACCTCTTTTGCTTTAATTATTAATTGCTCATATTCTTCATTATTAATCGCATGTAATTCCCCTGCTCCACACGCTATAAAAAGTGACTCTAATCCATTTTCAATTAAAAATTCAACATTACGTTGAAAAGCTACATAATCAATTGATAAATCATCATTCATTGGTGTAACCGGAAAACCTAAAATGCCTCTTGGAATTTCTCTTGTTTGCATATTATGAACCTTCTTTCATTATAGTAGAATTTTTAAATCACATTTGTAATATTGTAAGACAATTATTACGTGACCGGTGCCGGATTAAATAACGCGAGGTCATTTGCAATTCCCCAACGGTCTGCCCAAGTAACAGCTTCTCCACTTGCAACCTTTAAAATATACTCAAATAAGGCTGTACCTACCTCTTCAATGGTTGCCTCACCTGTAACAATCGTCCCTGCGTCAAGATCGATTAAGTCATGCCATTTTTCTTTTAAATTTGTTGTTGTAGATACTTTTATGACAGGAACGGCTTGTAGGTTATATGGTGTCCCACGTCCTGTTGTAAAGACTTGCAAATGTATCCCTGATGCAGTTTGGAGTGTACCACAAACAAAATCGCTTGCTGGTGTCGCTGCAAAGTTAAGACCTTTTTTCCGTACACGTTCTCCAGGAGCCAGTACGTCAACAATTGGACTTGTTCCGGACTTTACAATTGAACCAAGAGCTTTTTCAACAACATTTGATAAGCCACCTTTTTTATTACCTGGTGATGGGTTGGCGCTTCGGTCGGCATTTCCTTTTGCTAAATAATCATCGTACCAAGCCATTTCTCTGATCAAAGCTTCTCGAACTTCTTCATTCACGGTACGAGGTGTTAATAAATGGATGGCATCTCTCACTTCAGTTACTTCCGAAAATAGAACAGTTGCCCCTGACTTTACAAGTAAATCAGCAGCATACCCAACTGCCGGATTAGCTGAAACTCCTGAGAATGCATCGCTTCCTCCACATTGGACGCCGATAACCAGCTCTTGAATAGGTACCGCTTCCCGTCTTCTATTATTTAATAGACGCAGCTTTTCATCCGCTTTTTTCATGATCTCACGTACGTTTGCTTCAAAGCCTTGTTGATCCTGCAAGGAAATAATATCGTTTTCTTGAGTTGTTATAACGAGTGGTTGCAATTTCTCACATCCAAGTCCAATGACCAATACCTCACCACCAAAGTTGGGATGTTGAGAAAGGTTGGTAATTGTACGAATCGGAATTTCTGATCCTTCTGCATTAATCGCAACACCACAGCCATAGGTATGTGTCAGCGAAATGACGTCATCAACATTTTCATACAAAGGAAGCAATTCTTTCTTAATGCGTTCCACCGCGTAGCCTAAAACCCCCGCAACACATTGAACACTTGTAGTTATTCCTAATATATTCTTTGTCCCGACTGTACCGTTCGTATTACGATAGCCTAAAAACGTTCGGTCAGCTGGTTCAACTTGCGAATTTAATATTCCGTTTGCTGATGGCAGATTATCCAATGTTGGTGGTGTCGGTAACAACATGCGGGCTTCATGAACCCAAGCACCTTTTTCTATAGGTTCTTTTGCATAACCGATCACTTCACCGTATCGATAGATGGCTTCATCTTTCTTTATAGACCTTAAAGCAATTTTATGTCCTTGTGGAATTCGCTCTATTGCGATAATTCCTGATGAAAAATTACTACCTTCCCCAACACCGCCAGCATTTGCCACAATTGCAACATTATCCGCGTGATGGACTTGAATATAGAGTGGTTGTTTTTGCTCGATCATAATTCCCCTCCCTAAAATGCTCTGCCTTTGTATTCTACTAAGGCATTTAACAGAGCTTTCATATAACCGATAGAGTAAGCGAAGCCTAAGTTTGAATGCTTCCATCCAATATTTGAGAATGCCCATTTTTCATCTAAATCAGGTGTGTCACCCGCAAATGTTAAAACATGATCAGGGTTGATACATCCTTGGTAGCCAACCTTGTCGAGTTCAAGCAATATTTTAAACATATTTAAATCCCCATCATCTAGCATTGCTTCCTCAAAAGCACCCGCTGTTGGAAGGCTGCCACGTACATTTCTGAAATGAACCAGGAATATACGATTTTTTCTTCCGAAATGATTGATTTCATCCATAACTAGTGAGGAACCACCTGCTTCAGCCCTTGTTCCAATACAATACACAAACCCAACATTTTTTTGAGGGAAGTCATCAATAATCCGATGAAGACCAATCCCGCCAAAGGGTGAATCTGGGTGAGGTGTATCAGACGGATGCATCGCTACATTTACGTTATACTCGAGTGCCTCATCTACAATCTCTCGATATGCTCGTTGAAAGTTTCTCCACCAACGAGTCAGCTCTTCGTTGGTTGGAGTAGGCATTTTTTCTTTTAATAATCCAACACTTTCACCTCGTCCGATCAATCCTCCACGTTGGATAGATTCATAGCTTAATGATCGACCATAAAACACATCGCCTTCGAATCGTTGACGCACAATACTTATTCCCGCTTCACCAAACACTTTTACAGCATTAATGGAATTTTCAAGCTCTTTTTCACTTCCTGGTTTTTCTTCCATGAATGCCTGTGTGATATTGGGAAGTGTGACACGATTCATTTCCAATCCCCAGCTACGCAATCGTTTCTTTAACTTTAAAAGTTCGTCTAAATCAGGAAAACCTTGTTCTTTGACACCTTTAAATGAATGGCCAATCCCAAAGTCGACACAATCAATCCCTAGTTGCACCATTTGCTGCAAATCTAAATCTGCAAGATCGGTTGTATTTACAGTTACTGATAATTTCACTTATTTCACCTCACTATTCCCCTGCATTTTTAATCGTTTCATAGTGATCAAATAGTTCTTGCAGTTTCATTGCTGTTTCTTCCCCATTTAAATACACCGGTTCAACCCAATATTCACGGATTTCTGCTTGGAACTCTTCATTGGCAGCAACTTTTTCCATCGCTTCACTAAATGTTTGAACGACTTCGTCTGGTGTATCTTTCGGGAATCCCCAATAGAAAACTTTATCGATTGCCATGTCAACACCTTGTTCTTGGAATGTTGGTACATCTGGAGCAGATTCTAAACGCTGTTCAGCAAGAACTCCAAGTGAAACAAAATCCCCTGAATCAATATAGCTTTTTACAAATCCTAATGATGTAGGGAAGATATCTACACGTCCACCCAGTAAAGCCGTTAATTTATCAGACGCACCACCGATATCAACGATATTTAACTCAATCCCTGTTAACTGTTGAAACTCCATCACTTGAATATACGTCATTGATCCCATCTCTGTTGCAACTGTCACCTTTTTTGGATTTGCTTTCGCATATTCGATTAGCTCTTCTATAGTTTTAAATTTACTATCTTTTGAAACGACAAATGTATTTGCTTGATCCAAAACGCCTGTTCCTGCAAATTTGAAATCCTCGATTGATTGATCAGAGAGACCATAAATTTTGTTTAATAACATTGAGTTATGAAACGCTAATACTGAATAGCCATCTGCTGTCGAATCTAATACTTTGCTTACTCCAACCGTTCCACCAGAACCTGTAACATTCGATACAACAAGTGAAGTTCCTAATTCTTTCTCTAAATATTTTGCTAGTGTACGAGTATTTAAGTCCGTATCTCCTCCAGCACCAGCCGGTACAACAATTTCAATCGGTTTCGTTGGATAACCCTTTTCCTCCCCTGTAGCTTTCTCACTACACGCCGCAAGTACCAATACCATTAAAGAAACAAGTAAAATTCCCCAATATTTTCTCATTTTTAATAGCCCCCATTTTAGTTGTCATACGCAACTTTTTCATTAGATTCTTTCATTTTTTGCTTCGCTTTAAAAGACTTGTAGATTTTCCATCCTACTGAAACTACAGTTACCAGCAAGAATAATGCTGCAATCGGCTGAGTCACAAATGGCATAAAGTCGCCTTGAGACAGCATTAACCCACGACGTAAATTTGTTTCAAGTAATGGGCCTAAAATAAATCCTAGAACAAGTGGTGTTAAAGGGATACGTACCTTCAACATTAAGTAGCCGATCAATCCAAAGAATAATAATGCATACACATCAAACATTCTGTTATTTACACCATAAGCTCCCACTACACATAGCGTCATAATGATTGGCAGTAAGATATATTGCGGAATACTTAGTAAACGAACAAACCCACGCATACCGGCAAATAATAGAATTGCCATGAAAACGTTTGCAATTAGCAACGCAGCAAAAATACCATACACTACGGGAGCATTGTTTTGAATCAATAAAGGTCCTGGTTGTAATCCATGTAACACTAAACCACCTAATAGCATTGCTGTAACAGTATCACCAGGAATTCCTAATGACATTAGTGGTATTAGAGCTCCACCAATCGCAGCATTGTTTGAAGTTTCAGATGCAACAACCCCTCCTGGCGTCCCTTTTCCGTACTCTTCTGGCTTTTTTGCGGAATTTTTTGCTGCAGCGTAAGCAATCAAATTGGCTGTTCCCCCACCAATACCTGGTAGTATTCCAATGCCTATACCAATTGCAGCAGATCTTACGAAGTTCCATTTTTCTTCTAGATACTCTTTTAACGGCACTTTATAGTTAATTTTTTTGATATTCACTTTTAGTGCCTGGTAGCCCCTTTTCTCAGCAACAAGCAATATTTCGGATATTGCGAATAAACCGATTAACACTGGCATCAAGTCAAATCCTGCATCAAACGCTGATATTCCAAATGTAAATCGTGGGAATGCATCAATTGGTGCGGAACCCACCATCGCAAAACCAATTCCAAGTAACCCTGACAAAATTCCTTTAGGCAATGAATCTCCTGATAAACTTGCTATCAATGTTAATGAGAATATTACGATAGCAAAGTATTCGTATGGGCCAAATTTCAGTGCGACTTGTCCAAGTGGAGGAGCGACCATTATTAATAAGAGAATACTGACCAATCCACCTAAGAAAGATGCAATAATGGCGAATGAAAACGCCTTCCCAGCTTCACCTTTTTGTGCTAAAGGATAACCATCAAATGTTGTAGCTATTGAGGATGGTGTGCCTGGCAGTTTTAATAAAATTGCTGGAATCAATCCCCCTGAAACGCCACCAATGTATAAACCCATTAAAAGTGACATCCCTGCTATCGGATTCATTCCATATGTGATTGGTAAACAGATAGCTACTGCCATCGTTGCGGTTAATCCTGGTATGGATCCAAAAATCAACCCCAGAATTGTACCTCCCAATATTAAGAGAATTGTCGAGATACTTAAAACATTGCCAAAACCTTCCAACAAACTTTGAATCATTTTATCCCCCCTAACCTATGATTCCCTGAGGTAGCATAACGTAGAATACATTCCTAAAGATGAAATACACGATCACCGACATCACAATTGATATTGTCCCAATGACAATAAGCTTTTTCTTGTCATTATCAGATAAAATAAACATTTGAGTGATTAAATAAAGTATGGAGGACAATAAAAATCCTATAAACGGTGTCAAAATAGCATAGATGATCATGGCACCTAAGCTGATACTTAATTTTTTATAATTTTTACTATTTGGGTCCTCCTCTTCAACTTCTAACCCTGTTTCCCCATCAATTACCTTTATTTGTTTATCACGGTTTCGATAGGCATTAATCATAATGACAACTGCTGTAATAAGCATTAATACAGCTATAACTCTCGGCATAAATTCAACGCCAACACCAACGCCGGCCCCTGCAAATTCTTCAAATGAGAACGTCATTATAAACATGATTGCAGCAACTGCAGCTATAACTCCCCCAGTTATAAAATCGACCTTTGATTGAACCATTTCCTTCCCCCTTTATCTTTAGTGAATTTTCTGATAAATTAATTGTAAGACAATATGACAATACAAGTCAATACGTTTTTTCTGATAATTTACAATTTTAAGAGAATATCCCTTACCCTAAGCAGAAAATAAGTAAAAAACAATCATGACATTAGCACTAAATTCACCCTAAAAAAAAGACCCTCAACATTAAAGTTGAAAGTCTCTTTCATATGCTATTTTTTTTAATTTCAAGTCAGCTATATCCGGTTCTGCACACCCATCTATAATTTTCAAGTTCAATTGTGAAAATAGAACAACCTCCTTCTTTAGAAAGGAGGTTGTTCTATTAGCCTGTAATCATATCTTTCTCTTTAATACCATGAATTTGGTTTAGGATTAAGGCACCGAACATTTGTATGATCGTTTTTACGATGACTTGCCCTACAATAGCAGCTGGAACTGCTTCCCACGGAAGGAAACCTGCTCCAAGTGGGCTTAATCCAACTATAACGAAAACTACCGAATCCAGTATTCCTCCCACTATACCGCTATAAAATACTCGCCAAGCCATTGGTAGTTTTAGACGTGTATAGATTTCTGTATCAGCCGTTTCTGCAATTAAAAAAGAAAGAGCGGAAGCCGCAACAATCATTAAAGTGTCCCCTAAAGAATAGGAAACGATTGCTGATAAAATTAATGCTGTAAAAATGAATAGATACGTTTTTCCCCGACCATATTTGTTCTGTACCAAATCTCGGAAAATGAAGGTTGCTCCAACAAAAAGTGTCCCCATCGGAACAATAAACATCCCAAATTCTAATGGTGCAAATCGCGCTGTGACTACATTGGCTATCACGATGGATAATAAATAAAATAATATTCTCATGTGTATCTCCTTATAATTCATTTTGCAAAATCAAAGCTAGACGCCTCTTTTATTTCCCCAAATAAGCGTATGTAGCTGTGGCAAAACTCTAACATTTTTTAATTGTTCATCCGCAACAACCTTGTCAACCAATCCCTCGTATTTCTTTAGTAAATGCCTAATTAATTGCTCATTGTTTCTCTCAGTAATTTCGTCATTACCTACTTGAAGGTAAAAAGGTAATGATGGATAACTGAGGTGTAGTTCCTTCGCATAAGCATAATCTTCATCATTAAAAATTACGATTTTCAGTGAAATGTGCTGATTGCTGTTTCGACTTTTAAGCTTTCCTATCATCTCAGTAAGCATTGAATAATCTGTTACCATTCCTGAACTTGGAGGCTTGGGGGAAATGGTTAATTCATCAATGTCATATAACCATTCTTGCCACTTGCTCCCCTGTGTCTCGACTCCAATTTTGATGTCATTGTTTTTTAATATTGTAATAAGCGCTTCTAAATTACGAAGAAGGACTGGATTCCCCCCTGAAATCGTGACAAATGAAAAACCATTGCCACCAAGTTTTTTTAATTGCGCCCATATCTCTTCAGCTGTCATTTGAGCAATTAAATGCTTCCCGCTACCATCCCATGTAAAGGCGGAATCGCACCAAGCGCAAGAATAATCACATCCAGCAGTCCGAACAAACATCGTCTTCTGTCCTACGACCATCCCTTCACCTTGAATGGTCGGTCCAAAAATTTCAATAACGGGAATTTTACTCACAATCCATCCACTCCCGTCTTACTTCAGCATAGCTTGTCGGGGTTTCATATAGTCGAACAAATTCTACACGCAGTTCAGTGGAATTCTGTTCTTCAACAAGTGCTTCTTGCAGCTTTTCATATATCCAAACAACAATATTTTCAGCTGTTGTGTTCATTAATGGCAGTGTTTCATTTAAATAACGATGGTCCAAATCAATCTCAATTTTCTGTTTCCAAATTTCTTTTATATCACTGAAATCAATTACTAATCCTCGTTCATCTGTATAGCCACTAATCCCTAATACGGCTCGATACGTATGGCCGTGCAGATTTTTACATTTACCTTCATAGTTATGTAAATGATGTGCTGCATCAAAGGTAAATTCTTTGCTCACGAGAACACGCTTAGAATGATACTTTAATTGGCTTCTCTGTATATCTACATCAATTTTTTGGAGCTTATCGACAATTCTGAAATCACCCATTAATCAAGACTCCTTTTTTATGGAAAGATATTCATCTAGCCCTTTTTGACGTAATTTACATGAAGGACATTCTCCACATCCATCTGCCATTACACCGTTGTAGCAAGTCAAGGTTCTTTCACGAACAAAATTGAGTGCACCCAATTGATCAGCCAGCGCCCATGTTTCAGCTTTATTTAGCCACATTAGTGGTGTCTCGATCACAAAGGTATCGTCCATCGATAGATTTAACGTTACATTTAAGGATTTTATAAAAATGTCGCGACAGTCAGGATATCCACTGAAATCTGTTTCGCATACCCCGGTAATGATGTGCTTTGCTTCCACTTGGCTCGCTAAAACACCTGCAAAAGACATAAAAAGTAGATTTCGACCAGGCACAAAGGTAGATGGCAGCTCTCCACCCTCTCCATCAGCCACTTCAATATCATTTCTTGTTAATGCGTTTGGTGCCAGCTGATTTAATAGGGACATATCCAAAATATGATGCTTCACATCTAGTTCCTTGGCAATCTCTTTTGCACATTCAATTTCAAGACGATGCCTTTGACCATAATCAAAAGTAACCGCTTCTACTCCTGAGTAACGTTTCTTTGCCCAGAATAGACAGGTTGTACTGTCCTGACCACCGCTAAACACGACGAGTGCTTTTCCTTGCTTCATCCTATAAAACTCCTTTTTCATGAAAAAACAGCATTCTAAGAGAAATGCTGTTTCTTCTTAGTTTTTTTAAGAGGGTAGCTAAAACCTCTTCCTTCTTAGTGTGAAGGACTATTAATTTATCGATTATCGACTTTTTCAGGATTTAGATCATGATTCATTAAACGGTAATTTGCCATTTCTTCATATTTCGTCCCCGGCTTACCATAATTACACCATGGATCAATCGATATTCCGCCCCGAGGAGTAAATTTACCCCAAACCTCAATGTATCTTGGGTCCAATAATTTAATTAAATCATTCATAATGATATTCACACAGTCTTCATGGAAATCCCCATGGTTTCTAAAGCTAAATAAATAAAGCTTTAGTGATTTACTTTCTACAATTTTCTGATCCGGAATGTAGGAAATGTACATTGTCGCAAAGTCTGGTTGACCAGTAATTGGACATAGACTCGTAAACTCCGGGCAGTTAAACTTTACAAAATAATCACGGTTAGAGTGAAGACTATCCACGGCTTCCAATACTTCCGGTGCATAATCAGATGGATATTGTGTATTTTGATTTCCTAATAATTTTAAATCATTTAAGCCTTCTTCATTTTTTCGGCCAGACATAAAAAAAACCTCCTTGAAAATGTATCCCAATACTTTTCAAGAGAGGCTTTAGCGCTTGCAATATAAAAAAATATGAAACAAATAAAAAAAGCCACGTCCTAATATGGACATGGCATAATGTCATGTTTCCATAGTTTTTTATAGAGGGTATCAGCTATGAACCTCTCCCGACTTGTTCGGGCAATTAATTCTTCATCATATTAAAGAAAATTTTGGAGGAAGTCAATACATTTTTCCAAATTGCCTATTTCAAAAGAATTCCAGCGTTCTTTTTTTCATTTTCAATTAAGTATTCTGCATTCATCTTAATCATTTCAATATATTCATCATCTTTTAATGGAAACTTATTTTTTACTAATGGATTTAGCTTGATGGCTTCCAAACTTCCAGTTACTTTTGTTTCGCGAGTATCAAGATTATACTGCACTCGCATATACAATTTCTCCTTATATGTAATATAAGCCGTAACCTCCTGTTTTTCTATATCAATAACTGGATAGTCAATTTCAATTCCACTTGAGACAAATAGGGTATGGCCTTGTTTGGATTTTCGTTTATTGAAAAGTAAAATAAATGCGATAACAAATCCTGATAGTGCTATTAAATTGCAAGTTCTGCATTTCATTATTATCTCCTCCAATCCAACTTTTTTACCATAAATATCCAAAATTGATAAGTAATGCGTCTTTAATTATAGTAGCAATTCTCATATTTATCTTTCATTAATAGGCTTGTGCAAGCTATGCCAGTTTCATCGTATATGTCTTTACCTACATTTAATTCAATACTATTTTTTGAATCTATATAATTTGAAGATTCATGTGAGATTGAGATTGTCTCATCATCGACCCAATACATAAAAAAATTTCTACTAGATTCACTATAATAAACAGTTTTAACTTGATCATTTTCTTCATGATTCGTGATATTCACCCATATTTTAACACCACCAACAGCTCCTCCATAGTTTTGCAGATAAGCATTTACTGTATATTTTTTCGATGGCGAACTCACTGGATTTGTAAAAGATTCCCCTTTAAGCTGATCGAACGTGAAAAAATAATTGAGATAAACGAAGATACCAAAAAACATACATGACCCTATCAATGACGCAATAAGGAGCTTTTTAGGAAAACGTTTTTTCTTAAAAAAGAAGATTATTAATCTAATAATTAAAATAAGCAGTAACACCCCTGTAATGAAAAATAGAAAAAAACCTAGTACGTTCAGGTGTAGTATCATTGTAGTCCCTCCTTATGAAAAACCTTGAATTTCCTTAATAAACAGAGCAATAAAGAAACTACCAAAAATAACAAAGAGAATTATCGAAATTATTAAAAGTATCCAACAGAATGCCAGGAATGCATCATCAAACCATTTTAGATTTCTCATAAAATCCCCTTTATGTTGCCTATATGTAAGAAACGAATTATATGGAATATAGTTACAGATACGGATAATTTTTATAGAAAAAAAGAAACCTATTTTAGGCTTCTACTGATTGGTAATATTAAGTGCAAGCACATAAGTTGCTGTGCTTTTCCCCCATAATCCTACGATTTCAACTATATAATTTCCTTGTTCTTTTATTTCTTCAAATGATTTGTAGGTTGCAACTAATTCATCACTATTCCAGAGATTAATTTCATAACTAATTGGTTCTTTTGCAAATCTTAAATTTACTGGTTTAGATAAATTTGCTTTAACCCCTTCCTCAATATTCACCATTTGGGTTGGACCTGCATGATCTGCATGAATTACTACATCTTGCCCTGTGGTTTTATCTTGATAATGCCAAGAATAAGTTCCTCTGTAGGTTTTAATCACGTCTCCCCCGATAGTTAGTATTAGTCCGGGTGGTTTTTCGTCAGTAGTATCAGAGGTTATCCTATCACTCTCATTAGATATTTTTGATAACTTATTCACTTCGGGATTACTACATCCGATTAAAATGCATACAATCACCAAGTGCACTATCATCCGTATACTCATAAAATCGCCCCCCTTTTAGATTAGTTGATAACTTACTAAAAAAGTTACATGAAATAAAAAAGATGCTATATGGGTAGCATCTTTTTTCTATGACATTTCAGTAAGTGACTGGATAAGCTTCAACCTTGCAGCTTATTTGTAGCTTCTCCCGATTTCTCAATATGGTTAAGGTAGTAGTACTTTCAGGTTCCAGTTCATTTATAGCTCTCTCTAGGGATTCATGGTTCCGAATCGCGCTTCCATCAATTTCCATTATTATATCTTCAGAAATAATTCCAGCCATTGCAGCAGCAGTACCTTCCTTCACTTGGACAACTTTTGTCCCTCTACTGAACTCATTGGTTGTGTGAGTTATTCCAATCCAAGCTTTCCAAAAGTTTGCTCGATGATCAATGCCTGTTTCATATACAGTTTGAAGGTTTTCTAAAAATTGACCTGTGCCGAATAGCATATTTTCAATCGTTGATAAGTCCATTTCCCCCAAAATAGAAGATTTATATTCAATAGTTACTAGTATACCGTTTTCAATCTTATCTAAAGAGGTAATGGTAGTAAAATCCCCATCAAGACTTTGAAGCACAAAAAGTTTCATGGGATGTATTTCTGTAAATACTCCTTCAGTTGTTGCTCCCCAGCCATGATTCATGTAGCCTCTGCCACCTATCCGAAAATCTATCTGCGCATTTTTCGTATACCAACGATTTAAATGCTCCTGCTTAGTTAATGCAGCCCAAACCAGTTCCAAAGGTGCATCAACTACAATCTGTCTCATCACGGAGTCCTTCACTTTGTTCATCTCGAAACTCTCCTTTTTCCACATAATTTTTTAGACTAACGAGTTGATCATCCAGTAATTCTCCGATGTATTGAAGCATTTCATTGTAAGCATTTTGAAGTGTATAATAATTTATTGAATAAATACGATACTTCCCATTTGAACTTTCTGCTATCATTTCTTCTTCCAGCAATATCTTTAAATGTTTTTTAATCGCTGGTTGAGAAATGGTAAAAGCTTCAACAATCTCCTTTTGGGTCATTTCTCTTTGTTTCAGCATACTAATTATTCGACGTCGAGTTAAATCCCCTAATGCTCGATAAACATCAGGCATTAGCATCCCCTCACCTTTACTTATAACCTTTTAGTTATATGTAATATATACTATTCAGCGAATAATGTAAATAATATTCTGAAAATAAGAGATGTGAGTTTAGTGGTGTTCAAATATAATATGGAAAATATTGGTGAAAAGCTGAGTGTGTACAAAGCTGAACTTATACAACTGAAATCCTGTCATTGAAGCTGGTTTTTGTTAAACAGATTATTCCCCCTTCTTATCTGGATTTGTACACGAGGGTCCTTCTATTGAAAAAAATTCTTATTTTTTATCAAGATTTGTCCATGAGGCTCCTTCTATTGGACAAATTTGTTACTATTCCTCAAGATTTGTCCATGAGGCTCTTTCTATTGAGTCAAGTCCAAGTTATTGTGTAAAATTCAATACGAATGTTTTCAACTAAATTTTAATTGTAAAAATTGGGGGTAATAAATTATCCACCCACTACATTTTTCTCCCTTAACTCCCATGGGTTAATCACTCATATTCCGTAAAGGCTGTCAAAGGCTCTTTTCACTTTGATAGCCTTTACGGAATGTGAGATACTCCCTGGGCGGGAGTTAAGGTTGACAAGATAAATCAGAAATACTATCTAGAAAGTCCTGTTCTTTTTGAATAATCGTTTTCTTGATAGTGCATTAACACAGCACCAACTAATCTAAAGGCAGATTGGGTATTAGGGAAGATACGGATTACGTTCTCTCTTCTACGTACTTCTTGATTTAGTCGTTCCAGAGAATTCGTACTTCGAATATTGACACGTATACCTTTCGGAAAATTCATATATTGAATGGTATCTTCGAAACCTTCATCTAGTACTGTAAGTGCTTTTTCATATCTGCGATCTTCTGCATACTGATTCATTAATTCATCTTTAAATTTGCGCATATCATCAAGGGTAACTGCATCAAAGATACGTCTAATCATGAGACGGAAATCTCCTGAATCCTTTTTCGGCAGCTTTTCAATAATATTACGTTTAAAATGTACGTTGCATCTTTGCCATGTAGTTCCGATGAATTCGCGTTGGATGGCTTTTCGTAAACCTTGGTGAGCATCAGATATAACTAACTTGGGTGATTGAGTTCCTCGGGATTTTAAGTGTTGAAGAAAACGACTCCAGCTATCATAGCTCTCCACATGGTCTACACTTAAACCCAAAATTTCACGTTTATTCTCTTCTGTAATAGCCGTTGCAATATAGACAGCCTTCGATACAACTTGGTGATGTTCACGCACTTTAATATACATTGCGTCCAGAAAAATATAAGGATAGTAAGTCGTGTTTAAAGGTCTGTTTGCCCAAGTGTTAATAATGGGATCTAGTTTTTGAGTCAGTGAAGACACGAGTGATTTTGATACAGTTTCACCACAAAGCTGTTCCACAATTTGAGTTACCTTTCTTGTGGAGACACCATTTACAACCATTTCTATCATCGATAGAATCAACGCTTGATCATGTCTAGCATATTTTTCAAACACACTAGTAGAAAATTCACCGTTGCGAGTTCTAGGAACTTTTAAAGTTAGTTTTCCAACACTCATAACGATTTCACGCTCGTAGTAGCCATTTCGGTAATCGATTCGATCATTCGAACGCTCATAAGCCGCTGCATTTAAATATTCGTCTCTTTCTTTTTCCATAAACTCATTTAAAACTAATACTAAAGCAGATTTAACCACTGTATTTAAGTCAGAATTTAGTACAGAATCTTTTAAAAAGTCCATATCTAAGTTAAACTGTAATTGAGTCATTATTATTCCCTCTTTCATGTTTATCGTCGCTGAAAACATTGTATCCAAGAGAGAATAAAATGACTCTTTTTCTTTTTACACAATTATATGGACTTAATCTTCTATTGGACAAATTTCTTCCTAATCCCCAGGATTTGTCCATGAGGCATCTCTTATTGGACAAATTTCTTACTAATCCCCAGGATTTGTCTATGAGGCATCTCTTATTGAACAAATCTCCTACTTTTTATCATGATTTTTCCCCAAATACAGCACACTTAAATAGACAAATTACCGAGTACCTTTACATCGAATTTGGACTATGTACTTTCTTTCCAAAGCCGTGAAAATAGATTATACTGAACTGACAACGTATTCCATAAGGAGGAATTCCTATGACTGAGAATAATCAAAATGAAACACCAAAGAAGAAAAGTTTGCAAGAGCTCGTAAAGCAACAGCTTGAGAACAAAAAGAACAACTCCAATAATGGTAAGGGTAAAATGAAAACAGACCTTTCAAGCCAAAAGATGAAAAGCCAGCAAACAAAAAAAGCTAGCAATACTCGTAGAAAAATGGGTGTTTAATGAACGGCCAAAATCGTAAAGACATCATTCCTGGTACCACCGTAGATATTGTTCTAAAAAAAGATCAAAGAACCGGAACACTTACCAGAGGTATTGTGAAAGACATACTAACCAAATCGCCAAATCACCCCCATGGCATTAAAGTCAGGCTCACGGATGGGCAGATTGGACGGGTTCAGGTAATACATTCCAATTAAAAACACGAAAAAGCATTCAAGATTGTTTCATTCTTGAATGCTTTTAATTATTCTATAAGAATCGCTTTATAAGGGGAATATGCTGCTCTGAAATTTAAATAAACTCATGAAAAGATTTATAATCAGCTCAAATTTGCTTTGTAAGTTTACATAATATTATTATGGAAAATTAACATCTAACATATTTTCGTTTAAAGCCAAGTGCCCCTCGATCCAAATCCTTTTGGATATTAGCAGAAATATCCACCATACTGCTTTTTTTGTTTTCACGTTTTATTTCTACTGTTCCAATTGATTTTGCGATTTCAACCGCCTTTTCATGAACAGGTACATATGAAATTGCAGCTGTGTACACAAAATTACACATTGCCGATTTTGTTCGTTCAGGGGAATCATGAATTGTTTTCTCGATCTGATCTAACAGATTCGTGATTTTGCTTGGATCAAATTCAAAATCCTTTCGATTTCCAAATAACCAGCAATAGCAGCTCCACCCTGCCGACATCCGAAGCTCTTCCCCACTTTCTATCCATTGATCTGATACCTTTTGTGCAATATTAGTTTCAGCCAATGTTACTGAAACTACATAATCAGACAGCATATAAAAATAGGCACCATCTATCCAACGCTCAAAATCTTCTTCCGTCATAACTGTTGGATCCGCAATTACTCCTGCGAAATACATAGCATCATAATTTCCCGTATCATATAGCTGTTGTGCTAATGGTTGATTGTATTTGTTTTTCTTTGCAAGTGGCTTCATTGCACCAGTTGCCACACCAAATATAGGTTCTCTTGCCCCATTACTTATGTAAGTCTTTTTTGTTCTTTCCTTTCCTAAGGCTTCTAATTCCTCCATAATCGTTTCTACATCCATTTGTTCGCACTTCCTTCCTGTGGATTTTATTATCCTTTGGTGTTTCTGGCAAAAAGAGCAACTCTTCACCTACGATTATAAGAAACACCGCTTAGTATACATAAATTAGAAATGTTACATCATCTTACAAGTAGATTATCATAAATATCATGTCCATTTTCACTTTTTTTAATTGAATGGTGAAAAATAGGTATAGAAAATTCATATCGACCTATACTATTAAAGATTTCACTTCGACTCCGATGATTGGGAGGGTTAACCCGATGGATGGGATTCATTGTTTTCATTGAAGAACATTTTACTGAGAAGCTAAAGCAACTTTCTTAGGGTAAAGCTTAAGATTCTATGCGAAAAGCGAGGCAGTGTGTCGTGGATAACATAATGTAGTGTAATCAAAACCCGGAATTTATTCCGGGTTTTTAGTTTTTCAAAAGAGTTGGACTTTCACGGTATTCTTTTACTTCGGGGCTTAGGAACATCATATCGAGTATGATTTTCCGTCACAATGCGTTTCATTACCTTATGAACTGTATTTCGATCACAATTATGCTCCGCATTGCATTTGCTCATGCGCCATTCAATTGCATTCAATACCCATTTTGCTATTTGATGCATTTCATAAAGCTTATTATTCCATAGACATTTCTTCAACGGCCTTCAAATAACTAGAATAGCTAAATTCTCCAAACGAATGTGAGTTTCCGTTAAAGAAATGTTCATATATATAAACTTCAGCATCTTCCAATGAGCAGTTCCGTGCATTCATTATTAATCTGATATAAGCATTGAAATATTCTTTAGACAAGTTGCCGCCATTGTTTACCGTCATATTAGAAATCACTCCTAAAATCAACTACAGCATGTGGAATCTGAAGTATTCTCTAGATTAATGCTACACACCCCAGTTTCCGGTAATACAAGCTCTACCTTTTTCGAAGCCTCGAAATCTCCGCATAAGTAAGCAACTATAGAGCGGATTTGTTCGTAGCCTGTTGCCATCAAGAATGTTGGAGCACGTCCATAGCTTTTCATGCCAACAATATAAAAATTTTTTTCGGGTTGTCTTAATATTTCTTCTCCATGAGGCCGAACTGTCCCACAGCTATGATGGTTTGGATCAATTAAAGGAGATAGTGCACCCACACTTTCTGTTGCTGAATCTATATTCAAGCGTATCTCTCGTAGAAATGAGAAGTCAGGTCTACTTCCTGTATTCGTAATCATTTCATCAATTCCTGAAAGAGTAAAAAGTTCTCCTTTATATTCGCCCTTTAGTTCAATTCCATTATTTTTACGAATTAGCTGATGAATCATAAATGGTGTAAACACTTTTACTTGGCCACTATCAACTAATTGATGAATACGGCTCCCTAATTCTCCCCTTGCTTCAAGCGCATCTTTTTCTTCTCCCCCATAAGCACTCTCAACATTTTTCTTTCTCATCACCCAGTAAATTTCTACTTTCTCACCTAATTGCGATAGCTCAATTATTGTATTAATTGCCGAATGACCGCCACCTACAACCGCCACTTTTTTCCCTATATATCGTTCTCGTTCATGTTCTTGAATATTTGGAATGCCATAGAAAATGAGATCTTTAAGTTCTCTTTCTTCTCTAGTCCAAATGTTATCGGCATTCACTGGGTTAGGATTTGCCCACGTGCCTGTAGCGTCAATCACGGCTTTTGCTTCAATTCTATTTGTAAGGCCATTTTGTTCAACATAGATGATAAAAGATGTTTGCTCTCTCCCCGAATCTTTCATCTTATCCAGGCCTTTTTTGCTTATGGATACTACTTTAGCATTTAATTGTAGATTCTTTTGAATTTGAGGCAAGTTTGCTAATGGCATTAAATACTTTTCTACAAGCTCTTTCCCAGTAGGAATTTCTTCTGCTGCCGGCTCAATCCATCCTACAGCTTTTAATAAGTTTTTGGCAACTTTGTCGATGTTATATTGCCATGGTGAAAAGAGACGCACATGCCCCCATTCGATAATATTACTTCCCACACTGGAACCTGATTCTAAAAGTATGAAATCTTGTTTACGATCAGCTAGATGCGCTGCTGCTGCCAATCCAACTGGACCACCACCTATAATTGCTACAGGCATCTGATTACTGACTTCGTAATTATCCGAAACATATTGAACTTCTACATTGGGTGTTCCACAACAACTAACTATATCAATGCTTTTTCCACATTTACTCATAGTAAGGCCTCCAATTAAATTTATTTGCAAAATGCAACTATTAACTAAAAATAGAAGCAAGATTTCTCTTGCTTAAAAAAGTGGTTTACAACAAACAGAGGAATTTGACATAGCTTCGTTTAATAATTTAAGTGAACGAATAACGGTTTCTCTTTCAAATTCGTTCATATGAGAGAATACTTCGTCTAAATATGCATTCATCGAATGATCAATATTGGTTGCTACAAATTTCCCTTGTACGGTCAAACTTAAAATGGATACACGTTTATCTTGGGTTGAGGGTGTTTTCATTACAAGTTCCATATTGACTAATGTTTGTATTTGTCTACTAAATGTCGTAATATCCATCGCTAAGGATTCGGCTATTTGCTGCATAGATGGTTCGAATTGTTTATCGATTTCATATAGGATATGGCTTTGAACAATGGATATTTCAAAGTTCCCAACTGCACAACAATTTTTATCTAATAAACCAAATCTTCTCGTTAGTACATGGAAAATTTCTCTTTTGTTTTCCATTATTTCACCTCTTGGTTTATTTATACACCTTTTACTTGTATAATGCAACTATTTTACATAAAATTAAATTATAAATCTATTGGAGGTACTAATTATGTCTATTTTAATGCGAACAGTTACAAAAAATGATTGGGAGCAAGTGAAAACCATTTATGAAGCAGGTATTGCTACGAAGAATGCTACATTTGAGACAGAAGCCCCCTCGTCATTTGATCAATGGTATGGGAATGCCATTGCTTCTTGCACATTTGTAGCAGAAGAGGATGCAATCATTTTAGGATGGTGTAAGCTCACGCCTGTTTCCTATAGAAAAGTATATTCGGGTGTTGGAGAGTTAAGCATTTATGTACATCCTGATGCAAAGGGAAAAGGTGTTGGAAATTTGCTGCTTCATCATTTGATCAAACATTCAGAAGCAGAAGGTTTCTGGACATTGGAATCCAAAATCTTTTGTGAAAATGAAGCAAGCATTCAATTACATAAAAAAAACGGCTTCAAAATTGTCGGCATACGTGAAAAAATCGGCAAACAAGACGGCATCTGGAGGGATATTTTGCTATTAGAAAGAAGAAGCGATTTGGTTGGTTGGGACTAATCATTAGTCATAGTTTAGTTTTATAGATTTGATGAAAAAAATAGGAATATAAGGTAAAGGAAATTGTTTAATAGTAGCATGTATAGTTAGCAAAGTCATATAGAGTTAATGATAAAGAGCTTATAATGGCAATAAATTGGGATTCCCAAATTGCTTAAAGATAAAATCGAAACCAAAAAATTTCTACTTTTATAGGGGCAAAGATTTTTTGGTTTCGTCCCTTTTTCCGAGTCCCCTAGATGCTTTCTGGCAATTTATATTTATACATTTCCAATGCATCGTTGTTCACTTTTAATACAGTGATTGTTTTTGAATTTGGCTTCACATAAATTATTGGATAATCCTTTTCATCGAAATGCTCATTAACAGTAAAAGCTAATTTCTCTTCCTCCAACGAAAATTGGGCATTGATACCAGGTTTGTTGCCTCGAGCATCTAAACGTATCCATTTATTTAATGAATTTAGATAAACTGCATTCAAAGCATGTAGTGAATACCCTTTTTCTGGTGTGTCAAACAGCATTAAACGCTGATAGCAAAAACCGGTAGGAATTCCTTGAGAACGCAATAGTGCAGCCAAAAGATTGGATTTTGCATAACAAATTCCTTCTTTGTGTTTTAATACGTCTGAAGCATTACATGTAACCTTTGTTCGTTGACTATCCCAAGAATGCGATATTTCATCTCGGACAAATTCAAAGGCAATTTTAACTTTTTCAATCTCTTTCTGTTCATGGTTAAATAGTTCGTTTACTTTTTCCTCAATAATTGGATTAGAATAATTAAGTTCATCCAATTCGATCAGATAATCTTCTAGATTACTGGACTCACATATTAGATTCATTTCGCCACCTCATAAACTGTATTATTATACATATATGTAAATTATAATACAACATTACGATAGTGAATAAAATGTGAAATCATGAAAATATTAGACCTTTTAGCTTAACATCTACATTCCTTGATCGTTCGCTAGCAACCTTCCAATAAATCGCTCTTTAATTACTGGCCACTCCTCCTTGATGATGCTATACATCACCGTATGACGAATTTTTCCTTCCTTACGAATCATGTGATTTCTTAAAATGCCTTCTTTAGTTGCTCCTAGTCGTTCAATCGCTTTTTGAGAACGGAAGTTTTCATGTCCAGTCTTGATTTGAACTCGATTAAGCTGCAGCTCTTCAAAACAGTATTTTAATAATAGAAATTTACAGTTCGTGTTCATATTTGTTCGCCAATATTTCGGTGAAATCCAAGTTGAACCTATTTCAACTCGCTTATGGTTTTCAGCAATATCCAAAAAGGATGTACTTCCAATTATTTCATTCGTTTTTTTGTTCACGATAACAAAAGTATGGGATTGATTCGTTTGCCTTTCTTTTATCGCATTTTCAATGTAGGTTTGCACTGCTTCCTGTGTTAATAACGAAACCGACATATGCTCCCAAATTTCAGGATACATTGCCGCTTTCAGCATGCCTTCAAAATCTTCTTCCTGAATAGTTCTTACTTGTACTATTTCATTATCTAAGGTAATTTTTTTTTGCAATTTTATTCCCTCCCTATTACTAGTTAACTGCAAATTTGATACGATAAAAAGTATCAAAAATGATATTCTAAACCATACCAGAGGGTGGAAATTGTGGAAATCTCAATACATTTTTCAAATAAAAAAGCAAAGTATCTAGATATTTATGAACAGCTGAAAAACAAGATTGTGAGTCAAACATTGTCTGCTAATGAAAAACTTCCTTCAAAAAGAAGCCTAGCCACTATTTTAAATGTAAGTATCCATACGGTAAAAGAAGCCTACGAGCAATTAGCAAGCGAGGGGTATATTTATAGTGTAGAACGTTCCGGCTATTACATTTCCGCTTATGATGTTGAATGGACGCAATCAATTCATGAAGAGGAAAAAAAAATCTTAAAGTCAGTCCCAAAAATACAATATAATTTTAAAAATGGGCAAGTCGATCATCAAGCGTTTCCTCTAAAGATATGGCTAAAACTTTATAGAAAGCATCTAAATTCTGATATTGTACCAAATGGACCCTGGCAAGGAGAGCTGTCATTAAGAGAACAAATCGCAATATACATAACAAAATCCAGGGGCTTTACTTGTGACGTCGACCAAATTTTTGTCTATAGTGGTACCCAACACCAGCTAAACGAATTGTCCAGGTTCTTCGGTAACGTCAATGTAGCCATTGAAGAGCCTGGTTTCAGAAGGGCGACTGCCATTCTTCAGCAAAACCAATTATCGATTGAATTTGTACCCATTGATGAAAAAGGAGCAGGCATCCCCGCAAAATCATGTCAGTATTACTATATAACACCTGCCCATCAATTCCCTTTAGGAGGCGTAATGCCCATTGAAAGAAGAATTGATTTATTAAAATGGGCGTCAGAAAATGATGCTTTTTTAATTGAAGATGACTATGATTCTGAATTTCGTTATAAAGGAAGCCCTGTTCCTCCTTTAGCCCAAATTGATCAACTACAAAGGGTCATCTATTTTGGAACATTTTCAAAAACATTAATGCCTTCGATTCGCATGAGCTATATGATTTTACCTAAAACCCTAGTTGCAAAGTTTAATTCGTTTTATGGTGATCACAAAACAACGGTTTCTAAAATTGACCAATTTGTAATCGCTGAGTTGATGGAAAGTGGTTTGTACACAAAGCATATTGCAAAAATGAGGACATTATATCGCAAAAAAAGACTGAAATTAATCGAAAATTTACAGTTCTTTTTAGGGCCTGAATATGAAATCATAGGTGATGCAGCAGGTCTACATATCGTCTTGAAGTTACCAAAATCGCTGGATGAAACGACTGCAATTCAACTTGCCCAAGACGCCGGGATTGCTCTAGACCCTATCTCAAGCTCCTATCAATTAAGTAACAATGATAATTTGGTTATGATGGGTTATGGAGCCATTTCATATAACGATATTGAAGAAGCAGTATCCCTACTTTCGACCCAATGGAAAAATCACCATCAATTTTGAATTTGATGGTGATCTTTTATATTTCTCTTTATAGGTGGATATTAAAATGTTCAAATAATAATTTTTGAAGACCTAAAAAAACACTCCAAGCTATGATTCCAGCGACTAGTGACAAAACAAAGGGAAATGAATGTTTGATCATCATATACACTACCAGTAAAAGTACAATCGTGGCTGGTAACCCTAGAATAACGCCCATTGTAAACGTTTGAATTTGCTTAACTGTTTCTCCCTGGACGGTTAACCAAAAAATACTTAGCAGGCTTATTAAGGGGAGAGCAGCAATAACACCCCCATAAAGCGGGAATTTTCTAGCCAGTTCAGTTACACTGGCAATAATTAGAGCAGAGGTAATAAGCTTCAACCAGACCATCATTTTGCTACCTCGCTTAACAAACGAAAAGCGTCCATAACTTGTTTTTGTTCTGTTTCGCTTAATTTATTCAAAGCTGCTTGTAATTTTATTTCATTTAGTTCTGTGTTTTGTTTCACTACATGAAATCCTGCCACTGTTAACTGCAGGAATACTTTTCTTTGGTCCTCATTGCTACGTTTTTTTATGACCCAACCATTATTCACAAGCTTTTTCACATGCTCAGACGCGGTATTATGTGAAATGGACAAAGCTTCTGACACAAATCGAACAGTAACCTCTTGTTCTTTCTGAATCATTTGCAATATTCGAATGCTTTGATGAGAAATTGTCTGTACATGTGTGGGATGAAGATAATAATAAATATCTGTAAAGTATGTATTTAGTTCCATAGGCCACCTCTTTTTATATCGTCACTATAGATTATATCGTATTTAACGATATAAAAGTAACTAATTTTTTATCTTATTTCTATTTACTTAAAGTGAATAGAAAGTACATAAACACATACAAAAATACTCATATTAGTCTTTGAAGGGAGCTGAATCTTATGACAAATAATCATGAATATGACGAATTAAACACGAGAAATAAAAATGCATTAGATGTTTCAAAAGAAGAGGTCCGTTTTAGTAAAGATGAAGAGTTTGGCCTCATTACGGTTGAACATCCAGAAAAAAATAACTCTAAAAAGCTACCTGCTAAAGAAGTTATTAAAAAAATGGACAACAATCAAGGTGGCATGGCTTAGTAAATTTACAATAGAAAAAAGCCTGTCAGGAATACGTTTCCCCAACAGGCTTTTTCTTTTCATTATCATATTAACTTTTGATATTTGGTAACGGTTGAGTTTGATATACTCTCGAATTTTCAGGAACAGATTGAGTCAACCAAATATTTCCTCCAATGACCGAATTCTGACCAATTGTTGTGTCGCCACCAAGAATCGTTGCTCCAGCGTAGATGACAACATTATCTTCAATATTTGGATGTCGCTTAATCCCTTTGATAGGATTTCCGTTTTCATCAAGCGGGAAGCTTTTTGCCCCAAGTGTAACTCCTTGATATATTTTTACATTTTTTCCAATTGTACATGTTTCTCCAATAACAACCCCCGTTCCATGGTCGATGAAGAAATACTCCCCAATAGAAGCACCTGGGTGTATATCGATTCCAGTTAGTTGATGTGCATATTCCGACATAATTCTTGGAATTACAGGGACTCCCTCTTTGTATAGTTCATGTGCAATTCGGTGGATGGACATCGTTTGAATAGAAGGATAACTTAGCAAGATTTCTTCAATTGAAGTTGTTGCCGGATCCCCGTTATATGCAGCTTGGATATCTGTTTGAAGCATTCTTCGAAGTTCAGGAAACTTATTTATCAAGTTCATGACGATTTCTTCAGCTCGTGATGTGATTTGATTCAATGGGATATTGCTGTCATTCAATAGTACCTTTTCAATTAAATCTTTCAGATTTAATGCAGAGATTCTCAAATTATTTCCTATGGTAATGTTCAGCCTTGTTTCATCGAATGTGACTTTATCACACAAACATGGGAAAAGTGCAGAACGGAAGTTTCGCAGTATTTTATAGATCGTCTCTTGCCCTTCAAAACCAATTGTCTTATCAATTGAAAAATAATCTTTATGTATATCTTCAAGTGATTTTGAAATGTTTGGTATTTCATTATTCAACCATTCATTCAATTTCATCGTACTTTTCCCCCTCATACTTAAATTAGAAGCAATCTAATTTTCTCGTCTGTCTATTATTCTATGACACTCTTAGTCTTAAGTAAATAACTTCGATTTGAAAGTATTTTAAATATTCTAATAAATTTATACTTATTATTAGATTTGAGCAAAGAAAAGAGCATTCTGCTTATAATGGCAAAATTGCTCTAGATTCAAAATAATACTTATTGGTAAACTTCTTCATTAACGGTATGTAGCAATCGGTTCCCTTTTAAACCATTTAGAATATTGATCACTGCAATTTCAACCATTTTATCCCTAGTTTCCTTTGTAGCACTTCCGATATGTGGCACAGCAATCACATTCTCTAATGAAAGTAACGGATGATTTGGATGAATGGGTTCAACTTCAAACACATCTAGACCAGCTGCGAAGATTTTCTTTTCAACTAAAATTTGATGTAATGCTTCCTCATCCACTGTCGTCCCCCGTGAAACATTTACAAAAATACTTGTCGGTTTCATTAGAGCGAATTGTTCATAACCCATCATATGGTATGTTTCGTTCGACGCTGGGGCTAACATGACTACGTAATCAGATTCCTTTAATAGCACTTCTAGTTCACGATATTCAACATTTAGCTCAGCCTCTGTCTGTGGGTTTGGGCGGCGGTTTGTATATACCACTTCCATATTTAAAGCCTTTGCCTGCTTCGCTAGAATCCTTCCAATTCGACCCATTCCAATGATCCCTAATTTAGCCCCCGAAATCTTCTGTCCAGCAAATAAATAGGGACCCCAGCTCTCCCATTTATTTTCCTTAATAAATTGCATACTTTCAAAAACTCTTCTTGCACAGGCAAACATCAGTGTAAAGGCAAGTTCTGCTACTGCTTCGGATAATACATCTGGTGTGTGGCCTACGGGAATTCCGCGTTTAGTCGCCTCTTGCACATCTATGTTATCAAAACCAACTGCCATCGTACTTACAATCTTTAACTTTTTCGCGTGCTCGAAAAACTCCGCATCTAGTTGATCTGTAAGATTCGTGAAAATAGCATCCGCATCAGCTACTTCTTTCAATAGCTCTTTTCTTGGCATGACACGATTTTCTTCCTTCCACATCACGACTTCATATTCTTTTGGAATTAGCTCCAACAATGGAGATTGAATCGAACGAGTAAATAAAATCTTCATTCTTCCACACCCTTTTACTATAATTTTACAGCATTTCTCTAATCGAAACCATTGTTGATTACGATTTAAAGGTATGTGGGGATTTTTATGAATGGGTATTATCTTATAAAGTGCATTCTAGTAGGTTTTTTCTTTCAAAATGCAATTTATCCCTCTTATGAACTGCATCTCTCGCTACTTCCCGAACAGGGATTGTTTTTTCTCAGATTTATATACTCTAAATTCCTTTAAAACACTGACCCCATCAATTCACTTAACCGAATCAATATAAAACTAATAAAAGTTGCTACCAATCGTAGCAATCCAGTTTTAACTAAAATTAATATACCGCAAGTCACAATGATGACTGTGTTCACTACTGATAAAAGGCGTGTCATTCCGTTAAATACATTCGATTTTGACAACAAAAATAGGATGGCATATAAAATTATGCCAATAAAAAACAGCTGAATCACGGTTTCTTCACTCGCTTTCTCTAACAAATTCAGTCAAATATAAAAACAACGTTGCGTATTTTACAACGTTGTTGCTTGACTGTTATCTATTTTCAAGTAAATGACTAACTCCTGACGATAGACAGAATCCTCCAAATAGTGATCCAAAGTATGGAAATCATATTTAAAACTACCGAATGGGAATGTTACATTTTCACCTTGCACGGCAGCTAATAGACCTGCCACGTCAGTTGATACCATTTCTAATACCTCTTCTCCGGTTGCCGTTATGACAAAGATTACATTCATTTTTTACATCTCCTTCATTATGCCCCAACAAATAGTGTTGCTTGACTGATGGCAATGAAAAATTCAGGTTGTTGGATGGGACTATTTTCATTAATTTGGAGCGTCATCTGAAAGTCCCCTTCCTTCTCCCTATACTCAGCTTTCCACTTTGCAATCACTTCTTCATCAAGCAGAAAACTTGACCAATCTTCTAATTCTTTTTCGAGTTGGATTTTAAACTTTCCATCTGTAATATACAGGGTTGGAATTCCTATACGCCAATTCTCATACGAAATGATATATTTTTTTCGTGAGGCCACTTCGAATCCTTCGAACCAAAGTTTTCCCCTTCTACTAATTTTTTTTACACTAAAAAGTCTTTCTTTATTTTTATCTAACACATCATATTTTAAAAAGTATCGGAAATCAAACATTTCATCAAAGGTTCTTTTTAAAAAGTTATCGTAAATGCGTTTTGAATAAGCAATTACATGCCCATTCTCATCCATAATAGGAACTTCACCTGTGTATTCAATAGCTTCAGGATGACTATATGTATATTTCTTCATTCAATCTCCACCAAATAAGTATTTTTCATTAATAATAGTAGTAGATATTTCGAATTTTAGAAAGCTAGAATAACTAAAACAATCGATAAACCTATAAATACCCGGAAAATGTAAGAAGGTTCTACAGCTTTTGACTGTAGAACCTCATGATTTGACCAGGTTTGCCCTAGCCAACCGTTATGGGAGCAAAAAATTCATCGTAAAGTGCACGCAAAATCTGGTTCTCAGTTTGGGATAGGACGCCAAATACTAAGCTTACTTCTGAAGAACCTTGATTAATCATTTCAATGTTTGCACCTGTTCTGGAAATTGCTGCTGCTGCTCGCGCTGCAAGGCCAGTATTATTTCGCATACCCTCGCCAACAATTACAATCATTGAAATACCATGACGGAAGTATACATCATCTGCATGTAATTCCTTTTTCACACGCGAAACAATTCGTTGCTCTTTCTCTTCTGTCAATTGGTTTGAACGGATAATAACAGAAATATCGTCTAAACCTGATGGTGTATGTTCATAAGAGATTTGCTCTTCTTCTATAATTTGAAGAAGCTTGCGTCCGAAACCAATTTCGCGATTCATTAGATATTTTGAAACATAGAGAATTGAAAATCCGTTATCCGCAGAAATACCCGTCACTGGACGACCTGTTAATGTACGAGTTGGAAGTATTTTTGTTCCAGGTGCAGATGGGTTGTTTGTATTCTTCACGTTAACAGGAATGCCAAATTTATAAACAGGCATTAATGCTTCGTCATGGAATACAGAAAATCCTGAATAGGATAATTCGCGCATTTCACGATAAGTAATTTCTGAGATGCCCACAGGATCATTGACAACTTTAGGATTAGCAGAGAATACACAGTCTACATCTGTAAAGTTTTCATATAAATCCGCTTTTACGCTAGCTGCCAAAATAGATCCAGTAATATCGGATCCTCCACGGTCAAATGTACGTAGTGTACCATCTTTTGTATAACCAAAGAAGCCAGGGAATACGACGATTTCGTTCCCGCTAGCTAAATCTTTGAGGTTTTCATATGTTTCTGAAAGAGCATACGTACGTTCCGGGAAATCGTTTAATACTAAACCTTCTTTAGGACTTACATATTTTGCAGGTAAACCAATAGAGTTAAAATATTCTGCAATTAATTTTGCGTTATTGTCTTCCCCACTTGCTTTTATATTGTCAATGAATACAAATTCATTCGTTTTATCAAAATCAAGACGTTCTTGCATATCCTTTACAATCACTTCGCAAATTGAATTATCTAATCCAAGGTCGTCTGCAATTTCCTTAAATCTATTGACAACATTTTGTAACTTTTGCATCACATCCCCATTATTAAGGGCTGCATCAGCCAGTTCGATCAACATATCCGTTACTTTAATATCATCGCCGAAACGTTTACCTGGAGCTGATACTGCAATAATCTTTCTTGCAGGATTGGATTTTACAATATTTGCTACTTTTCTAATTTGTTCCGCGTTTGCAACGGATGTACCTCCAAATTTACATACAATCATTTCACCAAATCCTTACTATTCAAAATTGTATTTCCCGAAAAAACATTTGATTGTTCCCAGTGTACAAATTTTATAAACCAACGTCAAGTCTATTTATAGAAATCAATACGGTTTATCATCTAAATTACATCTATTACAATTAAAAAGCATCCTATATGGTATGAACCAGTTTGGTGCTATTAAATTAGTCAGTCTATTATATGTAATTTCATCAGTTATGAAAGCATTATTGCCTAAATGTATAGAAATCCTAGCTAAATTAGTTCTGTTCTAATATCTAAATAAGAAAAGAAAACCGTGTACATCGGTTGCAAACGATGCACACGATTGAATATCAACACGGTTTCATATAGCATTTAATTTATTTCGTCAATTAATTATATAACATCTTTCCTGTTTCGCAAGATACAATAATTGTATCTTGCATACAAAATTATTTTAGATTGAAAACTTTTAGATAACAAACTTCATCAAATTCAAGATGGAATTTTCCTTTCTTATTCACAAGCTCAATACTATCTTCATCTACCCCGCTTAGTGTTCCCTTAAATTGTCCTTGTGCTGTTACGATTACAATGTCTTTACCACAGAATTGTCCAAGCATAAAGAATAATGGTATACCAAAAAATAGATTGATAAAATTTGGATTCTTTGATACAAATTCACCAAAATTGAAAGCCAATTGTCGTCTTAAATTTTTTTCTGCATCAATAAATTCAGGATCTAATTCAAATTCTTCTTTACAATCGTCTTTTTTAATAGAAAGGAGATTTTTATATAGAATAAAAACTGCTGAACCATTTTGATTGATTTGTAAAAAATCTCTACCAGCATTTGCAATTTTTCCATTCAAACAAAAATTCCTAAACATTATTCTATCATTTTGCAGAATATTGGAGGATTCTTCAGCATCACCGCTCTCACATTCACAAATAATATCAGCTGAAACAATCTCCCCTCTCATCTCCAGAAAATGCAGCTGTAGTTGTCTTGTGTTTTCTTCATCCCTTTGATTCCCTAACGAACGCAGTAGATCATTAGCACCTTCTATGCATGATTGGAGATCATCCAACTCTTCTTTATCTAATGGACTATTCGGAGATGCAAATTTTCTAGTTCTTATTCGCTTCTGGCAATAAAATGGAGAACCAAACAAATCTTTAGGCTGAATACATGTGCAAGGTGAACTATGACAATTTAAACATCCTTCCATAAAGATGCACCTTCATTCTCTAGTGTTCTCTGGGATTGAATACTCCTTTTTACTCTACCTTTAATCGTACGTCTGCTAATATTAGGCACGTTGCTTTTTTCGGGTATTGCATTAACTCGAAGACTTTTGCCTGCTCTAACTTTAATTTTCTTTAATGGGGCCAAATCTTTATGCCTTCTTTTCAATACACGCATGATCCCCCATAAGCCAAGCTCTATATCCCAACGAATGTTACCTGAACGATACATATAATCACCCGGTCTATTTAAGAATCCACCTGCACCATAGAATAGTTGAAGGTTATCATTTGACCCTACTGTATTATGATCCACTACAGACACAATCGCTGAATTCAAATCCCTTTCACTACTCAGGAATTTATGCCCATGTATCGCAAAGGAATGAGCTCTCGCACGGTCGGCAGGGAACGTTAACCTCATAGTAACCGGGTCACCGGGATAGGCTAGAAAGATTGGGGTACTAGGATCTCCAAACTTCTTGGAACTAAAGACTTTGTGTATATCCCTAAATTTTTTAATGCGATTACTGAATCGTTCATTCCGATAATTGAATCCTCTTGAGCCTTGGTCTTCGAAATCTGGTCGCTCTTCATCTGGATCATCATCAAACAGTACTTGAGGGTCGATGATTAACTTGTCATCGTTATCTAGCAATCTCACGCCATCATGCATTTGAAGACAAAATTCCCTAAATTCGGGCAGGATTGGAACGGAGACAATCAATTGACTTCCTTTATCGACTTCTTCCCGTGTTTTGGAATCTAGATAGCTTGCACCTCTCGATTCTGCTATTAACATACCGAATGCCCCATGATGTCGATGATTTCTTATATCAGCCATATCCCACAGGTTTGCAGCACCAAAGGGTTGATCAATATACCAATAATACGTTCTGCACTCCCCTTGGCCAATGGTTTGGTCATAATTAAAGCCAACCGTTGCCCCATCCGAATGCCTTACATCATATTCAGCCAATTGAGCATGCAACGAGATGCGACTCGATGGAGGGAAAAATGCATCTACAGGTACATCTGGATAACCATGACAGCCATTATGATGGTCTTCGCCAGTTAGTAGATTTGTTACTGTTACTTCAACAAATTCTCCGACATTCGCTCGAAGAATGAGTGGCTCTGGATTTAACTTCCCGCACAGGATATCTTCCACATCTTCCATAAAGGCAAAGACAATACCAAATGGGTCGTGATCTCCATCATCGTTATATTCGATATTTGTATTCAGTGCAACAACATCATATTTCCTAACTTTGGCATATTTTGGATAGATTGGTTTTTCTACTATAGCTGGCAGTGGTTTTTTCCCCGTTTTTTGAGGAAGCGGTTCTTCTCTCCATGGGATATCAGAACGGTCTGGTAAAGGCTGCAAATGCTTTACCCGTTTCTCAAAGGTACGGAAAATTCCCCAGTTGCCAAGCCAGATATCATCTATCGATCCATAATGGTAAAGCATATCGAAGTCTCCTTTCCCTTCGATACTAAATTCCAATGTAAATGATTCGGCAATGACAAGATGTCGTTGTTGATCCAGTTCGGAATCTAAATCTCCACGTTCCCGTTGCCATCTTTGCCTATGAAGATTAAAACTATGCGATTCCTCGTGGGAACCTTGTATCAAACGGACTCGTACGGGGTCTCCATTATAGGTTTCAAGTAATGGTGTTACCGGATCTCCATGCATCCAGGAACTAAAGACATAGGCTGGATCACAATGGGGCTCTTTTAAACGGAATTGTATGGGCTCGTTCCTATAGTTAACTCCCATAACACCAGGGTCATCAGGCGAACCCGGGAAAGGTGGTGGATTTAGTGGATTGCCGTTTTTATCGAACAACAAGGCAAAGTCGTGAACAAATAAGTTGATTTCTCTAAAATCCGGAATTAATGGATTGACAATCATGCTCTGGGTTCCGGCATTCATTTTTTCGCCCGTGTAAGGATTCAGGTATTGTGACCCTCTTGGTTCAATGTTAATACCCGCAAAAACCCCGTGTTGTTGATGTTCATTGGCGAAAAGATGGTCATGCCAGAAGGTTGATTTTAATTCCACATCTGCAAACCACTGATATCTAATAGTTTCTCCCGGCAATACAGAAGAATCATAGTTCCAGCCTACATTAGCTCCATCTGCAACAAGTACATCAAATTTCACGAAATGTACATGCATACCCACCTCATAGGTTCTATTCACTAGCTGGAATGCATTGCCACCGATTATTTCCGGTATTTTATTTGTAAATCTGAATCGAACCGCTTCACCTGCATTGGCTCGAATTGTGAGTGGTTCAGGTTGTTTTTTACCGCATCTGATATCTTCTTCATCTTCTTCTAAAACGTATAGCCTGCCTTCCGGATCGTGCCACCCTTGTTTGTTATAGACAATCGGTGTTTGAATTAAAGCAACATCAAATTCTCGGATGGGGGTGTCTTTCTTTGCTGGATTTACAAAAACAGCGCCAGGTACCGCATTCTTGGCAAAGTGATTTTCTTCAATTTTTGTCGACTTTCTGCCACCCTCTATTCCAAGTGGTGGTCTTGGTGCTTTAAATCCTGGAATACCAGGGATAAAGTTTGGAAAACCTGGGTTTTCGGGAGTTGGTTTTGGTGGACATGGTCTGTCCGGTAGAGGTAACAGCGCCTTAATTTCTACACCATTTGGATAACACATACTGCCATCTTGCAAGGTATCAAAAATCCTCTGCATCCCCCACATCCCCTCTCCAAAGTGTGGGTAGAGGTGACAATGAATGATCACGTCTCCAAAGGCACCATGTAAACTTCCAGCACCATATGCCGGCGTAACTGTATATTGAGCCTGAGGTGAAATCGCTTGAACATCAAGAATAACTGAATCCATATCATTTGAATCAAATAACCATTGATGCACATGGTAATGGAATGAATGGGTTTCTTGAACTCCTCCATGTACAAGACGTATCTTGACGGGATCTCCTATATATGCTTTTAGTATCGGAGTATCCGGGTCACCAAATACCCAGGAATCATGGTGAACTTCTTCTCCTTCGCAATCCGGACATACTACACCTTCTTGAATGAGGCGCAGCCTATTTCTCATCGGTTCCGCACGATAATTTACGAGATGCGTAGCTTCTGGCTGAAGTGTATGCGGACTAATTGGTGCCTGCCCTGTTAAGTCATCCACTTCCATTTCATCGTGGAAAAACCAGCCATATTCCCGGAAAGAAGGTAACAAGGGATTATGAACATCCGCATACAACCCACTGTTTATCGGTTTTCCGGTAGTTGGATCTGTCCACCATGAGCCCCGTGGTTCCACAAAAAGCGCACCGAACAAACCGTGGACATTACTGCCCTTTTCGCTTGCTAATGGATTTCCTAAATCTGAGAAGAAATGAATTCCTTCATTATCCACTTTCCATTTATATAGAATGGTTTTTCCTTTAGGGACTGTAGTATCTGGATTTATTCCGACAAATGCCCCGTCCGAAGTAAAGACATCATACTCTGCATTTTGAATATGCATCCCTGTGTTGAATGGTAGTTGATTTTCAAATAAAACTTCAATCTCATCTCCAACGTTTGCACGAATTACTAACGGTTCTACTAAATCGACTGTTGAAAAAGGATTTAAATCTACTTGCTTTTTTACAAGACTTTCATTCTCTTTCAACACATACATCATGCCGTTTGGATCATGGTCTCCAAATCGATTCACAACAATTCTGATTGGGATTGCTACAACATGATACTTTCTAAGCATGTGTACCATTCCTAATATCAGGAATCGGTCTTCGTTTATCCTTTTCTATATAAAACACTTCAATGTCATCAATATGGACCCTGAATTCTTCACCATCCAGCTCATTGACATTCGTAATCTCCGTACAGATGATTAGATAATCGGTTACCACATCTTCAATTCTGCCAATAATTAAAAATGGAAATGGAGCAATTAATATTAAGGCTCTTTTTCCAATATTTTGCCTAAATTCTAGTGTGACCCCTGCTTCACGAATTGCGTTAATATCAGGTTGAATATTTCCGAATCCATGCCTAGAATTTTTTTCCATCTCTTTCACCCTTTCTTTGTACTTTTTAATCTATTAGATTAATGGAATTCTTCGATCCATATCAAATTCAGTAAATAACGCAATATGCTCTATTGGAAAACTGAGCGGCGTAGGAAATTTAAAGAACGGTGCGTTCTGCATTTTTATAATTACCGGATCTAACGTAATAAAGCCATTACCCACTTCTTTAACAACCCCATTGAATATTGGCCGGAATGTTTGGCCCAAGATATTTAATTGTCTACTTTCTGTCACAAGCAAGATGGACTTTCCCAGCACCTCTCTAAACAACTCATCACCAAATACATCATCATTGTGTTCTTTCACTATTCTTCCTCCTCCAGAGTAGAAACTTCCTCACAATAATCTATGGAAATAAATGCAAAACATCTAAACGAAAACACAATCATGAGAAATATTCAAAACACACTAAATGAAAATATCCCAAAAGTTTGTATTATGGACTTTTGAGATATTCACACTAGAGTCGTTAATTATTAGATTTTTTTATCTTCAACTTCTTGAATATTTTTTCAAAGAATGAGAGAACTCTTGCTTGCTTCATGTAAGTAATCTTGCTAAAAGCAATTTCTTTTTCTTTAAATAGTAGCTTTTCTTTACTTACACCACGAAGTTTTGCTGTGAAATTACTACCGTTATAAATGGTAATTTTCGTGCCAACCCAGCTTTGCAAATTAGTCAGCAGCAACTCCTCAAAAAACTGTTGTCTAAGCGATTGTTTTTCCGCTACAGTTACCGCGAAATTTGTTAATAATTTCCTTCTCAATTCTTCGTCTATTAGTACATTTTGGTGTGTACCAGGCATATCAGGAAGACCAAAGGGGGTTTTTGCTGAATGGATCACCCTGTATGGAATCCAAATTCTAGTTAGGAGTGTTCGAATCATAACGAAGTCTCTCCCTACAACCGATACTTTCCCAACGGTATGAATCACTTCATCTTTATTTCTTGAGTAAATTTCAACCAGCTGATTTTTTTTCGATTTAAAAAACTTTAAAAGAATCATTTGTTGTTTGTAATGAGGTAATAGGGTACCTAAATTTTGCAAATTGACACTATGAATATACTCTTGCAACATTTTTAGTTCATGTAGTGGCTTAGAACTTGCTGGTGAAGTATATCGATCCTCTTTCTTTAATTCCGGATAATTATTTTCGTACATAAAAGTCCAATCATCCCTTCGATGTTTTACCAGTAACCAGCTTACTTATCATTTTCATATACTAAGTGCAAGGAGGAGATTGAACATGAGTTTATTAATACTTTTTGTTCTCATTAGTTATTTGTTTGTATGTAGTTTTTCTTATCTATATTTAAAAAAACTGAAGTATTTAATAAGTTACCATTTGGGTATGAACCTAGCTATGACGAGTAGTGGGGTAATGGGAATAGCCGTCGGAACACTTCTAGGCTATGCATTCCCTTCCCATTATTCGCTCATTACAATTGTTGCAACATTTCTGGCAATAATAGTTGGTGCCATTTTTGGGGCTCTAGTTGACTACCAAACTTTACTGTCAGGTGTATCTAGCGGATTAATGGCTGGTATAATGGGCCCTATGATTGGTGTTGTAGCTGATCTTACTCTTGTTACTTTCTGTTCTTTACTTGTATATGCAATGTTCGGTTTGCTGTGTTTTTCTGTTAGGTCATGATTTAAGGTAGCGGGTTTAAAGATGTTAAAATAGAAACAATGATAACCAGTAGAACCATAAAAATAAAATCGAGCTTAATCAATGATTTTAAATCCGCTAATCTTCCTCTTTTCATCCTCTTGCGAATAATAGCACCCAAAATAAGGACGCCTAATACAATAACTATTTTCGCTAGTAACATGAATCCCCAATCAGTTAACAAAGCCTCCCTATCTGGTAAGTAAAAATAGGAAATCATGCTCCCCGATATACTCAATAAAACAATACTAATCAAGGCGCCTTTTGAAAAAATTGGAATGAATGACTTAACATAGAGCTGTTGTTTACGCCAAAATAATAAGATAAATACTAACCCTGCTACCCAAAAAGCTGATGCCAAAATATGAATACTATTTAAACCCACTAGTAGTAATGAAGGTTCAAACTCTTGTGTGTGCCCATTTAGGCTTTTCGTCAGACCAATCAAGAGAATCCATATAGAATCAAGCCATTGATTTTTAAACAAGGATAAAAAACCGATTAATGATAATACAAGTGAAACAATCCAAAGTTTTCCAAAATTAGTATCAAGTGGAAAGTCGAATTCAAAACTGATGCCATGAGCAGAAAAGATATTCATTTGGACTAACAAAAAAGCAACTAGGCCTATCAAATGAAGAAATTGGAAAATCATTCCGTAAAATAGAAATTTCTTTTTAAGTTCAAAAGAATACGATTTTATGACTTGCCAAATCATTAACCAGCCAAGGAGCAATAACAATCCAAAATAATAGATTGCTTTTGCACTATAATTAAAAATCTCGAAATAATTTTTATCTATTTTATCCTCTATAGCACTTGGTACCGTGATTACATCAGCTTCGTTCCCTGCTTCTTCTAGTTTGCCGACTCCTCCACCAGTTGTATCTTCTTTCATATTTTCTGCATTCGTTGATGGTTGAACTTTCCATTTCACTTGAAAGAGATAAGATCCTTCAATCGTATGCCCATCATTCGATGAAATGACATAATACTGAACCTGATAATGGCCATTTGGAAGTGCTGGTATTTGAATCGAAATTGTTTTTTGATCGTCGCTAATCGTAGCGGATTTCGTGAGTATTTCCTGATTATTTTGATCAAACACCTTCATTGAAAAGCTTTTGTCTACTTTACCGCTGAACTGGATTAAAACTTCACTTGGCGACTCTTCCGACACACTATTGGATGCAGGCGATTCTTCTACAACAAAGACATGGGCATCGACTTGTCTGCTCATCGAAACAAAAAGAAAAGCAATAAATAAACAAAAGATAGTAAATCGGGAAATTTTTAAGAACATCTGTCTTATCTCCTTTTCTACTATCTATGTTATTCATTGCCTTCATTTTTGGAATCGATTTTTATTGAATTAAAATTCCTTATAAAGCGTTTACCATTTTCTATCTTCGTTGATTCTTTCTTTTTTCCAATCAATATGCTCAATTTTATCCTTTAAAATTGTTGTCATTTTTCCGTTATTCCCTTTAATATCTACATAATCAATCCCAACATGCTTCGTTTTCCCTCTAAAACGTCTGTTCCCAACTGTTACCATTTCCAATGGACGACGATGGTTTTTCAACAGCTTAAAATTCAAATTATCATCTAACCTTGCCAAGTTAAGGCATAAATGACATCTGCAATTACAACGGTTGTGACCATGGGAATAATCGTGATGCTTATTACAGCTATCACAATCGAATAGTACAAAGTGGTTCTTCCTGCGTCGGTGTCGGCAATTGCAATCATCATGATTTCCGCAACAGCGATTGCAATCGCAATCATGATGGTGTTTATCACGGTGTTCACAGTCGCAGTCATGGTGATTACATCCACAGTCATGATGATGCTCGTCATGGTGATCGCAATCGCAGTCGTGATGGTGCTCATGATGGTGATCGCAATCGCAGTCGTGATGGTGCTCATGACGGTGACCACATCCGCAATCATGATGGTGTTCATGACGGTGACCACATCCGCAGTCATGATGGTGTTCATGACGGTGATCACATCCGCAGTCATGATGGTGCTCATGATGGTGTCCGCATCCGCAGTCGTGATGGTGTTCATGACGGTGACCACATCCGCAGTCATGATGGTGTTCATGACGGTGATCACATCCGCAGTCATGATGGTGGAATTTGTCAAAGCAATCGTGACCATTGTTACGTTTTGTACGTTTTAAACGATTTTTTTTAATACTACCTTTCCTGTTCACTAAATAACCTCCCTTCAAAACTAGAGAATTCGCAAGTAATATATGCAAATTCTGCTTAATCAAGGGAGGCAAATACATATTATTTATAACATTATTTTTTTGCAGAATGAGAGAAAACAAACTCTAGTTTTTCATTCACTAGTTTTAATTTTGCTTTTCCCTTTTTGCCACTTTTCCATGTAAATCGGATTTCTCGTGTTTCTTTACCGGTTAATAGTTTCTTGGCATCTGTTGGCGTAATTTTCCCCTTCATAATGGATTTACTAATAAAGAACTTACAGGCCTTATTGGAACAAGAATACCCTTTAAATCCTTCGACCACGGCTTGACCGCATTGAAGACATTTCCCTACAACGACTATCTGCTTCTCTGCAACATCTAGATTTAATGAAACAAAACCGTCAGTTGATTGTTTAACATAAGCTAACATTTCTTTGTAGAATTGACCTGAACTCAATTGTCCATCGACAATATCCTTAAGTTTCTTACTCCAAATCGCCGTTAATTCTGGCGATACGATATCATGGTTTCCGATGCTCTGGATTACATCAATACCAAATTGGGTTGCTTTAAATGACTTTCCTTCACGAGCAATCATACCAATGGAAATTAACTTTTCTATAATTTCGGCCCGAGTCGCAGAAGTACCAATACCTTCTGCATCCTTTAATACTCTCTGCAATTCTTTATCTTCAATAAATCTACCTGCATGAAACATGGCATCTAATAGTGAACTATCTGTATACCTTGCAGGAGGCTCAGTCATTTTAGATAAAATTTTTGCATCACTTATGGGTACCTCCATATCCTTATGTAAAGGCGGCAATGGAATTTCTTGTTTCTTTTTGAAAAGATCATAAAGTACGGTATATCCTTTATCAATCACCATATTCCCATTTGCTTTAAAAAACTCGTCATTTGATTGCAAAACGACAGCGGTTTTATCAATGACATATGCTGGCAGAAAGATCGCTAGTAATCTTTTTGCTATGAGATGATATATTTTTGATTCTTGTGGTGTTAGTTTTTTACGTCCAATCGGTACCTCTGTCACTGTAATCGCATGATGATCCGTTAATTTCTTGTCATCAACATATTTTTTTGAACGGATTGTTTTTTGTATATTTTCCGGATGACTCATTACATCTTGAACGATTGAAACATATTCATCTAAAGATGCTAGAGCCTGCAAATTCACTCTGATATTTTGTGCGAAGCCAGTTGGCAAATGCTTTGACTCTGTACGAGGATAAGTAATAAGTTTTTTCTCATATAAACTTTGAGCTATTTTTAGAGTTTCAGAGGATGTAAAGCCAAAAAACTTATTTGCTTCTTTTTGAAGTTCAAGGAGTGAATGCAATGGTGGTGCACCGATTGTCTTTCTTTCCGTTCTTATATCCCTTACAAATGCACTACGGCTAATTTTAGAAACGACCTCACGCGCTTCCTCCACCGTTTTCAGCTTATTTTCATTGGATTGTGGGTTAAACCATATTGCTCTAAACTGTCCCAAATCCAGTTCAATTTGAAAATACGGTTCTGGCTTAAATTGTAAAATCTCTAACTCTCGTTTAACAACAATTGCCAGTGTTGGCGTCATCACTCGTCCAATCTTAATGATTCGTCCACCCTTTACTGTTGCTGCTCGTGTTAAGTTAAGACCAATCAACCAATCAAAAATTGACCGATACATGGCTGCATTTCGCAAGTTTCGAATTAATGTATCCTGTTCATCTATTAAATTTAATAGTGCTTTGGAAATGGCACCATCCGTTGTTTGCGAAGTCCAAAACCGTTTTACAGGCAGCCTGCAGCCAACCCGTTTATAGAAGGAGTAAAAAATATTCTCTCCTTCCATCCCAGCATCACATGCATTGATAATAAAATCATATTGGTTCGTTTTTAATAGTTGTTCAATCTCTTTATATACTTTATAGGCTGATTTTTTCACTCGAAATTCATACCGCTCAGGTATCATCGGGAGGACGTTCAAATCCCATTTTTTCCATTCAGATCTATATTCATGAGGTTCCTTTAATTCAACCACATGCCCGACAAAAGAAGTGAAATCTACTTCGTACGGGTGCTGCATTTTTTTATAAACTTTTTGGATATCACGCATGAGAGACGGCTTTTCTGCAATTAGTAATGCTTTCATAAGCAGATTCCCCCTTTCATTTAATAATAATATAAAATAGACTCAAGTTTTTCGTGAAATTGTAGATTTACCCATATAATTTTTTTATAACAGCTTGTAGAGTTCTTACCTAGAGCTTTCCTTGTTTAATTTGTTGAGCGAATTCGTTTAAGAAATTTAAAAGTGCTTTTCGAAATTCAATGACCACAGCTTTTTCTTTAAAAAGTAATAAATTCTCCTTTTTTCTTAGAATATCTTCTAAATTCCAGGAAAGGTATTTTGGGTTAATTATTTTATTTGTTTTTTGCTCCAAATAATATAAATAATTCGTTTTGAAAATCCATTTCATTGTAAAAGGTGCAGGTCGACCAGTAAATAAGACCCGATCCCTCCGTGCTATTTCAATTAGTTTTTCATAAAAGTCTAAGTCCCCTTTATATTCCACGAAGACACGATATGGCAACTCGGCCTTTTGATCCTCTTGCACGATTACTTTCAATTCATATTCTTTTGTACTCTTTTCCAATTTATCCATTCCTTTTTAAATAATAAGATTAAATATTATCAATATAGCATACACAAGAAATTCCATTTGATTTTCACTAATTCAACCATACCACCATAACCCTTCCTCGGGAATAGAACAAGAATTTACTTTAGTTTCAAACTGCCCTTTACCCTATCCATTAATTGTAAATAGAGATTTTTGTTGCCGAATAAAAATACTGGCACTCAATACTAACAGGCAGAATGTAGCCTGCTTAGAAAGCACAAAAAACGCCTGAAATTAATCTAGCGTTTTTTTACGAAATCAAGATATTGACTAGTTTATAGCTCTTTCGCATTCTCTTTATTTTTCACTAAAAAATATGCTGTAATCCAGGAAGTTACGGGAATAACTGCTGTTACGCCTATTGCAGCACAGCATATTGTTATCATTTCCGAACTAAAAATCTTTGAATTCACAATTTCTCCTATAGAATAGGATAAATCTTTAAACCAGATCAGCAAAGCTAAATAGGCCCCAAAGAAAGCAAAGAATAGCGTATTCGTACTAGTCCCTAATATATCTCTTCCAATGCTTAAGCCAAATGAGAATAATTCTTTTCTACTTATTGTTGGATGATGATAATACATTTCACGCATAGGAGATGAAATAGCCATAGCCGCATCGGTAATGGCACCGATTGTACTCATAATGATCACTGAAACAGCAATTTTTACAAAATCTATGCCAATGTAAAAAGAATACATCCCCATTTCTTCTGTTTCTTCTTCACCAAATCCTTGAATCATGGCCTTATCTGTAATGAATGTAATAAATATAACTAATATTACAGTGGTAATAATCGTGGAAAGGAAGGCTGTCTTCGTTTTTTTGTTTACTTCATTTATAAAAAAGAGATTGATGCAACTAATTACTACACATGCAGCTAATGTTAGAATGACTGAATTGATATCAGGAACATTCATGAAAAAGAGCGTTACAATAATAACGCCAAAATTAAGAAATATAGCAATAAAGGACCTTACTCCTTTTTTCCCGCCGATAAGACTCATTAATAGAAATAAGATTCCTGCTAATAGAACTAATACATTCATCCTTTTGCCCTCTTTCTATTCACAAAAAATATGGTCGTATATAGCCCTAATGGAATAGTTAACACTATGCCTATCCCACCAGCAAATGCTCGAGCCAATTCTAAGGAAAGATTCAATGATAGGGTATAACCAAATGGAGAGGCGTTTTTAAAATAAAGTATAAGCATGGGTATCGAGCCACTTACATAGGCAAAAAAGAGAATATTTGTCATCGTTCCCATTATATCTTTGCCGATTTCCATTCCTGATTGAATCAGCGCCTTCACGGATATATTATTATCCTTTTCATACAAACCAAAAATCGAAGAGGAGATCGTAATTGCTACATCCATCACTGCACCTAATGAACCTATGAATAAACCCGCCATAAATACGGTTTTATAAGGTCGAGTGATAAATTGCAATTCCTCATAGCGAAGTCCATTTTCACCCGTTACCCATAGAGCGAGGTATGTAATTAGAAGTGAACTAAAGGTTCCAAGCAACGTGGCTATAATCGCTGCATAAGTTTTTTCGTTTAAACCGTTCACCAGTAATAAAGAAATGACGGTAAATAATATAATACCAATGCTGCAAATCCATAATAGACTGAGATTAGAATTATGGATATAAATATCCAATGCATATGATAAGAGTACAGCATTCACTACTAAACTAAAGATTGATAATAGCCCCTGCCTTCTCCCAACTGACAACAATACAAAAATAAAAACCCAAGCTACCATAACCAGATACTTATCGCGTTTGACCCCTGAAATTGTGCCTGTTAGCTGTTTACCAGCCTCTATATTCTCATCGAATTTAATAAATAACTCATTTCCAACTTCGAACTTATGATCAAGCGCTTTTGACTTTGAAAATTCATTCATTAAATGAACTTCCTTGCCTTTCTCTTTACCATTTTTCAATATAGCTACGATATGTTGGGTATACAATGTGTCCTCATTATTATTTAAATCTACTATTTCCGTTTCATCTTCTATATCCGTTTTAATAACCTCCGCAATCATGTCCTCATAAAAAGAAAAGTTATGATGAACGAAAATAATCGAACCTACAAAACAGCAAAGAATGATGATAAAGAAAACTTTATGTTTAAAAGTTATTTGTTTATAAAAATTTATCATTGCATTCATTCTCGGACCTCCCACAAAATCATATCTCATGAATGAATCAAAGTATAGTTCTAGCTATCGATTAATAATTTTAGAAATATTATATAAAGACGAAAAGCCCCAGGAGTTTTCCAAGGGCCTTTTTCATTCTTTTATTTGCTCCTTAAAAGTCAAAGGAAGTCTTTCTGCTTATAAACCCACTTACCTACAAAATAAACTGTAAAGATTAACCCATTTACCAGCAATGCTGAGAATGGAATTACGGCAAATAATAAAGAAACAGCTATTTGACCTTTAATTCTTTTGATATTAGCCTTAACCAGACTGAATAACGAGGTTATTATTAAAATAAAAATAGTTATTGTGCCTACTAATAACATGTTTCGATTGAACTCACCAGTTAACCTTGCAATATCTTGAACGAAAAAGGCTAATATTAACGAAATGATCCCCAAAACAAATGAAACTATAAACCACTTGGTGAATTTATCTACCATACTCAACCCCTCATTACCATTTTCTTCGCCCAGTATTATATACCCCACCTATTCCAATTTTATACAAATAATACCATAAAGTCTATTCCACCTTGTTGATTTTTGTGCTCAACAAAGATTAGGTACTTTCGTTTTATGGTCTGCTATAGAAAATTTCTACACAATATTTTAAACATAATTTTCGTGAAGAGTGGGAAAATTAATAGCATCAAAAATTTACTCATTTAGTACAAGGGAGAAACAATGAAACGAAACAATTTTAGATACCTTATCGTGTTTTCAAGCATCCTAGTGATGACGTTCGGGTTTTATACACCTTCATCTAAGGCAATTTTTCTCGACTATAATATGAAAGGGAGCATTACCACTTCTTCAAAACTTAGTAAGGATGAGCTGTTCAGAGAAATCGAAAAGTTCAGTGAAGAGAATAATTTTGATCCGATTGATGCAAAAATCGATCCTATCTGGAAAGCAATACCAGGATATAATGGACAAGTTGTAGATATTAAGGCTAGTTATTTGAAAATGAAAGCAAATGATAAATTTGATGAAACGAAAATTGTTTATAAGGCTGTAGCCCCTAAAATTCATTTAAACGATTTAGGAACCCAACCGATTTATAGGGGAAATCCTCATAAACCAATGGTAGCGTTCTTAATTAATGTGGCCTGGGGAAACGAATATATCCCAGGAATTCTTGAAGTTTTAGATAAACATCAAACAAAGGCAACATTTTTCTTTGATGGGAGCTGGGTAAAAAAGAATCCTTCTGTAGCCAAGAAGATTAAGGATGCGGGTCATGAAATAGGAAACCACGCTTATAGTCACCCCGACCTCCAACAACGATCGAAGGCTGAGACAAGAGAAGAATTAGAAAAGACAAATCAGGTTATAGAAGATACCCTTAATATTAAACCGAAATGGTTTGCTCCTCCAAGTGGAAGTTTTAATGAGACAACAATTCAAGTTGCGGAACAACTTCAAATGAAAACTATTTTGTGGACGGTGGATACGGTTGATTGGAAAAAACCTGCAGCCTCTGAAATGGTTAGTCGAGTTGTTTCTAAAGTAGAGAATGGATCAATGATTCTGATGCATCCAACAAAGCCTGTTGCTGAAGGGATGGAAGACATGATTACAAATATTAAGAGCAAAGGTTACAAATTAGGTACTGTTACCGAGCTTATGAGTGAAAAACGAATTAATTAGATAGGTGAACAACCAATTAAATAAAATATAGAACAGAGGTACACTACTAAATCAGTGTTTCTCTGTTCTATTATTGTCCTCATAAAATAAATCAAATACGACGCCATTTTGCCATAGGAAATGCATCACATCTTTAGTTGATTTCTGCCGACTCGCCTCCAAAATCAGGTTTGCAACCTACTTACCATACCTAGGTATAGTATATAAACAACTATAAATCTTTGTTACACAAAATTATTGGCTTTAGTGACAATTACTTTACTACATTCTCTCTTTGTAAGCGTAATGCATTTAAAACTACTGATACTGAACTGAACGCCATTGCGGCTCCTGCTACCCAAGGCGCTAGCAGGCCGATTGCAGCAATGGGAATTCCAATTATGTTATAAGCAAATGCCCAGAATAAGTTTTGCTTAATATTACGCATTGTTTTACGACTCATTAAAATTGCATCCGCAATACTGTTTAAGTCCCCACGAATTAATGTAATATCTGCCGCTTCCATTGCAACATCAGTTCCTGTTCCAATTGCCATACCAATATCTGCTGTAGCAAGCGCTGGTGCATCATTGATTCCATCACCGACCATTGCCACCTTTTTACCCTGCTGTTGCAACTTCTTCACTTCTTCTGCTTTACCTTCAGGAAGTACTTCGCCAATTACTGAATCTACACCTACTTGTTTACCAATTGCTTGTGCGGTACGCATATTATCACCTGTCATCATAATGACTTTGATCCCCATGTCTTGCAGACGAGATACAGCTTCTTTGGAGGTTTCTTTAATAGTATCTGCAACTGCTACGAGGCCTGCATACTGTCCATTAATAGCTGCTAACATAGCTGTTTTTCCATCGCCTTCTAGTTTCTCCATTGTCCCAATGACGGGTTGAAAATCAATTCCGTATTGTTGCATCAATTTACGGGTACCAATGATAATACCTTGACCCGAAACCGTCGCCTGTACCCCATACCCTGGGATAGCTTCAAAGAATTGCACATTGCCGAGTATGATGCCTCTATCTTGAATGCCTTGAACAATTGCTTCAGCTAATGGATGTTCTGATTGCTTTTCGGCGGCACCAATTAATGCTAGGAATCTCTCTTCATCTTGACCATCTGCTACAAAAACATCCGTTAATACCGGTTTTCCATGAGTTACGGTACCTGTTTTATCCACTACAACTGTATCGATCCCTTGTGTTTGTTCTAAATGTTCTCCACCTTTAAACAAAATACCAAATTCTGCAGCACGACCAGAACCCGCCATAATTGAAGTTGGAGTAGCTAAACCGAGTGCACATGGACATGCGATAACAAGTACTGCTATTAACACTTCTAGTGCTTGTGTAAAATTCCCGGGCTCAATCCAGATAAACCATACTAGGGATGTAAGTATAGCAATGCCAATTACAATTGGTACAAATACGCCTGAAATTTTATCTGCTAATCGTTGGATTGGTGCTTTTGAACCTTGTGCGTCTTCTACTACTTTTATAATTTGAGCTAAAGCCGTGTCACGCCCTATCTTTGTAGCCTTCATTTTAATAAAACCATTTTTATTGATTGTTGATCCGTATAGTACATCACTTACTTTTTTATCTACCGGCAAACTTTCACCAGTTAACATGGATTCATCCACAGCCGTTGCACCTTCTAGAACTTCCCCATCGACCGGAATTTTTTCACCTGGTTTTACTAGAATTGTGTCGCCGATCATTACTTCCTCTAAAGGTATCTCTTTTTCAACACCGTCACGAATCACATTCGCTGTTTTCGCTTGGAGGCCCATTAATTTTTTAATCGCTTCGGATGAACGTCCTTTTGCTTTTGCTTCGAACAATTTGCCTAAAAGTATAAGGGTAATTAAAACCGCGCTTGTTTCAAAGTATAAATGTGGACCATGATGCGCACCTATTGTAACAATCGCTTGATAGACACTATAAAAATAAGCCGCTGAAGTACCCATTACCACGAGTACATCCATATTGGCACTACCATTACGGAGTGATTTAAAAGCACCCACATAAAACTGTTTCCCAATAATGAATTGCACAGGAGTTGCTAATATCAATTGAATCCAAGGATTGATTAAAAAATCAGGTACATAAAGAAAGGATGTAAATGAAAAATGTCCAAGCATCGTCCACAATAATGGCAATGAAAGAAAGGCACTGATGATAAATTTTCGTTTTTGATCTTTAATTGCCGTTTCACGATAATCTACTTGATCATTATCTTCTTGCTTTTGATGTGCACTGTAACCAAGCTTTTCTACCTTCGTCATAATATCTGCAGTGGTAACTTGTGAAGGATTAAATTCAATCGTAGCTTTTTCAAGTGCTAAATTAACGTTTGCAGAAGCGACACCATCCATTTTATTTAACCCTTTTTCTATTCTTGTAGCACATGCTGCACAAGTCATCCCCGTAATATCAAATTCAACTTTTTGTTTCACAACACCATAACCAAGTGCTTCAATTTTCTTTTCAAAATCTTGTTCACTTAGTGTTGAAGAATCATATTTAATCGATGACTTTTCAAGCGCTAAATTGACAATCGCTTGTTCGACACCGTCCATTTTGTTTAAGCTCTTCTCAATTCGAGTCGCACAAGCTGCACAAGTCATTCCAGTAATTTGTATAGTTGCTTCTTTTGTTGTTTTAATTGACTCATTTGATGTGGTCGACATATATGTTCACCTCTCACATACCTATAAGGGGTATATTTTATTGAAAGAATTAGAGTGCCTTTATAGCACTCCTACTTTTACTTTATTCAACCTCGTAGCCTTGATCATCAATCGTTTCTTTAATTTTTTCCAGAGTAACAATTTCTTTATCGAAGGATATAGCTACTTCACCTTCTGCTAGATTTACAATTGCCTGTTCAACACCCTCTAATTCGCCTACACTACCTTCAACTGCTTTTACACAATGTCCACATGACATACCATTTACCTTTAAAGTTATATTTTCCATATCATTCACTCCTTATTTTTTCATTAATTTTTGAATCGTCACAAGCACTTCATCGAGCACCTCTAAATCGCCTTCTTGTATTCGATCCACAACACATTCTTTCATATGTGTTTCAAGAAGCATCTTGGCAACACCATTTAATGCTGATTGTGCAGCAGATATCTGAGTAATAACATCGTCGCAATAAGTATCTTTTTCGATTAAGCCTTTTATGCCACGGATTTGACCTTCGACGCGGTTTAATCTTGTGATAAGATTTTTCTTTGTTTCATCGGAATGATGGCTTTTCCGTTCATTAAGATTTGAACAACATTTATCATCATCTTCTTTTTGTATTTCTTTACTCAGCTCAACATCCATTTATATCTCTCCTTCAGCCATTTCACTTATACCCCTATACCCTATATTCAAACTGTAACATACCCCCACACCCTATGTAAAGGGACAAAAATTTTTTCTTGAATAACAGGGTTTAATCCTTCCCATAAAAGCTGTTTAAAGTATCATTAGTAATAGTTACTTAAAAATAAAAACACAAACAAGATTAAGTCAACTAATCTGTTTGTGTATAAATATCATTAAATTCAAAACAAAGAGTGAATTTTTTTACAGCCATGCCACAGTTAATTACGTCATGTATGTAACTGTTATTGATTATTTTCTTTAAAAGTTAGCCCTTCTTCTTCTAGTGAAGTTCTCAAAATAGGTAAGGAAGCTGGTCCAATTCCATGCAAACTTAAAATTTCTCTTTCCGTGTACTTGGCAAGTTTTTGCAAAGTATCAATCCCCTCGTGAATCAAAGCATTTCTTGCAGGCGAACTCAGTTTTGAAAGGAAGCCACTTTTAGGTTTATTCTCTTTATTACATGTAGGACAGCTTTGACACTCACTGCTTTTGTAATACCTATGTCCCTTGTCACAAACCCTTAAACTTTTCTTTACAGTCAATCTAACTCCTCCAAACAACTATCTAATCCAATCATACTCTTTTATAGTTGGTGATTATTCTTGCTCAAGAACTCTTCATTATCTAACAAAACTTGAAATTCCCTTACATAAACTGCATTTCCAGTTATTTGAACAGAGTATGACTCATTAGTTTTTGTAACCTGAACGACAACCCGACCATCTTTCTCAATTTCATGACCTTGTTCGACTATAAGGGTTAAAGATTCTTTACTTTTGTTTTTAATGTATTTTGCGTAGAAAGCCCCCATTACCCCTGAAGCTGTACCAGTTACTGCATCCTCTGTAGTTCCTGAATAGGGGGAAGAGAAGTGTCGAGCGTGCATATCAGCATTATAATCGTATGTTTCCAGACAAAAAGGATGAACGGATGATTTAGGCATTTCCTTTAGGATTTCAGGAAATTGCTTATTATTCGGTTTCATTTTTTGAAAAGCATCCAGCTGATTTATGGGTATGAGCAATGTCCAAGAACCAGTGCTTCCATAAACTATCGGTAGATCAGGATGAAAATCTGTCTCTTTTAATCCGATTGACTTCGCTAACTCCTCTTTTGACCCGTTAAACTCCTTGAATTTAGGTGAAGCTTGTTGCATCGTTATCTGTATTTGACTTTCAACTGATGAGATTATTTTAATCGGTAGAATACCAGCTTTTGTTTCAATTGTTATCTCTGTTTTATCTCCCAATAATCCTCTACTTTTTAAAGCGTAAACAGTTGCCATAGTTGCATGACCACATAAATCTGTTTCATGCCCTGGTGTAAAGAATCGTATTCCTAGGTCGGCTGCATTCGATTTAATCGGAAAAGCAGTCTCATTAAAGCCCACCTTGTATGCAATCTCTTGCATTTCTGATTCTGTCAATTCATCTCCAGATAAAACTACACCAGCAGGGTTGCCCTTATTAGGTTCCGTACTAAACGCATCATATTGATAAACCGTTATCAATTTCATTGTCATTCCCTCATTTTCAGATAGGTATTTTTTCAGTACTTTATTGTGTGGTCAAAAAGTCATTTAATTTTTGCGTTTTCTTCTTTGGATTGCCAATAGATTTTCTTCGAGTTATATATTTTTTATTATATAAGATGACGTTATAATGCGGTAGAAGTTTTAAAGTTATCAAAAATACTATCTTCAGCTGGTACTCTACCTAGAAAACATTAAACCTTTCTATCAAATCACTAGATAGTCGCTCTATTCTTCTATAGGTTGCGCTAACAATGGTTCATACATCATGATTGCATGGTTTTCTGTAACAAATTCATCGTCAATCACTACATTTTCTCTATTAAAAATTTTGCGATGAATTCGATTATGTCTTACATAACCGCCCCAATATTCTAAACTAATTCTATGATCCGCCTCATAAACCTCATAAGTTCTAATCGATGGAATGTCTGATCTCCATTCACCCACCAAGTGCGTATCTGTCAAATACAGCACCAATTGAAAAGTGCGATTTGTTTCATTTTTTATTTGTAAATCCAAGTAGTTATATGCACAGGTAGCACCGCTTCCGAAAGGTTGATTCCTATTTGAATCGGGAAATACATCGTAACTATGACGATACCTTTCAGTAACAGTCAATGGGGTATGCAGTGTCATCCAATATATCAAATTTGATAACTGGCATAATCCTCCACCAATTCCAGTGGTAGCCTTTCCATAATGTAGAACCATTCCCTCTTCATAACCTTTTCTTCTGGTTGGTTTACCTATTAAACGCCAATAGGAAAAGGTTTCTCCAGGAAGAATAATCACCTTGTTTAGCATTTGTGTGGCAATATTTAAATTTTTTATTTTATTGTGCTGCAGCCACATATCAACATCTTTCAATTCTCGAAGGAGGATACTTTTATGGCCATAAACTTTATATTTTAATACATTCTCTTCTTTTCCAAGAGCGAAATTTTTGTTACTAAAAATCCATTCCTTATATCTTTTCATACGGTAATATTTTTTTCCGAGATAGATTCTAAATGGACTTCTTTTGATTGGTTTTAAATTTTGCATTTTGCCTCCCACGAAAATATCTTATTAAACGTAAGCTTTGAGTTCTTTTCTTTATGCTTATTTAAAGCTATCTAAATAAATTTCGTTTAAATGCCCATAAAATCTGTATATCGCAATGATATCTATCGAACTAATCAACTTCACCTTTACTATCCATTGGTTCCACATTAATGGAATTAAACGATACTTTGTGTATAGCAAAAAATAACTTTGATTCTTTATGCACTTGTATTTCTCTCTCTGCTCCATCCCCTATTAACTTCATTGTTTGAATCGAGTTATCATAGACTTTCCCTACAAGTATGGAAACCTCTAATCCTGACCCAGTTTTATAATCAAACCCGGCAGTTGAATATGGGCTATCATTTGCATCAAAGCCGACATAGGGCTGGCTTCTATACCAACTAAATCCTCTTTCATCTTTAGTAAGACTAGCAACACCGAAAGCTCCACCTTCCACATAAAAAACAAAGGTTTCGCCCTCAAATTCTTCGATTCCTAGAATTGCTGAATTATCCGTCCCTTCTTGTTGCAACCCAAATTTGATTGCTTCTTCTTTTGTTTCATACCATGTTTGCCCGGAATTTTCGTTACATCCTACCAATATAAAAAATAAACAGATACTAACTAGCACTCTCAGTTTCTTCAAAAAATTCCTCCTCAAGTTATAGAAACAATATCATACCTGAACTACATCTAAATCATTATCAAAAAAATCAATAAGATTTTGTTTGGTATTTTCCTATCATCCTTAACTTTCAACTCCCATCTAAAATGGAATTTTGTTTAACCTGAAATACTACTTTTTCAATTTTTTTTTTTTGGTATTTATGTAATATGTAGAGATAGTATTTTTGATAGAAGTTTTTAACACTAGTTTAGGAGGTTCAAAGATGTATTATCTAAGAAAACTTTATATTATAAAGAGTGATTTTGTTGAGACTTTTAATGATCATTTCAACAAAACAAATTTACCTAACCAACTAAAGCATGGCGCTTCATTGGTGGGTAAATGGATGAGAGATAAACAGGATAGTACAGTTGAAATTTTTGCTATTAGGGAATACGGCAGCTACGAGGATTATGTGAAATCGGGACTAATATAAGAAATGATGAAGTACATGTTAAAAGGATCAAAGATTGGTACGAAAACAATGGTGTTTATATTGAATTATTTTCTAGAATTTTAACAATTCTATAATGTCCTTCTCCAGGAAGAAAGCCAAGACTTCTATTTATATGCTGCATTGGCGCATTGTTTTCTTCTGAATCCGTAGTGATTGTATGTGCCCCTTCATTTATTGCTTCATTTATGGCAAATAATTTTAAAGTTTTTGCAATTCCGCGCCCACGATATTCTTTTCGAACGCCTGTGTAGTTCGTATAAACTACTCCTGTTTCTTCAGTTTTAAATAATTGAGTAACCCCAACAAGACGCTTTCCTTCAATCGCTACAAAAACCCAATCCCTTCTTGAGAACTTGCTCGGTAAAAACTCGTTGCTCCATTCTTCAAATGGAGGAATGCTCCCATATTGACCGGGATTATCTTTTGATGTTTCTACAAATAATTCATAGAGGTTTTGTTCTGACTCCACTTCGGGTAAATCAGCTAACGTAACAAATTCAATGCCCGTCTTTGTTACTTGTTCTACTAACTCATTGCATTTAGTTACATCAAAGTGTTTAGCATCTAGTTCTAATTCGAAAACATGAGCATCCAACTTAAAACCTCGTTTTTGTACAAAAGGAAGAGAATCTTCAATCCAATCCATGACAATTGAGGTTAATATTGAAGCTCCTTTTTCGGTTGCCCAGTTTTCAATATGAGTAAGAAGCTCCTCCCCCACACCCTGTCTACGGAAATCTGGGTGCACACAGAACGTACTTCCCACAGTACCCGGATCCACCCAGGGAGCACGAAACGAAGCACCATAGCCAATGATTTGCCCTTCTTCCGTCTCAACAACAATTCTAGTTCTTCCAAAGCCAACCAATAAATCATTCTCATTTTTTCTCAAGCTAAATGTGCTTGGAATATGTCGATCTTCTTCTTCAAGCGCAGCAGCTGATGTGGAATTAGGCTCAATTATGTTTAATAAACTCGCAATTTGTTCATAGTCTTCGGGAATTCTAATCGCTCGAAGTTTCGGAAAGCTTAAGAGTTCACTAGATTTCTTTACCGGCATTTATGTACCCCCTAATAATGTCTATACGTGAATTGATGTATAATATAAATCCCCTGTAATTAAATTCTACACGCTTTTTAAAACCTCCTTTTGACAATTCCTTAAATTTATTAACGAAGTTTCGGACTATCTGTTATATTTAAATATATCTACCAATCTGTGGAAATCATGTCAAGGACGGTTAAATATGAGAAAACTTTTAATCCCTATTACCCTATTCATACTGTCTTTCCTTTTAATAGGTATTCAATTACGAGATACCTTTTCAAGAATATCTAAAGAAGAAGCAGAAGGTATTGCATTGGATGAAGCGAAATCACTGGGATATCAAACTGCCAATCTATGGACACAGTTCGAAAATGAAACTCGATTAGGCTACGTGTATTCCGCCAAATACAACAAAGATATGAAAATATGGAAGGTTTCGATAGATACTGATGAACATCCGGATATTTTAAATACTCCTGCTATGACTTTATTCATCAGTGTTGATTGCGGAGAAGTGATTGCAATTATTAATGCGGATGAAGGTATTGAAAAATAATCATTGGTTATTAGTTTTTCAAATTCTCTAGGAAATCTAAAGCTAGTTGTGTAGATTCCATGAGTTCTAGATTACCTTTTTGTTTTCTTAGTCTTAACGCTTCTTTAAAACATTCTTTCGCTTCAGAGATTCTATCCATTTCCAAAAAAATTTTTCCTTTGTGCTGCAATACAAAGTCCAAATATATTTGAACTCCTTCCTTACACAACTCTACTGCTCGATTGAAAAGGATTAATGCATTTTGCGGGTCATTGTTATATTTATACGCTTCACCAAGACGAATCAAGGACACTATTTCTCTACTAACATTCCTCTCATCAACAGCATTACCCAAACAAACTTGAAGAATATCGATGGCTTTTTGTGGTTCACCGTATATTCTGTACAAATTTCCTAATGTACCCATTAAAAAGTATTTTTCGTTATACCCATTCGCATACTTTAGGAGTTCTTCAGCAGCTAAAATGTATTGTTTAAGCTTAGGAGAATCAGTTGTCTTTTCACGGAGAAAATCGTTTTGGTCAAAATATACTATTTTATCTAACTCTATGAGAGATTTCCTAAAATCAGATATCATCATTTTTTTCTCCCAACTTAAAAAAATAGAGCATTTATCTTAATGATAAACACTCCTTTACTTACTCTACATGTACAACTTTTGTTCTCTTTCTTCCATTAAATATCAATACTCCAATAATAATTAATACTACCCCTGCGATATCTTCCCATTTTAATTCCACTTGTGGTAGTGAAAGAAACCCAGTTATATCAAATAGAAGTGAAAATGATAACTGTGCAATTATACTGATTAAAACTGTTTTCGTTGGACCAAGTCGTTTCATTGCTTGGATCATTGTGTAAATTACACCGACTCCAACTAATCCAAAGAACCAGTAGCTTGGTTTCAAACCACTCGTATCAAAAATCTCAGTTCCTTGTAGTAGGAATCCAATGAGAAAAGCAGCGATGCTTCCTGTTAATAACACAAAAGTAGTTGCGAACCAAGAGCTTACATGTTCATTTAAATGACGATTAAAGATATTTTGCAATCCAATAAAGGCCCCTGCTACTAATGCTAAAATTATTCCTAAAATCAACGTATTCTCTCCTCATATATGTTATGTTTGGCTGACTCAACTAGTTTCTCGTGATTGACAATAAAAAGGCAATCTTTTCTTCGTTCAATAATATCTTGATTACACAAGTCCACAATTACCCGATTCATATGGCGTTTACTCGTCCCAATCAAGTCTGCTGCATCCTTTAAATCCCGGTTAGAAATGGTTCTATTATCAATTGATACTGACAATAGATAACTACATAAACGCACTTCAACTGGATACATTAGATTAAAAGTCAATGCATTGGAATTGACATAAAGTTTTTCCGTGATTCTTTCCAATACAAATTGGACAAATGGTAGATGACTCATACCATACTTTTGTGCAGTACGTATCGGTATTGTTAGTATTTGTACATCGGTGATTGCTTCTACTGTGTTGATGTATGGGGCCTGCTGAACAAATTCTATGTCACCTAGTATTTCAAACTTTTCTTTAAAGGACAAAATTAATCTTTTACCTTCATCGGACGTTTTATAGGTTTTTATCTTTCCTTTTACTAAAAAGAAGACATATTGTGGATTTTCACCCTGCTGAATGATTAAATCACCCTTGCTATAACGATTAATTGCAAGTTCCCCTATCAATTGTTCACTTAAAACGCGATCCAGAGAAAACTCCTTTATATAATTTTGCATGATTATGTCACTCCTATAAACTGATGCAAACTGCTCCAAGCATCATCAATGCCAGACCAACCCATTGTTTGCCGGCAATTTGTTGTTTTCTAATATCGAACAGACCAAAGGCTTCAATTAGAATAACAATTCCTAATTGTGCCAATAATATTAACGAATTTGAAATGGTTGCTCCTACATAGGATACCGCAATAACACTTGAAGCAACCACCACTGCTCCAAATGAACCTCCAAACAAATACATTGGTTTTACTTTTTTTAACCCCAATGTCCGATTCTTCTTTGAAAATAAGAAAATGATAAATGCCCCTGTTGCCCCAACAGCCTGTGTAATCATTGCCGTGGTCCATGTGCTAATTTCTGCACCAATTGTTGCATTAGTCACATTTTGTAGTGAAATAAAAAATCCTGATAGTATAGCCAATATTATTCCTATCATATAAATCCTCTTCTCGCTGTTAGATACTATTATTACACCATTTGACATTAAAATATAAAAGGACATATGTCTCGTTTTAAAAAAAGCATAAAAGCTAATTCCAATGAAAATTTAATGGAATAAGTTTTAAAGGATGTATTAATAATTTAGTTTTTTATGTAAAATCCTTGCATGAAACGAAAAACAAAAAAGAGTGTAAACAAAATCGCAGTGACTTTGTTTACACTCTATAGGGTAGAGAGTATCGTTTCAAAATTACTATTAAATTTATATGTAAGAGAAGCCGCCTTGCCGTAATTATTATAGAAAGTTTTTAACCACCACTCCTCAAAGTGGGTGTTCGCAAAAGATTTCCTGTATATCATCATTCACCGTGGTGTGATGTTCGCCATTCCATCCTCGATCTAAAACTCCCTTTTACAGCTTAAAGGTTAAAACTTAATATTCTACGTACAACGCAGCTTTAATATTATATTAATACAAAGTATCATCTTGCACAAGTAAGTATTATAAAATAATTTTTTCAAGCTCAATTTTCTAGTAAGGAAGGGTTATTTTACTATTTACGATATTGCTCCATCTTTTTGTTTCTTCCAAATTCTATACCCACATTGAAGATTGTAAAAACCATTGCAAAAAAGAAAATAACTTGTACGATGTTGTTTGCATTCCAATAGCCTATAAAATTCATGAATACAAGAAATATAAATAAAACTGCTGTAACTATGTGAATAATAAAACGTTTGTTCATTAACATCCCCTTCCTAAAGAGTCATCTTCATTTTCAATATGAGTACATTTCAACAAAGAATGGATTATTTAAGTTTATTTATTATAGGTACTTCTCAAGAATAATTTTATGCAGTTCTTTTTCGTCTTTATACGTCTCAACGATATCAAACCCACTTTTAATATTCAAAATCAGCATACTTCTCCATTTGTTCATCGACTTTGTTTGTACAACACTATAACCTTTATTTCTTAGAAGTTGATGTTGTTTTTCCATCAATTTTGATGCAATCCCTTGTTTTCTATAATTGTTATCCACTCCACCTAACCAACTATAGAACTTATCCTCATTAATTGCATACCCAATTTTGTATCCGATGACCTTTTCTCCATCCATAGCCGTAATAATCAATAATTGAGGTTTACTCGACATTTTATAAACCAAATCACCAGTAGACCCAAAAACAATTTTATGAAGTTTCAATATTTCTTTTAATATATTCGATTCAGGCATGGAATTGAATACTCTATACTTATAGCTCATCAGTAAGTCCTTTCTTTAATCGAAATTATAAAATTCCACTCTTTTGCTCTATCTACTTATCATTAAGAATCTGACTTGAAAAAGAAATTCTTAACCTTTTATAGAAATATAATACATAGATTGCTATAATGTTTTTACAAAGTAGAGGGAGAGATTTGTTATGCAAAACGTATCCAAGAGAACAATATTATGGATTGTACCTATCGCTATTATAGCAATATTTTGGTATTTTTACGGTCCACAGGAGGAAATAACAGATAATGAGTATATTACATACATAAAAGAATCCCCTTATAACGAATCTGATGTTTCATTTGATCAAGCATTCGCTAACAATTGTACGGAAAGTAAATGGGTATATTTCAAAACTCAAAAAAATCATAATGTTGTTGAATTCAAAGGAACATGCGAAGTTGAAAATAAAAAGAGCGATATAAATTTACAGTTTGTTGTTGAAGAGAATCAAAATGGCTATGATATCGGCGTTTTACTTCTCAATGGAAAACAGCAAACTGAAGAACAACGGGATAAAACATTAAATACAATAGCTTCAAATTAAATAATGGTTACCTTAAAAGGCATATTGGCTTTTCAAGGTACCTTTTTTACTCTCTTAAATTTCATGTGATAGTTTGCTATATTTAAATAAGATAATAATTGTGAAAGTAGGAAATTTTATGAATCTTGCAGCTATTGTTAAACTATCTGTCGCAATGGCGATTTTTGGCTCTATTGGTTTTTTTACAATTCATACCGGGGTACCCGCTGTTGAACTTGTGTTTATACGATGTATTTTTGCCACACTTTTTTTAAGTGGAATGTGGTTTGTTACTGGCGGCCATAAAGCCGAATCCTGGAATAAAAAAGAAGTTCTACAAACGTGTCTTTGCGGCGTTTTTCTGGTATTAAATTGGGTGTTTTTATTTAAGGCCTTTGAAGAGATGTCCATCTCCATCACCATTTCCATTTATAACTTAGCTCCAATCTTTGTGCTGCTATTAGGAACTCTTTTCTTAAAAGAAAAAATGACAGTTCAAGGACTTCTTGCGACTATTGTTTGTTTCATCGGCAGTATTTTAATCGTCGGAATTGATAGCTTCCAATCGATTGATCAAATGATGGATTCAGGCTTGATTTGGGCTTTACTTTCAGCACTTTGTTATGCACTAACCATGATAACAAGTAAAACGATTCAAAACTTATCTCCTTATTCAATGACCTTTATCCAAACTGCAATAGGAATCCTGATGCTGTTACCATTTTGTGATTTCACTGTTTTTAATGGTTTATCAACATCTAATTGGATATATATCGTGGGGACAGGATTAATACATACCGGTTTTGTCTACTACCTATTTTTTGATAGCGTTCGGAGTCTTCCTACATTTTTAGTATCCGTTCTTACTTTTGTCGATCCTGTTGTCGCTATTTTACTGGATATTGTCATCTTGTCATTTAGTCCAACATTGTTACAAGCTTTAGGGATTCTATTAATCTTTGGCAGCATTTATTATACGGTTCGACCAAGGAAACAGTTGACTGGAGATGGTTGATAAATGCCTTTTTGAGTGAAGGGTATTTTAGCTGTTTTGTTTGTTCTAAACATGATTCTTGCCATTATGACACGCAGCTCGTGCTGTTTTTCTCTTCATAACGCGTTTCATCACTCCTATGAAACGCATTTCGGTTTACTTTTCGCTTCACAACGCGTTTCATCACCCTCATGAAACGCATCTTGGTTTACTTTCTGCTTCACAACGCGTTTCATCACTCTCATGAAACGCATCTTGGTTTACTTTCTGCTTCAGAACACGATTCATCACCCTCGTAAATCGCAGCTCGTGCTGTTTTTCTCTTCGGAACGCGTTTCATCACCCTTATGAAACGCATCTCGAATAATTACTTTCTGTTTAGCAACACGATTGGAGTAACTCCTACTCCACACTTCCTACATCCTCACAAAAAAAGGTGAAGAAAATTCAACTTTTCCTCACCTGTTCTCCATATTATCTTTCAGTCATTTGCTTCCAAACGGAGCCTTTTGCTTCTTCACCTTGTTCGATGCGGGCGATGGCCATTTTCACTTGGAGCTTTACTTCGAATTCTTTGTCATCTTCAGCTTGGTGTAATGCTGGTAGACACTTTTCCGTCCCTGTTTCGAATAAGTACATTGCTGCACGCCAACGAACTAGTTTGTTTTTATCAGATAATGCTTCAATCATATATGGTTCAAACTCAACTAATCCTAAGTCACTCATGCAATCGCCTGCTGTACGACGCACCGCAGAACTTTTATCTTTCAATGCGCGGGCTAAATAAGGTACAACTGCCACGTCTTCAATCATACCTAAGTAAACTGTTGCTAGACGTCGTAATGACATTTGATCTTCTTCTAACGCTTTTTCAAATAAAGGCAGATCGTCCACCTCCGGATCTGGCAGTTGATCTAATAATTGATAACGTTTTTGCCAGTCGTCAGCTTCAAGGTATTGCTCTAACGTTACTTTTGTTCTTTCTAAAGTTACAGTATTTTTTTTACTTGCTGCTTCAATAATTTGCGCTACACGTTCTTCCGGATATGTTGCATTAATTTCTTCAATAATTTCATTTGCAATATCTTTTTTTTCACCATATCGCACACCGAAATCAACCCATTTGCGTTCCAGCAGATAATTATCATCGAATTTATCGACTTCGATTGATTGGAAGGCTTGTACATAACGCTCCCCCGCAGAAACACGATGTTCGATCGCTGAATCAAATACTTTTACTTGAAGTGGAAGACCTCTAAACATCTGAACGTGAACAAACACTTCTCCAAAATGGTCGTCCGCTTGCACTTCTTGAGTAGACGCCTCACCGTTCTCACCTAATGCCACTCCTACACTTGCAAGAATTGGTTCCCATTGAAACTTTGCATTTCGTTCAACTGCTAAAAAGTCAGCTACATGGTAAACGCCTTTTACCCCTTCAATCTCTAAAATGGCCTTAATTTGTTCAGAAGCACCTTCAGCATTTTCTCTTGTATAATTAAATGCTTTTCCAAAAGGAAGTTCTTCGTCTACCACAACTTTCATCGAATTCGGACTTGGCGTTGGCTCGATTGTTACGATTTTCATACTATCTCTCCTATCCATTCACGATGTCGTCTAAATACGTCCATCTTTCTATTAACAGCTCATATTCTTTATTTAATTCATCTAGTTTTTCAGTTAGTTGTTGGAGCATAGTATAATCTGCTCCAGCCGATGAAATGCCTTTTTCCGTGATTTCAATTTCTTCTTCCACTTTTGCAATCGTATCTGAAATCGTTTCCCATTCTTTTTGTTCTTTGAATGAAAGCTTTTTCTTTTCAGTTTTCACTTTTTGAGGTTTTGGTTTTTCAACCTTTACCTCTTTAGCTTCCTCTTTCTTATTTTGCTGCTGCTTCTCTAAATAATCGCTATAAATATCAAGGCTTTCCTCAACATTCCCTTGGCCATCTAAAATCCAAAGCTTTTTTGCGATTCGATCCAAGAAGAAACGGTCATGGGAAATCGTTAGAATAACCCCCGGGAAATGCTCAATAAAGTCTTCAAGAACCCCTAGAGTTTCAATATCCAAGTCATTTGTTGGCTCGTCCAATAATAAGACATTCGGCTGCTCCATCAGTAAACGCAATAAATGAAGTCGTTTTCTCTCCCCACCTGATAACTTCCCAATCGGTGTACCATGACTATGTAGAGGGAATAAAAATCTTTCCAGCATCTGTGCAGCAGAATACCGAACACCTTCTGCATCCGTTATGTCATTGGAAGCTTCACGAATATATTCAATAATGCGTTCGTTTTCATTCATGGCAGGTATTACTTGTTTAAAGTGTGCTCGTTTGACTGTAGAACCAACAATAACTTCTCCAGCATCCGGTGTGAGCTCTCCAGCAAGTATATTTAATAGAGTAGACTTTCCATAACCATTGGCTCCAATAATCCCAATACGATCCCCTTGCTGCAGCAAGAAGTTAAAGTCTCTTAGAATTACACGTTCGCTATACGCTTTTGAAAGTCGCTCTCCCTCAATAACATTTTTACCAAGACGTGATGTAGAAAGAGACAATTCAAGGTTAGTATCCTTTGAACCACGTTCTATTTTTGAATCTAATTCATCGAAGCGATCAATTCTTGCTTTTTGTTTGGTCGTACGGGCTTTTGCTCCACGGCGAATCCATTTTAGCTCAGATCGATAGCGATTTCGCAATTTGTCTTGAGTAGCTGCCTTCATCTCTTCACGCAATGCACGTGACTCCAGATAATCTGCGTAGTTTCCTGTATGACGATAGAGCGTTTGATCGGCAAGCTCAAAGATATGGGTTGAAAGCTCATCTAAGAAATAACGATCATGGGTAATGAAAATAACTGCCCCTTTTAAGCGCATCACCATTTCCTGTAACCATTCAGTAGATTGGACATCCAAATGGTTTGTCGGCTCATCCAGAAGATAAAGATCAGCTGGTTCAATTAGTACTTTAGCTAATGCAACTCGCTTTTGTTGCCCGCCAGATAGACTCGTTACTTGGCGTTCAAACATATCAATGCCCAATTTAGTGAGAGCTTGTTTTGCAAGTGCATTGACATCCCAAGCCTTATCATTATCCATTTGCTGCTGTAGACGGAATAACTTATTTTGGAGCTCTTCCGATTCAGGATTTTTCGCTAGCTCCGTTAATGTATCCTCATATTGTCTGTTTAGCTGAAGAATCGGTGAATCCCCTGAGAACACTGCCTGTAAAACAGTTTCCCCTTCATTAAACTTAGGCTCCTGGGGCAGGTGGGAAATGCGATATTTGTTCGGATGATCCAATTCAACCGTATCTGCATCCTGAAGTCCGGCTAAAATCGATAGCAGCGTTGACTTTCCTGTCCCATTAATGCCGATTAACCCGGCACGTTCCCCCTCATAAATAGTAAACTCAATTTTTTCAAATAGCGTTTTATCGCCAACGGTTTTAGTTAAATTTGATACGATTAAATGACTCATTAAATTCCATCTCTTTCATTTTTTAGCTGTTGTAAGTTTGGTATCTTGAAAAAAATCCTAATTAATTTACAACATCAATAATACCAAGGGCTTTATATAAATCTAATTATAAAGGATATTTCAAAATAAAGCATTAAACTGGGTTTGCTTGCGCTAGAGTTTAAGGATTTCTTTAACAAAATAAGTTTAAATTGATGAAAATAATTTTTGTCGCTGTCTTTATTAGAAACCATGCCTACTAACTACTAGATTAAAATAAAAAATGATTGAAAGAGATGAAAATAACATCTCTTCCAATCATTATGTCTGTAAGATTTCAATATAATTTCCTTGCTACCTAGATAAGATTGAATTTCTAGGAGTGATTTAAGCGAAAATTACCCATACATATTTGGTACGATTTCTTTTGGTATCGGGTTAACGTATTCACCCTGTGTTTGTTCACGCAACTCATTTTTTGCTTGAACTATCAATTCTGGATTTTGTAATAGTTCGATAGCCGTTAAAGCTAACACTTTACTTGCATAAATCATGCCTTTATGGGCTAATCCTGTTTTCCCCTGTGAAACAAGCTGCCAGCTATGCAGCGGTGTGCCTAGTACAAAACAAGTTGTAAAGAATTGTGAAGTTGGTACAACCCAGCTCACATCAGCAACATCCGTTGATCCTGCCATTGTAAGTGATGATTTTTGATAGGATACCACTTCAGGATAAAATGGGTAGTCCGTTTCATATAACTTTTCTAACTTGCTATCTTCTGCAATCGATTTAATCTCCTGTAGGGCACTTGAATACTCTGCAGGGCTAAGCGTTTTAGCCATCTTCTTTGCATATTCAAGTTCTTCATTATTATAAGTTGGTATTCCAACTAACTGTAATTTATCGTGTATAATTTTGTTAATGGTATCATTTGGAATATAATTTGAACATGCTTTATCAAATTTTACTTTTACTTTTGTTTCAGTCATTAGGGCAGCGCCTTGTGCAATTTTTACAATACGATTATAAATTTCATCGACTTCTTTGATTGTTGTTGCTCGGATTAGATACAAAACTTCCGCATTTGCTTGAACGACATTAGGTGATATTCCCCCTGAATTCGTCACTGCATAATGGACTCTAGCATTACTAGAAATATGTTCGCGTAAGTAATTTACGCCAACATTCATTAGTTCAACGGCATCAAGCGCACTTCTTCCTAAATGAGGTGAGTTGGCTGCATGTGATGCAATTCCTTCAAACTCAAAATATACTTGATAGTTTGCCAGAGATGAATAATTGAATACACTTGTAAAGGAATTCGGATGCCATGTTAGTGCGACATCAACTTCCTCAAATACGCCTTCCCGTACCATAAACGTCTTCCCTGAACCGCCTTCTTCAGCAGGACATCCATAGTAATGGATTCTTCCTTCTATTTCACCTTTATCAATTAAATCTTTTAGAAGGGTAACCGCCCCGATTCCAGCTGTCCCTAAGAGATTATGACCACATCCATGACCATTTCCGCCATCAACAAGAGCTTCTCGAACTTCACTTCCTGCTTGTTGACTTAAACCTGGTAGTGCATCATATTCCCCTAAAATACCTATAACTGGACCCTTATTTCCGTATTTTGCTACAAACGCGGTAGCGATACCACCTATACCCATTTCAATTTCAAATCCGATTTCATTTAAGAACGCTGTAAGGATCTTTACTGACTCAAATTCTCTAAATCTTGTTTCTGGAATCTCCCAAATTTGATCAGCAAGTTTTATAATCTCTTTTTCATACTGATTATATATACGCTCAATTTCTTCTAACTTACTAGTCATTAACTTTCATCTCCTCATAGATTCTGAATGGCACATTTAACCAGATTTCCAGAGCTGAAAGCATATCCTCTTCTTCAATATCAAACTCTTCATGATGATGACCTGCGGCTAAGTTTGTCCCAATAATGGAATAGCATGCTAAGCCACCTTGCTGCTGTACCTTTTGCATTAGGAATGTTGCATCCTCAGAGCCTGCTTTAAAATTTTTATATTCAATTATTTCATTAACAGATTGTTGAAGTTCAGCTGTATCTTTTAAAATTCTAGCTAATTGGTGATCTGAAGGAATGTTTAGAGCATATCCAACTTTATCTAGTTCAATTTGAACACCATACATTGTGCCAATTCCATTGAAGATTTGTTCTACCTGCTTTTCATAGAAATCATTAATATCTGTTGTTTCACCACGAATTTCCAATTGCATTTTTGCTATTGAAGGTATAATATTGCGGCCACTACCCGCTTCTAAAGTACCTACATTAACACGGACTACCCCTTCACTGTGCGGAGGAAGACTATGTAATGCAAGAACAGCTTGAGCACTTGCCAAAAGTGCATTTTTCCCTTTTTCTGCATTGATACCAGAATGAGCGGCAACTCCTCTTATCGTTACATCAAATTTGGAAGTTGCTAAAAATCCATCTACTCCAGCAACAAAGGTACCTTTTGGGACACCAGTTCCTATGTGAAGTGCAAATAAATAATCTATGTTATCTAATAGAGGAGATGAAACAATAGCACTGCCACCTCTAACTCCTTCTTCGGCCGGTTGGAAAATGAGTATAATTTTTCCACAGAGCTTATCCTTAACTTTCATTAGCTGCTCCGCTAACCCTAATCCAATAGTAGCGTGGCTATCATGACCGCATGCATGCATGAACCCATCATATCGAGAACGGAAATTCAATTTTTGGGGTACATGGTTTTCTGAAGACGACTCTAAGATTGGTAATGCATCGATATCCACTCTATAGCCAATAGTAGGTCCTTCAACTCCTGTATCTAAAATTCCTATTACCCCTGTTTTTCCTGCTTCCATTTTTTCTAACCATTTGGATGAGACATTACTAGCCACTGCTTTATTATAAAAATCTTCTGCCAACTCTTTATTGGGTACTCCTAGGGAAACCCCATCTACAATTTCATTTCCTACAAAAACGTCATAACCCCAAGCATCAAGTTTTTCAGCTATAATAGCAGAAGTCCGAAACTCTAACCAACCTGGTTCTGGAAATTGATGAAAATCTCTTCTCCATTCTGCTAAAACTTGTAAATAATTCTCATCAACCTTTAAAAAGTTCATCTAACTCATCTCCTAATTTAATAAGTGGTGAACACCTGGACCAATCGGAATATTAAACATTACAAATACTAGCATCAACAAGATCCATGATATTAAAAATACGATTGTGTACGGAATCATCAACGACATCAGCGTTCCGATTCCAGCTTTTTTGTTGTAGATTAACATGAAGCCTAAGATTATCGCGAAATACTGATTTAGTGGTGTTACCATATTTGTAGACGATTCTCCAATGCGATATGCCAATTGAATAAAGGCAGGATGGTAGCCTAATAACATGAATGTCGGAACGAAAATAGGTGCAACAAGCGACCATAGAGCAGACCCACTAATGATAAATAAACTTAGAACAGCTACAAGTAAAGTGAATAAAACAACCGCAAAAACATTTGTTAATTTAATTGCAGTTAAAATATCGGCTAAGTGTACAGCCATCCATGTCGCGATGTTTGTCCAGTTAAAGTAACCAATAAATTGACCAATGATGAAGATTAGTACGATGTAACTTGCTAAATCACGGATTGCCTCAGCCATAATATTTGGTACGTCAGCTACTTTAGTAATCTTCTTAACTGACACACCATATGTAATACCTGCTAGTAGGAAGAAAGCAAATAGAATCGGTACGATACCAGATAAAAATGGCGAACGTAAAATTGTACCATCATCATTTAGTAATGGTGAATTTGGAATAAACATTAAAACTAAAATCAGGCCTAAAAAGAGCAGTGATGCAATTCCTGTGTTGCGTAAAGCTCGATTTTCTAAAGGCGTTAGTTCATGTAAATCTGCTTTCTTCTCGCCTTTATATGGTCCTAAACGTGGTTCCACGATTTTATCCGTAACGATTGCTCCTAAAAAAGCCAATAAAAACGTTGAAGCACTCATAAAGAACCAGTTATCCAGTGGTGAAACTACCATATTTGGATCAATCGTTTTGGCGATTTCAGTTGAAATACCTGACAATAACGCATCCGTACCTGCTACTAAAATATTCGCTGTAAAGCCAATACCAGCACCGGCAAGGCCAGCAGCCAAACCGGCAAGCGGATGTCTTCCTAAAGATAAAAATACCAAAGCAGCTAAAGGAGGAATTACTACAAATGCTGCATCGGAAGCAATGTTACCTAAAATACCAATGAATACGACCATAAATGTCACAATGCGTTTTGGTGTTTTAACAATTGCTTTTGTCATTAATGCAGAAAATAGACCTACTCGCTCAGATAAACCGATACCAAGCATCATTGTTAATACTAAACCTAGCGGTGCAAAACCAGTAAAGTTTGTCAAAGTATTTGCTAAAATATAGCGAATTCCATCTTTTGACAGCAAATTATTAACTGTTATCGTCTCACCTGTATTAGGATGGATAACAGAAGCATGCATCGTACCTAAAATAAATGAAATTACTACTAGAATAAGTGTAAGATACAAGAAGAGCATAAATGGATGAGGCAACTTATTTCCAATTTTTTCGACAGTATTTAGAAATTTGTTGAAGGCGCCATTATTTGTAACTTCAATCTCAGGATTATTTTTCATAATCTTTATTTCCCCCTTTATTATTTTCGGACAATTTATTACAATGTCTTAAAATAAATATTAAAAAAGTTTGAAAATTTCCACAATAGTAAATAAGGAGGGTTTTAAATGTATAAAATATGCGTCTTTTCAACTATTTATTCGTATCGTTGGGTAAAAAAATGTGAAAATATCAAAATTGATAATATCAATCTACAAATTTATATTTACGATGATTTAAGTCATTTAGAGAAACTGTTTCTTGAGAAGGTAAAAACATATGATGGAGTCATTTTCAGTGGTCAAATTCCATATCTACATATTCAGAAACAATTAAATGAATATTTTTCGACAATTCCTTGTGCATTTTTTGATATTACCGAACGAGATTTTTATTATAAAATAGCAGAGATTCAATATAAGTATCCGGATTTTTCCTTCAAGCATTGTATAATTGATTTTCTTTATAAAGAGAACAATTATTTAAGCTTAAAAGACATACTATTACCGGAAGATTTCCCATATATTCTTGGAGATAGCATTGACGTTTTTGGCCTACCTAATGCTTATGAAGTTGTATATGAGGCCCATGCAAAACTATGGGAGGAGCAAAGAATCCGTTTTTCACTTACACGGTTGACAAATCTTTATACGTATTTTGAAGATGACAATATCCAGCCTATTCTTGTTACCCCTACTTTCGACAGCATGCAGATCACTATATTGGAGATTATGAAAGAGATTGAAGTAGTCAATTTAATGAATAGCCAAGTTGTCGCAGGATATCTAGAATTTTCAATGTCTCAAAATGATCCAGCGGAAATCGAATATCGACAAATTGCCCTCTATAAATCAATATTAGATTTCAATCGAAAATTAGGGACATCGTTAATTACATATAGAAGTGCAATTCACTATGAATTAATTACAAATTATAGTGACTTTTTGTTGATTACAAATAATCAACAAAAGTGCTCTTTAGCTGAGTTTTTAAGGGAACAACTTTCTTTCAAGGTAAAAATCGGATGGGGAATTGGCAAAACATTGCAAGAGGCAAGAATCCAGGCTGAGAAAGCTGCAACCTATTGTACGGGTTCTCTAACCGAATCCTATATTCTAACAAAAGAAAATCATCTGATCGGGCCGTTGGATGGCGATACATCCATTGCCATGAAAGATTTTGATAACGATAAATTAGAAGAAATTGCTAAGAATACGAATCTTTCATTACTTCATTTACAGAAAATTTATGGATTGGTTTACAAATTAAAAAAGGAGTCTTTAACAGCCGAAGAATTGAGTGTTCATTTGTCTATTTCTGTTCGTACAGCAAGCAGAATTTTAAAACGTCTGGAAGAATTTAATTACGCTTCACCTGTTTCAAATAATGTGACGAGAGCAAAAGGTCGGCCAAGTAAATTATATAAATTGGACCTCTAGATTTTATGAAAATCACATGGTTATGTTAAATAACAACTAAAAAATCAAACTATTGAATAACCCTAAATGGAGAAGGCTATCTGCTCCATTTAGGGTTAATTTATTCCTTTAACAAGGATATTCTAAATGTATATTACCCATTGATTAAGTCATGTAACGGAATACGATAAAACTACTCCATATCTTAAGCTCTACCTTCCCTTTCATCCTTCAATTGGTCCAAAAAACTTTCCATAAATGTGTGTCGTTCTTCAGCCATTTGCTTCCCTTTTTCCGTCGTCATTAAGTCTTTTAACAAAAGTAATTTTTCATAGAAATGCGTGACTGAAGCTGTACTTTTTGAACGATAATCTTCTTCTGACATATGTATGCGAACTTCTTCTGCATCATCATATAGTTTACGCCCCTTTGCTCCACCATATGCAAATGTACGGGCAATTCCCACTGCTCCGATTGCATCTAACCGATCAGCATCTCGAACTATTTTAGCCTCAATTGATTTTGCAGCTACTTCATTTCCCCCGTTGAACGATACACTTTCAATGATCTGCTTAATATGTTGTTTTTGATGATCTGATAGGTTTAACGCATTTAATAAAGCGTCTTCATTTTCTTTGGAATCAGTATATTTCTTATCACTCACATCATGTAAAAGTACAGCAATTTCGACAATTTCTCTGTCTGCCTCTGGCTCTGTCTCAAGGATGCTTTCTGCATTTTGGAGTACCCTCTCAATATGTTGGAAATCATGACTCGCATCAAATTGGTTATAAATTTCTTGAACAGTTTCTTTCAGTTGATTAATCATTTTTATCACTCCTATTGTTTCTATTATATAGATAAAAAAGTGAACATGCGAATTTCGGAATGAAGGGCGGGATTAATTTTTCCGTGCGGATTTTCTGAGTTTATGGGGGATTCAACTCCTTCATGTGCGCATTCACGCTTTTTACGAACCGTATTTACCCATTCCCTCCCTCTCCCATCCTCCAAAACTATTTAATTGGAACAAGAATTATATTGGACTAGCCACAATATGATAGTAAAAAGAAGTTTAGAGGGGAGCTTAAGTAATGTATAAGAATGAAGTAGGTGGTTTGGTTCTAAGGATTGTGTTAGGGGGAATTTTTTTGTTACATGGATTTGTGAAGTTTAAAGAAGGGATTTCTGAAACGATTACAAGATTTAATGAGTATGGTATTCCATATGCTGAAATTGCTGGATTTGGGGTGGCTGGCATTGAAGTACTTGGCGGATTCTTTTTGATCATCGGCTTTTCCGTTCGATTTGTTTCGTTTCTGCTTACTGCGCTGATGGTAGGGGCTATCGTTTTTGTGAAGTTTGAACAGGGATTCTTGAATGGGTTTGAATTTAATGTAGCCCTTATCGCAATGTCACTTTATCTTTTATTTGCAGGAAGCAGGTTGATGTCCCTTGATCAGTTATTTACTGAAAAAGAAAAAGGTTCGAAAGGAAAAATCCAATTTCGAAGCTAACTAAAATAAAAAAACTGCAGCTCACATTGTCTAATACAATTGAAACTGCAGTTTTAAATTTATTTTACTAGCTCTAACTCCACGGGAACAAATTCCTCTACAGCTTCACCATTTAAGTAGGCAATGGCCGTTTCGATAGCTGCCTTCCCAATTTCTTCTGGTTTTTGAGCAACCGTCGCTGCAAGCTTTCCTTCTTCTACTTTGGCAAGTGCATCATCTGTAGCATCAAATCCAATGACCTTGATGTCTTTGCCGCTAGCTTCAATTGCTTCTAAAGCACCTAACGCCATTTCGTCATTTTGTGCAAACACACCTTGAATCTCAGGATTTGCCTGAAGCATGTTTTCCATTACTGTTAAGCCTTCTCCTCGATCAAAGTTTGCTGTTAAGCTTGAAACTAAATCTACTTTTCCTTCTACTGCCGTTAAGAATCCTTCACCACGATCGCGAGCTGCCGATGAACCAGCGATTCCCTCAAGCATAGCAACTTTTGCACCTTCGCCTAATAATTCTAGTAAGTAGTCTCCGGCTAAAACACCACCTGCTACATTATCTGATGCAATATGGGAAATAACTTCTCCACTTTCAGCTGAACGGTCAACCGTAATTACAGGAATTCCTGCTGCATTGGCCGATTCAACAGCAGATCCAACTGCTGCGGAGTCAACTGGGTTAATCAAGATTAAATCCACACCCTGTTGGATTAAATCCTCTACGTCTGATGCTTGTTTAGAAGCATCATCCTGTGCATCTACTATCGAAATTTCTGCTCCTTGCTCATCTGCGTTTGCTTTTGCCCCATCACTTAAGGTAACAAAGAAAGGATTATTTAATGTAGAGATTGAGAAACCAATTTTATATGACACTTGTTCATTTGCAGCATTTTCTTTTGCATTTTCTAAAAATGGAGATTCCATTGAACATGCAGAAAGAACTAGTGTGACCAGTGCTACAAATAGTAAAATAAGCTTTTTCATGTTTTGTACTCCTTAAGCAGTTTTTTTACGATCCATTAAGACAGCGATTAGAATGACGATTCCTTTTACAACCTGTTGCCAGAAGGAAGAAACACCTATCAAGTTCATACCGTTATTTAAAACACCAATAATCAACGCACCTATTAATGTTCCGAAAATCCAACCTTTACCGCCGTTCAGGCTTGTACCACCTAAAACAACAGCCGCGATTGCATCTAATTCATAAGATTGCCCTGCTGTAGGTTGAGCTGAATTCAAACGAGAAGTTAAAATTAATGCTGCAAGTGAAGCCAATAATCCTGTAATTGCATAAACAGCAATTTTTACACGATCTGTGTTAATGCCTGAGAGTTTTGCTGCTTCTTCATTTCCACCAACTGCATAAACACGACGACCAAATGTTGTTTTTTGTAAAATGAAATATAACACGATAAAAGCAATAACCATTGTGACAACAGGTACAGGGAATCCTAAAAAGTACCCTTTCCCAAATAATTGGAATGAATAATGGTTTCCTAAATCAGAAATCGGCCGACCATCTGTATAAACTAAAGTCAATCCACGATAAATTGTCATCGTTGCAAGTGTAGCAATAAATGGAGCTACCTTACCTTTTGTTATGATTACGCCATTGATTGCACCTAAAATCAAACCGATTATTAACGCAATGCCCATTGTTAAGAATGGATCCATTCCACTTGCAAGTAAACTTGCTGCGATAGCACCAGTCAAGGCCAAGGTTGAACCGACTGACAAATCAATTCCACCTGTTAAGATAACAAACGTCATACCGAATGCAATAATAGCACTAATGGAAACTTGACGTAGAACATTAAAGATATTTGCGATTGATAAAAAACTTGGATTTAAGATTGAAACAACGATAATTAGTAGAATTAAACCAAATAGCGGCCCAAGTTTAGATATTAATTCTTTTGATTTATGATTGGACAACTTTTTCTCCCCCTGTTGCGTATTGCATAATGACTTCTTGTGTCATATTTTCTTTATTTACTTCACCTGTTAATTTTCCTTCTTGCATAACAATCACACGATCTGCCATTCCGATTACTTCAGGTAATTCTGAAGAAATCATCAAAATCGCCACACCGGCTTCAGCAAGTTGATTGATAATATAATAGATCTCTTTTTTAGCACCAATATCTACTCCACGTGTTGGTTCATCCAAAATTAATATCTCCGGCTCTGTTCCAAGCCATTTAGCAATTACAACCTTTTGTTGATTCCCACCACTTAGAGATTTTGCACTTTGCTCGGGACCTGAAGTTCGTATCTTTAAGTCCTCAATATACTTTGCTACCATACTGTTTTCATGTTCTTTCTTCATAACTCCAGAAGCAGAGCACTTTTCAAGATTGGCTAATGCAATATTGTCTTTGATAGAGAAATCAAGAACCAACCCTTGGGTTTTGCGGTCTTCTGTGACAAAACCAATTCCATTCCTCATGGCATCTATTGGGGTTTTAATACTAGTTTTTTTGCCATCTATGAAAATCTCACCTTTACTTAACTTTCGATAGCCAAAAATTGCTTGAGCCACTTCAGTACGTCCAGCCCCCATCAATCCAGCTACCCCAAGGACCTCCCCCTTTTTAATCTTGAAGGAAACATCTTGGAATAACCCGTTAACTGCAAGGTTTCGCACCTCTAGTTTGGTTTCGCCAATTGTACAACTTCTCTCTGGGAAACGTTCCCCAAGCTCACGACCAACCATCATCGCGACGATCTCATCAAAATTTGTCTCCGGTATATTTCGTACACCTACGTATTGACCATCTCGTAAAATCGTTATGCGATCACAGATTGCAAATATTTCTTCCATCCGGTGTGAAATATACACAAATGAAATCCCTTTTGCTTTTAGCTCATTCACTGTTGTAAATAATGTTTCGATTTCTCGATCCGTTAAAGCAGCTGTGGGCTCATCCATGACAATATATTTCGCATCACTTGCAATGGCTTTGGCAATCTCTATGATTTGCTGTTTACCAACCGATAAATCTCCTGTTCGAGTTCGCGGGTTAATATCCAGTCCTAGTTTAGAAAGTAACTGTGCTGCTTCCTTTTCCATTTGACGATTTTTCAAGATGCCTGTCTTTCCGTATGTAAGTTCTTTACCTAGGAATAAATTTTGTGCCACTGTTAAATCGGGTAGCATATTTAATTCCTGATGAATTACAACGATACCAAGTTTTTCTGCATCCTTGGGTGTTTTAAATTGTACATTCTGTCCATCTACTTTGATTTCTCCAGCATCCTTTGAGTAGATACCGCTTAGTATTTTCATCATCGTAGATTTACCTGCACCATTTTCACCCATAAGGGCATGGATTTCACCATTAGCTAATTCAAATTGAACATTTTCTAACACGACGTTTCCATTAAATGCTTTAGATATGCCTGACATTTGAATCATGCAATTTCACCTACTTTTATAGTTTCTAAAAAATTACACCGCATTGTAATATCACATTCGCATATGGCGTAGTTTCACCTGTACGAATAATTAACTTTGTTTCTTTTGTTAGCTCTTTAAATTCTTCATGTGTGACAATGGTAAGATTGGATAAATTCTCATTTAAACTATCAGCAATTTTTTCATTCTTTGTTGCAACCTCTTTTGCTACGACTGCTGATTCTACAACTAAATCATCCAAGACTACTTCTAAGATTGAAAGAAATGATGGTTCTCCAAGTTTGTAGGCGAGGTCAATGCACGGAACACCTTCTGGTATTGGTAAACCACAGTCTGCAATCACAATTCGATCAGTATGACCTAATTTTGCAAAACGTCCTGCTAATTCCCTATTTAAAATTCCATGTTTTTTCATTTCATGTCCTCCAAACGAGCATTCACTTTTTCAATTTGTGGCATGCCTCCTTGGGCACCAAATTTCTCAACTGAAAGAGAGGCGGCAATATTAGCAAATTCAACAGACTTTTCAATCGATTTTCCTGTCGTAATTGCGTGGGCAAAAGCACCATTAAAGGTATCTCCAGCACCTGTGGTATCCACTGCCTTTGTTTTAAACCCTGGAACCTTTACAATTTTGTTTCCATCGTAGTAGGCAGCCCCATCTCCACCTAGTGTCACGATGATTTTATTTGGGTATTTTTTTAAGACCGTTTCGTAATCTGTCCCGAAAATCTCTTCACATTCTGTTTCATTTGGCGTTAAGTAAGTTACTTTCTCAATCCACTCACGTTTGTAATTTGCTGCCGGAGCTGGATTTAACAAAACTGGAATTGACAATTTTTCACAAACGTCCAAAACATATTCGATTGTTTCTGCTGGAATTTCTAGCTGCAGCATCACTATTGAGCTTTGTTTAATAAAATCCATGTTTTGATCGATCATTTGTTGGTCCACATCAAAGTTCGAACCAGGTACTACAATAATTCGATTATCATTATTGTGTAATAGTATATTGGCTATCCCTGTAGAATTGCTTGTTTTGGTAATCCCGGCTACATGGACTTTTTCATTTTTCAAATTGGCGTAAAGCTCGTTTCCAAATGCGTCTTGTCCTACTGCACCAATCATTTGAACTTGACTACCAAGCCTTGCTGCGGCTACTGCTTGATTTGCCCCTTTACCTCCTGGAATCGTTGTAAATAAGTTTCCAAGCACCGTTTCACCTTGTTTCGGAAAAATATCTGTACGAATAGCTATATCCATATTAATACTGCCAATTACAGTAATCATTCGATTCATTCCTTTCGTGTTGTTTCCCTAATTATGAGCTCTGGATCGATACAGACAGCTTCTTGTTCTAATTTTTTTCCTTCGATTTGTTTAATTAGTAACTTTGCTGCAGTTTGCCCAAGTTGATAGATATTTTGTGCAACCGTCGTTAAACTCGGGGTAACAATGTTTCCGATTTGTATGCCATCAAATCCTACAATCTGTAGTTCTTCAGGAATTCGGATCTGCAATCTATGTGCTGCCTTTAAGGCTCCTAGTGCAGAAGCATCACTACAAGCAAATATTCCATCAATGGAAGGGTTCTTCTGTAAATAATCAAAGACAATCTTTTCTGCTATTTCAAAATCATATGGACTTTCAATAATTTCAGTTTTAACTTCTCGACATTTACTAGCCGATTTAAAACCGTCTACCCTAGTTTGGGAAGAGACAAAATTTTTTGGTCCACTAATACATAATAGATTTTTTGCTCCACATCGAATTAAATAATCCGTTGCAAGGCTTGCACCTTTTTGATTATTTGTTGTTACACTTGGAATATTCCAATTCAAGGGTCTATCCAATGCAACAATTGGCAACTTAACATCCTGCCAATGAGTTTCTTGTTCGATAATCGAAGTTAATATAATGCCTGCCACATATTTTTTTGTGAGCTTTTGTAAGTAGTGTTTTTCTTTGTCCGCACTCTCATCTGAATTACATAGTATAACGGTATAACCATATTCAAAGGCTGTATCTTCTACTGCTCTAGCTAATTCAGGAAAGAATGGGTTTTTTATATCCGGGATAATCAGTCCAATTATATCCGACTGTTTTGTAGAGAGAGAACGTGCCACTTCACTGGGAACATAATTTAATTGTTGGATGGCAGATTCAATTGCCTCCCGTGATTTCGCCCCTACATACCCACTATTATTTAAATATCTAGATACCGTAGCAACAGATACTTCAGCTAATTTTGCAACTTCACTAATTGTAGCCATCGATTTCTCGCTTTCAATAAATGATTTGATGTGGTATCGGTTACATAATACTGAAAAAATAAAAACATGGTATGTAATCGGTTCCACATTTATGCAGATAAATTTACTATTTCCATACTAATAGCTTAATTGAAACGTTTTATTCAATTTCAATATCTATTTCTCCTCATATTTAGGTGAAGTAAATAGATATAATCATAATTATGTTCTACTTTAGAAAGTATTAACTATCAAAACTTTTTATAGTATGTCACATTTTAGAGAATTAAGCTATACTAAAATTTAAATTCAAACATAAATTCACAAATTCCTAACAAGTTCATATTGAATGCTAAGAATTTTTATTTATTAATTTTCATCCATTATTTAGATTAAAAATATAAAGAGGTCCTTTAGTCATGGATATTATGCAACGATTTTATGTTATGATAATAGTTATAAAGTAGTGGTAATCTTTTATATTTTGGATTTTAGGGGAATGAAAGGAGAGTTAGCGTGAAGGATATATTCAAACTATTCAAATTAGATACAATTCGCAAAAAAATCTTAGTTAGTTTTGCTTTAGTTGTCTTGTTTACAGTTATTTATGGTGTTTTATCGTACATAATTAATACCTCTTTAATGAATTCTTCCAAGGAGATAATAGAAGAAAAACTAGTACTATTGAATGCCGAGAATGCACTTGCAGAATCTATAAATGTCCGTGCATCTGCAGCCCGCGCTTATGTCTTAAAAGGAGATGAATCCTATAAGGATATGTACTATGAATATAGTACACAAACAAATGAAAGCATGGATATTATTAAAAATAGTGCTCATTTCGGTTTAATACAAAATGCAGCCTTTACTGCAGAAAATTGGCATAAATTTATTGAAGAACGAGTATTTGCAGAATTTGATGCCGGAAATATTGAGGACGCTAGATTTAATATTACAATGAGAGATTCCGATGTTGAAGCTATTCGTGGACAGTTTGAAGCAGTTGCACAACAAACTGAAAATCAAATAATTGAAATCGGGCAAATGATGATTGATGATACAGAAAACGCTAAATTATTACTCATTGTTATGTCTCTGATCATTATCATAGTTGCAATTGCAACCCAAATCTTCCTTTCTTCCATGGTCTCTAAACCGGTTGTTCGATTAATGAAACAAATGAATAAAATTACAGCTGGACAATTGGATCTTGAGCCCTTGCCTATATCAACAAAAGATGAATTTGGAAAATTAGCGGAATCTACAAATAATATGACGGAACAACTAAAGTCGATTATTGGGCAAATACAGCTAGTATCTTCTAATGTCGAGAATAGCAGTATGAACTTAAAATTATCAGCTTTTGAAGTTTCTGAAGGAACACATCAAACAGCAGCTACTGTTGCACAAATAGCGGATGGAACTGAAGAACAAGCTTCCAGTACGATGGAACTTAGAAGTGTAATGACATCCTTTGCAGGTCAAATTAATGAAGCAAATAATAACAGTCAGAAGGTTTATCAGCATTCAGCGGTTGTACGTGATATGACAGATAATGGTCGCCAGCTGATGACAGAGACTACTTCACAAATTGAGAAAATTAATACCATTGTTAAAACTGCTGTAGCTAAAGTAGAAAATCTAAACGAGCAATCAAAACAAATTACGAATCTTGTAAAAGTAATTACAGACATTGCAGATCAAACTAACTTGCTAGCTTTAAACGCTGCGATTGAAGCAGCAAGGGCAGGAGAACATGGTAAAAGCTTTGCAGTTGTTGCAGATGAAGTAAAAAAATTGGCGGAACAAGTCTCCCTATCTGTTTCAAGCATCTCAACAATTGTAACGAGCATCCAAAACGAAACTAATGAGGTTACAACTTCTTTAATGTCTGGCTATAACGAGGTAGTAAAAGGCTCAGAACAAACGAATCTATCAAAAGAAACATTTGAAAAAATATCGATGGCGATTACTGAAATGGTAACAAATATTCAAACGGTTGCTACAAACTTGGAGAATATTTCACAGCAAACACATAGTATAGATACTTCTATCGAAACGATTGCAAGCGTTTCGGAGCAATCTGCTGCAAGCTCTGAAGAAGCAGCTGCTACTGTCGAGGAAGTGGCCTCTTCCATGGAACAAGTCTCTTCCAATGCGGATGAACTTGCTTCGAATGCCGAACAATTAAACCAGCTGGTGAAGCAATTCCGAATATAAAATAAGTATATTGAATATTAAATTTAACAGAATATTAGTATAGTAACTAATTATCTACAATAAAAGGTAGCCCCAATCCAAAATGTACCCTTTGTAAAGGTCATTTTGATTTGGAGCTCCCTTTTCTGTTTATCTTTGACTATTCTTCTTTACGATTGCATAACTAAAAATAATAATCACAAGTACAACGAATGCAAAAATCGTTATTGTCATAGCCATTGGGTGTTCTTCAGCAGCTGAGTGTTCATGTTCTACACCGTCTGCTTTTTCCCCGAGATCAACCAGCTCTGTAGGCTTTTGTCCCTCCCCTAACGCTACCAAATCTTCTTTTGCGTTAGCTAATAGCGTTGTCTTTGAGCAAAGATTTACTGATTTCTTTCCGTCCTGGACATTTCCATACACTAAATATTCTTCATCAACTTTAAAATTAAATCCACAGCTTGCGGAATCGCGCTCAGTATACACAAGAGCTTCTGTTTCGTTTGCACCCTTCCAACTAGTTGAAACTTCAAAATGTATTTCAAGTAAATCCGCTGAAGATTGTACATTTGAACCTGCCTTCGTATCCGTAATCTCGAGTACCTTACCTGAGTAAACAAAGTCGCTTCTATCCATTTCCTCAACTGCTGTTCCAGGTTGTATACAGGAACATGCAAAGCTTGAGGTCGTTGAAAAATGAACAACAAAAGGAAACATTAAAACTAAAACAATGAGCAGTTTTAGTTTCATGGTGCCATCCCCCTTTATGTATTCGACTTCAAATTGGAAATAATGTTACAAACAAATTTACTCTTTTTAGAAAATACAATTAAACTAAAATACTTTAATTTGGTGTATCCCTGATGCAGCGCTTCCTTAGTATCCGTAGAAAAAAAGAAACTACCCAATTTGGATAGTTTACAATAAAATATGAAATTCTTTCTAAAGTTAGGTATTCTTTTAGAATTTTACTCGCATTCTTTTTGTCAGTTGACGTATGATCCACAAACATAAAGCAATGATGATTAAGATCACCATAATAGAGACTATAGACGGTAATTCAATTGTCAGAGCAAAACTCGGAACATTCAATCCTAAACTTGTGGATAATAAGATATCCTCGGTTTGAATCACTATAAAACCTATGATAATAGACAAAATTCCACCGATAATACCCAGCCTACTAAATGCAGCCCCAATTAACCAACCAGCTACATAATAAGTAAAAATATTTAAAGCAAAAACTAGAATTGCCAATAACCAACTCGAGCTCAGCTCAATATAAGGCGAGAAAATAACTGAAGTTACTAAATCTGCAATAATATGATCATCCGACTCAGTAACCCGATTCTCAAAAGAACCGATAGTAACTTGCAAGTTCAAAAGGTTAATGATTAGTTTAGATATGCTTGTAATAATAGCACTTACTATTGGTATGGAGAGCGCTAGCCCAATCGTTCCAAAAATGGTACCGATGAAGTAATCCTTTCTTGTTACACCATTGCTTACAAAATGAGGTATAAAACCATAGGCTGAAATGATTCCTATAACCAGCATGAATATATTTGAAGCTATAAAAGTAGCGACAAAATAAGTATTCACTTCATTTCCATTTATTGAAGACATAACCGTTTTTATGATTTGAATAATTAACATAATTCCCAAGAAGCCTGACGCCCATATCCCTTGAACGAAAAACATATCGCTCGCTACTTTTGGAAAATTTCTTGGTTGATCCATTTTAGTCCTCCCCCTCTGTTAGATGGATGAATAGATCCTGTAGTGAAATTGGTCCCACTTCAAGTCCCTTAACCTGAGCTTCTTTACGTACAGTTTCACTTATCTCCCCATACACCATAACTGATTTTGTACTCCCTAATTGCTTTGTATTGAGTTGATTCATAGGTTGCACAAAAGAATCTACAATTTCTGCAGAACCAGTAAACGATGCACCTTTTGTAATAAGTGTTTCGTATTCTTCCTGAATAACAAGTTCACCTTTGTTTAATATCAATACCTCATCAAATAAATAGTCCATTTCAGATACTAGATGTGTGGACATAATGATAATACGTGGATGCTCAGATTGGTCTTCCAATAATTCCTGATAGAAGATTTCTCTAGTAGGTGCGTCCATCCCATTGTAGGCCTCATCAAAAATTGTGATTGGCGCACGACTTGCTAACCCAATTGTGACACTTACAGCTGACTGCATTCCTTTTGAAAGTTGCTTCAAGGGTTTATCTTTCGCTAATTTGAATTTTTGAATTAGATGATCGGCATACTCCAGATCAAAATAGGGACGATATCTCCTTACATCTTCCAATGTATTTTTTAAGGTATCCGCTTCCTCTCTAAAATCTTTGTTATACACAAAGTTAACATGCTGCATTATTTTAGCGTTTTCAAATGGATTTTCTCCATTGATAGTAATTGAACCGCTTGATGGTTCACAGAATGAAGCTAACAAAGATAAAAGAGTTGTCTTTCCTGCACCATTTCTCCCTAATAAGCCATATACTTTATTTTCATTTACGGTAAATGTAATATCCTTTAAGGCATCTTGTTTCCGATATTGAAAGGATAGGTTTTTCACTTCTATACGCAAGGTCATACACTTCCTTTGCACTTTTTAATTAGGTCAAATAACTCTTGATCGGTAATTCCTAGCTTATTGGCTTCTTGCACCAGTCCTACTACATAATTTTCTTTAAACGCATCTTTTCTCTTTTGAATAAGTTTTTCTCTTGCCCCTTCGGCAACAAACATCCCAATTCCCCTCTTTTTATAAAGAATTCCTTCTTCTACCAATTGATTGACTCCTTTTGAAACTGTCGCATGGTTAATCTTATAAAAATTCACAAGCTGTGTTGTTGAAGGTGCCTGATCGCCCTCTTTTAACTGATTGTTCACGATTTGGTCCTCCATTTTTTCTCGGATTTGCAAATAAATCGGTTTATCTTGGTCAAAAAAATTACTCAATCGTGTCACCACTTTTCAATATATACTTTTATTGTCCTATAGTTAAACGGTTATATACTTATGTGTATAACCATAACAGCATATTACTCCTGCGTCAATAAATGAACAAGAATTAATTTTATCAACTCGGTTATTTCTTAGAAAAAGCCCATAAAAAATGCCCCAAAAAGCTGCATAGCATCCTTTTGAGACATACAAAGTTTTATATTACGTTAACTGCTGTTCCGCATATTTGCGATATAATTCATGGGATTCCGTTAACTCTGCGTGGGTACCCATCCCAGTTATTCGACCTTTTTCAATAAAGATAATTTTGTCCGCATCAACAATTGTTGAGAGTCGGTGTGCAATGACGAATGTTGTACGGCCTTCCATTAATCTGGATAGAGCTTGTTGGACAACACTTTCCGATTGACTATCTAGACTTGCTGTTGCTTCATCCATCAGTAAGATTTTAGGATCACGCAGAAAGGCTCGTGCTATGGCAATTCTTTGTTTTTGTCCACCTGAAAGCTTCACTCCACGCTCACCTACTTCAGTGTTAAGCCCATTCGAAAAGGAGCGAATAAATTCATCTGCATAGGCCATTTTTGCAACTTCCCAAAGCTGTTCATCTGAAACTTCTTCATCTAATCCATAACAAAGATTATCACGAATCGTTCCTGACATCATGGCACTTTCTTGTGATACATAGCCAATTTGACTTCTCCATGAAGAGAGTGAAATTTCGCTGATTGGTGTATTCCCTACTTTAATGACTCCGGCAGTTGGAATATAGTATCTTTCTAGCATAGCAAAGAGGGTTGTTTTCCCACCACCACTTGGACCTGCAAAGGCAATCATCTCACCCGGTTTTGCCTCAAATGAGACATCTTTAATAACAGGCTCGTCCTCATTATAGGCATAGTAAACATTGGTAACCCGAATTGGTTCATTTTTAATATCCATTTCAACTCCCTCTTGTCCTTCTTCAAGAGGCATTTCTAAAATATTAATAATCCGCTCAGTTGCACCTTTTGCTTTTTGAAGCTGTGTAAAGAACATGGCAAAGGATGTAATAGGGAAAATAATTTGGAATAGATATAATAGAAAAGCAACAAGTGAACCGGTTGTCATCGTTCCTTCTGCCACACGTATACCACCATATCCAATGATTGTTACGATAACAAACATGACTACGGTATACATAAATGGTCCTATTAATGCGAAAATCTTTGCTTCCTTCAATCCATATTGTAAAAGTGAACGAATTCCCTTTTTGCCCTTTTGCTCCTCAAAGTTTTCCGCATTAGAAGATTTCATCAGACGGATTTCACTTATAGTTTGCTGGATATTACCCGAAAACGTAGCAGTTTCATCCTGTAAACCCTTTGATATTTTTGCCATTTTCGATCCTAAAGGAACCATAATAGCCACCGTAATTGGTACTGAGATTAACATGATTAAAGTCATTTTCCAATCCATGACAAACAATATCACGACTGCTCCAATAATGGATATCAATCCTGAAATAAACTGTGGGAAATGTTGCGAGATTAAATCCTTCACAATACCTGTATCGTTAACGATTCGACTAACCGATTCTCCACTTTGCTGAGTATCAAAATAGGATACTGGCAATTTTATCATTTTGAGCCACATATTTTCTCGCATATTAGCAACAACTTTTTGACCAACATACGCAAGTAAATAGGTCGAAACGCCATCAATAACTGCTTGCAGGATAAAGACGCCAACTATAAGAACGATTAAGGTAGTACTAATTTTAGAAAGGGAGAAACCATCAACAAATTCTCTAGTCAGCATAGGGATTGTTAGTCCGACAATCGTTGTAATCAGACTAAAGATTAACCCAAAAGCAAGTGCTGCCTTAGGAATTCCAATAGAAAAGATTAATGATAAAAAAGGTTTGAGACTATTTTTTTGAGTTTCCATTTTTAAAGCTCCTATTTATTTATATTTATAAGTTTAAATATACTCCAGTGTAAGAAGCTTTCTCGGCTGCAATCTGTTCTGGTGTACCTTGTGCTATAATTACCCCTCCTGCATTACCACCTTCTGGACCAAGATCAATGATCCAGTCAGATTCACGTATAATATCACTATTATGTTCAACGACAATCACTGTGTTCCCCACATCGACCAATCGATTCAGCAATAATAGAAGCTGTTTAATATCTCTTGGGTGAAGTCCTGTGGATGGCTCATCTAATACATACAAGGTATGGTCTTTTGTCGGTTTGTTTAATTCCTTCGATAATTTTAGTCGTTGCCCTTCTCCACCAGATAAGGTTGTAAGCGATTGTCCCCATTTTAAATAACCTAGACCAATTTCAATTAATAAACGAATCATCGGAAATATTTTCTTATTATCCTCAAAAATCTCTAGACTTTCTTCAATTGAAAGATCTAAAATTTCGGAAATAGAATATCCTTTATACTTCACTGCTAATATTTCTTCTGTAAACCTTTTTCCATGACATACTGGACATTGTACTTCTAGATCGGGCAAAAAATGCATGTTAATCGTTACAAACCCTAAACCCTGACAATTTTCACATCGACCACCAGGTGTGTTGAACGAAAATTCTTTGGCTTTTAACCCTTTTGACTTTGCTTCTGGTAGACTAGCATATAAATTCCGAACTAGTGTAAAGATATCTGTATAGGTTGCAACATTCGATCGTTGCATACGGCTTAGGGGAGATTGATCGACGGATATTACTCTGGAAATTGACTCAAAACCCGTTATGTTGTCACATCCTTCAATTTTTCCATCATCATATGAGTTTAGTACGTCAAATACTAAAGTTGACTTCCCTGAACCTGAAACACCCGAAACAGATATTAGACAGCCAAGCGGAAACGTTGCCGTAACATTTTTCAAATTATGTTTGTACGCATTGTGAATTGTAATCGTATCCCCAGTGCCCTCTCTACGTTTGAAAACGGCATTTTCTTCTACTCTTAGAAAGGCACCCGTTACCGAAGCTTCTTGTTCAATTAGAGACTCCAAACTACCTTCACCCACTACTTGTCCACCAAAACTTCCTGCGCCCGGGCCCATATCGATAATGTAATCAGCTTCTCGCATCACTTCCACATCATGTTCGATTACGAGTACTGTATTTCCTAAATCTCTTAATTGCTTCATAATTTGAACCAAGCCTTTCGTATCTTTTGGATGAAGTCCAGCTGTTGGTTCATCTAGTATATACAATACGCCAGTCAATCCTGATCCTAGGATGGAAGCTAATCTTAAACGCTGCGCTTCCCCTCCAGAAAGCGTAATCGTTTGTCTGTCAATGGATAAATAACCTAGACCCACATCAATAATCCGAGATACTTTGGTTGTTAAATCATGTAGAAATGTTTCTATTAGGCTACTACTTTCTTGTGGTATATCAGATGCCAGTTGTTTTAACCATCCATATATCTTGTCTAATGAATCGGATGAAACCTCTGTTATGGATCTGCCGCTTACGAACACTTCTCTACTTTCTTTTTTCAACTTTTTCCCTTCGCATTCTGGACAAGTATCTGTATAGAAATAGTCAGCGTCAGAAGAACTCCCCTCTTTATACCTTCTCCACATGGCAGCTAATATGCCTACAAATTTCCCTTTTCCTACCGTTTTAGGTGGCTTTACGTCTGGAAAGTGTACAATGAATTTTTCATCCTCAACACCATATAACAGTAAATCCTTTAATGGTGCAGAATAATCCTTTAACGGTAGTTTTTCATCAAAAGGAATTCCATAGTGCTTTGTAGCTTCTTTGAAGATACCCTTATTATAATCCCCATAAGTTCCTTGCCAATGTGCATGAAGAACTCCTCCATCTTCCATGCTTAAGTCCTCTTGAAAGAGTGAGTCTATGTTAATTTCAACTACTTTTCCTAAACCTCCACAAGAATCACATGCTCCTTCTAACGTATTAAATGAGAAATGTGATCTCGTTAATTTTTCTAATCGCTCATTGCAATGAGGACAATAGATATACTCTTTGAACCCAGTTTCTTCAGTTGTTTCACCTTGAGAAATAGTAGGAGGAATAAGCTCGTGACAATTTGGACATTGTCGTTCACCCAATTTTTCATAAATAAGTCGTAAATACGTGTACATATCCGTAACTGTACCAACTGTAGAACGAGGATTTCGATTTGTCACATGCTGCCCTACACCTATGGAAGGTGAAAGCCCAATAATTCTTTCAACATTCGGCTTGCTCATCCCCTCTGTAGGCATCCCCATAGATTCCATATATTGTCTTTGACATTCCCTTTGTAAAATATCCATTGCTAAGGTCGACTTACCTGAGCCTGATGGTCCTGTTAAAACAACTAGTTTTTGCTTTGGAATCATCAGAGAAACATTTTTCAAATTATTCTCCTTGGCCCCATAGATTTCAATCATATCCTTCATAATCCTCTATTCCTCCTACCTGTATAATCTCGTATTGGAAACATCTACTTTACAATGATACAACATAAATGCCTATTAATTAATGGAACTACTCCGCAAAACATACAATTTATACAATATTTAACATTTTGAGTGAAAAAGTAGTGTTTGACTCCTTCAGTAAGTAAACCAGTATAGAAAAAATCCCTTAAAAATTAGACAAGTGCCTAACTTTTAAGGGACAATACATATCGGTTTAACGATTAAAATAAGCCAAGTGCATGTCCATCTTCAGTTACATCCATACGAAGAGCAGCTGGTTCCTTTGGTAAGCCTGGCATTGTCATGATGTCGCCTGTTAAACAAACGAGGAATCCTGCACCTAACTTAGGAATAACTTCTCGCACAGTAATTCTAAAACCTTCTGGTCGACCTAATTGTTTTGGGTCATCCGATAATGAATATTGCGTTTTAGCCATACAAATAGGGAGATCATCCCATTCCAATTGCTCTATTTGGGCAATTTGTTTTTTCGCTTTTTCTGTAAATTGGACACCTTCGCCACCGTATACTTTTTGAACAACTGTATTGATTTTTTGTTTAATTGACGCATTCGTTTTATAAAGAGGCGTAAAATGATGTGGTTCTTGAAGCACTTCAAGTACTTGCTCAGCAAGTTCAAGTCCACCCTTGCCGCCTTCTTCCCATACATTCGTAAGTGCTATACGGACACCGTTTGCATGAGCCCAATTTAAAATTGTATAAATTTCAGCTTCTGAATCCGTGATAAATCGATTTAATGCTACAACGGGTTCAATACCAAATTGACGAATCGTATCAATATGCTTTTCTAAGTTCGGAATTCCACTATTTAAAGCCGCTACATTTTCTTTTGAAAGCTCGTTTTTTGAAATTCCTCCATGCATCTTTAAAGCGCGAATCGTTGTGACAACAACTACAGCATCCGGAGCAAAACCACCTTGGCGTGCCTTGATATTCATAAATTTCTCTGCACCCAAATCTGCTCCAAAACCAGCTTCTGTCACGACAATATCAGCAAGCTTCCGTGCAGTTTGCGTGGCAATAATCGAATTACACCCATGTGCAATATTAGCAAACGGACCACCATGCACCAGTGCTGGAGTACCCTCTATCGTTTGAACTAAATTCGGTTTAAACGCATCTTTTAACAATAGGGTTAAAGCTCCTTCAACTCCCAAATCACGTACAAATACAGGTTCTTTCATATAAGTGTATCCGATGACAATATTAGCTAGGCGTTCCTTTAAATTTTCTAAGCTTGTTGCTAGGCAAAAGATGGCCATAATTTCAGACGCTACCGTAATATCAAAGCCATCTTCACGTGGCACACCTTGCACTGGACCACCTAACCCCACAACGATGTTACGCAAGGCACGGTCGTTTATGTCTAATACCCTCTTCCAAGTAATTCGTCTTGGATCAATTTGAAGCTCGTTTCCTTGATGTATATGATTATCAATGAGAGCAGCTAGGGCATTATTTGCAGTCGTTATACTGTGCAAGTCTCCCGTAAAATGTAGATTGATATCTTCCATCGGTACAACTTGTGAGTAGCCGCCACCGGTTGCACCACCCTTGATCCCCATTACCGGCCCTAGCGAAGGTTCTCGTAATGCTACGATTACTTTCTGCTGTAATTGCTTTAAAGCATCTGAAAGGCCAACAGTAATTGTCGACTTTCCTTCACCTGCTGGGGTTGGACTTGTTGCTGTAACAAGAACTACTTTCCCATTTGTACTTCCTGAAATTTTCGTACTATCAATTTTTGCTTTATATTTGCCGTATTGTTCGATTGCATCGAGTGGGATTTGAGCAGACTGTGCAATCTCCGTTATCGGCTTCATCTTCGTTTGACTTGCAATTTGTAAATCAGATAATGGTTTTGTTGTTGTCATATTCTCTGCCTACTTTCTCTCTATGTCTAGATTAATTATAAACTTATTATGACAAACAAAAAGGACAAGTTATCTAGATAAAATGTCAAAATGTTGACACTATTATAACAATCATGTATATTTTAATTCGGAATAGCTTCATATTAATACATGCCGAACTACGAAATAGGAGGAGAACGCCTCTATGCACCAAGGAAAAGTGAAATGGTTCAATAATGAAAAGGGCTATGGTTTCATTGAATGCAACGATGGTGAAGACGTTTTCGTTCACTTCACTGGCATACAAGAAGAAGGATTTAGAACGTTAGATGAGGGACAACCTGTGTCGTTTGATATTGTAGAAGGAAATCGCGGTCCCCAAGCCTCAAATGTTGTAAAACTATAAGTTGGTGCCAGTCAGACATACAAGTAAGACTGGTTTTTTTATTTTTAAAACATTACTACTTAAAATGAAGTATCGATTAATCGATACTTCATTTTTATATGAGAGAAATAGTATGAAGAATCAATGACTACAGCACGAAATAAATTGGTGGATTTTTCTACTCAAGAAGTGGAACATAACCAACCTTTTCAACAAGTTCTTGTCCTTCTGGGGATAAGATCCAGTCAATCAGTTTTTCTACGTTTTGGTTTTCTGTTCCAGCTGTAACAATGTAGAATTCCGAAGCAATTGGATAACTATTATTTCGGATATTCGCTTTTGTAGGAGGAACCCCATCAATCTCAAGTAATTTTATTTTGTTATTTTGGACCATTCCAGTCGAGTAAAAACGAAAAGTATAGCCTATAGCATTTTTATAGTTTTTATATTGTGATACTTCGCTTATAATGCCTCCCATCCCAGTTGCAACATCTTCAGTCGGTGCTTCCATTATTGGCGTTTCTTCCATAAATGCTTGCAAGGCAGACTGGGAACCACTATCTTCAGGTCGCTGAAATGCACGAATACTGTCATTTCCTCCCCCAACTTCTTCCCAATTGGTGATTTCTCCAGAATAAATACCTTTTAACTGTTCACTTGATAAGCCATTAATGTCATTCTTTTTATTCACAAAGAATACAAAGGCTTCTCTTCCAATTGGAGTTAATTTTAAATCTAGTCCAAGCCCCTCTGCACGGTTTAGTTGTGCCTTCGAGGGTGCCGCTGCGAAAATCATATCAACATTTCCTTCGAATAAATTCGTATAGGCATTTGGAGTTGTGCTCACAATCACTTCACTATTATGTAAATCATATTCTTTATCTGGATAAGTAGCTTGAACAACTGATGAGTATAAAGGATATAATGCGGTTGCCCCATCAATTCTAGGCAGGTTTTCTTTAATTTGTAATGAAGATGGTTCGCTTAAAGTGGCAAGCTTAGTGTTGTTTGAAAAAGGCATGTATTCATAAATATCCACCTCAGAATCTACGGTACCCAATTGGTTTTTATACCCTTCCTGTATAGGCTTTATAAATCCCAGTCCTAAGGCTATAAATGCGATTGTAAAAAATACTACTTTCCCTTTTTTCATTTTAAACAATTGGAATAAATTATAGATAAAGGTTAAAAACAATAGAATTGCTACTGCGAGTATAAGCCCAATATATTGAATTTCCCCCATAATCAAAGTGTACATTGCAGCTATACCTGTAAAAAATGTAATGCCAATAAATATAAAAATAGACATAAATATTAGCTCCAAAACTGATCGCTTTTGCACGTTTCAAACCTCCTTCCATCTACTTACTTCGATTTATATGAGGGAAATTCCTTTTTTACAATAACTCTTAATTTGAAATGTCCTTTTAACCTTCTTCAATTTCATATTTTCAATTATTTAAACAGAGTACGTATCTTATTCATGAAGAACTCATAAATTTGATATAGGCATTGGAAAGTTAAAATATTTTAACTTTTCCTCCTACTATACATAAGAGGGGAACTTATTTGAGATCAAAAAAGCTCTATAAAATTTATATTTACGACCTACTTCAAAAAATTCCATGGATTATTGCAGGTGCTTTTATGGCTGCTATTAGTCTCGAAGTAATTCTAATTCCGAATGGGTTGATTGATGGAGGAATAACTGGTGTATCGATGATGCTCTCGGAAGTACTTGGGTTATCATTAAGTGCTCTTCTATTTATACTGAATATCCCTTTTATTTTGCTAGGCTATATTCACTTAGGAAAGCGCTTCGCTTTCTGTACCATGTTAGGAATCGTTGCATTAACTGTCTCAACTGGAATTTTGGACGTATTTCCACCCTTCCTATATGGAAATTCTATATTATTGATTTTCATAGGTGCTATTCTACTTGGGATGGGCATTGGTATTGTCCTTCGGAACGGTGGAGCATTGGATGGGACTGACGTGCTAGCAATTCTAATTTCCAGTAGAACTTCTTATTCAGTTGGCGAATCTATTTTTATCATAAATATCTTTATATTTATTTTTGCTTTTCTTCTATTCGGATTGATGGGTGCGATCATTTCGATCATTACATATTTTATTGCAACAATCGTTGTCGATGTGGTTAGGACCTAGATACTATAATTCATAAAGAAATTAGAGATTATGCTGGGAATGCCTTCTTTTTAGGGATTTCTGCAATTCATTCTTTCCTTTTAAAGTTAGTAGATGTAATGCAAATTTAATTTCTTCTTGGGATTTCTTTTCAAGAATAGGCAATATTTCTGCCATTAACTTTTTCCGTTCCACCTCAGAAAGGCGGTCATTTTTTTCATCATTATTCATGGTGACACTTCCCCAGAAACTTCTTTTATTAACAAGTTAATTTTTCGCTCTACTTGCTCTTTCAGTATTTCACCATGGTACTTTAAGGGTATGATTTTCCCCCGATAATTGAAGCTGTATAGACATTCATTTTGATTAAAACATTGATACTTTTCATAGGTTACACCCTTTTTATATAGTAATTTTGATACTTTATTAAATTCCTCTTTCAACATTTCTAACTGCTGTGTACAAAAAGATAAATATGGTCGTTTCACTTTAAATGATTCAAATAATTTCTGGTCGTGTTTGACGGACTTAATCGCTAACTCTAAAATGACATACAAATGGATCATTGGTTTTATTTCATTCGGTAAATCCATTTCGATCACTCACTTTCCCCAACAACTAGTTAATTTAAATTCATTATACGAACATTTGTTCTTAATTTCAAGAGCAATCATAAAAAAAGAACATGCTCTGAGAAAATACTCAAACCATGTTCTTATACTAGCGTTTATTTATTGAAGAGATATTTCGCTCCCTCTAACACTACTTCTAGTTTTTCCATTCCACCATGAATGGAAATTTGAGAGATTTTATTTTCCCCTGCAGATTTTTTAAAGGTTAATATACAGTTCGGGGTTTTTACCATTTTTGCAATGTCTGTACCTTCTACCTCAAAATCAAAAGCTCTTCCCCACTCCGTTGCAATCGTTAAATCTTCAACCTCAAATTCGATTGCTTTGATCTGTAGGTTACCAAGTGGATGAGGTTTAATTGTACCTGACTCAGTAAGATCTTTTAAGCGCTCATTGTCATTTCCTTCCCATTGAATGATGAATGGGAATTCAAGACTTTGACCTTGTTTTCCAAAGTGAAGCAGCTTCCATTTCAAAACAGAACCGTCTGGTCGTGTTCTGGAAAAATTATCTGGTCCATATACTTCATAGCCTAATGAGCTTAGTTTTTCTGCATCCTCTTCAATCGAAGTTGATCGCATAGCTAAACGAACTACTCCATTTTGAAATTGTTTCAATTTATATGTTTCATGTAAAGTGAAAGGTTTGGAAGCTGCTTCTTCAAATAAAGCCTCGTTGAAAATCCCGATAAATTCGATATAAGATAAGCCAAAGTAACATAATGAGTTATATGTTCCCCACATTTCATGCTTACCACCATTAACAGTATGTAACCCAATTTCTCTGGTTTTTTCTACAAGTTGTTCGGGTTTTTCCACAAAATGAACAAGATGATCAAATAAATACAATGAATCTTCTCCTCCCTCTATCGTTTATTGCTAAATTTAGCTTGTGCTGACTGCGGCATCCCAGTCTTTGCTGACATCTATCCAAAGAACGGCTCCCGAATATTGTTCTAGCTCATCACAAGTTAATTTTATAGCGGAATTGACGCTTCCACAGGCTGGAAAAACAGTTTTAAAGCGTTTCATGGAAATATCTAAATATACCTTTAAATCTTTTGCTAAACCAAATGGACAAACCCCTCCGATGACATGCCCAGTTTGCTCTACTACTTCCTCTGCCATCAACATTTTTGCTTTTACATCAAACTGAGAACGGAATTTTTTATTATCAATTTTAGCATCTCCTGCTGTTACAACTAAAAATGCGTGACCTTCCTTATCTTTAAAGGACAGGGTTTTCGCTATTTTTGCAGGAATTACATTAAGAGCATTAGCTGCTTGTTCAACTGTAGCACTAATTTGGTCAAATTCTAATATATCTTGTTCACGATTAAATTTTTTCAAATGTTCTTTTACACTTTGCAATGACATACCCTTCCAATCCTTCCATTCTATTTACATTTCATTATACACAGAAAAAAAAGTATAAAGTAAGAATCCTGTTATTCTATAGAAAAAAGACTGGAGGAATCCAGTCTTTTCAACTCTTATCTGCTCGCTAATATCTCTACTAACTTACTTGCTGTTTTTTCTTTTCCTTCTACTTTCAAAACCTCACCATCCTGAGCAACGATGAAATGCGGCTCGTCCATTCCATAAAGCGATTTCGAGCTGTTGGCAACCATTAGCTCAGCCTTTGATGATTCCATACGTAATTTAGCTCGACTAATTAGATAATCAACATCTTCTGTCGCTTCCAATTTAAAACCAATTAGTGTTGTATGAGGTGACCATCCTTTAATCTGGCCTAATATTTTCGGTGCTTTTTTAAAATGAATGACAGGGGGCTCATCTGAAGGCATTTTCCCTTTTTCCTCCAAAAGATTACCTGATTGATCGTATACCTTATCAATAATCCAATCGGATCCTGCAGCCGCCATGATGAGATAGTCGACAAATTCATTTTGGACGATCGACTGTATTTTAGCCCCCAAATCTTCAATACCCTCAAACATCACTAATCGCATTTCATCTGCGTTTTGTGGAAGTTTGGCAAAATAGCCATGTAAATATATCACTTCTGCCCCAGCAGCTAATGCAGCCTCTCCAAGAAAGCAACCCATCGCTCCTTTAGATAAATTCGTATGGCCACGCACATTATCCCATTTTTCTAATGTACCACCACTTGTAATTAAAACCTTTTTGCCATTTAATGTATTCATTCTAATCACCTATTTTAATCGATATTTGAATATCACCATTATATATTAAGAATTACCAATAAAGTTATTATTAAGGTTAAAAAAGTATAGAAGTAGCAAATCTCTTACTAATAGATTTCCAATAGAATACCTCTATTTCACTTTCTAATATAAAATAATTCTATTAAATTTGCATTTTCAATTCTATTTACGATTTTCGAAACATATAAAATAAATATATTTCCGATATTTCTAATAGTTTAAAATAAACTATTATTTTTCATCGGAAAATAAAGTCGTTATTATTATAATTGGATAGTAATATCGAATTAGCTTATTCATTTAAACATTCATCTAGAATTAATGAAAAGGAAGTGTTGTTCATGGTAGGACGCAATGACCCATGCCCATGTGGAAGTGGGAAAAAATACAAAAAATGTTGTGAAGGAAGGCAGCAAGTTACGACTGAAAAAGTATTTTTAGACGAAATCGAACTTGTCCTTCAAACATTTTATAACGTATACCCTGAAAAGAAAGATATTAAAGATTATATCAATCTAGTAAACGAATGGTTACCTAAACTAGAATCCCACTTACAACGTGAATTAATCGAAGCGGTTGCACTTGATGACTTCTTCTTCCATAAACGGTCTGATATCTGGGAAAACTATTTAAAGCGAACAATGAAAAAAATGATACGTCCGAAAATGGTGGATCTCTTAAATAGCTGGAACCAACCAACATTATTTGTCGGGGAAGTTTCTGAAATTGGGGAAAACTACTTTAAAGCAGTCCATACTTTAACTAAGGAAGAACTTTTTATTCGTCGAGAATCAAACCGCGTAATTCCTGAAGGTATGCAAGTATTTTCTTTCTTGCTTCCTGATGGCTCTGAAAAAGCAAATCATTATTTGGCAGTCTCTACATTAATTTTCTTCCCAACAAATTACAAGCAAGCATTTGAAAATTTTGCTAGTCAATTTACTTCTGCAAATAGCTCAGTTGAACAATATTTACAAGACAATCATTTAAATTTCTGGATTGGCTTAGTAGATTCAGGCTATAGTGGGGAAGAATATACATCATTTGAGATTGAGGTAGTGGATCTTGCAAAGCAATTCTTGAAAGAAAAAAATGTGGAAGCACCTCAATTACTTGTTGTGCTCGAGGATTACTTAGTTGAGCAAAAACCTAAGGCCAGAAAACCAGCCGCTATTGCTGCAGGTGCTATCCGTTTTGCTCAAGAAAGAGATCTATTAAACGGAACTACTTTCACCGTTAAGGAAATTGCGGAGAACTTTAGTGTTTCTGCTTCTTCCCTGAACAAATATTATCAAGAACTTTTAGAATATGATGCTGTATTAGCATAATAACAACCAACCCCGCTCAATTTTATTTTGAGAGGGGTTGGTTTATTATCAAATATAACTGCTTCAAATCTAAATAATCTTGGGTAAGTAATTCGTCTTAAAAATTATTCTTCAATTTTTTTAAGTATTGTTTACAAAATCCATTCATATTGAACATCCGGTAAATTTTCTTCATTCTCATGTCCTCTACCAATGATTTTAAACCCATTCTTTTCGTAAAATCGTTGTGCCTTTGTATTTACTTCAAATGTGTGTAAGGTTAGTCTCCCACTGGATTGTTCTTTTGCTTTGTCAAGTAATACTTGACCTACCCCTCTACCTTGATAATTAACATGAATATAGAGTTGGCTTATCTCTCTTTCATTATAGGCAATCATGCCAACTATTTTTTCATCTATAATCGCTAAATCTATTTGATATTGTTTAGTTAATATATTATTTAGGAAAAATATGTGATTATCAATAGTATGAATTTCTTTCTGACCAATCGCTCGTTCCTTACTTTCTCGCCACATTTTGACTGTCTGTTCAGCATGTATAGAATTATAATGGGTTATTATTATTTTGTCTTTGTTCACTACAATACCCCTTTCTATATATATTTTGTGGGTTTTAAATGGTTAAATATCAAGATAGCTGGAGATTAAAAAATCTAATGACTAACGCAATAGTTGCCACACGTTTATTCCATTGGCAAACTTAAGCCAATCTATTCCGTAGATATTCTTCAAATGTGACTTTTCCAATTTTTCGCTTTGAATTTGTATTTTTCCCTTCTACCAATGATCTAAATAATTTACCTGGTACAGAGATATTTAAAACGCCATTTGTTTCATTGTTAATCTTTATTTTCAGCTCAGCCATTTCTTTTAAAGTCATTATTTCTGGTCCACAAAAATCATCTACTTTTCCTTGAGGACCTTTCTCAATTAATTCTATTATATGACTCGCATATTCATCAACATCCACACTTTGAAACTTCAAACTACCAGGGATGACATATCTTTTTAAAATTGGTCTTGAAATTAGTAAACTCTCAACAAAACTATGAAATTGAGTTGCACGTGTAATTGTATGTGGAATAGAACTGTTCATTAATAATTGTTCTGCTTCGAATTTTAGTTTGTAATATTTATATGGTATTTCCTCAATTCCTACAATGGAAGGATAGATAAAATGATTTATGTGGCGTAATTTACTCAGAAAGTTTTCAAATCCTGTAATTTCGATATTTTTAGAATTTTTTATCGGACTGGTTGCTGCATGTATTACTACCTCTACATCTTGTACCGCATCTTCTATACCGTCTCCAGATAATAGATCGCTATAAATCCATGTAAACCCATCAATTCCTTCAGGTTTTTTTCTAGAGGTTATTTTAACTTGATAATTCTTTCCTTTCAGTTGTTTCAACAAAGCTGACCCTAATTTTCCAGTGGAACCAGTAACCAACACTCTCATTTTTAACACTCCAATTCTAATGGATAGCTTTTCTATTGTAATATTCCAATGTTGATTACTTTATTCAACTTAGGTGCTCTTATTTTATCGCTCCCTAATATCATTACAGGTTAAATGAAAGTATAGTGTTATGGAGTAATTTTAGGTAAAAAAAAGGGATGCATCGAAATGCATCCCTTTTTCTACCCTATGTAAATAGGGTTTAGAAGATAATCTTCTATGGTAACCAACCATTGTATATTATTAACCCTCATCGGATAAATCATTCATAATAAAGCACTTTTCCTAAAACAGATAAATGATTAAGAAGTATGAGTGCTAATACTTACATGCTTAATATTATCATAAAATAATATTCTAAACAAATAATTATTAAAAAACGAAACCTTTATCATACGTTTTTTCCTAAGGCATTACCTATCTCATTCAAAATTTCGAAATAAAACATAGGTAATAAGCATTATACATTACCGTTTTTCATATATTTTCAACAATTCTTGCCCAAGAAATTGTAACTGTTCCCCAACAGTACATTGTTCAATACAAAATCTGTGAGCACCTGATTTGCCGCGATTTTTGCGTAAATCCCCTTTAATGGGACAGTCGTTGCAATAAGTGTCTGTTAATTCATCAATATCTTTTATAACTGTATTTTTATTCACAATACTCCCCCTTTATATGAGCATTCCCTTATTTTACTACTTCGCTTTTTCTTTTGTCAAAGTGACCACGCTAAGTATTGAATTACTTATTTTTAATTTAATAAGATATAATATGGTTAAATTGAAATAATTCATTCGAAAAAGTGGGGATCTTATTGTTAGAAGTTTATATTGATGGTGCAAGTGCTGGTAATCCTGGACCAAGTGGTATCGGCATTTTCATAAAAGGTGAAGGTCATACTATAAAAATTAGTGAATTTATTGGTGAAACAAACAATCACATTGCTGAATTTATGGCTTTGATCCGTGCATTAGAGGAAGTAAAAAAAATCGGCTCTTCCCTAATCTCCGTAAGATCTGATTCTAAGATTGTTGTGGCCTCAGTTGAAAAAAAATATGTGAAAAATGAAGAATATAAGCCATACTTAGAAAAAGCAATACAACTTATCGAAACTATTGATATGTTTTTTATTAAATGGATTCCTGATAATCAAAATAAAGCAGCAGATGCCTTAGCTAGGGAAGCTATTTTAAAAGGAAAATAAATATCACCTTATCTTGAGCTATACTTTACCCTACCTATTTAAATAAAGTTTATTGTTATATGCTATGCAATCAAACTTAATCTGTATAATACAATTAAAAAAGGAATGTCTTAATCCCTTGCGGGTTTAGACATTCCGAATATTTAATTGGTTTTTGAAAGTTCTACTTTATACAATAAAGCACCAATCGCTCCTGTAAATCCACAATCATTCAAGAAAATCGGTTGATGTTTTTTCAGTATTGTATAGTTGGCAATGACCTGTTTCAAATGTTCATTATTTGTTAAAGTTGAGCCTATGTAGATGATTCCTTCACATTTTTTTTCTTCAGCAAATTGGATACTTAACGTGGTAATAACCTCACCAACTAATCCTTGAATAGTTGCTAAAAGGTCATTGGTTTCATGTTTTTTACTTTTTAATATGTTAACGTTTCCAAAATTACTAGCTGTCAAATGGCCCTCAATCGGTGGTTCCATTCCTTTAAAAATATCTTTTACGAATAAATCAATTCCTTCACGACTCCCAATGGAAGCATTTGCGGTAATTCTTTCAAAATCTGAAATTCCAGTCATTATTGTCGATAGGCCTGTTAAAGTTCCACCACCGACACCAGTTCCACCAACACGAACATGACTATCTCCATCCATATAATGAATTGAAGTTCCTGTCCCAATGTTGGTAATAACGGCATTTTCAAAATGATGACTATTTTTCTCCAACAAATACTTAACACCTTTAAAAGTTGCTTCAAATTCAACTAAATATTGAATTGATTTCATCGTTTTTAATACGTCTAAAAGCTGTTTCGTGCGTCCTCCAGTTAAACCGATTTCTTCGATATGTGGACGATTTTCTATCCAAGCTTTCACTTGCGAAAAATCATTTGAAGGAAATACTATAAAATCCATTTCACTTTGTTCATTGATATAAGCTATTTTAGTTAAAGTTCCCCCTGCATCAATACCTATTACATTTTGCATAACCCTTTTCTCCTTTGACCCCACATTAACTTGCATTAGACCTCAATAAAGAATATTGGGGTTAACTACAATTAAATGTCTGCTTGTTCAACTGACCAAACAAATAGGATGCCCCATTTGCTTGGTAGCTTCACTGTATATCTCCCTCATTAAACTTTAACTTTCTTTGATTTATCGTGCAATTATTTTATCCTAAAATCCAAACCCCTTAAGTACCAGAAATTTTATATACGTGACATACAATACTAATAAGTTGAAAGCCCCGAATATTAAATATGTATTTCTTCTTTTTGAAAAAGTAATCTTTTTTCAAATTCACCCACGATGTTAGCTTCGTATCTTTTTAGCAAGCTATAAAGTTTAGTTTCGTACAAAGGAATTGTCTGGCTATTCAGTGTAAATTCGTTTACAGCTTCTTCTGTATATAATATTTGTTGTAATGTCATGGCTTCCAATTTAGGGAAGACCGCATTGTGCAATCGATTAATCTTTGAAAGCTGCTTTAGTCCACTTCGTGTAATTAGAACTTTATGCTCCAAATCTGAAATTATATTCTTTAAAAATACTTCTACCTCACTACTTGGATGTATTATCGTTCGTTGCACAGTTTCAGTTACACCTTCTGCTATTTCACGCTGTTCTTCTTTTGTTTCATATGCCAATTGCTTATTGATTGTCTGAACAGAATGAATGTCAACGGATCCAGAAGAGGCGATTTCACCAACAACATAAGTTAAATATAAATCATATTCATCTTCCTGTTGTCTAAATTCACTGAGTATTAATCCAAATTCGTTCGTTTGCTGTTTTTCAATTAATAGGTCTCCATTAATTTCTTTAAAAATATTAAATAAACTAATCGCATCTGCTAAAGCGCGATGCTGGATATTTGTTTCAATCTCATATTTCTCCAATAATTTTGAAAGACTCGGCTGTTCCTTGAGTTTGTTTTCGATCATATATTTTTGCTGAAAATCAACAAAGGGATAGAGGAAATCCAAGCCCACATTAAGTCGTAGCAATTCATCTTCCAGCACTTTACGGTCAAACTCTCCAAAGGCAACTAGAATCGAATTTCCTTCACACCACTTGATAAATTTCGGCATTACTTCTTTTATAGAGGGAGCCCGCAATAATTCCTCAGTTGAGATCCCTGTTAGTTTTTGAATATGAGCATTTAATTTTCGAAATTTATATGGTTGAATAAGCTGCGAAAATTCTTCAATTGTTCCATCTGGTAACCATTTGATGGCTCCAATTTCAATAATGTTTTGTTTACCACGTATCAATGTAGCTTCTACATCGACAAATATGTAAGTATATTTACGCACCATCATTCCACCTTAACTGTTCAAACAGGATGATTCCTGTCTTATTGTAAATTCTAAGAAGTGTTGTTTTTAAAAATAAATTCATATCCATAATTTACATTCTATTAATCTTGTTGTAACTAAATTGTAATATAACGGTACGTTTATGTCACAATTCACATTATATCACTCATTTTCTATAGAATATATACCCTTTCTCTGCAGTTCACCCCTTAACTCTCCCTATAAAATTTAATAGAAATACAAAATAATTAGATTATCTATTTTTCATTTCAAGAAAATTAATGTACCATTATATTGATGGATTTTATGAACGAAAGGAACATCCAAAAATGTCTGACAAAGAACTCCAAAAAGAGGCAATGAGAGTATTAAAAGAAACAAGCCGTACATTTTATATACCGATTACATTCTTACAAAAAGAGTTGAAAACTGCAGTTGCAAATGCTTATTTAATGATGAGAGCAATCGATGAAATTGAAGATAATGAACATCCTGAGCTAACAGGTGAGGTAAAAAATGCCATCTTAACCGAAGTAAGTGAACTATTAAAAGAAGAACAATTTAATGAACAAAAATACTTCGAAATAATAAAGCCAATTCAAGAATATCTATCTGAAGTAACGTTACGTCTTGCTGACTGGATACACCTTTTACCAAAAGGTTCTGAAAAAATTGTAAAATCTGCCACAAGCGAAATGGCTGAAGGAATGGGAAAATGGGCAAAGAGCGATTTTAAAGTCCGTACAAAGGAGGACCTTGACGAATATACTTATTATGTAGCTGGATTAGTTGGGGTCATGTTATCTGAGCTTTGGGAATGGAATGCTGGAGTTAAAACGGATCGAGAGCTAGCCATTGGATATGGTCGAGGGTTGCAATTGGTAAATATTCTTCGAAATCAAGAAGAAGACTACCGCGAACGTGGAGTGAGCTTTGTACCCGAAGGCTGGACAAGAGATGACTTGTTCCAATACGCCGAGGAAAACTTAGAAAAAGCAGATCTATATATGAAGGATATTCATAAACGTACGATACTATTATTCTGTCGACTCCCTCTTGCACTAGCTCATAAGACACTAAAATCCTTAAAAGAAGGAAAAGAAAAAATGTCCCGTGCTGAGGTGGAAAAAACAGTAGAAGAGATTCAGACTGACTAATTATAAGGAGATGTCTCGTATTTGTATGAGGCATCTCCTTTTTCAAATCAAACTAACTGCATTTCCTCTGTATAAGCTTGAACAGTATTTCTCCCATTCCGCTTTGCTGTATAAAGAGCCTGGTCAGCATTTCTCAATGCTTGTTTAAATATATCTCCCTTATCAAGCGGCGTTATTTCAATAGGTGCTAATCCAAAGCTGGCCGTCACATTTATACTATTATTATTGGTAGTTATTAGTGCTTCCGTGATTGTTAACCTTATCGCATTAGCTAACTCAATTGATTCTTTTAACTCTATTTCCGGCAACAAAATAACAAACTCTTCTCCACCATATCGCCCTATTATATCCTGAGATCTTAAGCGACGTTTCGCCAATTGTGCTACCTGGGTTAAAACAATATCCCCTGTTTCATGTCCGTATGTATCATTAATAATTTTAAAATGATCAATATCAAACATGATCACATAAGCATTTTTTTCAATTGATTCCAGTATAGTGGCAGATTGATCCATAAAATATCTTCTATTGTAGATTTTTGTTAATCCATCAAAATTCGCGAGCTCCTTAAGCTTTCGTTGCATCTCAACTATTTCTGTGATATCGACAAAAGTTATTATTATACTTATTGGGACACCCTTCCTATTCAAGACTTTAGAAAATCGCACTTGATAATGTTCTATTTTGGTACCTACCTTTTGCTCATACTCGCATTCCTCACTACGAGAAATAAGTTCCGCCAGTTTCTTATTCTTAGCTAGAAACTGATGTGCGGACTTTCCAATAGAAAAAGTACTTAACATTGGGATCACTCGAAGGATTGCCTTATTGAAATCAACGATATGGCCGCTTTGATCTAATACAATTACTCCTTCAAGCATATTATCAAAGACCCTTTCCCTCGCTATAGGTACTACATTAAACATTTGAAAAGAAAAAAGCGCTATCCCGTGTAGGGTAAACGATATACTCATGGATACCGGACCTAGATCAATTCCATATGGACTTAAATCGTTTAAGTAAAAGGAATTTGCTATTATGGGGACTAATAGGCCTGCAACCATTGTCATAAGTTGAACTCGGAATTGAATTAGCGATTTCTTCAACTGTAGCAACAATACGATTATACTAACCGTCATACAGATGAATAAATAAAGAGAATGTAAATAGAAAAAGGGTCCATACTCCAGATGAACTATTGGAAAAGGGGCATCAGCCAAAAGCCCCACAGATGCATAATATAAACGATGGAGTTCGTTCGTATGATGCATAAATACAGTGATTAAAGGAATGCCAAAAAGAATAAAAATATGCCTCTGTCTTAGTTTAATGCCCACATACTCAAAGCACATCAACAATATAAATCCGGGTATGAAGGGCATAACCAAATACTCGACCCCTAACCAAAACTTTATTTCTTTTAGGTTCGAGCTCGCCAATTCAAAAGCATAAGAAAAAGTAAATATGGCTGATAAAAATGTAACAAACATATAGTGTCTTGCACCTGGAGCATTATTAAGCTTAAAGTACGAAAAAATAGATAGAATCAAGCTTAATACTCCCGCCAAAATTATTAGCAGTCTATAAAAATATAACTCTTCAACCATTTATATTCTCCAAACTAGAAAAAATCGATTTAATATTATTATATAACTCTCATCTTGTGACCGACTACTAATTTCCCCTAAAATTACAACTAAATTATTACAAAAATTTCCTTAGCAACTTCTGCCTTTGCTCCTGAGGAACCATATTGCCGCCTGTAGACCAAATTAAATGAGTCGCATTCTCCATCTGCAAGCTATTTTGTTTTATATAGGACTTACCTTTATCAAACAAGGCAATCGGCCCATAAACCCCTGCATGGGCAGACGGTTCCATAAAAATTTGTTCCGTTTCCCACATTGCTCTCAAACTGTCGAATAAAAATGGATCATCCACTGTATAAGACCCGCTTAGAATGGGCTCCATCATCTTACCAACAAACTTAGATGCTCTTCCTACCGCAAGCCCATCTGCTTCAGTTTGGTTATTTAAACCTAAATCTGCTACTGCCAGTTCATCATGAAGGCCCGTCATCATACCAAGAAGCATACACGGTGACTGGGTAGGTTCTCCAAAGAATAGATGTACATTGTCTCCATAGATTTTTTTTAATCCATAAGCGACACCACCAGGCCCTCCACCTACTCCACAGGGTAAATAGACAAACAATGGATGAGTAGCATCGACTTTAATGCTGGCATCACGTAATTGTGTTTCTAGTCTTAAAGCTGCAACCGCATAGCCTGCAAAGAGAGTCTTCGAATTTTCATCATCAACAAAATAGCACATTGAATCTGATTCTGCCTGTTTCCGTCCTTCTTCAACTGCTTTACTATAATCAGAGGAATATTCAATGACTTCAACGCCTTTTTCACGAAGCAGCTTTTTTTTCCACTCTTTTGCATCACTTGACATGTGAACTGTCACCTGGAATCCTAATTTAGCACCCATTATTCCAATACTTAATCCTAAATTACCCGTAGAGCCTACTGCAATCTTATAGTGATTAAAAAAATGATAGAACGATTCTTCATATAATTTGGCGTAATCATCGTTAAAATCAATTAAATTATTACTAATGGCAAGATGCTCTGCATACTTTAAAACCTCATAAATACCGCCACGCGCCTTTATAGAACCCGAAATCGGTAACGCATGATCACATTTTAGGATCAAATTCCCAGAAAATTCGCTGTCGCATTTTTCTGCGATCCACTTTCTCATTGATGGAATTTCTTTAATTTCGGATTCAATGATTCCGCCTAACCCTTCTGACTCGGGAAAAGCTACTTTTATATAAGAAGAAAAACGTTTTAATCTTTGCTGTGCATCTAGCACCTCATCAAAACTAAATTGCTCATCGCTATTCTCTTTTTTTACTTTTTCCTTATTCAACCACAAAACAGTTTTTGACGTTACAATGTCATCTATTAATGGATAGTTTTTTTTGAAATACATTATTTTTTGTTTTTCATACATTTGATTTAATCCCCCTTTAAATTTGTCGAAATAGCTTGTTCACAAATTTGTCGAAATTTATTTGCAAAGGAAATATTATTTTTTTCTGTTCTCTTTTTTGGTCCTTTTGTGCGCCCTCCTGATCGTCTAATTTTTGCACTTTCATAGCGAAATGCCAACAATTGATCAATATTGTCCGATGTCATTTCTCTTCCATTTTGGTCCACTACATATGCCCCTTTTGCTAAGCACATAGCTGCCAACCCATAATCTTGGGTAATAACAATATCATATTTATTAATGGCATTTACTAGCTTAAAATCAACAGAATCTGCCCCTTTAGGTACCATAATTGTTATTGCATTCTTCCTTTCAATCCGATGAGATGTATCGCAAAACAAGATGGTTTCAATCTCATATTGAGATGATATAGATAGCGCTAAATCAATTACTGGACACGCATCTGCATCTATTAATAATTGTATTATTTTAACTCTCCTCCTCAGTAATTAAGCCTGAATTCGTTATCTTAAAATAATTTTTTTCGTCCCATAAACAAACTTACATGCTTACGTAACATAAAAACTGATTGAATTATTAGAAAAATCGTACTAATATACATTTTAATCATAAAAATTGGGAGATGACACAATGATGTTACAAATGTTAGGTACAAAAACTTCTGCCGAGAATTACATTAATTCAGTGTTTGAACAATTAAAACAAAAGAACGCACATCAACCAGAATTTTTACAAGCTGTGGAAGAGATCTTTTTATCATTAATTCCTGTATTCGAACAACATCCTGAGTACATTCAGCATAATGTGCTTTCTCGAATTGTAGAACCGGATCGAATTATTTCCTTCCGCGTTACTTGGCAAGACGATCAAAATCAAGTACAGGTTAACCGTGGCTACCGTGTACAATTTAATAATGTGGTTGGACCATATAAAGGCGGCTTACGTTTCCATCCTTCAGTAACTGAATCCATTATGAAATTTTTAGCTTTCGAGCAAATTTTTAAAAATGCTCTAACAGGTCTTCCAATTGGCGGTGCAAAGGGTGGCTCAGATTTCAATCCAAAAGGAAAATCTAATGCAGAAATCATGCGTTTCTGCCAAGCTTTCATGACAGAATTATACCGTCATATTGGTCCAGATGTCGATATTCCAGCTGGAGATATCGGTGTAGGTAGTAGAGAGATTGGCTATCTATTCGGGCAATACAAACGTATACGGAATGCTCATGAGGCTGGGGTTTTAACAGGTAAATCTCCAGGCTATGGTGGTTCATTAGTCCGTAAAGAAGCAACCGGCTACGGATTAGTATATTTTGTAAAAGAAATGTTACAAGAAATAAATGAAACATTTATAAACAAGACTGTGGTCGTTTCTGGATCTGGAAACGTAGCAATTTATGCTATGGAAAAGGCTCAGGATTTAGGCGCAAAGGTTGTTGCATGTTCAGATTCAAACGGTTATATTTTTGATCCAGATGGCATTGACTTAAAAATTGTAAAAGAAATTAAAGAAGTAAAAGGTGATCGTATTCAAACTTATATAGATTACCGACCAAGTGCAAGTTATACAAAAGATTTCCGTGGCATCTGGTCGATTCCATGCGATATTGCTTTACCATGTGCAACTCAGAACGAAATAGATGGTGATGCAGCAAGAACTCTTCTGGCAAACGGGGTTAAAGTTGTTGCAGAAGGTGCCAACATGCCATCAAATTTAGAAGCAATTAACATCTTCTTAGAAAATAAGATACTTTTTGGTCCAGCAAAAGCTGCAAATGCAGGAGGAGTTGCTACTTCAGCATTGGAAATGGCGCAAAACTCCGGTCGTAACTATTGGACATTTAAAGAAGTAGACGAAAAATTAAATGCCATTATGAAAGCTATTTATGCCGAGAGCAAAGAAGCTGCTCAAAAATATGGTACTCCTGGCAATTTAGTTGTCGGTTCAAACATTGCAGGTTTTGTTAAAATTGCAAACGGCATGATTGCTGAAGGCGTATATTAATATTCCTGAATTTATATATTTCTAATTTCTTACCTGGAGAGCAGCGAGTATGCTCTCCCTTTTTATTACTTAAAAATTAGATTCTATTACAAATCAATTACTACCATATGAAATAAAAAGTTTAGAATTTTCTATCAATAGATATTATTTTCTGGATAAATATGATACAATTTATTTCGACTATCGGAATTGTAGGAGGGAATAGAATGCTTAAAAGAAGTGAAGTAAAAGTTGAAGAAACGTGGGATTTAACCCCTCTATTTGAAACAGAGCAGCTTTTTGAAGAAGCAATAGAGATCGTATTAACGAAAGCAAGTGAGATTGAAAGCCAATTCAAAGGTAAACTTGTGGCCGCTCAGGACGTAGTAAATGTAATTACAGCTTATCAAAATTTATACGAATTACTTGTCCCTATTGGTACCTATGCCAGCCTATCATTAAGTGAAGATCAAACAAATGATGAGGCTCAAATGCGTTCTGCAAAGGTTGGTCAAAATTATTCAAAAATCAGCGCACAACTTTCCTTCATCACAAGTGAGTTACTACTTCTTGATGAATCTGTTTTATCAGAAGCAAAAGGATTGGCACCACAATTCGAAGGTTACATTGATAAACTTATTAAGAAAAAACCATATCAATTACATCCTGAAGCAGAGAAAGCTTTAGCTGCATTCGGTACAACTTTTGATGCACCTTATCAGCTTTATAACACAACTAAATTAGTAGATATTAAGTTTGATAACTTTGAAGTAAACGGCGAGAGTTATCCACTAAGCTATAACTCCTTCGAAGGTGATTGGGAATTAGAAAGTGATACCGAAATTCGCAGAACAGCATTTAATGCTTTCTCAAACAAATTACGAGATTATCAGCACACAACAGCTAAAACCTATGATACACATTTAAAAATAGAGAAAACTGATGCTGATTTACGTGGCTATGATTCAATTTTTGATGCCCTTCTATTTGATCAAGAGGTTGATCGTGAGCTTTATAATAGACAAATCGATTTAATTACAACAGAGTTAGCTCCACATATGCGTCGATATGCAAAGTTACTCCAAAAAGAACATGGTTTAGAGCAAATGACATTTGCTGATTTAAAAATTTCATTAGATCCAACATATGAACCGAAAATTTCTATTGAAGAGTCACGTCAATATATGAACGATGGTTTATCAATCCTTGGTGAGGATTACCAAAATATGCTAGATCGCTCTTTCGATGAACGTTGGATTGATTTTGCTCAAAATGAAGGGAAATCTACAGGTGCTTTCTGTTCAAGTCCATATGGTAAACATCCATATATCCTAATCTCTTGGACTAGCCGCATGAATGAAGTATTTGTACTTGCCCACGAATTAGGTCATGCAGGTCATTTCTATTTAACACACAAAGAACAAAACATTTTCAACTCACGCCCATCTCTATACTTCATTGAAGCTCCATCTACAATGAATGAGATGCTAATGGCAAACCACCTTTTATCAAACTCAAATGATGCTCGCTTCAAACGTTGGGTGATCTCGACGATTATTGCGCGTACTTACTATCACAACTTTGTAACACATTTATTAGAAGCAGCTTATCAACGAAAAGTCTATGAAATTATCGATAATGGCGGCAGTGTGAATGCTTCTATCTTAAACAAATTGAAACGCGAAGTTTTAGAAGACTTCTGGGGCGATACAGTTGAAATCACTGATGGTGCTGAGTTAACTTGGATGCGCCAACCACACTATTATATGGGCTTGTATCCATATACGTACTCAGCCGGTTTGACTATCGCTACCCAAGTATCTCAACGTATTCTAACTGAAGGTGAACCAGCAGTACAAGATTGGCTAAAAGTGCTTAAAGCAGGTGGAATTAAATCACCTGTAGAATTAGCTAAAATGGCTGGTGTGGATATCACAACAGATCAACCGTTAAAAGATACAATTGCCTACATTGGCTCTTTAATTGACCAACTAGAAATCCTTTCTGAAGAAATTGCAGTGGAAAATGCATAATTTATCATGTAAATATTGGTGTCTCAACTAGTTTGAGACACCTTTTACATTTTGCTTTTGCCTTATCCAGAATCAAATTACTACTTCATCTTGTAAAGCCTGCGGGTATAGTTCAGACACACCAGATTGAATGGCTGCCTCCCCTACAGCTCTTGCTACTGCTGGAGCTACCCTGTCATCCATCGCCTTTGGAATAATATACTCCTCACAAAGCTCACCCTCTTCCACTAGTGATGCAATTGCTTCTACTGCTGCAAGTTTCATATCCTCATTAATATCTGTTGCTCTCACATCAAGTGCTCCTTTAAAGATTCCAGGAAAGGCTAAGACATTATTAACCTGATTCGGATAGTCTGAACGACCTGTACCAATAATTCGAACACCCCAACTTCTCGCATTTTCATAAGTAATTTCTGGATTTGGATTTGCTAAGGCAAACACAATCGGATTGTGATTCATTGATTGTATATGCTCTTTAGTAAGCAGGTCGGCTACCGATACACCAATAAATACATCTGCTCCCACTAGTCCTTCATCCAGATTTCCATGTAAGTTTTGCGGATTCGTTAAATGTGCAATATTTTCTTTTATTGGATTCATCCCTTTCGTTCTTCCATTATAGATAATGCCCGTTGAATCACACATTACAATATTTTTAAACCCTTGATGAAGCAATATTCGTAAAATGGCAATACCAGCCGCCCCTGCCCCATTTATAACAATTTTTAATTCTTCTTTTTGTTTTTTTACGATTTTTAACGCATTTTTCAAACCTGCTGCTACAACAATAGCCGTACCATGTTGATCATCATGAAATACAGGAATATTACACTCTTTGCGTAAACGCTCCTCTATCTCAAAGCAACGTGGTGCAGAAATATCTTCTAGATTAATAGCTCCGAATGTAGGTGCAATGTACTTTACTGTTTGAACGATCTCATCCACATCCTTTGTATCTAAACAAATAGGTACAGCATCCACATTACTAAAACGTTTTAATAATAATGCTTTCCCCTCCATAACAGGTAATGCTGCCTCAGGTCCAATATCTCCTAAACCTAATACTGCTGTTCCATCTGTTACAACAGCAACTAAATTCCCCTTTACTGTATAGTCATACACATGCGAACGATTCTTTTCAATCTCCAGACAGGGTGCAGCAACTCCTGGAGAATATGCTAGACTCAAATCATATGAGTCTACTAACGGCACTTTTGAACTAATCTCCAATTTCCCTTTGTATTGTCCATGCATTTCAATCGATTTTTTCATTAAATCCATATTAACACCCCATCTGTTTAAATTTGAAAAACTTTTATATTTTTGTATCATAGTGCTTTAATTCACTAAAGTCAACTTAACAATTCGAACAAAACAGCAAATACCCTATATAAAACAGCAAATTTACGTATTTATTTATATTTCAAAATCATTATATCCGGAATTTATCACCTATAAATAATTATATTATAATAATTTATGTAAACGCTTTTATTATTTCCAATGCTATTTAGCGTTGGAAATGTTTTGTGAAAAGCTACACTTATTGTTTTATTAGGGCTAATATGAAATATTTCACAATGTCTATTGCTCATTTTTTCACATTACTATAAAAATTTTTTAAAAATTTATAAAAAAAATGCTATATACACAGGAAAAATGTACATAGCATTTACTAATTTTTATTCAGTTTCAGTTAGTTCAATAAGCTGTTCTAACATTTCATAAGGTACATATGTCTTGCCTTTTTCGAGTAATTCAGGCTCTTGTTGAAAATATCGAAGTGCTTTGTTGTATCCATATTGCTTCGTCCCTCGAGTAATAGTGAAGGAAACATTTCCTTTAGAAACAATGGCACCTCTTCCAGTTGAATCCACTTGAAATCCTAATTGTTCTGCCACTCTTCTCAAAGGAATCATCTTGACACTATTCACTTCGTAATAATCCTCATTCGCAATGGTAATGGCCTTGTCAATTTTCGAAGTCTCTTTATTTAAAACCAATATCTTAGAGGGACTAGTTTGTGCAGGATAACTCTCTAAAACGACATCAAAGAAAATAAGGATATCTTTTTCGACAATATCAGCCTTCGCTTGTGCTTTACCGGCTAAATCTTGGATTATCGTTTCTTCCGTAACTTTAATCACTAAATCTTCCTTCTTATTCAAAAACTGCTCATTGAATTGATCTAGCTGTACAGTGCCCGATTTTTTAGTTTGAACAATGACAACGTCAGGTGAATACCTTGGTGGGTATATCATAAGCATTGGATTTTTGGCATCTATAAAGGCCGTAATCTCTACACCTTCTGAAAGCTCAACAATTTCCCCTACATTATTCATAATTACCGTACTTTTATTGTAGTAGAAACCAAATTCTTCGTTGTTCGATTTAACTGTTGCAAAATAATTGCCTTTTGTTTCTTCTGTGATGGATTCTATCTTACCTATCACTTTAATAAAATTCTCTTGCTGTGCTTCTGTTTCTACAACGGAACTATCATTCTCCTTAGCAGAAACAGTTGGCTGTAATAATAAACTGCTTATTAATGCTGAAGTCATAAGTATAGATGCATATTTTTTCATTTGCTCTCTCCTTTTAATGCTATTCGAAGGATTAGTCGAAATACATATGGAAAAGTTACAAGCTGGTTAAAGAAATTTTTAAATTAACTAAATAGGTTGTTTTATCTCTTCTAGTATAGACGTGACAATATGCATAGAATCCCATTCCCCGCTGGAGAGCTTCGTAATCGGGTATTTACGTTTAAATAGACTGTCATGTATTTGCTGGGGAGAATATCCCTGCTGATATCGTTCTATTACTTGTTGCTGTATACCAATTAAATAATCTCTTTTCTTCTCTAAACTCTTTCTACCTACCTTTATATACCCTGCATGACTGCAATAAAACTCACCAAAATCATATGTTAACAGATGTTCAAGTGACCTTATGATTGTAGGTATGCTCTCTTCTCTTAAAACAACCTTCGTTTTAGTTTGGACATAGAGGTCTCCTGTAAAAATTTGTCCCGTCTCTTTATTTAAAAATGCAAGATGATCCTTTGCATGTCCTGGTGTTCTAATAACATCCCAGTTGCCAGTACGTGATGAAAAACTGCTACCTATTGCCGTTGCTTTAAACGGTTTTCGCTTTCCCCAAAAAAACTTTCTGTAAAGTGGATACTCTGGATTTCTTTCACAATCTTGAACTGACATTTCATGTATATATATTGGAACATTTCGCTTCTGTTCTAAAATGGACGCACATCCAGAATGATCCTCATGTATATGGGTTAATACAACTTGATCAATATCTGCTTCCATTAAAAACGGTTCAAAATGTTTACTTAGAGACCTCGAACCCGTATCAATTAGAACACCATCAATCACATAACAATATACATTAAGAGCAACCTTTCCAAAAGTGACCTTCCCATTTGCATAGCTCACATTTTGATGTTTTCCAAAATCTATGGATTTCTTTAATAGCATTTGCCCATCCCCTTTTAAATTTCATTCATCGAATATGAATGACTATTCATTCATTTTTGTAATAAAATTAAAACGTATAACTGTTACATTATACGTTTTAATCATTTCTTACTTACTTTCCCCAATTTCAATGTCAAATTGAGTAATCCAGTCACTATAGCTGCCTACATAAAGCTTTAAATTATCATATCCACAATCAGCTAGGATTGCATATAAAGGGGATGCTGTAACACCAGATCCACAATATACGACTACTTCCTCATCTCGCTTGAATGTATTGAGAAGTTGGTCGTTGGCATATAGCTCAGATCCTTGTTTTAACTGCTCCCAATCGAAATTCTTGGCTGTAGGGATATGGCCAGCAACATTGTCTATTGGCTCATTTTCTCCACGGTATCTTTCACCTGAACGAGCATCTAAAAGAGTTGCATTATGAATACCATCAACAATGGTTTTAACATCATTGCGACTTGCATAGATTGATTCATTCCATTGTAATGATAGATTCGAAAGCTCATATTTATGCTCTTGTTCACTAACAGAAACCCCTGCTTGCTTTAATGACTCAAACCCACCATTAACTATATAAACGCTAGGAAAATTTGCATATTTTAACATCCACCACGCACGAGCCGCAAAGGGTGCCCCGCCTTGGTCATAAATATAAATACAATCATCATAATTTAATCCCGATCGTTTAAACAACTGCTGCAGCTGCTCTTTTGAAGGCATTGGATGACGTCCAGCACTACTGGTCATATCAGATAGATCTTGTTCTAAATCCCAATAAATCGCACCCTCAATATGGCCACTATTGAAGGCATGTTTTCCCCAATCCCGATCTTGCAAATTAAAGCGGGTATCAATAAAACGACCTGCCTTTACGTCTTGTGCAGCAATGAATACTTTCCCCATTTACTTTACCTCCGATTTTTGTAAATCATTGTAGATAGATTTCCACATCTCTAAACGATTTACCTCTTCAAGAAGTAATTTTTCAGTTTCAATTTGCTTTAATGCTTGTTTAAGTAGATAGTTATTTAAATTGCTCGCTTCATGTTCAATTAGTTCTGTAGCCCAATTCGATATTTTCTCTTTTTCTGCATCCACATAGTTTTGTGCATCTGGTTTAGTTAATTCTTCTAATGCCGCTTTAAGTAGTTCTTTTTCGTTTTTCTCAAAGAATGATTTTGTATTTTTGAAGTATGATTTAACTGCCGCATATTTCTTTTCCTCATCAAAAGGACCTTTAAAGTCTAATAACTTTGGCTCTTCCGACTCAAAAGTAATGAAAGAGAAGCTCGGATTTAGTTCTTTTAATGAACGGACCTCTTCTTTAAAGCGCTCAATAATTTTCTTTTGTATAAATTGTGCTAACCTGAAATTTGTTACTCGTAATTCTTGAGCAAAGTCAAACCTTAACGCACTGACTGTCTCCTTTAGTGCCTGCTCTAATGCTGTTTGAACTGGCATAGATGAGAAAGTCGATGGATTATAGCTTTCTCTAAAGAAATCAGGATAACGATAATAAACTCGTTGCATGACATAATAAAGCAGTTCATCTAATTCCTGCTTCATATCACTCTTTAACATGTTAGTTGATGAACTACTATAAGATTTTTGAACATACTGCTGTAGCTCAGCAAGTTCCTCTAAGCGTTCGTCTTTTCGTTTTAGATTCTCTTCAGTTTGTGCAATTAAATCTGCAAGTCGTGCTTGAGTTTTCTCAACCTCTTCATGTAATGCTTGTACCGCAATCGCTGCTAATTCCTCATTTAAGAAGTGGTGGAACGCTTGCTCAAACGGTTCCATTCCAGAATTAAGTGAATTGGCCTCTACTTTTTCACGAAGAGCCAACAAACTTGAAACACCAAATAATTTAGGGAAGCGGATACCAAAACGTTGTAATTCTGTTTTTACATAGTTTTTAACATCCCCTTCTTCATCTGGTGTAGATGCTAGATCAATAGCATTCACAATGAAGAACATCTTATCTAGCTCGAAGGCATCCTTTACACGTCCTAATTGAATTAAAAATTCACGGTCTGCTTTGGCAAAGGCATGATTATAATAAGTAATAAATAAAATTGCATCTGCATTTCGAATATAATCGAAGGCAACCCCAGTGTGACGAGCATTGATCGAGTCAGCTCCTGGTGTATCTACAAGCGTCACACCCATTCTTGTTAACGGACTATCATAATAGAAATCAATATTATCTACAAAACATGATCGATTTTCTTCTGCTACGAATCGTTCAAACTCTGAACGCTCTACTCGGATTGTTTGTCCCAGCTGCGATTCATATGTTTTGAACCCTTGACTAAACGCTCTAATAAACGATTTATGGACATTTAGCCGCTCATCCTTTAATTGTACAGCCAGTCCTTCATCAGCTCGATCATAAGCCTCTTGCAATGATTGAACTGTAAGGCCAATCTCTGCATATGAACTTTTAATATCCTCCAACAATTGGTCCATTGTTTTTAAGTGAACATCTGCTGTCTCGTGTGGATGATCCTTTGTAACAGGTCGAATTTTATTTATAGCAGCCGTTGTTGGGTTTGGTGATACCGGTAAAACTTGTGATCCCATTAAGGCATTCGAAAAACTTGATTTCCCCGCACTAAATGCCCCGAATAATGCAATTGTAAAATCCTTTTTCTGTAATCGCTCTACTTTTTTCTGTAAAAACTGTGCTACTTCCTCAAAACCATCTACTTTCTTAACAGCATTTGCAGTACGAATCGCAGCTTCAATTACCTCTTCACCTTTTTGATTGTGAGTAGCAGTTGCCTGAATATGATTAACTTCTTCTTCCACTTCAGCTTCCTTTTTCGCAAGCATGGAAGAATCAAAAGGACGAATCTCTTTAAGTGCCTGCTCGAAAGCTTCCTGCCAGTTATCGAACTGTCGTTTTGCACCTGAACGTGTATCCTTTGTTGCAGTCACAATTTCTTTTTCAGCGCTTAGCTTATATTGGTTCAATTTTTCAATTGACTGGATAGCATCCACTTTTCCCTTTAGTACTTTTAGTTTAGCTTGAACCGGTGTGGATAAACTTTGAGAGGCTTCCTTTAATACCATCTCCTGTTGATCCTTCCATTCATCTGTTGCTTCAATAAAATAACGCTTGGTAGCTTCTGCAATACGATTTGCAAAGTTTAATAATGCATCGCCTGTAACAAGTGACCCTTGTTTTACTTGCCCTTCGATTAACGAGAAAGGAACATCAAATTGAAGAGCATCAATAAGTCCTGCTCGCTCATCTGTTAAAACCCCAACCTCTTTTAAAGATTGCTTCAAAAGGTTTTTTAAATGTCCAATAATCTGTGATTGCAAAATCACCTTGTATTGTTCATAAACCTCTTCAATGCGGCGATTCTTTTCTTCTTCTGTTTTCTTTTTAGCAGAGAATAATCCGCCTACTTTAAAGCCTTCCTGCGTACTTTCAAGATATGCACGTAATTTTCCCCGGAAATCAGCTGGAATAATCGCAGCATTATCTAAAAGCTCTTTACGACGCTCCTTTAACGTGTCATTCCAATTTTCACTAGAAAACAACTCTGTTTGGAGATTCAACTTTTCATATTGCTCCATTAAATCCAGACGATTCTCCCACTCATCAGTGCTCAAAACATTTTCATAATCAGTAAGTAAAGTTTGTTTTTCTTCCTCTAAATAAGTAAGATGTTCATTCTGTAGTTTGCGCAGGGTATTTTCGGCTGTTAAAACAAGCTGCTCCTGCCAATCGTTCATTGAATCCATCACGATTTTTTTTACCGTATCAAAATCGTTATGCGGATGATCGAAATCTCTTAATGAAGTGAAGAAAATTCCTTTTGGCTCAACACCCCATGCCGCAAAGGATTGCTGTACAGATTTTTTGAATTCATCAAAAGAGAGCTCATTTTCTTTATGCTTATCAATTTGATTTACAATTAAGTAAACATTCGGATTGTACTTCATTAATTGCTTTGTGAATTGAAAGTTTAATTCAGATTGAACATGATTGTAATCCATTGTGTAAAATACGACATCCGCTATATGAAGTGCTGATTCTGTTGACATTGCGTGGGCATCATCTGTTGAGTCAACACCAGGTGTATCCATAACTGTTACGCCTAATGGAAGCGAGGAGCCACTGTGTCCAATTTCAATTTGGGACACTAGCTCACCATTCTTACTCAACTCCTTGACTGTCTTAAAATCATAGCCTGCTTCAAACTTTACAGGCTTCTCATGATGCATATACACAATTGCATAATCTTCCTCAGACTTGTGCACCTTTACAATGTTGGCACTCGTTGGAATGGGACTTGCAGCTAAAATGTCCTCTCCAGATAGTGCATTGATCATACTCGACTTACCCGCAGAAAAATGCCCTGCAAACCCGATAACATATTCTTTTTGTAATAGTTTTCGAGCAAATAAATGAAGCTTTTCCATTCGTTCTGTATCTTCATTGTTTTGATAAATTATGTATTGTATCGCTGATTGCTGTAATAATTCCTGTAAATTTTCTTCAAAAGAACTCATGCAAATAAATACTCCTTTGCCTCATTATTGTCACAATTATATACTATTATGATTAAATAATAAAATGAGCAAAAAAGAAAGAATGAACGAGAAAATTTTTTTAATATATGAATATATAGAGAAGATTTTCAGAGGAGCTTGGGGAAATGGGTTACTTTTTTATGATTTTATCGTTTTCTTAACTACATAAGTGCCAATTCCTGCATAAATAACAATTGTTGCGCCTACAAATAAATAAACCATTTCCCCGCCTCCTATAATGAGAATCATTTTCATTTATTATAATGCACAATTAAAAATCCTACAAGTTTTATGAAAAAGGGTACATTGGTATAGATTGGTATTATTTTACATGTACTAATGTACTATAAACATGGTAATATGGAAAAAAAGTCAAAAAGGGGTGATTCTATGAATAATTCACAACATATACAAACCATTCTAAATGGCTCAATCAATTCGTTAAAAAGCATTCTTCCAATGGAATTTAATGTTCAACCCCCTTCTGTCTTAACGGAACCATTTGTTCAACAAGAAATGGGCGTTCTAATTGGACTTATAGGTGATATTAAAGGAAGAATAATTATTGATAGTACTTCTTCAGCTTTTAGTGCCATTGGTGCGAAAATGTTTGGCATGCCTCTAGAAGGAGAAATGTTGGAGTCCTTTACTGGAGAGCTGGGGAATATGTTTGCTGGCAACCTATGTACACATGTTGGACAACAAACATTAAATATCGATATTACTCCCCCAACAGTTATGGTAGGTAATACGAAACTTTTTGGTTTTGAGAAAGCTTTCAAGCTACCAACAATTATCGAGGAAGTTGGGACCCTTACAATATTATTCACGATTGATGAAGAATAATCATCGATTACATAATCTTATCCTTAATTATGGTACATAATGAGAGAAAATTTTATTGCGAGCACGCTGATCTAATCGGATTGGCGTCTTTTTTTATGTTTTTTGTAGAGGCTTTTTTGGGGTTTTGTACTATTATACGCTTCATTTACTTATTAGCAGCATCTTTTAGAGAATTCGGGCCTCCTTTGCAGCCCAACTGTTTATATTATCAGCCTATATACCGTTCCCAAAATACTTAAACACTTCGAGCACAATCCCCTGCCCACTCATTAAAAAACATACTCTTACCTAATAATCACTCTCCATCATCGCCTAAACACTCACAACCAAAAAAAAGGCATCGGCCAACTTAAAATTGGCAGATTCCGCATTTCTCCAACTCTTCTTTAACTAATTGGCTCTTTAAAACTACCCCAAATCCGCTATTCCAACAAATAACTACCTCATTACCCATATTTAGGTAAGAAGGCACAGTAAATTATACCTTCACATTAAGTTCACATTTAGCCTCTAGAACTGTGATTTTTATCACATCATAGTAAATCTTTTTTTTATATGATTTGTTTGTAAATTACTTACTAATTATTTCTTCACTTAGGGGGGAGAGTTATGGCAAACCACAAAAAAACGTCAGATGATAATCTAAAAGGTACACTATATGCGACCTTTGGCATTGGAATTATCATTATTGTCGTTTGGGCAATTTGCTTCAATTTATTTATTGATCGCTTTTAAATTAATTTAAAAACATTCTCTAGGAGGGAATCTACATGCACATACACAAGTATGAGAAATGGTGGCTTGTCTTTGGCACAGCGACACTCATTTCATTTCTAATAATAATTGGTGTGAGCGCATTTCACGCAGGGGCTCACCCAAACAATTCAAAATGGACCATTGATTATGAAAAAGTTGATGAAATAGCTCCATTTGACAACCCAGGTGTCCATAAAGTTGAAGGCAAAGACTGGGATTATGAAGTGGTATTAGTCGCTTCTGCATTTAGCTATAATCCAGTGGAAATCGAAATTCCCGTTGGTTCAAAGGTTCGATTCATCGCTACTACTAAAGACGTTATACACGGCTTTGAGGTTGCAGGTACTAATATCAATATGATGCTGGAACCTGGTTATGTTTCTGAACTCATTACTACAGTAGATCAAGTTGGCGAATTTACGATCGTTTGTAATGAATATTGCGGTGTTGGTCACGCAATGATGTATTCTACGTTAAAGGTGGTGGACTCTGATGGAAACAGCAGTCACTAATAAAGAAGTTTATGAAACTAAATTACCAAAAGTAAAAACTTCTACAAGAAATAATTTTATTCAAGTTGATCGTAAAGATGCAAAATTAGCTTTAGCGCATATGTATGTAGCCTTTACCGCTCTTTTAGTCGGTGGACTTGCCGGACTTTTACAAGTATTTGTACGCTCAGGCGCATTTGAATTACCATTCGGCATTGGTTATTATCAAGTATTAACTGTTCATGGTGTTTTACTAGGACTTATTCTTACAACTTATTTCATTATGGGATTTCAATTGGCAGCAATTAGTCGTACTGCAGGACGCCTTTCTAATACTCAACGTAAATTAGGTTGGATAGGCTTTTGGTTAATGGTAGTTGGTACAGTAGCAGCTGCAACGATGGTACTTTTAAACGAAGCGTCTGTACTATACACATTTTATGCCCCACTTCAGGCACACTGGATCTTTTATGCTGGTCTTGCTTTAGTTGTTGTTGGTTCATGGATTGAAGGTTTTGCCCAAATAATGCGTTATGTACAATGGCGTAAGGAAAATAAGGGACAAACTTCACCACTATTAGCTTTTATGGCTGTCGTAAATAACTTAATGTGGTTTGTCGCTTCTTTAGGGGTGGCTGTGGAAGTATTATTCCAATTGCTTCCTTGGTCATTAGGTTTAGTGGAACGTATCGATGTTTTGTTATCTCGTACCCTATTCTGGTATTTTGGCCACGCACTTGTTTACTTCTGGTTACTGCCTGCTTATATGATTTGGTACGTAGTAATTCCGAAAGTAATCGGAGGTAAACTTTTCTCTGATGCATTAGCTAGATTATCATTTATGCTATTCTTACTATTCTCGGTTCCAGTTGGTGTTCACCACCAATTAACTGAACCAGGTATTGATGGTTTCTGGAAATTCTTACAAGTAGTGTTAACATTCTTTGTTATCGTTCCATCACTTATGACTGCCTTCTCTATGTTTGCTACATTTGAATTGCGAGGGCGTGAATTAGGCGGAAAAGGCGTAATAGGTTGGTTTAAACAATTACCATGGAAAGATAGTCGTTTCTTAGTTCCATTTATCGGGATGGTTGCATTCATCCCTGGTGGTGCTGGAGGTATTGTCAACGCTTCCTATCAAATGAACCAATTGATTCATAATACAATTTGGGTAACTGGACACTTCCATTTAACTGTTGCTACCGCAGTAGTATTAACTTATTTTGGTGCTGCATTCTGGTTAATCCCCCATCTAACTGGGCGTAAGTTAACTAGCAAGATGAATAGCCTAGCAAATACATCTGGAATTCTATGGGCAGTTGGTATGTTCATCATGTCCGGTGCAATGCACATCGCAGGTTTACTTGGTGCACCTCGTCGTTCTGAATACTCTACTTATGGTGGATCTGAACAAGCGGCGGAATGGATTACTTATCAGTTTGCTCAAGCAATTGGTGGTACTATATTATTCATTTCGATTCTATTAATCATTGGCGTAGTTATTAACCTATTATGGTTTGCTCCTAAAGGAGAAGAGGAATTCCCTGTTGCCGAAGCTGCTGCAGGTGGCGGTAAAACACCAGCCATTTTAGAGAATTTCAAAGTTTGGGGCGTCATCTTAGTTGCATTAATTTTAATTGCATATACGTTCCCAATTTTCGATATTATTAGTAATTCGCCTGCTGGTTCAAAAGGATTTAAATTCTGGTAAAACTAAAACAACCTCTCCCCTTTCAAAGTGGGAGAGGTTTTATCTGTGTCATTGTTCATCCCAATTCATATATATGCGTCCCCATCAATTGCTTTTTATCAATTTTTCCTACATGAGTTTTTGGTAATTCAGAAACGAATACGATTTTTTTAGGAACCTTGTAGGCACCTAGCTGATTGCGGCAAAACCTTTGAATTTCTAGCTCAAACTCTTTCGATTTTTCAGATGTGACAATATATGCTGTCACTACTTCTCCCCATTTTTCATCGCTAATACCAACAACTGCTACTTCCTTTACTTGAGGATGGGTAATAATGCAATGCTCAACTTCTAATGGGTAGACATTTTCACCGCCTGTAATAATCATATCTTTTTTTCTACCCACGATGAAAACATCTCCGTCGCTGTCCATTTTGGCCAAATCACCTGTTTTTAGCCACCCATTAATGAGTGTATTATTTGTCTCGTCTGGATTATTCCAATACATCGTGAACATATGCTTCCCTCTAATATAAAGCTCCCCAACCTCTCCAACTTTACAGGGAGCTCCGATATCATTAGTAATCTGAATAGAATTAAACATCATGCTTTTTCCAACTGAACCTAATTTTTTAGCCGCAACCTCTGAATCAATATAAAAGTTATTTGGCCCTGCTTCCGTTAAACCATAGCCTTCCTTAAAATGAACTCCTTTTTTGATAAAATGACTATAGATTGTTTTTGGACAAGGAGCACCCCCAGATAAAAATACTTTCACTGTTGGAAATGTTGTTTTTTTGAAATACTCTGTTTCAATCATTGCCTGGTACATTGTTGGAACAAATAGAGAAATGGTGGATTTATAATCATTTACCGCTCGAATAGCTTCTTCCGGATCAAACTTATTGCCGACTACTACCGTTCCTCCACTCATCAAAATCGGTATTGATAAAGCATTTAAGCCACCTGTATGAAATAAAGGCATATAATTGACGGTGCAATCTTCGGAGACCAAATTCCAACTTAAAATCGTATTAATGGCGTTGCAATTGACGGCATCAAAAGACAAGATAACTCCTTTTGGCTTCCCCATTGTTCCTCCTGTATAAATCATTAACCAAGGATCAGACTCCTGCCATTCACTATTAAACTGGTATTCAATGGATTTACTTTTTAGATTGGTCTCAAATTGAACTTGTTTATTTGCGAATATTTCCTTCCCTAAATTAGAGAATTTTCTATCTGTAATAAGAATATTTGGTGTACAATCTTCTAAAATTGAAATGAGTTCAACTTTACTCAGACGCCAATTTAATGGGACATATATATATCCACCTAATCCGCAAGCAAATAAAATAGGAAATAAATCAATACTATTTTCTGCAAGTAAAGCTACACGATCTCCTTTATTTAAACCTTCGTTCTTTAAATAGCTCCACCATCTTAAAGACTCATTTGCCAGTTCTTCATAACTCCATTTTCTATCTGTTAGGATATCAATTAGAGCTAATTTAGAGGGGGTTAGCCTTGCTCTATTTAATATCCAAGATTGTTCATTTTGCAACAGGTTCCCCTCCCACATCACATCATAATGCCGCCATCAACGTGTAATACATGGCCAGTTATATAGCTTGATTCATCAGAAGCAAGGAAGAGATATGCATTTGCAATATCTTGCACTTCACCCAATCTTTGTAGACTAACAATTGATTCCATATGTTGAATTACTTTTTCCGGCATTTTTTCTACCATGGCCGTTTTCGTAAACCCAGGTGCAACTGCGTTTACGTTAATACCTTTTCTTCCTAATTCTTTAGCCCATGTTTTAGTCATACCGACCACAGCCGCTTTGGTTGCAGCATAGTTTGTTTGTCCTACATTTCCATAAACCCCACTAACTGAAGAGGTATTAATAACCTTGCCATAACCTCGTTCAACCATGTAGGGTACAACAGCTTGTGTACAATTAAATACACCTTTCAAATTTACATCTAATACACGGTCAAAGTCTTGCTCAGTCATCTTTACGAGCATGGCATCCCGGGTAATTCCCGCATTATTAATCAAAATATCTATCTTTTCATAATTTGCAAGAACTTGCGCAACCATATCCTTGACACTCTCATTTGTTGCCACATCTACCTGTACAAATAGTACTTCTTTTCCCTGTTGTCGGAAGTTGATTTCTAGTTCTTTTCCACTATCTTCATCAAAGTCTGCAATTACAACCTTTGCGCCTTGGTTTAAAAATAATTCACACGCTGCTTTTCCTATGCCATTGGCTCCTCCTGTAATAATGGCTACCTTATCCTGTAATCGCACTGTTTTCAATTCCTTCCTTTAGAAACGTTTCAATTTTATTTTGTAATTGTTCTAAATCATCTATAAGTGGAGAATGTCCACAGTTTATAAGCTGAACTGCTATCGCACTATCTCCTATGTCTTCTATGATTTCATCCGTCATATGAACAGGTACAACATAGTCACGTTCTCCATAAAGAATTAGAACAGGGACATTTATTTTATTTACTTCCCCAGTTCCTTTTGCTGCGTCGTTATCCGAATGGCTAATATTGAATGTATTTAGGACATGATAAATGTCCGCAAGATTTCGTTGAGTCAACATATCGTCTATATATTCTTCATATAGTTTCGCAACGGGTTGATTATGGGTATAAATGGCAGCATTCCAAACTGCCCTTAAACCTTCTCTATTTTTTGTATCGTAGAGAGCTTGCATTGGTATCGTTTTGCCTTTGTCGTTTTCGATTTCCTCAATAGTAGTTAATCGACGTGATAAATTTTCCGATCCATCATCATCCGTTTTGTAGAAGGGATATCCGCGTGTCGAGGCTGAGGCTAATAGAATCAATTTAGTACAGTATCCAGGATGATCAATGCAAAACTGCATGGCGATTGCCCCTCCTGTCGACCAGCCAGCCAAACTGAACTCTTCTAAGTTAAGTAAATCCACAAAGCTTTTAATATCGTTACTAAAATCTCTTATATGCTGAACTCTTTTATAATAAGTAGATTGCCCAAAACCTCTTAAATCAGGTGCAATAATCGTATATTCATGACTAAATGATTCCATCAGCACATCCCAATGCTTTGAGGAAGTCATATTCCCATGAATTAAAAGTATCAGTTTTTTTCCTCCAGGTCTTTCACGATACGAAATAGTTTCCCCATTTGGTAAATCTACCTTTTTTAAATGTTCAGAGACTGTCATCTCTTATCCCCCTTTGTTTCCCCATTGTATTGTTATTGCTCCCCATGCATACCCAATCCCTGCACTGACCAATGCTAAAACATCACCATTTTGAATTTTATTTTCTGTTAAGGCGAGTTTTAATGATAATATTTGATCAATTTGACCAATATGACCGTAGTTCGATAAATAGATCGAGTTTTCCTCTTTTAGATTGAATGCCTTTAACACAAAATCATGGGCTGACTTTTTCATATGGAGCATTCCAATATAGGCAAGTTCCATTTCATCAAAACCACTCTTATTTAAGGAATTGCGAATGACCTTAATAAAGTTATCAAGGGATTTTTGTTCTAGCCTCCTCTTCATTCCTTGAGGATCTGTTACATCTAAGCGATAGTATCCTTGCAGTAAAAGGTCCGGAGTAAGTGGCTGTTTAGTTCCACCTACCGGCACAAGTACATCCTCTGAAAAAGTACCATCTGTAATAATGTCTGATTCGTAAATTAAGTTTTCTAATACGTCACGTTTAAGAATAAGTGCCGCGCCTCCTGCACCTAAATTAAACATAAAACGCGTACGTTCATTTTTATAATCGATAAAATCGTGATTACGGTAACCTCCAGCAAGTAACACCGTTCGAATGTTTCCATCTGAAACCATTAAGCTTTTGGCAAGTTTCATGGCTAGTATTGCCGTCCCACATCTCAGTTGAATATCAAATGCCCAAGCACTTGTCGCACCAACCTCTTCTTGAATCTTAATCCCCGCTGTCCATAAAGGGTATTCTTTATGTTCTTCACCAAAATAGATGATTACATCGATTTCTTTTGCATCAATTTGTGCATTTTCAATCGCTTCCCTTGCCGCTCGAATAGCCATCTGTACAGTATGATCATTTTCTCCTGCTATTGTTTTTTCTGTTAAACCCATTTTCGTTTTAACCACTTCAATTGGTAGATTCCCTTTTTCGGCTATTTCTTCTGCTGTCATTCTTTTGTTAGGTAAATAGACACCAATTCCTATAATTCCAACATTCATGACGATCGCTCCTTGTCTTTGTGTAAAGCGAAAGTTTTACCAGCTTCTTTTTTTGTTTTCAATTTCAATAATGACTGACTTAACGTGCCAACAATTCCTTTTGGGAAAAAGACCACAGCTAATATATAAATAATTCCAAAGAAAATTATCCATCGCTCGAAAATAGGAAATTCTCTTGCAAGACCAGATAGATAATGCTGTGCAAATTCAATCACTACAGATCCTACAATTGGACCAACTAATGTTCCCACTCCTCCAATAATTGTCATAAGAAGGGCGTCTAGCGTGATATCCATAGTCATTACACTCGTATTAACAAAGCGTAGGGAAACGGCATACAGCGATCCTGCCAAGCTTGCAACGACCCCAGCCACAACAGAGGAAATGACTTTATAATGCAATGTTTTAAAACCTAGTGAACGTGTTCTTTGTTCATTCTCACGAACAGCTATTAATACTCTTCCGAGGGGAGATTGAACAAAGCGTCTTAAAAGCAAAAATACAATTACCAAGCAAGCAAGTACGCAAAAGTAAAAGACAATCCGGTCTTTAAAGATATCGGGTGCTCGAAAGGTGAATCCGTCGTTCCCTTTCGTAATCGTCCGCCATTTTTCAGCTACGACTAATAGTAATCCTGATATAGCCAAGGTTAGCATCGCAAAAAAGTGACTCTTTAATCTCAAGGTTAACAGCCCGACTAGGAAACTAACGACTGCAGAAAGTAGAATACCTACCACAATGGATCCTACAAATATCCCGACTGTTGGTTCAAAGGTATTCAGCAAGATAGCTGTCGCATAAGCACCGATACCGAAAAACATTGCATGCCCAAAAGAAACAATTCCCGTATACCCCAGCAAAATATCGTAACTCATTGCTAAAATTGAAAAGATGAAAATTTGTGTAAATAGAATAGTTAAAGTCCGCGAATCAGCTACAAAAGGAAAGGTGATGAGGAATATTAATAGGATGGAAATTAAAATATTATATTTAGATACTAAGTTTAATGTTTTCACTATACTCACTCCTTTGCGATCCTAAATAAGCCTTGCGGACGGAAGATTAACACCACAGCCATCAAAATCATATTCACTGCCAAAGATAAAAACGGAACATAATAGGCCATAAAACTTCCTGCTAGTCCTACTAGTATCGCTGCTAGCAAGGAACCCGAAAAACTCCCCATTCCACCAATAACTACAACTATAAAACCTAATATCGCAAACTCCATTCCCATTTCTGCATAGATTGATCCTGAATATGGCGCCATTAACATGCCGCCAATTGCTGCAAGAGACGCTCCTGTCATAAAAACGAACAAAAATACTTTCTTAATATTGATACCAAGTGCCTGAACCATTTCTTTATTCATAACTCCTGCACGGACAATCAGCCCAATTTTTGTACGAGTTAAAATGAAATGGAATATACCAAAGACGATAAATCCAACGATAATAATGAAAATGCGATACTTTATAATAATGACATCACCTAATTCCCAGCTTCCTGCAAAATAGTCAGGTACTTTCACAGGTATCGCGTTTGGACCGAAGACTACTTTAATCATTTCTTGTAAAACCAGCATAAACCCAAGAGTAATTAAAATCTGCTGTACATGGTTTCCATAAACAGGTGTAATAATTAGCTTTTCCATTAGGAATCCCAGCACTATACCCGTTATAATCGCAACAAGAATTCCAACTATGAAACTTTCCGTATAGGCATAGGTAAATACGCCAGTGTAGGCACCCCATACAAAGAGCCCACCATGGGCAAAGTTTAGTACGTCCATTAATCCAAAAATTAATGTAAGTCCAGCTGCAAGTAAGAAAATAAGCATTCCGGTTGCTAAACCATTTATTACCAGACTTATAAGTAAATCCATTTATATCCCCCCTTACCCAATACCTAAATACTTATGTTTCAATTCATCATCGGAAATTAGTTGATTCATGGAACCAGTATGAACCGTTCGACCATCATCAATTAGTGTAAATGTGTCGCCAATTTTGCTAGCCATAAAAAAGTTTTGCTCAACAAGGACAATAGTCGTTCTTTTTTTCATTTCCATAATGGCTTCCATTACTTTCTCAACAACAATAGGTGCTAAACCTTTTGAAGGCTCATCAATTAGCAGTAGCTTGCTGTCATTAACAAACGCCCTTGCCATTGCGAGCATTTGCTTTTGACCTCCAGATAAGTTTCCCCCGGCTTTTTTCCAAAACTTTTTTAAGTCCGGAAAAAGGTTCAGTACATATTCCTGTCTTTCAAGCGCTTCAGTGGTTTCTTTACGCATGGCAACCTTCATGTTCTCCTCAACAGTTAACTGTGCAAAAATGCCTTGATCCTCCGGTACATAGCCCATTCCGTGCTTGGCAATTTCATATGTGGGTTTATTCTCAATTGCTTGGTTTTGAAATGTAATAGAACCACTTGTAGCAGGTGTTAACCCCATTATTGTTTTTAAAGTAGTTGTTTTCCCAGCCCCATTCCGACCAAGTAGAACAGAAACCTCTCCTTCTTTTGCTTCGAATTGGATGCCCTGCAAAATATGATATTGTCCGATATGAGTCTGGATATTATGAAGTTTCAACAAGCTCTCCATCGTAAAGACCTCCTAAATAAGCGTTTTGAACTGTTTCATTATTCATAATTTCAGTTGGTGTTCCATCTGCAAGTAGTTTTCCATTAAACAAAACCATAATAGAGTCTGAAAAATCCAAAATCATATCCATCTTGTGTTCAATTAATAGGATTGTTTTATCTCCACGCATCTTTATCCCTCGAATAACCTCCAGGATGGTTGGAACTTCTTCTAAGGACATGCCCGCAGTTGGTTCGTCTAACAACAAAACTTCCGTATCCAGAGCAAGAAGCATGGCAATTTCAAGTTTACGTTTCTCCCCATGAGATAATTGACTGGCGATCGCCTCGCTCTTATTGAGCAACAGGACTTGATCTAAGATTAGCTTTGCTTTTTCTGTTAATTTTTTATAGGATTTATAGGATTTCAAAAAATGAAATCGTATTTTTTCCTTTGACTGCACCGCCAACCGAACATTTTCAAGAACGGTTAGGTTAGGAAAAACATTTGTGATTTGAAACGACCTGCCAAGACCTTTGCGAGTCCTTTCCACAGAGGAGTATTTTGCTAATGACTCCCCCTTAAAAAATACATCTCCTTCAGTCGCCTTTAGTTCTCCACTAAGCAAATTAAAAAAGGTCGTTTTCCCAGCACCATTCGGACCAATAATCGATTTAAAATGTTTTTCAGGCATTTCAAAATTCACCCGGTCCACCGCTTTATGACCTCCGAATTGTATGGATAGATTTTCTGTGCGAATAATAGGCTCCATTTTGATTCCCCTTTCTGTTCCTCTTAAAATCGTTTATGAAAGGAATATTTGCGAGTTTATTAGTTAGATTTTGGTTTTTGATGTGCCTGCACTTGAGTAAATTTTGACTTTCACTAATCATCTCGCAACAAAAGAATGGAAGAGAATAGTAATAATTTGTTTATAAACTCATCATTCATAGATTTTAAAAAATTTTAAGAGAAACAGACCAAACGAGTTGGTCTGTTCTTTTGCAAAACTGTCTTAGTTCATGATTGGGGGCTCTGTTTCCTCAGGGCCCAATTCACGAATTAAAACTGGTACTGGATAGTCGAAGCCATCTACTGTTTCTAAACGTACCGAATACATCGTTTGCAATGCCTGATGATCTTCTTCTCGGAAAGTCATTGTACCCTTTGGTGTTTCGAAGGACATGCCTTCCATTAATGGGATTAAAGTATTGCCATCTGCATCCCCACCTGATTTTTCCAATGCAGTTACAATTGCTACTGCCGCTGAGAATCCACCTGGCGTAAATAAATCTGGCACTTCACCGTTGTACCGCGCCTTATGCTCTTCTACTAACCAATCATTTACTTCATTGTCTGGAAGAGTGTGATAATACACTGAGAAACCTTCCATTCCCACTAATGATCCCATCATTTGAAGTGCAACAATATCAGGTGCACCAGTCGAAATTTTAATTCCTTTTTCTTGCAGCTTTAAATCAGCAATTTGATTCCATGGAGAGTTTGCACCGGCCCAAACAACAAATAAATAGTCCGGTTTTGATTCAATAATCTTTTGTAGATTTGAAGTAAAATCAGTGGCTGCCGGGTCTGCATATTCCTCGGCAACGATTTCGGCTCCTAATTTTTCGGCCGCTGTTTTAAATGCTGATACGCCGTCCCAACCAAAAGAATAGTCCGGTGCAAACGTTGCGATTTTAACACCTTCATCTGCAATTGCTGCCGCTGCTGCATAAGCATCTTGCGATGAATTTCGTGCAGTACGGAATATAAATGGGTTAAATTCTGAGCCTGTAATACTGTCGGCAACTGCTGGTTCAACAATCATGATTTTCTCATATTCCTCAGCAAGCGGAAGAACAGCTAATGTGTCACCTGAACTTGAGGATCCAACTAGGAAATCCACACCATCATCCTCTAGCAGTTTTGTTGCTTTTTGCACAGCGACTTCAGGCTTCGTTTCTGTGTCCTCCCAGACAACTTCGATTTTTTTACCAGCAACCTCCATCGTCCCATTTGTTGCATATTCTAATCCAAGTTCAAATCCCTTTTGTGTTTGTTTTCCATAAGATTCTAATGCACCTGTCAAAGAAGCAAGCACACCGACTTTGACCGTCCCTCCAGATTCAGTTGATTCTTCTGTTGTCGTTTCTTCTTCTGTTTGTGCCGCTTCATCTGATGTTGTCTCATCTTGACTACAAGCAACCATTAATAATAGAACAAACCCTATCACTAAAAATAAAGACCAAAATCGTTTCAAGTTAATACCCCCCTTTTCTATTTAAAGCGCTTACACATCCTGCTTTATTTATAAAATAAACTACTGGAGTTACAAATCAGTTACATTAAAAAAAACTGTTTTTTTCTTCGATGCACAAAACAGGATTTGCCATCTTAGTACCAACAAGCAGCAGGCAGTCATGAATTGAAAGCTTCTTTTCATTCCCACTTAGAAAAGGGCAAAAAAAGAGGCATATTATTTGCTTCCTCTACATAAAAAAAGCGCTAACTGCATACAAGAACTTACTGTCTCGTATACAATCAGCGTATAATCATTTCAAATATTTGTGTTGTCGTTTCCATTGGTTCAATATTAAATTCAACTTCTAAAATTTCCACACATTTTTCGTACCATTTTACAGCTTGTGGGCGATTGTCTTGATAATAATAAGCAAGCATTAAAAGTCTGTAACCCTCTTCCCAGGCTTGGTCCAGCTGTACCAATTTTTCTGCCCACTCAATTGTTTTTTGAAAATCCTTTGATCTCGTATAGTTTTGGGCAATTCGTTCAATGACAATAATATAGAGATTTTTTAATTCCTCTCGATGGTGATTCAGCCACTCGACCGACGCCGAATCTTCTAGTAAATCACCCCTATACAGTGTAGCAGCTTGTTGCAGCCATTCTAGAGCTAAAGTTGGATCCTTTTCGTCCAAGCCTCTATGTGCACATTTCTTAAAAACATCCACATCACTTGAAAAAGCAAGGGTTTGGTGTAGTTGGTACATGGACTGCTTTCTCACGATATATGCACTGTCGTCACGTGCAGGCCGATCTGGTTCAATTACTTTTAGGCAAGCATTATATGCTACTTTAAAATCTCGATTTGTCGATTGTTCATCACTATTTGGCCACAAGTTGCTCATAATTTCTTCTTTTGATACGTACCGGTACCGATTGAGATATAAAAATAAAAATAACTCCTTCGCTTTTTCCCTCTTCCATTCTTTATCGATTATTTCAAATCCATCTCTGAACATTGTGAAAGGTCCAAATAATAACAGCTCGAAAGTATGCTTTGGAATCGGTGAACCTTTTTTAACTTGCAATTTAGACAAGATAGAATGGCTTTCTTCTTTTTCGTTTTGATTTACCCATGCGGTTGCAAGTTCCAAGATTATATTTAATTTAGGTCCTAATAAAGTGGTTTTTTGTAAGAAAAAATAATAATGATACTCATGGCACAGGGCAATAAACTGAAGAAAATAATTGTTGAAATCTGTATGACTACTTTGTCTATAGGCAATGTAGGCAAGCCAAAAATTTGTCACCATCTCGCCAAAATGGTCAGGGCTTTTTTTATAGAGTGTGTTTGCTTTTTGAGCACATTCCTTTGCCATATCGAATTCATTATTTTCTACATATATAATCGTAAACGCCGTTAATAGAAGGGCAGAAACCCACTGATCCTGTACTCTCTCCGTTTCATATAGCCCCTGATTCGCAAAGAATATTGCTTCTTGCAGGTATCCTTGCCTTGATTTTACTAGTGCTAATCCCATATAACTTTCGGCTTTTGCTCTTGTTACATGTATTCCATCCATTAAATCATTTGTTTTTAGATAACAGTCTTCAGCCTCTTTTAAAAATTTAGGGGAAAGTAGCATCATTGCATGTCCTTTACGTAAATACGCAACAGCTTCGGCATACTTGGCATGATCCTTTACACTGTTTCGAATACCCTTTAAAGCTGACTCAAAAGCTTCTTCTGAGTTACCGATCAGTGTTAAAATTAGCGCTTGTAAAACATCTGATTCACGATGAGCGTCTAAAGTAACAATTTCCCGTCCTTCCCTCATTTGAAATAGTCGCTTTGCTTCAAGTAGTTTCCCTTGTCTTAGAAGCATTCGCACATCTAAGTTTCCTTTTACTAAAATATGTTCAGGCAGACCCTGCCGCTTTACCCGGTCTTCTGCTTCACCAGCTCTACCTAGATTCACTAAATTTTCCGCATATTGGCGTTCTAGTAAATACAGTTCCTCTTGTTCCAGCTTAACAATTTTTGAGAGTTCTAATGCTTCAATTAAATAAATCTCTGCTAATGCTGGCTGAATCGTATCTAAATAAATATGAGCTATTCCTGCATTCGCTTTGAACATAGCAAAAGAATCTTGATTTTGTTCTGCTAATCTCAAACATTGTTCGTAAGCCCTTTTCGCTTTTTCGTATTGAGCTCGATAACGTTGACATTCACCCTCATAAAAATACAATAGATATCGACTTTCCCTCGTTTCAAGTGAGAGCTCTTTTAGCCGCTCCAAAAAGAAATCAAACTGTCCTGCTTCAATAAAGTAGCTAGCAAATTGGACTAAGCTATCTGTAACTAACTGGTTATCTTTTGATTTCATACTATGATATAAAGCTTTCACTGCATTATTATTTTTAGTAAAGTAAATGGTTGCTTTTTTATGCAACTCCTGATATTCGTTATTCTCTCTTTCGATCAGCTTCATTTCTAAAAATTGATGAAAAAGTGCATGAAAACGAAACTCTTCATATCCGATTAATGGTTGTATAAAGGATTGTTGTTTGACAATCGACTTTACTTTTACAGTGACCTCTTCATCATAGAGTGCATTAATTTGCTCAAGAGTAAACGATTGAAAAATACTGCACTTTAGTAAAGCTTCTTTTTCAGTTTCCTGTAAATTTTCAAATACTTCCTCTGAAAGGTAGGCAAAAAAATCATGTAAAGATAAATTCGTAATTTCTTCTATAGGAAGCAGTGAATCATTTGACTGAAAAGCCAACAAGCATACAGCGATTGCCCACCCTTCAGTAACCGCAAGTACTGCCTCTGTCTCTTCCTGTGTCAAACTTCGATTATAGTTATCTTCAAATAATACTTGGACTTCTTCCGTTGAAAAAATAAAGTCTTCCTCTTTACATTCCACCAATTTTCCATTCATACGAAGCGGTAATAAACAATTCCAATTCGGATAGATCCTAGAGGCTAAGATCACATGTATTTTAGGCGGAAGATTTTCGATAATCTTGTTTAAGATATAATTTATTTCGAACACATGATGGGCTACATGAAAATCATCAATCACGATGAATAAATCTTTATTCATTTTATAAAATTCGTTGATAAAAAGTAACGCAAGCTTATTTAATTCTTCAAGATTCAAGAAGCTTGAAAAAGTGTCCCACCCGACAATGGCCTGACCAAACTGTGGATGAATTCGTTGAATACTATAAAATAAATGTCTAAAGAAGGGTAATGTATCGTCGTCCTCATCTGTGACTTGGTACCAAGAAAACATATGCTCACTGTCCGCCATCAGCTGGGCAAGTGCAGAGGTTTTCCCAAAGCCAGCACCACTATGAACAATTGTTAATCTCACAGTCTCACTTTTGGATAGTTTTTTTAGTAATTTACTTCTTCTCAAGTAGTAAATAGATGGATCTGGTGGAATAAGCTTTGACATGAGAATGTTCTGCAATTTGCTGTCTCCCTCCCCATTAGAGATCATGTACACACACTAGAATAATATGACATCAAAACAGAAAAAAGGTTAACTATTTAAGATATTTTACCTTAAAATGTCAACCCAATAAATATCTATTTTTTCATGAGAAAAGTTTTACTACACTATGAACTTCTGCTTTTTCTTCTATTGACCACGAGGCTTCTGCTCTCGGACTATTAAGTTCTCTTACTGCCTTCTATTGTCCTCGAGGCTTCTGCTCTCGGACTATTAACTTCGCTTTCTGCCTTCTATTGTCCTCGAGGCTTCTGCTCTCGGACTATTAAGTTCTCTTTCTGCCTTCTATTGTCCTCGAGGCTTCTGCTCACGTACTATTAACTTCTCGTTTTGCTTTCTATTGTCCACGAGACTTTTGCTCACGGACTATTAACTTCGCTTTCTGCCTTCTATTGTCCACGAGGCTTCTGCTCTCGGACTATTAACTTCTCTTTCTGCCTTCTATTGTCCACGAGGCTTCTGCTCTCGGACTATTAACTACGCTTTCTACCTTCTATTGTCCACGACACTTCTGCTCACGGACTATTAAGTTCTCTTTCTGCCTTCTATTGTCCACGAGGCTTCTGCTCTCGGACTATGAACTACGCTTTCTGCCTTCTATTGTCCACGAGGCTTCTGCTCGCGGACTATGAACTTCGCTTTCTGCCTTCTATTGTCCTCGAGGCTTCTGCTCGCGGACTATTAACTACGCTTTCTGCCTTCTATTGTCCACGCGGCTTCTGCTCTCGGACTATTAACTACGCTTTCTGCCTTCTATTGTCCACGCGGCTTCTGCTCTCGGACTATTAAGTTCTCTTTCTGCCTTCTATTGTCCTCGAGGCTTCTGCTCACGTACTATTAACTTCTCGTTTTGCTTTCTATTGTCCACGAGACTTTTGCTCACGGACTATTAACTTCTCTTTCTGCCTTCTATTGTCCTCGAGGCTTCTGCTCTCGGACTATTAACTTCTCTTTCTGCCTTCTATTGTCCTCGAGGCTTCTGCTCTCGGACTATTAACTTCGCTTTCTGCCTTCTATTGTCCTCGAGGCTTCTGCTCTCGGACTATTAAGTTCTCTTTCTGCCCTCTATTGTCCACGCGGCTTCTGCTCTCGGACTATGAACTTCTCGTTTTGCTTTCTATTGTCCACGCGGCTTCTGCTCTCGGACTATGAACTACGCTTTCTGCCTTCTATTGTCCACGACACTTCTGCTCACGGATTATTAGCTACTCTCACAACTACTAGAAGTTACCATTTCCTGGACTCGACTGATTGAATCTCTTTACAGCTTTTTATATTTCCTCTAGTTTTACACATGAGAATAAAAAAAGCAAAAGCCCGGAAATCAAGGCTTTTGCTTCTACTTTTTATACTGGCTGAACAGGTAAAATATTAACAAATTCAGATTTGTATTGTATTTCGTTCTCGTTTAAGAAGATATGAATCTCCCCATGGTCATTCGAAGTTCGAATAAGTCTTCCGATTCCTTGTTGAAGTCGAAGTTGCATAAATGGTAATTCCACTTCTTCGAAAGGATTTTCAGAAAATGCTCTTTTTGCATCAAACAACGGATCCTTTGGAGGGAATGGTAAATCATAAATGATGACACGAGTTAAGGCTTCTTCTGGTAAGTCTAATCCTTCCCATAAATGGTACGAGCATAAGGTTTTCACTGTTCCCTCTTGGAAATCTCGTACAATTGCCGATAACTCACGATCTCCTTCAAAAGCCATTGTTAATTTAGACATCATCGGTAAATTTGATTTAAATGTGAGCATGGATTGCTTTGATTTAAATAAAATTAAAGTTTGTTGCTGTCCTTCTTTTAACAACTGCTCTACTTTTGACGTTTTTTCTGCTTGTTTCAGTTCATGCAAGTAAACCTTCATTACCTCTTCATAATCGAATGGTGATGGTACACTAAAGGACTGATACTTCTTAATTCCTAAACTATAAGCAATATAAGAGAAATCTTTCCCCACAGATAAAGTTGCGGATGAGAAAACAATTGGCGTTTTTTTGGAGAATAGTTTTTCCTCTAATACATCCGTAATCAATCGAGGCATGATAACTAATGTTTCTTCCCCATCCGTTTCTTCAAGCCAATCAACTGCATCGCCTTGAGCAATGAAAATACGAATTGCCGCTTGGTATTGTTCTAGAAACTCTTCTGCCATATTTAATTCATATTCTGGAATCATATATAATTCTGATTCGAAGACAAATTCTTCAAGTAATCGTTCTACATCGGCAATTAACTGTTTCCCGATTGCAAGAAGTCGATCAGATTTTTTAATCGTTTTTCTTTCCTCTTCTGAAGGGACAACATCATCACGTAATTGATCAAAGAATAATTCATGATGGTCCTGCAATGTTTCCATCGCATACAACGTTTTTTCACGAACGCCATCAACCATTAAACGCTCCAATAAGTTTACAATTGTATAGCCTTGAACCTTAACTGTCATCGCATTTTGAGCAGCGTATTCCAATAAGTGTCCTTCATCAAGCACAATCATTGATACTTCAGGCAGTAATGGCAACTGCCCTTCACGCTCACGGGATTCTTTTGTTGCTAAATGCTCCATAAGGAAATCCTGAGAGCAAATGATTAAGTCGGACGAACTGCGATAATGGGAACGATGCAAAGTTTGCCCGCAACGATTACGCATATCGCAAACTGAGCACTGCATAATGGCATTGTAATTGACTCTCTGCCAATCTTCATCACTAACTGCCGAGTAATCACTTCTAGCTCCATAAGGGTTTACTGTAAGCATAGATCCTTGTGCATAAACACCATCTGGGATGGACATTGCAATATCATCAATCCATTCCTCAGTTACCACTTTTTCTGTTTCTTCGAAGCGTTTTAAACATAAATACTGGTTTCTTGATTTTGCTAAGCGAACATCAATTGTTAAACCAAGATGCTCTGTCAATTTATAAATATCTCCGCCCTCTTTAACGAGCTGATCAATTAAAGTCTCATCAGCACATGCTATCAGTGCAGGACGTCCTGTGTAACGTGCATACGAAATTGCAGGTAAGAGATAGGCAATTGTTTTACCAGTTCCTACACCTGCTTCTGCAAATAATACATTTTTTTCTTTTAATGCCTGTTCAATCTGGTATGCCATAAAAATTTGTTCGTCTCGGCATTCAAATCCCTTTTCCGGTAGTTCATCATATAATACATCGCCCATCCAATCTCCAAGTGAATCGAAAAAGGACCGATCTTTTGAAAGTTCAAACGGTAAAGACTGTCTCATTCATTTTATCTCCTTCAAGAAAAGCGGAAGGTACTTGTTCAAATCTCTGAACACAACTGGAGAAATCGACAAAAGGACACTTTTTTTAGACTAAAACATTCTTAATCTGTTTAAGAACAACTTAGCTGATCAATAAAAGCTAGTTACTTCAGCCATGTTGTTTACTAATCCTTGCAGGCGACTCTAGTTGTGCGGACGAGAGCTAGCACCGACAGCTAGTCACTGTTCGTAATTTATACACTTACATATAATATTAAGTAATTTGTCTTATGTAGATAAGACATTGAAACGGAAGGAGTATTCCCCCTTCCGTTAGTCCTGCATATTAAATTTCACGTTTTGATTTTTGACCCCAATATTGATATAAATCTGTGCGAATAAACCCATTAAATAGTTTACGCTTCTTTGTAGCTTTCTTGCCATATAATTCTTCAAAATTTTCCATTGAAGAAAGCATATAAACCGACCAAGTAGGATAATCCTTCATAACCTGACCAAAATCACGGATTACCTTTTCAATAGTTTCTTTTTCACCTATACGTTCTCCATAAGGTGGGTTTGAGATAATTACACCATCTGTTAGTCTGGTTGTAAAGTCTGTTGCTTGCATTTGTTTAAAGGTAATGATATCGCCAAATCCAGCTTCTAATGCATTCTCCTGAGAAATGGAAACCATGCGATGGTCAATATCAGAACCGAAAATTTCAAGTTGTTGATCATACTTCGCTAAATCATCTGCTTCATTGCGAGCGTCATCCCAGATGTTTGCTTTCATCCAAGACCATTCCTCGGATATGAATTCTCGATTATAGCCTGGTGCAATATTTTGCCCGATCATCGCTGCTTCAAGTGGGATTGTTCCTGAACCACAAAAAACGTCAACAAATGGTCTAGTTGGACTCCACTTTGATATTTTTACAAGTGCTGCTGCCAATGTCTCTTTTAATGGCGCTTCCCCTTGGGTTTGACGATAGCCACGCTTATGTAAACCGGAGCCCGATGTATCTATTGTTAAAGTTGCTACATCTTTGAGGATAGAAATCTCAATTTTATAAGTTGCACCGGATTCATCCAAAAATCCTAAACGTTTGTAGTGGCTTTTCATGCGCTCTACAATTGCCTTTTTTACAATGGCCTGACAATCCGGAACACTGAATAATTTCGATTTTACAGACTTCCCGGAAACAGGGAATGCCGCATCTACTGTTAAATAATTTTCCCATTCAATTGCCTTTGTACTTTCAAATAACTGGTCGAAGGTATGGGCAGGAAATTCTGCTACTACAATTTTCACACGGTCTGCTACACGCAGCCAAAGATTACAGCGAGCAATGGCCGTTTCGTCACCTTCAAAATATACTTTTCCGTTTTCTACGCGAGTTTCATAACCTAAATCTTGTACTTCCTGAGCAACAATTGATTCTAAACCCATTGCTGCTGTTGCCACTAATTGAAATTTTGTCATGATTCAATTTCTCCTTGATGTTCATATTCCCAAAATTGAAGGAAATCGATAAGTTCCTCCATCGGAACTGGTTTACTATAATAATACCCTTGTATATAATCACAGCCCATTTGGTTTAACTGGTTCAGCTGTTGGATGCTTTCTACGCCTTCAGCAATTACCTTCATATTTAAACGATGTGCCATTTGAATAATTGCATCAACAATTGCCTGTTTATCAGCTAGGTGTACAATATGCTGAATAAAGCTTTTATCGATTTTCAAATAATCAACCGGAAAACGGACCAAATAACTTAGTGATGAATAGCCTGTTCCAAAATCATCAATCGATATTTTAAAGCCAAGTTGCTTTAAACGGACAAGCTTGCTTATTGTGTCCATATCATTATTCATAACCGTTCTTTCCGTCACTTCAATTTCAAAATTTTGAGCTGATGTATTATTTCTCTCTAAAATTTTCTGAATGGATTCTAAGAAATTTGTTTGTTGGAAGTGTATGCTTGAGATATTAATGGATATTGGTAATTTGGTATATCCTGCTTCGTTTAATGTCACCAATTCCTCACAGGCTTTATCTAATATAATTTCACTTATTGGAATAATTAGCCCCGTTTCTTCAGCATAAGGGATAAATTCAGCTGGGGAAACAAACCCCAATTTTTCACTTTTCCATCGAACTAATGCTTCAAATCCAATAATCTTGTTTTGTTTTACATTTACTTTTGGTTGATAGTATAATTCAAAGTCGCGGTTTTCTATAGCTCTTCTTATTTCAGAATCTAATAGAATGAGTCGGTTCGCATCCGTATTTAATTCATCAAAATAAAAGGAGAAACCATTTCTTCCTGATTGTTTAGCAAAGTACATTGCTTTATCCGACCTGTTTAACAGTTCTTCTGTTGTATTTCCATCATGCGGATAAATACTGATTCCTATACTTGTCGATACGAAAATTTCCTGATTATTTAACTTAATAGGCTTCTCAATCTCTTGAATAATTAGCTCAGCGAATCTAGCGGCTTCCCGTGGATGTCGAATATCCGTTAGCGTAAGTACAAATTCATCTCCACCATAACGTGCTACTATATCCCTTGAATTTAATAATTTTTTTAAACGGTTGGCAACTTCTATTAATAGAAAATCGCCAAACTCATGTCCTAATGTATCGTTTACCTGTTTAAATCGATCCAAATCCAAGAAGAAGATCGCATGCTGAGCATTGTCAAATTTTGAAGATTGATTTAAAAGTATATCCATTTTTTCCAAATAGCTAAAACGATTATTTACATCCGTTAAAGAATCTGTTAATGCCCTTTTTTCTAATTGTTCTTCTACTCTTTTTCGTTCAGTTAAATCAGTGAAAACTCCGCAATAGTTGGTCACATTACAATTCTGATCTTTAATTTCTATAATTGATAGCCATTCAGGGTAAACTTCCCCGGATTTTCTTTTATTCCAAATTTCTCCTTGCCAAACCCCATCTTTACTGATAACTGCCCACATGTCTTGATAAAATTCTTGATTATGTACACCAGATTGTAAAACATTCGGCCCTTTTTCAACGACCTCTTCCCTTTTATAACCGGTAACTAACTCAAAGGCACTATTCACAAACAAAATTTTCATTTTGTCATCCGTCACCATAATACCTTCTTGAATGTTCTCAAATACTTTTAACAACAGATTAATAGTATGTATTAAATCCCCATTTTTTTCATTTAATCGTAAGTTATTAAGTATTTCCCTCATTTTGGCTCTCCCATTCACTAAAAGAAAAGCTCTCCAATTTTATGGAGAGCCTCTTATGTGACTTTCGTAAACTCAATGTGAATTTACACGCTTTTAATTTTATAATTTGAAATTAGATGTATCAATCTGATTCATATTATAACTTATTATAAGAATTTCGTTAAAATTATGATACATTTCTAAGTAGTTTAAATCTAAAATCATAGAAATTCATAAGCCATGTTTTGTTCCCGGGTACTCAAACGGCGACAAGCCTCGTACGAATCGGGTAGTAATCATCTATCTACGAGAAGCAGCTCCTCGTCCCTCCATCCGTTCAATTCCTTTTGGAGAGTGCCCCTACCATAATTTGGGTTTCTCACTCGTGGGGTTTACCTCGTTCCACCTTTATTGTTTCCAATAAAGCTCCGTCACTGTGGCACTTTCAGGAAGTGTCAACCATATCGAAAACGACTTAGGTTTTCCTTCCGCCGTCAAGGCTATCGCCTTGCCTTACCTTATTTTTTCAGTAAGCACGAACACTACGGTCATCTCAGAGCCGTGTGAGCATGGACTTTCCTCTACAATATAAATTGCAGCGATTACTCGAATTTGACTATGATAGATATTACTATACTAAAAAATCATCAAAATAACAACATTTTATTATAATTTGGCATAAATTCGATATATTTTTAATAACGCTTATACTATTAGCGCCTTATGACATCTTTACTTATTCGAATAATTTACTACCAAAAACATGTTTCTCTAAATTTGAAAGACGTTTTAAAATATCAAAATTAGTATTTCCCGCAGCTGGAGGAGAGACTTGTGGTCTTCTTGCTGTATTATTTTCAATTTCTTCTTTTAAACGCTTATTTTCAGCACGTAATTCTTCGACAGTTTTTTCAAATGCATCATAATCTTCCATAATTTGATCTAAAAATTGATCTACTTGGTCAACACTGTAACCTTTCATCGCCTTTTTAAATTCTTTTTCTAATATGATTTTTGAATTTAATTTAATATCCATTCACATCGCCCTTCCATCCCATACAGTACATAAACTAATTATATCATATGAATGTTGCAAAAGGGATTGAAAGTAACTATTTCGAAAATAATCTTTACTTCCTTTGACTAAAATCGACACAAATGCTATACGATGTCAAATTATGCGCTTACCCGGGAAATTATATTTTTAATTTTCAAAAATTTCCCGAAATCATAATTAGGAGGAAGTTATATTATTTTTCATCAGCTTCACTTCAATCCTTCGAAGTCTTTTTAACCAATTACCCTGTAGCTTTAAAGCCTGTTCCTTCTTCATAAATAAATGATTATCTATAATCTTTAAACCTTCGTTTGTAAGATGTAATGCTTTCTCGTAGTTTTTAAATTGGTGTTCATAAATAATAGCAAGTTGCTCTAATGCCTTTAGTTTCTCTCTATTTTCGATAAATAATAAGGCTTTTTCAAAAGAATTTACCGCTTCATCATAAAATCCGTTTCTTTTTTGTTGAAGTGCCAAATAGTAATGGGCTAACCCAGCATTTTCGCCGTCATAATTATTTGTGACAGTTGTTAATACTTGTTCACTTTGATCAGTATCTTTTAAATCTCCAAACCATTTCCCTATGTTGGTATAGGTAGTAGCTGATTCGTTCAGTTCACGCTCAAGCAATAGATTGGTAGAGTGGATATAGAGAGTTACTAAGGATAATAAATCCCATTCATTATGATGCAAAACCTTCATTAAAGCATCTGCATTTCCACTTCTAATAGCATCAGTATAGATGATGGGTGCCAAAAATCCTGGTATATCTCCCTGTCGTGTAAACCCGAGCTTTTCTTCTTCTACCTTTGTGAGTTTCATTCTTTCCAAATTATTTTTCCATATTCGCTTTGAGCTATGTAATAAATCAATTTGTTTTTGGGAACGCAATTTCGGCAAAAATTGTTGATTCAATGTCCATCTTGTTTCTAATTGCGGCCAATCAAAACTTTTCCCATTATAAGTAACAAGTGTTTTCGATTGTTTCCAAAATTTCGATTCGAATAAAAAGGCTGCTTCATTTGCAGGATCCGCCAATACATATTGTGTTAAAACAAATTGATCATCCAAAGCATCTAATAAGCCTATTAAGAAGATATTAGTACCTACACCTTTTAAACCTGTTGTTTCAGTATCGAAAAAAACAATCGATTCATCAAAATTCATTGCATATGGGTGTGAAATGGATGTTTGTTGCCATTTCTCAATCGCATCATACAATTGCCCTAATTGATAGGACCCATGCTGAAAATCAAGTGGATAAATTACTTCTCGTTTAAATAAAACGCCAAAATCATTCTCTGCTAATGTTAAACCTGCATCTTCCCATTCTTTAATATAGAACGGTTTCTCTGGTCGTTGAAAAGTAGGCTTTTCTTTTGGTTGCTCTATCTTTTTGCCAAGCTTCTGTTTTAATTGCAGCATTTTATTTTCATATGACATGGGAAATCACCCTATTTCATTCATTAAGATTGAAAGTACTTTAAGCACTTTTGCTTTGCTTTCATTTAAGCTATCCTGTGCTCCAATACAGGATGGACAACCACTCTTGCATGGACAATTTTGTACATGCCCGATTGTTTCTTCTAAAATCGGTCCCAAAATATCATAGACTCTCTCAGCTAATCCAATACCACCAGGGTAACTATCGTAAATAAATAATGTTGGTTTATCATTATGTGTTGATTTTACTTGCGGAACTACCGATAAATCACTTCTATCACATTGAATATATAACGGTATAAATGATCCAATTGCATACGCAGCCCCTGTTAATGCATCGGTTAACATCTCCTCTGACCAATTTTCAGGTAAGTTAAAGGACATCCACGTAGCATTTGTATGCATTTCAAGGGGTGGAATATGAATTTTTCCTGAGCCAATATTTTCATGAGTCTGGAAACGAATTTTCTTAAAGATAGTCGGAATGGCCAAAATGCTTATATCTCCATAGCTTACCATTGCAGAATTGAATGCTGCACTTTTATCTTCATTTAAAATTTTTAATTCTACCGCTAAATTTGCATCTGTAAAATAGTCAACATCCACTTCTCGTACATACGCTTTTTTCTCTTCCCAATCTAACATTTCAACTTGAAATTGCGTCCCTTGGTGGAGATATATCGCCTCTTCATGTAAGAGTGTCATGGCACTATAGGTATCCATTTCACCGATGACTTTCGTGCCAGCTGGAATCGTTTGGTCAATAATAACAACATTCTCCTGTGAAGCAGAACGCAAACTAACTTCATGTGCAGGGAAGCGTTCATTCATCCAATACCAAGTTGAACTCGTCTTGACTAATACACCTTCATCTTGTAAAAACTCAAGTAGTTCCTGCACTTCGAATTCCCCATATGTGTCTGTCATGGAAAAAGGCAATTCAAAGGCCGCACATTTTAAGTGATCCATCAGAATCAGAATATTTTCTGGATTGATCAATGCTTCTTCTGGTGAACTTCCTAAAAGATATGTAGGGTGATTCACGACATATTGATCTAGTGCTGTTGAGTTTGCTACATAGATAATTAGTGCCGAGTCCTGTCTTCTTCCTGCTCGCCCAGCCTGTTGCCATGCACTTGCAATATTGCCAGGGTAACCAGTCATTATACAAGCTTGCAATTGTCCTATATCAACACCTAATTCTAGAGCGTTTGTACTGACAACAACTTGTATTGTGCCGTCACGCAGTCCTTTTTCAATCTTGCGACGCTCAGTGGGCAGATAACCGCCTCTGTATCCTCGAATTGATTCATCTTGAATTTTATTTTTAGTAAGGCTTTTTAAATAGGTAACTAACATTTCAACTCGTACGCGAGATTTCGCAAATACAATAGTTTGTATTCCTGCTTCAAATAATCGGGTTGCTAAATCACGAACTTCTAGTACACTGCTTCTCCTTACACCGAAAGTTGGATGCACAATTGGCGGGTTATAAAAAAGAAAGGTCTTTTTACCAACAGGAGCACCCGAATTTGCAATCAGCTGATGCTTTGTATTCGTCAGTTTTTCAGCTAGCTCTTTCGGATTTTTAATCGTAGCCGATGTACAAATAAAAATCGGATCACTTCCATAAAAAGCACAAATTCTTTTTAAACGACGAATAACATGTGAAACATGACTTCCAAAAACTCCTTTATATGTATGCAATTCATCAATTACGATATATTTCAAGTTTTCAAAGAGAGAGACCCACTTTGTATGATGGGGTAAAATCCCTGAATGGAGCATATCAGGATTTGTCATCACAATGTGTCCTGCTTTTCTGATTTTTTGTCGAATGGCGGGAGCAGTATCTCCATCATAGGTATAGCTTAAAATTTCTTCTTCCATATCTTCTATTAACTCATTTATATCCGATTTCTGATCTTGAGCAAGGGCCTTTGTAGGGAATAAGTAAATTGCTCTACTTGACTTGTCTTCTAGAATCTGCTGAAGTATAGGCAAATGATAGCAAAGTGATTTTCCTGAAGCGGTTGGCGTTACGGCAGTAAAAGATTTACCTCCTACTGCATAATCAAATGCTTCGCGTTGATGTGTATAAAGCTGCCCAATCCCTCTTTTTTCAAGTGCTTTTTGGATGGAGGGATGTAGCCGATTTGGAAAAGCAGCATATTGTGCTGGTCTTGGTTCTAAAGTTTGCCAATGCAATATATTCTGCTTGAGCTCTTCGTCAAATCGCCATTCCGAAAGTAAATCATCAATGGAACGTTTTTTACTGAACATCCTGATCACTCTCCTCTAAATATCTTAAGAAGAAAGATAATGTGTAGTGGACAGATTGTACAGATTGTACAAAACGTTTCTTACTCGTTTCTTTATAAAAGGATTGAACGACAAACTGATTCATTGCATCAACGACATTGTCAATTTGTGATCTGTGCATATATTTTGGATTATTTTCTTGAATCCAGTTTATGGCATGTTGCTGCCAATCTATTAAAACGGACTGATAGAAATCCGCATGTGGTTTAACTTCTTCAAAAAACTGAGGTATTGCGTCAAGTTCACGCTGTTTAAAAAAGCGACTAATTGACGCATCACACTCATTTAATAATTGCTTTGTAAGTTCTATTAGCTGCATTTTAGTACCCTCTTAAAATTTTTATATTTCTTCTTTTAAGTGTACCAAAATCTTATTATTAACACTAGTATTAGGGGAACAGGCATTCTTTACATGAAACTGCTTTTCTGCTAAGCTTACTTTTTGATAAGTAGTTCCTAATTGAGAGAAAATCTGGTTGTGAATTTGAGCCCTTTCATTCTCAATTTTCGCAGTCATGATATGATCGATACACTCAAGTTGTGAAATAAGCATTTGAATTCGTTGCATGGTCATTCCTCCTTTAGGAAGTAGTATTCATTAGAGTTATTCAAATCCCTTTCCACTTGTCAAAACTAGACATAGGTTGCTAAAACAAGAAGATTTTCGATATGTTTTTTGTTAAAAAGGGTATCATTTTAAGAAGGAGTGTTTTTTCGATGTTTCATTATCCAAATGGCAAACCGTACAAGCCTAGTGAGCCTACAAAAACGAAAACTATTTCGAAAAAGGAAGGTTTCTCCTTTAGTAATCGAGGGAAAACGCTAGAAGATGAAATTAACGAAACAAATACTTACTACTTAAATCAACAAATTGCAATTATCCATAAGAAACCTGTTCCGGTGCAAATCGTCAAAGTAGAGTATCCATCACGAAGTGCAGCAGTTATTCGTGAAGCATACTTCCGAACACCCTCGACAACCGATTACAACGGTGTTTGGAATGGATATTATATTGACTTTGAAGCAAAGGAAACAGAAAGTAAAACTTCCTTCCCATTGAAAAATGTCCATCCACATCAAGTTAACCATATGAAAGAAGTGACAAATCAAAAAGGAATTGCTTTTACAATCATTAAGTTTACGACTTTGGATCGTTATTTCTTTGTCCCATTTACCGTTTTACACGAAGCTTGGATTGCAATGGAAAATGGTGGTAGAAAATCTATTCCAATTAGCGTATTTGAATCAAAAACAATTGAAATCCAACCCGGTTACAATCCAAGGATTGACTACCTGACCGCAATAAAAAATATGATAACAAATGAAAAATAATTGTTTGTTAAAGTGAGGAGATTATTTTGGCAGAAAAACGTCGGACTCGCGAGGAATTAAAGCGCGAGCGTGAATTACAAAAGAAAAAGCATAAAAAACCAGTTGGTACATGGATAAAACGGATAGTTTTAACCATTGTTATTATAGGCATCGCCGGATTAATAGGTGGCGCGGGACTATTCGCTGTTTATGCAAGCTCAGCACCAGAACTAGATGAAGAATTATTAAAAGATCCTATCTCTTCTGAGTTCTATGATAAAAATGGCGAGGTTTTTGCAACAATTGGTGCAGAAAGTCGAAAATATGTAAATTATGAAGACATACCAGAGGAAATGGTAGATGCGATACTTGCAACGGAAGATGTTCGTTTCTTCGACCATTTCGGTATTGATATTTGGCGATTAGGCAGTGCAGTTATTGCAAACGTTACACAGGGCTTCGGTTCCCAAGGTGCAAGTACGATCACTCAACAGGTAGTGAAAAACTCATTTTTAAGTAACGATAAAAAGTTAAAACGTAAAGCACAGGAAGCTTGGCTAGCAATTCAACTTGAAAGACAATATGAAAAAGAAGAAATATTCGAAATGTATTTCAACAAAATTCTCATGTCAGGTCGAATTTACGGATTTGGGACTGCTTCTGAATACTTCTTTGGTAAAGAACCAAGCGAATTAGAGCTCGATGAAATGGCATTGTTGGCTGGGATTCCACAAAGTCCTAATAGATACAATCCATATAAAAACCCAGAACGTGCTCAACAACGTAGAGACCTCGTTCTTGATTTAATGGTACAGCATAAAAAGATTACGGAAGAAGAAGCTGCTGCTGCAAAAGAGATTGATGTAACTTCTCGACTTCTTGCTGAGGAGGACCGTAAAACTGTCGCTGGTACTAAATATGATGCATTTTTAGATGTTGTTTTAAGTGAGCTCGAAGAAAACGGCGATGGAGAAGCACTTGCAGAAGGGATCAAAGTTTATACAACACTTGATCCTAATGCTCAAACTGCTGTTGAAGATATCATGAACAACCCAGAAAACTTCCCGACTGAGGACATCCAAGCTGGTGTTTCTGTTGTGGACACAAAAACAGGCGAAATTTTAGCAATTGGTGGCGGTAGAAATTATGGGGCTGACCGCGGCTTCAACTTTGCCCATGATTTAACAACACGTTCACCGGGTTCAACGATTAAACCATTACTAGATTATGGTCCAGCAATTGAAAATTTAAAATGGTCTACTGGTGAAACGACTGTAGATGAAAAAATGACGTATTCCAATTCAAAGCAAGTGATTACCAACTTCGATAATAAATATTTAGGTACGATGACAGTTCGTGAAGCACTTTATCAATCACGAAACGTCCCAGCAGTAAAAACACTTCAAGAAGTGGGTACTGAAAATGCAGAGGAATTTATTAACAAACTTGGAATCGAAACAGAAAATGTGTATGAATCAGATGCTATCGGTGGCGGTGACATCACTATGAGCCCTATCGAAATGGCAGCAGCCTATGCTGCATTCGGTAACAAAGGGATTTATAGTGACCCTACGGCGATAAAAGAAGTCGTTTATCGAGATGATACTAAAAAGTCATACAAATCTAAGCAAGAAGTTGCTATGAGCGACTATACAGCTTATATGGTAACTGATATATTGCGTGATGTTGTAAGTTCAAAACAAGGCGCTTCAGGGACTGCTGCTGCGGTTTCAGGTCTAGATATCGCTGGTAAAACTGGTACAACAAACTATGATTCAAAGGAATTCGATCAGTATGACCTACCAGATAGTAGTGTTCCTGATTCATGGTTCGCAGGGTATACAACGAATTATTCAATAGCCATTTGGGGTGGTTATTCAAAACGTTCTGAACCAATCACGACATGGGATGAACGACGCTTACCACAACGCTTATTCAAATCGATTATGTCTGAGATATCTGCTGATGTTGAGACAGAGGACTTTAAGAGACCAAGTTCTGTTGTAGAAGCAACAATTGAAGTTGGAACTAGTCCACTTCAGTTAGCAAGTGATTATACACCATCTGAATTACGTCAAACAGAACTATTCGTTAAAGGGACAGAACCAACTCAGGTTTCAGAAGAATTTGAGCAATTGGAATTAAATGCCCCTACAAACTTAAAAGCAAATTACAGCGTTGACGGAAGTCTTGTAGACTTAACTTGGGATTATAATCCTCCAAGTGAAGAAGACGATGAAAAAGATCTGGATATTACATTCGAAGTAACCATGGCAGTGGATAACGAAAAACCAGTTGCTGTAACAACAACTCCAGATACGAAAGCAACTATCTCTAATTTAGAAGCTGGCCGTAATTATACGTTCTCTGTAGTTGCCGTTTCAAAAGATGTCCGAAGCGAACCGGCTTCCGTCTCGATTTATATCGAAAATGCCATTGAAGAACCAGAAGTTGATTCTCCAGAAGATCCTGAAAATGGTGATGGTGATGACAATGAAAATGGTAATAACGGGAATGGCAATGGCAATGGAAACAATGGCAACGGCAATAATGGAAATGGTAACGGTAACGGCAATGGTAATAATAACGGAGAAAATGAGGATTTTGAAGATTGGTTTGGCCCTGGTGAAGATGGTGAAGTAGAAACGCCTACCGAACCAACAGATCCGACTGAAACAACTGAATAAGAATAGGTGGAAACTCCCCTTCTTTTTGACTGGAATGTCGATAGCGATGAAAAATTTTATTTTCATCGCTATTTTTTTATGACTTTGAGGAGAAGAATTTGTGTACTGTGGGTACTAAGACGAATCCTATCTTAAGATTATCTGATTCTTCGGGAAACTTCAGGGGTGAATTCTGCTTGAACTATCTTGTTAGGGCTTGCTTTGGGACACTTGACTGAAGATTGCGGATTGAACAGTCTATTCGAGCCTGTTTCGGGACTCTTTACTAGAGATGGCTGCTCGAACTGTCTCATTCGAGCTTGCTTTCGGAACACTTTGCTGGCAATTGTTACTTAAACAGTAGCTTGTTAGAGGTTGTGAAAATTTTATGAAATGCATTTCAGAGCAAAGAGCTACCACTATGTACTTCATCTCCTTTATGGAGACCTTTATCTATGAAAATCCCCGTTCTGAAGTGTCTCCTTCACCTTATGATGGACTTTACCGATGAACATCCCCAGCCTAAAGTGCTTCATCTCCTTCATGATGACCTTTTCCCATGAAAATTCCCAAACTAAAGTGCTTCCTTCACCTTATGTTGGACTTTACCGATGAACATCCCCAGCCTAAAGTGCTTCATCTCCTTCAGGATGACCTTTTCCAATAAGATTCCCCAAACTGAAGTGTTTCATCTCCTTCATGATGACCTTTTCCAATGAGATTCCCCAAACTGAAGTGCTTCATTCACCTTATGATGGACTTTACCAATCAACATCCCCAGCCTAAAGTGCTTCATCTCCTTCATGATGACCTTTTCCAATGAGATTCCTCAAGCTGAAGTGTTTCATCTCCTTCATGACGACCTTTTCCAATTAGAATCCTCAAGCTGAAGTGTTTCATCTCCTTCATGATGACCTTTTCCAATGAGAATCCCCAAGCTGAAGTGCTTCATTCACCTTATGATGGACTTTACCGATGAACATCCCCAGCCTAAAGTGCTTCATCTCCTTCATGAAGACCTTTTCCAATGAGATTCCTCAAGCTGAAGTGCTTCATCTCCTTCATGATGACTTTTTCCAATGAGAATCACCAAGCTGAAGTGCTTCATTCACCTTATGATGGACTTTACCGATGAACATCCCCAGCCTAAAGTGCTTCATCTCCTTCATGATGACCTTTTCCAATGAGAATACCCAAGCTGAAGTACTTCATCTCCTTCATGATGACCTTTTCCAATGAGAATCCCCAAGCTGAAGTGCTTCATCTCCTTCATGATGACCTTTTCCAATGAGAATCCCCAAGCTGAAGTGCTTCATCTCCTTCATGATGACCTTTTCCAATGAGAATCCCCAGCCTAAAGTGCTTCATCTCCTTCATGAATACCTTTACCAATGAAAATCCACAACCTAAAAACCCCATCTCCCTTATGAAGGCCTATACGGACACCTACTTCAATCCAAAACTACTTCATCTTCCACAAGAAGGTAATTCTTATTCGTGCTATCTTCTCTCCCCTCCAAAAGTGGACTCGATCGACTGCACTACTTTGCCACCACTCCCCCATACCTGCCCACATAAAATAACCCAAAAGCATTACACTAATGCTTTTGGGTTACTCCATATATTTTTATCTAAGATTTAATGCGTAAGCGGGCTAATCTTTTCTTTAATTCTTTGAATAGTTCATCCAGCTGTCGGAAACAGGCGTATTGGCCCGGTCGGACTTTGATAAATTGTAGACGTTCCATCCCATTTATTGGGAGGACTTCATACTCTTCAGCTTCAATTATAGATGCTGAGGATGTTTCTGAGCAATGTAAAATACAACTCTCATATAGCTGGATGCCTTTTTCCATTAAAGGTTTCGCTTCCCCATTTCTCTGATCATGTGCTTGATGGATTAGGCTGCTAAGTGCATTCCATTGTTCAAAATAAGGATCAACCAATTCTTTTACAATGGTTTGATGATTTACCTTAATCATTGCTTCACCAATCCTTTTTTCAAACGTTTTTGCCCTTCCCTGCAACCATCAAGCAACGGACAAATATGACATTGGGGATTTTGCGCTTTACAATGATAGCGACCAAAAAAGATCAGCTGGTGATGCGTTTTCGACCAATTCTCTTTTGGCGTTTTTTTCATAATAGTTTCTTCCACTTCTAAAACCGTGTCCTTAAGTCTACACAAACCTAAACGTTTGGAAACGCGTTCTACATGGGTATCCACTGCAAGTGCAGGGATATCAAAGGCGACGGATAATACAACATTTGCCGTTTTCCGTCCAACACCTGGTAACGTGACAAGCTGTTCACGGCTCTGAGGAACTTCACCATTAAATTCAGTTAATAATTTCTCGCATAAGAGTTGTATATTTTTTGCTTTATTACGGTAAAGGCCTATTGACCGAATATCGTTTTGTAATTCCTCTAATGGAACAGCCAAATAATCCTCTGGCGATTTATATTTTTGAAATAAAGTTTTCGTTACTTTATTGACAAGTACATCGGTACATTGTGCTGATAATAGTGTTGCAATTGTTAACTCAAACGGGTTATCGTGAACAAGCTCGCAATGTGCATCCGGGAACATTCTGTCCATTACTTCCAAGCAATGCTCCCACTGTTTTTTCGTAAGCATCGTTACACCCCCTATTCTCTTTCCTCTAACCAATTGTAAAAGGATACTTTTTTCGTATTCTCTGTTGCAGTAGTAACTTTCGGCTGCACAGAAGTTGTTTTGCTATGAAATTGCTCCGTATGTTTTTCGACTTGTTTTACAGATGTTATATTTTTCTTCTTCCACTCAAATAAAATCCGGTCGATATAGCGTAAGGATATCTTACCAGCAAGTACTGCTTCTTTAAGGGCTGCTTTTATAATGGCAGGGGAATGATGATCTGTATCAATCCACATCGAAATCGTCTCTATTTCCATTGGGGACAAGAGTCGGCCAAACTCTTGCTCAAATATCGTAAAAATTTCGCCCTCTTCATTTTTCTCAGCCTCCACTTCTTGCTGCATTGAGGAAGCCTCGATATAATCAAGAATCCTTTCCCATAATGGGTAGACTGAATATTTCTCATAGACAATCCCATTTCCGTCGATTCCCTGAGTAATTTCTAATAATCCCTTTTGCAATAGCCTTTGTAGCTTTAAGCTAATTTCATTCTCACTAGAATAGATTCTTTTCGCAAGATCACTAGGTGTTGGGAAATCATTTTGCTCTGAATGAAATGCCAATAAATGCAATAATAGAAGTGCTTCATCATCTGCTATTTTTAACGCTTTATAATGTTGAAAAAACAACTTAGGAATCGATAAATTTCCCTGTTCAATCCATATATGGAGTCGTTGATATTTCTTATTCATATTAAGGACTCCTTTCTTTATTAAAAACTCTAGGTATGTTTTGGTCGCCTATTTCTGATGATTTAAACTTAGAGCCATTTCTGAAGCCTGCTATTATACTAAGGAAAGCGCCCGTACAAAACGAGCGCTTTAACTTTAATCTAATGGAATTTGATTTACTTAACCATCGTTTCTACTTATGGGTATAAACGATTCAATAGCCTTGGGAATGGAATACTTTCACGAACGTGTTCTGCCCCACTAATCCAGGCAACAGTACGTTCCAATCCTAAACCAAATCCTGAGTGAGGTACCGAGCCTTGTTTACGCAGATCCAAATACCAAGCATAAGCTGATTCATCTAAATTGTGCTCAGCTATACGTTGCTTTAATAACTCGTAATCATGAATACGCTCAGAACCACCGATGATTTCTCCGTAGCCTTCCGGTGCTATTAAGTCTGCACATAAAACTACATCATCGCGTTCTGGATGTGGCTGCATGTAGAATGGCTTGATGCCTACAGGATAGCATGTGATAAATACAGGTTTATCGTAATGCTCTGCAATCGCTGTTTCATGTGGTGAACCGAAATCGTCACCCCACTGAATATCATCAAACCCTTTTTCATGTAAGAATTTAATCGCATCATCATAAGAGATACGAGGGAATGGTGCTTGAATATTTTCTAATTTGGAAGTATCTCGTCCAAGTCTTTCAAGTTCAATCTTACAGTTTTTCAATACAGATTGAACTACGTAAGCCACGTATTGTTCTTGCACTTCTAGGTTCTCTTCAAATTCCACGAAAGCCATCTCTGGTTCAATCATCCAAAACTCAATTAAATGGCGACGTGTTTTTGACTTTTCTGCACGGAATGTTGGGCCAAAAGAAAATACTTTTCCTAAAGCCATTGCCGCTGCTTCCATATATAGTTGTCCAGATTGAGAAAGATATGCATCTTCATCAAAGTATTTTGTATGGAAAAGCTCTGAAGTTCCTTCAGGAGCTGAGCCTGTTAGAATCGGCGGGTCAATTTTAACAAATCCATTATTATTGAAAAATTCGTATGTTGCACGAATTACTTCATTACGAACCTTCATAATTGCATGCTGTTTACGAGATCGCAACCATAAATGACGGTTGTCCATTAAAAACTCTACACCATGCTCTTTCGGTGTAATTGGATAATCTACTGCTGCATGTAAAACTTCAATACCAGTAATAGCTAGCTCACAGCCAAAGCTTGAACGTGTATCTTCTTTTACAACACCTGTAACGTACATAGATGTCTCTTGAGTTAAACCTTTTGCAGTAGCAAATAGTTCTTCCCCTACTTCTTCTTTTACAATTACACCTTGCACAAAACCTGATCCATCACGTAATTGTAGGAAGGCAATTTTACCACTTGAACGTTTGTTTGCTAACCAAACGCCTAATTTTACAGTTTCGCCAATTGCGCCTGGCATGTCTTGAATCATGATTTTTTTCATAGTTGTTCCTCCATTAGAAAACTTGGCTGATCGAAAAGCCAAAGCGTTAGCCTTTGTTGCACTTATACGGATAGGAAACCATTATGCTTTCCTATCCGTCAATAAACGAATCTTGTTGAATTTCACTCACTCTTAGATGAAAGCCAGAATGTAGACTAGACCTAATGACTTGCCTGCATTCCGATAAGGTTAACAAAAATTAGTCTTGCCATTTTGTTTTTACGAAATTATCCATGCGACGAACCGCTTCTTCCAGGTTCTCCAAAGAAGTAGCATAGCTTAAACGGATAGTAGAAGGTAGTCCAAAGCCCGAGCCCGGTACTACCGCAACATTTGCTTCAGTTAGAAGGGCTGTTACGAATTCATCTACAGAAGCGTACCCAGTTTTTAGCGCTGCTTCTGATACATCTGGCAATAAATAAAATGCACCTTGAGGTTTAATAACGTTAAATCCAGGGATTGCATTTAATTTTGGATAGATTGTTTCTAATCGAGATTCAAAAGCCGATCTCATTTCTTCTACAGAATCTTGTGATCCATTATAAGCTTCGATTGTAGCATATTGAGATGTAGTTGTTGGATTGGATGTTGAATGTGAAGCAAGGTCTGTCATCGATTCAATAATCTCTTTATTGCCTGCTGCATAACCAATACGCCATCCAGTCATTGAATGTGATTTTGCTACACCATTTATTAAGATTGTACGTGCTTTCACTTCTTCAGAAATTGATGCAACAGAAAAATGTTCTAATCCATTGTATAGAAGTTTTTCATAAATTTCATCCGATACGATTAAAATATCCTTTTCTACCGCAACTTCTGCTAAAGACATTAACTCTTCTCGAGAGTAGACCATACCAGAAGGATTACTTGGTGAATTAATAATGACTGCCTTTGTTTTTGGCGTCACTGCATCTCGTAATTGATCCGCTGTAATTTTGAAGTTTTGCTCACTTGTACTTTCAACGTATACTGGTACACCACCAGCCAGTTTTACTTGTTCAGGATATGAAACCCAATAAGGGATTGGAATAATCACTTCATCCCCTTCATTTAGAATGACTTGGAATAAAGTATATAGTACGTGTTTTGCACCAATTCCCACGAGAATTTCGTTTGGCTTGTATTCGAGACTGTTGTCACGAGCCAATTTATCAATAATCGCTTTCTTTAAAGCAGGCAGTCCTCCAGCTGGAGTATATTTTGTATGCCCTTGATACATCGATTCAGCCGCAGCCTCAAGAATGTTTTTTGGTGTATTAAAATCTGGCTCCCCTGCTCCTAAACCAATCACATCAATACCATTTTCTTTTAACTCTTTTGCTTTTGCAGTAATGGCTAAAGTTGCTGATGGTGTTAATGTTTTTACACGATTGGCTAATAATTCTCTCATGAATGATCTACTCCTCTACAAGTTTAAAATACGTTTCCACCATTGTCCGTCCTCAAAAATTATATAGACATAGTTGAGTTTTTCTTCTCCGTTTGTATAGGTAATTTCCCAAACGGGACCAACTTCTTCCTCATAGCCTAATTTTGTATGAAGAATTTCTTCTACTTCAACTTCATTATTTAAAACCGACAATGCTTGTTCCTTAGTAATACCGTCTTGCAAAAACACTTCCTGTATCGAATCTTCTTCTAAACTGATAGGAACAAATATTGCTTTTTCATTACCGTCCTCATCTTCCCCGAAAACAGTAACGTACGGTTTATTACCATTGTAAACATATGAGTCCGATACAACTGCCAATGAATTCGTTGATAGCGCTAGTTCTTCTGCCTTTTTTTCAATTTCATTGAATGGTTTGTCGGAATTCCAAATTACGAGTACAGAAATGACAAGTGCCAAAGAAACAATAAAAATGGAAATGAAAATTATCCAGTTCTTCATCGAATCACCTTCATCTGTGCTGCCTTTTTATATGTCATGATTGTCAACCTGCTTTCTTTCCTCATCCTTACTATTATACCAATGTTCTATCTCTAAGACCATATCTTGTAGAGGGAGTTTAGTGAAAGAAATTTGCGGTATTGCACGTAAAAATTCTACGCCATACGATTTTGTTTCAATTCGTCGATCTAATACAACAAAAACCCCTTTATCCTCCGAGGATCTAATCAGCCTACCAAAGCCCTGTTTAAATCTTAATATCGCCTCTGGTAGAGAAAGCTCAGAGAAGGCATTCTTGCCTTGTTGCTGTAAAACTGTCGATTTTGCTTTAAAAGAAGGTTCGTCCGGTGCTGAAAATGGCAACCGTACGACTACTACAGATGATAATCCGTCACCTGGAACATCTACCCCTTCCCAGAAACTATTCGTTCCAAACAGAACAGAGTGGCTGAACTTTTGAAAGGATTTTAATAATCGCATCCGACTTCCATTTGTGACACCTTGTGCAAAAATCATATAGTCATCCAGAAGTTCACTTTCTTGAATTAATTCAACGGTCTTTCTTAACATGTCCAGTGAGGTAAATAAAACAAAACATCTACCCTCAGTTGAACGCACAATTTGTGTAATCGAAAGTGCAACCGATTCAATATAATCAGACTGTGAAACAGCTTGTATCTCTGGCATATCATTCACGATATATGCTTTAGCACCTTTATAATATTGTTTTGGTGCTTGTAAAATTTTTAATGGTACATCTTTATTGATGCCTAATTGCTTGGCGATAAACCGTTCGTTGTTAGGTACAGCTAAAGTTCCCGAAGTCCAGATAACTGCGCTCTTTTGTCGTATAGGATGAAAGAGCTGTTCAATTGTAGAAGAAATGCTTATTGGTTTCTTTAAGACACGTATACTACCTGGAATATTTCTACGGTCTATTTCAATCCAAGTCGTATATTCTTCATCTGTTTTCAAAAAGATTTCATCCCATTCGCTTGCCTTCATCTTATACTCACGAATCCAATAATCCCATTGTTCTAGAACTAATTTATGTTCTGGGGCAATCTGTTCAATATCCCTTTTGAAAAGCGTAGACACTTGCTCTGCCAAGTCAATCCAGTGCTGCATTGCTTTAGAAAAATCTAAAATATACTCCCGATTCAAGGATAACTCATGGATAAATTCTATTCGTTTGAGATTGGACTTTGGATTCTTTGAAAAGACTTTCATTTGCACAACAATGTCCTGCATGGTTTTATCGAACAATTCGACCAATCGAATAAATATTTTTTCTAATTGATGGAATATCTTAAGAGGGACTCTTTGTTTTTTTACTGCGATTTTTTGAAACGAAGAAAATAATTCCTGGTCGGTTGATAATCCAATTCTTCCAAAAATATATTTCCAATTAGTAAAAGTAAATATAGCTTGATCATGTTGTTCGGCAGCTTGAACAAATTGATGGGCTTCATCGATAATCCAGCCGCCAATCTCATCAAATATCGGCTCGTGACGAACCAAATCTGCAAGTAACATCGAGTGATTCGTTATAATGAGATCTGCCTCTACACTCTCCTTAATCGCACGATCATAGTAATCGAAGGCCTGCTTTTGTTGGATACTTTCTCCATTTTTTCGTATTTTATCAACAAACAATTGTCCTCCACCTGAACAATTAAGCTCTGATAGATCGCCTGTTTCAGTTTTGGATAACCAAACTAGTACTTGTAAAACTGTTAAGGTTTCATCATAGGATAATTCCTGACTTTTCATCAACTGTTCAAAAAGGATTACATCCACATAGTTTTTCTTGCCTTTTAACAAAGTTACATTGATTGGTCGGCCCATAATCTTTTCTACCTTTGGAACTTCATTAGTTAACAGTTGTTCAAGTAAGTTTGTTGTATACGTACTAATACATACTTTACGGTTACTCTGTATGGCATAGAGGATGGATGGCATTAAATAGCCAATTGTTTTTCCAATCCCTGTTGAAGCTTCAATCATTATCTCAGATTTACTTTTCAAGTTTTCCCAAATGATATCCATCATTTCGAATTGCCCCTGCCGCACTTCGAAATGAGGCAATGCTTGTTTAAACAGCCCTACCTTTTCGGATGTAGTATGCGGATACACTAGCGTATCTTGTACAACCTTTTCGATTTTCATAGGCTTCTTTAATGCAAGTTTATTGTAATAAACATAGTCATCTTCTTTGGCAACCTTATTTCGCTTAATTTGTAAGGCTTCAAAAAAAAGTTGTGAAATATTCGATTTTAAACGAAAGGATTTTTTATGCATTTGCTCCAAAGTAACTTGTGGCAATGCAAGTAGCTCTTTCCAGCATTCCTTTAATAATAGGGCACATGCCAAAGCATCATCATCTGCGCGATGAGCATTATTTAGAGGAATATTTAAATCAGCCGCCAAATCTCCTAATTTATAGCTTATTGAAGAAGGAAATAAAATCTTTGACAATTCGACAGTATCAATTTTTTTCCCACTCCAATTCGGTAAGCCGACTCGCTTAAATTCACCCTGTAAAAAAGATAAGTCAAAATCCGTATTATGTGCTACAAAAACTGCATCCTGTAATAATTCATATATATAATCTGCATGTGCCTCAAATGGTAGTGCATCTTGTACATCAGTATCTGTAATGTTCGTTAAATCCTGTATAAAGAGCGGGATTGATTTCCCAGGATGAATGAATGATGTAAAAGTCTTCTTAATACACCAATCCTCCATGATGACAATTGCAATCTGAATCATTCGGTCTCCGTTCGCTTGGGAATGACCAGTCGTTTCAATATCAACAATTGCATATTTCTGACTTTCCACCATTTTTCTCAACTCACAATTTAAATTTATTATCAATAAGATTACGTAACTGTATTTTTTAATATCGCAATCAAAACTCTCTAACCAGATAAGCGAATTTTATCATACCTACAGTCAATCGGTCATCTTAACTCTTACGAGAAAATAAAAAAAACCAAAAGTCACAGGGGACTTTTGGGAAATTGGAATTGAATTTATTTTTTATGTAGAAAATCAGTCATCTGTAAAACATAAAAGCATAGATTAACGAACTATATAGTGCCATACCACATATGCTTACAAATACTTAAAATTTAAAAACTATTGTGTGCTTGTGCCGGCCTCTTACTTAATGTATTTGAGTCTTTATATGTACAAACTAAAAAGAGCAGGGGCTCATCTCCCTGCTCATAAAAACAAAGTACTCCGACAAATCCGTGTCGTAATGAGTACTTTGGTTGTAAAGTATAAACTTTACATAGGTTTGGCACCTAGAAACTATTCTATAACAAGTTTCCTAGAAACTCAAGTGGAAAATATTTCTCTATAATTATTTAATCGTAGCCTCAGGTTCATAAGAAATCATTTCTTTGATCGTATTATTTTCACCCATAATTGCGACTGTAGGTTTATGAACTTTTGCTTCATCATTTGAAACGTATACGTAAGAGATGATTATGACAATATCCCCTTTTTGAACAAGTCTTGCTGCCGCTCCGTTGACACAAATGACTCCGCTTCCGCGTTCACCTGCAATAATGTACGTTTCAAAGCGTGCACCATTATTATTATTTACAACATGCACCTTTTCATTTGGCAACATCCCGACTGCATCTAAAATATCTTCATCTATTGTAATAGACCCTACATAGTTTAAATCAGCCTGCGTCACTTGTGCACGATGGATTTTACTGTTCATCATCATTCTAAACATTTGCTGTTTCCCCTTTTAAAGAAAAAATAATATTATCAATCAATCTTGTTTTTCCAATATAAACTGCTGTTGCCAATAAAAAATGTTCTGTTTGTTCTGATACTACTTTTAAATCTGGATAAGATAAAAGCTCTAGATAGTCGATTTTCCCAAAGGTCTCATTTGTAATATGCCGTGTACCAAGCTCAATGGCTCTATTTGCATTGCCATTTAATAAAAACTCTTTTTTCGCTAGAATAAGCCCTTTATAGATAGATGGAGCAACAGCACGTTCTTTTTCTGTTAAATAAATATTGCGTGAAGACTTCGCTAACCCATCAGTTTCACGTACTATTGGAAGCGTTTTGATGTCTAACGGAAAATTGTAATCTCTCACCATTGTTTGTATTATAGCCACTTGCTGAGCATCCTTTTGACCGAAATATGCTCGGGTTGGTTCCACAATATGAAACAGCTTTGCCACAACTTGAAGGACGCCATCAAAATGACCCGGTCTTGAAGCACCACATAAAATTTCAGATTGTCTACCTGCTCTTATTGAAACCCCACCATTTTCTGGGTACATCTCTTCAACACTTGGAGCAAATATGATATCTACACCAACTGATTCAGCCAATCGAGTATCACGGTCCAGGTCACGTGGATAAGATTCAAAGTCTTCATTGGGTCCGAACTGTGTAGGGTTCACAAAAATACTCATCACAACAAGATCATTCTCTTCCCGTGCTTTTGTTGCCAAGGCCAGGTGCCCTTCATGTAAGTAGCCCATTGTTGGAACCAGGCCAATAGATTCCCCTTCTTTTTTTGTCTCATGGACAATTGATTTTAACTGGGCAATTGTGTTTATAATCTTCATTTCTCGACGCCCCCATAAATTTGCGTCAGTTCTTCATCCTTCATGGTAAAGCTATGCTTCAATGTCGGAAAAGAACCACTTTTCACAGCTTCAGCATACTTTTTAATGCCACGTTCAACCTCTTCACCAACAAATGAGAAGCTTTCCACAAACTTTGGAATGTGATGACTCCCATATCTCAATAAATCGTGATAAACAAGAACCTGCCCGTCAGCAGCCCCTGCACCAATTCCTATTGTCGGGATGCTTAGTTCTTTTGAAACCGCTTCCGTAAGCTGATGTGGAATGCATTCTAAGACGACCGCAAAAGCACCTGCTGCTTCACATTCCTTTGCATCTTGAATTAACTTCATAGCCTGCTCAGCAGTTTTTCCTTGAACTTTATAACCACCTAAAACATTCGCTTGTTGTGGTTGTAAGCCTAAATGAGCAACAACCGGAATTCCGGCATTTGTAAGCTTTGCAATTGTTTTTACTACTTCACCGGCACCTTCAATTTTTAAAGCGGTTGCACCAGTTTCCTGCATCATTCTTACTGCAGTTTTTAATGTTTCATTTTCGTCGCCATGATATGAACCAAAAGGCATATCAACTACTACAAATGTATCCTTCGCTCCACGTCGAACAGCCTTGGCATGGTGAATCATATCTTCAACTGTAACAGGTATTGTTGAATCATAACCGAGGACTACCATTCCCAGTGAATCCCCAACTAAAATCATATCGACTCCAGCTTCTTCAGAGAATTTTGCAGCAGGGTAGTCATAGGCTGTAATCATGACTATTTTTTCCCCTTGCACCTTCATTTTCAAGAAATCACTCGTACTTTTCATCATTTTCTCCTCCTTTTTTAAGAAGAAAACATGAGAAGAACATATTATCGAAAAATCAGCGATAATCGATGTTTTTCTCTTATACTAAGGGCCAGTACTAGAACGGATTCCTCAGCATAAAAAAATCCCTCTGTCTGTAAAAATAGACAGAAGGATTGCGTTGTTAAAACTCAAATAATAACGCAGTTGTTTTCTTCCGTCCCTGTCTTTCATTAGATCAAGGCAGATCTTTTTAGTTATTAACATTTAAAAAGGTACAGTTCAAGGAATGATACTGTCCATACCGCTACTATAACAAGTTTTCAATAAAACGTACACATATATCTATGAATTTTAAAGATTATTTTTATATTGTATATGGTTTAAAGGTCAGTAAATCTTCTCCATAATAAAACCCTTCCATAATAATTTCTTAATGGAAGGGCTAATTCATTTTTTGTTAAAATTCATTGTTGCTTATGTATTTTCTGCAGAAGATGAATTTGAAGAGCGTACTTTCCCACATCGGACACAACGATCTGTAAAATAACTGTATTTATGATAGCCAAGCATACGACAAAACATCGAACTGATCATTTTCATAAAGCTAGTCCACCCCGAATCTAGTATTTTATAACTTTAACGACTCTTTTACTTACCATTATATTCCTATCTATAAGAGAAAATACCATATTTATAGTAAAAATATAATTATTTATTTGAATATTTTTACATTTTATTCTATTGAATTACTCCAATAATTTATCCTCACGGGACTTTTCAACTAAACAACAAAAAAACTCTATTCCATTAGTGATAATTCACCTATGAAAAAGAGTTTTATTTTAAAAAATTATTAAACTTATTCCTTCACTTCAATATCTGCAGAATAGATACTTCGAATTTCACCATTCTCAAGTTGTATTTCAAGGACACCGGATTCAGTTATACCGATTGCTTTTCCTTGAATTACTTCTGTCAGTGTTGTTGCTTTAATTTGTTTACCAATTGTTCCTGATGCTTCTTCCCAGAGCTTTTTAATGGGGCTAAAGCCTTCCGATATATACAAATCGCTATAATTCTCTAGGTAGTTTAAGATTGTTCCCACAAGCTCAGCACGGTTTAGTAACTTATTTTCCTCAATACTTAAAGAAGTCGCAATCGAATGAAGTGTGTCAGGAAAGTCGTTTCGCTGTTGATTGACATTGATTCCAATCCCTATCAGTAACGCTTGCACTCGATCCATTTCTGCAATCATTTCGGTTAAAATTCCAGTACATTTCAGACCATTTATCAAAATATCATTAGGCCATTTAATAACCGGAGTAAAATTGCTGTAGAGTGATTTAATTGCATTTACAATTGATACTGCTGCAACTAATGTAAATTGTGGCGCCTGGTGTGGTAATACATCTGGTTTGATAATTACCGTCATCCAGATGCCCTTCCCTTTTGTCGATTCCCACGGCCGGCTCATTCGTCCTTTTCCATCCGTTTGGGTCTCCGCAATGACAACTGTTCCATCCTTTGCACCATTTCGTGCTAATTCATGTGCAATTGTTTGTGTAGAGGCACACTCTTCAAAGTATTCAATTGTCTGACCAAATCTATCCGAAGACAAAAAGGAAGCTATACTCGCCGCATCCACCCTGTCTGGTTTATTTGTTAATAGATAGCCTTTTTTCTTAATCGTATCAAAGGTATACCCATCCTCTTGTAAAGTCTGTAAATGTTTCCAGACTGCTGTACGAGAGATTCCTAATTCATCTGCTAAATGCTGACCTGAAATAGGCTCCCCTGAAGCTAGAAGGAAACGTTTTAATATTTTATCCTTCATTGATAAAGTCATTTAAGAACCATTCCTTCAATTTGTCTACGTCATTTTCTACATATCCATTTAAAACAGCAATTATCGCAGCATCTAATGCAACTTTAATCCACGGCCCTCTTTTTCTAGTGGTCCAAGCCATCAAATGATTTCCGTTAATAGCTAGTTCTTCAATCGATTTAATCGGTAAGTTATTTTTAACTACTTGTATGTCTTCCTTTTCAAAAGGCAGCTTCACATTCTGCCATCTCGCAAAATGATAAGCCGTTTCTAAAATTTCAAGCTCATATGAAAAGTAATCCATCGCTGTCCACTTTTGTCGAAGTGCATCAAAAGCATTTAGCACACTACGAATATAATTTTTTTCCTTATTCGACAGACGATAGAAATCGATTATATTTTGTATTTCTTGTCGATTGAGCAGACATAAATAAGCCCATCCGACCTCAGATTTTTCAGCTTTAAATGTGCGCCAATAGTCTAGCTGCTCTGCAAAATTTCCGACTAAATATTTCGTCAAGTTGCTCTCAATTAATAACTGTAGACCGTAATTAACGTATTTGCTTTTCCAAATCTTCGCTATTTCCATTGCAATTCGTTCATTAGCTATAAAATCTATTAAATCACTATCAATTTGAATTGCTTTTAAAGTCTCTTCTTCGATAGAAAAACCTAGCTGTGCACTAAAACGGATTGCCCTTAACATTCGGAGGGCATCCTCACGAAATCGGACATTCGGATTACCTACTGCGCGAATCACCTTGTTTTCAATATCCTCTTTACCGCCAAATAAATCAATAATCTGACCATCTTTTGTAAAAGCCATCGCATTTATCGTGAAGTCTCTTCGTTGTAAGTCTTCCTCAAGGTTTCGAACAAATGCTACTTCTTCTGGTCTACGATAGTCACTATATGTACCTTCAGTTCGATAGGTAGTTACTTCAATCGGTTCCCCTTCATCCAACACTAAAACAGTTCCGTGCTCAATACCGACATCTACTGTTGAAGAAAATATCTCTTTCACTTCTGAAGGCAAGGCACTTGTTGCAACGTCAACATCATTGATTTGTCTTTGCAATAGATGATCTCGTACAGCACCACCAACAATGACCGCTTCAAAACCACTTTTTTCAATCCTGTCAATTACGCGTAATGCAACACGCCAATCGTTGCTTACTTTCATACTCGCAGAGCCACCAATCGTTCATAAAGTTGTTCATAATGATCAATTATCGGTTTCGCTAGAAATTTCGTTTGAATGGAAGAAAGGGCAGCTTGTCGGAATTGGATTAACTTCTCTTCATCCTTTAATAATTCAATTGCGTACTTAGCAGCTCCCTCGGTATCACCAAGTTCTACAATAAACCCATTTTCACCATGTTGAATTACTTCGGGAATCCCACCAACATTTGTACCTATTCCTGGCACACCACAGGCCATTCCTTCCAATAATACTAATCCGAATGACTCGGTTTGGGACATTAATAATTTTAAGTCACTCAAACCAAATAACTCTGCCACATTCTCTTGTTTCCCCAAAAATAATATATCTTCTTTAAATGGTGAAGTCTTTATATAATCCACCATTCTTTGCTTTTCAGGCCCATCTCCTACAAGGAGAAGTTTTGCAGGCATCTCTTCACGAACTTTAAGGAAAGTATCGATGATATCCGGTAAATTTTTTATTTTTCTGAAGTTTGATACATGGATTAGAACTCGTTCATTTTCACGAATCCCATACTGAGCTTTTAAATTACTAGAATCCAAAGGCTTAAATTCAGACTCGTCAACGAAATTATAAACAGTATCAATTTCTTTCTTTGTACCAATTAATTGATACGTTTGTTCTTTTAAGGCGTCAGAAACAGCCGTCACAATATCGGACTTCTCAATTCCATATTTTATCGCTTGAGTCATTGTCGAATCCTGACCTAACACCGAAATGTCTGTTCCATGTAGGGTTGTAACAATTCCAATATTCTCTCCGCTCATTTCACGAGCAAGCACCGCACAAACAGCATGTGGGATGGCATAATGTACATGTAATACATCTAATTTCTTTTCTTTTATTACATCCGCCATCTTACTTGCCAAAGCAATATCGTATGGAGGGTATTGAAACACGGAGTAGTTATTTACTTCGACTTCATGGAAAAATACATTAGGGTAAATTTTATTTAATCGAAAAGGAACACTAGATGTTATGAAATGAATTTCATGTCCTCTTTCTGCAAGCATTTTTCCTAGCTCGGTTGCAAGAACTCCTGAACCACCAACTGTTGGATAACATGTAATTCCTATTTTCAACTTTCTCATCCGACGTTCATCCTCTCTATCCAAATAATTAATTACTTTAATCATTGAAAACAAATTAATTAATCAAATATGTGTAGATTCATATATGCCTTATTGTTCATAATAATTGAACCAAGCATCCGCCAGAAGTTCTTTATATTTAGATAATTAACAAATATTTTTAATGCAAAAGTTAAATATTTTTAATCAATATTATTTTCGTCTTTCCTGTATTAATCGCCAATCCACAAATCCTTCTTGTAGACCTTTAAGTAAGATCTCGGCAGTTCCCATGTTCGTTGCTAAAGGGATATGGTAAACATCGCATAGTCGAACTAGTGCCGTCACATCTGGTTCATGTGGCTGTGCAGTTAATGGATCTCGGAAGAAAATAACCATATCCATATCATTATTAGCTATCATCGAACCAATTTGCTGATCGCCACCCAATGGACCTGAACGAAATCTTGTCAGATTTAAACCTACCTCATCGTGAATTCGCTGTCCAGTTGTACCTGTTGCAAATAAATCGTGTTCAGACAATATCTCTTTATATGCAATTGCAAATTCAACTAGACTATCTTTTTTACGATCATGTGCAATTAGAGCAATTTTCATGTTAAATCTCCATTCTTATAGGATATTTTCTAAACCGTATACTAATTCTTCCATTGTCATCACTTTTTCAACACAAAATACTACTCCACCCATAAAGGATTCTCGATTATAGGAATCATGACGAATAGTAAGCATTTGCCCTTCACCACCAAATAAAACCTCTTGATGGGCTACTAACCCAGGCAAACGAACTGAGTGAATGCGCATACCTTCAAAATCTGCACCTCTTGCACCAGGCATCGTTTCTGTTTCAAATTCGTGCCCCTGTTTCGTTGCTTCACGTACTTCGGCAATCATTTGAGCTGTTTTCTTTCCTGTTCCTGAAGGAGCATCCAATTTACGGTCATGATGCAATTCAATAATTTCAACATGTGGCAAATATTTCGCAGCTTCTTTTGCAAACTTCATCATTAATACAGCACCTATCGCAAAGTTTGGTGCTATGATACATCCTACCTTACTGATTTTTGCAAGATTCTTTAGCTCTTCTAGTTGTTCATCTGTAAAACCTGTAGTACCAACAACTGTTCTTACATTATGTAACATCGCTTCTTTTGTATGCTCATATACAGAATGTGGATTTGTTAAGTCAATTAGTACATCCGGTTTAGTTTCAGTGATTAACTGAGTTAAGTTCGTATAAATCGGAACATCTAAATTGGAAGGAAACATTTCTAGCTCAGCTAAGCTATCCCCTACATGCTTGTAATCTAATGCTGCCACAAGCTCTAAACCAGCACGATTACATACTGTTTTTACTGCTTCAGACCCCATTTTCCCTCTACTACCTGCAATAGCTACTCGTATCATAATTACTCATCCTTTCGTGTACAAAATCTATTCTCTATAACAAAAATAATTTATTTGCTATGAAATGTGTCAACTGGTTGGATACCTTCAGCATTTGTATAACATACTAGATAGAAGAAAAAATCTCCTAATTGTGCAATTTGTATTCTTGATTTAATAAGAAAGAATTCTATTAAGGCTAGTCATGCTGATATTTTCCCTCCAAAACTACCAGATGTCTTGGTTAACAGCGAAAACAAATTTCGTGAAATTTACTATGTATTCGTCAACTTTTTTCGGTAATTTTACATCATACAACTCTCACTCGACATCATACCACGCACCTACTATCATCGTATATAATAAAGGGCTATGTTGTCAAAAGAAGAAAAATACAACATAATATAGTGAACCTATAATTAGTGGTAATTAATGTATAGTAAAGAAAATATTTATTGTTAATGTTTGGAGGTTTTTTTTTGAAAGGCTTAAAAGTAAAAAATATTATCGGAATATTATTAGGTGCAGCCATTTATAGTTTTGGTTTTGTACACTTTAATATGCAAAACGAACTCGGTGAAGGTGGCTTCAGCGGAATTACGTTAATTTTATATTTTACTTTACATTGGGACCCGGCAATTATGAATATTGTCCTTAATATCCCTATGTTTATCTTGGGATGGAAACAATTCGGTCGTAAAGAATTTATCTACACAATTATTGGAACAGTTGCTGTATCAATTTTCTTACGTATATTCCAAGTTTACGAAGTATCATTGAATCTTCAAGACGACTTATTTTTAGCAGCCTTATTTGCAGGTGTTTTCGTTGGGGTTGGACTTGGAATTATTTTCAGATGTGGAGGTACTACAGGTGGGGTGGATATTATCGCCCGTGTAACAAATAAGCATGTTGGTTGGAGTATGGGCCGTACTATGTTCTTATTTGATGCTTTTGTTATTTTTGCATCTTGGCTAACATTCTTGGATGCACGTTCCATGATGTACACACTCGTGGCTGTATTCGTTGGGGCTAGAGTAATCGATATGGTACAAGAAGGTGCATATTCTGCAAAAGCAGCCTTAATCATTTCAAGTAATCCAGATGAGATTGCGAATGTGATTTCTGAAAGAATGGAACGCGGGATTACCGTTTTCCATGGATATGGGCATTATACAAAGCAATCGAAGGATGTACTTTACTGTATTGTCGCTCGTAATGAGTTAGTACGACTAAAATCAATCATCCGGTCCATCGATCCAAATGCATTTGTTTCGATAATTGATGTAAATGATGTCACTGGCGAAGGATTTAGAATTGACGAGTAGCAAGATGTAAACTCTTTTGAGAGAAATAAAAGCGCTTGGATTTTAATTGTATTCCGAGCGCTTTTGTTGTGGGTATTTTGAGGCTGTGGTCTTTAATCATTCATCTGCTTTCGATAAAACTTCATTCACGTAACGTGCAACTTCCTCGATTTCCTCTTCAGTTAATATTTGACCAAAGGCTGGCATTGTGGAACCGCCATTTTTTATTCTTTCAATAACATCTTCTTGGTTTTCAGCAAGCTTACTTAGTTGAAGATTCGGTCCATTATGGCCATTTTCACCCATACTGCCGTGACAGGATAAGCAGTTCCCCTCATAAATGGAAAGCCCAACTTCATATGGGTCACTTGTATCCCCAGTTGTATCCGATTCTGCTGGTTCTTCAGTAGTTACGACTTCCTCACCGGCTTCAACACTACTACTTTCTGAAGCATCAATTGGTGTTCCATCCCAGCTGCCATTAAGTTTAAACGTGTACACTTTATCTCCATGAACCGAACCTGCTAAAGAGTTACCTGCAGCAAAAATTGAAAGATATTGTTCCCCATTAATTTCATACGTTACGGAAGGAGCATTTGCCCCTGCATCAGTTTTATAGCTCCAAACTTCTTCACCAGTTTTTGCATTAAATGCAATGAGTCGACCATCGTTATGACCAACAAATATTAAGTCACCAGCTGTTGCTAGAACACCTGAATATGCATTAGCATCCCAAACAACTTGCCATGCAATTGTGTTAGTTTTTACATCCATAGCAGTAATTGTACCTCTAGTTGGTGCATCCGAAACCGGAACCATAATACTACCTATATACATAGAACCTTCTTCATAAATATCCTCATCCATACGTGATAACGCAATATAACCATCTGTTCCTATAACATAAAAGTACTCTGTTTCTGGTGAGTAAGCTGATGGCGGCCAGTTTGCTCCACCGAATGCAGATGGTTTTAAAGTAATTGGCTCTTCCCAGAATGGAGTGAAAATGGATCCGATTTCTCCTTCAAAATCTTCACTTAAATCTCGTTCTACATCTTCTTCTGTCACTTCTTGAGGCACAAAGGAATCACCAATAGGAAATGGCTGTGTTGGTGAGGTCTTTTGTTCTGCGAGCTGTGGCACCTCTTTTTCTTCGATGCCGATTAACGGTTCTCCGTTTGTTCGATCCAAGAAATAGATCCAGCCCGTCTTACCAGCTTCTCCAAGAGCTTTTCTTGTTTCACCGTTGATTTCCACATCAAATAATATTACTGGATTTGTCGGATCCAAGTCCCATATATCGTGATGAACTTGTTGGAAATGCCAAACATACTCGCCGGTTTCAGCATTTAATGCAAGAATGGAATTGGCATATAGGTTATCCCCTTCCCTCTTACTTCCATCTAAATCAGGAGAAGTATTGCCCGTTACAAAGTAAATATATCCTAGCTCTGGGTCCACTGCAGGTGTGTTCCAAATTGGGGCACCACCATGTAGCCAATTTTTATTTTCATCATCTGGCCAAGTATCTCCATTTTCTTCGTATGGTGCAGGAATTGAATACCATCGCCATACCTCATGACCGTATTCAGCATCATAGGCCATAATTCTACCCCGAATTCCATACTCTCCTCCAGCTACACCCGTGTATACTTTCCCATTATAAAAAAGAGGAGCACTAGTAATCGTATAGCCTTCTTCCCAATCAGCGACTTCTGTTTCCCAAAGTAACTCTCCTGTTTTTTGATCTAATGCTATTAATCTAGCGTCTAATAGGCCAGCAAACACTTTCCCATCAGCTACAGCTACTCCTCTTGTAGTCCAACCACAACAAACTGTATCCAGCTTTTGTTCAATCTCTGGCCGGTATTCCCATACTTTTTCTCCCGTTTTTGCATCTAACGCTAAAATATCATTTTCAGCTGTTGCAATATACATCACACCATCCACTACAATTGGGGTTGCTTCTCCAGAAAACTTCATATCTAAACTAGAACCTAAGCTTGTAACCCACTCTGGTTGCAGATCTTTAATCGTCTCAAGGTTAACTTGATCAAGCTCAGAGAATCGACGATTGTAGTAATCTCCACCATGTGTTATCCATTCTTCTTTTGCATAGTCTACTTTGATTTGAGGCTGACTAGGGCTTTTTCCATTGTTTTCCGCTTGATCTTCAATAGGTGTCTTTATGACAAATCCTGTCCCCTCTTCATCGGCATAGCTATCTTCCAAACTCTTTTTTGTTAGGACTCCCGCATAAAAAGCAAGACCAGCAATAATAATTATCCCCACAAAACTGAACACCAGCACCTTGGAAAAACTGATTTTCATGACTCTCCCCCCTATATCTCATTATGTAAAGCACGTGTTTGCGCTTTCATAAACCGAGTAATATTTCTCTACATTCTATTAATCTAAAGTACTAGTTATTATTCTTATAAAAATAATTTTTAGTTCCTTTAAATTAGCTAAACAAAAAAAGCTGTCCCACTAATTTAATGAGGCAACTTCTTTTCATAGTAGAAAATATTGAGATTATATGGAGTTGTTAGAGCATTTTTTTCCAATTATCATCTCCATATCCAAAAAAAATCCCAAAGGTTTACATGCAACCTTTGGGAAAAATCTTATTATTAATCGTCCGATCTCATACCTGTGTAGATAAGAATCAAACGTAAAAGTTCTAATACTGCTACAGCTGCGGCTGCAACATAAGTCATTGCGGCTGCATTTAGTACCTTTTTCGCTGATCGTTCTTCATTGTTTGAAATAATGCCTAAGGATACCACTTCATTCATGGCACGTTTTGAGGCATCAAATTCAACTGGTAAAGTTACTACTTGGAATAAAACTCCAGCAAGAAGTAACACAATCCCTAGCAGCAAAAAGCCTGAACTAGATGCAAAAATACCAATCATTACAAAAATCCATGATGCATTCGATGTAATATTAGCAACAGGTGCTAATTTAGAACGTACATTTAAAAATGAATAAGCTTCTTTATGTTGAATTGCATGCCCTACCTCATGGGCAGCAACAGCTACACCCGCAATGGATGATTCATAGTAATTTTTCTCAGATAGAGCTACAGTTTTGGTTGCTGGATTGTAATGATCCGATAACACACCTTGAGTCGGTACTACTCGTACATCAAACAAACCATGAGCATCTAAAATTTGTCGTGCAACTTGAGCACCTGTCAAATGTTTCGAAGAATGAACTTGTGAAAATTTCTTGTAAGTACTTTTCACCTTCATTTGTGCATAAATCGGCAAAATCAATATAATTAGAAAGTAAATAATATACATACCTGCTGTCAATTAACCTCTTCCTTTCTAATAAGTTACTATACTACTAATTTTAATGGCTCTCTAGAAGTTATGCAAATGTTCACATCTATAAGCCCTAGTTGGAATAACTAATTTATGACGAAATCGACATATTTTAAAATCACTAAGATTGCATTCGAATTGTATTTCGATTATTAGTATAAACAAAATAGGCAATCGCAATGCAAATAATAGATAACCAAAAAGTAAAATAGCCAATTTGATTAGCATATTCACTTAGCACACTATATGTTGGCATCTGTCCAAAAACATAGTCAATAACGTCATTATGCAATGTCCAAATTGATGCAATAGCTAAGTGAACTATGCCAAATCGATATTTTGCCATGTAGAGTATTGCTTGAACAGCCATTAATCCATGGGAAACGACAAGCATCCATCCTGAAGCACCAATTGAGCCAATTTCCGCTAAAGTTAAGAGATTCATGACAACTGCCCATACCCCATATTTCACAAGCGTGATTAGTGCTAACGCTTCCATTAATTTAAAATGTCTTCCAAATATCCAACCTAGAACAGCAATACAGAAAAATAAACTTGCAGTAGGGCTATCTGGAACAAATAAAAGGAATTTTGGTTCTGTTCTGGATAATTGAGAGCCATACCAAATATACCCGTAAATTGTGCCAAACAAGTTAATGAAAAATAATAATGTTAAAAAAGAACGATGTGTTAATAGAAACCAACTTTGCATGAAAAATGACTTCATTTTCTAATCCCCTTATTATTTCTTAATTTTATTTTAACTATGTATTTATTTTGAAGTTTAGGCATATGTAAATAGAAATAACTAAAAGAGAAGAGAGCCAGTTTCCCGACTCTCTTTAAGAAAAATATTAAGATTATTCTTCAGCTTTTAAACTAGCGATGAATTCAGCCAATACTTGAAGCTCTTCATCAGTACCTGCAAATTGACCAGCTGGCATTGCGCCACGACCGTTTTTAATTACTTCTGCAACTTCTTCAGCAGTTAATTCGTTACCTACTAAAGCAGGTGCTGCACCTCCACCTTGCATATCAGCTCCGTGACATGCGATACAAGACTTACCTTGTTCACCAGTGAAGATTAAGTAACCTTCTGCAGTTTCATCAATTTCAACGTCCACTTGTTCTTTGATTTCACCTTGTTTAGCTGCCGCTTCCCAGTCGTGGTTTACAACAGATTCCCAAGTTAAGAAAATCATTGCAGCAAGCGATAACAACATAAATGCTGTTGGTAATGGACGTTTTGATGGACGACGTTCTGGACCTTTGTCTAAGAACGGCATTAACATTAATGCACCAATCGCTAAACCAGGCATAATAATCGCACCGATTACATTGTATGGACCTGATGCAAATGTGTATTTTAATAATTGGTACAAGAATAAGAAGTACCAGTCTGGTAATGGAATATATGAAGCATTAGTTGGATCTGCCGGACCTTCAAGTGGTGAAGGATGAGCGACAGTTAATAATAAATATCCAATTAAGAAAACCGCACCAACCATCCATTCTTTTAATAAGAAGTCAGGCCAGAAAGCTTCTGTTTTACCTGGATACTCGGAATAATCTTTAGGCATATTCACCATACGGTTATTCGCTTTAACGCGTGAATCACCTACGAATTTCATCCCTTTTCCGCGATGCATAGTGTCCCCTCCTTTAAAAAATCATAGACCCTTTAAAATTCTTAACGAATCAAAGCGGTCCGGAAATACCTTGACGACGAATCATAATAAAGTGAGCTGCAAGTAATGCAAATAATGCTGCAGGTAAGAAGAATACATGAATTGCGAAGAAACGTGTTAACGTTTGAGCACCAATTATTGTAGCATCCCCAGCCAGCAATACTTTAATAAGTTCACCAATAAACGGAACAGAAGCTGCAATTTCAATACCTACTTTAGTAGCGAACAGCGCTTTCATATCCCAAGGTAATAAATATCCTGTGAAACCTAGACCTAACATAACACAGAAAATTAAAACTCCTACAACCCAGTTTAACTCACGAGGCTTTTTATAAGAACCTGTGAAGAACACACGAAGCGTATGTAAGAACATCATTACGATTACTAATGAAGCTCCCCAGTGGTGCATACCACGTACGATTTCACCAAAAGCTACTTCGTTTTGTAAGTAATAAACTGATTTCCAAGCATTTTCTACGTCCGGCACGTAGTACATTGTTAAGAACATACCCGATAAAATTTGGATAACTGTAATAAAGAATGTTAAACCACCGAAACAGTAAACAAATGCTGAGAAGTGATGTGCAGGGTTAACGTGCTCTGGCACTTCGTGGTCGGCAATATCACGCCAGATAGGTGTGATATCCAGTCGTTCATCGACCCAATCATAAATTTTATTTAGCACTGGTGTCTACCCCCTAACTATTAACCTCTAGTATTTGCGATTTTTTTCCCAAGCAATAAAAAGCCATCTTGTTCTGATACTTCATACTCATCTAGCGGACCAAGTGGTGGTGTACCCGGAACGTTTTTACCAGTTTTTTCGTAACGTCCACCATGGCAAGCACAGAAGAATTGATTCGGGTGTTCCGTATCACTATTCCAGTTAACAGTACAGCCTAAGTGTTTACAAACTGGTGATAATGCGACGATTGAATCTCCACTTTTATAAACCCAAGCAGTATCAGTAACTTCAGATGTGTACCATGCATCAACTTGTTCATATGAAAAGTCAACTTTTACAGGCTCCTCAGTAAGATCTGCAACTTTTTGGCTAGTTTGTACAAAATCACCATCAGCTTTTGTTTGTAAAGCTGGATCAATTGCAAAGCGAACCATTGGCATTAAAATGCCCGCCGCCATAAATCCACCAACACCAGTTAAAGTGTAGTTAAGAAATTGACGTCTAGAAACTCGATTGTTACTCATCCTTTTCCCCCCTCTAACTAAAAGGTCAGTCCAACGGACATACTTTTACAAATAGTAATTACTAGGACATATCTATGATATATCAAGAAAATAGGTTGGTCAATATTGGCTTTCTATACTTTCGACAACTTTGTGAACATTTAATGAAAGAATTTACTAACTTTGAAACCATTTGGAAGTTAAAATTGGAATGATCTGTTTTAACTGTTCTTCTAGTATTGTTTTTTTAACTCCTTGATCCATTGATTCGATAGGAATAGCTGGTAACCAAATTACATCTATTTGTTCACTGGAACTTGTCCAAGCGTGATCGCATGTTATAAATAGAACATGCTTAAAGCCTGCATCTTGCAATTCTTTCTTTAATAAGCTTACTGCCAAATCAGATTTTGTTTGTTCGGTATAAGAAAATGGAGGGACAAGCATTAATCTACCTTTAAATTGCTGTTCTACAAAAGCAGTAAGGGACATTAAAAACTCTGCCGCAGAACTACTCTGTCTGATTTTTTCATCTTTAAAATCCAGTGAAAGCAGTGGTACAAGCGCCGTATCAATAAAATCCTTTTGTGATTGAAATTGTTGTACATCTTTTACATTAAAAAACATTGCTTCTCCTCCATATATCATTAATTACTATTGCCAAAAACAAATAAAATTAACAGTTTAATTTAAATCAAAATATTACTTTATGTATTTCTATTATATTGTAAATATCAGGAACATACAAAATCTCATTCAGCCTATCCCGACTGAATGAGACTATAGCATTTCTAACATTAGAATATTCCAGATAAATTTATACTTCGCAAATTGGATCTCCAACTTCCCACCACAAATATAGTATATCTATACATTTTTGGTAGTTTGTTTCAATGCCTGCAATAAATTGGAGAGCGAATAAAACTTTTCCTTATCTCCCCTGTCTAAAGCATCGTCGATTTCTTTTAGTAGTTTTTCTTCCTGAAATGCTAATAAGCTATTATTTAACATTTCTTCTGCAATCAGTCGGTCCCGTTCACTAATATGCAAATACTTTGGCATGAATGGATTTTCCTCTAAAACTGCTAAATACTGCTGACTAGGTGGGATATTAGGAAAGTTTAATTGGATATACATGCTTTCATTTGGATGAAGTCTTAAATCGTGAAAAGACTTTTCAGCATCACTTGTCATGATATTCCCTTTATAAAATCGAAATGGTACGCCAGTTGAATCGACAGAGGACATTACAATCGCCCTTGGACAATAATGCGCTTCTTCTACAAAGTGAATATTTTCAAGTAGATTGTCGTTGCTTAATAAATAATTCAGTATCCAAACACATTCTCTTCTTTTTAATTGATAATTTTTAAGAAACCAGCGAACAAATGATTTTTTATCAATAATCGGAATGGAAGAAGTCACTTTGCTATCCCTCCTTTTATTCAAGAGTGTAGAGAAGATCTAACCATTGTTGCTCTGTAGGCTCCAAAGCAATTAAACGATTAACGATACTTCGTGCTTCCTCTCTTTTTCCTTCTTCTATCAAGAAATAACAATATTTTTCTAAAAACGATGGTTCGTCTTTAAAATCATTATATGCTACCTTATAAATTTCGCATGCACGTTCATACTGCTCATTCTTGGCATATGCATCCGCAACAAAGGGATATAGAGCGCTCCAGTCGAAATCATTATTTTTTAAATTTTCATACAACTCGATAATTTCTTCGTATCGTTCTTGATTTGCATAGATTGAAATCAGCACTAAAATAGCTTCCATATACTCAGGGTCGAGCGCAATCGCTTGTTGTAAGTAGTTCGTTGCCTCATCTGGTAAACTGTTCTTTATTGCCATCTTGCCTGCAAATAAATAGAATGACTTTTCATACTCATCACGTTGAATACCTTCTTCAATGGTCTTTAGTGCTCTTTTGTTATCCTCCATCATCGCATAGCTTTCCGCTAATAATAAGTAAGCACTAAAATAATCAGGATCTAATTCTTTTAAGTCCTCTAGTTGTTTAGTAGCCAATTCATATTTTTCAGATTGGAAAGCAGCATAGGCCGAACCAAATAATAAATCAGGCGTAACAGACTCCTCTAACGCTTCCATATAGTAATCTAGTGCTGTTTCATATCCACCGCCAGCACGATAAACTTCAGCGAGCCTTGAAGATAATAGAATCCCTGCGATTTCTTTTTCTTTGGCATGTAATTCTTCATAGATGCGAGCGGCTTCAGTAAAGCGTCCAGTTTCAAATAGCAGCTCAGCTTTGGCAAATTGCAATAATGGCTCATTTGGCAGTAAATCTAACGCTTCTGTTATTCGTTGTTCAGCCACTTCATATAACCCTTGCATCTGATAATAATCTGCTAGCAGTAGTAGACTTTGAGGATATTCTGGCGCTTCTGAATCAATGCTCATGAGTAATTGTAGTGCCTCATCCTCTTCACCTAATTCAATTAAGACTGAGGCACGGTCAATAGCTACCTGAGGTTCATCTGGAAATAAAAATTGTAGATGTTCAAACACGCGATCTGCTTCATTTAAAAATCCATATTGCAGCAGTAAATCAGCAATTTCATATTGTACATCAGCTTGTTCATTTAATAAAAATGTTTCTAATAAATTATTAATTTGTTGCAGTTCTCCATTTTGAATGGCTTGTATCAATTCATTCGCTGTATTTGTCAACTTTACTCACCTTTTTTATGTTTAGTCAATACTATGCTACTTCACTTAATTAATAGAAACAAGAAAAAGGACCTGACCCGTTAAATTTCGGGAAGGTCCAACTATTTTAATAATTTACATCGAATATTTTTAAGAATTCAGGAGTTGTTTTACATCATCAAAGAAAGTTGGGTAAGATACTGCAATGCAATCTGTATCATCGATTTCAATCGGAGAAGTTGATATTAATGCAGCAATTGCAGACATCATACCAATTCTATGATCCCCATAAGAGTTCAAATTAGCTCCATGAAGCTTTGTAGGTCCATGAATAATCATTCCATCATCTGTGGCTTCTATATTTGCTCCAAGCTTTTGCAGTTCAGTTACAACAGCTGTAATGCGGTCTGTTTCTTTTACTTTTAATTCTTCTGCGTCCCGAATAATTGTAGTACCCTCTGCTTGAGTAGCTAAAAGTGCAATGATTGGGATTTCATCAATTAAACGAGGAATTATATTCCCTTCGATTGTGGTTGCTTTAAGATCAGAAGTTCGTATTGTTAGCGTTGCAGTAGGTTCAAAGCCTTTGTCATCTTCTACTTCAACTGACAAGTCTGCTCCCATATTCTCTAACACTTCAACAATGCCTGCTCGAGTTTTATTTACTCCGACATTTTTCATCATAACTTCACTGTTAGGAACAATGGCACCTGCAACCAAGAAAAATGCTGCTGAAGAGATATCACCAGGGACATTCACATGGGTAGCTTGCAGTTGTTGTCCGCCTTTAAACGATACGACACCGTTTTCTACTTCTACTGATGCTCCAAATTGTTGGAGCATGCGTTCAGTGTGATCACGAGAAACCTCTTTTTCTCGAACAACCGTTGTACCTTCTGCTCGTAGTCCTGCAAGAAGAATTGCTGATTTCACTTGGGCACTTGCCACAGGCATTGTATAATCAATTGCTTTTAGCTTTGTCCCTTGAATAGCTAATGGTGTATATTGCCCATTTTCTCTTCCGGCGATTTTTGCTCCCATTAATCGAAGAGGATCAGATACTCGTCTCATTGGACGTTTGCCAATTGAAGCATCTCCTGTCATTACGGAATGCAGTGTTGTACCAGATAAAATACCTAACATTAATCTAGTCGTAGTACCTGAGTTCCCTGTATACAATATTTCTTTAGGTTCTTCCCAATTATCCATTCCTGGACTCAAAATTGTAACATTAGTCCCTTCGACATGAATTTCTACACCAAGCCTTCTGAAACAATCGATTGTACTTAGACAATCCTCACCAAGAAGAAATCCACTAACCGTTGTTTTCCCCTGTGCGATTGATCCAAACATGACAGAACGATGAGAAATGGATTTGTCGCCGGGAATAGTGATCGTTCCTTTTAGACTAGCATTTTTATAATCTAGATTTGTAGTAGAAGACATTTATATGCTCCTTTCAAAAATAACCATTTACCAGTATTATGACATATACATTTCATACTTTGTTCTATTGTTTAAACACTTTTGTCCTTTTTCTCGGTCATCGGCATTTTGGAAGCTAATGACCAAGATACCAAATACGTCTTCCCGCGCTTCCACCACTCGGATATTCGTGATGCTTATTTGCTCTTCAGCTAAATAACCTGTCACCTCGGAAATGACACCTGGATAGTCAGGAATATCAACATACAAATCATATGTTGTAAAGAATGCACCTTTATTTATCGGTAGTTTATCCCGAACTTCTTTTGCTACTGCAAAATATCGCTCGATTGATTCTTCTTCAGGATTTAGAAGAAGCGATTTAACTCTATTCATTTCATCTTGCCATGAATTTAATTGGCTAAGTAGTTCCTCACGATTTTGCAGGACAATATCCTTCCACATTAGTGGATTTGAAGAGGCAATACGCGTCACATCACGAAAACCACCTGCAGCGAGCATACTAGTCATAGGATAATTTTGTTGTTCACTATCTAACTGATGTACAAGTGATGCTGCGATAATATGTGGAAAATGACTCACAACGGCGGTCATATGATCATGCTTAAGAGCATCAATTCGCACAATTTTTGCTAGCGTATACTTTAAAAGATCTTCAAGCTCTAAAATCTGCTCTTCATTTTCATTTTCTAAGGGCGTTAATAGATAATAAGCATTTTCAAAAAGATGGGCTTTTGCAGCTTGCACGCCACTCTTATGTGATCCAGCCATTGGATGACCACCTATAAAATGTATGCCTTTTTCACTTAGTTCTGCACCTTTTTCCATAATTAAACCTTTGGTACTACCTGTATCTGTTACAACTACATTTTTCTTCAGTGGCCATTCTTTTAATTTATCCAACCATTGAAGGGTCGCATTCACAGGTGTTCCAAAAATAATGACATCCGCAATACTTGCTGTTTGCAGCACATCATCTACCACTTCATGGACAATATTCAGTTCACGAGCTTGCTGTCGAGTTTTCTCGTAAAAATCGAAGCCGTAAACCTTCGTATTTGGTGCTTTTTGACAAGAAAGGGCAATAGAACCTCCTATTAGACCTAATCCTATTACGAAGACGTTCCGTGTCATGCAAAAACTCCCTGTTCCGTAAGAACTTCCTCAAGTAATGATAAAAATTTATCATTTTGCTCCTCTGTCCCAATCGTCACACGAATGTAGCCTGGTACACCTAAGGCATTTCCACTTCGAATAATAAAGCCGCGCTTCATCATTTCTTTAAAAACAACATCACTATCAGCTTTTACTTCAAATAAAATAAAATTCGTTTCGGATGGATAGTATTTCAATTCATGCTTTTCACAAAACTGTACATATTGCTTTTTACCGGTTTCATTTTTTTCTTTGCATTCGTCGATAAAGGCTTGATCGGCTAAAGCGACAGCAGCAACTTTTTGACTCAAGATAGTATTATTAAAAGGTGCTCGTACTGGGTCTAATTTTGCAATTACTTCCTCTTGTGCTATACCATATCCAACGCGGAATGATGCAAGACCATACGCCTTAGAGAATGTACGCAAAATGATTACATTTGGATATTCAGTCACATATGAAAGTGTATCCTTAAAAACTGGAGAACCTACATATTCGAAGTATGCCTCATCCAAAACAACCAAAACTTCGGCAGGTACTTTTTTAAGGAAGTTTTGAAGTTCCTCATCACCTACAATCGTACCTGTTGGATTATTTGGATTACAAACCCATACAACTGAAGTATTTTCATCGATTGCTTCTAACATAGCAGCTAGATCATGCTTCCCATCACGTAAAGGAACTTCTCTTACCTCCGCCCCCTCAATCTCTGCATTATGACGGTACTGGGAGAAAGATGGCGTTGCCATAACTGTATTGACGCCAGAGTAAAGTAATGCACGTGTTAAAATAGCTATTAAATCATCTGATCCGTTCCCAAATAATAATTGCGATTCTCTAACATTCAAATGATTCGCAACAGCTGTACGCAAGTCCTGTGCATAGCCGTCAGGATAAATTGCATGGTTTGAGAAATCACTAGCTAAAAATGATTTTACTTTTGGTGAAAAACCATATGGATTTTCATTTGAAGCTAATTTTACTACTTCCTCCAATCCAAACTCTTTTTTCACTTCATCCATTGGTTTTCCTGGCTGGTATGCTTTCATTTCATTTATTTGTTGTTTCCATTTCATAACTGAAGTCGTCTCCTTACTTGTTAGCCTCTTGTACTAAATCTGGTCTCAAAACTACAGCCTGATTTAAATAAACATGACGTACGTCTTTTTGACTTAATTCCGTATTAACATGCAGTAATACACGAATACACGAAGGAAGAGCGTTTGGAACACTCATTTCATGTGTACACATTGTCGGAACATATTGCCATCCGTCAATAGAACGTACCGCTTTTGCTGGGAACCCAGAGCGAATGTCCGTAGTTGTCGAGATTAAAACCGAGATAATATCTTCCGGTTGTATATTATTTACTCTAGCAATTTCTTTCACCAAAATTTCCGTTTCAGTTAAAATTAATTCGGGTTTATCCTCTGTTACTGTTGTCGCTCCTCTTATCCCTCTAATCATTTACAAACCTCCATAAGTAACGCACGATACTCTAAATCTACTTCTCTACATTCAGCTACTTCTATACTTTGGATAAAAGGCTTCCCAATCGAATGAAGCAAGACAAATTGCATTGCACCATATTCAACCTTTTTGTCTTTTACTAAAAACGGTTCTAATGTTTCAAATGAATATTCTGATACTGCATCAAACGGGTATCCATTGTTATAAGCAAATTGTAAAAATGTTTTGGTAAATTCACGGGAGATTTTCCCATGACGTTCACTTAAAATGAGTGCATAGACCATACCAATTACAACTGCTTCCCCATGAGCTAACCCACCATATCCCGCTGCTGCTTCTATGGCATGCCCATACGTATGACCAAAGTTTAAGTATTTCCGTACAGATTGCTCAGTTTCGTCTTCTGCTACAATTTTCGCCTTTACCTCAATCCCTGATTTTAAGTAGGATGCAAGCTGAACACTAGGTATGTTCGTTATTGAATGAATCGATAACAACTCTTGTAACCAAACTTCGTCCGAAATCATTGCATGTTTGATGACTTCTGCCATGCCAGAGCGGATTTCACGTTCATTTAACGTGCTTAAAAAATGAATATCATAGATTACTGCCTCTGGTTGATAAAAAGCGCCAATTAGATTTTTTCCTTCAGGATGATTAATAGCAGTTTTTCCACCGACAGCAGAGTCATGAGCCAGTATAGTCGTAGGAATTTGAATAAATGGAATCCCTCGCATATATGTGGCTGCAACAAACCCTGATAAATCCCCTACCGCTCCCCCACCAAAGGCTATTAATAGAGATTTTCGGGAGCATTTATTTTCAATTAAAAACGTATGAGCTTCTTTATAGCTTTCAAAGCTTTTACATTCTTCACCTGGGGGCATCACATTTACTTCAAATGGATAAGGGAAGTTAGCGGTAAAATAGTCCCCTCCTGCCTCCCATACGTTCTTATCTGTAAACACGAAGATTCTATCTACTTTTGGTAATTGTTCGTGTAAGGATTCAATAGCACTTGTTAAAATGTTGTTCCCAATCACAACTTCATACTGGTGTGATGCTGTGTTCACTGGAATTCTCATTTTTAAAACTCCTTTGAGTATTTTCGCATTTCTTCAATTTGTGCTTTAAGCTGTGGCAGTTGATCACTATGGAATTGCTCAATAAGTACATTGGCAACTTCCCAAGCAATTACATTCTCCGCAACGATAGAGGCCGCTGGAACTGCACAGCTATCAGAACGCTCGACACTTGCTTTAAATGGCTCTTTTGTTTCAATGTCAACACTTTGTAGAGGCTTATATAAAGTCGGGATAGGTTTCATGACACCGCGTACTACAATTGGCATCCCTGTAGACATGCCGCCCTCAAGACCACCCAAACGATTTGTTGCACGAGTATAGCCGTTTTCTTCATCCCAAAGAATTTCATCATGTACTTCTGAGCCTTTGCGACGTGCCATCTCAAACCCGATTCCAAATTCAACACCTTTGAATGCATTAATGGATAGCATTGCTTGAGCAAGTCTGCCATCTAATTTTCGATCGTAATGTACATAGGAGCCAATCCCTGCTGGAAGTCCTTCCACGATTACTTCTACAACACCACCTATCGAATCACCCGCTTTTTTCGTATCATCAATCATTTGGACCATCTGGCTAGATGCTTCCGGGTCAACACAATAGCATGGATCCTGCTCAACAATTTCGCGAATTTCTTTTGCAGATTTACCTTCTGTTTTTGTTGTATCAGCTTTAATCCCGGCAATTTCTGTTACATGGGATACGATGGATATCCCTAATTCATTCAATAAAGTTTTAGCTACGGATCCAACTGCCACTCGAACTGTTGTTTCCCGTGCACTTGAGCGTTCTAATACGTTACGTAAGTCTCGATGACCATATTTCATGCCACCGACTAAATCCGCATGTCCTGGACGTGGACGTGAAATTTGCCGTTTGATTTCGTTTGGATCTACATCTTCTGGAAGTGGGTCTGCCCCCATAATTTTCGTCCAATGCTTCCAGTCATCATTCTTTACTACTAACGCAACTGGAGAACCTAATGTTTTTCCGTGACGTACACCGCCAACGATTTCAACGGTATCTGTTTCAATTTGCATTCTTCTTCCACGACCATGGCCACCTTGGCGTCGTTTTAAATCATAATTTATAGATTCTGCTGTAATTGGTAATAAGGATGGTAGCCCCTCGATGATAGTAGTTAATTGTGGTCCATGAGACTCTCCTGCTGTAAGGTAACGCATAAAACACTTTCTCCCTTCAACTCGCTAAAGTATGTATTTTTTAATATAACATATAATATAACAAAAAACAGTGCTATTTTTTTAATATCCCTTAAAAATAGTACCGAATATTCAGAAATTCTATTATAGTCTATTTTCATAAACTTTCCCTTAACCTTTTCATAGTTCCCTAAGAAAAGGTCATTTTATAGTAAAATACGCTTTTCGTTAAATACGAAAAGCGATGCATAAAGATTATTATGAAAATAACAGTACTGGTACATAAACTATTTCTTTCGATAAAAGAAGGTATCTTCGATTTCAAAGCCGTATTGAGCAGGATTAAAGATTTGTTCTGTGGAACCAACAAACAAAATTCCACCGGGACGCAACGCTTTACTAAAGCTATGATAGATTTGATCCTTCGCTTCCTCAGTAAAATAAATCATTACATTACGACAAACGATTAAATCATAATTTGAATCATAGTGATCATTTAGTAAATTATGCTTCTTATAACTGACTGTTCTTTTAATTTCATCTTTTACTTTGTAAAAAGAACCTTCTTGAATGAAGTATTTGGTTTTTGAATCATTTGGAACCTCTGCAAGTGAACGTTCCGGATATAAGCCAAGCTTTGCTTTTTGGATGACATTTTCATCAAGATCTGTTGCTAAAACTTGAATTTGGGACAGTGGCAAGTGGTGAGATAATACCATTGAAATGGTATAGGGCTCTTCACCCGTTGAACATGCTGCACTCCATATTTTCAAACGTTTATTGGATTGTAAAAGTAATGGGAATATTTTGTTTTGTAAAACTTCCCACCGTTTCCCGTTTCGATAAAACTCAGAAACATTTATGGTCATTCGATCCAAAAACTCATTCATTAAATCACGATCTTTTTCAAGTGCATGCAAGAAGTCGACAAAATTTCGATAGCCCTTTTTTTCATATAAAGAGGTTAAACGTCTCTTCATCTGGGCTTCTTTATATAGCGCTAGATTTATACCTGTTTTTTTATTTATACCAGCAATAAATTGTTCATAATCTGACATTTGTTAATCTTTCCCCTCGTTCTATCCTATTTTCATTATATAGGAAATGTAGAAAATGGGAAATATATATCATTTCGACTAAGTCAATAGCGAAAAAGTGTGTAAAAAGTTTTGTATCGTTAGAATTTAGTTTCTATCTGAAGTTGTGCAGGGTGATCTAATGCTAATTGTTGTCTTGTTTGCTCTATTTCTAACCGAAGTTTTTCAGTTTCGATGATATACCCTTCTTTTCTAACCTTCTCTAGTTCAATTTCTTGTTTTAGCACTTCTAATTTCAATTTTGATTGTTTACTTAAATAACTAGTTGAAATTGCCGTAATTGGAATTGCTGCTCCTATAAAAACAATTCCCAATACTAGAATTACATAGTCTTCCAATTCTATCACCTCCAAAGTCCATTATATATCATACTTTCCATTAGTGTTTCCAAAAAGTTCCGATTATTTCAAAAAAAATAACTATTGCTAAAAGCAATAGTTATTTAAAATTCAATATAATCTTTTAAGAGAGAATTAAGCTAATTCTCCGCCGAACCATAAGCTAATTTCGCGTTCTGCTGATTCAGCTGAGTCCGAACCGTGGATTACGTTCTCAGAAATTGTAACTGCATAGTCACCACGGATAGTCCCTGGTTGAGAATCAGATGGTTTTGTAGCTCCCATCATGATACGAGCTAAAGAAATTACGCTTTCGCCTTCCCATACCATAGCAAATACTGGACCTGAAGTGATGAAATCAACTAATTCACCAAAGAATGGTTTGTCCGCATGTTCTGCGTAATGAGCTTCTGCTACTTCACGAGAAGCTACCATAAGTTTAGCACCTTTTAATTCGAATCCGCGACGTTCAAAACGGTCTACGATGTCTCCGATTACTTGACGTTTTACTCCGTCTGGTTTAATCATTAAAAAAGTTTTTTCAATTGCCATAATTATAAAACACTCCTTAAGTTTGTATAAGGCGTTACACCTACCGATAAATATTACCAAAAGATGCGAAATACATCAACTTTTACTATGAAAACCATGAAAACTTTACTTAGAATTTACGTTTTCCAATAAAAAGAGCCAAATCTCGCAGTTTTCTCTTCATAGGATGACTTGGTAACGCGTCAACTTCCTTTAACGCTTTTCTTAGATACTGATTACTTAAAGTGATTGCTTGCTTAATGGCATCAGAATTGCGCACAATCTTTAACATTTCCAATCGATCCTCTTCTGATACTTCACCACTTGAAGATTTCGCTATAAAACTTTGGATTGTAGGATGATCTTTTAACAATAAAATCGGCAAAGTAATATTTCCTTGAAGCAAATCACTTCCAGCAGGTTTACCTAGCTCTTTATCTGTTGCAGTAAAATCTAGAATATCATCTACAATTTGATAGCTCATCCCAACAAAATAACCAAATCGTTTAAGATGTCTTACCTCTTTATCATTAAGCCCACCAACAACAGCCCCTAATTCACAGCTTGACTCTATGAGCAGAGCTGTTTTACGCTTAATTCGTCGGAAATAGTCTTTTAAATTTTGATGACTTCGAAACTTATCTTCAATTTGTATAACTTCGCCATTACAAATTTCAACCATTGTTTTCGCTAAAATTTGATGAACCCTGACGTTTTCGATAGATGTCACATACTCTAAAGCTCTTGCGAAAATAAAGTCACCAGTGTACATGGCAACCCGATTGTTCCATTGTGCTTTGACAGTATGTCTACCCCTTCTCAAATCTGAATCATCAATAACATCATCATGTACGAGTGATGCCATATGAATTAACTCTAACGGTACCGCAATATTTTTAATTTGATCAATATTATATTGCCCAAATTTTGCACTCATTAATACAAAAACAGGGCGAATTCGTTTACCGCCAGCCTGTAACAAATGGAGAGAGGCCTCATTTATCAAGTGCGAAGATGAGTTTAACGCAGTTTCTAACTCTTTTTCGATGATGTCTATATCCGATTTCAAATCGGAATAGAGTAATTTTAACTTCATCTTTTCCACGCGCGAAACCTTCTCCCCCTAGTTTTCTTTTTTAAAGCCCATATGCATAGCAGCAGCCCCACCGCTATATCCCTTATATGTCACTTTTTCAAAGTTCGCTTCTTCGAACATTTTCGCTAATTTTTTCATTCCTGGGAAATCGTTCGCCGACTCCTGTAACCAAGAATATTCTTTAAAACTTTTAGCAAACAACTTGCCGAATAACGGCATTATAAATTTGAAATAGAATCTGAATAGCTGTCTATAGCCAGGGATTTCAGATTGTGACGTCTCAAGACATACGGCCATCCCACCAGGCTTTAACACACGATTCATTTCCTTTAATACTTGCAGATAGTCAGGTACATTTCGTAGTCCGAAACCAATTGTTACATAGTCAAAGGTATTATCCTCGAATGGAAGCTCCATTGCATTCCCATGAATCAACTCTACTTGAGGATATGCTTTTATCTTGTTTGCACCAACCTTCAGCATATTCTTACTGAAATCCAGCCCTTTAACAACACCTGTTTCTCCTGTTGCCTGTGCAAGTGCTACCGTCCAATCGGCAGTACCACAACAAACATCCAAACATTTAGAGCCGGGTTTAACAGCCATTCTTTTCATGGTATCATCACGCCACTTAACATGTAATTGAAAGCTAATAACAGAATTCATTTTGTCATAGTTGCCTGAGATACTTTCAAACACCTCATGTACGTGTTCTTCTTTCGATTTAGCCATTTTTTCATTACCTTTCTCGCGTTAATTTGTCATTAAACGCAACTTGTTGCTTTATGTATAACTTTAAATCGTCTTTTAAATAACTGGACGATTGAAGATATTCGTTTAGCAAGTTATTGAGAGAATCAATTTCACTTTGAATTATGGACACAATTGAATTCCCTTGTCCAGAAACACTCTCTTTCATCTTCAAAAATAAAGAAGATGGATTATCATTTTGATGGTTTCGAAGTTCCTTTCGCAATTGAAGCAGCAATAATGCCGTATGCATAAATGAACTATATTGTTCAAATTGATATACTTGATAAAACCGTTTGATTAACTCTGTTTGTATGCCAGAGGTAATTTGATACCACTCGTTAATTGTATATTGTGTTGATTCATATAACTTAATTTGATGTTCACACCTTGTCACAATACCCTCAGAAAGCTGTCGAATTAAAGTGATATTACCAGAATGTGCGAGTATTTCATAATAACGCCCACTATAATAATCACCTGAAAGAACTGTAAGCTGCTGTTCTTTACTTGTGGCATTCGTTTCACTTATTTTGTCATGTTCGCTAAGTGAAGCATGAACAATTCCGACAGTAATAGCGCTTTCTTGAATTTGTTCATCCCATTTTTCTCCATTTAAAAATGGTAATAATAAATAAAACAATTGATTTTCATCGAGCAATGGTGATCCAGTATATTGAATCAAAGTTCTATGACGAACATGCATGAAAATATTTGTTTTTAACTGTTCTATTGATTGTTGAATGTATGTTGCGACCATAGATATTACTCCATTCTACTTAAAGTGCAATGTGTGGTTCCCATTGCATTATTTCGTTTGGTTCACCAATGTAAGCGAAATACACCATCGTGTATTATAACTTTTTTAAGACCATTTATTGCATTATTATTTATTATTTTTTGAACCACTTTCAACGACACCATGTGAAGAAAAAATCTTCGCTTTTCCACGTATCTTCATCGCAGAAGTATGTTCAGTAAATTGGGCAATCATTATTTCTCCAGTATCTAATTTTTCAGAATGATGAAACTTAGTATCCGTACCACGTGTTAAACCGATTACATGTACGCCATCCTCTTGAGCTTCAATGATAATATAGTCTGGTTGAGTCATATTATTTGTCTCCTCAAAATCAAATTCGTCTTCCCGCGTAAGTGTAACTGTCGATAAAGCTTCCGTCACAGTCAAAACATGTGCGCCAAGATTTTACACGAGCATGCTCACTAATTCCTAATGGAAATCGCATGTCTTTCGCCTAATAATATATACTTGTACATCATATCACAATAAAACTAGAGTTTTAAGACATTTGAATAAATGAAATTACTTCTCTTCTTAAAACATCGTCCTCTGCATATACTCCACGTGCAACAGAAGTAACTGTTTTAGAACCAGGTTTTTTAAGTCCTCTCATTGTCATACACATATGCTCAGCTTCAACAACCACATATACACCGTATGGTTCAAGCATTTCCATTATCGTATCTGCAACTGTTGAAGTAATTCTTTCTTGTAATTGGGGTCTTCGTGCTACCGATTCGACACATCTCCCTAATTTACTTAACCCTGCTACACGCCCGCCCTGTGGTAAATAGGCTACATGGGCTTTTCCATAGAAAGGAACTAGGTGATGTTCACACATCGAATAAAACGGGATATCTTTCACTAATACTAACTCTTCGTGATTTTCATGGAATACTGTACTGAAGAATTCCCTTGGATCTTCATCGATTCCACTAAACATTTCTGCATACATTTTAGAAACACGCTTTGGTGTATCCAGTAACCCCTCGCGCTCTACATCTTCTCCTACAGCTTCTAAAATCATTTTTACCGCTTCTTCTATTTTTTCTAAATTTACTTTCGACATCTTTCTTCCTCCTAAACAAGATGTACCGACGCTACTCAAAATGAATCGTAGCACATCCTTACCCTTTAAGCAAAATAGGTTTTACATCTATCTAAAAAGTTTTATATATGTATATTAAAAACTTAATTTTACCAATCGTTAGTTAATTCAACAAGTAAAAAGAGCAGTCATCATGCTTGTCCATGACGACTGCTCTATGTAACTGCTAGACGCTTTAATTATTTTACAGCATCTTTAAGAGCTTTACCTGGTTTAAACGCAGGAACTTTGCTAGCAGCGATTTCGATTTCTTTACCTGTTTGTGGGTTACGCCCTTTACGAGCGGCACGTTCACGTACTTCGAAGTTACCAAAACCAATTAATTGTACTTTGTCACCCTTTGCAAGAGCATCTTGAATTGTATCAAATACAGCTTCAACTGCTTTAGAAGCGTCTTTTTTAGAAAGACCTGCAGCTTCAGCAACAGAGTTTACTAATTCTGTTTTATTCACACCATTCACCTCCTCTCAAAGGGTCATGAACCTAAATCATGTAAAAAGAGTAACATATAGAAAATCCCTGTGCAACTGTATTTATCCATGTTTTTAAACAATAAATCGGTTTTTTTCATTAAAAACACAAATAACAGGACTTTTCACCTGGAAAATGAAAAGTCCTGTTCCTAATTTATACCATTTTTATTGAATTTATACATTTAATATACACAGTTACGTAATAATCTTAAAAGAGATTTTAAGCCAAATCTTTTTAAAATCAGCCTATTTACAACGAAGAAAAAGGTAATCGATTGGATTTTACCCATTCAATTACCCTAATATTGAAATTACTTCATGATGTAACTAAAGATATAAGTGCATAATAATTCAACTAGGTACGTTTCCATAGTGGTTTAACTAGATAATAAACGTTACTAAGCCACGTTCACCCTCGTTAACCATTCTTTCGATTGTTTGACGCATTCTCTTCTTGGCACTTGGAGGTACGGCATTCATTTTATAACGAATACCTTCCTGCAGTACTTCATGAAGTGATGTGCCAAATAATTGAGTTTGCCATAGTTGATCGCGGTCGTGCTTATAAGAATACTGCAGATCTTTAAGCAACTGATTTGCATAGAATTCCGTACCAATTAAAGGCGCAAATTCTGTCGCCATATCTACACGGATAATATGGTAAGAAGGTGCACTCGCTTTCATGCGAACACCATAGAAGTTATTTTGTTTAATGATTTCTGGTTCGCTTGGTTCAAATTCCTCCAATGTCGGAAGGGAAATTCCATAGCCATTATCGCTTGCTTCATCAATCGCTTCACGGAATCTTCTTTGCGCCTGCTTAGCCTCTGCCGCTTCTTTAATGAATAGTAGCCAATCCTTCTTCGTATCAATAGGAGCATCTAACCATTCATTGCACACTGCTTTATAGATTTCTGGCTTTAATGTAATACGTACAGTTGCTACACCTAAACCTGCATCTACTCTTTCAATTTCACTTTCTTCTACAAAATCAATTTCACGTAACTCTGAAGCAGCTTGTGAAACATCACGAATCTTTGTTACCGAATTCAACACGTTGCCAACCGCATCTGAGAGCGTCACATTTAATGGATGTGTATATTCTAGTACATCTAACCAATCCGGTTTTTCAACTTCTATATCTTCAATAGGGAATTCATATAATGCCTCTTGAAGAATATATTCCATATCTTTTGTGTTCATTTGATCGATGGCAACCGGAATTACTGGAACCTGGTATTTTTCAAGTAACTCATGACGAAGTGCCATTGTATTATTGTGTGTTGGCATTTGACAATTCAACACAATAACAAACGGTTTCCCAATTTCTTTTAGTTGGCTCACAATTTGTTCTTCGGCAACTGCTGCAGCATGCCGATTAATCCCATTAACAGATCCATCAGTCGTTACAACTACCCCAATATTGGCATGGTCGCGAATTACTTTATCAGTGCCGATTTTCGCAGCTTCTTCAAAAGGAATCGCTTCAGAATGCCATGGCGTATGAACATATTTCGGACCATCTTCATCTTCATAACCTCTTACACCGTCAATTACATACCCAACACAGTCTGCAAAACGAATGCGGAACGGGATTTCGCTTTCACCAATTGTAATTTCTGTTCCTTGTGCAGGAACAAACTTTGGCTCAGCAGTCATGATTACAGGACCTGGTGAACTTTGAGGCAGCTCGTCCAGTGCTCTTTTGCGATCTTCTTCGTTTACGATATTTGGGAGCACAACCGACTCCATCATTTTCTTCACAAAAGTAGACTTACCAACTCTTACAGGCCCTACAACACCGATATATACGTCCCCATTTGTTCTTTCTGCTATTTGATGAAAGATTTCTTCGCCTATTGTAGCTCCTCCTTTACGTAATTTAGTCTATGTACGACATTCTTCAAATATGAAAACGCCTTGTACGAAAATTTTTAAATAGGGAATATTTATCGATGTCTTTGGCTTATTGAAGAAAAATATCGCACAAACTTAAATCGCATACTTATACATATGAAAAAAGTGTTTAAAAAATATGTAAAAGTACATATTTTTTAAACACTTAGCTATTATTTGCTCGGTTGTTCTTAATTGTTCCCAGTGGGGGCTTGTTCCTCTTCATTTGATGCAGTTGGGTCATACATAAAAATCGGTTCATTGTTTTCATCCACTGTGTAAGGCAACGAATAGGCAGGCACCACTGGATAAGCATCTGTAAGCAGCATTCGAATATCTTCACCTGGTTTTGGTTTTAAATTATTTTCTTGGATGAAAATATTTAAATCAACAGAATAATCGATGTAGATGTCCCCTTCAGTTGTCACGATTAAAGGAAGTAGATTATTCGAATATGGGCTTTGTACAGTAAGCTCTTCCTTGTAACCGATTTTTTCAAAGTCGATTGAATATACGTAATCTGTAATTTTTTCCTTAAACGTAGGGTAATAGGTACTCATAAATCGAATGTTCAATTCACGAATTCTTTCAGCAGATCGTAAATCAACTAACTTAACTGTAGGGTTTACTTCTGGATCCCAAATAATATATTGGAATAAACCACCCTTTTCAAACGAATTTGCCGGTGGATTGGCTAAATATTTTGGTATAAGTTTTTCAAAATCGATTGGATATTTTATAAATAGATCTGTATCCATATCTCGTGTTTTAATAGGAAGGACACCTGTATCAGCTTGAAATTCCTCCACTGCTTTTTGAACTGAAGCTAACTGCAGATCATCTGGCACCTGATTTTCAGCTTTCTGCTCCTCTGGGAAAAGACAGCCTGATAATAAAACTGTAGTTAGAGCTAGTACAAAAAACAGGCTCCATTTACTTTTCATTTTCTACTCACCTCATAGATTGTTTCACTGACAGTTACCATGGAAAAGGTACACTATGTATGTAATTTTAATTCGGCCATGTCAAGACTACAAGCACCATTAAAATGGAACCGATTGCAAAGATGACAAAAGCAACTAGCCGCAATATTAGAGATAAACACCCATTGTTTACCCATTTTCTTGTGAGTCCCACAATCAATACAGATAATAACATGGCTCCTATTGAATAAAAAGAAACCCACATGACATCTAATGCATGCATACTCGCAAGGGGTCCCCTTGCTGATTGCAGCGTTAAAAAATTCATCGAAGATAACAAGTTTTGCAAGTTGTAAACCTCCTTTCACAAGAAGAGGAGGTAACTAATTACCTCCACATACCCATTTATAACAATAAAAATCTCTAATAAAGATCAATCTCACGTTTTTTCATACGAATCATTAATTCATCCACCGCTACTTTTGGTTCTTTATCATTAAATAATATTTCAAAAAGTGCCGTAGTAATTGGCATCGGTACGTCATACTCTTGAGAAAGTTGATAGGCTGCTTTTGTAGTTCTGACACCTTCAACTACCATGCCAATATTATCAAGTACTTCAGCCAGTTTCATGCCTTTACCAAGCATATTGCCTGCTCTCCAGTTTCGAGAGTGAACACTTGTACAAGTTGCAATTAAATCACCCATTCCCGTTAAACCGCCAAAGGTAAATGGATTTCCGCCCATTTTAACACCAAGACGGGTGATTTCAGCCAACCCCCTGGTAATAAGAGCTGCCTTCGCGTTATCACCATAACCCAATCCGTCAGATATGCCGGCAGCTAAAGCAATGACATTTTTTAATGCACCGCCAAGCTCCACTCCCACGACATCATCGTTTGTATATACACGGAAGTAATGATTCATGAATAAATCTTGAACCTCTTCAGCAGCATCGAGATTAGTACAGGCTGCTGTAATTGTCGTTGGATGATGCAGTACTACCTCTTCTGCATGGCTTGGACCAGAAAGGACAACAATATCCTTCACAATCTCTGGCGAGAGGCTCTCAGCCAGCATTTGAGAAATACGCATGAGGGAATCGGGCTCAATTCCTTTTGATACGTGTACGAACAATTTTTTGTTGTTTAAAAAGGACTCCATTGAGCTGCACACTTCACGTATCGCTTTCGTTGGAACTGCTACGACAATAATATTAGAAAAAAGAACAGCCTCTTCTAAATTACTTGTAGCAGTCAATTCTTTCGATAATGCAATATCTGGTAAATACTTGTGATTTGTATGCTGTGTATTGATTTCATTTGCTTGCTCTTCACGATGAGTCCAGACAAGCGTATGATGACCATTCTCAGCTAATACTTGCGCTAGTGCCGTGCCCCAGGAGCCCGCCCCTAAAACCGTAACATTTTCCATACTCTCTCCCCCTTCAATTCAATCAATCGCGTGCACGAGCGATTAATCGAATCGGTGTTCCTTCAAAATCAAAGGTTTCACGAATTCGGTTTTCAAGGAATCGTTCATAAGAGAAATGCATTAATTCCGGCTCATTTACAAAGGTAACGAATGTTGGTGGTTTTACAGCAACTTGAGTCGTGTAGTAAATACGTAAACGTTTTCCTTTGTCTGATGGTGCAGGATTTCGTGCAACCGCATCTTCAATAACCTCATTTAATATTGAAGATTGAATTCTCATTGCATGATTTTCACTTACACGTTGTACAATGCTTAAAATTTGATGCACACGTTGCTTCGTTTTAGCTGATACGAAAATAATCGGTGCATAATGTAAATATAAGAAGTGCTCGCGGATTTGTTGAGTGTAAAGATTCATTGTTTTTTCATCTTTTTCCACTGCATCCCATTTGTTTACCACGATCACGACTGCTTTACCTGCTTCATGGGCATAACCTGCAATTTTCTTATCCTGTTCCTGGATACCTTCTTCACCGTTTAATACAACTAAAACAACGTCGGAACGTTCAATTGCTCTCAGTGCACGTAATACAGAATATTTTTCTGTCGATTCATACACTTTCCCTTTTTTACGCATCCCAGCAGTGTCAATGATAACATACTCCTGTCCATCATAAGAGTAAGGTGTATCGATTGCATCACGTGTTGTTCCTGCTATATCACTAACAATAACACGTTCTTGTCCTAAAAACGCATTAACTAGTGACGATTTCCCAACATTAGGGCGACCAATTAAACTAAATTTAATCGTTTCTTCTGAATATTGTGCTTCATCTTCTTTAGGGAAATGTTTCGCACACTCATCTAATAAATCTCCAAGCCCTAAACCGTGGGACCCAGAGATCGGGAATGGTTCTCCAAAGCCTAAAGAGTAGAAATCGTAAATCATTTCACGCATGTCAGGATTATCAATTTTGTTTACTGCTAATACAACTGGTTTTTTTGTTTTATATAAGATTTTAGCTACTTGTTCATCGGCTAATGTAACACCTTCACGTCCGTTTGTCATAAAGATAATAACATCGGCTTCTCGAATAGCAATCTCAGCTTGCCCGCGAATTTGTTCTAAGAAAGGTTCGTCTCCTATTTCAATTCCACCCGTATCAATGATATTAAATTCATGTGTTAACCAATCTGCCGAACTATATATGCGGTCACGTGTTACTCCTGGAATATCTTCCACGATTGAGACGCGTTCACCAACAATACGGTTAAATATTGTGGATTTTCCAACGTTCGGACGACCTACGATGGCGATTACTGGTTTTGTCATCTGTACTTCATCCTTCCAATTTCTTATCTTTAGTATTATACACGAAAATATAAATTATATCATTTTTTCAATTCTAAGCAATTCTTTCTTGGAAAACTTAGGTGATTGCTGAAGTATATGGAGAAGTAAAATGGCGGTGGAACAGATGGGTAGACTTTTTCGATAAAGCGGGCGCTGTTGGGAGAAGAGACGGTAGGATAAGTGTTGATAGAATTGTAATGTAGTTTGCTAGGGGGATGAAGTCATATAGATGAACTTTTGCCAGTTGAAGGAGAGCTGAAACGCACCTTGGATTTTATTTCCCTTCAAAGTATTTCATCCTCAACCTAAGATTCAGTAATTGTAAGCCCTTCTTACTTTCGTCAATTTTAGTTTCTTACTCCCCACCTGTATTATAGACTCAGATTAACCCGAAATGAATACTCCTACATAGCTTAAGATAGGACTACATATATTTCCACCAAAAGTCATCCATCATCTTAAATCCTAATACTATAACACTCACCCCTTCCAAAATAAAAAAGACGCACCCAAATCGGTACGCCTAGTATCAGAAAACATATTATTTATTAGTAAAGCCTTTTAGTTTGTCTCCAATAACATCGCTTAGAGAGAAGCCAGTTGTTTCTTCTGGTAATTCATAGTCGAATTCTTCTTCTTTTTCAGGATTATTTTGGAGTTCTTTGATGCTTAGTGAAAGACGTTTTTCATTAGCGTTCACATCTAACACTTTCACTTGAACCTCGTCACCTTCTTTTAAGGCTTCATGTGGCGTGTTAATATGCTTATGTGAAATTTGTGAAATGTGAACTAACCCTTCAACTCCTGGTAATAGCTCAACAAATGCACCAAAGGATACTAAACGTCTTACCGTCCCTGTTAATACAGCACCTTTTGTCACATTTTGTGCTACATTTGCCCAAGGTCCAGGTAAAGTATCTTTAATTGATAAAGAAATACGTTCATTTTCTGGGTCAACAGATAGTACTTTTACTTTTACAGCTTGACCCTCAGATAATACTGTACTTACGTCATCAACATGGTCATGGGATACTTGCGAAATGTGAACTAATCCATCCACACCACCAATATCAACAAATGCTCCAAATGGTGCTAATCGTTGAACAGTACCCTCTATCATATCACCAGCGTTAATTTCGTCTAAGACACGCTTCTTATTCGTCGCTTTTTGTTGTTCAAGAACAGCACGGTGAGATAAAATAAGGCGTCCTTTTTCTTTATCTAGCTCAGTAATTTTAAAAGTTAATGTTTTGCCTTTATAATCCTCGAAATCTTCTACGAAATGATCTTCCACTAGAGATGCAGGAACGAAGCCACGTACACCTAAATCAACAACTAGGCCACCCTTCACAACATCCTTTACTTCTGCTTCGAACACTTCTCCTGATGCAAATTGTTTTTCAAGTTTATCCCAAGCTTTTAACGCATCCACTTTGCGTTTAGATAATACAAAGTTTTCTTCTTCTACTTTCGTGATCATCAGCTCTAACTCATCACCAACTGATACTACGTCAGAAGCTTTTTCAATGTGTAAGCTTGAAAGTTCGCTGATTGGTAAAATCCCATCGAAAGGAGCACCTTCAATCGAGATCGTTACTGCTTTTTCATCTACTTGAGCAGCAACACCTTTCACAATATCTCCTTCTCGAAATTCTTGGTTTGATCCTAAGTTCATTTCTTCAGACATATGTAACCCTCCTTCGCATCTTCCAATTTCTATTTTATTCTAAATTGTCCATAAAAACAAAAAATTTTCCTCTAATATCGGAAATTTCATTAACTTTTTACAAAAAAGCGCTAAATTCAGATTTATATTATGCCATTTTTTGTTTAGCTAATTTTAATATTTCGTTTGCAGCTTCTTCTATTGATAGCTCAGTTGTATCAAGATAAATGGCATCTTTTGCTTGGATTAGTGGCGATGCTTCTCTTTGGCTATCAAGTTTGTCGCGTAAGGCAATTTCTTCCTGCAGTTTTTCGATTGTAGAAGGTATTCCCCTTCTTTCATTGTCAAGGAATCGGCGTTTAGCCCGTTCCTCAACGGAGGCAGACATGAAAATCTTCAACTCTGCGTCCTTTAGTACATGTGTTGCAATATCTCTGCCATCCATGACGATTCCACCACGTGCTGCAAGTTCTTGTTGTTTTGCTACAAGAATCTTGCGGATGTTAGCATGTGCTGCCACTTCACTTACGTTAGCTGTTACTTCGTTTAAACGAATTGCTTCGGTTACATTTTCCCCATCCACAAAAACAAGTTGTCCATCTGATGAAGGTTCCAGAATAATCGAAGTGTTTAATAACATTTTTTCCAGTGAGTTTGCATCACTTAAGTTTATGTTTTGAGAAATTGCTTTATTCGTAACAGCTCTATACATTGCACCAGTATCGATATAAGTAAAACCTAAGCTTTCTGCTACAATTTTTGCTATTGTGCTTTTTCCAGCTCCAGCTGGTCCATCGATTGCAATTTGAATTTGTTTATCCATAAAATCCCTACTTTCCTACGATATTGTACCATATTCATTAAGTAATTACTTAGTTGATACCCTTGTGATTCTTTCATATTTTTGTTACTAACTGAACTTTGGTTGAAAGGAAAAAAGCCTTTCTCAACCACTGATTCCAAATCCTCTTTTTCAAATGAACTCATTCCGACATAAAGCAAAAATATGAACTTTTTTTCTTCCATAGAAAATGCCCCAATAGTTTGCCTGCACAAACCATTGGGACAGCATTGTTTTAATTCATTGTATTTGCTTCTAATTTTCTTCTATTCAAAAGCTGTCTCTCGAAACAAAAACGGACTATATATTGCTTTTCAATATTCTCTGTATCTGTAAATTGAAGGGAAGCTAATGTAATACGATTTTTTACAATGATTCGAACAACATTGGCACTCGTTTTAACATAACGAATTTCCCCATTCATAAAGACAAGAACAATCGTCAGATTAACGCTCTCGCCTTCCACAAACGGAACGTCTTTATTTAAATGGATTGCCAACCCACCTGCGCTAATATCCTCCGTTACAAATTGGAAGAAGTTATTATTATACTCAACTGCAATGTCGACAGGGGTATTAACTCGAACAAATTCCCTTCTTTGAATTTTTACAAATTCTTCAGAAGGAGGACAGGATAGCATGATAGTAGGTATATTCCCTAATTTTCTGCCTAAAACTTCTGTATTAAATGCATAGCTTACTTTATCTTCTGTCATGAATGTTGCTCGAAATTGAGCGCCATCAACTAAAAAAGCCGTTTTATTTGTCTCAATGTTAACGGGATAGTCAATATAATATATGTTATTTTCTTGCTCTACTATTTTACAACGGAATTTTTCGACTCTATCTGTATAAGTAGGTTCTAATGTCAATGCAGTCCCTAGCTTTAGTTGCATAATCTTCGCCTCGCACAATTATAATATTTTAATTATTGCACGAAAAATACTTTTTTTCTATATCATCAGAAGTTTTTACTTCAATCTCTTGGATGTATTTGTAGTTCTGTTACTAAGCATCCACGAGATTGAAGTGCTTAAACTTTGTGCCGAAGAAGTGCTGTATTCGTAGACTCAGATTAATTCATATATTCAACCTTTAACACATCATGGTTTTCTGCATCGACAACAACGCGGAATGTTTCATTTTGACCATTATCAAAACGTGCAATTACTTGATAACATTTTCTAAGTTGGAATGCTTCATTTTCAGTATAAATTAACTTTTCTTCTTCAACCTTAGTACCGGGTCTAAAGAATGCTTCCCAATCAATCGGTTCTACTTTCTGATTTTCATTTATCTCTTCTTTTTGAACATATTCCATTGCGTTCAACCCTAATAGTTCTCCACTATCCTTTGATATTTTTACTTGAATGCCATCAGGGTAAACAAGTGCTTTATCTTCCCCAACAACTCGAGCTAAAGACAAATGCCAAGCCTGATGATTTTCACGCATTTCAACCAATTCTAAATCTGTATATCCTGCCAGATTTAAAAATTCAGTTACCTGATCGCGAATTTGTTGTTGTGTCACTCCAGTTTTCTCTTGAACTGGTCGCTCTGATAAGAATGATAGTATATTACCGCCCTTTTCCGTGATATCTGCATATCCAATTCGGCTTCCCTTTACAAATTGGATGTGATAGAAAGGATATGGGGCATCATCCTTACTCTTTGTTACCGTGTAAGTGGCATCTTTAATGCCAGGTATTAATAATTCGAGCTTTTCAATAGCTTGATCTTTTGTTATTTCTTTATCATCCAAATTTTGAAGCTCTCTTTTCTTTAACCAATCAGATTCACTGGCTGTTAATGGGAAATCAGTTTCCCCATAAGATTTTAGATTTGCTGCAACATTCTTGAATGGAGATTCATTTGTTTCCTTTTCAGCAACAGAAGCCCATTCTGTAATACTCGCATCATTTTGATAAAAATTAGCTGTTGCAACAGTCCATTCATCTGCTAAGGCTTGTAAGTTTTGATTTACCACGGACATTCGTTTATGCCATGCTTCATAATCGCCATTTTCAGATGCATATTTGGCTTCTTCCCCGATATTGCCAACATATCGAAGCCATTCATTTGATACTTCTCTGCTTAATGGAAGGCTACTGATAGTTGAGCGAAATTCGTTACTGACGCGCCAAATATTATCCAACTCAATTTCTAGTGCTTCTTGGTCTTGGAATAACAGTGATTGTGAAACAGATTGTTGCAAATTCGATAATTTCTCTGAAGCATTTGTTAGAGAATTCGTATATTGTGCCTGTACGGTTTGTTGTAAATGCGTATTATCTCTTCTCACTTCATAAGAATATAATCCTAAAGCTAACACGGCAATGGAAAGTAAATAGATAGCACTCTTCATATTGTCCCTCCTTTAATAGCAGAATATATGTTCACCAATTTGCTTAATTTGTGGCCTAGACCAAATCCACTTACTCGTTGCAGTTTTTGGGTTGAAATAGTAAAGTGCATTTTCAGTTGGGTCCCATCCATTCATAGCATCTAATACTGCTTCTTTTGCTCTCGCATTTGGAGTTAACCAAATTTGCCCATCGGCAACAGCTGTAAATGCGCCAGGTTGGAATATTATTTCAGATATTGAATTTGGAAAATCCGCCGATTCTAATCGATTTAAAATAACGGCAGCTACTGCTACTTGTCCTTCATATGGTTCGCCGCGTGCCTCACCATATACAGCATTGGCCATTAACTGTAAGTCGCGCTCTGAGTATTTCACCGGAAGCTGAACATCAGTACTTTCAGATTGCCCAGCACCTGCACTCGTTTGTTGGGCTAATGGTATTCCACCATAGTGGGTAAATCTATTTCCTTTTTCAATCTGCTCATGTACCCAATCTCTATGGTATTCAGAAACTCTAACTAATGAATCTTTTGACTTGGATCCCGCCACTCCATCAACACCAAGACCATATTGATCTTGGAAATTTCGTAGAGCCCAATATGTCCCATATCCAAAAATCCCATCAATCTTACCTTTATAAAATCCTAGATACTGTAATCGAGCCTGTAACTCAATTACATCATCTCCAAATGCTCCGCGTTCAATGGTTTGTCCCGAAAATGCTAATGGTTCATTTGGCTTTATGATCGTAAGTGTGCCAAATATTAAAATGATAGTCATAAAAATACTTCTTACCATTTATTTCACTCCTTTCTCATAGCATGTAAAAAAGTTTCACTTTTATACGTTTCCAATCAGAAAAATCATATAAAGCTAAAAGTTAGAAAAAATTTTAAACGATTTGATAAAAACAACTCAAATTAAAGTAAGTCCGAGTTGGTTGGTATCCTTCAACTCAAACCTGTTTTATCCCCATAAAAAAACCCTTATTTTCATAATTCGAATGAAAATAAGAGCTTTTAGATTTTATTTTGTTCAAATAAATGTTGAACGAGATGCTGATGGGCTAATTTGACCTTCTTCAAAGCAAACCACCATAAGAACAGCATGAAAGGTGCAATTAGGTAAACCCAGTAACCTTGAAATGTTAAAATGGAATTGTAGGTTATATGTAATGACAATGGTGCGAAAAGAGAAAGAATTAAGTACTCTACTTGTTTATCATTATTTGCAAATTTACTTTTACCATAATAATACCCCATTACAACACCGAATAAGGCATGGCTTGAGACAGGCAAAATTGCCCTTACAATCGCAGTATCAATGCCAAAAGTTAGTAAATATAGTACATTTTCTACCGTGGCAAATCCCAGCGAAACACTGGCACCATAGAGAATCCCGTCATATGGATCATCAAATTCAATATGCCTGAAAATAAGGGTAAAGATGACAAGCCATTTAAAAAACTCTTCCAACCCACTCGAGAATAAGACATCTGCCAAAAATGGATTTGTAATGGCTTCCTCTTCTTTAACAACATATTGAATAAACATAATTGGGAAAGTAATCAATGTCCCAAAGAAGAAGGCTTGTAATAACGTTTTTCTTGGTTCTGTCGCCATTTGATTACGCAAATAAAAATAGCTTAACAAAGCCAATCCGGGAGCTATTGCAGCGGATAACAATATTAACATGGGCTACACTCCTTCCATAAAACCTCATTAATGTTATTATAACATTAGTAGCATTAGAAAAGATGGTTAAGAGAGGTTTTTCCTATGAAGAAAAATATTTTATTAATTCATACTGGTGGAACAATTTCCATGAAAATGAATGAAACAGGCTCCGTACTACCGAACGAAAAAAACCCGCTTCTCGGTGTGAGTGAACAGCTTGCAAAATACGCAAGCATCGTAGAAATGGAAGCATTTAATTATCCATCTCCACATATTACCCCAAAGGAGATGCTTTATTTACGAGACGTTTTACAACAATACGCTAATGAGCATTCTGTCGATGGTGTAGTAATCACCCACGGAACGGATACATTAGAAGAAACAGCCTATTTCTTGGATTTAACAACTCAATTTGATTTTCCGATTGTTCTAACTGGTGCGATGCGTTCGTCCAATGAACTCGGGGCAGATGGGGTTTATAACTTAGTTGAAGCAGTCCGCGTGGCATGTAGTGATGAGGCAAGAGACAAAGGAGTTCTCGTTGTCATGAATGATGAAATCCACCAAGCATTCAACATTACCAAAACATCTACCTCTAGCGTAAATACTTTTCAGAGTCCGCAATATGGCCCAATTGGTTTAGTGACAAAGAAAATGGTCCATATTCACCAAGCACCTGTTAATCGCCGCTATGTGGAAGTTAACTCCATCGAAAAACGAGTGGCATTATTAAAAGTATATGCTGGAATGGAACGAGATTTGATCGAAGCTATCCTAACTTTACGCTATGACGGAGTTGTCCTAGAAGGTTTAGGACAAGGCAACGTCCCTCCAGATGTAGCAGTAGGTATCCAAAAATTACTCGATGCAAATGTCGCGGTTATCCTAGTCTCTCGTTGCTTCAATGGTATTGCTGAAGGCGTCTATGGTTACGAGGGCGGAGGAAAAAGCTTAGAAAATATGGGTGTAATCTTCGCTAATGGAATTAATGGACAAAAAGCCCGCTTAAAACTGCTGATTGGTTTAAACCAAGAAAATACGCCAATTGATTTAAAGGAGTTTTTTAATTAAAGAGCTACGGCAGTTGCTTCGTTTACAAAATAAAAAACATAAAAAGTTCTTCATCCTTTTTTAATTAGGTTGAAGAGCTTTTATTATTTAGCTGGTTTACCTGATGTGAAGTACTTTATAAACAATAATCGCTCATAAATATGTATTATTTAAACACAAAAAAATTTGGTTTTATTTAAAAATCTTATTTGCTACCCTAGTTATAGGAGGGATATTCTTGAAGATAATTAGATTAATTATTTCATTAGGAATCATTGCGATTTCAATTTATGGTCTAGCTACTAAAGACTTTTCATACGTTGCTTTCGCTCAATTACTATTAGGCTTTCTTTTCCTGCTTTTAGGATACGATGAGATAAAAAATAAAAAAACTGGTTGGGGAGCTTATTTTATAATAGGAGCGTTCTTAATTATTCTCATGGCAATCTTCACATTTATCGGATAAAAGTAGCTACTGACATATTTAGTAGCTACTTTCATAATCATAATGCTTGCACTGTTGACTCCGGTCTATTTAGAGCAGATCTTGCTGCGTTTTCACCGGCTATTTTACCAAAGACAGAGCCCGCCATTAAGCCTGCTCCACCTGGGTAGTTTTTATAAAAAAGGCCGCCTACCACCTCGCCTGCAGCGTAAAGTCCGTTAATACCTTCATATAATATACTTTGAACCTGTGCATCTTCATTAATTTTGACGCCACCGTAAGTAAAAGTAATGCCGCATGTTACGGCATAGGCTTCGAACGGTGCAGTATCAATTTTGTTTGCCCAGTTACTTTTTGGCACTGCCAGGTCTTGTGTTTTTCGCCCATCTTTAATAGTCGGATTAAAAGGAACCGATTCGTCAATTGAATTGTTGTAGGCTTGTATTTCCTTTAAGAAGGATTGTTTTTCAATTTCTCCGATTTTATCGGCTAATTCTTCAAGAGAATGCGCTTTCACCTTTGTCACTTTTCTTCCTTTATATTCTTCACGTAAAAAAGGCGAAACCTTGGCATCAAAAATTTGCCATGCACAATTATTTGTCTGTTCTAAAATCATTTTTCCATACTTCGCATAGGTATAGTTTCTAAAATCGGCTCCTTCATCGACAAATCGCTTGCCTTCACTATTAACTATAATGCCAAAGGGATAGCTAAGTTTTTGGAATCCTTCTTCAAAATCAGGCAAATAGCGATCTCCTGTAACTGAGTGTGCTTGTGACCAATTTCCAGCAGGCAAAGCTCCAATATCGAGTGCCATTTGAATGCCTTCACCAGTATTATACTTACTTCCCCTTGTATGAACTAAATCCCATTTTGGCCCTAAATATCGAGTACGCATTTCAACATTTGCATGAAAACCTCCTGAAGCTATAACCACTGACTTTGCCTGAATTCGCTTGGTCTTTCCTTTTTCTTTAATCACGACTCCAGCTATTCCTTCATCTGTATGAATGAGCTCGACAGCCATCGTTTCATATAAAATGGAAATCCCATTATTTTTAGCTTCTTGATGAAGTGTTTCTACTAGACCTTGACCACCACCTACTGCTTCTAAAACCATCCCGCCCCAAAATTTAAAAATACCATTGACTTTAAAGGCTTGCCTTCCATAGATAGGAATAAAGCGAACATTATGTGTGGTTAACCATTTCATAGTCTCGTAGCTATTTCCAGTAAGAAGGCTTGCGAGAGTTGCATCTGTTTTATAATCAGTCATTCGACAAAGATCATCATAATATTGTTCTTCAGAGTAGCTACCGAAATCTGATATTTTAAGATCCTCAGCATCTATATCTGGAATAATTTGCTGGATTTCTTGATTGTTATTGTAAGCAAAACGTATCGAACCATGTGTATACGTTGTATTGCCACCCTTTTCCTTTTCAGGTGCTTTTTCCAATACAATTGTTTTTGCTCCGTTTTCCTTTGCAGCAATTGCCGCACACATAGCAGCATTACCCGCACCGATTACCACCACATCAGCCTTATATTCAAACTCCGAATTCATTTCCCCCATCTCACTTCCCTTACCGATACAAACTTATAATTTTCCTGAAAAGAATGTGTGAATCAGGTGGTTAAAACGATTTTTCTCTTCTAATTGAGTCCAGTGACCGCATTGACCAAAGATATGCAATTGTACATTTTTAAGATGATCTGCTAAATAATAGCTGGATTCAATTGAGCAGACTTTATCATTCAAGCCATGCACTAAAAGTACTTTATTATTTATGCGATTTAAGGCGACAGTTGGAATAGGTACTGCAGCTGTTGCAAAGATAGAATCGTTCGAACGTCTAACTTCTGGTCTCATGGCATTCTCATAACGAGTATCTGTTATAGATTCTATAAGCGGCCACATTTTTTCAACATCATAGACAAACCAACTCATTATTTGCTGTAGTTTTTTCTTAGAAGGATTATCATAGAAGCTTTTTGCTCGAGCAAGTTCAAAGCTCATCTTTGTATTGGGTGTACCACCTGGGCCCATTAGTACAACTTTATCGAATCGTTCCGGGTACTCAAGCAGAAGCTCTAATGCGATTGAACAGCCTAATGAATTTCCTACGAGATGTACTTTTTCTAAATTCAGTTTATCTAGTAATTGAATCGTTTGGTTAATCCACTCATCCATCCAGGCTTGTCGATTTTTTAATGGCACCTCTGGATGGCTACTATTTGCAAATCCATATAGATCAGGTGCAAGACATTGAAAATCTTCACCCAAAGCTTCAAGTGCAGGTCTCCAGTTTGCAATGGATGTAACCCCAGGACCAGAGCCATGTAAAAATAGGATGGTCTCGCTATTTCCTTCCCCAGAACGGTTTAAGTATGTTTCAAAGTTATCAGTTTTCAGTATACTGCTTATAACACTCACCATTATTCCCACTCCCTCACTTACGCTTCTATTGTATATTTGACAATCTCTTTAGCAGAAATGCTATCTCCCCAATAGGTATTTCCCTGTGCTCGTTCGGATTCTTTCCATGCAATTGGCTCCCAATCCGGCTCAAATATTAAGTAACCACCGGTAAAGATTTCAACTGTACAGCCACTGCCTGGATCTGCAACATAAAGATACAAAGCTTGTGAAATACTATGTTTCCCAGGACCACAAATTGGAAGATTGTATTCTTTGCATATATCAGCGGCTCTTAATACATCCTGTGAATCATCCAACCAGTAAGAAAGATGATGCAGGCGAGCATTTGTTGGAATTTCATTCTTTTTACGAGTAACGAGAGCGACATCATGAACGAGCGGTGTGACACTCATCCAACCAGCAAGGATTTGTTCACCTTCATCTACCTTTAAATACTCTCTTAGCTTAAATCCTAATATCTCCTGGAAAAATTTATAAGTTACTTGCCAATCCTCGGATGTATGAAGATTTACATGATCAATCCTTCGAGGCGAGATTCCTTTAGCCCAAGCTTTATAGGTTTGATTTTTTAAAACGGATTTCCGGTGCTCTGAGGCTTTTGGTTTTTGAACATCATAGTATAATTCAAAGGTATGGCCACTCGGAACCTTAAAACGAATAGCTTCACCAATTCCTGGAGTTGACCAAGGAGCAATCGTTTCAACATCCATTCCTTCGTTTTCTAATAGGTCTTTAAATGCAGCCACGTCTTTTTTTTCTTTCGTACGCCAACCAATGTACTTGACATGTCCATATTCACCTTGTTGAAGCGATAAGGTATGATGCTCAAAATCCCCCCATGCTCGCAAATAATACACTCCATCCACAACCTGAGTTTCCTCTAATCCAATTACTTCTTTAAAAAAGACTAATGATTTCTCTAAATCCTGTGTAACTAGAGAAATATATCCGAGTTTCGCTATTTCAGGCTTTGTCATAAAGATACCCCCGCATTATTGAATCGATGAATTAAGTTCAAAGCAAAATAAAAAGGGACGAAGGAAATATGCCAAAATCCCTTTAATATTTTTTGTAATCGCATTCAGAAAATTGGTTAATATCTTATTGCATTCGTCTGTAAGCCTGATAGCTCACGACCATAGTTTTCCAAAGTAATAATTGGGGATAACGAGCGATGAGAGTGTAACGTTAAGAAATCACGAATTGTACGCTGCATTGGATGCCCATCATATACAAACCCTGAACCGCTACCTGCAAGTAATAAATCCAATGCCTCTTTTAACAATTTGTTGGCATAACCGATATCAGCAAGTGCTTTAACCCGAGCTTCTCGTTCCATATACTTTTTCTTACTAGCCCAAGCGTCGATTAAATCTGCTAAACCGTAGAAATAATGCTCAGCTGTTTCAACTTTTAAGGAAGCTTCAGCTAAAATTGCATGCGTACTTGCCGCATCTTTGACAAATTCAACACCCATATGTGCTGCTCTTCTAAATGGAAGAGATTCTTTGAAACTCTCCAACGCATTTTTTAAAACACCTAAACCAGGTAATCCAAGAGATAAAATTAAACCTGGGAATAATGCAGAATGATAGAGTGGAATATCACGTAAATGTGTTGATTCAAAGTTTCCATTTAATGCCTCGCTAAATGACGTAATTCGATGATCCGGTACAAATACATTTGTCATTTTGACACTGTTGCTTCCAGTTCCTCTTAAACCCAGCGTATGCCAATCATCATGAATTTCTAGCTCTTTAAATGGTACGGTCATTAGCTTCTGATCAATCAATACGCCCTCTTCGTTATAAATCGGGAAACCAAAATAGCCCCAAGTTGCATGTAGAGAACCAGAACAAAACATCCAAATTCCTTCTTCAATTAAATAACCGTCAGCAACTTTTTTCACAATACATTTTCTAGGTTCATAGACACCTGCGAACAATACTTCTTCTGGATGTTCTCCAAATATTTCATCGTGTGCCTTTTCTGTGAATGACTCTGCTACCATTAATTCACGGATAGCGCAAAGTGCAACAATCCAACCAGTAGAAGCACATCCACGGGAAATTTCTACTACCGCTTCACTATATGTTCTTAAATTAAGCTCCTGGCCGCCATATCGTTTAGGACGCAGCATCGTAAATAATCCCCCTTCTTTTAGCTCTATAATTGATTCATCGGGAATTCTTCTAATATCCTCTGTTTCCTGAGCACGCTCTTTTAGTTTCGTAACAAGTGATTTGGCTACTTCCACTGGATTCTTTTGCTTTAATACTTGACCCATATGCTACACCCCTCTTAAGAATATGATTTACTTAATACAAATTTATAGATTTTTGTTAGGGAATGTAAGGTGAAAAACCTTTCAAGAGTGAAGGCATTTTTCGGTAATTTTTGTTGGTTTTTAAAAAATTGGTGAAAACGTTTTAAGTCAGGTAAATAAATAGAAAAGGGCATTTTATCTGGCAGAGTTCACCCGATAAAATACCCTTAATTTCAATAATATTTTACACATTCTTTTAGTAAGCTAACCTGACATTAAGACACATCAATATCCCCTAAAATTTTGAGTGCATCTAACATCAGTAATAATTCATAAGCAGCAATTGGATTTCGCAATTCTTTATTTAGTAGTTTTTCAATCTTTGAAATTCGATACATCAGGCCACTCATCGATAAAGAAAGATCACTGATGGATTGCTGCAGATTCCCTCCATTCATTAAAAACACGTACATGGTTTTTAATAGTTCGTCTCTCTTTACTTCTTTTAACTGTAAGATTGGCTGTAATTCTTTTTGTGCCTTACGTCGGATTGTGGACATATTTTTTGAGTTGATCAATGTCCCAATAATGTTCGCATCTTCAAAAAAAACAATTGAATCTTGATTGTTAATGCGAAGGACGATTTGGGATTCTTCTAGATTCTCTGCAATGCTATCAATTAATTCACTTTCATTACTAATTCCAATACGGAAATTCACTTGTCGAAACTGATTAATTAAGTGCCTTAAAATATTTTCAAGCTTAAAATTTAAGTCATTCACTTTCGGTAACAGCATGACAATTTGGTTTTCAAATTGGGTAATCAAAATTTGATAGCTTTGCATATCTAGATATCTTGTGATTGACTGAATCACTTGGTCATGAAAGTCAATATTATTAGTATCTCGCTGGTCAGAAGAAAATTGTAAGGAGGCAATATAAAATGGTTCCTTAAGGTCAATTCCCATATAATATCCTCTATATATGATATTGGACACCGAAGAATATTGTTTTAATAGTAATTGCTCTAAAAAATACCCCTTTATATTTTCTACTCCCTTTATACTTGCCTTTTCAGTTAAAAAATAAATGGCAGCTGAACTTGCAGCTCGCTGTAAAAACATTAGGTCCTTTTCAAGTTTGATTGATTTGTCAGTATAAATAAAGGTCATGTAGCCAATCGTTTGATTTTGAACAACGATTGGTGTGACTAGGCGATTGTGCAATTTCCCTCGAATAATAAAGGTCTTATCATACGCAGCTGATTGGATTTTTCCACTTCGCGTTCTTGAAATATAACTTAAAAAGTCTGTATTCAATGTCTCATAAGTATCCTGTTCAATTCCTACATAAAGTCTCGCCTGAAAATTTAAATCCTCTATAGTAACAGGTATATCAAGTGTTTGGGATACTGTTTTTATGACCTCTTCAATCGAATGTCCCTCTGATAATTTTGTGGTTAATGTATCATGGAAAGTAGATACCTTTTCAATATAGTTCTTTTGATCAAGTAATTGCTCATAGGTAAAATTCAATTCATCGATGAAGCTGCTTTCCTTGTACAATTGAATTTCTTCCTGCATATCTGGATCGTCCTGCCACTCTTCTTCTAATCTCATTTCGTAGCAGCACTCATCATGCCCCATAGCACGACATTTGACTTCCTTTAAAAAGACCTTCCTTTTCGTAATCATCGAAGTGAACCCACTACCAAGTCCTGCTAGAGTATGACAGACTGGATAATTTGAAAGACCATGATTTTTAATATGCTCCTTTACTTCAAAGGAATCAATCCATTTCCCCGTTGCATAGATATAAACAACTTCTCCATTCTCATCGGTTTCTAAAGTTCTTTCAGAAACCATTTTAGAAATTTGCCCAGTTTGTAAATGCAGAAGACCACCTTTACTTAGCATATCTTCTAAATTCGAGGGTTCCCGTAAGACCTCTTTTGCATTGGCTACACCTAGATTCCAGCCATATCTCAATAGAAAGGCCTTGGCTCTCTTCATCCCTAAATTACTGATTAACTCTTTTCTTAATAATCCAAAGGTTGCGGAGGTTGTTGATATTTTTTTGTCTTCGTAATGATTAGATGTCTCTGAATTTACCATAGAATCCCCCTATTCTATACAAACCTTATGAAATATATATATTAACCTTAACGACATAATATGATAATTAACGAGAAAAAACTAGATGTTTTCGAGAAATAATCATATTTAACATAACGAGGCAACCTAAGAATAGGTTGCCTCTATCAAGCTAAATAGAATTAATATTACATTAAATACTAAAATAGATTCTATTTAATTTTTGTTTTGTGATTTTTCATAACACGCTGGCCTTAGTGCAAACTAGTTTTCTATAGATATAATACTGGCTGAAAAAAACTGATTTGTCTTTTTAACATATTCGTTCCTAAAAACAGTACTATTCTTGCATTGCCTTCACAGATAACCCAAAGTCCATGCCAGCATGGATATTGCTTTGATGGTTATAGAATTCTCGTAGTTTTACGACAGCATCTTCAGGTGGTTTGGCATTGTAATAGCCTTTTCGAGTTATCGTTACACCAGAATTTTTCTTTAAGTCAGTTAAGGCTTCACACATTTTGATTCCTGCTGCAAAGGAATCTATAATTGGTACATCCCCTACTCGTGTTACCCCATGGGTTGCCAGGAATACATTCATTGGACCTTCTCCAGGAATAATGACGTCTGCACCTTGTGCTATAGCCTCCTCCGCCGTTGCTACAAAGGAATCAATGATTGGCTGTGGATTATTGAAGCCTTCCAGGATATCAAAAAACCCTACTTTCGTTTGCACGATTGGTCCGAGTTTTTCTCTTAACCCGTAACGACCTGCATTGTATCTTAATTGGTCAGCTAGCGGGGCCAAAAAATTAACTATGCCAATTCGATCTCCTAGCATAGATGCGATATGAAGTGAAGCTTGACCATACCCAATAACTGGAATATCAACAAGTGTCCGCGCTTCTAGTAGCCCTACATCAGGAATTGTTCCAATAAACATGCAATCATACCCTGCACTTTCTGCTATCAATGCACTTCGTATAAATTGTTCACGGTGCAAATTTTGCAAATAAGAATAGGTGATAAAATGGCCAGGATATTCTGTTGGATATGTTTCATTTGACATACCATGTAATACAACCTCGACATCGGGACGTGCTATTTTTTGTATATGTGCAGTGACTGCATCCCGATAGGCTGGGACATTCTCTATGGAGGTTAGACTTTGATGCCAAATTTTCATCTCTTTCACCTCTTTTAGTCTTATAACTTAAATTGATAAGTTATCTTTTTGTGGAACAGATATAGATAATACTTTCTTAGCCGCAATTTTGCCGAAGATAGAAGCTTTTCCAAGAGAGCTTCCAGTCATATAACCAGCACCGTGGAATCCTCCAGCAATCTCACCAGCTGCATAAAGTCCGTCAATCGGTTCATTAAAAGGATTTAACACTTGTGCGTTTTCATCTACTGCTAACCCAGCATAAGTAGCTAACATTGCAACAGTTGTAACCATCGCATAATAAGGAGCTTGAATAATTGGTTTTGGCTTTCCAAACGTGTGTGTTAAAGAAGTTCGTCCAAAATCTTGGTCGACCCCTGTTTGAATGTCTTCATTATATTTCGCAATGGTTTCTTTAAAGCTTTCTAGAGGTACATTTATAATGTCTGCTAATTCTTCTATGGAATCGGCTTGATTAATTAATCCTAGAGAATAAAGGTTTTCAAAATCATAAAGTGCATCACCTGCAACACTTTCATTCATAATGGGCTGATCCCACACTTGATAGCTTACAGTTTCTTGTTGCTTAAGTGCCTCAGTGCCGATGATTTTATAAGAATGTGACTCATTCACAAATCTTTTACCCTTCTTGTTTACAATGATTGCACCCTTATAAAAAGCATGGGCTTGGGATTTTCTTTCACCATTTGCTGCTGGGTGGAAGCCATAGGTACCCTGTAAATATGGCAAATCTCTTATCCATGCACCATGCTCCCAGGCAAGCTTAATACCATCTCCAACATTCCCTTTTCCACCAATCCTTAAGGCAGCATGTAATTGTGGTGCAAAGGATTCAAGCATTTCCTCACTTTTTGAAAAACCTCCACAGGTTAAAATTACCCCTTGCTCTGCTTTTGCAAAATACTCCAGACCGTCCTTTTCATAAATGACGACGGAGATTCGGCCATCGGCATTTTTCCTTAATCTTTTAACCGAAGCTTCTAATTCAAAGGTAACATTTCCTGTTTTTAGAGCTTGATTGTACAAAGTTGTAATGGCTTGAAGGGGCTTAATGGTATGTCCTCTTGGTACACTATGCCCACTAGCAGCTCGAACTGCATCAAACTCAACACCATTCTCAACTAGCCACTGATAGGTTTCTAGCTGATGATGACCATATGCTTCAACTAGTTTCTTTTCATTTTTTCCTTTACCAACTTCAAGCATATCTGCAATAAGAAGCTCAGAGTTATCAACAAAACTACACTTCTTTTGTAAATCTGTGCCGGCAAAGGCCATAAATCTACCGCTAAGTAACGAGCTTCCTCCAATAGCTTCCTCTTTTTCAAGGACTAATACTTTTGCATTACTATTTGCTGCTTCAAGTGCAGCACAAAGACCAGCCATTCCTGCACCGACAATGATTACGCTGTAACTCTCCCCCATAGTTCCACAACCTTTTTAGTTAAATTCATTTGCTACTTCAAGAGCTGCTTCACATACTTGCATATCGTGAGAATAATGACCTCCACTTACTCCGATCCCACCAATTAATTCATCGTTGATTTTTATCGGATAGCCGCCACCGAAAATAACTAATCGTTCTGTATGAACAATCCCATGCAAAAGAGGTGGATCATCTTTTAAACGGTCATACCATTCATGTGTTGCTCGATTATAGGCTGCTGCTGAAAATGCTTTATTTTGGGCAATATCCAAGGAGAGTACCGGAGCACCATCCATTGCAGCAAATGTTTTTAGGTTTCCGACTTTATCAACAATAGCAATGCTAAAAGGAATACCCAGCTCTTTGCCCTTTTTTACTGCTGCTTCTAATAATTTATTGGCAAATTCTAAGCTTATATTTTTTGATTCGATCGCTGTAACAAATTCCGTCATTTTTTTCATTACCCCTTTTTGTTTTTAATTGGATACTGGCTGGCCTTTTCCGAAGGCTTCAATGGTCGTAGCCGTAACAGCTACTGATTTTGGCAGTGCTAAGTCAACGATGACATTTGCAATATCAATTGGTTTAAGCCAAGCAGATTTATCATAATCAGGTGCAATATCGGTCATCATTTTAGTATCTACCGGTCCTGGAGAAACAGCATTTACTCGAATTCCATAAGGTTTCATTTCTTCACCGAGTGCTTTTGTAAATCCAATAATCGCATGTTTTGATGTAATATAAGCACTGCGATTTGGGCCTCCTTTTGTCCCCCAAATCGAAGCAATATTAATAATGATTCCATCTTTTCTTGTAATCATTTCCGGAATGACCTCTTTGCATAAGTAAAAAGCACCATTTACATTAATATCTTGAACCCATTGCCATTCTTCAACTGATGTCTCAACAAAAGGCTTTAAGCTCATAACCCCTGCATTATTAATTAAAATATCAATCTGACCTAATTCACTAATTGTCTTTGCTACACACTTCTTTACTTCATCCAGATTTCCTACATCACAGATAACAGAAATTGCATTAGTACCATATTGTGTTTTAATTGTTTGTACTACTTCCTCACATTCAGCTTGACTGCGAGCACAAACAGCAACATCTGCTCCATATGAGGCTAATAATAGGCAGGTTTCACGACCAATCCCTCTTCCTCCACCAGTAACTAAAGCCACTTTTCCCTTTAACTCCACAAGCAACTCTCCCTTATCTATGAATAAGATTTCTCCATTGAAGATAGATAGCTAATTGCATGTTCTCCAGCGCGCTTACCAAAAACTAAGCTTCGGAGCACAGACGTACCTCCCGGGTATTTACCGTAGTAAAGACCTGTCATTTCCCCAGCTGCATAAAGCCCAGGAATCGGATCATTATCATTTGAAAGCACACGACCATCCGTATCTGTCGCAATTCCACCATTTGTAAACACATTACAGGAAATAATCGGATAAGCAATAAATGGCCCTTGATCAATAGGGATAGCCCAATTTGATTTCTCAGGCTTTATGCCAAGTGCTTTCTTATCATCTTTTTTATTCCATAAAAATTTTCCAGGCTGAATTGCTTTATTAAAATCGTTCACAGTTTTCGTTAATCTATCTTTTGGCATATTTAATTTTTCAGCTAATTCTTCGATTGTGTTTGCTAGAATTGGAGGCTGTTCTGTTTGAAGTGCTTCTGTATAGTTTGGAATGTCATACATTTTCTGATCAGCAATCATGTAGGCAATATGTTGTGGGCATTCATAGAAAATTTTACGAGCTACTGCTTCGTATTGCTCGTCGATTGTTGTATAGCCCTCATCCGTAAAACGCATTCCATCTTGATTTACTAAGATGAAATAAGGATAGAGCATCACGCCTGCTTCCTCACGTTTGCTTCGTGGGTCAACCGGTTCGGCATGAAATGCATCCCATTGACCCGCCCCTTTAGCTCCTAAGGATAGTGCCATTCGAATTGCTTCTCCCTTATTAAAATAACCACCTTCACAAACAGGCGGAATTTTATGGGCGTCACGGCCAATATATTGGGCCATCATTTCATGACTTCCTTGGAAACCACCAGCAGCCAAGATAACTGCCTTCACCTTTAACTCCAAGGATTCTCCTCCTTTTATACGTACCTTCAAACCGTTCACTGCCCCGCTTTCATCTAATGAGAGATTCCAAGCAGTCGCTTTATAAATAATCTCTACTCCAAGCGCACGCGCACGTAAAGACAATGTATCAATGATGGCCCGTCCCCCACCAACAGGAAGTAACCGTGGTTTTGAAGATGTTAGAAACATCGTTGGTAAATAATCAAAGTCTACCCCTTTTGCTTTCACCCATCTTAAGGTTGCACCAGCATTTTGGTGTAATGTTTCAATATAGCTTCTATCGGCATAGTTATCAGAAAATGCCATCATATCTTCTACAAAATTCGGTGCGGGCTGATCGATATTTTCCATACGCATATAGGCTGCTGTCCATCTTGTGTTCCCTCCGCGTTGTTCGTAGGCAGTTCTTTCTAATATTGCGATCTTTAAGTTCTGGTTTTGTTCCTTTGCTTTTTCAGCAGCAGCTAGTGCAGCCGCTGTTCCAGCCGCTCCACATCCAATGATGGCTAGGTCAAAGTCTACATTATACGTCATGTCTGAACCTCCTCTACCTCTGCGTCTTGTAAATATTTATCTTCCCAATCTTTAACTTGGTGCAATTTAAACAAGTTTTGCCTTTCTTCCCACGTACAGATGAGGTCATGAATATTAGCTTGGGACTGTTCTCGTTTAAGGACATCTAAACTGTCACGGATCCCTTTGATTGCCGACCGTAACACCGTATTTGCACAAAGCATTATATGGAAACCAAGGTCCTCTGCTTCTTTTAAAGAAACCAGCGGCGTTTTACCCCCCTCCACCATATTTAATATATGAGGGATGTTTGGCACGCCTGCGGTAATTGCTCTTAACTGTTCAATTGTTGTTGGTGCTTCTACAAACAGCACGTCTGCCCCAGCTTCTTTATAAGCATTTGCCCGGTCAATTGCATCTTCGATTCCGTTAATGGCAGTTGCATCCGTTCTAGCAATTATCGTGAAGTTTTCATCTCTTCTTGAATCGACCGCCGCTTTAATTTTATTGACCATTTCTGTTTTAGAAATAATTTGTTTCCCATTAAAATGCCCGCATTTTTTTGGTGAAACTTGATCTTCCAATTGGATTGCCGAAGCTCCAGCTCGTTCCAATGACTTAACAGTTCGAATGACGTTTATGGCATTCCCAAAACCTGTGTCGCCATCAACAATAATAGGAACTGTCGTCACATCAGACATCCGGCTTACAACATCCACAATTTCAGTTAGCGTTGTTAACCCAACATCCGCCCACCCTAGCTGAGAATTAGAGATACCTGCTCCTGTAGCATAAATTGCAGGAAACCCAAATTCTTCAACTAATCTCGCTGTCATGCCATCATAAGCTCCAGGTACTATAAATGCATTCGATTGCTTTAATAGTGATTTCAATTGCAAATTTTTTGACATTTTCTCACCCTTTTAACTGATTGCCTTGTATTTTTCATCCCTAATTTCTTGATGCCAGGTTATTGTGAATCGATTATTTGAAGGTATTTCCACTGATCCATAGTCGATTTTCGTCTTGTTGATTACTCGTATAGTTGCATTTTGATTTATCAGGTTACTTGTTATTGTTACTTCATATTCACCTGCAGTTGGAAGCGTGTAGTAAGGGAGTAGTCCATTTTGCGGACACCATTCCACTGAATATGGCTCCCCGATTAGTTCAGATATAAAAGATACATTCCCTGCAGAAAGTAACTCTCGTATTCTAGTAGAACTAATTTTATCTCCCCGCAAATCTACTTTTGGAACAATTGACACATCTAATTTCCCCATACTGTCCGCTACTATTGAGGATGGGCTTCCCGTCCCCATTTTGCCGTATGTGTAATCATAGCCACATACAACGTGGGTTGCCCCTAGACCCAGTACATAATCTTTAATAAATTGTTTGGGAGATAGGGCAGCAAATTCCATAGTAAATTCAACTACTAGAAAATAATCGACTTCTAATAATGCCAACTGCTTTTGTTTCTCCTCAAGCGGCATTAAGTACTCGACTTCAACTTTTCCTTTTGACAAAACACTTTTCGGATGTGGGAAAAAGCTCATGACAGACAATGGTTGATTCTTTTCATTGGCAACTTTTTTAGCTTCTAAAATGACCTTTTTATGACCTTTATGAAGTCCGTCGAAGAACCCCAATGCAATGACGTGTTCCGGAATCCTTGCTTGCCAATAAACTAAATCTTCCTGATTGATGAAAATCGTCCTCATCGAAAACAGTCCCCCTTCTATAAAAATTCTATTTTGCTTCAATCGTCATATTGTTTAATTCTTTGTCTTGAACAGAGTCACCCCAGTAGGTATTACCTAGGGAACGTTCCTCTAAAGACCACTTTACAGGCTCCCAATCTGGATCAAAAATTAAGTATCCCCCAGTAAACAGTTCAACACGACAGCCACTGCCGGGATCCATCACATATAAATACAAAGCTTGAGAGATTCCATGCTTTCCTGGTCCGATAAACTGAAGACCGTTTTCTTTTAAAATATCTGCTGCTCTTAAAATATCCTGTGAATCATCAGACCAATAAGATAGGTGGTGCAGTCTTGCAGGCGTTGGCAAGGATGGTTTGGCTATGAAGGCAACATCATGGACAAGCGGTGTCACACTCATCCAGCCGGCAATTGTGTTTCCTTCATCATCCACTACGTACTCACGCAAATTAAAGCCAAGTTGTTCAATAAGGAAATCATAAGTTTCTTTGACATTTTCTGTTGAATGAATATTGATATGATCGAAACGTCTAGGTGAAACTCCCTTTGCCCAAGCTTTATAGGGCTGATTTTTTAATACGGAACGACGGTTTTCCTCCACTTCCGGTTTTTCCATGTCGTAATATAACTCAAATGAATGGCCACTTGGTAATTGGAATCGGATAGCCTCCCCGACACCTTTTGTTGTCCCTGATGCTATGGAATCTACCCTAACACCTTGTATTTCAAGAGCTTCCTTAAATGCTGCAACATCTTCCCGTCTTTTTGTACGCCATCCTACATGCTTTACATAGCCACTTTCGCCTTCTTCAAGAGATAAGGTATGATGTCCAAAATCACCAAATGCTCTTAAATAATGTACACCCTCGGAGCTTAGCGTCTCTTCTAGACCAATTACTTCCTTAAAAAACCACAACGATTTTTCAAGGTCTGGTGTAACCAGTGCCACATAACCAAGCTTTGAAAGTTCCGGTTTACTCATTCGATCTCCCCCAATCGATTTGCTGAATGCGTTTTCAAATTTGATTGCTAAATTAAAAGAAATCTAATCTATTACTCCATCTCTATTTGAAAACACAAAAAATAAATTGAATATACTGAAATAGTACATAAATAATTTTTACTGTTCTAGAGCATAAATTATCTATCTTACATAGCATTTTCTGTAAGTTTTTATTGGTTTTTAGCAAAACTGAAATTAGCATCTGAATGTCGATAAAACATATCCACTATTTTCCAAAATAAAATGAGACTACCTACTTTGGCAGTCTCATTTATAGAATCATTTGTTGATGATACTATTTTCTTTGGAGGATAAATAAGTTGAGTTATGGGAAATGATATTGCCCATTCCACCACCGACATTAATTTTTTCTCCTGTAACAAAATCTGAAAGAGAGGAACTTAAAAATAAGGCAACACCTGCAATATCCTCTGCAGTCCCCATTCTCCCTAAAGGAACTTCCTTTTCAGCGAGGTTTTCCATGAAGCGATCTCTTTCTTCACCAGGTGGCATTAATTTATCCCAAAAGGTAGTTCTGATGGGACCCGGAGCAACTGAATTCACGTAAATTCCTTGAGGTGCCAATTCAAAGGCTAAGTTCGCGGTCACACTTTCAATAGCACCTTTTGCAGCATGATAATGCAGAACAGTTGAATACGGATTAAATGCTCCCATTGAAGTAAAATTGACGATTTTCCCATACCCTTCCGCTTTCATAAAAGGAAGTACTTCCAAGATCATATTCATCGTTCCATTTAAATTTAAGTCCAACACTTTATTCCAATCGTCCATTGTTATATTATCCGAAGTACCGTTACCACTAAGTACCCCGCCTGCACAGTTGATTAAAATGTCTATTCGGCCAAATGATTTTACAGTCTCTTGCACTGTGTATTGAACTTGGTTTTTATCCGTAATATCGACTTTCCCGAAAACTTTACAAGTTCCACCTGTTGCGTTGATTTCATTTGCTACTTGAATTGCTCTATCAACATGGATATCTGCAATTACTACTATTGCTCCCTCTGAAGCAAACTTTTTAACAATGGCTTCCCCCATCCCATTGGAACCACCTGTAACAATTGCTATTCTTTGGTTTAGTAACATTGGATTTCCCCCCTATATTCCTCTAACTCCACCATCAGCGACAATTGAAGTTCCTGTAATATAAGAGGACTGTTCGGATGCTAAAAAAGCAAGAACTTCAGCTTGTTCTTCTACAGTAGACATTCTCCCTATTGGAATTATTTTCTCCATATGCACAGTATTCGGATTATCTTCTATCATTTCCGTAAAAACTACGCCCGGTAAGAGATTATTTACCCGAATATTTTTAGACGCGTATTCAGCTGCTACTACCTTTGACATTTGAGTAATACCCGCCTTCACAAAACTATAAAGAGCATGAGTTGGCATAACATTAATTGCTGCGAGTGACGTTACATTTATAACATTTCCACTTCCTTGTTCAATCATGGATGGCAAGACTTCTTGCATCATTCGGAAATAGGCAAAAGCATCTAGTTTAATAAAGTAGTCCCAATCTGAATTAGAGAATTCCAAGAAAGGCTTCTCAATTATTCTTCCGGCATTATTTACTAATATATCGATCGTACCGTATTTCGAAAGGGTTTCTTTTACAATCATTCCATAACTAGCTTCATCCAACATATCTGCTTGAACAAAATGAGCATTACCGTCTTGTTCTAATATATGTTCAACTACCTTAAGTCCCTTCTCCTGACGCCGACCTGTAACAATTACTTTTGCTCCTTCTTTCGCAAATAGTTTAGCCGTTGCTTCACCAATCCCTGAGGTACTACCTGTAATAATTGCTACTTTATTTTGTAGTCGCATATTTTTCCTCCTTTTGCTAGGTTGTTACTTCAATATCTGATTCAGGATTGTTTACGGGCTTTGCAACCTTCACCAAAACAAACCATACAATAGCTAAAGCAAACAAACCGACTGCACTAATAGCAAGTGGGAAACGACCAATGTCTTTACTTAATACATCAAGGATTAAACTAAAAGCAAACGGTCCAATGATGCCTCCAACACCTTGTGCAGCAACTACCAACCCGACATAGGAAGTTGTGCTATTTTTAGGGGTTGCCTCTGTAACACGAGCAAATACACCAGGTATTCCAATTCCCATTCCCGCTCCACCAACAATACTTCCTACAAAAATCATTGTTAAGCTATGTGAGAAGAAGCAAATTAACATTCCAAGTCCTGTTAAGAAAATCGCCAGTGGAATATAGGAAACTGAAAATAAATGCTTAATACGTCCAAATACAAAACCCGCTAGTAATGTACCAAAAGTAAATACGGATATTGCCATCCCTGCCTGTGTTGCAGTACCTAAGTTCTCAGCTTGAATTACAACGGAAATATTCGTTACATATCCATAAACTAATGCAGAGAAAATAATTTGACCAAATGATACTCCATAGATAACTCTGGGAGTTTTAACTTTTTGTTTCGGTTGATTTTCTGCTATTTTGCGTTTCTCAGGCTCAGGCAAGAATAAGAAGGTTAGAGCTAAAATCCAAATTGGGAATAAGTAAGTTAAGAAGCCATATTGCCAGCCAAAAGAATCTGCTAAAATCCCCCCTCCTAATTGGAAGAAAATTGCTCCGATACATGCAATTGTTGATGTACCGAATCCAATAAGAAAATCACGTTCTCTACCTTCGAAGAAATCAGAGATAATATCAACTGATAATGGCATTGTAATCCCCACACCTAGACCTAAAAGACCACGGAAAGCAATAATTAATGGTAGACTGTCAATAAAAAACGGCATTACCCCACCAATCATAAACAAGATTAAGCCTGTAAATAATAAAGTTCGCTTTTTAAATGTAGCGCTTAGCTTTCCATAAAATAGAGCAGGAACAATTTGAATCAAGCCTGGGAAAGTCGCAACAAGCATCACAATTGTCGGATTATAATCCGGGAAGGCCGCAATAATATCTGCCATAATCGATCCGGCAACACCTGCTGCAACGTCTTGGAATGCAATAATAACAATTAAAAATTTCAAGAAATTCCGATTGATTACTTTACCCATCCAAAAAACCCCCTTATTTTCCTAGTGACCATCAATGCAATTACCTCGCCCCCAACGAGATATCACCCCCTACTAAATAACTGTTTTTTATAGAAATAAAACGCTTACAAATACTAATTTAATAATAGTTTTGTAACATTTCTTTTACAATAGAATTTACAAAGTCGGTAATTAATTTACTATTTCCATCTATTTATCTAGGACTTTTTACTACATATGTTTTTTTAGAAAAGTTATATGTATCTCGTGGATCGTTTTCGCCAGTTTCAAGCAGATTGGGCAATGAGGATGCTTCTCGTTGACCGTTAACCACTCTTTCAACCATTTTCGGTCTAGGAAGCTGCCTCTCGTTGACCGTTCTCCACTCTTTCAACTATTTAGGGGCTTCGACATAAAAGCCAGAACTATAACTTGCTACACTCGTTATCCACATGACCAAATTTATCAAATAAAAAACTCCTTCACATATGAAGGAGTTCTACTAGTTTCATACTCTTGTCAAAGCCAATTGTTGCGCAACGTCATAGATGAGGTCTTCTTGACCACCTACAGCTTTTAAGCGACCTAGCTCAATTAATATGTCACGTTCGTCAATACCAAACTTTTGGGCAGCAGCTTGCGTATGTAATAAAAAGCTCGAATATACGCCAGCGTAGCCCATTATTAAACTGGATCCTGTAATTTCTTGAGGTCGTTGCATGTACGGAGCCACTACATGGTTGGCAACATCCATAATTTTATATAGGTCAATCCCTGTGTTAAGCCCCAGGCGTTCCATTACCGCTACTATCACTTCGGTTTGCGTGTTCCCACTACCAGCACCCAGGGCTCTTAAGCTACCATCTATATAAGTAGCCCCTGCTTTTACAGCAGCTACTGTATTAGCCATTGCCATGGAAAGGTTATTATGGGCATGGAAGCCTATTTCACAACCGATGGATTGTTTCAATGCAGATATTCGTTGTGTAACATCATCAGGTAGCATAAAACCTGCCGAGTCTGTTACATAAATAATTTCAGCTCCATAGCTTTCAAAAAGTTTAGCTTGTTCAACCACTTTTTCTGGAGGTGCCATGTGAGCCATCATTAGGAAGCCAACTGTTTTTAAACCGAGCTCACGACCTAAGGCGATATGCTGTGCTGCAACATCAGCTTCTGTCACATGCGTTGCTACCCGTACCATTTTCGCCCCGGCTTTTACGGCATCCTGTAGATCCTCTTTAATGCCAATACCCGGAATTAACAATACGGATACTTTCGCGTTCTGACACTCGTCAGCTGCAGCTTCTATAAGCTCCAATTCATTTACTTTGGACAAACCATATTGCAATGAAGAGCCACCTAAACCATCTCCATGTGACACTTCAAAATAACTCACACCCGCTTGATCAAGTCCTCTAGCAGTAGCACGTACTTGTTCTTCGGTAAAGGAGTGCCTCATTGCGTGGCTTCCGTCTCGAAGTGAGACGTCTAATATTTGAACAGATCTTTCCATCTCTAGCATCCTCCTTATACGCCTGTAGCAATTAGTTGCTTCGCTAGTTCATTTGCTACTCTTGCAGCTGCTGCAGTCATTATATCTAAGTTGCCAGAATAGGGTGGGAAGTAATCTCCAGCTCCCTCTACTTCAAGGAAAATGGAAACTTTTCGGCCATCAAATTGAGGTGTCCCTCTTAGACGATAACCAGGTACATACTTTTGGACTTCTTTCACCATTTCATAAATGGACTGGGTAATTTCTTCTTCTTTTCCTTCTTCCTCAACCAGTGCATTGACTGTATCTCGCATAATAATTGGTGGTTCTGCAGGGTTTAAGATAATAATCGCCTTCCCCTTCTGAGCTCCACCCACTTGTTCAATCGCCTTTGACGTTGTACGAGTAAATTCATCAATATTTGCACGTGTACCAGGCCCAGCACTTTTACTTGCTACTGTTGCAACGATTTCAGCGTATTCAACAGGTATCACCTTGGAGATGGCATTAACCATTGGAATTGTTGCTTGACCCCCACAAGTCACCATATTTAAGTTGCTTTTATCGAAATGTTCAGTCATATTTACAGATGGAATGGTAAATGGACCAATGGCTGCTGGTGTTAAATCAATGACTTTCTTCCCGGCAGCAGTCAGTAAATCACTATGTTTTCTATGAGCGTAAGCAGAAGTAGCATCAAATACGATATCAACTAAATCAAGACACTCCATTAGACCTTCGATGCCATTAGATATTGCCTTATATCCTCTATCTTCCGCGCGTTTTAAACCATCTGATTCAGGATCAATCCCCACCATCACACTCATCTCAAGATTTTCACTACGCTCAATTTTATACATTAAGTCCGTGCCGATGTTACCCGAACCAATGATACCAATTTTACATTTTTTCATTTTGTAACACCTGCTTTCACAAATGAAACTGCCACTTTACCTAATGGGCCAAAGTCTGCAGAGTACTCCACATCCTCTACTATATCTACTGCTTTTGATAAGGCTCCTGCTAAAATAAACTGTCCCTTTTTCAAACTGATATCGTAACTTCCTAGCTCATTTGCAAGCCATACTACTGCCTCAATTGGATTACCTAATACAGCAGCACCTGTAGCAGTGTCATAATGTTCATTGTTTTTGAAAGCTTTCATTTCAACTGTAGCGAGATCTATTTCATCAAGAGGTGTTTTCGTTTTACCTAATACAGCTCCGCCACTTGAACCATTATCAGCTACAGTATCTTCAAACTTAATTTTCCAATCCTTAATACGACTGTCAATAATTTCGATGGCAGGAACAACATAGTCCGTTGCACGGACAACATCTTCAGCTGTCACATTGGGTCCCTTTATATCTTCCTTCAGTACAAAGGCAATTTCAAACTCCACTCTTGGGTGTATAAATTGCAATAACTCTACAGGTAGATCTTGCTCAAAGACCATCGAATCTAAAATATGTCCGTAATCTGGTGTATACACGTTTAACATTTCTTGCATGGCCTTACTCGTTAACCCGATTTTCATACCTTTCACTGTTGCTCCAGCATTTACCTTGCTTTGAATAACTAGAAGTTGAATACTGTAAGCATCTCTAGCGGTAATTTGCTCCGGAAGAGAAGTGAAAGGGGAAATGGGTGTTTTCATTTTCTCTGCTTCTAATAGTGCATTAGCCGCCGCTTGAACATTCATCCCATACTCCCCTTTGTTTAAACTGTTTTCAATTCGCCTTCAACTAACTCTCGATATTTCCCCCCGTAGAAAATTAAAGGCTCCCCTTCTGTTACTTTGATATCAAGCACTTTTCCAATGAATAAAGTATGGTCTCCTTCAACATGTTCTGAAAGTACTTCGCAACTTACTTGAGCAAGAGCACCTGGTAGTACCGGCAGTCCCGCTAACTCCTCAAAATTGATCGTAATTTCATCTTTTAGTTGACCTGCAAATGCCATTGAGTGCTCTTTTTGATTAGAAGCTAAAATGTTAACAGCGAACTTTTTGCTATCCTGAACTTTTTTCAAGAAACGAGCTTTGTGTCCAATCGAAATGACTACTAATTTCGGATCTAGTGAAACAGACATAAAAGCGTTTGCCGTCATACCATAGGATTCATTTTCAAACTGAGTCGTCACTACCGTTACACCCGTTGCAAACTTCCCCATCGCATCTCTAAATAAACGATCCTCCACCTGCAAAACCTCCTTAATAATTTTGAAGCAAGATGAGCAATCTAGCTTCGAATGAATTTTTTATCATCATAAACTTTAATTGTCGGATTATTTTCTGGTTTAGTATCTGTTTGATCGCCCCAGTAAGTAAATCCTAAATCCATTTCATCTACACCCCAAACAATTGGCTCCCAATCCGGTTCGAAAATTAAGTATCCATTTGTAAACAGCTCTACACGAACACCGCTTCCTGGATCAACTGCGTAAATATACATAGCTTGAGAAATACCGTGTTTACCTGGCCCCTTGAAGAAAATACCATTTTCCTTTAAAATATCTGCTGCACGTAATAAATCCTGTGAGTTATCTAACCAATAGGCAACATGGTGAATTTCATGTGTCGAAGCAGCAAATGGATCATGGCTAACGGCAATATCATGAACTAATGGTGTAACACTTAACCAAGCACCCACTAAATTTCCATCTGGTGTTTGAACACACTCACGTAAATTAAAACCCAGATTATCCTGCAAAAAGTCTGATAGTTCATTCGCAAGTAATGAAGTTAATATATTTACGTGGTCAATTCTTCTAGGCGAAACACCACGGGACCAAGATTTATGTGATTGATTCTTTAAAACGGAACGAGTTTCTGGAGAAGCCAATGTTTTCTCCATCTCGAAGTAAATTTCGAATGTGTGACCACTTGGCAATTCAAAACGGAACGCACGCCCTTGACCAGCCTCTGTACCAGCTTCTACCCAGCGAACTTCAATTCCGGATTCCTCAAATTGTTTTGCATATGCATCGACATCTTCTGCTCGTTTCGTACGCCAAGCAATGTGATCCACATGGGATTCTTCTCCTTGTCGAAGGGTCATTGTATGATGCTCAAAATCTCCCCATGCCCTTAAATAATGCACACCATCTTTTACTTCTGTTTCTTCTAAACCAATTACTTCTTTGAAAAACCATAAAGATTTTTCTAAGTCAGTCGATACTAATCCAAAATGTCCTAACTTTGCGATTTCAGGTTCTTTTACGTAACTCATTGATAATCCCCCTTTGTGAATAAATCTTTTTTTCCCCTAAGTGTTTCTTTTCAACAGTTAATACTTTGCCTCATGACTGATTTTTCGTATTAGATTTTGCCGCGATTGACTGGTCGATTTTAAACAAAATACGTATTTGGCTCTAGCCCGCACATTACCCGTCCATAAGTTTCTACTAAACTAGACGGTGTGATGAAGCCATGTAAATGTATCGATAGGAAATCTCGATAAAATAACTGGAATAAATTATTATTGTATGAGAAAACCGAGCCTGCCCCAGCAGTCATTAAATCAATTGCTTCTTTACATAGTTGGTTTACATAGCCAAAATCCGCTTTTACTTTAATACCTTCATTTAAAGTTAGCTTTTTGCCTTTTTCTGAATATTCATCCAACAAGTCAACTGCTCGATGCAGTAGCAGCTCTGCAAGGTCAATTTTTAATTGTGACTCTGCTACTTGTAAATGAGTTATAGGTGCTTCATTCATTTTTGAATAGAATGTGTTGCCAATACCCGCTTTCCCTACTCTTTCCATGTGTAAATCCATCGCACCTTTCGTAATGCCTAAAGCCGGTGCCACAATGGATAAAGTAAGTGAAGGAACAAATGGCGTTTGATATAATGGAACCTCTCGCAACTCTTCAATCATATAATGCCCTTGATTTGCTAAACGATCGAGGGAAACTCGGTGCTCAGGTACGAATACATTTTCTAATCGTACACTGTTACTACCTGATCCTTTTAGTCCCATTACATTCCAGTCATCTAATACAATGGCATCTTGTCGTGGAACTACCATAATCGCCATTTCTACCCCACCATTCCCATCAGCTAATGGGAATCCGAAGTAAAGCCAATCTGCATGAGGGCTACCAGATACAAATGGCCATTGAGCCTCTTCTATTAAAAAACCATTCTCCACTTTTTTCATTTCAAATTTGATTGGTTTAAAATTACCTGCCAAAATGACATCTTGATCATGATTTGGACCAAAAATATCTTCAAGAGCTTTTTTGCCAAAAGCATAGGAAATCATATAGTCTCGAATATTACTTAAGGCAACAAACCATCCTGCTGAACCATTTCCTCTTGAGATAGCCGTAACCACTTCGATATACGTTCGCATATCTGTTTGATGTCCACCAAACATTTGTGGACGTAGAACTTTTAGCAAACCTTCAGCTCTTAATTTTTCAACTATTTCCTGTGACATTTCACTTGCTTGATCGATTTTCAGCCCGTTTTCCCTCAGCATAGGAATCATTCCATTTGCCCGTTCTACTAGCATTTTTCTTGTATCATTCAGCGTTTGTTCCATTTCTCCCACCCCTTACCTGAATTTAGCTATCTCACTTATCATTTAAACACGACTTACTTCTTTAGATTTCGCAAAAAAGTCTCTTGTAAGTTTCAGGAATTGATCTTTTTGTTCAATTTGTGCCCAATGGCCACAACGCTTAAATACATGGAGCTCTGCATTTTCCAGATAATCAAGCATGTATAAACTACTTGCAAGTGGTACGAAGCGGTCTTGATGTCCGTGGATCATTAAGAACTCATTCTTCATTCGTTTTAAAGCAGAAGGAGGAACTAACATATCGGAAAGATGTGACTTAGTGAAATTTTCTTCGTAGGATTTGCGCACTTCTGGTCGATTGAATAGCTCCATACGAGTTGCTACGATTTCATCCAATTTATCTTCCATATCGGTTGTATCATATAAAAACCAGCTTAATAGATTCTTTAAAGCTTTTGGTGTAGGGTCTTTATGGAAGTTTGCAAGTTTGGCAAGTTCTGGTGTTGGTTCTGTTAAACCGCCACCTGCTCCCATGAGAACAACACGGTTAAATCTTTCTGGGCTATCCATAACAAGAAATAATGAAATGACCCCGCCAAGTGAATTTCCAACCAGGTTTGCTTTTTGAATTTCTAGAGCGTCCATCAAATCAACTATTTGCTGAGTTCTCCAGTTCATCCATTCAACACCGTTTGCTGGATATTTTGTTGGATGATCGGTTTCTCCAAAACCGACTAAATCAAGGGCAAGTATATGAAACCGATCAATATAATGAGGCAATACATCTTTCCAGTTTGAATTAGCACTAGCTCCGGGACCACTACCATGTATAAAGATGATGACCTCCTCATTGTGTGCTCCGCCTTCGTGTAGTAAAGTCTCATAATTACCCGTTTTTACTTTTCGTGTAATAATCGTCATTAAAAACACCCCTTATATAAATTGAACCTTGAAATAATAGTTCAAAAACTACTTAACATTAAACTCTATTACACACTAATAGATTGAAGATTTTTCACAATATTTCGCTGCTTTCCTAAGTCAATGGAACCATCCGCACTTACGATTGTTGCTTCTAAAATATCTCCATCCCTCAGATAATTCCCTAATGAATGCTGTCTTTCGATGATTTCAACTTTTTCACCGAATTGGGCCACAAGACTTGTCATACAATTCATTTCATCTGCTGCTAACTGCATTGCCACTCCACCTGGTGTACCTGTTAACACTAAATCCCCTGATTGGAGATCCATGATTTGTGCCAATTCATTTAAAGTTTCAATTGGCTTGTAAAGCAATTGGTCTGTATTCGCAAATTGACGAATTTCCCCATTAACTTTTAATTGCAGCTGCAGATTTGAAATTTTTACAACATCCTCTTGTTCTATTAAATAGAAGTAAGGTCCTACAGGGCAGAATGTTCGATAGCTTTTCCCTTTCAGCCATTGCAGTTGAGTTAATTGAACATCTCTTGCAGATATATCGTTGGTTAACACCAAACCTGCTACATAATCTATAAAGTTATCCTCTGTAACAACCGTATCTTGTGTAATTTTCTTTCGAATGACTAAACCCAACTCAATTTCGTAATCTAATAGCTTTACATTTTGTGGTCTAATGATGGCATCATTAGGACCGCAAATCGAACTTGGTGCTTTACTAAAAATCATATTAAAAGGAGGTTTTTGCTCATCCATCCCTGTCTCTTGTCGATGAACGGAGTAATTCACTCCCTGGCAAATAATTTGCGATGGTGTTGGGATTGGTGATAGTAGCTCTACATCACAAAGCTGCATACCTTCTAGTTTAGTTTCATCATGAAAATTTTTCGCTTCTAGTACAGCCGCTTCTAAATAATCACGAAAACTATCAGGATCGGCTTGTACTTTATAGATTTGATTTTTCTCAACTACACCTAAAAATACTTCCTCATTTCTTTTAAATCGTGCAAACTTTGTGCCCAAATGAACTCCTACCTCTCTCGAAATACTTAATAAAACAAAATGTTGTATAGATTTATAAAGTATGGATTTCAGTACTTTTTAAAACTGTTATAGCGCTTTCATCTAATAATTGAATTTTATATTCAATATTTTAAATAATCAATATTTTTTGGAAAATCGGTAAATTGTTTCCTAAACATGTACTATTTTCTGTAAAAAAGTTACGGAAAAGTTCTCTATCGTCTACTTTCAATAGATGGAGAGAAAGCGTAGTGTATAGTTAAAAACAAAAAGACTGTAAATAAGAATCGACTTCAATCGACTTCATTTACAGTCTAATAACTATAATGCTACTTTTCTATTTTGCAAATAATTAACAGCAAAGATAAATAAAACAAGTATCGTACCGATAATATCTGTTATTGGCTCAGGAATTAACATCATTAAAGAACCTATTGCCAACACAATGCGGGTAATCAAATTTAGGTGTGTTGAAAAATATCCCTCTACTGCTGCACCGATTCCAATCACACCAACAATAGATGTCAAAGCAACTATTGCAATATCTAGAGGAGCTGCCATAGGAATATCAACTGCATTTAACGGTAGACCCGTAGGATCAATTAATAATAATGCCGGCTCATAAACAAATAGATATGGAACTATGAAACCAGCAAGGGCCAATCTAAGCGAAATAAAACCAGTTTTCATTGGACTTCCACCTGAAAGCCCAGCTCCTGCAAAGGATGCCAGTGCTACTGGTGGGGTAATGTTTGCGAAAATACCAAAGTAGAATACAAACATATGAGCAATTAAAATAGGAATACCAAATTCAGCTAGTGCTGGAGCTGCCATAGTTGCTGTAATAATATAGGCAGGAATCGATGGAAGACCCATTCCTAAAATGATGGAAGCAATCATGGTTAAAAATAATGTCAAGAATAAACTGCCCGCTCCAATCTCCATAATTGCAGAAGTCAAAGTAGACCCAAAACTTGTTAGGTTAACAACGCCAATTACTACACCTACAACACCACAAGCAATAATCGTTGATAAAGATTGTCTTGCCCCATCATCTAAAGCAGATATAATATCTTTCAAAGACATTCGAGTTGATTTTTTTAACGCTGCAACGATAACAGTTAAGATAATTGTATAGAATGCAGAATAGGCAACAGGAACACCTGATCCAAGTAAAACTACAAGACCAACAAGCGGTAAGATTAAATGGCCGCCTTCCTTCATTACCTCTTTCACACGCGGAAGATCTGCTTTTGGAATTCCACTTAAATTACTTCGACCAGCACGGAAATGTACTTGCATAATAACACCCATGAAGTATAAAAGTGCAGGAAGAATGGCCGCTAGAGCTATTGTTCCATATGAAATCCCTGTAGTTTCTGCCATGATAAATGCGCTTGCACCCATAACTGGCGGCAAGATTTGTCCACCAATCGAAGCACTTGCTTCAACAGCACCTGCAAAGTTCTTTTCATACCCGATTTTTTTCATTAGGGGAATTGTAAATGCACCCGTACCAACAACGTTTGCAACAGCTGAACCGTTAATACTCCCCATAAATGCACTGGAAATAACGGCTACTTTTGCAGGTCCACCTTTTTTATGACCAGCAAGGGCTAATGCCAAATCATTGAAGAATTGGCCCATTCCTGATTTTGATAAAAATGCACCAAATAATATGAATAAGAAGATAAATTGTACAGAAGCACCGATTGCTGTAGAGAATAATCCCTCTGTTTTCAAGAATAATTGACCGAAAATATCTCCTAAGTCAAATTGACGTGTCATCAGCATTCTTGGTAGCCATTCGGAATGACTGAAAAAAGGATAAGATAAGAAAATTAGAGCTAAAATTGGTAAAACCCAACCTGTAACACGGCGTGCAGTCTCTAGCACTAAAAGGACAGTTAAGATGGCCATCGCGATATCTGTTGGATTCGCAATCCCGCCACGTGTTGTCATAATGTCATTGTATTCCACAAACAAATAACCACAAGAAATAATACTTAAAGCAAATAATATCCAATCATAAAATGGAATTTTAGTACGGTCTTGTTTTTTAAATGTAGGATAAATCAAATAGACCAAAGCCATCCCAAATAATAAATGAACTGCTCGTTGCTGTAATGTCGGGAGTGGATAGAAAGTTGTGTACAAGTGAAAAGCTGAAAATAAAATAGTGAGAATAGAAATAAACCAGACAAGGGATTTATTTTTTGGCTTTCTTACTTGTGAATCACTATCATATTTCTCCAAGACTTCTTGTACATTCACGTCGGGTGTTTCTTCGGTAATTGGTGTATCTTTTTCAATAATACGCAATTTTAGAAGCCTCCTTTAACTAAACGCCATAAAGGCAATTTTTCGATAAAAATATGTACCATAGAATAGTCCTCAGTATATTGATATAACGGTATTTCTTTTTGATCTACCATAATCGTTGTTTTAACATTGGATGAAACAGTTAAATTTAATTCATTAAACAATTGGTTAATCTCCATTTTCACATAACCATCTTCAAATGAAACATCATTAGATTGGCTAGGAACTCCTGCACCAAATGTTTTAAAGTGAGTATTAGTTAAGAGCAATTGACTATCCTTTCGCCTGTAAGATTCAATCCACTCCTCTTTCTCGACAGAATGAATCCAAGATAAATCGAAGTGATCGCTTTTTAGATAGTAAGTTTTATCCTCAAATTCAAACGCAAATACTGGAACCCTTATAAAAAAGAATAGTAGGAGTATAAGTAGACTTATACCCCAATACCATCTTTTTTTCTTACTTTTGTTCATCGTAGAATTTCTTAGCACCTGGGTGAAGCGGTGCAATTAGACTTTCCTGCGCACCTTCTAAAGTAATTTCTTTTGCAGCCTGATGAGAATTTTCTAATTTATCTAGATTTTCGAAAATCCCTTTTGTTAAATTGTAGACATCATCTTCACTCATATCAGTTCTTACAACTAGAGCATTTGGAACAGCTGCAGTCATAATCGGCTCCGCGTTTCCATAAGTATTTGCAGGAATTTCATAGGAGATGAAGTATGGATGTTCCTTAGCAATTTCTTCGACATTTCCTGCTTCAACTGAAACAAGTTCAATACCAAGAGTTTCAGATAATTCCAATACTGAAGCATTTGGTAGTCCGCTAGTTAAGAAAGCTGCATCAATTGTCCCCGCAGATAGACCGCTTGCTGCCTCGGCATAACCAAGATAATCTACTTGTATATCATCATAAGTAATACCATGCCCTTCTAAAAGTTGACGCGCATTCACTTCAACACCAGAATTTTGATCTCCTACAGCAACACGTTTTCCTTTTAAATCTTCAATCGTCTTAATTCCTGAACCTTCTTTTGTAATAATTTGAACAACATTTGGATAGATTGTTGCAATTTGTGAAACATTTTCTACAGGCTCAGTGAAGGAAACTTCACCCGCTAACGCTTGAGACAACGCATCACTCATTACAAAAGCCATTTCAATTTTCCCTTGAGATAATAAGTTAATATTTTCAACTGATGCGCCAGTCGTTTGTGTACGTGAATTAACATCGAATTCAGATGTATATGTATCTGCTAGTGTTGTTCCTAAAATGTTATAAGGACCACTTGCTCCACCTGTACCAATCGTTACGATGTTAGTATCTAAACCTTCCCCTGATTTTTCTGCTGTATCACCCGCATCATCTGAGCTACAGCCAGCTAAAAATGCTGCTAGCGCTAAAGATGAAAGTAGAGTAATTTTCTTCATAATATAACCCCCTATTATATTAATTTTTGATTCATCCTATAGATTAAGTACTGCCAAGAAGACCCAAAAGATGAAACTTTATTCATTATATAAAATTTTCTGAAATATAAAAATAGTTTTAAAGTTATTTTAAATTTTCTGAATATTGAATGTGTTCAAACAATAGAAAGGGCTATTCAGAATAATCCTTCTTCTGAACAGCCCTATTATTTTCATTGTACGTTTACTTTATTTATTTAAAAATTCCCCTGCTCTTTGGTAAACACCTTTGTATTCGTTTAAATGTGTCCACTTTCCTAAAAATCCGTGAGTAACTCCCTCATATCGCTTTCTCTCTACAAGGACTCCAGATTTCTTAAGTTTTTCAGCAAACAATTCCCCTTCATCTCTCATTGGATCGTATTCTGCTGTGATAATAAGTGCATTAGGCAAATTTGTTAGATTCTCTTCACGAATTGGTGACACAAGAGGATTATTTGGATCAACATCACCTACTAGATAGAAAGAATTATACTCTGGTAAGGCCTCTGTTTCTACAAAATACCCCTTCGCATTTTCAGTTAATGAAGGATAACGCAATTCACTTAAGTCAAGGTCTAGTGAAGGGTAAAATAAAACTTGCTTTGAAATCGTAAACTCCTTTTTCGCACGTGCCAATAGTGATACTGCAGCAGCCAAATTACCGCCTGCACTATCTCCTGCAACAGCAAGGTTCTGCCCATCCCATTTCAACTCATCCATATGCTCTGTTACCCATTTTGCCACATTATAGCAATCATTTAAGCCGCTGGGGAAAGGATGCTCAGGTGCAAGTCGGTATCCTACTGAAATTACCTTATAGCCGGATTCTTTACAAATCGGTCTGACAATCTCATCATGCGTTTCTAAGCTTCCCGAGAAGAAGGCTCCACCGTGGAAATATAAAAGCACTGGATAGAAGTCAGCTTCTGCCGGTGTGTAAATTCTTACATCAATGTCCGCTTCATTAGTTCGAATTGTTCGTTTTTCAACTGAATGTACTTGTACACGCTGCTCTATTGGTAACACAGGACCATCATATTTACGAAACTCTTCAGGAATGATTTTAAGCGTACCATCAGATGGGGGGATGGAATCTAAAACCTTCTTAATCTCCGGATGTAATGGCATAATCGTACCTCCTTATATTGTTTTTTCATGTATAGAAAAATATTCTTGTTTACTACTAATGTTTAGTTATTTTTTTGTTTTAGCATTTTACTATCAAATAGCTTAGTAGCTATGATAAAATGAGGCTGATTATTTTCCTCACAAAAATAATCAGCCATATTGTTTTTTAGAAGTGAGCTTTTTCCGGGAAAGCAGTCTCCGCTTGATCTGTAGGGAAGAGACGGGACAATTCCTGGTAAAGCTTCGTTATTGGTTTACGTTGCTCTTCATATTTTTGTAAGCTCTGCGCAACTGTAATAGTTCCTGCAGCTGCTTCAGAAATTGCTTCTGCTAATACTTCAGCATCTTGAATAGCCATATTAGCACCCTGACCTTGGTTATGAAGCATTGCATGAGCAGCGTCACCAATTAACGTGATTGTCTTTGTACTCCATTTGCTAATTGGCTCAAGGTCACATAAAGGTCGAGATACAATATCCTCTAACTTAATATTCTCAACAATTTTTTGAAGTGTAGGACCGAAGCCTTTTATGCTTTCCATAATTTCTTCCTTCGTAAGTTCTGGACGCCATGCAAACTCTCCAGGAACTGTGATATCGACAGACACTTGGTTACGATTTTCTAATGGTAATAAATAAAACGAATTATCGCCATCTACATAGATGCGCAGAATATTTTCCTCAGATGCCATACCAAGTGCAGCCTCAAATGGGATTAATACACGATGAGCCAAATATCCAGAATACACAGGCTCATGTTGTCCTAAAACCTGCCCACGAATAGGTGAACGAATACCATCAGCCGCAATGACAATATCAGCCTCGATTTTGTTACCGTTTGCAAATTTCACTTCTGAATACATTCCATGATCTATGATTTCTGTCAATCGATGATTTAAATGAAGTTGGTCTTCTGGAACTCCGGCAATTAATGTATCTAAAACGTCTGCACGGTGAATTAAACGAGCATAGGCATCTGTTTTGTCTTCCGTTAAAACAGGCCAAGTTTCTCTTATTAAGACTTGATCATCCCCTTGGATTATTTCCATTAAATCACTGCGAGAAGTTACTTTTTCCAACGCTTCGTATAAGTCCCATTTTTTAAAGCAGTTTACACTGGGTGGACGTAAACCAATTCCAGCTCCTACTTCAGCAAATTCTGAAGCTTGTTCATAAACGTCCGCACGAATTCCTCTAACCTTTAGAGCATTTGCCACAGCTGTACCTGCAATACCGCCTCCAATTACGGCAATTCTTAATGAGTTTGTTGACATAACTATTTCCCCCTAGACTCTAAGTATTTTTTATTTTGAAAGGCAATCTAAAAGAATAAAAGATGGTCTATCTCTGCAGTTTCAAATAATATTCTATAAACATTCCAAAAATATTAAACAAGTTATTTTAACTAGTAGAATTGGATTCTTTAACTATAAAATGAATTGAACCCTTTTCTACTAGTTAAAATCTTAGCAAAATAGATTAGATGCAAAATGAAGGTGAAAATAGCTAGCTTCCATCGCTTTCCAAACTAAGTTACTTTTGTCTAATTACACATACAATCCTATCTGTTCACGGTAAAGGATAATTTATATTCATCTGCTCTATGGACAGCTCTACGCCAACCAATCGCTTGATCATTACGCGTGTATAACTTGGTCTCCATTACTAGTACCGGTTCCCCAACTTCAAGATCCAAAATTTCAGCATCTTCACTAGTGGCACCTGAAGCGTAAATTTGGTGATCACCTCTAGCAACATAGGTACCTTGATCACTTTGCAGAAGAACAAACACGCTTTCTGACTCCTCTAGTTCTTGAGCACTTGGATGGAAGTCATCTGGTACAAAGAGATAAGTTTGTGTCCATACAAGAGGCTTCTCTTTAAGTAAGATCAAGCGAGAAATTCTTAAAACCGTATCACTCGGATTTAAGCGAAGGATTGAACAAAGATTCTCAGGTGGAAAAACACGATCCAGTCCTATAATTTTAGAATTACACTCTATCCCTTGTTGACGAAGGAAGCCAACAAGACCCCCTAACTCTAACCCAAGAGGACGTACAGGCAGTTCTTGAACAGGAAATGTACCTTTTGCTCTTTCTCGATATACGTATCCTTCGTTTGCAAGCTCTTTCAATGCCTGACGTACAGGTGCTCGACTTACTCGGAACCGTTCTACAAGCTCTTGCTCCGTGCTAAATGGTTTTCCGGTATCGCCCTCACTTGCCCTGAGTTCAAGAATTAAAATATCCTTAATTTGTTTATAAAGAGGGATTGCAGAACTTCGATCGATTGTATGTTTTTTGGTTTGTTTTGTCATTGCCTAGCTCCTATCGCTTCTAATTGAAGTTTAAGGGGTGCTGCAGTGTATTTCTGTACATATTCAAATGTCACACCAGGTGCAAGTTCACGAACTATCAGACCCTCTTCCGTCACATCAATGACAGCAAGATCAGTGTAAATTCGATCAACACAACGAGGCGTTGTTAGTGGATACGTACACTCCTCTACAATTTTTGCTTCACCCTTTTTTGTTGTATGCTGCATGCATAGGTAAACTCGTTTACTTCCGGCTGTTAAATCCATCGCACCACCAACACGACCAAGAGTAGCGTTTGGCAGTTTCCAGCTTGCAAGGTCACCTGACTGCGAAACTTGAAAAGCTCCCAGAATCGTTGCATCAAGGTGTCCCCCACGAATCATTGCAAAAGAATCCGCTTGAGAGAAAAAGCTACCACCTGGTTTTAGTGTAATCGGCTCTTTTCCAGCATTCACAAGATCCGGATCTTCCTCTCCCGGTGCCGGCTTTGGACCTAGCCCAAGGATACCATTTTCACTGTGGAGGATTATTTCTCTACCATCAGGGATAAAATCAGCTACAAGTGTGGGTATTCCGATTCCCAGATTAACGAACCAGCCATCTTCTAGATCAATTGCTACACGAGCTGCCAATTCATGCTTTGACCATCCAATTACCTTTTCGTTATTCATGAACTAACACCTATCCTTTCTGGCAAAGACGCGACCTTTACTAAACGGTGAACGAAAATGCTAGGTGTGATAATGCTTTCTGGGTCAAGCTGTCCGACTTCGACAATTTCATTTACCTCAGCAATCGTAACGCGTGCGGCTGTCGCCATGACAGGATTAAAGTTACGTTGGGTTTTATAGTAGATGAGATTACCCCAACGATCTGCCTTTTGTCCTTTGATAAATGCAAAATCACCGACAATTGCATGCTCTAGTACGAATTCTCGACCATTAAAGACTCGAGTTTCCTTCCCATCACCAAGCTCTGTATTTACAGCTGTTGGTGTATAAAAGGCTGGAACCCCAGCACCGCCTGCACGAATGCGTTCAGCTAATGTTCCTTGAGGAACAATTTCTAAGTCAATTGTCCCTTTTTGAAGTCGATCAATTAAATCATCGGCGTGTGGACCTACTGGAAAAGAGCAGATGATCTTTTTAACCTGGTCGTTACTAATTAGAGCGGCTACCCCATCACTAACAGCGCCAATATTGTTTGAGACTACTGTTAAATCTTTTGCTCCCTGCTTTACAAGTGCTGCAACAAGGCTGGATGGTAATCCGCTTCCACCAAATCCTCCAACCAATAATGTTGCACCATCTTTCATATCGCTAACTGCTTGAAGAGCACTTTCAAACCTTTTTTGAATCACTAAGAGTCTCCTCCTTTCATTAGTTCAATGAACCAAATAATTCTTCTTTATATCCATTTATTGTAACAAAAAACGCACATGGTAGGTTCCTTGGATCTCCTGTATATCCAATTTCTTCAGCAATCTTTCCGTAAGGTCCATACAATTCATGATGATCAGTAAGAGATCTATTACTTAAATGACTTTTTACAATTTCAGCTAATTTTGCGTCCATTTCTAGACTTGCTTGTAAGACAGCTTTTATTTGTTCCCCTTCGATTTGTGCATTTTGCAATTCACCATTAACATTACGGAAAGGATGCCCCAGATACAATCGTTTCGGTTGAACCTCTTCTAACAAGCGATGTAGGCTTGCACGATATTGTGTTGGAGTTTCAATTGTAGGTAAGCCTCCTAGGCCCCCATACATTTGAACTGCATCTGCAGCAAACGCCCAATCTAAACCATCTATTAAAAAGGTGAGAGAACCAATAGAGTGTCCAGGTGTTTCAATAACTGTTAGAGTAATATCTCCACCAAGACTAATATGGTCACCTTCAACCACTTCTAAATCAGGTTCAATATTGGCACCAATATCAGTTTTTAGCATCTCAATATGCTTTATTTGAATTGCTGGATCTTTAATGTACTTCCCTTGCAGCGCCTTATAATCAACAATATGTTCGTTGCGATCACGCAAGAGTCGAGCTTCTTTTTTTGAAATGACTACTTTTGCACGTCTTCCGGTCTTTTCCCACAATTCCGAAACACCGCCAAGATGATCAACATGGCCATGTGTCAACAAGATCCAACGAATATCTTCAATATTGATACCATGTTCGGCTAATGTTGGTTCAATATCATGAATAGCAGAAGTATTGACTCCTGTGTCTATGATTGCAGGCTCAGGAGCATCCACATAATAGGCAAAAGCAGTTACTGGTCCAAATTTGCATTCAATAGGGATGATACGTACAGATTTTTCCATTGGTCTCACTCCTTTTAAGTTACTAAGAAAGCACCAAGCCTTGTTGATAAGCCGTAATCTTGAAGTGGTTCACAAACTCGACATTTATATTATTTTATTTAAAACATTATGTTCTTTCGGAATCATGGGTAAGATCAAACGTGATGGATGATTCTTATCCCGATAAATTTTGTGCATAGTTGCACGGCCACTTGGTAAGTGGTAGCTATCTGGCGGTAATAGTTTTGCATCTTCTCCATCCAGAGGTTCATTACATGAAAGCTCTAATTCAATACGGTGTCCCGGTTTTATGAGGAATGAGAATGGATACAAACGAATGGCATACTCATTTATTTCTCCAGGTGTTACTGGAATGACGCGATTATGTGGATGCCATGGCTCACCATGAGTCGATTTCACTTCATTTAATTCGCGATGGGAAGCCTTCAAGTATCCAGAAGTCATTAGAGTACGACTACCATTGGGTGCTATATCATACAGTTTTGCTATGAAGTTTGTATCATCTGTATCGATTTCAGCGAATATGTTTAATGCACCCGTGCCGGTGAATTCAACTGGCTCACGGAATTTATCGGTTGACCATTTTAATTTTTCCGAAGTTGTTGTTACCGTTAGCGGTGCTTGATAGAAACCATCTGGATGCGCGTATTCTGTACTTAAAGGCTCTGGGTTCTCACTAATTTTATGGCGTGGACGCAAGTAGAACTCCTTCTTCGTTTCAAATGCCAATGGCCAGCGATCTTCTTGACGCACTTCATAGGAACCTTCTACCGAGAATTGTACAGCTGGTTCTTCCATAATGCCGTTATCAATCCCTTTTAACCAGTAATCATACCAACGGAACATTTCGTCATGACATTCATGGAAAGGTCGCTCCAGCATTGGAGGTAATGCATGAATATCCATCTTCTTAATACCCGAAACTTTATGGAACATTTCGATTGTCCCTTCCACATTCCATCCACGGCCCCATTTGGCTTGTAAATATGTTGGAATCGTTACTTTATGTGCGACCTCCATTGCATGGCCTTCTTGCCAGAATGGTCCATCCAGGGGATTTAATAAATAATCCATCCATAATTCGTGTCGGTCTTGATAATGCAGTAAATGTACGAAATCTGACCAATGCGCTATATCTGGGTCATTTAAACGTTCTAAAGTTTTTTCTTTCAACTCTGCCGTTGTAAATACTTTTGAGCTCTTACTTGCTACATTATTAAAGGCATTACCACTATCGCCACCACGTCCTTCACGTGAAGCACGTGGCATTAACCACATAATACCTCCGTGATAACATAGCTCATAAAGATCAAAGTGACCACCATTTACAAAAATTGCTTTTAGATGAGGTGGTTGTTCAGCTGCACCTAAAATTTGAACTGAAGCAAAGTAAGAAATACCAATCATTCCGATATTTCCATCACACCAATCTTGTTCTGCCAGCCACTCTACTAAATCATAGATATCTTTTCCATCTCCATGACCACCTGAGTTATAATTACCGACCATTTGTCCTTCTGAAGTGCCCGTACCACGTACATCCGCAATAACATGTGCGTAGCCTCTTGATACAACCTCATTAATATCCCCTGCTTCGATAGCCCCGTTCCAAAGATGACTTGGACGTGCTTGTGGGGGCAGTGTTAAGCTTTGAGCTTGAAGTTCTTTACCGTATGGACTAAGTGCTAGTAATGCTGGTACTTTTTCTGTCGATTGCGGCCTATAAATATCTGCAGCGATATGGACGCCATCACGCATTTTAATACGTGCGTCTTTTGTGATGATCAAATCTGTTCACTCCTGTTTTTATGTCCTTTTTCTGAACTTATAGGTTCTATAAAACTAAATAATAGTTACGAGAATTAATCGAGTTGCAATATAGATAATTTTCAGTCTATTAATAGTAAGTGTGCTATTAAATCCAACAAAGCTTCCCTATCAATCCTCAACCGGAGTAAAGCAAGGAATATATGGTCCTGGATTGTCTTCTGCTCCTGATTGTTTAAATACCACTTTTACCCGTTGATTAATATGCACTGTATCCAAGTCGCAATCTACTATATTTGTCATCAATCTTGGACCTTCTTCAAGTTCAACAAATGCTATGGCATACGGTGTGCCATGACGCATGACACTATATGTGTATATACTTCCTTTTCCGTTCGCTTCCATCCAGCTTGTTTGACTACTTTGGCAATACGGGCAAATTTCACGTGGATAATAATGACACTGTGAACAGGTATCGCACTTCTTAATAAGCAACTTTCCTTGTTCAGCAGCTTCCCAATATTCCTTATGCTCTGGATGGAATTCTGGGATAGACATTGCTCTAGCTTGGTACATTGTCCCCATGATTTACACCCTTTCTAAGATAAGTGTGGCACTACCATGACGGCTTGCAAGACCGCCTCCAGTCCCATGCACTAATGCAAGATCACAATTTTTCACCTGAACTTGTGGATATGCCTCACCACGCAATTGACGTACTGCCTCAATCACCTTTACAATCCCTCCACGACTGGCTGGATGATTATTATTTAGACCCCCACCATCTGTATTTATCGGTAATTTGCCAACACCTGAAATAAGGTTCCCGTCAGAAACGAATTTACCGCCTTCACCTTTTGCACAAAATCCTAGGTCTTCCAGCTGCATTAACACTGTAATGGTAAAACTGTCATAAATTGAAGCATATTTAATATCATGAGGTGTAACTCTCGCTTCTTCGAAAGCTTGCGGTCCTGACCAAACAGCCCCCGAATATGTAAGATTTGTTTTACCACCCTGCAAGCCTTTAGGTGCTTCACCAGCCCCCATCACACGAACAAGTGGACGATTTAAAGCTTTTGCAATATCAGGATGGACAACAACCAGGGCTCCTCCTCCATCACTTACTACACAGCAATCTAATCGATGCAATGGATCGGCAATCATCGGTGATGCAAGAACCTCCTCAACCGTAACCACATCCCTTAGCATTGCATTCGGATTATATTGGGCATGGTGGGATGCTGCAACTTTGACCCAAGCCAATTGCTCACTTGTTGTACCAAATTCATGCATATGACGCATTGCTGCCATAGCATATTCGTTAACCGCAGTCGGTCCATACGGTAGCTCAAATGGTGTATCCGGTACATTAGCCCCAATAATTTTCTGTTTCAAGCCACTACGCCCTTCTGAACGTGGGCGACCTGCCATCGTGATTAAAGCAACCTTGCACTTGCCTGCTGCAATCGCTTCTGCAGCATGAGAAACATGGGCAATATAAGAAGCTCCCCCTATATCAGTACCATCAATATGACGTACCTTAAGACCAAGGTATTCAACCATTGACAACACTCCACCCGGTGCGTCGCCAGCACAGAAATAACCGTCTACATCTGCAAAAGTTAATCCAGCATCATCTAATGCACCTCTAGCACATTCTGCATGTAAAGCAGCAACGGATGAGTTTGGTGCCTTGCGGAGTGGATGCTCAAATGCTCCAGCAATATAAGCTGCTCCTTTAATACTCATGACTTTCTAACCCACTTTCTGAATTCTTTGAGGAACAAGCTATAAAATTTTGAATATGATTGTAGATTTCTAGATTCTGAAGTCTACATGTACATTATTTAATTGCTGATAATTTGGAGTGAACCTCTCTTGGTTCTTGCAATGTCAAGATATTAGCAGGAGTGTGAATCAAAAGCTGCTCAAATACTTCTTCACCAACACCTGCTTTACGCAAATCCGGAATAAACTCTTCGAAGAGATAATTTACAGTGTGTCCTTTTAAACCTGGCCATCCTAGTGCACAACAGTTTGCATCCGCAGAGATAACCGCTCGATCTAAATATCCTTTATCTAGGAACCGCAGAAAATGCTCAACACGATCTTGTCGTGGACGAGACCAATAGGGGGCACCTTCTACCTCACTGTCATAGCCAATTGTGTCGAATCCAACATAACCACCTAGCTGAGCAATTTTCGAATCACGTTTTTCATCAAGATACCCACCATCGTCAGCGTGGCCAAATAGGATTCGCTCTAACGGTAGGCCTTCTTCTTCGAAAATTTCAATGGCAGTATCTGCATCAACACATAAATGGGTAATAATAGGCGCGCCTGTTTTTAATGAGGCCCTTGCAGCTGCACGATAGATTTTCTTATCAAGCTCATTTAATTTTCCACCACGGCTAACACCAACTTTAATAGCGCCGGCTTTCGCGTCTGTCCCGTCAATACCAACCGTAATTTCATGCACAAATAAATCTGTCAAATATTCGATAGATTTATTTCTGAAATAAGGCAATGCTGAGTCAGCTGCTACAAATCCAGTAACAGCTACAATATGGACGCCCGTTCTTCGCGAAAGTACCTGGAAATATTCTACATCACGGCCATTTCCAATTCCCGTACAGTCTACAAAAGTTTTTCCGCCATGCTCACGGAAACGACGCAGCTTTTGTAATGTCACCTCAAACGCTTCTTCAGGTTTTTTCCACCATTGTGTATCTAAATCACAACCCGGTAATCCAAATCCAATATGCTCGTGCATTGCTGTAATCCCCAAATCTTCTGTTGGTATCGGTCCTAATACTGTATTCACTTTCCCCATCTTTTTCACTCCTTACTTTTACTCTTTTTAAGTCTTTTAAAATCATTAAAAGTTATAGGCTCTATGCCAAAATTCAATTTACATTCAATGTTAATAAGTTACAGGATGGTATAAATGATTCCAATCATAGTTCCAGCCAGAAATCTTTTGTTCTACATCGGCATCAACTGTTAACACCTTTTGTGGGTTCAATTCAAGCAACTGACGAATTTGCTCCTCAGTTACTCCTGCTTTACGCAACATCGGTACAAATGTAGTGAACATGTAGTCGAAACCGATATTTTTCGCTTCATGACCCTTTGCTACCCCAACATGGCTGCTAGAAATTAATACACGTTCTCCGTGACCTGATGCAAATAAATCAACTATTAAATTCACACGATCTGCATCATTTATAAAGCCATCATTTGTTGACCATCCAACATGGTCGATTGCCACATAGACTTCACGCTCTGCAATATCTAAAATCACATTATTTTCTACTGCTTCTATGCGGTCTAATCCACCTATCACTACACGATCAGGTGCTATTCCTTCAGCCAATAAAATCTCCAACTCGCTAACTGCATCTGAACCGTATTGAACAGATACAGGTACTCCTGTTGCCAGTGCTGTTTGTGCTGACCCTCGGAAAAGTCCAGTTTCTACTTGTGTAATCCCTGTTTTAGTTGCAATTGAAGTCACAAGACCAGCTGAACTTGATCGCTCAACACGAGGTATAACAATCCCTTCCGTTACTTCTTTAGTAAACAATCCAGAAAACTGCTCACTAGACCAAGGAGTCGGCGGATTTTTTTGTGGGGTCATAAAGTATCCACCTAACATAGACTCAGGTCCTAAGCCAGTTGAAGCAATAATATGTACACCAGTAGTTCTTGAAAGTGTCCGGTATAGTTCTACATCACGTCCATGGAACATACCACTTTGTTCCACTATCGTTTTTCCACCAATTCTGCGATAGTCGATTAATTGTCGTTTTAGAATTTCAAAAATCTCACTTTTATCCATAATGATTTCTGGAGCAAACTGTGCACCCGGATATACAGAAAGTAGGGATTCATGAATTAGCACAATCCCTAATTCTTGAGCTGGTACTGGACCAAGAACAGTAAGAGCAACACCTGCATTTTTTACATTTTCTTGCATTGTACTACCTCCTATCATTTAATAGCTTAATAGTTTTACTCTCATAATCTTGTTATATAAATGAGTAAAAAATTAATCATTTTGTCATTTTGTGTTGTTGGAATTTTCACTTTTCATACTTTCATCAGAAAGATTAGGATCATTATCAAACACGCTCTTTTGTCGAAACTGAATTATTTTACTGTTTTATATAACAAAAACGCTACTTTGTGCAAACACTTTCGATGTAATGAAATATTATAATATTGTTATACCAAAGTCAATTATGTTTTTGAATTTTTTGAATAAACAAAATTAATGATAATAAAATTGTATACAAATTTACTTTATATAAGATGGCATAAAATTTTCAGCTAGCCAATTCCATTTATTTTATAAAGAAAAATACTACTAGCCTCATTCACAGCTAAATTCACTTATTCCATGAAGATTAATCAATCCAAGATATTATCCATAATATAATTAACTAGAAAATAAAGAAGAAGAGATATACTATACTGAAATATGAACTAGAACAGAAAAAACTTTTCAATAAAATATTACAATTTCATCAAAATTGGCTAATTATCATCACATTCGTTTTCGTAGTGACTTTGTTTCCAACCTATTTGGGAATAAAAAAAACAATGAAATTAAAGCAATTTTCTGCCTTGTTTTCATTGTTTAGATTAGATGAACTATTTAATTTTTCGTTGATATTATATGCTTCGCAATAAAACCACCATGGAATCTTCCGTTTTCAATAAAAATCTCGTTGGCATTATTACCTGCAGCTAATACGCCCGCTATAAAGAGATTTTCTACATTTGTTTCCATAGTTTCTGGATTATAAAATGGTCTTCCAGTTTCATCGTCAATGTTTACACCTATTTCACGAATAAACTGATGATCTGGGTGATAGCCTGTCATAGCAAATACAAAATCATTTGCAATCACTTTTTCTTGTCCGTCCACCATTAAAACGACTTCATTTTCCCGAATTTCTTTAACAGACGTCTTAAAATGCATGGTAATTTCTTCATTTTTTACTAGAGAAGCAAATTCAGGTAAAATCCACGGTTTTACCGATGGAGAATAGTCGCTGCCACGGTAAGCGACAGTAATACGAGCTTTTGCTTTATGTAGTTCCAGAGCCGCATCGACTGCTGAGTTCTTACCACCAATTACTAACACATCTGTATCAAAGTATGGGTGTGCTTCTTTAAAATAATGATGGACCTTTGGCAAATCCTCGCCCGGTATATTCATATAGTTCGGTTGATCATAATAACCTGTTGCCAGTATAACATAAGGTGTTTCATAAACTTCTTTATTAGTCTTTACAGTAAAACAACCCTTTGAGTCTTTTTCAACAGACTCTACCTTTTCAAAACGGTTCACCTGAATATTCTTCATGTTCACTACTTCACGGTAATAAACAAGCGCTTGATTTCTACGTGGTTTACGTTCTTCTATAAGAAATGGAACATCCCCAATGGATAATTTTTCACTTGAACTAAAAAAAGTTTGATGGGTGGGATAATTATATATCGCATTTACAATATTCCCTTTTTCAATCACAATCGGTTTTAAACCAATATTCGTTAATTCAATCGCAGCAGATAATCCACAAGGACCTCCCCCTACGATGATGGCATCAACATTTTGCATAACTTACATCTCCTTTAGAAAACCTCACTCATCACAAATAGAAAAGTGATTCATCCGCTAGCAAATTTATTGCTAACAATAATAATCCTATTATTAGTATACTGCTATTATTTATTTGTTGTTTTGGCTATTTTTCTTTTAAAATGCAAATGAATGACATGACATTGCGGCTTTGCTCCAAATCTTAAAGGAAGCATCGTTGTTCCATAGCCATTACTAATAAGTGTGGCTACGGCTTCCCTCATAGAGAACGACCCATGTGGATGAATCCCGTAAGGTCCAAATCGAATTTGCCCACCATGCAAATGTCCGCCCATCATCAGATCCGCGTGATATCTCTGACGTACAGATGGAAAAACTTCTGGATTATGGGAGATAAAAATAACATGATCTCCTTCTCTAGATTTTTCAAAAGCTTGTTCGTACTGAACATTTTTTGAGGATGTATCATCGATGGCACTTAAGTAACACCGATTTCTAAGATTTGGAATCAATGTGGCATCATTTTCTATGATTGTTACATTCGTTTCTTTGAAAATTCCCCGTAATTTTGACTCGCCAACTTCCCGGTCATTATTCCCCCATACAAAATAAACTGGCCCTAATTTTTGCAGCAGCTTAATATTGTCATAAATTCGAGAAATCGGTGTACGTTTGTCACAAAAATCTCCACCAATAATGACCGCATCGATTTTTCCATCTATGTCGTGGATCATTTTTTTACTGATTTTTCTTAAATGAACGTCTGAAATGAAAAATAGAGTTGCCCGTTCCCTCTCCCCATCTATGGGAACATCATGGTACAGAACATTGTTTTCTGAAGCCTGCTTGAGCATAAAAAGTAAAAATCCAAGTAAAATGACAAACACAATAATGAATAGCTCAAACACTCGAGCTCCCCCTTTCTTCAAAGAACAAATCACTGAATTTAAAATGAAGAAATCGTTGTGACATCAGCATCTATTGATTTTTCTCCACAATATTTTATCATATTCCACCAGTAAAATATCTTATATACCAACATCATTAATTTCACTAAGAAAAAAAAGACTAAAGGAACGGTTTACACCTTCCATTTAGTCTACTCTAGAATTAATTTTTTGCTCATGTTATGGGATGATTAGTGTTTGTCCAACAGAAATGCTGTTTGATGATAAGTTATTAGCTTCCCTAATTTTGTCTACACCACTTGCATCATTGTAATACTTCAACGCAATACGGAATAAGTTTTCGTTTGCTTGCACCGTGTGCGTTTTACTACTAGCCTGTTGGTCCTTTAGTTTTTGCTCTTCTTGTTGCTTAGCAAGTTTCTCTTGTTCTTCAAGCTTAGCTTGCTCCGCTTTTTTTGCTGCTTCTATTTCGGCTTGCGTTTCTTCGTCATTTTTATCTTCAGTACTTACTTCACTATTCGTTGCAGTTTCACTATCAGTTTCTTCTATTATAGGTTCTTCTTTTTGTTTACCACTAGAAGAGACCGTATTATTCTTCTGAACCTCTACTACCGAACCATTCTCTTCGACTTCTGCTGTTTCAGTCACTGTTGGATTATAGAAGAATGAGACATAAATTAATAACGAAAAAGGTATCCCAAGCAGTACAAATAAAAGAATATTTAATAATGGATTTTTTCTATTTTTCTTTTTCTTTTTACCTATTTGACGTGAGCGTGACATTCTAGAGCCTTGTTGTTCTTCTAATTCAATTGATTGACGATGCTCTTCAATTTTCTCTCTGTAATCTCCATTACTCATGAGTACCACCTCCAACACTATCTTTCTCTAATTATGACGAAATTTCTCTAAAAAGTAAATGATAGGATTGGAAATTTTAAGAGTTTTATGTCGATTAATTAATAAAATCAACAGAATATGGAATTCTATTCGATATACTGAAAGCTTTTCTATTAAAATTTAAGAACTCCCCAACAGTAACTTCTCGATTCTTTTCTTCCAATTCCATTCTATAAGAGTTGTATTTTCAATTTCACGCTTTGAAATGATATTTTTATAGTCTAAACCACAGCACTGACAACAATCATCGGGTGTTCTTTCTAGTGTTTGACCAAAATAGCCCACAAGTTTTTCCCTTACGCATTCAGTTGTATCCACTAATTCCTTTACTTCTTCAACAGCTCTCATTTTCTCATATTTCATAGAATTTAATCGCTGTTTAACCTCAGCCGGCTGAAGCTGGTGCATCCAGTAATCCAACACACGAAAAGCTGTTTCCGAAATTTCTCCATTATGAATCATTGAGGTTGGCAGTTCATTCTTTAGCCGATAATTCACATAGCTATCAACATGGGCATCTACTGGATAATCATCAATTCCGACATATTTTGCAAGTTCTTCATCACCCTCTGCATATAACAAAATGGCAAGCGAATCTTTTCCATCTCTTCCAGCACGACCAATTTCCTGCATGTAATTGGCCATATTTGACGGGATAGATTCGTGGATTACCTGACGAACATTTTGCTTATGTACACCCATCCCAAAAGCGTTCGTTGCAACGATCCACTCAAGAGCTCCATCGATGAACTGCTGCTGTATAAATTGTCTATCCAACGGGTCCATACCCCCATGATAAGCAGCACTAGCTATTCCTGATTGAAGCAATCTTTGACTAAGACTTTCTGTTTTTGACCGGGACTGCGTGTAAATGATTCCTGGTCCTGCTGATTTCGTTACATGATCGAGTATCCAATCAATTTTATCTTCTCTACCTTGAAATTGTTGTTTACCAAGGCGAATATTCGATCGATCTACGGAATGAATAAATTTATATGGCTTGTTCATATTCAAATAGCTTTCAATATCACCAATCACTTTTTCCGTTGCTGTTGCAGATAAAGCCAATATCGGAGGGCGATTTCCTCTCCCAATTGCTTGTCCAATCCGTAAATAATCTGGTCTAAAATCAAAACCCCACTGTGATATACAATGAGCTTCATCGACTACTATTAAAGAAAGCTCCATCGAATTCAATTTTTGTTGAACTTGCTCTTGAAGTAGCATCTCAGGAGAAATGAAAATAAATCGGTAGTCATGTAAATATTGAATTGTCGCCCTTTTTTGTGTTGGATTTAAAAATGAATTGAGTGCCACAACACGCTTTTCTTTAAATTGCTTCATTTGATCCACTTGGTCCTGCATTAAAGAAAGTAATGGTGAGATAATCAAAACAGGCTTATTAAAAATATACCCTGGAAGCTGATAGCAAAGGGATTTTCCCATTCCAGTAGGGAGTAACGCAATCACGTCTTGACCAACAAGCACCCTTTCAATCACTTCTTTTTGACCAGGTCGAAAATCAGAATAACCGAAATATTTTTTAAGGATTTCTTCAAGCTTCAACATGCTCACCTCTTGCAAGTACCAGTCTTAATTGAAAATAAGAAAGATGAGGTAGAACCTCGTGCAAAACCTTCAATTTACGTGTACTATAATCATCTATTGCTGTCAGAACAGCTTTTATATCCTCATTAGAGACAAATTGATGGACTTTGAATTGCGGTTCGTTCATAGCTAATTCCACAATATGATCTTCTATTGTACTCATTTTCAATCCACGAATTCTGCTTATCTGTTCAATCGAATAGCCGTTATTAAAAAGCTCTGCCGACTGATAAGCAGACCCAGTTAAAGGATTTTTGATTCGGATATTCTCAACCAATTGAAATAACAATGGGTATTCTTCGCTTTGAAGTAAAATCTCGCTTAACCAATTATGTAACGAAAAAATATAAATCAATTGTAAATCCATTTCTTTCATATCTTCTTGAAAACTAATTTGTTGCCAAGTTAGTCCAGCCATATTATAACCCGATAAACGAAGAATAAGCGTATTTTTTGCTTGCTCTTCTAAAGCTGTTTTTTCAAGACTATTCACAATTTCCTCTAATAAACTTTGCTGCAATAGTCCATCCTGATATTGATTAGTTCGTAGGAAATTTTTTACCCATTGCTGAACCTGTTCGTCTTTTTGAAGCGGAATAAAAGACATCTCTCCTGCTAGATGATGGGATAGTGACTGGATAACTAGTGATAGCCTAGCAAAGAATACATGCTCATTTCCTCGATAATGCCAGCCATCAAATGGAAAGCTCTGAACGTCTGTTAGCAGTTCGTGTGCTTTTCTCGTTAATTCATAAAATCCATCTTCTTTAACAATGAGCAATTGTTCTTCGATTAATGCCGAGACTTCATCATCATACTTATATCTTGATAATTTTGGCAGTATTCCAAAATAGTTATGTAATTGATAAATTCCAACATCCTGCATGGTTTGACCTGAACGTTTCCCTCTAAGTAGATGAAACGGTGCGGATATTGTACGTTCTTGGTTAAATTTGTGGAATATTTGTATAAGAATCTGTTGGAAAATCAAAATCAATCCTCCATTTCGAACTATTAGGTTGAAAAGTAAATTAAACAGATTTAGAATAGAAAAGAAGCTTTAATTGGAAGCGCACGTGAAAAAGGAGAGAAAAACATGCCAAAATTTACAATTGTAGATAAAGATACATGTATTGCTTGTGGCGCTTGTGGTGCTGCAGCCCCAGATATTTATGATTATGATGATGAAGGTATTGCCTTCGTTATTATTGATGATAACATGGGTACTGCTGAAGTACCAGAAGATTTACTAGAAGACATGCAGGATGCATTTGAAGGCTGCCCAACAGATTCGATCAAAGTAGCAGAGGAATCATTTGAGGGTGACCCTTTAAAATATGAATAATTAAAAGAGGTTGGCTCGAAGCCCAACCTCTTTTTAGTGGATAGAAAAATGATAGTTTTCAAGGATACCAGTATAAATAAAGACAAAACCTCGACCTAATTAGTTGAGGTTTTGTCTTTTCTACTTTTACTTCGATTCTCTTAATTTTTTAAACAAAAAGGCAGCGAGTATAAAGAAGCAGCCCAGACCGAACTGAAGTAGGTAGGAAATTGTAAAAGCTGGACCAAATGGCTCTAAAACAAAATTTGCACCAACTCCTCCTATGAAAAAAAGAACAAAGAGGAATCCAAGATACCAATTAACCTTACTTTTCCCTTTTTTATCCTCAAACGCAGTTTTTTTAAGGATACCAAATAAAAAGAATAGCAATGTCACAACACTAGCGATTAGTAGGATGCCCGACAGCAGTAATGATCCAAGATGGATGGTTTGATCCTCCCCTGATATTAATGGGATGATTCCACCAACAACTAAGTACCAACCGAATAATGTAAATACCATTTCAAGTACAAAATCAACTGTTTCTTTAAATGATTCTTTTGGAAGAGTTTGAATAATCTCTTCTGCCAATTCTTTTGGTGATTTACCAAAGACATCCTCTGCTTTTTTCCCTTCTCTTTGCGCCTCTAATAAATGATCCAACATTTCAAGTAGTACTTCCTCTACCGCTCGTTCACTTTTTAATGCATTTGTCCGAATATAAACAAGCATATTCTCGTAATACTCTTGATTTTCTGGGGTTAGGCTTTTCCTCTTATCATTATTTTGCCTAACTAGTTCCTTAACTGTCATTTGCATCCTCATCACCTCTTAATATATTTGTAATTGGCGTGCTCAATGAATCCCATTCCTGTCTTATTAAATCCAAATTGTCTTTCCCCTCTTTGGTTAAGGAATAATATTTTCTGTTAGGTCCACTATCGGACGGCCGCATTGTTCCTACAATCCAATTGCTTTTTTGTAAGCGTAATAGGACGGGGTATATCGTTCCTTCACTAATATCCTTTAAGCCATATTGCTGTAATTTCTGTGATAACTCATACCCATAAATCTCTTCTTTTTCAATAATTGCTAAGACACATCCATCTAATATTCCTTTTAATAGCTGGCTTCGAATGGACAATTCATTCACCTCTCTATCTTATTATACAAGATACCTAACCACGCTCTACCTTGCTATATAAAGTAGTTACCTTTAGTATATTGCAATGCAAAATAGCTGTCAACTATTTTGCATTACAAGTTACCACTCTCTTATTGATTTTCTTACGATGAACTGTTAAACTTAATATTAGTAGTTGGTACTAATAACTGATGTAAAATTTATTAAGCAAAGGGGATCATCGGATTGGATTTATTACAAATGAAGGACAAAAATATTGTTGTAATGGGCGTTGCCAATGAACGAAGCATTGCATGGGGAATTGCAAAAAAACTTTTAGAGGTTGGTGCTAACGTAATCTTCACTTACCGAAAAGAACGTTCCAAAGGAAAAATTGAAAAAGTACTTGAAAATTATACAGACTATAAAACTGCTGTTATCGAATGTGACGTTAATAGTGATGAAAGTATCGCAACAGCATTCGCACAAATCGGTGAACAGTTTGGTGTTATTCACGGAATTGTGCACTCTGTTGCATTTGCTCACGCAGAAGACTTAAAAAATCGCTTTGTGGAAACAACTCGAGAAGGCTATGCATTTGCTCAGGATACAAGTGCTTACTCATTAGTTGCTGTTGCCAATGCAGCTCGTCCATTTATGACAGAAGGTGGCTCGATTGTCACAATGAGTTACTTAGGCGGCCAACGTGTCCTTGACGGATATAATGTGATGGGTGTTGCAAAAGCAGCTCTTGAAGCGGCAATGCGCTACCTAGCAGCAGATTTAGGTGCTGAAGGAATTCGTGTAAATGCGATTTCAGCAGGGGCAATCCGAACTTTAGCGGCAAAGGGTGTACCAAGCTTCAACCAAATCCTTCATAAAATTGAAGAACAATCACCATTAAAACGCAATACAAACCAAGATGAAGTAGCAGATATGACTCTCGTAATGCTAAGCGCTCTATCTCGTGGTGTAACTGGCGAAACTATCTATGTGGATTGCGGTTATAATATTATTGGTTAATTCTTTTTAACTGCAAATAGTAAAACAGGACACCTAAGAGCACTTAGGTAAGTCCTGTTTTTTTATCTGTTATGCTACTTAACTGTCGTCTTGCTTTAGTTATTCAATATATTGTATTTTACCTTAATTCTCTTCAACTTCTCGCCTATTGGTTTGGTAAGTAAAAGTAAAAATATCACATTCGAGATGGCATACATTATCGTAAATGGAATTGCCGTGCTCAAGGCAGTAACATAGGCTTCAATTGAAAATAACCCTGATATTGAAATGACACTCCACACATCCATTCCAAAAGAATAAAGGATGCCAGCTATCACTCCAAATATAGTTAATGATAGTTTACTTTCCATTTTTCCTGTTTTACCCAATAACCCGGCTACATAACCAATAAGACCCCATATAAACATTTGAAATGGAGTCCATGGTCCTTGTCCAAAAAATATATTCGATACAATAGCCGATAAAGCACCTGTTAAAAAACCTGCTTCCGCTCCCAAATAAATTCCTGTAATTGCTGTAATAGCTGCAACTGGCTTAAAACCAGGAATCACAGCAAATAGAATACGACCCGCCACTGATATCGCTGCCATTACTGCAATTGTCATGATTTCACGAGGCTGAGGCTTTTTCTTCTCATAGCGAAGGAAAAACGGCAAGCACGAAAGCATCGCCAAGATGATTGATATAAAATAATATTTCCTATCTCCTAAAAAAGTTACTCCACTATAAATTACTAATGGCATAATAATGAAAATTATAATGATATTACATATTTTTCTTAGGTCATAACGCTTGTTTGATTGCATAACTTCACCACATCCTCACAAGTAATCGCATTTCGAAACAAGTTTTTGGATAACCGGTGAGCTGCTGTAGTATAGAAACTATTCCCGCTATAGAACTTTCTTGGTATATCGGTGGTTATTATTTGTCCATCAAACAATAATGAACAACGATCACTGAACTTAGCTGAAAATTCAATATCATGTGTCACCATTAATATAGTTATTCCTTTTTGTTGCAATGCTTGTAGCGTACTTCCTAAAGACTCTTTGGCATGTGCATCCAATCCTTTCGTTGGTTCATCCAACATTAACATTTGCGGTTCTAATAATAGTAGCTTTGCTAAAGCCACTTTTTGCTGCTCTCCTCCACTCAAATCATATGGATGGCGGTGTAGAAGTTTATCTAATTCAAATAAATTTATGATAGCATCCAATTTTGAGCTTGTTTTAGTAACATCCGCCATTACCTGCAACTCTTTTTTGACCGTTTTTTCTACGAACAATACAACAGGATTTTGCGGTAATACAGCCAATTGATTTCTGTACAATTCTACATTTGAAAATTTTGCAATTTTTTTGCCTCTAAGAAATACTTGTCCTTGATATGGTTTTAATAAACTCGACAACACCTTCAATGCAGTCGACTTCCCTGTTCCATTACCGCCGATAACTGACATAAATTCACCAGTAAACACTTGCAAATTAAAGTAATGCAATATATCCTCGCCATCTTTTTGATAGCGAAAGGCTACATCTTTCGCTTCTAACAACACTTTTTTATTTTGCGCGCTCTCATTTTCTTCTAGCTCTCCATTCTGAAAACCTTGGTTTAAAAGCCAACGTCGCCCTTCTCGAATGGTCAAAGGGGCAGCTCCTTTCTGACCCATGGCAGAAAAAATTCGCATGGCAGAAGGCAGGGCTGACAACATCGGATGGTAAGTAGGTAAACCATCTAATAAATTTATTGGTGCGCCATTGTAGATTATTGAGCCTTCATCCATAACAACTACTCTACTTGCAATTGGAAGTACATCCTCTAAACGATGCTCTACTAAGATAATTGTTAATCCCAGCTCTTCATTCAATTTTCTAAGCATTCCCAGAAATTCACTGGCAGCTATCGGATCTAATTGGGATGTCGGTTCATCAAGTAATAAGACTTTTGGTTGCATCACCGTTATAGCGGCTAAATTTAGCAGCTGTTTTTGACCGCCTGAAAGATTGACTGTTTTTTGGCGGTACCATGTTTGAATCCCTAAAAAATTCGCCATTTCAGCCACTCGTCTGCGAATAGTAGATTTATCCAAACCAATATTCTCCAACCCGAATGCAAGCTCATGCCATACTTTATCTGTCACAATTTGATTATCTGGGTTTTGTGATACATAACCAATTTCTGAAGCTGTTACGCGCTGGTCTAATTCATCCATAGATCTATTCTTGTATAGAAGATCACCAGTCAAATTTCCATGTGGTGCTATCTCTCGCTTTAGTTGTTTGATTAATGTACTTTTACCACACCCAGATTGACCAATAAGTACGACCAATTCTCCTTCTTCAATCTCTAAATTAATAGATTGAAGAGCGTCATTCTCTTCTCCTGGATAACGAAAGCTTAAATTCTTGATTGTAAGTAGTGCCATTTGATGTCCCCTTTCACATTCGTTACGATTGGTATGGACAATAGGATTGCATATACAGAGTAAAAGAAAATGTAATCAGCAGACCAACTGATTTCTGTAAAAGTAGGATAGTAATAAAACATTGTATAGCCTCTTAATACGCCATACACACAAATTATCAATAATATCGTCAGCCAACCAATCATAAATAAATCTCGCTTTTCTAGTATGAATATGGAAAATGTAGTACGATTCTTCAAACCATAGCCTCTTGCCTTCATAGAATCTGCAGTCTCTATTGAATTTTCCAATGCCCATGTTACTAATATAGAAAGAATTCTTATAACGACTTTTACACGATGCCACGGTGTACCGACCGTATAGTCCATTCCAATTGTTTTTTGTGCTTGTGCAATAACTCGTAATTGATGCTTAAATCGCGGTATTAACCGCATTGTAATAGAAATAGTTAAAGCGAAAACCGGTGATATCTTTGCAAATAAATATAAAAACTTATCGGAGGTCATAGCTTCGTTATAGCAACTAAACCAAAATAAAACAGCTACAATCATCAATGCTATCGCAATCCCATAGGCAATTGCTTCTATAGTAATTGGATTGTTATTAACATATAAAATCACTAACTGACCATTATGGCTAATAAGAGGATTTACAATAGCCATGGCGAAAAATAAAGGAATAAAATACCAACTAGATCGCAAAAAATGTCCTTTAAACCACAGCGCTCTTAAACACAACGCAGCTAAAAAAGTACAAACCAAATAGACTGGATGCATAAAAAACATCGTCATGCAAATGACCACTACAAAATAATAAAAAATTACACTAGGATGATAGGATTCAAATGCCTTCATTTGCTACCATTCCAGTCATGTCCTAAATCCCTGCCTAAATCCACCGTATAGTGCCATTCAATGACATCGCCATCCTTCAGCACATATTGGCTGCAGCCAAAGTTCGGAAAGACACCATTAACACTATACATCCATCCACTTAGTTCACCTGCACTAAATTCGTAAAGATGGTTAATACCTTCAACGTATACACTGTTGTAAATATTTTCGTTGGCACCCTGATACTCTAGTTGAATGCTATGTTCCTTCGTAGCTCGAAGTAGCACATCCCAAACCGTTTCCTTTTCACTAAGCAATTCATACTTCGAAGCTTTCAAAATCACTCCATTACTTGGGACGTATTTTTCACTTTGTAACGGCGCCTCTAGTAATTCCCAATTATTTAATAATGTTTTTACATAGATGCCAATAGTTACATACCGTTTAGGACTAGACTCTATCTCTTCATTTGGTTTTGGTTTAGGTTGGGTAGATGGTTGATTGGTATTCGGTTTTTCGGTTTGGGTTGCAGTTTTGCTATCTTCTTTTGTTCCGACAGTTTTTTCAGGATGTTTCGATTCTGATTTCGACGGATTTTGCTCTTTTAATTTTTGAGTTGTAGAAGTAGTTTTTGATTTCTCTTCCGTTTTCGTTTCTTTATTTTGTTCAACTGGTGCAGTAGTTTCTACAACGGTATTTTCAATTAAATTTTCTTTAGTGAGCTCTTTTTCACCCTGTGCGATTTCAAGGTTCTTTTGCCGTTCAATTTTATTACTCTTTTCTTCCTGCTCATTTTGTATACTTTGTTCATCTACCTCAAGTTTTTCGTGCTCACTAACCGTCTCTATATTGCATGCAGCCAACAAATAACTAAAGAGAAATATAATTACAAACAAAAAACCTTTGCGCCCCATTCGAAATGTCCCTCCTATCTATTAAACTGTTTATAAAAATTGACGAATATTACACAAGCTTGACCACGTGTAGTATATTGGGAAGGATTAAAGGAACCATTTGAACCAGTGGCAATTTTATAATCATATAGTAAGGTAATCGCATTTTTTGTTTCCTCATTAAATCTTTGAATATCATTGTATGGAGCCAGTTTCTCAGGGTTATATGCGAAGCCCTTTTCGTATTTAAATGCTCTACCTAACATTTGCGCCAACTCAACTCTTGTTAATTTTTCATTCGGTCTTAACTGGCCATTTTGAGAGCTTGTAATAATACCAGCTTCATAAGCTGCCCCAATTCTTTTTTGAGTTGCTAAATCTAATTTAGTCGTATCATTATAAGGTCCTACTTTTGTACCTTCCAGGCCTATGATACGTGAGATTATGGAGATTGCTTGAAGCCGAGTAATCGTATTATTCGGTTTGAACGTATTATCTGGATAACCACTAATTAAGCCAATAGTTGATGCTTCATCTATAAAACTTCGAGCCCAATGGTTTTTGGTATCTATAAAACGCTTAGTACTGCTTTGTTTCGTATCCGACATATCGTATAATTTCGTTTTCTTTGATAATAGTCGATGGTAAGAGGCTAAAGCATAACTTGCCTGTTCCGTAGCCATACCATCTGAAGATTTATCTAAAACATGTTTAAAGCCTCCGTCCGTTCCATTATAAAAGTTTAAAAGTTGAGTAATGATTTTTTTAAACCGTTCATCCCCATCTGGATTTATCCCCATACTCGTTAATGCAACAAGGACTTGTGCCACACTTTCGGAATTCTTCACTTCCCAGCTTTCATAACTGCCATCTGCGCCCTGTATATTAGCAAGTGTTTGAATTGCTTCATCTACTACTTGCTTTATTCTTGGTTGATCTCTATATGTTGATAACGCCTGTATCACCATGGCTGTTATATCTGGGTCTGAAGAAGTACCCGATAAAGCAAAACCGCCATCATCCAATTGTTTACTTAAAATATAATCAATCATCTTTTCTCTACTATTCGAAGCTGTTTCAGGAATTGAATACCCCCAACTATCAAGGGCTATTAAGGCAAAAACGGGTCCATTAATTCCTTGCCAAACGACATTATCAAAATCATATAATTTCTCGACTAAGTTATAGCCACCTACATTTTGCGCATCTTTACCTATAGCAGATAAGGCTAAAATAACCCGAGAATACTCTGTATATTTTCGGCTATGAAGCACACCCTTCATCGCTTTAATGTCATGGACTAAATTATTGTAGTACGTATCATAGTAATTGGATGGAACTTGATAATCACCTCTTGCCAAAGCAAGAATAAACCATTCATTCCCAAACGTTGGATCCGGTAGTGTCTTTACCATATATTTTGCTGCACTATCATATGCGTTTTCAGATGTAATATTGGCAGCATCGGCTTGGGTTACAGAAATACTAAAAATCAATGAAATTAACAGAAAAAATCGAATTATCCTATACTTCAAAACATGCAAATATACTCACTCCTTTATGAATAGAGAAAGGGATCGATTCTATCTCATTTCCTTTCGATCCCTTGTTAACTGATAAAATTCTTAGAGTTTGTTGGGGAAAATAAAGTCTAGCAAACTATCATCCCTGATTTACATCATGTCAGTAATATTTAACGTGCGAGTTAAAATAATTGCCATTTGACCCCGTGTTAAATTTCCATTCGGATCAAAAGTACCGTCTTCTTTTCCATTCATAATCCCCATACTGTTTACGATTGCGATACTTTCTGCAAATTGTTTATTAATTTGCTCACTATCTTTAAATGATAGTTCACTAGTTTGTTCTGCCTTTTTGGATACGTATTCTAAAATACGTGCCATCATAGCAGCTGCCTGTTGTCTAGTTATGTTGGCATTTGGGTTAAATGTTGTTGTAGAAGTACCAGAAGTAATACCTGCCTCGTACAATGCTTGAATATGTGTTTCATACCATTGTCCGTCAGTATCCTTAAACTGACCTTCTTCTTCTGGCTGTAAACCTAATGCATTTGCGATTAGTGCAGCAAAATGAGCACGAGAAATTGACTTATTCGGTGCAAATGTACCATCTTCATGTCCTGCAACAACTCCGCGTTTTGATAAATATTCTATTTCTTCTTTATAAATTGTGTTGGAAATATCCTTGAAGGAATTATTTTGAGTACTGATAACAAATAATCCGCTCGATTTAGTTCTAATAGTAACTTGTCCATCCTTCACCGTATGTGGTATTGCTTTATATTGACCATCTAAAAATTGCAGGAAAACAGCATCCTTTGGAATATCTTTTACTGGAGCTGTTATCTTAACGTATTCTTTACCTGTTTTAATAGTTTGAGTTGTACCATCATTTTTTTCAATTTCGAACTGTACTTGGAAAGCCTGCTTACCTTCTGATTCAATCATCTTTGCTACTAAAATAATTTTTTCATCAGATATGTTAGGGATATTTAAACTTGATTTAGGAACTTCCATTTTTGTCCCTTGATTATCCTTTATAACAAGTACATTGCTCTTCTTATCTTTTAGAATTTCAATTAAATCTTTTGAAGAAATCTCTGCTCTTATTTCACCTTCTCTATTCTCTACGGAAATGGTTGATTCCTTTGATTCTGTTTTCCCATCCTCTGGATTAGTACCTGTAGTAGGCGTATCCTCTCCATCTTCAAAATTACCACCAATATCATTACCTAGATCGGTAGTGTATAGCCACTCAATCTTATCTCCAGGTTTAACTGTATAATAGCCTGCACTATAGCTAGGAAATACTCCATTCACTCGATACATCCATCCACTAAGTGGTCCTCTGTCGAATTCAAACAAGCCATTAATTCCTTCTACATAGACTCCATATTCCGTGTTCCGGGTACTTAAGGCAATGTTATATTTCGAAGTTGCGCGAGTTAAAACGTCGATAACCGTGTCACCATCCACCAAGTCAATTTGAGTTACTGGAAGTGGTTTTTCAGTGTTGGATATCACAATTGAAATAGAAGCACTCTCAATTTTTTCTGAGTTATCCGGGTTCCCTGTATCTCCCCCTGGATTTCCCGGGTTACTTGGATTCCCTGTGTTCCCTTCCCCACCAGGATTATTAGTATCTTGATCCTCATCATCATCATCATCATCATCTTCTGGAGACGTCAATGGAACATCGGACATATCGTATAACGGCGTTTGATTATTTAATAATCTATCGTACGCAGCCAAGGCATAGGCTGTTTGTTGCGTTGCCATGATATTAGTTAACCCATTTTTCGGATGAGCAAAACCACCGTCTATTGTGTAGTACGACAATATATTTGTTAAAATTGATGACCCATTCTCTTTAAGAAATCTTTCATCATTTAATCCATCAATTCCGAGTGTTGATAGTGCTACTAATACTTGATCGGCACTTTGAACATTTTCAGAACCCCACGATTTATAGCCACCATTCTCGGTTTGCATCGTTGCTAATTTTGCAACAGCACGGTCAATCGCTTCTTTGACTTCTTGTTTGCTTTGGTATGGTGCTAATGCTTGAATCACCATTCCCGTCATATCAGGATCTGGATTCGTGCCACTTAATGCAAAGCCTCCACCCGATATTTCTTTTTGCAATATAAACTCGATTAACTTGTTACGAGTTGTTCTATTTTCTGTAACAATATCAGGAATCTCATAATTTTGAGTATCCAATGCAATTAGAGCGAAAATTGCACCATTTATTCCTTGTCTTACCACTTTATCAAGATCTGCTAAGTTCTCTACTAAGTTATAGCCACCAACATCTCTAGCGTCTTTTCCGATTGCTGAAAGTGCAATAATTAAACGCGAATATTCCGTATTATTCCCGCTCAAAACACCTTCTTTATCTTGAAGATGGGCAGCTACATTATTGTAATAAGTTTCAAAGTAACCCTCTGGAACTTCATATCCTCCTCGAGCTAAGGCAAAAACATTCCATTCATTGCCAAATTTTGGAGTTGGTGTTATTGATAGTAAATAAGCATTTGAGGATAATAAAGCTTCTTCTATAGTTGGAGAAACTACTATACTAGTGGATGCTTTGACATCTCCACTTTCTGAAGCAGCAGTGATGGTTGCTTTTCCTTTACCAATGGCCCGAATAACGCCATCTACAACTGTAACAACTTTTTCATCACTACTTGACCAGATCACTCGCTCTGTTGCATTTGTTGGTTTTAATGTAACTTTAATAGAAGCAGTATCTCCAACCTTAGGTAATGAAATGTTCTTTTCAGTTAATGTAATTTTTGTTATTAATATTTTTTTGAGTTCTATTAATCGATTTTGCAATTCTTGTAATTTTACAAAATTAGTAACCGCTATTTTTTCAGAGTCACTTAATTTTTCGTATTCATTTGTTGCTTGTACAATTGATTCTTCATGTGTTGCATTAACCATATCGACCTGTGGCAATGTATCAATTTGAGAAATAACATCATGAACACGAACTAATGAATTATAGGCATTTTCTTTTTGAACAAGTATTTCTAAGTTTGTTACAAGTGCTTTTTGTTCTATATTCAAAGCTTCGTAAGCTTGACGGGCATTTTGAATCGCTAATTGGTTTCTTTCACTAATTTCTTCAATCGTTGGAAGCGAAGATATAAGTGAGATAACATTTGCTATCGCTTGATCATCATCATTATCAACCGGACTGCTGGTTTTTGATCCTTCACTATTTACTGGATGTACAGTTATCTTGGTAAATGGACGGTTAATATTACTATACTTTCCTTCACCTCGAACTGCGGTAATTTCATACTCACCTGGTTCAGAAAATTGAAGTGTGACATTACCTTCTGTATCTGTTATATATAGAGATTTTTCGCCATTGATGACAAGCTCTGCATTTTCAATAGGTGCATGATAATCCTGCCAATCCTCATTTTTAAATGCCCCTTGTAAATTCAATGTAATATTTTCATTAATTTCAGATGAATAACCTGGGTGTTCAAAAAATGTATATGGATTGTTCTCCCAATTAGTTGTAAAATACATAACAATCATATCGCCATCTTTAACTTCTTGCTGGCTTACGCCATAATTGGATATAACATGATTATGCGTATACATCCAACCGTCCTGGCTACCGGTACTAAATGTCTCTAAGCCTGCAATATTTGATATATACATGCCTCCGCCAAAATCAAACTCACTGGAGTTTTCGACATCATAACCTGCTTGATCCAATGCTTTAATAATTGCATGAATGGCATAAACAGTAGAATCACCTTCATCCATCGAATCTAGTAGACTACCGTATTCTGAATAAATTTCATTAGCATTTACATCAACCGCTGTTAGTGGAACAATTGTTTCATTTAGCCCCTCAATTCGAACCTGTACAGTTGAACTATCTGTCAGCTCATCAGCGTTTACTGTTACCGGCGAAAATAATGAAAGCGTTAACAAAAATGTTAGAAATACATTCAAGCCTTTTTTAAATAGATCCACTTACCAAAACCCCCTTGTTTCTTTTTTTAGTGAATTGCATGCAAGATAAAATGACAAAATAAAAAACCGCTAGCTCTCAAATTGAGAAATAGCGGAAAATAGAAAAAAGCATATAAAGTACCTATCCATATACCCATTGGTCTATTTGCCGTACATTCTCCTAAATTCCGAAGAGATTTGATACGATCAGAGAAAGGTAGGTCTCCTGGCTTGTGCATCCTTTTACTCTAAGAACCTTCCCATCTACTAGAAGCTTTTTTCTTCGTTTGACAGTGGCATCTTCTTATTTCATCTGCACTTACAGTTGCGGAAACAGCTTCGGCATTTTACCGAATTCCCTATTAAGCTACATGATTAGCACCTTTATCCTGCAATTCTATTCACTTACAATTGAGTATAATCTTAACTATTAGCTTGTTCAAGAACAAATCATAGTGCTTTCATACCTATTTTAGAAATAAGTGGAAATTTCCTTCTTATTAATCTATTAACTTCTCCTCTAACATTTCCTCAGTAACTGGCCCTATAATCTGCTCAACAACCATACCTTCTTCATTTATTATCATACTTGTTGGTATAGTCAGAATTTCGTAATTAATCGAAACGTCCCCCTTTTCATCCAATAAAATCGGGAAACTAATTCCATATTCATAGGCAAACTTTTTTACTTTATCCATGTTCAATTCTAAGTCGGTTGCATTTACTGCAAGAATTACGAGGTTCTCCCTATTGGCATGTTCTTCGTAGAAACGTTGTATAGCAGGCATCTCCTCAACACAAGGCGCACACCAGGTTGCCCAAAAATTAATAAACACCTTTTTCCCCTCTAAATCTGACAATCGAACAGTTTCACCGGTTAAAGTCTTTAATTCAAAATTCGGTGCTTTCACATTGAGTGCTCGTACCTCTGTTTCTTGTTCGTGGTCATCATGATTATGCCCTCCTTCCTCATGATCATGATAAATTTCTGGTTCATCAATCGATCGGTACTCAACCTGTTGTTCACCTTCTTCAACCTCAGGCTCTTGATCAACTGCTTGATTCAAGGATGTTGAATCCTCTTCATCAAATACAACCTCCAATTGATCTTGTTCATTCGTAAAAAGATTTTTCGATATTGTATTAATCAACGCAGCTAAAATGAGTAATGTTAAGCAAATAGAGACAATTTTCTTCGGCAAACCTTCACCTTACTTTCAAACTTATTCTTTTACAAGTATATGAGTGAAATCTAGTAAAATGAGTTGAAGCAAACGATTGACTAATTTGATTTTACCTGTCTTCATAGTTAAGAAAAGAATGAATTTGATCATTCTATATATAGAAAAAACCGTCTCAAAATCGAGACGGTTTACTTCATCTATAAGATTAGTACATTTTTAAATATTGATCACGTTCCCATGGGTGAACAGCTGTACGGAACATATCATATTCAATTTCTTTTGCTTCTTTGAAGTTAGAATAGATGTGTTCACCAAGTGCTGATTTGATTACTTCATCTTGTTCTAAGTAAGAAAGAGCTTCAAGTAGAGAACCTGGTAAACTCTCAATTCCGTTTTCTTTTAACTCAGCAGAATTCATAACATAGATGTTGCGATCAACTGGCGCTGGTGGTGTTAAACCGTTACGGATACCATCCAAACCTGCTTCTAGTAGAACAGCTAATGCTAAATATGGGTTAGCTGATGGATCAACTGAACGTAATTCAACACGAGTAGATAGACCGCGAGACGCAGGGATACGAATTAATGGTGAACGGTTACGAGCTGACCAAGCAATGTAACATGGTGCTTCATATCCTGGAACTAAACGTTTGTAAGAGTTTACTAATGGGTTAGTTACCGCTGTGAATCCTTTTGCATGTTTCATGATACCAGCCATGAATGAGCGTGCCGTATCGGATAATTGCAAATCTGCATTTTCATCGAAGAACACGTTTTTGTCACCGCTAAATAATGAAAGGTTTGCGTGCATCCCAGATCCGTTCACACCGAATAATGGTTTTGGCATGAATGTTGCATGTAACCCATGTTTACGTGCAATTGTTTTAACAACTAACTTGAATGTTTGAATGTTGTCGCAAGCTTCAACTGCGTTTGCATATTTAAAATCAATTTCGTGTTGACCAGGAGCAACCTCATGGTGAGAAGCTTCGATTTCAAAGCCCATTTCTTCAAGTTCTAACACGATATCACGACGGCAGTTTTCCCCAAGATCCGTTGGTGCTAAGTCGAAGTAACCACCATCATCATTTAATTCTAATGTTGGTTCACCTTTTTCATCTAATTTAAATAAGAAGAATTCTGGCTCTGGTCCTAAGTTAAAGCTTGTGAAACCTAGCTCTTCCATGTTAGCTAATACACGCTTCAAGTTTGCACGTGGATCACCAGCAAATGGTGTACCATCTGGGTTTGTAATATCACAGATTAGTCGTGCTACTTTACCTTTTTCCGCAGTCCATGGGAAGATGACAAATGTATCTAAATCTGGTTTCAAATACATGTCAGATTCTTCAATGCGTACGAACCCTTCTATTGATGATCCATCGAACATCATTTTGTCATCTAGCGCTTTATCTAATTGGCTTAATGGAATTTCTACATTTTTAATAGTACCTAGAATGTCAGTAAATTGTAGACGAATGTATTTTACGCCTTCATCTTTCACGATTTGTTTAATATCTTCTTTTGTGTACTTAACCATTTAATCCACTCTCCTAATATTTGAAATTATTAAAAAATTTAAAATATAATCTACTCACCCTTCGCTTGGAAGAAGCGAGATAAATCTCCTTGCCTTAATGAAGCTTTTTGCATGATTTGTGCTTGCTGCATTTCTTCACGTAAAATTGCTCGAAGTTCTGAATCAGAAATTGTCATTTTGTTAGAAGATTTTACATTGTTGTTGTTTTTTCTCATATCGAATACTTTTTTAATTCCTGCCATATTAATTCCCTGGTCAAGAAGTTCACGAATTTCTAACAATGCATCTACATCGTCAAGTGAGAACATTCTACGATTGCCCTCTGATCTTGCAGGTTCAATTAGTTTATGTTCTTCGTAATATCGAATTTGTCTCGCAGTTAACTCCGTTAATTGCATTACCATGCTTATAGGGAGTAACGGCATTGCTCTTCGAAACTCTCGACTCATCCACATCTCCTCCCTTTCATACGTTTATTCTAAACTATGTAACTTATAATAGCAATACCATGTTAGAAAAAATAACATACAAAAATTAGATTTTTTTCATCTAATTTCTAGATGAAACGAAAAACCTACAGCCACTTGGATTCCCCTGTCTTTGATTGCTTATAATGAACTATTTTAAGCAGTTATTTCAATTGATTTATAACAGCAAACTGGTTTCATTTGGTGTTAGGAATTGATTCTTACCTTGGGAAAACTAGTGACACGGCAGCGTTTTTCTAAAACTAAATGGAGTGCTTTACCATTTTAGAGAGGATGATCATGCTGCTCGTTTACCGTTTTCACTTTTGATTTGCAAAGGCGGGGGCTGGGTCGGTTCTCATTGACTTGTTTTTCCTTTTTTCATTCCTTGGCATAATGTAGCCTTTTCGTTGACCAGCTTTATCATATTTAGGGAATTGGGTGACTGAACAGGCTGCTGGCAGACTATTAACTCCTTTTATTTCTTTCTATTGTCCACGACACTGTTTCTCGAGGACTATTAACTCCTCTTCCTCATGTTTATTGTCCACGACACCGCTTATCAAGGACAACGAACTCCTCTTCCTCCTGTCTATTGTCCTCGACTCGCCTTCTCGCGGACCATTAACTCCTCTTTCTCCCGTTTATTGTCCACGACTCACCATCTCGCAGACTATTAGCTCCTCTTCCACACGTCTATTGTCCATGACACTGCTTATCAAGGACAACGAACTCCTCTTTCTCCCTTTTATTGTCCACGACTCACCATCTCGCGGACTATTAGCTCCTCTTCCACACGTCTATTGTCCATGACACCGCTTATCAAAGACAACGAACTCCTCTTTCACCTGTCTATTGTCCTCGACACATTTTCTCACGGACTAGTTACTCCTCCGCTTTTAACTTTGTCACAAGCCCCCTACTCCCGGACTACCACTTTCAAGCTTTTCTTGTCAGCAATTCAGCCTCTTCTTTCCCTATTGTCTTCACTTTCCAGAAATTCCACCTCATTAATAAATTGGTGTCAACAACTAAAAAAGCTGCTCATTAAGTCATACAAGCGACTTAACGAACAGCTTTGAAATACTCTATTTATAATAAATATTGTGCTCTTTGATTATCGATCCATACTTTCATTGTACGGAACAGTAAGATTATAATAACCATAAGCATAATACCTTTTACAACGTTAAACGGTAGGATACCTAAAATAATTGTTTCTTTCATGTCGAACTCACCCCAACCAAGGAAGTAAGTGTACATAGGCAAAAATGCTAGATAGTTTAATAGGCTCATACCAACTGACATGATGATTGTGCCGGCAACTAAACCAAAGCTTAACCCTTTAATTGATGGGAATTTTTTATAAATGTAGTAGACAGGTAAAATGAATAAAAGGCCCGTTGCAAAGTTTGCCATGTGCCCCACAGGAACTCCTGTTGGCGTACCCGAGAAAATCCAGTCTAAAATGTTTTTAAATAATTCTACTAAAATACCCGCAACCGGTCCCATTGTGATTGCTGCAATCAATGCAGGTACATCACTGAAATCAATCTGTAAAAATACTGGGAACCATGGCAATGGAAAGTTTAGTAGCATTAAGATAAATGAGATACTACTTAACATTGCGATTGTTACGAACGAACGTAACTTAAGCTTTTGATTAAACATAATCAATCTCTCCTCTTTGCTGATTCAACTTAGCTAGAAGAAAGGACAGCCTTTCGATTATTCCTTCAATGAAAAAATAAAATCCCTTACGCAAGTTGCATAAGGGAGAAAATAGGCACATTGAAAACAAGAAAAATTGTACGTTAAATCAAGTATCTCATGTAAGATAAAAAAGATACTCAAAAAACAGTAAAGCAATTACGAATTTTTCGCAAGAGCGTTACCTTAACATACAGTTTCCCTTCGAATAACGAAAAAAGACCGTACCTTCACCTTCTCCCATCCAGACTATACTGTCGGCTTTGGAATCGCACCAAATCCTGCTCAAAATCAAGCTCGCGGGCTGAAGAAACTATAGGCAACATCCTCCAAGTAAATGGTCGGAAGTTGCAATTTCTATCACCGCCGGTCGGGAATTACACCCTGCCCCGAAGATGAATCAATATTTAATTTGTTGTTACAGTCTCATTATATCTCGAGTTTGAGATGATGTAAAGATGTAAAAGCGATGAAAACCTACTCAATTACTATACATTTTTCGTCATTTATTGTTGAATAACCGTCCAATATGAGACCTCATTTGCTCCAACAGGCATCGGAAGTGGCTCTGTAAAGCTAAATCCTTGCCACTCTGTTTGAACAATATTTTCAAATTGAACCTGCATATCGAAATTCGCAGCTGTTAACAAAATCCCCTCAATCATTTGCATCGCTTGAACTTGATCGAAAGCATCTAAATCGATTTCCTCAGTAAATCTTACGGTTGCAATTTGACCTTTTGCAGTTATTTCAAAATCAATATTCGGTAATATTACAGACTGATATATATCATTCGTCTCTTCTTTCATAGCCGTAATCGCTTCTTCTACTGTTGAAAAAGCTTCTCTAAAATTTGGCGCTAAATATGTTGTTCCATCCGTTTGGGTATGTCTAAAGTAATTATACTGAGTTGATTCACCCACTAATGCAATTGGTGTACTTGGCTCCCCAACTTCACTAAATTCAAAAGCAGAGCCTTCTTGATTTAATAGTGCTGCTTCCTCGTAAGAATCGCCAAATGTATCAATTAGAGTAGCAAAATAAGTTGTCAGGGAAGCTGGAGCTATATCGTAAGGTTGATCGTTCGGTAATGTGTGAATCACTTGATCACCTAACTCAGTAATCGTTCCAGCATATGGATGATATTCGCTAAAGCCTATCGCACTTTCCATAAAGAGTGGTGCATAATGATTATATAGTTCTACCCCAGTTGGTGTAATATCTCCAAAATCCTGTTGAATTCTATCATTCGGAATTAATACCGTAACAGGTAAGCTATCTGCTGCATCACTAGCTAATCCCAACTTAAACACCGTATTTCCCACAAGCTCTTCTGGGTAAACTGCCGTACGAAGGTCCCCACTCTCTGCGTTGAATATAGCCATATCAGCGCTAGATTCTTCAGCACTCGATTCCGAACTTTTCATCTCTTGCTCCATATCCCTTGCTTCACTTACTTCCGTACTTGCACTTTCCTCTACAGAATCCGTTGAAGAATATTGATTTATAAAGGACGGTATTAATATCGCCAGTAAAAAGACTGCAGCGATTGAAACAGCAATTGGAACCCACTTAAACTTTCTACTTTGACCTGTATTATGATTATTGGTACTTAAAGGCTCATCATCAAAAAGACCGTCTTCTTTAAGACGATTGAATACGTCTTGTTTTGAACGTTGATCATGAATCTTTGGTACTTTCTCAAGCAAGTCTTCTATTTTTTTGTCTTCCCATTTATCATGACTCATTGTGATTTGCCTCCTTCGCTTCAGTCGTATTTGTCAATATTTCACGGAGCTTATTTATCGCTCGATGCTGGGTAGTTTTAACCTTGCCATCTGTCCAATTAAGGATCGCGGCTGTTTCAGCAATCGATAATTCCTGAAAATAGCGCATAACAATGACCATTTTTTGATCACCCGTACACTTTTCAAGTGCATCTAATAATTCTCGCATTTCATCATTCAGCTCCGTTAGAACTTCCGGAGACTTCATAGGTGAGACTAAACTTTCTGTTTCCCAATTGAATGCGTCGAAAGCATGTGAAGAACGTACCGCATTTTTTCTGAAATAATCGATCGCCACATTTTTAGCAATCGCAAATAGCCATGTTTTTTCCGAGCTTCTTCCTTGAAATCGCTCATAAGATTTTAATACTCTTACATAAACCTCATGGGATAAATCTTCAGCAACCGATCGATTTTTAACCAGATAAATTAAAAATTGAAAGACATCCTTATGATATAGATCATACAAACGATGGAATATGGATTCTTTCACCCATGCCACCCCCGTTCTTAATAAATTTGTCGTATAAGAAGTAATAAAGTTTCAGTAATAATAAAATAATTAGCCATTTTTGCAAGTAAGAAGTTCCTACCCGTCCTATATAAAAAGGGTATCCCTAAAGTTTTATTCACATACTTTAGAGATACCCTAGACGACAGCTTAGAATGTACAAAATCAATTCTTAAACTGCTAAAGCGCTACTTCAAACTTCCTGCAAAAGACTCCTTGAAAATTGTTTTTCTTATAAAGGTAAGTAGAAAGTAAAGGTTGTTCCTTTTCCAACCTCGCTATCGACACGTATATTACCTTTATGAGCCTCTACAATATTTTTGGCAATGGCAAGCCCTAAGCCTGTGCCGCCCTTTGAACGAGTCCTTGCTTTATCTGCTTTATAGAAACGTTCAAATACATAAGGTAAATCTTCCTGAGGAATCCCTTCCCCAGTGTCTGCAATTTGAATTTTCGCATAGGAAAGTTCTTGTACCAGCGATACGGTAACACTGCCTTCAGTAGGTGTGTGTCGTATAGCATTATCTATCAAGTTAGTAAGGACTTGTTCAATACGGTCTTCATCAATACTAATCAGAACATTTTCATCAAGACCAGTTTTGAATTGCAATTGAACTTTCTTTTCCTTCGCCACTTGAGTAAATTTTTGCGTAATACGTTCAATCACATGAACTACCTCAACTTCATCTTTGAAAAGCGTCGTATGTCCATTTTCCATTCGAGCTAAATCAAGTAAATCATTTACAAGGCGACCCATTCGCTGTGATTCATCATAGATAATACGAGTGATTTCATTTCGTTCTTCCTCATCGGATACAACATCATCCAGTAAGGCCTCCGAATAGCCTTGAAGCATAGCAATAGGTGTACGAAGTTCATGTGATACATTGGCAATAAAATCTGAACGTAATTTTTCCAAACGTAAACGCTCCGTCATATCTCGAATAACAGCAATCGCACCGCGAATGGATTGTTCACTGTTTTTCAACGGGCTAATCGTAATTCGATAATAGGAACCATCAATTTCAATATCTTCCTCTAGTTTATCTTCAAAGCTTAATACATGCTCCAGCATTTCAAAGACTTCCTGAGGCATTGGGTGATCCGTTTCATTTTTCTTTCTGATAAACCATTTTTGAAGTAATTTTTCTGCCGGAGGATTGCTGAGAAGTATGGTTTTATCTCGATTAAAGGTAATCACACTATCCGTCATGGATGTTAACACACTTGCTAATTGTTCTTTTTCCTGATTGATTACTTCTAAATGATGCTTTAATTGTCGCCCCATCTGGTTAAAGGCTACAGCTAATTGCCCGATTTCGTCATTTTGCGTTGTTGGCAGGGTTTCATCGAATTTCCCTTTTGCTAGCTCAAAGGCATGCTCCCGCATTTTACGTAGTGGCCATGTAATTCGGGAAGAAAGGAAAAAGGCGAAAAATGTTGTTAGCACAAAGGCGATAAAAGCTGAAAGAAAGACAATTTTTGTTGTTTCTTGGGATGTTTTATGAAGTGCAGTTGGATTTTGATAGATAAAAATAGCACCATGAAACTTATCATCACTTTTTAGCGGATAGCTTAAAACAATATATGTTTCCATTTTACCTTCTTCTATTTGGGAGGGTAAAATCATGCGATCTAATATTGGTTCAGTAGACTCAAAAATTTCATTAAAATTCTTATTTTTTAATATACTATTTTGTATTTCAGTACTATTAAGACCCGTCTGAAAAGCAGATACTACTTCTTTCTCCTGGGAAACAATAAAGGCATTTGTATCTTCCGTAATCATTTCATTAATAATCTCGTCAGTTAACTGTTCCAGGTCATAATTATCAACGATACTCGCGATAGTTGAGGCGGTTTGTCTTAAGGATATATCAGCTTGCTCCTGATGATAATCTTCTAAAAATTCCAGCATGAGAACTGTAAAGACGAACAACACAAACGAAACGAGAAGCAATATGGTTAACCATAGCTTCCCGACGATACTGCTCCATATCCTATTCATTCACAACCTCAAATTTATAGCCTACGCCCCAAACTGTAACAATCATTTTTGCAGCATCTTCTGATACACGGTTTAGCTTTTCACGTAATCGTTTCACATGTGTATCAACTGTACGTAAATCACCGAAGAAATCATAATGCCATACTTCCTTTAATAATTGCTCGCGGTCGAAAACTTTATCTGGTGCTTTTGCCAAGAAGTACAGTAGTTCATATTCTTTTGGCGTTAAGTTAACTTCTGTACCGTCCGCAGACACACGATGAGCATCATGATCGATTGTTAAATGTGGGAATACCACTAAATCTTTTGAAGTAGACGGACTTGAAACGGGTGAAAATGCCGAAGATCGACGTAAAATAGCTTTCACACGTAAAATCACTTCACGAGGACTAAATGGTTTTACTATATAATCATCTGCTCCAAGTTCAAACCCTTGTACACGGTTTGCTTCCTCACCCTTTGCAGTCAATAATATGATTGGTGTTGTTTTCTTTTCACGCAGTTCCTCACATACTTGCAGACCATCTTTTTCAGGCATCATAATATCTAATAGAATACAATGATATTCTTTTTCTAACGCCATTGTGAGAGCCATTTCACCATTTTCAGCTTCATCTACTTCGTATCCTTCACGTTCAAGGTACATTTTTAATAAGCGGCGAATACGATCCTCATCATCTACTACTAACACAGAAATATTTTCAGACATAGGTTTTACCCCTCTCATTCTTTCTCTTTCCTATTGTACAATTTCACGTATAAAATTTAAAGAATATATTAGAAAACTTAACTTGACACCAAGTGTTAATAGTATTTTTAGAGTACTTGGCTAATCGCTATACCTTTAGCGATTAGATTTAGTTGCACTAATATGGATAAGAAAGTTTTATACATTCTTTTTGCCTAAAAAGAAAGTTCTCCCCATATATGAGAAGAACTTTCGTTCATAATTTTACGCTGCGTAAGAGTGTAAACCTGCAATAACTAAGTTTACAACGATTAAGTTAAAGAGAATAATTGCAAAGCCGATAACCGCAAGCCATGCTGATTTTTTCCCTTCCCAACCTTTTGAGAGACGTAAATGTAGGTAAGCAGCATAGAATAACCATGTAATAAGAGCCCAAACCTCTTTTGGATCCCAGCCCCAGTAACGGCCCCATGCTTCCTGTGCCCAAATCATCGCAAATACAAGTGCCCCTAATGTAAATACAGGGAACCCGATCAATACTGAACGATAGCCCACTTCGTCTAATAAGTTTAAATTAACTCTCTGCACTAAAGGATGCAGCATATCAAGAATGCTTCTTCGAGTAACTAACCGAATGATTAAATACAGCACTGTTCCAATTACAAATGCCCAGAACACTGTAGTTAATTTTTTAGCATTGATAACAGCCGGCATTTCAAAAATTGGATCCATTGTATTTTCTGTTAATAACGTATAGTCATTCATACCAAATACAGCCGGCATATAGTATGTGATTTCTTTTTCACTATCTTGCGTATCAATATAAGTAAAGCTTGCTTCATAGCCAATCCCTTTAAAGATAACCGTTGCAAGAATAAACCCTACTACTAAAACACCAAAGTATAATACTGCTTCCATCCAAAAACGACTTTTAGACTTCTTTTTCGGATTAACTGATTTTAACAAATAGACTAATCCTGCCACAGCACTAATTGCGAGAATCGATTGGCCCATTGCTGCTGTAATAACGTGGATTGTTAACCAATAGCTTTGAAGCGATGGAACAAGTGGATCCACATCATTTGGGAACATCGCGGCATAACCAATAATTAATATAGCAACCGGTAGTGCAACAAGACCAAGCGCAGTTAAACGATACATATAGTAAATTAATATAAACGCTGCAATAATGAACATACCGAATGCAGTTGTAAATTCAAACATATTACTTACAGGAGCATGTCCTTTGTAAATCCAGCGAGTAATAAAGTAGCCTAAATGAGCCAAGAATCCAATAATCGTAACGATTAAGGCTAATTTCCCCCATTTGTCTGCACGCTTTTCTGCTCCGTCTGGCTTAGTACCTTTAATAGCTCCACCAAATAGTAATGTCCCAACCAAGTAGGCAATAAAAGCTACAAAAAGTAAGTTGCCACTTAAACTAATTAAACTCATAAGGTGCTGTCACCTTCCTTTTCTTTTTCATCGTCGAGATCATCTTCTGACTGGTCAATGTATTTAGGGAGATGAGCAGATGCTGTTAGTGCATCTAAATCTTTCTTAATACCAAACCAGTTTTTGTTTGTATGTGCGGCTAGACGAATTGTGCCATCTTCTAATTGTTCCACCCATATACGACGGTGATTCCAATATGAACCGATTGCTACCCCAATCATGAAGATTGCTCCACCGATTGCTAAAAATGGAATTGAACTGTCTTTATGAACTGTCAGACCAGACATATTTCTTGTTTCAACGCTGTTAAATGCCATTTTATAGGCATTATCACCGTTTGGCTCAATTGTTTGCTGAATAGCTACAAAACTTACTTCACCCTCAGGTTTTTCAGGTGTCGTCATCTTAAAGATAAATGCTGGATTGTTTGGTGTTGGTGTTGCTGTCTGCGGTTCACCATCCTCAAATCCAGAGAAGTCAGGATAATAGCCTAATAATTGAACTTTAGTCTGTTCGTTAATGACATATTCATCTTGTGGGTTCGCTAAGTCCACACTAACCGCACCAAGTGACTCCCCTGTTTCTTTATTTGTGAGTTCAAAATTCATTGTTTTGATCTCATTTAAACGGAAATCCATTTGGTAGAATGAATAGCCTTCATGTTGCAATGGATGATTCACTCGAATCGAATATTCTTTCACTAACTCTAGATTATCTGCCTTACCCGGAACAGCATCTTCAGCTTGTTTATATAACTTAGCATTAGTTTGATAGTTTTTTGCTACGACGTTAACTCCTTGTAGCTCTTGATTTTCCGTCGCCTCATTATCATGCAATTCCAAGATAAACTCTTCATTCTCTATAAAGTAGCCTTCCATGCCAGGTACTGCACGCATTTCACCTTCCCTAACCCACATTGCTTCATCTACATAGAATCCAGGTACAAGGCGTAGCATGACAGCAGTTAGGAAGATAATTAAACCAACGTGATTTATGTATGGGCCATAACGAGAAAAGCGGCCACGCTCAGCAAGAAGTGCATTGCCATCACGTCGAACTTTGTATTTTAGCTTTTTCATGTTTTCTTCAACTACATTCAACGTTCTGGCAGAATCACCATCTGTAATTGGTCCTTCTGAAATAACACGTTGACGTTTCATAAAGCTTGCATGACGTTTTACACGCTGATTTTTAAGAGAACGATGTAATGGTATTCCTCGGTCAATACTTGCAACGATAATTGAAATCGCTAGCATCCCAACCAATATTTGGAACCACCAAGAACTATACACGTTAGAAAGTCCAAGTTCATAGTATAGCTTCCCTAAAGAACCGTATGTTTCTTCATAGTAGATTGCTTTTTCTGCTTCAGTTGAAACACTAATATAAAACTCTTGAGGGAAAATCGTCCCGATAGATGCTGCGACCAGATTAATGATAATTAACGATATTCCTACTTTTACACTCGAGAAGAAATTCCATATCTTATCAACAATCGATTTATTGCGCGTTTTTGAACGAATGGCCGCACCATCGTATTTCATATCGAGGATTTTACTCATCTTAGCTTCTTCTGTCAGTGGTCGACCACACTTTCCACAAAGCTTGGTACCTGATGGATTTTCATGACCACAAACACAAATAATTTTTTCCATATAAATTACTCCTGTTCTGGCTTAATTGATTCCATATATGAGGCGATCTGCTTTTCGCTCATTTCACCAGTAATGATTTTTTCAACTTTACCCTCAGGATTGATTAGGATTGTTGCTGGTAATAAATCAACATTGTATGCCGTCATAACAGCTTTTGTTTTATCAATAGCAGCTGGGAAGTGAACATCTAAGCTTTCAAGAAATTTCTTCACTTCAAATTCTGTTTGAGCAATATTGACTGTTAACACTTCAACACCTTGCTCTTTATAATTGGCATATTGACGGGACATTGCCGGCATTTCTTTTTTACATGGTTCACACCAAGTTCCCCAGAAATTTAAGAAGACTCCTTTGCCCTCATAATCCGAAAGGCGATGTTTTAAACCGCTTTCATATAAATCCACTAGTTCAAATTCGGGTGCTTTGTCGCCAACTTGCAGCACCTTCACCTTGTCATTAGTCGCAGAAGTATAGACTGTATATACGATTGCTGCTAAAAGAACAACGAGAATAACACCACGAGTTATCGAACGTTTCTTTTTTTTATCCATTTGTGTTTCCTCCCCGAAAACTATACAATCTTTTTTATTATAGCAAACTAAAAAAACTCATTTGCTATTGTTTTTGACTGATTTATGAACGTTTTCACGGCCTCTAATTATTCGATCTTCCCCGTATCAGAAAGTACACGAAGCAATTTCACTTCATGTTTTGTTAACTCACGATATTCACCTGGCATTAACCCAGCTAAATCAAGGAAAGCAAAACGTTCACGTTTTAATTTCACAACTGGTGTCCCAATCGCTTCAAACATACGGCGCACCTGGCGATTTCTACCCTCATGGATTGTAATCTCACAAATGGCTTTTCCAGCTTTTTCATCAAAAGATGTCATACTCACTTTAGCAGGTGCAGTTTTTCCGTCCTCTAGTTTGATACCACGTTGCAGCTTTTTCAGTCCATCAATTGTAGGCACACCTTTTACACGAGCTATATACGTTTTGTCGATTTTAAATTTAGGATGCGTCATTTGATAGGAGAATTCACCATCATTGGTTAATAGCAATAATCCAGATGTATCATAATCTAGTCGTCCAACTGGGAAAATACGTTGGTGCACATGTTTTTTAAAGATATCCGTTACCGTTTTTCTTCCTTTGTCATCTGTAACAGCAGAGATAATTCCTCTTGGTTTATATAGTAAGAAGTATACTTTATCTTCTTTTTCAAGCTTGACGCCATTTACTTCAATTGTGTCCGAGTTCGAAACCTTCGTACCAAGTTCTTTTACCACTTTACCATTTACTCTCACTTTGCCTTCTTGAATTAATTGTTCTGCTTTACGCCTTGAAGCAACTCCAGCATAAGCTATTACTTTTTGTAATCTTTCCATTGTTCCACCTCATTCATCCGTGTAAGCACATTAAAGTCTGCCTAAAAATTATGTCATATTCTACCGTATTATTAAAGAAAAACAGCTTATTCCAAAAGTTGTTTAATAATTTTGAAAGAGTTTTGTGAAACACTCAACCCAATTATTTAACTTAATCCCTTTCATTTTTCGACAATTTTCTCTAAGTATACAAAAAATAAGACTGCTCTAAACGCAGTCCTAAAACTTAGCCAGATTTAATAGTACTTCAAAATTATTTTACATTTACCCTTGTTGCATATATGCTTTCATCATTTAACATAACATGCCAAATTCCAAATTGTCCTTGTTTTCTTGATAAATGTAGGACATTTCGTACTTCTTTCGCTTCTTGTTTATTCAAAAGGATGGAAATTGGCTGCGTTAGTTCAACCGCTTTATCGTTAGTTGCCTGATATTTTCCTTTATCTGCAACTGTGACATACTCATAATTATCAAAAACTTTATTTGCAAGCCCTTTATGTACTTGCCAATCATTTGATTCACTTAAGGTAACGACAATCACCTTTTTGTTATCCTGTTCAAAATACGTTGCCAATGTTCTTCCAGCAACTTTAGTAAAGCCCGTTTTCCCGGATACTGCCCCAACCTGCTGACGTAGTAATCGGTGTTTATTTTGCCAAGTTACGCCTTTTGATGGCTCTTTATAGTTAATTGTTGAAGAAATCTTTTTAAACGTTTCATTTTGCATGGCAATTCTTAGCATTTGTGCCGTATCATAGGCAGAAGATAGATGGATATCGTTATGCAAACCAGATGGATTTGTAAAATCAGTATTATTTAAACCATATAAATCCGCTTTTTCATTCATCAAATCAACAAATCCCTCAATTGACCCTCCAGCATGTTCGGCTAACGCAAAGGCAGCATCATTACCCGATCTAAGCATTAGCCCATAAAGTAAACTTTCAACAGGTATTTTCTCTCCAGGCTCTAGATAGATAGATGAACCCTCACTTAGGGCTGCTTTTTGAGAAATAGTTACTTCATCATCCAATTCACTGTTTTCAATCGCTATAAGAGCTGTCCAAATTTTTGTCAAACTGGCAATTGGCATACGCCCATTTGGGTTACTTCCTTCTAACAACCTTCCTGTTTCTGCATCAATAACAGCATAGGAAGCACTTGCTGCTTGAGTAACAGAGAAGAATACGACCATCATACACATAAACGCAAAAAAGACTTTTGCAATTTTTTTCAACAAGCCACTCCTTTTTTAAATCAAAATTACATGATTTCATCCAGACATCCTAATAATCCTGATGATTGGAGATAATTATTCCTGGGATTTGAACGCTTCTTGGAACTTGGTCATAAATAAATCCGTTTCTTCATTTTCATCCACTGTGTTTGCTTCTGGTAATGGAGGAAGCTCGGTTAAATCCTTCAAACCAAAATAATTTAAAAATTCCTTTGTTGTTCCATAAAGAATCGCTCGCCCAGTCCCTTCTGCTCTTCCGACTTCTTGCACAAGCGCTCTAGATACAAGGGTTTGAATTGGCCTTTCACTCTTTACGCCTCTTAAATCTTCAATCTCTGTTCTAGTAATTGGCTGCTTGTACGCAATTATTGCCAACACTTCAAGTGAAGCAGTAGATAACACCTGGCTATTGGGATTTTCCACTAGCTTTTTAATCGTATCTGCCAATTCTTGCTTCGTTGTCAGCTGGTACGTACCCGCAAGAGTTTTCAAGGTCACACCTCGTTCTTCTGCTTGGCTGTAATTTGTTTCGAGCTCACTTAAGGCTGCTTCGATTTCCATCAAATCCACTTCCAACAATTGGGAAAGTTGCTTTGCGGTCATTCCTTCATCTCCAACTACGAAAAGTAGTGCCTCAATTTTACTCATCAAACTGTTCAAGTTCATCGCCAACATCCTCCTTTTGTAAAGTCACTGTTAAATCTTCGAAGTTATTTTCCTGCTCTACAAAAACGACATGGCGCTTCATTAGCTCGAGTAGCGATAAAAAAGTTACAATTATTGTAGACTTATCTTCATATGGGAATAGATCGGAAAATTTAGATTTACCACCATTGAGTTTCAATGAATCAATTACAGCAATCATTTGGTCTTTCACAGAAATTTCTTGTCTTGCTACTCTTGTAGATAATGGCTTTTTTAGTTGTTTACGACGCAGTAGCTTCTGAAGAGCACTTAACATATCGTATACGTTGACATTCATATCAAAGAGTGCAAGCTGTTCATCTGGAACAAAGCCAGACAAATCACTAGGTGGTCTTGTAAACACTTGGGCACGATTTTCTTCGAGCTCCTTAAATTCTACGGCTGCTTCTTTATACTTTTTATATTCGATTAATTTTGTTACGAGCTCTTCACGAGGGTCTGGTCCATCTACTTCAAATTCTGTCTCTTCCATTTCACCTTCATGTATTGGGAGAAGCATACGACTTTTGATAGCTAGTAGTGTTGCAGCCATCACCAAATACTCACTAGCTTCGTTTAACTCTAATTCTTTCATAGCGTGAATATGATCAATATATTGTGATGTTAGTTCTGCCATTGGAATATCATATATATCAATTTCCAAACGATGAATTAAGTGCAATAATAAATCAAGAGGTCCTGTAAAGGCTTCTAATTTTACTTCATACATGTGTCAACCACCTGACGTTTGTTCGTTTTCTTTTATATTATAGAGTATGTGTACCTTATGTATTTTAAATCAAATTTTAGTAATAAGGAAAGAGGATTGTTATGCATCCATTGTTTCATCCATTATATGTAGATTTTTGTACATATTTTAACGGTAATCAAGATTATTTTGAATGTCACGAAGCATTAGAGGAATTTTGGAAAATGTACGCACCCGGCGATAAAAATCATCCATTGGTAGGATATGTCCAACTTGCAACTGGCATGTATCATTGGAGACGCAACAATACGATTGGTGCTATGAAAATATTAAAAAAGGCCATGAAAAACTTTACTGAGAATCAAACATCACCCTTTTTTGAATACATTGATTACGATAAATTATGTAAAAACTGTGAGATTAGCTTGAAAGCTATTGAGAATAGCGAACACTTTAAAGCGTTTCAGCTCGTGTTGACGAATGAAACACTAGATTCATTAGTAAAAAAGAAAATTAAAGAGCTCCCACCGTTGCCCAAAGACTTTCTCCTTCATAAACATATGCTGCGCGATCGTACAGATATTCTTGAAACACGCAACAATCGTAAACTTGCTTTAGCACAAAAAAGAAATAATAAGAAGCCTTAGATTTGATGTCCAGGAAAAAAAACAAGAAAAAGAGGCTGACGTTACTTAGAATCGTCCGCCTCTTCTACTATGGGTAAACATTTTTCTATAAAAGGTTTTGTATCTTCACTTGCATTAATCTCTTTGAATTGCCCTGTATTTAATAATTCCTTCAGCATTGTAATGGCTATCCCTTCTCCTCTATAAGAAGGAACAACAGTAATGTGTTGAATTGTAGCAACTGAATCCTCTTCCCGTACTCCTACAATGCCAATATATTCTTCATCTTTTTTCCATAAAAATAAATGCCAATTGTCTTTTTCTTCATATGAATGAATTGTTTCCATTAAATGCTTTACGTCCTTCTCAGAAGGCATAAACGAAAGCAAGCCCATTGCTATTTTTTCAAAAGATTTTTTATAGCGTATTAACATGAATAACATTCCCTCGTTTTCTATCAGTACAACATCTTTAAATATACTACATGATTTGAAGAAAGGAAGCAACTTTATTACCATTTATTAACAAAAACTTCATTTGCGATAAATTATTAATCAACAAATACATATGGAATTAAGATAAAAAGATAGATCAGTGCCCAAATTATACTTAGAACTATTAAGATTCCAAGAAGCTTCCATTTTGATATTTTCATAAACTAACTCACCCTCTTTTTAGAGATAGCGGGAGATCGTTTTGAATAATATTTTCGTAGCTTTCTCTATTAATTGCCAATTGATGTTGACCTTCCTCTACAAATACTACTGCTGGTCTTGGGATACGATTATAGTTAGAAGCCATTGAATATCCATATGCACCTGTACAGAAAACAGCCAAAATATCTCCAGGTTCCGTATTTTGCAATAACGCGTCAATAATTAATTTATCACCGGATTCACAAAGTTTTCCAGCAACTGTGTAAGTATTCGATCTTTCTTCATTTGCCTTATTAGCGACAACCGCCTCATATTTTGCATCATAAAGTGCTGGACGGATATTATCACTCATTCCGCCATCCACTGCTATGTATTCGCGAATATTCGGAACGTTTTTTTGTGAACCAACTGTATATAGAGATGTCCCAGCATCACCAACAAGCGAGCGTCCTGGTTCAATCCAGATCTCTGGCAGATTTAAGTTTAACTTACCAGCAAAAGCCTGAACTGTTTCAATCATCTCTTTGACATATTCTTGCGGTTCAAGAGGTTTGTCCTCTTCCGTATATCGAATTCCGAATCCGCCACCTAAGTTTAATACCGTACAACGGAAATCAAATTGCGCCTTCCACTCACTAATTTTTTTCATTAACTTTTCAGCAGCTAAACTAAACCCATCTGTTTCAAAAATCTGGGAACCAATATGACAATGTAAACCAAGAAGATTTAGATATTCATGGTCTTTTACTTTTAGAAACGCTTCATCAGCTTGTCCATTGTTAAGATCAAATCCAAATTTTGAATCTGCCTGCCCTGTTGTAATAAAGTCATGTGTATGTGCTTCTACTCCAGGTGTTACTCGTAGTAAAATGCGCATTGGTTGTTGTTTTGCTTCAGAAATCTCTTTTAAGAGGTTGATCTCATGAAAATTATCTACAACAATGCAACCTACTTTTGAATCAAAGGCAAGCTCTAATTCAAAATAAGATTTATTATTCCCGTGAAAATGAATTCTTTCGGAAGGGAAACCAGCCTGGATAGCTGTATATAACTCTCCACCAGAAACTACGTCCAATGAAAGGTTTTCTTCTTTAGCAAGCTGATAAATCGCAATACATGAAAAAGCTTTTGAAGCATAGGCTACTTCAGCTTTGACCCCTAATTTATGAAATGTTTCGATAAATCCGCGGGCACGCTCTCTGATTAGCTCCAGATCATAAACGAAAAGTGGAGTGCCGTACTCTTTAGCAAGCTCTACAGAATCCACTCCACCAATCGTTAAGTGACCATTTTCATTTACTGTTTGTGTTCCAAATAAATGCATCTTTCCACACCTTTCGTTGCGTTCGAAAAGAGGGAATCTCCCTATTTCCGCTATGATATATACCTTATGATGAACTTTATCATAGGTACAATTTTAACGCAACGGCACTTTTATGCACGTTTTCGTTGCTTTGAGCCAACAATATACGGTCTAATTGCATCATCAGCCATTGGGAAACGAATAAATATACGAGCAAATGCTTTTGGGAAGAATGGTACAAGTGGCCACATGTAAGGAACAGTCATTGGCTTTAGTGCACACAAGTAGGAGAATATGATCCATATCGATATAAAGAATCCGCTAGGCCCGGCAGCTACTGTTGCAAGCAGGATGAAGAATTGGAAATATTTCACTGCTGTACTTAGCTCGAAGGTTGGGATAGAGAATGAGAAAATCGCTGTTACAGCAGAGTAGAGGACAACTTCCGGAGAGAATAATCCTACGTCAATTGCGATTTGTCCGATAATGATCCCGGCAACCAACCCCATGGCGGTCGATAGTGGCGTCGGCGTATGGATTGCTGCTATTCGCAAATATTCTAACCCTAAATGGGCAATGATGATTTGTAAATAAAGAGGAATAGTTGACTCCTCTTTCGCACCTATAAAGTCCAGTGCTTCAGGTAAATATTGTTCATGTGTGGCTAATAAATACCAAATAGGTAATAATGCAAGACTGAAAAACGCTGCAAAATATCTTAAAAATCGGTAGGTTGTACCAATTAGTGGTGCTTGACGATACTCTTCAGCATGTTGTAATAAATGGAACATGGAAATGGGCATAATCATAACTGAGGGAGAGGTATCCACCACAATGGCGATATGGCCTTCAAGTAAATGTGCCGCAACAATATCAGGTCTTTCCGAGTAACGAACAAAAGGAAGAGGGTGAAATTTCTGTTTAAAAATCCATTCCTCCAGGGATTTATCCGCCATCGTTAGACCGTCATGCTTTATTTCCTTCAGTCTTTTATTCAACCAGTCTAAATGCTTTGGATTCACAAGATCCTTCATATAAGTGACGGCAATGTCGGTCCGTCCAAGCGTCGTTATCTTACGTAGCTCAAATCGTAATTGGGGATCACGGATACGACGTCGAATTAATGCAGTATTTAACATAATGTTTTCTGCAAATCCATCACGTGATCCTCGAATTACTTTTTCGTTATCCGGTTCATCAGGCTGACGACCAGGATAGCTACGAAGCTCCAGTAAATAGCCAAAGCCGTGTGCTGTGATGAAGCCAACCTGGCCACTCAGCACACCTAAGATAAATTCATCTCTGTCCTTAGGCTCAGACTTCCCATAAAAATTAAAATGGTCATCAAAATATTTAGCCTCATCTTTAATCTCAATTTCATGATGCTTTTCATCATCATAAGTATGAGTGAAGAGAGGCGTCAATTGAACCGTAAGTGTAGCTGCATCCACGAGCCCACTTATATAAACACCAAGTACTGGTAAGCTTTTGACATGTAGATCCTTGATACATACATCAAAGGATTCGTCTTTTCCAAATTTACTGTACAGAAAATCTTTTGCTTCATCAATTGATGAAAAAACTTGATTACTCATTTACTCACCGTCTTTTTAGTAGTTCGTGATGAATTGGTTTCCATCCAAGACTTAAGTTGCGCTAAAATCTTCTTTTCTAACCGCGAAACTTGAACTTGGGATATCCCTAACCTTTCTGCAATATCGGTTTGAGTTAAATCTAAGTAATACCTTAAATAAATGATTGCTTGTTCTCGCTTGTCCAACTTCGTCAGAACTTCCTTTAGTGGAATATATTGAAATGGAAGCTCTGATTTTTCATCCTTCATTTGATCCATTAGTGTGATGGAGTCGCCTTCACTCTCAAAAAGCTGTTCGTGTAAAGAGGCTGGATCCCGCATTGCATCTGTCGCTACGAGCACTTCATCCGGAGTTACACCTAAGATGTCAGCTAATTCTGAAATGGAAGGCGGCTTTTCATTGGTCTTTAAAAATTCGTCTGTTGCATGACGAATTTTATAATTTAGCTCGCGGATTGATCTGCTCACCTTCACCATGCCGTCATCTCTTAGAAATCGTTGAATTTCTCCAATAATCATCGGAACAGCGTAGGTTGAAAATTTTACATCATACGATAAATCGAATTTATCTACAGATTTCATCAATCCGATACAACCAATTTGAAACAAATCCTCAAGCTCTACTCCACGAGAAGCAAAGCGTTGAACAATGGACCAAACGAGCCGAGTATTACCTTCAATCATTTGTTTTCTAGCTTCTACATCACCTATTTGCGCTTTTTCAATCAGCCCGCGCATTTCCTCTTGTGTCAACAAAACATTATTGGACGGCTGTTCGATTGTCCTCATCCCCCTAACTTCTATCAAATACCACCGTATTTGCGTCCACATAAAATTGATAGTTCATTGCAATTGTTTAAACCAATAAGCTGTTATACACCATTTAAGTGACGACTATTTGCTTAGTTAAAAAGCTACACTATGAGATTTGAGGCATCTTTACCGAATAAAATTTTTTTGAAAAGGTAATCACAGTTCCAACATTTGGCTCTGATTCAACTTGCAGATTGTCTGCAAAGCTTTCCATAATCGTAAAGCCCATCCCGGAACGTTCCATTTCAGCCTTTGATGTAAATAATGGCTCCATCGCTTTTTTTACATCAAAAATACCTTTTCCGTTGTCTTTCACAGCGACTGATACTAAATCTCCATCTCTCACTGCATGAACAGTAACGATTCCTTTACCATCTTCGTCATATCCGTGAATAATTGCATTGGATACAGCTTCTGAAACGATTGTTTTAAATTCTGAAAGCTCGTCAATGGTTGGGTCAAGTTGAGCAACAAAACTAGTAATTGCCATTCTCGCCAAACTTTCATTTTCACTTACTGCTACAAATGAAAGTGTCATTTCGTTATCCATTCACAATCCCCCTTGCGTGTAAAATTGCATCTGCTTCTGTTCCCTCCATCATGAAAGAAGCGAGCCCCGAAAATTGAAAGATTTTTTTCATTGTATTTGATGGATTCAAGATAATGGTTTGTCCATTAACTGTACTTAACTCCCGCATACGCCCTAATATTAACCCTATCCCGGAGCTATCCATAAAGTTCAGTCTTTCTAGATTCCAAATAATCGTACTCAAATTTCCCTGTAAAATCGTCTTAGAAATATGCGTGCGAATTTTTTCTGTTTCATGGTGATCCAGTTCACCAAAGAGTCTGATGACTGCAATATCATTTAAGTGCATATTAATTTCGTAGTTCATATTGTTAATTCGCCTCCTCTTAAGAAAGCTAAATTCCACATTTCCTTGTCATCTCCTTCTTCATTGACAAGACTAGAAGAATTTCGCTGAAACTAGCGAAAATACGACAAAATTGAAAAGCAGTATCGATTGATATTTGATTAATCTTTTTCACCAGATGTTACAATCGGCTTCGTTCGGCTAATAAGTACGCTCTTTCTAGATGCTAAATGGAGGTATATCTCGCAAGCTTTCAGTGGAATTCAAGGTGTTGTACTAATAAATTTAAAGGAACTTAGCTGATTGTCTGATTTTGTAACAATTAGCCTCAGCTGCTTCAACGTAAATAAGAAAGCATTACTTTTTCTTTTTCAAAAAAGCATTGCTCTACCAAAATTAAGTATGGTTAAAAAAATTGCTTTTTAAACGTAAAAATTGGCTGCGACCCCATCTTTTGTTACAGCAAATCCTTATTGTGGCTTTTTGATGCTATGACAGTTGCCGATTCAATACGATTTCTTCTAATACAGGCATAAAAATCACATGAAGCCAATTTGGCCAAATGAATGAAGAATTATACATTTAAGTGGATGCTCAGTTTGGGTGATTGTATTACTTGAATTATGTAGTCCTCTCAGGAGGAAGAAGTGTCTTTTGAGATTATTTTCATATTTATTCGAAGGATAATGTGATTTGGGGAGGCGGGTTGATAGTTGTGATATCCATAGGGTGATGAGGCACTTTAATGCAAATAGAACTAGTTTTGAGACACCACCTACAATCCAAGAACATCAATGAATAAAAAAGCATCACAACCAAAAAAAGTTAGCAGCACAGTTATGCTACTAACTTTCTTCCCAAAGGAGTTAGCCTTCATTTGTAGATCAAATCATTAATTTGTGATGACTTGTTTGATTAATGATGGCGCTTCTACTTTTTCTTTTGAAATTAAAATATGTTGATATAACTTTTCTTTTACTTCTGAGATATCTTCGGTATTTGTGTGAATCGTTACGAGAGATTCACCCTCTTCAATTTGATCCCCTACTTTTTTCTGTAGGACAAGACCAACTGATAAGTCAATTGTTGATTCTTTCGTTGCACGTCCTGCACCCAACAGCATTGCGGCAACACCTACATCATCGGCTTCTATCTTTGCAACATACCCCGATTCGAGTGCTGGCAGTTCAATTTGATATTTTGCTTTAGGCAATAAAGATGGGTTATCAACAACTGAAGCATCTCCTCCTTGCGCTACGATGAATTTCTTAAATACTTCTAGTGCTTGGCCGTTTGCAATCACTTCTTGAAGCAGTTTTCGTGCTTCTTCAATCGTATTTGCTTTACCACCAAGTACGACCATTTGAGATCCAAGCGTATAACATAATTCCATTAAATCTTCAGGGCCTTGACCATTTAAAGTATCAATCGCTTCTTTTACCTCTAAAGCGTTCCCAATTGCAAAGCCTAGTGGCTGACTCATATCTGAGATAATGGCCATTGTATTTCTTCCTACATTGTTTCCAATCTGAACCATTGCATGAGCCAAGCTTTGTGCATCTTCAAAAGATTTCATAAATGCACCATCGCCCGTTTTCACATCCAGTACGATTGCATCTGCTCCAGCTGCAATTTTTTTAGACATAATCGAACTTGCGATCAATGGAATACTCGCTACAGTTCCAGTAACATCACGTAAAGCATATAGCTTCTTATCAGCTGGTGTTAGATTACCACTTTGACCGACAACGGCTGTACCGATATCATTTACCTGTTTCATAAATTGTTCAGTCGTTAATTCCACATGGAAGCCCTGAATAGCTTCCAACTTATCGATCGTTCCACCTGTATGGCCAAGTCCGCGCCCACTCATTTTAGCAACTGGTACACCACATGCCGCAACCATCGCTGCTAAAGAAAGAGTAGTTGTATCGCCAACACCGCCAGTAGAGTGTTTATCTACTTTAATGCCTTCAATTCCAGATAAATCGATTTGATCGCCTGACTCGACCATTGCCATTGTTAGATCTGCTCTTTCACGATTGTTCATATCCTGGAAATAAATAGCCATCATTAAGCTGCTTACTTGATAATCAGGAATTGAGCCTTCCGTATAGCCTTGAATAAAGAACCCAATTTCTTCAGTTGTTAGCTCTTCCCCATTACGTTTTTTTTCAATAATATCGACCATTCTCATTTGAATGTGCCCCCTACTTTAAATTTGATAAGAAACTTGTGCCAAATTGTGGTGCTTCGACTTTAAAGTTGTCAGCAATTGTAGCGGCGATATCTGCAAAAGTTTTACGTAAAGGCAGCTCGCTCACCATTTCGAATCGAGGTGAATATACAATTAACGGTACATATTCACGTGTATGATCTGTTCCAGGGAAAGTCGGATCATTTCCGTGGTCCGCTGTAATGATTAATAAATCATCTTCATTTAAAGCATTTAATACTTCAGGCAAACGACGGTCAAACTCCTCTAAAGCTTCCCCGTAGCCAAGTGGATCACGGCGGTGCCCAAAGTTTGCATCAAAATCTACAAGATTTAAGAAACTGATACCCTGGAAATCGCGTCGAACTACTTGTGCTAATTTATCCATTCCATCTGTATTATCTTTCGTACGGATACTTTCTGTAACCCCTTCACCGTTGAAAATATCTGAAATTTTCCCAATAGCAATCACATCAAGGTTGGCATCCTGTAATTCGTTCATTGTTGTACGACCAAATGGCTTAAGTGCGTAGTCATGACGGTTCGAAGTACGAGTAAAGTTACCCGGTGTTCCAACAAATGGGCGGGCAATAACTCGACCTACCAAGAATTCAGGTTCAAGGGTAAGTTCACGTGCAATTTCACAAATTTTGTATAGCTCTTCCAGCGGTATGATTTCTTCATGTGCTGCAATTTGAAGCACTGGATCAGCAGATGTGTATACGATAATTGCCCCTGTTTCCATGTGCTCCGGTCCTAATTCATCAATTATTCCTGTACCGCTTGCCGGGATATTTCCAATCACTTTACGTCCGATTTTTTCTTCTAACTTTTCTATTAGTTCAGCTGGGAATCCCTCTGGATATACTTTAAATGGTTTGTCGATATTTAAGCCCATGATTTCCCAATGACCCGTCATCGTATCCTTCCCAACAGAAGCTTCTTGCATCATGCCGTAGTAGCCTATTGGTTGAGTGGCTTTTTCAATGCCCTTTAATTCACGAATATTTGAAAGTCCTAAAGACCCCATATTTGGCATTGTTAGCCCTTTCATTTCTTCAGCAATGTGACCAAGAGTATCTGCACCTTCGTCTCCAAATTTTTGAGCATCAGGGGCTTCACCAATACCAACAGAGTCCATTACAACTACATGTATTTTTTTAAACGGTTTCATAAATATGTCCTCCTCTTTCAACTAACTCAGGCCTAAAGGGATGGGGAGTATTTTGCCAACTCCTATCCCCAATAAGTTCAGTTCAACAACTATTCATTAAATAAAAGCTTCTTATGAACGTCTTCAATTAAATTTCCACACCTTATATATTAAACAAAGGTCAGACATCTTACAAATATATTTTTCCATTTTGCTAAAATCCAATTACCTAAACAATTGAATAAGCTTGACTTCCTTTTTTAAGCCCTAGGATGAAATTGCTTATAAACTTCTGAAAGCCTCGATTTACTAATATGTGTATAGATTTGAGTTGTCGAAATATCCGCATGCCCTAGCATTTCCTGTACAGCACGTAAATCTGCACCATTTTCAATCAAATGTGTCGCAAAACTATGTCTTAATGTATGTGGAGTAATTTCTTTTTTAATTTCCGCTTTTGCAGCATGCTCTTTTAATAATTTCCAACATCCCTGTCTTGTTAAACGTTTTCCTCGCTGATTAATAAAAAAAGCTTCCGATTTTGGGTAAGTTCCCTGTAGTTTTGAGCGCGCATTTTGTAAATAGGCATCTATTGCCAAAACCGCACTTTTTCCTAGTGGAACAATTCGTTCCTTCCCACCTTTACCGAATATGCGAACAAATCCCATTGTTAAATGAACATCCTCAAGATTTAGTCCGATGAGCTCGCTGATGCGCATACCTGTACCGTATAACAGTTCCAGCATCGCTACATCCCTCACACCCTGTGGCTTATTGCGATTGGGTGCTGCAATTAACAAATCAATTTCTTCGATAGATAATACCTTTGGCAGCTTTTGTTCGATTTGGGGCATCTCCAAATGGATGGTTGGATCAGTATCTGTTAGTTTTTCACGCAATAAAAATTGGTGGAAAGACCGAATCGAGGAAATATGACGGGCAATCGTTCTAGCAGATATCCCTCCAGTTCTTAATGCCTCAAGACGAAGTAAAATATGTGTACGTTCAATTTCTTTTAAAGTTGATAAACCTAGCTCTTTATGTAAATGCTCGATATAACCTTCAAGATCACGGCGATAAGATGATAACGTGTTTGTTGACAACTGACGTTCTACCTGTAAAAAATGAAGATAATCTAAAATCGCTTCTTTTGCATCTTTCATAACAATCACCTATCCTTCTACCTTTACTATAATTTTTTTTGGAATCGTCTACAAGCAATCGTTCATCGGGACCAGGTACAGGAACGATTTTGAATAGTACGAATAATGTGAATTGTGTGTGTACCTGGTACACACACAATTCACACAAAATAAAAGGATGTACATTCGGCTCATAGATACGAATTGTACATCCTTTTATCAGTTTTCTTCTGTTTTATCATGACATCTGTGGCAAATGCCATGGAATGTCAGACGGTGGTCTTTGATTATAAAGTTCCAACGTTTTTCGACAATACCTTCTACATCTTCAAGCAGATCCTCTTGAATTTCGTCTACTGCTCCACATTCAATACAGACTAGGTGATGATGGAAGTGCTTTGCCCCTTCTTGTCGAAGGTCATAACGGGATACGCCATCGCCAAAATTAATTTTATCGACAATCTTCAACTCAGTTAATAATTCCAAAGTTCGATAAACTGTTGCCAGCCCGATTTCTGGTGCTTTATCTTTTACTAATAAATAGACATCTTCAGCACTTAAATGGTCTTCTTCATGTTCTAATAGCACTGCAACTGTCGCTTCACGCTGTGGCGTCAGTTTATAGCCAGCACTATGCAATTGCTTTTTTATACGATCAATACGGCTTTCCATACGACGCCCTCCTAAACTCATTCTATTATAACAAATGAGTAAAAGCTATTACAAGAGAGGGATGAATTATTCATCGAAATACACTAACGAGCATTTTCGTTCACTAAAAGCATCCATATATGATAATAAATACTAGAAAATGGCTTATGGTACACGTTAAAGTCGAGGCAGAATATACGAAATTGACACAATTTCACCCACACAAATGACAGATAATGCAATCAAAAGTGTTACAAATAGTCTTTGAGAAAAGACGAATTTCTTATTGGGACCGACTTTTTTTGCTGAGTAAACAGAACAAAGCATAAAAAGAAGGAAACAATAAATTAATTGAAATGGAAACCACCAGACACTATAAACAAGCAAAGATTCTTGTTGCGTTAACAGAAACACGGAACTAAAGCCAAAGAATGTAATTTTTATACCAACAACTAACTTCGCTAACACGTGTAAATAAGGATGGGTTGCAAAAAACAACACCAAGACCATCCAAGCAATTAGCGGAAGAATTGTTCCCCAAACTGAAATATCTGTAATATCAAGCACTCTTGGATCAATATAGCTTATTAATTTCATGGACTTGTCCAATGGAAAAACTTGAAAACAGATAACACCACTGACAAAGCTAATTGCAAGAATAATAGCATATTGGATAAATAAGACCGAACGAAACATAAGCATTCTCCTTTCGATGATACATCTTATGCTCGTTCTCTATCATTATTACTCTTAAACTAGTTCAGATTTTTCGTAAAATCTATCATTTTTTGCCGTAAATCTTATATTTCCTTATGGTTATAAAAAATCAATTTTTTACTGATTGGCTTTTAACCAAAGTACAGCAAAAGCTGTTTTTGCATCAAAAATTCTTTGCTCTTTTACCATTTCTTCTGCTGCTTCTATAGTCACTTCTAATAGTTCTACAAATTCATCCTCATCGAGATCAGCTTTTTCCTCTATTTTATATAAATCTTTCGCAACAAACAAATGAATCACTTCATCTGCAAAACCGGGAGATGTTGCGAAGGTTTGTAAATATTGAAGCTCATGACATCCATAGCCTGTTTCTTCTTCTAATTCTCGTCTTGCAGTAAGCGCTGGACTCTCACCGGGCTCTAATTTCCCAGCTGGAATTTCAATAATCGATCTTTCAAGAGCTTTTCGATATTGTTCAACAAGAATAAGCTTACCCTCAGCTGTAATAGAAATGATGGCAACTGCTCCAGGATGGTTAACAATTTCCCTTTTCGATTCTTTCCCATTCGGCAACAATACATCATCAACCTTCAATGAAATAACTTTACCCTTATATATCGGATTAGAACGTAGTGATTTTTCCTCAAATTTATTCATTTCAAATGCCCTCACTTGTCGTATTTATTGTTTTCATTGTACCATTAATGATGAATTGCTTTGAAGGAAAGAGGGTTGTGAAATGAAAAAAAGAAAACTTGGAAAAAGCGAAATTGAAATTTCGGAGATTAGTTTAGGCTGCATGTCTCTTCCAACATCATTAACGGATGCAAAACCAATTGTTGAAACAGCTCTTGAGTCTGGGGTTAACTATTTTGATACAGCAGACCTTTACGATAAAGGGATAAATGAAGAAATCGTGGGAGAACTATTAAAACCGCATCGACACGATATAGTCCTTGCTACGAAAGTTGGAAACCGTTGGGAGCCTGGTGAAGATGGCTGGCATTGGGACCCTTCCCCATCACACATCGAAAATGCTCTTAAGATGAGCTTAAAGCGTCTCCAAACGGATTATATCGATGTCTATCAACTACATGGCGGGACTATTGATGATCCTTGGGATGAAATTATTTCAACCTTTGAACAGTTGAAAAAAGAAGGCTATATTCGAGAATACGGCATTTCGTCTATTAGACCCAATGTATTTAGATCCTTTTTAGAACGAAGTCATGGTATCTCCAATATGATGCAATACAGTCTATTAGACCGACGCTCAGAAGAATGGTTTGATGAAATTTCAGACACGAATGCTTCCGTGGTCACACGTGGCTCCATTGCTAAAGGACTTTTAACAAACGAATGGCAAAAACGTGTAGAAAGTTCGAATGGCTACTTAACTTATTCAAAAGAACAATTAATAGAAACACTCAATAGCCTGCAGATTTGCTATGAGGATATTCACGCTTTAAGCCTTGCGTATAATTTAAGTCATCCAGTTATTGCCTCCACTGTTATTGGAGCAAGCTCAATGCAACAATTACTAGAAAATTTAAAGGCATACGAAAAATCACAAGCTATTCATGACTTCACACCAATCGAACAAATTACGAAGAAAGAAATTTATACCGAGCACCGATGAAAAAATATATTTTCTTGCTCATTACCGTTTTAGTTTTATTATTTTGTGTTTCAAGTATGACCTACGAACAGCAAACAATTGTACCTACATTAAAGGAAACGTTGGGAGATCAACCTTTCTATAACTTATTAAGCAAAATTGAAGTAACTTATTGGGGGCAAACCATCTCAGTCGAAACTCGCGGCTATTATTATTTCATTGAATTCTTAGTTCGAAAAGGATTGCATTTTGTCGGCTATGGATTCATTGCAATTTTGTTTTACTTGATGTATCGCAAGTTTAAAGTAAAGTTTGCTGTTGTCTTTGCAATCCTTACGACTTTTGTGGTAGCTTCACTAGATGAATTTCGTCAAACCTTTGTTGTTGGCAGAACGGGTATTTTTGATGATGTCATCCTTGATACATCAGGAGCAATCACTTTTATCATTGTCTTTAAGATTGGATTTGTTCTCTATCAAAAAATAAGAAGACCCTCATTAAGTCCAAATAGTGCGAGTGAATAGAGAATGTAACATTTCGATGTTATGTTCTCTTTTTTGATCACTATCATTTTCTGTCATTTTTCATAACAATTTTATTTTTCATAAATCCATAGACTTGAATCATTTTTTTGATATAATGACACATATTAGCAGATTAACAGACGCAAAATCCGATTAACTGCTGGTCACTTATTTAAAGAACGTTTTTTTACTTTTATGAGAAAAGTGTTCTAAAGTGAAAAATTTTATAGCGGTGATTGCTATGGGATGACTATAGCAGGAGCAATTTCTGGAGAGATCGCTGTTTGCGACGCCGAAGGGTTCACAATCTCAGGCAAAAGTACAGAAAAGTAACAACTTCAACTTAGAAAAACAGATCATTCTATTTTTTGTCATATAGTCATTAATGGAATCATAGTTTTTGCTATTTTCTTTTTGTTATTTTTTACGTCATGAGATAGGAATGCTTCCTATCTCATTTTTTATTTTCAGGTATTGTTGCTAGTTTTAATAATTGGTTAGGCGGATTTAGGCTACAATTCAACAAATGGTTTATCGGATTGACAGATAATATGGAAAAAGTCGGTCTATTAAATTCTGTCCGAGAATATTGCTGATACTGTCGAGATTTTTTACTAAAGTGTCGGGAATAAACTCAAAAGTGTCAGCATTATACTAGTTTATAGCCTCGTATCCCCTCCCAACTTAAAACAAAAGCAGGCCGCTTACTATCAGGGGGCATATATATGGAACATCGTGAATTAAAAAGAGACTTAAAAAACCGGCACGTTCAATTAATTGCCATCGGTGGAACGATTGGTACTGGACTATTCTTAGGATCTGGTGCGGCGATAGAAAAAGCTGGACCTTCCATACTGTTTGTTTACTTGATTATCGGAACGGCAGTATTTTTCGTCATGCGAGCTCTTGGAGAGTTACTTCTCTCAAACTCAGGCTATCAGTCTTTTACTGATTTTGCATCAGACTATGTTGGTCCTTGGGCTGGTTATGTAACTGGTTGGACTTACTGGTTCTGTTGGATTATGACGGCCATGGCCGACATTATAGCTGTTGGCCACTATGTAAAATATTGGTTTGATATTCCTCAGTGGATGCCAGCTATAGCATGTTTAGTTATTTTACTAGGTTTGAATTTATTAACTGTAAAGCTTTTTGGTGAATTAGAATTTTGGTTTGCCTTAATAAAAATCATCACCATTATCGCTCTTATCGTCATCGGGATTGTTCTATTAATGATTGGATTTGAAACAGAGTCCGGCGTTGTGTCGGTAAGAAACCTATGGGAATATGGTGGCATCTTCCCTAACGGCATATCAGGATTTTTATTCTCCTTCCAAATGGTCGTCTTTTCCTTTGTAGGAGTTGAATTAGTCGGTGTATCAGCTGCTGAAACCGCTAATCCAAGAAAAAATATTCCATCTGCCATCAATAAGATTCCTGTGCGAATTTTACTGTTCTACGTTGGTGCTTTATTTGTCATTTTATGTATTAATCCATGGACAGTTTTAAGCGCAGAAAACAGTCCATTTGTACAGGTATTTGCACTTGTTGGTATTCCAATTGCCGCGGGAATCATTAACTTTGTTGTGTTAACCTCAGCAGCCTCAGCTGGTAATAGCGGTTTATTTTCGACGAGTCGAATTATGTTCAACTTAAGTAAAAATAAGCAAGGTGCAAAATCATTTGGGAAATTAAATAAAAATGCAGTTCCGGCAAATGCCCTTTTTGTTTCTACAATAGTAGTATCAATCGGTGCATTGCTAAGCTATGCGATTCCTGACTCTGCTTTCAGTATAGTGACAACGATTAGTGCGATCTGCTTCATCTGGGTATGGAGCATTATTTTAATCTCCCATATTCGTTACAAGAAATATCGTCCAAATTTACATAAAAGATCAACATTTAAGGCACCTTTGACTCCTTTCATCAACTATGTTGTGTTAGCACTGTTTGTAGCTATCCTCATTATCATGTTTATTTCCGAAGAAACGCGTTCCGCTTTATTGCTAACGCCAATTTGGTTCATCCTGGTGATCTTCACGTATGTAATGAATAGAATAAAATAGCGTTTTTTAAGAAAACAGCACCCATCTCTGAGTGCTGTTTTCTTGTTTTTCCATAGAATTTTAAAAGCTGGGAAAACGACCAAGACCCGGGTGGAGTGTCAAAATGACTTAAACCGTACCACAGGAGTGCTACCCCACTCTAAAACTTCGAGCCTTGATCACCATATTTGTCTAATAATTCTTCAAAGCTCATATTCTTTTCACGCTGTTTGCGTTCGAAAACTAATCGAGCTTGTCGTTCTTCCTCTTTTGCTTGCTCTTCTTCAACCAGGCTTTTCTTAGCTGCCTTTAATTTGGCAAGAATATCGCCGTTTAATTGATCTTGCAATGTTAACGAATCCTCATTTTTTCGTGATTGAGAAGAAGCTTGCTCCACTGGTTTTTGACCTTGTTTTTTCTTTTTCCCCATGTTTAGTCACCTACTTGAATGATCGAATTTCTCAATTTAGTTTAACACGATTTTTTGTAAAACACGATATCCGTCAATGGAATACTTCAATAGTAATAACTACGAACTCCTTACTCCTTACTAATAATTTCCAATCACCAGAAGTCTAGCACTACCATCTAGACATATTAAAACCGAAGCCTTTCATTTAATTTTACCCTACTCTACTAATTTGAGCATTTTTATGTGTAAAATAGTTAAAATGAGAAACTTAGAGAAGAGGTGTAAAAATGGAGAATTGGTTGAAGCTGCTTTCGACAAATGTGATCTCTCAGATTTTGGAAACGGCCTTTCAATGGTTCGTTGTTGTCGATCGGGATGCGAAGATTATTTATATAAACGATGAATATTGTCATTTCCTTGAAGTAAGTCGTGAAGAAGCCATTGGAAAACATGTTGCCGATGTCATTGAAAATAGTGAAATGCATTTAGTGATGGAGCGAGGCACTGCTGAAATCGCTGCACCACATTACATCAAGGGTACTTATATGCTTGCTAACCGAGTGCCTATTGTTGTAGATGGCGAAATCATCGGTGCATTCGGGAGTGTCATCTTCCGTGATATGAGTGATTGGAAAAAGCTAAGTTCACATGTACGAAAAACAATGGACCAAATCGAGACCAATATAAACCAATACACAGAATCCTTTTATAACTTAGCGGATATTAAAGGCAGTTCTTTAACGATTCGGAAAATCAAAGAAACTATTACAACCATCGCCCCCACTAAATTGCCCGTTTTAATCGAGGGTGAAATCGGGACAGGGAAAGAAATGTTTGCACAAAGCATTCATGGTTTATCGAATCGAGCAGAAAACTATTTTGTTAAAATGAACTGCTCCACCATCCCGAAAGAATTGCTCGAAGAAGAGCTCTTTGGGAAATGGGAGGTAAATCAAGATGTTAAGAAAGGACGTATTCAACGTGCTGAGGGTGGCACGCTTTTCATAGAGGAAGTCAATGAATTACCCATTACATTACAGGCAAAGTTACTGAAAGCATTGCAAGATCAAAAAGTACAACCTCTAGGGACAGACGAAGAAATTTCAGTCGATGTACGTTTTATCTTGAGCTCGAACGTTTCGCTTGCAGAAATGGTAAAAAGCAAACATTTTCGCGAAGATTTATTTTACAAAATTCAAGCTATTACTCTACAAGTCCCCCCTCTCCGGGATCGCATAGAGGATTTATCCGAGCTGATTCAGACTTTTTTAAGTAAATATAGTGTTGAGGCAGGTCGCCGCGGCATAAAAATCGATCGAAAAGCTTGGTGGAGTTTACAACAATACGATTGGCCAGGGAATGTTAGAGAACTGCAGAATGTCATGCAGGCAATTATCCATTTAGCTGAAGGTGATCAAATTTCCATTGATGTCCTTCCTTTACATATTCGCCGTCAGAAAACTACATTCTCAAGAAGCACAAGCACCTTGGAAGAAATGCTCTTTCAGGTGGAAGGACAAATTTTACAAGAACACCTAGACAACGAAAAGGATAAAATGAAGATTGCGCAAAAACTAGGTATTAGTCGTTCTACTCTTTATGAAAAAATTAAAAAACACAACTTATGACCTAAAATCCGATATTCTGGACACTTATCCGGGATTTCGGATTTTTTAATCCCATTAAATTCCACTCTCTTCAATAAATTCACTTTAAAAATTCCGATTTTCCGGAAAACCCCTGCCACTCTGGTTGTCACATTTTTGACACACCCTATTGCATAGAATATTCCATTCTGCTTTAATACAAATTATAGCGTTTTCATACCTATTTTTTCTTAGTTTTGTATTTTAAAAGGAGGATGTAATCGATGAAACAATTATTCACTTCTGCAGAAGAAGCAGTTAAGAGCATTCAAGACGGATCTACCATAATGGTCGGAGGTTTCGGCTTAGTCGGTATCCCGGAGCAATTGATACTTGCTTTAGTCAAAAAAGGAGTTAAGGACTTAACCATTATTTCAAATAACTGTGGTGTCGATGACTGGGGATTAGGTTTGCTATTAAAAAATAAACAGATTCGTAAAATGATTGGCTCCTATGTGGGAGAAAACAAAGAGTTCGAGCGTCAAGTTCTTGCTGGAGAAATTGAAGTCGAATTAACCCCACAAGGAACACTTGCTGAACGAATTCGTGCAGGTGGCGCTGGTATTCCCGCCTTCTATACACCAGCTGGCGTGGGAACAATCGTAGCTGATGGAAAAGAAATTCGTACTTTCAATGACAAAGAATACGTATTAGAAACTGCATTAGTAGCAGATTTCGCTTTAATCCGAGCAGCAAAAGCAGATTTTGTCGGGAATTTGATCTACAACAAGACGGCTCAAAACTTTAACCCGATGATGGCGGCAGCTGGAAAATTTACGATTGCTGAAGTAGAGGAAATTGTTGAAGTTGGCAGCATTAATCCAAACGAAGTACAAACACCAAGCATTTACGTGCAAGGGCTACTGCAGGCACACCAAGAAAAACGAATTGAACGATTAACAGTACTTAATGGTTAAGGAGGACTAGACATGACATTATCAATAAGAGACCGCATTGCTATTCGCGCTGAAAAAGAAATTCAAGATGGTGATTACGTCAACCTGGGGATCGGGATGCCTACGTTGGTAGCGAATCATATATCGCCAAATAAATCAGTCATCCTACAATCCGAAAACGGGTTACTTGGCATTGGCCCCTACCCGACCGAGGCTGAGGTGGACCCAGATCTAATAAATGCTGGGAAAGAAACTGTAACAACGATACCTGGTGCTGCGTTCTTCACAAGTGCGGAAAGCTTTGCAATGATTCGTGGAGGGCATATTGATGTCGCAATTTTAGGCGGTATGGAAGTTTCTGAAAAAGGCGATTTAGCGAATTGGATGATTCCAGGCAAAATGATTAAAGGCATGGGTGGTGCAATGGATTTAGTCCACGGCGCGAAAAAAGTCATTGTCATCATGGAGCACGTATCAAAAGATGGTTCTGCGAAAATAAAAAGTGAGTGTTCATTACCTTTAACTGGAAAGGGTGTGGTTCATCAAATTATCACAGAAAGAGCGTTAATTGAAGTGACACCAAGGGGCTTAGTATTAAAGGAAGTGTTTGAAGGATTTACAATTGACGAGGTTGTGCAATCGACTGAGGCAAATTTAATTTTAGAGAATGTTTTGGAGAATGTATCAATTTAATTTTTAAAGGGGGTATATGGGGATGGATGGAAATGTAGTTTTAAGTATGATCGGTCTTATTGGTGGTCTTATTTTACTTATTTTGTTAACACTTAGAGGGATGAACATTATTATTGTTGGGCCATTATCTGCCCTATTTGTGGCGGTATTATCAGGGATGCCATTATTTCCACAGCTTGCTGAAGAAGGAGCAGCTAACTTTGTTTCAAACTATATGACAGGCTTTACAGGTTTCATCATGTCGTGGTATTTGATGTTCCTGCTTGGTGCAGTTTTCGGCAAAGTAATGGAAGATAGTGGTGCTGCCGATGCCGTCGCAAAATTTGTGGTAGATAAATTGGGGATGAAATACGCAACTTTAGCGATTGTGATTGCCTGTGCAATTTTAACTTACGGAGGCGTTTCACTATTCGTTGTAGCATTCGCTGTATATCCAATGGCTATTTCATTGTTCAAGCAAGCAGATTTACCGCGCCGCTTTATACCGGCAACTTTGGCTTTAGGTTCAGTTACTTTTACCATGACTTCTGCTGGTTCTCCAGAAATTCAAAACTGGATTCCTATGGATTATCTAGACACAACTCCATATGCAGGATGGGAAGTTAGTGCACTCGTTGCGGTATTTATGGCTGTCTTTGGTTATTGGTGGTTAAAACGTATTATCAAAAAAGCTGTGGATAAAGGAGAGCGTTTTGTCTCTCGTGAAACAGATCCATCATTTGATACAAAACGTGCATTACCAAATCCATTAATGGCATTCATACCTCTAGTGGTAGTATTAGTCATTTCATTTATTTTCCATGATTCACTTAAGCAATCCGCTTTAATTCTGGCTTTACTGGGCGGTATTATTGCCACATTTATCGTTAGCTGGAAATACTTCAAAAACGCTTGGGGTGCAGTTTCTGAAGGAACGATTGGTGCAATTATTGCAATTGGAAATACAGCGGCCGTTGTAGGTTTTGGTGGTGTAGCAAAAGCAGTACCAGCTTTTAACGTAGCAGTTGAAGCAATGGCTAACATTCCAGGTTCTCCATTAATCGGTGCTGCAGTAGCTGTTTCAGTGATTGCCGGAATGACTGGTTCTGCTTCCGGTGGTCAGTTAATCGCCTTGCCATTATTAGCACCTGGCTATGTGGATGCAGGGGTTAACCAAGAGGCACTTCACCGAGTTGTAGCGATTTCTTCAGGGGCACTCGACTCTTTACCGCATAATGGATATGTTGTAACAACAATCCAATCCGTCTGCGGCGAAAAACATAAAGATGCTTATTGGTCTGTCGCAGCAACAACTGTTGCCACACCATTAATCGGCGTAGCTATCGCGATTATTTTATTCTCTTTAGGTTTAGGTATTTAAAGCTTGAGAGTGAGACGTAATTCACTTTGCGTCTCCTCTTTTAGGAGGTTTTTAAAATGGTTCAAAATAAAGTGGTTCTCATTACAGGGGCTGCACAAGGAATTGGTTTCGAACTTGCCAAATCCTTTTATAGCAATGGCGCAAAACTAGTATTAACTGATATTAATGAAGAAAAAGTAAAAGAAGCGGCACTTTCGCTTGGTGAAAATGCAATTGGATTAAAGTGTGATGTCACTCATGAAGAGGAAATCCAAAGCGTCATTCAAGCTACAATTGAAAGGTTCGGTCGTCTTGATATATTGATCAACAATGCAGGCATGCAGTATGTTGCCATGATAGATGACTTTCCGACTGATCGCTTTGAGCTGTTAATAAAAATCATGTTAACAGCACCGTTCATAGCAATCAAGCATGCATTACCCGTTATGCGCAAACAAAACTTTGGTCGCATTATTAACATGGCTTCCATTAACGGGGTAATCGGTTTTGCTGGTAAAGCCGCCTACAATTCGGCTAAACATGGCGTGATTGGCTTAACTAAAGTAGCGGCACTTGAAACGGCTACAGATGGTATCACAGTCAATGCCATTTGCCCAGGCTATGTCGACACACCGCTTGTACGCAACCAGCTACAAGACTTAGCCATAACGCGAAACGTGCCACTAGAAAAAGTGCTTGAGGAAGTTATTTACCCACTTGTGCCACAAAAACGTCTACTGGATGTCTCGGAGATTGCCGACCTTGCCCTCTTTATCGCGAGCGATGCATCCAAAGGGATGACCGGCCAAGCAGTCGTGTTGGATGGAGGATATACAATACAATAAAGATTAAGTTATCAAATAGGGCTTCCATCAGTGGAGGCCCTATTTGTTATATGCATTTTTTTATGCACCTCAGGCAAAAATTGCATATTTTAAAGTTTCTATTATCCAACTTTAATTACCTCAAAAAACAAATTTCTCCTTTAGTTTGTCTCCTCAGATTTTTAATTATTCCTCAATAATGGACAAAGCAAGTCATGAATTGCCCCACGAACGTACGTTTAACCCAACTGCATCCATGCTACTTTTTCGTAAAATAAACTAAATATGCATGAACACAATATAAAAAATTAAAATAAATTATAATAAACGCACTTTCCCTTTCTTTCCACTTCCTTAGAGTAGATTTATCTAAAAATATTTCTATTTTTTCATCTCCATATTTTGGGGTAATAGATAATTGTCGAGTCTTCACTTATAAAGAGCCTTCGATATGTTCATTGTCATTTTTCCACCAAAGACACCAATCCTGATAAGCCTTCAAGCGGAATCACACTAAAAATTCGAACGATAGTGATACAATTAACATATTGGCGAATAGTGTCGCAGCTTTGTAAAATACTATATATGAATTGAGGTGTTTTTATGAAACGAAAAAATTTTTTATGGGCTTCAAGTATTGTTACAACCATTCTCTCTACGGGTGCCGCGATCTTCGGATATGTTGTGACCAATCAACTTATGTACATTAAAAAGAAAGATGTTGATTTTATCTATGATCGTGAATTAAAAGCACAACGTTTTGATGAAAAATGGTTTAACAAATGTCCCAAGGAAGAACTAAGTATTGATTCTCCCAATGGCTATCCAATAAAGGGTATACTTTTAAAACCGCTTGAAACAAAGAATACAATTATCATTTGTCACGGTGTTACCGAAAATAAAATAAGCATGGTCAAATATGCACGAATGTTTGAAAGACTTGGGTACAACACCTTTGTTTTCGATCACAGACGTCATGGAGACTCCGGCGGGAAAACAACAAGCTATGGCTACTATGAAAAGTTTGATTTAGCAGCTGTCGTACAAACTGTAAAATCAATTGTTGGAGAAGAAGCCATTATCGGGATTCAAGGCGAATCTATGGGTGCAGCAAGCATGATATTATATGCTGGTCTAATAGAAGATGGTGCAGACTTTTACATTGCAGACTGTGGCTTCTCAAATTTTTCAGAGCTCATCACCCAAATTATGATGAAAACGAAATATCTTCGAACAAAAATCCCCATTCATTTAGCCAATTTTTTCCTTCGATTACGGGATGGCTACACATTTAAAAGCGTCACACCAAAAGAAGCAGTGAAGAACATCACATCACCTGTATTATTTATCCATAGCATGGGAGATGACTTCATCCTTCCTTATATGACCGAGGAAATGTACGAAGAAAAAGAAGGCCCGAAAATGATTAAACTATTCGAAAAAGGCGGCCATGCCGAATCGTTTAATGAAAACGCAGTTGAATACGAAAAAACCGTTTTAGAATTTATTGAGAACTATGTATATAAAAAGAAAAGCGAAACGGTTGAAACACCTCTACACGGGATTGTAAGTGCCGTGAGTGAAATTCCACTGGATGATATGGGCCCAATAACAAATAAATTCCCACTAGATGAAAAGGAAATATCTTAATGCTAAAAAAGCCGTCTCAAAAATCACTGAGACGGTTTCGTTTTTGCAAGGCTTTAAAATGCAAAACAACAGTTTTACGAAAGCAAACTGTTGTTAGATTACAATTATTTATCTTGTAATTTATTCATTTGCGACATCATTTGACGCACTTGTTTCTCAGACGGTTTACGTCCCATTTGAGCCATCATCACACGAATCATTTGTTCGTTGATTGGTGGGTTTTCTTTTAAGTATTTCATCATATATTGACGTGCAAAGTAGAAGCCTAATGCTACTCCCCCTGCTAATGCTACGATGATAAGTACAATTGCAAGCCATAAATCCATTTGTGCCTACCTCCTCCACTATCCTTGATACCCGAATCCTACTTTATATGTTTTTATGTATTACTTTATAAACGCAGTAATCGCCAAAACTATACAAAGATAAACTCTCCATGAAGGATTATACACTAATAACTACATTGTTACTAGTTATTCAGTAGTTTTTTTCTATTAGAGTAGGCAATTTCACACGAAGCTCTCTCTAGTAGGAAGCATGCTTTATAGGCTTCAACCAACCACATTCGGAATCCTCTGCATTAAATGCAATGAAAGAATCGTTCATTTGACTAAGGCTATGGAACAAGTCTAAATCCAACATCCTGGAGCCTTCACAAATTGCTTCTATATGATACTTGCATACCTTTATTTTCAAACCACCTTTAAATTGATGTTCAAATCTCATATATTCATCCACCCATTGGATAGTTGGAAAACTTTTCTTTAAATGATCATACAGTACGCCCTGTACCATTCTTCCTTCAATTGGTTCGCAGAGATAGCTTAGCTGCTTGCTAACAGAGGACTCGAGAGCTTGCCCTTTTGTCACTACCATTTCTAGAAGCTGTCTTTCTCTACCAAATACAAAAGACTGATACTGTTTTTTTATATGAAAGATTGAATATATTCTCATTTCTCGTCCTCCTCTCTATAACCACATTATAAAAGAAAGATTTCGAATTTTTTGTCAAAAGGTGTCCGAGCTCTACTACTTTTTTTGTCAAAATTCAGTGAAACTTACAATTCGTTCACTTTACCTAGACTTACTCAGTCCTGAGACCTAGTGAAAAATGCAATTCGAGTCCGTTTTAAGAAATTGGTTGGAAGAGTAACATAAAGGTATTAGAAAAACACGATTTGGCCCCTGAGATGGGAGAAAATCGATGTCTTTTCTTATACTGATATCCGAAAAAACCTAATTCGATATCAGTATCACGAAAGGAGCTAGAAAAAATGAAAAAATTATTCTTATTAGTTGTAGGCGCTATCGCAGCAATTGTTGCCCTTAGCATGTTGGGACCGTTAGTTGGGTTTGCGTTCTCTGCATTACTTATTTACTTAGGTATGCACTATTATGTGAAGTCAAACTCGGGATTTGGCAAAGTATTTTGGGTTGCACTTGGCTTGATTGGAATTTTGACAGCGATCTCAAACGTCCCTGCCATCATTGGTCTTGCTGCAATCTTTACCATCTATCTTCTATATAAAAAATGGAACAATGAAGAAGTTTCATTCAGAGGAGCAAAAGTACTTAAAGAAGACGATCCATTTACGAATTTTGAAACAGAATGGGCAAAACTAACAAAATAGAAAACTTGGCTAATTGCCAAGAATTATTGCGGTTAGCTTTTGTTGTACTTATGGGAATAAGAAAGTTTTATACTTTCAGCTTATCCGCCAAAATTAAATTTAAGGAGAGATATTAAATGGTAGGTTTATTAAAAAGATTTCGATACACAATAGAGGCAGATTTACACCAATTATTCGATAAAAAGGAAAGTAAAAATCCACTTGCAATGTTAAATCAATATATTCGCGAGGCGGAAAAACAAACAGAGCAAACTGGCAAATTACTTCAGCGTCAAGCACAGTTAAAGGAACAGCTTCAGAGTGAATTAAAAGAAACTACTGCTATGCTTGAAAAAAGAACGAAACAACTTGAGTTAGCCCAACAGGCAAATGAAATAGATCTAGTAGGATTTGCTTCCCAAGAGGTTGAATCTTACAAAACTCGTCAGTATACTTTATTAAATTCTATTGAAGAGTGCAATAAAGAATTTGTAGAGCTCGAGCAAAAGTTCGAAACAATGAAACACAAAATTAAAGATATGAAAGTTCGTCAGCTTCAACTGATGGGAAAAGAAAATGTTACACGTGCTCATCATAAAATGGATGAAGTCCTAAAATCAAAGGATGAATCAGAATTCGATGATTTATCATCCTATATCGAAACTTTAGCCGATAAAATTGAAAAAGATTATGAAAGAACTCAGCTAGAAGCTCGTCTTGCTAGTTTGGAAAAGGCAAACCCAGTAACAGTGAGCATTGAAATGAAAAAAGAAGAAACACAAGCTTAAGTTTTTATCAACTGCCAAAGAAATTCATCTGCGTAATCGATGAATCATGCTATAATGACAATTGTTAGGAGAAGGCAAATGGGTCTTCTCCTAAGATTTTTGTTATGTAGAAAAGCTTCTTACAACAAGAGGAAAAGGAGGAACCGCTTTGAACAGATTTAATACGAACCAATTAACATTCATCGTCATCGCAATCCTTTTAATTGTGTTCGTGGAGCTCACAATTTTCGGGAACGACAGCACCTTTTTAATAATCATTGGGGCAATTCTTCTATATTATAGCTTTTCCAAAAGTAAGAAATATTTATTTTGGAGTGGTTGTTTCCTCATCTTCATTGCAATTTTATCCATTTGGAGCTTACGCCTACTAATTGTTGGGGTTTTAATTTACATACTTTATAAACACGTAACAAAAGAGCAGAAAGTTGTGAACTTCAATACACAAGAGCTTGAAGTAAAATTAGAGAAAAATGAACTCGTCGGTAATACCTCCTCCCCACTGGATAATTACAAATGGGAAGACATCCACATGCAAAAATTTATTGGCGATGTTTCTCTTGATTTAACTGATACAATTTTGCCTGCTGGCACTTCTGTCATTACAATTCGCCAATCCATCGGGAAAGTGACAATCGTGTTGCCTTATGAAATTCCGTTTCGTATTCAATATTCAACAATCCTAGGAGAAGCAAAAATTTTAGGAAAGAATCCTAAACGATTAATCAATGAAAAACTAATTTTTGAGGATGGAGAAGCTCAAGATGCAAAGCGTAAATTGGTTATCCATGTAGCAACTTGGCTCGGGGACGTGGAGGTGATCCGTAAATGATTTCATTTCTATTTCGAATGGTAACATTATTTTTGTTATTCAGTAGCATTGCATTTGGATTCACCTATATCTTTTTAGGATCACCGACAGATGAGGACTGGGGATTTTTATTTAAAACCGAATTTGATGAACTCCCTGTACTTGCAATTATTTTCATCACTATCGCTGTTCTTAGCTTTGTCATTAGTATGTGGATGAGTTCTGTAGCAAGATCGAGAGAAACTTCAGCAACACGCTATGTGAAGCAATTAGTGGAACCAGACTTTACATTGAAAAAGAAAAATGTTTCGTTTACTTTGAAAAAAGCTTTAATCCAAGCGAATGATTTAATCGAAACACAGCGTAAAAGCTTACAGCGTATGACAAATGAAAAAGCGGAAGCAAATGACAAGCTTATTCAGGAGCGAATTATCGCTGAACGGCAACGCTTGGCTCGTGAATTACATGACTCCGTATCCCAGCAGCTTTTTGCCGCGTCCATGTTATTATCTGCCGTAACTGAGCAGGAAGATGCGCTCGGGACATCGAAACCTACATTACAGCAAGTGGAAAAAATTGTTCAGCAAGCTCAACTCGAAATGCGTGCTTTATTGCTTCATTTACGTCCGATTGCCTTAAGAAATAACACTTTAGCACAGGGCTTGACGGATCTGATTCAAGAACTGCAGCAGAAGGTTTATTTCAATATCGATTATCGTATCGAAGAAATTGAACTGTCTAAAGCGGAAGAAGACCATTTATTCCGCATTGCCCAAGAAGCCCTTTCGAATACTTTACGGCATGCAAAGGCTTCAGAAGTAGAATTACTGCTAATTGCCCGAGACAACGTAGGCATTTTACGAATCCAAGATAACGGTGAAGGCTTTAATATTGAAGACGATAAATCCACTTCATACGGATTACGAAATATCGCCGAACGTGCTGTTGAGATCGGTTGCTCCTACAAAATCGTCTCTGTTCCTGGCGAAGGAACAATTGTTGAGGTAAAGGTTCCGCTGGGAAACAAGGTCGACGAAGCCGCTAGTCTTTCTAAAAGAAGTGACGTAGTTGAGCTTGAAAAAAAAGAAGAGGCAACTGAGTAGATGGTTGAAGATTTTAATTGGATAGCTTGCGTTGTGATCACTTAGGTGATTGATGGATCACATACGTGATTGATAGGATCATTTGGAGCAAATTTAGATCACTTAGCCGATATGTGATCACTTGGTATCCGGTTTGATCACTTAGGCAGGAGTTTTGATTACTTAACTATGTTTGGGATCACGTGGAAGACCTAAAAAAGAGGTGAAGAAATGATAAGAATTTTAATTGCAGATGATCATGAAATGGTACGGATTGGGGTTTCCGCTTACCTTTCTGCACAGGCCGATATGACAGTCGTGGGAGAAGCCGCTAATGGCCAGCAAGCAGTTGAAAAAGCGCTGGAGCTCAAACCCGATATAATCTTGATGGACAATGTCATGCCGATCATGACTGGAGCAGAAGCAACCGCGCAAATTTTACAGCAATGGCCGAACGCTAAAATTATGATGGTAACGAGTTTCCTTGATGACGATAAAGTCTATCCGGCTCTTGAGGCTGGGGCAGTCAGCTACATACTAAAGACATCAAACGCAAAGCAAATTGCTGAAGCCATCCGTAAAACGATTAACGGTGAAACCGTACTGGAGCCAGAAGTAACAACAAAAATGATTACCCGAATGAGAGGTAATGCCAACGTCCAACTGCACGAACAGCTTACCGAACGTGAAATGGAAGTGCTTCTATTGGTCGCCCAAGGAAAAGCGAACCAGGATATCGCCGATGAATTATTCATTGCCTTAAAGACAGTAAAAACGCATGTCAGCAATATTTTAGCCAAGCTGGATGTTCAGGACCGTACGCAAGCAGTAGTCTATGCCTTTCAGAACGGACTTGTAAAGTAAGCTTTGGCCAACCAATTAAAAATTGACTCACAAAAAAGCTCAGCCGATTTTATTCAAGGTTCTGAGCTTTTAATTTTTTTACTAGGGTGCAACAATTTCAATTTTCTTGATAACTCCTACATCTGAACTTGACTATAAAGCATGAGCAAAAATCCGATTGAGAGTCGTAATTTGCCAAAACCAAAATAGCCTTTTCGCCAAAAAAGACTACTGCAGTTAAGCTCTGCAGTAGTTAAAATAGGGGTTTACTAGAATTTTATTGAAAAGTAAAATCTAGAAACATTATATTATATGAAAAGAATAATAAATTATGACTCTTTAGCTTAAGAATTAGATAGTTTTTTGAGAGATTGACGAGATAATACGAGACAATTGGACGTTTGCTTCTAGTAAAACAGGGTTCTATTTCGACTTTTCATTCTATTTGAGCTGGATTCGTCCAATAAATCAGTTCTGTTGGAGTACTGTTTGAGCTTGGGTTTGTACTAAAGAGATGTTCTTTTAGACACTTGGATTCTAATCTTGATTTGGTTTGTCCTATAGACAGGTTTAATTCGAATCTTCCAGCCTGTTCGAGCTTCGGATTGTCTTATAGACTCTTTCTATTCGACTTTTCCAGCCTATTCGAGCTTCGGATTGTCTTATAGACTCTATCTATTCGACTCTTCCATCCTGTTCGAGATTCGGATTTTCTTATAGACTCTATCTATTCGACTCTTCCATCCTGTTCGAGATTCGGATTGTCTTATAGACGGGCTATTTAACTCTTTGATTCAAGTGAGTCCAGTTTGACCGATAGAGCGAGTCACTCACTTATTCACTTTTAGTCAAATTCTCTGCAATCAAAAAGTGAGCCTCGGTATTTCTTTTAACTTCATCAATTGTCACACCTGGTGCGGTTTCGATCAATACCATGCCATCCTTGGTAAAGTCGAAAACAGCTAGATCCGTAATCAGGCGATGGACGACCCCCTGCCCAGTCAAGGGTAAAGTACAAGTCTGTTTTACTTTTGATTCACCATTTTTAGACACATGTTCCATCACGACAATCACGCGTTTGGCTCCATGGACTAAATCCATTGCACCACCCATGCCCTTCACCATCTTGCCTGGAATCATCCAATTTGCTAAATCTCCTGTTTCTGAAACTTCCATTCCACCTAAAATGGCCAAGTCAATGTGACCGCCCCGTATCATCGCAAAGCTTTCGGCGCTATCAAAAAACGACGCCCCGTTCACAGCGGTAACTGTTTCCTTCCCTGCATTAATTAAATCCGGATCGACTTCTTCTTCAGTCGGATAGGCGCCAATGCCTAATAAACCATTTTCAGATTGCAAAAGGACCTGGAAGTCAGAAGGGATTTCATTAGCAACCAGAGTCGGCATCCCTATTCCAAGGTTGACAGCCATTCCATCCTTGATTTCTTTTACCGCTCTTTGGATAATTAAGGATCGTTTAGACATTCGCTTTCACCTCTTGTCTTGTGACTTTCCGTTCGATTCGTTTCACATAGTCGGAACCAAGAAAGACATGCTACACATAAACAGCCGGCGTATGAATTTCGTCCGGATCAAGTGTTCCTGCCTCAACAATTTCCTCAACCTCAGCAATTGTAATCTTACCAGCCGTTGCTACAATTGGATTAAAGTTTCGGGCTGTTTTCCGATAAACGAGATTTCCTAGAGTATCTGCTTTCCATGCCTTAACAAATGCAAACTCTCCAGTAATGGCTCTTTCCTCTAGGTAGGTCTTTCCATCAAATACTTTTGTATCCTTCCCTTCGGCTATCGGAGTCCCAACCCCGGTAGCCGTATAAAAGGCAGGAATTCCCGCCCCGCCTGCTCGAATTCGTTCTGCAAGCGTTCCTTGGGGAGTTAGCTCTACTTCGAGCTCACCATTTAGCAGCTGCTGTTCAAAGATTTTATTCTCCCCTACATAGGAAGCAATCATTTTTTTGATCTGCTTATTTTGCAATAATAGTCCTAATCCCCAATCATCTACCCCGCAGTTATTACTAACGACCGTAAGATTTTTAACGTCTTTTTTTGTAATTGCTTGTATTGCATATTCTGGAATTCCACACAATCCAAATCCACCCACGAGAATTGTGTCGCCATCTTTTAAACTCTCGATTGCCATTTCTAATGAATTAATTACTTTAGTCATTCATATACACCTCCATTACTATATATATGTGTAGAAGAAAAATATCATTCCGTTATGGGAATAATAGAATGAAATATAGTATAGAAGTTTCAAAATAGATTTATCTAGTATATGGTTAACAAGCATTCAGAGATAAGTAAGAAGAAAAGCAATAAAGCCAACCAGAAATGACTGGTTGACCCTATAATATTACGGAACTAAAACAGGACTTATAAATGAGAAAGCTCGCTTATTTAGCAGCAACACAAACTTTATTGCGTCCTGTCCTTTTCGCTAGTTATAGCGCCTTGTCTGCATCCTCGATTAATGAAGAGGCAGCTTGGGTTGTCTCACCATAGCATGCTACACCAATTGAGACTGTAATAGCAATTTTCTCTTGAGAGCTTAAGAAAAACGAATGATCTTCAACAGAAGCTCTAATCCGCTCACTTAATTCCAATGCACGAGACAATGGGCAATCTAAAAGTATGACAGTAAACTCTTCCCCACCATTTCGACTTACGATATCAAAAGATCTTGTCGTATTTTTGAGAATGTTACCAAGTTCTTTTAGGACGATATCTCCTTCTAGATGTCCATAAGTATCATTCACTTTTTTGAAAAAGTCGATATCAATATACAGCAAAGATAACTTTTCATCCTTGGCTTTAACGTTTTTTAGTAATTCATTAAAAACAGTATCAAATTTCCTTACATTATTGAGACCAGTCAATGCATCAGTAGACGATTCTACCTTATATAAATTTAATAATCTCTGAGAATTTCGTATGTATCTTATTAAAAAGATAGAAACAATCGCAGACAAGTAGGAAATTGCCCAATAACTAGGTATAAGAATTACAAGTATCTTTGTATCTGGTAATAGATAGGAAATTAAAATTGAAAATGTAATGTTTGAAACGGTTACTGCAATAAATAATTTAGTTCGCTTCGATAATTTCGTGTTAAATACAAAAATGGAGACAAGAGTAATGACAATAATGAGGATCGCTGCAGCATAAGAGGATTCGTTGAAACCAAATAAAAAACGACCAAAAATTACTAATACCATTCCAATAACTGCCGGAACTGCGCCACCATAAAAAGCAATTAAGATAATGGGAATATGTCTCATATCGATGATGCTATTCCCTATGCTAATACTAAATTGCATTAAAACATTACTAAAGAGTCCACCTAAAAAACCAAATAATAGTCGTCTTGAGAGAGGACTCGACCGAGTAATCGGAATCTCGCTAGTAAAATGGGTATGTAAAAAAATAACTGACCAGAGTAAGGCCAAGTTAGAAATTATATCTTTAATTATCATTTAATCACCATCGAAAACATTTCATAGATTCTTCATAACGCAACTACAAATTCTGAAAGTTTAATTAAAATTATTATTTTGAAATAAAAAAATGAAATATAAAGAAGAATCCTGCGAACAAAAAATTCGCAGGATTTCTTTATCAATTTACATTATAGACCTTTTACTTTCGCTACAACGTTCTCTACAGTAAAGCCGTACTCTTCAATAACGATTTCGCCTGGAGCACTTGCACCGAATTGATCGATAGCTAGGATGTCTCCATCGAAGCCAGTATATTTATGCCAGCCGAAGGAAGAGCCCATTTCGATGGCTAAACGTTTAGTTACAGCTTTTGGTAGCACAGATTCTTTATATTCAGCTGATTGATGCTCGAAGCGATCCATTGATGGCATAGACACTACAGATGCATCAATACCTTCTGCTAATAATTGTTTTTGTGCTTCGACAGCTAGAGAAACTTCTGAACCAGTTGCAATTAAAATGGCATCTGGCGTTTCTTTTGTTGCTTGTGAAACAACATAAGCACCTTTTGCTACACCGTCTTTTGCAAGTTCCGCGGATCGATCAAGCACTGGTAGGTTTTGACGAGAAAGAACCAACACAGTTGGAACATTTTTAGATGATACAGCTAATTTCCAAGCTTCAGCTGACTCATTTGCATCAGCTGGGCGAATTACGGATAGATTTGGCATTGCACGTAAGGAAGCCAAGTGTTCAACAGGTTCATGCGTTGGACCATCTTCCCCTACTGCAATGGAATCATGTGTGAATACATATGTTACAGGTAAGCCCATTAATGCAGATAAACGCACTGCTGGACGAACATAGTCAGAGAAGACGAAGAATGTTCCACCGAATACATTTAATCCACCGTGTAAAGCCATACCGTTTAAGGCTGCACCCATTGCGAATTCACGAACACCAAACCAAATGTTGCGACCTTCAGGAGTATCCGGGAAGAAATCCCCAGCACCTTTAATCGTTGTTTTATTAGAACCAGCAAGGTCAGCACTTCCTCCGAAGAATGAAGGGACTTTTTTAGCTAGAGCATTGATTACATCACCTGATGAAGAACGTGTTGCAACTGATTTTCCAGCTTCGTATACTGGTACTTCTGCATCGAAGTCTGCAGGAAGCTCATTGTTCATTGCTTTAATGAACTGATCAGCCAGTTCTGGATATTCTGCTTTATAGCTTTCAAATTTTGTGTTCCATTCTGCCTCTGGTTGAACACCTTGTTTTTCAGCTGCTTCTTTGAAAATCGAATAGACTTCCTCTGGAATTTGGAATGGCTCATGTTCCCAACCGTAAGCTGTTTTCGTTAATACAACTTCATCAGTACCAAGTGGCGCACCATGAGAATCTGCTTTACCAGATTTGTTTGGTGAACCGAAACCAATAACCGTTTTGATTTCAATTAGTGTTGGTTTGCCTTCTGATTGTTTCGCTTTCTCGATTGCAGTGTTTACTGCATCTACTTCTGTACCATCTGCTACATGAATGTAGTTCCAGCCATAGGATTCGAAACGTTTTTGTACGTTTTCAGAGAAGGATTTTGCTAAATCTCCGTCTAAAGAAATATCATTTGAATCGTATAAAACAATTAATTTATCCAATTGTAAGTGTCCAGCTAATGAAATTGCTTCCGCTGCAACACCTTCCATTAGATCCCCATCTCCGCAAAGAGCGAATGTATAGTGATCAACGATTTCATGACCTGGTTTATTATATGTAGCAGCTAAATGACGTTCAGCCATTGCCATACCAACAGACATCGCAATCCCTTGACCAAGAGGACCTGTTGTTGCTTCTACACCGACAGTATGACCAAACTCAGGATGTCCTGGTGTTTTAGAACCCCATTGACGGAAGTTTTTAATTTCTTCCATATCTAAACCATATCCACCTAAGTGTAATAAGCTATATAGTAGCATCGAACCATGACCAGCCGAAAGAACAAAGCGATCGCGATTCACCCATTTTGGATTTTGTGGATTATGACGTAATTGTTTTGTCCACAAAGTATAAGCCATTGGGGCAGCCCCCATTGGTAAACCAGGGTGACCAGAGTTCGCTTTTTCGATTGCGTCAATTGATAAAGTTCGGATTGCATTAATTGCTAAAAGATCAGCAGATTGTGCCATTTTGTGATATCCTTTCTCGCGCTTAATATTGTACTTTTACAGTTTAGACAAGATTTTCTAAGAAAACAATCCTATTCCAGGACATTTTTAGATTAATGTCCTACTTTTCTTTAATATGTCACATTATTAGTTCAATTTATTTCGTTGAATTTCTTTTATTTTCTCTGGCGTTACATCATTACCAGTTGCATCAATAATTTGAACGTTTTCGATTGTATTTCGGAAAGAAGAACGGAAAGAATCTAAATATTCTTTACGAAGTTGTGTACGTTCCTTTGCTTCGGCCTCAGTTAATTTACCCTCTTTTGCCTTTTTTGATAGCTCATTAATTCTTTTTATTTTTTGTTCGGATAACATTTAGTTCTCACCTTTCTATTTCAATCATTTAATATGGAAGAATTTGAAGATTGTGCCAAACTAATATTAAATGAAGATATTCAATACTTCAAAGGTAAGTAAAAATGGGAGGAAGTGCAAGTAATTCATCTTAATTGATAGATATGTAATATATAAAGGATAAAATTTCGTGGGTTAGATCGAGGTAAAAGGACATTCAAAAAGTAATACTGATTGAATGTCCGCTCTAAAATTTATTTTTGACTACATGGTACTGATATCAATGACAAATCGATATTTCACATCTGAAGCTAAGACACGTTCATAGGCTTCGTCAATTTGGTCGGCTGAGATTACTTCAATTTTAGAAGCAATATTGTGTTGTGCACAGAAATCTAACATTTCCTGTGTTTCACGGATTCCCCCGATTAACGAACCTGCAAAGGAACGACGCCCGCCAATCAAAGAAAATACATTGACTGATAACGGCTCAGCTGGAGCACCAACGTTTACAAGTGTGCCGTCTACTGTGAGTAATCCAAAATAGGCATTGATGTCAATTTTCGCACTAACTGTGTTAATGATTAAATCAAAATGACCAGCAAGTTTTTTAAACGTTCCGGAATCACTTGTCGCATAGTAATGATCTGCTCCTAATTCCAAGCCGTCTTCTTTTTTATTCAATGTTTGGGATAAGACTGTTACTTCAGCACCCATCGCATGAGCAATCTGTACGGCCATATGGCCAAGACCGCCCAAACCAATAACAGCTACTTTCCTACCTGGTCCAGCTCCCCATCGGTTTAATGGTGAGAATGTTGTAATACCTGCACATAGTAACGGTGCTGCTTTATCTAGCTCAATATTATCTGGAATTCTAACTACAAAGTTTTCAGTCACCACAATGTGAGAAGAATAGCCACCTTGAGTTGGCTCACCGTATTTGTCAACTCCAGCATAAGTAGGAACATGTCCATTTAGACAGAATTGTTCTTCCCCCTTATGGCAATTTTCACAATCTCCGCAAGAATCAACCATGCAGCCTACCCCAACACGGTCACCCACTTTATACTTAGTAACTTCTGCACCTACATCTGTTACAATCCCTGCAATCTCATGTCCAGGAACAAGAGGATAATTGACTGCCCCCCACTCACCATGAGCAGTATGAATATCGGAATGACAAATACCCGCATATTTAATTTCAATTAACACATCATGCAAATCTAAATCACGTCGTGTAATTTCGGCAGCTCGAAAAGTGTTATTTGGACCATCGATAGCACGTGCTTTAGCAGTTATCATTAAAAATCCCTCCAAAAATTTGATTTATTAAGAGAATAGATTTACTCGAGTCTGATGAAATGTAAAATTGAAATACCATTTACGTAAATTTCACTCCAGCTATCCTCTTGTAAAACTATGGTATTCCTTATAGTTAACTCTAGGTCAAGTGTTAGATTTATTTTAGGATTAATTGTTATATGAACGATACAAACCAACAGCTAAAATTTATATCATAATTAAATCGTACTATTTCCTACTTAACTATTAAGCGAACTTTGAATTTCAGTATATTAAGTGATAAACTTTCCCTAATCATAAAGAAAAAAATATAAGTATAAGAAAAGGTGATAAATGATGACTACATATTCTATTAGTGAAGTTGCAAAAGAATTAAATCTCACAGTATACACCTTGCGATACTACGACAAAGAAGGACTCATGCCGTTTGTAGAACGGACACCTAACGGAACAAGATTGTTCAAAGATTCTGATATTACATTTCTTAAAGTAATTCAATGCTTAAAATCAACTGGAATGCCTATTAAGGATATTCGAAATTTTATAGCATGGTGCTCTGCTGGAGACTCTACCCTACAGCAAAGATACGAAATGTTCATCGATCGAAAAGCGACTGTAGAAGCACAAATGGAGGAACTGAAAAGAACACTTGAGGTAATTGAACATAAAACGCTATATTACAAAACTGCATTGGAAGCAGGTACGGAAGACGTACTTATAGATAACAAAGTAGGAATTTAATATGACTTTCTGTTGTAAGTTTGCTGAGTTGTCGGGGTTCGGAAATATTGAATAAGTGGTGGGGCTAGTTACTAGTAAGCTAGCCCCAAAATTAGCAAAGACCGATTAGACAAGAGTTTAAACTTCAAGTTCTTCAATATATTCTATGTATCTTCGATGTACAGTTGCTTTGCTAACTTGAAAGCCTACCCCTCGTAAAGTTGAGGCGATTTCTTGGAACGTCAGTCCTTTTTCTCGAAGATTAACAATCTCCTCGATTGGAACTTCTATTCTCTCTCTTCCTTCATGATTATGCCGATTTTTAATATTTAACTCGGGACGATAGCCATTATCAACAGCACGTCTCATTCCCCTTTTTATTTTGGCATTGTGAATTTTTCGTTGATACTCTTCCACAATTGCTAAAATCTCTAGCAGCATCGTATCCATCTCATTTAGGCTTAACTGTCCTGCGTTATTTAAGGAATAAACTATTGTGCCATTTTTTTGTAGTAAATGCAGGACAGCCATTCGTGCATTACCACGTCCTAAACGCGTTTCGTCTTGCACAAATAATACTGGTACATTTTTCTCTTTTATAAAGTCTAGCATTTCCAGGAGGCCATCCCTTTCAACTTCATAGCCACTATGTTGATCCTGAAATATTTCTAATACTTGAAAATTCATTTCACTGGCATAGCGTCGCAGTTCTTCTTCTTGTCGAACAAGCGAAGTCTCTTGCGTATTTTTTTCTGTACTTACCCGTGTATAAATGACTGCAGTGTTCTGTTTACTCATGGATTTTTAATCGCTACCTCTACTGAATGAAGCTCTTCTTCACTCTTTAAATTTGCAATATAGATACTTTTTTCATTAATTGGAACCGTAATAGCATGTCCTGCAACAATATGTTCCCCAGTAAGTCCATTTTCAGTTTTTACTTGCTTGATCCACTCTTGTTTTGTCATTTTACCACGATATTGTTCTGCTAGCGTCCATAAAGTATCACCATGCTGAATTTCAATTTGTTCATATGTTGTATTGCCCTTATCAGTAATTAATAGAAATGCTCCCATCACAAAGAAAGCAACGAATAACACCACAATATAAGTATTTTTTTGTAACCAGTTCATAATTTAACCCTCTTTTCGAATATTTGTTCTCACGAATGTATGTTCTTACTTTAATACGAACGTTTGTTTTTGTCAACAACGTTTTCGAACCTATGTTTGCATTTTTGTTCTTTCACTGATATACTATATGTAACTAATAGAGATACATATTCACAAAAAGAGGTGATAGAGTTGAAAAAAATATCAAAAAGACAAGAAGATATTTTAACATTCATAAAAGAAGAGGTTCGCACAAAAGGTTATCCGCCTTCTGTTCGTGAAATCGGGGAAGCAGTAGGTCTTGCCTCAAGTTCAACTGTACATGGACATTTAGCTCGTTTAGAAAGCAAAGGCTTAATACGTCGAGATCCAACTAAACCACGTGCAATTGAAATTCTAGACCAAGAAGAAGTAACAGTTCAAAAGCAATCCGTTGTTCATGTTCCCTTAGTAGGGAAAGTTACAGCTGGTCTTCCAATCACTGCAATCGAAAATATAGAAGAATACTTCCCTCTTCCAGATGCTTACGGTACTAGTGAAGAAAACCTATTCATGCTAGAAGTAATGGGAGAATCAATGATTGAGGCCGGTATTTTGGATGGAGATTATGTCGTTGTTAAACAAACGAACACTGCAAATAACGGAGAAATTGTTGTAGCAATGACAGAAGATGATGAAGCAACAGTAAAACGTTTCTTCAAGGAAAAAACTCATTTCCGTCTACAACCTGAAAATTCAAGTATGGACCCAATCCTAGTAAATAAAGTATCAATTTTAGGTAAAGTAGTAGGCTTATATCGTAATATCCATTAAAAAAGGTTGTCTCGTTAGTCTATAGACTGTGAGACAACCTTTTTTAGTTTATTAGTTTATTAGTTGGAATTTATGTTCTCGCTTAGGATGGATGTGATTATTTAGTAATTGGTTTTGATTACTTGACTGGCTATATGGTCGCTTGATTTTTAATGTGATCACATAAATGCGATTATGGTCACTTAGTTAATTTAGGATTCCGGGCCCTATCCTCATTAACTACCATTCTTTACTTTACTTTTACATGCATCGATAAACGATTTGAATAGATTTTTTGCGGTCTCATCATCTGCTATGGCCATTTCTTCAGGATGCCATTGTACTCCTACACAGTAAGGGTAATCCTTCATTTCAATGGCTTCTATGATGCCGTCACTTGCTTTGGCTGTAATTTGGAAGATGTCTGGCACCTTTTTTAAGGCTTGGTGGTGGAATGAATTCACTGCAACTTTTTCTTTACCGATAATTTCATACAGCATACTGCCTTTCGTAATCTCGATATAATGTGAAGCTTCTCTTCTTAAAGCATTTTGTTGATGCAGGATTGGCGTTTCCTCATATTGCGAATTGATATCTTGGTAGAGGGTCCCACCCAAAGCTACATTTAATAACTGAATCCCTCGACAAATTCCGAAGATTGGAATTGTCTTCTTCAGTGCTGCTTCTGTTAGCTCAAGTTCGACTTCATCACGTTGTAGCATGATCTGGCCGATTTTGATATGTGGTTCCTCGTCAAAAAAATGAGGATGAACGTCCACCCCACCTGTTAATAGTAATCCATCTATCCCATCAAGCAATTGATCTGCATCACTTTCAACCCCAAATGGAATATTCACCGGAATTCCACCAGCTTGAATGATGGATTTCACATATGCTTCATTGATACAATATTGCCCGTTGTTCGTTGTCATTGTGACACCTATTATGGGTTTCATTCAAACACCTCCAAAAGCTCTCTAAATTAATAACTTGCTTTAGAATATTCTATGTAAATTTGTTTTTTCCTCTAATCGAAAGTTGTTTACTACTTAACTTTCATCGGGTTCGCATTTCTTCCCATTTCCAATCATTGTATGTGTAATAATCTTTAATGGAAATAGGCTCGTAGTTTATGCAAAAATCAAGTAAGTGATGTCTTCTTTTTTCAAGCTCTATACTAGAAGAAAAAATTGAACAAAGCTCGTTTTTATTATTAAACTCGAATCTCTCATGCAGAACACTTCATTATCGTGATCACCATATGGGTTGAAGTTACCAAATCTACACGTTTGGCAGGAGGCGATTCTAATCTTGTTTGGAAGCTCTCTTTGAAGATTCTTTATACCTAGCTCTGTAACACTTGACGGCTTTGAGATTAGAAGTTGGTTACCAATATACACTTCATATTGGATAGTTTTTAATTCATCATCCACTGTTTGTTCGTACGTGGGGATTGTTGAAAGCGTATCATTAATCAGATAGTTAACTAATAGTGTTTGATTTTTTAACAAGATTCTTTCAACTCCTTTTAATCACTCATACTAGTTTCAATGGTTATAAGATTTATGGCTAATAGAAATGCCTCAACTGTATTTAAACAATTGAGGCAACTTTAAGGTTTTATTTTATGAAAATAGATTCGCATACCAGTCTAGTATGATGTCGCCATAGAAATAAACAATGATGGCAGCTAGAGCGATGGAGGGGCCGAATGGAACTGGGGTTTTCCTTCCTTGGTTGCGTACCTTAAGAACGATAATACCGACAATCATGCCAATGAAGGCAGCCAGAAATAGTGTTAATAATGTATTTAAAGTTCCTAAGACAAGGCCAATAAGGAAGAAGAGCTTGATGTCTCCCCCACCCATGCCACCTTTAGATAGTACGGCAATGAGATATAGGATACCAAAGCCTACAACTGCTCCTAAAAGGCTATCCCACAATGGGTCGATTGGTGAAAAAATGCGTCCTAATGCTAATATCGGTAAGAAAAACAATAACACTTTATCAGGAATAAGCATATAAGCGAAGTCAGATACTACGATAATCATTAATAAGGAAATGAACAGAAGTGCCACGGCTGTTTCCATCGTTATGCCTAATTTCCAGACAGCTAATGCAAATAATATCCCCGTAACAAGTTCTGTAAGGATATAGATTGGTGAAACCTTCGCCCCACAAGTACGGCATTTCCCTCGTAAAAATATGTATGACAATACAGGAATTAGATCTTGTAGGGTTAAACGACGATTACAATTTGTGCAATGCGATGGTGGTGTAGCGATGGACTCTTTTTTGGGCACTCTTAGGCCGACTACATTAAAAAATGAGCCAAAGACAAGACCAAAGATAAATGCAAACACGGTATAAACTAATTCCACAGTATGCACCTCCTATAAATAGAAATGATCGGGACCCGTCAATTTACGAATCCCGATAGTTTGAATGTTTTGCCTGACACTTGCCAGGAATTCTTAAATAGACGAAGTAAAACTTTTTAAGATTCACCCTCATAGTAGAAAGTCGTTACCTGAATGGATGCACTCAGCGTTTCTGCTTCCTCTTCCATGAATTCGCCTTCTTCACCTGGAAGTGTATAGCTTATTGAGTCAATATGCATGATACGCTTTAGGTTTTCAATTTCCTCTATGAATTGCTGGATATTTTCATAAACGGAAGCCTCGATTGCCAGGTTGAATGTAATTAGTTTTAGTTCAGGCGGGATAGACTCGGCAGCAATTTCTGATACTGGAGTTTCAACCGTTTCGCCTGTTTCTTCTCCTTGAACTGCTTCTTCAGCTTCTTCAACTTCACCAGTTTCTTGTGTTTCGGTTCCATCTGTAGCTCCCTCTTCTTCTGGGACAGGCACAATGGCTGATTCTGATACGAGTGCATCGTAGCTATTAAAGCCAATGGAAGTAATACGAGTTTCGGTCACATACTCAATTTCTTCTAGATTTAATAAGAGCTGATCAATTTCACGAGATTTCGGTAGTTTTTGACGAATTTCAAAAACATTCGAAACCTCTGTAGCCGATTCTTCCTCAATTGAAGTGATTTGGCCTTGAAGTGCCGTGATTTCTGATTGCAATGAACTTATGGAGCCTTCAAGTGCCTCAACATTATCCTTTTTCGGCAACACGATATAATAATATATGGCAAATAATAATGCAGCTATTAATGCAACAAGTAATAGTAAAGAAGAATTTTTATTACCAGAGAGCTTCATTATTGAACACCTCCAGTAGCTAGATAGGTCTCATTGATTAAGAGCGTAATTTCCACCGATTGACGAGGTATCACGTCAAAATTTGTCTCATTCTCTGTTCCAAGCTCCTCACCTAGTCCAGAGTTTGTAATCGAAAGGACTTGTCCATCTGTAAAGTATGCGCTGTTAGATAACCTCGAAATATAAGTCGAAACATCACTTAAAGTTTCAAAATCAATTGAAATCGAAACACTATCAGGGTTAAAATTATAGTTTCGTAAATAGGAATTACTCGGTTGCAATCCCTGTATTTCGTTGATTAAAAGTGAAACCGGGTATGACACTGTCTCGATAAACTGTAAGGATTGTTCAAGAGAACCTTGATTATTAGGTTGCAAATTAGCTGTGTCCCCTAGTAATTGATCACGCTGTGCAATTAAGTTCGTTTCTTCTTTTTGTAGTTCAGCTATTTCGGCCCGTGCACTAAAATATTGCCAGACTAAAAGTGACAATAATAATAAAGTGATAATGCCCAACAAGATATAAAGCAATCTTGATCCTTGCTGTTTTCTTTCATGATTGGGTATGAGGTTAATATCTGGTATCATGACTGAATCTCCTTTAACGCCAACCCAAGCAGTGATGCGTGCTTTGCTTTAAATCCTGGGTAGTTCTTATCTATTAGTGAATCATCAACCATCTTTACCGTAACAGGTAAAGTATCCTGTATATAGTTGTAGACATTCTCGATAAGTGGATTATCTCCCATGACAATAATTTCATCAACGGATTTTTCTCCCTTATGCAGAGAGAAACGGAAGAAATTCATAATACGATCAAGCTCAAGCACTTGGTCCATAATTGTCATTCGATAGTCTTCTAAGTCCCCATCATATGTAAATTCAAGCTCGTTTTCATTAAGAGGCTTCGCATGCCACTGCGAAATCGTCGTTGGAATTTGCTGAAAACGCAAGAAATCAACATGGCCATTCGAATAAATACAAATCGATAACTCATTCACAAGCCAATTGGCAATCAAATACGTTTTTTCATTATCAATTATTTGCAGCTTCTCAAGTAAGCGTAAATTACATAACGCACGGATGTCAGCAGCTTGTGGGTCCATATTAATGTCTAAGAACAGGTTAATATATTTATTTACTTCCTCAGAGGCAGCCGCAAACATCATAGCATGTCCATCCCCTTCTGTTGGATCATAGACATCAATCAGGGGATCTTGGAAGGGTAAATGAATACTGTGGCCAAGCTCCATTTGAACATATTCTTTTAGTTTATTTACTTCAACATCACGTGGATGCTCAAAGGATTTTAATAAAACAGTTGGATCGGGAACGAAAAATCGAACGTGCTGATTTTTTCCACCCCATCTAGTTGCATTCTCTTTAAAAATCTCAAATAAAGCCATCTCATCTTTTAAAGTGGCTTCATCAATCACATCATGAGGCAATGCAGCTTCAAACACCTCTGCCTGGGACAAATCGGGGCCCTTGGAAACAAGTGCGCGAAGGACATAATCATTAATTTCGATGGAAACATGGGAATTCTTATTCTTTCTATTGAACATGCGCAGGGCTCCTTTAATACATATTTTGAAGAATATTTCGGTGAAGTTAATTGCCTAATGAGACAACTAACATAGGAGTTAGTTGTCTTTTAGAGAATTAATTAACCACCTGCAGGAGCTGTTTGTGCTCCATTGATAGTAATAACTCCTTTTGATACAGTTGCACCAGATAATTGAGTGAGAGTTGCATCAGTAAAGGTATTACCTAAAGCTCCAGTAACAGGACTAGAAACAGTAAATGTAATTGTATTTGGAGTCCCTTTTTTGACGGAAACGTTAGTAATTTTCCCTGTATTTTCAAGGTATCCTCCATTAGTTAATTCAGCTTGTGTAGCAGTGTTATCTGCATCTGTTGGGTTATCAGTAAAATATAAGTTTGCAGCATCTAATACACTTATTGCATCTGCAACTTGGGCTTTAGCACGACTATTACTAATAATATTACCAATTGCAGGAATAGCAATTGCGGCAATTATTGCTAAGATTACTACTACAGCTAATAATTCGATTAATGTTAAACCTTTTTCGTTTTTAATACGTTTTTTCATTGTTTTAAACATATTAAAACCTCCTTTTAGTTTTTTGTTTTGATTAGTTTTTAGTATTTGCGTGGACGTAGTTTGCATACTATTTTCACCTCCCTGCAAAACGTCAATATCCCTATAAATTTTTATTACATTTGCTCGTATAGACTAAACATCGGTAAGAAGATGGCAGCTACGATGACCCCTACAATAGCGGCTAAGAACAAAATCATTAATGGCTCGATTAATGATTTTAATGTATCAACAGATCTTTCCACTTCTGCATCATAGAACTCTGCAACTTTTTGTAGCATATAATCAAGTGATCCTGTTGACTCACCAATCCTTGTCATCGAGGTTACAAGTGGTGGGAAGAGCCAGCTTTTTTCTAATGGTTCAGAAAGTGAATTCCCTCTTTCCAAATTATCTCGGGCTTCTAAAACTACTTTACTCATCACTGGATTTCCAACAACACGCTCAACAATTGTGAGTGATTGTAAAATAGGAACAGCGCTACTGAATAAAGAAGATAATGTGCCCATCATTCGAGATATAGCAGACTTTTGGAGTAATGGTCCGAAAATTGGCATTCTGAGTAATGCGTAATGAACAGCATAGTTAAATTGTTCATTTCCTTTATAAAACATCCTGAAAAGAATAACCCCAGCAATAACCAATAAAATGACTAGCCACCAAAACCTTTGAAGCCATTCACTTACTGCAATTGTCACGATTGTCATCCACGGCAGCTCTGCACCCATACTTTCAAATGACTCCACAAACGAAGGAACTATAAAAACCATCATAAAAATAGCCACAACAATCGTTAATACAAAGAGAACAGCTGGGTAAGTCATTGTAGACTGTACTTTTTTCTTCAGGTTATATTGCTTTTCAAAGTTATTCGCCAAACGTTCTAACGTATCATCAATATTCCCTGTTGCTTCACCTGAACGCATCATATTAGAAAATAGTAAAGGGAATACTTTCGGATGCTTTAAAGTTGCTTCCGAAAATGCAAACCCTGTCCGAATATCTTCTTCAACAGTTTGCAAGGCTTTTTTCAATGGCTTGCTTTTAGTTTGATCCGCTAAAATTCGAGTAGATTCAACGATTGAAACCCCTGCCCTTATCAATGTAGCAAATTGTCTTAGATAAATAACAAAGTCTTGGTTTTTAACCTTAGCCGTTCCAATTTTTAATTCCTTATGCAAAATACTGTTTGATTCGTTCACTTCTCGGGGATTAATCCCCTGGGACCTTAACTTTGCAATAGCTGCTTGTTTGTTTGCAGCATCAACAATACCTTTAGTTTGTGCACCCTGTTGTGTACGCCCTATATATTTGTAAACAGTCATTTACTCACCAACGTTCATTTACTTATAGTCGTCAAAATTCAGATAAGGGCGTGCTTCTTCCATCGATACCTTACCCGAAGAAACAAGTGATTGAATTGAAGTTTCTAAAGTATGCATTCCCATTGCTCTGCTTGTTTGCATGACACTTGGAATTTGATGTACTTTTTCGTTTCGAATCAAATTTGTTACAGAAGGTAATGCAGTTAAGATTTCTGTAGCAGCAATACGGCCATTCATATCTTTGCGGGGAAACAATCTTTGCGAAATGATGCCTTGCAACACGTTTGCAAGCTGTATTCGAATTTGCCCTTGCTGATGCGGTGGAAACACATCAATGATACGGTCGATTGTAGTTGGAGCACTAGATGTGTGAAGTGTTGCAAACACTAAATGCCCTGTTTCAGCTGCAGTAATTGCCGTAGATATTGTTTCTAAGTCTCGCATCTCCCCAACTAAAATTACGTCCGGATCCTGACGAAGAGATGCACGCAATCCACTCGCAAAGTCTTGAGTATCAATGCCGATTTCACGTTGATTCACAACAGATTGTTTATGATGATGTAAATACTCAATTGGATCCTCAAGGGTTATAATATGCTTTGATTTTGTTTCATTTATATAATCCAGCATTGCAGCGAGTGTCGTCGATTTACCAGAACCAGTTGGACCGGTTACTAAAATCAGTCCTTGTGGCTTATCCGCTAAATCATAAAGGACTTTAGGCATCCCAAGAGATTCAATCGTCGGGATTTTCGATGGAATTAAACGAAAGGCAACCGCACTCACATTCCGCTGATGATAGGCGTTTACACGGAAACGACATAAATCACCTAGGGAGAAATTAAAATCTGATTCCCCCTTTTTCACATACTCCTCCACCTTATATTCCGGCAGCACCTCTCTTACAAGTGCGTCAGCTTCCTCTGGAATAACAGCATAGTCTCCAAATTGCTTAAGCTTTCCATTTATACGATAAACGGGTGGAATTCCAACCGTAATGTGCAAGTCCGATGCTTTTTCTTCATAAGCTCTTTCTAATAACGAACGTATACTAAACATCTCTTCACTTCCTATTCAACTGTTGCTACATGCAATACTTCTTCAGTTGTGGTTAATCCATCTAGTACTTTTTGTAATCCGTCTTCTACAAGGGTTTGATACCCGGCTTCTTTCATGTAGTTTCTTATTAAACTTACACTTGTTCTTTGTAAAATGAAATCCTTGATCGTTCGGTCAATTGGCAATATCTCATGGATGGCAATACGTCCCCGGTAGCCTGTATGATTACATGCTGGGCATCCGCGTCCACGGTTGACTGTTTTCACTGTCATGCCAACTTCAGCAAAAATTTCTTTTTCACGTTCATTTGCAGGTACTGTTTTTCCACAATCACGACAAACCCGGCGTACAAGACGCTGTGCTACTACACCAACTAGTGAAGAGGAAACCAGGAATGGTTCAATCCCCATATCATGTAGCCTTGAAATTGATTCAACCGCGCTGTTCGTATGAAGCGTACTTAATACTAAATGTCCTGTTAAGGAAGCTCGTGTTGCAATTTCAGCCGTTTCTAAATCTCGTATTTCCCCGATCATCACAATGTCAGGGTCTTGACGGAGAATCGAACGTAAACCAGCCGCGAAGGTTAAGCCAACTTCTTCCTTCACTTGAATTTGGTTGACTCCTTCTAATTGATACTCCACAGGGTCCTCAACAGTTATGATGTTGACCCCTTCCTTATTTAGATGAGAAAGAGCAGCATATAAGGTTGTCGATTTTCCTGACCCTGTTGGACCTGTGATTAACACAATTCCATTCGGACGAGCAATCATTTTTCGGAAAAGCTGCTCGTTTTTAGAGTTTAAACCGAGCTTGTCTACATCGGTTGCGGCATTACTTAAGTCAAGAATACGCATAACGATTTTCTCACCAAAAATTGTTGGTAAAGTGGATAAACGAATATCAATGGGCTTAAAGTTAACCGTTGTTTTAATACGACCATCTTGCGGTATACGGTTTTCTGTAATATTTAAGCCACCCATAATTTTCACGCGGGCTGATAGCATGTTTTGCATATGCTTTGGCAATGAGCGCTCAGTACGCAATTGACCATCAACACGATACCGAACACGGAAATCCGTTTCCTGTGGGTCAAAGTGAATATCGCTTGCTCGTTGTGCTACACCATTGGCGATGATTTGATTTACTAAACGTACAATCGGTGATTCCTCATCCATGATTTCTGGCTGTGCTTCAGGTGCAGTAACTCCAAGATCAGAAAGGGCAGCTTCCATTGACTCCTGTAAGTCATAGTATTTGGTAATGGTACGGTATAAATCGTCTTTCGCTGCTATACTTGTCTCAATTTGGCAACCAGTTGCCATTCGCACTTCTTCAATAGCGAAATAATCCATCGGGTCAGCCATTGCGATAAACAATCTATTTTTGTCCCGTCGAATCGGCATAATATTCGCACGCTTTGCAAGTTCAGCGGGAACTAATTGCAATAACTCAGGATCAATTGAATATTGGTTTAAGTTGATGTGTGGGACACCTAATTGAAATTCGAGTACCTCAATTAACTGCTGCTCTGTCAGGTAATTTTCTCGAATTAGGAAGTCACCTAGCTTTTCGTCACGACTTTTATTCGATAAGGCGTAGTCAAGCTGTTCGTTTGTAATTACACCTGCTTCAACAAGCAAGTCACCTAGTCGTTTTCTAGTTTGCATTCGCAATTTCCACACTCCCCTTCCTACGGAGTTATTAAGTTTCCACCTTTGTCATAATAACTGCCTTCAGGTAACTCTTCTTCCCCTTCACTAGCGGGCATATCTGGTAAACCATTATTATCTAGATCGATTTGTGTATCTGGGTCTAGGTTTTGGGTACCATCAGGAACTGTATCTGTAGCCGGATTAGTTATACCCGGTGTTTCTGTATTTTCAATTGGATTACCATTTTCGTCTGTAGTTCCAGTTGTATCTGGTGTAGTCGTCTGTTCTGACTGTTGAGCGGATATTAACACAATTCGATTCGTCGGTGCGTAATAATCGCGACTTATTTGTTCTTCTATCGTACTTCCACTCTCGGAAATAATTCGAGTAACAACTACTCGCATACCATTTGAACCTTCTTGAACTAACTTTTGCTGTCCAACCGATAAATTTTCAGAGTATCTGTTGATGATACGAGGTGCAATCTCTTCATTACTTACTTGCACCAGTACTTCCTTATTTTTTTCATTTGCAAAGATCTCCATCTTCAAACTTGAACCTTCAACTGTCGCATTAATTTGTACTGGACTTGTCGAACTGTTTAAAAACTGTAAATCTTCATTATATTGAATATTAATAGCAGCATTGATACCCGGTTCTAGATATGTCGGTATTTTCTCTTGTGAGTGACGCTCAACTATTTGAAATTCTGTATTCAATACGACATTGTATAATAAAGAAGCAAAAAAATCTTTCGCTTCATTATTCGCAGTACTTTCCCCTACTTTAGAGATGAATGAGAACGTTTCACCAGGATATAGAATCGTTCCATTTAACAGATCAACTAAATTCGATACGCCCATTGCTTCTGTTGGGATTGCATCCATTGATAGTGCAATTCTTTCATTATCTATTGTAGTCAAGTCATTAAGTACCGCTGAAATTTCATGTTCTTTTAGAAAGGATACCTGTGTAGCAACTGAGTTAACAGTAGCTTCTGCATCCCAACTTTGGACTGTCTCTATATTGCTCATTAATCCTTCCGGCACGGTTAATACTAATGGCAAATGAACTACTCGATCTGATTCCCAAAATGCATACCAAGGCTTGTCCACTGTTGTTTCAAAACTCTGTAAGGTAGCATCTAAATCAAATACGAACTGTGCAGGATCTACTTGCACTTCATTCACACCATCGCTTACCGTAATCGGCTGTGCTATCCATGTGTGGATGGCTTGTTGCAATACTTCCTTCATTTCATCTTCGGATAACCCCGAAACTTTAACGCCAGCGATGGTTGAACCTGAGTCTGACTCGTCAGCAGAGGCCGTTTTAAAAATATTTCCTTGTACGAACAAAAACAAAATAAGCATCAAACTAAGTACAGCTAATATAATGGGTTTTATTTTCAATGGCATGCAACTCACCTCAAGTTTCTAATTAAAACTATTACTAGTAGGATGATTCAAAATTTGACTTTCTTCGCATGTAACTTCAACTAACTTAAGCAAAATTACCCAATAAAATAAATTAGTAAGAAAATAGAAGGAATTTATAGATATTCCTACGAAGTGTTCACTATCTCATTCTACTATATTAAACTATAAGTATCATATTTTCTGTCAAAATCGTTATAAATTCTTAAAAAGTAACAGTAGAAAACAATATTAGTTTATTTTCTATTAATAAGATACACAAAAATAATCCAATTGTATATATCTTTATTACTAAAAGAAGATATTTTTTATTTCACTTAACTATACCTCTATGACTTTTATATTATATAATATTAGTAGTTTTAACATTTTCACTAAAAAATCATAAGAACCTTAACATAAAAGTTTGCTTCACTTCTCAAATATTATTTTAATTTTATATCACAATAAGCAGGTGTTAAACTTGAAAAAATCATTAAGAACTGTACGATTAAATGAATATGGAATAAGCCTTGTAGAAGTAATTACCTCTATTGTTATCTTATTTATTATTTTAATAAGTATTTTTACATTGTTGACACAATCAGCAAAAACTACTAAAAACTCCGAGAACATTTTTAATGCAACTTATATAGCACAATCTGAGATTGAAAAAACTTATGAAGCAGTAAAATCTTATAACTTCACTGCACCTTATTGTAAAAATGCAATCTTAAATATTGATAAAAATGAACAGGCTAACTTTAAATACACTCTAATATCAGAAAACAATTGTTCACTTACTTTTGAAAAATATCATCAACAAACAAATAATTATATTATTTTAGAGATAGCACCAAAAACTTCTTACTCATATATTTCTTCCATTTTAATTAAAGTATACGAAAAAAAGGAGGATACTCGTCCTAAAGCTCAAATGCAGAGCACGCTAGAATGGATGGCTGAGCATAATGAAAATAAATAATTTAAAAGGAATAACTTTAGTAGAAATACTTGCTGCCATTGTCATTACAGCTTTCATAGCTGTTACTATTATTACGATAGTGTCAAATGGCCGGAATGCTTCAATGCATCAAACAGAAAAAAACTTCGAATTAATGGATACAGCATATGCCCTGAAAATTATTACGGAAGATATCCGTAAATACAAATTTAAAGTAGAATTAGCAGAAGATTTAGGGTACAAGTGTTCAAATACATTAAATATCGACGATGTATATTATTCATTAAGTACTACTGGAACCCTAAAGAAAGGTAATATAGTAATATCTGAAGAAATTGAGATTTTTGAAGTTTGTAAAGAGAATAACGTTCTAACTATAAATATAAAGACAGTTAACGGGGTAAAAGAAAAAACACAAATTGTTATTAGGTAGAGGAGGTAGTATTTTGAGAAACCCCTTTTTAAAATTGAATGAAAAAGGCTATACATTAATTATAACTTTGTTAGTATTAATAGTACTATCAATTTTAGGTATAAGTATGCTTGGTATATCAGCAAACACAATTAACAATATGACTAACGAACGTGACACCCAATCTGTTTATTATATTGCAGAAGCGGGACTAGTTGAAAAAAGAGCGGAATTATATTCTCAAATGATTAATGCGGTAAATTTGTTCCGGGAAAATTATGAGAAAGAAATTATTAAGTATAAAGATGGGATAATTGAATCATCTATAACCGAAGGAATTTATTACGATGCTGTAAAGTCCTCAATAAAAACAGGCCAATACTTGCCAATAAAAACTTTCGAAGAGCATTTTGATGAACCAAATCCAGAAGCTATTGTAACATTATCTTATAATGAAAATAAAAAGAGTTTTTTATTAAGTTCAACAGGTAGAATTGGTGAAAAAAAGAGAACTATCTCACAAGAAATCGAGGTCCTATTTGATCCTAAGGTTATTCCAATAATCAATACTGACAATAATAACAATAGACTCAATGCATGTTATGCACTTTATACAAGCGGAGCAATTACTACCGGTAGCGGTACAATAAATGGAGATATTTATTCAACTGAAAAATTGACAATTGGAAATAATGGTGCCTCACTTAATGGAAATCTTTTCTCATCTGAAGATATAGAGATTAATGGTTCATCTGGTATCAGAAATGTTTTTTCTAAGAAAAACATAACGATTTCAGGAGGAAATATTAATGGGAATCTTATTGCAGAAAACAACATAACTATCTCTGGATACCCTACACTCAATCAAAATTTAATTGCCAAAAATATATATATTAATAGTTGGTTTGATAGTTTAAAAGGTAAATATAAATATAATAGCTCCATTAATTTTAATCCAATTGGAAATTCGACTAACAACTCATCAAAAATCCAAAAGATAAGTAATGAAGAATTCAATACTATAATAAGCACATACGGATTTACTAATTCATGTATACAACAAGTACCAAAATTAGCAGCAACTTCTGAAGTTTTCAAATTACCAACTAATACTTCAAAACCAGAGAATAAAATTATTTCAGGTACCAAAGCATATTTAATAAAAGATGGTTCATTAAATTTCAATGATTCTATTCCAAATAATACAACACTAGAAGTCGTTTCTGATTTATATTTCACCAATTTTAATATTGCTAACGATCGTACTTTAAATATTGACCTAAAAGGTGGCAACCGTTCAATCTATATAGACTCATTAAATATTACTCAAGGACACATTAACATTGTAAATCCTGGTACATTAAAAATATATGTACTGAATAATATGTGGGTTGGAGGAGGCTCTACTATTAATAATAATGGGAAAATATCAACTTCAAATATCTATTACTCTGGAAAAAGTTCTTTAAGTATTGCCGGAGGAGTTACTCTTAATAACAGTTTACATGTGAAAGATGCAAATCTTACATTGAGTGGCGGTGGAAGAGTCAATGGAGATATTTATGGGTATGGGTATAATACCATTAAAGTAGATGGAGGAACTTCAGTTGTTGAACAACTATTTTTAGCGCCATATAGTAGTTTTATTCATTCTGGTGGCGGAACAATCAATGGGAATGTTGTAGCAAAGACATATAATTTATCAGGTGGAGCAACTATTAACCCTCCAACAGAAAGTAAACCAATAGAGCCTGAACCAACTAATCCCGATGAGCTACCTGATGACTCCTATAATTTATTAAATCCATTACCTCCAAAAGAGGAATAATACAATACTGAAATCAATTAAAAAATGATTATATTTAAGTGTAAGACTGAGTATATACAGCACTCTAGTTTTACACTTTTCTTCTATTTTAAAACAAAATTCACTTAAATCTTTGCTTAATTTAAATAATGTTAAAAAGTAAAACTCCATTTTATTGCTAATACTAAAGCCCATAATAATAAAAATTTATTTTCTAGTGGAGATGTAACATATGCAAAAACCCCTTCAAAACCCCAAAGGCTTCACCCTAATAGAAGTAGTCGCTTCCATCATTATCATCACAATAATTTTACTAAGCATATCCCAACTTTTTATTCAAACCAATAGAACGGCCGTTACAAATACCGAAAAGCTTGTGACGATCAACTTGGCTGATGCGATGTTGGAGAGGGTTCGGGCTAAAACCTATACAAAGGCTACGGATATTCAGCGTTATTTTGTTGATACTACGCAGACTAACAAAAAATTAAAGAATCCCCCACTTGAAATTGATTTGAATGGGAGAACTAATACCGTTTCGTACAAGTCATCACAAAGTACGACAAAATCTAAAAATGCCACTTACACAGAGAAGGATCTTAATCTCATTAAAGTGGTGGTTACGGTTACTTCACCAAACGGGACTACAAAAGGGTCTTCAGAAGGGTATGTTTCGATTGATTAATCAACGACTGGACGAACGTGGAATTACATTAGTTGAGTTATTGGCCGTCCTGGTCTTACTGTCGTTTGTTTCAATTTTCACGATTACGATCATTGTTCAAAGTACTAATACTACAAATGCTATTCGGGTTGAAAGCAGCCTTCGGGATGAAGCAGACATTATTGTAAGCAGCTTGATTAAAACGCTTTACCAAACAAAACAAGCACATATTATTCAAAATGTTACAGATAATGATAATAGTTATTTAAATGTGACGAGTTCCCCTACCCTTTGCAAGCGTGATACGTCCGGGAATCTGATTTTGGATACTGCTTGTAAAAATAGCTTGAAGCCGATTGGATTTGTCACAAGTAATGGAATAACAAGATTACGTTTAAGAAATGAGATCTATGAGATTTCCAACGATAATATATCGATTTTAAAGAGATCGAAAATCATCGGTAACCCAAGCGAAGCAACTTCTTACAAAATTATTTTGGTTCTTCAATATAAAAAACGTAATACATTGAAAGAAATTGAATTTACAAATGAAGTCCAACCCTTTTAACTGTTAGAACAGGGAGTCCACTATTATGAACATCACGAAATGTGAAAAAGGCTATGCCTTATTATTAGCTCTAACCGTTCTTATTATTTTATCTATCCTAGGATTAAGTCTCATTACCCTCACAACAAATAGCATTCTCAAGAATGATACTCGGGAAGATATCGTCCAAGCAAAGGATGTTTCTGATAAGGGCGTTGAGTTTTTAACTGCCTCTATTCAAAAAGAGCTGCAGACCTATATTAGTGCAGGCACTGTGGGAAAAGCTGATTTCCAATCTAAACTAACACAAATCATTCAAAATTCTAAGTATAGCTGTACGACTGGTGGCGTGGAAATCGCCAGTGAAACCGGACTAACCCACGTTTGTATTGATGGTCAAAACATTCAAAATGTGTACAATGAAAAAAACGAATTACAGGAATTGAAGAAAATCATCCCTATTAGAAGCACCGGGATTGTTGATGGGAAAAGAAATGTGACTACTGCTAAAGTGATAGTTGGAACAGATGCTGTCCCAGATCAGCTTAGGTATGCGGTTTCTACAAATAATGGCGGAAATCTCTATTTACACGGCGGTGTCGAGGTTCAAGGAGATATTAAATCTGACGGCAACATTGTCCTATCTAAACAAGCTTCATGGTTTTCGGGAACGACCGCTAAATGGGAAGACAGTGTTAGTACACGGGTTCGACAGGCTGCCAATAGCGTTACACCCAAATTAATATTGAACGATCAGAAAAATGTGTATGTCTTGAATACGAACAATAAACCTACTTATGATGATCATGTTGCTGGAAACAAGCTAACGAACACAAATAATTATACTCGCCTCAGCCCTACTGCTGCAAACGCATCTTCAACGATTTCAGCTCAATTTTTTAATAGTCCTCAACTAAATGTATTAACAAAAGAGTTATCGGACGATACCGTGGAAATAAGCGGGACAATACTAGATAAAGCAAACAAAGGGACAAATAAAAAATACACTTCGTTAAATATCACCACTACCAATCACGAAACGAGTCGGTTCAGCAAAAGCTATGAAACCCTTGTGGCTGGCGAGACAGAAAAATGTGTTGCATATTTTCTGGTTTGGTGTACGAAATACGAAAAGACCTTAAGCAAAAGCAGTCTGACCATCAATGGTGCTGCATCAAGTGGGAATCGAACAATCAATTTATCAGGGACCTATTATGTTTATGGCGATTTGTCTGTTACAAATACGAACCTTAAAACGGATGCATTAATCTATGTTGATGGGAATGTGACCATTCGTGAAAGTACGTTAAACGGGATAACTGAAAATAGTACGTTGATAATCTTTGCTACCGGTGAAATTAATATTTCGAATATCTCCGTCGATAGTGACACACCAAGCGTGATTAAAGGCTTTTTCTATACCAAATCCAACATGATTATGTATGGGGTTGGTTCCCATATTCAATTACAAGGTGGGATTTCAGCAAACCGATTAATTTTGACAGCGGTTCGGGGGAGCTCCAGGAACAATACTTTTGAATCTGGCGCAGCCCAATCACTGTTATACGACCACGATCGAAATTCAAGCACACCGAGTATTCCTCAAAAGAATTCAAGGTTATCGGTCATTTACGATCAAAACCTCATATCTGAGTACACCGACTTTATGCGGGATAAAGAAGAAGAATTCATTACAGAAATCAACGAACCCGAAACAATTGAACAATCCAATTAACGCCGTTTTGCAAGTTTTTAGTGAACAACAAATTGTAACAAATCTTTCTCAGAAAAATTGTCAATCCATGTAACTCTATAGTCTTTTTATCTTAATTCAGCTACATTAAACTTGAGCAAGTGATTTACATTCGAATTAAGAAGGTGTAAAGATGAAAACACTCAAGCAGCCTGGCGCTTCGACAACCAAGATGATTGCCATTACTATTATCGTTTTGATTCTTATAGGTGGCGCTTTGACTATTTTCTATGATGTAGCCGATCAGAACGTGACTTTTTCTGAGGAAGAAATTAGCGCAGCAACAGAAATTGCCCAAGAAGAATTAAACCTTGCGTCTTCGGCAGCTGGCAGCTACACATTTGAAGAACGTTCAGAAGCTATTCAATCCATCGGTTATGGCGAACCTGAAATCGAGAAATCAACCATGACATTTGAAAAGCATACCGATTCGGACGTCTATGTTTTATTGAAGTTACAGCCGCACGAAAGCTACGAGGAATTATCTCGCATATTAATCCAGCTATTCGATAAAGAAAGCGGTGCAATGATAACGGAGCTTGATAATGTTTTGACTTGGAAGAAATAAACACACCCACCTCCCTACTTGAATTAAGGAAGGTGGGTTTTTAAATTTAGGTATTCCGAAATAGAGCAGCAACATAATAATTTCATGCGAATTTCTCCCAGAACTCTAATTCATTCACAAAAAACCTGACACACAAGGTGCCAGGCTCCATTACTATTAATACATTTTCAAATATTGTTCGCGTTCCCATGGATGGACTGTTGTACGGAACATATCGAATTCGATTTCTTTCGCTTCTTTGAAGTTTGCATAGATATGGCTACCTAATGCATTTTTAATAACCTCATCCTGAGAAAGAGCAATAAGCGCATCGTCAAGAGAAGCCGGTAAGTTATCAATACCGTTTGCTTTGCGTTCTTCTTCACTCATTACGTAGATATTACGGTTAATTGCTGGTGGAGGTGTCATCTTGTTACGGATTCCTTCTAAACCAGATTCCAGAATCGCTGCTAATGCTAAATAAGGATTAGCAGATGGGTCTACTGAACGTACTTCAATACGAGTAGATAGACCACGTGAAGCTGGTACACGAATTAGTGGCGAACGGTTTTGTGCAGACCAAGCTACGTAACATGGCGCTTCATAACCAGGCACTAAACGTTTGTATGAGTTAACTGTTGGGTTTGTAATCGCTGTAAATCCTTGAACATGCGCTAATACACCCGCCATAAATTGCATTGCTGTTTGAGATAAGCCGATTTCTGTGCTTGGATCATAGAATGCATTTTCTTTACCTTTGAATAATGAAACGTTACAGTGCATTCCAGAACCTGCTTCACCAAATAATGGTTTTGGCATGAATGTTGCATGTAAACCATGTTTACGAGCAATTGTTTTAACAACTAATTTAAACGTTTGGATGTTATCACATGCTTCAATCGCATTTGCATATTTGAAGTCGATTTCATGCTGACCTGGAGCAACCTCATGGTGAGAAGCTTCGATTTCAAAGCCCATTTCTTCAAGTTCCAGCACGATATCGCGACGGCAGTTTTCACCTAAGTCTGTTGGTGCTAAGTCAAAATAACCGCCATGGTCATTTACTTCAAGAGTTGGCTCTCCTTTTGCATCTAACTTGAATAAGAAGAACTCCGGCTCTGGACCAAGGTTGAAATGAGTGAAACCTAATTCTTCCATTCCTTTTAATACACGCTTTAAGTTATTACGTGGATCACCTGAGAATGGTTCACCTTCAGCTGTGTAAATATCGCAAATGAAACGTGCCACTTTACCATTATCAGTAGTCCATGGGAACACCATGAATGTGTCAAGATCAGGATATAAGTACATATCAGATTCTTCGATACGAACAAAGCCTTCAATAGAAGAACCATCAAACATCATTTTGTTGTCTAATGCTTTGTCAAGTTGACTTACTGGAATTTCTACGTTTTTGATTGTTCCTAAAATGTCTGTAAATTGTAGTCGAATATATTTTACTTCTTTTTCTTGAACTAGACGTTTAATATCGTCTTTTGTGTATTTACCCACAGCATTCCACACTCCTACTTTTACCTTATTCGCAAATGACAGCTTTATCATTCACAATTTTTCTATTTATAATTCACGCGCATTATTGATAAAAACGCGATAAATCCCCTTGGCGTAATGACGTTTTTTGATGACGTCCACTATTGATCATCTCTTCACGTAAAATGCGACGCAAATCAGCATCAGAGATTTCTTCTTTTTCTTTAACAGCTTGTACTGCAGGATTATTTCTCATATCAAATACTTTTTTAATCCCTGCCATATTGACACCTTGCTCTAACATGTCCTTAACATCTAGTAGCGTATCCACATCATTTAAGGAAAACATTCTTCTATTACCTTCCGTACGGTGTGGCTGAATTAAATCATGTTCTTCATAATAGCGAATTTGTCGCGCCGATAGTTCAGTTAATTGCATAACGGTACTGATTGGTAAAAGCGGCATGGATCTTCTTAATTCACTTGATCTTCTTTCACTACTCATTTAATCCACCTCCCTTACGACTATCTTAACCTTAGTAAGATAGAATGTCAATGTTACGTTAGAAAAACTGACATTAAAGGGGATGTACACATTCAAGTATTTATTAGAATATATCCCTAAATATGAACTTTGACAATAGTTTCGCAATTCTTTTTATTATGACATCATTTGTCTGAAACTTGCTTTTTTCTTACTTTTCTTGTGATATATAGAAGATTTAATGTTATATCAAGTAGAATGAATCTTAATACATCAATTTCCAGACAATTAAAAGGCTGCAGTGTAAATTGGTTGGTGCACCAATCCACTCTGCAGCATAGATTTAGGTTTATTTTATATTATTGTACCTACTTCTTCCTTTTACGAGATGAAACAATCAGATTAATAACGATATAAGCCAGATTTAAATACAATCTAAGGGCAAAAAACAGTACTTCATTTTCTCGAATAAAGTTATTCCGTATACTATCTAATTCATAGACCGTATAAAGTGCAAACGCCAGTACAAAAATTCCCGCTACCACAAGGAAGAACGGACTGCTTACCGGTATAAAAATATAAATAAATGCAAACACAACGAAAACGATTAATATCGTAAATGCGTACATCAAGGCCTCTGAAATGCTATATTCAATAAGCTTGATGCCCAGAATGGCAATTCCTATGAAAATGATAATTGTTGCAATAAATACTGAAATGATAAGAGCAGCCCCAAGCCAATCAATTAAAATGATAATCAATAAAAAATGCAGCACGCCAAACAATATCGGAATCAAGAAAATAACAAAACTACTAATACGCAGCACAAATGTAAGCACAACCAAAGCAATCCCCAAGAGCGAAAGAATAACCACTACCGAGATCGGCAATAACAAAGCAACTAATAGACCAATTACGCTCAAAATCCACATACCTACAAAATAAACTATTATGAGGTCGTAATTCCTATTCCTTCGATAATGCCCCATACACAACCCCAATCTTTGATGATTTACTTACACTATATTTTTAAACAGTATATGTTATTAATAAATATTTGCTTGGGGTGATAAGTTTTTAGGTTTTTGTATGGATTTTATTAGCTTTTTTTAATTGGCGGATAAGCTGACATTACCCCACTTTCATAAATTAAAAAAACGGCTCAGATCTGCCTATCTGAGCCGCCGCAACTACTACCTATTTCACTACTATCTCAATTTCTGTACAGCACTACAAATGGCATATTTCACGTGTTCGTATGTTAAACCACCTTGGATAAATGCTGTGTATGGCGGACGAATCGGGCCATCCGCCGTTAGCTCGATGCTTGACCCTTGAACGAAGGTACCAGCTGCCATTATTACGTCATCTTCATAACCCGGCATATAGGCAGGTTCAGGGGCAAAATGGGCATTTACTGGCGAAGCTTTTTGGATCTCTTGACAGAAAGCAACCATTTGCTCAGCTGTCTGGAAAGAAACGGACTGAATCAAATCCGTACGCTGAGCAGTATAATGCGGATACGTCGTCATGCCAACTTCCTCTAACATAGCTGAAGTGAAGATTGCCCCTTTCAAGCTTTGCGCCACTACGTGAGGTGCAAGGAAGAAGCCTTGGTAAAAGTCAGCTAGTGTGTTCAAGGATGCACCTGCTTCTGCCCCAATCCCTGGTGATGTCATGCGGTAGGCACACTTTTCTACTAACTCTGCTCGCCCGGCGATGTATCCCCCGATTTTCGCTAGGCCCCCGCCTGGATTTTTAATTAATGAACCTGCCATTAAATCTGCCCCTACCTCTGTTGGTTCCATTGCTTCCACAAATTCCCCGTAGCAGTTGTCAACGAAGATCATGACGTCGGCTTTGATTTCCCGAATTTTAGCACACATTTCTTGAATCGCTTCTATTGAATAGGAAGGACGAGTTGCATAGCCTTTCGAGCGTTGGATTGCTACCATTTTCGTGCGTTCGTTGATGGAAGCACGCACCCCGTCCCAGTCAATTTCACGATTCTCAATTAAGTCGACATGGGAATAGCCAATACCGAAATCCTTTAATGACCCAGTATCCTTCTTTCCGCCATCAACTATGGATTGAAGTGTATCGTAAGGTTTTCCTGTAATGTATACAAGTTCGTCACCAGGTCGTAATACGCCGAATAAACTTAGCGTAATAGCGTGAGTTCCTGAAATAATCTGTGCACGAACAATGGCTGCTTCCGCACCGAATACTTCAGCATAAACACGCTCTAAGTTATCTCGTCCCTCATCGTCGTAGCCATAGCCGCTTGATGGATGTAAGTGAAAGTCACTCACCTGATGCTTACGGAATGCGGATAGCACTTTTTGTTGATTGTAAAAAGCCATTTCGTCCACTTTTGCGTGGATCGGTTTAATTTTCTCTTCGACTTCACTTGCTAGCAGAAGTGTTTCTGGCTTTAATGTTGAAATAAATGTCATGAATTATTGCTCCGTTCTATAAAAATCGCCTGTGCGAATCTAATGGTATTGCTTATTTAATGTCCTATATTATCTTAACAATTCCTGTTATCTTTTCAACTATTTTAGAATTTTGGCGATTTTGTTTACGCAAATTTTTTGATATTCAAATTTTATTCATTTTAATAAAAATTTACTTTACGAAAACCTATTAAACTGCTATTCTCAAACTTGCATGTTCATGTAAGGAGGCAATGTCTATGGCATGGGAAGTTTTTAGTATCATTGGTACCATCGCCTTTGCAATTTCTGGTGCAATTGTAGCCATGGAAGAAGAATACGATTTGTTTGGTGTTTATTTATTGGGGATTGTGACTGCTTTTGGCGGAGGTGCAGTACGAAACATACTAATTGGTTTACCAGTTTCAACATTGTGGAGCCAAGAAATGATGTTTCAAATTGCAATTGCGGCGATTACGGTATTTTTCCTGGTTCCTCATCATTTGATTAAACACTGGAACCGCTGGGGAAATTTCACGGATGCGATTGGCTTATCTGCCTTTGCCATCCAAGGGGCAATTTACGCTGTTTCACTTGAGCTTCCGATTAGTGCTGTCATCGTTGCGGCTGTTCTAACAGGATCCGGTGGAGGAATTATACGTGATTTATTAGCACGAAGAAAGCCATTAGTCCTTCGTGATGAAATATATGCAGTATGGGCTGCAGGGGCAGGATTAATCATTGGCCTTCAGCTTTTAGATGGGGATATATACTTATATGCATTATTTATTGCCATCACCGCTTTACGTGTTTTTTCGTATACAAAGCATTGGAAGCTACCTGTGCGAACATTGAAAAAGCTTGAAGAGACTAAATCCAAAAGTACAACAATCAAAATCGATACAAATAATAGAGCACATAGATGAGTAAATTGCTACTCATTTCTGTGCTCTTTTCTGGATTGTAGGGATTATTGGAAAATGTGTCGGGAGTTTCTATGAAAGTGTCGGAATTATCAAGAAAAGTGTCAGGAAAATCCTCAATTTTGTCGGGATTATCACTTTTCACCGTCTCCAATACTTAAAACACCTTACTTAAACTCTAGTTCCCCGTCATAAGCCATCATGCCGCCTTCAAGATTCGTTACTTGAAAGCCTTGCGATTCTAAGTATTCCCCTGCGTTGGCACTGCGTACGCCGCCTTTACATACCATGATGTATTCTTTTGATTTGTCTAATTCAGGCGCTTTTTCCGGGATTGAGCCTAATGGAATATGGATTGCACCTGGAATCATGCCCTGTTCCACCTCGAAATCCTCGCGAACATCAATAATGTTTAAATCTTCATTTGCATCAAGCAGATTAATTAATTCATCCGTTGTCATTGTTTTCATCTTAAAATCCTCCATTTACTTCCATTTAGTCACGTGTGTTTATGTGTCCGAATTAGGGACCCTTTCTTAGCACGAGCCAACTCCTACTCAGTATAATGAAAAAATGAGTCCATCGCAATTAACGAGATTTTTTGATAGAGATCCTATACTCCCCACTTCCTTTTTATCTTTCGGCAGAATCCCGTTCGTAATTTTATGTAACAATTTGTTTAAAATGCTTACGGTTGGATAGAGTACAATCAATATAACTGCTATAAAAATGATAGAGTTAAAGATTGTATTTGAGAATTGTCCTGCAACCCAATTGCCTCCATAGAAAACAAAAACAAAGGTTACAAGAATTGCGAAAAGATAGCAACTCGCTGCACCAAGAAGTTGGAATTTTGTCAGCTCTTTTAATAATTTTCTATTTTTGTAAAAAATACTGAGCATGATTACGATAGACAACACTGACATTATATTATCAGTCACAGAATACCTCCTACTCGGACAGTTTCTATTCTGTTAAAATCCTCTGAGAAAATATTCTTTGGCCCATTTCACAAAAAAAATCGGCAAGTAAATAAGCCGATTTTGTCATCAATTACCATCACTATCTGAAGTAACGGCTACATTTTTTGAAGGTGAAAATGTTGAGATAGCATGTTTGTAGATTAAATGCTGCTTGCCATCTACTTCTAGTAAAACCGTAAAATTATCATAGGATTTCACAAGACCTTTTAGTTGGAAACCGTTTAGTAGAAATACTGTTACAAAAGTGTTGTTTTTTCGAAGATTGTTCAGAAAAGTATCTTGTAGATTAATTGATTTCACGCCTTATACACCTCGTCATAATTTTCTATACTAATATATTCGGCACCTGAAATGAATTCCCCTTCTTAATATTTGAATAATTTTGAATATTTTTCGATTTTATTCCATTCATATCCTATCCATTCGACATCCATCTTGTTACGGAAGTATGTTAGCTGGCGTTTTGCGTATCTTCGTGAATTTTGCTTCAGCTGTTCAAGTGCATCCACAAGCGTCAGCCTGCCATCCAGGTAGGCATACAGCTCTTTATAACCAATTGCCTGCACAGATTGTACATCCCGAATTCCGCGCTCCCATAGGCCTTTTACTTCTTCCAGTAAGCCTTGTTCCATCATCATGTCTACGCGTAAATTGATGCGGTCGTACAATTTCTCCCTGTCCATATCAAGACCGATTATTAAATGATGATACAAAGGGACATTTCCACGATTATGTTCTTCACTAGCCTTTGACACACCGTGAAGCTCGACCATTTCAAGGGCACGGATTACACGACGCGTATTGTTTGGATGGATTGTTTTGGCTGTTTCGGGATCTAGCTCCATTAGCTTGGCATGCATGGCATCTGGTCCGATTTGAGCTAATTCATCATAGTATTTTTTTCGCGCTTCTTCGTCCACTTCTTCTTTCGTGAACTGAAAATCATATAACACGGCCTGGACGTAAAGGCCTGTTCCCCCTACAATAATCGGCAGCTTTCCACGACACTGGATTTCAGCGATTTTTTTTCGAACCAATGATTGATATTCGGCAACCGAAAAGCTTTCTGTCGGCTCCTTAAAACTTAAAAGGTGATGCGGAACGCCTTCCATTTCCTTTTCAGTAACTTTCGCTGTTCCAATATCGAGACCCTTATAAATCTGCATGGAGTCGCCATTAATGATTTCACCATTAAAAGCTTTTGCCATTTTAATACTTAAAGCTGTTTTACCCGAAGCTGTCGGCCCTACAATGGCGACAACTTCTAATTTTTTTTCATTCATCTATTTAACCACCGTGTAATTACAGAATATACATGTTTTCGATTGATTTCTTTTAATATTTCATGTCGCATGCCTTCAAAAAGGTATACGACCACATCCGTCAGGCCAGCTTCATTCATTTCCTTTGCGACCTTAAAGACTCCTGAGCCCTTGCTGCCCACTGGATCTTCAATACCACTGATCAATAAAATCGGCAAATCCTTTCGAATGTTCTTGATCTCTTCTCTTTGATTGATTATTAATAACCCATCCGTTAAATCCACAAAGTATTGATTTGTTGGGACAAAGCCACAATACGGGTCTTGAATATATTTTTCGACTTCCTCTTCGTTACTACAGAGCCAATCATAAATCGTTCTAGGATTCAATACACTTCTACTAAAACTATTGAAGCTTAAATCGTTCATTAGCTGGCTGGGTACATTCTTCCCATTCAAGGAACACAGTGAACGTGCAACACGATTTCCTATTTGGTGAAGCGCAGTTGTCGCACCTGTACCACATAAAATACATTTGTCGATCACCCCGCTATAAAGCTGAATAAACCTGCGGGCGATAAAGGATCCCATGCTATGTCCAAAAAGAACAATTTCCTGATTGCCTGGGTCCACACTGAAATACTGAATGATATCAAATACATCATCTACCGCACGTTGGAAGCCATTTTCTTCTCCAAAAAAACCGAGCTGGCCGTTAAGCTCCGCTGTTTTTCCATGACCACGATGATCATGTGCCGTCACAAAGTAGCCTTGACTTGCTAAGTTTTGTGCAAAAGCCTCATAACGTCCCCCGTGTTCTGCCATTCCGTGTAAAATATGAAAATTCCCTATTGGTGTACCTTTAGGTTTGTAAATGCGTACATAAACTTGATGTCCATCATCCATTTGTATGATCTCTGCCAGTTCAACCAACTGAATTCACCCTATTTCATTGGATTTTTTGCCTCATCAATAAATTGCTCTAATTGAGCACGATAAAATACCATTTCACTTTCAGAATAGCCCAGAATATTGCTCATTATCTCTAGTATCGCTTCTTTATATTGCTCTACTAACGCAATATTGAAATACATATAGCCCGTTCTTCGAATTAAGAAATCACACGGCGTCATCACCATTTCGTAATAAATCGAGTAAAGCAGTTCTGCATAAAGAGAAGGCGGGATATCCAGCTCACAATTATTGACTGCCTTTACATATTGGAATACCTCATCTACATTTGTACCATATTTACGGACTAATCTTTGTGTATTCGGGTAACTGATCCCGAGCTCAGTGCCTTCTTTTGATTTATTGGTTACATAGTCTTCAAAATTATATGAATTTAAACCCTTAGCCCCAGATATGGAGAGTTCTTTTGTGATACATTCTGTTGCGTGTTTGAATTTATGCAGCTTGACAATCTTATGAACAATTGTTTCCGCCATTTGTCGGTAGCCTGTTAATTTACCGCCAGCAACTGTAAGCAGCCCACTTGGTGCAATCCATAGTTCATCCTTACGGGAAATCTCAGAAGGGTCCTTTCCTTCCTGAGAAATTAAAGGTCTTACCCCTGCCCATGTAGATTCAACGTCATCTTTCGTTACGGTCGCTTCAGGGAAGATAAAACGAATCGCATCAATTAAATAGTCTACATCCTCTTTTGTGGCAATTGGTTGGATGAGGTCACCCTTATAAAATGTATCCGTTGTTCCAACATATGTTTTCCCTTCTCGAGGTATGGCAAATACCATGCGTCCGTCTACCGTATCGAAATACACCGCCTGTTCTAAGGGGAGTTTTTTTTGGTCAATGACAATGTGTACCCCTTTTGTATGGCGAATGGTTTTCTTGTTATTGATTTTATCCATTTTGCGCACATCATCAACCCAAGGACCAGTTGCATTGACAATTTGATGAGCATGGATGGTAATCTGCTCTCCCGATATTTCATCACGCACATTGGCAGCAACGATTTTTTTCTTTTTGTAAACAAAATCCGTCACTTTGGCATAGTTTAGACAAATCGCCTGATATTCAACTGCTTTTTTCAGGACCTCAATCGTCAGTCGGGCATCATCTGTTTTGTATTCGACATAGTAGCCCGCTCCACGTAAGCCTTTCGTTTTTAATAAAGGGACTTTTGCAAGCGCTTCTTTCTTTGAGAGTATTTTACGGCGCTCGTCTTTACGTACCTGTGCCAGGCGATCGTAAACCGTTAGAGCCGCTCGCGTTGTCATTTTTCCGAGCGTCCCCTCTTTATAAAGTGGGAGCAGCATCCATTCAGGCTGTGTGACATGAACTCCATTTTCGTAAACAATCTCACGTTCACGACCAACTTCTGCTACAAGTCCGACCTCAAATTGTTTTAAATATCGGAGTCCTCCATGTACGAGCTTCGTCGAGCGACTCGATGTCCCAGCAGCAAAATCCTGCATCTCCACCAGCGCCACAGAAAGTCCACGGGAAGCTGCATCTAGCGCTATTCCAGCTCCCGTAATGCCCCCTCCAATGACTAGTACATCGAAAGTAAAGCTATCTAAGGTATTCAGTATGTTCGGACGCTCCTTGAATGAAAACATTTGCAATTCCCCTTTACAAAATAGTTTGGGTGAAACTTTGATTTTTGGTTTGCTTAAAGTGTATTGTTTGAAGTTTGCTATTATATTGGGCGTAAACGCAAGTTCCGTTAGTGAAAAAATCAGCAGTATTTTTATGAAAGTCGCTCATTTTCCATTCCAATCCGCCCGTAAGCTCTTGAATTTACAATCAACTTCCACCTACATCACTCGTTTAAACATTTTTTCCACTTCATATGTAGAAAAGTGAATCATGACTGGTCTGCCGTGTGGACATGTGAATGGGTTATCGGCTTTCCGAAGATCATTGAGCAAGACCACCATTTGCTCTTTTGTTAAATAATAATTTGCTTTGATTGATTTTTTACAGCTCATCATAATGGCGGCTTCTTCACGGAGTTTTTTTACGTCGGCTCGGCGAGTTTTTAAAACTTGCTCGATCAACTCTTCGATCAGCTCCTGTTCGAAGCCTTTCGGGAACCATGTTGGGTGTTCGCGCACGACGAATGATGATTGGCCGAAATCCTCCAGAAACACGCCAACCTCCTCTAAAGCATGGACATTTTCCTTTAATATCAACGCCTCATCAGCTGAATAATGGAAAGTTAAGGGCAATAAAAGTGACTGCCTTTCGTTCGGATTGACTTCCCCTACTTTTTCACGGAAATACTCGTATTTAATACGTTCCTGTGCCGCGTGCTGATCGATTAAATAAAATCCATCCTCCATTTGGGCCACAATATAGGTTCCATGAATTTGTCCGACAATCTCAAGGTCAGGGAAGTGTTCTTTCTTAGGTGCTTCCTCCTCGACAACTGGAACTATTACGTCTTCTGGTATATCCTCCATTACTGGGTTCGACCATTCGATTTCCAACTCTGTAGGAACATCCTCTGCTTTTTCAACTTCAAATTGCTTAGAGATTGCGCTTGTATTTGGACTAACAATCGTTTCTCTCACTATTGGTGCCGGGCTGTCCGAAGTCAGTTTTTCCACAATCGCATTCATTTTAGTTTCATCAAAGGAGGGTGTAAACGGCTTCCATATATTCATTTGCTCACTTGGAACACGCACAGGCTTTTCCTTTTTCTCAGCAACCGGAACATGGATGGCAGAACGAATCGCTTTGTTTACCGCCTCCTGAACAAGCGGCAACAATTCCTGCTCTTTACTCAAACGAATTTGAAGTTTGGCAGGATGCACGTTCACATCCGTTAAGTATGGGTCGCCTTCAATATACAGGACAGCAATTGGATAGCGCTCAATCGGCAAATAAGTGTGATAAGCATCTATAATTGCTTTTTGCACAAGGTAATGTTTTACCCAACGCCCATTTACGAAAAGAGAGATATAGTTTTTATTCGCTCGCGTTACCTCTGGCAAGCTAACAAATCCATGTACTTTATAATCCTTCGATTCCCCACTGAAAGGAATCATTTTTTTCGCATTTTGCATCCCATAAATTGACGCGATTACCTGCTGCACACTCCCTCGTCCGTTTGTTTGGAGGAGGGTTCCCCCGTTATGGACGAGTTTAAATGCGATCTCGGGATAAGCCAGAGCAAGACGGTTCATATAATCTATGGAGTGACCTAGTTCCGTCTGGATTGTTTTTAAGTATTTTAGACGAGCTGGTGTATTATAAAATAATTGAGCGATCGTAATATCTGTTCCTCTGCGGAAAGCAGTCGGTTTTTTCGTAATCAGGTGACCGCCATCCATCTGAATTTCAAGCCCATTATGTTCTCCATCAGATGTTTTCAATGTTACCTTAGACACGGAAGCAATGGAGGCAAGTGCCTCCCCACGAAAGCCAAGTGTTCGAATGCGGAAAAGATCCGGTTCTTTTGAAATTTTTGAGGTTGCATGACGGGAAAAGGATTTTAATGCATCCTCTTCATCCATCCCACTCCCATTATCTGTTACTTGAATGGAGGTTAACCCTGCTTCTTCGAGAAAAACTTCAATTGATGTACTTTCTGCATCAATGGCGTTTTCAACGAGCTCTTTCACAACGGACGACGGGCGCTCAACTACTTCCCCCGCTGCAATTTTGTTGGATAACCATTCATCCATAATCTGAATTTTTCCCATGTGAAGAACCTCCTTTTTTTGTGATTCGGGATTTCATATTGAATATCTAGCCACTTCGAAATTGCTTATTATTTTCATTGTAAGTATTAATCAAACGAATTAATTTTTTGATACTTCTTTAATCCATATCAAGCAGCTGAATAGATATCCGCCCGTTTCGGCAAAATATCCGCCAACTTTATAGATATATCCGCCATAAATAGCCATTTATCCGCCACTTCTATTTATTACTAAAACTTCATTTCTTATTTCTTACTTAACAATGCTTGTTGCAGCTCGTACAGTACGTTAATTGCTTGAATTGGAGCCGTACCCATAATGTTAATTTTCGCTAGGCGTTCCAGGACATCTAACTCGACATCAGATAAGGCTGTACCCGTTTCAGGCAATACTTCATTTCCCTTAACTTCCTCTTCAAATAAAGACAACTGAAGCTCGTCTTCTGATGGCTCACTCATAACGGTCGCTGCGACAGACGTAACACCCTGAGCCTTCGATTCAAACTGTTCCAACAGTACTCTAGCGCGATCGATTATCGCTTCTGGCATTTCTGCAAGGCTTGCCACATGCACACCATAGCTTTTATCTGCTGCCCCTTGGCGCACCTTGTGCAAGAAGACCACTTTGCCATCTTTTTCAGTTGCACTAACATGTACATTTTGCAACCTAGCAAGCTGCTCCTCGAGTGCTGTCAGCTCATGGTAGTGAGTTGAAAATAAAGTATTGGCACCGATTCTATCGTGTATATATTCCATCATCGACTGCGCTAACGCCATCCCATCATAAGTGGAGGTACCGCGGCCGATTTCATCGAATAGTAATAGGCTTCTTTCAGTTGCATTTGTAATAGCGTTCTGAGATTCCAGCATTTCCACCATAAAGGTAGACTGGCCCGCTACCAAGTCATCCGCGGCCCCAATACGTGTAAAAATCTGATCTGTTATTGGCAGTACTGCCTCATCAGCCGGTACATAGCAACCCATTTGCGCTAGGACAACAATTAGAGCTACTTGACGCATATACGTACTTTTCCCCGACATGTTCGGCCCAGTAATAAGCATCATATTTTTATCATCTGGCAAGACGCAATCGTTCGGTACATACATTTGTTTGTTTAGCATCTTTTCAACTACTGGATGACGTCCGCCCACAATCTTCATAGCGCGCCCTTCATGGAAGGAAGGCTTCACAAAACGATATTTTTCGGAAACAACAGCAAAGCTACTATACACATCAAGCTCACTAATTTCAGAAGCAAGAGCTTGAACGCGTGGGATAAAGGCTTTTAACTGGTCACGCAATTCAACAAATAAATCATATTCTAATGCCAGGCTCTGTTCCTCCGCATTTAAAATGATTGCTTCTTTTTCCTTTAACTCCTCGGTAATATAACGTTCCGCATTGGCCAAGGTTTGTTTTCTTTCGTAGCGTGATAAATCTGCACTAGCAATATTCGATTTCGTTAACTCGATGTAGTAGCCAAAAATGCGATTATAGCCGATTTTCAAATTTTTAATGCCTGTCACTTCACGTTCTTTCTGCTCTAACTGGGCAATCCAGTCCTTTCCGTTACGAGCAGCAAAACGCAATTCATCTAATTTTTCGTTATAGCCCTCACGAATAACGTCCCCTTCTTTAATCGCAATTGGCGGGTTGTCTGTGATGGCTTTCGATAAAAACGCTTCAATATCCTCACACTCATCAAGCTTCTCACCTAGCTTTGAAAGCGTCGATTTTCCCGAATTCACTAGCTGTTGCTTAATGAACGGCACTTGGCGCAATGATTCGCGAAGCTGTGCCAAGTCACGTCCCCCCACATTTCCGAAGGCAACACGACCTGCTAAACGCTCTAGATCATAAACGTTTTTCAGCAATTCCTTTAATTCATTGCGTACAAAAAATTCATCCAATAAATCCGTCACGATAGCAAGGCGATTTTCGATGGCCGAACGTGTTGCCAACGGCTGGTGCAGCCATTGTTTTAATTTTCGTCCACCCATAGCTGTTACGGTCTCATCCAGCAACCATAGCAAAGTGCCCTTTTGATCGCCACCACGAATCGACTCCAACAGCTCTAAATTTCTTTTTGAATTCGTATCAATTCGTAAAAGCTGCTTTGTCTCGGTATATGTAAATTCTTGAATGTGCGACAAACTGCGCATTTGTGTACGTTCCACATATTGAAGCAAGCTTTTCGCAACGCCCTTTAATTCATTCGGTAAATTTGCGATATATCTTGACGCTTTTTCTTCAGGCATTTCGTCTTGTTCAAGAGATAGCACGATTCCAAGGTTACTTGCTTGTTCAGCTAATAAAAGCTGTAGCTGCTCTGTCACAACCAGTTCTCGAATTGTAAAAGCCATTAATTGCTGAAGTAAGCTTTTCGTTCCCCCTTCAACGATAGCTGTATTGGCTTCGCCAGTGGACACATCCAAGTATGCAAGAGCAAACGTGTTGTTCGGTAAATTTTCCGCACAGGCAATGAAATGGTTCGACTTGCCGTCTATTGTTTTCCCTTCCATAATCGTCCCAGGTGTAATCAGCTGGACGACTTCACGTTTCACAACTCCTTTTGCTTGTTTTGGGTCCTCGGTTTGCTCCGCAATTGCCACCTTGTAGCCCTTTGACACAAGCGTTTCGATATATCCTTTAGCTGAATGAAAGGGAACACCGCACATCGGGATACGTTCTTTCATGCCGGCATCGCGTCCTGTTAAAGTAATTTCTAAAACCTGTGATGCTTTGACTGCATCATCAAAGAACATTTCATAAAAGTCCCCAAGTCGATAAAAAAGGAAAGCATCCTCATATTCTGACTTGATGGCAAGATATTGTTGCATCATTGGTGTATATGTTGTCATTTTCATGGTACCTCTCTAAACTCATCTTTACTCTATAGTAGAAAAACACGTTTCGTTCATGTTCTCCAAAATAAATTCATTCTAAATAAGTATAACAAAAATCAGGTGATAACGTTGACTGGCGGGTATATATTTTACATTAAGAATAGTCTTAAAATAGAGAAAACAGGATTACATGCCTTCGGGGGCAATAATACTGTTTTCTACTCAACCAAACAATAAAGAAGAGCGCCTGTTTGTTCTACTCTTTTCGAGTAGCGGGCGCTCTCACTTTATTAACGAAATGATGATGAGTCTTCAATAAATTTAAAGCCATTGCTTGAAGATGAAGACGATGATGACGAAGAGCTTGAGCTTGAACTTGAGCTTGAGCTCGAACTAGAGCTTGAGCTTGAGCTAGAACTAGAGCTTGATGAAGATTCATCTTCTTCATATTTCCACTCTTCTTCGTAATCTACTTCATGTATAGAAACCACAACTTTAGTTTCGCCAATGATTTCTACGACAAATTCACGTTCGATTACTACATTAAAGCAGTCACCATTTTGGTTAATTACCGCTTCGATACAGTTTGGCTGTTGGACAACACGTACATGGCAGTCATTCGATTCAATTACATCATTATCGCGGTAGTGAAGTTTAATGCGATCTTTGTAGCTGATTGTTTCCGAGTGAACTGCTGTTTTTGTATTATTATTGTACGCATACCATACGTTTACATCGAACTTTCCTGAGATTTCAACATATTTCCCTACTTTTTTTGCATTGTAGTGATGGTTGATCACCCAACATCCTAAAATACTAGTTGGCGTAGATGAAGGGCGAATCACTTCGCTCGCTTCAACTCTCTTCTTACCTTTAGCGACAACCGCTTTTGTCACTATTTGACGCAAACGTTTCAACGCTTTTTCCTCCTTTAACATCTAGTCGAACTATACTATGCGGCTTGTGCCTAATTGGTGAAATGTCACGGATTCGTTTTTTGTAGATTTTACAGATTGTTTTCCATTCGAACATCAAGGGCAAAGTGATATCGTGACACTTCCTGGCTATTCTTGCACTTTTCGCATATCTTGCCTTACACCCCTTGATAAGAAAACAAAAGCGTAAATGTACTTTGGAATTTCGAATCATTAGCTGTTGACAGTTTATAGTATTAAAGGTGGGCGAATAGTGTGACTGAAAAATTTGCGTTATTCATTTTTTACTTATATAGTAAAAAAATTCTTGTCGTGATTTTGATTATCATAAATTGTGAAAAGTAATGCACCAATTTGAAATACAATTTCGAAATGTATCTAAAAACATTTAACCGATGATTTTCTTAATAATGGAGATGAGACGCTCTTTTGTGATAAAACTCTGCCGATATTGGAAAAAAGCATCAGTAAATTGATTAATTTCTAGCCAATGCACTTCTTGACCACCAAATGATTTGACGATAAGTTTCTCCGTCCTGATAATGATTTCCTCTAAAAATTGATTCCCTTTTACACTACTTACTATTTGAAGCGTGTCGTTCATCGTACGCTCTTTTTTGATTAACAAATCATATAGTTCAAATAAGTCTTCTATCATACATTCCCTTCTCTCTCTTTCGGCTTCTAAACTTAATAGATTCTTCTATACATTTTTCCCTCTCCTGTTAAGTGAAAACTCATAATTTCAAAAGGGTCTAAATTTCCATCATTTCAATAACTGTTATCAACGTCACAAAACGTACAAATTTTTTTCCTTACGAGAATTTTTTTGAATCTATATAATACGTTAAGTGAATAGAAAGGAGTGTTTACATATGCCGACAACAAGAAAAGAGAGTGTATATTTCGGTCTAATTATGTGTTTTGGAATGGTACTGTTTATGACTCTCTATAATTTTTACCTTAATGGCATGTTTGGCAAAATTACTTTCCTGGGAGGAGTATCTGACTTTTTAATTGGATTTATTGTTGCATTAATTCTCGACCTGTTTTTAGTGGGACCTTATGCTAAGAAAATTGCTTTGAGATTAACTGCAAATACTTCTAAGGTAATTTATAAAGTCCTGACCATTTCAACATGCATGGTCATTGGAATGGCCTTTTTCATGTCCATTTATGGTTTAGTGACGAATTATTTCCACAACGGTTATTCTTCCCAATCCATTATCTTGGAATTTCTATCAGTGTTTGGTAAAAATTTCATAGTAGCCTTACCATTACAAATCATAATAATGGGTCCAATAGTACGTTTTATATTCACTAAGTATATAAAATCTACTGAAAATAATTTGGTAGTAAAGGGTTAGGACTTACCCAAAACTTAAAAGAAACCATTAAGATTGTATTCCTAATGGTTTCTTTTAAGTTGATAGGTTATAAATTTACAAATCATTTATAATACATCTTCCAATTAAATGGTAAAATCTAAGGGGTCGATCTTTAGTTTCTTTTTAGAAAGGTGTGTACATGTGAAGTATTATCTCGATTTCCTTTTAGCCATTGTATTAACTGCTCTTTCTTATTTCATGGGTAGTCTTCTATTTAATAACGGCTTATCAGCTTGGCAAGCACTTGTTATTGGAACTTCAGTAGTTTTATTGGGCGCTGTTACAGAAGCTCTGAAAGCACCAATGTGGTTAATCATCTTGGTGCCTTTCCCAATTGGCATGATTTTGCTATTTCTTTTTTTAAGTGAACCAGTGCAAATCTGGTCCACTACTTATTTACTAACGTTAGCAATCTACACCGTAATCCACGTTTTCATGAGCTATATATTTAAATTCCACTCGTTGATTCCTGCTTGGAAACTATCTCAATGAAAAATTTATGAGAATTCCACTAGGGGTTCTTTTTTTATGTCAAATTGCATCCGAACAAGGCTTTTCAATTAAAATGAAAGACTTCACTTTTCGACACGTGCCTAGTCTATTTCCATGGGTTCTATGTATTGGAGACTTTCCAAGGATATTATACACATAGTTATATTTGAGAGATTTTCTGCAAAAGTAGCTAACTTTAGAAATAAAGCCCCATCGAGTAATCATTCAGCCCCTTTTGACGAAAATCGAGCCACTATTTTTTATGATAAAATAAAACAATAAATTATTATGGAAGTTTGAAAAGTTCTCTTTTCATATAGAAGAAAACCAATCAAGGAGAAGCAATATGAACCAAAATAAAGACAACCCAGAAGTGATCCTGCTTTCTAACCCCTCTCATCACATACTGCATCCCTTTTGTAATAAACGGATAGTCTTTACAGGGGCCCTTTCCACAATGACACGTTCTGATGCCGCGAAAAAAGTTCGGACTTTAGGAGGCATTTTGCAAGGGGCTGTTACTAAGGAAACCGATTTTGTTATTCTCGGTAAGAAACGACATGGTAAAAGTTCAAAACACTTAAAGGCTGAGCAACTAATAAGCTTGGGCTATGACATACAAATACTGCTTGAAGATGATTTTATGTGGGTTTTATCTATTCCAAAAGATCAAGTTTAAATGGGGAGTATACGATGGAATGTAAGTTAATTGCCATTCGACTTTAATGTCACGACAAAAAGAAAGACACATTTCTTTTACGGAAAAATAAAGACAGCTCCACTTTGGGAAGTCAAAAGAATAAAAAACCCCTACAAACCGTTAAGTCTGTAGGGGTTAAGAGAACCATTTATATTATGAACAGCTTCCAGGTTGGCTGTTGCGTACTTTTGAACCTGTTTCGCCTTTAAGAAGGTCGCCACCTGTTGATTCGATGATTTCATTTGTTACATTGTTTGCAATCGCATTTGATACTAATTGTAATAAGTTATTTACGTCCATTTGTGACTGTTTGAACTCTTGCACAATCGGTGTAGCATCGATTTCTTCTTCGATTTTCGCAATTTTTTCATCGATTAATTTTAATGCTTTTTCCTTACCTAAGTGTTGGAAATTAACAGCTTGCTTTTGTAATGTTTTCAGACTTGCGATTTTTTCACGAACATGTTGATTTTCATTGATTTGCTCTTCAGCTTTTTTGAAAAACTCAACTTCTTCCGTGTTGGCAATCATATGTGCGATTTCTTTTGCTTTTTCTACGATTTCGTCTTTTGTATAAACTTTAGTTGTCATTATACTTCCACCCCATGTCGATGTACGACCTCTACAAACTCACCACGTAGTGAGTAAGATTTCGCCTCGAGTATTTTTACTTTCACAATGTGGCCCACCAATTCTTTCGGTCCATCAAAGTTAACTAATTTATTCTTTCTCGTGTAACCAGCCAGTACGTCATCACGTTTTTTACTGCTACCTTCAACCAATATTTCTACCACTTGGCCTTCGAATTGTTTTAATGATGCTGCTGAAAACTCTTCAACCACCGCATTTAAACGATGAAGGCGCTCTTTTTTCACTTCTTGCGGAACATTGTCGTTCATCTTCGCAGCCGGTGTTCCTTCACGAGGAGAATAAATATATGTGAAGGCCATTTCAAATCCAACTTCTCGATAAAGGTCAAGAGTTTCCTGGAATTGTTCCTCTGTTTCATTTGGATAACCAACAATAATGTCAGTTGTTAATGTTACATCAGGAATCGCTGCCTTAATTTTGCGAACTAATTCTAGGAAGTGCTCACGTGTATATTTACGTGCCATAATTTTCAAGATATCATTTGAACCTGATTGTACTGGTAAGTGAATATGCTCTACCAAGTTGCCACCTTTAGCTAGCACTTCGATCAAGTGATCATCGAAGTCGCGAGGGTGACTTGTTGTGAAACGAATGCGCGGTATATCAATTTTACGTAACTCGTCCATTAAATCTCCAAGTCGGTATTCGATATCGGCGAAGTCTTTCCCATAAGCATTGACATTTTGTCCTAACAGCATAATCTCCTGATAGCCCTGTGCCGCCAGCTCACGCACTTCTTGAATAATCTCATCCGGACGACGACTGCGTTCTTTCCCTCGCGTGTAAGGAACGATACAGTATGTACAGAATTTATCGCAGCCGTACATAATGTTTACCCAAGCTTTAATGGCACCATTTCGTTGCTTTGGAAGGTTCTCAATAACATCCCCTTCTTTAGACCAAACTTCGATGACCATTTCCTTGGACATGTAGGCTTCTTTTAGAATGTGTGGTAAGCGGTGGATGTTATGAGTACCGAAAACCATATCCACATGTTGGTATGTTGTTAAAATTTTATTTACAACCGACTCTTCTTGTGACATACAGCCACAAACGCCGATTAACAATTCAGGATTTTGACGTTTATATTTTAATAGGTAGCCAAGCTCACCAAATACTTTATTTTCAGCATTTTCACGAATCGCACATGTGTTTAAAAGAACAACATCCGCTTCTTCGATTCTGTCGGTAGGTTCATACCCCAGCTGCATGAAAATCCCAGCCATTACCTCGGAGTCATGCTCGTTCATTTGACATCCGTATGTACGAATGAAAAATTTACGCCCGTTGCCCATAGCCAAAAACTCTTCATCAATATTGAAATCCTTGTGGTACTTCACTTCCTCTTTCCCACGCTTTTTCGCATCTTTTAAAGAAGGTGCCGTAATCACTCGTTCGAAATATTGACTATAATCTTTTTCAAGCTTAGCGCTTTTCGGTTTTGGTTGATTAACTTGCTGACTCGCTAGTCGTTGTTCCTCATTCATTGAATATTAGAAACTCCTTTCAAGATTGGTTTCGTACATTCGAACCCCATTTAAATATTATAACGAATTATAGGTAGAAAGAACAATAAGGTGCATTAAATTTGTAATATATTTTAGAACTGAAAGGAATCTCTGATGAACATCTGAAATAACAGGGTTTTTGTGCTAATTTTGGTAACTGAACCAAACGTTTTTTGCTTCATTTATGTAACTAATTTGACACAATGACTAGCACTTATTTTATGCGTGTGCAACTCTCTTTCGGATACTACTCCGTCTTCGCGCGTGTGAATGCTTACTAATTCGTTACAATGAATTCCAAGTACTGCTCTGGATCATTTTCCTTTAAAATTGCTAAAAAAGTAAAACAAAGCTGCACCACCGACTGCCAGTTCATCTGATACCGCTCTTCAAACTGAAATTTTGGCAATTGCAACACTTCCTTAAAAACAGATTGAGGGTCCAACTCTTTCAACTCCAAATATTTTAAGAATGCGAGAAAAAGCTTATGATCCTGCACAGCCAGCAACTTTTCCTCCACTAGCTTGTCAATTTCCTGCACATCCTGCAGCGAATTCGCCTTCCGAAACATTTTATCAAGCTTTTCATTCTGCTTTTGCTCTTTAATCGAGATGAAATCAATGATTTTGTTCAAGTTGATTACCTCTTTTCTTTTGGGGATTGGGGGGTGATGTGGAATCTAGCCACTTTAGCTGAAAATCCCGCCACTTTTTGAAATAATCTAGCCACTTTTTGTCAAAATTCAGCCACTTTCTTCAATAATCCCGCCACTTCGAAAATACACAAAATATATCTATTAAATTTCAGTCAATTATACTATTTTTCTACAATCTTTTTCTCCAAATATCCTCTGGAATCAAGTAATTTCTGTTCCTAGTAGACCCTTTAGAGTCAAAATTCATTCTTTTAAGCAATTTACTAACAGAATGTTCACTTTCAATAAAAAAGAAATCTCTAAACGCTCGATTTGTAATCCACTCACTAGACAAAACTCGATAATCATGCAAGCCTTGATAAAGAGGTTCTTTAGAAGTCATTCCACAAGTACAAACAAACTTTCCAAAGTTATATGCCATCCTTCTCCCACACCTACAAATCGCCCCCTTATGCAGTGGCGGAATCTCGAATCGAGGCACATAGATACTGGGTTTATGCAGGGTCCTCAAGTTGTTGATTAGCATCTCATAATGTACAGGTGAGAGCTCAGAGAGGCTGTACTTTAATAATAACTTTTTTAACTCTATAGGCAAACCAATCGCATGGAAAATGGGAAATTCCTTGGGCACATCGCCAATAATTGTGGAGGATTCAGCAATCACAACTGCTTTATGAATCGGCAGCGTTAATCCTAACCGTTCAACGATTCTTTCAATCATATCTGCATGACGCTGAACCTGATCGAAGGGGCTTTGAAAGCTTTCAATCTCCCCAATTCGGTTCATTCGCAAGAACTGATGCTTGTCTTTTTCATACCAAATCTTACCGGAAACATTCTTAATTTCGAGGATAAACATAAAGTGGGGACATAGGAATAAGGTGTCGATTTGATGCAAATTGCCAAAATCATTTCTGATTTCATAGCTATGTATAAGTAGAGAGTTGGTCGGCACGGTGAGTTCCTTCCACAATCGATCCACCTTCAACTCCCCCCGGTAGCCAATTTCTGCCCGTCGCAATAATGAAGTAACATACTCATACCTCGGGTGATTCACATCAATCCGCCGTTTCAATGCATCCAATACAATAATTTTTGAGGATAAATTTCGGTCTATAATTAACAAAAACATTCTCCTTTTCTGCAATGTTAATAATATTAGGAAGCTTTGATAGCTGTTTGCTTTCAAATGGGTTGTGGAGTTATTTTAAGAGGGGAAATTTCAACGAGAAAATATGTTGAGAGACTATATTAATACAATAATAACTTGTTTTTTGTATACCTCACTACAGAAAAATATAGCTGGGGCGGATTTTCGACAAAAGTTGGCGGATATAACGTAGAAACTGGCGGATTTATGCTCCAAGTTGGCGGATTTATTAAAACTTGCCCATTTTACATCCCTCCTATTTTATTAGGAGGGATGTAATGTGGACGAATCCTCAATATTACGCTCTAACAAAGCTTACAGTTTCCTTGATACATAGCTCTACTCCGTTTATTAAATCTCGTATATGCCATCCAGGGATTTTTCCATGCTGAATAGCTAATTCAAACGAAGCGGGAATATGGATAAATCCTGCTAACACGTCACTGTTTTGCTTTGCGTAGGCCAGGCCTTCGTACATAATGTTGTTACATAAATACGTTCCAGCTGTATTCGAGATTTCTGCTGGAAACCCTTCCTTGTTCAATCTTTCAACTATTTGTCGAATTGGTAAATTGGTTAGATATGCATCGACACCGTCTTCATGTATTTTTGCGTCAACCGGCGCGAATCCATTATTGTCTGGCTCACCGTCTTTCATATTGATGGCGATTCGTTCTGGCGTGATTTTGTATCGTCCACCTGCTAGCCCCAAAGAGATAATAATGTCAGGTTGTACCTCTTCGATATATGATTTCAGCTGGCTTGAGGATTCATTAAAATCCACTTTCATTATTCGACCGAAAATCTTGTAATCTTCCATCACTTTTTCATTCAGTGCTTCTACAACTTCCATCGTCGGGTTCATTTTAAAATTTAAGAAGGGTTCAAACCCCGTTAGTAAAATTTTTTTCATAACTTCGCCTCAACTTTTAATGTTTCACTAAAAATTAACAAAAAAAACTATTAACTTCAACAGTTTTCTGAAAATTAATAGTTTTAAAACATTTAACTAAGCTTTATAAGATCTATATCGTAAACCTCTTTATCGCGGTCGTTAGAGTTTGAATATTTCTTGAGATTTTTTGAATCTCATCGTGAATTTCTTTGTTTGCTTCGAGTTGATCGGTTGTTGATGCGGACACTTGTTCAATCATTTTCGCATTCTCTTTTGAAACTTCGCTCAATTGCAAGGAATTGCCCGCAACCTCTTTCGTATTTTCCGTAATGACGTTAATAGTTGAGGCTACCTCGCCAATGTGAGGTCCGATTTCATTGACAGCTGATACAATTTGCTGAAATTTAGATGCTGTTTGGTTCGTTGTATCAATCCCAGTTTGAACAGACTGGAGGGCACTGCTCATGAAATGAACGGATTGTTGTGAATCACCTTGAATCTTTTTGATGATTTCTTCGATGACTTTGGTTGAACTCACGGATTGTTCGGAAAGCTTGCGAACTTCTCCTGCCACTACACTGAACCCCTTACCATATTCCCCAGCTCGAGCTGCTTCTATGGCTGCATTCAAGGCCAATAAATTGGTTTGCTCGGCAATCGAATTTATTATTTGAATCACTTGCTCAATTTCTTTCGAATGCCTCACCAGAATTTGCATCATGTCATAGGACTTCTTCACAGTCTGTTCAATTTCGTGCATTTGTTCATTGTTAAATACCACAAACTCAACGCCGGCGTTTGCTTCCTTGACCGTTTGGGTAATGTTTTGTTCTATAAACTCAATTCGCTCCGCTATAACGACAACGCCATTTGCAATTTCTTGCAGCGCAGTAGTGTTAAGATTCAATTGTTCTGTTGACTTAATTGTGGCCGTTGTTAAATCGGACGCATCATGTGAGATATGAATGGATGCTTTTGTTGTTTTTACGGAGGCAGACTGCAATTGATCATTCGCTTTATGTACGGATGCAGCACTACGTTGAACTGTTTTTAACAATTCTTTTACTTCCGAAGCCATCTGGTTGTAGCTTAACATCACTTCGCCTAGTTCATCCTTTGAGTCATACTTGGCAATTTGCGTAAAATCCCCCTGCTGAGCCTGCTTAAGTAACTTTTTCAATTGTCGAGTTGGCAAATTCACTGAACGAGTTGCCCCGATGCTCAAAATTATTATGATGAAAATCATTACAACCGAAACGCCAGTTAACAGCTTATAGCCGAATGAAATGTCTTGTTGATGGGAAATTAATTGGCTCTCAGCTCGAGAAGTAACATATTCCTTCATTTCCTGAGAGACAGTTAAAATTTCGCTATCATTTCCGTTTTCTAATGTCTTACTTAACTCAGATATGTAAAATTCCATTTTTGAATCAAACTGATACTCCTTAAATGTGGCTAGTTTCTCATTCGCCTGATCCAAATCTCCCGTATGTATAAAAGCCTCCATATCAGCAATTGCATTCACTGCCAGCAGCTTTTCCTTGAACATTTTTTCCGTGTTATTTTCCATTTTTCGCAAATAATCCATACTAAATATCGCAAAGATACAATTGGAGATAATACAAACAATCATTAAAACCATCAATCGATCTTTAACCTGAATATAGCGTTTTAACCGCAACCTAAAGCACTCCCCTATACGTAATACTTTTAGCATAGTTTAGTACTATAAAGTATTTATGAGGAATTTGTTAAATTATTGTAAATTGAATAGCGATATTAGCATAAATCGACTATAAAGCATGGATTGAGAAGTATATCTTATCTAGACTCTTCAATTAACTTATCCCCAATGAATCTTTTGTAATATGTATATGTCCAGGAACAGCAAAAAAGCTAAGAGAATTTTCTTAGCTTTTGGATAATAATTTCCGATCAGTTGAAACAGCTTGCCACCAGAAATAAGACGAACATTTAAGGAAAAGGTACAATTGTTGCTCGGTAATATAAAGCGTCTTACTTGATACGTCCATTAAAGTGGTTGATTTTGTACCAAAAGCATAATACCCGAAGGTCAACATATAGCAAGTTGGAACAATTAAAAGGATGACTGTTAAAGCGGAAATAATTAATTTCCATTTGGATGAATTGATTACCCTTTTCACCTTTTTAGTTTGTTGTAATTGCTCGCTCCATATGCTTATTCGAGGCATTAATATCGGTTAACGTTCGAATATAAAGGATGGGAACATTGTGGGAATACTAAAAAAGAAAAAGCTTTTAACTGTGACAATTCTACTAATGATTACATTTTTATTTGTTGTGACAGGCTGCAGCAAGACTAGTAAGGATATAGAAAAATATCTTAACACTGGTAGTGGTATTGATGCACCTGCTAAACAAATGATGCCTACTCTTGATCAATTACCCGTATATGAGAAAATTGAATATAGGTATACGAAAAAAACAATGTTATTCTTTCAATCTCACTCAGTTGCACTGATTGTTAATTATGATGAGCAAACATTTGAAAATGAAAATGAAAAATTAGCAGAAAACTTTACATTTTCAACTATGACTTCTGCTACTACCGATGAAGCGAGTACCCCTGATTATCAATTCGTCATCAATAGTTATACTTTTAAAATAGTTGATGAAAATGAATTTCCTAAATCATTTGGGATGATTGGAACATCGGATAAAGAACAAAGTATTGCCTATCTCTATTTTTATGATTTTGATTTAGATTCTATCGGGGAAGAAGATAATAGCAACCCGATGCCAGAGTTTGTGAACGATTATTTCAACTATGATTTTTAGGTAGCATCAGTTTAGTTGAATAAGAAGTTAACTAGTGAAACTTCTTACGGTATAATTCGTAAATTATGTAAATTCCTAATCCTTCTATATGAGGTGATAAACCAATGACATCGTTTGCTGAAATTGTATTTGTATCAATATTGTTAATTCCTTTATATCTTGTATTAATCTGGTCGTATCTGGAGCCAGAGCAAAGTATACTATTAGGGAAAAGATGGAAGTATACAGAAGAACCAGAACCATCCAAAAAAGCTATTCGCTATACAAAATTTACTTCGATGACTACCATGATTGCAATCCCTTTTGTTCTATTAGGATTTCTAACCAGCAATAACATACTTAGCTTTATACCACTGATCTTTATTTTCATTTTGGTATTTGGCGCGTTAAAAATATTTATATCTGTCGATCATTCTTGATCATTGACTTTTACTAGGTCTAAAAGGATCCTATTAGGTAATAAGCGTGTTTTAATCATTTTTCTAGACACGCTTATGTATTTCTTATTTTTATAGGCTACCGATCTAGCTCCAAAGGTAAAAATGCATAATCTCCGTCCTTGACAACCTTACATTTACGGACTGGAATGGGCTGTTTAAAGATTGGCCCATCTATTACTGTGGTATGGAACTCTCCACCTTCTCCACAAGGGTCAATCCCACGAGCCACAAGTTCCTTCACGTATTCATGAGTCAAGGTGCGTCCTAAATCGTCCTCTCGCATTCCAAGAGTTAGATTGACAGTTACAATCATTGTTACAAATCCTAGATCGATGAACTCTTCCACGACTTCACGATGGTCCAATTCCCATAAGGGCATACCAAGCTTTAATCCTGCATAGTCAGCTACCTTTTCATGCCAACAACCATGTGCAGGCATATCTAAATCTCCTGTGACTAACACTTCTGCTCCATGATTTTTTGCTTTTTCCAAAAGACTTATAAAAACTTTTTCATAATCTGCCCAACTTGCTGCTGCAGAATAAATAGGCAAACCTATAGAACTAGCTTGGGCACGTATGAGATCCGGAGGCATACCATGGGATCTGGAACGTTTCCCTTGTTCCTCCATCATGACGATCAGGCCAGCCGCTTCGCCTACCTTCATTGCTTTATATAGAGCTAACGTACTATCCTTTCCCCCGCTAAAAGAAGCTATAAATTTATGCCCGTGAGCACTAGTTTTCCAATCCCGTAATTCTGCCAATCATAACTTCCCCCTTTAATCTGATGGAGATTTCGCTATTTCTTTCCTTACGTATTTATATTAATTCTATCATCATTGAACATCAAATGAAGATATCATTTACAATCTATTATTCAAGTTGGGGAAGAGGGTATTAATAGTTATAGAGCATTAACAAATCTTATATAAATAAATTGAATGCTATCCGTTTGTGAATATAACTTAATCTCATCATTATCTATTAAAATATCGTTTTCATTCAAATAAAGGCTATCTCCTTTATCAAGAAAACTGTTCAAACTCCCTCCAACCTCAAATGGTTCCAGTGCTATAAATAAATGATGCACTTCTTTATTTTGATCCTTGATGCAGGATAATGGATAATTCATATAATCGGTTTGGAAGAACTCAGCTTTCATCATAGAAGATATGGCAGGTCCTGTTATGAGATTCAGATTAGTTGCCACCCCTTCACTGGTTGTCTTCCAATCTCCTTGATAAATAGTCTGTTCGTATGGGGTTAAATTCACGCTGCTCTGTTCTAGGTAGTTAAGTTTTAGAGTTCCCTCAAGCACCATTGTTTGTCTATTAAACCCTTTTAATTTTGTAAAAATAGTCTGTTCTTCCTCGATCGTCGCTATGCTAACTCTCCATTCAAATTGTCTCCCAACGTATGAAGCTTCTGGTGGGTAGATCATGATTTCTGTTGTGCTTCCACCGCTCCATTTGGCCGTATGTAATTCATCTTTTTTAATTAATTTCAAATTCCAATCCCCCGTTTTAAGTTAAAACTTAATTTTCACTAAATGACCAACTTGATTTAGAGGAAAAAAATGACCATGAAATCCATGATCATTTTAATACTTCTATATTAATCTTCTTATTAAATGCTCTTATATCGATTCACTAACATTATAGAATCGATTAAGTCTTAAAAATGAAATGTCTTGTTCTGATTTCCCTTCAATCGCTAATTCTGACAATGTTTTTCCAATAGCACTTGCAAATTTAAATCCGTGGCCCGAAAATCCACCTGCAAAAATTAGATTGCTATGTTCCGGATGAAAATCAATAATAAAATCCTCATCGGGCGTCATAGAGAATAGACAAACCTTTCCATCATTTAAACGACCATTTGCTTGAGGTAAAAAACGACTTAAGAAAGAACGTAAGTCTTCTTCTTCTTTCGGAGTACTGAAAAAGTCACGATTCAATTCATCCGGATCTACTTCTTCGCCCAAATCCATCCGTCCTACTTTTAATCCTTGTCCGTTATAGTCTGGAAAACCGTAATAATGTCCAACGTTATGCGTATCAAAAACAAAACACGGGAATTGGCTTCCGTATAAATCCTCTTCCGATGTTTCAAACCATCCAAATGTTTTGCGAAGCGGTTTAATTTCCAATTGAAGCTCAGGTAATAATTTGGGTATCCACGCACCTGCAGTAACAACAGCTTTTCGGGCTATTAAAGTATCATTGGCTGCTGTTATAACTTTCACTTCCACATCAGATACTTGGATATCTTCCACTCGTTGATTCTCAAGGATTGTGACACCTAATTTCTCACATTCCTCTTTATATGTTAAAACACATTCCTCACTATAAAGAAAACCTGAATGTGGATCATAACAAGCTACATAATCTTCAGGGACAGTAATACCCGGCCATCTTTCCATCAAACCTTTTGCATCGAGTTCTTCATACGCAAGATTGTATTTAATGGAACTATCAATTGTTTCTTTTACAAAATCAGAGTCAGGATATCCGACGGAAATTGCACCTGTTTGATTAAATAATGTTTTACCTGTTTCATTTTCGAGTTCTTTCCATAGATCTAAAGATTCTTTTACTAACGGAACATATGTACCTCCATTTCCGTAACCCAAACGCAAAATGCGCGTTTCTCCGTGATGACTTCCAAATAGATTGGGAATAGAATATTGGTCGATCACTAAGACTTTTTGATTTCTCTTTGCTAAGTAATAAGCTGTTGCGATCCCCATGGTTCCTCCACCAATTATGGCAACATCATATGCATGCTCATTCATAAGATTTCCTCCTAATTTAACAGATTGTCTAATTTAAAAATAGATTGTAGTAACACATTGGCAACCTTTTCAATATCTTCAATTCGGCTGTATTCTTCTGGACAATGGCTTTTTCCATCTATACTTGGGACAAATAACATGCCGGCTTTTGTAATGGAGGCAAGATGTGTTGCATCATGACCCGCCATACTTCCCAATAGGAGATACTTGTCCTCTGGTGGAACAGCGTCTTTAAATGTTTCGATAATTCGTTTATCCATTTCTGTTGGAGCTTGATCTAAAATATTGGTTCTGTTAACTTTAATTGGTTGGTGATTTGCAAGTTCTGCAAATACATTCTCTACTTGTTGTAACGTCTCTTTTATTTTTTCAGCCTTATCGCCACGAATTTCCATAAGTAAATTCACTTCGTTTGGAATGATATTAGGTGCCCCAGGTTTAATAGAGAACTGCCCTATTGTTCCAACTACCTCATCAGATGGATGATTACGAACAATTTCTTCAAAAGCTACCACAAATTTTGATGCTGCCACAAGTGCGTCGTTTCTTTCCTTCATTAATGTAGTGCCAGCATGATTTGCTTCGCCTTTAAATGTAATTTCTTCTCTGTAGATTCCCGTAATGGCTGTGACAATTCCAGTAGAAATCGATTGATTGAGCAGCCTTTTCCCTTGCTCAATATGCACTTCTAAGAATGCCGCTAATTCATCGGGCTTCTTTTGTGCAGTTTCAATCGCATCCACAGAGCCCCCCGCAGAAGCAAGTGCCGTTTTAAGGGAAATCCCCTCTTTCGTTTGCACATGCTCAATATCCGACTTTTTAAGTTTTCCAGTCACAACTCTACTACCAAAAGTTGAAAGATTATATGGATTAGGCTCTTCTGCTGTAAAGGAAACTAAGCCAATTGGATGTTCGGTTGTAATCCCATTTTCAAGCAATGTCGTTAAAATTTCTAAACCAATTAAAACGCCCAGTGCACCATCATATCTCCCGCCATTAGGAACGGTATCAAGATGGGAACCTATTATGATTGGTGCTTTCTCATTGGTATTAGGTAAACTAGTCCAAATATTTGCTGCTGCATCAATTTGGTAATCTAGTTTTAACTCTTTAATTTTGTTAATAAACCACTGTCTTGCTTGTAAATCATCGACTGAGAAAGTAATGCGATCCAGTCCATGCGACTCGTTTAAACCGATGTTCCCTAGTTCTTCAATATTAAATTGCAACCGTTCTCTGTTAATGTTTATAGAAGTATTTATAGAGAGCTTATTCATCAAATCACCTTATTTCTTAGAATTTATATAAATTTGATTCGCTAATAGATTTCTCCAAGCACTGCTACCTGGAAATTTATAAAACTACTAACCTATTACAACTCCCCCTTAACGGTATTAGAATTTTCTGATAATACTTTACAAACTTATTGTATAATGGAACTATTCCATTCGTAAAATAAATGAATTTAATAGATATCATTAAAAATTTAAATAGTTAGTTGGTGGAAATTTTGGAGTTTAGAAACATCATCACATTTCTATGCGTGGCTGAAATTGGTTCTTTTACTGGAGCAGCCAGTCAGCTGGGGTATGTCCAATCTACAGTTACGATTCAGATTAAACAATTGGAAGAAGAGTTAGGTACAGTTCTATTCAATCGTATTGGAAAAAGAGTAGAGCTCACCGCAAATGGACAGAGTTTTATGCATTATGCTAACCAGCTTGTAACGATTTCAGAACAAGCTAAGCTGATTGGCAAACGACCAGAGAAAATGGAAGGCAACCTTCATATTGGCATATTAGAGTCCCTTTTGATATGGGTTTTATCAGAAAAGCTTCCGCAATATTATTCACTTTTCCCGTTGATCAAGGTACAAACAAGGACTGCTCCATCAAACGAATTATTCCAAATGTTAAAGCAGAACAAGTTGGATATGGTGTATTTTCTTGGCAAAAAAATGTATAGCAATGACTTTGTTTGTGCCTGGTCGGAGCCCGTCAGAATCGTTTTTGTTACACATCCCGACAATCCATTTGCAAATAAAAAAAATGTCCTTTTGAGAGAGCTTGTAGAGCAGCCATTTATCTTAACAGAGAACACCGGTTTTTATAGAAGTATTTTGGAAGAAACCGCTATGCAACAAGGGTTCACAATCCAACCTTTATTTGTCATAGACAATACAAGCGCCATTATTAAATTGCTTAAAAAAGGGCTCGGGATTTCATTCTTACCGGAATATGCAGTGAAGGAAAGTTTAAACAATAACGAGTTGGTCACGATTGATGTAGTAGATTGCTCTATACAATTATGGAGCCAGTTATTTTATCATAAAGATAAATGGCTGGCTCCTCAAATGGAGAGTTTCATTGAACTAATAAAGGGAACTGAATAGACCCGCAAAAGTTTATAGTGGGTGGGTAAAATGAATCAGCCTCGGTTCCATAAAAGAAGGAACCAAGGCTGTTTATTATTTTCTTCGTGTTATCCAAAATAAATCCTTTAAGGTCTCTGATGGTGAGAAACGATGATTTCCATCCATTACTATTAAAATTTTTAATGATATCTATTTAATCTATTCATTTTACGAATAAAATCTATCTATTATACAATAATTTTGTAAATTAATTATCAGAATATTAAGTATAGTCAAAAAGAAAGGTTAAAAAGTTGAAGTATAAGCAGTTCGTATGGGTTTGATAGTTAATTTCATTCATTCTACTTAAATAATGATAGAAAGAGAGTTATTGTGTCAATTACAAACAAGATGGAAAAACAAGTTTAGTTGCTACATTTAGAAGAAAAACAGCGCTTGCTCTGCTGATTTTCTGGTTTAAGGATTCGTCAAATAATGATTTGGGAGGGAAATAGATGGTTGAATTCGAGCTTGATATGTACCAGGTTGCAGCTGTTGCTGCAATTATGTTTTGGTTAGGTTCCTGGATAGTCAAGAAAAATGCTTTCTTAAGTAAGTATTGTATTCCTGCACCTTTGGTTGGAGGTCTGATTTTCGCATCGATAAACACCGTACTTGCTGCTAGTGGGATGATGGTCATTACTCTTGATACGACTCTGCAAAATATATTGATGAGTGTTTTTTTTACTACTATTGGTTTTACTGCCAGTATACCTCTCATGAAAAAAGGCGGCAAACAAATTTTGGTCATCTTGTTCATTTCGGTCGTAGTACTCACACTGCAAAATGGGATTGGAAGCAGTATCGCCTCATTGTTCGGCATTGATCCTAGGCTAGGTTTAGCGGTTGGCTCCATTGCACTAATGGGTGGTCCAGGTACGGCTGCTGCATTTGGTACTATAATGGAAGGACCAGATTATTTGGTACAGGGAGCCTCCGTTGTCGGTTTAGCAGCCGCAACATTTGGATTGATAGCAGGCAGTATATTAGGTGGGCCTATCATGCGAAGACGTTTGAATCAGCTTGCGCTCAAAGAATTAGCTATTACGAAAAGTGAAGTAGCTGTTACAAAAAATGAAGTGGTGGATATAGAAGAAGTTGAAGTAGAAAGAGAGAAAAAAGCTCTTGGAATGATTAGAACTAGTAGCGATCGTTTCGTTTGGGCAGCCATGTTACTAGCACTTGCATTGGGATCTGGTGTAGTTCTATCGAATATAATGGCTGCCACAGGGATCACTTTCCCTGCCTACATGGGGTCGCTAATAATGGGCGCGATCATACGGAACATTGTGGAAGCGGTCGGCCAACGTCATCCAAATGAAGAAATGGAAATATGCGGTGATATTTCACTATCGTTGTTCCTAGCCATGGCAATGATGGGTCTTAAACTATGGGTGCTAGCAGGCCTGGCAGTTCCAATAATTGTTATCCTGATAGCCCAAGTAGTATTCATGTTTCTGTTCAGTTATTACATACTGTTCAAATTGCTCGGTAAAAATTACGAGTCAGCGGTTCAGACTGCTGGTTTCATTGGATATGCGATGGGTTCCATGTCAAACGCAATGGCTAACATGCAGACCATTACTAGGAAATATGGTCCTGCCCCGGCTGCTTACTTGGCTATCCCTATAGGCGGGATGATATCGGACTTCTTTAACGCCGTTATTATTACAGGATTTTTAAATTTCTTTACTTAAACAATCGGAGGTGCTACGGCATCTCTTTTTCTAATTGTATGGGCGTTCAAATTAGTTATCAAAAGCTGTTTTGCTAGTTCAACAATCGAACCTTTAAATTTAGGAATCGTCCTAATGTGGTTTATATTGCAGTAAGAAGTGTTCACTTTAATGTTTTTGTTAACACTACCAAAAACCAACTACTTAAATTCAATACTAAATTTCTTCAATGGAGAATTTTTATAAATGATTGGATTATGGTAAAATAAACCATATAAAAGTTATAGGTGAAAATAGTACCAATCGGATTGGGGGTTAAGAGATGAATGAAAAGAAGAAAGGTAAAAGGCAGATAATCGTAATCGTTATCATGATTTTACTGATGGTCGCGTCCTTTGTTTCCATGTTCCAAGGCTATTACCGTACTGCTTTTGTTTTCTTTGGCATTTTAGTGGCAATCATGAGTTTCATTGGTAGCCGGGCATCAATTGATAATCGGGTTTATCTTCATACAAAAAATTATAAGAATAATAATAGATGGTAATATGCTTCTTATGATTGTGATGATCTCGATCTAAAATAAATTGCATAGTTTGGGAAGCAATAAAGGGACCGATAGTTGAACAACAATGCTCAACTATCGGTAGTGATTTGTGTATAAAAGCTAAATCTCAACCCCGCCCTAAATCTAGAACGAGGTTATGTTTGTTTGGACAAATGAATGATATTAACGGTATTGTAAATAAAATATTACGTTATCTCTTCAAATGTAAATTAAGATTAATGTGTTTTATAGTCTAACCTTAACCTCCGTACCGTCACTAGCTTTGACATCTACAAGCACCATCCCCTTATGGTTTTTAAGTTCTTTAAGGATGGGCTTTAGCAACTTCTTGTCAATTTGAGGGAAGGTAAAGTCGATTTTATTTTTTTCGAAGTGCTCTTTTGTCCATTTGTTTGCGTTTTTCTGTAGAAATTTCGAAGACAAAATTGCAATCGCCATGTTTAAAATAGCATATGGAACTGGGATGGATAATCGAACTTCATTTGATTTCACTTTTACATGCATCATAGGCAATCACTAATCAATGAAGACAGAAACGGTATCCCCGTTTGCCGATTTAATATCCACAATTTGGCCATCTAATTCGTTTTCGATTGCTTCAATAATCAGGCTGATATCGATATCTTTAATGTATTTTTCCGATTGCGGAATGCTTGACGCGATACTGTGTCCAGCCATTAAGACTACTTTGACAAGTTTGATAGGCAAATTGACCGTGACGTTATCATTTTCGGCTGATACGACACGAATTCTTAATGTTTTATCTAGATATTTGGATGGTTTTTCTGTGAGCTTATTACCTGACTCTTCTTTTTCTTTTAACACTTGAATCAGTTCCGACCCCTTATCTGCATCAATCTTACCTTCTTGAACCATTGTTAACACTCTTGTGATTTCCTCTTTCATACTCAATTCCTCCTTATTCTTCTTTTAAGAGCTTGATGGCTTCTTCTGGTGTGATTTCACCATTTTCCAACATGGTAACAATTTTTTTCTCGTCTACTTCATTTTTCTTTTTTTGCACATATCCAAGGGATGTAATAATCTCTGTTAGCTTGCCTCGAACTGTAGGATAAGAAATCCCCAGTTCCTTTTCAACTTCTTTGATATTGCCTCGACAAGTTAAAAAAACTTCCACAAAATGCAGCTGATCCTTTGATAAGGAGGCCAGCTTAGTTAATTCAAACTCATTTTCAATCGTTGTGTGACAATGGGAGCACTGCAACTTCGTAATTTTCAATGTTTTACTGCAGACAGGACAATTCGTGATTACTTTATAAGCCATTATGAAATCCCTTCCTTTTAGTTAACTCGATTATAAACCAAATAATTTAGAAAATAAATAATAAAGTTAAATATTTTTAATTAAAAAATTAATAATTTTAATTTGTTTATTAATTTTATTAATTCCGCATGCGATATTTATCTAAAACTCAGTATCGAACCTGGTAACAATTGGTATCGTCTAAGAAATTGATTCATTTAAGTCGTAAAAACGAGGTGTGAAATGAAATTAAAATACTGTATAGGATTGCTCGTTATTCTTTCACTGTCGGGGTGTATTGGGGAGAATTATGATTTTAGCCCACCTTCTGTTGAGCTTTCGAGCGATAGTAATTTTGAGCCGCTGGAATTAGAGGAAGCAAATATTGATTGGCGTGGAGAAAATAATAACCAGATTGAAAATGAAACAGAAGACATTTTATCGCTTTCGAAAAATCTTCAATCAATTTACGGTTTTAGAGGGGAGGAAGTTGACTTACTTTTTGGACACCATGATTTTGACCTTAGGGAATTAAGTGTCGTAGCTTGGAAAAATGAGCAGAAGTTTGAACTAGAAGCGAGCGATAGTTCCTTCTATTTACCAAGTGAAAAAGGCGACTATATACTTGAAGTAAATCTTAAGACTGATCGAGGGACTGCTCAATACGTTGGGAATGTGAATGTTCAATAAAAGTGGCGGAATTATTGAGTAAAGTGGCGAGATTACAAAGCAATCCACCATCCCCCCTTAAAAAAGGAGCTCCCACATATGCGATGGGAGCCCCTTATTCTTACATAAATTCTTTTACTAATTCATTAAATTGACCTTCGTCAAGGTTCATGTCTAATTCAGATAGTGGTTGTTCCGAGTAGCCTGGTACTTTTTCTTGATATGATTTTGTTTCAAGATCTTGGTAGATGATCCCTGTTACTAGGCCTTCTTTTTCCATTACTGTTTGCATTGCTAATTCTCTATTTTGAGCATCATAGCCTTCGATATCAGCTAGTTTTGTTAGGTGCTCCTTGAACCATTCGTACGTATTGATTTTGTTGTATGTTACACATGGGCTGAATACGTTGATGAAAGAGAATCCTTTGTGTTGGATTCCAGCTTCGATTAAAGCTGTTAACTCTTTGATGTCAGTTGAGAAACCTTGTGCCACGAATGTTGCACCCGCAGATAAAGCCACTTCCAATGGTTTTAATGAAGGTTCGATTGCCCCACCAGGAGTAGATTTCGTGATGAAACCTTGTGCTGAACGTGGAGAAGTTTGCCCTTTTGTTAAACCATAAATTTGGTTATCCATTACAACGTAAGTTACATCGATGTTACGACGGATGGCATGAACTGTATGTGCCATACCAATGGCAAATCCATCTCCGTCTCCACCAGACGCGATAACGTTTAGATTACGGTTTGCCATTTTTAGCCCTTGTGCGATTGGCAGCGCGCGGCCGTGAATTCCATGGAATCCGTATGAATTGATGTAACCAGCAATACGACCTGAACAGCCGATCCCAGCAACTACTGCTAATTCATGTGGCTCGATGCCTACATTTGCTGAAGCACGTTGAATTGCCGCTTGAACCGAGAAGTCTCCGCAGCCTGGGCACCAGTTTGGTTTCACTGAGTTACGAAAATCTTTAAAAGTTGCCATTAGTCAAGCAGCTCCTTTACTTTATTTTCTAGCTCACGAGGTAAGAACGGTGTACCGTCATATTTCGTGATGCTGTGCGTTTTGTTATGACCGCCAATATTCATTTTCATGATATTCGCTAGTTGAGATGATTTGTTGTTTTCCACAACGATTACTTTTTTCGCATTCTCTACTAATGATGCCATTTCCTGTGACGGGAATGGGAATAATAGACGAATGTGTGCATGGTTTACTTTTACGCCTTCATTCGCTAAACGCTCTTGCACTTCTTCAAGTGCCCCACGTGTTGAGTTAAATCCTACTAATAACACATCTGCGTCATCATGAGGGGCATTCACGTAAACTGGCGTTTTAAAGTTTAAGTTCTCAAGTTTGCGGAAACGCTTGTCCATTTGAACTTCACGGTTTCCTGCAGCTTCACTTGGTTTCCCAGTTTCGTCATGCTCAACACCTGTAACGTGGTGAATTCCGTTTGCTGTCCCTGGGAACACACGTGTGGAAATACCGTCTTCTGTGTTTTCATATCGCTTGAAGTAATCTTTATTTTCTACTGGTTCAAGCTCATCAAGTGCAATCTTCCCGCGACGGATTTCAATTTTACTATAATCAAATGGTTCAGTCGTTTGCTTACCAAGTGATAATTGTAAGTCTGTCATAATGATAACAGGTAATTGTAATTCCTCAGCGATGTTAAATGCTTGGATTGTATCAAAGAACGCTTCTTCCAAAGTCGATGGTGCGATCACGACTTTCGGAATTTCACCATGAGTACCGTACAACATTGCCATTAGATCGGATTGCTCTTGTTTTGTTGGAAGACCCGTTGAAGGACCTCCACGCTGCGTATCCACAATAACTAATGGTTGCTCTGTCATACCAGATAAACCGATTGCTTCCATCATTAGTGATAAACCAGGACCAGCTGAAGCAGTGAACGAACGAACACCACCGTAGTTCGCACCTATTGCCATTGTTGCTGCTGCGATTTCATCTTCAGTTTGGATAACAGCGCCACCGAACTTCGGTAATTTTTTGATTAAATATTCCATGATCTCAGAAGCTGGCGTAATTGGGTAAGCTGCCATGAAACGTGAACCCGCTGCAAGTGCACCTAAAGCGATAGCATCGTTCCCAATCATGAACATACGGCGTTTTCCATCAGCAGGAGCAAGTTCCCACTCACCAACACGGTCGCCTAAAAGCTCACTCATGATGTCATAGCCCTGTTGGATAGCTTCCATGTTTTTCTTAACAACTTCTTCCCCTTTGCGTCCGAAGATTTCATCGACCAAGCCTTGGAATACAGAAGTTTTCAAATTTAATAATGCCGCTGTCGATCCAATGGCAACCATGTTTTTCATCAGTGAAGTTCCTAATTCTGTCGCAATTTCAGTAAATGGAACGATGAAAACAGGTGCTTTCGAATCTTCTGGCTGCACTGGATTAAACTTCGCATCTGCTAAAATAATACTTTTTTCTGTAAGTTCTTTGTAGTTCACTTCGATTGTTTCTTGGTCAAATGCCACTAATATATCTAAATCGTCCGCAATGGAACGAACTTCTGTAGGTCGAACCGTAATTTTATTATTCGTATGGCCACCTTTAATACGTGAAGAGAAATGACGATAGCCGTAAAGGTGGTAACCTAAACGATTCATAGCCATTGAGAAAATTTCACCAGTACTCTCAATACCTTCACCTTGCTGCCCACCGACTTTCCATGAAAGCTGATGTAACATGATAACAACTCCTTAAAAACTGTTTTTATATATATTTTTCCTTCATTAGTTTAACACGAACAATTTGCATAAACTATCGGAAAAACTGCATTTTTCCCAAATTCAGACCTTTGACGGAAACTTTATTTCATGAAATTGTCTAAACCATGATCTAAACCTTGAATGATGCCAAATTGCTCTTACAAGTTGGGAAGATTTTTTTCTTAAACGTTTTTTTGATACTTAGATTACTTCAATAAGTAAAAGACATACTTTCATTAGAAAAATTGATCCCCTAAGCGATAATCATCTTTTGCGAATATCATCGAAAACATATTCTTCCCTATTGCGCTAAATTATTTTAACAATAGATAAAACGTTGAAATCATCCGGAATGTTGCCTACCTATCAGCGGAATTAGTCGATTTCACAAAACATCTTACCTATTCAAATTTCCGGTTTCTTATTCATTTCCCACTCGCGTCTTAATATAATAGTAAGAATATCCTTAAATTTAAATAGAAGGAAGACGTGATCATGCATTGTTCAAATTGCGGGTCTAAATTGGAGGAACAGGCAAAATTTTGCTCGTCTTGTGGCCAACATATCAAGGAGAACATGATATCAAAACGCACATGGATAATTATGGGCATATTAATAACCATCCTAAGTACAGTCGTTATTAGTTTTGCCATCTTTAATGCCGTTATCAATCCTCAAAAAACCGTGACCGAGGATAATACTAAAATTGAAACAGATCCTTCCGATTCAATTCCACAAAAAGATAAAGATAAGACCCAAATTATTAAAGAATCCATGCCGAAAGTGTTTACGATATTAACTGATGAAGCACAAGGCCTTTATCAAGTGGATGCGCAAATTGACGAGGGCAGCAGTGGCGGTCCCCTAATTGATGCAACCACTGGAGAGGTAATCGGCATTAACTCGCTATTGTATACCAGCAATACAAGTTTTGGATTTGCTATTCCTTTATACAGAGTTGCCAGCCTTATCAATGATTGGATCACAAATCCAATGGACGAAACCCAGGTTGCCACTGTTTTTGGATCCTATGAAGAATTCTTTTACGCTGATCCATCCGTCGGGGAAGAAGATGTCTACTATGATGAATATGAAGATTTCTGGAACAATGAGGAAGATACTTTCGGAACATATGAATATTTTTTTGAGGAGGAATCCTTATCAGAATTCATCATCTATTTCCGCGATTATTATGAATACGCTTTGTATTACGAAGATTTTTACTGGATTCAAGATTTGGTATTACCTGGCAGCAGTGCCTATTTAGAGCTGGAACAATATATTCATGATATTTCAGGTCAAGGCTATGAGTTTTTCTTCCTGACCAATACAATTACCAATGTTGAAATATTGGAGGACTATGCCATTGTCACAACAAACGAAGAATTTGATTTTTACAACGCAGCTGGCGAAAACACTACTTACAACAAAAATAAAGAATATACCGTAATTATCGATGAGTATGGGTATTATCAAATTACAGAAATTCATACGACTAATTAAAAATAAGCGACCTAGTGTGTAGATACTAGTGTCGCTTTTTGTTCTTATGAATTGTATATGTACCAGGTACATATACAATTCAAATACAATTCGTAAAATTCAGAATAAAGTTAGTGCATATGGTTAAAAATTAAAAATCACTTCATCAAAAGCGATGAAGTGATTCGTTTACATGCATAGAAGGCTACCGTTAAAATTACTCAATCTTATATTTTAAAACGAATAATCAGGTCCTGCAGATCTTCTGCCATTTTTGCTAATGCTGTAGAGGAAGCTGAAATCTCTTCCATTGAAGCTAATTGTTCTTGCGTCGCTGCGGAAACATTTTGAGTTGCCGATGCTGAGGTTTCAGCAACAGAACTTACTGTCTCCATCGATTGGTTTACTTGTTTAGTCCCCATGGATAGTTGCTGGACCGCTGCTGTGACGCCTTGAATCTGAGCTACAACTTCTTGAATCGACTTCCCGATTTCTCTAAATGCTTTTCCTGCTTCTTGAACAACATCCAGCCCTTCTCTAACCGTATGGGTAGTCGTTTTCATGGAATCAAGCGTATGATGGTTCTCTCTTTGAATAATTGTAATGATGCTAGCAATTTGTTCTGCTGAACTTGCAGACTGTTCTGCCAGCTTTCTTACTTCGTCCGCAACAACGGAGAATCCCCTTCCATACTCCCCGGCACGTGCAGCTTCGATTGCTGCATTTAAGGCTAGCAAATTCGTCTGAGCAGCAATATCTGTAATGACCTCATTAATATTTCCAATCTCTTTTGAATGCTCGTTAAGGGCTGTTACTTTATTTGATAAACTCATTACATTTTCATTGATGTCATTCATCTGTTTTATTGCTTTTTCAATCGTTTCATTACCTTCTTTGGACATCTTAGAAGTTTGCAGGACAGTAGATGAAACGATTTCTGCATTACTAGCAATCAGTTCCGTATTGCTGGTCATTCCCTTGATCGCCGAAGTACTTTCATCCACACTTAGAACTTGACTCTCCGAACCAATAGCCAATTCCTGAATGATATTCGAAATATGTTCACTCGCACTGCTGCTTTGCTCTGCACTTGCACTCAATTCCTCAGATGAGGCAGCTACCTGTTGAGAGGTTTCACTTACAGTTTTAATAATGACATGCAACCCGCTGATCATATTATTGAAAGACTCATTCAATGAACCAAGCTCATCTTTAGAGTGATAAGTTCCTTTGACAGTAAAGTCCCCTTCTTCTGCTTTTTTAAGTAAATCTTGTACGTTTGCCATAGGTTTTACGATGATTCTAGTAATGAGCATTCCGACAAGAATGGAAATTATGATTGATACAATGATGATAATAAAAAGTATTAATTGAGTATTTTTTGCAATCTCTTTATTTTCCGTAGCAATTTGTTCTGCACCTTGAATTTTTAACGACATTAACTCGTCAAGTTGTTGATTAATTTCCGTTCGTTCTTTGCTAACTTCATTACTATACAATTCAAAGGCTTCTTCATTTTTATTTTGTTGAGCAAGCTCTATAACCTGATCTCTAACTAAGCGTAGTTCTAGCATATTTTGTTTATAAGATTCGAATTTTTCAACTTCTTCAGGAAGTAATTGAGAATTTCCAAAGTTAGAGATTTCTTCATCTATTTCTTCCATTCTCAAATTAATATTTTCAAGGATTTCCTTGTTCCTTGATTCGTCCGTTGTAATCATTAACTCGAGTGTATTAGCATCAATTGCTCGAGTTAAAGTCAAGATTTGTCCTAACGATTCAGTAGGCTTCAATAGATCGCCATACATGATTTCTGACTTTTCCGCCATATTATTTATGTAATAGAGGCCTAAATAGCCGACACTCCCTAAAGAAAGTGTGCTGATAATAATTAGTACGATCAATTTTTGTTTAATTTTCAAATTTCGTAATAGCTTCATACTTTACCCCATTTATCTTTTTTTGTAACTGAATACGATGAATACGTTTGTATATTAATAAATTTGTGACCTTTATGAAAAATCTCTCCTAAATTAACTGGGAGCTAACACCTTCTAAGACGATTAGTCTCTTCAACTTAGATTATTAGTTCATTAGACTACTATATTTAAGACACTTCACCCTTTCTTCCTACACCCTTTATCTTCCGCACTAATATAAATCATTAAATAGACCTGGTAATTAATACCTATAAAAATTGTAAATTTTTTTAAACTTTCAAATTAAACATTGTAGATACCTATCACATTTAATCATTCAGCTTAAAAGTAACATTTAAAATATATATTTAGAACTCTTATAAAATACCATAATATTAAATCGATGTGAATATACTATTCATTAATAATAAAATTTCTAAAATTCTCATAAATCACTAAAATAATTTCATCTTTCAAAAAATGTTATCTCCCAATAATAGATAGTTTTACATTTATGTTCTAAATATAGTATGCATCATAGTATTCCTAACTTTTTTGGTAATTTCACAATAATAAAAAGATAAAAAAATGGTTTTCCAATATATAAGTACGTAGAATGATATCTCTTACTTTGTTAAACTAAAAAGCTCTTACCCACCAGCTTTTGCTGATTAGTAAGAGCCTTAACTTTACTTATCGATTTCTTTTTTCAACGACTAACTTTAATGCCGTACGATCCTCACCAGCGATAGTAATATCTGCGAACGCGGGTGCACAAATTAGGTCCGTGCCACTTGGAGCGACGAAACCACGTGCAATCGCAACTGCCTTTACTGCTTGATTTAATGCACCTGCACCTACAGCTTGCATTTCTGCATACCCTTGCTCACGAATAACAGCAACAAGCGCACCTGCAACAGAATTTGGATTAGAGCGAGACGATACTTTTAATGAATCCACATTTATTCCTCCCCATGTTTGCTATATTAGATGTTGAATGAAGCATTCGAATTAGTGGGCGTTCATTCAAAGGACTTCAACTTAGTGTCCGTATCACATTTTATGATGCTACCAAGCAAAATAGAATCGCAACTAGTCCAATTTGGACGGCAAAACCATTTATTTTTTTTGATTTCTAGATTGGTGCGAAATTTTTCTTAATAAGGGGAAGAATTGAATGCTTTAGAATGGACACAAGTATCGGTTGAATGACTTCTTGATAAATTTCAATCTAGTATGTTTCTAAAATAAGATTCAGAGAAAGATTTTGAATAAATATTCAACCTTTCTAAAAATAATCCAGCGACTTTTTGAATTAATCCAGCCACTTTGAGCAATAAACCTCACACTTTTTCTTAAAATCCCGACACTTCTAGCGATAATCCCGACACTTGAAAAATCCAAGTGTTATTCCAATAAAAAAATAATAAATTTCTCATAAAGATACCAAATCCACCTAACAACTATAAATTTCGTGCACCAAAAAACCCACCAACATGAGTTGGCGGGCTACACGATTACCCTTGAAACGGGTAATCGGCATTGATGTAAATGCGTTCGCAGTGCAACGCTTTTCCTGTTTTGTCATCGATTTCAACAAAGAAGCCGCTTAATACTTCGCGTCCTTCTTTTGGGACTTCGAAACGGGATGGCATATTTGTTTGGAATTTGTAGATGACACTTTCTTTTTTCATACCTAAAATTTCATCGTACGGACCTGTCATTCCAACATCCGTTATATAGGCAGTCCCACCTGGATAGATTCGACTATCGGCAGTTTGGACATGTGTATGTGTCCCAACGACTGCTGATACACGACCATCTAGGTGCCAGCCGAGCGCAATCTTTTCACTTGTTACTTCTGCGTGGAAGTCGACAAATACTAATGGCGATGTTTTGCGCGCTTCAGCAACCAGCTGATCTGCAACTGCAAATGGATCCTCGTGAGGCGGCAAGAAGACACGACCATGTAAATTAATCACCGACAATGTCACACCATTCTTCGAGATTTGCACCATCCCTTTACCAGGTGCCTCCTCCGAAAAGTTCGCAGGGCGTATCAAATAATCTGCATCATCGATAAATTCGAAAATGTCTTTATTATCCCAAGTGTGGTTCCCCATCGTGATGACATCCACACCAACTTGCAACAGTTGCTGGTAAATCTTTTGTGTAATCCCGCGACCCGCTGCCGCATTTTCACCATTGGCAATCACGACATCTGCCGCATATTTTCTTTTTAAACGAGGCAGATATTTTTCAACCGCTTCACGGCCAATCGACCCGACAATGTCCCCAATAAAAATAACTTTCATCTAGTTAGACCTACTTTCTATAAATACAATCCCCATTTTACCACCAAGCTTTACAAAAGAGCAAAATAAAACGCAAATCCCAAAGGAAATGCGCCGTTGCCATCTTGATAAAAAATTAATAATAATAGTAGCCTTTTTTCTTCCCCAGTTTATAGTTATTCAATACGACCCCTAAAATTTTGGCATGCACTGCTTCAAGATTTGCTTTCGCTTTCACTACTTCACTCTTTTCAACTGTGCCTGTATTCACCACCAGCAAAGTGCCATCACATTTATTTGCTACAATCTGAGCATCCGTGACGGACAATAATGGAGGAGCATCAAAGATGACGATTTCATATTCATTTTTGACTTCATTGATAAAGTCGTCCAAATTCCTTGAAGAAAGCAATTCAGAAGGATTTGGCGGAATCGGGCCGCTTGGGAGTACATGTAGGTTCTTGATCGTCGTAAGTTGAACCGCATTTTGTAAATTGCTTCGTCTAGCTAATAGATTGGATAAGCCGACTATATTCATAATTTCAAAGGTATGGTGTAATGTTGGTCTTCTCATATCAGCATCGATTATCAATACTTTTTTGCCTTCTTGAGCAAAAACAATGCCCAAATTAGCCGCATTCGTTGTTTTGCCTTCCCCAGGAATGGATGAAGTAACCAAAATCGTTTTTATATCCTGTTCAGGCATTGAAAATTCTATGTTTGTTCGAATCGTTCGAAACTGTTCAGAAATAATGGACTTCGGATTTGCATTGGCAATCAATTTTCTTCCTATTTTCGTTTTGTTGGACTTCTCTTTTTTTCTTAAAGGCATCTAATTCCCCCTCGTCAATCGAGATGGTAAGGATCGGTCATACTCTTTGTCTGAGATTGAACTTACGATTCCCATAATTGGTAGTGCCAAAATTTCATCTATATCATTCTCGCTTTTCACTGTGTTATCGAAAAATTCTAGTAGAAAGGCCAATCCAATTCCCAGCAATAAACCAATGACTCCCGAGATTGCTATGTTCAACGGTTTATTTGGTTTTACAGGGCTAGCATTTTCACCAGCAACCGCTAATATCGTGATATTATCAACATTCATGAGATTGGGAATTTCTTCTTTAAACACATTGGCAACAGTATTCGCGATTTCGGCTGCCTGAGTAGAATCTAAGTCTTCCACGCTAATCGTGAGAACCTTTGAATTCTCTTCATTCGAGACGTAAATTTGTCCAGATAACTGGTCTGGTGTCATTTTTAAATCCAGCTTTTCAATCACCTTATTTACAATGACGGGACTTTTAATAATGACATTATACGTATCTATCAATTGCAAATCCGTTTCTAACACTGACCAGGAGTAGGCTTCTTCACCGGTATTCTTTTGGTTCACTAATATTTGTGTTTCTGCTTGATAAATCGGCTTCAGTACATAAAAACTTACAACAATTGCCATCGCTACTGAAATGAATAGGAAGGAAATTATAAGAAATAAACGCCTGGTTAATATTTTTAGTATTCTTTTGAAATCAAGCGTTCCATTCATTTACTCATCTCCCGAATCTCGTTTCTTGATTTATAGTATATTCACATATTGAAAGCCGTTAGAACCAATCGACTTATCAACAATCTCGCTTAAAATCTTACACTCCACAAAGTCACTCTTAATTCCACTTAGTTAGCCAGATTTTTTCGTCTATTACTAACAATGAAGATGCCGATCATAAACAGTAATTGATAAGTGCTTGAGATGAAAATCCCTATACAGAACCCCATTAAGCCATATTCCCTAAACAAGAGAAATGTACTAATCGTATAAACGACAATATTGGATCCATTGATCAGAATCTGCCAATTGATATCGTTAAATTTCAGGATAAAAGGATTGATGACCGAAATAATCATCTCGACGATGCCAATAGCTGTAGTTATATAAATATATTTCAATGATTCTGCTGCCCAACTCGTATAGAAAGTATTTAAAACAAATGGGCTTACGAATATGGTGATCATATAGCCGATCATTCCGATGAACCCTGTCATGACGATAATAGAAATAAATGTTCTGAGATTGATTTTTTCCATTCTGGCTATGTAACTCAATATCACCCCATTGATGGGTGTAATGGCCATTAACATAATTTTGCTAACAATTGTTGCCGTATAATAAATCGTTACTGCCGTTGGACCAAGTAAAGGAAATAGGAGAAGTTTGTCTGCATAAGATAGAACATTTCTTAATAAGGAGGAACAAAGTAGTATGATACTTTTATAGGTAGTGGATTTGAAAAGTGCTGTAAATTTAAGTGGTTCCATATATAAGTTCGTATGTATAACGATATGAATTAGACTCAACCCATATCCGGCAACAAATACGAATTGCCATATTTCCATATACTGAAAAAGAATTGTACCAAGGAAGTAGCCAATACTTAACATGACATTATTCATCAAGATCAATCTGTAATTTAACTGCAATCGAAAACTGACTGACAAGTATTCTCTTGCTAGATTCAATGCACCGATAATGACGATGAACAAGATACTTCCCATTGAAAAATGCCCATCATAATAAATGGTTCCTATTATAAGCATGATGGTACTTATGACTAAACTGCTCACTAATAGGATATTAAAATCACCTGAATACTTTTTCTTTGTGTATTCGTGATCCAAAAGCAGCCGAACATTGTTCAACACATTCCCGAAAGGAAAACTAACTACCGTAAATAGACTGATGAAAGTGACGACAATGCCATATTGTTCGCTTCCTAAATCCCTTCCTATCGACGGAAGGGTAAACAATTGAAGTACCATGATTGGAATGGCCATACTAATAATATTTAGTAAGGAATCGAGCAAAAACTTTTTTTTACTCATTTGCGAGCTCCCTGCATCTATTCAAGATTTAACAACTTCAACTCTTATGGGGTCATTGTCTAGTTTTTCGATAACTCTTTTGTTTGTAATAGCTCAATATCAACCCAAGAAAAATCCAAAAATTGAGTTCCGTTAAATAAGACCCACTGACAAACAAACTCACTAGACCTATGCTAATCCACATTATCAACATATTGTATACTTTCAGGTCCCTGACGAATAACGTTTTTAGCATGATAACGAGTAAAAAAACAATGAGGAGCGATCCAAGTACAACTCCAAAATTTATAAGTACCTCTAGTAGAAGGTTATGGGCATAAACCCCATTCGTAATTTGGCGATCGCCAGCGAGTCCGATTCCTAGGATAGGATGTTCTCCGATGGCAGCCAGCACCTTCTCGTAAATCCCCTCTCGCCCACTCAAACTCACTTCCGGCGCAAGGAACAGCCTGATACTCCGACTATGAATCCCGTATTCTCCGAGTAAATTATCTATAGAAAGTAAGATACTTTTAAAATTAAGCAAGATCAAACTAGTAGAGACCAATAAAACAATATAGAGAAATACTCTCGATTTAGTTAAAGGAATTTCAGCATTTGGCTTAATCAGCTTCAACAAAACAAATACACCAATGCACATGATAGCTCCTCTCGAGCCTATCGATAAAATAATAACAATCGAAAGGACCGAAACAACGAGAGAGCTTATCGAAAATTGATCTAGTAGTTTATCGACAAAAATAATGGACGGCAACAACAAATAATAGCTTAACGTCATGCTGTAATCACCTACCGATGCTGCTCCTGAAACAATTTGAATTCCAAGAATAAGCCCCAGCACGAAGATGATTACACTTGCCTTGGTCATTGTTTGCTTAAAAATCCCCCAATTTTCTAAGCTCCGCGAGTAAATAAAAATCGGTAGGCACATGAAGAAAAATGGAAAAATCAAATCTGACATGTACTCCTGATTTTGTGGAAACAATAAGTAATGAAGTGAAAATATCAAAATAGCAATATAGTATACGACGATAAAAAGCCCCAAACTTCTTTTTAGGATAATCGGAAACGTATACAGTAAAAGTATGCCTACCAGTCCCTTTGAAAGGGTTTGTACCATTGACCCCAGCGAGGAATCCATGAGATCAAATGAGATTAATAGGAAAAATTGAACCGTAAGTATAACAGTGGAGGACAGGATCACCATGCTAATTTTTTTATCTTCTAGATCTTCTTTACTCTGCGCAACTTCATCATTTGGGAAATCCATAAGTAGCCTCCACCTTCTAACTTATTAAATTTGGAATTTCCATTAGTGTCTTTCGTTAATAATCAGTTCATCCATTACAAGCTTTCATATAAAGAAATTAATTTCTGCTCTTCGATGCCCCAGTTAAATTTCTCCTTAATGGCTAAGCGGCCATCTTTCCCCATTTTTTTAGCGAGTTCCGGGTTCTTCAGTAAGTACAAAATCGCTTCTGAAATTTCCTTAGGGTCATCGGGATTGACGGGAATACCAATTTCGTACGTCTTTAACACTTCTCTGACATGCTTGGAATCTGTCAGGATGACTGGCAAGCCCATGGCCATATATTCATAGACCTTTGTTGGAAAGTGATCCCCTTTATTATACTGACCTACATTTAATAGCGTGGACAAACCAATTTGACACTTGCGGTAAATCTCGAGTACCTCTTTCCGATTTAAATAACCCCGATAATCGACACAGGAAAACTCTGATCGATTATTTACTTCCTGCTCATAACTTTCCGAAGTAAAAATACCGCCTAATACCAATTTGACTTCTGCTTTGTGGGCTGCTTCCATGATATTGGTAATACCCCGGTCTTCAGTTAAGGTACCCACATAGCAAATCGCATCCTTTTCCTTATGTGTGGATTCGTCAAAGATATGATAGAGTTCTTCCAGCATTGGAAAATTATCGATAAATACTGTTCGAACAGCACGATTTTCAAAAGGATCTTGGGAGTTGTAGGTGCAGGGAAAAATAACGGCATCGTACTTCCTTATGGAATAGGTTTCGTAATAGAAATAGAGCTTTGAAATAATTTTTCTAAGAATTGCTGGAATATAGTCTTTTCCATTTATTTGAATTGTGTAATTTTCGTGTGAATCAAAAATGACGCTTTTCCCTAACTTTTTAAGTTTATTTCCTAATGGCAGTAGCTCCGGATCATGAAAGTGATAGATATCGGCATTCACTTCCAGCGCTTTCTCGAATATTTTTTTGTTTGAGTTGAGCATTCGATTCAATCTGTTCTTTGGTTGAAAATTGGTTGAATAGATTTTAATCTTGTCCACTTCTTCGTCAGGCAAATCATCATTCACGATCAACGATACATCAAACCCACTTTTAACGAGTGATTTACATTCCTTTTCAAAGATTCTTATATCATATCTTTGATGCACACTCGTTATGTGACATACTTTTTTTATGCCAATTCCCTCCCATCTAAATTTTTCTATTGAAGTAATTTACTCTTTTCAAGATACTGAATAATTGTGTTTGAGACTTGCTCCATTTCATTCTCTGTCAGATATGGATGCATGGGCAGTGAAAGCACACGTTTACTAAGCTCACTCGAAACCGTGAAATCCTGATCCTCTAAATGGAAATCCGCATACGCAGCTTGTTGATGCATTGGTTTGGCATAGTAAATCATGCTCGGAATATGATTTTGTTTTAGGTATTCCTGTAAGCCATCTCTTTGCTTCTGATTCTCTAATTTAATGGTATATTGAGCAAAACTAGAAGTATAGCCATCCGGAATGATCGGCACTTCAACATAAACACGAAGTTTATTCGTATAGTACTCATAAATTCGGCTGACATCCTCAAGTTCATGTTGAATAAATGCCTCCAGCTTTATTTTTAGTACTGCAGCCTGAATCGTATCCAGTCTAGAATTTAGTCCAATACGAATATTGTCGTACTTGTCCGTGCCTTTTCCGTGATTTTTCAATGACTTGATGAGTTCGGCAACTTGATCATCATCGGTAAAGATTGCCCCACCATCTCCGTAGCAGCCTAATGGTTTCGCAGGGAAAAAGGAAGTCGTGGCCACATCTCCAAAACTACATGCTCTTTTTTTGTTTACCATTCCACCAAATCCTTGGGCTCCGTCTTCTAAAACGTACAAGGAATAGGTTCTGGCGATTTCTTCAATCTGCACGTAGTCAGCAGGTAACCCAAATAAGTCGACCGGGATAATTACCTTTGGCTTGAGCTTTCCTTCATCGATTGTTTGACGAATAGCTAGTTCGAGTTTAACGGGGTCCATGTTAAATGTATCGGGACATACGTCTACAAATATTGGAGTAGCCCCACATAGGGAAACAACTTCACTTGTTGCAAAGTAAGTAAAATCTGGTACAAAAACAGCGTCCCCCTCTTGAATCCCCCATGCCATTAAGGCAAGCTGCAAAGCATCTGTTCCATTTGCACAAGTGATGCAATGCTTTACTCCAACATAGACAGCCAGTTGTTCTTCAAGTTCTTTCACTTCTTTTCCTTCTATAAAATGTGCATCCGCCAAGACGTTTTGAATCGCGTGATCTATTTTTGTTTTGTACAGTTTATATTGAGCCTGCAAATCTCTAAATTGCATCGTCTCTTTGCCCCCCTAAATTCAGATCTATCACTTCTCTTACTTCCATAATTCAATCTACTAATAGTAATGTTGAAGGAGCACTTAATACGTTTTATAAATATTATGATAGGGCATCTGCTCTGCGCCGAATTGTCGGAAGTGATGTTCGATCTTTTTTTTCATGCTGCCTTCAAAGTTAAACTGTTTATTCAGCTTATTGGCTAATTTAATGCCTTCATATAATAACAGCGTCAGGGATTGGGTGTGCCGAAAATCTGGATTAGACCCTGACATTAAGTAATAAACCGAGTCCTCATCCCACACAAAATAGATTGCTGAATGGATCTGATCATGCTCATCCACACAATAGTAGGTTTTACATGCATTTCTTTTCTTGCATTCCTCATCCAATCTTTTCACAACGTCGTAGGAATAAGGAATCTCCAAATCTTGCCGTTCGAAAGTCAATTTATTTAAGTGGTAGAATTCCTCTATTTCGATGTCCTCTTTTATTTCTACTAGTTTCATAGCTTTACGAATGCATTTCCGGATGTTTGAACTGAAATTTTGATAGACCCCTTCTAAATTCTTGGTGTTTTGGATGACATACGTATATCTTGTCGTTTGGGAGTAGCCGCGCCAGTAAAAAGGAAGCCAGTTAGTGATGGAGTAATGGAAATATTGCTGGTATTTAGCTAATTCAAGTTGTTCGATTTCATCTATGACGAGATTCATTAGCTTCGTTTCATATGCGAGTTTTTTTTCATATTTTTGGTTTGTCGGATAAGCCATCCAGATTCCGTTTGTCTGGGTTAAAATCGCCTTTTGTATTTCTTTTCTTTCCTCTGATATAGCGAGATAGTATGGTAAAGATGCAACCACTTGACCATTTTCTTCGATTAAGATGGCATCCCAATTTTCTTGGCAAACCGCGTCCATCCACCAGCCTTTTGAAAATAACGGAATGGTTTTTTCTGTTTCACTAAATTGGCGGTATTTTTCTCGGTCCGTCATGAAGTTCCTCCAGCCCGACTAATCGTTGGTTTGAAATCGATTGTACACACACTGTCTAATGGGAGTTGGACACTTCTTTTTTCAGATGAGGATTTATAAATGGCAAGGACTAACTCCAATGCTCTCCTCCCATCTTCAGCTGTCACATAGGGCTCTAGGTCATATTCAATTGCATGGACAACATCTGTATAAAGCGGTGTATGCCCGAACCCATAAACTGTAGGCGGGTCTTCTGAGTAAGCTGTTTTGACTTCTTCTGAAGCGTCCAAGTGATCTGCAAACAACCATTCTTCAATTAGGTTCACTGACTTTCCACCGAGTTTTGCTGTACCCTGCTCCCCAAAAATATAGAGAGCTTCTTCTAAATTTTGAGGATAAATATTGGTTGTCCCTTCAATGATGCCATAGCTGCCATTTGCAAACCTGATCAAGGCCATACCTAAATCTTCTCCCTCGATATAGTCATGGAGTAAATTATCGGTCATGCCAATTACTTCGACGATTTCATCACCCATCATCCATCTTAAGAGATCAATATTATGGATACATTGATTCATTAGCGCGCCGCCATCTTGCTCCCAAGTACCACGCCATGAGGCTTGCTTGTAATAACCTTCACCACGGTTCCAGCGAATGTGTGCAGTTCCATGCAGAAGCTTTCCGAAGCGTCCATCCACTACTGCCTCACGCATTTTCTGTACGGACTTATTAAATCGATTTTGATGACATGCACTCACCTTTAGATTATTCGCCCTTGCAAGTTCGATGATCTGATCAGCTTCTTCTAAAGAGAGGGCGATTGGTTTTTCAATGATTAAGTTGACCCCTGCATCAAGGCAATCCAGAGCGATTTGACCGTGTTTTCCACTTTCTGTACAAATGGCGACTAAATCAAGTTTTTCATATGCCAGCATTTCTTTATAATCTACATATTTTTGAACCGAATTTGGTAAATGGAAGTTCGACATTATGTCATCCATTTTCTGTTCTTCCAGATCACATAGCGCGACGATGTCTAGCTGATTATCCACTGCTGCTGCTATATGATTGGGTGAAATTCTTCCGCATCCAATAATCGCATATTTTAAATTTGTCAATGCTCAACCTCGAGTCTTTTTGTTATTTTCCCAGGAACCCCCACAACAACGACATGATCTTCCACATCTTTTACGACGACAGAACCTGCCCCGATAAAACTATTTTCCCCAATTGAAAGCTGGTTGAGAATCGTTACAGCAGGAGCAATATAGACATTTCTCTTTACTCGGACACTTCCAGAAATACTTGATAATGCGCCGAGCAACACATTCTCCTCTACGATGACATTATGTCCGATATGACAAAGGTTATTAATCTTAACATTATTTCCTATTTTCGTATCATCCAATGTGCCTCTGTTAATACAAGTATTCGCACCTATTTCAACTTTTTCTCCAATCACAATCCCACCGAAATGCGGTACCTTTACATTTGTTCCCTCTAAATCTTGAAAGTATCCGAAACCATCCGCCCCCATCACTACCCCTGAATTGATGGTAGTATTTTTTCCGATGGTTACTTTTCCTTCAATGGAGACATGATGTTTGATTTCTACGTTATCGCCTATTACCACTTCAGGACCGATATAGCAGGAGTGACCGATTCTGACGTTCCGACCGATGTGCGTTGTTTCCACAATCGATGTGGGACTAGTATATGCTGACTTTGATTTGTTGTTGAAAAAAGCATCCAGTATGGTAAAAAACACTTGTTTTGGATTCTCGCATAGGATGAGATTCCCGTTTACTAGACTGCTTGTATCAAATCTTCCGACTACGATTAATGATTCACTAATATCCTTTTCGTAAACAGCGCCAATTTTTGTTTCATCTTTAATCCAGGAGATTTTGTTTCGATCCGTTTTCTCAAGTGACGCGTAGCTGTTGATGGAAAGATCTTCATCGCCAATATATGCGTAAGGCAAATTAGCAGAATTCAAGAAATCGAGTATCTCTTTTACAGGAATCAAATGACGATCTCCTTCCTGCTAATCACCTGTTCTAAATCTCTAAAATTATCATTTATAAAATCAAATCTTTCCGTTACTGCATTTTTCATAAATTCCAGCAGCTTAACATCCATTGCTTCATTTTCAGTGGAATACCAGAAAGGATGTGTCAGGATATGCAATTTTTCATATTGATTGGATTCAATTGCTTCCATTGGGTCTTCTCGCCAATGCATTCTTGAATCAGATACATATTTCATTTCTTTAAAGTATTTTTTGGAGTAGGAGTTGATTAGTTGGTCAAATTGTATGTCGTTGTTTAAAGTGAACTTTGAGGGACGATGCATTGAAACGACTCTAACTTTCGTGTTTAGTAAATTTTCGAGAATGGCTGCTTCTTTTTCAACATACTGTTTCATTTCTCCAATGGTAGTAATCTCGTATCGTGTTTCATCGAAATGTAACCCTATCTCATGGCCTAAATCAATGATTTGGTGTAATTTTTCATAGGACTGTTTTGAAAAAACGTTATAGAAATTAGTCGATAATAGGATAAAATACGTTGATTTTACACCGTTCCTAGATTCTATTTTTGCGATTTCCAAGGCTTTGTCTATGGAGAAATCTACATCATGTCTAAGTATGACGGATTTTTGGTCACACTCATCTTCATAGAAGCAAAAGCTGAACTCTCGTTCTTTCAACAATTCCAATAAATTCACATAGGCGTCGATTGTAAATTCCATAGGCGCTCCTTTATAATAATTCAATATTTTCTCGATATTGTACATCTACCATTGCGTTCTTTGTGTCAAAAATAACCTTCGCATGTTGCTGGATATAATTGTAATCCAATGTTGTATGAGCCGTCGTAATCATCACAAGATCTGCTCCGACGATTAGCTCCGCCGTTAAGTAGGGTTCACCTTTTTTAGGAACACCCTTATCGTAATATTCAAGGATATAAGGGTCGTAAAATAGCACTTCTGCTCCCTCTTTTTCCAAGCATTCAATCACTTTGAGAGCTGGACTTTCCCGGTAATCATCGATGTCTTGCTTATAAGCGACACCTAATACGAGAATCTTAGATCCGTGTAAGGCGATTTTATTTTTATTTAGTATTTTACTTGCTCGCTCTACACAATATTCCGGCATTCGGTCATTGATGATCATGGAGGATTCAATCATGGATGTATGGAAGCCATATTCTCGTGCTTTCCACGATAAATAATATGGATCTAACGGAATGCAATGTCCCCCTAGGCCTGGTCCAGGGTAAAAAGCTTGAAATCCATAGGGTTTGGATTTTGCCGCCTCTACCACTTCCCAGAAATTAATGCCCATTTTGTTGCATAAAATGCTTAACTCATTCACAAGCCCAATGTTTACATTTCGATAAGTGTTCTCTAGTATTTTTTCCATTTCGGCGATTGCAGGAGTAGAAACCCGATGAATGGGTGCCTCTAAAATACTCTCGTAAAGTGTCGCCGCAAGATCTGTACACATCTCTGTTACACCACCAACAACTTTTGGTGTATTTTTTGTTTTATAGTGCAAGTTTCCAGGGTCAACTCGTTCTGGCGAAAAGGCAAGGAAAAAATCTTTGCCGCAGATTAAGCCAGTTGATTCAAAAATTGGTTTAAGCAGTTCCTCTGTTGTCCCTGGATATGTTGTCGATTCTAAAATAATCATCATGTCTTTATGCATATAAGGAACAATGCTTTCTGCCGACGCCTTTACATAGCTAATATCAGGTTGTTTATAATTATCCAATGGTGTAGGAACACAGATACATACACAATCCGCCGTTGCTACTTGTGCAAAATCCGTAGTAGCCAATAATAAATTGGCGTCTACTATTTCCCTGAGGTCTTCATTTACCACATCCCCAATATAGTTGATGCCCTCATTCACCATTCCTACTCGTTCTTCTTGGATGTCAAATCCAATTGTTTTGTAGCCTGCTTTTGCTTTTTCAACAGCAAGGGGTAATCCAACGTAGCCCAATCCAATCACACCAAGTGTTGCGTTCTTGCTCAATATTTTCTCCTTTAAAACGCTCATACGACTACCCCTCTTTATAATAGATTTTCAAGTTTTTTCGTTAACACTTTAAAATCGTAGTCATGTGCTGCAATTCGTGCATTGTTGCAATACTCTTCATATTGCGGTTTTGGCATTTTGGAAATCTCGATAATGGCATCTGCTAATTGGTCCACTGTTGCTTTGTCCAAGACTACTCCACAGTTATATTTTTTGATCAGATCATATCCGAAAAGACAGTCGGAAATGGTTGGTGTGCCACTTGCAAAGTAATCAAACATTTTATTTAAGCTGGCCCCAAATCGTTTTAAATCGTTTTGATCGAATAGCTGTACAATATTTAAATTGGATTTGGACAATATATACGGGATATATTTTTTCCCTACAAAGCCCTTAAACTTAATATTATCGATTCCTTTTTCAAGACAGTATTTCTCTAATATCTCTTTATCTGGTCCATCACCAAAAATGAGAAATTGTATGTTGTTAACCCCTTTTTCTTGGATGATTCTCGCTATCTCAACAATTTTTCGTACATTATTTGCCTTTCGGATGGAGCCTGTATAGACGACCTTAAAATAGTGGCTATTGCTAATATCCTCATCGTTCAGATTATAATGCTCGATACTATAAAGAAACTTACCTAGGTCAACCCCGTTATTGATATGGTGTACTTTTGTTAAATCAATCGGGCCACCATTCTCTAAATCCCACCCCCTCTCAACGATGTAATCTTTTCCGCCCTCCATCGTAAAAATTAATTTATCGGCTTTTTTATAGATCCACTTCTCACCCAGATACATGACCTTGGTTAAGAGATTACTTCTATTGATAATGCCATAGGTTACGAGTGATTCAGGCCATAAATCTCTTATTTCACATAGACATGGAACGCCTAATTCTTTTGCAATTTTAATGCCTGCAATGAGCGTTAGGGGATGGACACTGGACGCGATAATACACGCTGGTTTCCCATGATTTTTTGCATATTCTTTTGCAACAGGAAAAAGATTGCGATAGAAAGCAAGCATATTCTTGACTCTTTGTACGCCATTTCCTGTATAGCGGGGTGTTTTGACAAAAACAAAAGGGATATTTTCTGCTTGGTCAGTTTTGAATTTTTCTTCACCCAGTTCAATCTCTTCATATGAGTTATGACTTGTTGAGGCGCAGAAAATGATGGGTTCATGACCGAGCTCAAGTAAATTTTTAGCAAAATTAAAATGTCGGCCATCTTGGTCGATATACATCCCGGTTGCATAGTGATTAAATATCCAAATCTTCTTTTTCAAATTTTATTCTGCTCCTCACTAGTTCTTGTTCGTATCCACCTTGTCTAGTAATCCTTGAATGCCATCGTTTACATTTACTGCCAACGATGGCATTCTATCGATCTTCGAGAGAAACCTTCACGTATTCTGACATATTTTCGATTTTTTCAAAAAGCTCTTTTTTGCAAGAGAATTTAAAGATCATGCATCCTAAAATATCGTGAGCTCCTCTTAGTTTACTAATCTGTTCTCCTGGCTCTACAAAGAGTTCAAATTCGACAATATTCCCTTTAGAAAATTCTTCTTCTATATCGATTCCTTTGAAAATCCCATTTTCATTACTATAGAATCCATAGATCCCCCAATACTCTTTTGAATATTTTGGTGAATGGTGAATCTGATGACCCAGTGCAGCATTAATCACATTTTCATCTATATCAAAATTGGTTGTATATTTTAGTAGGCTTTGATAGCCCACTCCATTACGTGGCGCCATCTCGATCAGGTAAACTTGGTCCGAATCATCTATTCTAATCTCAAAGTTATAGGCACCCGTTTTCATGTCTAATAAATGGAGCACTCTTTGTATTTCAGCATCTATTTTTTTCTGGATTTGATCTGATAGCATAATTGGATAAGATGCACCCATCGAAACGAACGGATTTGGCGATTCCAGCGGAAAATGCTCGTTATAATATTCTCTAAAAACGAGCTTGCCATTTACCGAAAATCCTTCCCCACCCACATGGTAATAATTTTTACTCTCTATAAATTCCTCAATCAGAAATCGATTTTCTCTGGAGAAATTTAAAGCATTCTCTACTTTCTCTTTTAATGAATCGATAGAATCTATTTTGGAAACCCCTTTACTTCCCGATGAATCCACCGGTTTAATCATCACCGGCATCTTAAAACGATGAATCTCTCCCTCAGCTTTTTTCCAGCAACAAAACGCTTTTGCTCGTGGTGTATTGAAGTTATTTTCTTTTAGAAAGCCACGAAATTTTTCTTTATTGGTTAGAATCTCGATCGATTTATATGGATGAGTCGGTAGCCTGAGTTTTTCGGATACATACGCGGCAGGTACAGCATTGGTATCCGAGGAATAACAGACAATCGCATCAATATTTAATTTAGCTGCGATGTCGTACAGCTTTTCCTTATCAGTCGTCGAGATATTATGAAACTCATGTGCATAGTGTCGACCTGGATTTTCTTCTAAATAGTCGCAAACAACGACATAATGCCCCATTTGCCTGGCTTTTTTGATGATTGGTATTTGAACAGAAGATCCTCCAAGTATTAAAACCTTTTTCATTCATACACTCCTTAGGTATAGTTTTATAGATAAAGAGGAAAAATGAATTTGATTCTTTACAATAGATGCATTCTATTTATGCACTCCTTAAATTTTTTAGTAGGTGAACAATTCTTAACAAATCCTCATCCGTCATTTTTGTATCTGAGGGTAAGCAAACACCTCGTGCAAACAATTCTTCTGCCACTGTACTTCCAATAAAATCATAGTTCTCATAATAGGGTTGCAAATGCATAGGCTTCCAGATATGTCTGGATTCGATGTTTTCATCTTCAAGAGCCTCTATCAGTTCTAATGGCGTACACTTGCCCCGAATTGTCATACAGCTCAGCCAGTAATTCGGTTCATTCCAGTCATTGATTGGCATAAATTCAACCCAATCAAGCCCTGCTAGCTCTTGTCTATAAAACTCGAAAATATACTTTTTCTTTTGCACTCGTTGCTCCAACACTTTGAGTTGCCCTCTGCCAATGCCAGCAACGATATTACTTATTCGATAATTAAAGCCAAGTTCACTATGCTGATAGTGTCTGGCAGGGTCTTTTGATTGAGTTGCCCAAAATTTTACCTTTTCAATTCTTTCCTCATTGTTCGATACCAGCATGCCCCCACCGGAAGTGGTAATGATTTTATTGCCATTGAATGAAAAAATCCCATAGTCCCCAAAAGTTCCAGTATATTTTCCTTTATACAAAGTTCCCAGACTTTCTGCCGCATCTTCGATTACTGGCACTTTATACTTGCTGCAAATCTCCATGATGCGATCCATATTGGCCGATAATCCATAAAGATGTACAATCAATACTGCTTTAACGTCAGGATATTTCTCGAATGCTTTTTCTAAAGCATCGGGACACATATTCCATGTATCAAAATCACTGTCTATAAAAACGGGAATCGCATTTTGGTAGATAATTGGATTGGCGGTTGCGGAAAACGTCAGTGTTGGACAAAATACAATGTCACCCTTCTCGACTCCTGCTGCTTTTAATGCCATATGAATCGCCGCTGTACCAGAAGAGAGAGCTGCAGCGGATTTACTACCAATTTTAGAAGCGAGTTCTTTTTCAAATTCGTTTACATTTGTTCCCATCGGCGAGATCCAATTCGTTTCAAAAGCTTCATTTATATAGCGCATTTCAAAGCCCTCTTCACTCATATGAGGCGAGGATAGGAAGATTCTATTTTTGTTAGGTTTAGCATCTCTTTTATCCTTGTTCAGAAAATCATGATTTACCATCGACACATCCGATCTTCTTCTTTTATCTTTCAAGTTTTAAGCAATTGTTCTAGGCTGTAATGATGTATTTGTCCAATTTCCATTGGCAACATCAATGACCTTAGCCTTCATTTCTTCCACTTCCAGGATGTCTAATTCGTTCAGGAATTCTGCTAAAATATCCGGCCTCATGGCATGCGCTTTGCCAACATGGATTTTTGGATACACATGCTGCTCTTGGATTTCCTCTTCGTTCAGCAACTCTTCATATAATTTTTCCCCTGGCCTGATACCTGAATACTGAATAGCTATATCTTTTTCTGTATAGCCACATAATTTAATCAAGTTTTTAGCAAGATCGACTATCTTAATCGGTTCACCCATATCCAAAACAAACACTTCGCCCCCTTGAGCAAGGGCACCCGCTTGAATGACGAGTCGAGAGGCTTCAGGTATCGTCATGAAATAACGTGTCATCTCTGGATGCGTTACTGTTACTGGGCCACCAGCAATTATTTGAGACCTGAATCGAGGGACGACACTGCCACGTGAGCCAAGTACATTGCCAAATCTGACTGCAGTAAAATTTGTGTCACTAAAGATGGCCAGGTTTTGGATAATCATTTCGGCAATACGTTTAGTTGCCCCCATCACATTTGTTGGATTTACTGCTTTATCACTTGAAATCATGACAAAATTTTCAACATGAAAAGCATGAGCAGCATCGGCTATATTCTTTGTACCGAAAATATTATTTTTCACTGCCTCTCGTGGGTTCAATTCCATCAATGGGACATGCTTATGGGCAGCCGCATGATAGATGAAATCCGGACGATAGTGTTCTATCACTTCAAAGATTTTTTCACGATCCTGTATATCCGCAATGATCGGAAGAAGCTGAATCTGTTTTTCTCCCACCTTTTCTAGTAGTTCCATATGAATGTTATAGATGGAGTTTTCTCCATGGCCTAGAAGGATAATTTCTCTTGGTTGAAATTGCACAACTTGTCTACATATTTCGGAGCCTATGGATCCCCCGGCACCCGAAACAAGAATGACTTTATTTAGGAGCTTGTTGGATATTGCCTCCATATTCAGCTTTACTTCTTCTCGGCCAAGCAAGTGCTCGAAGTTGATCTCTTGGATATCATTGACCTTATATTTGCCCATGACAATATCTTCAATCTTGGGCATCGTTTTTATGGTTGCATTTGTATTCACGCAAAGGGCATATAATTTGCTCATTTCTTCTTTTCCCAACGAAGGTATGGCTAGAATGATTTCATCGATATTCTTCTCCTGAACAATTTCCGGTATCTCTTTTGTTGTTCCACACACCTTTACATCCATTAGCGTCAAGTTTTGCTTATTGGGATTATCATCCACTATGGCGACCACTAAATATTCAGGCTTGACATGTCTTTTTATGCTCCGGATGAGTAGCGTACCAGCTTCACCTGCCCCAACAATCAGGACTCTTTTTATATTATTTTGTGGTTTTACCATGCCGCGAAAATCGTGGAACAATCTTAATAAGAAGCGTGACCCGCCAATCAGCACAATATGTAATAACCAGGTAATGAACATTACTTTTAAGTAGGCATCGCCTTGAATGATCCATTGGATGAAGCTCGTTATCAGGATACAAATCGTAACCAAATAGCCAATATTTAAGAGCTCATTCACAGATGCGACACTCCATATTCGATTATAAAGGTGAAAAAAATAGGCCATGATATGATGCGTGATTAGCAGCGAAACGGAGCTAATCGCAATGATAGAGTCTAAAGTCGTCGAGTTATTCACCAGCCAATGACTTATAAAAATGGCGAAAAGAACGATCAATGAGTCAATTACAAAAAAGAGCCAGTACCTGAGCGTCAGATTCAATATCACACCTCTTTGTGAATGGGTAGTTTAAATAAACCTTAAAGACTATAAATAAGGAATTAAAAGAGAAATCACTCTCAACTTTTAGTTATATTATATTATTCCTTTGAACCGTTAGAACTAAATGCGTATCATTTTGTTTACAAAATTTATTATATTCGGCTACATATTTCTGCAATAATTTCTTTTACTTTTTTCAAATCACACTTACCTTTATAACTAGGAGTTGTATCCAAAATTCACAACTTAGTACTCATTTTTTCGGTTCGTAGGCAATAGAATAGTATAGCCGATTTAAGTAATATGCTTAATTTCAGTACCGAATGTTTTGGGTCATAGTAAAAATGAGGTGGTATATTGAAAAAACTTTTAATGCTTGGCGGCAGTCAACTTCAGGTGCCCGCCATAAAAAAAGCAAAGGAGCTTGGTCATTATGTTATACTTTGCGATATTTCTTCGAATGTTCCCGGAGAGCTATATGCACATGAATTCTATAGTATTAGTACGTCAGACAAACTGGACGTATTAAAGTTAGCAGAAGCCCTAAAGGTGGATGGAATCGTTTGCTATGGAGCAGACTCTGGTGCCCAAACTGCCGCGTACGTGGCAGAAATGTTAGATTTACCTACAAATCCCTATAAAGCCGTTGAACTTTTGACCAATAAAGATAGGTTTAGAGAATTCCAGAGGGAAAACGGTTTTAACGTGCCAAAAGCAAAGGGTTTCTATTCCTTTGAAGAGGCAAAAAAGGATTTCCATCAATTTAAATTGCCGGTAATGATCAAACCGGTAGATTCATCTGGCAGCAGAGGCATATCAATGATTGACTCGATTGATTTGTTGGAGGAAAAAGTTGAGCATGCCCTAAATTTCTCCAAAGTGAAACGCTTTATCATGGAAGAATATATTGAAAACGATGGTCCTCATATTGGTGGAGAAGGATTTACTGTGGATGGACAACTTGTTTTTCGTTGTTTTTCAAATGAGCAATTTTCTACAGATCACCGGAATCCGTTTATCTCAATTATGGCGAGCTGGCCTTATTTGAGAGATGAGCGGATACATCAAAAAATACATGATGAAATTCAAAGGCTCCTAACTCTATTAGAGATGAAGACGAGTGCATTAAATTTCGATATCCGCATCGATAAGGATGAAAATGTCTATATCATCGAAATTGCTCCCCGGAATGGTGGAGGGTGTAATTCTAAAATCGTCCAATATGCTACTGGGATTGATTTGATTGAATATACCATTAGAGCGTCTTTAGGCGAAGACTGCAGTGATTTAGAAATGCAGGAAGTAAAGGGCTATTGGGCGGATTATGTACTAGTAAACCAGGAACATTCAGGTCAATTTAATGGACTCGACATAAGCGAAGAATTTTTGAAAAAGCATGTTGTTGAATATGAACTATTCGTCAATCCAGGGGATTACCTTTCACCTCCGACAACTAGCTATGAGCTACTTGGAAATATGATTTTGAAATTTCATACCTCCGATGAAATGCTTGAGAAACTAGGCACTATCCATCACGATATCAAAATAAAAATAAACGATTCTATGTAAAACATAATTTTACGAATCGAAACGTAGATTTTCATATTAAGGACTGGCAAACAGTACTAGTTAAAACTTAGGAGATGAATCTTCATGATAGAATCAAATTTAAAAGTTGTTTTCATTACGATGGGTGTGACGAATGTTTTTACCTCTTTACTCGAAGCAGGCATTCAGATTATAGGTGTAATCGAGTCCAGAAGTAAAAATGCAACTAATCGAAGCTTGAGTTTACAAAGCTTCTGTCAGGAAAGCTCGATACCCTACTATTATATGGACAATGGGTGCGATGAATTGCTGGAATCTTGGGTTCGTGAGCTTGAACCGGATCTTATTGTCATCAACAGTATGTCAGAATTATTGAAGAAAAACATTTTGGACATCCCTAACAAAGGATGCATTAACCTGCACCCTACCCTCCTGCCAAAGTATCGAGGAGGCTATCCATTCTTCTGGACATTCTATGATATGGATTTAAATCCAGGAATAACTGTTCACTATATTGATGAAGGAGAAGATACTGGAGATATTATCTACCAGGAAAGTTATCCGATTCCACTCGGCTGTACGGAAGAGCAACTAATCGATATCCTTGAAACGCAAAACGGGGTTCGGTTATTACTGCAAGCCATTACTGATATTGAAAAGGATAGTGCCCCACGTATAAAACAGACGAAAGACAGTCCAACCGTTCGTGCCAGAAAAATTTCTCCAAATGAATTTCCTACCATTATCGATTGGGAAAAATGGGAGATTGAGAGAATCTGGCACTTACTTAGAGGAACTCAAAATTGGCTCGATGTATTCGACTTTACCGAAATACCCCAGTATGTCTCCAAGTGGCGAATACAGGACTATACCAAAGAAGAGTTTTCAACACCAGTTGAATTCGGTAAAGTCTATTCGAAGGATGATGAGTACCTTGTTTACTGTGGACAAGGTAAGATTACGATGGAACTTATATTCGAATAATCATGGGGCTGCTAATCATTCAGATAGCAGCCCCTTTTCAGACTGTTGACAAACGCTTTCATCCTGCGTTACTTGTCTCGCTCGTCCGCTCATGAAGACAACTTCTATTCGCGTCTTCGCTCGTCTGCGTGCCTTGGCTGCCAAGCGTTTTCAAGACAGTCTGGGTAATCTTTCTTATGATAGAATTATATAAAAAAACGTGTAGACAAAGTCGATAAACGAATTTGTCTACACTTTGTTAAGTTGCTCACTTTTTATGAACGGTATGCAGGAAAGTAGTTTTCATTTAAGACAAAGTCTGGTTCTTCCCTTCGAATTTGTAAAAGCATTTCATAATCACGTTCTGAAAATATTTTTTTCCCGATTTTAAATACCGAATTGGAATTTTTGTTAAAACTCCTTTTAAACGCATACAGATTATCTTCACGACTCCCCAAACCTCCTCCAAGATGGAAGGTTTTATAGCCGTTGTTTAATCCCCAGCACGCTACTTCATACAATAAAATATTCATCGGTCTAAGTTCACTAAAGTCCCTGTTTAAAGCAGACAAATGATAGTGGAGTTGCTGATTGGAGATAAGAATGATTGCCATGGCAATCTTTTGCTTTTCATACTCAGCCGAAACAATCATTGCCTGATCCGTTAATTCTTGTAGCACATTCATATAAAAAGCTTGGTTGAAATAGTAATAATCTGTCGCGTTATTCCCTTTCATCGTCTCATTATAGAGTGCTATAAATTCCTCGATTAACTCTTTGTCCCAACCCCAGGAAACTTCAACGCCCGCCTTTAGTGACTTTTTTATTTTATATTTATTGCTTTTAACGAGATTTTCTTGAATTTGATCCATGGATTCCATTTCGACTGTAATGGTTTTTCCAAGGGTGGCTATTTCATAGATGGTATGTAAGGCTTCACTATTTTTCGTCACGGGATGAAAGCGAACAACTTCAGTAACAATGCCTTCTTTCTGACAGAATGAACGATATTCTTGCTCGAGTCGCTGTACCGCTTCCTCCTTGATTTCTCCGTCTATTAGAAATCCCCCGAATCCATAGGGCGTAGCAAAATCGAAGAAGGTATTTGTGGGGATTTTCCCCATAAACCGCTTGTCTTTTGATAGATCTCGTTTCATGACTACATTAATGGCTCTAATGGTTTGATCTTCATAAAAAACGAGTAAAGGCTGACCATCTCCGTGAAGTTCAAAAGCTTTCACATAACTCGCTAGATAATAGACATCATAATTTTGAAACGATTTAACGATTTCATTCCATCTCTCTTTTTCATCAATCGTAAGTATGGATAGCAATCATGCACTTCCTATTCTATAAAATTTCAACTAATTTTTCCGTTAGACTTCTCTTTGAACGCTACTCCCTTTGAAGTCTTCCATGATTTTTTCTGCATCGACATACACATCCTTGCGGCCAAGGACGATTTTAATGGTTAAAAGAACAATTCTTAAATCATTCAAGAAGGAAAGCTTCTCTATATACTCCACATCGAGATCAAATTTTTCTTCCCACGAGATGAAATTTCTTCCCTTTACCTGTGCCAGTCCCGTTATTCCTGGTCTCACTTCATGGCGTCTTTTTTGATGGTCATTATATAAAGGGAGGTAGTAGACGATTAATGGCCGAGGACCGATGATGGACATCTCCCCTTTCAGGACATTGAACAATTGGGGCAGCTCGTCTAAGCTTGTAGATCTTAAGAAAACACCGAATTTCGTAAGTCGGACAGTCTCCGGAAGCAACTCACCCTTTTCGTCACGTTCATTTGTCATGGATCGAAACTTATAGAGGGTAAATATTTTTTCATCCCGTCCTGGTCTTTCTTGTTTAAAGATTACAGGGCTGCCTAGCTTAAACCTTACTAAAATAGCAACAATTAAGTACAAAGGACTAAGTAAAAGAATGGCCATTAACGCAATCATAAAATCCAATGCTCTTTTGAAAAATTGTTTGTACATCCATTTGCTGTATGTATTCAAGTCATATTCCCCCTATCAAAATTAAGCTGAAGTCCCCTTCTCTCATCAGGTACCCTAGCATTCACACACACTGTAAGGACACTAATAATATAATCCTTTCAAAAATAAATTATTACCAATTTACAGGAGCAAACATTAGAAAAGTTTTAGTTTTCTATTGGACTATGGGAAAAAAGAAAGACATTGCAGAAAGTTTTTTAACCTTCAAGAGCGACTAGTAAATACGTTGGGTTACTTAATAGATTAGGTTAAATTTTTTCTTTTTGATTTGGAATATTTTTTTAGGCTTTACAGTTTTTTTATGGATACTTTTCACTTAATGGAAATTCCGTAACTCAGATGCCTATATAAAGAAAGATTACATTTAAAATAATGGGAGTTTAGTTGTAGAAAAATTACGAGAAAGTGGTCGAAAAGGTTTAAAAACTCAGAAAGAGGAAATTAATAAATAAGCTATGGAGGGGAAAAAATGAGTCAAAATATACAATTCCATGAAATTGATCATTTATTAATAGGTTTTTTTGAAGGTGAATTTGACATGGATGCAGTACTTTTATTAAAAGATAAATTTGAATTGATCGTTTTGACAGAAGGCATGCTTATAGAACTGGATTTCTCCAAAGTAGATTATATGGATAGTTGTGGTCTTGGAGTGATTGTTGCACTATATAAGAGAGTAATGAAAGAGAAAGTTGATTTGAAATTGGTACTATCTGAAAGATTAATGAGAATGTTTAAACTCAGTGGACTTAGTGATTTTATGGATATTGAAATAGGAAGAGCGAACTAATGTAAGTTAATGAATGTTTACTATTTAAAGGTAGTAAGCTAGATAATAGATGAATAGAAAATAAGGGGGCTCTTATTTGTGAGAACGGCAATTATTTCAGACATACATGGAAATATCGATGCATTACAGGCAGTGCTAGTAGATATTAAGAATCGTGGTATTAAGGATATCTATAATTTAGGTGACCACTTTTATGGGCCACTTTTCCCTCTAGAAACTTATAAATTATTAGTAAAAGAGAAGCATATTCGAAATATTAGGGGCAATTGCGATAGAATCCTACTAGATATCCATTCAGAAAATCCAACAGTACAATATGTACAAACTATGTTGGAAGAAGAGCATAAAGAGTGGATTGCTAATTTGCCCTTTTCTTTGCAAACGGAAGAGTTTTATTTTTGTCACGGTACTCCCACTAGTGATGAAAGCTATTTATTAGAGGAAATGAGTCCAAATGGCTCAAGACTTAAGAAGACAGAAGATATTTTAAAGTTGGTTAATGGCATTTCGCAGAACATTATTTTTTGTGCACATACTCATATACCCAGAGTTGTATATTTACCCAATAATAAAATAGTGATTAATCCCGGTAGTGTTGGATTACCAGCCTATGAAGATGAATTACCAATCTATCACAAAATGGAGTCAGGAACTCCCCATGCAAATTATACAATAGTAACAAAAAAAGAAAATGACTGGCTGATAGAACATATACATATTCCTTATAACCGAGAGGCAGCTATCCTACAGAGTAAGAAATGCGGAAGAATAGATTGGGTAAAAGCACTGCAAACAGGTAGAATTTAAATTCTTCGGTACCCGTCGTACGAAAACTATATAAGTCTAACTAAGCCAATAAATCCATGCTTAATCAGTCTAATTAGTTTAAGATGTACTATTTAGTAATCTTCGTTGTTGAATCGTGATATTCAATACTACTAAACATCAGTAATATCATTAATACATTCTAGAATAGAAATCCAATTTCCTACAAAATAGAATGAATAGCCTATGCTTATTCTTGAGCACTTTTTAAACTTCCCTGATATTAAACGCATTATTCATTAGGGTTTATTGTTGAATAACACCATTAAAACACCTGGTTATATATGTTAAAATATTGGTAGGTTTTGTGAGTCATGCTTGCCAAATCCACTAATGGGGGATATCGATGAAAATTATAAGAAATACTTTAGCAATTATAGGATTTGCTTTATCATGTTATATTCTATTAACCCGTGAATATGGAATACTTCCATACATGCTAATACTGGTAGGATTAATGGTATTATTTACAGGGATAATTGAAATTCGAAAAAAACGAAAAGTATCTGCTATTATGTCCTTCATATCGGCTGGATTTAGTTTATTTGTTGGTATTTATATTTTTTAGTTAAGAAGTCCACTGATGGTTTAAATTAATTAAAGGCTAGCCATAAGAAAAACAATCTAGCGACATTCTTTAAAAATTGGATTTCGATTATACGTTGGATTAGTTTTTGTAGCATAAATTTTGAACAGTTTGATTGAAATAGGTAAATATAAAACAAAAAAGATGCCATCCAATATCTTTCATTTGAGTTCCTTGAATTTTATTTTATTCATGTTTCGACCAAAAGTCAGGTCGAATGTATGAAATAATAGAATAATCGATTTCATACCCTTCTTCGGTTACTAATTGAACAAGTAAGTTTTCCGCTTTATCAGCTGGTTTAATATCTGCTGTTGTGATTGTTATGACCTGTACGCCTTCTCTTTTTGGATTACCAACAACCACAACTTGATTTCCTTTTGTATATACGTTGGTTACTTCTGTTTGAAAAACAACAATATACAAATCAAGTGCTTGCGGATCTTGTAACATTGGTATAGAAAAACCAATATTATGTTCAAAGTCATACCAAGCAGAGACCCCTATATCATAAGTAGTAAATAAGCGATTGAGTGCATAGTGTACCCTCATGGGAACATTACTCCATCTTCCCCCACCTACTGAACTGTGCCAATGCTTTTCGTAAGATGGCCTGACATAATCAGATTTATCGACAATTACATCAAAAGGAATCTTTGTTCCCTTATGAAGTATCTCTGTTATAGGCAATGTCTTTGATGGAAACTGCAACTTTTCCCAAGGCGGATCTTGAAGATTTTCAGGTTGAGCTGGTTCCAGGCTATTGATACGTTGTTTAAGTTCCTCAATAGTTCCTTTTAACCTTTCATTTTCTTCTCGTAGTTTTTGAATTTCTTGGGAATTAACAGTTGCCTCTGCATGTAACTTAGGGCTTATTAGACAACTTGCTGATATCAAACAAAGAATTAAAATTAAATATTTTCGAATTTTGTACATCGTAACACCTCGTAAATATTATTTCAGATAAATTAAAAAACATACTTTTTATCACACTGAACTAATGGAACACGATTCAACATATAGACCCTGTCCTTTTTAGGAAAAAGGACAAGATTGTAAAAATCGAAAATTTGGTCATCCTAATTCATAATTAATAAAGGAATTGAGATAGAAAATTAGGATTAATGATACGTTTACTAATTGTCCTATTCCTGCTAAATTGTTACTCCATATTAATTTTGGCGATGGGCTCAGGATTGTACTTCTATAGAAATGTCTAGTTCCATATTATCGAAAGAACAAATGCTAGAAGTTCCAAGGTCAATGAAATAAAACACTTCAACAAACTAGCGCATTTCTCGAAAAAGCATTGTGCTTTCTTTAGCTAAAGAGACATTTAATGAAGGATGAAGAACCCATGAAAATTTTAAAATCTTTACAAAACTATGTATTAGGGAGTTTAGGAGTAAGAGTTGAAAATGTGAATTTTGGTAAACAGTGTTCGATTGAGCTTGAAAAGTTAGTTGGAGGATATAACTATTCTGGAGATTTATTTTTTTCTTTAGAGGATCTTAAACATCTTTCAAAGATAATACCGCAGCTCAACTATATTGATGGTATTGTCATTAGCCCATTTCATATTACGGATGAGTCAATTATGGAAGCTTATTGGCGTATTCTGTCCATTAAAGTCGTTGATGTAGTTCAAGATAAAAATATCGTATTACTTAGTGAGACGGGAAAAAGTAGTCTGGAGGAAGTCGATAAGGATATAGTTGAACAATGGGATAATACTTATTATGAAATTCTAAAAGGTGATGTAAAAGGACTTCTTTCAGTTTTGAATAGGTATATATCTTTTATGGAATATCGTGAAGTTTCGCTAAGAGAAGAGTATGACAGGCCAAACCAAAAAAATCAGGGTATATATTATCAGATTTATTAAGACATTCTTGTTACCCTACCGAGTAGAGTAGTTAAAGACAAATAAGGGATTTCTAGTTGATATGAAATTAATATTTTATATTAAATTATGATTAAAAGACTTAAATGGGGATGAAATTAATGGAAGATTATAGGTCTAAAGATGACTTGAACTTATACGATGCGGTAATCGAAGAAATACTTATTAGTCATCGCGAAAGAAGCATTTCTTTTCAAATTTTAAAGCCAATATCACGCTTAGATAGACATGGCGGTTTTACCTATCGTGTTAAAAAAGGAATGTTAAAGTTTGAAAATGTTATTTACGCAAACATTCCATACAGTTTTGAGTGGGATGAATGGAGTGAATTTTATCGTTCAGCTGTATTAGACAGTTCAAAGGTAATTGATAGAATACCTACTGGAGCAAAGAAAAATAAAACTTTGAAACATATTTACTTAGGGATTGATTACGGACGTGACTATAAAGAATTAGACATTGTTTGTTCAAATTATTCACTTTCCTTACATGAACAAGAATATATACTTCACGATGATTTTGATTGGCTATATGAGGAATAACACTTTCAATAAAGCAGCTTAAAGAAGCAGCTTCTTTAGCTAAACTAGTAATGATAAAATTAAGTCAGTTAAAGTAGTTTAAGAAAGGTGTACAATGCTTGGTATAAAAGACTACAATCCAAAATTCTACACAGATAAGAATGAATTTTTCAAGGAGCATAGAGATCCATTAAAATCACTCATTAACTCCTATTAGAATGAAGTTTGGACTGTACATGATGCGTCTGATGGGGAGTTTTGAGCTGATGGTCCTGTAATTTTATTAATTGGTGAAAAACAATTAGAGTTTTGTTCGTTTAAAGATAATGAGATTACTGTTACTTGGGATGAAATTGATTTAAAAGAAAAAATAGATTGGTACGGTAACCAAGAATTGAATCTGGAATGGCGAAAAAATGCAATAGATAATATCTTCTCGTTTATTGGAAGACGAGTTGAAGGAATTGAAGTTATTGAAATGACTCAAAAAGAATTTGATACGAAAGATATCCTGCTAGAATCAAACATGTTGTTAAACGGGTTAGGTTTTTCTATTGGAGAGAGTTATTTATCAATTTTTAATGCCCTTGATGAGACAGGATTTTCATTTTTGAGAGAAGATAATCTTATGTACACTAAGATATAAAATAAGTTTATGCTACTCAAATGGGAGCACTTATTCACTAAACCAGCCTTAGATATGGCTAGCAACAGATTCCTCTCATATTAATTACTCCCCCATTACTTCTTTAATAATATCCGCGAATATTTCAGCAGTTCTGTATTCTTCTTCTAATGTATTTTCTATTCCTCCAATGCTTATGAGAACTGACTGATTTAGGAGATTTTGGTTATAATCAGCATTGTGTTCGAGTCATTCTTCATTACCCAACCAAATTTTGGAACATTTCTTATGGAAAAACCGTTTACTTAATGGGAACCATATAATTCCAATCGAAAGGTATTTTCCATGTTTAAGGAGGTTGTAGTTTGAAAATTGAAGAAAAGAATGTAGAATATGTGAAAAAAAGTACGTACAAAAAATTGCTATGGGGATTAATAATCGTTTGTCTCCTATTTGTTATATTGATTGGATACGGAGTTTATTGGGCCTTTTATGATATGAATAGATTACCAACAGGAGAATATCTCACAGAAGCAACTTCACCTGATGGAAAATATACGCTAAAAGCATTTGTTACTAATGGTGGTGCGACAACGTCTTATGGCATTCATGGAGAATTAGTATTTAATGAAAAAGGAAACAAAACTAAAAATATCTATTGGAACTATCGTGAAGAGACTGCAGACATACAATGGATAGATACCAACAAAGTGGTAATTAATGGGTATACCTTAAAAGTTCCTCATGAAAAATTTGATTATAGGCATCAACAATAACTTTCTTCTTAGCGTGTGATTCTTTAGTAAAAGAAGGTAGTCTAAGATGTTTTATACAAAAGTAATAAGTGCCAGTCCCAAAAAAACTGGCACTTTATTAATTTAGTACATCATCTAATTCGCATCAACTAATAAATTTGTCAGTGCTTGTTTTAATGAAGTCGCTTGACGGTTTAATAAGTAATTTAAATCGCTATGTTTTGATTCTAAGCCGCCTTCACGAATTCCTTTTTGAGTCGCTACTAACATTGGAAGGTAAGCTTCAGGTACGCCAACCCCTTTTAACATTTCTTCATAAGAAGCATCGTCTACTGCTAATAAAGACACCTCTTTGCCCGTTACTTCATTTAAAGTATCCACAAATTGCTGTTGTGTTAAATTTTCACCAGAAAGTTCATAAATTTTATTTTCGTAAATTTCACCTACTAAAACATTTGCTGCTGCTTCAGCTAAATCTGGTCGATATACCCAACCGATTTTCCCTTCCCCTGCAGAAGTTACCCAAGGAGCACCTGCCATACAGCCATGAATTGTTCCGAGTTCGTTTTCTATATACCAGTTATTACGTAAAATCACATAAGGAATTCCTGATTCAATAATTGCTACTTCACGTGCCCTATGCATGCCTGCTAGGTAGAAGTCATTCCCTTCTGCACGTGTAACACTTGGATAAACAATTGATTTTACACCTGTAGCCTTGGCCGCCTCAACAGCATTTGTATGTTGATGCATCAATGTTTCAAAATCACCAAATGTCGATATGATGAATAAACGATCCACATCTATAAACGCATTAAGTAACGTTTCTTGTTTTTCAAAATCCGTTACGCGTACTTCTAAGCCTTGCTCCTTAAACTTTAGTGCTTTTTCTGACTTGAGATCACGTACTCCAATAATGATTTCTCCCACGGCTAATTTGGTAAGTAACGACTCAACAATTTGAGAGCCTAGATTTCCATTTGCTCCAGTTACTAAAACTTTCATATAATCTCCTCCACTGCAGTGTTATTTTTGATTTTTATATCTATTCCCTATACTATTTCTAAAGAGAGATTTATGTAAGTAGGCACAATTTAATAATCTAGTCATAAAAATAGTACCTAAAGATAAAGGAGGAAGTATGATGGCGCGTTTTAATTATCAAGATGAAACCATCTCCGAAGGACTGCAGAAAGAAATTTGCCCATTAACAGTTACCCAAAATGCCATTGCAGGCAGATGGAAAATTGTGATTTTGTGGCATTTAAGCCAAAATGAAATGATTCGGTTTAATGAATTATTGAGGATGTTACCTGGTATCTCTAAGGGAATCTTAACAAGACAATTAAGAGAGCTGGAAGAGGATGAGCTTGTCCACAGAGAAGTTTATAAAGTTGTACCCCCAAAAGTAGAGTATTCATTAACAGAGCTCGGGCAAAAGTTTATACCTGTATTAGAAGCAATGCAAGTTTGGGGCAAAGATCTACTGAATAAGAAAATAAAGTTATATGAAAAAACAAAGGATAAATAAATTGGTATTTACTTCTTATCAGCATTATCTAAAAGATATTGAGTTCATATTAATACAACACTTTTTTAACTTTTTAAAGAGGATTCTTTTCTGTAGGTAATTGGATTTGAATTCAAGAATTTTGTTTTTTTGCTTTAATTCTTCTATATTTTCTATTTGCTCCCCCGAAAAATTAGGTAACTAATAATGTAAAGCTGCAAAGAATTTTTCTAGTCATTGGCACAATTAGAAAAAATTAGAAAAAAATGTTTACAAACAACTTAAAGGTGGATATACTTACAAAGTAAACAAAAAATTCTTAAGGAGGTCGAATGAAATGATCGTTATCGTTAAATTAAATTCACAGGTAGTTACAACTTCATCAAAAATGAAAATTACACATTCGACCAGATCGGAATGGATCGCTTAAGTTTTTTTTTAAATAAGCATACCCATACCGCAGGGAGAAGTGTGCCCCTGCGGTATTTTTGTGCCTTTTTTCACCGTAGGGGAGTCTCTCTACGGTTTTTTTCATTTTCCAGGGTAATTTAAGGAGGTGATTATAAATGACATTTAACATTTTTTTTCTCACGATAACTATTAGAAAACGTGAGATTTCTCTTGAGGAAGCACTTCATAATGAAAATGCGAAAAAAATCTTTGAAGAGAATCGAAGAAAAATAGAAAATCATTTTCGTCAATATTAATTTTGTTCGTTAAATAACATGAAAGGTGGGAATTGAAATGATGTATATGATCAAAAGAGGTCATGCAGTTTTATGGGTGGAGAAAGACACAACCTAGCTACAGATGAAGGAATATAAAGTAACAATTTAGCTATTTAATTTTATTATCTCAGTAAGCTAACCCGTTCTCACCTAGGACGGGTTGCTTCAGGAGGTATTTTGCCCTTTTTTAAGCGAAATTTTACAAATTACAACTTGATATAATTTAGGAAAATGCGGAATTACCATATTAGGAAATTCTAATTCTGCGTAATTCCTCGATAATAGAATTGAATTTGGCAATTTTTAATTGCTTTTTCCATTAATCTGCCCCGTTAGTACAACAAGTTCATTAAAAAAGTATTATTCCTTCTCGGATCAATACCTTCTTTATTTGAAAATGAAAAAGTGAATATTTTTCAACAATTGCGCACGATTGTTAAATAAAGAAATGCAAATTAATTAATCAGCTAAATTAACTATTATCATATATAGATTTGGAATATAAATTTTACAATCATCCATTGTTTTGGAAGCTAAATATTCATCAGGAAGTTCCTTCCATATACTTGCAATACTATTCATCATCATTTTCAACTTAGCTTTAGATAATATATCAACTTCTAGTAATGTCCTATACATATTCTCAATCTTCCAATACTTTTCTACTTTTGATACAGAAAGATTTACATCATAACTATTAGTAAAATTCTTAAAGTTATTTATTATTTGTTTAGTTTCTTCCATAGTACTAGCTTCGAGAAATAATGTGATCTGCATACAATTCTCCTTTGTTTTTTCAAAGTGAAATAGTTTGTAACTTTGTCATTTTTTTATTATAGAGTATTTTTTTATTTATTCTAAGTGTTATTAATAATATATCGATAAATGAAAATACACACATGACTTCCTCAGCAATCGCGCCCTTTTCATGAAGAAAGACCCTCTCCTTATTCAAAAGAGGTAGTGACCCCTTAAAGTTAGAGTTTTTATTATGCAGTTAATTGGCTGGCATGTTTTCGGTAATTTACCGGACTCATGCCGGCCAGTTTTTGTTTAATGCGATCGTTATTATAATAATTGATATACTTTTCTATTTTCTTTTGCAGTACTTCGTAAGAGATTAATTGTTCCCCATAATACATTTCCTGTTTTAGTATGCTGAAGAAGTTCTCCATGGCCGCATTGTCTGCGCATGTTGCTTTACGAGACATGCTTTGGAAAATCTTGTTCTGCCTTAATGTTTTTACCCACGTATTGTGTTGATAGTGCCACCCTTGATCGGAGTGAATCGTTGTCCGATATTCAGCACGCTTCTGAATGATTGGAAGTGATTTCTTAAGTGAATCTAACACAAAATCTAGGCTCGGCCGTTTTGACATACTAAACCCAATAATCTCACCGTTATATAAGTCCATGATCGGGCTTAAATATAATTTCTCATCATCTGTACATTTAAATTCGGTTACATCAGTCACCAATTTTTGAAGGGCATACGGTGTGCTGAATCTACGATTCAAAAGGTTTTTAGCGACTTTCCCAACCGTTCCTTTGTAGGATTTATAGCGTGATTTACGTACAAATTTTACACATTTTAACCCTAGGTTTTCCATAATTCGTTGTACCTTTTTATGATTAATTATGTGTCCTTGCACTCTTAATTCGGCATGAATTCGGCGGTAGCCGTATCGACCTTTATGTTTTTCGAAAGTCTCTAAAATCAAGGCTTTCCATTCTTCGTCTGGATCCTTTTGTCCCATCAGTTTTATATGATAATGATACGTCGCTTCTGGAATATCGACTTGTTTTAAAACATCTTTTAATCGGAATCCTTCTTGTTTAAGTTCGAAGGCGATGGCTGCTTGAGCTTTTCGAGAAAGGCATTTGGATTCTCTCGAAAAGCCTTCAACTTTTTTAAATACGCCACCTCTAAACGAAGCAGTTCATTTTCGCGTTCTAACTGCTCCTCACGTGACATTATTTTTTCTTGGTTCACTGTTGATTTTGGTTTCTTAGACATAGACGGGCGCCCCTTTGATTTTTTTTGCAGGCCCTCTATCCCTTCTTTTAAAAACCGATGATACCAACTGGCAACTAAAGTTGGATCATTCAAGTTAAAGTGAATCGCAGTATCCTGATAGGAAGCACCTGTTCGTTTCATAAAGTTTAATACATCTATTTTGAATTGAACAGAATAAAACTGCTTCGTTTTCTTAACGGATATGCCGTTACGCCCAAACTCTTTATAAGCACGTACCCATCTCCTTAATGGAGAATCAGCAATACCATACTTCTTCGCTATCGCTCGATATCCTAGAGAGCCGCTTAAATATTCTTGAACTACCATCAATTTAAATTCTTCACTATATTTAGTCATAAAAAATCACCCCAAAAGTTAGTTTTCTACTCTAACTTTTGGGGTGCAGTACCAGAAAGCGCCCGATTTTGGAATAAGAATAACATTCGATGCTAATCCCTGAATTTACCATTCATACAAAGTTATTATCATTTTTTCTAAAATTACACATACTATCCATTAGCATAAAGGAGGAGTATTATGAAGAATCTTATTTTCATTGTGTGCTTTTTAATGATATTAGGTGGTATTATCACTTTCGCTAATCGTCCTCACGCAGAAATCTATCGACCCTCAGATAAAGAAATTATTAAATTATTCAAAGATATTGAAGAGAAATTACATGGCAAATATAATATAGGAACTTCTAGTTTAGCTTCAAACCCTGACTATTCCGTTAACGAAATCATCATAGAGATCTATGGTAACCAAAAATACTACGATTCAGTAAATGAAGAAATAAAGATGCTTGTTCAAAATATAATTAAGTCAACTCCATTTGAAAATTACTCAATAAAACCTGAAATAAGTAATATTCAACAATTATTAAAGGAAAAAGGTATTCAAGAACCTGGTTTAATAAATGACATTACCAAAAACCTATATCTTCCTTTATCTCAAACTTTTCCAGATCAAGTAGAAGAGATTATTGTAACAAAGTCACCGCCAGATTCTCCTCCAGAGTTATTTATTGAAATTAAAACACTAATTAACGAACATCAACGTACTAATATTAGTGAAGAAATGGAAGATGCAATAACCATGATCTTAAAAGAGCAGTTATCTTCACATCTACTAGTTAAAGTCAGTTCTATTAAGATTCATATCTATAATAAAGATGGAGAAAAAATAAACTAAAAAAAGAAGAACATCTATTTCGAGTATGATGTTCTTTTTTAGCGCCATTTAATGCAATAACTATAAGAAATTCTCAAAACTAAAATAAAAAAGCCTGTAGTAACAGCCAAATTTTCATTTTAATATTTACTTAACAATGTGCGTCATGGGGTTTTTTATCGATTTCGGATCTTTAAATATCCACGAGTCATTGTTAGGTCTGAGAACTTTTCATAACTTTTGCCTGATTTTTGACATGATACATCGCCGCGTCCGCATTTTTAATGAGCTCCTCGACCGTGTCCCCATGTTCTTGGGAAAAAGCTACACCTATGCTTGCCGTAACGAAAATTGTATTACCTGCAATTATAAATGGTTCCGAAATTACATCTTTGATCCGTTCAACTAGTGAAGTGACATCCGCCCGACTTTCAATATACGATTGAAGAACCGTGAACTCATCACCACCCCAACGAGCTACAAACCCCTTGTCCCCAACTGCGGATTTCAACCTTTTTGCAGCTTCAATAAGAAGTTGATCTCCAATGTCGTGTCCAAAAGTATCGTTGACTTGTTTAAAACCATTTAAATCAAGTAACATCAGTCCGTGAAATCCATTCTTAGATTCTTCTAAAAGTAGACTGAGACGTTCCTTAAACAAACGCCGGTTTGGCAAATCCGTTTCGCTGTCGTGGTAGGCAAGATAGGCAATTTTCTCTTCGGTTTCTTTACGTTCTGTAATATCTTGCCCAACACCAATGGTTTGTATAATATCTCCAGATTTGTCGCGGATATACTGTGCTGTAGTCTCATACCATCGATATTCCCCACTTTTATGGCGAACACGACCGGTAAATCGAACCGTATCTTGATCGATAAGCAACGAACTTCGATGCTCAAGAAATTTTTTAATGGTGTCAGGGTGGTTAAAAGATAACGAGGGTTTCCCGATGACTTCTTCTGGAGTATATCCAAGTAACGCCTTCACATTGGGAGAGATTAAGTAAATACACCATCGGCTGAAATAGAAGTGATAATGTTTAGGGATTTTTCTGAAATTAGTGTGAACATTTGTTGAATATCTGATATTTTCTGCATATGAAATAGACTCCGAATGAAATTTTGATTTTATCATTCTATTATATCTAATTATGCATAAGGAAAGGGTATTTTTTTCTTGATAACAGACCATTCACTATCGGCGTTTTTGAACAATCCGGCCCCTTTAGCCTGAGTGCACTTGTTCACACTTTTCTCTGTATACCAATTACCTTTTTATGTGTTATTCCACAATCGGGTCCCATTCATGAAGAATGACCCTCTCCTTATTCAAGGAAAGCGTCCAATTTTCGAATAAATTATAAGGTAGTATTGCAATTAATTTTTTTCTCAAGTTTACGTCTTGCTTCGATACCAAAACATTGCTTTTCGTTCAATCTCCATGGCTAGCTGTTCCTTGCCTTTGATGTATGATTCAATGTCGTAGGGAAATCGGTGCGAAAGATATTCTTTTAAATCTCCATACTTTTTGGCGACATCTGGATGTGCTCGCAAGTAATCACGAAATGCTAGATGACGTTCAATTTCGGAATTACCTAATTGATAAATGTGGACATGGTGGGTTCGATTATCTCCACCTTTTTGGAAGTATCGACGTTGAGAAATCCCGTTTTCTCCTTTTGGCTTATAACCAATTTCGATCATTGAACTGTTAAACTGATCGATTCGATTTATGTCTTTAACCACAGGTATAATATCAAGGATAGGCTTTGCTTTTAGACCGTTTACGGATGTACTGCCAATGTGGTGAATATCAATGATTTCTAAACCAAGTATCTTATTTAATATATTAGTTTCTTCTTCAAACTTTGAAAGCCATTGCTCGTTATATGGTGTCACTTCAACTTTTCTCAATTTGAGCCTCCCCAATTGCTTATTAAGAATCGTTTCCCATTCCCAAGCTTCCTACTAATTTCAATACGATCCGTTTCTCAAGAGATGCGCCCGCCCGATTATAGAAATTCATTTATGTAGGCATATACAATCACTCGTTAGTTTAAAATAAAAACTGAATCCACTTATGTTCTGGTTCGTGCATTTCAAGGGCATTTCGTAGCCAGTATCTCTTCTCATTATCAAGATAATCCTTTATTATGTGAAAATCTTGATGGTCTTTTTCTCTTGTGTTCTTCGCCTTATATAAGAGTACAATTTCTGGATTTAGATAGGGGATACCTGTTTCAGAATAACTCCAAACTGAATTCAGTGGGGAGCAAATTCTTAAATCTCTTCTGAACTTCCACTCATTATCTTTTGTTTCATTTAAAAGAATTTCTATAGTATCACCATTCAACTTATTAGTAGCGTGTATTTCGTGAATAGGTAACTCTAAAAATTCATTTTCCCAATTATAGAATTCGCCTTTTATCACCTTCTTAAATTCCCATTCTGTTAAATACGTTTTTAAATTTAGTTGGTCTTTTCGGAATAAGGCAATCTCTAAATCTTCGTGTTCCCTTGTTTCTTTTCCTATAAAAAGGTCAATTGCCCACCCACCAGCAATGAACCACGTTTTATTAAATCTTGCCATTAGAGAAGTAACACTTTGGCATTGTTCAAATGACATATATATCCCCCTAAAAAATTTGTCTCTTAATTATTTCTCTTTTATGGTTGCAAAATGTCGTATTCTACTGAATTAGTCGAGCTAGCCATTGCTAGTGATAAACTTGCATTTAACAATTACTCAAGATTGAGAGTGATAAATTATATAAAATCGCTTATCTCGATATACGTAATAAAGAAGATGCACTCGATCTACTACAAGAAGCTACCTATAAAGCCTCTATATAAGAGGGTTGTCTCAAAAGTTATTTAATATCGACTTTTGGGACAACCCTTATTTATGTATAAAAACAGGCGCAGAGACAAAAATCCTCACCTATTTTAAGTTCTCTATAGACTGTTCTCAATTTGTTATTATCCAAATTTATTCTTTTTGATATTCACTTGTATAATATTCCATTCCTTCTTCGTCAGAGACAATTCTTTCCCCTGTTTTCTGGAAAGTTAATGATATCCCTTCAGCTGTAATGTAATACATATCTTTTTCAGTTTTAATCTTTGCATTTTTATATCTTTTCTCATAATAATTTCCTGAGACTGCATCTTCAGATTCTATTATCTTATCGATACTTGTTTTTCTTTTTGCTTCTGGATTGTTATATGCAGCATAAATAAATAATTCTTCTTCAAAAACCCAAATTTTTTGTCCGTTTCGTTCAAATCCGACACCTTCAAAGTCACTTGCCTTAGCCGAATACGTTACTTCATCTTTGTCTGTACAAGCTATTAATGTGAAGATTAAACAGAGACTTAAAAGTAAAAGACGCGAAATTCTTTTCATCAATTTCTCCTCCTTTATACTTGCGAGGTCATTCCAAAAGCCTCATTTTAAGTTTGTTGAAAGATAAATTAGCTTTTACTATAATTTAGAGTTTATTTGAATTTATCAGCTAAAGTTGGAGTACAAAACTTATTAGATCTTGATGCATTGCAATTAGCTGCACCTGTTCCAAAAACAAAAGATTTCAAAAGCCATCAGTGAAAGTTGATGCTCTTCAGAATGGAATTAAAATATTTTCTTTTACTGTTGAAGAATCGCGCCATTTAATGGAATAACTATGATTTTATTAAATTTTAATATGCATTTGTCGTAGGTTCGTAATTTTTTAAATCTTCGGTAGAAATCGCTTCCCCATCAATCACATAATATTCGAATTGCCCTTTTATATCATGTGCGAAATAAAGATATACGACATTGGGTTCGTTTTTAAAAATCACTTCTACATGATATTTGGGTATGCCAAAAAAGTTCCACTTGCTTTCAAGAGTAATTATTCCCGATTTCTAACTCCCTCTTTAGGTTAAAGAAATTCAGTATAAAAAATACTTCTTAAATCAACACCACAATTAATAAGGTTATGAAAATAATGAAGATTCATATTCAAATATATAAAAGAAAATGAAACTTCATAAACTGTTATTTTTCTTCTAAATGTAATAGGTCACTCTGTAATTCGTTTTGAACTGAATAGCTTGTTTGTTTAATAGTTTCTTTATTACGAACAAAGTATTCATATTCCACTTCTGGTTCAGTATCGAATGTTACACCTATATGATAAGGATTCATATGTTCATATCCATCCTCACGATGAGGCACTGTCCAATATTTCCACGTTTCCTCTGGGTACTGTTCTTTCAAATGCTTCTGTAAATAACCTACTTTTTTTTCAATTTGCATATCAATCCAATATGGACGTATGAAATAAAAGATACCGAAAGACACCAAATATATAATAGCTAATCCTTGAATGATTTTTCTCCATTTCCTTTTCAAAAAGAAAGAAACTAAAAGAATAACAAATAAAATACCACCTGCAATCATTAATTCGATTAATTCGATAGGATGCACAGAATCCCCCCCTTTTTCCTTCACAATCTTATCTATCATTTAACATAAATATCCATTTTTCTTCATAGTTATTCCAGAATCTGGATCTTTTCATAAATAAAGGCGCATTTCTTATGAAGGAAACGCGCCAGATTGTTGAGCATTGTTCTTCTACAAAGCCCCTCTCGTTAGTTGAATAAGAACTCCTATAATTAGGATATCAACACTTATACACTTTTTTTTAATAAAACACTAAATCGTTGATCTCAGAAATATTTTAAATTCTTCTTCTTCTTCAACGAATGGAAAATGGTTACTGTAGTCGAAGGTTTTTAATATTGCATTAGGCATTAATTCTGCCGTTTCCACAGCAAATTCGTATGGACACTGAGCATCATGTCTTCCTCCATAGACGTAAGCCTTTAACGTTACTTCCGGTAATTGTGGGCGTAAATCATAAGAGGGCAATTCCTCATGTGAAAAATAATCCAAACGTTTCGATACTGTTTTTCCACTATTTGGGCGACTTATCATTTTTTCGTAACTTTCCTCAGAACACAAAGACATCAACGACCATTCTTTATTAGCAGCTCTTCGTTCTTCTAATGTTGAATTTGGATTTCTAAGCAAAGCAAAAATTTCTTTAATACGCTGATTATTTGAGTTTTCCGTACAATAAATACTATTAGAATGTCTCATATAGTCAGACGAAGCACAAAGACCTCCTGCAATAATATGTAATAGACTAGTGGGGGACTCAATAGCATACGTTAAAGCAAGCATTCCGCCTGTAGAATGTCCCGCAAAAATCCACTTGTTGAATCCTAAAGCCTCTCGAATAGCTTCCAAATCCTCAACACTATCTTTCATACTATAATTATATGAAGATATATCAGCCGTTGAATTTCCACAGCCTCTTAAATTCACTAAATAGACGGTGTAATATTCAGTAAACAGATTCGCAAACAAGTTACCTCTCGAATCATATTCACTATATAAATGAGTAACACATAGGGGTTGTCCCTTCCCACTTTTAAAAATTTCAAACGTTCCCCTTGATGTTTCAATAAAATGTTGCTCCCACATATTCGGTACACTCCTATTTATTGTTATTTTTTAATATTTTTCCCCAAATATTTATTAATCTATCAATGAGATTATGATATTTCTAAAATTTGTTTGGAAACTTATTAATGATTGTTATTCATTAATATGACCCTATTCATGAAGAATGACCCTGATCCTTATTCAAGGAAAGCGCGCAATTGTGAAAGATCGTTTTCAAGTGAAGTTATACCCTTTTTTTCTTTTTACAATATGGCCTTATAATGAAAAAAGGGCAAATCCTTATTACAGAACCGCACCCGTTTGTTTGATTAAGCTACATCTTTATTTAAGTAGTGAATCATCAAAGATTATTTGCTTATCAAAACATTTTATTATTCTTGAATTTCTAGGATGTCATTTTTTTCTCTTGCATTCTATCGCGAATTTTTTGAACAAAGTTAATGTTAATAATTACCGCTTGAACAGACATAGCTAAAATGATAAGTAATAAATGAGATTTATAGTAAAGTAAGTTCGATAATAAATAAAATATAGGTGCAGCTGAGAGAAATGAAATATATTCATTTTTGTTTAAGAAAAATATTATTGTTGAAATACATGATGTTACAAATAATATTTCTAACAAAAACCACAGAGAATTTGCATCAGATAACAAAATTATTAATTCATTAAAATAAGATATTATATCCACCTCCCAGAATCTGTATATAACAACAATTATATGGAATTATTTTCAAATTCACAAGTTACAATATAAAACTTTAAAAGGACAATTCTTTTTCAAGATTTGCGCCAGATTGTTGAATAACAGTTTTTAATAATTATTAAATGGTTTCTTGTTTACTCGATTTTGTGACGATTATAATTGCACTCGCATAAAAGATTTACTCAAAACTATTATCCTTGTTCTTTTTATCCGCATAATAATTCCATATTGAATAAATCAAATGAAATAATAATATAATTAAAAATGCATAGGTAAATATTCCAGTAAATTTATAAGTTATCAACCCTGCTATAAAAAATGGTGGCATAAGAATCCAATAACGTTTTACTCTCGACATATCCCTCTTTTTCCCCTTGTACTGTTTTAAAAGCCCTATTATAAACATAGCTGAATTTTAACATAAATATCCAAATTTTATTTAAAGGATTATGCTGCAATACGGCCATATAACGAAAAAAAGCGATCTTCATATTGAAGAATCACGCCTGAATGTTGAAGATTGTTATGTTAGTTATCTTTCATATTGTTTCCACATATAGAAGTTATAGATTAGCTGAACCGAAAAGAGTATAAGGAAAAATAGACCAAAAAGTATGTTTGCTCCTATACTCGCTTCGGTATAAAAATAAATAACAAAGAATGCCAAAGATATTATAGGAATAGTTATTAGGGTTCTAATCATCTTTCTTCTATAAGACAATTTAAAGTAATTTATTTTAAAACCTTCATCCACTTTATCTGTCCCTTTAAAAATAGACGAAAATATGAAAGAGACTAATAACACAATAACAACAGGAATAATGAAATTTATCACACTCAATCCCCCTTTATTCAACAATACTGCCCCGTTCGTAATAGTACATTGCTTCGTAAACTTCCTATTTAAACACTAACACATATATTCAATATTTCTTTGTGAGATATGTGCCAATCTTTCCCTTTAATAAAACGAGCGCTGATTCGTATTATAGAATAGCGCCAGATTGTTGAGTAACTATTTCTTCTTTTTCTTATCGTCAAGTTTTCTTGAACAATAGAAACATAATAAACCAGAACTCAAAGAAATAAGAAAAGGAATGAGCGCTAGTAAAGGCATAATGATTGTCCAATAAAGTAAATAGGCACTTACAGCAAATATAAGCCAACTGACTATAAGTAAAAAACTTGATGTAAACTCTTTTAAGGCAATCAAAATATCCCCCCTATACATTTCCATCTTTATAACTTCCATATTACTAAATTGCTCCAAAGTTTAAGAACATTCCTTTACGCTCTTCATGAATTGAGCCCTATAATTGAATAACGATCAACCTTCTATCTATTGTTTTGGTTAAACTACCTATAATGGTTTCCAATCAAGATCTTTTACATCATTTTCATTCAGTTCTCTTACAAACTCAATACACCTTTCCTCACAAGCCCTAAATAATACATAATTTTTCTGTGCTTTTCTTAAAGATGGTATGTTTGCACCACCCTCATAATCTGGGTCATTATACTGAACCTCATCATCTTCCCAAAAACAGATACTACATATGTCGTGTTTTCCTGGAGGTTCTTCCTCTAATGTTTTATAACCACAGCAAGGACAAGTATATTTCATCTAATCACCCCAATAATACTTATTCTCTTAATATCCTGCTTCGTTAAAGTGAATTCTTTCATTATCTCAAAATATTCTAACATAACTAGCCAATTCCCTTTAGGGTTACTCAACCTGGCCCTTTAGCTGAAGAAGGCACAATTCCTTTTCAAGAATTGCGCCAAATTGTTGTATAAATTAGTTATTTTTTTCACAAGCTATTTTATCTTTATCATTATCCAAATGTATATTTAATTTGTACAGATTCGCACTTACAGCTGCTGATGTATTTTTGTAAGTAGTTTTCTTATTTTTCTTACTGTAAACTGCATTTTTAACATCCTTAGAAGATCGTACCCCATTTTTATAAACTTTATTAAGCTCCTTACAAGTTTCATATTTTACTTCTTTTGTAGCAGCTTGTACCACATTTGTAGTAGATACTGGTAGTACTGATAAAGCTAGTGACAGAGATAAAACTCCAATAATTGATTTTTTCATAAAATCCTCCATTATTTTACAATGTACTTATAGTATTTAATCTACTACAAATGGTTGATAATGTTCAATCTTTATAATGTTAGTTTTCCTGTTTTAAGTTAACATCTTCCAAGTCTTCATTAAATAATTCATATTCCCTCTATTGAATATTTTGGTTCTAGTACACAGTATAAGGGCTACTCACAATCAGGCCCTATAACAGAAATGAGATTTTTTTATTGTATAAAAATCATCCAACAATTACCACAGGGTACTATTGGATGAAAAAAAGCACAACTCCTATTAAAGAATTGCGCCAAATTGTCGTAGAATGTTATTGAAGTAAGAAGTAAAGCATCCGATAGCTTAAATGTATTTCTTCACAATTTTAGCTATATTAAGAGAATGTTGCCCAATTTGTACAAGTAAGAAGGTTCTTAATTTATTTTGTGTTCTAAAGCAAATCGAGTAATCCGTCCGGAACTAAATTTAATTTATTATTTGTAAAATCGCTAATTGGCTTCCAAAGCAATTTGAAGGTTGCACCATTATCTTCTTGTCCAAGAAAAGAAGACTTATCGTAAAAGGACTTATCAACAAATTCAGCATCATACACAAAAACTACTTCGTGTCCAAGGTCACCGTTAAAAGTAAATATGTTTTCAATTGTACCTAAATAATTTAAATTATTTATTTTTGCCTCGATTTCTTCAAGCATTTCTCTCTTTAATGCATCAGAACTTGTCTCCCCGTATTCAATTCCTCCGCCAATTGGTCGATAGAAATGATCACCCTTTACTACATCAATGCCTTCAGCTACAAGTATCGAATCGCCTTTCCTAAATACACAAATAGCTATTGCTCTAATTTGTTTTTTCCGCATCATAGACCTCCATTATCACTGCTTCCTTATTAACGCATCCGTTACTTTAAAATGAACATTTAGGATAATACTTTGACAAAGACAGTTGATTTTCCTTCAAACCCCCAACTTGATGAGATTATTTTCACTTCGATTTCCACTAGCCTTTTAACTGAACAAGGCATAATTCTTTTTCAAGAATAGCGCTTGATTATTGAGTATCTTAAAAAACAGAATTATGTTATATCTTTATAATCGCACTCTTTTTACTTATTAGACAGTTCTTTTATTGCTCCTAACCGCATCTTAAAGAAGAATTGTGCCATTGTTTCTGTCGTGTAATTTGGGTGGCTTATCCAAAATTGAACCATTCCAATCAGTGATGAAATCGTATAGTAGGAAAAGAGTTCTTTTTCAGTAATTGAGATATTGAGTTCTAAATATGGATGGGAAAGCTGCTCCAACTTTATTAAAAATTTCAGCATTTTATTTGTGAAGTCGCTGTCCCCATGATTATTCATTAAAACTTTTAATACCGAAAGATTTTCACGAAAAACATTCAAAAATTGAATGAGTTCATCTCCCGGGTGATTTATTTGTAATTTATTCTCATTTTGTATCCTCAATCGCATCTTTGAATGTGGTTCAATTAATTGCGTCAAAAAATCATTTTCGATACTCTCTAAAATATCCCACTTATCCTCAAAATGCCGATATAGCGTCACTCGATTAATCTCGGCCATTCTAGCTATTTGACTTGTACTGATATGATTGATGCTTTCTTTATCCAGTAATTCTAAAAGCGCCTGTTTAATCCTTTTTTTTGTTTGCGCTGTTTTATTTGAATATTCTCCCATGAAAATGCAACACCTTGTTTCTTTTTGTAGTTTAATTATAATAAAAAATTTCATAGAATTATACTATAAGCTGATAAATAGAAACGAACGGTAAAAGAGAATAAAGGAGTAGAAGCGTGATGAAGGTATTAGTAATTGGTGCAACTGGCAGAACTGGTCAAGAATTAATGAAACAAAGTTTAGAAAAAGGTTACGAGGTAAGAGCATATGTCAGACGTCCAGAAGCTATACAAACACAAAAGAATTTAACAGTTTTCACAGGGAATCTAGATGATATTGAATCGTTGACTACAGCACTGAAAGGCGTTGATGCTGTGTTGATGGCGCTTGGTAACTCCATGTCAAATCGCAATGATAAATTATTTGGATGGGTGATACCAAATTTAATTACAGCAATGAAGGCTGCTAATGTAAAACGAATTGTAAGTTTGTCTGCTTTAGGTGTTGGAAATACATTTAATAATACACGCTATCCTTACCGGTTCGGTACACGCAGCTTCTTAAAAGGGAATTTTGAAGATCATTTGGCAGGCGAAATTAAATTTAAAGATTCCGGTTTAGATTGGACAACTGTTCACCCCGGTCCATTGTTTAATGGGGAGAAAATGGCAAATCCACTTGTTCGTGACGCAGCAACTGGTTATAAAATGCCTAGAGCTCCTCGAACAAATCGCGCAGATGTAGCACAAGTAATGCTTAAAGCATTACTTGATTCATCTACTTATGGAAAAGAACTTATCATGGCGTCAACAACGGATAAGAATTAGAAGAATGAAGGAAATCGAATTTAAAATTGTATAAATAAGGACCGTACTTTTACGGTCCACAGAGCGTCGAAAAACTAATTTTTGAGAAGAAAATTAGTTTGGTCTGACGCTCTTTTTGTATTTTTAAAAGAATTTATTAATCTTAATGCCTATAATACACCTGAGGAACTATTCTACAAGGCAAAACATAATTCTATTTCTTTTAGAAATCATGTTTTATTTGACACTAGTACCTTCTTTTCTACGATTTCTGCAATTACGATAATATTATTATTCTGAAACCCCCATATATCATTATTCCCTATATATTGAAATTCGAGATTTCTAAGTAAAGATTCCACAGCTTCTTTACCAGCTTTTATATTAAGTAAATGAAACTCATTAATAACACGCTCATAATCTTCTGTAATATCATATATAATTAATTCAATGGTAAAATAGCTCACCCACTATCTTCCTCCTGTTAATGGATTTATTTCTCCTTATCTTTTTCTGTTTGAAAAAGTGAGAGCAAATCATGTGGTAAGACAAATTGCTGATTGTTAATACTAATCTCTTCTATACTGCTAATTTGTTTTGAGGCATCTCTTAGCTCATTCATTTCTTTACGGAGTCTTTCCATCTTATTGTCGAGCAGTGCTGCAGTTATTGCCGCTTCTTTTAATTCTTCTTTTAAGCGCTCTGGTACAGACTTGTTATATTTGTAATATATTTTATGTTCTAAACTTGCCCAAAAATCCATAGCTATCGTTCTAATTTGAACTTCCACAAAAACTTCTTCTACCCGATTTGTCATAAAAACTGGAACTTGCAAAATTAAATGTAAACTTTGATATCCATTTGATTTCGGTTGTTTAATGTAATCTTTAATTTCAATGACTTTAAGATCTTGCTGTTTTTGTAACATTTCACTCAATTCATAAATATCTGAGATAAATGAACAGCTAATTCGTATTCCAGCGATATCCCTTACGTTCTCTTTTATTGAATCCAAAGATAAGTTGTAGTTCTTTGTATTTAGCTTCTTTATGATACTTTCAGGAGATTTTAAACGAGAACTTACATGTTCAATTGGATTGTGGTCGTGAACATATTGAAATTCCTGCTTTAAAATATTAATTTTGGTATTCAACTCTTCCAATGCAAATTTATAAGACATCATAAATTTTGTAATTTCTGTTCTAATTACTTTTAACTCTGCAAAGTTTACTTCTATATTATCTTCCATTATAAAAAGCTCCTTAGTAACTTAATTTTTAGCCAATTATCGGAATACAATCATAAATATAAATGAAGTATATAAAATGAATACGGACAGCGTATGAACTTCATAGCTTAAAGTGCAAATTTTATTCTATTGAATTGAATTTAGTTTCAATTCCTCTTCAATATCTTCTAATAACTCATTAGCACTATCTTCAGAAATAAGTTCACCATTTACAAATGCATAAAAGTGATAGTCACAAATTTCACAATATGAGTTGCACCCTCTATCTTTCACTACAACATCATCTCTTCCTACTAAACAATCGTAAACCACAGAATCACAATATGCCCTGTTGGATACGCAAATTTCTACTAAGTTTTTTAAAGTTTCCTTTTTTTCACTAAACAAATTAAACATTTATATTAAGCACTCCAATCATTTGGTCCACTAATTAATAGAAACAATTACCTCTAGTAATGATTTCAGTTTTTTTCCACTACAATGTCCCCTTTTACTTAATCTTTTTATCTTTTAAATGCACTCTTTGAATCTTTCTAATATAAATTAATACTTACAACTTCATTATTTGATCCTACCCGCATTGGCATTCCCCAAGTACCTGCACCAGATGTAACGATTACTTGTGGACTGTCGGCATCCTTTTGATAATGTCCATAGTCGACATCAAATATTGCATTTGTTATTAAGTTGCCCGGAAATATTTGGCCACGGTGCGTATGACCAGCAAGAATTAAATCAATTTCGTCACCATATTGCTCGAGGTTGGTAGGCGTATGATCCATGACTACAATTGGCAATGTGGTATCAAGTGAAGCTAAGATTTCTGTAATTTCTTTTCTTTCCATCCCACCAAAACCACCAATCGGTGAAGGATCTACTCGACCGAACAGAACAAGCCGTTCATCTATGACAACGTACTCATCATTTAGGAGCCGTATTTCGCTTTTCTCTAGGAATTTAATCATCTGATTAAACGTTTTTCCGCCGTCATGATTTCCAAGGCTGCCATATACCCCGTATTCCGACTTGATACTCTTCAGTAAATCAATTGCTTTTTCTGGATTTTTTAAAGTGTTGAAATCATCATTAAAAATATCTCCCGCTATACAAACAAGATCCGGCTCAAGATTGTTTATATTTTCAACTACGTTTTCAAGACGTTTTTCGGAATTTACGGCACCTAAATGCAAATCACTTACTAAAACTATTTTCATGCCAGCCGCATTTTCTTCCATTTCTATATCATAGGAAACGTTTTTAATCCTATTTGCGTTATATATGCCATAACTAACAAAGCTGATTGTTAACAAAATAGCAGCCAAACCTGCACTAAAATGAATATTTGGAGATATAGGCGTAGGTATTATTTTCAAGATACTTAATAGCCAGATAACTAAGTCCGCCACGAGGAAGAAAAGTAACAGATATATTAATATCCCCATCCAATATGAGCCTATCCAGCTCATTAAACCTTTAATTGCTGTCGGTAGTGGTAAAAATACCATTATGAGCGAAAGTGCGAAAAAACCGTAAATTACTACGTATGTCGTTCCATTTATATGCGGGATAAGCAATTTAAGCCATTGATATATTTTTCTTCCAATATAAAAACTTGTACCTCCGTAAAAAGTTAAAATCAATGTAACACCTATAATCATTGCAATTTTACTCATTATTTCCCTCAATTTCTTTTCATAATTTCATATGTTTTTGCTCAGACTAGAGACTAACTGCAGTAAGAGCTTAACTTACTGAACTCCTAGATGAACGTGACTAGACCTATGATTAGTAAGAGTATTATCACGGCGGCTAATCCAATCCTTTTTAACCAGCGTGGAGTTGAATGTGGTATCGGGTCTGTCTTTCTTTTTACTTCCTGTTGCTTCCGCCACCCATACTTCGTCACACCCTTTGGTTTGTATACAGACAAAATTGTTGCCACAAGAACTATAAACACACTTCCACTCGGGTGGGTGATGTGAATCGGAGCCTTCAATATTTCAATGTCCATACTCGTCAATGTTCCTTGGGCTGCTATGGATGCCGCATGGCTAAGTTCTACTGTATAGGCAACCAACATAGAGACTGCAAAGACCGTAAGCAAAAGCTTAATCAAAATCCAATAATGACGGAATAGCCCCCACTTAGTGCCAAGCGATAATACCAAACCAGTGAAAAGTGATATAAAAGCCACGGGGAGAACTATAAAATTAACAACCATGGACATTATCTGGATACCGGATCTTATCATCTGGGCACCTTGATTAGTTAGGACATAGCTTGCTATGGGTATATAAGCCGCAGCTGAGCCGAGCCATACCATTGTAGAGATTATGTGTAGAGTGAGCACTAGTTTACGGAAAGCAGGCGACAAGGTCATACCCTTTCCTCCCCGTATATAGAACCGCTAGAATCCGCTTTTTTAATATTTCGCAGTTTGAGTTTCAGCATAAATATTCCTCCAATTTTTGAACAACCATACTATAGCAGGACAAAGTAAACTGAATATCAACTGGACGAAAAAACCTAATTTATTTTCAGTTTACATTTTATAGTTATAATTTAATTAACTATACTAAGTTGGAGGTCACTATATATGATTAAAATATTAGTAGTAGAAGATGATAAAAATACCCGAAAGTTAATGTGTGCGGTTTTAACACAGAACGGTTTTGAGACCTACGGCGCCGAGGATGGCGTGGCTGCACTTAATTTAATGGAAAAGCATCAAATTGATTTAGTAGTGCTTGATTTAATGATGCCCAATATGGACGGCTATGAATTAACACGTCAACTTCGCCTCTCGTGGAAGAATCTACCGATTTTAATGGTAACAGCCAAGCAAGAGCCAAAGGACAAAAAACAAGGATTTCTTGCAGGTACTGATGATTATATGACGAAGCCAGTAGATGAGGAAGAGATGGTACTTCGAATTAAGGCGCTTTTGCGGAGAGCCCAGATTGCCAGCGAACATAAACTAACCATCGGAAAAGTTGTACTTAATTATGATTCACTCACGGTATCTCGCGAAGATCAAGCTATTTCAATTCCGCAAAAAGAGTTTTATCTTTTATTTAAGCTACTATCTTATCCAAACATGATTTTTACCCGTATTCAACTAATGGATGAGATTTGGGGGATGGAATCCGAAACAGATGACCACACACTGAATGTTCATATCAACCGATTACGGGATAGATTTCGAGGTTGGCCAGAAATTGAAATTGTTACAGTAAGAGGTCTTGGCTATAAGGCGGTGAAAAATGGGTGAAAGAATTTCTTAAGAAGAGAGTAAGCCTTGCCATAACGCTGGTCATATTTGTATTTGTTGTTATGGTGGTGACATTTCTACTTATCGGTAGTAGTGTTGTATTATTAGAGTACATGGGTGTTCTTTCTCTTCCTAGTCCTAGTGGAAACAAAAATTACCCACTACTCTTGTTATTTGTTCTTTTTGGACTCTGCATTTTGCTTGGAACAGCTTTTACAGCCTTTTTTAGTAAAAAAGCGCTTACTCCTATTCACAAGGTAATAGATGCTACACATAAGGTTGCAAACGGTGACTTTAACGTCAAGGTAGATTTGAAAGGCATCGGAGAATTAGAAGAGCTCTCTCAAAGCTTTAATAAAATGACTCAAGAACTTTCAACTATTGAAACACTGAGAAGTGATTTTATCAACAACTTTTCTCATGAATTTAAAACACCTATTGTATCTGTACGAGGGTTTGCAAAACTTCTCAAGGAAAATAACCTTTCAGAAGAAGAACGTCTGGAATTTCTTGACATTATCATAACCGAATCAGAGCGTTTATCTACGCTTTCTACCAATGTACTCATGTTATCAAAATACGAAAACCTTGAAATTATTGTGGATAAAACTCCGTTTAGGCTGGATGAACAGCTTAGAAAGGCAATCGTTTTAATGGAACCTAGATGGTCTGCAAAGGAAATTACTGTAAATGTAGAATTAGATAAAGTAATTTATTGTGGAAATGAGGATTTGACACAGCAAATTTGGCTTAATCTTTTGGATAATGCAATTAAATTTTCCTATCAAGGTGGCTTAATTCATATTAGTCTAGTAAATGAAAAGAACGAAATTCGTTTTGTTATACAAGATGATGGCCCTGGAATGGATGAAACGACGACATATCGTATTTTCGATAAATTTTATCAGGGAGACTCTTCACATTCGGAAGCAGGAAATGGACTAGGACTTCCACTTGTAAAACGTATTGTAAAACTTTGCGAAGGTGAGATAATCGTACAGAGTAAGATAGATAAAGGTAGTATATTTACCGTAGTATTACCGACATTAACCTAACCTCCGAGTGAATTTAGTAAACCTTATTCAGTAAAAAGCAGTGGAATTTATCCATCTGCTTTTTATTTTTTAATTTTTTACTTCAAGATTCTTGTGATTTTTCAATTTTTCAGGTCTTTTTAATCATTTCCACTATGCAAAAAAGAGAGCTACCAAAGGCAACTCTCTTATAAATAAGATATGGATTCTGAATCAACTATCAACCGTGATTTTCCCTTTCAACTTACTATTCCAAGATTCTAAAGAAAGAAATAAATTTGATTTTTTGTTTCTATACCTCTTGAGCATCAGTCTCTACTTTTGTTTCAACTTCAGTTTCTTTTTTCTTTTTGAAAATACTAGCCAATATAACGAGCATGCTTGTTATAGCAATTGTAACTTGGATAGAAATCATATCCCATGATAATTCAGCATTGAAGAAGAAAAGTTTTCTTAAACCTTCAATCATAAATCGCATTGGCAGCCAAGGATATACCCAATCTTGGTAGAATGCAGGCATCATTTCAGGTGCTAATGCAAGCAAAGGTGCGCCGAAGAATAATATTAAGACAAAGATTGGCATTCCTCTAAACCCTATTAACGAAAATACAGCTAAAATCATTAAAATAAAGCTAATTGATGAAACCGCCAAGAATAATGCTGTATCCATGAAAACTGGAATATTCAAACCCACTATTTGCCCAGCAATCCAGGTAAAGCCGAATCCGATAACTAATGCCACCAAAGTAGCCATTAAAATTTGACCTATTTTTGTCCAAAGTCTTTCTTTTCTTGTAGCCAGTGTCATTTTATTAACGGTAAAAAAGAGAATCGCTGCAGTAGCTAAACTTCCCATCCATAATGGCTGGAACAGAGTCATAGGAGCGTTTCCGTTAGCCGTATTATTACCGACTTCATTTACATTTGTGACATTCTTTACAATTGGAGCTACAAGGATTTCTGCCTGTTTCGTTGTCAAAGTTGCTCCTTGTTTTTCAAATCCATCGATTAATTGTTGACGGACCATGTTGTTCATGTTTTCAACTACGCCATTCAAGATTTGTCCCGCTACAGTTGAAGCTGGCATATTCATTCCTTGATTAATATATATTTGTACTTTAGGTGATGAAGGTTCTGGCGTCTGCAATGATGCTTGCTTTGCACTAAAATCTTTTGGAATGACCAAAGCAGCGTAATACTTTTGATCGTCTAACCCTTTTTGTACTTCCTCATTACTCTTTACTTCTACCCATTTCACCATAGGATCTTCATCATCTGTTGCTGCTGAAGACTCTTGTATCATTTCAACAATAGATTGCCCCATATTCATTAATGGTTGATTGAGAATTTGCACCCCTTCATCTTCATTCACAATTGCAATAGGTAAATTCTTCGGTTGTGGCTGAATCGATGGAAATAATGTCATCGAAAATAGAAATATAATTGCCAATGCAATAAGTGGCAAAGCTAATACTAATTTATTTTTAAACATTTTTTTATTCCTCCTTTTACTTATACAAAACCAACAACGTGTTGTTTTATTGTTGTATTCAAATTATAATTGGATTATCAGGTTTCTTTCAATAATCAAAAATAAAAAATATGTCGTCTAAGGAACACTTATCATATATGTGTCGGATATAATTTTAGGAGGTATTAATTTGCAAGAAAATAATAGTGCAGATCTGCGTGTAATTCGTACAAAAGAATCCATTCGAGATGCCTTGGTGGCCTTAATAGAGGAAAAAGGATTTGAAGCGATTACAGTTAAAGATATAACAACAAGAGCTAAAATAAATAGAGGTACATTTTATGCACATTATCAAGATAAATTTGATTTAATGACAAAATGTGAGGAAGAGATTATGCATGAAATGACCAGAATAGCTAATCAGAACTTCCCAGGGCTTATTGAGGTACTTGAATCTGATACACCAACTCTTGCACCAAACCCTATCGCCATTGCAACACTTGAGTACATCAATCAAAATAGTGAATTTATGAAAGCAATGTTAGGTCCAAAAGGAAATTTAACTTTTCAATCAAGACTTAAGGAATTTTTGTGGAAAACCATTTTTTCGGATGGTCCGAATTCATTTATTAGGGAAGAAAATTTGCTTGTTCCTGGCCAGTACTTAGCATCCTATATTGCATCTGCACATATCGGAGTGATTCAGAAATGGTTAGAAAGTGGCAGACAGGAATCCCCTCTTGAAATGGCAAATATTCTTTCGACCATGACAATAAAAGGACTTGCATATGCTGCTGGTTTAAAAAAGTAAATAATTTACAAAAAAGGACAATTTCATTAATTTAGAAATTGTCCTCTGATTCACAACTTTTTCTTACTAATATAACCAAGCTTTGCTCCATAATCTGGCCCTGTCATATTATAAGGTCAGTCAGAGAAATGAAGTGACCCCTAAAAGTTAGACACGGTTATTCGTTAGGCTTCTTGTGTGAAATGAATTCGGTATTGCACTGGACTCATTTTTAATTTTGCCTTCATTCGTTTCGTGTTGTAATAATTTATATAGTTTTTTAGTTTACTGGTGGTTTTTTAGGCTGCTTTTTCATTTCTTTTTTCATGGAAGGACGCCCCTTTTTCTTTGATTGAAGGGCATCAAATCCTTTGTTTCAAATTGTTTTTTTCAGCTATCAAGTGTAGAGGGAGTAGGTATGTTAAAGATAGCTGCTGTTTCACGAGAGGACGTACCCTGTTCAATCATGTAATTAAGTAACGTCTAGTTTAAACTGTGCAGAATAATTTGTATACCGTTTAATAAACGCTTCTACACCATGATGTTTATATAATTTCGCCCATTTTAGAAACGCTGTGTGGTCAGTCCCAATTGACTCAGCAATTTCGACTGAACTTTCATTTCCTTTTAAGTAGCGTAGAGCTGCTTGTAATTTTTCTTCAGATGTATATTTCGCCATAAAAAAACTGCCCCTCCAATTGTTAGATGTGTCTAACAATTGGGGAGCAGTTCAATTCAAGGAAACGCGCCCGATCGCTGAATATTATTTGCTATTGCATAGTGTCTTTGTACTGTGCAGCAAATAGCTTTAGTTTTAAATTTTATAGTTTCTTCTATTTTTTCATAGCCTTATCTGCTTTTTGTTTAAGGGATTCTAAATAGAGATCCGCGTAAGTTTTTGAATCTTCAATCAGACTATCACAAAAGGCAGCAACGTTTGAACCAGTGATTTCAATTACACCTTTGCCAGCAGCTACACCTTCTTCAAAGAAGCTGATAATTTCTGAGAGTAGCCCATTGTTTAGATCAACAGGACCTACTTTGAAAAGATATTTTTGCATCTCAAAATAGACAATTTGGTAATCTTGTGGAAGAGCCTTGACACGCGAAACATGAGCTCTCCATTCTTTTTTTTCTTCAATTATTTTTTTTATATTCATTTCAGTCCTCCTAACCTTCTTGCTATATTCTTGTTGAGTTGATTACGCCATTTATCTCTAAAAGTACTAGCGCCTTCGTCCCCAACAAGCGCTGCACAGAATCCTTTGATTTCATCTCCTAGCACATCTTCAACGCTTTGGCCGTCTGCTGATGTAACTTCAAGCAATTCAAGAGCACACTCAAGAATTGGTATCAGATTTCGACCCGTAAAATCTCCGTGAACCCAGAGATTACTTTTGATTTCTTCCCAAGCAGTTTGGTATTCAGCTGGCAAAATTTTTACTCTTGCTTCAAAATTTTTCATTTCTTTAGTCATATCGCTGCCGGTTATTTTTTCAAAAAAGTTCATTGTATTCTCTCCCTTTTGATTTCTTTAGTTTTGAGTTCATTCATCTTACTGGAGATGAAATCCCATTTCCCCCAAAAAATTTCAAGTTGCTTTTGACCTACTGCATTGAGTGTATAAAATTTTCTCGGGGGGCCCATTGTGGACCGCTTTTTCTCGATGTCCACAAGATTGTTTTTTTCAAATCGCATGGTAATCGTATAAACTGTGCCTTCAACTACATCAGTAAAACCAAGTTCTCGCAGCTGCTGCGTAATTTCATAGCCGTATGTTTCGCCTCGACTAATAATCTCAAGCACACAACCCTCGAGTACTCCTTTGAGCATTTCTGTATTATTTTCCAAATTTATCACCTATTTGTATTCTTTATCTTTCTTCAGTACTCTGTATCACAGTTATTCAGTAATACTATCTACCTGTATATAGTAATACGGAATAGTGTCCTTGTAAAGCTTATTAATTAGGTTTTTAAAGAATCTGATTGCACTGTATTTAGTCTACTAAGTAATTCAAGAGTTACTATCGTGATAGGTAAGCCTTTGACGTTATCGCCAGCTTTCCCCCACCTCATACCGTACGTGCGACTTTCACCGCATACGGCGTTACAATTATTTCAATTCATTCTATTTTTACGAAAGGACAAGATGTAATGTGGAAATACTTTAGTTGCTTTATATCTAGTTGTAGTACTTTCATGAGTACCATTATTTTCTCGGGGTCTTTAAGCTAGATTAGTCGATGAATGTGCTTTAATACGAAAGCCTAGAAATTCAGAAGAATAATTTTTCTATAGATTCACAACTTTCGATTTCTCATTGCTTATCTCTAGCTCTAATCGTGTGGAGAGGAAATCTTTAACTGCATTGAACATTCGCATTGCTTGTGAACGTGTACGACAAAGAATCTTGAAATCATCTGCATACCTCACGATATAGAAATGCTTCAAGTACGACTTCTTTAACGCTTGATTTTTAGTCATTTTACATTTGTAAACTTTCTGTGTTTCATAGTTTTCCCATTGATTACTCACCCACCAATCGAGTTCATTTAATACAATGTTCGATAGGAGTGGCAATAATATTCCACCTTGAGGCGTTCCTTTTGTTGGAAAACCTTCAGCTATAATTTCTGCTTTTAAAAGGCGAGAAATAATGGAAAGAAGAGCTTTGTATTAACCACATCTCATTTGAATCAGGAACTTGTCGCACCCACAAGCTGGCACTATTGCTGAAAAAGCACAATTCTAATTCAAGAATCGCGCCATTTCATGGAATAACTAAATTTGTTCTGAATAATAAAACCAATTATTTCATCAAATTACCGGTACTTCGAGAGTAAGAAAAAGGCGACAACTATTATTTAGCTGTCGCCCTTTTTATCATCATTCAGATTTTTGACTATAAATCTTTATATCATCTGCTATCGTGGGTTCTACAATATCCTTTCTTCGATAAACATTTAAAATGAACCCTAAAACAGCAGCGTAAAAGAGGATTGCACTTCCTCCATAACTAATAAACGGCAGGGAAACTTCCATGATGGGCACGATACCAAAGGCCATCAATATATTCCAAGTAGTAGGAACGGCAAATAATACAGCACCACCGATGACGATTAATCTCCCATAAAGATCTTTTGTTTTAAATGCATTTTTTGAGATTCTTAAAATAAAAATCAGCAGAACCAAACAAAGACCGATTCCGAATGTCCAACCAAGAGAATAGACGAGGAAGGGGAAAGCAAAATCTGTATGTGATTCTGGCAACAATTGAAATTTCAAATCATTATTAAGTCCGTTACCGAACCATCCCGCTTCTGCAAGGACATTCCTAACGACCATATACATATATCCGGCTCCATTTGGATCGGCATTTGGGTTTATAAAAGTAGATAATCTAGTAAGCAAATAACTTTGGTGTGAGGTCGTAGTAATAATCATAATGATGAAGATGATACCAGCCACTAGATTTGATACAAATAGGTTGATAGCTAATTTCTTATGAACACGTGCAACTGTAAACATTCCTAGTAAACAGAAAAAGTAAATGACCCCAACCATAAAGTTTGGCACTATCATGTAGAGCAATATGGGCATCCAAAATAATACAAGAAGAAATCCTTGTTTTTTCCAACTGCGAAACTCATTTATTTTGTTAAAAATACCGGCCCAAGCCAGGAAAAAGAAAAATAAACTCAATATCGTGCCATCGACCGTTAGGCCTGGAAGTGAAATCCATCTTTTTGCTCCGTTGACCGTATATCCAAATAAATAGAGATATACGTGAATGAACAAGCCGATAGCATAAAAGTGCATCCACCAATTCTTTGATTTTTGATAATTAAAGGAAAGAACCCCAATAATTACAAGAGCGGCTAAGGAGTACCAGATACCTTGTCTCCCCATAATATGGGTGATAGATGATGAAATCCCAGGAATTCCACCAACTAACGGGAGAAAACTGATACTAGCAAAAATAACAAATAAAGCAATTAGAATCCAATCCATTTTTGGCTTATGAAGAGGATTTAATTTCTCTCCAATAATAAATGGATTTCCCATTTCTTGAATGGCCTTTTCATCTGACTCTTCTTCAGAAAATCCTCTTTTTTTGTAAGATTGACTTAACTCTTGCAGGTGATGAGTAAGCTCTTTTTTTATCCTGTTGTGTGCCTCTTTAGATTTGACTTTGGAAGTCACTTTGCTTAAAAATTCTTCAAATTTGGGAGAACTCATAAAGATGCCTCCGTTATGAAGGGATTAAGGGATAATCCTTGTTTAGTGGTTTCTTGTTTATAAGTAGCTAAGTATTTTTTCCCTTTAGAGTTTAAAGAATAATATTTCTTGTCATTTATCCAATTTGAAGTAAGCATTTCTTTATTTTCTAATAGATGTAGCAGTGTATAAAGCTGCCCTTCATTTTTTTGGAAAGCACGTTCGTGTTTTTGAAAAAGTTGGACGGAAATATTGTAGCCATCCTTTGATTCATGCTGAACAGATTCTAATAGTGCTATAATGGTTTCTGTATGAAATTGTGATTGCTGATTCGTACGAATGGCTTCACGCACGGCATTTTTTCTTTCATTAGAAAAAGAAAAATCCTTGAATATTGATTTTTCCATCGAACTCTTCAGGTTCTTAAATGGATCATTCATCTCCTAAACCTCCTCTATCATCTTGTCTTTTAATAATTCCTTCGCACGCTTTAATCTCGTTTTTAATGTATTTATATTTACTGAAGTAATCTTGCTTATCTCTTTTAAAGACAGTTCTTCATAATAATGTAGAAATACGACTTCTCTGTACTTTAGAGGCAAATTCATGACGGCATTCGTTAAGCTATTTTCTTCACTATGCTTGATAACCTCCTCTTCCACCTGTTTTGACTTAGACGGGATATGGTCAAATACTTTATTGCTAAGCGTTATTTTTCGATAATGCCAGCTTCTTAAATAGTCCTTGCAATGATTACTCGCAATGCGATAAGCCCAAGTTTTTATTGTTGACTGCTGATTAAATTGATTTAATTTTTCATAACACTTTATAAATATCTCTTGTGCTAAATCTTCTGCTATGGTTCGGTTTTTTACATATGTATATACAAGATGCAGGATATCATCGCTGTATTCACGCATTAATTGATCAATGATCTGCTCACGCTCATCCAGCATCATTTCATCTGTCACCGCCAATTGGTTTAGTTCATTCATCTAGTTGTCACCCCCTCATATATCTTAGACGAAGCTACCTTTCAGTCGGTTTGAAAAAATATAATTTTTTATATGACCGTCTGTATAATAGAGTATAAGTGGAAAAAGGAACAACCTCTTATCAGATTGTTCCAAAATGTTGTAGGTAGGTTAGGTCGCTTAAGACTACTTATTCGACTAATAATCCCTTATTTCTCAGAAGGAACTGTAATTACTACAGTTCTAATCAGAATTGCCTATTGTTGTAAATCTGCATTTACCGTTACTCAATAGTTAAGTGTAAACCTCCACAAATCTACTTTGCCTAGTAATTGTTATTCAACAATCTGGCCCTTTTCATGAAGAAAGACGCATTTCTTATTTCAAGAACGCGCCAGATTATGGAATAAATTGTTTAGTTCAGTTATTGCTACCTTTAGCATAACAACAATTAATCATTAAACATCTCTTCAATATTATTTAGTTCTATCCTATCTTCTTCCGTTCGAAAATCATTATACTTATTTTCTACAGTTATACTTAATTGTCCAATCTGAAAAAAGGATATCAATCTTCTCGCTTCTAAAACCATTTTAGGTTTTATATTACTTACCATTACTCGCTTACTATCAAATATCTTGTTATCCCACTTACCTTTTTGTCGTAAGCTATCAAGTTCTCCAATTCCAGCTGCATAATTAAGCCCTAAATATCTTAGGAACGAATATCCTCTACAATAATCATCATATATTTGCTCTAACACATCTACTAAATCATCTTCTTCATAAATTATTTTTTCCAAGAGCGAAACAACCCGAATCTGTTCAAATTCCCCAAGTTGGATTTTTGTTGCAATAACTTTTTCTAAATCATTTTTTCTAAATCTACTTTTATAATTTAAATCGAGTAAGTTGAAGTAAAACTCAACACCATAAACATTCTCAATTTCTGGTGTTTTATAAACCCATTCTTCGAACTCTGAGACACCAATTAGTCCTTTATAAACATTATAAAACTGTCTTTGAATGTCCTTTTCAATGTTCATTATCCTACCTCAACTCCTTTAAATTAGTATTTTTTTGTTGAACTTATTCCGCGTATTAGTTTAAGTGCAATCCTTCCAAGCGCCTGAAAGTGGAGTAAATAACCAATTAAATTCTCTACAAATTGGCATACGGTTTTATTCACTATGAATTTCGAAGCAGAAGTAGCCAAAGGGCAAGTGTTCTTCACTTAAATTCATTACTGATTTTGCAATTTCCATCATTTTTAGGAGAAGTTCATTTAAATATTCTTCGTATTTCTCAAGTGCACTTTTAAATGAAGTAGTATCTTCTTTTTGGCACAGTGGATATAAGATTGCCCCTAGTTCAAAATCATTAAGTTGCCTTTGTCTATCGGGAACATTAATACATTCTTTTATGTGCTTTTTCAGAACTTCCTTATCAATCCAGTCTCTGCATTCTAGATAAAACATATATTCTTCAAATTCAATTTGTTGATTCAATCGCTCATTTATATAAAATGGAGTAATTCTGATGTAAGCTGTTGTTGAATTGGAATTAATTATTTCTTCTAATATGTACTTTAACCCTGTAATAGTTGGGAAATGTCTAAACTTCCCGTTATTGTAAGCAGTATTGTTATAAACAATTTCATTTATCTTACCTTTCCTTTTCTTTAACAACGTTTGACACCCTCACTTTTAGCAATTTAACTTTATTAATTATCATTTAATATAGGTCTTATACTCTCGCTTTATTTCAACCGTAAGCCTTCTTACTTAGTTATTATTACTCCACATTAATACGTGAAAACGTTCCTCCACAATCTGCCCCTTAAATGAAAACGAGCGCTGATCCTTTTTACAGAAACGCACCCGATTGTTGAAGAATGTTATTAACTAAGCACTTGTTAGTTAAAGAGATATTATAACTTAAACACTTCAATATCTCTGAAGCGAATTATTATGGTTGTATTAGAAGCAAGCAATATCTCGTGGCAAAGGTATTCACTATCATAAGCTGTTAATTCATCGACCATCCAATCACCTATACCTCTTTTACCATCAAATGCTATTTCGTTACTATTAGTATAAGTATTTCTTTGAATGTCATAATCCATAGTGAATTTATTTACACCTATCCATTTAACCAAGTATTCCGCACCACTTGAGTGTAAAAAATGTACTTCAATTAAGGTAGGGTCATTTTCTTCCTTTTAAATATCAGGATTAGATTTATTTTTAACTTTAAGTGAAAAAATGTGGGCATCGTGAAAGGAATCAGAAGAAAAAAACATATATGCATCATTATGAATGCGTGACCTTATTTGCTTTAATTGGTCCAAATATCCGTTCATATCATTTACATCATTTGTGAAAAACTTCATTTATCTCCCTCTTCATTCTACATTTTGTTTAGATAAGCAGTCTTGTCCTGTTACTTCGAGTAAAATATCAGTACATTTCCACTTCTAATCTTAAACAAAGATATCAAGATCTTGAATCAACAAAATATGGTTCTAATCATAAAAAGAGTACAATTTCTACCTAAGAATTGCCTCCTATAATTGAATAACGATTAGCTTCTATTAGCTAGTTTAATTTCAAGAATAATTATCCGTTTATTTTATAAAGGAATACTTTCAAAAGTTCTTTTCTAATATCCTCTTCTATTTCCTCATCTACGTCTGTTATCACTTCAATTTCAATACCATCGTGATATGGAAACCTTAGAAATTCTGCAATGATTAGTTTAAGTTCATCTATAATTTCAATATCACTGCTAAATGGTAGGCCATGATTATAATCTGATATTAAATTAAACTTTATTTGTGCAGATTGCCAATCAAACCAAACATATAAAAACATATCGTGTCCAATTTTTGAATCTCTAAGTTGTTCACTTCTGTTGGATATTACTTTTTCGAAAAAATTGATAAAATCTTTTACTATTAACTTTGTTGCTAATTCGCCACTAATAGAAATTGACCAAGTATTATTTTCAATTTCTTTGTCGAGGTCGTCAACACTATTACCTATAAAGAGAGGGGCTACAACAACCTCTTCAAGACTTTGTAAAAATTCAACTTTATTCATTCCGTCTCCTTATTATCACATCGTTTTCATTTTATTTTTTATTCCTCTGTTCTACAACAATCTTGTCAATTAATTCAAGTGTATACCTTCTTTTAAAACTGTCATTCAACAATATGGCCCTATAACGGAAAAGAAACAATCCTTATTAATGAATTGAGACCGTTTGTTGAATAGTAGGAAATACGAAAGAGCTGTAAATGATTTCATTTTTTTTCTAAAGCACCACATTAGTTAATGAAGAATGAGACGAATTATTAAATTTTTTGAACAAAGAATCCTTCAGGATATAAATGGTCGTTTTCATTTTCAACATTGGAGCATCTAGCAAAAACAGAATTAAGTTCATTATTTTGGATAATATAGTTAATAACCTCAACAATTCGTTCTCGACTTACTAGATCTATAAGTACCATATTACTTGACCAAAAATATGTTCCATTCATCAATTCACCTGTGGTTATAGTCTATTTAATTTAGAATAAAAAATTCGATTCTCTAATTGAAATCAACTTCTTCTTTTACTAAACTCCTTGTTAGTACTACGATAAATAGAACATTGAACATTAATTTATTGGCTATTGAACCTTATCACTCTCGTTTTAAAAGGCTTTAATTACTGACCACCCGTTATACTTCCCTTTATATTTTTTTGAATATAGTGTCATAAGTTCACTTTGATAATCGATAAGGGCTAGAGCCTCCAACTTAGTTGCACTAATTATAATGTCATTATCCTTCTGTTCAAAATTAATTTTAAACCTGTTTGTGTCATCTCACTTAGACATTCTTCTGCATATTTTTTCGGAATTTCAAGTTTATGGGTGGTGTAACACGTGTTAACCTGAAATAAGTTAATACCTATTTCCTTTACCTTATTTTCGTTTAATTCCAGTCTTTCTTCCATTTCTATAGATGTTTCATAAAGATTGAATAAGCCTTGTTCAAATTTACGATCAATTTGTATGCGGTCATAGTCTAGAATCCAATTTTTAAAATTACTATACAAAGGCAGTAACTTTTCTTCATCAAAACTATAAACATCACATCCTCGATCATCATACATATGAAATACAGTTTCTTTCGTTAAATTTAACAAATATATAGATCCGTTAATCATAGGCTTCAACGCAAAATCTTGATTGCTTATTGATTGAATAAGGTAACGTAAGCGAATATCATCTTTTTTTACGTTTAAACTGTATTGTTTTGTTTCCATTTCTATATCTTCTTCATCATATTCATAAGGAATCGTTTTACATTTCAAGCTGTAAATCATTTTTTTATTACGTATAAATCGAATTATTCTAGGCAGATTATTTTTTTTATAATCAATATGATTACTTATGAAATTAACCATTAAAATCTCATCATTTTTGTCGAATAAAGTGTTGAAAATAGTGGTTGCTCGATGATGTATTTCTGCAAAATATTCCTTACCCTCTAATTGAATAAGTCCTAATTCAAAACGTATCCAGTAATTCGAGTTCTTCATTAATCGATCCAGTAATTCCATTTTTATCTCCTTCTAGTAAATGCTTTGATTTTCTCTTAAAATACAATATAACGAACAGTACTTTATATTATCACTAATTTCTATAACAGCATAAAGACCCAATTCACTTATTATATTTTATTCAATAAAATGGCCCTATAACGGAAAAATGCGATCTTCTTATTGTGAACTCCACCCCAAAAGTTAAAGTGAAAAACTAACTTTTGGGGTGCAGTATCGAAATGCGCCCGATTGTTTAATAACGAACACCCTTCTATTAGCTATTTAATTGACTAAATATATTGCTTCTATCGCTATATCTAATAGAGAAAAACTGTAAAATTCTGCGAAACATTTTTATATTCTCAAACGTAATTAAATTAATGAATTTAGAAGAGGTACCTAAATGATGAATATATTTCTTATTGTTGGCGTCATTAGCATTATTATTTCCGGTATTTTTATTGGCGCTTGGACTGATGGACAACAACAAAGGGCAAATTTTCATACTGAAACAGAAGACCATAGGAATTTTAGAACAAAGATAGGAATGATTTCTGGATTAGTAGGACTAAGTTCTTTAGGGCTTGCTGGATTAATATATTTTTTATAAACACACAAGGAATAACCTTAGTAAAAGATCCTTTATCTTTAATTAAGTAAGCTTTAAAGTAAAAAGCGTGTTAATAAATAAACGCTCCCGATTGTGGAAGAGTGTTATTTCATTGACCTTGCAATTTCTAACATATGATTCTGAGATAAACTGTAACTCAGCATTTCTACAGAAGGACCATCTTGGGCACATCTAAGTAACCCTCCAGTGATAAGTTCTCCATTATGATCTATTTTGCCGCTATTGCCCCATTTTCAAAAATATCCAATGTTTCCGTTTATATCAACTTGTTTACTATGGGGTGAACCGTCACAAATTAATCGAATCCTTTTCTCAAATCAATTAGACCATCAATTTTGTGTCCTTGCAGTCCATATATGCAGCATTAGCCAAGGAGAAGTTTTGATTTCTAATTTCCAATCGTGAGAAATTCTTGTTGGAGATAAGACGGTAAAGTCAACTTCTTTCTGTATTTCAGCTATAGTTTTGCTATTGATTATCCTTTATTTCTTTAGCCATAATTATCATTGGGTAACAATTAAACAGGATTATAACAATTACTAAACGCATAAAATTGAAACAGGAAGAAAAATGAGGTGATTCTATTTTAGAAAAACTCAGGAAAATTAATATGAAAACTGCTGTATTTATGGGAATTATTTTTTACTTTTTGACTATCTTTATCCACTTTCTTATTATAAGCAAAAGTATTCCATACACATGGGTTAATGGTGGAAGGTCTGAATCATTCGCTGAACAGCTACCAATATCTGTAATAAATATCGTTATTTCTATTATTGGAGTAGTTTTTACGTTGATTGTTGGGAGAATTAAATTATATAAATACAAAAGAGGAATAACCGTTATATGTTGGTTTTTTGTTGTACTTTGGTCTTTTGGATTTATACAACAATTGTTTGGAACACCTTTTGAAAAAATGGTTTGTTCGTTAGTATTGCTTATTGGCGTTATCTCGAACTTGCGTATGGCGATTGAAAAAAAGTAGATGTAACTATTTAATTAATAGGTTTGTGAACAATTATACTTAAAATATAGGGTTGCGTTAGTTTAATAAGCAAAATATTATAAAAATGTGACTTCCATCCATTTTATAAGTAATATCAAAATTAAACTTTAACAGAGCCTAATAAAAAAGCACTTTTCCTTGTTTTCAAGAAAAGCGTCCGATTGTAATATAAGGTCAGCCAGATTTTTTTCTGGTTGACCTTTTATTGAAGAACAAGCATTATATTTCTAATTAAGCTTTCTCTTTCCCTTGAGAATATAAAACACCATCAGATTTGTTAATTCGTAGTTTTTTGCACATATAAATTTTTGCTAAAAACCAAAATTCTACAACATAACTTAATGCTTGTATAGCCTACTATGCTACCAATAACATTTAAGATAATATCGTCTATATCAAATTGGCCAAGCTGCAAAGCAAATTGGAGAATTTCTAAGAAAGACTGATCATGATTGAAATGATAACTACTTTTGAAGACCTTTTATATCTTTTAAATATTATAGGTAAGAAAAAACCGAGAGGTATGAAAATTAAAATATTCCCTAGTGTATTATTTAATATATCGCGTAAGTATAAATTTTCAGTATTATTTAAGTAAAAAAACATATTTTGAAAAGGTACGAGATTAGAATTTTCTTGCCAAACCCTAATATCAAAGTAACCATTTGAATTCTCTGGATAAAAGAAAAAATTATTACGGGCACTACTTCCCCATATAATGTAATCATATAGTCTTACAATAATTCTCTTTATTAGCAAGTGATACAAAACAATTAATGTATATAAACCGAATAATATCCATGAGCCTATTTTATATAATCTATAGAAAGGAAATATGGCCTCCTGATACCCATTAATTAATGATTTTTGTTCACCGAAGCTTTTCAATGCTCTTTGAGTGGATTCCTCATCAGTCCAACCCTCTTCCAAGAAATCTTTTCCTTCTTCCTCCACTCGCAGAATTTTCCCAATAAGATTGAAGTAAATTTTTTTCTCAAGTCTTTTTAATGCAGGATACAGAGTACCTTCACTCATGTTATATAGGTTATTACTACTTTCATTTTATCCTAATAATTTTCAATGACTCCTCCAAGTGAAGAAGCTTTTATGCTAGGATTCTCAAGAATTTCTTTTAATTCATCCTTCGTACCATAAACGACAACCCCTAATATTTCTACATCCTCTAACTTGATATCTTTCATCTTTTGGAGCACTAGTACTTTCATAAAAATTACCAGCCGCCATGCAAGCTACCGCTGTTTAACTTTGCTTGTTCACGGGAACTAAAAGTACAAGAGTATTGGAGGAATTTCAATGAAAAAAGTTCAGAAGAAATGGAACAGCTGGAGTCGCAGAAATAAAGTTATAAGCGCTCTTATACTTCTTTTGATTTTGCTATATATAGGAGAAATGTTATGGCATACATATAAACCTTTGCCGGAAGACATTTCCTATGAAGGAGACTTGCACAGAACAAACAATATTGAAATGCTAACAGATTTAACTTATGCGCAAGACCAGGAAGGGAGCAATCGGAAACATGAGAATCATATTTTTGATGAAGTTTATACATTGATTGATGAAGCCGAACAGTTTGTGGTGGTGGATTTCTTTTTGATGGATGGGTATTTCGATGAAAAAGAAGATTTCCCGCCAATCGCGAATATCCTCTCTGACAAGCTTGCCGAAAAAAAGAAAAACAACCCCGATATGCCGGTTGTTTTCATCACCGATCCGCTCAATAAGGGCTATGACTCCTATGAAACCCCGTGGTTCAAGAAGATGCGTGAAGCCGGGGTAGAAATTGTTTACACCGATTTAGAGCAGCTGCGGGATTCCACGCCGATTTATTCAGGCTTATACCGATTAATTTTTCAATGGTTCGACCACGACGACAAAGGATGGATTGCCAACGCCATGTCAAGCAAAGCACCAAAAATGACCGTATCTTCCTATTTGGAACTGCTCAACGTGAAAGCCAACCATCGCAAAGCGGCCGTTTCGGAAAAGGAAGCGATTATTACATCATCCAACCCACATGATGCAAGTGGCTTCCACGGAAATCTTGGTTTGAAAGTAACGGGGTCCGTCATAAACGATATACTGGAGGCAGAAGAAGCGGTATCGCTCATGTCGGATGGTCCGAAATTGCCGAGGGCTGATATAACCCAGCAAGGTGACGGCCAGTATGCTGTACAATATTTGACCGAGAAGAAAATTTTGGACGCCTTGCTTGAAGATCTAACTGCGACAAAAGCAGGAGATAAAATTTGGATTGGCATGTTCTTTATTGCTCATCGCGACATTGTCAACGCCTTAACAGATGCGGCAAACCGGGACGTGCAGGTGAATATGATCCTAGACCCAAATGAAAACTCATTCGGCCAGAAAAAGTCCGGTCTGCCGAATCGACCGGTTGTGAACGAACTGCTTGAGGATACAAAAGAACAAATCAACATTCGCTGGTACAACACCGTAGTCGGCCAATACCATACAAAAGCCATCTGGATTCAAACAGCGGAACAAACAATCATATCAAGCGGTTCTGCCAACTATACGGAACGAACATTGGAGAATTACAACCTGGAAAATAACGTACGCATTCTCGCTCCAAATGATAGCGCGCTCGCCTTGGATATGGAACGATATTTTGAACGACTTTGGAAGAATGAAGATGCCCTCTACACTCTTGATGTGGAAGAATATCAGGACAACCTCTCCTGGTGGCAGCGCTGGATTTACACGGCTCAAAAAGTAGCCAAGGTAACCACTTATTAACAGAAAAAAGGAGATGCTTCCTATTTAATTGTGGCATCTCCTATCATTTTAAGTTAATAATTCGATTTCGTAAGTTGTAAAAGAGATACCATCTAAAGCACCTAAATTCATTTGCTGAAGCAGGTCACCTACACCAGTTTCCTTAAATACTGTGCCAAATGATCCCCCAACTGCAGTGATAAGTAAAATTAGAGTTTCTGTTCGTCGAGCCAAGATTTTATTCCACGCTTCCTTAGTGGTTGGTTGATCTGTACCCCCACAGTGGACTTTCACCACCTAGATAGTTGCCATGCCTGGCACATAAAAAAGCCTCTCGCTTTATACGAGAGGCTCGAAGTTTTTAGTGAGGCATAAATACTAACTGGATAATAAATAAAATCGCGAAGAAGTAAAGTAATGGGTGAACATCTTTACCTTCACCTTTGAATAACTTAAATAATGGGTAAGAAATAAACCCGAATGCGATACCAGTTGAAATACTAGATGTTAATGGCATGATTAAAATAACTAAAAATGCCGGGATTGCTTCTTCAACTTTATCCCATTCGATACCCCGAACAGCACCAATCATTAAACTACCTACGATAATTAATGCAGGTGAAGTAATGGCAGAAACACTTGCTAACGCACCCGCTAATGGTGAGAAGAATGCAGTAATTAAAAATAGTACTGCAACTGTTAACGACGTTAAACCAGTACGTCCACCCATTGCTACGCCAGAAGAAGATTCTACGTAAGCTGTTGTTGGGCTTGTACCAAACATTGAACCGATCGTTGTTGATAATGAGTCACCAAGGAATGCCTGACGAGCTCGTGGTAATTTATCATCTTTTAAAATACCAGCTTGTTTGGCAACGCCGACCATTGTACCTGTCGTGTCGAATAATGTAACTAAAATGAACGAGAATACTGTCCCGTATAAGCCGTATTTAATTACATCGCCAAATGCTTCAATTGGATTCCATACTAAAATACCTTCTGGTAATGCTGGCATTGCAACAACACCATCAAATGTTAAGTTACCAGTAATTGCAGCGATTATTGCCGTGACAATCATACCCCAGAAAATTGCACCAAATACACGGTACATCATTAAAATAGCAGTAACAAGAACACCTACGATTGTTAACCAAACCATAGGGCTTGATAAATCGCCTAATTTTACTAAGTTTGATTCGTCACCTGTCACTAAACCTGCTGAACGCATACCGATGAAAGCGATGAATAAACCGATACCAGCCGTAATGGCTAATTTTAAGTTATTTGGAATTGCTTTTACGAGCATTTGTCGTAAAGGCGTTAAGCTAATAATGAAGAAAATAATACCAGCTACGAATACAGCAGAAAATGCTGTCATATAGTCTATTTCACCTTTAGAAGCTTGGACAACCGTGAACGTAAAGAATGCGTTCAGACCCATACCAGGAGCCATTGCGATTGGATAATTTGCAAATAGTGCTAACCATAACGTACCAAATATAGCAGCGATAATTGTCGCTGTAAATACTTGCTCACTAGGTACACCAGCAATAGATAGAATTGAAGGGTTAACGATTACAACGTATACCATTGTACAGAAAGTCGTTAAACCTGCTAAAATTTCAGTCTTTACAGTAGTATTATTTTCTTTTAGTCGAAACAAAAAGTTCAACCTCCTAAATACGAACAATTAAAACAACGAAATTAATAATATTCGGTTTTTAGTTTTTATGCAAGTGCTTTTACGTAAATTTTCGTCTCATACAAAAAGTTGTTATAGCAAGAATATTTAGAATATGAGGTAATGGCCATGTGAATAATCCACCAACGAAACTGGTGGATTTATTTTTGCTGCTTTAGTGTATAGAAGAGAAGAGCAAGTAATATTCTATGAATAACTGAATTGTCTTGGCACAAATAGCAAAGAAGACTGACCTTTTATGTCGGTCTTTTTTACTTATTAACCATTCCAGAGCATCATTTGGTAACATCCCTTAAATGATTGTTACTCAACAATCTGGCACTATTGCTGAAAAGGCACAATTCTTTTTCAAGAAAAGCGTCAAATTCTGGAATACCATATGACCTCTATCATAAAATTGGTTATTCCTTCTTACCCTTTAATTCTAAAAATATAGGTGCTATATTTAGCAAGATAGAAACAATTGTCAAAAACCAAAATGCCCTTGCCATACCAGGTACTACATCCGATAAAGCTGCCCAATCTTCCACTTTTACCCACCGATTTAGATAACTGTAATCTGCACAAATTGTTAATGCTGTAAATGATAATGCCATCGCCATAGCAAGCCTATAATCCTTTCCTCTGCATAAAAAGAAAGATTTATAACAGTTACTACTATTGCAATAAGACCTAATATTAACCACATAATGATGCCTCCATTATACTTCCATTTATTAATATATACATAAAGTGTAAGTATATGGTTCCTAAAGCATTGTTTGATAACATTTCATAATAACGAGCGCTAATTCTTTTGAATGAACTGGCCCTATTTATGAAGAAAGACCCTCTCCTTGCTCAAGGAAAGCGCCAGATTGTGGAATATCAATATAGTGATAACTGCCTTTTGCTTGTTCAACTAAAGCCCCTGTTAGTTGAACAAGCAAGTTACAAATCGCAGCCGTCATCGGTACTATGTCTCTTCTTTTTATCACCAAAGTACTTCCAAAGATGGTATGTCGACCAAAACAAAACGAGAAATATAAGTATTAAAAATGACCAACCGTACGTTTCTTCAAGAATATAATCAGGGGTGAAAACAGCGAACAAGAACAAGATAATTATAGCTGGAATCAAAAGAATCCAGTAACGTTTGTCTTTAAAAGTGCTAAAACTCCACATACTATCCCCCAGTGCAACATGTGATTTTCAAACTAAAGATATCCATTTATTTTACAGATCAATTCTTATTCATTAATTTAAACTATGATATATTTCATTTCCTCTTTCCATTTTAACATAAATATCCAATTTATTTAGCATTGCTCCACAATCTTGCCCTTTAAAGAAAAAGACGCGTTCCTAAATAATCGCACCGGATTGTTGAATATTGTTAATCAAATAAATCCACAGTTTCTTAACTAATCCTGAGTTTCTAACCTTATATTTAACTGCTTTAACAAATTATTAACAACCTCAATTGCTTCTTCTCTTTGCTTATAATCGGACGTGCAAAACCTAATCATTTCTAAATCATTCTTTACTTTTTTAACAATTTTAGCTATTTCAATAGGGACATTCACCCAAGATAAGTTGTGTTCTAAATCTGCAATATTATATATTCCATCTTTAAACTTTCTACAGGCTAATTTCAATTCATACAAAGCATCATTAATAGCTTTCCAATTTGGATCTCTTTTATCGTGTAAAATAGGTTTTCTAACACTCTTAACAAATCTTTTTTCACAAGCACCGTAACTAATATAATTCCTCTGTGCTTCAATTAGAGGTATATGGTTAGCACCTGTTTCATACACATTCTCTTTTTGATATGGGTCATCCTCCCAAAAACAAATTGTACATATTTCAAAGTTGCCATCACTATCCATTGTTTTATAACCACAACAAGGGCATGTAGTTTTGTTCATTAAACACCTCTCGATAGTCTTTTCTATATTCATAAACAACATTATTTCTTGTAAGGACTATAATGTGACGTTAGTCTAAATCTAATCCTTCTTAATCTCAATCGCATTGTATATAAAAATATGTTTACTCTGTTCAACAATCTGACCCTTAAACGGAAAAAGACACATTCCTTGTTAAAGAAACGCGCACGATTGTTGAAGATCGTTATTGAACTAAAGCCCCAGTTAGTGCAAAAAGGAAATCTATAATTTTATTTCAAATTTATTTTTTAGATATTTTCTTAATAATTTCATCTTCAATTGTAAACTCTCCTAAGAAACCTTTTATTTCAATATCTAATTTATACGAAGAGTCTTCAAGTTTCCTATATGTTCGATCTACTTCCATTACAAAGATACCTGGTGAATAACTTCCGTGTACATTTTGCATTAAAATAGTTTTTTTACCTTTTTCCGTTAGTTCAACTTCGAAAATATCACAATTATAATTAAGACACTGCACTCCATAAGTATCTTCCATCCATCTTACAAAATCTTTGTCATTCGGTTTTTGACTGGCAACAATTACAGCACTTGCAACCGCAATTATTACAACAATTATTAAAATAATCCAAACCTTTTTCTTCATACAATTCCCCCTAAGGTTTACACACTATCTTGTTCAACTAACGAACAGTTAAAAGCGACCGCTCAAATTGAACACTCGCCCTTCGTTACTTCAAGAAGAAATTTATGTTATTTAGATATTCTGTACTTATATCTATGTAGCCCTGGTTGAGAGAAGTGCATTATCCAAGTAGCTTTAATGTTGGCTTCACCTTCAATATCAATTGCAACAACTCTATGGTCAAATACATCATTTGGTATTTTAGTAATTAACTCAATTGTGTTTACCTCTTCACCTGTATTATCGTCATAATAACTCTCTCTCTTATATTTAAGGATTATTACTGATTTGTTATTAACCTTAATATTAAAATGCTTATCCATTTTTTTATGTATATCCATATAACCCTCCAAAATAATTTTCTATCTTACTTCACTAAACTGTGTCGTTAGCTTAAGTACATTGTTTCACAATCTCTCAAGAATTGCGCACGATTGTGGAAGATTTTATTTTTCCTTAAAGCTGATTAAGGATACATTTTATTCGTTATCTTTCCAATAGTTTTCTTCTTCGCATAGATGCTGCAACAATTCTTTTGCAACTATTTCATAAATTTCTCCAGATTCAGTTTCAACGTCGTACCTAAACCATTCACCTTCACTATTTTTCAATCTTAACCTATTATTGTGAGGTAAATCGTGTGCTGTTACTTTATTTGGTGGAACTTTTTCTCCCCAATTATGAGGAACACCTTTCGAAGAGCATAACCCAACTTCAATTACAAAACCTCCACCATACCTGTCAAATTGGAAAGTCATTAAATCTATCTTATTTTCATTTATCCTTCTAAAATGAGGAAACGAACCTTTAAATCCTCTTTGTCTAAGTTCAGGTACAACAGTCTTTTTTATAATAGAAATCATATTATCTCTACCAATTGACATTTTTTCACCTTCTAAATATTTTTCCAATCAATATTACTTCACCTTCTTAATATAAACCTTCCTGAAATACATTTCTCCCAAAGCAATGCTTGGTAATGTTTTTAAAGTATGTTATTCGACAAATTGGCCCTATAACAGAAAAACGCGATCTTCTTATTGAAGAATTGCGCCCTTTTGTTGAATAACTTAATTTATACTGATAAAAATATCTTACGAGTCAAGCTAATAAATTCATCTAATGGTTGTGTTACTATTTTATCCTTATGCCAAGCAATTTGAGTATAAAGCGGAGATGAGAAAGAATTCCACGGCAATTCCTTCATTCGCCCTTCTTCAATATCTTTTTTCACCACCATCTCAGGCAGTAGTGCCACTCCTAATCCTGCAATGACACATTGTTTGATGGCCTCTATACTCGTAAATTCTATTTTATCTAATGGGTATATTCCTAGAGAATTTAGGGACTCCTCGAACATATTTCGATAAGAACAGCCAGTTTCTGTAAGTAAAAGAGTTTCGTGCTTCAGGTCATCTATAGCGTTGGCAGATATAGGGTGGTTGGATGTGACAACCAGTTTCAATTCTTCCTTAATTAGTTGCTCTACTATTAAGGACCCTTCTGGCTTCTTTTTATCCATAATAAAAGCAATATCTAATTCTCCCTCCATAAGTTGTTTTCTCGCCATTTCGTCAGAATGTGCAGGTTTAAAAACTAGCTTTACTTTTGGAAATGCAGTCTTGAACTCTTTAAGAATTAGCGGTAATCGATAGGTACATTGACTCTCCTGAGCCCCTATTATTAACGTTCCAGTTAATTCCTCTTCTCCGTTTGCAGCCGTAATTGCTTCTTCGCTTAGATTAATCATCTTTTCAGCATATCTTTTAAATTGATGTCCAGCTTCTGTCAATATTAGCCGTTTTCCCAAACGCTCAAATAAAGGTCTGCCAATCTCCTCTTCCAGAGCCTTAATTTGCGCCGTAACACTAGATTGTGCAAAATTCAATAATTTCGCTGTTTGAGTAAAGTTCAGATTTTCTGCGGCATGTTTAAAAGTAATCAATTGTTTAATTTCCATTTTATCAGCCTCTTTTAAATCGGATATTTCGATTGAATTAATCGAAATAATCGTCTTTATTGATTTATTAACTTATTATAAGATATTAATATTCGAAGAACAATAGTATAAGATCTCAAGGAAAAGGAGTTAATCAAAATGACAATAGCAGTTATTTACGGTGGTAGCCGTCCAAACGGAAACACAGAATCGTTAACAAAGTTAGTAACTGAAGGCATAGTTGTAGAAGAAATATATCTAAAGGATTATTCAATTGAACCTATAGTAGATAAGCGTCACGCTGAAGAAGGTTTTCCCGAAGTGAATGATGATTATAACTCCATCATCGATCGTATTCTTCCGCATGATATTATTATTTTTTCTACTCCAATTTATTGGTATAGCATGACAGGGACAATGAAGAACTTTGTTGATCGATGGTCACAAACTTTAAAGGACCCAAAATATCCTGATTTTAAGTCTATAATGGCTTCCAAAAAAGCATATGTCATTGCAGTGGGTGGAGATGAGCCATACATTAAAGGTTTACCAATGATTCAGCAGTTTCAACATATCTTTGACTTCGTAGGTACAACTTTTGAAGGGTATATTATTGGAGAAGGAAACAGACCAGGTGATATTTCACAGGACTTGAAAGCACTGTCTGCAGCGGAACAGCTAAAAAAGAAATTACAATAATGTTCCAATTCGCAAGAGATACAAGGAGGATTGGAGTTTATGAGCCAACAGACATTGGCAAATATGCTATTGATAGTTATCAATGCTTTTTGGGGGCTATCATATGTATTTATGAAGTTAGGGCTTGGTTCACTCCAAGCCTTCAATATTGTTGGGCTTAGATTTTTACTGGCTTTTTTAATAGCCGGAATACTATTTTACAAATGTTTAATGTTAGTTACTAGAAAAGTAATGATTTCTTCTCTGATGTTAGGAACCGTATTGTTTGGTGTTTTCACCTTTGTGACATTTGGTGTCAGTATGACATCAGCCTCTAATGCCGGATTCCTTGTAAGTCTTACAGTTATATTCGTACCCCTAATCAATTGTTTATTAGTTAGACGTTTACCTACTTGGCAGATTTTCATTGGTTTAATATTTATTTTAACAGGCATAGGGTTATTGACATTAAAACAATCATTAACAATAAACCTTGGAGATCTTTTATGTATTGTGGGTGCACTGTTATATGCAATATTCATCATTTTAACAGGAAAATTGACTAAAGAAGATGATCCACTGACTCTTGGTATATTACAGTTAGGTGTAGCTGGAGTATTAGCGATGATTTGTAGTGTCCTATTTGAGAATCCATCTTTACCATCTACATCAAAATCTTGGATAGCTATTTTGGGACTAGGGATACTTTGCAGCGCCGTTGGATTTATAGGTCAAACAATCGCCCAAAAATATACATCCTCTACACATACCGGTTTAATTTTTGCACTTGAACCCATTTTCGCAGCCATGTTTGCGGTCATATTTTTAAAGGAAGTTTTTATGTTAAAAGATATTATTAGTTGTAGTATCGTTATTCTGGGCATCGTAATCGCACAAGTAAATATGGAAGCATTATCTAAATTAGTTTTTAATTATAAAAACCTATTTATAGTGAGAAAAAGAGATTCGGATATTCGAAAGTAATACACAGTGTTTCGATAACAAGGCTTAGTGAAATTTGCCAGTTTGTTGAAGAATGAAGCAACCTTTAAAAGATAGTTGTTATAACAGAAAAGCGCCGGATTGTATTAATAATCAAATCAAGGCTCTTAAGACAACGTGCCTGTTTGTTTAGTATAATATTTTCTTCCAACGATCTATTTAATGCCTTTCCAACTGTTTTTCCTATCTCAGCCCTTATACGTAGTTTTTAATAAGACCATATTTTCCTAGTAAGCCAACAAATCTTGCACATTCCAGGTCTTTGACTATAAAGATAGAACGGAAATTCCATTAATTCCGTAATATAATATACGCTAAGTAAATAATGTAGGTGGCGATAAGCACGAATCCTTCCCACTTTCCGACCATGAAGCTGGTTCTTGAGAAAACCAATAACACAATGGTCAGTACAATCATAAGAATGACATCAATAAATATTTTATCATTTGCTGCTAATGGGGAAATAGAAGCCGAGGCACCAAGTACAAATAAGATGTTAAAAATATTACTCCCGACAATATTTCCAAGCGCGATTTCACTTTCTTTTTTCAGTGCAGCAGAGATGGAAGTGACAAGTTCAGGAAGGGATGTTCCAATTGCAATAATCGTTAACCCCACCAATGTTTCACTCATACCAAGAGAGTAAGCAATTTCTGTACCGTTATCTACTACCAGATTCCCTCCAAATATAATTGCAGCCAATCCTAATATTGTAATCAATATATTTTTCCCCCATCTGAGGTCCTCAGGAACTGGTTCGTCTGCTGTATCTTTTCGGCTTTTTAGTCCAATCTCAATTACATAGTACATAAAGATGGATAAGAACAATATAAAGATTAATCCATCACTGCGTGTAAGCAGGTTGCTATTTGATCCTTGCAATGCAATATCACTCATAAGAATTAGCAATGCCACACATGCGAGTAATGTAAATGGCATTTCTTTTCTAATGGTCTCCCTTTCAACTCTCAAAGGATATATAAATGCTGCCACACCTACAACAAGGGTAATGTTAAAAATATTGCTTCCAACTACGTTACCCAGTGAAACATCTGCACTTCCTTCCAGTGCTGCAATAATACTGACAGTCGCTTCCGGTGAACTTGTTCCAAAAGCCACAATGGTTAACCCAATTAAAATAGTCGGAACCCGGAGCAGTTTAGCAATATTGGAAGATCCGTCAACAAAGAGGTCAGCTCCTTTTACCAACAATACAAAGCCTACAATTAATAAAATATAAGCCATTAGTTTATTCTCCCTATCTCATTCGGCGTTTTTTCTATTTTTTCTAATTACCATAAATACATACCCCATTATTACGGAATTAAAAAGGATAACGTAAAACTACTTCTAGAAGGACGCACACTTATTCAATTATGTTGGTTGGCTCATACCCACCACTCCAAGTAAAGTCCTCTGCCTGTTAACATTGAAAACGGAATCATACTACATATATTGGCCCTTTAGTTGAAGAAGGCACAATTCCTTTTCAAGAATTGCGCCCTTTAACGAAAAACCGCCTAAATCGTAAAATCCCATGTGCGGATTTCTTGCCTGTAATAATCCAATCGATCTTGTAACCACATCTGTTAATTCAAGCGCTGACCTTTCCGGCTCAGAATAGAGTGGTGACTCACGCAAGGCATTCAAACAGTAAATTCTTTGCGCCATATCCAAGCAGTGCGCTCTGCTCTATTCTTAATGCAACCTTTACTTGAAATATGCTCTATATGCTGTGATAAAAGCTTCTGGTGAAGATTTCACAATATACGTATATACACCTTGAAGCGCATGTAAATAGAGAATACCACCTTGATTTGCAATTTCTCGATAAGAAAAATCCATTACATCCTTAATCGGAAACTCTCTATTCTGTGTAACCACCTTATCATTGTATAAGTAAATGATTCGGTCATGCTCAATTTCAAACTTTTCAATACTTGTCATTTTTCTTTCTATTTTTATATAAGGATGTTGCGCTATCAAGCTCATATGATCCTCCTAAAACAAAGGCTTCTTATTATATTATCCCAAACAGATTATTTATTTGCCGAATATCCTTCCATATTATCCTCCGAAAAAACTTGATTTTGACTATAGGATCATCTCGTTTCCTTAAGGGGATCTTCAACATTCTGGCCCTATTCATGAAGAAAGACCCTCTCCTTATTCAAGGAAAGCGGCCGATTATGGAGTAACTATGATTCACCTATTACTGGATATACATAGGTTATATCCTCTAATTCTTTAATTAAATCTTCTAAATATGATTGATTTGATACAAATTCGAAGGTTAGTACAGCACCACTTCCTGCTGGATAACAAGTCTCTCCAGACCAATCAATATGACCCAACTTATCCATTTCACCTTCAAAATGTATAAAGCTTTCTAAATTTTTTAATATTGCTTTTCCCGTTAAATACCTATTCATTGACTTCAAGTCATTAACAAAATCCCTAATGTCATCTGTTCTTAAACTTGCATTAAAATCAACATAATACCCTGGAATTTCGACTTTCACATTTGAAATAACCCAGTTTCCATCCCAATAATCAGAACTATTCGGATATTCACGAGCTAAGACATCTATTTCTACTTTAGTTTTCTCTCCTAACAGATGAAACTTCATTTTACCACCTCATACTTTCAACCTTTCAACTCAATTCTTGTTGAACTATCATGTTCCGTTAGTTTAAGTACATTTCTTCATCATCTTACCTAATTTTAACATAAACTATCTAGATTCTTATAAAGGGGTTATTCAACAATATTGTCCGTCGTTAAATAAACTACTGCAAAATATCTTCGAATTGTACAGTAGGAAATATGCTCAGACCAGTAAAAAGTGTTTGAATAACCAAAGATAAAAGTTTACGGGAGATTTCCTCATTCCAACTTTCATTTTCTTTCAATACATATATTTTGGTGGTTTTCATGGTGACCACTTCTAAAATATTATTGTGTCCAAAAGAGTCTATCCTGGGCAGGCATTCTCATATTATTGCATCCACCCTTCAACCCGAACAGTTACTCAGTTGAAACCAATATCAAAATCATTTAAGATTAAAAAACATTTATTTTGTTATTGTAGAATATTGTTTATATTGTACATACAAAAAGGAATTTCCTTTTTTTTCCTTTTTGTACATTCAATTAAAATACAAAAACTTAGATGTGAGTTAATAAAGACTGGTATGGAGAATGGATTAAATCATCCCTCTACTGTTAAACTAAGTCAAGCGCTTGATAAGGTATTAAATGAATGTTTTATTATTAGGCATTCTGCAACTAAACACAACTAGTTGTGAAATTATTTGCGCATTAAGAAATTTTTAACTACATTAGTTTTTTACAGCTACACCCTTTATTAATTTGGTTCTTCTAAAGAAAAATGTAACCCCAACTGTACTATCTGTAACACCTTCTAAAAAATGTTGAAGCGTAGTGTGCGTCATAGTAACCCAAAATACCTCTGTTTTCATAGTTCATTCTCCTTTTTCTAAGCAAATTTCAGTTATAAAAACTTTGCTCAAAGTTAACAATATAAGTGGAGGTGATCACTATGCCCAAACATGTATTCGAAGCATTAATCAATGTTTTTCACAGTCTGTTTGATGAAGAAAATAAACATTTATTACATGTTGGCGAAGTAATGTCCTGTTGGACTTATTTAACCGTCTTAGAAGAATCAGTTGCTCTTGAACAACTTGCTATAAACACAACAGAAGATAAAGAGCTAAATGATTTACTTCATAAAACATTAGATGTTTGTAGTTCGCAAGCTGCTAGACTTAAGGTTTTTCTTCAACAAGAAGGTATCCCCTTACCTCCCGCCTCTGAACCCAAGCCTTTTTCTGACCCAAGAGCTATTCCTTTGGGAGCAAAAATGACTGACACAGAAATCTCCAATTTAGTAGGAGTAAAGTTAGCTGCAGGAGTTTCATTATGCGCTTCAGGTGCAGCACAATCCGTGAGAAACGATGTTGGTTTAATGTTCTTCGAATTTCAAACTGAATTAATGAGATATGGTGCTATTTTAAAATCAATTATGAAAAAACGGGGTTGGCTTAAGGTACCTCCGTATTATTTCCCTCCCGGAAATCCAAAAAGTTAATTTAAATGAGTCTCCTGAAAAGAGGTTTTTTTGCTGTACACTTTGGTTCAACTATTTTCGTGAATATTCTCTCAAACAAGATAATGATTTTATGCTATAATGTTTCAGACACACTAAATTGTATTTGTTTAGTGGAAACTGTTTAATCTATAGGCGGATTAAGCAGTTTCTTTATTTATCTGAACCATTAGTTCGTGCACGATCATTCAATACTTCTGCCTAGAATTGCGCCTGATTATTGAAGATCGTTATTAAATTAAAGCCCTCGTTAGTTCAGTAGAGAATAACGCTCACGTAAATAATTTGGGATTTCTTCTTCTTGGACACTTGCAATCTCCTTAAATGTGACTCCTTGTTCTAATAAAGCTGTTACTATCTCCCAGCCAACAAAGTATACTTCCCTGTCGTGATTAGTAGTTCCAGTGCCAAATGTAAATTTTGTAATAACTTCAGAAGAAGAATCTTCTAAATATGGGACAATTCCTTTTATAATCTCTTCCCTCACCAATTTACAAGAATTGAACCATCCATGCTTATGTTCGATGTACTTTTCATCTGGTTTACCAGGGACAATAAACTTACTTACTTGTGTTGCCAATCCTTCTTGCAAAATTGTTGAAGCAATCGTTCTCTCCCAGTTTGTTGTTAAGTTAGCAGTCTTAGAATGAACAACGTGAGTAAGTTCGTGAGAAAGTGTTATATCGGAGTCTCCACATTCAATTGGGATACACAGAGCTAATCGTTCTTGGTCATATGGAGCTACAAAGGCGTTATTTTCAAATCCACCTACAAAATAAATTAAAACTAAGTTAATTGGCTTATCGTAACCTAATAAAGACTTTACTTTTTCTAAACAATTTTCAACAATTGTTAGGTTTTCTTTCCAATTTTCAATGTAATTTATGTTCTTTTTATATTTTTCCCAAGCCCCGTAGAATAAGGATTTAGCAATCTTTTGTCCTTCTTCACCTGGAGGTACAGCCGCAAAATTGTAATGCTCTTTCCATAACTTCCATCGTTCTTCATCGTCCAACCATTCAAGGTTTGCTCTCTCGTAAAAATCCAAGAATTTCGGAATTAAATTTATAAGTTCAATATTGTTCAAAGAATAACCCCCCAATTAAAAAATCTCTTATAAACTAAACTGCCTCGTTAGTTTAAGTATATTTCTTCACAATTTTACCTAAATTTTAACATAAATATCCAGATTTTTTAAGGTGGTACTCCTTAATCTGGCCTGATTGCTGATAAAGGCACAATTCTACTCAAGAATTGCGCCCGATCGATGAATAACAGTATTTAATAATTATTAAACAGTTACTTGTGTACAAAGTTAATGATAGCTGGAAGAACTTTTTTGATTAGTTCATTCCGTATTTTGAGAGGAGTTCCGACATGCACTCCTGATTCTTGCATGCCACGAACAATCCATTCTTCAATCCAGCCATAAATTCCGTAAGTTATAAAAGATGTAACATAGGCAGCCATATTGTCATGTTCGGTTTTGGCTCCATAAAGCTCGATAAACACGTTTAAAAACAGATAAAACAACTTTCGTTTTTTAGCAAAAGGTAAAAATCGCTATGTTCCTTTAAGTGTTTAAACAAGCTGTCAAATAGTTCTGCATTGGAATCATTATTTCTTAGTTGATAATCTGCATCCCACTTCAAAATTACATTATTTATGTGTTTCAGTAAGGGATCGCATAAGCATTACCACACATAGTACAAAACTAAGTCATATTTAAATACTCTACCACCAATCATAGGTGATAGAGTATTTCCTGTTTTTTACATAACAAAAAGTAAAGAATAGAAAATAGAATAAAGGGATTTTTGCCCTAAATAGATCTCAAAATTGTATTTAAGATTACTTTGCGGTTAATTATAAGAAACCTAAAAATGTTCTCTACCAATGTGATACTATTTATAATAGAGCAACATCCTAAGATAAAAAAAGAAAAGTGATAATATATGCCCTTTGTTTATCAGATACCTCTTCCCCAAATCAATAATCCTACCATATATCCCCACTAACATTCATTAACTAATATATTTTTCTTGTGTTCAATTAAAAGTATATGGTTAGCAAACTATGGAAATTATACTACGACACCCTTTTCACTCATATTGTAACAGCACTCGATGATATTATTAATCATGACATACTCATTTTAAAACGAGGAAATTTGTTCATATTGTTCATAAATACTGTGTTTTCATATTTTTCCCTTTTCTGTATATTTAAATCTATAAACTAAAAGGAGAATGCAATATGGCGTCTACTTTAAAGTGTTGTCATAACATAGATAAAATCCAAATACTTAGAACAGAACTAATAAAGAGTGGCATGGATTATGGTTTAGACCATCCTACTACTATAAAAATAAGTCAAACACTTGATAAGTTGTTAAATGAATGTTTAGTTGGATGTAACTCTGCAATTAGAACTAACTAATTGTAGAATTTCATCCTAAAATTATAAGATGATACATTTTAGGTATCATCCTTTGCAGAATCACATAATATATTTCCAACTGATTTAAGAGAAAGAGGTCTTTATTTTTCAACAGCATCAAGTTTCGTTCTTTCTAAGATAAGTTGATTCTATTTCAAGAGCATCTAATGGTTTACTAAAGAAATAACCTTGTCCAAAAAAACAGTTTAATTCTACGAGTTTGTTTAGTTGTTCTTTTGTTTCAATTCCCTCAGCAATAATAACAAGATCCAAGTTCACACCAATATCGATAATAGTTTTTGCCAATATACTATTTTTTTTATTTGATAAAAGTGCTTTGACAAATGATTGATCGATTTTCAATGTATCGATAGGTAATATATTTATAAAATTAAGTGATGAATAGCCAGTTCCAAAATCATCAATAGAGATACCTATTCCCAAATCCTTAAGAGCTGTTAATTGTGGAATAATAAGATTAAAGTCTGCAATTAAACTTTCTGTAATTTCAATTTCAAAAAAATTAGCATCAATGTTATGAGAAGCTAGGCAAGTTTGAATATAATTTACAAGGTCATTTTCTTTAAATTGTCTTTGCGAAACATTTACAGATATTTTAACCATTGGATATCCTTTTGATTGCCATAGATTCATTTGACTAAGAACTTCATTAATAATCCACTTTCCTATGTCGATTATTAAGCCTGTATCCTCAGCAATTGGGATAAACTCGGCAGGAGAGACGATACCTAATCGTGGATTATTCCATCTTATTAGGGCTTCAAAACCAACTAACTTAGAATTAACTAAATTACATTTAGGTTGATAATTTATATATAATTCTTCTTTAGAGATTGCTTTTCTTAATTCACTCTCAATTGTTGAGTTTCTTTCGAGCCTTTTACTAAGGTCCTCATTGAAAAACTTATACGTGCTTTTACCATCCATTTTTGCATGATACATCGCTGTATCTGCCAAATCAATTAGTTCATCATAGTTATTTGTATGTTCTGGAAAACGAGAAATTCCTATACTACATGTGATAATAATCTCTTTTCCAAAGATATGATAGGGTGTTTTTAAATGATCGATAACCTCAACCGCAATGTTTTCAATGTACTCATGATTACCATTCTTTATAAGAACAATAAATTCATCTCCTCCGAGGTGATAAATTCGAATAGATTCATTTTGAATAGCAACTAGTCTCTCAGCGATCTTAATTAATAATTCATCACCAAAGTTATGACCAAGTGTATCGTTCACCATTTTGAAACGATCTAAGTCAATAAATAATAATGATGTATCATTTGTATCTCTTTTAATTATATTTATATCGGATTGTAACTTCCGACGATTAGGTAACTTTGTTAAATCATTATGCTCCGCTATATGCTCTATATAATTGAGATATTGCTTTTGTTCTGTTATATCCCGAACTATACAGATCATTTTTTGTGTATTCTCAATGTTAGAAATGAGTATCTCTTGTGGAAAACTAGATCCATCCTTCCTTATTCCTATAGTTTCACCTTGCCACTCTCCATACTTTAACAATTGAGGAATCGCTTTAATGTTTAATTCTTCAATTGCTTCTGAAGAATAGCAATCTGTCCAATTTTTGGTTAAAAATTCTTTTAAGGTATACCCATAAAGGTTCTGATGCGCTTGGTTTACATATTCAAATTGCCCATTTTCATTTGTTATACCTATCCCAAGCGAAACAGACTCTAATGCAAACGTATAATCATTTAAGGTTACCATAGTAGTCCCAAGCTCTTTTTTTGAAAAAATATATTTATCAAGCTGGTAACCAATAATCCATCCAATCCCAGCATTTGCTATAAAAATAATAATAGCGAGGGTAAAATGTTGATCTAGCTTTAAATTTGAAAATATAAAAGAATTTGATGTGATAAGAATTGTAGTTAGTATTATTCTCCAAGTGTATTTCATAATTAATTGCCCCTAATTTTAATAAATCTATATCTAACTTAAATCTTTATATAATTTTAACCAATCTGAAATAGGAAACCATTGGTTAGATTAGTTAACAACTAATTTTTTTGTATTAGGCATTACACACCGTCAATTTATAGGAGTAATATCCTACAAGAGTTGATTGTAATACATAAAAAACATAATACTATCTTATTTCAACTTTTTAAAGGCACAATATGAATAGCGATATAAAGGCATTCTATAATTAGCCTAATTTATCATGCCTCCATGACTCTAATTTTCTTTTCCCCCTTTCAGGGATGTTAAACCATTTTTACTACTTCTCCAACAAATTTTCTATTACTAAAATCCCAACCATTGTATCGTCTTAATCAATCTGTTTTCTACATAAATAAAAAGCACTCTTCCTATAAAAGAAAAGCGCATGATTGTATATTAAACTACTGTGTAATGTTTTTGTATTGCATAAGACAGATTCATTATCAATATTATTGTTATTTTTTTATTTTACTTATCCACTTATAATAATTCAAAACTATTATTAATAAAATCGGATAACAAAATGCTGAATACCATAACTTCCACCATCCATAATTCCTATAATGTAACACCAATATCTAACTATTAAATTGAGTGTTACTCCACAAAATGGTCCTTCTCGATTTTTAATACATAATTCTTTATTAACCTACTGGTGAAACAGACATAAATTAAATGCCAGAAACATTTTCGCCTATTTCAACAACTCCTTATTTATATCCTATACTTTTAAGTAATTAGAATCCTTTTGCATAAATTATGAATTATTCGTCACTGGGTAGCCCATCGACAAAAAGAAATCTCGATAGGCGTTTAGCTAATCATGTTTTAATAAATTAATATTTTTTTATCTCATCTTCTAAATCTAAGATCAATGTATCAATATCTAACACTGCAGAGTCCACATTATTCCAGAATATTGAAGGTTGGATACCCTCTGACTTCAGACCAGGTAACCATTTCTGCATAAAATCCTCAAGTTCTATCTGTTCGGCCTTATAATTCTTCCATTCATCAACTGCACATAAATTGGCAAATTCTTTTTTTGGCCAAAAAGGCATTAGAGGATTTCCATTAACCTCTTCTGAGATTGCCCACCCATCATCGTACAATCTCCACACTTCCCCGAAGTCAGCTACTTTCTTTATAAAGTATTCATACCTTTTTGATGCAGAAAGATTATGAACTGCTTCGATCTCTGTGTTATTCAATCACTTTACCTCCTCTATTTTTTCCCTTTTGCTATAGAGATCATGTTTATGCTGAGTTCTATGACTACTTATAGTTTGACGGTCATTCTATTCATATCAATAACCTTTTTCTTGCTTATAACCACGTCTATAAAGTCCTTGACAAGTAAATATCTTATCAAGGGTTGAAGTAAAGATTATTCATTTGTCTAGAAAATTGGATTTGTATTCTAAAATGGTATAATAATGACAATATTGTAAACAAGTATTCAGAGATTGGAGTGCGTAGGTATGTCTGAACCGAAGATGAAAGAAACCGGCAATAGTGTAGTGGAATTTATTGAAAGTGTGGAAAATGACAAGAAAAAGGCAGATGCCTATCAGTTATTAGAAATTTTTGAAGAGGTAACGGGGTACGACGCAAAAATGTGGGGCCCGAGTATTATAGGTTTTGGTAGCTATCATTATAAGTATGCCTCAGGACGTGAAGGCGATGCGCCTTTAGTGGGGTTTTCACCGAGAAAAGCTAAAATCAGTCTATACTTGGTCTATGAAAGTGAGGAAAGGGATAAATTATTAGAAGGTTTTGGTAAATACACGAAGAGCAAGGCTTGTATTTATATTAATAAATTAGCTGATATCGATACCAATGTTTTAAAGGAATTAATTAAGCATACAGTCGAAACATATCAGAATCTTTATCCCAATGAATAATGTTCTAAAACCCTGTCGGCATGACTATTAATAACTGTAATTCCAGTTAGCAAAGCAACAAATGCATTCACATAACTCAGCATTGCAAAATGGATTGTCCTCTACCCAGACAATCCATTTTTGTTGTTAATTATTCAGTTCAAGTGTTTCATTAATGTCTGTCGATTTAGAGCTTTGCCCTGTCATGCGTTTATAGTAAAAGGCTATTTTTTTTATAAAATTTCCGGACTCCCAATATTCGGCTGCTTCCACGTTTACCTTTAACAAGATTAAATTCGGATCGTCATAAGAGGTTTGCATGATTTTCTCATATACAGTGCTCCACAATTCCTTTTTCTTGTCCAAACCTTCAACGATTTCTGCTCTTCCACGTACGGAAACATAGGATTTACCTACATATGCTACATTCACATCTTGATTTTGTAATATTTCATGATATTTATTCGTATCTTTTTTAGTGAAAAACCATAAGTCGCCATCAAATTCGACTTCTTGTGTTTTCATGGGACGAGAAACTAGCCCTTCCTCAGTAGCCGTAGTCAACATAGCCATGTCTATATCTTTGATCAGCTCACGTAATGTTTCAATGTCTTCTTGTTTTATAATATCAGACATCTCGATCACCTCTTTCATGGTTATAGATTACCCTCTATTTCAACTTTTAAACTGGTATAGGGTGTTACTAAATCAGAGGTTATAGAAAAACCGGTCCCTGCTAAAGGGAGAGACTTCTATAGTATTCCTTCACCAGCTCCATAAAATTTTTCGCAGGTCTAGAGACAAAATGGTCTTCAAGCCAGATGACGCCTAAAGATGAGGTCAAGTCGGCGTTGATGATTGGTGTGGAATAAAGATTCTTCGCTCCATAGACATTCACGATCGACTTTGGCACGATGGTTGCCCCTATTCCGGCTTTCACCATCTCCAATATGACATTCATATCCGAACACTCCATCACGCTATTTAGTTGAACCTGTTGGCTTGAAAATGCATTGAGAATCGTATTATAGAGTCCTAATCCCTCAAAACTTGGAATAATAAACGGCATATGGGAAATGTCTTTTAACGAAATATTGGGTGATTCCTTATTGCTCAAAAACACCAGGGGTTCTTGAACGAGATGATGATAGGTTAATCCACGATGTTCTAGTGGAAGACGAATAAATGCCATTTCAATTGTCCTGGATTTAACCAATTCCGCTAAATAAACGGAGTCATTTTGAACAACTTTTAAAGTCACAAGTGGATAGCTTCTATGAAAGGATTTGAGCATTTCCGCAAACCCTGACACCGGTAATGTATTAATTCCGACAGAAAGTACCCCTTTGTTGCCCTCTTCTGTTTCCTGTATTTCATTTTTGATTTCTTCGATACTGCCCACGAGATTAAGCGCTCGATGATAGAGGACATTACCCTTATCGGTTAATTCAATTCGCTTACCACTTCGTTCAACTAATTTCACTCCCAGCTCGTCTTCCAATTGTTTCAACTGAATGCTAAGAGGGGGCTGGGACATATGTAGTCGATTAGCCGCAGCCGTTATATTCTTCTCCTCAGCTATGGCTATAAAATAACGCAACTGTTTAATGTCCATTGATTACTCCTTCTATTTAAAAAATATATAGTTTCTATATAAATTATATATTTTTCGTATGATACAGTCCATGTTATGATAACTTGCATGTTTATTGATATTCAGAAGGGTGATTACTATGGAGCGGTTTTTTAAATTTAATCAGTATGAGACAACGATTGGAAAAGAAATTTCTGCAGGTTTTATTTCATACATTACAGTGGCCTATATCATTATAGTTAATGCGACGATTTTATCTGTGACAGGAATCCCGATGGAAGCAGGGATCCTTGCAACGATCTTAACCAGTTTTTTTGGCTGTCTTGTCATGGGGATCTGGGGCAATACCCCGCTCATCATTATTCCTGGAATGGGTCTTAATGCGATGTTTACCTATACCATTGTTCAATCCGGGGGCTTTACATGGCAGGAAGCGTTGGCAATGGTTTTCGTTTCTGGTCTGATTTTTGTTGTTATTGCCTTTACACCATTGGCAAGAGTGATTACTTCCGCAATTCCAAATTCCTTGAAAGAAGCCATTACCATTGGAATCGGGATTTTGTTGATCCTAATTGGTTTTGAAAATGCCGGCATTATTACAAGTTCTGATCACACGCTACTGGCGATTGGGGATTTAAGTAGTCCGACAGTCATCGTAACTTTCATTGGGTTAATTATAACAATTCTATTATTCATAAAAAATGTACCAGGTAACCTATTATTAAGCATCATCATTACGTCTTTTCTATCCATTTGGATAGGAGGGGCTACTTTTGAGGCCGGGGCCTTTTCAATGCCCGCTTTTCATGAATACCTTGAGGTGTTTGGTCAATTATCTTGGGGACAAGCCGGTAATATTATTTTCTGGCTAACATCCCTTTCTTTTGCCATGGTGATAGTATTTGAAAATATCGGATTGATCCATGGGCAAAGCAATTTGCTGAACCGCCCTGAAAGCAGCAAGAAATCTCTCCAGGCTACTTCTGTTTCAGTTCTATCATCAGGAATTTTTGGGACGAGTCCCAGTGTAGCATCCGTGGAAGCAGCTGCAGGAATTACAGCCGGAGGAAGAACTGGCCTTACGAGCATCGTTACAGGATTGTTGTTTCTGCTTTCTATCCTGTTTATACCGGTGATTAAAATAATTCCGGCTAGTGCAGTTTCGCCAATTCTAATCTTAATAGGGCTTCTTATGTTGCAAAATATTGTTCATCTTTCTATGGAAGACTTAACAGAGAGCTTTCCAGCACTTTTAATTATTGTCTTAATTCCATTAACTTATAGTATTGCTGATGGAATGGCAGTCGGCTTTATTCTCTATCCACTCATCAAGCTCTTAATGGGGAGAGGCAAGGAAATCCACCCTGCACTCTATATGATTGCGATTTTGTTTGTGAGCAATATGGTTATTCAATACGTCTTTTAAGTGAGATGTGGTGTTGAATAAAAATTACGTTCCTCAACAAAGTTAACATTAGAAGGGCATCATTTTATTTTCGAAATTAATAAAAATCGATTTTCGCCAGAATTGCGAAAATCGATTTTTTTGCTAAGTGGTGAGCTAAAAGATGTGCTTTCGTTCTTATTTTGCCTCAAAGTTCTTGTGGCTTACTCACCTACCATACCGTCATGATCATTATCTCGCATATAGGGATATAACCAGTGATCACTCGTTATTGGCATGCTATATCCTGCTGCTTTTGCTTCTTTAATCGTCACCTGTCCATTCCCGTTTGTATCAACACTAGAAATATCACCGTTTGCGTTAGAACTAGTTGAATCGGAAGGCTCATTGTCTGTTAAACCGAGTGATGCGTTAACTTCATCAGGGTTCACATTGTCAAATGTATCAACGATCTCGTTACCCATTAAAGTATAGGTATACTGATAACTTGAAGGAATCTGCGTTTTCGTATTCGGATAAGTGATAATGGCTTCAAAATTCGAAGCTCCACCAGCCTTACGGATTGCGTCTTCCAAATACGCTTGATCACCATGTCGGTTGAGCGTACTATCTTGTGGGGTAATATTATAAGCATTCGATACCCCTCCTAGTGAATCAGCAATGATATGTCCTTCATCTAAAACGTCACTTTCGACGCCAGGAACCTTTGCCTCATCAGGATAGTATCTGCCTGACGATAATACAGGTTCGTTACGGTCATCTTGAAGTATGATTTCGTCAGCAATGACACGTACCAGTTGCCCGTATTCATTCGTAAAGGCCCAATATTCTCGGTCCCCATAACCTATGTCAACGACGACGTTAGGTTCACGATATCCAGACAAATCACCCCCATCCACTTCCATGAGTTTGTAACCTGCAAACAGGTCATTAGTTGGTTGGGGCGGTGTTTCTACTACTACTGGTTCATCAACAACCGAAGGGATAGTTTCTTCTTTATCGCTATTTTTATTTGTTTCAACTGTAGATACTTCTTGTGAATCTATTTCTACATCTGTTACGGATGCCTCTTCTACGCTGGTACATCCAACCATCCAGATGGTTGTTAAAAATAAGATTAAATAGTTCATTTTCTTTTTCATTTTAGGACTCTCCTATAATCATCTCATACTGTTCATTCTAAAAATCTTGTTATTAAACATAGATTAACACTATTAACCTAATGATAATAGTATATTTCAAGATTAACAGTTTTACAGTAGATAATTTGTTCGAAGAGTTCATGATGATCACTAAAAAAAGAAGACACAATTCTCGTATAGATAGTTCTTTTTAATAAATTTCAAGAATATTTAGTATAATAAACATAGGAGAATGGAAAGTCCTACGACATTAAAGACTCTTATTATTCAATAAATAAGGAGGAGATTTAGTTGAATTCGTTCATCGAAGTAACGGATAGTAAGTCAAAAGAAAAAATATTGATTAACACCTTGTTGGTGATAGAGGTAAGAGGAAATCTTATCACAGTAGCTAATGGTTTCTCGATTAACAAATACAAAACTTTAGAGACTTATGAAGAAATAATGAAAAAATTAACCACTAAATAAGATGATTTCACTTCACAAATGACCCTATCCATGAAGAAAGACACCTCCTTATTCATGGATAGATCGTGGAATTACTAAAATAATCAAGAAGTGATTTACTCTTCTTTCTCTACACTATAAACTGCGTAAACCAAGCAATATATTCTGCACCCGGAATGAATAATACCTGTGCTAAAAGTGTTCCTAATAATCTTGATGCCACCATCATAATAGAGACACTTTTTAGCGTAAGATAGCTACCCTTTCGACTGATGACATCATCCGTTAAGATTGAAATTTTAGGGTCGATAAAGACAAATAATAAGATTGTAGCTATACCATTAATTAATCCCGATGCCATAATAGCAGTTGTTGCTCGTTCAGGTGCTATCAATGCAGCATATAGTGCAGAAAGAACACCTATTGTATAAATTGCCGTTATTAACATGTGAACGCAGAATAATTTGATCGGTATATCTCGCCAACTCATATCTTTTAGGTAAGCATATCTAGGTAGATGGATATGTTTTTTTACCCGTCTTAAATAAGGTACTGTAAAACCTTTTTTCACTAACTCTGGAATCGAACCTCGCTCGTCTGCTAAATGAATGATTGTCCTCGAAAAAACTGCAAAAAAAGTCGGCAACAAAAGTAAACCGATGATTGTGCCTAATGTTGCAGAACCAATTAAGATTCGATATTGGCTCTCCACAAATTCGAAAGCATTCTCTTTTGGTGCTTTATCAACCAAACTCCCTGTAAAAGGTTGTTGCATCATGTTTGCTAGCCTTGAAACCATTACCATCAAGTTAAATAAGGAAAGTGCTGATGCTAATAGTTTAACTCTTGCCCCTGATAAACGAACCGCGTATGCTAAAGTTTCGATTGAATGAATGATTAAGATGCATAATGCAATCAGTACTAACTGTATTGTGAAAAATTCCAAAGTCATTACCTACTCCACTTTTATTAGTAGAAAAGCTCCCTATCTCTTGTCTATCTCTACAATTTTTATAAACGACGAATAATTAAAAATGTTTCCAATTTTTACATAATCACCCTTAGATCCTTGGACTTACTTTATGTATATTGAACTAATGAGTCTATTAGTTTAAGTGTAAAGATTTGCGTTAGCAGGGTAGTATTTTGTGGCTTCCACTATTTATATCCCTTGGCAGTATTATAATATTTTCTAATAGTCTCAAGGTCGTAAATACGGTATGATTGTTCCTTTGCGAAACCTTTAATTAAAGCCCCATAAAAAAGAAAAAAGCAACAGTAATGATTCCCGTTGCTAAATTTGCTGATAGTTTTCTTGAAACCCTTCTATTCTACTTTGAAATCGTAATCAAAACAGAAACTCTTGTACATTTATATCTATTCGTCTCAACTTTTCAGGCTCTTCTTTACTCCATCCCTAAATGTGCTTTCAAAGTAGCTCTTAAATTTTCCATTTCCTCTTCGTCTGGAAGGTAGTAGTAGATGTCATCAATCATTTGATCCTGCCCGCTATTCATATACAGCTGCTCGATATTTTTCACGCTATCTTGATAGCCTTTTTGGATTGTCGTTAATTCATCGAAAGATACATTCATTTTGACATTTTTTCCGAGGGTGTCAAAAATCGCATGATAGTTCAACGCTACTTCCACACTAACGGCTGATTTGACAATACTTTGGATGACTTTTTTCTGGCGATTTTGCCGTCCAAAGTCCCCATCTGGATCATCATATCGCATCCGTACATAAACCAAAGCTTCTTCCCCATTGAGTGAAATTTCACCTAGAGGAAAATGATAGCCATTATTGGTGAATTCCAACTCATTCTCAATCTTGATGCCGCCAATGATGTCCACAATATTTTTAAAACTGTCCATATTGACCTGCACCACATAGTCAATTGGGATGGCCAATAGATTTTCCACCGTCTTCCGGGACATTTCAATCCCGCCAAATGCATACGCATGATTGATTTTATCGGTTGTGTTATAGCCTACAATTTCTGTTCGTGTATCCCTTGGTATACTTAGCATTTTCGTATTATTGGTGTTCGGATTGATGGTTAACACAATCATGGTATCCGATCGACCGACATCATCCGCTCGCTCATCAACCCCGAGGATCAACACAGAAATCGGTTCTTTTTCTTCCACTTTTACCACTTCCACGCGAAGCTCGGATTGTTCGATTTCTTCATACACCTTTTCGACCGTATCCTTTGTATCCGCGTAAACCTTTGCTAAAATGCCAACGATGGCGATGAGTAAAGTTAGTAGACCTATTCCTATCCCTATAAAAATTTTACTTTTGTTGGACAGCTTCTTCTTTTCCGTTTTTTCCGACTCTACATCCAATCCTTTCACCTCTTTTCGCATCAAATTGCAGGGTCATTATTGAATAGATACTACCAATTTGTATGTTTTGAAGAGAGGCTTCTATTACTACTTTAGTCAATAAAAAATAAAAACCCCACCAACAAATGTTGATGGAGTTAAGAAGCAATTCACTTTCAGCTTTTAGGATGCTTTAGTATTTTCGAAAGAGGGCAGACATCAAGATACGAACCCAACCAAAAATCGATAACCACAATGGAATTGAAAGCAGAACGGCAATGGACACCCCTTTGGCAAACTTTCCTTCCATGTCATCCATCCTTTTTACAATCATTGTAATCGGCTGCGTTTGAAATTATTCGTAAGTAACTAAAAAACCTTCCCACAAGGAAGGTTCCAGACTGTAGACAAACGCTCGCATACTGTGTTGTTTGCCTCATTCGTCCCCTCATGAACTTTATGTTCTATTCGGGTCTTCACTCGACTTCCCGCCTTGTCTGACAAGCGTTTTAATACAGTCTGGGTAAACTTTTAAAAAAAGTTTAAATTAAAAACGCGTAGACAAAGTCGTTATTCGACTATGTCTACACTCTTAAAGCTTCCAATTTGATAGTTCCTCGGTATTTATAAGAATGCACTTTTCAAATCTGCCAATAGAAGCTCTGCCGCTTCATTGGAATCAGCAACAACCCCAAAGTAGTATTTGCATTTCGGTTCCGTACCAGAAGGGCGAATGGCGATCCAAGAGTTATTTTCTAAGACAAACTTTAAGACATTTTCTTTCGGTAGTTGGATTTCTTTTGTTGAACCATCAGCTAAGAACGCCTTGCTCGTTAAATAATCCTCTATACGAACGACCGGTAGTCCAGCAATGCTTGTTGGACTGTTTTCACGGTAATGGCTTAGAATGGCCTGCATTTTTTCCTGGCCATCTTTGCCCTCGAAAACTTGGGAGACCAGGGCTTCTTGATGGTACCCATACTCTTTGAACAACTCATTTAAGACAGCTAATAAACTTTTCCCTTTCTTCGCATAAAAGGCCGCCATTTCAGCTACTTTTAAAGCAACTTGGACCGCATCCTTATCACGGGCAAAGGTCTTGATCAAATAGCCGTAGCTCTCTTCATAGCCGAATAAATACGCGTATTCCCCTGTTTGTTCATACTCTTCTATCTTTTCAGCAATATATTTGAAGCCAGTAAGGGTGTTGATTGTCTCAATAGTATAGTGAGTAGCGATTTTCGCTCCAAGTTCTGAAGTAACGATGGTTTTAATCATCGCTCCATTGGTTGGCATTGTGCCATTGTTCAACTTCGTTTGCAGAATATAGTGTAATAGTAAGGCGCCCAATTGATTCCCCGTTAACAGTTCATAGCCTTCACCTTCTCGAACGGCAACGCCTAAACGGTCGGCATCCGGGTCCGTAGCCAATAGTAAATCTGCTCCTACTTGCTCCCCAAGTTCCATCGCGAGTTTAAAGGCAGCTGGCTCCTCCGGGTTTGGATAAGAAACGGTTGGGAATTCTCCGTCTTGAACAGCCTGTTCCTCCACAAGATGAACATTGTTAAAACCGAATTGTTGCAGCCCTTCACGAACAGGAACTAAGCCCGAGCCATGAAGTGGACTATAAACAATCCGCATAGCTAAATCAATCTCAGCATTCTCTTTTAAAGTAAGTAAATGCTGTAAGTAGCGAGCATCCAACTCTTCCAGAATCCACTGCAGTAGCCCTTCAGACTCTAATTCCTGACCATCCAGTGTTTCAATTTCAAAAAGATCCTCAATCTCTTCCATATAATCGACAATCGCTTTTGCCGCAGATGGAACAAGCTGCGCCCCATCCTCTCCATACACCTTAAAGCCATTGTATTGTTTTGGATTGTGACTTGCCGTGATCACCACACCAGCATAGGCATTGAGTTCACGAACCGAAAACGAAAGCTGCGGTGTTGGTCGTGACTCCCTATAGACATAAGAAGTGATTCCATGTACCCCGAGTACTCTAGCTGTCTCAACAGCAAACTCCTGCGAAAAATGACGTGTATCATAAGCAATCACTACACCACGTTTCTTCGCCTCTTCCCCATTCGATTCGATAAAACGCGCAAGTCCTTCTGATACGCGACGAATCGTATAAATATTAATACGGTTGGTCCCGGCACCAAGTAAACCACGCATTCCGCCAGTACCAAAGGAAACGTACTGATAGAAGCGGTCTTCTATTAACTTCGCATCCTCTGAAATAGAGTGCAGTTCGTTCAGTAAATCGTCAGGCAACTGCTGTTTTTTCCAATGTGAATATAATTGCATCTCAAAAACACTTTCCTCTCAAACCGTTTTAGTCCTATGTAAAACTAGTCGTCTTTTTTATTTAGTAGAATTTTCTCTTTGATTTTACTAAGGTTACTCTAATGATTCAATTATATCCTATAAATGCCAATATTTGCGCCTAAAGACGTAAACAATTTCTAGAATCTGTTATTTTTACAATCTACCGCTCTAACGCACAACATAAAATTCAAACATTTCATTTCATAATAAAAACGTAGTCCCACTCAATTTGGACTACGTTTCCCACAACTAGAAGTAATCAATAAATGTCGGAATCCCCACAGGCAGGATATCCTCCAGCACCGCCACAGTATCCCCTGCTCCCTTGACTCGTTCGATCTTCTCAAGGTACTTGGGACGTTTGTATCCTAAAAGCATGGTGGTCAAAGTCTGTATCGACATTTGAACCGTTAGATCTTCCCGATCGTTTTGCTCCAACTTTGTAATTTTGAGTTTCCAATCCTCGGATTTGATGTCATAGGTGCCGTTGTTCCATTCTACAAGTCGATCGGTTACGGTAAAGCGAATGTGGAAATTGGGCTCATCGAATGGATACGTTTCAAGAAATTTCTCCACGTCCACAATTCTCGCCATGAAGTAGGGAGAGACCTTTTGAATAATTTCGCTGTCCTCCAGTAAGAAAGCCACTGGTTCATTGCCAGCGGTTTTCCCGTAAGCATTATAGACCATCGATTTGTGGGCAGAAACGAAATTCCAGAGCCCCTTTCTCGCCTCTTCCTGAAGGTAAACGATTTCATCGATATAGAAATTTTCCTCCATGATCCGGTAATAGATATACCCTTGAGGTTCATCGTCCTCGTTGTAATAAACGGCAGCCTGAAGCTGGACATCCGTATCCACGAATTTTTCTTCCCAGTAATCCTCGTGAAACTTTTCATTCCATGCAATGGTATTGCGGATCATAGCACCATGGGTTCGAGAGGCATATTGTTCGTAAATACTGACCACGTCCGAAGCCCTTGTATCCACACGGCGAATTTGGCCAGGGAGTTCCATATAATTGGGGAACTGCGTATCCTTCACTTGGAATTCCACAATATCAGACATGATTTCCCAGCCCTTTTTCCGATAATACGGTATCGAAAATGGAAACAGATACGAGATATACCGCTTTTCGCTTCGCATGACCGTCAGCGTCTCTTTGATGAGTTTATCCATCAGCCCTTGCTTGGAATATTCAGGGTAGGTCCCGATGGCTGTGATTCCCCCCATCTCATAAGGGACGCCGTAGACGTTCACCTGGAATGGGAGGCTTAAGATTTGGGAAACGAGGTGGTCTCCATCAAACCAGCCAAGAGCATGCCCCACATTAAACTGCCTGCTTTTCTCACTAACAAACGTACGGTCCTTCTTGATGGACATGGACATTTGAAACACATAATTCAGCAGATCAATCGATTTGGCCATCTCATCCATCCGAATTTCCCGCATCACTAGCCCTTTTCTTGGATTCATCTTCATCACCTAATTGTTTGGATTTATGATTTTTCCTTATTTTTCTCATCTCTCCTATTTTTATGCAAACGGGAAGTCGAAAATGTTTGGAGGGGCGATTGCTCAGCTACCTTGAAAAGAGCCACATTCAACAGGGAATACTTTACTGAAGGATAGACAAATATGAATCTAGATGCAATTAGATTTTGCTAAAGAGGGTATAACATGATTATAGGAATAAAGAATAGTCAGATTACATGAAATGTTCCGCGAATAGTAAAACCACTTTTGAAAATTTCACGATATTGTTATAATCCAAGCTAATAATTAGTCTTTCTAGTATTTATATCGAATCTAACGGAGGTAACTAATGGAGGCTTTCTCCTTTTTTTTATTAAGCATTAGTATTTGTTTCGTTTCTTTATTACTCATTCTTTTCATTACCAATGCAAGTCGAAAACAAAATTTCAGAGGACCTAGACTGGCCATTTTCTCAGCATTCATATGCGGTATTCTCATTACCCTAACGCCTTATTTATGTCTGTTAACTACCCAAACCATCGTTTTTGAAGTCAGTTCTTTACTCCATTTGTGTAAAATCAGCTTTGTGAGCATCCTATTTTTCTTCTTATTCTTTGTCATCATCAATATGATTGAAGAAAACCCGGTTATGCCGAAAAGGAAAACATCCGGTCTACAAAAAGATAAGATTGCTTTTCACTCACTAAGTGTGACTGCTGCTTTTTTCGTATTAGGTTTTACTTATTTTGTTATTCAATCATTCAATATTCCTGTCACTTTAGTCAAAGAACAGTCCATTGTACCACTTGTACTGTTATCAGCTTCAATCTATACTTTGGCAAGAATCTACGAACACCTATTTATGGATAAAATCATTTTCCAAAGAAAGCTATCTCAATTACAATTGTCCTTCCTTTTTTTGATGTTTAGTCTTTGTCTGAATTCGAGTATTTTTATTTTCATCAAGAGTTTATTTCTACAGCTCAACTTTTATATGGCCATCGTCGCAATCGTTAGTATGGTCGTTTTGTTGGTTTCGACCATTCATTATATCGAAAATCAGCTTCTCCATCAGCAAGACCAGTTGGAAGTTAAAAACCAAGTTTTATCACTTAACGAGCAGCGCTATCGTTCACTTTTTGAAAATAATCCGAACGCCGTGTTCACTTTAGATTTACATTGGAATTTTACCGCAGTGAATGCATCCGTTCGACCCATGATTGGTTTCACCCTTGAGGAGCTTCAACATTTGACCTTAACAGATCTCGTACTAGAACAGGAAAAGACGAAAATCACGACGATTTTAGAGGAACTGGCAAAAGGGGACAATACCAATTTTGAAACCATCATGAGAACGAAAAGTGCCGAAATCGTAAAGCTTAAGGTCACTGCCTTACCAATTAAGATTAATAATGAAATAACGGGTGCCTATCTGATCGCTCAGGATATAACCAAACAAATTGAAATACAAGAACGAGTGAAATTTCTAGCTTATCACGATGAATTAACTGGCTTATTAAATCGAAGAGGCATCTATCGGGAACTAGAAAATCATATTCATGCTTCAACACTGACAGCAACAATCCTGATCGATCTCGACATGTTCAAGGATATCAATGATCATCTTGGGCATGACGCTGGGGATGTACTGCTGAAACAAGTAGCTGAAAGATTAACAAAGACGTTAGGAAGGGAGGAATTGATCTCCAGAATGGGCGGAGACGAATTTTTAATCTGTCTAACGGCTCCCTATAAACGAGTAGAGGTTCTAGAACGTATACAAGCGATTCAAGCGGCTATGAAAGAGCCCTTTCAAATTCAACAATCTTCGAAAGAGATTACTTTAAGCATCGGCGTTTCTTTTTATCCAGAGGATGGAGAAAATCTAAACACCCTTCTCAAACATGCCGATATGGCCATGTATGAGGCCAAGAAATCTGGAAGAAACAATGCAGTACAATACTCTTCTCGTTTTGGCGTGCAAAAGCTAAATCAAATCACGCTGCTGCAGGAGCTGAAGGTGGCTTTTGAACAGGAGCAATTATTGTTATACTTCCAACCCAAGCATAGTACGGTTCACCAAAGCATGGTTGGTGTAGAAACTTTAATCAGGTGGAATCATCCTGAGCGAGGTTTTATCAACCCAGGTGAATTTATTCCGTTAGCTGAGGAAAACGGGCTCATTGTCCCGCTGAGTAATTGGATTATCCAAAATGCCTTCAAAACATTCTCAAATTGGTTAAAAGAGCACGACGTAAATTTCCATCTATCCATTAATATTTCGCCGACTCATTTCTTTGATGAGGATTTTGTCCCTTTCTTATTGGAGCAATTACAAAAGTACAAAATACCAGCACAACTGATTGACTTGGAAATTACCGAAAATCTAGCAATCGAGAACACAGAACTAACCAATAAAAAAATCAATATTCTGAAGGAAAAAGGACTGCAAATCTCGATGGATGACTTTGGAACAGGGTACACTTCCCTAACCTACCTTTCCCATTTCAATATGAATCGCATTAAAATAGACCGTTCCTTTATCAAAGAATTACCGGACAATCGAAACAATGGCGCCATCGTCCAATCGTTACTATCCGTTGCCAAAAACTTGGACATCCTCGTAACAGCTGAAGGCGTTGAAACGGAAGAACAATTGAATGTCCTGAAAGAATGGGGATGCGACGAAATTCAAGGCTACTATTACAGCATGCCATTACCAGAGGAAAAGCTGATTGCGTATTGGCAAGGAACAAACTAAATAGCAAGTGGAACTCTTGGGTTTGTCATGATTAGGTGACAAGCCCCTTTTTTTGTTTTCTTACCCTGTAAAACCTACTTATTTAGCAAACAAAACGCTATCTAAATAAAAGGGATTGCCGTTTAATCGATCCAACAACCCCTCAGTCCTTAAATTTTCACAATACGATCCTGACTTGGGTGTCTTCGAAGTATGTAATTGCCTATGAATTGTGATGTGAAGCTTATTTCGCTATGTTGGTGAAAAATTTACTATTGATGTAAGTGAAGGCGGTTTCATGAAGTAAACGCAACGCTTTTTCTTTTCGCTTTTCCGATAAGTTGGACGCTAAGGGGCTATACAGCTTTTCCTGATTACTTAGGATGATTTCCGTTTGGTTATTGGGAAGGCGTTCAAGCATGGAATGCACAACATCCGTAATCCAGATGACATCCAGATGAGTATTACTTGGGAGTTGAAAGGCGGCAATACCATTCAGTTCAGAGATCACAACCGAAGGATTTTTGACATCCTTATAGCGTTTTCTTGAAGAATGCTTTCGTCCGGCCAAACTGGAACCATTGAGTTCACAAAAGGTATCCATATTTTTATTGGCCGTACGGATGGAGTAAAACTTTTCTTGAGGTGTATAGATCACAGATGCAAACGTTTCGTGATAGCAAGGGGCAATGGCTAAAATACAATGTTTTTTAAAAATCGTTTCTTCAAATTTGCTCATGGGTAACTCTCCTCTTTCCTCAATCTTTTGAACTTCTCCAAACTAAAACACACCTAATTCGTTTTGACCACTACTATACTCCTAACAGAAGTTCTAGCACTATTCTAAAATATTAAAAAGTAGTTTAAAAGACCATTCGAAAGAAAATTGTGAAAATATAGTGAAATTTGAATAATATTCCATATTTATTTAATTGTTAGTCTAAGAAAATTCCTTTCATTTTTACAGTTTTGAGCAAAATTCCACATTCGATTCCATTCTGGCAATCTTCTACTCTATAGCTACCCGGGAATACTCGATCTGTGCACAGGTCACAAGGTGTAAAGGAAATGGAACGTTTTGAGGAAGTTCTTAAACAGTATGAACCCATGATTTCGAGCATTTTAAGAAAAGCACACATTTACAAAAACCATGAATTCTTCCGCCAAGCAGCACGGATTGCACTCTGGAAAGCATGGCGCAACTTTGACGAGTCAAGAGGTAGCTTTTCACCCTATGCCTATCAAATGATGCTCACGACCGTCTATACCTCCATGCGGAAGGACAACCAGTACAGCGAAAGTCAAATTCCTTTCGAAAAAGACAAACTGACAACCCTTGCCCAGACTGCCGATTTTAAAATGTCACCTCTGGAGGAGTCATCGTTACTAGAACCCTTAGTAGAGCATCTATCGGCAGACGAGTTCCAGTTACTGAAGGATCTCTACTTTGACCAATACAAGTATGAGGAACTCACGGACAAATACAATGCCTCCGTCGCGGCACTGAAAAAACGACGCGATCGAATTTTTAAAAAGCTGAGACAAAAGCTAAAAGAGCACGATCACATTGATAAATTTTAGTTTTGCCCAAATGATCAAATGGGAAATGCAGCTTTTGCATTTCCCTCCTAAAGGAGACGATGAAATGAAACGCTTAATCGAAGAATCCCCACTGCTTATACTCCCTACTCTAGCTAAAAAAGTAGGGCTAAATGAAGCCATTATCCTGCAACAAATTCACTACTGGAACCAAATTTCAAAAAACGTCCGGGAAGGTCATATCTGGGTGTACAAAACTGTAGAGGAATGGCATATCGAATTTCCTTTCTGGTCCAAAAGTACAATCGAACGGACATTGAAAAGGCTGGAGGACCAGCAGCTCATCGTTGTCGGTGTGTACAACCGCATGAAGTACGACCGCACGAAATGGTATCGCGTCAATTATGAAATCATCGAACAACTTTTCGAAACGCCAGTTTGTCAGGTTGTGTAAATGCCAGAACGAACCCATGGGTGGACCATGCCTGTCCTCTACCATTTCATCAAAATGCTGTAAACAATCCATCAAGTTGAAGGAACCAATACCATAGAGTACTCAGAAGACTACTAAAAAGAAGAAAATAAGAAGAAGCTCTCTTTTTTATTTTTTCTTAGAAAGCTTAAAAGATAGTAAATAATAAGAAGAAAAGATTCTATAAATAAACAAATAAACAAATAAACAAATAAACAAATAAACAAATAAACAACCCATTTTGCTTTACCCTACCTTAGCAAGGAATTTATGTATCACTGGAGCACTGGTTCTAAAAATTTTTAGCGGACAACACAAAATGGGACCGAATGGATGATGACAAGTTAGACGAGTTAATGGATTAAAACAGCGATCACATAAAAAGGGATTGTCCAATGATGTGACAATCCCTAAGTATTGGCTTTTTCAAATAATGGTCTGAGTTGATTCGTAATCTCCTGCATGAATTCTTCCAGGGTAATCCCCATATCCTCATTGCCTCGCTGGATGGCAAATTCCAATATCTGCTTAAACTCCTCCAAGATTTCTGGTCGATCCAAAACAATACCTCCTAAACTAAATCCCACTATATGTAAATAAGTCCATAAACCTATTATATGGGGATTCCTCAAAATTTCCACTCTTTTTATGTAAATATTTAGAAAATAACAATTATAAAAGTAATAGTTTCTATTTGTCTATGATTTTCCTCACAATTTGACAAATTTTATAAAATTGACAATTATTTCTTTTTTCTCATGTAGATTATCCTGATTCTACCACTGTACAATGAAAGTGTGACTATTCTAATAATTTACATAAAAAAATAGCTGTAATCGCTACACCCATCTTTTAAATTCCCAATAATACACCCTTTAAACACCGGGAAAAGCAATGGAGGAAATGACAATGAATATGGAAGATAGATTATTTAATCAGAATCTGGATTTATCAAACCTATTAGAAAACCTAATCCTTGAAAATAGCGATCTCCAAATGAATTGGCTGACAGATGCCTATAACATAAACAACCGAGTCGAATACCATTCCTATCTAACCATGAAAGAAAGTCCAGCGAACAAAATCTGGGTTCAACAATTTTTGAACCAATTCACGCCCCTCTATGAGCAACTCTCCCTCTATCATGATTATTACGAGGTACGAACAGAAACACTTACTAAAGATGCCGATAAGCTAGAGGTACTAGAAGCGTTAAGAATAGCAAGCGTGAAAGTAGCAAAGGAACTCCTATTAAGTCAACAACAGCGTGTGGAGAGAATCGAATTACTCGACGACAATAGCTTGAAAAAAGGAAGTGCCTCCAAAGCCAAGCTACTCTATTTAGCAAGAAACACACCGTCAACACTCGAGCTCTTTGACTTATTGGGGAGCAAGTTGAAAAATCCAATTCTCTTCCATTTCCATTCAGATGAGACCAACCAAGAAATGGCGGATTGCTTTGAGGGCATTCAAGTATTGAATGATGCGGTATTATTGAATCCAAATGAGGAAGTGATTGTATTCTATTTAACTACTTTGTTACTTGATTTTTATGAGGATTTGAAGGAATTGATTTGTGGGATGAGGGGGAGGAAGTTAAACTACATGTAGAGGAAACAAAATTAGAATTTTCATTCCACTAAGGATAAAAACTCCCCCAAAGTAGCCAGATTTCTATTTTCTATTCTGTCGACCTAAAGGGGAGTATATTAATTTAGTTTGTGGGTAAATTACCACTTTTCTTTATAATTCCTATTATCATGTATTACGTCAGATTATTACATGAAAACTATTTGGCTATCCAATCTAAACTTCTGATACATTTTTAAGCATGAAACTATTGTTTGTCCAAATAACCATTCGGATGATGCTTATGCCAATTCCAAGCATCCGTAATTATTTTTTCTAAGGAAGCAAACTGTGGTTTCCATCCTAATACTTTTTTTGCTTTCTCTGATGAGGCGATTAAGACAGCAGGGTCACCAGCTCTTCTCGCTTGTACTTCTGCTGGAATTGGATGGTTAGTTACACTTCTTGCTACATCAATTACTTCTTTGACTGAATAACCATTTCCATTGCCCAGGTTAATAATGTCACTTGGGTTACCTTTTCTTAAGTATTCTAAAGCTAAATAGTGAGCAGAAGCCAAGTCCATTACGTGTATATAATCTCTAATACATGTACCATCATCTGTTGGATAATCATCGCCGAACATATAAACTCTATCCCTCTTGCCAAGTGGAACCTGTAAAATCAAAGGAATCAAATGGGTTTCTGGATCATGATTTTCTCCTATGCAGCCACTTTCATGTGCTCCTGCAGCATTAAAGTACCTTAAAGATACATATTTCATGCCATAACCTGTCTCAAACCATTTCATCATTTTTTCCATGGCTAATTTTGTTTCACCATAAGTATTTGTTGGGTTGGTTTCATTATCTTCAAGTAGAGGTATATTTTTAGGTTCACCATATGTTGCCGCTGTTGATGAAAATACTATTCTGTTAACATCATTTTCCTTCATTATATCTAAAAGGCACATCATGCCATAAACATTGTTATGATAGTACTCATAGGGCTTTTCCATACTCTCACCAACTAAAGAATTTGCTGCAAAGTGAATCACAGCCTCAATTTTATGAGTCTTAAAAACCCTATCTAAAGCTACTTTATCTCTAAGATCCACCTCATAAATATGCTCTACATCAATAGAATATATATATCCACTTTGCAAATTATCAACAACAACAATATCTTCGTTTTTTTCTAGGAAATATTTAACTGTATGGGATCCAATATACCCTGCTCCGCCGGTTATTAAGATTGACATTACCTCAATTGCCCCCTAACTTCTAGTTCATAAGCAACTGTCTTTACTTACAAAACCATAATTATATGTAATTGTTTCTTTTTTAATTATTCCTACTTTGAAGGAGTTTTTTAAAAATTATTACTATACACTTAACACTGTACTAAGTAATTTTGACTTCCAGTACCCTAAACACTTCAAGCGCCCTATTGTATCCGCTTATTGTGTATGTATTATAATTAACTAAATACAATAATTCTCACCGTATAACAAAAAAACACGATCTAAATAGCGGAATTTTCTTAATCTTTACAAACAATCATAAAATTGAATATTCTTTCAAAACTCCATTCACATCTAAAAAATATAGATTATTATCTAGAAAATATCCAGTTTAGTTTCTGTTAATTATTTCATTCTTTTATTAATAATAGAAATACCTAGATGTTTCACAGCAACTAGTATTAAAAGAATCCATCCTACCATTCTCAATCTAGCTGCGGTACCAATGTTATCATTAGTAATTCCAATTAACATGAACCAAACGACGGCATGTATAACCAATAAAGTATCTGTAGCAGAAAAGCTTTTTCTTTTTTTATAAAGAAAGAAACATATCAGTATAAATGGAATACATTCCGAAATAAAAACAAGTATCATAGATATTCCATTTATTTGCCATGGAAAAGGACCCAGAGCATTACTTAAGACGCTATAAGAATAATTTATTAAAAACAAAATAAAATTTGGTTGGTTCAGTGATATATATAGTTGGCTCCCTCCAGCAAATAATTCAATTCCAGCATTACGATATATTAATGCATCTTGCAAAGACATATCTACTATTGGAATTGAATAATTACGAAAGAAAGTGTATATAATTCCAAATCCTATTAAGGAAACAAGGATGACTCTAACTCCACTACTATTATTTTTTCCTTTTCTATGAAAAAATAAAAAAATACAGGAAGCTATAAGAAAGCTTAATAATGCATAAGTACGGTAACCACCTAATAACAACATTGATAATATTAAAAGAATAGGAGTAAATACATTACCTAATTTACCCTTTTGTATAAATAGACTTATGAAAGCAAAAACAGAAACAATATAATAAACACATATCCAAGTATCACGGTATATTGAAAGAGTCGAATTTATCAGATAACTCGGATAGCAAATAAGAGATATTAGTAAAATAATTGCTGATACATTAAAAACATAAGGAATTGTTACGTTTTTCTTTAATATTTTTAATGAAAAATAAGCCAGTAAAATATTACCTAAAAAGTTAAACCCCTTCATTAAAAAAATACTATCAGAATTAAAGCTTTTTAATATATAGCCTAAAACTAAAGCATGGATAGAAGTTAATATTGCAGGTTGATCATTTGCGATATTTCTGGCCTGAGTTGCATAAAATTCGCCATCATCACCTCCACCAAAAAAAGGAATACCAAGACCATCATATCCTAGAGATAAACTGATATAAAATATTAATGAGGTTATACTAAAGTAAATAAAACAATATATACTAAAAAACAAAACTAACAGACTAGTCTTCTTACTCATTTTACCCCCCTTTTCAAGTGTAACTATTATTTATTCTACTTTAAGAAGAGTTAAATTTGTTTTCATTAAAAAGTAAAATATACTCAAATTAATTATTTTGAATTTACCCAAGGAGCTTCTGTAAATGTCTTAATTGTATCATGCGTATACTTTTTAGATGGATATAGACCATCCATAACATTTTTATCAAACAATATTCTTTCTATAATATTATAAATATAATCAGAATCATGCTCTTTCTTACTAATTTTCAAATCACTTGGTTGTAATATATCATCTAAAAAGTCCGAACACTTATTATGATATTCTACAAGTGCAAATGGGATATCCAATAAAAATGCACTTATTCCACCATGTAGTCTTACACTAAAAAATGCATCACACTCACTAATTTCATTCCACATTTTAATTGGATCAGATTCATGATATACTATTTTTACTTTTGAAAAATTCTCTCCTAAAAATTCTACTAGTTCACTAGATATTTTCATATCTCCCTTAATTGGATGAGTGTTGAGGACACAAATCTTTATTGTGATACTTTCTCTATATGTGTCAGTAATTTTTTTTATAGCATTAAAAATTGCTAAATTCCTTTTCTTTTCAATACTTTCATCTTTACCCAAAAAACTTTCATAATTACATAGTGATATCCCTAGAACTTTATTACTTTTATCATCTTTCTCAATTTTATAAGGATATAAAAGCGGAATAAGACCTGCTAAGTCTTTTCCATAGACATATGGTATTTTTATTTCTAAATCATGTAATAAATTATATGAAAATTTATCTCTTACCGAGAGAAAAGAAAAGTTATTAATAAAAGCCTTTGCATCATCAATATCTTTTTTTGTTGTGAAAGGACCAATTGAAACACCTATAGCAGCTATTTTTGATATACCTTTCTCGGCTAACATATTCTGGAGTTTTCTCATCTTATTTGATGAGTCCGAACTTATAGTTGATCCACCAGATAATACAACTAATTCATTTTGAATAAAGGAATTTACCATAATAGCGGTTCTATATAACTTGCTAACAAAGTTATGGCCTGCGTAAAGCTTTCTCAAATGTGTAACTGAAAAATTCACATCCAAATTATCAATAGGTGATCCTATAATTGAAACCTCCGGATACATATCCCAATACCTTTTCGCAGCAAAAGTAGAAGCGACAACAAACAAATCATCACCATAATTTTGCATACCATAATAACCAGTAAATGCAATACTTCCCATTCTATACACCTCAATTTATTTATAGGTTTAAACTATTAATTTAATATAATTTTTACAACTATTCCAAAGTAGAATAAAAAGAAATACTTCACAAAGAATTGTTGAGTATACAGCGCCATATACACCGATATAAGGTATTAAAATAATATTTAGTAAAATATTTAAAACGGCAGTCAAACCTTGATGTTTCACTTTTGAATATATTCTATTATCTGTCGACATAATAGTACCACTTACTGAGCAAATAAATCTAAATGGAATACATAGACTTAATAAAATTAGCAGTTGAGCAGAATCTATATATCTTTCTCCAAAAACTAATGATATTAATACCTCTGCTGTAAACATTATTAAAATTACCGATAACAATCCAACAATTATCATGATAAGATTACTTTTTTTATATAGACTTTTAACCATTTTAGGATTATGATGCACCCAAAAATGAAGCTTCGGCAAAAATAATTTTCCAAAAATAATATTTGGAAATAAATAAACAAAGGATATTATTGTAAAAGCTACATTATAGTAGCCAGCAATTTCCTCTCCTTTAAAAAAACTTAATAGAATGATATCACTTTGGTAATAAATAAAGTAAAAAATAGCAGCTAACCCATAAGGAGAACTATTTTTTAACGAATTTAGTAAATTTGGGTATTCTCTACGCTTTTTATAAATATAATTCGGAATTCGTAAACTTTTAGATTGAAGACGGAAAAGAATCTTTATAAAATGGTGAATTGTAATAATCGATAATATACATGTAATTAATCCTATATATATGACGTGATCAAAGTAGATAATAGCTAAGATTACCCCAAGAAACCTGACAATATAAATTACGAGATTATATAAAGCAACCTTATTATAATTTTGCTCAATTTGATATATTGCTGTAATTAATGGTAATAAACCTTGTAGGATGATATTAGGTATTAAATACAATAATAAATGTTTGGTAGTCTCACTAAATTCACTGAATATTATTATAAGTAGTAATATGAGTAAGGAAAATACTAAAGAATAGGTTAAAATCAAAAAGTTAGGTTTTATCCACCTATACGCAAAATCCCCTTCCTCCCCAAATATCTTTACAAGAAAATCTCCTACACCAAAACTAACAAAAACTGCAAATAAATTAATCAAATTCATTGCGGTTATATAGGAACCATATTCTTCAACATTAAAAAATCTTGTTAATAAAACCTGAGTAAAAAACGTCAAAAAAGTACCTAATACAGTCCCAAAGATTAACCAAAAACTTTCTTTAAAAATTTTATTCATTTTCTTCTTGCACCATCTTTTTTGATTGGAGCTTATAGGAAGTTACTTATCCGATAATCTCTCGTTAATTTTTAAAACAATAATCGTTAGACTACGAACTGAAAAAATAAACTAAACTTGATTACTTGTTTTAGTTTTAATCAAACTACTCTTTAAGGTAATATTCAAAGCATAGGACGCATGTTCTCACAATTGAAAATAGCATGGATATAATTATCACGCTAGCTATACTCAAATTCATTAATTCGCGTTAGTTTGATTCCTTATATTGATTCATACAATTCAATAAGACGTCTTTCCATCTCATTCCAAATATAATTATTTTTATATAATTGTTTCATTCTAATTGAGATTTCTGGCCAATCAGTTTTATTCTTTTTTATATTTTTTATTGCTTTTTCGAGACTGATTGAATTATATTCTATAACTTCACCAATTTTATTATCAATGACCACTTCGTCCATACCAGTATTTTTAACCATTATAATTGGTTTACCTAACATTAATGCTTCATAGAATTTATTTGGAGCTGCAAAATAATGGTTTCGAACCTTTGGATCATATATAGCCGTAACTATATCACAACTTTTTTCCAATTCTAAAGTCTTTGAATAATCTAGTCTACCATAAAAAATAATATTACTATGTATAAACGACAGTTTTTGGAAATATTCGTGTAAGGTACCAAACCCCCCTATGTGCAATTCCAAATCTGGATTATTAATAATTACCTCTGATAATTCTTTTAATAATCTTCCCTCTGCTAGAATTCCAATATAAGCTATCTTCACCTTTTCTTTATTTAGATTTAAAGAACTTATTTTTAAACTTGAAGTAGAAGGAGAATTATGAATTATAGCTAACCTTTTGGGGCTTGTACCATTAATTTGTTCCTTTCTTTTTTCAGAACATATTATTACACCATCTACAGTATTAATTAATCTATGATCCCTATTTTCAATAAAATTTTTTAGTAGTTTAGGAACATTAAATGCATCCACATAGTAATCAAATATATCGTATATAATTTTCTTTTTTAAGAGCTTTGCTAAGTATCCAGACACGAAAGCCGTATCAAAATCACAAGCATGAATTACATCGTAATATCCCCTATTTTTTAATAACCATTGTATCAACCGATATTGAAATAATATTAGAGGTCCAATATTTCCTTTGATTCCTGCACCATAATCAGATGGAATTCCAAATCGATATATTGCCACTTTTCCATTCTTCAAATCTAAAAATGACTTATTAACTTTATATTTCCCACTTCTATCCCAAGCCACCACTGATACCTCATGGCCAGCCATTATAAGACTATTTACCTCTTTTTCTACTCTTGGATCTGGTTGTACTGGATTAGATCTTAAAAATACAATTCTCATACTATCACCAACTTTTTAATAAATCGATACAAATAACAATAAATAGAAATTACTCTATATATATTTAGAATAAATTCCTTTCATTTCCTCAATAACCTTACTTAGCGAGTAAGTTTCAACCATATTTAAACTAGCTCGTCCAAAAAGATATCTTGTATTATCTGAAAAGAAAAGCTTTTCAACTGAAAGAGCAAAATTGTCTACATCATCAATTCCTACAACAAAACCATTTTCCCCATCAATTACCAAATCTCGATTTCCCCTACAATCTGTTACAACTAGTGGTAACCCCGTAGCCATAGCCTCCATTACGTTTACCGGAAGTCCTTCTTGTCGTGAAGATGAAACAGATACATCCGCAATCAACATAAGATTTGAAACATCTTTCCTAAAACCTAAAAACTTGACTTTTTCTTTTAACCCTAAATCGGTCACTTGTTGTTTGTATTGCGCTAGCAGATCACCTTCACCTATAAGTAAAAGCTTTATGTTCGGTATCTTATTTGATAAATGTGAAACTGCCTTTATTAAAAGATCTTGATGTTTTCTATAACTAAGCTCTCCAGCGTAAATTAATATAAAATCTTGTTCCGAATAACCATATTCCCTACGTATTTTTACTTTAGTTTCTGATGTTTGAGGTATAAACTTACTACAGTCAATTCCAACTCCATTTACCATATTTATGTTTACTGTTTTTAATTTGCTCTTAACAGTTTGATAATCTTCTCTATTAATTGTAATTAAACAATCTGTGTGCTTTGATAGCCATTTTTCAATAGGATAATATAACAACCAATTCCTCAGAGGTGCACCTTTAAAAAAATGAAATCCATGTGCAGTGTAAAGAACCTTCGTTCCATTTTTTCGTGATGACTTTGCTGCTAGCCTTGTAAGTACACCTCCCATTGGTGTATGACAATGAATTAAATCATAACTATTGCTTTTTATAATCTTTTTCAGTTGTTTATATATATTAATATTTTTCGTTTTAAGAGGTGAACGTTCAAAAGGAAGGTCATAGTACTTATCACAAAATGGTATAGAGAGTTCATCTGGGTCATCAAAATCATTCCTAGCGCATACATGAGTCTCATATCCATTTTCTTTAAACCATTTTAAATAAGGTAAATGAAACACATTAATATGTTTCTTCACTACTGTTGCTACAAACAAAACCTTTTTCATGTTATTTCTGCTCCGTTACTTTTATAGATTTAGTATAATCAACTACATAATAGTCCTCTTTGTAGATTGAAATTTCTTTGTCATAAACCAAATCCCCAAAAACCTTATTCACCGTACCTATTCTTCTACGAAGATAGTAAACAATAGGGTTAAGAAATTTGATTTTCCAAATTTTCTTACCATGAGTTTCTGCAATCAGTTCAACCATGTTGCTCGTTTTTACATAATCTCTATTCTGAGGGAAGTATACTCCACTGTCGAAATTATCTATTAATAATCGTACAAACTCACATAGGTTATAAATAAAAATCATACTACGCTTATTTTCTATATCAGGAAATATAGGAGCTATTAATGCAAATTTCCCCAATTTAGTATAATTACCTTTACATCCCTTTCCATAAATCATTGGAGGGCGAAGAATAGCTACTCTAAAAAAACTTTCTTCTATAGACAAAAGTAATTCCTCAGCCTGAAGCTTTGATTTCCCATAATTACTTTTAGGTTGAACAGAAGAATTTTTATCAATCACACCACTTTCAATTCCATAAACACTCATTGAACTAAAAAATATGAACTGCTCTACACCTTCAACCTTTGCTTTTTGAGCAACTTCATATGCCAAATCACGGTTTACTTTGTAATAAATCTCAGCATTTTCTTTTGTTTCTTTTATATGTGCTATCCCAGCTACATGAATGACAACGTCATACACAGAAAAATCCATTTCCTTCCATCGGTCATTCCTCACACTGATTGAATCAGTTGAATATCTATCAAAATCATATCCAAGCCACTTCTCCAGGCTCATACCTACATAACTGCTTTTACCTATAATCAATATTTTTTTCATTTAAAAATACTCTCCTCACTACTCGCGATTTCTTTATTCGCCGTAGTTCCAGTCCCACCTTCAACAACTCCGTCACTATTTAATACACTGACCACGGTCCCAAAGAAGCACTTAACATCCATTAAAGGACCAATCTTCTCAACATACTCCCCATCCAAGTTTGCTTTAACTTCAATAGGTAGCTCGTCCCTACCATTAATCTGCGCCCAACCAGTTAGTCCAGGTGGTACATCATTAGCACCATACTTATCCCGTTCAGCAATCAGATCATACTGATTCCAAAGTGCCGGTCTCGGTCCAATAATGCTCATCTGACCAACAAAGATATTCCAAATCTGCGGAAGCTCATCAAGTGAAGTTTTTCTCAAAAACTTTCCCATCCTGGTGATATACTGTTCAGGGTTCTCTAACATGTGAGTCGGCTTGTCGTTAGGTGTTTCTATTTTCATAGTTCGGAACTTTAAAATATTAAAATGTGTTTTGTTTTTCCCAACCCGTTTTTGCTTAAACAATACAGGACCTTTCGAATCGAGCTTAATTAAGATAATAAGTATTATAAAAACTGGTGTTAATGTAATAAGGCCAATTAATGATAATATGATATCTATTAATCTTTTAATTTTTAAATACACAAATACCAACACTCCCTGAATGGTTACTAGAAATTTAGTGCTTACTTGGAATTTAAACCTCCAACTAACTACTAAACCACTAAAATCACTTGAACTTTTCATATCTACATCGATTTTATATAGAGTTTCTTCTTATTAAATAGAATATTTATTTGGACACTATTGAAACTAACTACCTCCTTGGTAAAAGTAAGGAGGCAGCCACCTTTAAATCTCTATTTTAATGCTAGATTGATTTCATTTACCTTTTCCAACAAATAATCCAATAGCTCATCCCGAATTTCTTCATTCTCCAACGCCATATCAATCGTCGTTTTCACAAAGCCTATTTTTTCACCCACATCGTATCGTTTCCCTTCGAAATCATAGGCAAATACATTTTGACTTTGGTTTAACTTTTGAATGGCATCGGTTAATTGGATTTCGCCACCTGCCCCTGTTTCTTGAAGGCTAAGGAATTCAAAAATTTCAGGTGTTAGGACATAGCGCCCCATGATTGCTAGGTTAGAAGGAGCTGTACCTTGTTTTGGTTTCTCTACGAAGTTACTTACTTCATATAGTCTTTCATTTGATGAAATGGGATCGATTATGCCATAACGGTGTGTTTCCTCATTCGGGACTGTTTGAACTCCGATGACGGATGACCCTGTTTCGTTATATTGGTCGATTAATTGTTTCGTACAAGGATTTTGTGCTTGTACAATATCGTCGCCGAGTAGTACGGCAAAAGGTTCTTCTCCTATGAAATTCCGCGCACACCAAACAGCATGACCTAATCCCTTTGGTTCCTTTTGACGAATATAGTGGATTTCCACTTTAGATGATTGGTTTACTTTTTCTAATAGCTCGAGCTTCCCTTTTTCTATTAAATTGGCTTCCAGCTCGAAGTTGCGATCGAAGTGGTCTTCAATTGCGCGTTTTCCTTTACCTGTTACGATGATGATGTCTTCAATTCCTGAAGCGATCGCTTCTTCGACGATATATTCGATTGTTGGTCGATCTACAATTGGCAACATTTCTTTTGGCATGGCTTTTGTGGCTGGCAGGAATCGCGTTCCTAAACCCGCTGCAGGAATGATGGCTTTTCTGACTTTCTTCATATCAATTAGTCATCCTTTCAAATCTACTTTTTTGTCTTCAGTGTTTAAAAGTTCCAGCATTTTCCCTTTATAGGCTTCCACTCCCGGTTGGTCGAATGGGTTTACTTCTATTAAATAAGCACTCATGGCACATGCCTTCATAAAGAAGTAGACTAAATAGCCTAAATGATAAGCATCTAGTTTTTTAAGTTCGAGTTGGATAACTGGTATACCACCCTCAGCATGGGCTAGGGCTGTCCCTTGTTTAGAGATTGCATTAATGCTATTAAAGCTTCGATTACTTAAATAGTTTAGTCGATCTTCGTCTCTAGCATCGAACGGGACACGATAATCGTCTGTTATCTCATGAAAATGTAGCAAGGTTTCAAATAGGATGGGGCTCCCATCCTGAATAAATTGTCCGATCGCATGTAAATCTGTTGAGTAATTTACGGTTGCAGGGAAGAGTCCCTTTTGGTCTTTTCCTTCACTTTCACCAAATAATTGCTTCCACCAGTCGTGGAAATTAGCTAATGCCGGCTCGAAGGAAGCCAGTAGCTCTACTTTATAGCCAAGCGAATAGAGGGCATGACGAATCACGGCATAACGATAGGCTTCGTTCTCCTCTAAATTTCCTTCTTTTAATAGAGTTGCTGCTTCTTTAGCTCCATCTAGTAATTGCTTGATCTCCACACCTGCCACTGCAATTGGTAATAGACCTACCGGCGTTAAAACGGAATATCTTCCACCGATATTGGGAGGTATCAGAAATTGACGATAATTATGAGTTTCAGCAATCTCTCGTAGAAATCCGATTTCAGGATCAGTCGTAACAATTATGCGTTGGTTCGCATCTTCTCCATATCGTTCTTCCATATATTGACGTAGCACACGAAATGCTAATGCTGGCTCCATCGTTGAACCTGATTTTGAAATGACGTTGATATAAACTTCTTTGTCTGCAAGACTGGTTAATAGCTGATTGATATAGGCTCCACTCATGTTTTGCCCCGCATAAATCACTTCAATTCCGTTCGGCTGCTTTCCAAAGTAAGGTGTTAATGCATCTTGAATCGCTTTTGCGCCAAGGTAAGAACCACCAATTCCAATGACGACTAATACATCCGCGTTAACTTTGATTTCATTTGCAATCGTCTGTATGGAATCTATGAGATTATGTTTCTCTTCTAAAGGTGTGTTGACCCATCCTGTCAGTTCATCCTTCGACTCTTCTAGATGGTGGTGAATCGCTGCAACAGCTGATGTGTATTGTGAATAGTCAATCTTTAAAAATTGTTCATTCAATATCGTCGTTTGTAATAATTGCGTTGCCACATTCTTCCCTCTTTTCAGAATTTTAGAATCCTCGATGCTTATTTATACGGGTACTTTGATGGCCGTATGCTCTGGGATTTGCCATTTATTATTAGCCACTGAAACTATTTCTTCTTTAATGTCGTCTATTTCAAGAGACTGCAATTTTACTAGTAATTCGTGAAGGGCCTCGGTGTCTAATGCATTGGCTTTCCCTACATGAATTTTTGGATAGATATGCTCTTCTTGAATTTCTTCCGGTTTAAGCAGTTCTTCGTACATTTTTTCACCAGGTCGAATACCAGAGAATTCGATTTGGATTTCTTCTTTTGTAAATCCAGAAAGACGGATTAGGTTGCGTGCCAGGTCTACAATTTTGACAGGCTCGCCCATATCCAGCACGAATACTTCTCCCCCTTGAGCAAGTGTCCCAGCTTGCAGTACAAGGCGAGATGCTTCTGGGATGGTCATAAAGTATCTTGTCATGTCCGGATGTGTGACCGTTACCGGACCACCTGTTGCAATTTGTGCTTTAAAACGAGGGACAACACTTCCACGAGAGCCTAAAACGTTCCCGAATCGGACAGCTGCAAAGATGGTATTGCTTCTTGTCGAAAGATTCTGAATAATCATTTCTGCAACTCGCTTCGTCGAACCCATCACATTTGGTGGGTTGACAGCTTTATCTGTTGACACTAGGACAAAGTTGGAAACTCCATATTCGTTGGCCGCATCCGCTACATTCTTTGTACCGAACACGTTGTTTTTAATGGCTTCTCTTGGATTGTATTCCATCAATGGTACATGCTTATGTGCTGCCGCATGATAGATGACATCTGGCAGATTCAACCCTACAACCTCGAAAATTCGTTCTCGGTCCTGAATGTCCGCAATAATCGGGATAATCTCAGTTCCCTGATTTGCGTGGTTCTCGATTAGCTCCATATGAATGGTATAGATGGAATTTTCACCATGTCCAAGTAATAAAAGTTTCTTTGGTTTGAATTTCATCACTTGACGGCAAATCTCTGAACCGATGGAACCACCTGCTCCTGTCACTAAGATCACCTTGTTCGTTAGTTTTTGCGATATGGCGACCATGTCTAGCTCGACCTCGTCACGACCAAGTAAATCCTCAATTTTGACATCCTGTATATCATTGACAGAGATATTTCCAGTTAGGACATCCTCCACCTTTGGCATTATCCGTACTTTCGCTTTCGTTTTGGAACAAATTTCATAGATTTCATGGATGCCCAATTTTCCAAGGGAAGGGATTGCCAGGATAATCTCTTGTATTTTTTTCTCTTCGACAATTCGTGGTATCTCCTGCGTATTCCCGCAAACTTTTATGCCCATTACCGTTAGCTGTTGTTTGGTCGGATCATCATCCACAAAAGCCACCGGTTTGTATTCAGGCGAAGGATTGTTGTGCATGCTTCTGGCAAGCATTGTACCAGCTTGTCCAGCCCCGACGATTAACACGCTTTTCAAATCTCCATGTGCCTTCAGCGTTGTTCGGTCATGGGCAATTCTTAGGACAAATCGAGATCCCCCAATCATAACGATGTGGAGCAGCCACGTGATGCCCATCAGTCGCACATACACATCTCCGCTCACCACAAATTGCACTGCACTTGCTACTACGATAGAGATGGTCACCGCATTAAAGATGGTCAATAACTCTCGTACCGAAGCCACACTCCAGATTCTGTCATACAGGTGAAAAAAGTGTGCTGCCAAATGGTGGCTAATTAATAGCGTGATCGACGAGATTAAGATTATGGTATTCGAAAAAATATTAAGTGAAGGATGTAGTAGCCAGTAACAATAGAAGATTGCCGATAAGACAATGAATGAATCTAATATAAAGAAGGCGGTATATCGTTGTTTATAATTCATAGCATTTACCTCTTTTCACCTATACTTGTTCATTTATTATTCATGAATATTAAATTCACTAATCTAAAAGTAACAAACTCATTATACCATTTTACTGGAAGTTGGAAAGAGGAAAATGTAAATTTGACTATATTTTTACAATTAACCTAGTAGATGTCTAATTTATAGGACTATTATTATAATTACTAAAGGTAAACACGACAAAATACGACATTTTTCTGCTACTTATAATAAACTCCACCATTTGCGTATTTTCACCTCTTCTGGTTCAAAAAGCACAAACGGTTCATTATATATGATACTTTTGTTATTCTGCAATAACATATCAACCGAGTCTAATTCTTTCTTTTTTTCTAAATAATCCAAGCCTTTTTCAAATAGAAAGGGTCTTGTTGTTAAGTTATGGACATCCGACCCATATGTATGGACCAGATTTGCACGCACTAAATCCAGCGAGAGCTTTTGAATGGATTTCCCAAATTGTCCTGCTAAACTTCCCGCTGTAATTTGTGCTACAGCCCCTTCTCGGATCAAGCGTTCCAATCTTTCAGGCTTTTCCGCGATTCCCTTGTTTCTCTCTGGATGCGCGATAATCGGCGTAATCCCCTCAACTGCTAAGGCATTGATAATATTTTTTGTATAGGTTGGGACATGACTTGAGGGTAATTCCAATAATAAGTAGCTGGAATTGGCTAATCGATGAACTTCTCCTTGTTGGATTAAGTTCATTAGCTTTTCATTTAAACGCACTTCATGCCCCGTATAGAGGGTCAGAGGAATGTGGCGGTTTGTTAATTCCTGTTGCAATTGCTCGATTTGTTCAGTGACAATGTCGAATTTTGCGTTAAATTGAGGATGATGACTATGAGAGGTGGAGATGAGATCTGTAATGCCTTCCCTTGCAGCTTGTTCCAGTAATTGCATTGATTCTTCTTGTGTTTTGGGGCCATCGTCGACATTCCACAATACATGGCTATGCATATCTATCATTCTCTTTTCACCCTTTCATTCTTTTAAGAAAAGAGAGTAAAGGACACTCGGGTCTTTTACTCCTCACTTCCATAGTAATAATAATAGTAGTGACTATTTTCGATATTATAGTTGTTTAAGATGACACCAATGGTATTGGCTTTGGCAGCATCCAAAAGTTCTTTTGCCTTGATGGCACTTTCTTTTTCGGATTTCCCTGTATTGATTACCAGTACAGCGGCATCGGTTTTGTTCGATACGATTTGTGCATCCGCTACTGATAGAATGGGCGGTGTATCAAACACTAGTAAATCGAAATCCTCCAACAAGCGATTTGTGAGAGCATTCATATTTTTTGAGGCTAGTAATTCTGCCGGATTTGGTGGGATTGGTCCACTTGGCAATACATACAAGTTTTCGATTTCTGCGTATTGGATAGCCTCTTCTACTTCGCATTGTCTTGTCAGAACGCTGGATAAGCCGTGAGAATTTCGCAGCTTAAATGTATAGTGCGAAGTGGGTTTGCGCATATCAGCATCCACTAGAAGCACTTTCTTCCCTTCCTGAGAGAAGACTGTAGCGATATTTGAAGCCGTTGTTGATTTCCCTTCTGATGGGGATGCAGAGGTTACCAAAAGTGTACGTAATTCCTGGTCTGGCATCGAGAAATTGATATTTGTTCGAATCGTTCGGTATTGCTCGGCATTGATAGACTTTGGATTGGTAGCCACTATAATTTTCCTTGCCAACGAATTCGATTTTTTGTTCTTTTTCTTCAGCATAAACATCCCTAGTTTCCCCTGCCTTTACTACGTGAAAGATTCGAAGTTGTTACTGGTTCGAGATCCGGTATTGGACTTACGATTCCAATGATTGGAAGGTCTAATATATCTTCTACGTCTTGTTCGGATTTGATGGTTGTATCCAAGTATTCAAGAAGGAAAGCCAGCCCCACTCCGAGCATTAGCCCGATAACCGCGCCAATGGCAATGTTCAGCATCTTATTCGGTTTTACAGGTGAAGGATTCTCACTCAGAATTGCAGGAGAAAGAATATTCACATTGTCGACGTTCATAAGTTCTTTTATTTCTTGTCGAAACACTTCTGCTGTCGTGTTCGCAACCTCTACGGCAATGGCAGCATTTTCGTCTTGGACACTTACGTTGACAACCTGAGAATTGTTCTCGCTCGACACTGTAATTTTGTTCGTTAATTGTGTTGGTGTTAGTTTCAAATCCAATGTTTCGATTACTATTGAAAGAATGGCCGGACTTTTAATTATGACATTGTAAGTATTGATCAGCTGCAAATTGGCCTGAATGTCTTGCGATTGAATCGCCTGTTGTTCTGTATTTTGTTTGTTTACTAAGATTTGTGTCGATGCTTGGTAAATTGGTGTCAGTAAAAAGAAACTAATTACCCCAGCGATCAATGCAGCAATCATTGTAATGCTTACAATATGGACAAATCGTTTCTTAATCACTTTAAATATATCTTGTAAGCTAATTGTTTCTTCCACTTGGTCATCTCCTCTTGACAATGGCAGCACCTTTTTCATATCGTTGCTAAATTATTTCCTACCGATTAGGAAAAAAAGGGTAGATAAATTGATTTTTTGGAATTTTTAGGTAAAAATTAGTATATGAAAAATTTACTTTACTTGTTGTTAGTACTTTTATTAGGATTTTTGTTTTTTTCGTCTAGTCAAACCTATGAAGAACAGTCACTGATTGAGAACTTAGAACAATGGCTCCCTGAAAAACCGCTCGAAGGCTCTTTGGCGAGCATTCAAATCCCCTACGGAAACAGTATCGTCTCCATTGAAGATCGTGGTTATTATCGCTTCATCGAATTTCTGATCAGAAAAGGTGCACATTTTGTTCTGTTCGGATTGGTGGGACTGACTTGGTTTTTGTTGTTAAGTAAATTCAAACCCATCCTTCTACGATTCACCATTTCGTTCCTGTTAACATTTCTTTGTGCTTGCTTCGACGAATACCATCAATCAATCACTGGTGGCCGAACGCCATCTTTCCATGATGTCTTGCTTGATATGGCAGGGGCCTGCTTCTTTATCATTGTGTATGTGACTGTTCGTTGGTTGTTGAGTAGCCGGAAAAAAATTAGAAAACATAGTTTTAGTTATGGAAAGCGCTGATTGGACGCTTTCCTTTTTTATGTTACAGAGCACCTTTTACTTGGCTCAAGATACTATCACGACGTGCTTGTTTCATCGCCTCATAGTCATCTCGTAGACTTTGTGCATGCGACTTATCAAAACCGTTGGATGTTAAATCCTTCTCAATAATGCCGATCAAGCTGTTGAATGCTGCATCTGTGCTTGCTTCAAGGCCTTCAGCAGCCCCCATGTATTTGTTATAGAAATAACCGATACTGATGCTTTCGCCATTTGCTTTTTTCGTCGAGTACTCTGATTTTGCATTGGCAATGAGTCCATTGATTCTCGAATTTGCCTGTGCTTGGAGAGCTTCCAATGATGGCGTATATTTCGCTTTTATTGATTTAACTGTCGGTTTCTCATCATCTGCTTGGGCCGTTTCGTTTGAAGACGATCCCGGCTTGTCTGTTGTTGTATTGTTATTACCAGCTGATGATGATGAGCCTCCCGATGTTGCATTGGCCTGATTTGAAGTAGCCTCTGAATTGGAAACAAGTTCCCCGGAAACCTCTTCTAAAATATTCCCCTCTTTATCGACGGCAATTTCGGTACCATCGGGAAGTTCGATGATGTAATTGTCTTCAATAATTTCATCAACCTTCTCATCTGCCACATCATAGGTTCTAAACTTAAACTCGTATAACGCATACCCACCACCAAGCACGACCAGAAGCACGACCACTAGCGAGACATACAGCAACCACTTTTTACTCTTTTTACGTTTCTTTCGTTTTCGCTTCTTTTCCATAAGGAGCCTTTACCTCCAATAGCAAAACTTGGTAATTTTCGCTTCATCATTGAAATTCCCCAGAACACCCTTGTTCTGGGGAATTGACTAAATAAAATTAGTTAGCAGGTGTATAACCAACAATATCCACTGTATATCTGATGCCAGCTACATTAATCGTAATTTTTTCATCAAACACTTGTCCAAACTGGTTAAGATCAACAACAGACTTGCCTGATTTTCTTATTGCTTCATCAATGAACAAATCTACATCTTCTACCACTGCTTCACGATTGATATCTAAAGTTGAATAATCAAAGTAGTTACTACGCATAAATTCTTTTGTATGTGTACCAGCAGTGACTGTTGTTGAAGTAATAGTTAATAGAGTATCAATTTGTTCATTAGATAATCCTTTTACTAAATCAGAGTAGTCAACACCTTCTGTTTGAGTTTTCAATGCCGTACGTACATCAGCAATTGTTTTGGTACCTGAACCAGATTTAATTGTAAATGTGATTGTATTTGTTGATTCACTAAATGTAATAGAACCAAACTCTTCAATTTTACTATTATTCTCAGAAGTAACTAAATTCTTAATTGCTGCATCAATAGCTAATTCAGTTGCCGAAGGAGTTGATGGTCCTGGCCCAGGTAATCCTGGAGCTGGAGTTCCCGGTTCTACCGGCGTTTCACTTCCACTTTCATCGACTTTCACTACTTCTTTAATTTGATCTTTTACTTGATCGTAGTTTGTGATGACATCTTTAATGTCTTTGCCTTCTGGGATTGCCAGCTTTTCAATTTTAGATGTAGCATCCAGTGTTAGTTTTGTTGTTGCTGATACTGTTACTTCTTTTGCTTCGACACCTGTTAGGTTAACTGTCAGGTTATCGGCAATTGTTAATTTGTCAGCTACCATGTTTTTCACTTGTACATTGTTTCCGCTCACCGTTACTTCTGGAATTGAATAACCACCTGCATCGAATGTTGCATTGCCAGCCACTAAGTTAAGGCTCGCCACACCTAGAATTCTTTTTGCCGTTGCTTCAGCTGCCACAGCTTCTAAAGAAGCTAATGCCGCTGTTTGCCCAGCAAATTTGAAGTTGACTTTTGCTCCTTTTAAAGCAGCCGCGTTCGAAGCGTTAAATACTTTTGCCAGGTCTCCTTCAATCGCATATGTACCTTTGTTTGTGATGATTTGACCATCTTTAATGTCCACTACTTTCTCAACAGCATTTGCTGCTTCTGCTTTTACTACAAATGTCGCAAATTGACCACGTGTCACATTCGATGCGGCACCGAATGTCGTTGGTGTCGTACCTGTTGTTACACCGTTTGCAAATAGTGCTGTAATGTGTTCTTTATAAGGGTTCTTCGCAATATCCTTGAAAGGTGTCGTCGCATCCCCAGCTTCTAAATCGAAGGCATTTTTGATGATAACGGCCATTTGCCCTCTTGTTAACGTTTTCGTCATGCCATAAGTACCATCTTCAAAACCTTTGATGATGCCCGCATTTGCTAATGCCGCGATTGCCCCATAGTATGGGTGTCCTTTTGGCACATCTTTAAATTTTGGATCGGTTACATTGACCGTATCTAATTTTAGAACGTTTGCTAGGATTAGCGCTGCATGGGCGCGATTTACCGATTGTCCAGGCTTAAATGTATTATCCGGATAGCCCTTTACTAATCCACGTTCTACTAGATTCATAACTGTATTGTAGTGGGAATTACTTGTATTTAAATCTTTAAATGTGCCGGCTGCTGCTTCTGTAGCTGTTGGTGCTATCGCAACCACTGACCCTGCTACCATTGCCGTTGCAAGTGCTGTATTAAATAGTTTTTTACTCGTTTTCTTATTCACTCTATTTCCTCCTATTCAAAAACTTCACAAGTATATATGTATAATAATACCATATTACTATATCAAATATATACCTTTTCTGGTATTCTCTTCAAGTTTACTCTATCTAAACTCACACAAACTACAAATCTCATAGTTTTTACACTTAAAACCTCAATTTCCAAAAACTATCATTCCAATTATATACAATACACTATTTTTATACCATTTTACTAGAAAAATTGGAAACAAATAGGCATTATGGTATTTTCTTAATCTATTTCTTGATTGAACGAGGAACTTCTCCTAGGAAAATTGTCTATTTACAAGAGGGAATTTGGATGGATGACCTGGAATTTGTGGCGCTTTCTTAAGACAAAAAAAACTCCTTTGACAAATGTCAAAAGAGCGATCGTTTGTTACCTACTTATTATTTTGAAACACCAATTCCTCGATTTCTGCCACGGGCACAGGCTTCCCATAAAAGTAGCCTTGAACTTCGTCACATTTTAAGTCATTTAAGAAATCTGCCTGTTCTTTCGTTTCGACACCTTCCGCAATGACTTCCAGGTCCAGCGTTTGGGCTAAATGAATAATGCCTGTTATGATTTTGGCATCGTTTGGGTCAATTAAAATATCATTCACAAAGGAACGGTCAATTTTCAACCGGTGAATCGGGAAGTTTTTTAGATAACTCAGCGAGCTGAATCCTTTCCCGAAATCATCGATGGCAATCTGGACACCTAACTGATTCAGCTCCTCCATAATGGAAATGGCATTGGACACTTCCATGGCCATCGATTCAGTAATTTCCAATTCCAATAGCTTCGGATCAATATCGTATTGAGCTAGGGCATCCTGGACTTTTTCAACAATTGCGTGACTCAAGAAATCCTGTGGAGAAAGATTGATGGCGATTTTGATTGGTGGTAACCCACGCCTCTTCCACTCTGTTAGCTGCTGGCAGGCTTTTTGCAGGACGAATTCCCCTAAAAGATTGGCTATTCCCAATTCCTCCGCCAGTGGAATAATATCACCCGGCATGATCAGTCCAAATTTCGGATGGTTCCAGCGTATAAGCGCCTCTAATCCAATAATCTCTTGGGTGTAAAGACAAACCTGTGGCTGATAATAGAGTTCCAAATGATTCATTTCCATGGCATATGTAAGTTCTTGCTGGAACATTAATTTCTCAAAATAGCGATGCTCCATGTTAGCCTCATATAGTACAAAATTGTTTTTACCATTTTCTTTTGCACGGTACATCGCCGTATCTGCTCTTCGGATTAAAGGAATCGTGTCCTTCTCCCCGTCCTGATAGATGGAGACACCGATACTTGAACTCATTTGAAATTCATAGTTTTCAATCACAAAACTTTGTTTGAATAATTCAATAATTCCGCTTGCAATGGAAGTCACCTCATCCATATCCTGAAAATCATTTAGTAGGATGGTGAATTCATCGCCCCCCATCCGGAAAAGCTCGGCATGGTTGGGTAAGAAATCCCTTAATCGATTACTGATCTCCACCAGAAGCCAATCACCTTTTTCGTGGCCCAACGTGTCGTTGATGAATTTGAAACGATCTAAATCTAGTAAAAACAGGGAAAGGTTCCCCTTCTCTATTTTCAAACGCTCCAGACTATCAATCAGCTTTTGTTGGAAGCTTCTTCGATTCGGAAGACCCGTTAAATCATCATGAAAGGCTAAGTAATTTAATCGTTCCTGGATATGATATCGCTCCGTTACATCCTTTATTTGACAAAAGGCAGCTGTCAGTTGGCCCAGCTCATTATAAAGTGGTATGCCATCGACTAAAGCAACGGTTTTCTTGCTGTTCTTTTCATTTGTAATCCACATTTCACGATCGGTTAAGTCATTGCCTGATAAGATATCCTTAATCTGGGAACCTAAAGGAATCGTCTCATCTACTAAGATGCCCTTTTCCCATCCTGTCATGTTCTCTGCAATCGTGTTTATTTCAGTAATCTTCCCTGTTTTATCAAGCTCGATAATGCCGTTTTTGGAGGATTCGATGACGACTTGATTGAGAATATTTAATCGAGTATTGGATTCTCTCAGCTGTATTTCTCTTTCAATTGAATTGACCACCGAATTCAACATGGCTAACAGAAGCGGACTTTGATAATCCAGGAATGTGGAAATGGAAATTGTCCCCTTTTTTGTTCCGTTCGATTCAAATGTGAAAGGAACCGAATAGCAGGCATTCCCATGAAGGTACGGTTGATAGTGTTGATTCCCTATCACTTGCATCGGTTGGTTTAACCTTAATGCCAAGTCGATTGAATTCGTACCCACTCGTTTTTCTGCAAACGATGAACCTGGTTTGATGCCGACCGCTTCCATCGCTCCTTTAATTTCTGCATCCCCCAGAATATCGAGCAATATGCAGTTTTCATCCGTAATCATAAGTATAAATGGCAGTCCTTCGATCATTTGCAAAAGTTGATTTGCAAAAAAATCAAGCACATCAAACAGCTTTCGAAACTCAAATAACGTCTCACTAAGCTGCTGGCCACTTATATTGTATGGTTGTGGAATGGCATCTCTGTCCATCCCAAGCTTTTCACACCTTTTGATCGATTCTATAATAAAGAGCGGTAGTTGCTCCTCACTTTTTTCCATGTAGATAGTACTCCCTTCAAAAAACACCCATTCCAACTGATGAACTATTCTTTAATTTTCTATGCGTCAACAATTATAGCATAAAATACCTATTTTAATAAATTTTAACGAATGTTCCATATTATAGTAAGAGGTTAGAAGAGGATTCGCCCATACAGCTGTCTATCTATTGGTGATTATGACCATTCTACCTTCTCGCACCATACTGCTTTAGTATCCCTTCCATAAAGATTTCCATAAATACCTTACTTTCTTCCTGAAGGTTGAAATCTTTTCCAAAAGCAATCCAATCATAGAGATTCCCGCGCATACATCGAGCGATTAGCATCGCCATTTCTTTAGAATTTGCTTCTTTCACCAACTCTCCACGTTCTATCGATGTATTGATAAAACGAATGAGAATTTTATAGACACTTCGCTCCGTATTCGTAAAATAATGATTTTCACTTTCGATCAATCCGTTCGTGTAAACCGTTCTCATTAAATCTTTGCCCAATTCATGCTCTAAATAATTCATTTGCCCATGAAATAAGGTTAAAATTTTCTCTTTAAGAGGTGCTTCCTCATCGATTGTTTGGATAAAGGTCTCGTAGAAAGTATCAATCTCTTTAAATTTTTCTAGAAAGATTCCATATTTTGAATCAAAATGACCGTAAAAGGCACCTTTCGAGCTATTACTTTTTTGGACAATTTCATCCACTGTCACCTGGTTAAACCCTTTTTTCTGAAATAACTCCAATGCCGTTTCAAAAATCCGCTGCTTTGTTTTCTCTGCTTGTAATTGTCGACTCCTTTTCCTCATAGTAGGTTTCCCCATTTCCAATTATTTGTTTATATCTTCAAACTATAGACCATATTGTGACTATTTATCTACTATTTAGACTATTTATCTGAATTATCAGAATAGTATTGACATTCATTTTCTTGTTGATTTATTATTTAGACTATAGTCTATGAAATGACGTTTTTCAAATTTGAAACCGTTTACTTTAGGGAGGGGGGTCAAGGATGGACATTATGGGGAATCGAACGTTTCGTTCACTGTTGGAGGAAAAAGTATCTGCTCATCCTGATAAAATTTTTATCGCTTTTGAAGATGCACATGGAACTCAAACGACCAGGACCTATCGTGAATTTTATGACGAGGTGCTAAAGCTGAGTAATGCTTTGCTCGATTTGAATGTAGGGGTGGGCGATCATGTCACCCTCCATTTACCAAACAATATCGAGTTTTTAACGACCTGGTTTGCACTTGCTCATATTGGTGCGATCATGGTGCCGACGAATATTTTGGCGAGTAGCACTGAAATGAATTACATCCTCAATCATTCTGAATCTGTTTTATTGATCACAGAGGAAGAGCATGTTGAAAAGTTCCAAGGGATGATTGACGAGCTGCCTACGATTCAGCACATCATTTTAACGCGCTTCCAGAATGAATCATCAAACCTATTAAATTTTCATCACCTCATAGAAAATGCTTCTACGGCTACAAGTCGTTTTCCAAAAGTTTCGGCTGACGATGTTGTCGGCATGCTTTACACATCAGGGACTACTTCCAAACCAAAAGGCGTTCAAGTGACAAATGCAAACTATCTATTTACTGGCGAACTCATGTCAAAATCCATTGGCGTAACCGAGGATGACCGAATGTTTATCGTCCTGCCGCTTTTCCACGGCAATGCCCAATACTATTCCACAATGCCCGCACTCGTAGTTGGCGGAAGTCTTGCATTGACGGAAAAATTTAGTGCTTCACGCTATTTTAAACAAGCAAAATCACTAGGTGGCACAGTCGGCTCCTTATTTGCTGCACCCATTCGAATGATTCTGGCAAAGGATTATGATGCAGAGGACCTTGATAATCCTATTCGTTTAGTCATGTTTGCCCAAGCCATTGCAGCACATCAAATCGAGGAGTTTGAAGACAAGTTTGCCTTAAAATTATTGCAGCTGTATGGCATGACCGAAACAGTTGGCATCCCTCTGCTCAATCCATTAAACGGGATTCGGAAAAATCTAAGTATCGGCAGACCTAGCATCGGGTATGAGGTCAAGCTTATCGATGAAAATGGAGATGAAGTGGAACGGGGAGCAGTTGGTCAAATTGCCGTCAAAGGTGTTCCTGGCCGTACAGTGATGAAGCAATATTTTAAAAATGAAGAAGCCACTCGGGAAACGTTACGGGACGGTTGGTTATTGACCGGCGATAATGCACGAATCGGTGAAGATGGCTATTTCTACTTCGTGGACCGTGTAAAGGATATGATTAAGCGATCTGGTGAAAATGTTGCTGCCCAAGAAGTTGAAAGCGTTTTAACTCAACATCCAGCCGTTTATGAAAGTGCTGTAATCGGCGTACCAGATGAGATGCGGGATGAGGCAATCAAGGCTTTCGTTATCTTAAACCAAGGAATGCACGTGACGGAGGCAGAGCTGCTCGAATTCTGTAAAGGCAGATTAGCTAAATTTAAAGTACCCGATTCCATCGAGTTCGTTCAGGAATTCCCACGAACGCCCGTTGGAAAGATTCAAAAACATATTTTAAGAAATTCTATTTCAATTAAATAATGTGAAAGCTGGTGCTGTATGAAAAAAGCGAAAATTTTATTGGCTAGTTTAGTAGGGTCGATTATCGAATGGTATGACTTTTACCTGTATGGAACTGCAACAGGGTTGGTCTTCACTTCCCTTTTCTTCCCGAACCATGACCCGGCCGTGTCGATTTTAATCGCCTTTGCCACTTTTGGAGCTGGTTATGCTGCGAGACCCATCGGAAGTATTATTTTTGGCCATATGGGCGATCGGATTGGCCGAAAAGCATCCTTAATGCTGACACTGATTGGGATGGGGGGAAGCTCGTTTTTAATTGGACTATTGCCTACCTATGCCCAAATCGGAATACTGGCACCTGCTTTATTAGTTATATTGCGATTAATGCAAGGAATCGCGCTTGGCGGAGAATGGGGAGGAGCTGTTCTTTTAGCAACCGAATCCGCAAACAAGGGAATTCGTGGATTTTTCGGCTCAGTCCCACAATTAGGGGTTCCAATCGGTTTAGTATTGGGTACATTTAGTTTCACATTAATCAGTGCGTTAACGACGGAAGCACAATTTATGGCTTGGGGATGGCGTATTCCCTTCCTATTTAGTATCGTGCTGATTGTCATTGCGGTTTGGATCCGAAGCGGAATCGAGGAGACACCGGAGTTCCAAAGAAAGAAAGAGCAAGGAGAGCTTGCGAAAATCCCTGTCGTTCACGTTTTCAAACATAACGCGAAAGATATTTTCCGCCTAATCGGCTTAAAGCTTGGGGATGGCTTCTTCAATGTATTTTTAATGTCCTTTATCTTGGTTTATGCGACGACTTATCTAGATTACTCTCGGGATACGGCTCTTCTAGGGTTAACGCTAAGCTGTGCAACGATGATCATTACAATTCCGCTTGTCGGCTATCTGTCTGATTTTATCGGCCGCAAAATCATTTATACGGGTGGCCTTGTCGCGATGATCGTGTTATCGATTCCTTATTTTATGGCTATCCCTATCAGTACGTCCTGGTTCTTTACAATGCAGGTTGTTTTATTGGGCTTTGTCTGGGGAGCCATTTTTGCAACGCAAGGTACATTATTCTCCGAGCTCTTCCCTGCAAACGTTCGTTACACAGGGCTATCTCTCGGCTATCAAATTGCAGCGGCCATCGTAGGATTCGGTCCAATGATTTGGACAGCCATGGGGGCAAATCTAGGCGCCTCTCCATTTGCCTTTGGCGGCTTCATGATTGCCAGCCTTGTCATTTCATTAATCCTGATTCTCTTCGCCCCAGATACTCGTGTCGTTACACAGTATGAGGATGATGTGGATGAAGATAACATCTCGCATCTGAATAATGAGGCGGAAAAAGAGAAAGCGGTTCATCTTTCTTAAAAAAGCAGCGAATCACGCGAAAGTTGTGTCCTTCATCTCCTTGATGAAGGGCATTTTTTGTGTATCGGTTGTTGAGGATGGGCTTTGTTCTTAGGATGAAGTTCCTGCCGCGCGTCGGAAAAAATATCGGAGACATGAATTTTGAAGAGTTGTGGGAACTATAAGGACAGATGGTTACAAAAGTATTAAGTACGGCAAGAGTCTTTAAGAGCTACCCTTCTATCGTAGCTGCGCGTAAATCGTTTTTTGGTTAAATCGAGTGTGCTAAAGAGGAGAGAGTTTTCTTTCTTCTTGGTGCTTTATTGAGAAATATAAATAGATATCCATGAAAAAAGATTGTCTTAGCGAGTCACAGACAATCCCTTTGTGTTTGATTTTTCTACTAATGGTTTCAAATGTATTGCCAGTTCGTTGACAAATTCTTTCACCGTTATTTGCTCATTTTCATTGCCTCGCTGTATCGCATACTCCAAAATTTGTTTAAACTCTTCCTGAATATCCATGCCCTCCACAACCACTACCTCCAAAGCAATTCATATCTATCTATGCAAATATCTTCCCACAAAAAATAGATTGCAAACATTAAAATACTATAAAATATTATTACATATATTTAGAAACTGTTTTGTTTATGTATCAAGCGTTGAATAGTTTGTGTGCCAGGCACGCACACAATTCGATAACAATTCAGAATTATTTCGAAGTTGTATGGGTGCCAGATACAAGATCGGTCCAAGCTTTGTAGCCTTTTCCATTCAGGTGAATTCCATCCAAGGTATATTCTTTTTTCAATTGTCCATTTTGATCGATGAAAGATGGAAACAAATCCAGAAAATGAACATTGAGTTCTTTCGCTGTTTGTTTAAGCGCTGTATTAAATAGTATGACTTTGTCATTCGTTACTTTATTGCCATAGATCGAGTTGTTTACTGGGAGGATGGATTGAATGTAGATTTCCGATTTACTATTTGCAAAGGTATCAATAATTTTCCTAATATTATCAATATAAACAGCTTGCTCTACTTTTGTTCTTATATCATTTACCCCGATCAGCAAGTACACTTCCTTGGCATTCCTGCCTACCACTTCATGAATCCGATTCAACACCCCTGCGGAAGTATCTTTACTGATTCCTCGGTTCAATATTACTTGATCCGGGAAAAACTCATGAAACTCTCCATGATCCGTAATGCTGTCGCCAACAAAGATTTTATCTACATAGGACGTTTCCGTAGTTTCGAAAATATCCTTCTTCTGCAAGTAGTAGCTTGAGTATGTGGGCGAAACTTCCAACCCATCGAATTCCCTTTTCAAGGAGCCATTCCCCCCTCTTTTGGATAGAACAAACAAACCAAAGATAACTAAACTTAAAACCAATGACACCATGAATAAATTCTTTCTTTTTTCCATACGCCATTCCCTCTCTTTCTAGGCTGCATTCACTTCTTTGGGAAGGTTTCCTTATGACACTTTTACCATTTAATCGGCATTTTTGCTACTCTGCAATTATGTTCCCCAAACTTTCCCTGCCAAACTGGTTGGATAATTGAATTTATAAATTATCGAATTTGATTGTCTGTCCGCTTATAGATTGATCCATCTTTACAATCCAAGGATGTACCAAACTATGCTGAATAAACCGGCTGGGCCGCATCGATTATCGTTACATCATATATATTCACTTTTAAATTAGCTTCCCCAAGTAATAACCTGATAGCAAAACTTAATATAAACAATATTAATGATAATTATTTTCTCTAAATAATTTTATAAATAAAAAAGCTTGCAGACAAAATTTGTCTACAAGCTGGGTTTATTCTTATTTAGCGTATTCGACTGCGCGTGTTTCACGGATGACCGTTACTTTGATGTGACCAGGATAATCGAGTTCTTCTTCAATGCGTTTGCGGATATCTCGTGCTAAACGGTGTGAAGCTAGATCGTCAATTTTCTCTGGTTGAACGATGATACGGATTTCGCGTCCTGCTTGAATCGCGAATGATTTTTCTACTCCATCATAGCTTTCTGAAATTTCTTCCAGTTTTTCTAGACGACGAATGTAGTTTTCAAGTGTTTCGCTACGTGCGCCCGGTCTTGCTGCTGATAAGGCATCGGCAGCTGCAACAATTACTGCAATGACAGATGTCGCTTCCGTGTCACCATGGTGAGAGGCAATACTGTTGATCACAACAGGATGCTCTTTATATTTTGTGGCAAGCTCTACACCGATTTCTACGTGACTGCCTTCAACCTCGTGGTCAATGGCTTTCCCGATATCATGTAGTAATCCTGCACGTCTTGCTAATGTCACATCTTCACCAAGTTCTGCCGCTAGCAGTCCTGATAAATGAGCAACTTCGATTGAATGCTTCAGTACGTTTTGACCATAGCTTGTACGATATTTCATACGGCCAAGGATCTTCATAAGGTCAGGATGTAAATTGTGAATTCCGACTTCAAACGTTGTTTGTTCACCAGTTTCACGAATTTGCTCGTCCATTTCACGACGTGATTTCTCCACCATCTCTTCTATGCGAGCTGGATGGATTCGTCCATCTTGTACTAATTTTTCAAGTGCAAGACGAGCTGTTTCACGACGGATTGGATCAAATCCAGATAGAATGACTGCTTCTGGCGTGTCATCGATGATTAAATCGATACCCGTTAGTGTTTCCAGTGTTCGAATGTTACGTCCTTCACGACCGATGATACGGCCTTTCATTTCGTCATTCGGTAAGTTTACAACGGATACGGTTGTTTCAGCAACGTGATCTGCTGCAAAACGTTGTAGTGCTAGTGATAATATCTCACGAGCTTTTTTGTCAGATTCTTCTTTTGCACGTGTTTCTGCTTCTTTGGTCATCACGGCAATATCAGTTGAAAGTTCGTTTTCAACTTCTTTCAGGATGATCCCCTTCGCTTCTTCGCGCGTTAGGGCTGCAATACGTTCAAGCTCTGACGTTTGTGCGCGTACTAGCTCTTCCACTTTACTTTCCATCTGTTCAATATGCTGTTGTCTGTCAGTTAGAGCTTCTTCTTTTCGCTCTAAGCCTGATTCTCTCTTATTCAGAGCATCATCCTTGCGATCAAGATTTTCTTCTCTTTGCAATAACCGGTTTTCTTGTTTCTGAAGCTCTGCCCGGCGTTCACGGATGTCTTTTTCTGCTTCAGTTCGAATTTTGTGAGTTTCATCTTTTGCTTCAAGTAGTGCTTCTTTCTTCAAGGCTTCCGCTTCTCGCTTAGCTTCATCAATGATTAGCTCAGCTGAATTTTTCGCACCATTTACTTTTGATTCGTTCACCTTTTTCATATAGAGATAGATAACAACGCCACCAACGATGAGTCCAAGCAAAGCGGAGATAATGTATTCCATCATTCGAACACCTCCTCTTGCTATATTCGTTTCATTTTCAGTCGGCCCATACATTGACTAAAGTTTTTCAAAATACCAAATTCATTTATAATTTGATAATCTATTGTTTGCAAAACTTACTCTTTCAACATACTGCCAATTTCATTTCAAAATTTAGAAATTATACAATTTTAATTGTATAGCTCTAACCTAGCAATGTCAAGGATTCCCACGAGACCCCACCAAATAATGTAAGCTTAATGAAGTAGTCTAAAATCACCTTATAAGACTTTAGAATTAATTTTCTGAAAATTTCGAGAGTCTAACGATATACTCTTGTTTCTAAAATACCTAATAACAAAGATATTTCTAACTATTATTGGCAAATATACTATTTTCTATTCATTTTAAGAAAAATTACGTATATTTGATGATTGATTGGGAATAATGCAGTGAAGTTTCCAGTAATGCTAAATTTGTTGATAGGTTAAAGTAATGAAATGGCGTTCGCATAGGTTCATCGAAGCCATTGTGCTCAGAATCCAGCCACTTTCTACGATAATTTCGCCACTTCAAATTCTTCAAATTTACAGACTGCATGATCTATCCGCCAGATATTGTGTTTTATCCGCCACTTTTCTTAATATATCCGCCAACTTTTGCAAATATCCGCCAACTTTTTGCAAATACCCGCCAAAACATTGCATTTATCCGCCAAACTCTGTTCTCGTAACATCTACCTTACATACTCGTTAGCTCACTTTTAAAACCGAAAAACCCGCCACAACAAGTTGGGGCGAGTTCACGAAAGACAATCCTATTCTTCATCTAGTAATAAAGCTAGTTCTTTGTCCATTTCTTCTTCTTCGTCATGCGCACCAATTGTGTATGAGTTGGCTGTCATGCCGTAAGATTCACGGATTTGGTTCGATACTTTTTCACGGATTTCAGGATTTGCTTTAAGGAAGGCTTTAGCATTTTCTCTACCTTGACCAATGCGTTCGCCGTCATAAGCGTACCATGAGCCGCTTTTTTGGATGATATCTAGTTCTGCACCGATGTCGACGATTTCGCCTTCTTTGGATATTCCTTCACCATACATGATGTCTACTTCTGCAGTACGGAATGGTGGCGCTACTTTGTTTTTCACGACTTTAATTTTTGTTTTGTTCCCGATCATTTCAGTGCCTTGTTTAATTGTTTCTGCACGACGTACTTCAAGACGAATTGACGCGTAGAATTTAAGGGCACGTCCACCAGTAGTTGTTTCAGGGTTACCGAACATAACACCGATTTTTTCACGTACTTGGTTGATAAAGATTGCTAGTGTATTAGATTTGTTGATGATCCCTGAGAGTTTACGTAATGCTTGAGACATTAAACGAGCTTGAAGACCCATGTGAGAGTCACCCATTTCGCCTTCGATTTCTGCTTTTGGTACTAGGGCAGCAACTGAGTCGATTACGATAATGTCAATCGCACCACTGCGTACTAATGCTTCAGCGATTTCTAATGCTTGCTCACCAGTGTCTGGTTGAGAAAGTAATAGCTCATCAATGTTAACACCTAATTTTTGTGCGTAAACTGGATCTAGTGCATGCTCCGCATCGATAAATGCAGCTTGTCCACCTTTTGCTTGGATTTCAGCGATTGCATGTAGGGCTACAGTTGTTTTACCTGATGATTCTGGACCGTAGATTTCTACGATACGCCCTCTTGGATAACCACCAACACCTAATGCTGCATCAATTGCTAATGAACCACTTGAAGATGTCTCCATTTGGCGATCTGATTGTTCACCTAGCTTCATGATAGAGCCTTTACCGAATTGCTTTTCAATTTGCTTTAACGCCATATCTAAGGCAGCTTTACGATCATTACTCAAAATAATTTCCTCCTTATATATAAAAACATTATTATCAAAATTCACCGTGGATTGAAGGTTCAATCCCACTGAGGCTTACTTCATAATAACCTAACAAACCTTGTAAATTTAACTTATAATTTGCTAGAAGTTAAACGAAGTATTTTCTCTTTTTCTTATGTCTCTACTATACTTCTTTTTGAGACAAGTTTCAAGAAAAAAGCGAACATATTTTCGTTTTTTGGGCAAAATAAAAATTTGAGCTATTTTAATAGCCCAAATTCTATATTTCGACTACAAAAGTTAACCTCATGTAATCTGAGTTAGCAGCACTTTCATCACAAAGTGATAATACTCTATTATATTATATCTTTTCATAGCCTTTCTCAACAAGCAAGCGCATCAAATAGCTGCATGCAAATTTTACCGTTCGAATACGGTTGGTATTGCGCATTCCCTGCAACTGAAGCTTATGAGTATGCTCTGAATCACCAATGCTGAAACCTAGCCAGATTGTTCCTGGTGCCTGGCCATCGTGAGGATCGGGACCTGCTGCGCCAGTCAAGCCTACGCCGATGTCTGTGCCAAATTTTTCTCGAACCTTACCGGCCATAGAACCGGCACATTCACTACTGACAATCCCGCATTTATCCAGCAGCGATTTTTCAATCCCTAACTGACTCATTTTCGCTTCTGGCGTGTAAGTGACAACACCACCTACTAAGCTGCAACCCACTCCTGGAATTTCGGCAAGCTCAGATTGGAAAAGTCCAGCAGTTAAGCTTTCTGCTGCTGAAATGGTCAAATTGTTATGCATGAGCATTTCCACCAATTTCGATGCCAAAGAATCATCATTATAGCCGTAGTGGTACTCGCCGACAATAGCCAAAATTTCAGCTTCCTTCTCTTTAATGAGTGTCCAAGCTTCTTCTGGATTTTGTGCCCTTGCCGTGATTCGAAGTGTCACTTCTCCATCACTGGCAAGTGGAGCAACTGTTGGATTGGTTTGGCTATCTAGAATGTCTTGCACACGGTCTTCGAGCTCGGCTTCCCCAATCCCATAAAAACGCAATACATGGGATTGGATTACTCCACCGTCATTCAAAAGTGCTGCAAGTATTGGCTTTGCTTCAAATTGGAACATCGGCTCAAGTTCCTTGGGTGGTCCAGGAAGTAATATGTATGTATTGCCATTTTTCTCCAACAGCATTCCCGGAGCCATGCCATGATGATTTGCCAGTACTTCACTGCCTTCAAGAATCAAGGCTTGCTTTCGATTGTTTTCGGTCATCCCGCGCCCACGTGCTGCAAAAAATTCCTCGATAAAGGACAAAGCCACATCGTCCATCACTAAAGGGAGACCTAGATGTGCTGCAATCGTTTCTTTTGTTAAATCATCCTTAGTCGGTCCAAGTCCGCCAGAGAAAATGATTAAATCTGCACGAGATTCAGCAATTTCAATGGCACTTTTCAAACGAGCCGCATTATCCCCGACAACTGTATGGTAAAAGACATTAATGCCGAGCTCAGATAACTGCGTTGAGATGAATTTCGCGTTTGTATTGGCAATTTGCCCAAGCAGCAGCTCTGAGCCAACAGCAATAATTTCAGCATTCATGTACGTACCCCCTTACTTTGAGTTGACAAACACACGACGATTTAAATAGAAATACTCCCATCCGGACCAAACCGTAAAGATTAATGCCACATAAAGAGCAATCATATCAAATGGTATGTCGATCGGAGCAAAAATAGTATTGTGTAGAAGGAGTGCCGAAATCGCAACGATTTGTGCCCAAGTTTTAATTTTCCCAAGCTGGCTGGCTGCGACAATCTCCCCTTCACCTGCCAAGATCGCACGAAGTCCTGTTACGGCAAATTCACGACTCAAGATAACGATAATAATCCATGATGGGGCCATGCCAAGCTCCACTAATACAATAAATGCTGCCGCTACTAATAATTTATCTGCTAATGGATCAAGGAATTTCCCTAGGTTCGTGACAAGGTTGTATTTACGGGCATAATACCCATCCACCCAGTCCGTACAAGAAGCAATGATAAAAATTAATGCTGCCACAAAGTGATTCACCGGCATTTCTGCTCCCAGGAAGTTCATATTTCCCCATCCAAAATCAAATAGTATTACAATCACAAAAACTGGGATTAATAATATTCTTGAGACTGTAATCTTATTCGGTATATTCATTTGCTAACACCTTTCATTCGAGTAAAGTGAAACATCTGGTGAAGAACTGTTCCCTAGAACTTGGTATTCCCCACCGAGCTTCTTCGATTTTCGTAATTATTGCTAAATTTAGTATTCGTTAAAACGGGAGAAAAATAGCCATCAAATGATGACTATTCTCCTGGTTGTAATGTGATAATGATGTTTTGCGTTGTAACGGTTTGAACATACTGAAGCTGTTCGTCGTTAATAAGAACTTTTGCATTATTTGCATTCCCTAATCGAATACGAGCATATGCATTGGCAGTAGCATCAAATTCTACCACTTCTCCTGCTTTGTATACTCGATCCTCCACTTGTTCACTACCTTCTGCATTACGGATACCCACCCATGTATCGCCTGAAACCTCGATGCGAATGTTCATTGTATCAGTTCCAGTTAACTCGTACGTAGTTGTTTCACCCTGTGGGACACCTTGAGAGATGCTTTGAGTCGGAGTTGGTTCTTCTGCTTCATCATCAGCAGGTTCATCTGTTCCTTCTCCAGGCTCATCCGTTTCATCTGCCGGTTCTTCTTCATCGACAACAGGGTCTTCAGTTGGAGGAGGTGTTTGTTGTTCGTACTCAACTTGAGCATCCTCTTGAACTTCCTCTGGCTGATCGGAGGCTAATTTCTTTTGGTATAAGAACCAAAACGCTACCACACTGACGATGATAAATAGACCCACGATGATTTTAGGCATCGTCTCTAATAAACGGTTAGTCGAACGTGTATTTAGCTTCCGACGTGTCGGACTTTGGGAAATCGATTGAGCGACTTCTTCCTTTTGTTGATGAGGAATTTCCTTTTTAAACTCATCCAAGATTTCATCCGCATCCAGTCCAACTGCTTCTGCATATTGTTTGATAAATGCTCGTACATAAAAAGTACCAGGCATGATGGAATAATTTCCTTCTTCAATCGCAACTAGATATCGTTTTTGTATTTTTGTAATTTCTTGAAGATCATCCAAACTATATCCTTTAGATAACCTCGCTTCTTTAAGGCGAGTTCCGAGTTCAGTCAACAATAACACCTACTTTTTTTAATCATTTCAACTCGGGGATCTTGTCGTCCACGATTTTAATATGGATCTAATGCTTTTCATCTTAAAATATGTGACTTTTCCAGGAGTTTAGGCCACAAGCTTTGTGGTGCTTTCAAGGATTGAAAAACAATGAGCAAAAAGTCAAATCATGACCTGCCATTGACTTCAAATGTAAAAATGCTTTTGTTAAAAATTAAATCCTCCACCAAAACCGCCAAAATGGTCATTTTGTGACATCATTTCATTTTTTTCAATGATTTCATACGTAATCACTTCATCTGGATGATGACGCAGTTCAATAATATAGTCAAAATCCTCTATTTTATATTCCGAATGTTGGACAAAAAGGTCAGGATGCTCTACTACTTTGATGGCCGGAACACGCATCATTTCTCGAACAAGCTGCTGATGTCGCTCATCTGTGGATCTTCGTGTAACTGCCCCGTCAAGAATAAAGATATTATTGTCATTAAACTCATCACCCATTAGCTGATGACGAATTGTTTGCTTGATCATGGTAGATGATAAAAAGAGCCATTTTTTATTGGCACAGACACTGGCTGCGACAACGGATTCTGTTTTACCAACACGAGGCATCCCTCTTATCCCAATTAATTTATGTCCTTCTTTTTTAAATAATTCTGCCATAAAATCAACTAAAATACCGAGTTCATCTCTTACAAAACGGAATGTATTTTTTTCATCTGCATCCCGTTCGATATAATGACCATGACGCACTGCTAGACGGTCGCGTACTTTGGGTTCACGAAATCTCGTCACATTGATGTTCTCCATTGTCGAAACAATCGATATAAAACGTTGAATGGATTCATCATTCTCCGTTTTTAATAGCATTCCCCGTCGTCCTTCATCTACTCCATTAATTGAAACAATGTTTACACGTAACATTCCCAGGAGTGATGCAATATCACCTAATAACCCCGGACGATTCACTTGGATTTCATATTCAAAGTACCATTCGCCCATAAAAAACGTCCCCCTACTAACGAAACGAAAATTTTTCCTATAAGTTTCATCATAGCGGATTTTATATGTATTGAAAAGTTAGAAACAACCGATTTTCTTCCAATTTATTAAATTTTATCATCTAAAGGTAGAAAATTAACATCAAGTCCAAGGTTTGTGTCGAATTTTGAAGAAAATACCAGCCCGTGAGTTAATTTTATGAAAGGAAAAAAGTCATATTTACCTTGAGAATAATAGAAAAAGAAAAGGAGGACAAGCCTCCTTAAACTAATTAGAAGAGATGATGAAACGAATGTAGAATTGTTCTATGATATAAGGTTTACATTAAAGGAAGTAGCATCCATGCATGATTCGTGCAAAGTGCTACTTTATAAGCCAAAAATGGCATAAAGAGTGGATACTACTGCACGCGGTGACTTTGAACTAGTTTAATGATACAGTTAGCCAGTGCATGTTTTTCATCGCCATCTGCAACAGCCCAAAGGTCTTTCAGTACGCGTTCTTGTTCGTTCTTAGGATCTACATTTTTAGCCAAATAGTCACCAATTTGAATAGCTGATTTTTCAATCATCTTTTTAGACATACCGTGTTCTTGAGCTTCTGTGACTTGTTCACCTAAAAATGATGTCCATTTTTCCCAGTTTTCTAAAAGCGCCATGTTTTTCTCCTCCTCCTTTGCACCTTTATTATGTGCAAGTTCGGAATTTATATGTACCATCCACCATTAATTCTTATAATTTGTCCAGTTACATAATTGGCTTGACCACTTAAATAGAAACTGGCAAGATTTGCGACATCCTCTACATTCCCTGCTCTGGCCAATGGAATTTCTTCATATAACGCTTGCTTTTCTTCTTCATTTAAATGCTGATTCATCGATGTATCGATCAACCCTGGTGCAATGGCATTCACTAAAATATGATTATAGGCTACTTCCTTGGCATAGGACTTCACAAAAGCATGCTGGGCGCCTTTTACGGCACTATAAACCGATTCAAGTGCAGCGCCTGCTTCTCCCCAAATCGACCCGATAAATAACACGTGACTTTTCTCGTTTTTTCGAAGCTTGGAGGAAAGAAGAGCAATGACGCGCATCGGATTCTGGACATGCACTTTCCAAAGCTTATCCATCTCTGAAACAGGCGTATCCTCTATCAATCCGTAGTAGCTATGACCTCCCGCGAACACGATTGCTTGAAGTGAATAGATTTGAGGTGCCAAGCGGTCTGCCCCTTCTTCACTTGCAAAGTCTGCTTGTACCATCAGGAATTCTTGTTCAGGGTAGGCGTTCGTTAATTCTTTTATTAATTGCTCCACCTTGGCACGCCCTTGATGATAATGCAAATAGAGCGACCAGCCATCAGCTGCCAGTCGCTTTGCTATTGCATTTCCTATCGCACCGGAAGCACCAACTACAAGTGCGAATTTTTTCATTTACTCTGCACGCTCACTGGAAGGTAAAACCTTGAATACCGTTTGCTGTGTTTCCCCTTGAATTGTTTTTAGCGCTTCAACTACATCTTGCAGCGTTAATTTTTCGATGACTGGAACTGCATCAAATAGGTTCATTTCATTGAACTCATAACGCGTAAATTGGTTCGCAATGAATTCCATAGAGTTTAAAGCTCGTAAATAGAAGCCGATTTTCTTGCGTTTTACACGTTCGATGCTATCTGCATTCAGTAAGCTTTCCGCGTTATTGACTACTTCTTTAATTTTTTGCGCTAATTGATCGGGATTGCTTGAGTCAGAACCGATTAGTGCAAAGCCATAGCCTTTTTCTAATGAGAAGTCATATGCAAAAGACTCATCGATTAAGCCACTTTCATACACATCTGTATAGAAGTTTGAGGCTCTGCCATATAGGCATTCTAATGCAATCTGAACAGACAGCTCGTGCTTCAGCATTTCTTCTCCGCTTAAGTCTGTTTGTTTTGCTTTTAAGCCGACATAGACTTTCGGTTTTTGAACGTCCATTTTCAGTTCGCGTTCTTTAACGGCTACGTCAGTTGGTTCTTCGTCAAAATGACGTTCGATTTCAGATGGCTCAGGGAATTCTCTTTTGTTTTGATTTTCCTCGATAAACGACATCATTTCAGTCGGGTCAATCGCACCAACAACGAATAATAACATATTCGATGGGTGATAGAACGTGTTGTAGCATGTGTATAAATGCTCCGCTGTAATTTTGTCGATAGACTCGATTGTTCCGGCAATATCGATTTTCACAGGGTGGTTATGGTACATGTTCTCAATCGCACCAAAATACAGGCGCCAATCCGCTTGGTCATCATACATCGTAATTTCTTGCCCGATGATCCCTTTTTCTTTATTGACCGTTTTTTCCGTAAAATAAGGCTCTTGCACGAAATTCAGCAAGGTTTCTGTACTTTTGTAAATATGGTCAGTAGCTGAGAATAAATAAGCCGTACGTGTGAATGAAGTAAAGGCATTGGCAGAGGCACCTGCTTCACTAAATTGCTGGAACACGTCCCCGTCCTCTTTTTCGAACATTTTGTGCTCTAGGAAATGGGCAATCCCATCTGGCACCGTAATAGCTTCTGATTCCCCAATCGGTACAAATGTACGGTCAATGGAGCCATACTTCGTCGTGAACGTCACAAAGGTTTTCGAAAAGCCCTTCTTCGGCAAAATATAGACATCTAACCCATTCGGTAGTTTTTTGTAATATAAAGTTTCGTCTAATTGTTTAAATTCAATCGTTTTCATGACGATTTAGGCCTCCTTCCCACATAAGAAATAAACTGCTTCTAACTGTATTTGAGAAGCCATTTTTTGCACGTCTTCTTTAGTCACTTGATTCCAGCGTTCCTTCCAAGTATCAACCGAGAAGGTTTCATTTAGGTTTTTATATTGGTCGAAAATCTCGATCTGCCCACGTGCAAGATCAAGCGTTTCTTTTAGTTGGTTTACGAGCATTGCTTTTGTTTGGGATAGTTCCAGGTCGGTAATTTCCCCATTTTTCATGGCTGCCAGCTGTTCATTAATTACGTCGATTGCCTTTTTTTCGTTTGAAGGCTCAATCCCCGAAACAACATAAACAAGGCCGTATTGGGAATTATAAGAGCTCGAAGCATAGTAAGCCAAGCTTTCTTTTTCACGAACATTCATAAACAGCTTCGAGTGGGCGTAACCACCGAATACGCCATTGAAAATTTGCATCTTCGCATAGTCTTCATCACCAAATCGCACTGGAGTACTAAAGCCGATATGCAGCTTCCCTTGCTTCATCTCCTGCTGTTCTTTTGTATATTCTTTTTCTGGTTTTGACTCATTTGTTTCTTGCTGTATTTGCTTCGGTGTACGGTCCTTGAATGGAAGTGCCTCCGTTAATTTCTTTTGAACAGCTTCCACGTCGATATCACCTACAACATAGATGTCGATTCGATCTTCATTAATCATCGTTTCATAGGTTTTCGTCAAGGATTCAGGCGTAATCTGCTTTACTGTTTCAATTGTCCCATTTGCCGAAATTGAAGCAGGGTGATTTGGACGAATGATTTGCGTCAAACGGTGCTGCGCATAACGTGTTTTATCATCGAAAATGGATTGGATACGTTGAATCACCATTTCTTTTTCACGCTCTACAATCGATGGGACAAACGCTCCATTTTCAAGGTTCGGCTCAAAGATGGCTGTATTAATAAGGTCTAATACCTCATTGAAGACTTTGTTTTGTTGAAGATATTGATCGTTTACAGTCTCTACATTTAATAGAAGTGTATGTTCACTTCCGCGTTTCGACGCATCAAAATAAAGAACCGTACCAAATAAATCATCTAAATAGCTTCGGAATTCGGCCGATTTTTTAAATTTCCCATTACTATGCTGAAGAACATTTGAAAGAACTGCTCGTTCGGCAGCGGATTGTTGATCTAGTGGGGCTCTAAATTTTATTGAAAAACTCACAGTTTTAAATTGTGTCGTTTGTCGAATATGCAGGTTTACACCCTCTGCGATTTGTGTCGATAAAAACAAAAAAATTCCTCCGATCGTCATCAGTGGCTAAGCGCACACTGAGTGTTTATTCAACTAGGTTGATAGTCCCATATTGAGTGGCGGGACAGGAAAAACAGTGATAGTACTACTATACATGTAGAATTGGTGTTTATGCAAAAATAATCCAATTTCTTTCTTATCTCGTCTCCATTTAATAATTTTACCCGACACGGTTGGTTTAATGCATGAAAGTAGCGAGCATAGGGGAATTTTTGTTGGAATTGGTTGACGGATTAATCTAAATAGTCGTGGACTTCTCATTCTCTTTCTTGCTGTTTTATTGTTAATGAGATACCTTGTCGTGGACTTTAAACTCTCTTTCTTACTCTTTATTGTCCACGAGACCTCTTTTCGTGGACTTCTCACTCTCTTTCTTGCTGTTTATTGTCCATGAGACCTCTTATCGTGGACTTCCCACAATCTTCCATGCTCTTCATTGTCCACGAATCCTCTTATCGTGGACTTCCCACACTCTTCCATGCTCTTTATTGTCCATGAGATGCCTTCTCGTGGACTTTAAACTCTCTTTCTTACTCTTTATTGTCCACGAATCCTCTTCTCGTGGACTTTAAACTCTCTTTCTTACTCTTTATTGTCCACGAATCCTCTTATCGTGGACTTTAAACTCTCTTTCTTGCTCTTTATTGTCCACGAGACCTCTTGTCGTGGACTTTAAACTCTCTTTCTTGCTCTTCATTGTCCACGAGACCTCTTATCGTGGACTTCTCACACTCTTTCTTAACCTTTATTGTCCACGAAACCTCTTATCGTGGACTACAAACTCTCTTTCTTACTCTTTATTGTCCACGTGACCTCTTATCGTGGACTTCCCAAACTCTTCCATGCTCTTCATTGTCCACGAAACCTCTTATCGTGGACTTCCCACACTCTTCCATGCTCTTTATTGTCCACGAGACCTCTTATCGTGGACTTCTCACTCTCTTTCTTGCTCTTTATTGTCCACGAGACCTCTTATCGTGGACTTCCCACACTCTTCCATGCTCTTCATTGTCCACGAAACCTCTTATCGTGGACTTCTCACTCTCTATCTTGCTCTTCATTGTCCACGAGACCTCTTCTCGTGGACTTTAAACTCTCTTTCTTGCTCTTTATTGTCCACGAGATGCCTTCTCGTGGGCTTTAAACACTCTTCCATGCTCTTCATTGTCCACGAGACCTCTTATCGTGGACTTCCCAAACTCTTCCATGCTCTTCATTGTCCACGAAACCTATACTCATGGACTTCTCACTCCCTTCCTACTCCATATTCGCCACGAAATCCCTCATCGTTGTATATTCACTCGCTTGCAAGAAAACGCATTTAACTCATGAAGAAACACAATCCAGCTCCAACTTCCACAAAACAAAAAAACGTCTCCCCCAAAACTCTGGAGGAGACGTTCTATCTATTTATTATCCTGCATCAAACGATTGGTAGCCCGCCCGATAAATCGGACAAAATTAGCGTTTGCCTTTTACGTATGGGACACCACTTGCTTTTGGTGCGTGGGCTTTTCCGATGAATCCAGCCAGCGCTAGGATTGTTAAAACGTATGGCAAGATTAATAAGAAAATCTTAGGTACGTCTTGAACGTAAGGAATTGAACCACCCGCCACACTTAGTGCTTGTGCGAATCCGAAGAATAGTGCAGCACCTAAAGCACCTAGTGGATGCCATTTACCGAAGATCATTGCCGCGATGGCCATGAATCCTTGTCCACTGATTGTCGATGCTCCAAAATTCCCAGAGATAGCTTGTGCGTAAATGGCACCACCGATACCACCAAGTGCACCGGAAATCATGACAGCAACATAACGCATTTTAGTGACATTTACACCCATAGTGTCCGCTGCCATTGGGTGTTCCCCTACAGCTCTTAAACGTAAGCCAAATGGTGTTTTATAAATAATATACCAAGCAATAATAGCAACCGCGATTGCTAGAATAGATGTTGCATATACGTCGACAAAGAACATCTTTCCTAAGATCGGGATATCACTTAATAGTGGAATATCAAAACGAGAGAAACGTTCTGTAATTGAGTCTGTTTGACCTTTATCATAGATCAATTTTACTGTGAATACTGCAACCGCAAGACCTAATAGGTTAAGGGCAACACCCGAAACGGTTTGGTCAGCACGTAGAGATACGGCAGCAACAGCCAGGATTGATGATAAAACAATACCAAATACCATTGCGACAATTAGTCCAACCCAAGGCGTTGCGTTACCTAATTGATCGGCAAATGTTAAGTTAAAGATAATACTACTCGCTGCACCAGCAATCATGATTCCCTCAAGACCGATGTTGACAACCCCTGATCTCTCAGTGAATACACCACCGATTGCCGTTAAGATTAATGGTGCTGCATAGAAGATGGCAGAAGGAATAATAAAATATAGCACTTCTAAAAAGCTCATGTTATTTTTCCTCCTTTCTCTTTTTACCAAATCGTTCTAGCGCCACGCGAATGATGTAACCTGAAGCTACAAAGAAGATAATTAGCGCAATGACAATCGAAACGATTTCTGTTGGAACGCCTGCTTCACTTGGCATATTTAAACCACCATTTTTCAGTGCACCAAATAGAATCGCTCCTAAAAGAACTCCAAATGGTTGGTTGGCACCTAGTAAGGCAACCGCAATCCCGTCAAATCCAATACCTGTAGCGGCATGTAGTTTCGACATATTTTCAAATGTACCTAGTGCTTCCATCGCACCACCAAGTCCTGCGAAAGCACCAGAAATAACCATGGCTAAAATAATGTTCTTGTTAACATTCATCCCTGCATATTCGGATGCATTTTTGTTAAATCCTACTGCTTTCAGCTCATAGCCAAGCGTAGTTTTTTGTAGAATGAACCACATAATCATTACTGCTATTAAAGCAATGACGAATCCCCAGTGCATACGTGAGTAATCTGTCATTGTTTCTAAGAATTCAGAACGTAAAGAGGCCGATTCATGAATTCTTTCTGTACGCTCTTCCCCACCAGAAATCACGCCAATTAATGCATTCGCTACATGCAATGCTGTGTAGTTCATCATAATTGTCACGATAACTTCGTGGACCTGTAATTTCGCTTTCAACAAACCAGGAATGAAGGCCCATAAAGCACCAGCTGCGGCTGCAGCGATTAAAGCTAATGGAACGTGCACAACTGCTGGCAGTTCAAAAGCCTGTCCTACATAAGCCGCTGCAAGCCATCCCATAATTAACTGACCTTCAACACCAATGTTGAATAGCCCTGTACGGAAGGCAAAGGCAACAGCCAAACCTGAGAATACATAAGGTGTAATTTGGCGAACCGTTTCACCCATCGTATAAGTATCCATAAAGATACCGTTCCATAATGCCACATATCCATCAATTGGGTTAAAACCACTAACTGCCATTACGATAGCCCCAATGATTAAACCTAAAAGAATCGAGATCAGTGGCACGAGTATATTCACTACTCGTTTACTCATTGAGAGCCACCTACCTTATTGTTGTCTTGTAACGATTGTCCTGCCATCAATAGTCCTAGTTCTTGCTCATTCGTTTCTTCTGGACTTACTGTGTCAATAATATAACCATCATAAATTACGGCAATTTGATCGGAAACGTTCATTACTTCATCTAGTTCGAATGAAATTAATAAAACGGCTTTTCCTTTATCACGTTGTTCGATTAAGCGTCTATGAATAAACTCAATCGCTCCAACATCAAGACCTCGAGTTGGTAGAGCTGCAATTAGTAAATCTGGATTACGTTCTACTTCACGACCGATAATGGCTTTTTGTTGGTTACCACCCGAAAGTGAGCGGGCCATCGACATTTCCCCTTCACCTGAACGAACATCATATTGCTCAATAATCGTACGGGCAAACTCATTCACTTTCTTATAATCAATAACGCCATTTTTCGAAATTGGCTGTTTATAGTACGTTTGTAATGAGATATTGTGACCAATCGGGAAATCTAACACTAGTCCATGCTTATGACGGTCCTGAGGAATATGTCCTACGCCAGATTCCGTAATTTTTCTTGGTTTTAAGCCAGTGATGTCTTTACCGTTTAACTTGATATTTCCGTTTTTCACTTTACGAAGTCCAGTAATCGCTTCGATTAGCTCTGATTGACCATTTCCATCGATACCGGCAATCCCTACGATTTCACCTGCACGAACTGTTAGGTTTAAATTTTTTACCTTGTCAATCCCACGGTTATCTGCAACTGTCAGTGAATCGACCTGTAGAACTACTTCTTTTGGATTAGGAGCAATTTTTTCAGTTTTAAACACAACTTGACGACCTACCATTAGCTCAGCAAGTTCTGTTGGATTCGTTTCTGCAGTTGTAACAGTGCCAATTCCTTGACCTTTGCGGATGACAGTTACTCGGTCAGATACTTCCATAATTTCTTTTAACTTATGCGTAATTAAGATGATTGACTTCCCTTCTTCGATCAGGCGTTTCATAATTTGCATAAGTTCTGTTATTTCTTGTGGTGTTAATGAAGCTGTTGGTTCATCGAAGATAATCATGTCTGCTCCACGATAGAGCGTTTTCAAAATTTCTACACGTTGTTGCATCCCAACTGAAATATCTTCAATTTTCGCGTATGGATCAACATTTAAGCTATACTTTTCAGAAAGTTCTTGTACTTTCTTTGCTGCATCTTTAATGTTGATGGACCCCATCTTCGTAGGTTCACTACCAAGAATGATGTTTTCCGTCACCGTGAAATTTTCAACTAACATAAAGTGTTGATGGACCATCCCAATACCTAGCTTATTGGCAACATTCGGGTCAGTAATTTTTACTTCCTTCCCTCGAACGCGTATTGTTCCGGCTTCAGGTTGGTATAACCCGAAGAGTACATTCATCAACGTAGATTTCCCTGCACCATTCTCACCAAGAAGTGCATGAATCTCGCCTTTTTTAAGTTGAAGGGTGATGTTATCATTGGCTACAAAATCCCCAAATTGCTTACGGATTCCAAGCATTTCAATTACATATTCCAATGTGTTCACTCCCTTGGACACTTTTTATTATTTGGGAAACAGATTTCGTTAGTTAAGCAAAATCTGAGGTACTTTCATTCTGATTTCCGTACTCACGATTGGTTACCAGTATGAAAATAGATTACTAGTGTTTTATATAAATTAACACAAGAAAGGTTTTAATTTAAGATGGTGATTCTATGTAAATTTTGCTAAATTCAAACCTTTCATCTATTAATTCAGTACTGACAAGGCTTTCCATAAAAAACGCTTTCACAAATTTCTTTATTCTGAAAATTAAAAATACAATCACCTTACTGACTAAACTTGTTTTCCGTACTGTTCTAAATTCGACTTTTAAACCAATTTTGAGTTTCCTGAAAATTTACACGATTTGTAGATTACAAAACATGAAGACTAGCAAAGCTAGCCTTCATGATCAATCTTGATGATTATTTTTCTGGTTGTTCTGGAACTGTTACTTCACCATCGATGATTTGTTGTTTATATTCTTCAACTTTTGCTAAAGTCTCTTCAGAAATAGCACCACGAGCATCAGCTAAGTCAACACCACCGTCAGATAAACCGTAAGTGATTGTTTCTCCGCCTGGGAATTTATCTTCCATAGCAAGTTTAGCAACTTCTTGAGCTGCAACGTCAACACGTTTTAATACAGAAGTTAACATGATGTTTGTTTCAGCATCAACCTGTCCTTCATCATATTGGTCACGGTCAACACCGATTGCCCATACGTTAGCATTTGGATCTTTTTGTTTACGTTCTTTCGCTTCTGTGAATAAACCGTTACCTACACCACCAGCTGCGTGGAAGATAATGTCTACACCAGAATCATACATTCTTTTTGCAATTTGTTGACCTTTTGCAGCATCAGTGAAACTTTCTGCATATTCTACGTCAACTACGATATCAGGGTTAACTGCTGCTACACCAGCTTCGAAACCAGCTTGGAATCCACCGATAATTTCACCAGTCATACCACCGATGAAACCGATTTTACCAGATTTCGTTTCTAGGGCTGCTGCTACACCAGCAAGGTAAGATGCTTCGTTAGCACGGAACATAATTGAAGCTACGTTTTCTTTGTCAGCTACTACTTCATCGATAATAGCAATTTTTGCTTCCGGTTGTTGGTCAGCAATTTCTGCTACAGCATTGTGTAATGCAAAACCTACTGCGAATACTAAGTCGAAATCACGACGAATTAAGCTATTTAAGTTAGTTACATAATCAGATTCTGCTGCTGATTGTAGGTAGTCAAACCCACCATCACCTTGTTTAAGACCGTTTTCTTCACCAAAAGCTTTGATACCTTCCCAAGTAGATTGGTTGAATGATTTGTCATCAACCCCACCTGTATCAGTTACCATAGCTACTGAGAAATTAGAAGTTTCTTCCGTAGTGTTACCAGAATCCGAAGTTTTTGCGTCTTCTTTCTCTTCGCCTCCGCCACAAGCAGCAAGGATTGATCCAGCCGCAAAGATTGAAGCAAGAGCTAAACCAAATTTACGTTTTTTCATCTGTGTTACCCCCCAAAGATTTGTAATTAGCAGGAATCTTTCTTCAGAAATGTTCTACACCCGTTTTCGAATTACATGGAAGCTGAATTTATCAGCTCTGAAGTAGTTCTTAGAATAAAGAACAACTCGATCATTATCATCATAATGAAGTTGCTTTAACACGAGCAATGCTGTTTCTCGACCGCAATTCAAGATTGGTGATACTTGTTCATGATAGCCTACTGGATCTATGTAAGTGACTGCATAAGCAACATGGATATCACCCGCTTGTTCAAGCGACGAGAAAATGGATACTTTCCTGTTTTGAACATAATCAGCTGGAAGATGTTTAGCTAGTACTTTGTCTAGACAATAAACAACTGGCTCTCCATCAGCAGTTCTAACACGTTCAATTGTTAATACTTGGTCATCCTTGTCACATTGGAAGCGTGTGACATCATCATCTGTTGGATTACTTTCGGTTACATCTAAAAGACGAGTACCTGGTGTCATTCCAGCATTTTCGATCATGGAGGAGATACTTGATAATTGTTCAATACCTGATGTAAATACAGGCTTTGGATTAACAAATGTCCCTACACCATGACGTCTGACGATAATATTTTCCTCTTCCAATAGCCGAAGCGCTTCACGAAGAGTTGCTCGACTTATTCCAAGCTTTTTCGATAGTTCGAATTCTGATGGCAATTTTTCGTTTTCACGATAGATTCCCTTTTCAATATCCGCCTTTAATCGATCAATCACTTGGAGATATAAATGACGATGATCTGTTTTTATAGACAATTTCATCACCACCATACACACAAGATCAGACATCTGATGTTGAACATTCCTACTAATCGATTCATAATATACCATTTTTCTCGAATAATGAAAATAGTAAAAAAAAAAATCTGTTGTGTAATAGGCATAAAATTTATAACAACACCATGTAATTTACAGCATTAACCATTATTCTACATTGGCTTTATCATATAAAACTTGTCTAGGACGACTTCCATCCGGTGGACCGACTACACCTCGAACTTCCATCTGATCTACAATACGAGCAGCTCTGGAATAGCCAATTCTAAAGCGTCTTTGCAGCATAGAGACCGAAGCCGTCTGCATTTCAACAACTAGCTGAACAGCATCATCATATAAATCGTCCGTTTCTTCCTCAAATGATTTTTCCGGTTCATCCGTTGGAATCATCGTTTCGTCATACTGTGCCTTTTGTTGTTCTATAACAAAGTCCACTACTTCTTCAACCTCTTCGTCTGATAAGAATGACCCCTGAACACGTATTGGTTTAGAAGAACCAGCTGGAAGGAATAGCATATCTCCTCTTCCAAGTAACCGTTCAGCACCGCCCATATCAAGTATTGTGCGCGAATCAATAGCAGATGATACAGCAAAAGCGATTCTTGAAGGAATATTCGCTTTAATGACACCTGTAATGACATCCACTGAAGGACGCTGTGTCGCGATAATTAGATGAATTCCGGCAGCACGAGCCATTTGTGCCAGTCGAGTAATCGAATCCTCAACATCATGCGACGCTACCATCATTAAGTCAGCTAACTCATCGATAATTACCACAATATAGGGTAATTTTGGTTGTTTTTCTTCGGTTTCTCTGTTGTGTTTTTCAATATAATCGTTATAGCCTTTAATATTTCTTGTACCTGTATGCGAGAATAAATCATAACGTCTTTCCATTTCAGAAACGACTTTTTGTAATGCTTGTGATGCTTTTCGTGCATCCGTTACAACCGGTGCCAGCAGATGTGGAATCCCATTATAGACATTTAACTCAACCATTTTCGGGTCAATTAACATCATCTTTACTTCATGTGGCGCTGCACGCATCAAAATCGAAACAATAATCCCGTTGATACAGACCGATTTACCACTACCAGTAGAACCTGCCACTAGTAAGTGAGGCATTTTGTTTAATTCAGCAAGGATTGCTTGTCCAGTAATATCACGGCCAAATCCAATTAACAGCTTGGAATCTGGTTTATTATTCTCTTTGGCTTCAAGCACCTCACGCAATGTAACCATCGCAATTTCACTATTGGGCACTTCAATCCCAATAGCAGATTTCCCTGGAATCGGTGCCTCCATACGGATATCCTTTGCAGCAAGCGCTAGGGCTAAGTCATCTTGCAAGCTTACAATCTTACTTACTTTCACTCCGACATCCGGCATAACCTCATATTTTGTTACCGCTGGACCAAGGTGAACTTGTGTTACTTTTGCTTTTACACCAAAGCTCAAGAAGGTTTGTTCCAGCTTTTTCGCGTTAGCTTGAATGACGGAATATTCGCCACTTTGGTCATAAGCTGGAGGCAATAGTAACAAATCCATGGAAGGTAGTCGATAATCAACATTTTCAACATTGGTTTCTACCGCTCTTTGAATGACTTCATCGATATTTGTTTTATCTTCAACAACCGGCTCTTCTTCTTTTATCGTAATTTGTGCTGGAGCAGGCTGAATATGTTGGGTGAAGGCCGAAATGATTGGTTCTTCATCGAAATCGTCCTCCTCATCCTCTATGAACTCTTCCACAACAGGTTCTGGTTTGGGTTTTCGTTTTTTCTTCCCACGAGCAGGCTCAGCAGATGTTGCCGCAATTTCATCGGAAACCGGTTCATCTTTTGTTCGAGAGCGTCTTGGCTTTTTCTCATCCTTGACAACGGGCTTTGCTCTTCGTTTTCTGCGCGGAAATTTCTTTTTCCATTTGGGTGCATTTTCAACCAATATCGGCACAAGCGCTTTTCCAGTGATTAAAATCAGGCCGATAAAGAATAAGAACCATGCCGCAATTTTCGCTCCGGCCGAGTCAAATAGAATATGGAACATACTAAAAAGCAATGCCCCTACCATTCCCCCACCTATAGCACTGCTACGGGCTTCGATCCCTTCCATGTCAATTAATAATCGCCAAGTTTCACGGATGACGGAGTCTGATAGTAATTTGTTGCTATTATACAATTCTTCAAAAAGCACACTATGGCTAAAAATCGCTAAACTACAGACAATTAAAAGCGAGCCTTGGACTATGCGGTCTGTAAAGCCAATTCCTTCTCTGTTAATCATTAATAGTACGGCAATCAGTACCGAAAAGAACGGTACAACAACATGCAGGTTGCCAAATAAAAACATAGAAACGGTTTGGATTGTTCTTCCGACTACCCCATATTCAAAAAAGATGATTATGGCAAAACCAATTAATAATAACCCAATAATTTCATATGCTAATGGATGTAGTCCTTTTTTGGCTTTTGTTTTTTTATCTGCCATTCGATTCACCTCTTTACTTATACTTCTTCTTGAAGACAAAAAGGATTTCCTCGACCTGTGACGGTTAAGAAAATCCTTTTTGTTGTGACAGTTCCTCACTTTTCATAAGGAAAAACTTATTTTATTGTCTACAACGCACCTTAGTCTTTCGCTTAGTATTCCATAATTATTGGGATAATCATTGGGCGGCGCTTTGTTTTTTGGAATAAATAAGCATTTAGTGTATCACGGATTTCTTGTTTAATGTTTGTCCATTCAAATGTATCTTTATTTACATACTTTTCAATAACAGTTCGTGCAAGTTCAGTAGCTTCAAGGATTAACTCCTCTGACTCACGCACATAAACAAATCCGCGCGATAAAATTTCTGGGCCAGATGCAATTCTTTTTTGTCCACGATTCAATGTAACGACGACGATGAAAATTCCATCTTGAGATAATAATTTACGATCTCTCAAGACGATGTTTCCTACGTCCCCTACACCGATTCCGTCAATTAAGACATTGCCTGCTTGAACACGGCCACTCATTCGCATTTTACCATTTTTGTATTCGACGATATCCCCTTTGTCGGCGATAAAGATTTGAGATTTTTTCATACCCACTTGTTGTGCAAGCTTTGAATGGGCAATTAACATTCTGTACTCGCCTTGTATAGGGATAAAGTATTTTGGCTTCATAAGATTCAGCATCATTTTTAGATCTTCTTGACTACCATGACCTGAAACATGAATTTTTTTATCCGCTGCCAGCACGTTCGCTCCTGCCTTGGCAAGATTGTTCATCGCTGTTCCCATTTGCACTTCCATCCCCGGTGAAGGGGTAAACGTAATTAACACAGTGTCCGTATCTTTAATGCGGATATCACGATGCTGTTTACGAACAATTTTATCGATCGCTTCAAGTGGTTCACCTTGATTACTTGTCACCAGGATAATCAAATTCTCATCCGGATGCTTTTGGATTGTGTTGACAGGGATCAGTGTATTTTCCTCCACTGTTAAGTAGCCAAGATTTAAACCGATATCGATCACTTTTTCTAGGCTTTTCCCAACAACAGCCACTTTTCGTCCTGATTCTTGTGCATGATTGAATACTTGTTGAATGCGAATAAAATTCGATGCATACACGGCAACCAGTATACGTGCAGGTGCTGCATGGAAGTATTTCGTCAGTTTTTCTTCAATCACAACTTCACTAGTCGTATGACCTGGTCGCTCTGCTTCTGTCGATTCAGAAAGCAAGATAAATACGCCCTCTTCACCCAACTGCGCCATTTTCGCAATATCCGGTCTAAATTTGCCCTTCGCTGACTGATCGAATTTAAATTCGCCAGTATGAACGATTGCCCCTTCAGATGTATGGAACACGATTCCTAATGAGTCCGGAATACTGTGTGTCGTATGGAAGAATGTTACGTATGTCGAGTTAAAGTTCATACGGCTTTTATTTGTTACTTCGAAAAATTTCACAGGCTGTGAAACTGGCAAATCTTTTAAATGCTCTTTCGCTAAAGCAATCGTCAGTTTTGAACCATATACGGGTGCTTTAATTTTCTGTAATACGTATGCAATTGAACCAATTGCATCTTCATGTCCGTGTGTTAGGAAGATCCCTTTCACACGCTCTTTATTTTCTTCTAAGTATGTAATATCTGGAATGACAATATCGATTCCAAGCATTTCATCTTCTGGGAACATTAAGCCGCTGTCCACAATGAAAAGTTCGTCATCGATTTCAATTACATACATCGATTTCCCGATTTCTCCAACCCCACCAAGAGGGATTACTCGGATTACTTCATTTTTAGTCTTAGTCACTTGATTTCCTCCTATAATATCCCGAACGCAACCACTTATAACTCATTATACGGTGTCGTTGCATGAAGCACAAATAAAAAAGCGAAATTTTTACAAAGTATGGGATTGGCGGGAGATTGAGGGGTTGGTGGTCAGGATCGGGAGGGAGGAATTTGGTGGGGGTGAAGGGAATGCTGTTTGCTTCTCAGAAACTTTAGAGCCGGAAACGAGATACTGTATAAGGGTTTGGCATAGTGTTCTTAATCTCAGTAGGGCTTAACCTACCTGTCCATGTTGTTTTCTTGGTTATTACATTGTTATTTTCATTCAAAAAGTGCTTCATTCCACTTATGTTGTACTTCTCTTGCTCATTCCTCATCCTAAAAGTGCTTCATTCCCCTTATGATGTACTTCTCTTGCTCATTCTTCATCCTAAAAGTGCTTCATTCCACTTATGATGTACTTCTCTTGCTTATTCTTCATCCTAAAAGTGCTTCATTCCACTTATGATGTACTTCTCTTGCTCATTCTTCATCCCAAAAGTGCTTCATTCCGTTTATGATGTACTTCTCTTGCTCATTCCTCATCCTAAAAGTGCTTCATTCCGTTTATGATGTACTTCTCTTGTTCATTCCTCATTCTAAAAGTGCTTCATCCCACTTATGATGTACTTCTCTTGCTCATTCCTCATCCTAAAAGTGCTTCATTCCCCTTATGATGTACTTCTCTTGCTTATTCTTCATCCTAAAAGTGCTTCATTCCACTTATGATGTACTTCTCTTGCTCATTCCTCATCCCAAAAGTGCTTCATTCCGTTTATGATGTACTTCTCTTGCTCATTCTTCATCCTAAAAGTGCTTCATTCACCTAATACTTTAATTCAGTGTCATATTCTTCAATAATATGGTTTAAATTCATATATTCTCTCATCTAGTTAGATTATTTAGAATTATAATAGAAATTTACTAACTCATAAGTTAAAATGTTAGTAATAATACTACGAAAGGATGAGGAAATCTGATATACAAGTCTAGAACCGAACCACATGAATTATTAATTTTAAGGTCACTAACGCAACGAATGCAGTTATCTAAATTCGAACAGCAAAACTACTCTAATCTAAGTAAGGGTTTTGAGGGAGAACTTAAATTTGATGTCTTGACCAGCAACCTCGTAAATGATTGTTTAGTTTTGAATGATTTACTACTTAAAACAAATAGTCAAACATTTCAAATTGATACTCTACTTCTCACAAACAACCTTATCTATCTTCTCGAAATTAAAAATTATGTTGGAGATTTTTATTACAAATCAGATCGCTTATTTATGAAAGATCAATTAGAAATATCCAATCCTTTAATTCAATTAACCCGAAGTGAATCTTTGTTAAGTCAATTATTAAACAAACTCAACTATACAATCCCAATTCAATCATTCGTTATTTTTATTAACCCCAGTTTTACACTGTATCAGGCGCCCCCGGACAAACCTTTTATCTTTCCAACTCAACTTCAACGCTTTATAAGTACCCTTAGTTCCCAACCATCAAAGTTAAAAAATCAACATAAAAAACTAGCTGAGAAGTTAGTATCGCTACATATTGAAGAGAGCAATATTAAACAAATTCCTTCATTTGACTTTCAACTATTACGAAAAGGAATTTTATGTTCAAATTGCTATTCTTTTATCACAAAAATTAATGGCATGAAATGTATTTGTACATCATGTGGAAATGAAGAATTAGTTGAAACAGCTGTGGTACGGAATATAAAAGAATTTAGGTTACTTTTTCCTCATAAAAAAATTACAACTAACCAGATGTATGAATGGTGTACAGTCATTCCCCAAAAAAGAAGAATACAAAAAATCCTACAAAGGAACTTCAAACAATTTGGAGTACGCCAATGGACTTATTACGAATAACCCCAACATTATTCCTTTTTTCTCACAGCATCTTCTACTAAATAATACTTCACCGCAAACACAAAAAAAAGCAAACACCGCAGTGTTTGCTTCAGACTGTAGACAAACTCGAATTTTCGAGTTTGCCTACAGTCTTTTTTCTTATAAAATATAGATTAGATAATTGCTTTTGAAAATAGAGTTAGTTGATTTCCGTTTCGGCGGAAGCTTTCCGCGGGCGTGGCCCAATCCTCCTCGTCGCTGTGCTCCTGCGGGGTATCGGCCGTCACGCTTGTCCCGCAGGAGTCACCGCCTACACTACAATCAACTAGTTTCTAAATATAGGTTGAGGTGATTGGATATGATGTCGAAAAATCAAATAAATGAACGGGATCAAATTGAGATGATTACAATTGAACAACTTGTACCACAGAATCATCTTGTCAGAAAGCTTGAGTCAGCTATTGATTTTTCTTTCATCTATCCACTGGTAGAACCACTGTATTCTACCCTAGGTAGACCTAGTGTAGATCCAGTTGTATTAATTAAAATGACATTTGTGCAATATGTATTTGGAATTCGTTCAATGCGTCAGACAATAAAAGAAATTGAAACCAATATGGCATATCGCTGGTTTTTAGGGTTTGGCTTTCATTCAGAAATCCCGCACTTTTCTACCTTCGGTAAAAATTATGAACGTCGATTCCAAGATACTGATATCTTTGAACAGATTTTCTATCGTATTCTTAAAGAAATTGCAGATAAGGGATTACTAAGTGCTGACCATGTCTTCATCGATTCAACTCATGTAAAAGCCAGTGCGAATAAACGTAAATTCGAAAAGAAGATTGTCCGTAAAGAGACTCGTGCATATGAAGCCAAACTTCAAGAAGAATTGAATCAAGATCGTATCGATCACGGGAAGAAGCCATTTCCACCTGATAAATTTGAAAAAGAAGAAGTGAAGGAAATTAAGCAAAGTACGACAGATCCTGAAAGTGGATACTATGTAAAAGATGAAAGAACCAAACAGTTTGCTTATTCATTCCATGCTGCAGCTGATCGGTATGGATTTATACTTGGATCGATTGTGACACCTGGGAATGTTCATGATAGTCATATGCTTCAGCCACTTGTTGAAAAGATTATGGATAAAGTGAAGAAGCCACTTGCTGTTGCTGCCGATGCTGCTTATAAAACTCCTGCGATTACTAAATTCTTATTTGACCAAGAGATTCAACCTGCACTCCCTTATACACGTCCAAAAACGAAGGATGGATTTTTACGGAAACACGATTATGTATATGACGAGTACTATGATTGCTACCTTTGTCCGGAAGGGCAAGTTCTTAAATATTCGACTACCACTAAAGAAGGTAAACGCCAGTACAAATCAAACCCTTCTCAATGTGCAACCTGTCCTTTGCTTACTCAATGTACGAATAGTAAAGATCACCGGAAAATCATTGAGCGTCATATTTGGGCAGAATATGTAGAGGAAGCGGATCATCTTCGTCATCAAAACGAGACCAAACAAATATATGCGAGACGTAAAGAGACGATTGAACGTGTCTTTGCGGATGCGAAAGAGAAGCATGGTATGCGCTGGACAACCCTACGAGGGATTAAAAAATTGTCCATGCAGGCGATGCTTACTTTTGCTGCCATGAATTTAAAGAAGCTTGCCAATTGGACATGGCAAGCTCCAGAAATGGTCTAAATTATAATACTCGAAGAGTACTTTTGACTAAAATCGGACTAAAAAATACCCAAAAGAATCTCAAAAAATACAAAAGGCTTCCAGAATGTGACCATTCTGAAGGCCTTTTGTCGACAATCTGAAGCAAACACCGCAGTGTTTGCTTTCCCTATCCTACCATCACTCATTACGAGTGACTCTTGATTTCGCTTAGTTTCGCTTGGAACTCTTCCCAAATTTGGTCGTATTTCTTTTTGTCTTCGTCTAGCATCTCGACTAGAGGGAGTCTTACGTGTTCGACCGGGAAGCCTAGTTTGCTTAGTGCGTATTTTACTGGGACTGGGTTTGGATCTACGAATAATTGTTTGGCTAGTGGTAGCATGGCTTGGTGGTATGCGTGCGCAATTTTGTGTTGGCCATCTTCATAGGCGCGAATCATTTCCTGTATTTCGTTTCCGATGACATGAGAGGCCACGGAAATGACCCCTTTGCCCCCAATTGACACTAGCGGCAGTGTTAAGGCGTCGTCTCCACTGTATACAAAGGTATCCTTGGGAACGCCACTCAGAATTTCAGTCATTTGCTCCAAACTACCGCTTGCTTCTTTGATAATTCGGATATTTGGAATTTTACTTAAAGCAATGGTCGTGTCAGCTGAAATGTTGACACCTGTGCGTGCTGGGACATTGTACACAACAATCGGGAGTTCCGTTGTTTTCGCAACGGCTTCAAAATGTGCGTAAATGCCTCTTTGGTTTGGCTTGTTATAGAAAGGTGCCACGACCATGATGCCGTCAGCACCGAATGCTTCAACCACTTTTGTTGCTTCAATTGTGTACGAAGTGTCGTTATAGCCAACACCAGCAATCACTGGAATGCGTTTATTGACCTTTTTAATGGTAAAGTCGATAAAGGCTCTTTTTTCTTCTATTGATAATGTTGGCGTTTCACCTGTCGTTCCACATACCACAATTGTATCTGTACCATTTAGAATTAAGTGCTCAATTACTCGCTCTGCTACTTCATAATTAATAGCTCCATTATCGTAAAATGGGGTAATCATGGCAGTAGCAACTCGACCTAAATCCACTTTAAAACACCCCTTAGAGTAAATTATCCTCTAACATGCTTTCGGCAATTTGAATTGAGTTTAAAGCTGCACCTTTTAGTAAGTTATCTGATACGATCCATAAATGGAATCCTTTTTTGTTTGACAGGTCTTGGCGAATACGGCCAACGTAAACTGGATCTTCCCCTTCAACAAATAAAGGCATTGGGTAGTCTTGCGTTGAAATATCATCTTGTAGAACAATGCCTGGAGCATTTCTTAACACATTAAAGATTTCTTCCACGCTAACTTCTTTTTCCACTTCAATAAAAACAGATTCTGAATGTCCTGAAACTACTGGAACACGTACACATGTTGCTGCTACTGGTAAATTAGGCATGTGCATGATCTTTTTCGTTTCGTTGATCATCTTCATTTCTTCGTATGTAAAGCCATTTTCCGTAAATACGTCAATTTGCGGAATGACATTACGTGCAATCGGATAGTGTTTTTTGTCTGATTTTGCTGGAAGGATGTTTGCCTCAACGTTTTTACCAGCATCCCACTCGGCACTTTGCGCGCGTAGTTCTTCAACTGCCGAAACACCTGAACCTGATACTGCTTGATAAGTCGAAACAATGACATTTGTTAAACCAAATTGTTCGCGAATGGGTTGTAGTGCAACAACCATTTGGATCGTTGAACAGTTTGGGTTGGCAATAATGCCGTTATGATTTTTCAAGTCTTCACGGTTTACTTCAGGTACAACTAAAGGTACATTTGGATCCATGCGGAAGTGACTAGTGTTGTCGATTACCACTGCCCCACGCTTTGCAGCTTCTGGAGCTAATTTCGCTGAAACTGAACCACCAGCCGAGAATAAGGCAACATTTACTCCTTCAAAGGCCTCTGGTGTTGCTTCTTCGATTGTATACGTTTTATCGCCAAATTCGATTTCTGTTCCAGCAGAACGGGCAGAAGCTAAAAATTTTATATGTTTAATTGGGAAATTACGTTTTAATAGTTGTTCTTTCATTTGTGTTCCTACTGCTCCTGTTGCACCTACAATTGCAACTGTCAATTCTTTTGCCATAACTCATCTCTCCTCAAATACAAATAACATAATGTTGAAAATTGTATCATAAAAAGGACTATTTGTGTTAGAATTTTTAGTTATTTCAATATTGAATCAATAGAGGTTGCAGTTGTTTTTTATGATGAATGGCATGCTCAACTGTTTCCACCATTTTAGTGAAGTCGGAGATTAATGAATTGGGTTTGTTATTTGGATCATCTTGACCAAATGGAATAAAGTAAATATTCTTGGAGTTCATGAGCTTCATAATGTTGACACCGTTTAACCCAAGGGCATCATTTGTTGAAATACCTAATACAACCGGTGATCCATTACGCAGAGTAGCCTTAGCCGCCATTAAAACAGGGCTATCTGTTGAAGCATTGGCAAATTTACTAATGGAATTTCCTGTCATCGGTGCAATTACCATACAATCTAATGGGTTTTTCGGTCCGAATGGCTCCGCCTCTAAAATCGAGGAAACAACTTTCTCTCCAGTTAGTGCCTCGATTTTTTGAATCCATTCTTCTCCTGTACCAAATCGCGTTGCAGCTGTTAACACCGAATGTGTAATAATCGGAACAACCTTCGCTCCCACTTTTGTGAAGTTCTCAATTTTTGGAATTACATCCTCATACGTACAGTGGGATGCTGTTATCCCTAGCCCAATTCTTTTACCTTCTAGCAAGTGTGTCTCCTCCTTAATTGTTCAACAATTGATTCATATAGTACATTTCCAGCATCTTCAGGGAAAAACTTTCCTGGCAATGCAGGCAACAGTTCATACTGCTTTCTACTAATACCATCTTGTAAACACCCTGGATAGGAGGCTAAATCGTATATTGGTATTGAGATTTTCTCGTTAAATTGTTCATCCAGCCATTTTGCAGGAATTGTGTTAATAAAGAAATCTCCTTTGATTTCTCCAACTTCATATAAATCCACAGCTTCATAACGGAATGCCTTGGCTTCATTCAATTGCACATTAGAACGCACCGCGATACAAACCTCAGCCCCGATGCTTCTCAAAATATGTGCAACCATTTTCGCCACTCGACCAAAACCGGTAATGATGAATTTCTTTCCCATAATTGCTCTTTTCGTATTATAAAAACCAGATACAAATGCTTCTGCCGTTAACACCGCATTGTGCCATATAAATCCTTCATCTTCCAAATAGTTATGAATTTCGTTTTCTTTTAAAATTTCCCGCCACTCTTCGTTTAACTTTCCAGCAAACAGGACCGCCTTGGAAAGTCCTACTACCACAGGAACTTTAACTGGTAGTGGATGAATGGGCAGCACAACAAAATCAGGATGAAACTCAAGAACTGTCTTGTTAAGCTCTTCATCCCATTCTGTTAAATTTTTATAATAAACCGTTCGATGATCATTGCTTAGATTTTTCGCTAACACTTTCATGCGCATATCTGTACCTACAACGAGCCACTTCTCTTCAGTCATTTAGTCAAACTGCCTTCTTTTTGATGATGTTCGGTGGAATAAAATTCGATCTTCGCCAATCAGATGAATTTCTTCCCAAGGAATAAATAATGGTGCCGTTGCTTTTTTCTTCTGAAATGGCATTTTTGCAGATTGTTCATGTAGTTCGAATCCAAAAATTTTGCCGGATTTTGGATCAAAAAGACATTCCGTTTCAGATAAATAGCCATACCTCACACCATTTTCCATTTCAATTAATTCCTTCTCCGCAAGCTCCGATAGCAGCATGTTTTCCCTCCTCCATGAGCTTATTGTTACTATATGCAACGCCAGAATTGTTGGTGCCCCTTTTTTCAAAACTCCATCATGACAGAGGTCTTTCTTTTATTTGTAGTTTTCGATATTAAATTTTTTAAAGGGGTGTATTATATTTGTGGTTATTTATGGTAATTTCATTTTGTAGATCTAGAGCATTTTAGAGGTTATTAAAATACGATTTTGGGGCAGTTATTGGTTAAACGATATCCATTTTATTACTACAAAAAGTATGTCAGATATATTAATTTACTTAACGGGACCTGCACATTATTACTAATCCCCTTAGAAAAACATAATTTTCGTCAATACCAGCGAGAAAAGTTCAATATTAAAGTAAAAAACGGTTGTCTCCTATATAGTATAGAAGCCAACCGTCTTACTTATTTTACCCCTTGCCCGATAATGGAGATGGCGGGATCTACTGATAAGATTGAATGGATCAGTTCATTTACTTTATCCATTGAAACTTCGTCAATTTCCGAAATGATTTCATCAATTGATTTATGGCTGCCATGGATGAGCTCATTTCGTCCATTTCGGCTCATTCGCGAATTGGTCCCTTCCAATCCTAAAACAAAGCTTCCTTTCAGCTGTTCTTTCGCGTTAAAGAGCTCTGTATCCGTTATTCCATTTAATCGCACTTTCTGCAATGTATCATTAATGGTATCATGCATGATGGAAAGTTGCTGATTGTTTGTGCTTCCATAAATAGTAAATGCACCCACATCGGCATAACAGGATTGATATGAGTATATCGTGTAGGCTAATCCGCGCTCTTCTCTTACTTCCTGGAATAGTCGAGAGGACATATTCCCCCCAACAATATTATTTAATGCGATAAAGCTATTTAACTTTGGATCCATTACGCCTATTGCAGGATAGGAAATAGCAAGATGCGATTGTTCTACATCTCGTTCTTTTACAAATTTGCCAGAATGGAATGCTGGATTTGTCAGGGTTGTTTCAACCGCTTTTTTGGAACGTTCATAGCTACCAAAAAGCTTTTCTATATGTAAAAGTAAATCCTTCGTCACATTCCCGGCAACTGATATGACAATATTTTCTGGGCAATAATGCTTTTCCATATAATTACAAATTGTGTCAGCCGTAAAGGTTGAGAGCGTTGTATTCGTCCCCAAAATTGGTAGTCCCAAAGCATCTGTTGGATACATGACACGCCATAATTGTTCATGAACATCGTCATCTGGTGCATCCTCACTCATGAGGATTTCTTCCAGAACCACTTGACGTTCTTTGTCTAGTTCGTTCCCATCAAAAGTAGAATTGAAAAACATATCCGCTAAAATCGAAACAGCTAATTCTCCATGATGATCCAAAACTTTTGCGTAATAGCATGTATTTTCCTTTGAAGTAAAGGCATTTATTTCCCCACCGATGCGGTCAAACTCTTCAGCGATTTGTCTAGCCGATCTAGTTTTCGTCCCTTTAAACAACATATGTTCAATAAAATGTGTAATCCCGTTTTCTTCAGGCATTTCGAATCGGGAGCCTGCCCCCACCCAGATACCCACTGAGATGGATCGAACATGAGGAATCTCCTCCGAAACAATTCGAACACCGTTTTGACAAGTATAAACTGTAACCAAATTTTCCCCTCACCTATCTAAAATTCTTTTACAGCGACGAAAGCCTGTGCCAGTCGCACTTCTTTTCGCTGTGACGAAACTTTGCGTCAGTCACACTTCTTTTCACTGTGACGAAAGCTTTGCGTCAGTCACACTTCTTTTCACTGTGACGAAAGCTTTGCGTCAGTCACACTTCTTTTCACTGTGACGAAAGCTTTGCGTCAGTCACACTTCTTTCCACTGTGACGAAAGCTTTGCGTCAGTCACAAAATCATAATGGCTTATTTGATTAATCATATGCTAAACTGTTCGAACCTTCAACTTAGAAACTTTTATTTTTGTATTCATATTTTCACAATGATTTAAGAATTTCTTAAGAATTGTCCTTCCTATATCTTCAGATTCGATCGCTACAATAAAGTTAACTCAATAAACAAAGGAATGAAAACTTATGATAACAGTGAATTCTCTGCACCATACCTTTTCAATTGGAAAGAAGGGCAGCGAGAAAAAGGTTGAAGTATTAAAAGGCATTAGCTTTCACATAGAACGTGGAGAAATAATCGCCATTGTCGGAAAAAGTGGATCAGGGAAGTCTACTTTATTGCAGATTATTGCCGGTTTTATGAAGCCCGATTCCGGGTCAATTATGGTGAACAATACTGAAATTGCCGGCTATAACGAAAAGCAGAGTGCCGCATTTCGTCTAGATCATTTCGGATTTATCTTTCAAAACTTTCAATTGCTTCCGGCACAAACGGTCTTCGAAAACATCGAGCTTCCTTTGAAGTTAAAAGGTATCAGTAGCGTAATTCGTGAAAAAAAAGTCTCTGAAATCCTGAAAAAAGTAGGTTTAACAGAAGTAGCCGACCATTATCCAAATGAACTTTCAGGAGGGCAACAGCAGCGTGTTTCCATTGCAAGAGCGATAATCACGAACCCGCCGATTATTTTAGCGGACGAGCCTACAGGTAGCCTTGACTCCCAAACCGAACAAGAGATTTTAGCTCTCATCCAAAAGCTCAATCAGGAAGAAAATTTAACGTTTGTCATCATCACGCATGACGAAGAAGTTGCATCTACTGCAAATCGTCAATTTCGCATGACAGATGGCGTACTAGTTGGAGGTATGACCCATGTTATTTAAAGACCAATACCAATTTGTATTTCAACATATGAAGAAAAATAAACTCCGAGTGACCATGACCGTATTAGCTGCCATGATTGGCTGTGCTTTTTTAATTGTTTTGGCTTCGATTGGATTTGGCATTCAGCATACGATGAAAAGTGAAATCTTAAATGATGAAGCCATTACCCAAATAGAACTCTGGGGTGATGAAAAGCTTTCAGAGGAAGATGTAACCTATATCGAAGACATCGAGCATGTTAATGTTGTCTTAAATAGAGCAGATATTAGTGGTTTGGTGAAAACAACTTTGGAGGATCGTGAAGGAGAAAGCAATGCTGCTATCGTTGATATGGAAGCACAAAAACAACTTCCTTCTGACCTAAGTGAAGGTCGCTTACCAGAAAAAGCCAATGAAATTGTTGTAGGCTATCATTACGCACAAAATTTGCTGAATGAAGCAGACTTGGCTAAAATAGCAGATAATTCAAAGGAAGTAGATGAATCGGAAGCTAATTATGAGGAGTCAGAAGTAGGCTATAAGGGCGAGCTTTTAAATACGGAAGTATCACTGCAGCTATTCGATGACAACACACAGGAATATATGGAACCGGCTACTTTTACGATTGTCGGGATACTAAAAGAACCTTCCTATGATTGGTATAGCGATTCAAAAATTCTATTTAGTGATTCTCTTTTAGACCTATTTCCTGAATTAATCACCTACCCTACAACTAAAATTTATGTGGATTCTATCGAAAATGTTATGCCTGTATTGGAACTCCTAAAAGCGGAAGATTACCAAGTCTATTCACAAATCGAACAATTAGAAGAGCTTGATATGTTTTTCTTGATCTTTAAAATCGGACTCATTTTTATTGGAACTATCGCAATTCTCATTGCTTCCATCGGGATTTTCAATACGATGACGATGGCGGTGACAGAAAGAACACGCGAAATCGGTGTTTTAAAAGCAATCGGTGCTTCACCTTCATTAATTCAACGCTTATTCTTAATGGAAAGTACTTTTATCGGTGTATTGGGTACTGCTTTAGCCATCATCGTTTCTTACGCGATTAGTTTCGCTGCCAATGCGATTTTACCTTATGTAGTCTCATTCGCTTTATCTGATGCAGACTTGTCATCTTACGAGATTACGTTTTCTCTTATTCCATGGAGTTTAGTGGTGATTGCAGGAGGCATTAGTTTAGCAGTCGCCATATTATCTGGCTTGCGACCAGCCCGAAATGCAACAAAAATTGAAGTTATCCAAGCTTTGCGACAAGAATTATAATTAGAGAGAGTTACCTTGGAAATCGGTTTGAGGACCGATTTTGTGAGGTGACTCTTTTTGGCTTTTATGTTTGTGTTCCCACTTATGAAAAGCATCCCGGTTGCTTGTTGCTATAGAATGCGTTTGATTCTAGATATGATGTACCTCTCTCTGCTTTTACTTCCAAAAAGTGCTTCACACTCCCTATGATGCACTTCTCACACCGCAACGCTTACGTCTGATACATTTCTCACACCGTAAATCTTACGTGAAAGTGCCTCATCCTTCTTATGATGCACTTTTTTCTCTGCTTATCCTCCTAGAAAGTGCTTCACACTCCTTATGATGCACTTCTCACACCGCAACTCCTATCAGAATGTACTTCATCCTCCTTCTGATGCACTTTTCTCACTGTTTATCCTCCTAGAAAGGGCTTCACACTCTCTATGATGCACTTCTCACACCGCTACTCTTAAGTGAAAGTGCTTCATCCTTCTTATGATGCTCTTTTCTCACTGCTTATCCTCCTAGAAAGGGCTTCACACTCTCTATGATGCACTTCTCACACCATAACTCCTACGTGAAAGTGCTTCATCCTTCTTATGATGCACTTTTCTCACTGTTTATCCTCCTAAAAAGTGCTTCACACTCTCTATGATGCACTTCTCACACCGTAACTCTTATGTGAAAGTGCTTCATCATTCTTCTAATGCTCTTCTCCCTCCGCTTTTCTGTCAGAGAGTACATCATTCCCATAAGATGCAATTTTCTCACCACTATTCCTTCAAAACTCGCTTTACCAGAACTCCTCTCCAAAACAAAAAAAGCGGAGGGAACAACTCCCCTCCACCTGCTAATTATTATTCAGCTTGCTCTGCGCGTTCTTTTTCTTCTTTGATGACTACTTTGCGAGATAGGTTGACGCGGCCTTGGTTATCGATTTCGATGACTTTTACTAGTAATTCGTCGCCAAGTTTTAGAACGTCTTCAACTTTGTTCGTGCGTTCCTCTTGGATTTCAGAAATGTGCAGTAAGCCGTCTTTTCCTGGGAAGATTTCACAGAATGCACCGAATTTCTCGATACGTTTTACTGTTGCCATGTAGTATTCGCCTACTTTAGCTTCACGTACGATGGATTCGATAATTTCTTTGGCACGTTTGTTCATTTCTTCATTTGCTGAAGAAATGTAGATTGTCCCATCTTGTTCTGTGTCGATTTTCACGCCAGTTTCGTCGATAATTTTGTTGATTGTTTTACCACCAGATCCGATAACGTCACGGATTTTTTCTGGATTGATTTTAATCACTTCAATTTTTGGTGCGTATTTAGAAAGATTCGTACGGGATTCCGCAAGTGTTGCAAGCATTGAATCCAGAATAATCATACGGCCTGCTTTTGCTTGTTGTAATGCTTCTTCTAAAATGTTGCGTGATAGTCCATCGATTTTGATGTCCATTTGAAGTGCAGTTACACCTTTAGCAGTACCGGCAACTTTAAAGTCCATGTCTCCCAGGTGGTCTTCCATACCTTGGATATCCGTTAAGATCGTGTAGTGCTCGCCTTTTTTCACAAGACCCATTGCAATACCTGCTACAGGTGCTTTAATTGGCACACCCGCATCCATCATGGCAAGTGTTGATGCACAAATCGAAGCTTGGGAAGTTGAACCATTTGATTCCAATACTTCTGATACACAACGGATTGCGTATGGGAAGTCCGCTTCATCCGGAATAACGGCAAGTAGTGCACGTTCACCTAAAGCACCGTGACCGATTTCACGACGACCTGGTCCGCGAATTGGTCCTGTTTCCCCAACAGAGAATTGTGGGAAGTTATAGTGGTGCATAAAGCGTTTTGACTCTTCAAGTCCTAAGCCATCAATAATTTGAACATCACCAAGAGGTCCTAAAGTACAGATGGATAATGCTTGAGTTTGTCCACGTGTAAACAGACCTGAACCGTGAGTACGTTCCAATAATCCTACTTCAGAAGATAATGGACGGATTTCATCCGGTTTACGACCATCTGGACGAACTTTATCTTCTGTAATTAGACGGCGAACTTCTTCTTTCACCATTTTATCTAAAATTGTTTTTACTTGTTTTAATGTTTCATCATCTGCTTCTTGCTCTTCGTAACTAGCCATCACGCGTTCTTTTACAACACCGATTGCTTCTTCACGAGCATGCTTTTCAACAGTTTGGATGGCAGCGATCATTTCTTCTTCACACATCGCTTTTACTTGTGCTTGAAGTTCTTGATCTACCTCATATAACTCCACCGCGATTTTTTCTTTGCCCATGTCTGCAACAATTTGTTCTTGGAAGGCAATTAACTTTTTAATTTCTTCATGACCGAACATAATTGCTTCCAGCATGATTTCCTCTGTCACTTCTAATGCACCAGCTTCAACCATGTTGATGGCATCCTTGTTTCCTGCTACTGTTAAGTGAACAGTACTTTTTTCTGATTGTTCAGTTGTTGGATTCAGGACGAATTCTCCATCGATATAACCAACATGTACACCTGCGATAGGGCCATCAAAAGGAATGTCCGAAACAGCTAAAGCTAAAGAAGAGCCGAACATAGCAGCTACATCTGTTGGGCAGTTTGGATCTGATGACATAACCATCGAAATAACTTGTACTTCATTACGGAAGCCATCTGGGAACATTGGACGGATAGGACGGTCGATAAGGCGTGAAACTAGAATCGCATGCTCTGATGGACGTCCTTCACGTTTAATGAATCCTCCAGGAATTTTACCTGCTGCATATAGACGTTCTTCATAGTTTACAGTTAATGGGAAGAAATCTAATGGTTTTGGTGATTTTGACATTGTTGCTGTTGCTAGTACCGCTGATTCACCGTATCGAATTAATGCAGCACCATTTGCTTGTTTTGCTAGCTGTCCTACTTCTACTACTAGTTGTCGGCCAGCCCATTCATAGGAATAGACTTTCTTTTCGGTCATTTAATGAACCCCTTTCTCTTCTAGAACACACTTTCGTCACGAATATAATCATAGTAAGTGTATCAAAAAACCAATTTCTATGCTAAATATTTTCTATCTAATTATGTCTAATTCGCATATTTTTTACAATTATTTTAGGAGATATTTATCTATTATCTTAAAATCATTTCATTTTTATGAATGATTGAGGATCTATTCAAAAAATTTCTTATTATTAACTTGTCCAAATTTTACAATTAAATACTGATAAGCGGCGTAATTGTTATATTTGACCATACACTTTTTACATAAATAAAAAGCGGGAATGTTCCCGCTTTGTTAAACTCAGGACCGTTCCCGCTTCCTTATGTCTAGCTTTTAGCAGCCAGGCTCTCATCGCAAATAGCGAGTATTGAGCCTATAAGCCGCTTCAGGCATGTATTATCGACGTAAGCCTAAACGTTTGATTAATTCACGGTAACGTTGTACATCAGTTTCACGAAGATACTTTAATAAGTGACGACGACGACCGATTTTTTTAAGAAGACCACGTTGAGAGTGGAAATCTTTTTTGTGAGTGCTTAAGTGAGCGTTTAAAGCGTTGATATCAGCAGTTAATACTGCGATTTGCACTTCTGGAGAACCAGTGTCCCCTTCGTGAGTTTGGAACTCAGCGATAATTTCATTTTTGCGTTCTTTTGTAATTGCCATGTTAAATGGACCTCCCAAATAGTAATTATTTACACCTCTAGCACAGCAGTCGTTGGAGAATCGAAAAGCCGAGCCAAGGTTTTGTGCTTGTTGGCACTTAATGAATAGTACCATACTTCAGATTTACAATCAACTGTTACGAATGTGCGATGAAATATTCAATGGCTTCGTTTTTATCTTTCTCGATTTGCGCTTTTAACGATTCAATTCCATCAAATTTCTTCTCACTGCGGATTCTTTTATACCAGCCTACTTTTACTTCTTCGCCGTAGATGTTTTTATCGAAGTCCAAAATATGCACTTCGATTGAAAGCTGTTTGTCCTCTGGGTTTTTAAAGGTCGGTTTATAGCCGACATTACAAACGCCATCATACCATTTATTTTGTACCAGGATTTTGACTGCATATACGCCTGTAGCTGGAATGAAGCTTCCTTCCATGGATTGAATATTTGCTGTTGGAAACCCGATTGTACGGCCTCGCTTATCACCATGAACAACAATCCCCGGCACTTCAAAGGCGCGTCCTAAAAGCTGTGCGGCACTTTCCATATCGCCATCTTGCAAGTATTTTCGAATTCTAGTGGAGCTGATTTTTTCTTCGTCATCCGTTTGTTTATCAATGACAGTGACACCATACTCCCCGTTGCTAAGCTCTTTCATAATTTCCATATTCCCTTTTCCAAATTTGCCAAAAGAATAATCAAAGCCAGCGGACACATGCTTCACATTTAAATCTCTAATAAAATATTGGATAAAATCTTCTGGTGAAAGTTTCGCAAAATCAGATGTAAAATGAACGACAAAAACATTGTCTACACCGAATTCTTCCAATACATCAAGCTTTTGCTGTAAGGGTGTTATGTAAAATACCTTTTCTTTGCGTCCACCTAAAACAATAGATGGATGTGGATCAAATGTCATGACAGCGCTTTCGATATTTAATTGCTTTGCCATTTCCTTTGCGTTTTGGATAACTGCCTGATGCCCTTTATGTACGCCATCAAAAAAACCTACTGCTAAAGAATAGGCAGATGACAATTCGTTTGCTAGATTTAGTTGATGCGGATATTTTAAATGAACTACCTTCATCACGGGACTTGCCTCCTAATTAGTTAGTTCGGGAACATTTTCTCTGGCTTCATGTACCCTTCTTTGGTCGGATGTTTTATATATACAGCATAAGCTTTACCTTGAATGCTATAAACAATTTTATCATTTTCTTTCAATAATGCATGAATGGGAAGCACTTGTCCATTCAAAATTTGTTTTTCATTTGATTCTTCCACTTCAATAAATGGATAGGAAGACAATGCGTATTCTACAGGTAGCAGCACTTCATCAATCTTACCTTTATTCATGATTTCTTCCACTTGCTGTAGTGTGACACATTCCTTTTCTGTAAATGTTCCAGATGCGGTGCGTACAAGTGATGCCATGTGCGCAGGGTAACCAAGCTTTTCTCCAAGCTGAACAGCAAGTGTTCGGATATAAGTACCTTTACTGCATGCTATGCGAATTCGGAAAGTTACTTCTTCCCCCTCGAAGTTGTCGGCATCATCCAATAGCTCTAGTGAATATATCATTACTTTTCTTGTAGGACGTTCCACAATTTCCCCTTTACGTGCATATTCATAAAGTCGTTTCCCATTTACTTTAACAGCTGAGTACATTGGCGGTGTTTGTTCGATTTCGCCAGTTAATTGTTTAAGCGCTTCTAAAAGCTCGTTCCGAGAGATTGCTTTATGGGATAAATTTTCTTCAACCGTTTCGCCTTCTGCATCCTCGGTAGTTGTTGTTCTGCCAATCGATACGACAGCTTCATAGGTTTTACCTGCATCGGTTAGGTATTCAGCTATTCTGGTTGCTTGTCCGATACAAATTGGAAGTACGCCTTCAACTGCAGGATCCAATGTTCCGGTGTGGCCTACCTTTTTCGTTTTTAAAATTTTACGTAATTTAAAGACGCAATCATGACTTGTCATGCCACGTTCTTTCCAGAGAGGTAAAATGCCGTTCATTTTGTATACTCCTTTGAAATTGTGTGTGTAATTGTTGTGAAATAGAACTCTCAGGGTTTATTTAGAATCACTACAGTGCTTTTGCGATTCCAGCCAGTTTTGTGGATAACCCAGCCACTATCCCCGATAATTCAGCCACTTCATCTAAATAAAAAACCTACATCGCACACAGATATGCAGATGTAGGCTTTACTTTTAATCGATCATTTAATCGTTATTTAGAGAACGCAAGAGTGCGTCGATTTTGTTGCCGTATTCTACAGATGAATCGAATTCAAATGTAATTTCGGGTGTACGACGCAAGCGGATGCGATGACCAATTTCAGTGCGGATGAAACCTGCAGCTTTTACTAAAGCCTTCAGGGTTTCTTCACGCTCACGGTCATTGCCAAGAGATGAAATATAGACTGTTGCTTGCTGTAAGTCACCAGTAACGTCTACATCTGTAATCGTAACGAACCCAACACGTGGGTCTTTCAATTTACGAGTGATGATATCACCAAGCTCTTTTTTCATCTGTTCTGCTATTCGATTTGAACGTACTGACATATAGTGACACCTCTGTTTAAAGATTAGAAAACTAGGCTAATTGCCGAGCTTTTTGGCAATTAGCCTTCGTTTACTTATGCGGATAAGAAAGTATTTCTTCTCCACTAAAAATTGCCTCCACTTACACTTATCTTATGCTCAAAAAGCAGGTGGATTCGTGTAGAAAGGAGCACAATTTCTTATTTAAAAATTTTATAAGTAGTCTGTCCAGACCTCGAGTTGCTCCCAGGAAGGGTTAGACTGAAGGAAGTGAAGTGCATGATTGATTTCTCGCTCTGCACTCATCTTAGATGAGGACACACAGACAAGAGCGATTCTTGTCCGTTGCCACACATTTTGATGATCGATTTCTGCAACAGAAACATTAAATTTCTGCTTTGTTCGGGTAATCATTCGCTGGAGAACTGCTCGCTTTTCTTTTAACGAATGTGAATCAGAAATGATAAACTCAGCTTCCGCATAAACGATCATTATCGTTTAATTTCCTCCATCACGAAGGCTTCAATAATGTCGCCTTCTTTAATGTCATTGAAGTTTTTAATCGTGATACCACATTCGTAACCTTTTGCTACTTCTTTTGCATCGTCCTTGAAGCGTTTTAGTGAATCTAAATCCCCTTCAAATACAACGATACCTTCGCGAATGATACGAACGCCCGAGTCACGAGTAATTTTACCTTCCGTTACATAAGAACCAGCAATTGTACCAACTTTTGATACTTTAATCGTTTGACGAACTTCCGCTTGCCCAATGATTTTCTCTTCGAATTCTGGATCAAGCATCCCTTTCATCGCTGCTTCGATTTCTTCGATTACTTTGTAGATAATGCGGTGTAAACGGATATCAACGCCTTCTTCATCGGCAGCACGTTTTGCATTAACGTCAGGACGAACGTTGAATCCAATCACGATTGCGTTTGAAGCTGCAGCAAGTGAAATATCCGATTCTGTAATCGCACCAGCGCCAGTGTGAATAATTTTCACGTTTACGCCTTCTACATCGATTTTCATTAATGAAGCAGCCATAGCTTCTACCGTACCTTGAACATCTGCTTTTACGATTAAGTTTAATTCCTTAACATCGCCATGAGACATTTGCTCAAATAGGTTATCTAAAGTAACGCGTTGTTTTTCAGAACGGCTCGCTTGGATAGCAGTCATTGCACGAGATTCACCCACTTGGCGAGCTGTTTTCTCATCTTCAAAGACTACAAAACGGTCACCAGCTTGTGGTACTTCGTTAATACCAGTAATTTCAACCGGTGTTGAAGGGCCTGCTTCTTTAACACGACGGCCAAGGTCATTAACCATAGCACGTACACGTCCGTAAGCATGACCTACTACGATTGGGTCACCAACACGTAAAGTTCCGTCTTGAACTAGTAATGTCGCAACAGATCCACGGCCTTTATCTAGCTGAGCTTCAATTACAGAGCCAATCGCTGAACGACTTGGGTTTGCTTTTAACTCGGCTACTTCAGACACTAATAGTATCATCTCTAATAGCGTATCAATACCTTCACCTTTTAAGGCAGATATTGGAACGAAAATTGTATCGCCGCCCCAATCTTCAGGTACTAAGCCGTGTTCAGTTAATTCTTGCATTACACGATCTGGATTAGCTGATGGCTTATCCATTTTGTTTACTGCCACAATAATTGGCACTTCTGCAGCTTTCGCATGGTTGATTGCTTCAACTGTTTGTGGCATTACACCGTCATCAGCAGCAACAACAATGATTGCTAAATCCGTAATACTTGCACCACGAGCACGCATTGTTGTAAACGCAGCATGTCCTGGAGTATCTAGGAATGTAATTTTCTTGCCATCAATTTTCACTTGGTATGCACCAATATGTTGTGTAATTCCACCTGCTTCACCAGCAGTTACTTTTGAATTACGAATTGAGTCAAGTAAAGTCGTTTTACCATGGTCAACGTGGCCCATGATTGTTACAACTGGTGGACGTATTACTTGTTCTTCTTCGACAACTTCTGTTTGATCGAAGTAAACATCTAGGTCTGTTTTATCAATACGGATTTCTTCTTCTACTTCTACGCCGTAATCCGCACAGATTAGCTCGATTGCATCTTTATCTAATTCTTGGTTGATCGTTGCCATAACGCCAAGCATGAATAATTTTTTGATGATTTCAGATGGTTCACGGTGAAGCTTTTTCGCTAATTCTGCAACTGATAAGCTTTCATAAAATGTAATTTTTTCCGGTAACTCTTTAGGAGCTTGTGGAATTGTTGGTTGGTGTGTTTTAGGATGGCGACGTTTGCCTCCATGGATACCCGGCTTTTTACGTTGTTGATTGTTGTTAAAGCCGCCTTTATTTTTGTTGTTGTTTGAGTTGTTATTATTATTTTGGGACATATTTCGATTTTGGTTACCTTTTGCATTCTTAAATTTTTCGCCACTGTTTTGTGACGTCGATCTTTGTTCGTTAGACGAATTGTTTGATGGACGATTCGCTGAATTACTGTTAGACGGTCTGTTAGATGAATGATTAGATGGTCGATTTTGGCCATTTGTCGGTCTGTTCTGCCCATTTGTTGGTCGGTTTTGCCCATTTGAGGGTCTGTTTTGACCATTCGAAGGACGATTCGCTGAACTGTTGCCTGGGCGATTTGGACGATTTGATTGCTCATTTGTTTGTGTTCTTTGTCCACTCGGTGCAGCTTGTTTCTTTTCATGACGTACTTCTGTGTTTCTTGATGCAGAACTTGATCCTTTAAAAACAGAATCCAATTTTGTAACAGCATCGCCTTCAAGCGTCGACATATGATTAGAAACCGTAACGTTAAGCTTTTTAAGCTCTTCGATTACCTCTTTACTTGATTTATTTACTTTTTTCGCATATTCATGAACTCTTAATTTGGTCATCTGCTCACCCCCGATTAATTTTCGTTGAGTAGACTAGATATCTTTTTCGCAAATCCGCTATCTACAATAGCTATTGCGACACGTGCTTCTTTACCAATTGCAGTCCCTAGCTGGTAGCGATCACCAAACACATGATACTCAACGTTATAATACGTACATTTATCTTGAATCTTCTTGCTAGAATTTTTTGAGGCGTCATTTGCTAGTAGTACCAGCTTTGCTTTATTTGTACGTATTTGATTCACTACTAACTCTTCCCCAGTAACTATCTTCCTAGCTCTAGCTGCTAAACCTAGTATTTGGAGTAGTCTTTCACTCATAGAATGGACTCCCTGCGGATCAGTTTAATCAATTCATCATAAACCTCTTCTGGGATTTTCACTTCTAGCTGGCGATCTAATATATTTTTCTTCCGAGCAGTTTCAACTGCTTCTTCCGATTTTGAGATATAAGCTCCACGTCCAGATTTCTTTCCTGTTACATCAACAGATACTTCGCCTTCTTTTGAGCGTACAACACGTATCATTGATTTTTTAGGCAAGCTTTCACCTGTTACGACACATTTACGTAAAGGAACTTTTCTTTGTGTTGCCATAAGAATTCACCTTCCTTTATGAATAAGCACTTTACTTAATCATATATACGCTTTACAGCAATGATGCTTATTCTTCGTCGTCTTGATAAAGATCATATGTTACATCTTCATCATAGAAGTCACTATCATTATCAGCGTCATCGCTTGCAATGAAGCGACTAGATTCGTTTGGATAAATTCCTGCTTCGCGTGCATCTGTTTCACTCTTGATATCAATTTTCCAGCCCGTTAGTTTCGCAGCAAGACGTGCATTTTGTCCACGTTTACCGATAGCTAGTGATAATTGATAGTCTGGTACAACTACTGTTGTAGACTTTTCTTCTTCGTTAACGATTACATCAAGCACTTTTGATGGGCTTAAGGCATTTGCAACAAATACAATCGGATCTTCTGACCATTCTACGATGTCAATTTTTTCTCCGTTTAACTCGTTCACAATATTTTGTACACGAGCACCTTTTGCACCTACACAAGCACCAACTGCATCAATCTCTGGATTGTGAGCATGTACAGAAATCTTAGAACGATCTCCAGCTTCACGAGCGATTGATTTAATTTCTACGATACCTTCAAAAATTTCTGGAACTTCCATCTCGAAGAGTCTGCGAAGTAATCCTGGATGAGTGCGAGATACAATTACTTGAGGTCCGCGTGTCGTACGCTCAACCTTCGTAATATAAACGCGAATGCGGCTTTGTGGTTTATATGCTTCACCTTGGATTTGTTCGTTTACAGGCAATGCAGCTTCTACTTTACCTAAGCTTACATAGATGTTACGAGCATCCTGACGTTCAATTGTTCCGTTTACAATATCGTCAGTGCGATCTACGTATTCTTCGTAAATAATACCGCGCTCTGCTTCACGTACTCTTTGTGTTACAACTTGTTTTGCTGTTTGAGCAGCAATACGTCCAAAGTTACGAGGAGTTACCTCTTGTTCCAAAACGTCCCCAATTTCATATGCAGGGTTAATGTCTTTTGCATCCTCAAGAGCAATTTGAAGACGATCATCTTCAACTTCCTCTACCACATCTTTACGGGAATATACTAACATTGATCCGTTTTCTAAATTTAAATCAACACGTACATTCTGCGCCTGATTAAAGTTGCGTTTATATGCTGTTACTAATGCAGCTTCGATTGCTTCAACTATAACTTCTCTTGAGATACCTTTTTGTTGCTCCAGAGCAGTTAAAGCATCTAGTAAATCACTACTCATTTTTTCGTTCACTCCTAATATTCAGTTATGATGAAAAATCGATTGCTAGTCTTGCTTTTGCGATTTTTTCATTTTCAATAAAAACAGTTAATTTACGTGTTTTAATACGAACTTCAAGTTCTAAGCCTTCTTTAGTATATGATCTTAGGTAACCTTGGAATTCTTTCATATCTTTTATTGGCTCATATGTTTTAACATAGATAAATTTGCCTACTGATTTTTCAAAATCTGATTCTTTTTTCAATGGTCGTTCAGCACCTGGTGAAGAAACTTCTAAATAGTAGTTTTGCTCGATTGGGTCTTTTTCATCCAGAATTTCACTTAGACGCTCACTAACAAGCGCACACTGTTCAATATCAATGCCGCCTTCTGGTGTATCAATATATACACGAAGGAACCAATTGCGTCCCTCTTTTAAAAACTCAATTTCGACAAGTTCAAGGTTCAACTCTTCTACAATTGGCGTAACAAGTTCTTCAATTACTGACGTTACTTTGCTCATAGTATCCTCCCTACGTAATTGTCTCTTGCCTTTTTTTCACAAGTATCGGTTTATATAAACTAAAATTTCACTAAAAGATGAGATTTTATGCCTTTTTCACACTAATTATTGAATAGATTTTAAATCATAATCAGTATAAAAACAGAAATTCCACCAGGGCGTGGTGAAATTTGAGACGAACCGAATGTGTCTGTAAGAAAAATTTGGATAAGCGTAACAACAGAAAAGAGCGGGAAAAGCCCCACTCTTTTGCTGCAAAACTATCAACAAATTATTACCATAACAATAGCACAATTTTAATGTTATTGCAAATTTACGTAAAAGTGTTACCTAATTGGCAGTTTAAATTGTCGCTTATTTTAGAACAAGGACAACTGGTTAGCATCAGGTAAACCTTCCAGACAACCTAATGTATCCATGTATTCAATAAGTGATTTTGATACTCTGCCTCGTTGCTGTAAGTCTTCTTTTGACAGGAACTCACCATCTTGTCTTGCGGCAACAATTGCCTTCGCAACGTTTGTCCCAAGACCAGGAATAGCATCAAATGGGGGTATTAATGTTTTGCCCTCGATGATAAATTCACTTGCTTGAGAACGATATAAGTCTACTTTTTGGAAGCTCATTCCACGTTCGCACATTTCTAAAGCAAGCTCTAATACTGTCATTAAATCTTTTTCCTTTTTCGAAGCATCTAAACCTTTCACATTTATATCATCAATACGAGAGCGAATCATCGCAGAGCCTTGTGTCATAGCGATCAAATCGAAATCACTTGCTCGAACAGTAAAGTATGCTGCGTAATATAAAATAGGATGATGCACTTTAAACCACGCTATACGCACTGCCATCAAAACATAGGCAGCGGCATGGGCTTTAGGGAACATGTATTTTATTTTCTTACAAGAATCGATATACCATTCCGGAACACTTTGTGCACGCATTTCTGCTTCCATTTCTTCTGTTAAGCCTTTCCCTTTACGAACCGACTCCATAATTTTAAAGGCAAAGCTTGGCTCTAATCCTTGATAGATTAAATAAACCATAATATCATCACGACAACCAATTACTTCTGAGAGTACACATGTGCCATTATGAATTAATTCTTGCGCATTGCCTAACCAAACATCTGTCCCATGGGATAAACCAGAAATTTGGACAAGTTCACTAAATGTTGACGGTTTTGTATCCTCAAGCATTTGACGAACAAATCGTGTACCAAACTCAGGGATACCTAGTGTACCCGTTTTAGTACCTATTTGTTCTACTGTTACACCAAGGGATTCTGGTGTAGAGAAGATTTTCATTACTTCCGGGTCATCTGTTGGGACCGTTTTTGGATCAATTCCAGATAAGTCCTGCAGCATCCTAATCACGGTCGGATCATCGTGTCCCAGTATATCAAGCTTTAACACGTTGTCATGAATAGAGTGGAAGTCGAAATGAGTTGTTTTCCATTCTGAATCCTGTGCATCAGCCGGGAATTGAACCGGTGTAAAATCATAAATATCCATATAGTCCGGTACTACGATAATACCACCTGGGTGTTGTCCGGTTGTACGTTTAACACCTGTGCACCCTTGCACAAGACGATCCACCTCTGCCCCGCGGAACGAAAGATTATTATCATTCGAATAACCCTTTACATAGCCATATGCTGTTTTTTCTGCAACAGTACCAATCGTTCCAGCACGGTATACATAGTCCTCTCCGAATAGTACCTTTGTATAGTTATGGGCCTGTGGCTGATATTCTCCTGAGAAGTTCAAATCGATATCAGGAACCTTGTCTCCTTTGAATCCAAGGAAGGTTTCAAAGGGAATATCCTGACCATCTTTTTTGTATTGTGTCCCACAATTCGGACATTCTTTGTTCGGCAAGTCGAAACCACTACCAACGGAACCATCATCGAAGAATTCAACATTTTTACAGTTTGGACAAATGTAATGAGGCGGCAATGGATTTACTTCTGTAATTTCCATGAAGGTCGCAACAAGAGAAGACCCAACCGACCCACGGGAACCTACTAAATAGCCATCTGCAAGAGACTTTTTCACGAGCTTAGCAGAAATTAAGTAAATCACTCCGAATCCGTTACCTAAAATCGACGTCAGCTCTTTCTCAATACGAGCTTTCACGATTTCTGGAAGCTCTTCCCCATATATTTGATGAGCCATCTCATAAGTTAAATTCGTTACTTCCTCATCCGAGCCCTCAATTTTTGGTGTATAAAGGTCATCCTTAATAGGTTTTACATCACCAATCATTTCGGCAATTTTTTGTGGGTTCGTCACGACAATTTCTTTTGCCAGATCCGGTCCTAGAAAATCGAATTCTGTCAGCATTTCATTCGTTGTACGGAAATGAACTGCAGGTAGTTTGTATCGGTTTAATGGGTTTGCCCCTCCCTGGGAACCGACTAGTATCTGACGGAAAACAGCATCATTTTCATTTAGATAATGTACATTCCCTGTTGCCACTACCGGTTTATCCATTCTTTTTCCTAGCTTCACTAATTTACGAATGATATCCTCCAGATTCCATTCATCGTGAATCACGCCACCCTCTATTAAGGGAGCATAGACTGGCTTAGGCTGCACTTCGATATAATCATAGAATTTCGCAACCTTTTCCGCCGCGTCACTTGATTTATTCATCATCGTTTCAAACAATTCTCCGTTATTACAGCCAGATCCAACAATTAAGCCATTTCGATGCTTTACTAAGTCGGAGCGGCGAATACGAGGTACACGATGGTAAGTTTTTGTATGGGCAATTGTAATTAACTTAAATAGGTTTTTCAATCCATCATTATCAGCCGCCAAAATTGTACAATGATATGGACGGGATTGTTTATAGCTTTCATCACGATTAATTTGTTCGTTAAATTCATCGTGATAATTTATGCTATGCTGCTCTTTTGCGTCTTTTAATAAATGAAGCATTAACTCGCCTGTTGCCTCTGTATCATAGATGGCACGGTGATGCTGGGTTAACTCAATGCCATATCGTTTACATAATGTATTTAATCGATGACTTTTTAATGTTGGGTTCAAGAACCTCGACAGCTCTAATGTATCGATAACTGGGTGGATCACACCTTGTATCCCAGCTTTTTCGTAGGCTGTATATAAGAAGCCCATATCAAACGAAGCATTATGTGCTACAACGATTGAGTCCCCAATAAACTCTTTAAACTCCGTTACGACTTGATCGACTTCGGGTGCATTTGTGAGCATATCGTCGGTAATATGCGTCAGTTCTATAATCTTGGCTGTTAGAGGTTTATGTGGATTTGCAAAGCGTTCGAATTTCTCAATTACTTTGCCTTCCTTGATCTTTACAGCCGCAAGCTCAATGATGGTATCGTATGCAGTGGATAGACCAGTTGTTTCCACGTCGAATACAACGAAGGTTGCATCATCAAGCTCAATATGCTGTTCTGCATAAGCGATTGGTGCCCCATCATCTACTAGATTGGCTTCTATTCCATAGATAATTTTAATGCCATGTTTTTTTCCTGCTGAATAGGCATCTGGGAAACCTTGCGCTACGGCATGGTCAGTAATGGCAATGGCAGGGTGCCCCCATTTAGCAGCCTGTCCAACTAACTGTTCGATCGGCGTCACAGCATCCATTTGACTCATTGGTGTATGTAAGTGAAGCTCTACCCTTTTTTCTCCTTCAGGCGCTGTATCTTTACGTGATTCCTTGAATACCTCATTAATGTCTTGTGCCATTACTACTAAATCGCGAACAAAAGTATCGTTTTGAACGGAACCTCGAACCTTGACCCACATCCCTTTTTTCAGTTGTGCCATACGTTCAGCATCCTCTTTATCACGAGAGAACATTTTCACTAGAATTGAATCCGTATAGTCTGTCATTTTCAACTCTAAAAGGGATCGTCCACTTCTAAGCTCTTTGATGTCAACAGCAAATACAAAGCCTTCAAGAACAACTCGGCGTTCTTCTTCTACTACGCGGCGAATTTCCATTATATCTGTGTCTTTAATATGGTTTCCTAGCTGGAACGGACCACTGCTAGCAACAGATTCAGGATTATCTGTTTTAGCTTTTTCACGACTTTGGAAGTCCTCCATCGCTTTTCTAGCAAGCTCGGCTTCTTCTAATTGTCTTTTCTCAATATATTGCTGTTGTGCTTCTTTCATTTCATCAGTTGCTTCAACTAATTGGAAGTCAACAGAAAACTGTGGGAATCCTAAACTTTCATAGGCCTCTACAATTTTTGATGTGTATTTTGCCTTCAATGTCAGCTGTTCCATTTCCGCCATACAAGAAACATTTAATTTATTTCCTGTCCATTTTGGAATTTGCGTCAATAAACGATTTTTTACTGGAGGAGAAGCATCCAGTTGCTCTACAGCAGTTAACCAATAATCAGTAATCAGCTGTTCTGTCACTACCGGATTTCTAGCTTCTATTGTTATTGATGCCTGGGCAATATGGGAAAACTGCTCCGCCATTCTTGTCCGGAATAGTTGATACAGCTGAAAAGGTAGAATGTTTTCTAATTGAATGGCAAAACACCAGACGCGATTTTTTTTATGCACGGTTAGTCGAGTAAGCTCCCCTTTTTCAAAAAAAGACATGTAGACATCTTCCGTTAGTTGTAGCTGTTGTATAAGCGTTAAAAATCGTTCTCTTGCTTCTTGGTTGTCTACCATTTTACTCACCACCTGTTTTAATTTATTTGCTTTCGTAAAAAGACGATTTTCGCAAAGATACGAAAATCGATTTTTTAGTGTGTGAAACCTTGATTAATGTTAATGAGACCTGAAAATTTCGTTTAAGTGGTCGATTAGTTCTTCTTTTGCCCACTCAAAAGTTTCACCAGTTCTTCTAATCTTGACTTCGACAATGCCTTCATTCGCACGTTTTCCGATTTTTACACGAACTGGTAGACCAATTAAGTCAGCATCAGTAAATTTCTCATCGGCTTCCTTCTCTCGATCATCAAACAAAACCTCAAACTGATAGAAGGTTAATATATTATATAGCTCTAACGCTAAATTGTATTGAACTTCATCTTCCCTATCTAACGGGATTAGGTGAAGGTCGAATGGCGCAATTTGATTTGGCCAATAAAAACCATTGTCATCTTGATAATTTTCCGCCATCACTGCCAATATTCTAGAAATCCCGAGATGAAAACTGTTCATAAGAATTGGCCGAGATTCCCCATTTTCATCAGTAAAATTGGCATTTAATTTTTCAGAGATGCTAATACCTAGATTACAGATCTTGCCTACCTCGATCCCTTTTTTAAATAGAATTGTTCCTTGTCCGTCAGGGGAAGGATCACCTTCCTTTATATACCTGATGTCCTCATACATACTAATGGCAAAGTCACGTTCAGGAGAGACATTAGTGTAATAATAACCTTCCTCATTAGACCCGGCCACTCCATTTCGAATGGAGTGAATGGCGTGATCAGCAACAACTTTCACATCAATAGGTAATTTGATAGGGCCAATCGATTCAAAAGGACAGCCTAATAGTTCCTGAACCTCTTTTTCTGTAGCTAAATAAATAGACGAAGCTTTTAATACATTCTGTAGTTTATAAGGATTAATTTGATGATCTCCTCGTGCAAGTACTACTACAAATTCTCCATCTATCCTAAATAAAAATGCGTTGATACAACTTGTTTCTTCTATGTTAAAAAATGTACAGACTTCTTCTGTCGTTTTCACGTTTGGTGTAGCAACCTTTTCCAATGGCTTTATCTGGAAATCTGATGGGACTATTTCATTTACTACCTGTGCTACTTCAATATTTGCCGCAAACTTTGAGTCATTGGAATAGGCAATGATTGTATCTCCAGCGTCCGATGCAACGATAAATTCCTTTGCAGATGCGCTATCTCCCACACCTGGATTGGCATCAATTATTTCATAGTGCAAGCCTAACTTACTAAATAAATTAGAATACACTTGGATCATTTCACTATAGGAAATTTCTAAACTCTCTTCATTTGCATGGAAGGAGTAAGCATCTTTCATCAAAAATTCACTGCTTCGCAATAAACCTTTCGTGTTGCGTTGTTCATTGCGATATTTCGTTTGTATTTGGTAAAAAGTGATGGGTAAATTTTGATAGGATTGATCTTCCTCAGCTATTAACATGGTAATAGCACTCTCATATGATGGCGCAAGAATTAAATTTTGTTGGTTGTCGTTTGATACCTGAAAGACTTCTCCATGACCACCCTCAAAATTATTGGTTTTTTCTTGAACAGCTTGCAACTGCAAAGTAGGTAAACCAATTTCTACTGCTCCTAAGGCTTCCATCTCTTCATGAATCATTTTTTCTAATTTATTTATTACACGCTTGGCTAATGGTAAATAGGAATACACACCACTTGTACTTTGACGGATGAATCCAGCACGAAGTAGCATTTTATGAGATTTCACTTCTATTTCTGAAGGAATTTCTTGTAGCGTTGGAATTAACGTAGAACTTTGTTTCATATGCTCCACCTTTTCTCTTCATAAATCACTCATTTAGCATATCATACAACGGAGTTACTTCGTACGTACAACTACTATTTATATCGAAATTTAGTATATTATTAACGATTTAAAGCATAAAATATCCAATTTTTAAAATAGGCACCAAAGATTACCTTGGCTATCATCCATAAAAAGCAACAGCTAACCTCTGAAGGTTTTATAATCTTGGACTTTTTTATTGGTTAATCCAAATCGGGTTTAGTTTGAGTTTTATACCATAGTCCCTTTAAAACTTACTTTACTATTCGCAAAAAAAGTTAACCTTATTCACTATGGATTTTACCACAAATGAATAAGGTTAAGGTAATGGCTGTTTAGTTTGTATAGAATGCTTTCCAGCAAGTTCTAGTGGTCATTCTCCACTTCTATCATCCAGTTGATCTCGGAGCTGAACGATCGTTCGCCACTTTTCTTGTTGTCTAGTTCCGAACGATAGCTCCTCATCAACTTCAGATTCGCCTGCAAGGACAAAGAGCGTCCTTTTGTCGAATCCTCTGACGCACATGGACGTGCTAATGTCGACAATGCCACAGGAGGTGGCGTTTTTGTCGACCAGTTGATTTCGAAGCTGAACGATCGTTCTCCACTTTTCTTAAAAGAAGAATCTCTGGATGTCATTCCATGTTACGACGACCATCAGGATCATTAATAAGACGATTCCCACGAAGTGAACCAGACCTTCTTTTTGACGATCTACTGGTTTTCCGCGCAATGCTTCTATACCGAAGAATAATAATCTTCCACCGTCAAGAGCAGGTAATGGTAATAGGTTCATGATACCTAGATTGATACTTAAGACTGCTGCCCAGTTCATCAGATTATAGACACCATATTTGGCAACCGTCTCTGTTGCTTTATATATACCTACTGGACCAGATAGGGCATCGATTGTAAATTGACCTGTAATTAAGTCGCCTAACAGTCCTAGAATCAGAACAGTATAATCATACGTTTGAGTAACTCCAAAGACAATTGCTTTTAGCGGATTTTTCTCTACAGGACTTTGATACATGACACCAATTTGTCCGTATTCTTTGCCACTTTCCTCTAGGGTCTCTGGCGTCATCGTGAGCTCGATATTCTGTCCGTCACGTTCTACAATAAGCGTTAACGACTCACCTGGTTTTTCTTGAACGGTTCCGGATAATTCTTGCCAATCTTCTACTGGTTGTCCATCAATTGCTTTTACATAGTCTCCAGCTTTCATGCCAGCTTCTGCTGCCGGTCCATCTTCTACGACATCGTAAATGATTGGTTCATAAGTCGGCACCCCTTGCATTAGCGCTATAAAAGCAAAAACAATGAAGGCTAAAATGAAGTTAAAGAGCGGCCCAGCGAAAATAGCCATTGCCCGCTGCCCTACAGTTTTTGAATTAAATTGACGATCATAAGGTGCAATAATTGTTTCAGTACCATTTTCAATAATCATTGCACTTCTGGATAGATTAATTCTTACAAATTGATCGTCTTCATCGTACCCTTCAATCCATAGCCCTTTCTCAAGGTCGGCACGTTCTACTTCCATAAATAGAACATTCGGGTTTTGTACATTCTGGTTTAAATAAATTTTTTCGGCTTCGTTATTTTTGTTAAGGATTAAACCTACACGGAAACCAGGCTGTAGTTCAACTGAATCAGTATCTTCTCCTGCCATACGAACATAGCCACCAATAGGCAATAATCGAAGTGTATATAACGTTTCACCTTTCATCATTCCAAAGATTTTCGGACCCATTCCAATCGCAAATTCACGAACTAAAATTCCTGCTCGCTTTGCAAAAATAAAATGCCCAAGTTCATGGAAGAATACTAGGGAGCCGAAAACAATGATAAATGCTATAACAGTTTGCATATCATCCCACCTTCAAAGTGCATGTTATCTTATTCTATGCTTGCTCTGTCTATTTTACCATGCTCTCTACTGATTTTCTTGTTTGGCTATCTACATGTAATATAGTTTCTAGATCTGGAACTAGAATATTATGATGATTATTCATAATTTGTTCAATAACTTCTTCTATCTGAAGGAAAGTTATTTTTTCTTGAAGGAATAACCCTACCGCTGCTTCATTTGCTGCATTCATCGCAGTTAACAGTGTTCCCCCAGCTTGTCCAGCATCATAGGCAAGCTTTAATGCACGGAACCTGTCAAAGTCAACTTCTTTAAAATTCAGTTGGGCAACCTTAGCTAAATCTAAACGAGTGCCTTCTATAAGTGGTAAGCGATCTGGATAGCTTAGCGCATATTGTATAGGTACACGCATATCAGGTGTCCCTAATTGTGCCATTACACTTGTATCATGATACTCAACTAGAGAATGAATAATACTTTCTTTATGTAATAAAACATCAATTTTTTCAAACGGCATATCAAATAAAAAATGAGCTTCTATTACTTCCAACCCTTTATTCATCATCGTTGCAGAGTCAATCGTAATTTTTGAGCCCATCGACCAATTCGGATGATTTAATGCATCTTTGACTGTAACGTGTTTTAATTCATCACGTGTCTTGTCACGGAATGAACCGCCTGATGCTGTTAAGATTAATCGTTCAATTTGTTTGGGATTTTCACCATTCATAGATTGGAAAATAGCGGAGTGTTCACTATCCACAGGTAAAATCGTTGCATTGTATTTTTTCGCTTCCGCCATAACTAAATGACCCGCAGTCACTAATGTTTCTTTGTTGGCAATAGCAATTGTTTTACCCATTTGTATAGCAGCTAATGTAGATTCTAACCCGACACTTCCTAAAACAGCATTCACAAGAACCGTAGAATCAGGATGTGTTGCTACTTCTACTAGTCCCTTTGTTCCGAAAGTAAAATGGATTTGCGGAAATTCTTTTGAGAGTTCAACTGCATCTTTTTCATCTTGTACAGAAACAAGTTCCGGACTTAGCTGAGAGATAATTTCACGAGTTTTTTCAATATTTCTTCCCGAAGATAATGCAACAAGTTGAAAACTCTCTGGATTGTTCAACAAAATATCAATAGTTTGCATCCCAACCGAACCTGTTGCTCCTAATAAGCTGATTTTCTTCATTATTTATCTTCCCTTCAAAACTATAAATAGTACTTCCTCTTAGTTCAGGGAAAATTCAAACTTTCCTCTGAACCAAGTGAAACGAAAATTGATACGTCTTTATTAGATAAAATGTAGGAAGTGCAATAGAGGCAATACAAATAATAGACTGTCAAAACGGTCCAATATCCCTCCATGACCTGGCAGTAGGTTCCCAGAATCTTTCACACCATAATGACGTTTAATGGCTGATTCAACCAAATCTCCCATTTGACCAAAAATTGAAGCGATTACAGAAATCACTATTAAGACCATCCACGAAGAAGAAATCGGATAAATCATTTGCATGATACATGCAAGGACGACCGCACTAATAATTCCACCAACAAAGCCTTCAACCGTTTTGTTTGGCGAAATTTCTGGCCATAACTTCTTTTTCCCAAGTTTACGACCAATAAAATAAGCACCTGAATCGGTTGACCAGACTATTAGTAGAGCAAAAATGAGATATTCCAAACCTCCATTGCGTGTTTCAATTAAATAATGGAAGCCCATTCCAATATATAATGTACTAAGTGCTATAAATCCAACGTCATCAAAGGTAAAATGATTTTTTACAAGTACCGAATAGATCAATAACAATATGACACCGATTAGTAAGAAATCTAATTTAGTGTATTCGGTTTGCTCTAATAAATTGGATGTAACCGATGTCGGTAGCAATAAACTAAACGTAACGAGTATCCCAAGAATCCCTGGAATTGAAAATATCTTAATATGCTTCATCTTCAACAGCTCATAAAGTGCAACAGCTGCAAGTGCATAAACTAATAACGTAAAGGGTAGGTTACCTATCAGCAAAAAAGTAATAAATAATGCTCCTGCTACAACCCCCGTTATAATTCTTTGCTTCAATGTAATTATTCTCCTTTCAGTCCACCATAACGCCTGTTACGCTGCTGGTAAACTTGTATAGCTTCCATGAAGGTTTCTTGATTGAAATCTGGCCACAGTATATCAGTAAACCAAAACTCTGTGTAAGCAAGTTGCCATAACATAAAATTACTTAGGCGAACTTCCCCACTCGTGCGAATTAGCAAATCTGGCTCTGGAAGGTTCGAAGTTAATAAATATTGATCAATCATATTTTCATCTACTTCATCTAGCGTCAAATTTCCATTGTTCACTTCTATCATTATATCCTTCATTGCTTTAACAATTTCAGCTCGACTACCATAATTCATAGCAAAATTTAAAATAAGACCTGTATTATTTTTTGTTTTTTCCATCGCTTCATCTAAAGCAACCTTAGTATTCGTTGGTAGCCCTTCTTTGTCACCAATCATTTCTACCCGAATATTTCGTTCCATTAACTCGGGCATGAAGGAGTTTAAGAACATTTGAGGAAGGCTCATTAAGTAATCTACCTCTGTTTTAGGTCTTTTCCAATTTTCCGTAGAAAAAGCATATAGCGTTAATACCTTGATTCCCATATCATCTGCTATTCGAGCAATTTTACGTACAGTCTGCATCCCTTCATGATGCCCAGCAATTCTTGGCATTGCTCTTTTTTTTGCCCAACGTCCGTTGCCATCCATAATGATTGCGATATGGGAAGGTAAACATTCATTATTTAAAAGAGATTCCTTAACCTCCATCGAGTGCTTTCCTTTGTTTGACTTACTAAATAGCTTTTTTAACATCAGCAATTCCCCCACCTGACAACTTTTTGGACGTTTTCCTACTTATAAGATACGATACCAAAATTTTTAAGAATATGAAAAATATCGATTCTCGCGTAAAATAGCGAAAACCGTATTTTAATCATCATATCAAAAACAAATGATTGTGTCTTACGTTCTTTAGAATAACTACTAAATTTTTCAATTTTTTCATATATCTTATGTATTATTTTACCTAATTCGATTTTACCATATTGCTTTTGATGTGCATCTTGCTCGTTTTCCAAAATCGCACTCCATTCGCATTGAAAAAAGACGTCCCAACTAATAGGACGCCCTACTCTTGAATTAGTTCATCATTCATTTTTGATTTACAAAAATTTTGCAAATGATAAAATTGAAAATCAAGGATGCTATTTCTTATACTGATAAGATTTCTTTTTCTTTATCTTTAGCAACTTGATCCACTTTAACGATGTAGTCATCAGTTAACTTTTGAATATCATCCGTAAATCCACGTAAATCATCTTCAGTAATGTCGCCATTTTTTTCTAATTTTTTCAAATCATCATTCGCGTCACGGCGAACGTTACGGATTGCAACCTTTGCACTCTCAGCTTCTTTACTCACAACTTTTACTAGCTCTTTACGACGCTCTTCCGTTAAAGCTGGAATTGTTAAACGGATTACGTTACCATCATTTGTCGGAGTAATTCCGATATCTGATTTCATAATCGCTTTTTCAATTTCACCTAATATTGATTTGTCATAAGGCTGGATTACTAATAAGCGCGCTTCAGGCACAGAAACACCAGCTAATTGGTTAATCGGTGTTGGTGCACCATAATAGTCAACTGAAATTCTGTCAAGAAGTGAAGCATTTGCACGTCCTGCACGAATTGAAGCTAATTCACGAGAAAATGCAGAAATTGATTTGTCCATTTTATCTTTTGCTTGGGCTAATACTTGTTTAGGCATTAAAAGTTCCTCCTAACAACTGTACCGATTTTATCACCGAGTACTGCTCGTTTAATATTTCCTTTATTCATAATTGAGAATACTATTAATGGGATATCGTTGTCCATACATAAAGTGGAAGCAGTTGAATCCATTACCTGTAATCCTTGTTGAATTACGTCTAAATATGTGAGTGTGTCATATTTAACAGCAGTTGGATCAGTTTTTGGATCAGCAGAATATACACCATCTACATTATTTTTTGCCATCAGAATTGCATCAGCATCAATTTCCGCAGCACGTAAAGCAGCTGTCGTATCTGTAGAGAAGAATGGATTTCCTGTACCCGCAGCAAAAATCACAACACGTTTCTTTTCAAGATGACGTACTGCTTTTCTACGTATGTAAGGCTCTGCTACTTGTGTCATAACAATGGAAGATTGAACACGTGTTTCAATTTCCAGTTTTTCAAGAGCATCCTGAAGTGCTAATGAATTCATAACTGTCGCAAGCATTCCCATGTAATCCGCAGAGGCACGATCCATACCCATTTCGCTGCCTACTTTCCCGCGCCAGATGTTTCCGCCACCTACTACTACAGCAACTTCAACTCCAAGCTCTACTACTTCTTTAATATCTTCTGCAACTGACTTAATAATTTTTGGTGATAAACCATATCCAGCTTCTCCTGCTAAGGCCTCACCGCTAATTTTAATAACTACTCGTTCATATTGTGGCACACTCATAGTAAACCTCCGCAATTCAATTTTATTCTTCAAAAAATATGTGATTTTTCAATCCCTTGAAAAATAGGGAACACAGCTTTGTGTCCCCTATTTTTACTTATTATTAAAATTAGTTACCTTTAACTTGGTTCATAACTTCTTCAGCGAAGTTGTCTTCACGTTTTTCGATACCTTCACCAACAGCAAAGCGTACGAATGAAGTGATGTTACCACCAGTTGATTTTACGAAATCACGTACTTTTTGATCAGAATTTTTAACGAAAGTTTGATCAAGTAAGCAAATGTCTTCGAAGAATTTGCCAAGGCGACCTTCTACCATTTTAGCAACGATATTTTCTGGTTTACCTTCGTTTAGAGCTTGTTCAGTTAACACTTTACGCTCACGGTCTACTTCTTCTTCAGAGACTTCGTCACGTGATACATATTGAGGATTGATAGCAGCAATGTGCATAGCTACATCTTTCGCAGCTGACTCATCAGTAGAACCTTCAAGAACTACTAATACTCCAATACGTCCACCCATGTGTAGGTAAGAACCAAAAGCATCTACGTCAGTTTTAGTTTTAACTTCGAAACGGCGAAGAGTGATTTTTTCTCCGATTGTAGCAACAGCTGTAGAGATTAAGTCAGAAACTTTAACACCTTCAGCATTTGTAAGCTCTAATGCAGCTTCTACTGATTCTGGTTTTGCAGCTAAAATTAATTGAGCTAATTCAGCAACAAGTACTTGGAATTTTTCATTTTTTGCTACGAAGTCAGTTTCAGCGTTAACTTCTAAAATTACAGCTTCGTTTCCTTCAGCAAGGATATAAGTTGTCCCTTCTGCAGCGATACGGTCAGCTTTTTTAGCAGCTGAAGAAAGACCTTTTTCACGTAAGAAGTCAACAGCAGCGTCGATATCACCATCTGTTTGTACTAAAGCTTTTTTACAGTCCATCATACCTGCGCCTGTTTTTTCACGAAGTTCTTTTACTAATTGTGCAGTAATTGCCATTTGAAGTTTCCTCCTTGAGTTATCAATTATTAAATTTTTATTGTATATTTCTCTAACTTTAAAAAAAGGTGATAAGAGGGTTCATCCACTTATCACCTTTTGATCATCAGAAAACTGACTACTTGCGCCAAGTTTTCTAATAGTGAATTACTCAGCAGCTACTACTTCTTCCGCTGGAGCTTCAGATTCACCTTGTTTAGACTCGATTAGAGCATCAGCCATTTTAGCAGTTAATAATTTAACAGCGCGGATAGCGTCATCGTTAGCAGGGATTACGTAGTCGATTTCATCTGGATCACAGTTTGTATCAACAATCCCTACGATAGGAATATTTAATTTACGAGCTTCAGCAACAGCGATACGCTCTTTACGTGGGTCAACCACGAACATAACGTCTGGAATGCCAGCCATATCACGGATACCGCCTAAGAATTTAACAAGACGCTCGTGTTCTTTTTTAAGTTGGATAACTTCTTTTTTAGGAAGTACGTCGAAAGTGCCGTCTTCTTCCATTTTTTCGATTGCTTTCATACGAGCAACACGTTTTTGGATTGTACCGAAGTTAGTTAAAGTACCACCTAACCAACGTTGGTTGATGTAGTAGTTACCAGAACGCTCAGCTTCGTCTTTAATAGCTTCTTGAGCTTGTTTTTTAGTACCTACGAAAAGTACTTTACCGCCATCTTGGCCAACTTGGCGCATGAAGTCGTAAGCTTCTTCTAATTTTTTAACCGTTTTTTGTAAATCGATAATGTAGATTCCGTTACGTTCAACAAAAATGTATTTTTTCATTTTTGGGTTCCAACGGCGAGTTTGGTGACCGAAATGTACACCAGCTTCAAGTAATTGTTTCATTGAAATTACTGACATGTGTGTTTCCTCCTAATGTTTTGGTTTTTTTCCTCCGCATTTTTCATCTATAACAAGCAACTTTTTATTCAAAAAGCACCACTTACTACATCAAAATGCGTGTGTAATTAACACCAATTGATAATATATCACACTAATTTTTCTCGTGCAACATTTTTATGCATGGAACTTAATTAATAATTCGATTTCCGTCTTCCCTTTTTGCGTAAGTTTTGCTATTTCATCAATTGTTTTCCCTTGTTGGTAGAGGGTTATGACTTTTTGTTCAAAGGAAGGAAGAACCGTTAAATCTTTTTCCACAGTTTCAGTCTCTATTGTCTGTTTCACAGGTCGAACTTCATTCACTGTTTGTTGTTTATAAGCATTTGTTGCTACTTTTTTGGGTACTAAAGCTTTTGGTGGGATACTTTCTACTGGGTCCATTTTGGATGCACTTTCATCTTGAGCTGTAGAAGATAACCTTTGGGAATCCTCTGAATTAATCCTAGCCAATATTTGATTTTTTATTTCATTATTTTTTGACTCATTTTGTTTTATAGATGAAAGCTCATTAATGAGACGATCATTTTCTTCCTTCATCTCAACAAGATATAAACTAATTGCGTCGTCCATTTCTCGAATCAGCTGATCTTGTCGTTTTTCTAAATCTTTAAATTTTGCTATTTTGGTATTTAAAATAACGATGAAGTAAAAACAAATGAGCTGCGAAATAATCAATATGATTACTATACCTACGACCATACTGTTCTCCTATCCACTAAAATCGATAAAATTACCTTTAAAAGGATGCTTGGCATGCTCAGCTTCCTTTTCTTCTTTAAGCTGTTTTTTTTCTTCGGAGAAATTCTCTTCATGATTGTGCTGCTGCTCTTTATTATTCGAAATTTTATCGGTTTTTTCTGTGTCGCTAACTTGTAATTGTTTTTTCTTAATCTCTTTTTTTAATGCTTCATGGGCGTTTACCTGCTGCTGTGTCACATTTTGTTGATGATCATCTGCCAGTTTACCTGCATCAAAGGTCTTCGGAATGGCAACTTGTAGTTCTAAAGCCTTCAAACTCATCGAATTATCAATCCCCTTCACAAGAATAAATAGATGAATGGGAATAGAAATATAACTGTTCAGAGGAAGTAACTATAACTGAAACCGTTTCCTCCTGAGGTTGCTACAAAATTTATAATAATTTATTGAGCAAACTCGAGATAAATGGAATCACAAAAGACTAGGCGAATGTGAATCATTTATCACTTCTAATCCCGCTAGCTTAACATTTCATTTGAAAGAAGCTTTCTTAATTTAAATAATGCTTTTGAATGGATTTGTGATATTCTTGATGTTGATAAATTAAGCATTTCACCAATTTCCGTTAATGTCAATTCCTCTGTATAGAACAGACTTAGTACAAGCTGTTCCTTTTCACTTAAGTTTTTAATATTTTCGGAAAGATCTTTAATCAATTCCATATGGACAGTTTCTTGCTCAGGCGTTCTTGTACGATCATCTCTAATTACAAAAGCTTTCCCTTCTGACTCTTCCTGATCTTGCTGTTCGTTAATCGATAAAACACTGGAGAAGAAGTGCTCCTGTACTGTTTGATATACTTCCTCTACTGATAAATCCATATATTGAGCAAGCTCATCCGGCGTCACACTACGCATAAGTTGTTGTTCTAATTTTTCAATTTGTGCTTCCATCTTCTTTGACTTTTCACGTGCAGAGCGAGGTAGCCAATCTTCTTTTCTTAATCCGTCTATAATAGCACCTCTCACACGGAAGGAAGCATATGTATCAAATTTTAAATCTCGATTTATGTCAAACTTATTTAATGCATCAAAGAGTCCCATCATACCTAAACTCATTAAATCATCTCTTGATACATTTTTAGGAACACTCGCACCTATTCTTTGAACATGATAGGATACTAGTGATTGATATTTTTTTATTAGTATATTACCTGCCTCTGGATCGCGATCATTGAGCCAGCAATTCCAAAGAGTTTGTTCGTTGTCTGCTTGAAGTTGTCGTACCATAAAATGCACCTCACACTAAAATTGTTTTTAGGATATAGCATCTTTCTACTTCGTTATCGATGATACTCTATCCATCCGACATCTGCCTCTAACTTTAGTAACAGATTACAGGTTTTTTCTATGAAAAACAAAAGACTTTATTACTATTCAATACTATAATTAATTTCATCATCAATTTAAGGATATTAGCCATTTATAATAGGTATTATTTACTACCTCTCCCTATCCAGCATGTGCGTTCCTTACTAACAAATATTATATCAAATGATAATAAAAAAACACAGATTTCTATTAAACTAAATTTTTTACCTTACAAACCAAAATTTGAGAGAGAAGGTTTAAAAGCAATTCAGATTAGGTACAATTTTTTAGCGTGATTGATTTAAATGAAAATCAGCTTCTTAAAAGATGCTCGGTACACAAAAAAAGAGCCGTTTTGCGACTCTTTAAGTTTGATCATTCGTAATATACTGGTTCGTATAAACCTTCAAATGATTAATTCTTCACAGATTCATCTTGGAGCATCATTGTTTGAACTACTTTTGCAATTTCTTCTGTGCTTTGGTCCTTAAACTCCATTGTTGAGGTACTGGCATCAGGATTCGTTTGATTGCTCTTATTACTTAACAACTGCTCCCGTAATCGTTCATTTTCTTTGTTAAAGCCATCGAATAAATCATCATTCGGAGTATATAGTACATACTTAAGAAGATAGCGAATAGCAAACATTGCCATAAAAGATGCAACAGCGGCTATCAAAGAGCCGACTAAATTAGTATAGGGTATCGAAGTATCCGAGAGTGTATAAAAGAAATATATTGAAAATCCAAGGATGCCCGCCCAAAAGTTGTATAATATTGATCCGTACATTATATTTCGCTCACTCCCTGATTTACAGTTCGAATATTCAGTAGACATGTGACTGGATTAAATTCAATCGTTCTTCCACTATTGCCCCCTGTATCTTCAGCAACGATTGGAATATTGTTTTTAGATAGTTCTTTTTTCACCGCTTCAACATTCCGAGGGCCGATACGCATTGAATCTTTGTCTGATGTGAACTTAAACATCTGTGCACCGCCAGCGATTTTTGCTTTTAAACGGTGCGGTTGAACGCCAGCTAAACGCAGCTTATCAATGAGTGCCTTGATACCAGTATTTGCGAACTTAGCTTCATTAATTGTTTCAGTTCTCGCTAAACTGGAATCAGGTAACATGATATGAACTAACCCAGCAATATTTTTTGTTTCATCATATAACACAACACCTACACATGAACCTAATCCTGAAGTACGAATTGTGTCTGGCATTTTAACTACATCCATTTGTGCAATTCCAACCTTAATAACTTGACTAGTACTAGATTGGACCATTTTATGAGACTCCTAGTGCCTTAAACATACTTGCAAAAGAATCAGGATCTGGTAGTAAGAAGAAATGCCCGTGAACTTCATTACGATTATCAAAACCTTCTTCAAAAATGGATGTATTAATGACAATGACTTGATCACTAACCTCAGAAATTTCGATTAGCCCCGTACTTATAATGGCTCCAAACATATCAACACTTAAACCTGGAACTGTTGGGTACAATTTCATCCCAGTAAAGTCTGATAACGCTGATAGATATGAACCCGAAAGAATATTCCCTAATTCCTGCATTGCGGATAAGCCAAGCTCTGGTGGCTTGCTATCACTAAAGCTGAATCGGTCATCATTGATTAAACTTTGAATAAACCTGTTTGCCTGTTTGATTGGTAAAATAAAGAACATGCTCCCCTCAGCATCTCCTTCAATACGAAGGAAGATGCCGACAACAACAGTTTCAGCTCCCCCAGCAAGTTCCATCATTTCATTAAATGAAACCATTTCAACTTTTGGGACATGCATATCAATTTTCCTATTTAATAAACTGGAAAGTGCTGTGGCAGCATGGGCAGCACCTATATTTCCAATCTCTTTTAGGATGTCTAAATGCAATGATGTTATTTGTTTAATTTCCTTCATCACTCGCAAATCCCCACTTTATAACAGATTGGCTAACTTATGTTTATGGATTTAACACTTTATCTAGATGCAATAAAATTAATAATCGGTTCTCTAGTTTTGCGACGCCGGATATGAAATCTTCTTCATTTGACCCTACTACTTCTGGTTGTGGTTCAATCGCGTCAGTTGGAATATCAATTACATCATTTGCTGAATCAACTATAAAGCCGACTTCCATTTCTTCCAGTGTAATAATAATAATTCTTGTTGTTTCTTCGTTGTTTGATACCGGTAATCCAAATCGTTCACGCAAATCAATCAGTGGTGTTACGACTCCTCGCAAATTAATAACACCCTTAACAAATTCGCGTGTTTTCGGAACGCGAGTAATATGCATTAACTTTTCGATTCCTTGTACGTTCGATACCGGAATTGCATATTCTTTATCGGCAAGTTGGAAAACAATTACTTTTAAATACTCCTGATCTACAGCAGTCATAAACTACACCTCTTTCATTTCAATTCATTACTTCATTAACGCATTACAATCCACAATTAGAGCAACTTTTCCGTTTCCTAATATCGTAGCACCAGAAATTGCAAAGATATTTGTTAAGTAGTTACCTAATGATTTCAATACAATTTCCTGCTGACCAATAAAGGTATCCACTACTAAACCTGCAAGCTTGTCTCCTTTACGAACGATGACAACTGAGTGGTATTCGTCTTCTTGTTTTGGCGTTCTTGGAACATCAAAGATTTCGTCCAAGAAGATAAGTGGTACGACCTTGCCTCGGAAATCAATTACTTTTTGATTATGTGCATTGAGAATATCGCTATTTTTTATAATCGATGTTTCAATGATTGAAGATAAAGGTATAGCATAGATTTCTTGTTCAATTTCAACTAACATAACTGAAATGATCGATAATGTTAATGGAAGCTGGATTGAGAAGATAGATCCAACCCCTTCTGTTGATTCAATTGAAATATTTCCACCAAGTGACTCAATTGTCGTCTTCACAACATCAAGACCTACCCCACGTCCGGAAATATCCGAAATAACTTCAGCAGTTGAGAATCCAGATGCTAGAATTAATTCATTAATTTGTTTATCGCTCATGGAAAGTGCAGATTCTTTCGTTACGATTCCTTTTGAAATAGCTTTTTTAAGTACACGCTCACGGTTAATACCCGCACCATCATCTTCAATTTCGATAAACACATAGTTGCCGCTGTGGTATGCACGTAAGGTAACATTTCCTTCTTCTGGCTTCCCATTTGCACGTCGTACTTCTGGGCTTTCGATACCGTGGTCAACTGAATTACGAATTAAATGAACAAGTGGGTCACCGATTTCATCGATAACTGTTCGATCTAATTCAGTTTCCGCACCCAGGATTTCAAGATTAATCTTCTTCTTGAGATCACGAGATAAAGTACGTACCATTTTAGGGAATCGGTTAAATACGGTTTCAATCGGAATCATACGCATTGTTAGGACAATATTTTGTAAGTCTCCCATTGTTCGGCTCATACGCTCGACTGTTTCATTTAGCTCTGAATGATTTACTTCTGTAGCAATCGACTGAAGACGCCCTCTATCAATTACTAATTCTTCAAATAAATTCATTAAAATATCTAATCTTTCGATACTAACACGAATTGTTTTACTTGCAGCATGCTTTGTTGTAGAAGGCTTTTGGCTAGTTTCTTCTTTTTTCGCTTCAGCATTTGGAACAACTGTCACATCTTCAGCTGCTAGTTCTATTACCTCTTCGGATTCCACAACTGCAGACTGAACAAATAAGTCCTCTGAAATTTGTGTAATCGTAACACTATCAACCTCAGAAACTTTTAGTATTTTGCTGCGTAATTCGTCAGCATCTGTTTGCGTAATTAATGCGACTTTAAAGTCCTGGTCAAATTGTTCTTCTTCAAGCTTGTCCACTGTAGGAGAGGATTTTACGACATCTCCATTTTTCTCTAAGATATCAAATACCATATAGACACGTGCCGCCTTTAAAAGACAGCTATCCATTAACGTTACTGAAACTTCAAAAGCATTGTACCCTTGCTCTGTAGATTGTAGTAAAACAGTTTTTTCAAAATCATCATATTGTAATTGAAGTGCATTTTCCAATACAGTTGTCGATGCTGCCACCTCTGCAGCAGCAGTTTCACTAGGCGTTGATTCTTGTTGAATGGATTCACCAGACTCAATACGTTTTAGTTTTTCAACAGTTTGGGAAACATCTTTTTTCCCATCTCCACCTCCGGCTATACTCATAACCATTTCTTCTAGGTGATCAACTGATTCAAATACAACATCAAGAATTTCTGCATTTACTTGAATTTTTTCGTTACGAATTGCATCAAGCACATTCTCCATTTTATGGGTTAAATCAGCTAAATCCTCATACCCCATTGTTGCTGACATACCTTTTAATGTATGAGCAGAACGGAATATTTCGTTTACAATTGCTAAGTCATCTGGATTTTTTTCAAGTTGTAACAAATTGTCGCTACATGATTGTAAATGTTCCTTACTTTCTTCAATGAACATTTCTAGATATTGGTTAAGTTCCACTTAGAAAACACTCCTTTTTAGGGCAAATATTTCATAATTGCTTCGGCAATATTGTCAACATCGACAACCTCATTGACAAGCTGTGTTTCTACGGCTGCTTTAGGCATCCCATAAACAATACACGTTTTTTCTGACTCTGCAATCGCCATTACATTTCCATTTTGTTTTAATTCGATCAGACCTTTTGAACCATCAGATCCCATTCCAGTCATAATTACTGCTACCTTATCAAAATCACTAATTTTACTTACACTTTCAAACATGACATCCACACTCGGACGATGCCCTGATCTTGGAGGCTCATTTTGATCTAGAACGATTTCGAAGGATGTCCCCCGTTTCTCGAGCTTTAGATGGCTGCCACCTGGAGCTACATAGGCGACTCCGTTCTGCAATAAATCACCTTGTTCAGCTTCTTTTACCGTTACTTCACTCAATTGATTCAATCGATCCGCAAGGGATTTTGTAAACCCAGCTGGCATATGTTGAACAATTAAGATCGGTGCCTTTATAGAATTAGGTAATTTCGTTATTACCTCCTGCAAAGCTCTAGGACCACCTGTTGATGTTCCAATTATTACAATCTTTTTGGTTGTTTGATTCCAACGATTCTTATTTATCTCGCCTGCTGGTGTTCCTTGTACGAATACGTTTTTACTTTGCATTCTATCCTCTATAAAAGCTTTTGTTTTAGGCACACGAACAGGTTCTACTTTTCTTTTATTTAATTTTGTTATTTGGACATGTGCAGCATGCTCCACTTTATGTACTAATTCTTCCTTGATTTTGTGTAGATCCAGTGAAATCGTTCCACTAGGCTTCGCTACAAAATCAACTGCACCATTTTCCATCGCTATAAGTGCATTTTCTGCACCTTGAAGCGTCGTACTAGAAAGCATAATTACAGGGACTGGAGAGGTCTTCATAATTTCCTTTAATGCATCCAATCCATTTAGCTCTGGCATCTCAACGTCCATTGTTACAACATCAGGTTTTAAGCTTTGAATTTTTTTTAGCGCATCTTTACCGTTGCGGGCAGTTCCAACAACTTCTACTTTTGGATTGTCTAAAAAAAAGTCACTAATTAGCTTTCTCATAAAAGCAGAGTCATCCACAACTAAAAGTTTGCTTTTATTTGAGAATTCCAATTAATCACTCCCTTTCGAAAAAATGCTTCGTAATTTAGATAAGAACCTATTTTTCTGATTATATCCATGAACTTCAACCTGATTACGCTCCACAAATTGTTGGACCATTATTTTTAACGTTTTCGAAATATGACTCTCCGGGTATGCAATAGAAAAGGGTACTTGCTCTCGTACTGCTTTTCGTACTACTGGATCTTCCGGTAAGGAACCTAGGAGAATCACTTCTTTTTTAAGAAATTGCTTCATCGTGCTATCCAAGCGATTTAATGTTTCTTGCCCTTCTTCTCTGGAATAAGCTCGATTACATAATAAGTAGATTGTCTTTTCCGGGTCTCTTACATGGATATATTTCATCATTGAATAGGCATCTGTTATGGCAGTAGGTTCCTCCGTTGTTATGACAATAATTTCGTCAATAGAGTTTATTAAATTTAAGGACCAATTGGTTGCACCAGCTCCCATATCAAAAAGTATATAGTCATAGGATTTTTGTAATTGTTCAAATGCAGAAAATAATGCATCGACCATCTCTTTTGACCATTCCATTACAGAGGACATACCTGATCCACCAGAAATATATTTTAAGTTATGCGGACCCTCGTACATTACTTCAGCTAATGTTGCTTCACCAAATAGATAATGCTTTAGATTGTATTGAGCCGTTTTACCTATCAGTATATTAACATTTCCCATACCGATATCCATATCCAAAACGACAACTTTCTTCCCTAATCTCGACAGATTAATGGCAAAATTAGTAGAAAAGTTGCTTTTTCCAACGCCACCTTTTCCACTAACTATTGCAATCGATCGGCCTTGCGCACCTTGACTCTCCAGCATCTTCTGTCTTAAGTTTTCTGCTTGGTCTCTCATTCATATTCTCCTTGAAAGAACAGTTCAAGTACTTCATCTAAATCGGCTACTTCTATATCTTCTGGTACTTCTTGTCCATTCGTATAGTAAGCAAGTCCTTTATTATATTTAATCATTAAATTATACATAGTGCCAATAGAATTTGTTTCATCTATTTTGGTGAAGATATATTTACCTATAGGGATTTCACTAAATTGTTGAATTATTGATTCCATATCCTGTTCTTTAGCTGTTAAAGCCAACACCAAATAGGACTCTACCTCTTCATCAAAGTTAATCAACCGCTTTAGGTCATCTACATATTTAGCTTCTTTATAATTACGGCCAGCTGTATCGATGAACACTAAATCGAGATGTTCAAAATTCTCAATTGCCTTCTTATAATCATTTGCATTATAGACAATTTCCACTGGCGCCTGTAAAAGGTTCGCATAGGTTTTTAACTGTTCTATGGCAGCAATTCGATACGTATCCGTTGTAATAAAACCAATTTTTTTCTTTTTCTCTAAAACAGCTCTTGCGGCCATTTTTGCAATAGTCGTTGTTTTTCCAACACCTGTTGGTCCAAAAACATTAATGAATTTTTTCTCATAGGAGAGACCGCCCATTGGAAGATCTGAGAGAAATTTCCGAAGTACTTCTTTCGTAATTTGTTTCATTTCTTCTTTTGTTAAAGGAATATTTTTTTGTTTTTGATGCACAAAAAGCTCATCACTTATTGCCGTGATGAGCTCTTCACTAAGTTCTTGACGTTTCAAGAAGTCAATATAAGGAAAGAAATTCTCTGGCAATTCGGATTGAATTGTATGCTTTTGCATCGATTTCATCATCAACTTCAATTCTGCTATTTCACTTTTCAACTCATTTGATAATGTATCGTCAATATGTAATTTCAGCTGTTCTGCTGGTTCTTTATATTGAGTTGTATTTGTTTGTAAATCCGGAAGAGGCGGAGACATTGTTTTTGTCTCCACTTGGTCGATTCCAGCAAGTACTTCAAAATTCTTTTGTTTAATTAAACCGAACAGCTTTTTAGTAACAATCACCTTAGAATTAATAATTACAGCATCATCACCTAATTCTGCTCGAACTAATTTCATGGCCTCTGCTATAGAAGGTGCTGTATATTTTTTCATTTTCATTCTACATTCACCACTCCAACACTCTGAATTTCAACATTTGCATCTAATTCGTTATAGGACAAAATAGGAATTTGTGAGAAATAACGCTCTGTTAGTTGTCTTAAATACATTCGTATTCCTGGTGAACATAGAATGATTGGAGATTGTTCCATAAAGGATACTTTCTCTACTTCCTTTGCAATTGCCTCTAATACATTTTGAGAATCTTGTGGATCCATTGCTAAATAATTGCCATGATCCGTTTGCTGAATACTATCAGCAATAAGCTTCTCTATTTTTCCAGGAATCGTGATTACCTTTAAGCTTGTTCCACCTGATACATACTGAGAAGTAATTTGTCTTGCCAGGCCCTGACGAACATATTCAGTCAGAACATCTGTATCACTTGTTAGCTTCGCATAATCTGCCAACGTTTCAAAGATAATAGGTAAATTACGTATTGAAACATTTTCTTTTAATAGTTTTGCCAAAACTTTTTGAATTTCACCAATTGATAATGGTGTTGGCGTTAATTCTTCCACTAAAATTGGATAGTTTTCTCGTAAATGGTCGATTAATTGTTTCGTTTCCTGACGCCCCAGTAAATCATGAGCATTGGCACGGATAATTTCAGTTAAGTGAGTTGAAACTACACTTGGTGGATCAACTACAGTGTAACCAAGCATCTCTGCATCTTCTTTTACCCTTTCTGTAATCCATTTAGCCGGCAAGCCAAAGGAAGGTTCAATTGTATCAATACCATCGATTGAATCGTCATCTCCTGGGCTCATCGATAAATAATGATCAAGAAGCAGTTCCCCTCTTGCCATTTCATTACCCTTTACTTTGATACGATACTCATTGGGCTGTAATTGAATATTGTCTCGAATTCTGACTACCGGTATCACAATCCCTAGTTCCAGTGCCAGTTGTCTTCGAATCATCACAACACGGTCTAATAAATCTCCACCTTGACTTGCATCAACTAAAGGAATTAACCCATATCCAAACTCAAATTCAATCGGATCTACATTCAGTAGATTGACAACATTTTCTGGACTTTTCATTGTATCAGCAGCCACTTCTTCTTCAATTTCAAGTAACTCCTCAGGGTCTTCTGCTTGTTTTTGCTTGCTATTAATCATGTAAGCACCACCAATTAACACGGCAGCAATCGGCATTGTAATCCATTCAGGAAGTGGTGTGAAAAGACCTAATAAGAAAATTGCACCACCTGCAATATACAGCAATTTAGTTTGTGCAAATAATTGGTTTGCAATATCTTCTCCCAAGTTGCCTTCTGAAGCAGCTCGAGTAACAACAATCCCTGTGGCAGTTGAGATTAATAGTGCTGGGATTTGGGCAACTAATCCATCCCCGACCGTTAATGTTGAGAAATGCGTTGCAGCATCTGCCAATTCATAGCCAAGTTGAACCATTCCGATAATAATCCCAAAGAGCAAGTTAATGAAGACCATGATAATTGAGGCAATTGCATCACCTTTTACGAATTTTGTTGCCCCGTCCATTGCTCCATAAAAATCAGATTCTTTGGATACCTTATCACGACGTTCCCTTGCTTCTTTTTCTGAAATCATGCCCGCATTTAAATCTGCATCAATACTCATTTGCTTCCCGGGCATTGCATCTAATGTAAAACGTGCTGCTACTTCAGCTACACGTTCTGAACCTTTTGTAATTACGATGAAGTTAATAATAACTAATAACATGAAAATTACTAAACCGACTAGAATATTCCCACCAGTTACGAATTGGCCAAATGTTTCAACAACATCCCCAGCATCCCCTTGTGCAAGAATCGCTCGAGTAGTAGATATACTTAAACCCAATCGGAACAATGTTAATAACAAGATAACTGAAGGGAAAATGGCGAAATCTAATGCTTCTTTCATATTCATCGCCACTAATAAAACCAATAATGACAATGTGATATTAATAATGATTAAAAAGCTTAATAACCATGTCGGTAGAGGGATAATGAGCATCGCTACAATCATAATTACTGCAGCTAAAACCCCTAAGTCACGAATCTTCATGTTTGTCCCTCCTACTATGGTCTAAATTTTACGCTTTATACGATATACATAAGCTAGTATTTCTGCTATCGCTTTAAAAAATTCTTCAGGTACCTGTTGATCAATTTCGACTTGGTCATACATCGCCCTGGCTAGCGGACGATTTTCCACCATCACTACGTCATTTTCCTTAGCGATCAATTTAATCTTCTGCGCCACATAGTCTGTTCCTTTTGCAACAACCTTTGGCGCTTCCATATTTTGATCGTCATATTTTAAAGCAATGGCATAGTGAGTTGGATTGGTAATGACCACATCTGCATTGGGAATTTCCTGCATCATTCTTCGCATAGCCATTTCCCTTTGACGCTGCTTAATTTTCGATTTGATTTTCGGGTCACCTTCCGCATTTTTGTATTCATCTTTAATGTCTTGCTTTGACATTTTCAATTGTTTTTCATACTCATATTTTTCATATATGTAATCAATCAGTGCAATGACGACAAGGGTTAATGATGCGGCAATTCCCATTATCCCTGTGAGTTTTGCTACTGTAGTTAATGTATCCCAAGGACTTTGGAATGATAACGATAAGACTTCCTCTAAATTCATCCAAATAATAACAACTGTTACAGTTCCAATAAATGATATTTTCAATAGAGATTTAATCAAGTTTACAATTGCTCGTACGGAGATAATTTTCTTAAATCCCTTGATGGGATCCATCTTTTTTAAATCTAATTTCATGGGTTCCAAAGTAAAAAGCAAACCAAATTGCATAAAGTTTGCTAAAATACCAGCAACAACCGCTATCGCCATAAATGGCAAAATGATAAGAGCCATTTCTTTTAAGGAATCTGTATACATTTGCATGACTGTCTCAGTGCTTACGGTTTCGATTAATATATTTTTTTCAAATGCTTGATGTAAGAAACCGAATATTCCTTCAAGCATCATTGGACCAGCAAAGTACAAAAACATAAATAACAACAACAAAACAATTGCGGCTGTTACATCCTGACTTTTTAAGACTTGTCCTTTTTTTCTGGCATCCTGCCTCTTTTTCGGTGTAGCTTTTTCTGTTTTATCCCCAGCAAAAAATTGTAAATCTAAAGTGAGTAATAACTTCAAGCTCTATACACCGCCTAACAATCGCATGAAATCTCGCATTGAAAGTATCATCATTTCGATTACTTTTTCCATCACTTCAATCATTACACCCATTGAAACAATTAACACCAGGAAACCGACTGCAATCTTTATTGGAAAACCAACTACAAAAATATTGAGTTGGGGTACTGTTTTTGCTGTAATTCCAAGTGCCATCGTTACTAAAAATAAAGTTGCAACAACAGGGGCTGACATCTGAAATGCTATAGTAAATACAGAACCAACAGTTCTAATAACAAACTCAATAATATTATTATTTGTAAAATCAGGGTAAATCTGGTTGATTGGCAAGAACTGATAGCTATAATAGATGCCATCTAATATTAAATGATGGCCATCTATTGAGATCAACACAAAAAGGATTAAAAAATTAAAAAATTGACCCATTAATGGGGTCTGTATGCCCGTTTGTGGGTCGATAACATTCGCCATTGCAAAGCCCATTTCAAAATCAATATATCCACCTGCTATTTGAACCGCAGTCATGATCATGTAGGCAACCAGGCCAATCATCACGCCAATGATTGCTTCTTTTAAGACAAGTAGGATGTAATTCCCGTCTATTGGAATAGCCTCAACATTCATTGTGTAATAAATCATCCATGAAAAAATAACAGCTAGAGCAATTCTTACCTGAGGAAGAATTCTTCTGTATGAAAAAAAAGGGACTGATACAAAAAAAGCAGAAACTCTGACAATAATCAATAATAAAACGGAAATTTCAGGAATGATTTCTGTCATTTTTTCACCCTATATACCGTGTTAAATTATTTAATATGTCAGTTACATACGAAGTCATTTGAGAGATCATCCATGGCCCAAAAAAGATAATTGCTACTAAGACCGCAATTATTTTTGGTACGAAAGCCAATGTTTGCTCCTGTATCGATGTAGTTGCTTGAAAAATACTTACAAGTAAACCAACTATAAGTGCAATTAGTAGCAGCGGTCCCGATACAATGAGGACAATCCATATCGCTCTCTCTGCAATTGCAATGACCATTTCCTGCGTCATTCATATCATCCCCTAAAAACTTTGAAGTAAAGATTTTATCACCAGGTACCATCCATCTACTAAAATGAATAATAAGATTTTAAAAGGTAATGAAATCATAACCGGTGGTAGCATCATCATCCCCATAGACATCAGAACACTAGCTACGACCATATCAATCACTAAAAACGGAATAAAAATCATAAACCCAATTTGAAATGCTGTTTTAATTTCACTTAGGGCAAAAGCCGGTACAAGCATTGTAAGTGGTATTTCTTCCACTGATGCAGGTTTTTCGGCTTGGTTGTATTCTAAGAAAAGCATTAGATCTTTTTGCCTTGTATGCTGTGCCATAAATTCTTTAAAAGGCAGTGCGGCTCGGTCATACGCCTCTTCTAAGCCAATTTCTTCATTGAACAAAGGCTGTAGTGCTTGTTCGTTCACTTCTTGGAACGTTGGAGCCATAATGAAGAATGTCAAAAATAATGCTAATCCAATTAGCACTTGGTTTGGCGGTGATGTATTTGTAGCCAATGCTGTTCTTGTAAAGGAAAGCACAATCATAATACGAGCAAAAGATGTCATTAAGATTAAGATACTTGGTGCTAAAGATAAAACAGTTAATAATAGAAGTAATTTTACAGAAGTTGAAACATTGGTTGGATCATTTTCAGAAAAGAATGAAATAAAATCTTCCATTACTTATCCCGCTCCTTTTCCTTCCATTTGTCCAATTCACTTTTACGATTTTTTGTAAGTTCTGTTAGTCGTTTATTGAACATTTCACCAAAGTTTTGAGTTGACTGCTTTTCTTCTGTTTTATCTTCTTCTGAATTATTTCGTTTTAGCTTATTAAGTAATTCTAAAATATAAGGACTTGTGCTATCTGCAAATGACTGTTTCTCATTATAGATTGCTAATAACTGTTCTACTTCCTCAGGATTATCAATTTCTTTAATGAGTTGCACATCTTCTCCAACACCGACAATATATAATTTATCGCCAATATGAAGCAATTGTACGGATTTTTGCGCTCCTACAGAGATTCCGCCAATATTCCGAACGACACTGTTTTGTTGATAGCTCGAACTTTTTTTATTGAGAAATTTAAGAACAAATATTAAAAGAGCAAGTACTAGTACAAGGGAAAATAGCATTTTCAAATAATCCCACAAGCCTAAGCCCACGTCTGCCGAAGTAGAATTCTCCCCTTCGACAGTTGGATCTGTATCTTCACAGCCTTCCGCATCAGGATTTTGCCAGCATTCAGTAACTGATTGACTACCCTGTGCTGCATGTGCAAAATTCATCGGTGACAGAAAAGTGATTGCTATTATTATTGCAAAACAAGCCCTTGCTATTGCAAAAACTTTTGAGTTCATTTTATCAACCTAATGCTTTTTGAATGGCTTCAATTACACGGTCTGCTTGGAATGGTTTTACAATAAAGTCTTTCGCTCCAGCTTGGATTGCATCAATTACCATTGCTTGTTGTCCCATTGCAGAACACATAATTACTGTTGCATTTGGATGAGTAGATTTAATTGCTTTAAGCGCAGCTATTCCATCCATTTCAGGCATTGTAATATCCATAGTTACTAAATCTGGGTTTAACTCGTTATATTTTTCAACAGCTTGAAGTCCATCAGCAGCTTCTCCAACTACTTCATAACCATTTTTAGTTAAAATATCCTTAATCATCATGCGCATGAATGCTGCATCGTCTACTATTAAAATCTTTTTAGACATATAAAATCCCTCCAAATAATCCTATTTCAAATTGTTTAATCGTTCTGCTTGACTCATAATGTCCGTAATACGCACACCGAAGTTTTCATCGATTACGACTACTTCCCCTTTTGCAATTAAACGGCTATTCACTAAAATATCAACTGGTTCACCGGCTAACTTGTCGAGTTCGATAATGGAACCAGATGCAAGTTGTAATATTTCTTTTACCGAATGCTTCGTACGCCCTAGTTCCACCGTTACTTGTAAAGGAATATCAAGGAGCATATTTAAATTACGTGCTTCATCCTGAGTAATTGGTGCATTCTCAAATGATGCAAATTGCGCTTGCTGAACATTTACAGGCTGCTGCGGTTGTTGATATGTAGGCATCGCATAGCTTGTTGGTGGTTCCTGGTAAGTAGTAGCTGCTTGCTGTTGGTACACAGGTGGCTGCTGATAAACAGGCTGTTGTTGTACCGGCTGCTGTATTGGCTGTTGCTGTACTGGTTGTTGATGTACTGGTTGAGACGGTGTAACAGGTTGTTGATTATCAGCAGGCTTCTGTACTGCAGCAGGTCCGGAAGTCTCTTCTTCTCCAAGCAATGACTTAACAAGTTTTTTCCCAAATTGAAGCGGGAATAATTGCATAAGATTTGAATCAATTAATGATCCAATTTTAAGGCGAAACGAAACTTTTACTAATAAGTCATCTTCAGGAATTTGTTCAGTTCCTTCATTTTGTGAGATATTCATTAAATCAATTGTTGGTGGTGAAATATCAACTTTTTTATTGAATACTGTTGACATCGAAGTTGCAGCTGAACCCATCATCTGGTTCATAGCTTCCTGAACGGCACTAAGTTGGATTTCACTTAAATCAATGCTTGGATTTAAGCCATCTCCACCTAGCATTAAATCAGCAATAATTGCAGCATCCTCTTGTTTAATAACTAATAAGTTTGCTCCTGATAAGCCAGTAGTATATTCCACTTGTACAGCTACATACGGATGTGGAAATTCTTCTTCTAAAAAGTTTCTATTTAGAATCGAAACTACTGGTGTCGTAATATCTACTTTTTGTCCTAAAAGTGTTGAAAGGGCAGTTGCTGAACTACCGAATGAGATATTTCCTACCTCACCTAAAGCATCTTGTTCCATAGGATCTAAATAATCTTCAACACGAAGTGGTTCGTTATTTGTAGAAGATTCAGATGTTAAATCGTTCATCTTATCTTCTAACGATTCACCCCTTAATAACGCTTCAATTTCTTCTTGGGAGAGCATACCATCACTCATCTTCGTCTCCTCCTTCTAATGGTGCGATAATTTGGATTGCCATTTTTTTATTTCGTTTTCCTGGTTGTGCAGTGAATTTTGGTATAGACCCTACTTTTAAAACAAGCGGCTCCTCAATTTGCTGGTCTAATTGAATGACATCACCAATATTCATATAAAGAAAATCTTCAATTGAAATATTCGTTGTACCCAGCTCTGCAATTAAAGGCAATTCTGCTTGTTTCACACGTTTTTCTAGCATTAGTGCTTGTTCAGGTGAGGCTTCTTTTGTATTTGACTGCATCCAATATTGAACAGATAAATTTTGAATAATTGGCTCTAACACCACATGCGGAATACAGATATTAATCATTCCTGTTGTTTCGCCAATGATTGTATTTAACGAAATCACGATTACCGTTTCATTTGGTGAAATCATTTGCAAGAATTGCGGATTCACTTCAAGTTCTACTAAGATTGGGTCAATTTCAGCGATTGTATCCCAAGCCTCCCGTAAATTATCGAAGGAACGCTCAAATAGATTCGTCATTATTTTCTGCTCAATTTCGGTTAAATTAGCCACATTACTATAGCTCGAACCACTTCCACCCATTAAACGATCTAGCATGGAGTACGCGATATTTGGATTGATCTCCATTAAGATATTACCATCTAGTGGCGGTACTTCAAATACATTTATTAATGTCATGTTAGGAATTGACCGAACAAATTCTTCAAAAGGGATTTGATCGACCGAAGCTACTGTAATTTGGACATACGTTCTCAATTGAGCCGAGAAAGATGTTGTTAATAGCCTTGCAAAATTTTCGTGTATACGGGTCAAACTTCGGATTTGATCTTTTGAAAAACGAAGAGCTCTTTTAAAGTCATATATTTTAACTTTTTTCGTCTCTTCTTCTTTTTTCATTTCATCCGCTGACATTTCACCGGTTGATATTGCAGAAAGTAGCGCATCAATTTCGGATTGGGATAATACATCTCCTGCCATTTGCCCACCTCCATTTCAAGATGTTTCACATATGTTTTATTGAATGATGTAGGAGGTAATATAAACTTGTTTTATTTCTCCCTCTTGCATCAATTCATTTAGTTGTGATTTTAACGTAGATTCAAAAGTAGTTTTACCATCCTTACCTTTTAAATCTTCCTCTGTCATTTCAGAGAGCTGTGTAAGAACAAGATTTTTTGTTTGGAAATCACGTTTTGTTAACTCTGCTGCAGCTTCTTTACTATCTGTTTGTATTTTTAGTGAAAGCATAATAATGCTATTATCAGCTAAATTCGTTGTAATCTCAGTTACGTCAACAGAAGATTCTACAATCTCATCTATTGTAGGTTCTTGTGGTGTTGTTTGCTTATTAAATTGTGTTAATAGAACAAAAATTACAACCCCAATTAATGTAATAGTCACTAGAATGATGAGCATTACTGTTAATAATTTGTTTTTTTTCATTCGTCATCACCTCGTAGATGCGGGTTGGATAATACCTGAATCTTTTTATAAAATTGTACGCTCTTTTCGCGTACTTCTTCTTCACTTTCAACTACTAAAAATTTTCTGCCAGTTGTTAATGTAATTGTTGTGTCCGGAAATGACTCAACTGATTCTATGTATAGTGCATTTAATGAAAAAGATTTTCCATTTAATCGTGTTAATTCGATCATTGAAATGGGGCCGGGTTTCATTTGGAAAGCCGGCCCGACCCTCCTTTACAATGAAATTAGTATTTAACTAATAGATTATCGTTTTAAGTTAACAAGCTCTTGCAAGATTTCATCAGAAGTTGTAATGATACGAGAGTTTGCTTGGAAACCACGTTGTGTAACAATCATATCTGTAAACTCTTCAGAAAGGTCGACGTTAGACATTTCTAGGAAACCAGATTGAACGGAACCAATACCTGATTCAGTGGCTGAACCAAATAGTGGATTACCTGAGTTTGATGATGCTTGGTAATAGTTTGATCCAACCTTTTCCAAACCACCTGTATTAGGAAATTTAGCTAACACAAGTTTACCCGCTGGTTGTAATGTTCCAGCTGCGTCTACATAACTTACAGTCCCATCTTGACCAATACTCATAGATTGAGCATCAGTTGGGACCTGTATTCTCTCTGTAGCTACCTGAACATTTGGAGCAGTACCAGTTCTAGATTTTTCCCCTGCTAAATATCTACCTTCTGAATCAACTAAGTAGCCTTCAGCATCCATATAAAAGTTACCAGCTCTTGTATATTTCACGTTTCCTACTTCGGATTGTGCACTTGCCGGAGCTGCACCAGTGTTATCACCCACCATAAAGAATCCATCACCTGATATCGCTAAATCCAATGTACGTGATGTTGTTTGAAGAGCTCCAGTTCCATGGATTGTATCAATTGCTGCAATCTGTGAACCTAATCCCACTTGTTTTGGGTTAACTCCTCCTCGAGTAGCAGTTGAATCAGAAGCACCAGCTGTAGTTTGGGAAATTAAATCCTTAAATACCACACGCCCTTTTTTGAATCCGTATGTATTAACATTTGCAATATTGTTCCCGATTACATCAAGCTTAGTTTGGAAGTTTTTTAAACCAGAAATACCTGAATACATTGAACGTAACATTGTTTCGTTCTCCTCTCGTTTATCCGTTTATTTTTGAAAATTCTGTTGTGTTGTGTAGTGTTGCGTCTGTCATTCAGCAACACCTAGGCATCCGTTTGAAGCTAATTTCGTAATGCTTCGTACTGGTCCTGCCTTTAAAGGACGATAGTTCCGTCGATATTTGTAAATAACTGATTCTTTGTTTCTGAGCGTTCCATCGCTGTTATAACCGTTTCATTTTTAGCACTTACGATTAATGCTGCTTGATCCATCAAGACTAGTGGTTGATTCACACCCTTAGAGCGTGCTTCAAATACTTTTTCCGACACCTGTTGCCATTCTTGTTCTGAAATTGAAATTTTTCGCTCTACTATTCTATCATTTGCATGTTTACTAATTTTTAGCTTTTGGCTATTCTTTGTAACTTCTTGTAAATGATCTAGAAAAGATTGATTGGCCGGCACAAGGTTTGTCGGTTTCTTTTGCGTCTGCACAGTAGGTTGTAAGGGCAAGTGCTGAATAGAAATACGATTCATCATTGTCACCAACCTATTCACTTATTAGTTCAAATTGATCCTTTTGTAATCGTGTACCATTGTTTAAAATATACTCAATTAAACTACCATTCGTAGAGACAGATTCGATTTTCGCAGTCAGCTCTTCTCCGTTTAATTGGTATCGAACCATTTGTCCAATCAATTGACTTGCTGTAACTAATGGATTCTCTGTAGGTGAAGTAGCATTTGTATTCTTTAGAATGGATGAAATATTTCCTGCTGTAATTTCTTTTCCATCTGTTAAAACGAATATTGGTACACCGTCATCAAATTTCAATTCATTAATTACACCTGTACCTTCATTGACAATATAATTCCCTTTTTCATCTAATTCTGAGGTTACTTCTTTCCATTTCACTTCTTGTCCGATGAATGATGTATAAGCCATTAGTTGAGTTTCATTTTGCGAGATAAGCAAGTTTTGCATCGCTGTTGTCATATTTTGCATCTGTTCCAAAGAAGAGAATTGAGCCATTTGGGAGATAAATTCTTTATCGTCCATTGGCTGAGTCGGATCCTGGTTTTGTAATTGAGTAATTAAGATGTTAAGAAATGCATCTTTCCCAAGAGTAGAGTTATCACCATTTTTACTAATTTTTGGTGCCTTTGTCGATGCCAAATAGTAATCATTTGAAATCCCTGTCGTTGCCATTCTCTAAACCTCCTCGTTTATAAGATAATCACTAAAGGACATTTTTTCAGAATCATCTTCGTGGTCATCCTGTTCAGGTTCTTCTTGCTCAGAATTTTGCTTAAACTGCTGACCAAACTGATTTTGATCTTTGTTTCGGTCCGTCTCCTGAAGACTTTGTGCAATGTCAATACGATCCATTTGAATATTCGCGTTTGCAAACGCATTTTTCAACTGGTGTAATTGACTATCCAGAAGTTCTTTTCCGATTGCAGTTGTTGTAAGCAATCGAGCAGATAAAACGCCATCCTGCTGCATAATTTCAATACGAATCGATCCTAAATTTTCTGGATAGAGTTTTAATAGAAGTTTCGTTGTTCCAGGCGTGTTAGAAATTTGACTTCTATTTAGTAAGTTTTGAATCTCTTTTGTCAGAGCTTCAGATTGTGCTCCTTTTTCTGTTGGAAGCATGATCGTTATTGTTTTTGTTGCGCTTGCAGTACCAGTTGCTGGTGCCACTATCGTTTGTGTTGTTTTTGTTGTTTCGGTTGTTTCAGTTTTTTCTGTAGACTCAGTTGTTTTCACTATTTTTTGAACAACTTGTTCAAAGCCCTGTAAAGCAGCTTTGCTAGATGGAATTTCAGTTTTTTGTGTAATCTGCGAACTAGCTTCCTTCGCTACACTTTTAAGCATAGTATTTAACTGTTCTAGAGTAGCAGCTTGATCACTAAATAAATCTGTATTTTTCCCTGATACCTGTGTTAACTTCAAAAACTGAAGTAGTTGTTCAGCTTGTTTTGGTGTTACTTTATGTCCACCTTGCAGAGCAGATATCAATTGCTGCAGAACCTCTGAATCTTTTCCTAAAACGTCATTAACTAGTTGCCATAAATCCTTTGAGCGATCTACTTCGACCCCAGTCAGCTGTTGAATTGTATCTAGCAGTTGCGCCTGATCAATACCTAAAATTGATAGTAAATTGTCCATATTCAGCAGCTCATCCATTGCTACGACTTGGCCATTTGCACCATCAGAAATCATAAGAAGACCTTCATCTTGTGGTATTCCCAATAAATCCAATACTTCTTCAATAGATTGAGCTGTTAGTATATCCTCTAGCTTTTCTAGATCTAAAGGTTCAGCCTGTCCTTCATTTGTTTTGGAAGTTTCGTTTTTTGTAGCAGCAATGGCTTTATTAAATACATTTCCAAAGCTATTTGACTTTGCTGTTGATGGATTTGAAGCCACCGATGTTTGACTTTTAGCAATCGTTTTTGTGCTGACAGCATTATTTGATAATTGCATGATACCGATATTCACAATTTCACCTCCTTTTACTAATTGAAAATTTATTCTGATAAAAGTTCAGTGTAACGAGCAGCGTCTGCAGGACTCATTTTAGCTAATATGGCCGATAAGATGTCAGGTTGCATGCTAGCTAAAATTTTTACTGCCTCTTCATCGCTCATTTCAACTAAAATGGGGGCAGCTGATTTAGCTGACATTTGCTCAAATGAATTTAGGATATCTTCAAATTCTTTTTTGGCTTCAGTTTGATCTCGTTGCAGTTTATCAATCTCATATTGGAGTTGCTCCTGCACTATAAGACTTTCTTGATTTTCTGCTTTCGCATTCTCTAATTCACCTTGCAGCTTTTCAATTTCAGCTTCTTTTTCTTTCACTTCTGCTTCTAAGCCCACGATTTTCTCATTATATTGTTCCGATAGATTGCCTTCTGTCGCTTCTTCTGTAGTGCTCTTAAGATTCGTAAGTTCCGCTGCCTTCTCAAAAACATTAAAGTTTGTAAAGGTAGCTATTACTAGAAGAATTGCTACTATGAACAACAACGGGATGATGAACCAAAAGATAAGTTTTTGAAACAGACCTGGTGAATTTTCTTCTTGAGTATCTCTATTTATTTGTTTCTGTTTCCCTTTTGCCATGAAATCACCTAAATTCTCTCTTAGAATACATAAGAGTTGAAAGTTCATCTAAGCGAAGCATTTCTGCTCTATCTTGCTCATTCTTGAATGTTGCAAAATCTTTTTCACGCACTTTTTCAAACTTCCGTATTTCTAAGTTTTTTTCTAAAAGCTTCTGTTCATGCCAATTCATTTTTGCACGGGCCTGAACCACTTTTTGTTGAACTTCTGCAATTGTACGTTCCAAACTATCAATAAAGGTTGCAAAGTGGTGGATTTGGTAAATAGACGATCCAACTGCTAATCGATCATTTTGATAAGTAATCAGATCTTCTTTTTTCTTTAATAAATCGTATAGTTTAGTTGCTACTTCTTCAAAGGATCGAACTGCCTCTTTATAAGCTGCTTCAGTTTGTTGTTTTTCCTGCTCTCGAATCGTCAATATCTTTTCAAAACGATATGTATATTGAACCATTACCTACCCCCACCATTTGATAATGCAATAATTTCTTCTACTGTTTTTTCAAGTGATACTTTATCTTTATAGCCTTGTTTTAAAAAACTTGTTATAAGCGGTTCATAGTGAATAGCTTCATCAATTTCTTTTGAGGTACCTCGTTTATAGGCACCGATATTTATTAGATCCTCTGACTTTGCATACGTATAATAAAGCTCTCGAAGTCTTTCAGCAGCTTTAACATGTTCAGGTAGAGAAATATGATTCATTAGACGGCTGACACTTTTTAGTACGTTGATCGCCGGATATTGCCCCTTGTTTGCCAATGTACGGTCCAATACAATATGTCCGTCGAGTATTCCACGAACAGTATCAGCTATAGGCTCGTTCATATCATCTCCATCAACTAAAACGGTGTAAAAAGCAGTGATTGAACCATGCTGATTTGTACCTGTTCGTTCTAGCAATTTAGGTAATATAGCAAATACAGAAGGAGTATATCCTTTTTGAGCTGGTGGTTCACCTGTTGCAAGACCGATTTCACGCTGTGCCATCGCTACTCGAGTTACTGAATCCATCATCAACATGACATTCATTCCACGATCTCTAAAATACTCTGCAATGGCAGTTGCCGTGAAGGCCCCTTTTATACGCATTAAAGCTGGCTGATCTCCGGTCGCTGCTACTACAATCGACCGTTTCAATCCTTCTTCACCCAAATCTCTTTCGATGAATTCCAGTACTTCACGGCCACGCTCCCCAATTAAAGCAATTACATTTATGTCCGCTTTTGTATTACGAGCAATCATCCCGAGCAATGTACTTTTACCGACACCAGATCCCGCGAAAATACCAACACGCTGTCCATTGCCAACCGTCAGCATTCCATCAATGGCCTTAACCCCTACTTCTAATTGGTCTTTTATAGGAGGCCTTTTCAATGGATTGGGTGGTTCCTGCTCTGTTTGAACAGTCATTAATCCTTTAGGTAAGGCTGATCCATCAAAGGGGTTCCCCATTGAATCTAGCACTTTTCCGATTAGTTCAGGACCTACCTTCACTTCGAGCGGCTTACCTGTACCTTCAACAAGACAACCAATCGAGATCTCCCGAATTGAAGTATAAGGCATTAGAACGACAAATTCATTATTAAATCCTACCACTTCTGCTAAAATTATTTGATGGCCATTTTTCGGTGAATGCACATGTATTTTACATACATCACCTATCGAACTTTCAGGACCCTGTGACTCAATCATTAAACCGACAACTCGGTTAACTTTACCGAATTTCTTGAACGTTTCAATAGTTGGAATTGTATTTATTAATTGAGCCGCTTTCATCCTATCATTCCTTACTATCTAAAATTTCATTGAGCTTTAATCGCAGTTCACTTAACTGTTCGTCAACTGAGACGACGATTCGACCATGGTTTGTTTCTATATAACAATCAGTTTGGTTCAGTTCTTCATCAACAAAAACAAGTAATGGAACATCTGTTGGGAACATTTCAACCAGCTCACTACGATGCTGTGATATTAGTTGATGGTAAGTAGGTGATACATAGATTTTGACTTCTTTCATTTCTCTTGCTTCTTTCACACCTCTTTTAACGATGGATAAGAAAACTTCATCATCTCTATCTAAAGATGTACCAATGATTCGTTCAGAAGCCATTATGGCAAGTTCCAAAATTACCTGTTCTTGTTCCTCTATATAACTTTGTGCCATTAAACGGGAATCCTCAATGACTCTATTAGCAAGAGAGTATGATTCCTGCATATCCACATGGGCTTTTTTCATACCTTCTTCATAGCCTTGTTGAAAACCTTGATCGTAAGCATTTTGCTCTAAGACAAGTTTTTCTTCTTCCCACATTCTTTTGAGCTGCTCCAGAAATTCTAATTGTTCTTGACGAAACCGTTCAAGCTCTCGTTTTTGAGATTCAATCTCTAATGCCGCATTAGACAAGATCTGGTCTCTTTCAGCATAGATTTGGTCCATTGTTAAGGTCGATTCCTGTGGATTTTCTTCACCATCAAAATCAACTTTAAACAAGTTGCGAACCTGTATTTTTACCTGTTCTTGTTGTTGAGGTGCTGTAAAATTAGAGCGGATGATTCTAGACAATGACGTCATCTCCTCCACCACGAGCTATAATGATTTCTCCAGCATCCTCTAGACGTCGAATTACACCCACAATTCTTGATTGGGCCTCTTCTACATCACGAAGACGAACAGGACCCATGATTTCCATTTCTTCTTTAAATGTGTCAGCCATACGTTGAGACATATTTCGGAATAAAATATCTTTTACTTCCTCGCTGCTAACTTTCATTGACAATAGTAAGTCTTCGTTTTCACAGTCACGTATAACTCGCTGGATTGAGCGATTATCCAATGTAACAATATCTTCGAATACGAACATTCTCTTTTTAATTTCTTCAGCCAGCTCTGGATCTTGTATCTCAAGAGCATCGAGAATTGTTTTTTCTGTTTGGCGATCTACTCCATTTAATACATCCACAACTGCATCCACTCCACCAGTTTCTGTGTAATCCTGTGTAACCGTGGATGATAATTTACGTTCAAGAATGGATTCTATTTCACTAATTACCTCAGGTGATGTAGAGTCCATCACAGCAATACGTTTTGCTATATCAGCCTGAACTTCTTGAGGTAATGACGACAAAATGACGCCAGCTTGTCCAGGATCTAAGTAAGATAAAATTAATGCTATTGTTTGAGGATGTTCATTTTGTATAAAGTTAAAAATTTGACCAGGGTCGGCTTTTCTAGCAAAGTCGAATGGGCGTACTTGCAGAGATGAAGTTAAGCGATTAATAATTGCCTGTGCTTGATCTTGTCCTAACGCTTTTTCCAATACCGTTTTCGCGTATCCAATTCCACCCTGTGATATATAATCCTGTGCTAGAGCGATATGATGGAATTCTTCAATGATATCTTCCTTAATACCTGGTTCAACCTTTTTGACACTTGAGATTTCCAACGTAAGACGTTCGATTTCCTCTTCATTTAAATGCTTATATACAGAAGCAGAAACTTCTGGCCCTAAAGAAATTAACAATAAAGCTGCTTTTTGCTTTCCTGTTAGTTCTTTTTCTTTTTTGGACATGTTCGAACACCCCCATTAATCTTCGGTAATCCAGCTTCGTAAGAGTTTTGCAAAGTCTTCTGGTTTTTCCTTCGCCATTTTTTCTAATTGTTTACGACGGATTGTTCCTTCAGTTTCTTTTTCTTCATTAATATCACTTACGATTAACTCTTCTTGTTCCTCAATGATTGAATATGCTTCTTCAGCTTCTTTTCGTTTTCTAGAACGCACAATGAAGAATACCAATAATAAAATTACAGCAACTAAAATTCCACCAATTACCCAAATCCACCATGGTATGATTGGTGTTTCCTCAGCAGTTGCTCCATCATTACCGTAGAATGGTTGCACTGAAACAACAACTTTGTCACTGATTTGCTCGTTTGTAAGGTCGCCTGCCGCTTCTTTGTCTATAGACGTGCGCACAATAGTCGAAAGAATTTGTTCGATATCAGTTCTTACATCCTCAGATAGGGAGGCAGCATTATCTGGTTCCGGTGGCTCCACCATCACTTGAATTCCGATATCGCGTACTTTGTATGGACTTTCTTGAATGTCTTTCGTTATACGATTGACATCTTTGTTTATCGTCTCTTCTACTTTTTCATAGTCCCCATCACCACTAGTAACTGAACTATAGTCCACAAAGTTATCTGTACCCGCTCCTGCCTCGGGCGTACCAGATGCAGCATCTACGCCAGAATACGATTCAGTAATACGCTGGGCACTGATTTCGATACCTTCCATATTTTCCTCATCTACAGGAACAACTAAATTCTCTTGACGGTTTTCTTGCTTGAAATCAATATCTGTTGTCACCGAAACAACAACCTTATCATTTCCCATAAGAGTGCCTAGCATTTGTTGCACTTGTCTTTGCAAATCACGCTCAATTGTTTTCTTGACTTGCATTTGACCATCCACTGTGTCGACTGAATTGGATCCCGAAGAAGCTGATGCTAAGTCGAAATACTCAGAGTATTGGTTCGTGATGACAATGTTTTCAGTACTTAGGTTAGGAATACTTTTAGAGACTAAATTGTATAAAGTAGCTATTTGTTCGTTTGAAAATTGATGTCCAGGCTCAGTATCAAGCACAATCGATGCACTTGCCTCTTGTCCTGTATCATTTACAAACACACCCTCTTCAGGCATATTAATCATTACGTTGGCATTTTTAACGCCATCAATCTTTTTAATCAGGTTTGCTAGTTCAGTTTGAGTTGCAGCTAGCTTGATTACATTAAATTCATTATCAGTCATTCCAAATCCAGCATTTGATGTGAAGAAGGAATTGTTAATCTCACCGGATTCAGGATATCCCTGTGCCGCCAATGAAACCGTTAATGAGTCTACTTGCTCTTCTGGCACTAAAATATTCGTCCCGCCAGGAGCGATTTCGTATTTAACGCCTTGTGCAGTTAAAACCTCTGCGATTTCTCCTGCCTCTGTAGCAGATAATTCCGTAAATAGTGGTACCATGTTCGTTCTTGTTGAAAAGTATGTAAGTATAGTTGCAAGTGCAATTACACCTATCAATGTCCCAACAATTGCAACTTTTTGATTTTTCGTTCGACTCTTCCAGAATTGTGTCGAGTCGCTTTTTACTTTTGTAAAACGTTCATTCATTAGCTATCCCCCGATTTTTATGAATACACTTTTCCTCCTTACATTGGCGTATATAAATAATTCACCTTACGTAAGTCAACAGTGCAGATAAAGAGCTGCTAAATGAAGTTAAATACTCATTCGCATAATTTCTTGGTAAGCCTCAATTGCTTTATTGCGAACTTCCATTGTTGCATTTAAAGTTACACTCGCTTTTTGAGCGGTGATCATGACTTCATGTAAATCAACATCTTCACCATTGATTAGCTTTTGTGTCATTGCATCTGATTGAATTTGTTGATTATTCACAGAAGCAATAGCATCTTTTAATGTATTAGCAAAAGATTGCTGCGCCTCAAAGGGCGTTGAATTCGCCTTTAATTTATTTGTTTCATCTATAATTTGAGAATTTGCAACAGATAATGATACTGGATTTATTGCCAAATTGACTCATCCCTTCCACATATATTATTTACCAATTTCTAGTGCCTTCGTTAACATCGATTTACTAGCGTTAAATACCGTTACATTTGCTTCATAAGATCGAGTTGCAGAAACTAAATCTACCATCTCAGTTAATAGATCCACATTTGGCATTTCTACGTAACCATCTTCGTTCGCATCAGGATGAGTCGGGTTATACACTAATTTAAATGGCGTCTGTGTATCATCACTGACTTTTGTGACTTTAACGCCATTTCCTGAATTTTCCTTTTTCCCCAGGGCTTGGTTTAAGAAACTTGAGAATTGACCATTGTCTTCTGTTAATGTTACAGATTTCCTACGGTAAGGTTCCCATTCACCGTTTACTTGTTTAGCTCTTGTTGTGTCAACATTTGCAATATTTGACGAAATGACATCCATTCGCAAGCGTTGCGCTGTTAACGCGGAGGCAGTTGTATTCATGCTTGTAAATATCGACATACCTATCTACCTCCTTTAATAACTGTATTAAGCGAATTGAACTTACTAGAGATACGTTCTATTAGGGCATTATAGTAGATTGTATTTTCTGCTAGACTTGCTTGTTCAGCATCCATATCAACACCGTTACCATTACTGCGATAGTTAAAGTTTTCATAGCTATAAACTCCTGGTGTTGATTGTTGAATTTGAAAGTCATAATGTCTAGCATCAGTTCGCTTTGCAGAAATTGTCGTATTTTTTGCATCTGACAACATTTTTTCAAAACTGACATTTTTCGCCTTATAATTAGGAGTATCTACATTCGCTATGTTTTGAGCAATCGTTTTATTTTTTAATGAAGCATAATTCAGCCCATTTTCTAGGCTACTAATCGTTCCGCCGAACAAATTCAAGCTTTTCCACCCCAAAATCTATTTTTATATTACATTATATTTCAATTCGATAACTTAATTTTAAATTAAAATACTACTTAGTGTCTATTGGCATTTGTCGTTTTTTAATAGTCAATAGGGACCATTTTTAACTAATTTACACGCATTTCGTTTCATAATTCTCCACATTTTCCATTATTTCGACAGTGTAAAGCAAAAAAAAATAAATGTAAATCTATTATCTATTATCACCTAGTAAATTGCACCCAGTAAATTATGTATATTATTTTAGACAAAAAAATAAGGTTCCGCCATTCTATGTGACAGAACCTTTATGTTTGTTTCAAGATTATTTCATCTTTATTTCAGCCAAAGCTGTTAAGAACTTATCATTCAGTACTTTAATATAAGTACCTTTCATACCTAAAGATCTAGACTCAATAACACCAGCAGATTCTAATTTACGTAAAGCGTTTACGATTACTGAACGAGTAATTCCTACACGGTCTGCAATTTTAGAAGCAACTAATAATCCTTCATTACCATCAAGCTCTTCAAAGATATGCTCAATAGCTTCTAATTCACTATAAGATAATGAATTAATGGCCATTTGTACCACCGCTTTACTGCGTGCTTCTTCTTCGATTTCTTCTGATTTTTCACGTAAAATTTCCATACCAACTACAGTTGCACCATATTCAGCCAAGATTAAATCGTCATCTTCAAAGCTTGCAGATATACGCCCCAAGATTAATGTACCTAAACGTTCCCCTCCACCGATGATAGGAACAATTGTCGTTAAACCATTTTTAAAAAGATCACGATTTTCTGTAGGGAAAATTGTATGCTCACTGTTGATATCAATATTTGGTGATGTTTCAGAAATATCGAAAAGGTGCTGTGCGTAGTCTTCTGGGAACTGACGCTCTTCTACCATTTTTTGAATACGAGCATTTTCAATTTGTTGATGTATTGAAATACCCAGTAACTTTCCTTTACGACTTACGATAAATACATTGCTATCTATAATATCACCAAGCGTGTCTGCCATTTCTTTAAAGTTAACTGGTTTACCAGCTGATGCTTGAAGCATCGAGTTAATCTTACGAGTTTTTGCTAATAAATTCATTTTAAAAATTTCCTCCTAAGGGGTGCTTATGTTAATTCACTTAATATTCTAAAGGTTTCTACAATTTATTGTAACTAAATAATCGCGATTTATAAGATAAATTGTGACAAATCTTTGTTTTTTGAAATTTTTTCGAGTTTTTTGTCGACATATGCAGGTGTAATATCGATGTGTGCAGGTGAAATTTCAGATGCTTCAAATGATAATTCCTCTAAAAGTCGTTCTAAAATTGTATGCAGTCTTCTTGCACCAATATTATCGGTTTCTTGATTTACCTCTGTTGCAATCTCTGCGATTCTGTCTATTGCATCATCTGTAAACTCAATCGTTACACCTTCTGTTTCTAACAATGCTTTATACTGCAAAATTAATGATTGATCTGGCTCTTTCAGAATTCGAATAAAGTCCTCTTTCGTTAGCTTATCTAATTCTACACGAATCGGGAATCGCCCTTGCAATTCAGGAATTAGATCACTTGGTTTGGACATGTGGAAGGCACCTGCAGCAATAAAGAGCATAAAATCTGTTTTGACTGGACCATATTTCGTCGTAACAGTTGATCCTTCTACAATAGGTAAAATATCCCGTTGTACACCCTCACGTGACACGTCTGCGGAAGAGGCGCCTCCTCGACTAGCGATTTTATCAATTTCGTCAATAAAGATAATCCCCGATTGCTCTGCGCGACGAATTGCTTCGGCAGCTACTTCATCAGAATCGATTAACTTATTAGCCTCTTCGATGATAAGAACGCGACGTGCATCTTTTACTTTCAACTTACGCTTTTTCATTTTCTTCGGCATAAGACTAGAGAGCATATCTTGCATTCCTGATGCCCCCATGTCCATTCCCATACCAGGCATCATATCGAAAATTGACGTATTTTGTTCAGTTACCTCTACAGTAACCCATTCTTCTTCAAGTTTACCCGCTTTCAAATCTTGCGAAACTTGGGTGCGTCTAGAACGAACTACAGTTTCCTCGTAAGTTGAATCTTCATCAGTTGAATCATTCTTTTGCCCAAAAAGCATCTCTAACGGGTTTTGAGCCATCTTTGATTTAACTTTTGATGGAACAAGTAGCTTTACTAATTTCTCATTCGCATTTTGCTCTGCAACATCTTTTACAGCCTCTGTCATCTCGTCTGTAACCAATCTTTTCGAGCTTTCAACTAAATCACGTACCATCGATTCAACATCTCGACCTACATAACCTACTTCTGTAAACTTAGTCGCCTCCACTTTAATGAAAGGTGCATTTGTTAGTTTAGCAATACGTCGCGCTATTTCTGTTTTACCAACACCTGTTGGACCAATCATTAAAATGTTTTTAGGAATAATTTCATTTTGCAATTCTTCACTTAAAAGGGAGCGGCGATATCTATTACGAAGTGCAATTGCTACAGCTCTCTTCGCATTATTTTGCCCAACTATATGACGATTTAACTGTTCTGTAATTTGTCTTGGCGTTAAATTTTGTTTTGTCATTCTTCTAGCGCCTCCACTACAATATTATGGTTTGTATAAACACAAATATCAGCAGCTATTGTAAGAGCAGCTTTTGCTATTTCACTAGCTGTAAGGTGATCTCCAGAGTATTGTTTTAACGCTCGCCCTGCAGATAACGCATAATTGCCGCCCGAACCAATCGCTAATATGCCATCATCCGGTTCAATTACTTCTCCAGTACCAGATACCAGCAATAAAGTTGACTGATCCATCACTAAGAGAAGTGCTTCTAGCTGGCGAAGCATTTTATCTCCGCGCCACTGTTTTGCTACCTCTACTGCTGCTCGTTGTAAATTCCCACCATATTCATTTAGCTTCGATTCAAACATTTCAAATAACGTGAATGCGTCAGCTACTGAACCTGCAAATCCAGCTAATACTTTACCATTGAATAGACGTCTGACCTTTCTAGCGGTATGTTTCATGACAACTGAATTTCCTAATGTAACTTGCCCATCACCTGCCATCGCACACTTTCCTTTGTGATGAATAGCAAATATGGTAGTTGCATGGAATTGTTCCATTTTCATTCCTCCTAAAATCAAGCTCGCGGATGAGTATTCATATAAGTATTTCGAAGATGTTCTTTCGTAACGTGTGTGTAGACTTGTGTTGATGACAAACTTGCATGACCTAGTAGTTCTTGAACCGTTCTTAAATCTGCTCCCTCATTTAATAGATGTGTCGCAAATGAATGCCTTAACATATGAGGGTAAATCTTCGTATGCATTGATGCATTTTTTATCATGTCGTCAAGTATATAACGTACACCACGAGGGGTAAGTTCGCCTCCGCGCATATTTACAAAAACTTTTTTATGATTTTGATTTTTCATTAGCCTTACGCGAACTTTTTCTATATATTTACTTAACGCCTCATGTGCGTATTGCCCAAAAGGGATAATCCTTTCTTTTCTACCCTTTCCCATTACTCGAATAATTGAATAGTGAAAATCGATATCCTGCATTTCAATTTCTGTACACTCACTTACGCGAATTCCTGTGGCGTACAATAATTCAAGTAATGCCATATTTCTTACTGATTTATCATCTGTTCCAATGTTTCTTTCGAATAATTGTGAGAGTTCTTCCTCATAGAAAAAATTAGGCAATCTCTTTTCTTTTTTAGGATGATAAAGTGAACGAAAGGACGAATCATCTAGATTAAACTCACGATTTAGGTATTTAAAAAACGAACGAATTGAAGAAATCTTTCTAGAGATAGAAGTTCTCGCCTTCTTTTCATCATATAGCTTGGTTACATAAATCCTTGCATGGATATACTCAACCTCTTCTAAATGAGTGATCCCTTCAGTTTTTAAAAAGTTAAGAAAATCATTTAAATCAAACTCATATTCCCTGACAGTATGTACTGAGAAGTTCTTTTCGAGTTGAATATATTTGAGAAACTTATCTAGGCTATCTGCAAATGTTAGAAACAAATCGCAAAGCACCTCCAACGAAATTACATAAAAAAGCACAACCTATTAAAAATATTGTGCCCATGAATGTTATTCACTTCTTTTGGGCTGTAACATTTTCTCTTACTTTTCGAAAACATACATACTGACACTAAACCTATCTTGGAAAGATATCAAGTATTTAGTAAATAAATTTGTAAAATATTTGTGAACAGTCTACATTTTTTTTATAAATAATGATTACTATTACTTATTATTACCAATTTTTTATAATTTTGGACAAAAAGAAAATGCCTCATAAATTATAACAATTTAATGAGACACTTTGCAATTATATTGTTTGAGAATTCATAAAATTTAGAATTACGATTAAATCGCAATCTATTTGTTATTACTTGAGTATCATTGTGCTCAAATTATTCTATCATTCCAGACATTTTCAAACGAACTTTTAGCAAAATCATCTTAGTATTTACTAATTATTGAGAAGGTGCTTCTTCATAATCACATTTTGTACATTGTATTTGAACACCTTTTTTGATTTTCTTCTCAACTAATAGAGAACTACATTTTGGACAAGGTCTGCTTATTGGCTTATCCCACGAAACAAAGTCGCACTCTGGGTAAGTGTTGCATCCATAGAATAAACGTTTTGTTTTACTTTTTCTTTCGACGATTTCCCCTGTTTCACAGCTCGGACATTTTACCCCGATTGGTTTCATAATGGCTTTTGTGTTACGGCATTCAGGGAAGTTCGAACAAGCCATGAATTTTCCATATCTACCTAACTTGTATACCATAGGAGAACCACATTTTTCACAATCTTCACCAGCCGGTTCGTCTTTAATCTCAATTTTCTCCATTGCCTCATCAGCGTACTTCACGCGTGGTTCAAAATCTTTGTAGAAAGCATCAATGACTTCTACCCATTTTCTCATACCTTCCTCAATGGCATCTAAATCCTGTTCCATTTGAGCTGTAAACTCAATATTGATGATTTCCGGGAAGAACTCTAATGTTGCTTGATGAACAATTTCTCCAAGCTCGGTTGGTACAAATCGTTTTGCATCTAATTGAACATACCCACGTCTTTGAATAACGTCTAAAGTTGGCGCATACGTTGAAGGACGACCGATGCCTCTTTCCTCAAGCTCTTTTACAAGACGCGCTTCTGTGAAACGTGGAGGCGGTTGTGTGAAGTGCTGTTTTGGTTCAATTTCCAAGGACTTCACCGTATCGCCCACTTCCATTTCTGGAAGAAGCTTTGTTGTTTCCTCTGTTTGGTCATCTGTTCCTTCAATATAAAGCTTCATAAACCCAGGAAACTTCACATGGGATCCATTGGCACGGAATTGAACATCCCCATTTACTAAATCGACCGTCACAGTATCCAATACCGCAGGAGCCATTTGACTTGCAATAAAACGCTCCCAAATTAGTCGGTAAAGACGTAGCTGATCACGACTTAAAACGGCTTTTAGCTCATCCGGCGTTCTCATCGTACTAGTAGGACGGATTGCTTCGTGGGCATCCTGAGCATTTGCAGATTTTTTAGCTTGTTTTGCTTCTCCTACAATATATTCTTTACCGTATTTTTCATTGATATAATTGTTTGCTTCTGTTTTTGCACTGTCCGAGATTCGTGTTGAGTCTGTACGCATATATGTAATTAACCCGACAGTACCTTCTTTTTTCCCGATATCAATACCTTCATAAAGCTGTTGAGCTAGCATCATCGTTTTCTTCGCACGGAAATTTAATTTTCGGGCTGCTTCTTGTTGCAGAGAAGATGTTGTAAATGCTGGGGCTGCATTACGTTTCCGTTCTTTTTTGACTACATTTGCTACGCGGAACTCATCGCCCTTTAAGCCATTTAATACCGCTTTAACTTGCTCTTCGTTTGTAAGCTTTACTTTTTCCTCACCATTGCCATAGTAATAGGCATCGAATTGCTTTTTCCCTTTATCAAAATTGGCTTCAATTGACCAATATTCTTCGGGAATAAAGTTTTTTATCTCTTCTTCTCGATCGATGATAAATCGGAGAGCAATGGATTGAACACGACCCGCTGATAGTCCTTTTTTTACTTTTTTCCAAAGAATTGGACTAATGTTATACCCTACAAGTCTGTCCAAAATACGTCTTGCTTGTTGTGCGTCCACTAAATCCATATTGATAGGCCGTGGATTTTTAAAGGATTCTAAAATTGCATCTTTTGTAATTTCATTAAATACCACACGGCAATCTGAAGTTGTTTCAATATTTAATGCTTGTGCTAAATGCCAAGCAATTGCTTCTCCTTCGCGATCGGGATCGGCTGCGAGATAGATTTTTTTTGCTTTTTTTGCCGCTGATTTTAAGTCCTGTAGCACTGGACCTTTCCCACGAATGGTAATGTATTTGGGTTCATAGTTATTTTCTGTATCAATACCCGTTTGGCTTTTTGGTAGGTCCCTAACATGACCAATGGAAGCTTTTACTTTATATTTTTTCCCTAAGTATCTTTCAATTGTTTTTGCTTTTGCGGGTGATTCTACTATCACTAAATAATCTGCCATCTATATTCTTCCCCCTTGTAGAGGTTAATTGTTTGTTTTTGAATAGACATACTTTGGTAAGTCGTCCTAAAAAATGTATCTGTTGCAAAATGTATAACAGTTTTTATAAGAATGCAACTTTTTTTCAATATTTACCTTCAAAACAATTTTAATTCCTCTAAAATTTGATAACCATTCCAAATTGGAATAGCCCCTTCTCGAAGTAAACTATTAGTTCCTTTTGACTGTTCTTTCTGTATGGGACCAGGCACTACAAAAATATCTTTACCGTGCTCTAAGGCATGCTCTGTTGTGATTAGTGTCCCACTTTTTAAAGAAGCCTCCGTTACAACAATTGCATTGCTGATACCGCTAATAATACGATTTCTCATTGGAAAATGCCATTTCTGGACCCCAACATATGGTGGATATTCTGTTAAAAGTAAATGATTTCCTTCAATTTCGCAAGCAAGTTTCTTATTTTCTGGTGGATAAATATGAGAAAAACCATGTCCTAACACTGCTATGGTTTTACCTCCAAATTGTATGGTTGCGCGGTGTGCCAGACTGTCTGCACCTTTTGCAAGTCCACTTACTATGACAATGTCTTGTTCAACAAGCGGTGGTACAATATATTCTAACGCTAAACTAGAATAATTCGTTGCTTTTCTAGATCCTATGATGGCAATTTTCTTGGGGTGGTTCAAAATTGAAATATCCCCTTTTGCATAAAGGACTGTAGGTGGATCTAACAAATCATGTAGACTATCAGGATAAAAATCGCTATTGAATGGGATTGCTTTAACTGAGGAAGAGTTATATACATCTAATAAGTTAATTTTTAATACCTGTCGATAATTCGACAAAATATCGCTTGCGCGATTTGTCGAAATAGAAAGAATTTTAGCTAATTCTGTCGGGGAAGTTTCTATTAAATTACGGGTAGTTTCGATAGATTTCATCAGTATTCGAAATTTGTTCAGGGGAAGAGGATAAACGTAATGAAAAGAGAGGATTTCTTTTAAATTATTCAACATATCACTCCTTATTATAATAGAAGAAATTTTCTTCGTTTTGATAAAAAGTGACCGCATACATAAAAAGCGAAGGCGGCTCGTTCAGACTCGAAACGCACTGGAGAATCCTTATAAGAAGAGGCTTTTTGGCAATTTAAAAGGATACGAAGTAACGAAAGAGTCTAGCCACCGTTGCTAGACACTGTTTATTAAGTTTTGTTTCTTTTTCAATAAGGGAAGGGTGAAGCGTAATAGACGCCTCACCCTTTATTTTAATGAGTTTTACATTGTTCGTATAGACCTTTTTCTTTGATTACCTTAATTAATGTTTCACCAATTACAGAAGGCGTAGGTGCTACTTCAATTCCGGCATCATTCATTGCTTTAATTTTATCTTTTGCAGTTCCTTTACCACCAGAAATAATGGCACCAGCATGCCCCATTCGCTTACCTGGAGGTGCAGTTTGTCCACCGATAAATCCTACTACTGGCTTTGTCATATTCGCTTTAATCCATTCAGCCGCTTCTTCTTCTGCTGTACCGCCGATTTCACCAATCATTACTACTGCATAAGTTTCTGGATCATTATTGAATTCGCTTAGTACATCGATGAAATTCGTGCCATTAACAGGATCTCCACCAATCCCAACTGCCGTTGTTTGACCAATACCAGCTTGAGTTAATTGATGAACCGCTTCATATGTTAAAGTTCCTGAACGAGAAACTACTCCTACATGGCCTTTTGTATGGATATAGCCTGGCATAATTCCAATTTTACATTCATCCGCACTAATAACACCTGGGCAGTTTGGTCCAACTAAACGCGTTTTCTTGCCTTCCATGTAACGTTTTACTTTGACCATATCCAATACTGGAATATGCTCTGTAATACAAATCGTCAAATCTAATTCAGCGTCCACAGCTTCCATAATTGCATCCGCTGCAAATGGTGCTGGAACATAAATAACAGAAACATTGGCACCTGTTACCTTCACTGCGTCTTCTACAGTGTTAAAGACAGGAACACCTTCAATGACTTGTCCACCTTTTCCTGGTGTCACTCCTGCTACAATTTTCGTTCCATATTCCAGCATTTGCTTTGTATGGAATAGTGCTGTTTCCCCTGTAATCCCTTGAACAATTACCTTTGTATCCGCATTAATATAAACACTCATGAATTGTCATTAGCCTCCTTAACCTACGAGCTCTACAATTTTTTCAGCGCCATCTGCCATAGAGTCAGCCGCTACTATATTTAAACCTGATGCATTTAATAGTTCTTTTCCAAGTCCTACGTTTGTCCCTTCCAAACGTACAACTAAAGGAACTTTTAATCCTACTTCTTTTGCAGCTGTAATAACTCCCTCTGCAATGACATCACATTTCATGATGCCTCCGAAGATATTGACAAAGATCCCTTTTACATTCGGATCAGATAAAATAATTTTAAATGCTTCCGTAACCTTTTCTGCAGTAGCGCCGCCCCCAACATCAAGGAAGTTGGCAGGTTTACCGCCGTAATAGCTAATTGTATCCATCGTAGCCATAGCAAGGCCCGCCCCATTAACCATACAGCCAATGTTGCCATCTAGAGAGATATAACTTAGATCGTATTTAGATGCTTCGATTTCTTTTGGATCTTCTTCATCGTAATCACGTAACTCTACGATATCTTTATGACGATACAACCCGTTTCCATCGAAATTAAATTTCGCATCCAGAGCTACTACCTCATCATTCCCAGTTACAACAAGTGGGTTAATCTCTAGAATTGATGCATCCTTGTCAACAAACGCCTCGTATAAACCTAGCATTAATTTTGCTGCTTTATTCACAAGATTTGCAGGAATATTCATATTGAAAGCCATGCGACGTGCTTGGAATGGAAGCAATCCTGTAACAGGATCTATTACTTCTTTAAAAATTTTCTCTGGAGAGTGCTCTGCCACTTCCTCGATATCCATACCGCCTTCTTCTGAGCCCATTAAAGTAACTCGAGAAGTTGCTCTATCTAAAACAAAGCTCAAATAATATTCTTTTTTAATATCTGACCCCTCTTCAATGTAAAGACGTTTAACTTCTTTACCCTCAGGACCAGTCTGATGAGTTACTAAGATTTTTCCTAATAACTCTTTCGCGTAAGTTCGGACTTCCTCCAAATTCTTCGCGATTTTTACACCCCCAGCTTTACCACGTCCACCAGCGTGGATTTGCGCTTTAACAACGATTACATTTGAACCAAGTTCTTTAGCAACCTTTACAGCTTCCTCTGGTGAAAATGCAACTTTTCCATTCGGAACCGTTACTCCATACTTTCTTAGGATTTCTTTCCCTTGATACTCATGGATATTCATGATACATCCTCCAATCAACCTCTGTGGAAATTATTTTCTTAACATAACCCATTCTATACAAATATTCTGACAGTGTCTATCTTTGTATCATTTGTATAAAAATAGATTATTTTATTACAATATTATCTATTTTATGTGTTTACGTCTATAGTTTTATTGTAGATTTATTTTGTTTTAGTTTCATAACTTCGATCTAGTCGATAAACAAATGCAAAAACTTCTGCAACCGCTTCATATAGTTCTTCAGGAATGGCTTCGTTTAAATCTAGATTTCCTAACAGTTCAATAAGGTTTTTGTCTTCATATACTGGTATATCATTAAGAGCAGCTTTCTCTAAAATATTGTCAGCAATCTTCCCCTTTCCTTTGGCAATAACAGTTGGACTATTATTATTTTCTGGATTGTAGTTTAGTGCTATTGCTTCTTTTCTGACAAATTTCTTATCATTCATACTCGAATATCCACTCCACTATTTAGTTTCAATTCATCACTTTTCTTTATCGCGACATTTTGAGGAGCTATGTTATTCTCTTCAAATGGTTTCACAAATAAACCTGAAAGTTGATAGTTTTTATCTAATAATCCTTTTTTTAAAGTTTCTTTCAGAGGTTCAGTTAATAATTCAAGCTGTGGTTGATTATTATACAAATGAATTGTAATGATTCGATTTTGAACCTGCATATCCACCATTGTTTCCTCTAGCGCCTCCATATTCAAATAAAATAATACTCGCGCGTAATTCGCATCAATTTTACCATTTTCCTTCATTCTGCCATTCCACTGAAGAGTTGCTTCGGTTTGTTTCCCCAAAAACTGCAACGGAATTTGCATGACTAATTGGTGCTGATGACCATTTTCTCCTGAAGTTAATTGCATCCCATTTAGTCTTGATAGAATATTGTCCGCTGCGTCTCTGACTGCAGACGGATTCTGCGCATCTTGTACAAGCGACATAAGCTGTGGCTTCAAGGACTGAGCCAGCTCCTGTATATCGGTCATTTTGCTATTTAAAGTGGCTTCATAGCTCATTCCTAGGCCCTTTAAAACAGTCTTAATTGCCTGTTCCATCATTTTTCCATCTATTGATGATAAAATTTCCGATTCTGCTTGCAGCTGCATATTTTGAATGAAAGGTGCATTTGATTCCCCTGCTATTTTTACTAAATTGAATAATGTTGCCTGAGTAGCTTGACTGTTTCCAACTTCAGGCTTTAGCAAGGAAAGTAATTGATCCTTGTTTGAAGTGCTTGCTTGGTCAAAAGCAATTGACTGCTGATTCGATTGTGTTGCAAATGCTTTTGCGAGTTGTTCATGTAGCTGCTTTGCAAACATCTCAACAGTTTGTGTATTTTTGGGTAATGCTTCGAACCGACTAACTAGCTGCTGTAATTGTCCCTTTTGAACCTGTGATAAATTCGATTGGTTGCCAATCCAGGATTGCACCTGTTGAATCATTTGTTGTGCTTCAGACGGTTTTGAGGTCATTACTGTTTGAATCAGCTGACTGGCAGGTTGTTTAATCGATTCAGTTGATAGGTTTTGGTGTTGCTTTAAGCTTTGTGACAACCAATTCTCAAGTGTCGTGTTTTTCGTTAGTATTTCAGCATTTTTTAATAAATTTAGCAGCTGTGTTCTTTGGGCATTCGAGTCTGTATTGTTTAATAGGTTTTGAACTGCCTTCGATAAGATTGCCCCACCTATTTCTTCTGATAGAGGCTTGGAAATGATTTGTAGTTGCTGTAAAATAGTTGATTTTGTGGCTGGTTCAATGCTTGTATCCTGCGCTAAAAGAGTTGATAAATTTGCTATCGCCGAAGTCATTCCATTGCCTTTAGAGCCAAATATTAAGCCTTTAAAGACCTCATTGGTAAATGGCAGTTTCAACTCAGCCATTTTTTGAAGTGCCTGTAATGCTTCTTGCTTTGTTACTGACTCAGGCAAGTTTTTCAACCAATTTTCCGCTTGTACTAGCGTCTCTTTAGAAAGAGGCAGTTGGTTCTTAACAAAATGGGCAAGCACCTGCAGCATTTCCTGTGTTTTTGGAAGATTCATGGTCTCTAATAACTGATTTAGCTGCCCTGCCGTCGTTTGGGATTGCTGCATTGGCCCTGTTACTACTTTTAACTCCGCCTGAGGGTTCATGCTAGTTACTTGAAAAAAATGCGAATCAAAAGCTTTTAAGGGCGTTTCTAGTTTTGCATATAATTTGTTTTGTCCAACCTGTATTTCAGCCATTTGATCGGGATAGAGTTTTTTGATGGTTCCATGAAATACCTGTCCTTGTTTTAATGCGAATGGTTGATTTTGTTCAATTGTTGTTTGCTGTACTTGTATCGGATTAAATGATGTGGATGTCATATTAATACCCGCTCCTTCTTCGCCTCAACCATTGATTTAATCGGTTCAAAACTTTTTCGATGTTCTTCAATATAGCCGTACTCTTCGAGCGCTTCCAAATGCTGCTTAGTCCCATACCCAGCATTTTGGTCAAATCCATAGACAGGGTATTTTTCATGAAGTTGTTCCATATATTCATCTCGTGCATTTTTCGCTAAGATCGATGCAGCAGCAATACTTAAGCTTTTCGCGTCCCCTTTAATAATGGAACTTTGCGGTATTTCAATCGGCAATTGCATGGCATCTACAATACAGAAATCTGGACATATCCCTAAGTTTTCAACACTCTTTTTCATTGATTGTTTTGTTGCCTCATATATATTGAGCTCATCTATTACTTTTGCACTTTGGAAGTGGATTGCATAGGCTAATGCATGCTCTTTAATGATGCTTACAAATTCTTCTCTAGCCTTCTTTGTTAACTGCTTTGAGTCATTGATTCCCAAGAATTTTTCACAGTTTTTGGGTAGGATGACTGCTGCCGTTACTACTGGTCCCGCTAAAGGACCTCTTCCCGCTTCATCGATTCCAGCTAATAATTGTTCAGCAGAGGATAAGAAGCTCGCATCAAATTTGACCTTACTATCATGCTCTTCCTGCTTTTTCTTTTCTTTTTCCATGCGATTGTTCCATTGCTTCCAAACCTTTTGAACTCCTGCACGTCCATCCTCTTCTATTTCTTTCATCCAAGCTTGGTATTTTTGCGCTTCGTTTAAAGCGACTGAAATTTCTTTAATTGTTTTCCCCATATGAATAACACTTCCCTAATTTATCTCTATATTTATATCGGCATAATCGCCAAACATAGAAGAATCTTTTCTAAACTTACATTACGAGTTTTCTCTACTATCAAGTTAACATAGTTCCTTGTTTATTAGGTAAATTTCAGTCTATAATTAAAACTGAATTGAATGGAGGAAGACTAATGAAAAAACTTTTCCCTCTTTTCGCAAGCATAATCCTTATTTTATCTGCATGTGGGAATGCTGCAAAAGATGAACATACTGAAGAAGAACATGCAAGTGAAGAACCTATTGGTGAAGCTGGTTCAGGCGAAGGACATGCCAATCACGATACACACAGTCATACTTCTTTGGACATCCAAGAAACGACTGCTTCCGCTGACATTCTTCCTAGCTTTTTAGATGGGCAGCATGAGAATATTCGACTTGTCTATCAAGCTGCTGGAAAAGCAACCGACATTTTAGAATGGATGCCTTGCTACTGCGGTTGCGGGGATTCAGTGGGACATCGTAGTAATTTAAATTGTTTTATAGCAGAAACTCGCGAGGATGGCTCCATTGTCTGGGATGATCACGGCACACGCTGCCTAGTTTGCTTAGAGATCGCTGTGGAGTCCGTACAAATGGCGCAACAAGGAAAATCCTTAAAGGAAATCCGCGAGGCCATCGACTCAAAATACAAAGAGGGCTATGCTGCACCAACTCCAACGGATATGCCAGCTTAATCATGAATGCGAAGGTAAAACGATGTCGTTGTATCTTCGCTTTTTTTGAGATTCATAAGTGCAAGCGCTTGTAGATGAAGGCAGACGGTGAGGGCTTTCGCTGCGTGTAGATATACTTCTACCGGGCTAAGAACTGCAAATGATTCTTAATATTAAAATGCACTTCACACAAGGTATGAAGTGCATTAAAGACAACTCTCAATATTTGCATTAGAGGTTACTCAAAATTCACAGTGCTATGATTATTCTTCCTCCAACGCTTCTTTTTCTACTTGTTCATCTACAATATCGAATGTTATTTTACCAAAGTGTTGATTTCGAATATCTCGGACGATGATTTGGGCTACTTGATCATAGTCGATTTCGCCGCCTAGTCCAAATACTTTTCTATGTTTACCGATATGGTCGAAGGTATCTACTAGTTCTTCATGGATTGCCGTTAGTCTGTATCGTTCGTCCATTCGATTTGGGTAATGGATTGACAGGAATTTCAGCCCGTAAACTGCAAGATCCTCCATATTAATGATTGTATCCTTAATGGCACCTGTTAAAGCTAATTTCAAACCGACTTCTTGGTCTTCAAATTTCGGCCACAGAATCCCCGGTGTATCCAAAAGCTCTATATCTTTCCCAACTTTAATCCATTGCTGCGACTTTGTAACACCTGGCATATTCCCTGTCTTGGCAATATTTTTTTTAGCTAAGCGATTGATCAAAGTGGATTTTCCTACATTTGGAATTCCTACAATCATGGCACGAATTGCTCGAGGTTTCATGCCTTTTGCCTTCATACGGTCCCATTTTTCAGCTAATATTTCCTGGGCGGCTTTTGTTACCTTTTGCAAGCCTTTCCCTTCTAGAGAGTTGATTGCCACTGCTGAGTGCCCTTGATCCGCAAAATATTGCACCCATTTTTTTGTTTCTGTTTCATCCGCCATATCCGCTTTATTTAAAATTAGTAGACGTGGTTTTTGATTAATTACCTGATCAATCATCGGATTTCTTGATGATAGGGGCAAACGTGCATCAATTAATTCAAAAATAATATCAACTAGCTTTAATTTTTCTTGAACTTCTCGTCTTGCTTTTGCCATATGTCCCGGAAACCATTGTATTGTCATGTTGTTTACCTCCTTGTATGTATCACTAAAACACCCATTTATCGTAAGATGTTATTATGTCCAATATAAGTATTAGCTTTTTCGAAAAAACCACTTCACTATTTAAGTTTTTCGTCATCGAAAAGCTCGATTATTTTGCACTGCCAAAAAGAAAAGGAGATTACAGAGAACCTCCTTTACTCTTTCGATATTATTTTACGATTTTTATATCACCGATTGGCCAGAAGATAATGCTCGTATTCCCTATAAGCTTATCCTGACTAACAATGCCAATATGACGGCTATCTTTACTATAGCGTCGATTATCTCCCATCACAAAAACATATCCTTCTGGAATTACATCAATCGTTGGATCAATTTCTTGTAATGTGAAGTCTTGTGTTAGTGTACCCTCTGTGATTTGTGATTTATACTCATCTAAATACGGCTCGTCATAAGCTTTTCCGTTTATATAGAGCTGGTCGTCCTTATATTCGATTGTATCACCTGGAAGACCTATCACACGTTTAATGTAATCTTTGCCCTCTGGAGCATGGAATACTACGATATCAAAGCGATCCGGTTCACCGATTGTGTAACCTATTTTATTTACAATCATTCGGTCACCATCTTTTAATGTTGGCATCATCGAATCACCATCCACCACGATTGGCGTAAATAGTATGTATCGAATTAATACTGCAATCACAAATGCAATAACTAACGCCTTAATCCATTCCCAAAGTTCATTTTTCTCTTTTTTCGTTTTCTCCACGGAAGATACCTCCCTATCTAACATCATTTTATTGTAAATGAATTATGTACACAAGTTTGAAAACCCAAAATTATATTAACTCAACCAAGAGATAGGTCTTTTGTTTCATATATAACAAAAGTAATCTTTTGCTTCCATTTCTTTTTTACCAAAAAAGAAAGAGAGCTTGAAACCAAGCCCCCTCTCAAAAAGTTATTATCGGATTTCTTTAATACGAGCAGCTTTACCACGTAGGTTACGTAGGTAGTAAAGTTTAGCACGACGTACTTTACCACGACGGATAACTTCTAATTTAGTGATTTTTGGAGTGTGTACAGGGAATGTACGTTCAACACCAACACCGTAAGAAATTTTACGCACTGTGAAAGTTTCGCTAATTCCGCCACCACGACGTTTGATAACAACACCTTCAAATAATTGGATACGTTCACGAGTACCCTCTACAATTTTCACGTGTAGGCGAACAGTGTCACCTGGACGGAAAGATGGTAGATCAGAACGAAGTTGTTCTTTAGTAATTTCTGTAATAATGTTTGACATAATTTTCTCTCCTTAGACAGATGCTCTTACAGTCCTCAAATCGGCCTCAGCGGAACACCGTAATTCAGCACTTCACATAGAAGCACAAATTGAATGATACCATATTCTTTTTATTGTTTGCAAGTATTATATAGAATCCAATTCGACTTATTTTGAGCTAATTAGATTCAATAATAGAAGCAAATAAGGTTTGGAGCTTTTTGATTTAAAAGAGCTTGTTATTCCGACTTTAAACTATCAATAAATGCTTTTTGCTGTGGTGTGAGCTCCATTTCCTCCAGGAGGTCCGGGCGCCTTTCAAATGTACGTTTTAAGGACTCCTGCTCACGCCATTTATCGATATTGGCATGATTCCCGGATAACAAGACATCCGGCACTTTCATCCCTCTAAACTCAGCAGGACGTGTATAATGTGGATGCTCTAATAATCCTGTTGAGAATGAATCTTGAATATGAGAGTCCTCTTGTCCTAAAACACCTGGCAGTAGTCGCACAACGGCATCAATTACTGTCATAGCTGGCAACTCTCCACCTGTTAAGACAAAGTCCCCAATAGAGATTTCATCTGTAACTAGATGTGTGCGAATTCGCTCATCATAGCCTTCATAATGTCCACATAAGAAAACAAGCTCCTCTTCCTTTGCAAGCTCTTCCGCTTTCTTTTGGGTAAAACGCTCACCCTGAGGGCACATAAGAATAATTCTAGGATTTCGACCCTCTGTGATGGATTCGACGGCCTGGAACATCGGCTCTGGTTTTAAAACCATGCCCGCACCGCCGCCATACGGGTAATCATCTACTTGTTTATGCTTATTATTACTGAATTCTCGTATATCAGAAACCTTTAATGAAACAGCTTCCTTTTCCTGTGCTTTCTTTAAAATTGACGAACCGAAAACACCAGTAAACATATCCGGAAATAAACTTAAAACATGAATATTCATTACAATAAACCTTCCATCACGTGAATAACGATCTTCTTTTCATCTATATCGATTTCTTTTACAATATCCTCAATATAAGGAATATAGTATTTTTTGCCGCTAGGTGATTTGACTTCCCATACATCATTGGCACCCGTTTCAAGAATCTCTGTTACCGTTCCGATTTGTTCGCCTTCTTCAGAAACGACTTCGCAGCCAATGATTTCGAAGTAATAGTATTCGTTTTCTTCCAAAATATCTTCATCTAATTGGTCTTTTGACACTTTTAATAGACCCTCTTTAAATGGCTCCACAAAATTAATGTTATTGTAGCCTTCAAAGGTTAATAAGATAAAGTTTTTATGTCGACGCACACTTTCTATTGTTACCCAAATTGGTTTTTTGTCATCTTTTTTGAAAGCCGCTAATTTGCTGCCGACAGCAAAACGAACATCTTCAAAGTCTGTTGTGGAAAGGACGCGTACCTCTCCGCGAATTCCGTGTGTATTAACGATTCTACCTACATTATACCATTCCATTAATCAAGCCCACCTTAAGTTTTGTATCAATTGCTTTTATCGACATTATCATACTAAAAATGTTAATAAAAAAGAAGGGATAGCATTTAGCCCCCTTCTTTTATGTAAGTTTTGAACGATTGCTTACTAGCGATCGTTCTCCGCTTTTCTTATTATCTAGCTTCGAACGCTAGCTTCTCGACAACTTCAACGCCACCTGAGAAGACTGTAAAGATGTCTTCTAGGTGGCGTCTCCAGTTGTTGTCGGAGCTAAACGAGCGCTCTCCGCTTTTCAGTCTAATATGTCGACGTACGTCTTTTTCTTGTGATGACTGCCAGCAGCTGAATAAACAATTGTACGAATTGCCTTTGCAACACGACCTTGCTTGCCTATTACTTTTCCTCGATCATCTGGATGAACAAAAAGTTTATAAACAACTCGACTCGAATTCTCGTCCGTTTCGACACGAACTTCTTCTGGAAAATCGACTAACGGTTTTACGATTGTTTCAATCAGCTTCTGCATCGCGTGTCACCTCTAGAATTATTTACTGAATTTTTGGTTATGGAATTTTTCCATGATACCTTGTTCTGAGAACAGGTTACGAACAGTATCAGATGGTTTTGCACCATCAGTTAACCATTTAAGAGCTTTCTCTTCATCGATGTTAACTGTAGCTGGTGAAGTTAGTGGGTTGTAAGTACCAACTGTTTCGATTTGACGTCCGTCACGTGGAGAACGAGAATCAGCAACTACGATACGATAGAAAGGAGATTTGTTAGCTCCCATACGTTTTAAACGAATTTTAACTGCCATTTTTTATTGCACCTCCGAATAAGTTTCACACAAGATAGTATATTATCAAGTTTATTTTGGTTTGTAAAGTGTTTTTTCTTAACACCTAATATTTTAGCAAACTTTTTTTATTTAAACAATGAATCTAGACCAGGTAATCTCATTTTTTTCTTCCCTTTTCCTTGGGTCATACCTGTCATTTGCTTCATCATTTTTTTCATATCTTCAAATTGCTTCAGCAATCTGTTTACTTCCTGTACAGACGTTCCAGAACCTTGTGCGATACGTTTTTTACGGCTTGCATTCATGATTTCCGGATGTGTTTTTTCTGCAGGAGTCATGGAATAAATAATCGCTTCCACACGCCCCATATGCTTCTCATCCACTTTCACATTATCAAGACCTTTAATTTTGTTGGCACCTGGCAGCATCTTAAGCATATCCTCAAGCGGACCCATTTTCTTCACAGCTTGAAGCTGCTCGACAAAGTCGTCAAGAGTAAAGCTTTGAGACATGAATTTTTCTTCAAGCTCTTTTGCTTTTTCCATATCAACATTCGCTTGAGCTTTTTCGATTAACGAAAGTACGTCACCCATACCTAAAATACGTGATGCCATTCGTTCAGGGTGGAATGTCTCCAGCGCATCCATTTTTTCACCCATACCGACGAATTTAATCGGTTTCTCTGTAACTGCACGGATTGATAGTGCAGCCCCACCACGTGTATCGCCATCCAGCTTCGTTAAGACAACGCCTGTAATGCCGATTGTTTCGTTAAAGCTTTGAGCAACATTTACGGCATCTTGACCAGTCATCGCATCAACAACTAAGAATACTTCGTCCGGTTCTTTCAATGCTTTAATATTTTTCAACTCATCCATTAGCTCTTCATCAATATGCAGACGACCTGCTGTATCGATAATCACTACATCATGATGCTCTTCTTTTGCATGCTCCAAAGCTTGACGAGCAATCTCCACTGGGGATACTTCCGTACCTAGTGCAAAGACGGGAATAGAAAGCTGTTTCCCAAGCGTTTCAAGCTGTTGAATTGCAGCTGGACGGTAAATATCGGCTGCTACTAATAAAGGTTTGCGATTATATTTTTTACGCAATACATTCGCTAATTTACCAGTAGTAGTTGTTTTACCAGCACCTTGTAAACCGACCATCATAATGACAGTTGGTGGCTTCGTATTAAATTTAATGGGGCTTTGTTCGCCACCCATTAGCGATGTTAGCTCATCTTGAACGATTTTGATCACTTGTTGACCAGGAGTTAAGCTTTTCATCACTTCTGTACCAACTGCTCGTTCGCTAACTTTTTTGACAAACTCTTTAACAACCTTTAAGTTAACGTCTGCTTCGATTAATGCAAGACGAACTTCTCGCATCATCGCTTTAACGTCTTGTTCGGTAACTAACCCTTTACCTTTTATCTTTTGGATTGTTCCTTGGAGTCGTTCTGCTAACCCTTCAAATGCCATGTTTAGCCTCCTAATCCGTTTCTCTTAATCGATTCACCAATGCAAGGCGATCTTCCATTGTTGAAGCTTCATCCTTGATTGCCTCAGTCAACTGTTCAAGAACCTCTTGGCGCTCGCCAAATTTTTCAAATAAACGTAATTTATCTTCATATTCTTCAAGCATCGCCTCTGTACGACGAATGTTGTCATATACAGCTTGGCGTGAAACTTTATAGCTTTCTGCAATCTCTCCCAGAGAATGATCATCTAAGTAGTAAAGTTCCATATAACTTCTTTGTTTATCAGTTAATAATGCTTGATAAAAGTCGAAGAGAAAGTTCATGCGTGTTGTTTTTTCAAGTAGCATTAAATATCTCTCCAATCATATTTTGTCTACTGTATCATATATGTTTTCAAAAGGTGTGTCAAGGAAATTTCCTTGTCCATAATTCAGTTGCTAGAATAAGTTAAGTAGTGATGAAATACAAAGGATTTTTAGTGATTTGCTTGTCTAGTTCTAGCTTTTTTGCCGTGCAAGAAATAATAAATTCCGATAGCAGCAATAAACCACACAACTGTCCAAGTATACATTGATTGATAGCTCATATATCCTAATAATACACCATATAAATATGGACCGACTCCTATGGCTAAATCCATGAGAATGAAAAATGTAGAAGTGGCAGTTGCCTTTCTATTTTTCGCGGCTTCTTTAATGGCAATAGCTAAATAATTGGATTGCACAGTACCATAACCAATTCCTATTAACGCACTAGCTAATAATATCATCCACCCCGTGCTTGCCTGACTTAATACAAAGTAACCAATCACTAATAAAACCAGCATCGGATAAGTTAATTTATTTTCTCCTAGGAGATCAAATAACCGTCCTGTAACAGGTCGAGTGAGAACTAACGCAACAGCATAAACAACAAAGAAGTAGGTTGCTATTTCTCCGTAGCCAATTTCTTCGGTATAAGACGCTAAGAATGATAAAAGGCTTGAGTAACCCAATGCTAAGGTGAACATGCAAATAGCTATTGGCAAAGCTCTTTTCTCAAACATATCGCTAATTGAAAATCTCAGCTTTACTTTTTGATTAACATGCGGGGAGTTAGTAGGTGGGACCTTCAAGAAGATTCCAAGCAAATTACAAAAGGCAGCAAAAACTAAAATCCATACAAACATGTCAAACGTTGTTACTCTCAACATAAATAATCCAATAAACGGCCCTGTTGCCATGGCCAGATTCATTGCTGTTGCATAATATCCTGTTCCTTCTCCCCTGCGTTCATCAGGAACAACATCTGCCATTATCGCGTTGGTAGCGGTCATTAATAAACCAAAAGTAAAGCCGTGTATTCCTCGAACCACCATAAATAAATTAAAAGTTGTTGCAAACTGGTAGGCAATAACGGCCAAGAAAAAAATAACAGCAGCGATTATGAGAATCTTCTTTCGCCCCATCACATCCACTATTTTCCCTGCAAAGAGCCTCGCTACAAGCGCCATAATCACGTATATCCCAACAGCCAACCCAGCATCACTTTGACTTCTCCCAAAGTGGCCAATAACATACTGCGTTACTGTTGCAAGTAAACTATAAAACACCAGATGCGTGAAAAAATTAATCCCACATATCATCAGAAAATTTTTGGTCCATAGTTTCGGACAATCCATTCTTTTCCCTTCTTTCTAAAACAACCCACTTGTATACAATTAAATTATACTAAACATTCTGTTAGTTAAGTAGGATGAGTTTTAGAGTGTATGGGAGTCGGGAGTTGGAGTCTTATATTTGAATTGTAGATTGTTCATCTCGCTTCCGAGTTGCATCTCGTACACTTATTTCTTCATAATTCTGCTCTTTGAGGCACTTCAGACGGACTGTTTCAAAGATTAGTGCTATAGACAGGTTCTATTAGACAATTTCAAGGCTTTTCCTTTACTGATTTGTACTATAGCTAGACTCTATTGGACACTTCGGTGGTCTTCCTCTCTGATTTGTCATATAGAAGGCCACTATTGGACATTTCGCGACTTTTCCTTCACTGGTTTGTCTTATACACGGTTGGAATTAGTTACTATCGATTAATGTGTCACTCAACTATTCAAAGCAGTTCCTTTCAGTAGCTTTTCTCTCATCTCAACGGCATGATTTTAGCTCATCAAATAATAAAAAACTATTCCAGTATCGCAATCTACATCGCGAATACTGAAATAGTCTTAATCATCTAGTCTTCAATTTTTTCTAGCTCTTTTTCTAAGCCTTCTGCGAACAGTCCGTATACGTAACGTTCTGCGTCGAATGGTTGAAGGTCATCCATTTTTTCGCCAAGTCCAACAAATTTTACTGGGATGTGAAGTTTGTTGCGAATTGCTAATACAATACCACCTTTAGCAGTGCCATCCAGCTTCGTTAACACAATACCCGTTACATTCGTCGCTTCTTTAAATGTTTGAGCTTGGATTAGAGCATTTTGACCAGTAGTTGCATCAAGTGCCAGTAAAACTTCATGAGGTGCATCTGGAATTTCACGAGCAATTACGCGGTGCACTTTTTCAAGCTCTTTCATTAAGTTTACCTTGTTTTGTAGTCGACCAGCTGTATCACAGATTAATACGTCCGCTCCACGTTTTTTAGCAGCCGCGATTGCATCATAAATTACAGCAGCCGGGTCTGAACCTTCTGATTGTTTAACTACTTCACAACCAACACGGTCTCCCCAAACCTGCAATTGATCAATGGCACCTGCACGGAATGTATCACCTGCTGCTAGTAGAACAGATTTTCCTTCTTTGGATAAACGGTGTGCCAGTTTCCCAATCGTTGTTGTTTTCCCAACACCATTTACCCCAACAAATAAGATTACCGTTAGTTCCCCATTAGGCTGCATATTTAACTCAGTAGTATTCTCTTCGCCTGCTTCGTAGATTTCAACAAGTTTTTCAGAAATTATTGCTTGAATTCCTTCTGTATCCTTGATGTTTTTACGTTGCACTTCGAAGCGTAATTTATCCATTAGCTCCATTACTGTTTCAAACCCAACGTCTGCTTGAAGTAAAACTTCTTCCAATTCTTCAAAGAAGTCTTCATCTACTTTACGGTAACGTGCTACCAAATCATTCACTTTTGATGTGAAAGAATCGCGTGTTTTCGCTAGACCGTTTTTAAATTTTTGTGTAATCGACCATGCAGATGGCTTTTTTTCCTCTACCTCTTCAACAGCAGCAGGTAGATTTTCTTCCACTGGCGCCAATTCTTCTACGGGTTCCTCTACAGCTTCCTCAATTTCTTCGATCACCTGTTCAATCACTTCATTGGTAATGACAGTGGGTTCTTCTGTGACTGCTTCTAAAGCGTTAACTGCATCTTGTTCTGGCTCGGCCTCAAGATGTTCAGCTTGTTCTTGTTGAACTTTTTCTTCTTCAGTACTGCCAGTTAACTTTTCTTTTAGTCGTTTAAAAAAGCTCATTAACTTTCGCTCCTTATGTCTATTAGAAAATGGGGCTTATCTACAAATCTTTGATCGATAAGCCATCATCACACTTATCCAGATAATTTTCTATCTGACAAGTGCTGCTTCTTCTTCCAGTTTTACTGATACAAGTTTCGATACTCCAGATTCTTGCATTGTAATACCGTAGAGTACGTCTGCACCTTCCATAGTACCTTTACGGTGTGTAATGACAATAAATTGAGTTTCACTACTTAATTTCTTTAAATAATCACTATAGCGCTGTACATTTGCTTCATCCAATGCCGCTTCAACTTCATCTAGAATTACAAACGGAACCGGACGCGTGTTTAAAATGGCAAATAATAACGCAATCGCCGTTAAAGCTCTTTCTCCACCTGATAATAAACTTAAATTTTGAAGCTTTTTACCTGGTGGTTGTGCAACAATTTCAATTCCCGTATCCAGCAGTCTTTCCGGATCAAGCAGTACTAAATCAGCTTGTCCACCACCAAATAACTCTCGGAAAACATGTCTGAACTGTGCTTGAATCATTGTGAAGGATTCTCTGAAACGAAGAGACATTTCTTCATCCATTTCACGAATTGCTTCATGTAAAGTCTCTTGAGCCTCTAATAAATCATTGCGTTGCTCCGTTAAGAAGGTATGACGCTCTAATACTCTATCATACTCTTCAATTGCCGTAAGATTGACTGGTCCAAGCTCTTCGATTGATTGTTTTAACAGCTTCACTTTACGGCGAATCTGTTCAACGTCCTCGATTTCAATGGCTTGTTCACGAGCCTCTTCAAAACCAAGTTCATATTGCTCCTCAAGAAGTGTGTGTAGGCGGTTTATTTCAAATTCAATTTTACTTGCCTTCACTTCAACAGTTCTTAAGCTTTCTAAGAAGCCCTTATGAATTCGTTGCAATTCTTTTAGCTGTTCTTCTAACTGCGCTAATACTTGTTGATGCTCGTAACGCAAATTACGGTTTGTTTGTATGTTTGACGTTAAAGCTTCTTTTTTCTCGGTCCATTCCAGAACCGTAATTTCAATTTCTTCATCTGTAGGACCATTACTATCCTCATTTTGAAGCCATTTGATTTCTTGTGTAAGTGAAGTAACTTGCTGCACGGCTTTTGAACGCTGTAAAGCAAGCTCAGCTGTGGCAATTTGCAGCTGACTAAGCTGCTCCTGAACTACCGCCAGCTCTGATCGTTTTTGAGCAGAGGACTCTCTTAAAGAATCCTTCTCACTTTCACTTTTCGTTTTTAATTCACTTAAATGCGCTACTTTTTGGTTTATTTCTTCAAGCTCATGTTTTAACTGCTCTAACCGTTTCGTAGCCTCTTCCTTTTGCTGAAGCAGTGTTGTTTTTCTTGATGTCATGGAATTTTGCTCGCTCGATGTAACATTGACCGTCGCTTTTAAGTTTTTCTCTTCCATTCCAATTTCAAATAACTGTGCACGTAAAGACATTTCTTCCTTACGTACCCCTTCCCCTTCAAGCTTTAAGGCTTCAAGCTGATCACGTAAAATAGCCACTTCTTCTTTCTCCGAAGCTACTGCCTTTTCAGCTTGAGCAATGGATTTCTCCATTTTTTCAAGATTACTTGTTAATTGATCAAGCTCAGCTTTTCGAGTGAATAAAGAAGATTGCTGCTTGGATGCACCACCAGTTAAAGAACCACCAGCATTTACAATATCACCATCTACAGTGACAACGCGATACCTAAAACCACAGCTTCGGGCAATTTGACTTGCACCTTCTAGATTTGATGCTACAAGTACATTTCCCAGAAGATTTTCTGCGATTGTACGATTTGATTCATCAAATTCAACTAAATCAACAGCTAGACTTATAAATGCGGGATGGTCAACTGCAGGACCAAATTGAGCGGTTGTAAGCTTACGGGACTTCATAACTGTTTTAGGTAAAAACGTTGCTCGTCCTGCTCGTTTTGCTTTAAGCCAGCCAATTGCTTTTTGAGCATCTTGTTCTGTATTGGTTACAATATGTTGGGAAGCTGCACCTAAAGCAGTTTCAATAGCTTTCGAGTACTTCCCTTCCACATGAATTAACTCTGCTACGGCACCTTCAATTCCAAAAAGTTCTCCTCGTTCGCGGGCTAAAAGAATTTCTTTTACCCCTTGGAAGAAACCAGAAAAATCAGCCTCAAGCTCCGCCAATGTTTCTTTACGGGCCTTTAATTGTTGCTGATGTTGATAAGCCTGATACAGCATTTTCTGTTTCTCGTCAAAGGAAGATACAGTTTTATTTAACTTCAATTGAACAATTTCATGGTGATCTAGTTTTTCTTTAAGCTGAGATTCAACATGTTTAAGAGCAGATTCCAGTCCCAATTTAACTGAAGTGATTTCCTCAAGTTTTTTTACCATTTCTGTTGAACGGTCATTCATACGTTCAGCTGTTTCTAGCTGTTGAGTCAATTGTTGCTCGATATGTTTTAATTCGTTTTTTACTGTCGCTTCTTCATTTAACAAATCGATATATAAATCTTTTGATTGATCAATTTCTTTTTCAATTTCAGATGCAGAAGAATTTAAGGTTAATTCTAGCTGCTTTATTTCAAGCTTTAGCTTTTGAACTTCTTTTTGCTTGCTGGCAAACTGTGCCTTTTTCTCTTCTTCACTTGCTGTGAGGGATTCTTCTTGCTCTTGTGCAACGCGTAGTGATTGCTGTAATTGATATAATTGCTTTTCTGCGTTGGAGCGCTTCTCTTTCATCAGCGCTTTACGACCTTCCCAACGTTCAACCTCGGAGCTTGCTTCAACTAGTTGTTCCTGAGCAGTATCTAGCACATCATCAATTTCTTTTAATTTCACACGAATGGTATCCAGCTTTGCTTCATCCTTTGAAATTTCTGCTGCATGCTGTTGCTCTGTTGATTTTAACTGCTGATAGTCTGCATTGATTTGTTGTAGATCATTTGCATGGACTAAAAGATCGTTAACAGTTAGAGCAATGTCAGATTCCTTTAATTCCTCTGTCATACGCACATAATCTTTTGCACTTGAAGCCTGGATTTGCAATGGCTCTAAGCGACTATCCAATTCATGTAAAATATCTAAGACCCTATGTAGATTCTCATCTGTTTCAACCAATTTATGCTCCGCTTTTTTCTTGCGATTCTTATACTTCAAGACACCGGCTGCTTCTTCAAAAATCGTTCTTCGATCATCTGGTCGACTATTTAAAATTTCGTCTACGCGTCCTTGTGAAATTATTGAGAATGCTTCTTTTCCTAACCCCGAATCCATAAACAAGTCCGTAATATCCTTCAGGCGACATTGCTGGTTATTTAGCAAATATTCGCTATCACCTGAACGATACACACGTCTCGTTACACTAATTTCAGTAAAAGGTATCGGGACTTGTTCATCCTGATTGTCTAGAACAAGTGTTACTTCGGCAAAATTAAGCGGTTTTCTTGATTCACTACCAGCAAAAATTACATCTTCCATCTTAGATCCACGTAGTGATTTCGCAGATTGTTCCCCTAAAACCCATCGTATCGAATCCGTTACATTACTCTTCCCACTACCATTTGGGCCAACTACTGCCGTTACACCAGGAACGAAATCAATACCAATACGATCAGCAAACGATTTAAAGCCTATTACTTCAAGTCGTTTAAGGAACATATTATTCCTCCTTAATGCTAGACTGATTCAATGTCACCATCGCATTTTGCGCAGCTTGTTGCTCAGCCTCTTTCTTTGATTTTCCTCGTCCTATTCCTAATTCCTTGTCATTTAATAAAACACGGGATACGAATGTACGATTGTGTGCTGGTCCTTTTTCATCGACAATTTCATAATGCAATGTGCCATTGTTTGATTGTTGAACCATTTCTTGCAGTTGACTTTTGAAATCCATCACATGCGAAAAAGCACCGACTTCTACTTTTGGGAATACAATTCGTTCTAAAAATTCAACAACATTTTCTAGACCTTGATCTAAATAAAGTGCACCTATAAATGATTCAAAAACATCGGCTAAAAGTGCAGGACGTTCCCGACCACCTGTAAGCTCCTCACCTTTTCCTAATAGCACATATTTACCAAAATTTAATTCGTTAGCAAAAATAACCAATGACGGTTCACAAACGATAGAAGCACGAAGCTTTGTTAGTTCTCCTTCACTCATATGTGGATATCTTTCAAAAAGGTATTTAGATACAGAAAGTTCTAATACAGCGTCTCCCAAAAACTCTAGTCTTTCATTGTCGGTAAATAATTTTCGACGATGCTCATTCACATAAGATGAATGCGTAAAAGCTTGGTAAAGTAAACTTTTATTTCGAAAATAAATATTTAGCTCCTCTTGCAAGTATTCAAATTGATGTCTTACTTTTTCAGGCAATACACCAATTTTTTGATTATTACCTTTTTTTCTTATTGTCATGAACAATCGGCCTTCCTAATAGATTCTAACGTATAGTTTACCTTGTAAACCGTTAGAAATTCAACTTTTCTTTAATTATACGCCAAACTAATATAAAAAGAGGCACAAAGTTTTCGCTTTTCGTAAGAATGCTAAAACCGTGCCTCTATATCTCATGCGCTGTTGCGCATGTGCGCCTAGATTATTATAGCATTGACCTGCAGTTTGCAGGTCAATTAGCCTTTTTTGTGCAGGTCGCGACACTCATAGGCTGTGAAAATGAAGTTAATTAGCTTACTTTAGTTTCAATGTAACTGATAGCGTCGCCAACAGTTGCAATTTTTTCAGCATCTTCATCTGAAATTTCCATATCAAACTCATCTTCAAGTTCCATTACTAATTCAACAACGTCTAATGAGTCTGCTCCTAAATCCTCACGGAAAGAAGCTTCTACTTTTACTTCGCTTTCGTCAACACCTAAACGGTCAACGACAACTTTTGTAACACGTTCTAATACTGTAGCCAAATCGTTCACCTCCCCTCAAATAATATTATAGAAAACTATATTTGGCAAAAACTTAGAGCAAAAAAATATTCAAATCATAATTACAAACATAGATTAATAATAGATTCAATGTCAATTTCCATCAAAATTACATATACATTCCGCCGTCAATATGCAGGGTTTGACCTGTCATATAGCTTGCATCGTCTGAAGCTAAGAATACTACAGCTTTAGCGATATCCTCAGGATTACCCAGTTTAGCTAATGGGATTTGAGATAGCATTGAGCTTTTCACATCTTCTGGTAAAGTATCAGTCATTTCAGTCGTTATGAAGCCTGGCGCAATCGCATTGACTAAAATATTACGCGAAGCTAGCTCTCTTGCAGTGGTTTTAGTTAGGCCAATTACTCCAGCTTTAGCTGCAACATAATTTGCCTGGCCAGCATTACCCATTACCCCAACAATTGAAGAGATGTTAATAATACGTCCTGCACGTTGCTTCATCATTTGACGTGTAACAGCTTTCGTGCATAAAAACACACCTTTTAAATTGGTATTAATCACATCATCCCATTCATCTTCCTTCATACGCATTAGAAGATTATCACGTGTAATACCCGCATTATTGACTAGTATGTCGATAGAACCAAACTGTTCCATTGCAGCATTCATTAACTCTTGAACTGATTCACTATCTGAAATATTGGCTTGAACAGCAATGGCATTTGAACCAAGATTTTGAATCTCTTTCACTACTTCAATCGCTTTTTGTTCGCTGCCACTGAAATTCACGACCACATTGGCTCCTTCTACAGCAAGCTGTAGTGCGATAGCTCGTCCAATTCCACGAGATGCGCCCGTTACGACGGCTGTTTTCCCATCTAATTTACCCAACCTGGTTCACTCCAATCGCTTCAATAACTTCTTGTAAGGATGCTTCATCATAAACACAGTATGTTTTGACAGAACGATCCACTTTTTTCACTAGCCCTGAAAGTACTTTTCCAGGTCCACATTCTATAAAGGTTGTTACACCTAGATCTAATAATTTTCTAACATCGTCTTCCCATAATACTGGACTATATACTTGTTCGATCATTTCACTTTTAATAGCTGCCGAATCCTCTAATAAATCTGCCCCTACATTACTAATAATTGGAGTATGAGGTGCTTTAATTTCAATCACATCAATCACTTCTTGTAATTTCTCTGCAGCCTCACGCATTAGTTCAGAATGGAAAGGTCCACTCACTACTAAAGGAATAGCACGTTTTGCTCCAGCTTCTTTAGCTGCTACAGAAGCTTTTTCAACTCCCGCTTTAGTACCCGAGATTACAATTTGCCCTGGGCAGTTTAAATTCGCCAGTTGAACTACATTTCCTTCTGCAGTGATTTTATCACAAACCTCTTTCAGGCTTTCTGCATCCAGACCAAGAATTGCTGCCATAGCTCCTTCTCCAGCTGGAACAGCCTCATTCATGAATAAACCGCGTTTATGAACAGTTAAGACTGCATCTTCAAAGGAAAGTGCACCTGAAGTAACAAACGCACTGTATTCACCTAATGAATGACCTGCCGTATAATCTGGTTTGACTCCGGCATTTATTAGCTTTTGAGCTACCATTACCCCAGTTGTTAATAATGCAGGCTGTGCATTGTAAGTAAGTGTCAATTCCTCAGCAGGACCATTTAACATTAAGTCCGATAAAGAAAATTGCAGAACCTCATCGCACTTTTCATAAAAGGCTTTACTTTCTTCGTTATTTTGAACGAATTCTTGCCCCATTCCTACTTGCTGAGAGCCTTGACCCGGAAAAATAAAAGCTATTTTTGTCATATCCAATCCCCTTTTCTAAAACGTATCCCTTTATCCCCTTATATAAAACGGATTTATTGTTGTTCAGTTTGTGCAATTGTTTCTGTAATCACATCTGTTACATTATGCTCGACCATAATGGATGCTTGGCGAATTGCACTATAAATTGCTCTTGCATTAGATGAGCCATGTGCTTTAATAACTGGTGCTTTGAGGCCGAAAAGTGCCGCACCCCCATGCTCCGAATAATCTAATTTACCTTTTAGTTTCTTTAATTCAGTTTTCATAAGTACTGCACCAATTTTGGTTTTAGCGGATGCCATAAATGCTTCTTTTAGCATGGACATCATTGCGCCTGCTGTACCTTCGATTGATTTTAGGACCATATTTCCAGTAAAACCGTCTGTTACAACAACATCAGCGACATTGTCTAATAGGTCACGCGCCTCGACATTGCCAATAAAATTGATATTCGATTCTTTCAACAAAGTAAACGCTTGCTTTGTTAAATCGTTCCCTTTTTTATCTTCTGTACCGATATTCAATAATCCTACTCGAGGATTGTCGATGCCTCTTACTTTTTTTGCATAAATATAGCCCATTATGGCGTACTGTAGAAGGTTCTCTGGTTTGGCATCGGCATTGGCACCTAGATCAAGCATTAAAAAACCTTGTCCATCAATCGTTGGTAAAGTTGTAGCCAATGCTGGACGCGTCACACCTTCAATCCGACCTACTTTAAATAGGCCGCCTGCCATTAAAGCACCTGTATTACCAGCTGATAAACATGCATCTGCACGGTTATCAGTCACTGCTTCAAGTATTTTCGTCATCGATGAATCTTTTTTGCGACGTACTGCACGAGCCGGATCATCTTCTGCTTCAACAACTTCTTCGCAATGTATCACTTCTAGACGGGCATGCTCTTTTAGAAAAGGCTGTAATTCCTGCTGTTTACCATACAGCTGTATTTCAATGTTTGGAAATTCTTCTAATGCAAGCAATACACCTTCAACGATTGCCTTTGGTGCATTATCGCCACCCATTCCATCAATTGCCAATTTCATTATAGTCACCTGAACCTTTCGTACGGTACATTTCAAATTCACCTTTAAACACTGTTTCATTATTTACAGTTGATACAACTTCTATATATGTACGATTTTTTTCACTATTCACACCACGAACAATCGCCTTTGTTATCACACGATCACCTGCTTTTACAGGTTTAACAAAGACCACATTTGATTTAACAGTAAGTGCTAATTCATCATTAATAACAGCGACTGCCAGAGAGTTTGCTTGGGCAAATAAATGGTGTCCCCTTGCAATCCCATTACGTTGAAACACATGCTCTTCTTTTACATCAAAAATGGAGAGTGCTCGTTGGTCTAATTCAATATCTATTATTTCACCAATTACTTCATCAAGTGGTAAAGACTTTACTTCATTCTCATAATTTTGTGCGGCAACGCCTTTAATACGTTCACGCAATTCTGGGATTGAAAGTTCCATCCGATCTAAACGAATGGTTTGAACGCTGACTCCAAACTGTAATGCTAATTGTTCATCAGTGACGAATGGGTTATCTTCAATTGTTTCAGTTAGTAGTCTTTGTCGTTCTTTTTTTGTACGCTTCAAAACACTCGTCACCTACTTTTAACTTTTTTAGCACTTGGTACTAATACCAGTATACATTTCTATAAAATAGAACGCAAGAGCAAATAACAAAGAGATTTTCTATTTATGAGCGAGTTGGTCTTGAAGAGAATGAGGATAGCGACATTTTTGAGAATATATACGCCAGTTCTATTCAAATTTCCGCCAATTATATTTTTCGACAAAAATAAAACGATTTCCGCCATTTTAGCGAAAATCGTTTTATTAAGCTGATTCAGCGATTAATCGATTCGTTCTCCATTTAAAATGCCGGACTCTTCTAGCATCTCCCGTAAATAGCGATATTCCTCCGACTGCCAGAATTGGTCATCATAAATGAGTTTGGCAGCGTCCTGTCTCGCTACTTCCAACGTTCGATAATCATGCACTAAATCTGCCATTTTAAAATCAGGTAACCCACTTTGCTTTTTCCCAAAGAAATCTCCAGGCCCACGTAGTTCTAAATCTTTTTCTGCAAGCTTGAAGCCATCATTTGTCTGTGTCATAGACATCATACGTTCTTTACCTTCTTCGGACTTTGGATCGGCCAAAAGTACACAATAGGATTGATGTTCACCACGACCTACACGACCACGTAATTGATGAAGCTGAGCCAGCCCAAAGCGATCAGCATCGTAAATCATCATAAATGTGGCGTTTGGAACATTAACACCAACTTCTACAACGGTTGTCGAAACTAAGACATCAATTTCCCCATCAGAAAACTCGCGCATAACAGCATCTTTTTCATCAGAATGGAGTCTACCATGCATTAACCCAACTTTATATCGTCCATTAAAAATGGTAGCAAGCTGTTCGTAAACTTCAACAGCATTTTGAACATCCAATTTATCTGATTCCTCAATTAGCGGACAAATCACATAGGCTTGCCTACCATTTCGCAATTCAGATTCCATTTTTGATATACTCGAATTTAACTGTTCTTTCTTCAACCAATGCGTTTCAATCTGCTTACGTCCTGCAGGCAACTCATCAATAATGGAAACATCCATTTCACCAAAAGCAGTTATAGCCAGTGTTCTAGGAATCGGCGTTGCTGTCATAAATAGCACATCCGGGTTCATTCCCTTATCCCGTAAAATTCGGCGTTGCTCAACCCCAAAGCGATGCTGCTCATCCGTAATAACGAAACCGAGATTTTTAAATTGTACATCTGGTTGAATCAAAGCATGGGTCCCAATTAAAATATCGATTTCCCCATTAAGCAGTTGCTCTAAGAGTATTTTCTTTTCTTTTGCTTTAGTGGAACCAGAAAGCAAGTGTACTTTTACACCGATTGGATCAAACCAGCCTCTTAAGGATTCGGCATGCTGTTCTGCCAGGATTTCAGTTGGTGCCATTAATGCCCCCTGATAGCCTGCTGTTACTGCAGAATATAACCCTATTGCAGCCACAATTGTTTTCCCCGACCCTACATCCCCTTGTAAAAGTCGATTCATGCGATGTGGCTCTTTTAAATCCTTGCTGATTTCATTCACAACTCGTTTTTGAGCATTTGTCAGTTCAAAAGAAATCTGCTTTATGAATTCGCGAACCTTTTTCACATCATATTGAATCGCAATTCCTTGTTCATTTTCTTTTCGAACTTTTCTTAAAGATTGAATCCGTAATTGGAATTGTAATAATTCTTCATAGACAAAACGTCGTCTTGCTTGTTTAGCGTGATCAGCATCTTTAGGAAAATGAACACCTTCCAAGGCATCTGCTATGGCTGGCAATTGATATTGCTCAATCAAATGACTTGGAAGTGTTTCAGTCATTTCACCCTGAAGTATATCTAAGGCCTGGCGCATATATTTGCGAAACCTGTTTTGGTGAATTGTGCCTTTTAGGCTATACACAGGTTCAAAATCAGTATTATCTGTTTTGGGACCGAATTTAATCGATGAACCATTAATAACTTGCCGACCACGGTCCCATTTTCCCGAGACCGTTACAATTTCACCTGGCGTCAGTTTCGTTCTTAAATAATTTTGATTAAAAAATACTACCTTTACGAGATGTCTTCCCGCTAAAACTGTAACTTGGATTCTAGATTTGTTTTTCCCTAGATAAAGTACAGAAGGAACGCTTTCAACTCTTGCTTCTATCGTTACTTTTTCATTGTGCGGTGTCTCCGCTAAATCCTTTAGACGAAAATCTTCATGACGATAGGGGAACGTCCAAATTAGATCTTCGATAGTGTGGATACCCATCTCACTTAGGTGCTCTGCCGTTTCTTTTCCAATCCCTTTTAATGCTGTAATTGGTTCTAATACATTAGTCAACTTCTACTGCACTTCCGAAAATTTTAGCAGCAAGTGCCTTACCAGTTGGTGTTGCAGCAAGTCCTCCACGAGCTGTCTCTTTTAAGCTCGGATGCATTGTTTGACCAATTCTAAACATTGCACCAATTACTTCATCACAAGGAATTCGACTAGTAATTCCAGCAAGCGCCATATCTGCAGCCACCATTGCATTGGCTGCCCCCATTGCATTTCGTTTCACACATGGAACTTCTACAAGACCTGCAACTGGATCACAAACAAGGCCAAGCATATTTTTCAATGTAATTGCAAACGCTTCCGAACATTGAGCAGGTGTACCACCAGCCATCTCTACAATTGCTGCAGCAGCCATACCAGCCGCCGAACCAACTTCTGCTTGGCAGCCGCCTGCTGCTCCAGAGATAAAGGCATTATTTGCGACTACAAAGCCAAATGCGCCTGATGTAAATAAGAAACGAATCATTTGCTCACGTGTTGGATTTAATTTATTTTTCACTGCAAACAGTGTTCCAGGCACTACTCCAGCTGATCCAGCAGTTGGAGTTGCACAGATTGTCCCCATTGCTGCATTCACTTCATTTGTTGCTACCGCTTTACTAACAGCATCTAATAATAAATCGCCAGAAAGACTTTTACCTGATGCTATATAGTTTTGAAGTAAAACAGCATCGCCTCCTGTTAACCCTGAAACAGATTGCACACCATTTAATCCACGTTCAACCGCTTGCTCCATGACAACTAAATTTCTGTCCATTTGCGTGAAAATTTCTTCTCGAGAGCGACCACTCATATTCATTTCTTGTTCAATCATGATGTCAGAAATGAGCTTATTTTCTTTTTCAGCAAGTTCAACTAATTCTCTTACATTATGAAATAATACGTCCACAAAGCTCACTCCTTAGTTATTAATTTTCGATACTTTTGTAATATTAGGAATCAATGAAATCTGTTGTATTATACGATTATCAATGTTTTGATCGACTTCAATAACCATTAATGCTGTTTGGCCTCGTTCGATTCTTGAGACTTCCATATGGCCAATATTAACATGATGCATTGCTAAACAATTTGCCACATTTGCAATACAGCCCGCTCGATCATCATGTACGACTAAAATCGCCGGCATACCACCAGTTAAACGTAGCTTGAAGCCGTTCACTTCACTAATCTCGATTTTACCGCCACCGATAGAAATCCCTTCCACCGACATTTCACCTGTTTCATCACCCATTACGATTCGTGCAGTATTTGGATGTTCTTTATTTGCTGTTTCTGGAATGATATCAAATGCTAATCCTTCATTTTTTGCATGCTCAAACGCAGTTTTAATGCGTTCATCAAATGTATCAAAATCTAGTAATCCACCAACTACTGCTACATCCGTTCCATGTCCTTTGAATGTCTCTGCAAAAGAACCATAAAGGTGAATTTTCGCCCATTTAGGTTTTCGGCCAAATAAATCTCTCGCAACTCGTCCGATACGTGCAGCCCCCGCTGTGTGAGAAGACGAAGGTCCAATCATAACTGGACCGATGATGTCAAATACTGAAGTAAATTTCAACCTACTCTCCTCCTTACCCTCAATTATATTAAACTCCAAAATGATTTGTTATTAGAAATAAAATCTATTATTTTAAGCCTAGTTTATCATGAAGACTCATCGACACACAAAATATATATTTTTTTGAATACTTCTTTTTTCAGAAAATCGAATTTTCATTAGAAAAAGAGCTGTGATTGGAGAAAAATCAAAAAGCCAACCACAAAAAGTCGTACTGCTCACAACCTTTTTGGTTAGCTTTTTATTTAGCAAAGAATGGTATTCCCTTTTTATCGCCTATTATTCAATCGATAAAATGAATGGATATAATGATTGTTTTCCTTCAACAATTTCAACTTCTGCATCCGGATAGTTTTGTTCGATGAAGCTTGCCAGTTCATTTGCCTCGGCTTCTGTTGCATCTTCGCCATAGATGATGGTAATGATTTCTGAATCCTCATCCACTAATTGAGTCACAACTTTCTGGGCTGCATCTAACATTTTCGGCGTGGATAAAATGATTTTACCTTCAGCTAATGCCATGTAGTCGTCTTTACGGATTTCTACACCATCAATTGTCGTGTCACGAACGGCAAAAGTCACTTGACCCGTTTGAACGTGCGCGAAAGCATTTGTCATGCCGTCTTTATTGTCAGCTACTGAAGCTTCAGGGTTAAATGCCAGGATTGCTGCCATCCCCTGTGGAATTGTTTTTGTTGGCACTACTGCAGCTTCGATATCCAATAGTTCAACTGCTTGTTCTGCAGCCATTATGATATTTTTATTGTTCGGTAAGATAATAACGCGTTCAGCGTTAACCTCTCTTACAGCCTTTACAATATCCTCGGTAGAAGGGTTCATTGTTTGACCACCTTCAATAACATACGAAGCACCAATGCTGCGTAGTAATTCCGCAATTCCTTCACCCATGGCAATAGTAACTACCGCATAAGGATGCTTTTCTTGTTTCTTTGGCACACTGGCTAGATTAGGTTGTTCGTTCACAATTGCAGAATGCTGTTCACGCATATTATCAACTTTGATTTTTATTAAGCTGCCGTATTTCTGACCTGCTGCAAGTACCGCACCTGGCGTTTCAGAGTGTATATGTACTTTTGCAATTTCATCATCGGAAACAACAAGTAAGGAGTCACCCATTACATTTAGTTCTTCACGGAATTTTGCTTCATCGAAAGGTTCTTTTTCTTGTTCAAGACGAACCATAATTTCTGTACAATAGCCAAATTCAATATCTTCTGTGCTCATGAAATCCTGTGCACGATGATGCTCAGCACTTATTAAATCATCCAATGAAGCGTCATTTTTTGCTGGAAGCGCTTCACCTTTTAAAGAAGCAAGGAATCCTTCGTAAACAAATAGCAGTCCTTGGCCGCCACTATCGACAACGCCAACCTCTTTTAGTACAGGTAATAGATCTGGTGTACGGTCTAGCGAGTTCTTACCTTCGCTCACCACTGCTTCCATTACAGCTATAATACTGTCTTCATCTTGTGCGACTTCAACCGCTTTAGCTGCTGCTTCACGAGCTACTGTAAGAATTGTTCCTTCAACAGGTTTCATTACTGCTTTATAGGCAGTATCCACTCCTGCTTGAAAAGCATTAGCAAACTGAATTGCATCAATTTCACTGTCTTTTTCAATGGCTTTTCCGAAACCGCGGAATAATTGAGATAAGATTACTCCCGAATTGCCTCGTGCACCCATTAATAATCCTTTTGATAAGCTTTGTGCTGTTTTCCCAATATGCTTCCCAACATTACTTTCTGTTTCTTTTGCACCAGATGTCATTGATAGGTTCATATTTGTACCTGTGTCTCCATCTGGAACCGGGAATACGTTTAGAGAGTCAACATAATTTGCATTTTGAGATAAATTATGGGCACCCATTTGCACCATTTCTGCAAATTTGATTCCGTCTAATGACTTCATCCGATTTAAATCCTCCTCTTACACATTCATAACACGAACGCCTTGAACATAAATGTTAACTGATTTAACGCTCATACCTAATGTTTTGTTTACTGTGTATTTTACTTTTGACTGAACTTGGTAAGCCACTTCTGAAATCTTCGTTCCATAACTAACGATAATATACATATCAATATGAAGGTCTTGTCCTTCTTGACGAATAATTACACCTTTTGCAAAGTTTTCTTTTCGTAAAATATCTGTTAATCCATCACGAATTTGATGTTTTGACGCCATTCCAACGATACCGTAGCATTCGATTGCAGCTCCACCAGCAATTTGTGCAATTACATCGTTTGAAATATCGATATGGCCGAAATCATTATTAATTTCTACTGACATGACTTTGCCCCCTTGGCTCATTTTCGCTAAATTCTATTGTACTACACAAAAATTGATTATAAAAGAAAACCTAGGTATTCGTCTACATATTGTCTTATTTTCCAAATCTTTGACAAATAAAGTCTAGCCTCCATTAGACAGCTAGAGTTATGCTCTAACTAATTGGAATATAAATTAGCCTTTTTTAATATCATAGTTCTTTTTATATAGTATTTCCATTTTTAACACTCTTTTTCATACTGTAAAGGATTTTTTCTTGAAAGGTTATGTGAAAACTGTTGCATAGGATTCCTGTCTATGTTAAATTATTAAAGTATGTGAAATATAGAACTGAAAACAATCTTTCAGATTCATCTGTAAGGAGGGAATATACATGCCTAAACAATGTGTAGTAACTGGTCGAAAAACTCGTTCAGGCAACAATCGTTCACACGCAATGAACGCTAACAAACGTACTTGGGGTGCAAACTTACAAAAAGTTCGTATTTTAGTGAACGGTAAACCAAAACGTGTATGGGTTTCTGCTCGTGCGCTTAAATCTGGTAAAGTTGAACGCGTTTAATCGTATTTTAACCTGTAAAGCATCGATTTTTACAATTGTAAAAATTGATGTTTTTTTCTATTCTACTATTAAAAAACTTGGCTAATCAACATGTATTAACCATAGTTGCTCATATGCAGATAACTTTTTATTCGTTAAAAAAGAACTGCCCACTTTCTAAGAGGACAGTTCTTTTTTGTTTTACTGAAAAAACCTATATGGAGCACTAATTTTAAATAAATGATGTTAAAAAGTAATCCAAACAATGGGGAATTGCGAAACATAACACATGGATGAAAGAATAAGAACATTAGGCAAAAAAGTCCCAATTTATGTTTGCTCTTAGTCCCCACTGATTGGCTCCCTGATCATATTAAGTGCATCACAACACGCTGGAATCTTCAATTTGCAAAATAGCGATACGACCAACATCGAAAAATTGGCCACCTTGTGACTACACTTATGTAACCAATATTCATACTGGCCAATCCACAACTTGGTTTACTTGCAGCTGCCCCACTCTGGTCCATTCAATTTTTCATTTTAAGAACCAGGGTGGGGACATAAATTGCAAGCAATTACTGAAAAAACAAGGTTTGAACTATTTTTTCTCCTTCTTCTTTCCGCCGCCTGTAAATAAATTAATGCAACTGCGTGTAAGACTACTAACAAATTTCGGCAATTGAAATGTATAAACTCTCAAATGCTGGCCCTCCTTTTTAGTCACTGCTTCTTATCATTAAACATATGCCTGATGAAAAGGAGATATACCCAAGGCTAGAAATCAATTCATTACTAGTAAAGCGAGAAGTGCCAATTTCAATGCGTTCTTTGGTAGTCTCGTATTTTAGACCTCTTATTGTTACATTTTCTACTTCATCTTCATAAGCAAAAAATGAAATATATCGAAACTTTTCATCTCGTATTATAGTATGTTCCCCAGGCAATAGTATGCGAATTTCATTATGAGAGTTTATTATTTTTATTTGAATTTGTGGATAATCTTTTTGTAATCGGTACATGGAACGAAGTGCTGCCTCAAAATGATCCAACCTTCCTCCTGTAACTCCTGTTAGATAGATTTCTGATGGATTATACGTTACTGCCTTTATAAGCGCTAGGTCCGTATCTGTCTCGTCTTTTTCAGCCTGCACCTTTTCACAGTTAAGTGCAATTTTTGATACTCGTTGCCATTCTTCTGCAGATAGTGAATCAAAGTCACCAACAATATCATTGGGTATGATGTCCTCTTCTATTAGGTAAAGAGCTCCTTTATCGGCACCTATAAAGAGTGCATTTTCAGCCTTAAATTCATCAAATGAGCAAAGTTCTCTCTTAGGCCCACCTGAACAGATTACAACGCTAGTCATTATTGGAGTACAGCCTCACCAGCAGTCTTAATCTCTTGTAAGGCCTTGGCACGATCCTCTTTATTATATATCGCAGAACCTGCTACAAACAGCGTTGCACCTGCTTTTGCGCAATCACCAATCGTTTCAGCTGTAATACCGCCATCCACTTCGATCTCGATATCTAACCCGCGTTCCTTAATGATTCTTGAAAGAGCTTCGATTTTAGGTACAACTGATGAAATGAATTTTTGCCCACCAAAACCTGGGTTAACCGTCATAAAGAGAACAAAATCAATATCTTCTAATATATGTTGAATAGATTCAATCGGTGTATGTGGATTTAATACCACTCCCGCTTTCACATCTAGTGATCGAATTAATTGAATGGTACGATGCAAATGTCTGCATGCCTCGACATGTACAGAAATATAGTCTGCACCAGCTTTTGCAAATTGTTCGATATAATTATCTGGATTTTCAATCATTAAATGAACATCCAGAGGTAATTTTGTAATAGGACGCAATGCCTCTACAACGATAGGCCCCATTGTAATATTTGGCACAAAATGGCCATCCATTACATCAATATGGATCAGCTCTGCCCCAGCAGCCTCTACTTCTTTTACTTCTTGTCCTAATTTTGCAAAATCTGCAGACAATATTGATGGTGCAATTTTAATCATCACTAATACCTCGGCTTTCGATCAATTATTTCTTGTAAGAACTGTTGATAGTGCTCGTAACGATATTCCTTCACTTCTCCTGTTTCAAGTCCTTCTTTAACTGCACATTTTGGCTCTTTTATATGTAAGCATCCTCTAAATTTGCAGCCTTCACTTAATCTGCTAAATTCAGGGAAACATGCAGTTAACTCTTCCTTTTCGATTGTATCAAAATCGAATGAGCTAAACCCAGGTGTATCAGCCAAAAGACCATCACAAACCTCTATAAGCTCAACATGGCGTGTAGTGTGCTTTCCACGGCCCAGACTTTGAGAAATGACGCCCGTTTCCAATTGTAATTCTGGCAGTAAAGTGTTTAACAAAGTCGATTTTCCCACACCAGATTGTCCTGCTAATACAGACGTTTGCCCTTTTAAAATCGGCTGTAAAACTTCCAATAGAGAAGAGTCCTCTTTATAGGTTTCAATGATTTCATAACCGATCGCCTTATAATCATCAATATAGCTCTGCAGGCCCTCTCTCTCCTCATTTGACAATAAATCTATTTTTGTTAAACAAATGATGGGTTCTACATTAAAGGATTCTAAAACAACTAGAAAACGGTCCAGTAAAATTGTATTAAAATCTGGTTCCTTTACTGAAAACACTAATAGTGCTTGATCTATATTCGCGATAGGTGGACGTACAAGCTCATTTGTTCTTGGATGGATCTTCATGATGGTCCCATCCGAATCTCCTTCTTTGGTAAAATCTACAATATCACCAACGAGCGGTGACTCCCCTCGATTTCGGAAAACACCGCGACCACGACATTGTACTAATTCCCCATTGTAAAAAACATAATAATAACCACTTAACGCCTTACGGATTTGGCCTTCAGCCATTGTTTCACTCCTCAACACTGTTATATGGAATCGTTTGTTCATCAATCCTCATTGCATCGCGCTCAACTCGGTAAGCTGCAGGTTGATCTTCAGTTATTTCTAACTCAATCTTATAAGAAGTATCCTCTGTAATCGTAAATTCAGCAAAAGGTTCAACCATTGTATGAGTTTTATCTTGAATAAAGATGCGAACCTGTTGTTCATCTCCTAGATTGACTGGCTCATAAGGAATCTTAATAGTTTTTACATATAGTTTAGATTCTTTTTCTTTCGGCCCCAAGGAAACAACTACGTAGATTTTGCCACCGATTTCCAAGCTTTTGTTTGCTTTAGGATCTTGTTCGATCACTTCACCGGCAGGAACAGAATCCGAATTCTCTTCCTTGATTTCAACCTTAAATCCGGATCTTTGTTCATAGCTCTTTAATGAGGCTTTGTTATAGCCTGAAAGATCTTCAACTGTTCCATATCTTTTTCCATCACTAACAGTAAGTGTAATGACAGTTTCACCCGGTACAATTTCTTCTCCGGCCTTTGGTTCTTGGGCAATGATCGTGCCTTCAGGTTGATCGGAATTTTCTCTATTCACAATCAGATCTTCAAACTCGCTGTTTTCCAGTATTGATGTAACCTGGTCAATCTGCTTTCCTACATATTCATCCATTTCGACCGTCTCATTACCCAGGCTCGTATAAATCGTTATTTCTGTACCTTCTACCCGTGATAAGCCAGCTTTCGGATTTGTTTCTATTACAAGCCCTTCTTCAATTTCCTCGGAATGCTTTTCTTTCGTTTCGCCGATAGTAAAGCCCGCACTTTCTAGCTTTTCAATCGCATTTTCAAGTTCCAAACTAGCTACATCCGGAATTTCAACCTGCTTTGGACTTAACAAGTTGAATAGTAAAATCGCAGCCAAGATGACAATTAAAATTGAAGCAAGAATTATTCCCCAAATTTTACCGCGGCTTTTTTTCTTCTTTTCGCCTTTAGGTTCTTTCTTCTTTTTTGTTTGCTCGACTTTTTCGATTTTGCCTGTTTCTTGATTTAAAATTTTGGTATTTGCTATTTCACCAATTGGTAACGGCTCTTTAATAATTGGGATTGCTTTTGTTTCTTCATCGTCTACAGGTGGTGCAAATTTCTTTTCATTCATACGATTTGGAGATAAAACCGTTTGCAGGTCCTCTTCCATTGCCTCAACTGAAGGGTATCTATGAAGAGGATTTTTTGCAGTAGCCCTTAACACCACATTTTCTAAACTTTGTGGAATGGAAGCATCTATTGCTCTAATTGATGGTGTTTCTGCCTGCAAATGCTTTAATGCAATAGAAACGGCGGATTCCCCAGAAAACGGAAGTTCACCTGTTAATAATTCATACAACACAATTCCAAGTGCATAAATATCTGATTGATTAGTAGCCGTTCCTCCACGCGCCTGTTCAGGTGACAAATAATGGACTGTCCCAATCACTGAATTTGTTTTTGTATAGCTCGTTGCTGTTAGTGAAGTTGCTATACCAAAATCGGTAATTTTTACATTCCCTTCACTATCAACCAATATATTTTGAGGCTTAATGTCCCGATGAATAATTTGATTTTCATGTGCATGAGCAATAGCCGAAGTCAATTGCTTCATAATTTGAACACTTCTAGCAGGCGATAAAGGCGAAAACTCATTTATGTATTGTTTTAATGTTTTGCCTTTTATATATTCCATCACGATGTAGTGCATCTCTTGGTCTTCACCAACATCATAAATACTTACGATATTCGAATGTGTAAGGCTTGTAGCTGATAGTGCTTCCCTTTGGAAACGGCGATGAAATTCTTCTTCGTTTGCTGCATCATAGCGGAGTACCTTTACAGCAACATCACGATTAAGAATCATATCATGTGCTAAATAAACATTAGACATCCCGCCTCCACCAATTAGTTCTAATATCTTATAACGGTCATTTATTCGTTTTCCTTCAAGCATCTCTACACCTCCTCATCGTTAGATAATAAAATCACTGAAATATTATCCTCTCCACCTGAATCATTGGCTAGTTGTATTAGCTTTTTACCTTTTTCTTTGATAGATAAAGGCAAGGTCAAGATTGCTGCCATCTCTTCCGTAGAAAGTTTATTACTTAAACCATCTGAGCAGATTAACACATTCGTCGCTTCCGCTAATTTCAGCTCATAAAAATCCGGTTCAATCGTACTTTCTGTCCCAAGCGACTTTACAATAAAGTTTTTTTGAGGATGATTTTCTGCTTCCTCTTCACTTATTTCTCCATATTCCACAAGAAAATTAACATATGAATGGTCCCTTGTAATTAGGGAAACCGAATCGGACGTGAAATAATAGACTCGACTATCCCCAATGTGACCGATTAGACAGTCGTTTCCATCTATCAGCATTGCAATTAAGGTAGTCCCCATCCCCTTACAGCTTTCATGTGATAAGGAATGGTTATAAATCTTTTCATTTACTGACTGAATCGTTTCTAGCATCCATTGTTTTTTCGTCTCTATTGAGTCCAGTTGCACAACATTTAAGTTCAGAAAGAAAGATTTCATCTCTTCAATTGCCATTTCGCTAGCAACATCGCCAGCATTATGGCCGCCCATACCATCCGCTAATATGGCAAGCTTAAAGTGATCGGGATGCTCAAAAAAAGCAACCCGATCTTCATTAACCATTCGTTTACGTCCTACATCACTCTCGACTGTAAACTTCACTTAAGTCACCTACCTACTTCGTTTCTTCTTGGCGTTCTTGTGCACGTAGCTGTCCACAAGCAGCTGCAATATCAGCACCTTGCTCACGGCGAATTGTTACGTTTATACCGCGTTTCTTTAAAGTTTTTTCAAAGGCAAAAATGCTATTACGTGAAGTACGAATATAATCACGCTCTGGTACATAGTTAATAGGAATTAAGTTCACATGGCATTTAATGCCCTTTATTAAATTCGCTAATTCTTCGGCAACTTCAACCGAATCATTTTCACCTGACATTAAGCCATACTCAAAGCTGACACGACGCCCCGTTTTTTTCGTATAATAACGAACTGCTTCTAAAAGCTCATCAAGTTTATAAGCTCTTGCAATTGGCATTAATTTTTGGCGTGCCTCTTGGTTTGGTGCGTGTAATGATACTGCAAAGTTGATTTGTAATTCTTCGTCTGCAAATTGGTAAATTTTCGGCACAATACCTGAAGTAGACACAGTAATATGACGTGCACCGATATTTAAACCTTTATCATTATTAATCACTTTCAAGAAGTTCATCATCGCATCGTAGTTATCGAATGGTTCACCAATTCCCATAATAACGATGTGAGATACGCGTGCGTCTTCTTTATCTAGTTCTTGTTGTACTTTAACTACCTGCTCCACAATTTCACCGGCCAATAAGTGACGTTTTAACCCACCTAGCGTTGAGGCACAGAATGTACAACCGATACGGCAGCCTACTTGTGTCGTTACACAGACAGAATTTCCATATTCATGGCGCATTAATACCGTCTCAATTGAATAGCCATCCTGTAGCTGGAATAAAAACTTAATCGTGCCATCCTTGGATTCTTGTTTAATAATCGTTGAAAGTGTTGTTAATAAGAAATTCTCTGCTAATTTTTCACGTAAAGCTTTTGATAAGTTAGACATTTCATCAAAGGTCTTAACGCGTTTTTCATATAACCATTCGTATATTTGTCCTGCTCGAAAGGCTTTTTCACCGTTTGCTGTTAACCATTCCCCTAATTCGTCAGGTCTTAGTGAATAGATTGATTCCTTTAGTTGTACTTTTTCTTTTTTCTCACGGCGACGAAGAGGTTTTTCTTCCGGCTTTTGATCAGCCTCTTCCACTAAGTCCTGTATACGTTCATTAATTTTATTTTCATCCATTAGTACTTCGGATTCTCCTTTTTATGTCTAATCTTGTTCGCTTTTTCGAAAGGCTGCTACAAAAAATCCATCGCTCCCAAAATCTTGCGGGAATACTTGTAGCATACCACCCTGGCTTCTTTCTAATAGTTCTTTCGGTAAATTTTCTAGCTGTACGGATTCCATTTCAGGATGAGACGCTAAAAACGCCTGAACAGTTTCTTCATTTTCTTCCCTATTTACAGTACATGTACTATAAACGAGACGACCACCTTTTTTTAAAACCATCACTGCATTGTCTAATAGCTCAAGCTGAATATCATGCAGTCTCGATAAGTCTTCTTCCCGCTTTGTATATTTAATATCAGGTTTTCGTCTCATTACACCTAGACCTGAGCACGGTGCATCAACTAATACGGCATCGAATGATTCTGCTTGTAAGAGTTGTGCTGCTCTACGTCCATCAACTGGAGCAGTTTCTATGATTTTTAAACCAAGACGTGTACTTGTCTCATCTATTAAATCCAGTTTATGTGGATGAAGATCTGTAGCTAGAATTGAACCTTCATTTTTCATTTTTTCTGCCATGTGTGTTGTTTTACCGCCAGGTGCAGCACACATATCCAGTACTCGCCAACCTGGTTGTGGATTAAGCGCATTTGCTGGCATCATTGAGCTCTCATCTTGTATTGTAATATAGCCCTCTTTAAACGCTTGTGTTCGTGAAGCTTGCCCACTCAATAGATGAAGACATTCAGGCATTACTTTACTTTGCTCTGCTTTTACACCCTCTTGCGCCAACAATGCTAATACTTCTTCCACTGTTGCTTTTGTTGTGTTCACACGAACAGAGGCAATTGGTGGTACATTATTTTCTTCTAGCATTTCCTTTGTTTTTTCGAACCCATACGCTTCCATAAATCGTTCAACTAGCCACTCAGGATGACTCGTTTCTATTGCTAAACGTTTCGCGGGATCTGTAATTTCTTCAGTAGAACGAACACCTTGCCGTAAAATGGAGCGTAATACTCCGTTTACCACAGAAGCTATCCCTTTATGGCCTCTACGTTTGGCGATTTCAACAGCTTCATTTACGGCTGCATGATCCGGAACACGGTCCAAATATTCCATTTGATAAAGAGAAAGTCGAAGAAGCCACTTTACCCAAAGGTCCATCTTTCCTTTGATAAAAGGCTCTAGGTAATAATCAAGTGTATACTTGTGCTGAAGTGGGCCATATGTTAGCTCAGTTAAAAGAGCACGATCTTTCGTTTCGATTTTATATTTATTGATTGTTTGATTTAGCAAAAGGTTACTATAGGCTTGATGTTTGTCTACTGCTAACAGAATTGTTAATGCTGCATCTCGAACATTGCCGTCCCAAATTTGTTCTTTCTTTTTTGTCATTCAAATTGGTCCCCTATCGATAGTTTCGATCCCGTTCCACGAAGGTAGTCTTGTGCTGTCATTCGTTTTTTTCCAGCAGGCTGTAATTCGAAAATAACAATGGACTTTCCATCACCGGTAGCAACTTCAAAGCTCTCTTTGTTAATTTTCACAACTTCCCCTGGTGTTTGGCTGGTAACACGATCGCCTTCTTTAACAGACCATAATTTCACATTTTCACCATGGAAAGTTGTATAAGCGGTTGGCCAAGGTGTTAAACCACGAACTTGATTGAACACATCTCTCGAACTATTAGACCAATTAACGCGCTCTTGTTCACGCGAAATATTATGTGCAAACGTTACTTTTTCTTCATCCTGAGGAATTCGCTCATTTTTCCCTTCGATAATTAAAGGTAGAGTTTCTTTTAATAATTCTTTCCCTACTACACTCAACTTCTCGAACATTGTACCTGTATTATCTCCATCTTCAATAGCAATCGCATGTTGTGTAATTATGTCACCGGCATCCAATTTCTCAGCCATGTACATGATTGTTACACCTGTCTTTTCTTCTCCATCAATAATTGCTTGATGTATCGGAGCTCCACCACGATACTTTGGTAAAAGAGAGGCATGAACATTGATGCAGCCAAGAAGAGGCGCATCCAGTAATGCTTTCGGTAAAATTTGTCCAAATGCTGCTGTAACCACGATATCTGGATTCAAATCAATTATTTCTTGCAGCTCTTTGGAATTACGTAATTTCTCAGGTTGAATCACTGGAAGTCCTAAACGTATAGCCTCTGCTTTTACTGGAGGTGGTGTTAACACTCTTTTACGACCAACCGGACGATCAGGTTGAGTAACAACAGCTAATACATCATACCCTTCTTCGTGAATCATTCGTAAAATTGGGACTGAAAAATCCGGTGTCCCCATAAAAACAACTGAAGTCATTTTTATTCCTCCTCGCCATACATTTGAGCTAACTCTTCCTCTGTGACAACCCGAATTAATTTTGAATCAAATAAAACACCATCTAGATGATCAATTTCATGCAGAATTGCACGAGCATCAAAGCCACCTGCTTCTAATTCATAAACGCGACCTTCACGATCACATGCTTCAATCTTTACATAAGTTGGGCGTTCCACTTCACCAAATAGATTCGGGAAGCTCAAACATCCCTCTATATCTACTTCTGCTCCAGAAGTTTCAATAACAGTTGGATTAATCATCTCTAAAATATCACGTTCTTCGCCAAGCTCTACTATTGCCACACGTAGTGGCACATTTATTTGCGGTGCCGCAATCCCAACGCCATCATGCTCCACCATCGTGTCATATAAATCATCAAGAAGTGTAATTATTTCTTCATTAATTTCCGTAACTTCTTTACATTTTTCTGTAAGCACCTTTGCTGGATGCTTTACTACTTCTTTAATTGCCATTATTAGTTTACCTCTTTCTACACTTCTCTAAGCTTATTCGTATCATCATTTTTAACTCTACCTATTTTGTTTAAATCATGTTTGGATCTAAATCTACAGTCAAATTAATTCCTTTTTTTATCCAATCTGAACGGTAAATCTTAATCAGTTGCAATAAGGTTGGGATTAAATCTGGCTCTACTTTGTATTTTATCAAACATTGATAACGATATCTATTTTGGAGGCGACTGATACCGGCAGCAGTTGGTCCAATTATCGAAACGTTAAAAGAAAGCTGCGAACGTAACCACTCTACTGCTTTACCCGCATAATCCGCTGCCATTAATACATCCTCATGGGATACTTGAATTAGTGCCAAATAATAATAGGGTGGGTAGCCTGCTTGGTGGCGCATATACATTTCACGTTCATAAAACGGATCATAGTTTTGCGCTTCTGATAATTCGATTGCATAGTGTTCGGGAGTATAAGTTTGCACGACTACTTCTCCTGGCTTATCATGTCTACCAGCTCGTCCACTTACTTGCGTTAGTAGCTGGAATGTTTTTTCAGCTGCTCTGAAGTCAGGTAAATGAAGAGATGTATCCGCACTTAATACGCCTACCAATGTAATGTTTGGGTAATCAAGCCCCTTTGCAATCATTTGTGTACCTAGCAAAATATCTGCTTCTCCATCACCAAATGCTTGTAATAACTGCTCATGTGACCCTTTTGCACGTGTGGTATCAACATCCATTCGGAGTACTCTAGCCCCTGGAAATAATTTAGCTAATTCTTCCTCAACTTTTTGTGTGCCTGTACCAAAAAAACGGATATGGTCACTTTGACATTGTGGGCAGTTTTTTGGCACATGAATTTCAAAGCCACAATAATGACATTTACATTTTTCATTTTTTCGGTGATAGGTTAAGGAGATATCACAATTTTCGCATTGCAAAACTGTTCCGCAATCCCGACAAAGTACAAAAGATGAATAGCCGCGTCGGTTTAGGAATAGAACAATCTGTTCTTTTCTTTCCAAACGAACTTGAATGGATTCCACTAGGCTTTGGGAGAACATTGAACGATTCCCTTTTTTCAACTCATCACGCATATCGACAATATGTACTTTAGGTAATGATTGCTTTAATGCACGTTCCTTTAAGGTTAGTAACGTATACACATTTTTCTTTGCACGTGCAAAGGATTCTAACGATGGGGTTGCACTTCCTAATATTACTGGACACTTATGATACTTACTTCGCCAAATTGCAACATCTCGAGCATGGTACCTTGGGGAATCCTCTTGCTTATAGGTTGATTCGTGTTCTTCGTCCAAGATGATGATCCCTACGTTTTCAAAGGGTGCAAACACGGCTGATCGAGCCCCAACAACCACCTTTACTTTTCCTTGATGAATTTTTCGCCACTCATCATACTTTTCACCAACAGATAAGCCACTGTGCATAACAGCTACCAATTCACCAAATCGAGAACGAAAGCGTTCAGTCATTTGTGGTGTTAAGGAGATTTCAGGAACTAATAAGATTGCCTCCTTACCATCATTCAAAACTTTGGCGATGGTTTGCAAATACACTTCCGTTTTACCACTACCTGTAACCCCTTGTAACAAAAAGGTTTTAGGTTCCTGTTCATCGATTGCATTCATAATTTGATTTAATGCAACTGATTGTTCATCTGTTAAACTTAGGAAATTCGTTTTTTGAACATCTTTTAAGAAAGGATCTCGATACATCTCTTCTTGAACAAATGCTGCGGCTCCTAGTTCAACTACTGCGTTTAAAACATGGGATGAAGAACTTGTCTCTTTATAGATGATTTCGGGATCCATTATTTCTCCAAGATGAAACTGCATCCACTCGACAATCTGCTTTTGTTTCTTGGCACGATTTGAAATGTGTTCATGAATCTCAGTTAATTTTTGAGCATCTCCAATAATTTGAACTTTACGAACTTCCTTTACTTTCCCTTTTTGTTTAACGACATTCTCGATTACTATCAATTTGTTTTTTATAGCTTGTTTTAACTCGGGGAGCAAATTGTTTTTTTCAAATTCTTTAATATTAGCCTTTCGGGAAGTACCAAAAATATTTTGAAGCTCAATAGGTAAAAGCCCAATATCTGATTGCAAGCTTGCCATTTTTTCATATTTTGCTCTTAAGGCAGAAGGAAGCATTACTTGAAGAGCATCTATTTCATAGCAAATCGTTTCATTCTTTAACCATTTCGCAAGCTCAAGCATTTCCTTTGTTAAAACCGGTTCAATATCCAGAATTTCTGAAACTGGTTTAATCTTTTCCAATGGGACATCGGTTTCGTTTTTAATAGCCACAACAAATCCGAGTACATTTCGTGGTCCAAATGGTACTTTAACTCGACTCCCCATCTCGATAATTTGTGCCATGTCAGCAGGCACTAAATAATCAAAAGGGCGATCGACAGGATATGCGGCAACATCCACGATAACTTCAGCAACGGTAATCATTTACTTTTTGCTTCTTTATTGAAAAAGTCGACCACAATTTGTGTTATTTTTTCCGGTTCTTCCAGGCGCCCTTTACCGACATACCCACAGGCTAAAAATCCTTCGGAAGGCTCTATAAAGGAACACCCATCCTCTGCAAGTTGGGCAATATTTCGTTTTACAGCAGGATGATCATACATATGTACATTCATGGCAGGAGCTAGCCAAACAGGACAGGTAGCAGCAAGTAGAGTAGTAGTCACCATATCATCTGCTATACCATTCGCCAGTTTTCCAATTACATTGGCTGTGGCTGGAGCTACAAGAATTAAATCAGCCCAATCTGCTAAATCAATATGAGCAATTTTACTTGAGTCCTTTTCGTCAAATGTATCGAAAAAGACATCATTCTTTGACATAACTTGAAAAGTAAGTGGAGTTACAAACTCCCTTGCAGATTCTGTCATCATGACTTTTACATGAAAGTTGGCTTTCGTTAAATTACTAACTAATGCTACAGCTTTATAGACTGCAATACCGCCTGATACACAAAGCAAAATATTTTTTTGCATAACTAATCTCCTTTCAAATGACAAGCTCCCAAAGAAAAATTCATTCTTCGGGAGCTACCTGATTACAACATATCTACAACCTAAAACTGTCTTATACTTCGTCTTCGTAAATCGTTGATTCGTCTTGTTTTACTTTCTTAAGTACGCCAGCTGCTACTTCTTCCAAAGCTTTACCTACTGGTTTGTATGAAACGTAAGTCGATAATTGCTCGTCGCCTTCTTCTTGCATTTGACGAGCACGTTTAGAAGCTAAGCTCACCAAGGAATATTTTGAATCAATTTTATTTTTTAAAACGTCAATAGATGGGTATAACATAAATTTATTCTCCTCTCAACATAGACAAATAGGTTTTTTCAATACGTTCACGGCGGCAATGCTCCGCAACAATGATAGAATTTATTTTATCACATGCATTTTGAATTTCATCATTTTCAACCACATAATCATATAAACTCATCATTTCAAGCTCATTTCGAGCCGTGTCGATTCTCTTTTTGATAATTTCTTCTGTTTCAGTACCGCGTCCAATCAGACGATTTTGCAACTCAGAAATACTTGGTGGTGCAAGGAAGATGAACAGAGCTTCTGGAGCTTTTTCACGAATTTGAGCAGCTCCTTGCACTTCTATTTCTAGAAAAACATCTCGACCTGCGTCCAATGTCTCATTAACATAGGCAAGTGGCGTGCCATAATAGTTACCAACAAACTCAGCATGCTCTAGTAAGCCGCCTTCTTCAATCAGCGATTCAAATTCTCCACGCGACTTAAAGAAGTAATCGACTCCATCAATTTCACCTTCACGTGGCGCACGAGTTGTCATTGAAATCGAATATTCATAATTAGTGCCGGCCTTAGAAAAAAGTTCTTTTCGTACTGTTCCTTTACCGACACCAGATGGGCCTGATAGAACAATTAATAAACCTCGTTCTTTTCTCATTGTTCTTAAACTCCCTTACTTACTGCTTTTACAACAATATTTTTAATGATTACTACAGTATAATGTAAAATTTTAATTTGTGGGGACTTTTTTGTTCTTCTAAGTATAAAGTTAAATGGATAAGGGTTTTCTCAGAAAAAAACTCATTAGAAAGAGTTTTACTATCTTAGAACTGCGAGATACATGTATTATTCAATATTTTGTACTTGTTCACGCATTTTTTCTAAAATTGTTTTGGATTGAACAACTGCGACCGAAATCTCGGAATTTTGATTTTTAGAGCCAATCGTATTAATTTCACGATGCATTTCCTGCATGAGGAAATCCAATTTTCGCCCAATTGAGTCTGACTCTTCAATTGTACTCTCCAATTGTTTAAAGTGACTATCCAATCGATCTAATTCTTCTGAGATATCAACCTTTTCGGCAAAAATCGCTATCTCTGCTAATAATCGATCTTCTAGAACGTCTAAATTCCCGATTTCTTTTAAACGACCGATTAATTTATCACGAAACTTATTGACTGCTTCTCCTGACAAATCCCGAATAAGCTGTATTAGTTCCTGTAATTGACTATTATAGCTCAATAAAGCCTGTTTCAACTGCTGACCTTCTTGATTTCGCATCTGCACTAACTTTTCTGCGGCTTCTTTTACAGCAAGTCGTATCGATCCCATTAACTCTTCAGGTGATATTTCCTGTTTTTCATAGGATATTACATTCTCTAATGAAAGAATTTCCTGCATGGACCATTTTTCTTCTAATGATACGACCTCTTGCAGCTGCTCCTTTGCGGATTTATAAGCTTCAATTAAAGGCCAATTGATTTGAATAGATAAATTCTCGTTCCCAATGGGTTTCAAATTGATTACTACATCAATCTTCCCACGTTTGACATATTGTGATAATTGTTTTTTTGTCGCAATTTCAGCCTCAAACCACTCTTTTGGAAACTTCGAATAAATTTCTAGAAAACGATGATTCACTGAACGAACTTCAACAGTTAGTTGATAATTATTCGTAGCTGTGACACCTCTGCCAAAACCGGTCATACTACGCACCAAGGTCATCACACCTTTCTTTGCATACTATTCCAAGTATAACACATTTCAGTAAATATTTAATCGTAGAGGTTTAGAAAAAAGTAAATATTGGAGGAAAGGCGTTAGAACTATAGTATAATGTAAGATAGATTTTTTTTACCAATTTAGAAACAAAAGAACGATTCAACATTTTTAAAATGATTTTTTAGAAAAGAGGAACACAATCATGGCTTTTGATGGACTATTTACATTTGCAATGGCAAATGAATTAAAAAGATTAGAAACTGGTCGAATAACGAAAATTCACCAACCAAACGCCCTTGAAATTGTCTTAAATATTCGTGCAAACGGAGAGAATTTCAAATTATTAAGCTCTATTCACCCATCATACGCTCGAGTACATTTAACCGGGCAATCGATTGACAATCCTTCTGAACCACCAATGTTTTGTATGCTGCTTCGAAAACATATAGAAGGCGGCTTTATTCATTCGATTGATACGGACCCTTTCGAACGAATTATTACCTTAAATATAGAAAGTAAAAACGAAATCGGGGACCAGGTTTTCCGAAAACTAACAATCGAAATTATGGGGCGACATAGTAATATTGTGCTGATTGATAAAGAAAACAATAAAATTATCGATAGTTTAAAGCATTTACCACCATCAATCAATAGCTATCGTACCGTATTGCCAGGGCAAATCTACATTACACCACCTGAACAAAACAAAACAAATCCTCTAACGGTTAGTGATGAAGAATTAATGCACTTTTTCAAAGAAGGTACCTCAGCTAAAGAAATTGTTGAACATTTTACAGGGTTTTCACCAACACATGCCAATGAGTTATTGTATCGCCTACAAGGCAAAGATAAAGTAGAGACATTCAGAGCATTTCTTGATGAAATTATTAAGAGTGCATTTCCAACCTATGTCGAGGTCGATCGTAAAATTTATTTCTCGCCTTCAAAATTGACACATTTAGAAGGGACAGAAACAAACTACGATACATTAAGCATTCTATTGGACCGTGCTTTCTTTGCACGAGCAGAAAGAGATCGAGTAAAGCAGCAAGCAGGAGACTTGGAGCGTTGGCTTCAAAATGAACTAAATAAATTAAAGCTCAAAATCAAAAAACTTCAAAAAGATTTGGAGCAAGCATCCAAACTCGACAAGTTCCAGCTTTACGGCGAATTGTTAATGGCCAATTTATACCTATTCGAAAAAGGAATGAAAGAAGTAACTGTGTCGAATTACTACACTGAAACAGGTGAGCTAATTACAATTCCGTTAAGCGAAAGAAAAACTCCTGTGGAAAATGCTCAGAGCTACTATAGCAAATATAATAAAGCGAAAAATGCTCTAATAATGGTAAAAGAACAGATTGAGAAAACAGAAGACGAAATTCAGTATTTCGAAATGCTAATGGCCCAAGTTAACCAAGCTTCCCCTGCTGATATCGAGGAAATTCGTGAAGAACTAGCAGAACAAGGTTATCTTCGCCTGCGGGCAAGTAAAAAGAAGAAAAAACCGACTAAGCCTTCACCAGAGTCCTTTGTTTCCACTTCTGGAATCGCTATTTCAGTTGGTAAAAATAATAAGCAAAATGATTATCTAACATTTAAACTTGCAAAAAAAACAGAGATCTGGCTTCATACAAAAGATATCCCAGGCTCACATGTTGTTATTCATTCAACTGAACCGGATGAAACAACTCTTCTTGAGGCAGCAACTTTGAGCGCCTATTTTAGTAAAGCTCGAGATTCTTCGTCAGTCCCTGTCGATTATACTGAAATTCGACAAGTGAAAAAGCCTAATGGTGCAAAGCCAGGTTTTGTCATTTACTTCGAGCAAAAAACACTCTATGTCACACCTGACGAAGAGCTTGTAATGAAGTTAAAAAAATAATATCAATATAATTTGTAGTAATCTAAGAGGCGTAATATCTTCTTAGATTCTTTTTTGTTTTACACTATTTTATCGACCTAGTTAATTCCTCCTCCCCTCCCCATTCCTTTAATACTAGGCAACTAATTTGTTTAAGGCCCATTAACATAGACCCTCGACAAATTACTACTTCATACGATTCAATATAGAAATTACCATATTTCAACTATACGAAAATATCATTCTTTAGAATCAAAAATAAAACAAAAAAAGGATTATTTCTCCTACTTATCCAATAAGAGAATATAGATCAGACTCTATTAAATCTATTGTAGTCCACTAGATTTAATGCAGGTTTTTTCTAAGAGTATTTTATATGAATCAAGGGGGAGAATAAATGAAATTGAGGAAGTCTTTACTAGTGACACTTATATTTATTTTGTCATTTAGTTCAGCACTACTAAATGTTAGTGCAGCAAGCGCCAGTACAAAAAGTTTAACCAATCTACCTTCTATTCAACACGAAAAAACAGAAGTGAACATTTCACAATCCCTAATGAATCCAGAAAATCCTGATGAGAAAGTTCGTATTGTTATCGAGCTTGAGGGAGAAGCAGCAATTCAAAAAGCGACAAAAAAGGGGCTACTTTACAAGGAATTAAAAGCAGCAGAAAAGGAATCATTGGAAGCAGATGTTGTTAAGGAACAAAAAAGTGCAAAAGCAAATTTAAAAGCAGCTGCTCCGTCCTTGAAATATTTAAAGAACTTCACAGTTGTATTCAATGGATTCTCTGCAGAAGTCGAAGCAAAAGTTGTTAAAAATATCGCTTCTACTGCCGGTGTTAAAGCTGTATATGAAGCTACTGAATATGTAAGACCCGAGGAAACGCCAGATATGGTGTATTCAAAAGAATTAGTTCAAGCACAACAAGCGTGGAACGATTATGGTTTCAAAGGTGAAGGCATGGTTGTCGGTATTATCGATACTGGAATTGATCCTAGCCATAAAGATATGATTCTTTCCGATAATCTTACAGCTGAGTTAACACAACCTGAAGTAGAGGCATTGTTAGCAGACGGATCTATTGATAATGGTCAATACTATACTGCTAAGGTTCCATTTGGCTATAACTATATGGATGGTAATCACGAAATTTTAGACTTGGGACCGGATGCCTCTATGCATGGTATGCACGTAGGCGGTACTGTTGGAGCTAACGGCGACGAAGCTAACAATGGAATTAAAGGAGTTGCACCTGAAGCACAACTTTTAGCATTAAAAGTGTTTGGGAATGACCCATTATTCTCCTCAACATATGGAGATATTTACATTAAAGCAATTGATGATGCCATTAAACTAAATGCAGATGTTCTTAATATGTCATTAGGTTCACCAGCCGGCTACGTTGATGCAAACAACCCTGAGCAACAAGCAGTATCAAGAGCAACTGAAAACGGGATAATCGTTGCTATTTCTTCCGGAAATTCAGATATGTATGGCTCAGGTACTTTCTACCCTTATGCTGAAAATCAAGATTATGGTGTAACAGGATCGCCTGGTATCTCAGAAGATTCAATCAGTGTTGCATCCTTTGAAAACAGCATGATTACAGCCTACAGTTTCAATTATCAATTTGATGGTGAAAAAGCTGGAGGAGCTCTATATCTATTAGCAAATGATGCAAACCCACAAACTGTTTTAAATGGACAGGTTGAAGTAATGGATGCAGGTCTCGGAACGCCTGAAGATTTCAAAGGAAAAGACTTTACAGGAAAAGTAGCACTGATTTCTCGTGGTGGAATTTCTTTCGTTGAAAAAGGACTAAATGCTCAAGATGCTGGTGCAGTTGCTGCGATTGTTTACAATAATGCAGCTGGCACTATCAATATGGCATCCGATCCTGCCATCACAATTCCATTTATGTCAACATTACAAACAGATGGCTTAGCACTAAAAACAGCTCTTGATAATGGACAAGCAGTAACGGTTTCCTTCGAAGGTAATTTTATTGAGGTTCAAAATCCTAGTGCGGGCCAAATGAGCAGTTTTACTTCTTGGGGCCCAACACCGAATCTAGATTTCAAACCTGAAATAACAGCACCAGGCGGCAATATTTTCTCAACATTAAACAACGATGAATACGGTATTATGAGCGGGACTTCCATGGCTGCTCCTCATGTTGCCGGTGGTAGTGCGTTGGTTTTAGAACGAGTTAATACAGAATTCAACCTAACTGGTTCAGAACGTGTTCAACTTACTAAAAATCTATTGATGAACACAGCAACTCCTATCGAGCTATATGAAGGTGAATATGTTTCCCCTCGTCGTCAAGGTGCTGGTTTAATGCAGATTGCGAACGCTCTTTCAACAGATGTAGTTGTGACAAATAGCAAAACTAATGAGGGTAAAGTGGCGTTAAAAGAGATTAAAAACGACCAATTCTCCTTTACTTTACAAGCTAAAAACTATTCAGATAAAGCAGTAACTTACGATGTGAATACGCAACTTCAAATTGATTACCCTGTAGATGCCGGTGACGGATTATTTGTAAATGTACCAAACACATATGGACAAGTGGTATTAACAGAGGCAGAAGCTGATATTAACGCACCAAAATCTGTTACTGTTCCAGCTAATGGCACAGCAACAATTACAGTATCAGCGGATGTATCAGATATTCCAGCTGACATTCGTGCTATCTATAATAATGGATTCTTTGTAGATGGTTTTGTTACTTTAACAGATGCAAATGAAGAAGTTACAGGCAATGTTCCGTTATCCGTACCATTCTTCGGATTTAACGGCGGATGGGACGATGCAGGGCTATTCGATTACTTTGCATGGGATGAACTAACATACTGGGGCTACACAGCATTAGCAGATGAACAGGGTATGTTTATCACTGGCGGTGGCGAATTTGATACAACTCGCTTTGGTTTCTCTCCAAATGGTGATGGCGTACGTGATAAAGTAATTCCTGTATTCTCATTATTCCGTAATGCGAAACAATTTAAAGTCGAAGTAGTTGACAGTAAAGGCAAGGTTGTTCGTACTGTTCGTACAGCTAATAATCTAAGAAAGCACTATATCTCTTCAGCCACTACATTACCTTACACATATAATTTAGATTATGGCTGGGACGGGAAAATTAATAATAAAGTTGCACCTGATGGAGACTACACAATCCGTTTAAGTGGTGTGATCGATTATGAAAATGCAGAATGGCAATCCATCGATTTCCCTGTGAAAGTCGATAAAGCTGCACCAACAGCAAAAGTAAGCTTTAATAATAAAACTAAAACTGTTTCAGCCACTAATTTTGCTGATGTCGGGACGGGAACTGGCGTAGAATATTGGCAAGTACTTGTAAATGGAGAAGCAGTTATAGAAAATCTGTCGACTTCTACTACTTCGTTTACCATTGCAAATGAATTAACAAATAAAGATAAAATTACTGTTCTAGTTGTTGATGCTGCCAGCAATGCGACAACTTATGAATTCGAAGTAGGCAGCAATAAAGAAACAAAACCACCTGTTATTTATATCGATACTCCTGCATACTTCGATGTTTATAATACAAGTGAAGTGAATGTATCTGGAACAATTGAGGATGATTCAAAGATTTCCTCTGTTACAGTAAATGATGTAGAAGCTGCCATAGACGGCAAGAACTTCTCTCATACTTTAAAACTAAAGGATGGTTTCCAGGATATTCGCGTAAAAGCAATTGATGAGTTTGATAACCAAATGCAAATTACTCGTAAAATTTTCGTTGATACGCAAGCCCCAAAAATTACAGTTGGAAAGTATCCAAAAAATACAAAAGAGAGCGTAATAACTGTTTCTGTTACATTACAAGATAATTTTGATGAGCTAAGATTAACGGTAAATGGAGACGAAAGATTCCTGCATGAACTTTCTGAACCATATGCTATGAACGGCTACAAAAAACAAATCGATGTAGAGCTTGAATTAGCAGATGGTACAAATGAATTTGTTATTGAAGCAGAAGACTTAGCAGGCCAAATTACGACGAAAACTATCAAAATCAAAAAGACCGGGAAATCGAATGAGAAACCTGGTAAAGGCAACGGCAAATAATTACTACACGTTACTAAAATAAAAAGCAAGAGGAGGAAAACGGTTCGTTTTCCTCCTCTTATTATTTTTTTGAACACTTCTAACCCTAGTTCAGTTTAAGCTGCCTCATTAACGTTAGTTATTGTGTGCCTGTCGCAGGCTTTCGGCACAGCTACCATTTAAAAAACAGTTAACTCAACGGTAATTTTTGTTAAGTAGGGAATTAAAGCTCTCCCGCTTTCAACTTCGCAGTGCACCTGTCGCAAGCTTTCGGTGCAGCTCCATTTATTAAATGGAGTTTACCTACCACTTATAGTAAATTTTAAGCTATTATAACCTTCCTGCTTTAAGATCCGCGGTGTGCCTGTCGCAGGCTTTCGGCACAGCTACTATTTAAAAAACAGTTATCTCAACGCTAATTTTTGTTAAGTAGGTAATTAAAGCTCTCCCGCTTTCAACTTCGCATGCCACTCTTTTAAAAACGGAATATCTTCTTCTTTAATTGCTCCAGTTTCTGTTGCAGCTTCTACTAAAAAGTCAAAGTTCGTTAAAGAAACGTATTTCACACCCGCTTCTTCAAAGGCTTGTTCAGCACGTGGTAAATTATATGTATAAACGCAGACTACACCTACTACTTCACAGCCCGCAGCACGTAATGCTTCAACTGCAGTTATTGATGAGCCACCAGTTGAAATGATGTCCTCTACTACAACTACTTTTTGACCCTGGGCGATTTTCCCTTCGATTTGGTTGCCACGACCGTGTTCTTTGGCCTTTGAACGAACGTAAACCATTGGCATTTCTAATACATCCGACACCCAAGCAGCATGCGGAATACCAGCTGTTGCAGTACCAGCTATACATTCCGTTTCCGGGAAGAATTCTTTAATATTTCGTGCAAGACCTTGCGCGATTTGTTTACGAACTGTTACGTCAGAAATTGTTAAACGTGTATCACAGTAGATTGGTGATTTTATTCCTGAAGCCCAAGTAAATAAATCATTGGCATTCAATTCCACAGCTCCTACCTTTAACATTCCATGAGCGATTTCATTTTGTACAGTCATTTATTTTTCCTCCCATAATTCGCAAACTTTTTTATATGCTGCTACCGGATCTGTTGCCCCAGTAATAGCTCGACCTACAACGATTAATGATGACCCACCGGTGCGAGCTCCATTTGGTGTGGCAATTCGCTTTTGATCATGAGCTTCTCCACCAGGTAAACGAATACCAGGTGTCACTCTTAAAAACTCCTGCCCACAAGTTTCACTAATCTGACCTGCTTCGTGGACAGAACAAACAACCCCATCCAAACCAGCTTCCTTCGTAGTACTTGCATAATGCAATACAGAATCAAGTAAAGATAGATTAATCTTTTGCTCTTGTTTCATTTGCTCTTCTGTAGTTGAAGTGAGCTGTGTCACTGCAATCAATTTAGCCCTCTCTTTGCCGGCTGGTGTTCCTGCTTCTAAACCTTCCAGAGCACCACTCATCATCTCGATTCCACCTGCTGCATGAACATTGACTAAGTCAACCCCTAAGCGAGCCAATCCTTTCATGGCCGACTTGACAGTATTCGGAATATCATGGAGCTTTAAATCTAAAAAAATATCATGGCCTTGTTCCTTCACTTTTTGAACAATGCCAGGACCTTCTTGCAAATATAACTCCATCCCAATCTTTACGAAAATGGATTCGTTGAATTGGTCTAAAAACTGGAAAACTTCTTTCTCACCAGGGAAATCTAGTGCAACGATTGGGTTCTTGTTCATTTACAGATGGCTCCTTCCAATGAGTTCCTTAATGTGTTTTATCCCCAGCTTCTCTAATCGAGCTGGTAATTCTTCAATAATATTCGGACAAACAAAAGGATCCACAAAATTAGCTGTACCTACTGCTACTGCCGATGCACCCGCTGACATAAAGTCGATTACGTCTTGTGCGTTTGTCACACCACCCATCCCGATAATTGGAATGTTGACAGCCTTGTACACTTCATACACCATACGGATGGCTACTGGTTTTACAGCAGGACCTGATAATCCACCAGTCCCATTTGCAATAACAGGCTTGCCTGTACGTTCATCCAAACGCATACCTACTAGCGTATTAATCATAGTAATCCCATCTGCTCCACCTGATTCAACCGCTTTTGCAATTTCAACAATGTCTGTTACATTCGGTGACAGTTTCACATACACAGGTACCTTGGAAACTTTTTTGACAGCTTCCACTAACTCTCTAGCAACAACAGGATCTGTTCCAAATGTAATCCCCCCATGCTTTACGTTTGGACAGGAGATGTTTAACTCCAATGCTTTAACATTTGGAGCAGTTGAAATCTTCTCAGCTACTTCAACATAGTCTTCAGTAATCGTTCCAGCAACATTTGCAATAATTGGGACATCGAAGCGTTCTAAATATGGGAGTTCATTATTCATTACTTTTTCTAAACCAGGGTTTTGTAGTCCGATGGCATTTAACATTCCAGCCGCTGTTTCTGCCACGCGAGGCGTCGGATTTCCTAGACGAGTCTCAACTGTTGTTGCTTTAATCATGATGGCTCCTAGTTTTGATAAATCATAGAGATTTGCAAATTCTTTACCAAATCCGAAACAGCCTGAAGCTGGCATGATTGGATTTTTTAAATCTAAGCCTGGGAGTTGAATACTTAGTCGACTCATAGCTCAACAACTCCTTTCGGAAATACTGGTCCATCTGAGCAAACTTTTACATAGTCCTTATCGGTTTGCTCTGTTGTTTTGCAAATACAAGCAAAGCATGCACCAATGCCACACCCCATACGTTCTTCAAAAGATAAGTAGCCTGGCTTCTCTGGGTAAAACTGCTCTAATGCACGTAGCATTGGTAGGGGTCCACATGAGTAAAACACATCAAATTCAGGTTGTAGTTCTTCCAATAAATCCGTTACAAAGCCTTTAGTTCCTTTACTGCCATCTACCGTTACGAAATGTGTGTCGCCTAATGTAGAAAACTGATCTTCATAAAAACATACATCCTCCGTAGCAAAGCCAAATACATGAATTGTACGGATTCCACGCGCGTTTAATTGTTGGGACAGTTCATAAAGTGGCGGTACACCAATTCCTCCACCCACTAGTAGGGCTGTTCCTCCCTCAGGTGCTGCTTCTACTGGGAAGCCGTTTCCTAGAGGGCCAAGGACATCTACTTCATCTCCCACTTGTTTTTGTGAGAGAATCTGCGTACCCCTTCCTTCAGCCCGATAAATTACTGTCGCTTCTCCTGTTTCTTTGTTAATATTTGCAATACTTATTGGTCGTCTAAGAAGTGGCTCAAAGCTGTCTGACACACGAATATGGACAAATTGTCCAGGATTCATGTCCTGAACAATTTGACCTTGTAATGTTAGTTCAAAAATATGATGAGCTATTTCACTTTGACGAACGACTATCATTCGTTCTTGTTGAATCATTAATGAACTACCTCCGCTTTTGGCATTTCTTCTGCTGTAAATGTCATGGATTCAATTACTTCCAACATTGCTTCAGCTGTATCTAATGATGTTAAGCAAGGTACACCATTTTCCACAGATTCACGGCGAATTCTAAATCCATCACGAGCCGGCTGTTTGCCTTTTGTTAACGTATTAACAACCAGTTGTGCTTGACCATTTTGAATTACTTCAAGCAACGTTTTTTCTTTAGATCCGATTTTTCCAACTACATCTGCCTTAACTCCAGCTTCCTCAAAGTTTCGTGCAGTGCCTTCTGTCGCCATAATGCGATAGCCGACTGTGTTAAATCGCTTCGCTAATTCAATCGCTTCTTTTTTATCCTTATCAGATACTGTGAATAATACAGTTCCGTGAGTTTTAATTTCCATTCCAGCTGCAACAAAGCCTTTGTATAAAGCTTTTTCGAATGTTGCATCTTTCCCCATTACTTCCCCTGTAGATTTCATTTCAGGACCCAATGTAATGTCTACACGACGAAGCTTCGCGAAGCTGAATACTGGAACTTTTACGAATACACCTTTACGTTCTTTTGCTAAGCCCGTTGGATATCCTTGTTCAACAATTGATTGACCAAGAATGGCTTTTGTTGCAATGTTTGCCATTGGAATGTTGGTAATCTTGCTTAAGAACGGTACTGTACGACTTGAACGAGGATTTACTTCGATTACGAAAATATCTCCTTTTGATAGTACGTACTGAATATTCATCAACCCTACAATGTTTAACCCTTTTGCTAGACGAGTTGTATAATCCACAATCGTTGCTTTTTGTTCATCAGTTAACTTTTGAGGTGGGTATACAGAGATAGAGTCACCAGAGTGGACCCCTGCTCGTTCAACATGCTCCATAATACCTGGAATTAATACATTTTCACCATCACTGATTGCATCGACTTCAATTTCTTGACCTGTTAGGTAGCGGTCAACAAGTACCGGATGATCTGGAGAAGCTTCTACTGCGTGTTCCATATAATGTTCTAATTCTTGTTCGTTATATACGATTTCCATCGCGCGTCCACCCAGTACATATGAAGGGCGAACTAGAACTGGGAAGCCAAGTTTTTTACCGATTGCAAGTGCTTCATCAGTTGAAATCGCTGTTTCACCTGCAGGCTGTGGAATGTCTAATTCACGTAACGCTTGCTCGAATTTATCACGGTTTTCTGCACGATCAATATCTTCTAGGCTTGTGCCTAAGATTTTCACGCCATTTGCCGCTAATTTGTCGGCCAGGTTTATCGCAGTTTGTCCACCGAATTGAACAACTACACCAACTGGTTTTTCTAAATCTACAATATGCATGACATCTTCAATCGTAAGTGGCTCAAAGTATAGCTTGTCAGAAATCGAGAAGTCCGTTGAAACTGTTTCAGGGTTTGAGTTAATGATGATTGCTTCATAGCCTGCTTCTTGAATTGCCCATACAGAGTGAACTGTAGCATAGTCAAATTCAACCCCTTGACCGATACGAATGGGACCAGAACCTAACACGACTACAGATGGTTTATCTGTTACGATGGATTCATTTTCATCTTCGTACGTTCCGTAGAAGTAAGGTGTTGTCGATTCGAACTCTGCAGCACAAGTATCAACCATTTTATATACAGGAATAATGTTTTGTTCTTTACGGTATTCGTAGACTGCATTTTCATTTGTATTCCAAAGCTCAGCAATTTTCTTATCCGCAAAGCCCATACGTTTAGCTTGGCGTAAAATTTCTGCATTATTTACGTTTTCTGCTAAAGTCACTTCCATTTTAATAATGTTTTGCAATTTATTTAAGAACCATAGATCAATTTCTGACCATTCATGGATTTTTTCTATTGTCACACCACGACGTAACGCTTCGGCGATGAAGAATAGACGTTCGTCTCCTGCTTTTCGAATACGTTTTTCAATCCAATTATCACTATTCTCTTCAGCATGCTTTAACTCGATATGTACATGCCCTGTTTCAAGTGAACGTACCGCCTTTAAAATTGCTTCTTCAAAATTACGGCCTAGCGCCATTACTTCACCAGTTGCTTTCATTTGTGTTCCTAAATTACGTTTAGCTGATTCGAACTTATCAAATGGCCAACGAGGGATTTTAGCAACAATGTAGTCAAGAGCTGGTTCGAAATCGGCATAAGTAGAACCTGTAACCGGATTAACAATTTCATCTAAAGTTAAACCTACTGCAATTTTCGCTGCAAGCTTTGCAATTGGATATCCAGTTGCTTTAGATGCTAATGCTGATGATCGTGATACACGTGGGTTAACTTCAATTACATAATAATTGAAACTGTTAGGGTCTAACGCTAATTGAACGTTACAGCCACCTTCGATTTTAAGAGCACGGATAATATCTAATGAAATGTTGCGCAGCATTTGATATTCACGGTCCGATAATGTTTGGGAAGGTGCAACTACGATTGAATCACCTGTATGAATACCGACTGGGTCGAAGTTTTCCATGTTACACACAACAATTGCGTTATCGATGGAGTCACGCATTACTTCATATTCAATCTCTTTGTAGCCAGCTATCGATTTTTCAAGCAAGCATTGTGTTACTGGACTATATTTTAAACCGCTTGTCACGATTTCTTCCAGTTCTTGATCGTTTGTGCAAATACCCCCGCCTGTACCGCCAAGAGTGAATGCTGGGCGAACGATTACTGGGTAGCCAATTCTAGCTACAAAGTTTTTTGCTTGCTCAAGATTTGTAATAATATCAGATTCAGGAACTGGCGCACCTAGTTCATACATTAAATTACGGAATAAATCACGGTCTTCTGCCTTATGGATGGCATCTAATTTCGTACCTAAAATTTCAATTCCCAGCTCATCTAAAATGCCAGAGTTATTTAATTCAATGGCCATATTTAAGCCCGTTTGCCCACCAAGTGTTGGAAGGATTGCATCTGGACGTTCCTTACGTAAAATACGTGATACAAATTCTAGTGAAATTGGTTCAAGATAAACTTTGTCTGCAATTTCTGTATCTGTCATGATTGTGGCAGGGTTTGAGTTGATTAAAATTACACGGTAGCCTTCCTCTTTTAAAGAAAGACAAGCTTGTGTACCTGCATAGTCAAATTCTGCTGCTTGTCCAATTACGATTGGACCTGATCCGATTACTAAAATAGTTTCAATATCTGTACGTTTAGGCATGTTGTTTCCCTTCCTTTACATGTGATTCCATTAATTCAATAAATTCGTCAAATAAGTGGTTGGAATCTTCTGGTCCCGGTGATGCTTCTGGGTGGTATTGTACTGTAAATACTGGATGCTTTTTATGACGTAATCCTTCGATTGTGCCATCATTTAAAGCAACATGTGTTATTTCTAAATCGGTATTTGCTAATGAGTTTTCATCAACAGCATATCCGTGGTTTTGTGAAGTAAGCTCTGTTCGGCCCGTGCGTAAATCCTTTACGGGGTGATTTGCTCCGCGGTGACCAAATGGAAGCTTAAAGCTTTTTGCTCCACTTGCTAATGCAAACAGCTGGTGCCCTAAGCAAATACCGAAGATTGGAACTTTTCCGATTAAATTACGAATTGTTTCAATACCTTCTGTCACATCGGCAGGGTCTCCAGGTCCATTTGACAGCATAATTCCATCTGGATGCCATGCTAAAATTTGTTGTGCTGAAGTGTTGTAAGGTACCACTAGGACGTCACAATCACGTTTGTTTAACTCCCGTAAAATACCATGCTTCATACCGAAATCCATTAGTACAACACGTTTTCCACGACCTGGACTTGGATAAGCTGCTTTAGGTGAAACTTCTTTAACATGATTTGTGATTAATGGTGTTGCTTGTAATGTTGCTACCGCTTCATCTATATTTACTTCTTCATCAGCCGCTGTAAGCATCGCTTTTACAGCACCTTTTGAACGAATAATTTTTGTCAGTTTACGTGTGTCAATCCCTTCAATCCCCGGGATATCCTGAGATTCTAAATAATCATTTAATGAAAGATCACATCTAAAGTTTGATGGTTCTTTTGCAAGCTCCCGACAAACCATGCCACGAATAGCTGGTGTAATGGATTCAAAATCATCACGATTAATGCCGTAATTCCCGATTAATGGATAAGTAAATGTTACAATCTGTCCGTAAAAGGAAGGATCTGATAATGTCTCCTGATAACCAGTCATCCCAGTTGTAAATACTACTTCACCTTGTGACGCTCTTTCGCTACCGAATGCTTGCCCGTTAAATACTGTTCCATCTTCTAAAATCAATAATCGCTTTTTCATTATTTTGCCTCCTCGTAAACGATGTTACCTTCTACCATTGTAAGTACCGGCCAGCCTTTTGCCTTCCAACCAGTAAATGGTGTATTACGACCTTTTGTTTCAAATTCATCTGGATTAATTGTTTGTTCTTTATTTAAATCAATTAATACTAGGTCAGCTGTAGCACCTACTTCTACTGTTCCATAAGGAAGGTCAAAGATTTGTGCTGGCTTAACTGTTAGCCAATCAACTAATTGCTTCAAAGTCCATTTCCCTGTCTCAACATATTGTGTATATAGAAGTGGGAATGCTGTTTCAAAGCCTACGATTCCAAATGGGGCCCCAACCATTCCACAGCATTTTTCCTCAACTGTGTGAGGTGCATGATCTGTAGCGATACAATCGATTGTTCCATCAAGTAATGCTGCATGCAGTGAATCTTTATCATCACTTGCTCGAAGTGGTGGGTTCATCTTCCAGTTTGCATCATCACTTGGAATATCCATTTCTTCTAACAATAGATGGTGTGGACAAACCTCCGCAGTCACGCGAATTCCTGCTGCTTTAGCATCTCTTACTGCACGCACTGATTCTTTTGTTGACACATGACATACGTGATATCGTGCTCCAGCTGCTTCTGCTAATAGTACATCACGAGCAATTTGGACTGACTCACAAATAGATGGAATTCCTGGTAATCCAAGTTCTTTATTGCGTTTCCCTTCATGCATAACCCCTTCATAGATTAAGGAATTATCCTCACAGTGCGCTACCACTACCATGTCAAGTTTAGCTGCAGCCTGCATTTGTTCGTACATTGTTGCAGCAAGCTGTACACCAACTCCATCATCAGAGAAGGCAACTGCCCCGCTCGCTTTTAGTGCCGCTAGATCTGTACGTTCGTCACCAGATTGTGCAACCGTTAATGACCCGTATGGTAAAACACGAACTTTTGCACTTTGTTCGATTAAGCTATTGATTAATTCCAAATTTTCAACCGAATCAGGGACTGGTTTTGTATTCGGCATCGCACAAATTGTAGTAAAACCACCTTTTGCAGCAGAGGCTGTTCCCGTTGCGATTGTTTCTTTATGTTCAAATCCAGGCTCACGTAGATGAACATGCACATCAACAAACCCTGGAGCTAGCAAATGCCCATTACCGTCAATAATTTCAGCATCTCCAGGTTGTTCTCCGCCAATTTCTATGATGCGTCCTTCAACGATTGTTACCGTCGTGTCCACTAATTCACTTTGCTCGTTTAATAGTTTTACGTTTTTAATATATTTTGTCATGTCTATCGTCCTTTCAGGAGTGTCTCTAATATTGCCATTCTGACAAAAACGCCATTTCGAACTTGGTCAAATATTCGCGAACGGTCACATTCAACCAGCTCTGATACAATTTCTACGTCTCGATTTACTGGAGCAGGATGCATGATTATTGCGTTTTTCTTCATTTTTGCTTCCCGCTCAAAAGTAAGTCCATATTGTTCATGGTAGCTTTCTTTTGAAAAGCTTTTATTTACAACATGGCGTTCATGCTGGATTCGCAAGAGCATGACCACGTCACTGTCCTCAATTAGTCCATCCCAAGAGTGATAAGCTTCAAATTCTCCTGCCCACTCTGGTGGACATAAGAAACGAACGTTAACCCCTAAACGTTTTAATGCAGTTGCATTTGATTTTGCAACACGGCTATGGGAGATATCTCCAACGATTGTTACATTTAATCCTTCAAATGAACCAAATTCTTTATGTATTGTATATAAATCCAACAAACTTTGTGATGGGTGCTGGCCGGCTCCGTCTCCTGCATTAATCACTGCTACATTGATGCCTTCTAGAAGTTCATTGTAATATTCATCTTCTTTTGCACGAATAACAACTGCATCCATGCCGATCATTTCTAATGTTTTAATTGTGTCATACATCGTTTCCCCTTTTAAGGCACTGGAAAAATCGGCATCAAAGGGAATGACTGTACAACCCACTTTTCTTTCAGCCATTTCAAAGCTTGTTTTTGTTCTCGTACTTGGCTCAAAGAAAAGATTTGCTACATGATAGGGTTTTGTTAACCTAGACAATTCACCGTCTTCAAACTGTGCTGAACGTTCGATAATCTTCATCACATCATCATTTGATAAGTGTTCCATTGATAATAAATTTCTCATTAATTTTTCCTCCTAATTTTTGCGTTTTCTATTAGAAAACAGCTTTACTAAATCTCTATTAGTAGAAAAAATGCCCCGCAAATTTCCATTCGCGAGGCTAAGGGTATGACAAGCTAAGGTACCCCAAAAAGGATGTACCCACTTGCCTATTCCCCTTCTTTGCCTCTCTGGACAATTCATTAAAAGGTAATATTATTCTTCTAATAATGTATCTTTTTTATCTCTTCCTGGTAATACAAGGTTTAAAATCACTCCGACAATAGCTGCTAACGCCATCCCTTCGATGGAGAAGGACTCATTGAAGCGAAGTGCTGCTCCACCAATCCCAACTACTAAGATGACAGATGCGATAACCATGTTGCGGCTGTTACCAAAGTCGATGTTGTTTTCGACTAACATACGCAGACCACTTGAAGCAATAATCCCAAATAGCAGGATGGAGATTCCACCAAGTACTGCTGTAGGTATCGTTTGTACTAACGCCATTGCTTTTCCAAGGAAGGAGAATAAAATGGCCAATACTGCTGCACCAAAGATGACATACACTGAAAATACTCTAGTGATTGCAAGTACTCCGATGTTTTCTCCGTATGTTGTTTTCGGAGGTCCACCAATTAGCGCACTTACAAATGTCCCTAGTCCATCACCAAGTAATGATCTATGTAAGCCAGGGTCTTTTATGTAATTTCGGTTTACTACTTTCCCTAATACTAATTGGTGACCGATATGTTCTGAAATTGTTACGATAACAATAGGTACCATCGCTAGTAATATTGTAGATGTAATTTTAAATTCATAATCTACTCCCGGGATTATGAACTCTGGTAAAGAGAACATTTTTGCTTGAGTGACCGGAGTAAAATCCACAATACCGATGAATGCGGAGTAAATGTACCCTACGATTAACCCTAATAGAATTGGCATTGTACTCAAGATGTTTTTGAAATAAACATTAAAAATGATTGCTGCAAACAGAGTAACTAATGCTGCTGTAAAATGTTTGAAGCTATATTCTCCATTTACGTTCATCGCCATATCTACCGCAGTTCCAGCTAATCCAAGTCCAATTACGATGATTACCGGTGCTACTACGATTGGTGGCAACAAGCGCATTAACCATTTATAACCTGTTTTCCAAATTAATAAGGACACTATTCCATAGACAAGTCCGACTGCCATTGCGCCTATCATTGCGTTTCCTGGATTCACGCTTGCTCCATTTTCATCTAATCCGCCAGCAGCAATTAGGATCGGTGCAATAAAGGCAAAGGATGAACCTAGATAAGCTGGTACTTTAAATTGTGTAATTAGTAAAAAGATGATTGTTGCAATCCCACTTGTTAGTAGTGCGATTGCAGGACTTAATCCTACTAACTGAGGAACTAAAATTGTGGAACCAAACATTGCAAACATATGCTGAAAACTTAATGTAATGAGCTGGCCTGCTGTAGGCTTATCATGGATGTCTAAAACCGCTTTTGACATGATCTTTTCCCTCTTTTATCTGTTAATCTAATTTATGGAGTGTTACGTTATCTTCTTGATCGACTTCTGTTAAACGAACAACGATTTTCTCAGCACCGGAAGTTGGAATGTTTTTTCCAACGTAATCCGCCCGAATCGGCAATTCGCGATGTCCTCTATCTACCAGTACTGCTAGTTGAATATGTGATGGGCGGCCTAAATCCATTACCGCATCTAAACCTGCTCGTACCGTACGCCCAGTATATAAAACATCGTCTACTAGGATAATTTTTTGATTCGTTACTACATAATCAATATCCACTTGCTGTACTAATGCTTCACCGTTTGCGTTTTTTGTAGAAAGATCATCTCGATATAAAGTGATGTCCAATTCTCCAGTACGGATTGGTTTGCCTTCAATTTTCTCGATTTTTTCTGCTAATCTTCTAGCTAAGAAAGCACCACGTGTTTTAATCCCTACTAGAATACATTCGTCGATTCCTTTGTTTTTCTCGATGATTTCATGGGCAATTCTTGTTAAAGCACGATTCATTGAAGGGCCATCTAAAAGTTCTGTTATTTGTCCCATCATTTTTCCTCCTTCCTAATTTGGATTTGCTAGTCTCGAAACAGTCATAAGAGGGATGTAGTTTTTTCACAAAATAAAAACCTCTTAAAGTTTTGGCTTTAAGAGGTTTGATATACGTGTCGAAATAACATGTTTGGACAATTTTTGCACTATACGCATATAGTGATGCCATCTTTTCACTACTATTTTGAGTTAATAGTCTAAAAACTATTCCCCATTCGTGAAAAGTGCATAATCATTCCATAACATTTCTACAAGTACCTTCTCAGCCTCTCTGGACTGCCATTAAAGGTGAATATATTCGATTTTGTTTTTAGTGTTCCCATCTCTGTAGGATATTCACTGTTGTTAGTATAGACTGTATAAAATTTTTCGTCAACCTTATTTTAAAAATTATTGAAAAAACACCTCGACCAAAATCTGTCGAGGTGTTGAGAGAATCTTCGCTAATTCCAATCTGAATAGAAAATTACTTAAGCTTCATTTCTTAATTGTTCTAATAATGCCACATAATCCTCAGGTAGCGGAACTTCAAACTCAAGATATTCTCCGGATGCAGGATGTACAAATCCTAAAACGCCGGCATGCAATACTTGGCCACCAAATTCGATTGTTTTCTTCGGACCATATTTTGGATCCCCTACAAGCGGGTAACCAATATAGTTCATATGAACACGAATTTGGTGAGTGCGTCCTGTTTCGAGACGACATTCTACAAGTGTATAATTGCCAAGTCGCTCCATAACACTAAAGTGAGTTACTGCATGTTTTCCATTATCAACGACTGCTTGCTTTTGACGGTCTTTCGGATCACGTCCAATAGGTGCATCAATTGTTCCTTTGTCATGAGCAATATGTCCGTGAACTAGAGCCGTATATTTACGAGTAACTGTTTTATTCACAAGTTGATCGACAAGTGAATGGTGCGCATGATCATTTTTTGCAACCATTAACAGTCCAGATGTATCTTTATCAATTCGGTGCACGATTCCAGGTCTTAAGATACCGTTAATCCCAGATAAATCCTGACAATGATGCATCAAGCCATTTACTAAAGTTCCTGTTAAGTGACCAGGTGCAGGATGAACAACCATTCCCTTTGGTTTATTTACTACAAGAACGTCTTTGTCCTCATAGATAATTTCCAGGTCCAAATCCTCTGGAATTACTTCTAAATTTTCAGGTTCTGGAACATCTACCTCGATGACGTCGCCTAATTTGACTTTGTATTTTGCTTTAACATTTTCACCATTTACTTTGACAACTCCATCTGTTATCCAAGCTGCAATTTGAGATCTTGACCACTCTTCTTGTATTGCCGAAAGTGCTTTGTCTATACGCTCTCCTGCATTTTCTTGTTCAATTGTTATTGTGACTACTGTCATTATTTCACCTTTTTCTTTTCATTCCGTTCTTCTCTAAGCATTACTAAAATAAGCATGATAACTGAAATCGTTAAAGCTGCATCAGCAATATTAAAAATTGGGAAGTCATAATTTATAATCGGAATTAGTACATCTGCAAAATCGACAACTTCTCCTCTAAAAATTCGGTCGATAAAATTACCTAAAGCACCACCAAGTAAAATCATTAAGCTGATTCCAAAAGCCGGCTTTCCTTTTGCTTCTTTATGGAAGTAATAGATGATACCGGCAATAACGATTAACGTTACAATGGTAAAAATCCACATTTGCCCTTCTAACATCCCCCATGCAGCACCACGATTGCGATGAGATAGTAGGCCAAACCAAGGATCCCAAATAACGATTCGATCTCCAAGCTCCATATTTTTAACAACTAACCATTTCGTCCACTGATCTAATATTAAAACGATTGCAGCGATACCATAGTATTTATACACAGTATTCCCCCATTTGCCAATAATCTTCACTATTTTTTGCTATAAGCTAATCAGACGGCAAAAACTAAAGTTTTATCCATTACTTCTATCCTAACATGGAACGTTCTGGTAGAAGAACTAAACACTAACGGAATTCTATTGTTTTTTTGGTTCTATGTCAAATGTTGGGGTGATGTGTTTTTGCACGTCACCCTATTAACCTAAATGAACACCGAATTCTTTATATAAATCATTCAATAAAATCTTTGCTTTAAAATGCTTAAAGCTCCTAAAACCATAAGCATTACGTTTCATTACCTTCGATTTATTATTAATTCCTTCTAAAAAACCATTTGAATAGCCAAAACTAAAACTATTTAAGATCTCTACTTGCCAATTCTTAAAGGTTTGAATGGCTTTTATAAATGCTGGGATATTTGCTTCTTCTACCTTACGGTAATAAGCTTCTAATCTATTCTTCACTTCTGCAATATCATTCGTCGTTTTTGCCCAATCAAACCATTTACAATAGGCTTCTTTTAGTTCATATGCTTGCTTTAATTCCTTTGACATTCCCGTGTAGCGATTTAAATACCATCGATTCTTTTCCGTTAACTTATCAAAGCGTTTATATAAGACATGACGCATTTTTTTGCACTTTTTTCGATCGTATGGATGCCAATCCTTCTGCACTTTACGACGCACCTCGTCTAGAGCCCAATAAATATAACGACAATAATGGAATCGATCGGCAATAATGATAGGACGATTTAAGGCTTTTTTAACAGCTGCTTTAAAGCTTGGATTCATATCCATTACGACGACTTCTACATCTGATCCATATGTCATTAGATAATCCTTAATCGTTTCTTTTCTACGATTCGGTAAAATATCAATTGGTTCGTGCGTTTCAGCGTTGGCAATGATTAGTTGATAGGTCCCCGCATCTGTATCTCCTTTATATTCATCAATCGCAATACATTTTGGTAAATGGACCCCTTCATTTAGCTGCTCTTTTACCACCTTTTTAAAGCGACGAATTACCGTCGAACTGGATGTTCCAAGGACTTCTGCTGCTTCTTTAAATGTCTTTGCCTTTACTGAACGGATTCCAACAACTTGATTCCATTCTTTTGAGTAACGTTGATACTTATCCACGAAAGGAGATTTTTCCGAGAAGCGTTTTCCGCACTCACATACATAACGTCGACGTTTATAGAAAAGGATGGTTAATCGTTCAAACCATTTTAAATGTTTAATTTTTTGAATTCGATAATCATGTATTTTAGAGGTCATTTTATTACAGTCTGGACACTGATGTTCTTTCTTCGGAATTGAAACGTAAAGAGCGATACGCTCCCCGATCTCTTCAATCTTATGAACAGTTACACCTTTTAATCCTGGGATATTTCTGTTAAAATTCATAATGCACGTATCACCTTTCATTGCTTGTTTCTCGACAATTCAAGTATATCGAAATCGGTGATTACGTGCTTTTTTTTATTTCAAATTGTAGTAAAACCCCAACAAATATTATAGAACCGTTTTTTTCAGTGAAAAAACAACCGCCCCCCGAAAACGAGAGCGGTTATTTATCTGCGTCGTATTAGGCTTAGAAATTGGACTTGTATATATGTGTGTAGTGCAGTGATTTATCCGCCAGTTTCCCCAATATTTACGCAAATTTCACGAAGATATTCGTTAACTTAAAAAATTACTATTTAAACGTAGTATTTTTCAACTACATCTGCACATCGACTACATAATGTAGAGTGTGCTTCGTTTTGACCTACAGTTTCAGAATAAGACCAGCAGCGTTCACATTTTTCTCCGTCTGCTTTTTCAACAATAATAGAAGTTTTTTCTAATACAAGAGCATTTTCAGGTGCACTTTCTTTACCTGTCACCACTTCAAGCTGAGAAATGATGCAGCTTTGTGCAAAATTAACCGCTGGATCATTTAATAGTGCTGTAACCTCTTCATTTGCAAAGATTGTAAGCTTTGCTTCCAATGACTTTCCGATTGTTTTCGCATTACGAGCTTCTTCAAGTGCTTTTAATACTTCGTCACGCACGACAATTACTTTTTCCCATTTTGTACGAAGCTCTGGGAAATTGCTATGCTCGTCAACTTCCGGGAAGTCTGTCAATTGAACTGATACTTCCTCTTCGTTTAAGTAAGACCATAACTCATCAGTTGTGTGTGGCAAGATTGGTGTTAGCACTTTTAATAAAGTTTGGAGAGTATCATACATCACCGTTTGCATTGCACGACGATCTTGATTATCTTTTCCTTCAATGTACACAACATCTTTTGCTACATCTAAATAGAATGCAGATAATTCTACTGCAACAAAGTTATTAATTGTATGGTATACAGAAGCAAATTCATAACGATCATACGCAGAACGAACCGCTTTCAATACATCCTGTACGCGCATATACATGTATTGATCCATTTCACGTAGATCATCGTAAGCTACGCGGTCCGTTTTAGGATTAAAATCAGACACGTTTCCATGCAAGAAACGAAGTGTGTTACGGATTTTACGATATACTTCCGAAATTTGTTTTAACATATCCATTGAGATACGAACGTCCCCAGTGTAGTCCACTGAAGCAACCCATAAACGAAGGATATCAGCCCCATATTGATTCATAACTTTTTCAGGAATGATAACATTTCCTAAAGATTTACTCATTTTGCGGCCATCGCCATCCAATACGAAACCGTGTGTTAAAAGTCCTTTATATGGTGCATAGCCATTAATTGCTACAGATGTAATTAATGATGAGTTAAACCATCCACGGTGTTGGTCAGATCCCTCTAAATAAAGGTCAGCTGGATATTTCATACCACGCTCTACAAGTACACCTTGGTGAGATGAACCAGAATCGAACCATACGTCCATGATGTCATTTTCTTTGGAGAACTTCCCGTTTGGACTTCCTGGATGAGTAAATCCTTCTGGAAGTAATTCTTTTGCTTCCCACTGGAACCAGATATTTGACCCGTGTTCACGGAATAACTTTGACACATGGGCAATCGTTTCAGGTGTAATAATTTCTTCACCATTTTCAGTGTAGAATACTGGAATTGGTACTCCCCACGCACGTTGACGTGAAATACACCAGTCTCCACGGTCACGAATCATATTATAAAGTCGAGTTTCACCCCAAGCTGGCGTGAATGTTGTATCTTCAACCGCTTTTAATAGCTCATCACGGAATGCTTCTACAGAACAGAACCATTGTGGTGTAGCACGATAAATTACTGGTTTTTTCGTACGCCAGTCATGTGGGTACGAGTGAGAGAAGAAGGATAGCTTTTCTAAAGCGCCAGCTTCTTTTAACTTTTCAGTTACCACTTTGTTTGCATCATCATAGAACAAACCTTCGAATCCAGGTGCTTCATTCGTATAGCAGCCTTGGTCATTGATTGGGCTTAATATTTCTAGACCGTATCGCTTACTAACCTGGAAGTCGTCTTCACCATGACCAGGAGCCGTATGAACACATCCTGTACCAGCATCAGTCGTAACGTGATCACCAACCATAATTAATGAATCGCGGTCGTATAATGGGTGTTTCGCAACTACGTATTCAAGCTCTTGTCCTTTAACTTCTTGAACAACTTCCGCATTTTCCCATTCAAGTGTTTGAGAAACTGTTTCTAATAAATCCTTTGCAATGATAAATTTGTTATCATTTACAGCCACTACTGCATAAGTAATTTCAGGATTTAAAGAAATCCCTAAGTTTGCAGGAATTGTCCATGGTGTCGTTGTCCAGATGATGAATTTTGCATCTTCAGGAACAACGCCCTTTGCATCCTTAATACCGAAGCTTACATAAATTGAAGGAGATTTAATATCTTGATATTCTATTTCTGCTTCTGCAAGAGCTGATTCTGAAGAAGGAGACCAATAAACTGGTTTTAGACCTTTATAGATATAGCCTTTTTCAGCCATTTTACCGAATACTTCAATTTGACGTGATTCAAATTCAGGTTTAAGTGTGATATATGGATTTTCCCAGTCTCCACGAACTCCTAAACGGCTGAATTGAGATTTTTGATTTTCAACTTGCTCATATGCATATTTCTCACATAGCTCGCGGAACTCCGCTACAGTCATTTCTTTACGTTTTACACCTTTGTTTGTAAGGGCCTGCTCAATTGGTAAACCGTGCGTATCCCAACCTGGTACATACGGTACGTGGTAACCAGTCATTGAACGATGACGGTTAATCATATCTTTAAGGACTTTGTTTAACGCATGACCGATGTGAATATCTCCGTTGGCATATGGAGGGCCATCGTGTAATACGAAATGCGGACGGTCTTGTGTACGCTCTAAAACTTTTGCGTAAATGTCCATTTCATTCCATTTTTCTTGCATTTTTGGTTCGTTTGCTGGTAAATTTCCGCGCATTGGGAAATCCGTCTTTGGCATTAATAACGTATCTTTGTACTCGACCATTTTAAGTCCTCCTAAAGTTTATATTTAATTAAATAAAAAAGCCTCTCATCCCCACTAAAGGGACGAGAAGCTATAACTCGTGGTACCACCCTAATTTGTAATCCAATTCTACAATCAGATTACCTCTTAGACACTTTAACGCAAGTGTATACGAAATCACTTACTTCTATAAACACACCTGGTGTTCTAATTTCAATGATTTTGCTCAGGAGTGATTTTCTTTAATGAAGGATTAGTTCGAGCTCTCACCATCCTCGAATCGCTTTTGACCACTTCAAAAAATACTGTCTCCGTCACCGCATATTTATAAGTTTTTTTTAATTCTCGATTATCAGTATATGGAACCAACCAATTTTCGTCAAGTAAATCAAATTTTATAAAAGTTTATTTAACTCTTCACTTGTTATTTCGATCTCATCTGTTTCTTTTCTTGCATGTTTTTGAATATCGGTAAGTCCAACGTCATATTCCATTAGATGATCCCAGTCATCCGTACTTAAGAGGTCCAATTGAGCCTCCACCAACATTTTAAAACGATTGCGGAATACTTTGGACTGCTTTTTCAACTCATCAATTTCAATTGCAATTTTACGAGCTTTCCCTAATGCTTCATTCACGATGCGGTCAGCATTTTTCTCTGCCTCTTTAATAATAAGTTTCGATTCTTTCTGGGAATTGCGACGAACTTCTTCTGCAGCTTCTTGAGCAACAACGATCGATTTTTGCAACGTTTCTTCCAATGTATTATAATGACTCATTTGTTCGGTCATTGTTTTTATCTTCTCTTCTAACTCTTTTTTCTCACGAAGAATAATTTCATAATCTTTAATGATTTGATCAAGAAATTCGTTTACCTCGTCTTCTGCATAGCCGCGGAAGCCTCTAGTAAATTCTTTATTATGTATATCAAGAGGTGATAATGGCATGGTCAACACTCCTTTTCATTTGAAATATCTTACTCTATTATACAGCTCGTCTCGTCACTTGACATCAAATTTTCGTAAATTTTCACCTGAAACTACTATTTTTGCTCTAATCGTCCTACTTGTAGTCGGATTTTATCCTTTTTTGTTCTACCTTCAGTCATCATGACTTTTATTCTACCATAACCTCTAGCAGAGATTACATCGCCTTCTTGTACTTCAAAAGAAGTATCTTCTCTAACGGACCAATTCACTTTGACTTTTCCAGCTTTGATTAAACTTTGGGATTTTTGCCTAGATAGATTCACCACTGTTGCTAAAATCACATCTAACCTCATCGAAGAAACGGTATATGATTTTTCAAACCATTCTTCAGCTAACGTGATTAATTGATCTGTAGCTCTCACATGTTCAAGCTTTACTTTCGATTTCCCAATCGAAGTTAGGTTGGCTAGTATATAATCTTGCACTTCCCCTACAACGGCAAATTGAATCGTGTCTGTTTCTATACGAATATCCCCAAATTTACTGCGTTCAATACCGAGAGATAACAAAGCTCCTAAAACATCCGGGTGTTTTAGCTGAACAAATTTAGTTGGATAGTTCACAGAGAAAAAAGCGATCTGGAAATCCTCAGAGATTGGTTCAAAGTAATTCGGGCAAATAAAAAGCCTTTGACGTTCAGCATCTGGAAATCCCCCAAAGGTTCTTACATGCAGACCATTTTGCTGACCGATAATGGATAAAACAATAAAACGTTCCCGTGGGTCGAGAAAATCCGTAAGCTTTGGCGCAAAACGATCTTCTACTTCCCTTTGCCAGCCAATGACCTTTTCTATAAAAGTTTGCTCATCTTTCCTAAAATGCTGGATTAAATGCTCCATCCTCGCCAATCCTCACTTTTAATAACAATTGTATTTTAATATTCCTATATTCACGCGTTTTGTGGGGGAATTAAAAATTTTTCTAAAATTTATATTTGGAGTAACTTGTTTTTTCTATTGTGTAGCATGCATAGGCTCTTGTATTTAACAATTATTCTTTCAGTACTCTCATAAGTATTAAAAAAACCCCCACTTGTTCGTAGGGGCATGTCCTATGCAACCATGTTAAAGATATTAAGAAGTACGATTTTTACGCCTCGCTCAATAAAGCTTAATAGCAAAATTCCGATAATTGGAGAAAAATCAATCATCCCAATAGGTGGAATAAATTTTCTAAAGAAGCCTAAATATGGCTCACATAATTTTCCTAATAAACGGCCAAATCCGGATTGCTGAGCAGCTGGAACCCAAGACATTAGAATATAAATGATTAGCATAAACGAATAGATCGAAAATGCAATTGAAATAATATTTAAGATTGATACTAACATATAAATTGATAACCCTCTCTAAATTAAATTCCCCTTAATTGCCAGGAGTAAACCTTTACCCAAGCTATGTTGATTGTTCTCTATGTACTTAAAATCCAGAGGGTAACTTCATTCCTGCTGATAAGGAATGAAGCTAGTATTCCTCAGAAAAATAGTTAGAGATTTCACCGGATACCTCTACATTTTCTGGCGTACATAAAAATATATCAGTACCTATTCTTTGAATATCTCCGCCTAAAGCATAAACTGTTCCACTTAAGAAATCGATAATTCGAATTCCTGCTTCACGATCAATTCGTTGTAAATTTACAATGATAGCTCGTTTACTTTTTAAATGCTCAGAAATATCCTGGGCTTCAGCATAGACACGCGGCTCAACAATTACAACTTTAGAATTCTTCAACGAATTTGCAGCTTGTAAGCTTACAACATTACGAGGTGGTTGTGCCGCAGGAGATTCAACGTCCACAACTTTTCTTTCCTTTTTAGTACGTGACTTTGCTAACGGTTGCTCTTTTGGAAGATTCACTGGACTTTGGGCCTGAACTTCGACAGTCTCTTCATCTTCTTCTAGGTAAAAGAAATTTTTGATTTTATTTTTCATGCTCATCTAGTATCCCTCTTTTCTATCCAACAAGAGCTGTTCCAATTCTTACATAAGTTGCACCCTCTTCTACTGCTATCTCGAAGTCATTTGACATCCCCATTGAAAGCTCTTCACAAGGTGCAAACGGTAAGTTGAGCTTAACAACTTCCTGTTGTAGATTTTTTAATTCACGAAATACATTTCGGATTATTTGATCATCTTCTGTATTAGGAGCCATTGTCATCAAACCCACGATTCTAATATTTTCGAATTGGGCTATACTCTCGATAAATGGAATGACTTCATCTTTTGTAAGCCCATGCTTTGATTCTTCTCCGGATACATTTGCTTGCACAAAACAATTAATCGTTTTTTGTGCTCTTTTATTAATTTCTTCAGCTAAACTGAAACGATCTAAGGAATGGAGATAGTCAATTTCATTTATTACTTGCTTTACTTTTCTTGTTTGTAAGGATCCAATATAATGCCATTTTGCTTGGTTATTAATTTCGCTTTTTTTAGTTAATAATCCTTCTGGTCGATTTTCACCGAGATGAATGATTCCAGCTTCCACCGCTTCAAGAGCTCTTTCAGTAGAAACCTGTTTTGTAACAGCTATTATTGTAACTTCTTGTTTAGCAATGGAGCGAAATTTTGCTTGTTCTATTTTTTCATTTATGATTTGTAAGTTTTCTGTAATCTTTGCCAATTTAAACCCAACTTTACATCATTAGTTTCTTTCATTGTAACAATGTACATGCTACATTTCAATGCATTGCTACTTGCTTCAAGTAACTTCTCTTACTAAAATGACATCTTTTCCAACTACGAGTACATCACTTATTGGTACTTTTCTCACTTGTTCGTCATTTTGCATGAATGACATAAATTTTTTTGGCTCAGAAACTAAAAATGCAAGTATATTTCCTGTTTTTTCATCTACTTCAGCGTCAACAATATATCCAATAAAACGTCCATTCCCAGCCTCAATAATTTCTTTCTGCTGTACATCAGAAAATCGCACACAAATCTCCTTTCGTATACGTTTTGGTACTTTACTCTTTATTAACACTTATGCTTGGTAAGGAGAAATATTTACTTATAGAAAGGAAAATTACATATATGTTTTCTAGATATTTTTTGTGCAGATTTCGAATGGCAATAACCTTTTGTGTGCCATAGAATTTGTTTACTTCAGGATAGTTTGAATAGTAGGGTCTTCATACTTTCACTCCAAATAAAAACGCACTTAATTATAAGTGCGCTGCTAGTTTTATCCTAATTTATAGTCTTTTTGCATTGTCTCAATTGCATTTTTTTCTAATCGAGAAATTTGCGCTTGAGATATGCCGAGTGATTTTGCAATTTCAGTTTGTGTTTCGCCGTAATAGAATCGTTTTGATAGTATCATTTGCTGTCTTTCGTCTAACTTTTGCATACTTTCTTTTACACTTACATATGCAACCCATTGTTCTTCTGACACATCATCATCTCTTAATTGATCCATAATATAAACGGCATCACCGCCATCTGAATAGATTGGCTCTTGCAAAGATAGAGGATCCTGTATTGCATCCAGTGCATACAATACATCTTCCTTTTTCATTTCAATGGCTTCTGCCAATTGTTCAATTGTAGGCTCGTGTAAATTCTCTGAAATAAATTTTTCTTTTGCTTGCATTGCTTTATAAGCTATATCCCTTAAGGATCTAGAAACACGTAAAGCATGATGATCACGCAAGTGTCTTCGAATTTCACCAATGATCATTGGTACAGCATATGTTGAAAATCGAACATTATGCTTCAAATCAAAATGATCAATAGCTTTTAGTAAACCAATACAACCTACTTGGAATAGGTCATCTGCTTGTTCGCCACGGTAGGAAAATCTACCGACAATACTTAACACAAGCCTTAAATTACAAATTACCAGTTCATCTCTTACCCATTCTTCTCCAGCCTGTAAGCGAACGAACAGCGCTCTCATCTCTTCATGTTTTAGCACTGGCAAAGAAGCAGTATCTACACCACAAAGTTCTACTTTAGTACGAACCATCTTCTTTTCCTCCGAACTGTCATTTTTTTCCCCGCATTAACTGCTGTGAAAACCAAAGGAATAAACAGTCAGTAAATGCATGAATTTCTATGTGCATAGACAATTGCACATAGAAATGTGGCAATGTCTATGAAGCACAAAAGATGCACTTTAACTTTCATCAGGAATTTTTATGAAAGTTTCACATATATCTCTGAACTGTTTTTTAAGTTTGTCCGGAATAAAAAAGAATATGCACAAAATTTTCGTCCAATTTCATCCAATCGACTTGAAAAGCGGAGAACGCCTTTTTAGCTCCGAATACAACTGGCCGACAATAATGCCACGTCCGTGTGGCATTGTCGGCACTTGCCCATCCTCGGGCGGCGGAGGGGCTGACAAAAGGACATTCTTTGCCCTTTTAGGCAGCACCGAAGTTGGCGAGGAGCTGGCATTTGCAGCTGGACATTAGAAAAGCGGAGCTGCTCTTTAGCTCCGCTTTAAAGTAAACTTCTGTTTACCATTTTAAGAAATTGGTTGATTTAAATGTTCACGTAAATCTAAAATAATTTTCTTTTCTAATCGTGAAATATAGGATTGAGAAATCCCTAAATGGTCTGCTACTTCTTTTTGAGTCATTTCCTGCTTTCCATTCAAACCAAATCGGCATTCCATAATATAGCGTTCCCGTTCACTTAGCCCGTTTATGGCTTGGAACATATGCTGTCGTTCAATTTTTTTCTCGACATCATTCATAATAATTTGCTCTTCTGTACCAAGAATGTCTGAAAGGAGTAGCTCATTACCATCTGGATCTGAATTTAAAGGCTCGTCCAACGACACTTCACCCTTCATACGGCTTGTCTTTCGTAAATGCATTAAGATTTCGTTTTCAATACATCTAGATGCATAAGTTGCTAATTTAATATTCTTCTCTGTATTAAAGGTCTCAATGGCTTTTATTAAACCAATAGAACCGATACTAATTAGATCTTCAATTGGCGTTCCCGTGTTATCGAAACGTCTCGCAATATAAACAACAAGACGAAGATTTCTTTCAATTAGTGTGTCTCTTGCTCTCAAATCACCATTCATAAAGGCTTCAATAACTGTCATCTCTTCTTCTCTAGTTAATGGTACTGGCAATGAATCGTGCCCTCCTATATAGTACGTTCCCTTAAGTCGAAACTTACTCCAAATTTTTCTAAAAAAATTAATTATTTTATTAAACAATCATTTTCCCCCTTTATGCGTAAATTTGATTAAGTGACCCATCTATAGCAAAAGAATTCAATATCTACTATTGATAGGTGAGCTGATTGGGCGCATGCGGATTTACCTCTCCTACACTTCTTCATTTTACTAGTCATCTAGGAAGGAGATTTTAGTACCCTTTAATGCTAGAAAAATACACCTCAAGTAGACGTCCAAATTTTGGATCTCACAATTTTACTTCCCACTTATAAGTTGAGAAAAATTTGCAAAGTGCTTACCTAATAAGTAGTTTAGCTAAAGAGCCAAAACGTGAAGAATCATTTGTGCGTCTTGTGGATACCTCGCATCCTGTTTAGTGAAAACAACATACTGTTCGAAGATTTCTTTCGTAGTAGCACCACATAGTTTTAGTTTGTCAAACCGGAAAGCAAGCACTGTTGACCGTTCTTGTTGAACCGTCGATAGCGTTAATACCCTTACTCTAGGGTAAACATACGTAGGAAACATCTTTAGTTGATAAGGATTCGTTTCATCCCATTCCAGTAAGGCTTTATGGAAGTCCTCAGGTAGATCCTTGGATACTGCCGAATACGAGAGAAAATGTACTGGTTTTCCACTCATGGGTTCCGTGCATTCATTACCAGTATCAATAAATCCTTTTAAACTGAATGATTTCTTAAATAGTTCGAGGTCACACTCTACGACAAATGAATGTTGAATCTTTGATTGCATCATTTCTCTCCACTTTGAGTGAATCACTGTTAAACCGATAAAGGCGATGGCTGTACATAATATAAAAAAGGTGACATCGGATTGATTTAATAAAAAAGGCAGTAAGCTTGTTAAAACGCCACCTAGAAAAAAGGTTGTAATAAATAGTACAGTGCCTTGCTTTAACAATGATTGGAGTCTAAAGGAAAAGGCTAGTCCAATTAATACGATAAAACTTAATAAGGCTCCAATTAATGTCTGGTAGAAAATGCTTGCAATCAGACCACTACAAAATGCACTAAGTAGCAACCTACTCCTTTTCACATACAATCCCGTTATTTCTTGTGTAAATTTTAATAAAAAATAATTGAATAACGTATTGTATAGTACGAGTAATTCTCCAATCATTTCAGCGTCCTCCTGTTAATAGAGTAACATCCTAATCTTTCAGAAAATGTCAAACCATCGTACAAATATGAATTTTCTTTTTGACAATATTTTTAATAAAACGCAGTTATTTGACATAATTTGTAGAAATTTTCAACTAGGAAAAGGTACAGGAGAAATAGTAATGAAGTTGTTTCTATGTGTCATGTTGCTATTGTGGCTGATACTTTTAGATGTTTTAATCTAGTATTTTTTAAGAGAGCGATCTAATCACAAATACACCTCGAGCCAATTTTTTGTCTCTACGCTTAAAACATTTCATCAAGCGTAAGAAACACATTCTACTTTTACTTTCTTTTCAGGACGCATTTCATCCGACATTATTTGAAATTCACAAATTAAAAAAGCCATCTCAACTTAATGAGATGGCTTCTATTTATGTCGAATTAAATCTTACTGCGGCGTATTATCGATTACGACGGTTACGTAAGAATGTTGGAATTTCTAATACATCATCTTGCTGTTGTTGTACCTGTCTTTGTGGCTCTTGTTGATGCTGAACAGGTTGCTCTTGTACACGTTCACGAATTGGTGCTTGTGGTTGAGCTTGAGCTTGTCCACCTCGCATAGTTCCCATCGGACGAGTGTTATTTTGGCGTTGTGGCTGAGTTAGGATATCATCAGAAAAGCCTGTTGCGATGACAGTAACGATAATTTCATCGTTAAGGTTTTCGTTAATAACCGAACCGAAGATCATGTTTACTTCTTCATCTGAAGCAGATGCAACAATATCTGCTGCCTCTTGTACTTCAAATAAGCTTAGATTTGATCCACCAGTAATGTTCATGATAACGCCTTTTGCTCCATCGATTGAAGTTTCAAGTAATGGGCTCGAAATCGCTTTTTTCGCTGCTTCCGTTGCACGGTTCTCACCAGTTGCAATACCGATTCCCATTAATGCAGAACCTTTGTCGGACATGATTGTTTTTACATCTGCAAAGTCAAGGTTAATAAGACCTGGCGTAGCGATTAAGTCTGAAATACCTTGTACCCCTTGTCGAAGTACATTGTCTGCCTCACGGAATGCCTCAAGCATTGGAGTGCTTTTATCAACAATTTGCAGTAATTTATCATTTGGAATTACGATTAACGTATCAACCGCTTCCTTCATTGCTGCAATACCACCGATTGCTTGTGTTTGGCGTTTGCGTCCTTCAAAAGAGAATGGGCGTGTTACTACACCAACAGTTAACGCTCCTAAATCACGAGCAATTGAAGCAATAACTGGTGCAGCACCTGTTCCAGTACCTCCACCCATACCAGCAGTTACGAATACCATATCTGCTCCACGAAGAACTTCTTCGATTTGCTCACGGCTCTCTTCAGCTGCTTTTTTACCTACTTCTGGGTTTGCACCTGCCCCAAGGCCTCTTGTTAACTTATTGCCAATCTGTAATCTATATTCTGCCTTTGATAGATTTAAAGCTTGTGCATCAGTATTTACGGCAATAAAGTCAACACCTTGTACACCGTGCTCAATCATTCTATTTACTGCGTTATTACCGCCACCGCCGACACCAATGACCTTGATATTAGCTAGTTGGTCTATATTCGTATCAAATTCTAACATAGTTTCTCCTCCTGCCACACGAATCTCGAATTATTATTCGAAAAACTTATCGAATAGTTTCTTAGCTTTATTAATTACGCTTGTTTTGTTTGTATTGTTGCTTTCTTTTTCTACTGGAGTAGATTGTTTTTTAGGAGGTGTTGTTCCAGCTCCAACTGTTGCATATGCAGGTGCCTGAACTGGACTTCTACCATAAAATTCATCCTCTAAATTCGCATAACGTATTAACCCTACAGCAGTTGTATAAGCTGATTCACGAACACCTATATAGTCTGGAGTATAAATTCTTACACGTGTTTGCATAACTTGACGAGCAAGTTGTGCAATTCCCTCTAGTTGAGCAACACCACCTGTAAGGACTACTCCGCCAGGTAAATCACGGACTCCTAAACGAGCTAATTCATCTAAAACTAGTTCGAATAATTCTTCAAGACGTACACCGATAATTTCTGAAATAAATTTTTGACTATATTGATCCATAACATCTGTGCCAGAAACTGGTACTTCGAAAATTTCTTCGTCTGAAGCATCTTCATAAAATGCATGTCCAAACTGTTTCTTTATAATTTCTGCTTGTTCAGTTGGTGTTTTAAGTACAATTGATAAATCTTTTGTAATATGTTCGCCACCAACAGGGATAACTCCTGTTCTTGCAAGTAAGCCATCTTCAAAAACTGCAACGGTTGTGGAGCCTCCTCCTAAATCGATAAAGGCTGTCCCTTGGTTTTTCTCGTCTTCCGTTAAGGCGAAAAATCCTGCTGCCAATGGTTGTAAATAGATTTCTCTTATTTGCAAACCAGCTCGTTCAACACAACGTAAAACGTTATGAACGAGAGTTTTCGAAGTTGTAATCATTGTAGCATCCATCTCTAAACGAATACCAATCATACCACGTGGATCTTTGATTTCATCGAGATTATCGACAATGAATTGTCTAGGGATAATATTTACAAGCTCTCTTTCAGGTGGAATTGACATCACTTGTGCGGATTCAATAACTCTGTCTAAGTCTTCATCAGTAATTTCACGGTTTTCGCTATTGACAGCTACCACACCTTTTACTGGCTGAAGTGTTGTTTGATTTGCGGGTATACCTAGTACTACCTCGTTTATTTTAATTCCTGTCATACGTTCTGCTTGTTCAATCGCTTTTTTTATCGATTGTACAGTTGCATCTATATCAACGATTGCGCCTTTACGTATACCGTTCGATTTTACATTACCAACACCAATTACGTGTAATTGGTTATCTGTAATCTCTCCTATCAAAACTTTAATAGAAGATGAACCAATGTCTAGTGATATATAAATATCCTGGTGATTCATCATTCCGCACCTCCTTCGGTTCCTACTATATTTTATTCTATTGTAATTCCATAGTAATGTCTAAATAAAATGATATATACATTCTAATTTTACAGCTATTATACTGTATTTTCATCCTTTTTTATATGTCTCTCTTCCCATTTTGCTATCAAAATTCGTCGAATGACTGCAATATTTTGGAATAATCGGACACCAAAGGCAAAAATTGCTGCCAAGTAAAGGTCAACACCTAGATGTACACCTAAAAATGCTAGTCCAGCTGCAAGTACTATATTAAAGAAAAAACCTGACAAGAATACTTTATCGTCATATACTTGCTGTAAATTTGCTCTAATCCCACCAAATAGAGTATCTAACGCTGCTAATACAGCAATTGATAGATAATTTTCATATATAGCGGGAATTTGAATATCGGTTAACAACCCTAAACTCAAGCCTAATATTAATCCTAATAATGGTAACCACATAGTTATTCCCCTTCGTTATCTTCTACTAAGAAATCTGTTGATAATTGTCCATCAAATTCTGAAATGGTAATATTTTCTTGCGCTTCATTTATATTTAAATTTAAATTATCAAGGTAAAAATCATCTCTAAAAGGCGAAGCGAATAAATAACCATATAGTTTTTCAGCTTTTTCGAAGGTTTCAGTGATAATCTTGATATCAATATTTGTTTCATCAATCGGAACACTATTAACGTTTGTTACACCATTGATATCTCGAATCGCCGATGTATGCGTAAGGCGTTGTCCATCAATTTCTATATAAAGGCCATCGTAACGATAAATTTCATTAACTAATCGAATTAATAAATCAGCTGAAATAGGTTCAATCTCATAACCAAATTGTATTAATTCCGTAGCAGGTGTTATCTCTAAAACAAGTCCTGGACCACTTACGGATAATAAGCCAATTTGACGCTTAAGATCATCCACTGTGTTATTTAATAGAACAGCTTGACTCTCCGCATCGTCATCTTCGTATTGTTTGATAAATTCATTGTAGCTAGCAATTTCTTTTAACAATTGTGAGTGATTTTCTTTTTCTTCAGATAATTCCTGCCTTATAGCCCAAATATCCCTTGTATCTCTTGTCGTAGGATTTTGAACAGTATTATATTGAACAGCAATCATAACACCTACAATAAATGATACAACCGTTATTCGGGTAACTATTTTATTTGTCATCGGTTCCCCTCCTAAACGCTTTAGGCTTGTCCTCGAATAATTTTACGTCTCTTCAGTTAATGAAGGCATTTGAATCAGATTTTTCTCCTCTATTGTCACGACAATATTATCACTCAATAATTGGTCGAATACTCCTCCAACGATTTTTAATGATGATACAAGTGTTTTAGAATCACCAACTGCTTCAATCACAAATGGTGCAGGATACTGTTTATCATCAATCGTAATAACTGGTCCATTACATCTGATATACGAATTCGATTTTAACCTTTGTCCATTTATTGCAATACTTTCTGCTCCTGAAATTTTCAATTCATTAATTACAGATAGTACATGGCTCTCATGTACAATATATTCATTCGGGTTGCTGGAGTTAGGATTATATTCGTTATCCTTAAGGGTAACCTGAATTCCTTGTCCCTGCGCTGGAATTACTCCTAGCATTAATCGTAATTTTTCAGCTTCTTCAATTAAATGTTCATATTCAACTTCATTTTCTCCAAAGGATTTTTCATATTCTCTCAGTTGATTTTGCAATTCATTGAGTTCCTCTGCTAATTCTTTGTTTCTCTCCTGCTGTTCAATCAAATCTTCTCGAAAGGATTCTTCTTGGTCTATATAAGAATTATTAATTTTTTCATGATTTTTTGTTAATTTATACGAATAACCGATAATAAATCCTGTTGTGATACATACAATTAGTATGATGAGCTGCTTTCTTGTAAATTTGTTGTATTTTTTACTCTGAAGTGGTTTCTTCATCATCCATCACTTCCTGTTCTTCGATCACCGCTTCACCAGATTCATCAATATTAAAATCAAATTGTGCATATTCATCCAAATACGATCTGTAATATGACCCTACTTCTATATCAATTATTCCCTTTTCATTACTCCCTACACTTTCAATTTGAGCTACAATTGAAGGATAATAATCCAACTTTTCAGCTAATGTATTAACCTCGGCTCGAACCTCATAGCCATCATTCATGTAAAGGGTAATCGCATATGGATCGCTGCTTGACGGTGTTGAATTGATTTGAGAGATTAACGATAATACCGTTGGATCTAACTTTGCGAGCTCCGTTAACAATTTTTTCCTCAATTTTTCATCTTCAAATTCCAAAAATAAAGGTGCATCAATTGGTTCCAAGCTACTTACTTCTTTTAAAACATCACCATTTTCTAACATAGGGTAAAGTTCATTATCAAGGGAAATATAAGCTACTTTTTCCCATTCTTGTATTGAAATTTGAACGGTAGTTAGCCATTTTCTTTTTACGGTAACATCCTTTACCCAATGGTAGTCCCTGATACTGTCCTCAATATCATTTATTTTGAATCCCCACATCGAATCTCCAGTTTGTAGATTGGATTGTTTCTCATAAACATCCGACTCTACCAACCCAGCACCAATCACTTCCACTTTTTTGATTTCGCTATACGGAGATTGAAAGTAAAGGAGTAAAAATAATGTTGCTAAGAATAATACAAGTAAGAAGATAAATTTAAAATTTGTTCTTTTTCTTCTTTTTTCCCTTAGGGTTGGGATACGTTCTTCAATATCAATTACTTTATCCATAATTTTTACTCCTCCTTTCCTCCACCATGAATTTAGACTTCCTTAAAATTAAGTAATATCGCTTTTGTTTGCAAAGCTAACAATAATTGCCACAACAAACCAGATAATCATCAGTGAAGTACCACCATAACTGATGAATGGTAATGTCACGCCAGTTACTGGAATCAATCCAATTACAACCCCGATATTTAACGCCGCTTGGAAGCCAACCATTCCAACCAAAGCAGATATGGCATAAAAATCAGCGCTTTTCAATGATTGAATGGCCAGTCCGCACCCCGAATAAATAAATACAGCAAAAAGTGCTAATACAACACAGCCACCCAAAAACCCAATTTCCTCCAATATAATGGAGAAAATAAAGTCGTTTTGTGGCTCCGGTAGATATAAAAACTTTTGACGACTTTGTTGAAAGCCATGTCCTAGTATCCCTGCCGGTCCTATGGCAAGCAATGATTGAACCGCTTGGAAGCCACTTCCCAATGCATCTTCCCAAGGATTAACAAACGCTTCGATTCGCTTTAACCGGTAAGGTGCTGAGGCTATCAAGGCAACCAATCCTACTACACCAATCACTATAAAACCGACATATAATTTTATTGGATACCTTGCTATGAACAATAAAATAAATGCCGCTACTACTAATATAAAAACCGAACCAAAATCAGGCTGCAGCATAATTAATCCACAAGGAATAATAATAATTAAAAAATGCTTCAGTTGTACAACCCGTTCATCATTTTTTACTTTACTCAGTAAAAAACTTAAATACATTAAAGTCGTAATTTTCACTATCTCAGCTGGTTGGATGGTTAATGGACCCAGACCAATCCAGCTTTGTGAACCATTTCTCACAAGACCGACACCTGGTATTAAAACAAGCACTAATAATAGTAATGAAATGACATAAAGTATGATCCAAGTCTTTTCTTCTGTAAAAATCGGCATATTTGTAATAAACAGAAATACGACAATAGCTAGAACTAAGTAAATACTTTGCTTTAGGTAGAAGGGCATTTCCCCTTCATAATGCATAGAGCTCCAATATGTACCAGCAGAATAAATGAAAATAATTCCTATCAATGACAGTAAGATTGCAGAAATTATAAAGAGCCTCTTATACGTAAACTTCAGCTATGGCATCCTTTCCTCTTTTGTAGAAAAGCGGAAGGTGCTTACTTATGTCTCCAACAGCAATCCGAAGAATCAACCAAAGGAAGCTTTTAGTCCTTTTCTTGCGATCTTTGAAATTGTGCAGGAGAGCCAGCACCTTCTGCTAGTCACTGTTCGAAATTGTACACTTTACTTTCTTGCCTGTTAGAATATTTTGATTAGAGGTTACACTAATCCAATTATTTGATCATCTACTCTAATTTTAGGATACATTCGTTTTAGATTATTAAATTCCACCGATAAGTACTTTATAGCTTCATAACAGCATCAATGAATAAATCGCCTCTAATTTCAAAGCTTTTGTACTGATCCCAACTTGCACATGCAGGGGATAATAATATTACATCCCCTCTTTCTGAAATAGAAGCTGCTTTTGACACTGCATCTTCAACGTTTTCAGCTATCACGGTTTCTTCTACTCCACAAGATTTCGCAAATTCAATAAATCTTTCCCGTGTTTGACCAAAGGCTACAACACTTTTTACATTTCTCATAGAAGAACGCAGCTCCTCAAATGAGTGATTGCGATCTAATCCACCAGCCAGTAAAACTGTTGGTTGTGTAAAAGCTTCTAAAGCAACTTTTGTTGCTAAACAATTTGTTGCTTTTGAGTCATTGTAGATTTTTCGTCCATTCCAATCACGTACAAACTGTGTACGGTGACGAACGCCAGTAAATGTTCTTAATACTTCTACTAACGCCTCTTTATCACAGCCATATAAAATACATGCAGCCAGTGCAGCTAATATATTTTCTAAATTATGTTTCCCGGGAAGTGCAATATTTACTCTTTCTAAAAATACTTCACCCTGCCAATAAATCGTCGTATCATCTGCGCTAATTCCCTCATTTGAATGTCCATTTGAGCTAAATGGAATTTTTTGCGCATTCGATTTAGCCGCATACTCCTTCACAATCTCTTGCTCTGCATTATAGATCAACCAATCTGTTTCATCTTGATTTCTTGTAATATTAAATTTAGCCTCTGCATAGTCCTCAAATGTCCCGTGGTAATCTAAGTGGGCATCATATAGGTTCGTTAAAATTGCAATTTTTGGTTTAAATTCATTTGTCCCCATTAATTGGAAAGAGGATAGTTCAGTAACAATTACATTCTGGTCAGTTGCACTAGCAGCTACCCCGCAAGCAACGGTGCCAATATTTCCGGCAATTAGTGGATTCTTCCCTCCACTATTCAACATTTCAAATATAAGAGTAGTAGTCGTCGTTTTTCCATTTGTCCCTGTAATTCCAATAATTGGTGCCTCACTTACTAAATAAGCTAGTTCTACTTCTGTTATTACCTGGATTCCACGTTTTACTGCATCATCCACGATTGGATTTGAATATGGAATACCTGGATTCTTAACGAGCAGTTCAAATCCTTCATCTAGCAAATCCTCTGGATGTCTTCCACAAATAACCGTAATCCCTTTCTCCAAAAGGCCTTGTGCCTGTGGATTTTCATCAAAGGGCTTTGAATCATTTACCGTAACGAAAGCACCTAAGTCATGAAGCAGTTCTGCTGCAGCTACTCCACTTTTCGCTAAGCCAAGTACTAACACTTTTTTATGTTGTAATTTTGTATATTGAATCATAGCAATGCCTCCGATACTACTGCAATTAATGCAACAACCAATGCCGTTGACCAAAAGACGCCTACCACTTTACGCTCGGACCAACCAGACAGTTCAAAATGGTGGTGAATTGGGCTCATTTTAAAGATTCGTTTTCCACGTAGTTTAAAGCTTGCTACTTGTAAGATAACTGATAATGTTTCAACGACAAACACTAAGCCAATTAACAATAATAGTAGTTCTGCTTTTACTAGAATGGATACAAGGGCAAGGGCCCCACCTAAAGCTAAAGAGCCCGTATCCCCCATAAATACCTTTGCAGGATTTGCATTAAATAGTAAAAACCCTAAAAGTGCACCTGTTACGGCAAACGTAAATAACGCAACATCGGCTTGGCCATTGAACAAAGCGATAACTCCGAATGCGGTAAAGGCAATGGATGCAGTACCAGCAACTAGACCATCCAATCCATCAGTTAAATTCACAGCATTAGAGAAGCCTACCAACCAGAAGATTAAAAAACCAACATATAAAATCCCTAAATCAATAGAAAACTCTGTAAACGGTATACTTATTGAGGTATCGAAAGATCCAAGTCGTAATAGTAGAAATGCAGCAATCGAGATAATTATTTGACCGATTAATTTTTGCAGCGATGTTAGTCCTAAATTACGTTTAAAAATGACTTTAATGCCATCATCCAAAAATCCGATCAAACCAAAACCAGCTAAGACTAGGATGATTACGACAGATTGAGTCGTAAATATGTCAGACATATTTCCAACAATTACCGTTGTAGCAATAATCGAGATTAAAAAAATTATGCCACCCATCGTTGGTGTTCCAGCTTTTTTCATATGTGATTGTGGACCCTCTTCTCGAATACTCTGTCCAAATTTCATTCGACGAAGTATTGGGATTAAAATCGGTGCCAAAACCACTGAAACGATAAATGAAATTGCTAGAATGGTTATTGTTGTTGTAATTGTCATGTTAAATCTCCTCTTATTTCTGTTCTTTCTTCTTTAGTATTATATATAAAATCTATTTTTAGCATCATTTACACTAAGAAGTTACTAACTAATTTTTTTCGTCCAAATACAGATGTATTGTCCCATCTTGTTCTAGAATATTGTCTGGTTCAGGTAATTGAGCTTTTATAATATTCCCTTCACCATGTATTTCCATTTTAAATGGATACTGCAATTTCGCAATTTCATCCACTGAATAGCCTACTAAATTTGGCACTTTATCAGTAATTGGGTCTCCCCAACGATATTGTTTTTCCATTTGACCTTCACGATCTACCTCTATGCCCACTGTCGGAGCAATATCCTCAATAATTTGTCCAACGATTGGTGCAGCAATTGTACTACCAAATACTGTAGAGCTCTTTGGATTGTCGATAGCCACATAAACAACCACTTCAGGATTATCAGCAGGAGCAAAACCTATAAATGATACGATATATTCTCCGTCTTTATAACGACCATCTACTACTTTTTGTGCAGTACCTGTTTTTCCACCAATACGAAGCCCATCACGGAAGGCAGCTCTACCAGAACCATTAGCAACTACTGATTCTAGGGCATTACGAACCTGTGCTGAAGTTTCTTCACTTATTACTGTTCGTTTCAATTCCGGCTTATTTTCAATTATTGTTTTACCAGATTCAGAATCAACCACTTTTGATACAACATAAGGTGTAAATAATTTCCCGCCATTTACGCTTGCTGCCACAGCTTGGATTTGTTGAATTGGTGTTACAGCAATCCCTTGACCGAAGGAGGTTGTTGCATGTTCCACTGGACCAAAAGCTTCTTTTGAAAAAAGTATTCCTGAGGCTTCGCCTGGAATATTTGAACCAGTAGTTTCACCAAATCCGAAGTCTTTTATATATTGTAGAAGCTTTTCAGAGCCTACCCGTTGTCCCATCTCGATAAAGCCAGGGTTACAAGAGTTCTCTACCACCTCTAAAAAAGTTTCACTACCGTGTCCCTCACGCTTCCAGCATCGTAGTCGAGAGTCCTCAACCATTACATAACCTTTGTCATAAAACGTATCCTTCTCTAAGTCTACAACACCTTCCTCAAGTGCTGCACTTAAAGTAATGATTTTAAAAGTAGAACCCGGCTCGTAGGTCATCCAAACCGGTAGATTTCGGTTATATATGGATTGATCTACCTCTGAATAATTAGCAGGATCATATGTAGGGTAGGATGATAATGCTAATATTTCACCAGTATTCACATTCATCGCCATAGCTAATGCTTGGTCTGCATCATATTTTTCCATCGCTTGAGATAGTTCTCTTTCTACTACCTTTTGAACGTCCAGATCAATAGTTAGTTCTACCGTTGCACCTGCATCACCTTCACGCCATTCATCATCCACATGAGGGAGGGAATTTCCTTGTGCATCCGTAAAGAGCCGAATAGCTGCTTTTTTTGATGTTAACACCTTATTATATTGATATTCCATACCTGCAAGACCCTGTGTGTCATAGCCAGTAAATCCTATGAATCGTGATAATAAGTCTCCATAAGGATAATGGCGTACATAATCTGCACCGCTATATAGCCCACCTATTTTTAGACCTTGAATTTTAACTGCTTGTTCGTACGTAATATTTTTTTCAAGTTTAACTAAATATTCTCGTGTGTTCATTTTCTCAAATAACTTTTTTGCATCTAGGTCTAACACCGAAGCGATTTGATTTGCTGCTTCTTCAATATTATCGTTCTGTGCAGGCATAAAATAAAGCGTCGGGGCTAATTTATTCGTTACAATGACTTCCCCATTCCGGTCTACAATTTCTCCTCTTTCTGATGCAAATGGAATTTCCCTATCCCAATTTTCCTTTGCCAATTCTGTAAGCTTATCATGCTGGATGACTTGGACATAAAATAACCTTATTACTACTGCTAAACCAAAAAGTATAAAACCATAAACAATTAACTTCAATCGATTCTTTGAAATGGTCGATATCCACTTCATTCTATTTCACACCTCGTTTTTAACAAAGTATGAAATAATAACTGCTTGTATTCGAGCTTTTACTCAAATTCGCTTTTTATCTATTGATTGAAGTTAATCTTGTGGTAATTCTTCTCCTTCGGTTGCTGGTTCTTCAGCTGGAGGTGAGGAGTAAGTTTCTTCAGGCGTTCTTAATTGCACAACTATCGGAGAACCTTCTCCGATGACCGTGTTTGCAGACACACTCTGACTTTCAACATATCCTTCCCCAACAATTTCAATCGAGAGCCCTGACATCATTTTATAGACGAGTAAATTTCTTAATGACCAATTTTCAAATGATGGTATGGTAACTGATCCTTCTGTTTTCAAGAACACAATACTTCCCTTTGTAATAGCCAGATCTTTCTTTGGATATTGATCTATAATTTGACCACCATCTCCAATAACAATCGGTGTTATACCGCTATTCTCCAACTCAATTTGAACGTTTTGTGCATTCTCTCCAAGATATTCCTTCATCTTTGTTGTTTCTACTTGTGCTACATCCTCTGGTTTAATATTTAAATACTTTAAACTGTTTTGCATTACAGATGTAAACACTTGTGAAACTGGTGCGGAACCTACCTCTGTTGCTCCTAGTTTTGGTTTTTTAACTGCAACATAGACAATTAATTGTGGATCATCTGCAGGAGCCATCCCTAAGAACGAATATAAATAATTGTTCTTATTCCCGGTTAAATACTTTCCTGAACCGTCTGATTTTGGAATATAAGCTGTTCCCGTTTTTCCTGCTACCTCATAGCCATCAATTGCAAAGCTTTTGGCAGTACCAGCCTCAGAAGTAACAGTGGAAGCTAAAATTTCCCTTACCTGTTTAGCAGTTTCTTCGGATACAGGTTTCCCTTTCACAGTTGGTTTCTCATCCTTAATTACTTCCCCACTCGTTGAGTCTACTATTTTATCAATCACATAGGGTTGCATCATTTCTCCATCATTCGCAATTGCTGTCATAGCTTGTACGAGCTGAATTGGTGTAACTGTAGAGCCTTGTCCATAGGATGTTGTGACATAGTTAATTGGCCAATTAGTTAGTAATGTCCCTGATGCTTCACCTGGTAAATCAATCCCTGTTTTTTCACCGAATCCAAATTTTTTAAAGTACTCTATTAAAGTATCATTTCCAATATACTCTAGCATATTAGCCATGGCGGTATTCGATGACCTCTGGAAACCTTCTAAATACGTAATCGGTCCCCACCCTCTTTGGTTATGGTCCCTAATTGTATCCCCAAATAAAGTGTAAGAACCTGATTGATAGGTAGCACCTGGATACCAATTGTCCGTTTCAATTGCTGTTGCTAGCGTAAAAGTTTTCATGGTAGAACCAGGTTCAATTACTGATTCGATTATGTCATTATTCCATGAATCTAGCCCTTCTCTCGTATCCGGGTCGAAGGTTGGTCGCTGTGACATCGCTAAAATCTCACCTGTTTTTGGATCGGCAACAACTGCTATCATCGATTCAGGATTATACTCTTTATAAACATTTGTCATTGATTCTTCTAAGAAATTTTGTATTGTTTTGTCGATGGTAAGATAAATATTATCCCCGTTTTCAGCGGGTGTTATTACCTTTTCACTATTTGGCAGTAAGTACCCAAATATATCACTTTCATATTGCATAGAACCGTTTTTACCTGTTAACTCTTTGTTATAAGTATATTCCAATCCCATTTTCCCTACTGTATGAAAACTGCCATCTTCTTGTTCTTCCTTCAAAGCAAAGCCTATTAAATGCGATGCAAAGGGTCCATTTGGATAATAGCGTGTTGAATCACTTGCAAAGGTAATACCAGGAAGTTTTTCACTTTTGATCGCCGACATAATTTCATGACTAATACTACGCCCCGCTACACCAAATTCAACTTGATAAGGAGTTCTCCCATCACTAAGTTTTTTAGTTAAGATTTTATAAATCTCTGACTCTTCCATCGAAATATAGTTTGCTAGAACCTTCGCCGTATTCTCGGGATCTACTACATGTCTTGGTTCCTTATCATCTACAGTTGCTTCTGGATTTACAACTGCTACCAGGCGATAGCTTAGTGTATCCTCTGCAATAATACCACCATTACGGTCAAGTATTTTACCCCGTTCTGCAGTCAAAACTGCTTCTTTTCCATAGAGGGCAGCTGCTTTTGCTTCTAATTGCTGTCCATTAATTTCACCAGTTGACTGAATATAAAAGATACGGATAAATAAAGCAAAAAAGAGCCCTCCATAAATAACTAACATTAGAAAGGCTCCCCATTGGAATCGAAATCTCTTTTTTTTCATTCTCCCGGCACTACCTTCACATTTTTCTCATTAAGTGTTAATCCGAGTTCTTTTGCTTTTTCCCAAATTCTCTCATAAGTTGATAGTTCACTTACTTGAACTTTTAAATCTACATTTTGTTTTTCGATTTCTGTGATTTCAGATTCAATCTTCTGTATTTCCATGGTTGTTTGTTGGATTGAACTTTGTTTATGTAGTATTGTCACTGCCAAAACCGCAACCACCACAATAAACGCAATGTATAACATTTTCTCTTTTGCTGTGATAATCGATTTTTTTCTTTTGCTGCTTTGCTGTTTAACTGGTTGTTGTTGTTCGGTAGTTAATGGTTGGCTGATATAAGAATTTTGCCTAGCACGTACTGCCATTTACCCTCTTCCTTTCTCGTTTATTTTTTCGGCAATTCGAAGTTTTGCGGAACGCGAACGATTATTTTCTTCTAACTCCTCGTCAGTTGGTACGATTGGTTTTCTGGCTACAAGCTTTAATGTAGGCTTGTACTCATCAGGAATTACCGGTAAGCCAGGAGGTAAATCTGGAAGAGCTGAAGCCTCTTTAAAAATAGATTTTGTTAAACGATCTTCTAATGAATGGAACGTGATGACACTAATTCTGCCACCAATTTTCAATAACTCTATTGCATCCACCAATGAATCCTCGGCAGCTCCTAATTCATCATTAACTGCTATTCGAATTGCTTGGAAGACTCTTTTGGCTGGATGGCCGCCCTTTCTTCGAGCAGGGGCAGGAATCCCTTCTTTTATCAATTCAACAAGCTGCCCTGTAGTTTCAACTGGCGCATTTTTCCTTGCTTCTTCGATTTTACGTGCAATTTGCTTAGAGAATTTCTCTTCTCCATAACGGAAAAAAATACGGACTAAATCTTCATATGCCCATTCATTTACTACATGAAATGCCGAAAGAGATGCAGTTTGGTCCATACGCATATCTAACGGTGCATCATGGTGATAACTAAATCCTCGCTCTGGTGTATCTAACTGTGGGGAAGAAACACCTAAGTCATATAGGATACCATCAATTTTCTCAATATTTAATTTTTGTAATTCCTCTTTAACATAACGGAAATTCGAATGCACAAAAGTCACCCGATCTAAATAGTCCGCTAATCGTACTTTTGCATTTTCAATTGCTGTCGTATCTTGATCGAAACAAATTAATCGACCTTCTGATGATAATTGCTGTACTAAGTATTCGCTATGTCCAGCGCCACCTAATGTACAATCCACATAGATTCCTCGTGGATCGATGTTCAGTCCATCAACAGTTTCTTTTAATAATACGGTTGTATGATCGAACATTAACCATTACTCCTTTTTGGCGGCAACTTTTCTAGAAGTCAAAGCCAATCAAATTTTCTGCGATCTCATTAAAAGAATCCTCAGCTTCGTTGAAATATGATTCCCAAGCTTCTTTTGCCCAAATTTCAATTTTACTTGAAACACCTAAAACTACACACTCTTTCTCAATTTTTGCATAGGTAGATAAGGTTGATGGGATATTAATTCGGCCTTGTTTATCTATTTCAACTTCTGTTGCGCCAGAAAAGAAGAACCTTGCAAAAGCCCTTGCATCCTTTTTGGTCATTGGTAATTCTTTTAACTTTTCTTCGAGTTTTCGCCATTCATCCATAGGATATCCAAATAGACAGTTATCAAGTCCGCGTGTAATAACAAAAGTATTCCCTAAGTCTTCACGAAATTTTGAAGGTACTATAAGGCGCCCTTTTGCATCAACGGAATGCTGATATTCTCCCATGAACATGCTACTCACCCCACTTTAGTAAATAATGTACCACATTCCCCCACTTTCCTCCACATTTTTAAAGAGATTGTTAACTACTTTTTACAAATTGTGTATATAGTACTTTTTTACACCTCTTCACATATGAAATTTGGCACAAAAAAGAAGTCGTCTCTTTTATGAGACGACTTCTTTTTCTGCACCGAAAGCTCCATATATAAGGGCTCAACAGGCCTAATAGGTCTAATTACTCAAGAACATTAAAGTCCTAATACAATTATTACAGATGAATTACATAGTGCTTATTTGCAATCTCCAGTGGGAGCGCACATAAATCTCGTATGAGTGTTGGGCCATAATAATTCATATACTGGAATGGATTGTAAACTCTCTCTTGTAGACTATCATTTGGATAAAGCGCAAGCTGCATCATATCAAATTGACGGATTGTTTTCTCATGCTTTATTAATACCCGCTGCTCAATTTTCTTGCTTAAATAATCAAACTGCAATTCATGATACTTCATATTCTTTTCTATAATCGGCTGCAATTCTAGTTGCTGTATATTTAAGTGAGCTTCGAGCTTTTTATATTGCTCCTTCACCATTTGATTTAAACCCTCAAGCTGCAGTTTAGCTTCTGCATCTTGAACACTGTCAATATATTGTTCTTTCAAGTATTTTGCTTTACCATTCATTATATCTAGAATTGAAAGCTCATATTTCGAAAGAAGCTGCTCGATTTTCCGCTCCACTAAAGTAATATGCATTCTAGGTGCTATAATGGGCATTTGCAAATCGAGGACATTGAAGGCATCCTTTAATGTTGCCCAATACGCTAACTCACCCGGACCTCCAACAAAAGCAAGCACCGGAATAGTCATTTCCTGCATAAGCGGCCTTGTTACAACGTTATTGCTCAATTTTTCTGGGTTGTTTTTTGCAATATCAAGCAGTTGGTCCAAAGTTAATGTAATAAACCCAGTAGCATCTTGATAGAGATTGCTTTTTCTTTCTAATAAAAAACGTTCTCCTTCTTGCACATAAAAAAGATTTGCATTGTCAATTTTCGCAAGGATTGGTGTTCCATAGCCCGCCCTATCTAAAGTTTGCTCCTTTTTCACAACAGCTTTTGCAATTTGTTCATTTAATTCAATCATTTTTACAAAGAAATCCGATTCAAGCTTCCTAAAAGGCGTATAGGCTGCATCAAGCAATAACAAGCCTTCAGTTTTGAATAATTCATTCATTAAACGGGCAAAAAACTCAGTAAAGGTTTCACTTTGTTCCAATTGATTTATACAATTTTTATAAAGAATCTGAGAATATTCCGTTTCTCCATAATCTTTGAAAATCGTACGTATTAATTTTTCAAGCTCTTCCTTTTGAAGACTAGTTGTAGAAGCCATTGTTTTCAATATAGAACGATCACTATATACTCGTTTCTTTATCGCACCATTTACATTCGTATAGGTATGATTGATTTCATCTAAATCATGATCTTCCCCTGCTACCCAAAAGATCGGAACAATTTTTTCTCCTAATTTAATGCTTTGTTCTTTCGCCAAAAGAATGACTGAAACGGCTTTATGAATAGAGTATAACGGACCAGTAAGAATCCCGGCTTGTTGACCACCCACTACTGCAACCGAACCATGTTCTAGAGCATTTAAATTTTCTTCGGCTTTTTCGGAAATACCAAATGGTTCCATAAATTGACGAATAATACTACTTAACTCGTTATTATAATAATGCTTTGATTTTAGGTAATTATAGCGAGTTTGAAATGCATCATCATTATATTCATATTTAAAAAATGAACGTAATTTTTCATTACCTGACCAATAATCAGCCAGCAATTTATTGTTAACTGGTAATTCAATATGCTCCAGTCTCATAAAAAATCTCCTCTACTCTAAGAACAGTTTTCAACCTAGTTCTAATTTCTATCTAATCTGCAAATTATTTCACATTTCTTATTGTAAAGTATGGAACTTCTACTTCAAAAGAAAATGCTTAAATTAGCTAAAAGCATATTCAATTATACTTTGAATCAAACCAACAATCCATATAGCAACAAAAGCAATCGTTAGTAAAATAAAGTATAATCGCCACGTCTTTTTTATTAAACGCAAAACTTCAATTTCTTTCTTTGTACGCCAATCTATGTATGTAAAAATAATTGCTATAATGATTGCAATAATAAAAATTAGTATATTATAATTCTTATCCCATAAGCTTGAGATGGAAAGGGGTACAGAGAAAAACAAGACAATCGTCGTCACATCACTTGCCATCCCGAATGATTTTAACTTACTTTTTTTCCTTTTACGAGCTATAAAATATGTGATGGTAAATAGAATAATAGGGAAAAAAATAATAATACTCACTAAATAATGGATTAGTATCTTCACATTTTCTCACTCCTTCCTTCCTTTGCTAATACTAACAAATATAATGTTTCTAACAACGGTAGATTTTTACCTCTTTGAACCCCTAGTTTTAAAACTGCACCGACAATTGATTCAATTTCTGTTGGCCTAAAGCTTAATATATCTCCCAACATGGATGATGTATTTGTGGCTGTCCTCCTACATAGATTCTCCACGTCTGAAAAAGTAAGCTTAGACATTTCTTTCGGGAAAGCCGCCATTAGTTCTTCATACAGTTTTTTAAGTAGACTAAAAGATTGAGGACTTTCTACTAACAAGCCATTCTTAACTTCCAATATGGCTGTTAATGGATTGATAAAGCAATTTAATAATGCCTTTTCAAAAAGCATTTCTTCTGCACTTTCTACAAATTCAACCTGAAATACCGGGTTTGGGCTTTTCGAAAAAAGAGTAAAAGGAAGAGCATCCCCTTTTTCAACAGCAATTCTTAGGATGCCTTGCCCCCGATGAAGCACTGTTGTATCATTTTCGCGTTCTGCGCCAAATTGACATGAACCGAAAGCTATCGATTGTTGAGGTAAATTACTCGCTTCCTCAAAATGAGCTAGACCGTTTTGCAGGAAGAGAAGTGGAATTGAAGGATCTAAAGTATGTAAGGTCTCATATATATGTTGTAATTGTCCATATTTAACAGCAATAATCACTAATGAATTCTTCGAAATTTTCGAAAAATCCAGACTTGTATTGATGCTATTCCTTGTGATTGTACCGTCTAAATTTTTTCGCAAAAGCCCATAGTGTTGAAGGTCTTTGGCCTGTTCTTCCCTCCGGACGATTAAAGTAACTCTATCATTATATTCAGATAAAAAGCTAGTGATCAGCATCCCAACTGAACCAGCACCAAGTACTACAATTTCCATTTTTTCACCCTCTATTCTTCCCCTAATTACTTGTTGAACTAGTCCAACTCATTTTAAGCAAGGTGTATTAAATATATCCTTAACGAAAATTAAAGGTCTACCAGATGGCAGACCTTGACTATTTTAACTAATTATAATGGATACACAACGTAATTTCGATATGTTTCACGAAATTTGTTTACCACTTTAAGGTAAGAGTTAAAATCCGATTACAAATTTTAAATATAAGAACACCTACAGTCGGATAACAGCAAACCTCTTTAACGATCACATCTAAATAAAATGCATTTTTGTGCCGCCCATATGTTTTAACGTATAGTAATTTTTACGTTACTTTTCTCATTTAGGCGACCCTGAATACATTGATGCGTTTCTTATATGAATAAAAAATAAAATCGTTCTCATTTAATAGGATACCTTTAATGTGGCTTCAAACATCCCAAAGCAAAAGCAGCGGCTAATCATCCTTTGATTCATTGGTTTACAAACACTCTTTCAAGATATTGTTATTATTTTTGGTGTTCAATAAAAACTGAACCTTGTTGAAGCCATTTCAGAATCTTTTCATGTTCAGTTTGCAATTCCCGATATCTTACTTCTAACTCATTATAGGCTTCTGTAAGTTCATCGAAACTACTGAGTGCTAGTTTTAAATGGCTGCGCATTAATTGCTTCGGACGTTTTCGTACACTATTTAGCATTTGGCCATATTGCTGTCTAAGTGTCTTATTCCACCGGAAACCACATGCTTGTTTGGTACGATTTAATATACTTGCAGCTTCAGCAAAAGCTTCCAGTTGCGTTTTACCATTTTGTACAGCCTGAATAACGATTTCAGCTAATTTATCATCATCATCGGCAGTCCATTGATCTTTACGTCTTTTTCCATCCATATCTATCACCTCGCATTTTTTACTACTATATGCAGGTAAATAGATTAAATAGAATAACAATCAATAGAAAAAGGATAAATCGTATTAAATTCCCTTCTACCAGTTTTTTGCCAATAAGAGTGAGTTACAACCCTTCCGGAACAGAAATGTCCAAAACCTTATTCGGATTTCTTTAAAAAACCGTTCACAGCATCATTATGAGAATCACTTTCCCATAGTTTTGCACATAAACGAATCTCTTCCAATACACGGTCATAAATCCTGTTCTCCCGCCATTTTCGAAGCTCTATTTCTTTATATGCTTGATGGACTTCTGGGTGAATTTTTCTCATATCAGCAATAAAGTCACCTAAGGCTTGCTCCTTAGAACCTTCGAAAACCTTTGATGCCCAGCCAATTTCATAGAGGTTTTTTGCATCATATTTCTTTGAATCTATGAGCATTTTTAAGGCATGATCGTATCGTAAGCCTCTTTCAAACAAATAGGTTCCTCCACCCCAACCGCTTGTGATTGCTAAGGTACCTTGTATAAAACCACACTTCGAGTGACTTGACACCAGCCGGAAATCACAGGCGGTTGCTATCTCACAGCCACCACCAACAGCTGCACCGTTTATTAATGCAATGGTTGGCACAGGTAATGTAGCTAATTCATACAGGATATTCCCCATCTTACTCAACATCCCGAAGGCTTGCTCTTCTGTTTTCAAAAGATGAAATTCCGATAAATCGCCACCTGAGCAAAATGCTTGCTCGCCTCTACCTGTAATGACAAAAAATTGCACTTCGTTATGTTCTTTAATATATGTAATCGCTTCCTTCAAACCCTCCATCACTTCATCATTCACCGCATTTCTTTTTTCCACACGGTCAATAGTAAAAGTGATAATTCCCTCATTGTTTTCTATTTTGTAAGCCATACTCTCCATCCCCTTTATGGTTACTTTCTTATGGAATATATAGACAATCCTGATTAAATAGTAAAGGAGGAAATTGAATTTTACAAGGGTGATAAGAGTAGCTGGGGAGAATATGGGTCTAACATAGAGAAAGGGTCTAAAATGCGATAGAAAATAAAAAAGGCTACTAGAGAGCCATGGCCTCTCTAATAGCCTTAATATTAGTAAATACTGAATTATTTACTAACTACTTCTTTACCTTTGTAGTGACCACAAGCTTTACATACGTGGTGAGCTAAAGTTGCTTCTCCACAGTTTGGGCATGCTACCATACCAGGTACAGATAATTTGAAATGCGTACGACGCTTTCTTTTTGCAGTTTTAGAAGTTCTTCTAAATGGTACAGCCATTATTGGCACCTCCTTACAGATTATCTATTCATCTGTTTGATCAAAATACTTAGCTAAATCAGCCAGTCTTGGATCCACTTTTGGTTCGTCATTTTCGTTTTGACGAGCCACATCTTCATCTGTTGAATAGCTCCAGTCTTTGCCTCCCTGCACATTACCTTCAGTGTCCTCTTTAAATATTTGCATAGGCACTTCCAGAAGTACAAGTTCCTCTAAAACTGGTTTTAAGTCGATAACTTCACCATCAATATAATGTATATCTTCATCGTCATTACCACGATGTTCAGGATCTATCCAGCTGAAAATTTCAACTGCATCGACTTCAATCGGATATTCAACATCTTCCCAAGTTCTAGAACATGGAAGAGTTAATGTAGCTGTCATCGTAAATTGACATGTCATTTGCGATGCACCGAAAGTACAGTGTCCTTTTACATGAACGGGTGAAATATGACGAATTTCTTTGTTTCGTTTCATTACATCATCCAATTGTACTTCTGCATCAATCGGCATCCCATTTTGGCGATACTTCGATAATTGATGAATTGACCATTTCATTCACTAATCACCTCGAGACAACAATGTTGATTATATAATGTGTATTTTTAGATGTCAAGATATTTTCTTGTCACTATACAAATTGAGTAATATAATTTTAGATAATTGAAGAAAAATGAGATTATTAAAATATAATCGAGTGCATTTCTCATTTTTACTTTTTTACTCATTATCTAATTTTATTCACTGAAAATCTTCCCGCTTAGGAGTGTAACAAAATGAAAGCTGTTGGTGTGGTTGTTGAGTATAATCCATTTCATAATGGACATTTTTATCATATAAGTCAATCAAAAAGCAATTCAAATGCTGATGTCGTCATCGCCGTTATGAGCGGTCACTTTTTACAGCGTGGCGAACCTGCCCTTCTGGATAAATGGCACAGGACCAAAATGGCATTAAATAATGGCGTGGATATTGTAATTGAACTTCCCTACGTGTTTTGCACTGGTTACGCTACTGCTTTTGCCGAAGGTGCTATTCAACTGTTAGAGGCTATTGGCTGTACACATTTTGCTTTCGGAAGTGAAGAAGGGTCTATCCAACCTTTCTTAAACACCTTTCATATCTTAAAGAAGCATGAAGAACAATATAACGCACTTATTAAACATTATGTTACAACTGGAATTAGTTATCCCCAAAGTTTATACAAGGCATACGAGGAACTTCGTCAAATGGATGTGAACTCAACAATTGATTTATCTCAACCTAATAACATTTTAGGTTATCACTATATCGAGGCTGCCAAACGCTTGAATCTTCAAATAGAACCTATGACCATCCCTAGGATCAAAGCCGGCTTCCACGATGATATTGACAACAATTCCACCATAGCAAGTGCAACAGGTATTAGAAAGGCCATTTTTGAGCAACAGACTCTACAGGAGATTAAACAATTTTTACCTCCTGCATCATTTACTTTATTGAAGAATTGGCAAAGTGAGTACGGATCCTTTATTCATTGGGAAACTCTATGGCCATACTTGCGATTCGCCATTTTAAGAAATACACCCGAACAGCTATCACGTTTTGCTGATGTTAGTGAGGGTATCGAATTTGCTTTAATCAAAGCAGCTAAAAAAAGTGATTCTTTTAACCAATTTATGAACCAAATTAAGTCGAAACGCTACACTTGGACAAGACTTCAACGGATAGTAACACATATCTATACTGGAATAACAAAGGATCAACTACATGAGTCCACAAAGCCTTCTTATATACGATTATTAGGCATGTCGCAAAATGGTCAAGCATATCTATCGAAGCACAAAAAACAATTTCAGCTGCCTTTAATAAGCCGTGTAGCCTCTACTAAAGATCCAATGCTGTTATTAGACATCCGCGCAACAGACATGTATGCATTAGGCGTAGAATACTCGTCAGGCAAGCAAATGGCCAGCGATTACCAAACACCTCCGATTCGTTTATAGGAATCGGAGACGGGCATGGAGATGACGAATGTTCTCTCTCCACCTTCGCACGGAATGTATTACTAAAATTACTTTTTCCGGTCCAGAATTCCCTCTTTAGTGGCCTTGCTACACAATCCATATTTACAAAAATAGGAGGAGAAAAAAGACGCGTTCTTTTTTCTCCTCCGTTACGGCTAAAATAACTTAGTCCTCTTTTGGCTCCAGCTTTTCTATAAAGTCAAGTGCATCATCAATTGTCTTTACAGGGACAATTTCCATTTCAGTATTGATTTTTTCTGCTGTTTCAACTGCCACTTCGTAATTGGATTTAATATTTGGGTTAAGATGGCGCATTGTTTCTGTGATGACATCATCTGGAGCGAAAAAGATCTCTACGCCGTCCTTATCTGCTGCCACTACTTTCTTCTCAATACCACCTATACGTCCCACTGTTCCATCTTCGTTCATTTCACCTGTACCCGCGATACTGTATCCTTTTGTTAAATCTTCATCAATTAATTGGTTTAGTATTTCCAAGGTAAACATCAAACCGGCTGAGGGTCCTCCGATTTTATCTGCATCCACGTTTACGTTTGGCTCCGTTTTGATGAATTTACTTTCGGAGTAGGTTATTCCAATCCCCACTTTTTCACTACCAGGAATTGGTTTCAATGTAAGTGTGCGATCTAACAATTTGTCATTACGATTGATTACTAATTCAACGACATCATTTTCCTTTTTTGTACTTAAAATTTGTGTAAGCTCCTGTGCTTTTTCAATAAGGACCCCATCAACCTCAACAATTTCATCACCTGGCTCAAGCTCTCCATCTGCAGCACCTTCTGCAAGCACATTCAGCACAGTCACACCATGATATTCGATTGTGTACGGCAAATTTGCTTTTTGGAAAGCGATATATAATGCATTAAATTGAGAATCCGTCATTAGCTTTAATTGACGAACACTATACTCTTCTTCGTCCTCTTCCTCTTGTCGTACATCTTCTTCTTTATAAATTTCTTCAAACTCTTTAAAATATGAAACGGCATATGTAAGAGGTGTAGCTTCAGCCATTGCTACCGTCATCAAGCTCATGGTTCCTTCATGGTTTTTATCCCCGTCTTCCACCGTGACAAATTGGCTTACATCGTAGGCACTACCAGGCTTCATAATATAGTAGTCAAGTCTATAGAAGCTTAGAAAAAAGACAACGATGAACAGGATAATTATAGAAACGAACGATTTTTTCAATATGTATAGCACCTCCCGTAGTAACCTTTTAAGACTAAATTTTAAATGAATCGCATATATTAGTTTAGCATTTGCGGAAATGGAAAACAAAAATTTGAAAAGAGATGATGTTTATTCCTCTACTCTATTTATTTATCTGTATCACATTAATTTGTTTATTATTATTCTTTCCAGGAATTGCACATGAAGGTACTGATTTAGGTGTAGAATTATTTATGGAAGCTTTATTTCCCTACTTATTACCCTACCTAATTCTAACGCAATGGTTTATCAGGTTAACACCTAATAAAAGTAATTCTTCTTCACGATTTAAGCTTTATTTTAAAACCTATGGCATTAGTGCTCTTGGGGGATTTCCGACAGGTGCTGCAACGATTACCTATTTGAAAAAGAGCAATCAAATTTCCCTTCGAGAAGCGAATATCCTTTTAAGTATTTGTCATAGTCCAAGCCCTCTATTCGTTTTGGGCTTTGTAGGGAATGATTTACTGAATGACTCTACTTTTAGCTGGCAGTTTTTGATTTTATATCATATTGTTTCTATTCTTGTATTAACCGGTATATTTTTTTATTTTCGTAGAGAGGATAAAGGAAAACCGATTAATGCCGTATCCACTGCAAAACAACCCAACCCATTTACCAGCAGTGTAAAGGATAGCGTTCCAACGGTATTAGTAGTTGGTGCGACCATTATTTTTTTCACAACAATTTATACGGTTGTCATGCATTCTGTCAAAAGCTTAGTCCCTGACATACATAATAATGTCATGCTGCTTCTTGCAGCAATGCTTGAAATGACAAACGGTTTGCGAATTGGACAAGAACTTTTCGCCCATCACCATACACTCCTCTTGGTTATTCTTGCAACCTTTTTAACGAGTCAAAGCTTTAGTATTCATATGCAGGTTGCGGTAATTGCAAAAGGTGAACACTTGTCTTTAAAACCCTATTTTATTATGAGAATTTTATTTACCATTTTAATTCCCATTCTTTTTTATCTTATTTTTTTATAAAGCTAAATTCACATCAAAATTTAGCGAAAATAAAACGACAGAATCTTTTTTTAGGATTCTGTCGTTTCAGACTGTAGACAAACTCGAATTTTCGAGTTTGCCTACAGTCTTTTTTCTTATAAAATATAGATTAGATAATTGCTTTTGAAAATAGAGTAAGTTGATTTCCGTTTCGGCGGAAGCTTTCCGCGGGCGTGGCCCAATCCTCCTCGTCGCTGTGCTCCTGCGGGGTATCGGCCGTCACGCTTGTCCCGCAGGAGTCACCGCCTACACTACAATCAACTAGTTTCTAAATATAGGTTGAGGTGATTGGATATGATGTCGAAAAATCAAATAAATGAACGGGATCAAATTGAGATGATTACAATTGAACAACTTGTACCACAGAATCATCTTGTCAGAAAGCTTGAGTCAGCTATTGATTTTTCTTTCATCTATCCACTGGTAGAACCACTGTATTCTACCCTAGGTAGACCTAGTGTAGATCCAGTTGTATTAATTAAAATGACATTTGTGCAATATGTATTTGGAATTCGTTCAATGCGTCAGACAATAAAAGAAATTGAAACCAATATGGCATATCGCTGGTTTTTAGGGTTTGGCTTTCATTCAGAAATCCCGCACTTTTCTACCTTCGGTAAAAATTATGAACGTCGATTCCAAGATACTGATATCTTTGAACAGATTTTCTATCGTATTCTTAAAGAAATTGCAGATAAGGGATTACTAAGTGCTGACCATGTCTTCATCGATTCAACTCATGTAAAAGCCAGTGCGAATAAACGTAAATTCGAAAAGAAGATTGTCCGTAAAGAGACTCGTGCATATGAAGCCAAACTTCAAGAAGAATTGAATCAAGATCGTATCGATCACGGGAAGAAGCCATTTCCACCTGATAAATTTGAAAAAGAAGAAGTGAAGGAAATTAAGCAAAGTACGACAGATCCTGAAAGTGGATACTATGTAAAAGATGAAAGAACCAAACAGTTTGCTTATTCATTCCATGCTGCAGCTGATCGGTATGGATTTATACTTGGATCGATTGTGACACCTGGGAATGTTCATGATAGTCATATGCTTCAGCCACTTGTTGAAAAGATTATGGATAAAGTGAAGAAGCCACTTGCTGTTGCTGCCGATGCTGCTTATAAAACTCCTGCGATTACTAAATTCTTATTTGACCAAGAGATTCAACCTGCACTCCCTTATACACGTCCAAAAACGAAGGATGGATTTTTACGGAAACACGATTATGTATATGACGAGTACTATGATTGCTACCTTTGTCCGGAAGGGCAAGTTCTTAAATATTCGACTACCACTAAAGAAGGTAAACGCCAGTACAAATCAAACCCTTCTCAATGTGCAACCTGTCCTTTGCTTACTCAATGTACGAATAGTAAAGATCACCGGAAAATCATTGAGCGTCATATTTGGGCAGAATATGTAGAGGAAGCGGATCATCTTCGTCATCAAAACGAGACCAAACAAATATATGCGAGACGTAAAGAGACGATTGAACGTGTCTTTGCGGATGCGAAAGAGAAGCATGGTATGCGCTGGACAACCCTACGAGGGATTAAAAAATTGTCCATGCAGGCGATGCTTACTTTTGCTGCCATGAATTTAAAGAAGCTTGCCAATTGGACATGGCAAGCTCCAGAAATGGTCTAAATTATAATACTCGAAGAGTACTTTTGACTAAAATCGGACTAAAAAATACCCAAAAGAATCTCAAAAAATACAAAAGGCTTCCAGAATGTGACCATTCTGAAGGCCTTTTGTCGACAATCTGAAACGACAGAATCTTTTTTTAGGATTCTGTCGTTTTTTTAATGAATAACTATTTATTGTATTTTTGCAGTAAAGCTTTTTCGACTGTTTCTGGAACAAGACCAGTTACTGTTCCACCGTACCGAGCAACCTCTTTGACAATACTCGAACTTAAGAAAGAATATTGATTCTTTGTCATAATGAAAAAAGTTTCGATAGACTCATCCAAAAATTTGTTCATAGAAGTGATTTGCATTTCGTATTCAAAGTCCGAAATAGCGCGTAATCCACGAACTATAGCTTTTGCATTTTTTGTTCTAGCGTAATCTATTAATAATCCTGAAGAGCTTTCAATACGAATGTTCGAAATATCCTTCGTCACTTGTGAAATTAGCTCCATTCTTTCGTCTATCGAGAAAAGTGGCTTCTTAGAAGAATTATTTAATACAGCCACATAAATGACGTCAAATACATCTGCTGCACGCTTAATAATATCTAAATGACCATTCGTGATAGGATCAAAACTCCCTGGCACAACTGCAATTTTTTCAGACACCGATTTCTCCCCATTTCCCTTTAGCAATTTACCTAAAGTTCATTTCGATAAATTGATATGATAGTACTTCCATATGTTTCTTGTCTTGTTAAGTTGTAAGAGCCATAATTTGTTGGCAAGCTTACTTCAGTTGAGTGCTCACAGACGATAATGGCATCCTTAGACAGTTTACTATGGCTTACTAAAGAATTTAACAATTCATAGTATTCTGATTTATGGTAGGGTGGGTCTAAAAATAAATAATCCAGTTGAATCTCTCTTTTTAACAACCCTTTTATAGCCCGTGTGGCATCCGTTTTAAAAGTTTCTGATACATCTTCATATCTGCATTTTTTTATATTTTCCTGCAGGGTTTGAAAAGCACGGCCATCTTTTTCAACAAAGATTGCTTTACTTGCACCTCTACTTAAAGTTTCGATGCCAAGCCCTCCACTACCTGCAAATAAATCCAAAGCAATCCCACCATCAAAGAAAGGACCGATGATATTAAAAATTGATTCCTTTACTTTATCTGTTGTCGGTCTTGTCGTTGTTCCCGTAATTGCTTTTAACGGCATCCCTTTTCTTTCACCTGCTACAACTCGCATTCTATCACCAAGCCTTTTATTATTGTTAAGTTGCTGTAGCCCTTGTTATAAGCCCACGCCAGATCAGACAAAACTTATTTTTGTTTTATTGAGATTGTACTCTCTGTTTTTTGTATGTCTATATTGAAAAGTCTTTGTAGCCATGTTTCCTCGATATAAAAGCTACCCGCTAACACCGTAAGAGGTTCGGAAATTGTATTATATCGCTGATCGTTGTAAACATAAAATCCATACCCTTGAGGAAATCTAAATTTTTGCGTCTCATTTTGAACATAATAGCCATTTTCACCAACGGAAGTTTGATACCCTATTCCTTGCATGATGGCATCTAAGGAATATAGGATTTGTCCATCTTTCAAAATGACCTTTATATCCTTGTTTAATTTTTGTTCTAAATAGACTTCTCTTTCGTCATTAAATAAGAACGGATATAATTGTTCAGTGTTTTCATTCATAGCAAAATACTCCGTATGCATACCCAATACAGCTGTTAATTGTTCGTCTAATTCTTTACTTGAAAGTTTTGTTCCTTTTAAATCCATCAATTTTTGGATCCAGCTTAACATCTGGGCATCTGACATTTTATTTTTTAAAGTATTTACCATTTCAATAGATTTGTTACTTCCAAAAGTTGAATCCGTTAAAAAGGATGCTATTACTTCACTTAACCAATGAGGACTTTCGACTAAATCATATTGTGTCTTAACTTGAGCAACATTTACCTGTTCATTTAAAGAGGTACTCGAAAGTTCTTCTAAAAACAAGATTCGCTTACCCTGTCGAGCCGAAAGATTTTTCCCTTGAACGATCGCAATATGATTTTCATTTAAAAGATTAAAGGTCTTCAACTGTTCACTAAGTTCTGGACTCAATGAATTCTTTGAATAAATTGATAAAAGATCATTCGCTTTTTGGATACTCATTACTCCATTTTGCCAGTAAATTTCTGAAATATCCCCTGTTCCGCCAAACATCGAATAGTTCACAAGTGAAAGTGACTGACTACCGATTAACGGTAAACCAGTAATCCACTGCCCCAACACATCACTGTCTGTCGAAATATGAACAGTAGTATATGCCGCTTGTCCATTCTTAAGTGTGGCGAAAATATCCTTAAATAATTGATTGGATGTAAGCCCACCATCCAAGGGGATGATATAGGATAATGACGCATTTGTGCTTTCAGAAGCCTCAAATTTTGTTTTATCTTCGTTCAAACGATCACAACTAGTTTCTGTTTCTAAAAAACAATCCGTACTTACACTTAAGTTTGGCCAAGAAATATCAATGGATTGGTTCGATAAATTGCGAAAATGCTGTCGAATATCTAAACTTCCACTTCGATATGTAATTTCAATTTCCTGAGTATATGTAAAATCATCTTCACCAGTTTCAAGTTTTTCTGAAAACACGTGATACTGAATGAAGAGATTTCCGCAAATTACGAGCAGTAAAATGCCCAAAAAACTTATTGCATATTTCATGTGCCTTCCCCCCTTTCGTCGTGATACTATTGTTATCGGAAAGGATGTGTGAAAGTTGATTCAACAATTTATTGAACTTGGTCGTGGGTTTGGAGACATTTATGAACTTTGCGAACTTATTAAAACAAACGAAAAAAGATATCATCATGCATTTATCTTTATAGCAAATAAAGGAGACGCACAGGTTGCTTCCATTGCCGTGGCCTTAAAACCGGTAGGGGAAAGTAAATTTATGCCGATCTATGTATGTCGCGAAGGAATTCCATATAATCCCGAAAAACCTTCAAAACGACTTGAAATCTTTGAAGAAACACTAAATGAACTAGGTAAAAAAGCAATTCCAATGGAAATAAAACATTCCTCTGTGTTTTCAGAACCTGTGTTGTTTTACCAGCATCTAATTGGGATTTTACGAATGAATCATTTTATTCCCCCAAAGCAATAAGAAAAGCGAAAGGTGCTCGCCCATCTCCGAAAACAATTGGAAGAATCGACAAAAGGACGCTCGTTGTCCTTGCAGGCGATTCTGAAATTGTCGAGGAGATAGCACCTGCAGCTAGACAAGAAAAGCGGAAGGTGCTCGCCCATCTCCGAAAACAATTGGAAGAATCGACAAAAGGACGCTCGTTGTCCTTGCAGGCGATTCTGAAATTGTCGAGGAGATAGCACCTGCAGCTAGACAAGAAAAGCGGAAGGTGCTCGCCCATCTCCGAAAACAATTGGCCGACAAAAACGCCACATCCGTATGTCTTGTCGGCACTTGCACATCCTTGTGCTTCGAAAGAATCGACAAAAGGACGCTCTTTGGCAGACTAATGCTGATTGCCAAACCTTTGCAATCAGCCAATTTTTCTAATACTTGCAGGCGATTTGAAAAATTGTTTGAGATGCTTGCACTTACTGCTAGAAACTTATTGAAATTTTATACAGGCCGATTTACTTAAAAAAATTATAAACCGACCTTATAATCATATTCTTTCGCCTTATCCGGTTTGGCATTTTCGAACTCGGTTTTTAAAAACGGTCGAAACGACTCTACAACGTCTTTCACAAAAGGAAGGCGTTGTATTTTATTTATCGTTCCTTCAATTTCCTGACGATTACAATAAATAACAACATATTTTAACTTACGAGAAATATAATGTACATGTCCATATTTTCTTAGACTTTTTGCATGCTTTAACTGATGAATATATACAATTAACCCTTGTCGTTCTTGCATTCCACTTCCCTCATTTCTTACATAAAAGAATACCATAATGTCAATTTTGATAGCAACAGAGTTTAGTGACACTGGTATATATTTTCCGTTATAATCTGTTTAGAGTGTTTACAATTCTTTTACTTTCATTTAGATTTACTTATGTCCATTTTCAGTGATGAATATTAAAGAATACCTTTAAGCTAAGTTCTTATTACAGTAAAGAAATTTCACCTCCTAGATGGACTTTAAATTTGATTTTAAGGGGCGAACCCCACCAATTTAAAATGAAGATTAATTGTTAGAAACAAGCTCTGAATACGAACAAACTAAGAGTAGGATTCAAGGAGGATATCCATGGGTAAAAAAACAAAAGTAGCTATCGCTATTGCAGCTGCTAGTGCAGCAGCTTGGGCTGGTAGTAAAGCCATTATAAAACCTCAAAAAAGAGAAGATAAAGAAGTTTTACAATATGACCGACCAATTGTACTCGCACACCGAGGCGGCTCTCGTTTAGCCCCTGAACATACAATGGTAGCGTTTGAAAAAGCACAGTCACTAGGTGTAGATGGTTTTGAGATCGATATTCGCCTGACAAAAGATGAAGAAATTGTCGTTTTCCATGATGAAACAGTAGATCGTACAAGTGACGGAACAGGTTCTATAAAAGACTTTACATTAGAGGAATTAAAACAATTAAACTTTGGCTATCATTTCGAGGACTTAGAAGGACAATTCCCTTATAAGGATAAAAAAGTTGAAATCGTGAGTTTGAGGGAACTATTGGAAGTTTTCCCTAATATGTATATCAATATTGATATAAAGGATCATCCTGATACGTATGAGGGAAGCTTGATGCCATCTAAATTATGGCGCCTGATTGAAGAGTTTGAAGCACAAAACCGTATAGTCCTAACAAGTTTTTACAGTGAACAGATAGATCGTTTCAATTTATACGCACAAAATCGCGTTGCCTTGGGTGCAGGAGAAAATGATGTAAGAAAAGCCTTTACAGCATTCACAAGCCAATTTGGCCATCTTTACCATCCAAAGGTGGACGTATTCCAAATCCCAACAAAGCACGGCGTTGTCTCTTTAGATACACCAAGATTTATCGCTTTTTTAGCCAAGTTGAACATTCCGGTACACTACTGGATTATTGATGATGAAGAAACTATGAGATCTTTAATTGAAAACGGAGCTAAAGGCATCGTAACAGATCGACCAGATATTGCAGTTTCAGTTCTTCAAAGTATACAAGATGAAAAGAATGAAGTTGAATAATTGAAATAGCCTCGGGGATTTTTGTCCTCGAGGCTATTTAGTGCCGTAGTACTCGCTTCGCTCACTTTTGTATTTCATATGGGACATGAACTTCATTTTAGAACAATCTCTTGCCCACATTGCTTCATCAACGTAATGAACTTCATTTTAAGGCCCCTTCACCTTGTTTACGCTCTTGATATAGGTTTGTCCCATATTTACTAGTCTTCCAATAAAAAAACGTCTCTATCCAAAGAGACGATTCATATTAAGCAGAGCAAGAGCAGCCTCCGCCACTGCCACATCCTGTTCCACAAGAAGAGCTAGTTGCAAAGAATGGATTGCTTACCGGTACTTTAACAGCTTCAGAAACAGACTTTCCAATGATCAGACTGATTTCATCAAGCAAATCTTGAAAATCGTTTTCTGCTATTTTTAAATTCGCTACACGTTCATCTAAATCTAGACTTCTTTTTTGCTGGCGAATTTGTTTCATGATTGTATGATAATCAGGATGATACTTACCAAATCGTTGGACATCCTCATATTGTTCTTTCATGCGATTGAATGCATAAATTTGATGAGCTAAATCTTCATCACGATATACTTCGTCATATGCACCACGTAATGTTTGAGCTTGTTCTGAAGAAAGGATCATTGCACTTAATTCATCTGCTTCATCTAAAATGAAGGCCCATTCTGATGTCATTATCATCATTACTTCCTCCAATCTACTATTATCCATCATAGCAGAAAATCAATAAAGTTTGAATTAAGAAGTTCTTAAATTTAATGGAGTCAAAGAATTTTTTTGTAAAAAGTGTTAATTATTGAAAAACAAAAATGACCCAAAAGTTTGCTAAAACAAACCTCTGGGACAATCTTTTAATCTATGTGGTCTTTTAATAATTTTTGAAGTGTAAGCTTTACACTTTCAAAATCGGAAAAGCTGATTTCTGTTGAACCAATTGTTTGGGTAGTTTCATGACCCTTTCCAGCAATTAAAATAGTGTCTCCAGCTTTTGCCTTACAAATTGCGGTTTCAATTGCCGTTCCACGGTCTAAAATCATTTCATATTTCTGTTTCGGAGAAAAACCAGCAGCAATCTGAGAATTAATGAGTTCCGGATCTTCACTTCGAGGATTATCAGTAGTTAAATATATCATATCAGCATATTTGGAAGCGACAGCCCCCATCTTGATCCGCTTGTGTTTATCTCGGTCACCGCCACAGCTGAAAAGTACGATTAAATCTCTTTTGACTGTTTTATTTAATGTTTGTAGGACTGCTCTCAATGCTGCTTCAGTATGAGCATAATCTATATAAATATCTAAATCTAAGTTATTTTCGATTGATTCTAATCGTCCATTAGGTAAAGTCAGGTTTTCAACGACATCGCAAATATCTTCAATCGGAAGACCTAACTCACTAACAGTTGTAATAGCAGCGATGGTATTTTGCAGATGATGTTCGCCAACAAAGGGAATCGAAAATACTTTCTGTCCTTTATTACTTTGTAGACAACAAGTTGAAGTCGTTAGTCCTTCAGCAAGAAGCTGCAATTGATAGTCCACGCGATTTCCCAATCCAAAATAAGCTTTTTTCTTTTTTGCCTGTAGCCCTACTGTACGACAAAAAGAATCGTCCCCATTTAATACAAGTTGTTCCGAAAGTGTGGCAAGTAATTGTTTAGCAGCTTTATATTTTTCATAGGAACCATGGTCTTCAATATGATCTTCTGCTAAATTCAGGAAGACCCCAATGTCAATTGAACAATCATCTAGCCGATGCTTTGCAAGACCCATTGAAGATGCTTCCAATACGACATACTGAACACCACGACTAACCGCTATTTTTAAAATTTTGTGTAGATGCTTTGGCTGAAGTGTCGTTAAATGCTCATAATCAATGTTTACTTCGACACCGTTAATGTATATACCATTTGTTCCAATGACTATTACGTTTTTATGTAGTGCATGTAATAGCTGTCCGATAAAATGACTTACGGTTGTTTTACCATTCGTACCTGTAATTGCAATAACTTGCATAGCATCTGCTGGGAATCGATTTAGCTTTGCTGCACTATACGACATAAATTTTAAGACATTCGGAACCCAGATAACAGGCACAGATAATTTTAAGGAATCCAGCTGTTTTTCATCTTCAATAACAATTCCAATTGCCCCATTATTAATTGCCATATCGACATATTTTAATCCATCAGACATTCGACCCTTACGAACGATGAATAAATCGCCTTCTTTAACACCTTGTGCATAATCCTCAATTCCACTTACTTCAACTCGAATAGAGCCACCTTTAACAGTACATGGCCATTCTTTTAAAAGTTCGGCTAATTGCAAGTTGTCACTCCTTTTCCCTATTTTATGCCTAGGTGTGAATAGTGACACTAAAATATATTATCGCCATTAAATTTTTATTTTTCTTTAAAAAAAGAACCTCTATAGCCAATTTACTCGACTAAGAGGTTCCTTACCACACTATTCTTCGATTTCATCTTTTTCTTCTTCAATGAAGATTTGCGTATAATAATTCATAAATGTCCCTGAGCCCACTCGAGTATACGATTCATCTAGCATATACTTTCGATGTGTACTAGAGTTTAACCAACCATGTACAGCTTCAATTGAATCAATGTAAGAAGTAGCAATATTCTCTTCTGCATTTTTATAAAGGATTCCTTCAGATTCTAACCTTTCTTCTAATGAACCCTTCGTAGGCGATTCATGGGACAAGTAACTTTGAGAGTACATTTCTTCACTATGCTCCATAGCAACCAAAGTTAACGCCTCATCCTCAGAAATAATAGGTAAATTATTGTTTACTCGGAATACATTTAATAAGTCATAAATTATGGTTGCATTTGCCTTATTGCTTTCTTCTATTAAATAGGAAGTAGGGCTTGGAGGGGATAATAATTTCCCAACAAAGGACATCTCATATGGACGATGAATAACTAATGATTTGCTATCCGTAAATCGAATACCGCTTAACATGCCAGTTTCACTATCAATGTAGAGCTGTGCAAAGATATTATCGAATTTTGTTAGAATTCTTGTATTCATATCATCTTCACTCATTGTAAAGGTATAAATATCGTTCTCTATCGTTGCATTAACTTCTGATTCGATAATCGTCATACTATAGATGTCTTCAAGTGATTGCCCAATTTTATAAGGACTAATATCCAACTCTATTGAATTGGTATAGACCTGTATTACCGCACCATCAGCAACGGCAAACATCATAAATTGATCTGGCTCCTGATTATAAATCCACCATTCATAACCGTAGGCAGATTTATCATAGCGGGCTGGTTCTTGATAAAGCTTTATCAGTTCATCACTGCTTTTACCAATCAAAGTTGATAATCCAGTTTCTGGACGGGGTAATGAATCTTGAGAAATTTCTTGTTCACTATTTGTTTTTGGAATGATTTGCGATGTAGTATTCGGCCCTTCTAAAGGTTCATAATTATCTGAGCTTGAAGAGTAAAAAAAGATAATTGCAAGAAAAGAAAGGACAATCAATATTCGAAAAAGAGTTTTCATTTCATCTCTATCCTTTTAGATTTAATGCTACTATTATATCAATAATCTAGTTGTTGACACAATGTTGCCATTGCAACAAAAGAAATTTTGCTCTATTATAAAAAATGAGCGTATACTTTATGTACGATTTAGCTAAAGGAGGATTTTTTATGTATTTCGATAACAAGACACTTGAAAATATTACTGCTGAACAGGAACTTCTTGTAAGCGTTATGGGAAAAAACGGTCTAGAATGCCACGGTGCTTGGGATTTTGATCGTATGACTTTCGATAAACGTTTTGATTTAAAAGAAGGCCGTTATTACTTACGAGTATTCTGCCAAGCTATTTCAGGAGACGTTGGTAATAACTCAGCTATTCTAAAAATCGCAAAACCTGCACTTGGTAAATACTACTATCCACATGGTGTAGAATACGGTGAAGATGAAGTATTCCCAAAACATCTAGTGACAGAATGCGAACAAATTTTAGCAAATATTAAAAAAGAATTTGCTGCTTTTAGTATTGAAGCATAATTTAAGAATACATAAAGGACATGGAGGTACTTTCCATGTCTTTTTTTTAGTTTTTCCAAATGAAATGTAATCCATACTGAATCTTCTAGTAATTTTTGTGGTCTTTTTTGGCAAGGTTACATATTAATTCTAAATCCATTCCATTTTTATCAACAAAAAAACAGCCTTAAAAGACAAGCTTAAAAGACTGTTTCGTTTCAAATTAGAACCCGAGTATTGCTTTGATGAGTGAAGTTGTTTCTCCACCATGATAAATCACATACAGCAGCAAATAAACCGCAACACCGGTAATAGCTACAAAAAACCAAATAATACTAGTGATTGGACCGATTTTTCGGTGAATGCTTAGTTTAGTTTTTAAGCCTGTCAGAATACTAACAACACCAAATACAGCACCAACTGTAGCTAAAATTATGTGGAAAATTAAAAAGAATGTATAATACACTTTTATTTCATCTGGACCACCAAATGATGTATTTCCAACAAAAATAGTTCGAGAAGCATAAATGATAAAGAAGATTAAGGCTGAAACTCCAGCAGCTAACATTACCTTTTTGTGCGCTTCAATTTTTCTCTTATAAATTAGACCCCATCCAATTGCAACTAACACAGCACTAATTACAATAAATGTAGTACTAATTGTAGGTAGAATAGGTACACCCATTTTACATTCTCCTATCATTTAGTTATCTATATTTTTTTAAAAGTAAAACATTTGATACCTCTTTTTAAAGTAAGCCCCATTTAGTGTTGATGACTTTGTTTTTTTGCTTGAAAGTCTCTTAAAGCATTTTCTGTAATGGCTTTATCGTCTTTCTTTTCTTGTACCCACCATCTTCTAAATACAGTGGCTAATACAACACCAAAAATAATCTCTTGAATAATTTTCATTAAAACGCCACCTAATTGCTGATCTTCAAGGGGTTTCATATTATTGAAGAGTTCTGGCCCAGATAATGAAAGGCTCGAAAGTGTCGCTGCCGGTACGCAAAGCTCCATTGCTTTTAACCAAGCTTGTCCATCTGTGTATGTTGAATACATTGGATTTGGATTAAAAATAATTAAAGCACAGGCAGGTGTTATTAATACCGCGTTGGCAATAATATAGGCGATTTTATATAGAGGTTTCATTTGCTTTTGACCCGGAATATTACTAACTAACGGCCAATTCATAAAGAAGGCAGATAGGAATAAAAAAAATGTAAAAATTCCATGGAATGTTTCATCTAATTTAATGGCATCAAATATGCCCGGCATATGATATAGCGAAAACATCATGGCAAAAACAAAAGCCGACACAACTGGTTGTGTAAATATCTTAAAAATACTACGTACGACAGGTAATTCTATAACTACTTTCCATACCCACCAAGGAATTCCTTTTATAATAAGCATCGGTACTAGTAATAGAAGAAAAGCCATTTGCACCATATGATATGTAAACATAATATGAGACATTAAATCAATCGGAGATCCTTTAATCACATAAAGTAAAATCATAGCTAATATAAAATAAGTTGCTTCCCCTTTTTTTAAAGGTTCACTAACTTTAAAATCTTTTCTCCAAACAACTGTTACTAAAAAATATACAACAGTTAAAAATAGTATAACTCCTATTAAATAAGGACTCCACAGTGCTTGAAAACCAAATATACTTAATGGCATAATCATGCGCTCCTTTAAACTTCAGTAGTTCTATTATAGAACGCTTACATCGTAACATCAATGAACGAAGTATGACAATTAAAAGCAATTTCCCTACTAATTCTACTTACTTGTATATTTCAAAATATCATATTTTGTAAAATGAAAACAAGTCGCTCAGGATGAGCGACTTGTTTTTTGTTCTTACCACCAAATAATTGTTAAGAAAGTTAAGAACATCGTAAATGCGATTACAGCTCCAAACCATACAAATGTTGAAATAACACCTATGTGGCTAGCTTTTTTATCATCCATATGCATGAATGAATATAATTGTAAAACAACTTGAACACCCGCTAATAACAGAATTACAGGCTTAATGAAATAAGGTGAAAAGTCTGCTACTACTACAGCAAATGCTAAGAATGTTAAGAAAATCATAATCGCAAAATTAACTACTTGCTTACGCATGTGAACAGCATTATGATGACGATCATACTCATACTGTTTTTTAGATTTCGCTTGAACTTGTGTATCGTGTCCCATATTATCCTAACACCCCCATCAAGTAAACTACAGTAAAGATGAATACCCAAACTACGTCGATAAAGTGCCAGAAGATAGAAGCGGCATAGTATTTTGGAGCATTGTAAAGGCTCAATCCACGTCTTGCATTACGTACGATTAAACATACAATCCATACTAAACCAATTACTACGTGCAATCCGTGCGTCCCTACTAATGTAAAGAAAGCAGAAGAGAACGCTGATTGTGTATAACCAAAACCAATGTGTACATAGTGATAGAACTCATAAATCTCAAGGGCAAGGAATCCAAGACCTAATAATACAGTAATACTCATCCAAATTTGAACGCCTTTGAAATTATGGTTTTTCAAATGATACATTGCATAAACAGAAGTTAATGATGATGTTAAAAGCAACATCGTCATTACGAATGCTAATGGTAATTCAAATAATGAAGCAGCAGAAAATTCCATACCTGCTGGCCCTTTATCTTTTAAAGAAAGGTAAGTAGCAAAAACACTGGCAAATAGTGTGATATCACTACAAATGAAAATCCAAATTCCTACGAATTTATTTTTCCCTTCCATTGTTGCTTGTTCTGGTTTATCAGGCCAAGTTTGAGGGGTAAATTTAGTTTCTTCCATTATTTGTTACCCCCTTTTCCATAAAGCTGTTCCTCAGTTGCGATAATTTCTTCAACATGAACATGGAAACCAAGATCGTCTTTTACTGAACGAACAATCATTGCTCCAACAGTAATTGCTAAACCAAGTATTAATACTGGAATAGCCCATGCTTTGCCATCTGGATGGTATAGTGAACCAAATGCAGCAACGAAAGTACCGATAGACATGATTAACGGTAAAATTGAATTGTTAGGCATGTGAATGTCACCTAGTGGTTCTGCATAAATCATACCCTCTTCATTACCATCATGTTTTTCTAACCAGTATGGATCATATCCACGAACAAGTGGAGTTTGTTTAAAGTTATAGAATGGTACTGGCGTTTTAATTGCCCACTCAAGTGAACGTCCATCTCCCCAGTAATCACGGCAATTTAATGGTTTAGATTTAGCAGAGATAATAATATTGATTACTAATAAAACTACACCAATTGCCATTAAAATAGCACCGATTGATGAGATAAAGTTAAATAAATCCCATCCTTGATTTGCTTGGTAAGTGAATACACGACGTGGCATACCCATTAAACCTAAGAAATGTTGAATGAAGAATGTACAATGGAATCCGATGAAGAAAATCCAGAAAGTCCATACTCCTAATTTCTCACTTAAAGCACGGTTAAACATAATTGGCCAATAGAAGTGCATTGAACCAAAGATTGCTGTAACGATACCACCAACGATTACGTAGTGGAAGTGAGCTACGATAAAGTAAGAATCATGTAATTGGTAGTCAAGTGGTGCAGCTGCCTGCATAACCCCCGTTACCCCACCAGCTACGAATGAAGGGATGAAACCAAGTGCATAAAGCATTGGTACTGTTACTTTAACCGAACCGCCCCAGATCGTTAAGATCCAGTTGAATACCTTCATACCGGTAGGAACGGCAATTGCCATTGTAGCAACGGCGAAAATCGCGTTAGCTGTAGCACCAAGTCCAGTAGTGAACATATGGTGGGCCCATACCATGAATCCTAAGAAACCAATTAAGATTGTTGCGAATACCATCGAAGAGTATCCGAATAAACGTTTACGAGCAAATACCGGAATGATTTCTGAGAACAAACCGAATGCAGGTAAAACTAAGATATATACCTCAGGGTGACCAAAAATCCAGAATAAATGCTCCCAAATAACTGTGTTACCACCCATTGTATGGTCGAAGAAGTTTGCACCGAACATACGGTCAACTAACATTAAGAACAAACCTACTGTTAGTGGAGGGAATGCGAATGTAATTAAAGCACTTGTAATTAAAGAAGTCCAAGTAAATAATGGCATACGCATAAATGTCATACCAGGTGCGCGCATTGTAATGATTGTAACGATGAAGTTAATACCAGAAATCAACGTACCCGCACCAGAAATTTGTAAACCTAAAACATAAAAGTCAATACCATGACCAGGTGAATATAATGCTAAAGATGCGTAGTTTGTCCAACCTGCATCAGGAGCTCCACCTAAAAAGAATGATAAATGTAAGAAAAGTGCTCCTAAGAAGAACAACCAAAATCCTAAAGAGTTTAAGAACGGGAACGCAACGTCACGTGCACCAATTTGTAAAGGCACGACTGCGTTCATAAATCCGAATAGCAATGGTGTCGCTGCTAAGAATAGCATCGTCGTACCATGCATTGTTAATAATTCATTAAATGTACCGGCTGAAACAAAATCATTGTTTGGTACCATTAACTGAATACGCATCAAAAGCGCTTCAAAACCTGCGATTGCAAAGAATAATGTACCAGCGAGTAAATACATCACGCCAAGCTTCTTATGATCGACAGTTGTTAAATAGTCCCATAACGTTGCTCCAAAGCCCTTTTTATTTGTAACTGCGGCAGAGCTCACAACTTTTACCTCCTTCAAGTGTTACTAGTTCGTATTAATCTTCAATAGATAATCCCATAATGTAATCGGCAACTGCACTGATTTCTTCATCTGAAAGTTCACCATATTTACCAGTCATTAAGTTACCTGGCTTGATGCTTTCTGGGTCAGCAACCCATTCTTCAATGCTTTCTTCAGTATGGTCAAGGATTCCTGCAACACGGTTACGATCACCAAACGTTGTTAAGTTTGGCCCCATTGCTCCAGAAGCACCTACACCAGAAACTGCGTGACACATTAAACAGCTATTTGCAAATGTTTGCTCACCTAGGTCAGCTGACTCAGCAGAAGCTGTTTGACCTTCTGTTGCTTGCATTGCAGCTACCCAATCATTAAATTCAGCAGGTGCAAGAACTTTAACTTTGAAGTCCATTAAGGCATGTGAAGGACCACAAAGCTCTGCACATTTTCCATAGAAAACGCCTTGCTCTAAATCTTTTGATTCTTTATCAAATTGTAAATAGAATTTGTTAACGTTTTCAACGTTTGTATCCATTTTACCACCCACTGAAGGAATCCAGAATGAGTGTTTAACATCAGCAGCTTTTAAATTAAAGTATACTTTTTCGCCAGTAGGAACAACCAGTTCTTGCGCTGTTACAATACCTTGTTCTGGATATTCAAATTCCCACCAATATAATTTCGCAGTAACATTCACTGTTAAAGCTGTTTTGTTTCCTTCTTCATCTACTTCATCCATTGCTTTTACATCAGCAAATTTGTAAGTAGAAATTAAAGTAGGAACTGCTAAGATTAAAAGTAATACGATTGGAATTACTGTCCAAATCACTTCTAATGTATGACTTCCTTCTACTTGTTTTGGCATGTAGTCTTCGCCAAGTTTAGAACGGCGAGCCTTCATAAAAGCATACAAATAAAGAACTGATACTACTATTGTTACTAATGCCATAATTGCAATTGAGAATAATAGTAAATTAAATTGTTCTTTCCCCACTGCACCTGTTGGTTTAAGAGTTGTAATATACTCTTCACCACATGCAGAAAGAAATACTGTCATTACTGCTAACAGTGAGAAAAGACGCCATTTTTTAAGCCCTTTCATCATTGCTTAATTAACCCCTCTTTCTTTGTTGTATTTCATGTGTAACCAGGATATTGGTTTTTTAGTTCTATGTGAATCCCTTTTCAAAGAAGAATTCCAAAATAAATAAGCACCCATCTAGAGACAGCTAAGCATATTCAATAGTGTAGCCAAAAATGATACGGCCTGTACAAAGTATTTCTATAAAAGTAACTACTAAAGACAGACTACATATTACCATATTAACATTAAGTCTTCTCAGACTTTCTTCAATAGCATTGGTATATATGCCGTTTGATATTCCTTAGCAAATTTACAGCCTCTTATATTTAATGTTACATGCTACAAATAACAATAATAAGTAAGACCGCTATTATTTTGATACCCAAATTCTTGACCTCTCTGAATAGGACATTCGCTAGTATTCCAACTAGTCACACATGTCGGCAACATAAATCGCCTTACATAACAAAACTTCACCTACACATTATGAAAGCATAATGATTCAATGTCTTCTACTTTCTTTGTTAATGATAAAAACCATGACTTTTCTTCTCTTATTTCCCTTGGAAAAAAAATGAATTACAAAATTCTATTTTAAATAAGTGCAAGAAAATCTTTCGAAAGCAAGTAGTCGCGGTCTTAAACACCGAACAAAAACAGTTTAGAGCAAGAAATCTGTGTTCCTTTCATTTTTGTAAGCATATTTCGCTAACAATAACTATATCGAAATTTGTTCGCGATTTCTAGACATTAAGTTAAATTTCAATGAAGTTTGTCAAAATGCAGAATATGTTAGCCAAATGTAATATGAACATCTCTATAGTAATGCATTTTACGGGAAGATTTGTGAATGTAATAGCACGAAATTATGAACAATTTGTGAAAACCCTTTCGCTTCCTGAAACCTTCTTCCGTTTGAAGTTGTCTTTTATCTATTTATTCGCTATCATCATAAAAGCAGAGATGCTTTTCACACTGATCATTTTGTCCAAGCTAATAATTTTTGTCAGTGTATAGAAAAACTTCAATTACAGCCTTACTTGGCGATAACAATGTTTTTCTAATAAGCGTATTGATAGAAAAAGTAGGTGGCTCATAAAATGCAACATAATCAAAGTAAATTACTGAAATGGATTGCTTTAGCTACAACAATCGGTATGTTGCTTATTCTTCTTGGTGGAGCCCTTGTTACAAAAACTGAAAGCGGTTTAGGTTGTGGTCGAAACTGGCCTGATTGTAATGGGTCCCTTATACCAAAAGAAATAACAAAAGAGGTTTTAATAGAATTCTCACATCGATTTGTTACAGGTTCCGTCTCAATACTTGTTCTAGCTTTAGTAATTGGAACTTGGCGTAAACTTGGTTCCATTCGTGAAGTGAAATTTTTAGGAATTTTAGCAATCTTTTTCTTAGTAGCCCAAGCATTAATTGGTGCTGCTCAGGTTCTATGGGGTCAAGGTGATTTTATCCTTGCACTGCACTTTGGAATATCCTTAATTTCATTCGCTAGTGTCTTGCTACTAGCCATGATTGTATTTGAAGTAGATACTAAATTTGATGCCGATAAAGTATATATTGGTAAAAAACTTAAATGGCATACATTAGGCGTTTCAATTTATTCATATTTGGTTGTTTATACAGGCGCATTAGTTCGACATACACAATCTAGCTTAGTTTGTACAGATTGGCCATTCTGTAACAATGAAAATCCGTTTGCTCTACCAAATAATATGTATGAATGGGTTCAGATGGGACACCGATTTGCAGTACTATTAATTTTTATTTGGGTTACATATATTCTGGTTCATGTCCTTAAGCATTATAAGAACCAACGTGTTATTTATTGGGGTTGGCTCATTGCGTTCCTAATCTTATTAGCACAGATGACAACAGGCATGCTGATTATTTTTACAAAGCTTAATTTGTTCGTGTCATTATTCCATTCATTATTTATCTCGTGTTTGTTTGGTATATTCTGTTACATGATTTTACTAGTTTCACGCAGTATTTATAATGAAAAAAATATTTAGAAGAGTGTAGCGAATCGTTCGCTACACTCTTATTTTTTTGCTGGAAGTAAAGCTAGAGCATATCCTCTGAAAATTGACTGGTTCCCTGATTGAGGAAGTGAACTCGCATACGTTTAACAACTAAAAACAGCCACACAGGTATCGAAAATAGAGCAGTTACCCCTAACCAACCTATTCAATCTATTTCAGGTATCGAGAAATATTTTAGTTGCCGCTCCTCAACTAAAAAATATCTCTAAAAAAAAACATAAAACGGGCAACGGAAATCTCCGTTGCCCTTACTTCTATTCTAATTCAATTAATAAGTCGCCTGTTGAAATGGCGTCTCCTGCAGCTGTGTATACCTCTTTAACAATACCATCTTTTGGTGCTTGAACAGTTGTTTCCATCTTCATTGCTTCAGTAATAAGTAAGTGATCGCCGCGTTTTACTGGGCTACCTTTAGAAACAACAACTTTTAGTACTGTTCCGGGCATTGTTGCGCCAATTTGATTTGGATTGCTTGGATTTGCCTTTAATGCTACGTTTCCATCTACTTCAACCGTCATATCTTGAATTACTAATTCACGAGATTGACCGTTTAGTTCGAAGTACATGATACGTGTTCCATCATGTTGTGGCTCTCCAATTTCAATCAATTTAATAATTAATGTCTTTCCTTTTTCGATTTCAACCTCGATTTCTTCCCCAAGCTTTAAACCGTATAGGAAAGTAGGTGTATCTAATACCGAGATATCTCCGAATAGTCCCTGGGCAGTTACATAGTCTTCAAACACTTTAGGATACAATGCGTAAGCTAAAACATCTTGGTGTGTAGCCGGACGCCCTATTTTTTCTGTCAGAGTTTTTTCAAGCTCTTCAAAATTCACTGGTTCAAGGAGCTCTCCCGGTCTTACAGTAATTGCTTCTCGATCTTTTAAAATTACCTTTTGCAATTCTTGTGGGAATCCGCCTGGAATTTGACCCAAATAACCTTGGAATAATTCAACTACTGAATCAGGGAAATCAATCGTTAAACCACGTTCGAAGATATTATCTTCGTTCAGGTCATTTTGCACCATAAACAATGCCATATCCCCAACTACTTTTGATGATGGAGTAACTTTTACGATATCACCAAATAATAGGTTTACTCGTGCATACATTTTTTTCACTTCATCCCAACGATCGCCTAAACCAACTGCTTTCGCTTGTTGCTGAAGATTACTGTATTGCCCACCTGGCATTTCATGAACATATATCTCTGAATGCGGGCTATTCATACCACTTTCAAAGTCACTATAGAAAGTACGAACATCTTGCCAATAAGTTGATAATTGTTCAAGTGCATCGATATTCGCACGCACTTCACGTTTACCACCTTTCATAGCATAATACAATGAATTGGCACTTGGTTGTGAAGTTAAACCTGACATTGAACCAAGCGCTGTATCAATAATGTCTACACCAGCCTCAATTGCTTTGGCATACGTGTAAATGCCGTTTCCACTTGTGTCATGTGTGTGAAGATGAATTGGCAATTCAGTCGATTCTTTTAATTCAGAAATTAATCGATACGCTGCTTCAGGTTTTAATAAACCGGCCATATCTTTTATTGCTAAAATATGAGCACCGGCAGCTTCTAATTCTTTTGCCATATCTTTATAATACCGAACAGAATATTTTCCACGAGAATCATCCAGTATGTCGCCTGTGTAACAAATTGCTGCTTCTGCAATCTTTCCAGTTTGACGAGCTTCATCGATCGCAACTTCCATTCCTTTAATCCAGTTTAAACTATCGAATATTCTGAATACATCAATTCCAGAAGATGCCGATTCTTTGATAAATTCACGAATCAGATTATCAGGGTAATTTTTATAGCCCACAGCATTTGCGCCACGCAAAAGCATTTGGAACAATACATTTGGCATCTGCTCACGTAATTTTTCAAGACGTGCCCATGGATCTTCTTTTAAGAAACGGTAAGCTACATCAAATGTTGCTCCACCCCACAATTCAAATGAGAAGAAATCATTTAACATGCGCGCATTATAATCTGCAATTTGATACATATCCTGAGATCGTACACGAGTTGCTAATAAAGATTGGTGAGCATCACGGAAAGTTGTATCAGTTAACAATACTTCTTTTTGTTCTTTTACCCATGAGATTAGCCCTTCTGCTCCACGCTCATCTAAAATTTGCTTTGTACCTGGTTGTATCTCAGTTTTCAAATCAAATTTCGGTTTATTTGGTTGAACTAAAATCGGTTTTGATCGTTTTTCAACTCCTGGGAATCCGTTTAACGTTACATTCCCAATATAGTTTAAAATTTTCGTTCCTCTGTCTTTACGTACAGGGAAGTTAAATAGCTCTGGAGTTGTATCGATAAAGCTTGTATCAAACACACCCGAGATAAAATTATCATGAAGTACTACATTTTCTAAAAATGGAATATTTGTTTTAACACCACGGATACGGAACTCTCTTAAGTTTCGATGCATTTTTGCGGATGCTTCTTTAAACGTCATACCCCAAGTAGAAATTTTAACAAGCAGTGAATCGTAGTAAGGAGTCACTACAGCCCCTTGGAATCCATTCCCTGCATCTAAACGTACACCAAATCCACCACTCGAGCGGTAAACCATTAATTTTCCTGTATCTGGCATAAAATCGTTTGCTGGATCCTCTGTTGTTACACGTGATTGAATCGCGTACCCGAAAAGTGGTATTTCACTTTGTGCTGGAATACCAATTTCCTGTGAATGTAGATGATGACCTTCAGCAATTTTTATTTGTGCATGAACAATATCAATTCCAGTAATCATTTCAGTAATTGTATGCTCAACCTGAATTCTAGGGTTGACTTCAATAAAGTAAAACTCGTCTCCCGAAACTAAAAACTCTACAGTACCTGCATTTATGTATTCGACATTTTGCATCAATTGTACAGCAGCATCACAGATTCGATTACGCAGTTCCTTTGAAATTGAATTGGACGGGGCAATTTCCACCACTTTTTGATGACGTCTTTGAATTGAACAATCGCGTTCATACAAGTGAACAATATTACCTGAAGCATCCCCTAAAATCTGTACTTCTATATGCTTTGGTTTAATAATTGCTTTTTCCACATACACTTCATCTGAACCAAAGGCAGCTTTCGCTTCTGACTTTGCACGTTCATAGCTAGACGCAAGCTCATCTTGTGTGTGTACTAAGCGCATACCACGACCGCCACCACCAAGAGCTGCTTTAATCATTAATGGATAGCCGTGAGAATCACCAAATTCAATTACCTCATCGATACTTGAAACTGGTCCATCAGTTCCTGGGATAACAGGGATTTTTGCTGCTATCGCTTGTTCTCTTGCTTTTACCTTGTCACCAAACATATCTAGATGTTCTGAAGTTGGACCTATAAAGATGATGCCTTCTTCTTCACAGCGTCTAGCAAATTCTAGATTTTCTGATAAGAAGCCATATCCAGGGTGAATAGCATCAACATTTGCTTGCTTTGCGATTTCGATGATTCCTTCGATATCCAAGTAAGCATCAATCGGTTTTTTACCTTCCCCTACTAGGTAAGATTCATCCGATTTGTAACGATGATATGAACCACTATCTTCCCTTGAGTAAATTGCAACTGTTTTAAGCTTCAATTCGTTACAGGCACGAAAAATACGAATTGCAATTTCTCCTCGGTTTGCTACTAAAATTTTGTTAATTTTCTTCACAACGATTCCCCCTTATAACTTCTTTTCCAACTTGACATACATGGAAACATTCACTAATACTCCCATTGCAAAAGATAATAATAATATAGATGTTCCGCCATAACTGATAAATGGTAACGTAACACCGGTTAACGGGATAAGTCCCGATAATCCCCCAAGGTTAACAAAAGATTGAACAGCGATCCAACTACCAATCCCCGCTGCTATCATTCTAGCAAGTGGATCCCTAGTTTTCAGAGCAATTGTTAGCGCTCTAAAGATGATAAAGCCTAAACCACCTAATACAATAATTACACCTAATATTCCTAGCTCTTCTGCGATGATTGCCATGATGAAATCGGTTTGTGGCTCAGGTAAAAAGCCGAGTTTTTGAATGGATTGACCTAAACCAACCCCCTCTAAACCACCGGAACCTATTGCTATATATCCATTAATCACCTGATAACTGGAGCCGCTTTCATATTCAAAAGGGTTTAAAAATGATTGAATACGGCCAATTCGGTTATCTGTAAGGATTTCGTTACCTTTCACTAGTATTATTAGGCCTATAAGGGCAGAACCGAAACCTATTAACACTGTGAAAAACTTGATAAACTTTTTAAATTGAATACCGCTAGCAGCAACTACTGCTACCGCAATACCCGATAAGATTAATACGGCACCTAAATCTGTTTCTGTACCAACAAACAAGATTATGGCCAGCCAAACGAGAATTGGATAAACAATATTGTTTGGCTCTAAATTTTCCATTGGATTATTTAAACTTTTTCTATAAAAGGCACCAGCAAAATATAAGATTATAAATAGTTTAGCAAATTCGGAAGGTTGGAAGTTCATGAGCCCAAATAAACTAATCCAACTTTTTGCCCCCCCTGCCTCTATTCCATCAATCTTAACCCAAAATAGTAAAATGAATGTGATAAATAACAATATTTGCATGATTCTTTTACTGCTGAAGTGCTTATATGGGAAAAATGCACCTACGATAAATGCAAAAGCAGCAATGACCAAGTTTAATAATTGCTTCCGGTAGTAGTATGTAGGTGTTCCATCTTCTTCGACTATACTGACCATAATGCTCGAACTATAAATCATAACAAGTCCAAATAGACATAAAAATAAATAGGTAAAGAATAAAGGATAATCAAAATTCCTCACATAGTAATTTAGATATTTTTTCATTTTCAATTCCCCATCTTTGTCGGAAACCTAAAGTCACGCATTACCCTTATTCGCGGATAAGCCTTCGTTTCCCTTTTGCAGATAAACTTATCTGTAAAAAAAACTCAAATCGCCAAAATGCGTTTGAGTTTTAAATTATTTGTTTGTATATGCTTCATGTAACAAGGAAAGTTCTTTTTCTAATGTATCTAGAATTTCTTTTCCTCGTTCACGATCAATTAATCCTAGCTTTACAGCAAAATCAATCTCCCGTGATAAGCCAAACATTTGAGTATCTAGAACTTCTTCATATAAAGGACATGATGGCATTGTTAAATGATCCATTTGAACTTTTATTAAACGTGCAATTTTATCTGCGTCATTTAGCAGTAATTCCAAAGCTTGTTCCTGGTAGGAAGCTTGTGATTTCGTATCCATGAGGACGCCCCCATCATTTGAATTTCTTCTATTCTATCTTATTAAAGTTTATCTTTTAGCTGCTAAAATTGCAAGTGTCTACATATGAAAAGGTAATTTTGATTTATATTTCTTTATTATTTCCTATAAGTAGCGTTATACTAATATGGATATATAGATTTAGGGGGCTTTTTAAATGGAAAGTATTATACCAGTTAAAGGTGCAGTTAAATATAAAATTACTTTAGATCCAACTGTTTGGATCTTTGATGATCGTCGAATAGATTTAAAAACTTTTTTCTTGGAAAAACAAGAAGTTGAAGATGAAGATTTAAAATATCTTCTAAATACAGGTAGACATTGGTCTCGGGAAATTATGGAAGGTGCTACTTTTCCTCCAACATTAAAAACAGAAAGAAAGTTCGACCGTCAAGGAATGAAAACTGGTACATTTGGAATGGAAATAAAACATTTCTTAAAAAATGCTGAAATTGAAGAACATGCAAAGCAAGTTGTATTCGAATTAGCGGATGGTCAAGAAGTAGCTTTTTCCATCAAAGAAGCAAATACAATTATTTTTAAATACAGTCAGGACGGTAAACCAATTGCAGAGGGTGGTCCTGTACACCTTTTATTTGCTGATGGATCAAACGTTGACAACCCTATTAAAAATATTGCAGCTATTCGAGTTGACTAATGGGAGGCCAATGTAAATGCGAGTCAAATGTGTGATTTGTGATTCAATCAATGAGCTTGATGATGACGTACCTTTAGCAAAGAAATTACGTAATCGACCGATTCACACTTATACGTGTCCGGAATGTTATGATCGAATTGCCATAAATACCGAAAAAAGATTAGCAACTGGAAACTTTAGATTCTTCCGTACTTCATCCCCAGTCGATGAGGAGTTCTAATAAAAACCCAAAATCCTTGAACCAAAATGTTCAAGGATTTTTTTCTTTTATTCACTTTTTATAAGCTTTTTTTCTAGCAATTCAACCAGCTGGTACATAATTGTTGCAAATACAGCGATGATGAGCAGAGACATAAGAACAAGGTTAAAGTTAAATACTTGGAAGCCATAAATGATTAAGTAACCCAGTCCTTTCGATGATACTAAGAACTCACCGACAATAACCCCAACCCACGATAATCCAACATTTACTTTCAAAGTGGAGATGATCGTTGGGAACGACGAAGGTAAGATGGCTTCCTTGAACATTTGAGATCTGGTCGCATTAAAGGTTTGCATTACTTTTAGATAATTGGCATCAACATTACGAAAGGACGTATAGATAACTATTGTAGAAATGATTACCGAAATGATTGCCCCCATTGTAATTATCGAGCTCATTCCAGGTCCCATTGCCACAATAAGAATTGGTCCAAGAGCAACTTTTGGCATAGAATTTAATATGACTAAATATGGATCTAGCACCTTAGATAAAAAAGGTGACCACCATAGAATTGCTGCCAATATTGTACCTAGTAAAGTACCTATGATAAACCCAAGTACCGTTTCAAATAATGTATAGCTGATATGCACCAAAATAGAACCATCTGCAATCTTGTCAATAAGTAAGTTCGTTACTTTGGAAGGTGAACTAAAGATTAATGGATCGACCCATCTTAAACGAGAAGCGATTTCCCACAATCCAAAGAATGTGATGAGAATTAATAATTGGTAAAATCGTACCCATCTTTTTTCTTTTCTCAGTGATAGCAGAAATTGTTCATGTAGTTTTGTATTATTCAAGACTTTCCAGCTCCTTCCATATCGTCTGGAAAAGGTCGGAATAGCTTGAATGCGCTCTTGCTTCAAAAGGAATCAAAGTTCTTAATTCCTCTGGTACCTCAAAGGTTTGATGAAGTCTACCTGGACGTGCAGAAAAAAGGAATATCCGGTCACTCATGGCAATGGCTTCACCAATATCATGTGTAACCAGTACCGCAGTTTTTTCATATTCTTTTAATTTGCTGAAAACTAAATCTTCCAGCTTTAATTTCGATTGGTAATCAAGCGCTGAAAATGGTTCATCCAGTAGAAGAATTTTCGGATCTACTGCAAGAGTTCTAGCTAATGCCACTCTTTGCCGCATCCCGCCGGATAATTCCCTCGGATACTTTTTCTCTACAGGCGGTAACCCTACATCTCTTAAAAGACTGGAGGCTACATTTCCGTATTTTTGTTTTTCATCTTTTAGCAGCTTCAGTCCAAGAGTGATATTCTCCTCAATTGTTTTCCAAGGGAAAAGATAATCCTGCTGCAGCATATAGCCAATTGACAAATTACTATTTCCATATACTTCTTGATTTTCAATTTTAACAGAACCGGAAGTGGGTTCAAAAAGACCCGCAATAATCGAGAGAAGAGTCGTTTTTCCACAGCCACTAGGACCGATAAAGGAGACGAACTCCCCTTTATTTATTGTAAGGTTGATATCATGTAATGCCTCAGATGCAGCCTCTTTGGAAAAATACGTATGGTGGATGTTGCTGACACTTAGAAAGGACATTTACTCCAAAACCTTCTCCGCAAACGTCGTATCTACTAATTCGTTATAATCCATACGCTTTGGTAATTCGCCAGCTTCATCCATTATATCTTGTAGGTTATTCCACTCATCTTCATCCAAGATTGGGTCTTTTGCAAATGATTCTTGTTCACGATATCGTTCAACTACAGTTGCAATCAATTCCACATCTGTATCCTCAAAGAATGGATGGATCGCTTCTGCCACCTCTGTTGCTGATGCTTCGTAAACAAAATCCTGTGCTTTCTTCAATGCTCTTGTAAATTTCTCAATTGTTTCCGAATCTTCTTTCATAAAACTTTCCTTAGCCATAAATACTGTATATGGTAAGTGTCCCGACTCCGTACCAAATGAAGCAACGATGTGTCCAAGTCCCTCTTGCTCAAAAACACTAGCAGTTGGCTCGAATAATTGAACAAAATCGCCTGTTCCAGACGCAAAAGCCGTAGAAATATTAGCAAAGTCAATATTTTGTATTAACTCTAAATCCGCTTGAGGGTCAATACCGTGTTTCTTCAACACAAACTCTCCAGCCATTTGAGGCATTCCACCTTTACGCTGACCAAGGAATGTGGACCCTTTTAACATATCCCATGAAAAATCTTCAATTTCTTCGCGTGCTACTAAAAATGTGCCATCGGTCTGTGTTAACTGCGCAAAGTTTTTAATCGGATCATTTGCACCTTGTGCAGACACATAAATTGACGTTTCCGAACCGACAAGAGCAATATCAATACCACCGGATAACAAAGCAGTCATCGTCTTGTCTCCTCCAGCGACTGTAGATAATTCTATATCTAACCCCTCTTCTTCAAAGAAGCCCTGGGTAATAGCTACATATTGAGGTGCGTAGAAAATGGAGCGAGTAACTTCACCAACTTTAACCGTTTGAAGCTCCTCTGAATCATTACATGCTGCAATGAGAAGAACCATCATACTTGTTATTACAACCAAAAGACTAGACTTCACCCATTTTTTCAATGCTCCAACCTCCCCTAAAAGGTACTTGTTTATCAAGAGTAGATTATGCTTTATAGGAAAAATGTGTGAATACCTAGGAGTTTTGCAATTGCTCGAATATAAAAAGAGGATGAACCCAGCAGTTATCATTCAACCACTTGAGTCATCCTCTTATTTATAAAACATATTATTATGATGCAGCTCTTTTTTCTTCTCGTTTTTCACGCCATAAACGTGTTTTGTAAAGAATCAAGATTAATGCTGCCACAATTAAACCTTCGATCATCGGTAAGAAAAGTGCTAAAAACGTTAATACGATACATCCTATAAATAGGAAAATATAGATAATAATATTTTGAATTAATTTTAAATCATTTTTAGCAAACCCTAGCTTATAAACGATAGCAGATAAAATAAATATTAAAAAAAATGTTATATATCCAGCAACTGCATAGCTTGGTAAATTTTCATATAGATACCGGGTGATACCAGACATACGTCCGAATACAAAGGCTGTTTCACCTGTATTGGCAGGTGCGGATGCTTGAATATAATTTAGTGTCCCAAACAAGTTCAACTTACACAACACCTTTCACAATGCCAGCAAACAAAATCGAAAAACGATTATTGATCAGCGAATTTTTTCTTTTTCGCCTGTTTTTCACGTTCGTTTTTGTCTAGAATTTGTTTACGTAAACGAATAGACTCAGGTGTTACTTCTAAGTACTCATCTTCATCTAAGAATTCTAGTGCTTCTTCAAGCGTTAAAATACGAGGACGTTTAATAACGTTCGTCGCGTCTTTTGTTGCTGAACGTACATTTGTTTTTTGTTTCATTTTTGTAATATTAACTGTGATATCATTATCACGGTTGTTTTCACCAACGATCATACCTTCATAAATTTCTGTACCTGGTTCAACAAATAGTGTACCACGGTCTTCAATTTGCATCATACCATAAGTAGTTGATTTACCTGTTTCCATAGAAACAAGTGCACCTTGGTGACGTCCACCTACACGACCAGCAACAACTGGTTGATAAGAATCAAAAGTATGGTTAATGATACCGAAACCTTTAGTTAGAGACATAAACTCTGTTGTATAACCGATTAATCCACGAGCTGGAACCATGAAGATTAAACGAACTTGTCCGTTTCCTTCATTAATCATATCTAACATTTCACCTTTACGGTTACCCAAAGATTCGATAATAGAACCAACACTATCTTCTGGTACATCGATTTGTACGCGTTCAATCGGTTCACATTTCACGCCATCAATCTCACGGATGATTACTTGTGGTTTAGACACTTGTAATTCATAGCCTTCACGACGCATGTTTTCGATTAGAATTGATAAGTGAAGCTCACCACGGCCTGAAACAATCCAAGCATCAGGAGAATCAGTATCTTCTACACGTAAAGATACGTCTGTTTGTAATTGTGAACGAAGACGTTCTTCAATTTTTCTTGAAGTAATCCATTTTCCTTCACGACCAGCAAATGGAGAATTGTTTACTAAGAAAGTCATTTGTAATGTAGGCTCATCGATACGTAATGGTGTTAACGCTTCTTGATGTTCCACTGGACAAACTGTTTCACCAACATTGATTTCTTCCATACCAGATACGGCAATTAAATCACCAGAGTATGCCTCTTGAATTTCTTCACGTTTTAAACCAAAGAAACCAAAGATTTTTGTTACACGGAAGTTTTTCACAGTGCCATCAAGTTTCATTAAGGCTACTTGTTGACCAACATGGATTTTCCCACGGAATACACGTCCAATTCCGATACGTCCAACGAAGTCATTATAGTCAAGTAATGCTACTTGGAATTGTAATGGTTCTTCAGTTGTATCAACTGGAGCAGGAATATGCTCAATAATTGACTCAAATAAACATTTCATGTTTTCTTCTTGCTTTGTTGGGTCAGAGTCAAGAGAAGCAGTACCATTTACACCTGAAGCAAATACTACTGGGAATTCTAATTGATCTTCGTCGGCACCTAATTCGATAAGTAGGTCTACCACTTCATCAACTACTTCATCAGGACGCGCTGAATCTTTATCGACTTTGTTTACTACCACGATTGGTGTTAATTTTTGTTCTAATGCTTTTTTCAATACAAAGCGAGTTTGGGGCATACAACCTTCATATGCATCAACTACTAGTAAAACGCCGTCTACCATTTTTAAGATACGTTCTACTTCTCCACCGAAATCGGCATGTCCAGGAGTATCAAGAATATTAATTCTTGTTCCCTCGTAATTTACAGCTGTATTTTTAGCAAGGATCGTAATCCCGCGTTCACGTTCGATATCATTTGAATCCATTGCACGTTCTTCTACATGTTCATTTGTACGAAAAGTACCTGATTGCTTTAACAATTGGTCTACTAATGTTGTTTTCCCATGGTCAACGTGGGCGATAATTGCGATATTTCGTATATCTTCGCGTAACTTTGTCATTATTCCACTCCATATTCTTTTTTCATATGATTAACTGTGTTATTATAGCACAAGAAGTTCATATTGTCTTTTCATGTTTTTTTACAATTCGACAATATTATTGATATTTGTATTTTACATACATACTAAGGAGGCATATTTCCATGAATAAGGCGAAAGCTGTCATGTTTATTTTTGCGGTAGCTGCTATGTTATCGATGATTTCTATCGGATATGCAATTGCAGCAAAAACAATCCTAGGAGCTATTGCAGGTCTTGTTGCATTATGTGCTGTTATGTTCATCGGATTTAAGATGAAACGTAAATTCCGAGAACAAGGTCTATTATAAACTTATACACATAGACTGCCACATGAAATTAGTTTGATTCATATGTAAAACACGATTTGTTGAATGATTTTTTCGACAATTCGTGTTTTTTTCATATGAAAAACATGAACGCTATCTGAATATTGACACTGGTCGATGAGTGCAATTTAAATTCTTTCCAAATAAAAAGCTTCCCTATCCGAAAAAAAAGCAGAAAACAAATGAGAATTTGCTTCCTACCGCTTTTTTATTTTTCTTCAATATAATTAGTTAGGATTTCATGGTGAATGGATGGGTTTGCGATAATAAAAGTGTCCTGTGTGAATAAATTACACGGTTCTCCTTTTAAATTTGTTGCAATTGCACCGACTTCCCTAGCTATAATTGTTCCGCCGCCAATATCCCATGGTGATAGCCTCATCGAAATATAAGCATCTAATTTTCCACTTACCACAAAGGCAATCTCCATGGCAGCCGACCCATAGGAGCGTGTTCCTCGAACTGTACGAATTAAATCAATCATTTTCTCATGATTTACTCGTCTATTCGGTGCAACCCAGCTAGCATTAATTCCAATGACAGCTTCTTCTAAGCGGACAGGTTTTAACTTTCTTAAGGGTGAGTCATTATACCATGCCCCTTCACCTCCTATAGCACAAAACAAATCCTCTCTCATCACATCAAATATGTACCCAAGTTTTCCTACGCCGTCAACAAAAAAACCAATTGTAATCATAAAATGACGGTGTTGTTTTACGAAATTCATGGTCCCATCTATTGGGTCAATAACCCAAACTGAACCCTCAAAGGAATCAATCCCTTCCCCCATTCCTTCTTCACCTAATATTTTATGGCTAGGGTTAAATTCTTTTATTTTATCAATAAAAAAAATTTCAGTCTCTCGGTCAATATTAGTAACTAAATCATTCGCATCTGCTTTTGTCTCTACTTTAATATCATAAGAAAAAGCATCTCTTATTCTTTTTCCCGCTTCAAAAATTATTTCCTTGGCAAACTGATCGACATCACGTAAATCCATTAAACCCCCACCTATCCCTTTTCATCTACTATAAAATATTACATTAAAATCTTCCTTACATAGTAACTAAGAGCATCCTTTTAAATTCAAAAAATTCATTCTTTATCTCCTAGTATAACAAAAATCACTTGCAGTCAAAATGAGTGCAAGTGATTTTTAAGAAATTAATAAATTGTTACACATACGCGTGGAGACCATCTAATTCATCCTGTATTTCCTTCAGTCTTTTTTTACTTTTCTCCTTTTCTTTCTCATCCTTATCCTGCATTGCTGCATATAGGGAGGCAAGCTCATAATCAAGCTCTAGACGTAAAACCTGTTCATATTGCTTTTCAATATCAACTTTACGTATAATTTTAATCATCTGTTTCATATTAAATCACTTCCCTTTCATTTTTATAAAAATTTTAGTCTCATGAAATGGTTTGTTACAAAATTTTTCCCAAAAAGCAGATAAAATAAACATGTAAATCAAAGAGGTGGCACAAATAAATGAACAAAATTAAATGGACAAACAAAGACTTCGATGTTTTCGAAATTGATGGTTTAGAACAACGAATGGAAGCTCTAACTACAATTGTTCGCCCAAAGTTCCAAGAATTAGGTGAAATGTTCTCAAGTTACTTTAGCGCTAAAACAGGTGATGAATTCTTCCCACATGTTGCGAAGCATGCTAGAAGAACAATTAATCCGCCTAAAGATTCATGGGTTGCATTTGCTCCTTATAAGCGTGGATATAAATCTCTTCCTCATTTTCAAATTGGTCTTTGGAATACACATTTATTCATCATTGTGGCAATTATTTATGAAGCACCGCAAAAATCTGAAATGGCAACTCGCTTATTAAATGCGATGGAGCTGTTTGATAAGTTACCTGACTCCTTTATACTTTCTGGTGATCATATGTCACAAGACTCAATTTCCTTAAAAGCAGGGCGTGATGAACAGCTTGAAGAATTATTAATTCGATTAAGAGATGTAAAAAAAGGGGAGTTTCTTGTTGGTCTTCACATTTCTCGTGAAGAAGCAATCAATCTTTCATCGGAACAATTTTTACAACTAACAGAGGAAACATTTGAAGCATTAATGCCCATTTATAACACGATAATCGGGAAATAAAATAGGCTGTTTTCCAAAGGCAAAAGTTAATTTTCTTAACTTTTGCTTTTTTGATTATCGTCATCCCGTCTAACTAATCATTTAGTAATTAAAGAAGTTTAACGTGAAAAACGGCTTTGCTTTTGGTGTGTTGTATAATTAATATGCACAAGATACTTACAAACATTACATATTTCTACTAATTCTTTTTTATTTTTTTAATGTTATCCTTTCAGGTTTTTCACCTTCTGTATGTTCTTCTTTACTGTTTGTCCAATCTTTTATTTCCCCGATATGAATTCATCTATATCACATACTACAGATTCCAAAAAAGTCAAAATGATTAAAAGAATAAATTTAGGGTAAAGTCATAGGACATTATTTGACAAATTTAAGGAGTGTACCTGAGATGAAACTACATAATGGAACTTTATATTGGCCAACAACACTGTCCACTAAATTAAATGTAGAAACACCAAAACAACCGAAGAAACAATATGATGCCATTGTCATCGGAGGTGGAATGTCCGGCTGCTTAACCGCTTACAGATTGATGAAACAAGGATTAACTGTAGCTATTTTAGATAAAAGGAAGTTTGGACAAGGGAGTACAGCTGCAAATACTGGTTTACTCCAATATTCAAATGATATTATGCTCTCTGAGCTTATCCAACAAATCGGGGAAAAAGAAGCAGTCCGGTTTTACCAATTATGCTTCGAAGCATTAGATGATATTGAGGAAATAGCAAATGAGTTGCCTCATGAAGTGGATTTCGTGCGTGTACCCAGTATTTATTATGCTAGTGATGAAAAAGATGCAGCTAAATTACGGACCGAATATGAAACATTGTATATGAACAAATTTCCATGCGAGTTTTGGGATGAGTCTACATTATCATTCTATATGCCTTTTAAAAAGCCTGCAGCAATCGTTACCTTTCGTGATGCAGAAATAAATCCATTAAAATTTATCACAAGTTTATTGACTTATTTACAAAATCAAGGAGTTGATTTATTTGAGGAGACAGTCGTAACTGATACTTCATTTGAAAATCAGCTTGTCCAACTAAAAACTACAACACATTCTTTTCAAGCAAAAGATGTAGTCTATACAATAGGCTATGAAAAGAAAGAGAATCCAAAGAGAGAAGATACTATCTTTAATCGATCTTATGTAATGGTAACAAAACCTATCGATCTAGATAAACTTTGGCATCAAAAAGCGATGATTTGGGAAACGAAAAGACCCTATCTCTATTTGCGTACAACAGCTGAAGGAGCCATTATGGTAGGAGGAATGGATGAAAATATACCGGAAGCACCAGTGGATGAAAAGGTTATTGAAAATTGCGCAGAAAAACTATTAAAGCAAACAAACTCATTATTCCCACATTTGGAACTAGAGGTTGATTGTTGCTACGCTGCTACCTTTGCAGAATCAAAGGATCAATTACCCTTTATCGGAGCACATCCAACAAAACCACATCATTATTACCTGCTTGGATATGGTGGGAATGGTACCATTTACAGTGCACTAGGTTCGAAAATAATTAGCGACCTTATTGCAGGAAGGGAAAATAATGATTCTCACATCGTTTCTCCTAAAAGAAACGCAGATACTAACGGCCTTCCCTTTTCATCGATAGCCTAAACTAACTATGCAAGCTTCACTAAGAACAATTTAATAAGGGAGGGTGATCACTTTAGAACGTTAATTTAACGCTCAATTGAATCACCCTCCCACTATTTACATTTTAATCAATTTTCCATCTTCTTGCTCTTTCGTTAGTTTGACAACCTTGTAACTTATATAACCACTAACTTCTTCAAATTCACGAAATACAGTTTTTTCCTCAGCCTGAGAAGGCACAATTTCTTTAAATCGACGATATCTCGAAAGCATATCCTCTCTTTTGATTCCTTTTTCATACGCTTGTTCAACACCTTCAAAAAATCGAACAACATCAATAATCTCCGTTGTTGACCAATCTGGTGAAAATGGATATGAATATTCCATAGAAAGACCCTTCTTCCTTAAATTTAATGACCCCATTTTACTCTGATTTCTTCTGCTTGTGCAACCATTCGGCCAATTAACTCCTCTACGGTTGGAACATCATGTATCATTCCGGCCACCTGTCCTGCCCAGCCAAAACCATTTGCGTAATCACCATCATAAATAAATCTTTTGTTCGCCTCCCCACTAATATAATTTTTTAAAGCTTCATAAGTAGGAGAAACTTTTTCAATTTCGATTATTTTTTCCGTAAATTCATTTTTTAAGCATCGTGCTGGTGCACCAATGGATCGTTTTATAATAGTTGTATCTGACTCTGTACTATCTATTAAGCTTTTAATATATTCAGGAGAAGCGTGCACGCATTCTTTAGTTGCTATAAACCTTGTTCCCATTTCTATACCTTCAGCACCTAACGCATGGGCAGCCATCCAACCTCTGCCGTCCCCAATCCCTCCAGATGCAATGACAGGTATGGAGACGCTGTCTACAACCTGTGGTACGAGCACAAACGTCCCGACATCATCGCGTCCTAAATGGCCTCCGCCTTCTTGACCAACTACCATTACAGCATCTGCTCCAAGTTCTTCAGCTTTTTGCGCTTGTCTTCTTGCTGCAACTAAAACTAATTTTTTTATATTTGTTCCTTTTAGTAAGTCAAAAATAGGTGACGGATTACCACCTGTCATAGAAATAACCGGAACATTTTCATCTATTGCCACCTTGACCATTTCTTCATATCCTTTTCCATGCATCCCGATGGCAAAGTTAACGCCGAATGGGCGATCAGTTTTTTCTCGAACCTTATGTATCTCCGCTCTTAACAGTTCCGGAGACTTTAAACTCATTGCTGTTATTTGACCCAACCCACCTGCATTTGACACAGCAGCAGCCAAATCCGAATAGGCTAAATAAGCTAACCCTCCCTGAATAATTGGATAATTTATACCTAGTAATCTTGAAATTCTAGTATCCCAATTCAATTCTTCATCCCCTTTTTCTTTCTTTATAAATTACTACTTCTCTTTAATAGAAAAAAATCCTTTAATTTTTGTAGTCATGAAGTACAATAGATGCTATAATTCTTCTTGTTTTCAAATTTATATAAAGCGAGGTGGTACCTGCGTTGTCACAGTTAGAGACTCCATTGTTCGACGTATTACTCAAACACCGAAATAGACATCCAATACAATTCCATATTCCTGGACATAAAAAAGGTCAAGGAATGGATCCAGCTTTTCGTGAGTTCGTCGGCGACAACGTTTTATCAATTGATTTAATCAATATTGCTCCACTAGATGACTTACATTCACCAAAAGGCGCGATTAAAGAAGCACAAAGCCTAGCAGCTGAAGCCTTTGGTGCTGACCATACATTCTTTTCCGTTCAAGGTACTAGTGGCGCCATCATGACGATGATTTTATCCGTCGTTGGTCCAGGTGATAAAATATTGGTACCACGGAATGTTCATAAATCAACAATGTCTGCTATTGTTTTATCTGGTGCCATTCCTATTTTTATCCATCCTGAAGTTGATGAAGAATATGGAATTGCACATGGTATTTCTGCAGAATCTGTCGAAAAAGCATTAAAAACATATCCAGATGCAAAAGCAATGTTAGTAATCAACCCTACTTATTTTGGTTTTGCAACCGATTTAAAGCGTATTGTTGATATTGTCCATGCACATGACATCCCAGTTATTGTGGATGAAGCTCATGGCGTGCACATCAAATTCCATGATGAGCTACCTTTATCAGCAATGCAGGCGGGTGCTGATATGGCAGCAACAAGTGTTCATAAACTTGGTGGGTCTATGACACAAAGCTCTGTATTGAATGTACGTGAAGGTCTTGTTTCCGTAAATCGAGTACAATCTGTATTATCGATGTTAACAACAACTTCAACATCATATCCAATTTTAGCTTCGTTAGACTGTGCTAGACGCCAATTAGCTGTACACGGGTATGACTTAATCGATGAGGCAATTCGTCTTTCAAAAGATGCAAGAAAGCGCATAAATAAAATTCCTCATTTGAAAGTAGCTGGAAGAGAAAAACTTCACTCATCCGCAACATTTGATATGGATCCTACAAAAATCCTTATTAGTGTAAAAGATTTAGGTATTACAGGTCATCAAGCTGAAGAATGGCTACGTCTAAATGCCAATATCGAAGTAGAATTATCTGACCTATACAATATCCTTTGTCTTGTTACTTTAGGTGATTCAAAAAAGGAAATTAATTTACTTGTCAATGCATTACAAAGAATGTCGCAAACGTTCGAATCAGAGGCGATTCAAAAAGAAACAATTGTTAATGTTCCAGATATTCCTGCTTTAGCAATGACTCCACGAGATGCTTTTTATGCTAGTACAGAAGTAATGCCTTTAGAAAAATCAGTTGGGTATATTTGCGCAGAATTCATTATGGTATATCCACCGGGGATTCCAATATTTATTCCTGGGGAAATAATTACCGAAGATAATATTCAATATATTAAAATGAATATTGAAGCAGGCTTACCTGTTCAAGGGCCAGAAGATCTGTCACTTAAAACAATTCGAGTGATCAAAGAACGTATGCCGATTATTTAAACTACAGCATTCTACAATAAAAAACACGATTCTTCGCTAAATACTTGCGAAAAATCGTGTTTTTTTATTTATTCAGTAAGAAACTGGCATGATCGTTCATTAAATGAAAAGAAATACGAAGATTGGACAAATAACTGCACCGATTACTGCACTTAATCCCATCGACAATGAACCAATTGACAGATCCTCTTCTCCATAATCCTTCAATTTGGTTATTCCTACACCATGGCTTGCGCTCCCCATGGAAATACCTCGACCAATCGATGAAGTCACCTTTGAATATTTATAAACAGCTGGGCCGAATAATGCCCCTGTAAAACCAGCAATCATCACAAATACAGCAGTTAGTGGCGCAATACCGCCAATGGTTTCGCTAACCTGCATGGCTACCGGGGTTGTAAGGGATTTTGGCAGTGAGGTTAAGATTAAGTCAGTATCCATTTTAAATAACTTTAACATAGCAAAAACACTGATTAACCCACTAATCATAGCTATGAATATACCTGATAGAATCGTATATTTAAATTTCATGATTAACTGTCTTTGATTATATAAAGGAAAGGCTAATGCAACAACAGCTGGTCCAAGTAAATGCTGGATATATTTCCCACCTTCCATATAAACCGAGAATGGAATATCAAATACTAGTAAAGCTGCAACGATTACTATAGTCGTCGTTAATATCGGCAATAAAAATGGATAGGGATATTTACGATAAAGCTTAAACATTATGATAAATAATACCACCGTACTAACGATGAAGATGATTGCCTTCAAGTGCTTCACCCTCCTTTTCAATTGCGTTTGGTTGCTGATTGTTCTGATCTAACGAAATAGGAACGAAGTGATTTTCTACCTCTGCGGGTTCATCTTCAGAAGGATTTTGCATAACCATTTCCTGTTCCTTACTTAAAGTAATTTTAAATTCTTTCTTTTCTATTAGCTCTAATTCTTTTTTCTCGATGATTTCACTAAATTTACTCGAGATTAAGATGGCAAATAATGTACTCACAAAAACTGTCCCTAAAAGGAGTATACCTTCAACTGATAATAATTGAGGGTAATCAATGATCCCTACAATCGGCGGAATAAAAAATAAGGTCATAAAAGCAATTAAAAACCCTGCACCTTCCCGAATGTATTCTACCTTTACCCATTTCATTTGCAGGCAGAAAGCTAATAATACTAAACCCAGAATACTAGCTGGCAAAGGCAGTCCAGTGATTTCGACTATAAAAACCCCAATATAGTAAAAAACATAGAGTATTAGAATTTGAGCGATGGTTCTTATGATTCTCATCATTAGGCAATAACTAAGTGCACCCACTTTTATTGCCATTCACCCCCCTTAATACACGATATTTTACTCTTCAAGTAAAACAATGTCTATAATTCTTCGAAATAAAATCCAATAAATTAATATAATTCACAAAAAAAGAAAAAATGAGACAAAGAATTACCTCTCCATCTCATCTCCTCTTATTCTTCGTCATTGATTACTACTTTTCGTCCTAAAAGTTTTAAAATAAGCGGTACAACAATCCAAGCAACAGCAATGATTAAAAATATTAATGATAACGGACTTGTAACAAATACGTTCCATTCGCCATTAGAGATGGTTAACGCACGCCGCATATTATTCTCAATCATCGGACCTAATACTAATGCCAAAACTAATGGTGCTACTGGATAATCATTCTTAGTAAATAGATATCCAATTACCCCACAGGCAATTAATAAATATAAATCAAAAGTCGAATATTGAACAGCATACACACCAAAGAAGGATATAGCTATTATAATTGGCAGCAAATATTTTTTGGGTGTTTGAATAATTTTTGCAAACACTTTAACTAAAGGCATATTTAGTATTAATAACACTAAATTCCCAATGAACATACTGGCGATTAATCCCCAAGCAATATCAGGATGATCAGTAAACAATAATGGACCTGGCTGTACATTATACATAATTAATGCACCCATTAAAATCGCTGTTGTTCCTGAGCCAGGAATACCTAAAGTTAATAGTGGAATCATTGCCCCGCCTGAAGCAGCATTGTTAGCCGATTCAGGACCAGCTACACCAGCTATATTGCCTTTTCCAAAAGAGTCTGGATTTTTGCTGGATTTCTTTTCTGTTATATAAGAGAAGAAGGATGCAAGGGTAGCTCCTGCTCCAGGAAGTACTCCTATGAAAAATCCGAGAAATGATCCTCGTGCAATTGGTTTAGCACTATCTTTTAAGTCCTGCTTCGTCGGCAATATTCGATTAATCTTTGCAATCGGTTCATCATCGGCTTCACGTTCCAAGATTGTCTTAAATACCTCTCCTATTGCAAATAACCCAACAGCAATTGTTAAAAACTCTATGCCTCCATATAAAACTGGTATGTCATATGTAAAGCGCGCTATACCAGATACCGCATCAATCCCAATCGTTCCAAGCATTAAACCAAGAACCGTCATAATTAATGCCTTTGTAACCGATTTACCGGCTAAGCCACTTACTGCGCATAAGCCCAATAGCATTAATGAAAAATATTCTGCTGGCCCGAACTCCAAAGCTAAATTTGATAATGGTTTTGCTAATAGAACTAATCCTATCAGTGATACGATTCCTGCTACAAACGAACCTATTGCAGAAATCGATAACGCTGCTCCAGCTCTACCTTGCTGGGCCATTTGATATCCATCTAATGCTGTCACTACAGAAGAGGATTCACCTGGGGTATTTAATAGAATCGAAGTAGTAGAGCCCCCATACATCGCTCCGTAATATACCCCTGCAAGAAGAATGATCGAACTTGCAGCAGCCGCTTCTGTTGGCATACCTGAAGTCAATGTTGCCGTTACGGGTATTAACAAAGCAACCCCACTCATTGGACCGATTCCAGGGAGAACTCCTACTGCAGTTCCGATAATTACACCAACAAGCGCAAATAATATATTATGCCACTGTAAAGCTGTAGCAAACCCATCCAATAAGAATTGAATTGTGCTCATTTACATCCCCCCTTTTAAAATAAAGATAATTTCGGTAACGTCCCTCCAAGTAGATTTACATACATCAGGTAAACTCCCATTGAGAAAACTGCAGCAATAATTATGGATGAGATCATTTTACCCTTCTCCATTACTTGGAAAGCTATTAATAAGAATAGAAATGTTGAGATGACGAATCCAATAATCTCTAATAAGAAAACATATAAAATAGCAGAAACTACTATTATCCCGAAATTCTTATAATACATCTGCGATTTTTCTTTCTGTTCAGTTTCGGCATTCTTTTTAAAGCTTTCATATAACAAACGTAAGCTTAATAGACCTAATACAATTCCTAAGATTAATGGATAAGTTTTTGGTCCAACCGCAGAGCCATATGCACTACCGGAAATCTGTAGACTCCCAGATATAAATAAAAGACTAATTACTAAAAATACAATTCCACTAATTTTGTCAAAAGATTTTACCAAAACTTGCACCTCCAATCATTATAGAAAACGCGGCTAATTGCCAAGCCATTTAGCGGTAAGCCTTTGCCGGACTAAGCCGTTAAAGAAAATGCTGTCCTCCAAGTCATCGCTTATTGGACAGCTTTCTCTTTATTTATGCATCTCTAAAGCTTTTAGCAACTCACTAACTACTGTCTCTTGTTCTTCTAAAAATTTCGTAAAGTCCTCTGCATTTCTATAGTCATTTTGCCAACCATTTCTCTCTAATTCAGAAGTCCATTCTTCACTTTCTGCCATTTCACTTAACTTTGAAGACCAATATTCAACTGCTTCTTTTGACATATTCTTTGGTCCGAATAAGCCTCTCCAAATTGTAAATTCTGCATCAATTCCTAATTCCTGGAATGTTGGCACGTCTTCTAATTCACCAGATAATCTTTCAGTAGAACTTACTGCTAAAACTTTTACATCACCAGATTTTACATATTCACCAATAGCAGATGCATCTGTTGCAATGGCATCCGCATTGCCGCCTAATAATGCTGCGATTGCTTCGCCGCCGCCATCATAAGAAACATATTTTACAAGTTTAGGATCTATTCCATATCCATATGCAGGCAAGATTCCCACAAGATGATCCATTGACCCAGGTGCTGAACCACCTGCCAAAGTAATAGATGTTGGATCGGCTTTAATTGCATCCAATAAATCTGTTAATGTATTAAACTCTGAATCCGCTTTTACAACAATCGCACCATAATCACGTGTTAACTGTGCAAGTGGCGTTGTATCTTTATAACCGTATGGGCTATTTCCTTCTGCCTTTAAATTATTGATAATAATAGGCGGGGATTTGGTCATTAGCATATAATCATTCTCCGCTTCTTTTGTGGCATATTCAGCCATAAAGACTGCCCCCCCACCACCTGCTCTATTTTCAACTGTAATAGGTTTTTCAACTAAACCCGTTTCTGACATAACTTTAGCAATTGCACGTGCTGTTAAATCCCATCCGCCTCCAGCTCCGGAGGGCGCAACAATTGTAATATTGCTTTCTGGATATCCTGAATTAGTTTCCGCATCTGTAGTCCCAGTTGCATCCCCATTACATGCTGCAAGAACTACTGATGACAAAATTGCCAAACAAAGTATTAATATCCTCTTCATTATTAAATTTCCCCCTTTTTATACATTCACTTTTTGAAATAAATGTATATAAATAACTTAATGAAAGCGCATACTTTTTACAATATAACGAATATAAGTTGATATTTTTTCCATAAATGCGATTTTGTTCATATTGTTCACAAAACCGTCAAATTATCGTTGTAAAAAATAAAAGGCAACTCAAAAACTCGTCTATTAAACGAATTTCTGAATTGCCTTTTTTATCTGCTATATTCTTTTTCTGGAATATATCGTCTTTCTGGTCTACCAACTGTCCCATAAATTAAATCCGTATACACCTTATTTTCTGAGACTAGGTATTCTAAGTATCGACGGGCCGTCGAACGACTCAAACCTAAATCTTTCCCCAGTTTTTCTGCCGTGATCCCTTCTGGGTATTTTTGCAAATAATCAAATACCTTCCCATTTGTGATGACATCGATCCCTTTTGGAGTAATTTCATTAATTTGAAGAGATTTCGATGAAGTCCATAATTCTTTAATCTCATTCTCTTCAAGGTTAGAATTTTTCTCAAGAAGCCTTCTTTTAGCACGATAGGTTTCCAAACAATCTTCAAATTTCTCAAAGGTTACTGGCTTTAATAAATAATCCACAACTCCACCACGTAATGCCTTCTTTAAGATATCAGTTTCTGAAGCGGCAGTGATAAATATGATGTCAGTTTCAGGACTATTCAATTTAATATAGTCCAAGACTTCCGTACCTAATAAATCAGGAAAATATACATCCAGCAAAACTAAATCAGGTTTTACAGTATCAATCCATTCAAAAGCTTCTTCACCATTATGTGCTACCCCTATGCATTCATAACCTACGATTTTACTCATAAACTTTTGGTGAATCGTTGCAATTCTTTTATCATCTTCAACAATCAGCACCTCTATTTTGTCCCTCATGATCATTCTCCCCCTTATGTATCACAACGATAAATAGTGCTCCCCCCAGATCACCATTTTCCGTATAAATTTCTCCAGCTAACTCAAGGAGATTCTCTTTTACCTTCATCAGACCAAAGCCATGTCGGTCATTATGAATCCCTTTTGTCGAAACTCTTTTTTCAAAGAGAATATCTTTTACCTTGTTGTCAATTCCATTTCCACTATCTTCTACTTCTATTAATAGTTCTTTCCCATTGTCCAAGATTAATATTCGAACAAGTCTTTGTTCTTCTGGCAGATGTTCAACAGCTTCAAAAGCATTTGTTACTAAATTCCCCAGAATTGATACAAATAGATGCTTTTGAATATGCTTTGGCACAGATTGAAGTTTACTATCTTCATCAAACATAAGCTTTACTTTTAACTCATTGGCACGGTTGAAAAAACCAATTAAGATTCCACTAATAAATGGATCTTGCAATCGATCTGAAATAAAATGAATCAAATTTCCTTGTGCTTCCCGTTCATTATGGATCAACTCGAGAGCTTCTTCATAATTTTGCAGATGAATAAGGCCAGAGATGGTATATAAAAAATTGTTGTATTCATGGGTTTGAGCTCTTAAAGCTTCTGTATATTTTTTCACCTGTGAAAGTTCCATTGCCAATCGATCGATTTCAGATTGGAGACGAAAACTTGATACCACACCTACAACTTTATCCCCTTTTAAAATTGGTATTCGATTAACCAATACTTTATTTCCATTTATTTCCATATCGCGATCAAGATGTCTTTCTCCGGTTGATAGAACTTGATCCATTTGAGTGTTCGGCAATACATTTCGAATATGCTTTCCAATAAGTTGAGTCTCTTCCCCATCCGATAACATCTTATAGGCTGCATGATTGAGTACTGTAATTACTCCATCTTCATTGACCATAATAATTCCTTCTCGGACGGATTCAATGAGCGCATTTTGTTGTTTTAAGAGTTCTGCAATCTCAATTGGTTCAAAATTTAATAGATCTTTTTTTATTCTTGAAGATAGAAGCGAGGCAAAAATCAACCCAATCATAATAAAAATCGCGATAATCCAAACAATATTATCTATATATGTAGAGAAGATATCACTAATGTCTTTCTTTAAATAGCCTACCGAGACTACCCCAATAATTTGATGCTCATCGTTAAAAACAGGCGTCTTTCCCCTTACGGCTGGTCCAAGTGTTCCAGTTGCTTCAGAAATATAAGATAACCCCTTTTCCAATACCCCTTGATTATCATCTCCTACCATCTTTTGACCAATCCGACTTTTGACTGGATGAGAATATCGAATCCCCTCCCGATTTCCAATTACAACATACTCAGCCCCTGTTTCTTTACGAATTTCTTCAGCGATTGGTTGTAAAATTTCACTTGGATTATCCGAGTAAAAACCTGCTTGTACATCTTCACGTATTGCAGTAGTTTTTGCTATTTGCAATGCCTTTGCTCCAATTTCATCTTTAATGGCATTGGATAAAGTAAAATAAAAAGATATGCCAATCGCAACAGAAATCAAAAAAATAATCACAATATTATATAGAAAAATTTTCGACTGCATGGAATCTAATTTCATTTCATCCCCCGAAATGTAAACAATAATAACTCCATTATAATGAATTGTTTAAATATTTTGTAGCTTTGTCATTTTTTTTTAATGATGTAATTCATATAGTGTCGATTTACGCATTAAGAAGGAGATATTTTCATTCGACAAACGTCTCTGTAGCTGCAATAACCGATGGGGGTATAAGATAGATCTGAATTCGAAATGATTTAAAAATCTATTTACTTATTTTTTATTATCCTATTTTATTAATAAAAAAAAAACGCATTAGCTGCAAATAAACTGCAGCATAATGCGTTTGATAAAAGGATTATTTCGAAATGATGTGGATTGGGTTACCTAGTAATACTTCGGCAGTTTCCATCGTGATTTCACCTAATGTTGGGTGAGGGTGGATTGTTAGAGACACATCTTCAGCAGTCATACCGCCTTCGATCGCTAGGCAAAGCTCAGAAATCATGTCAGATGCACCTGCACCGATAATTTGAGCACCTACTAGTAAGCCATCTTCTTTACGAGCTACTAATTTAACAAAACCTTCAGTTTGGTTTAATGCTAATGCACGACCGTTAGCTGCGAATGGGAATTTCGCAACTTTCACTTCTAAGCCTTCAGCTTTAGCAGACTCTTCGCTGTAACCAACAGTAGCCATTTCTGGATCTGTGAAGCATACAGCTGGAATTGCCAAGTAGTCAACAACTGATTTTTCACCAGCAATTGCTTCAGCAGCAACTTTACCTTCGTAAGATGCTTTGTGAGCAAGTTGTGGACCGTCAACGATATCACCGATTGCATAGATATTTGGAATATTTGTGCGACATTGTTTGTCAACTTTGATTAAACCGCGCTCAGCAAATTCGATACCGATTTGCTCTAAACCGATTTCATCTGTGTTTGGACGACGACCTACAGTTACTAATACGTAGTCAGCCTCAACTTTTTTCTCTTCTCCACCAACTTCGTAAGAAACGATTACGCCATTTTCGTTTTCTTCCACACCTTTAGCAGATGCGCCTACTTCGATTGTAACGCCTTTTTTCTTAAGACCTTTTTTAACGATAGCAGTCATTTGTTTTTCGAAGCCAGCCAAGATATCTTTTCCGCCTTCGATAATTGTTACTTCAGTACCGAAGTTTGCAAATGCAGAACCTAATTCAGTACCGATGTATCCACCGCCGATAACAACTAATTTTTTTGGTAATTCTTTTAAGTTAAGAGCACCAGTAGAGTTTAGTACGCGCTCTGTATATTTAAAAGTCGGGATTTCAACAGGACGAGAACCAGTTGCTAAAATTGCATTTTTGAATGTATATGTTTGAGCAGAATCTCCATTGATAATACGTACTGTATTTGCATCAGAGAAGTATGCTTCACCTTGAACGATTTCTACTTTGTTGCCTTTTAAAAGACCTTCAACACCGCCAGTTAATTTTTTAACTACGCCGTTTTTGAAGTTTTGTACTTTTTCAAAATCAAGCTTCACTTCAGAAGCGAAAACACCCATATCTTCTGAATGTTGTGCTTGTTCGAAACGGTGCCCAACTGAAATTAACGCTTTTGAAGGAATACACCCTACGTTAAGGCATACGCCACCTACTACACCTTTTTCTACAATTGTAACTTTTTGACCAGTTTGAGCTGCGCGAATTGCTGCTACATAACCACCAGGTCCGCTACCTACTACTAAAGTGTCAATTTCGATTGCGAAATCTCCTACTACCATTTTTTACGCCTCCATTAATAAAAGTTCCGGGTCACTTAACAAACGTTTTAAATGATTTAAAGCATTTTGCGCAGTGGCTCCGTCGATCATACGATGATCAAAGCTCAATGATAATGCTAACACAGGTGCACCTACAATTTCACCATTTTTTATCACTGGTTTCTCAGAAATTCTTCCGATTCCTAAAATTGCTACCTCAGGATGGTTAATTACTGGCGTAAACCATTGACCTCCAGCAGACCCAATATTCGTAATTGAACATGAACCGCCTTTCATTTCATTAGGTGAAAGTCGACCTTCACGAGCTTTTGTTGCTAATTCATTAATTTCAGCAGAAATATTGAAAATTGATTTACGGTCAGCATGTTTTACTACCGGTACAAGTAATCCTTTTTCAGTATCCGCAGCAATTCCGATGTTGAAATAATGCTTTTGAATAATTTCATTTGTTGCATCATCAAATGAACGGTTGAACTCAGGGTACTCACGTAATGTAGAAACTAAAGCTTTTACTACATAAGGTAAATAAGTTAACTTAATACCCTTTTCCGACGCTATATCCTTGAATTTCTTACGATGTGCTACTAATTCTGTTACATCAACTTCGTCCATTAATGTAACATGTGGAGCAGTTTGTTTCGAGTGAACCATTGCTTTAGCAATTGCTTTGCGAATTCCAGAGATTTTTTCACGCGTTTCTGGGAATTCCCCTTCAAAGCTTACAGGTTGAGATTTAGCAACTGTTTCTTCGGCTACATTCTCTTCAACCACAGTAGTTTCTTCTACTGCTTCAGCTTTAGTCGCCGCTTTTCCGCCAGATAAGTAACTTTCGATATCTTCTTTCAGAATACGTCCATTTTTACCCGATCCGCTTACCAGCTGAATGTTAACATCTTTTGTTCTTGCATATTTACGAACTGACGGCATTGCGATAATGCGTTTTTCACTATCTGAAGTATCTGCTGTAAGGTCTACAGCTGGATCTTCTTTTGAATCACCTTTAACTGGAGCTTTTTCAACAGAGTTACCGTCTTCTGCGGTACCTTGAACTTGTGCACTTGTTGTTGAAGTTGTTTCTTCTTTGTGGTGATCGTCACCCTTGAATTGTAGATTTTCATAGCCAGGTGCATCGATTCGAATGATGACATCGCCTACAACTGCTACAGAGCCTTCTTCTACAAGGATTTCTTCAATTGTTCCTTCTACTGGTGAAGGCATTTCTACAACAGCTTTATCATTTTGAATTTCACAAAGTACATCATCTTCTTGAATTTTATCGCCCGGTTTAACGAACCATTTTACGATTTCCCCTTCATGGATACCCTCTCCAATATCAGGCATGCGGAATTCAAACGCCATATGTTTCACCCTTTCTTTTTACAAATGATTAGAATGTTAATACCTTTTTCGCAGTTTCTAAAATATCTTTATAATTTGGTAACCAAATATTTTCAGCTTGTGGGAAAGGATAAATTGTATCTGGTGCTGCTACACGTAATACTGGTGCTTCTAAGCTCAAGATTGCACGTTCTGTAATTTCAGCAACGACATTTGCTGCAATACCAGCTTGTTTTTGTGCTTCTTGAACTACAATTGCACGGTTTGTTTTTTCAACTGAAGCAACAATCGTTTCAATATCTAATGGTTGAACCGTACGCAAATCTACCACTTCTACTGAGTACCCTTCTTTTTCAAGTTCCTGAGCTGCTTTTAAGCTTTCATGTACCATTAATCCGTAAGCAAAGATCGATAAATCTTTCCCTTCACGTTTCACATCCGCTTTACCAAGTGGAATTGTATATGATTCTTCAGGTACTTCTTCTTTTACAGAACGATATAGTTTTAAGTGTTCCAAGAAAATAACTGGATCGTTATCTCGAATTGATGAAATCAGTAAACCTTTTGCATCGTATGGAGTTGATGGAATAACTACTTTTAGTCCAGGTTGTTGCGCCATTAAACCTTCAAGGCTATCAGAGTGCATTTCAGGTGTATGAACGCCGCCTCCGAATGGAGAACGAATCGTTACAGGCATATTGAAAGTATTTCCTGTTCGGTAGCGATAGCGAGCTAACTGACCACTAATAGAGTCCATTACTTCATACACGAAGCCGAAGAACTGGATTTCAGGAACAGAACGATAACCAGTTAAAGACAAACCTACTGCTAAACCACCGATACCAGATTCAGCAAGTGGTGTATCGAATACACGGTCTACCCCGAATTCCTTTTGAAGACCTTCAGTTGCACGGAAAACCCCACCGTTTACACCTACATCTTCACCATACACTAAAACATTTTCATCATCTCTTAATTCGCAACGGAGTGCATCCGTAATCGCTTGAATCATTGTCATTTGTGCCATTGGTTATTTCGACTCCTTCGCTTCAAAGATTTCATATTGTTCTTGTAAATTAAACGGCTTTTCTTCATACATATTTGAGATTAAGTCCGTTACTTTTTGTTTAGGTGTTTCATCAGCTTTTTTAATAGCTTCTTTAATTTCTTCTTTTGCTTTTTCAATTACTTCTGTTTCTTTTTGTTCATTCCATAAACCTTTACCTTCTAAGTAAATACGGAAGCGAACGATTGGATCTTTTGCTGCCCATTCGTTATCTATGTCAGAAGTACGGTAACGCGTCGGATCATCACCAGACATTGTATGTGGACCATATCGATAACACATTGTTTCGATTAATGAAGGACCTTCACCTCTAACAGCTCGATCACGTGCATCTTTAGTCGCTACGTATACAGCAAGTGGATCCATACCATCTACTAATACACTTGGAATACCCGCAGCAATCCCTTTTTGTGCAATTGTTTTTGCAGCTGTTTGTACTTCTCGTGGAGTTGAAATAGCAAATTGATTATTTTGTACAACGAAAATTGCTGGCGCCTTGAATGCCCCTGCAAAGTTGATTCCTTCATAGAAATCACCTTGAGATGAACCGCCATCTCCTGTGTAAGTAATTGCAACATCCGCTGTACCACGTTTTTTAATACCTAGTGCAACCCCTGCCGTTTGAACATATTGTGCACCGATAATAATCTGTGGAGGTAATACGTTTACGCCTTCAGGAATTTGATTTCCTACAAAATGTCCTCTACTAAATAGGAAAGCTTTCCAAAGAGGAAGACCATGATAAACGATTTGTGGAACATCACGGTAACCTGGTAAAATCCAATCGTTTTTCTCAAGTGCAAAGTGTGAAGCTAATTGTGAAGCCTCTTGTCCAGCAGTTGGAGCATAGAAACCAAGTCTTCCTTGACGGTTTAGCGAGATCGAACGTTGATCTAAAATTCGTGTATATACCATACGCGACATTAATTCAACTAACTCTTCATCTGATAAATTTGGAACTGCTTCCTCGTTAACAATTTTGCCCTCTTCATTTAGAATTTGGAACATTTCAAATTTATTTTCAATTGTCTCTAAAGTAGCAGTTGGATCAAATTGTTTTGAATTTTTTTCTCCCATATAGCACCTCTCCTTAAGTTCTGTATTAAAATATTATTTAAAAAAATTAGTACAATATCTTGTTAAATTGAGTATATAAAAATAAATCCATTCGGTCAATCATTGATTTCCTTTTATTTTGCACTTTTTTTCTTACTGAAAATATATTCAATATAACGTTTCTGTTATATATTAATCACAAAACTGTATTACAACAGAATTTACCAACTCATGTACCCAATAGTTTTCTCGAATAACTTTCCCTTCGATTCGCTTTTTTATTTGTATTCACATATACTTTTATATCTAAACTTTTCTAAAGCAAAATAAAGCAACTTATGATATTTTTTAAAGTAGTTAAATACAACTTTTTGGATTTTATGCTAATCCGTAAATCCCAAGAGTCCTTGGCCGTAAGCGAAAATCGCTACTATACATTGAATACATAGTTATTAAACTGAAAGGAAGTTTGAAGAATGATTTTAATGGAAGATATTATCCGTGATGGTCACCCAACATTAAGAACTAAAGCACAGGAAGTAACGTTTCCTCTAACCGAAGATGACCGAAAACTTGCTCATGACATGTTGGAATACCTCATTAATAGCCAAGATACTGAACTTGCTGAAAAATATGGTCTTCGTCCTGGAGTTGGTTTAGCAGCCAATCAAGTAAACTCTTTAAAAAGAATGTTTGCCCTTCATCTAGAGAATGATAACGGAGAGCAATTAAGCTTTGTTGCCATAAACCCTAAAATCGTGAGTCATTCAGTAGAAAAAACTTATATTCCATCTGGTGAAGGATGTCTATCAGTTGACCGACCAATTCCTGGTTTTGTCCCTCGATATGCGAGAATTACCGTGAAATTCTTTACAGTTGATGGAGAAGAAAAGAAACTGCGCCTAAAAGGATTACCTGCAATCGCCTTCCAGCACGAATTAGACCATTTAAATGGCATTATGTTTTTCGATCACATTAATGACGAAAGCCCGTTTGAACAAGTACCAAATTCATTCCCATTAGGTGAAGAGTAGACCATCTATAAATAATAAAAAGGAGGTGTTTCTCAAATAGAGACACCTCCTTCATTATTAACAAATTATTTTATTTATAGTCTAAGCATTTCAAAACATGGCACATAGACTAATGTTAGAAGGGTATTTTTTCAATCGGCCGCGGAATCTTAACTATTCTAAATGATATTTAGCATTTTCATGGCTTTTGCAATACCATCACGATCAACATGATCAGTTACAATATCTGCTACTTCTTTTACTTGCTCTACCCCGTTGCCCATTGCAACTGATGTGCCAACTTCTTGAAGCATCTCAAGATCATTTAATCCATCACCAAACGCAATGGAGTTTTCAATAGGTATATTCAATTTTTCTAATAATGTCTTAATACCTCTAGCTTTTGAACCATCTTTTGGTAAAATGTCGCAAGAATATGGATGCCATCGAACAAACTTGACTTCTGAAAACGTGTCTCTATATAGCTGCTCATCCGATTCTTCCATGAAAATAAGTGTCTGATACACTTCATTATCTTCATAAAATAATGGATTGCTCATTGGATATGGATATTTTAAAGTATTGATACTTTGTTCAATAAAGGAGTGCCCTTCAATAGAAGCGATCATTTCCTTATCATCGATAAAAACGACTGGATGATTTCGTTCATGCCCAAACTCGATAATTTTCGCTAAATACCCTTTCTCCACACTGTCTGTATAAATCACTTCTCCTTTATACACTACATATTGACCATTAAATGTAACATATGTATCAATTTCTAACTCTTCTATAAGACTCTCAATCATAAAAGGTGCTCTGCCTGTTGCAATCGCAATTTCGTAACCATTGTTCCGAGCAGCCTTAATGGCTTCTTTAGCGGATTCAGGAATTTTCTTTTCATTATTATAAAGTGTCCCATCAACATCAAAAAATATAATCTTTGTCATTTTATAACCCTCTCAACACATATTTATATGTAAATGGAAAATACTTTACATATAGAAAATAGTCAGTATTCTGTAAGTTAGGAGTGATACGCCATGTTAAAACGACTCAAAAAGAGAATTTTGAAACGATTAAATGGCCTCCTCGGAAAAAAATCAATCGCTTAAGCCCTTCAAATTGGAGGGCTTTTCTTTATTTTAAGACAGACGCATGATAATATAAAGGAAATGCATCTTTAACAAAGATTATTGACATTTATCTTCTTTCATTTTAGGAAGGACAAACACTATCCTATTATACAATCAATGTATTCCATAATTAGACGGCGACTAGACAAGTTGACTAAACCTATTCTGGATAAATTTTTAAATTACCTTATCAGTAGAACAAGACTCTTTAACCAATTGATGGTAAAATAGGTACAAGTGTTTTTTCGTGTTAAGAAAAATTATGAAAAGAAGATAAAGCTTTTTGCAAAATCAGTAGCTTTTGATATATCATCTTTTATTATCTTTAAATTATGCAATTCTAACGCTACTCTTTTTATGGCAAGTAGTTCACTTTAAATAATCTATACGATGCACGTAAATGTACGTTAATTAAAGGAGAGAAATCATGATTTACAAAGTTTATTACCAAGAAAACGCTCAAGAGGTACCAGTTCGCGAAAATACTAAAAGTCTTTATTTAGAAGCAGCTTCAGAAAGAGAAGTGCGCAGCTATTTAAAAGATCGCAATTACAACATCGAGTATATCCAATTACTTGAGGGCAATTATTTAGAATATGAAAAAAATAGCCCAAACTTCAACTTGGAGAATGCTTAGATCATTATGAAATTTGTAAAAAATGATCAAGCAGCGGTATTCGCTCTCGGCGGACTGGGCGAAATCGGAAAAAACACATATGCAGTACAATTCCAGGATGAAATTATTGTAATCGATGCTGGAATTAAATTTCCGGATGACGATTTATTAGGAATCGACTATGTTATCCCGGATTACACTTATTTAGTACGTAATGTCGACAAAATTAAAGGGTTATTTATTACCCACGGCCACGAAGATCATATTGGCGGTATCCCTTACCTTTTACGCCAATTGAATATTCCAGTATACGGTGGCAAGCTTGCTCTGGGTTTATTGAGAAATAAATTAGACGAGCACGGTTTACTACGTACGACAAAGCTAATTGAAATCAAGGAAGACGATGTTATCAAATTTAGAAAAACATCTGTAAGCTTCTTCCGAACTACTCACAGTATTCCAGATGCATTTGGAATTGTTGTGAAAACACCTCCTGGCAATATTGTCCATACAGGAGATTTTAAGTTTGACTTCACGCCAGTAGGAGAACCAGCGAACTTAACTAAAATGGCCGAAATTGGCCGTGATGGTGTTCTTTGCCTACTTTCTGATAGTACAAATGCAGAAGTACCAAACTTTACAATGTCTGAACGTAAGGTTGGCGAAAGCATAGATGATATTTTACGTAAAGTAGATGGTCGTATTATATTCGCGACATTCGCTTCCAATATCCATCGACTACAGCAAGTAACAGACGCTGCTGCCCAATTCGGTCGTAAAATTGCTGTATTTGGACGTTCAATGGATAATGCCATATCTATCGGACGTGAATTAGGGTATATTACAGCACCTAAAGAAACATTTGTTGATGCCCAAACGATTAATCGTTTACCTGCAAATGAAGTACTCATTTTATGTACAGGTTCTCAAGGTGAACCAATGGCAGCTTTATCCCGAATTGCAAATGGTACACATAGACAAATTCAAATTCAACCTGGAGATACTGTAGTATTCTCTTCTTCACCAATCCCAGGAAATCAAATGAGTGTTAATAAGATTATTAACCTATTATTCCGCGCTGGTGCAGAAGTCATCCACGGTTCTTTAAACAATATTCATACATCTGGACACGGTTCACAGGAAGAACAAAAGTTAATGCTTCGACTTATGAAACCAAAGTTCTTTATGCCAATCCATGGTGAGTATCGCATGCTCAAAATGCATACTAAACTAGCAGAGGATTGCGATGTACTGATTGATAATACCTTTGTCATGGAAAATGGCGAAGTGCTTGCTTTAAGCGCAAATGAAGCTCATGTTGCAGGAAAAATCCCTTCTGGAGATGTATATATTGATGGAAGTGGTATTGGTGACATCGGTAATATCGTGTTACGCGATCGACGTATCCTTTCTGAGGAAGGTTTAGTCATCGTCGTTGTAAGTGTCGATATGAAGAAGCAAAAGCTTGTAGCCGGTCCTGACATCATTTCACGTGGATTTGTCTATATGCGTGAATCAGGCTCACTAATCAGTGAAGCTCAAAAAATGTTAAACAATCATTTGAACGAAATGGTTCAAGTAAAGTCTACTCAATGGACTGAAATGAAGAACGAAATTACAGACGTTTTAGGTCCTTATTTATTTGAGAAAACAAAACGTCGTCCAATGATTTTACCTATTATAATGGAAGTTTAGGCATTAATAAAAGGTTGTCCGATTTTGGACAACCTTTTTTGATTTGTGTAAGGTTTGGATACTGTTTAACCCGCTTCATTATAAGATACACTTGTTTTTTGAAAATCCTTTAAAAATCCTGATAATCCTGGATTAGCTCATCATTTTTTTCACAAATCGATTAATATCTACATCAGCACCTATTACCAATAAAATATCACCAAGCAATATTTTGTCATCTGCTGCGGGAGAGATTAGAATTGATTCTCCCCTTTTGATTCCGACAATGTTAATACCATAATTTGCTCGAATATCCAAATCAATTAGTGAAGAACCGGCAATTCGATCATTTGCTCGAATTTCCATAATTGAATGTTCATCTGAGAGCTCTAAGTAGTCTAATACATTGCTCGACATCATATTGTTCGCAATCCGAATCCCCATATCTCGCTCTGGATGCACCACATGATCTGCTCCAATTTTATGGAGAACTCTTGCGTGATAATCATTTTGTGCTTTAACAGTAATTTGCTCCACACCAAGATCCTTTAAAATTAGCGTTGTTAAAATACTAGCTTGAATATTTTCACCAATTGCAATAATTACATGTTCAAAATTGCGCAAACCAAGCGACTTAATTACTTCTTCATCTGTTGTATCCGCAATTACAGCTTGAGTTGCAATTTTTGCATATTCATCTACTCGTTCCGCTTCCGTATCAATTGCTAATACGTCTGCCCCTAAGCGAATCAACTCTCTTACAATACTCCCACCGAAACGGCCTAAACCTACTACTACAAATTCTTTTTTCATCTTGAACCTCCGTACATAATCATCAATGCTACTATTTTAACTTAGTGTTATTATTTTGTACAAATATCCTTTGAAAAATTTGTTAAAAGTTTTAGTAACTGCTTTTCACACCAATAACTCGTATTCTTTTATAGTCGGCAAACCAATTGCCCTCTTTATATAGAATATTTTTTAAATTATGCTCAACACGCTTAATTATGTTCTGCTTCTGTTTTTCATCAATACCGTTAAACAATTGAGCACCAAACATTTCAATCCAATTTTGCAAGCCGAGCTCACCATCTAATTTTGTTGGCCGATCATAGTGCTGCGCCAATGTTACTCTAAAGCCTACCTCCTCCATTAGAGAGGTATACTCGGCAATACTTGGATAAAACCATGGAAACTGTTCTTCACTAAAATCCATTCCCAGTGTTTTTATTTCCCTTATTATTTCATTTGTTATGGTCTGTACATTCCCTTTCCCACCAAACTCTGCTACAAACCTTCCTCCTTGTTTTAAGCTGTTCTGAATGCAATTCAGTGCTTTTTCTGGTGTTTTTACCCAATGTAGTGTTGCATTTGAAAAAACAGCATCAAATTCGTTCTTATAAAGTAATTCAGTAGCATCCTTCACTTCAAATGCTATCTCTTCATATTTATTTCTCGCTTGTTCAATCATATTGGCGGATTTATCCACACCTATTACATTAGCACCCAAATCCTTCATTTGCCGTGCTAAATCTCCTGTACCACAACCGAGATCCAGAATCTTTTCATTTTCCATTGGTGCTAGAAATTGAATTAAATCTATACCATACTGTGATACAAAAGAATGGCTTTTATCATACAAATGGGCATTCCATTGATCGTTCACTGTATTTACCATGACTATCCCTCCTATTCCAATCTTAATTTTACTGCGAAACTCTCAACCTTGAATATTTCCTATAAATTATCAGCCTTATAAGTAAAGGTAATAAGACTATTTTTTTAATAAACCCATAACCATATGAATACCATATACTTATGTGCTAACCAAGGAGGCGTATACAGCTTGGCTCTCTTTTTTGAAAGTGCTATATTTGAACATCAGTTTTGGTTGAGGATATTAGGAGACCATTCTAGATTTATACGTGACTCCCTTTATCCATCTGAGAAAGAGGATATTGCGAAAGCTTCTCAATTTATACAGGTATTTGACCAATTTCACGCCCAATTAAAACAGCAAAACGAGACCACAATCCTCCCTTTTACAAATAAGGTGGAAGAAGCAGTAAACGAACTAAAGGCTTTAAAGCTCTCTATAATAAGACGTCATATTACCGGGCAAATGAAGATTCATCTTACTCCAAGCTTTGTAAATCATATGGTAAATGAACTGGAAGAGTTTCAAAGAATCATTGGTTACTTGAAGCAGGAAAAACTCCTCCAATTTTCCACGAGCTACACCATCATTTACTTTGGCTATTAGATGCGTCCGGGCATGCAGGTGCTATTAATGATAGGCTGGACGGAGTTGAAAGACGGCTGAAAGAAAAAAGTCAAACCTTTACGAAGCATTTTGACGATTTTTACTTAAAAGCAGTTGAACTAACAGGATTTTTGCAACAAATATCCACAGGTTTCCTTCACTCTCGAAATTTAATAAGGATGTTGAAATAGAAATGAGCCTCTTCAAAACTTTTTTAAATGAGCTTGAGGAAATGGAGATAAATGCGGAAAGCCTAGGAGTTTTGTCTCCTTTGATGGCGGACCATATGGCTAGAGAAGAACAATATTATTTAATGAAGCTTGCACAATCTAATCAGGCATAAATAACAAAAAGTGTAGACTATAATCTAAAGTCTACACTTTTCTAACTTTTCTTCTTCCCTTTGCTTATCATTCATTTAAAAGTTTAACCACTCTTTTTTCTAACATCTTCATGCCACTTCCTCCTACCTGATAGTGACGAAGCATCCCATTACGATCGAATAGGTAATAAGCAGGCACATACTGATTATTGAAAGTGTCTGTTAGCGTCATTTGATTATCAATAAAAATAGGCTGTGTTAATTTATATTTACGGGCAGTTTTTTTTATTTTTCCTATGTCCATATCTTCCTTTGACCTTGGCATATGGACTGCTAGAAAATTAACTTGTTCATGGTACTTAACTCTAAATCTATTCAGTTCAGGCAAACTCTCTAAACAATCGTAACAGCTCAAAGACCAAAAATGTATGATAGTTGGCTTTTCTCCTATTAAATTCTCCCGCTTGACCTTGCCATTTAACCAGTCCGCTTCACCAATTAAGTCAGGCATTTTGGAACGTAATTTCATTTAACCTCCTCCTTAAAAGAATTGTACAGCCCCCGATTTTGAATTTATAATGTATCGTCACCTGGACGCCAGCTTGCCGGACATAAACCCCCTGTTTGCAACGCTTGCAGAACACGTAACACCTCTTCAATATCACGCCCAATATTATTATGATGGATTACTTGATATTGAAGCTCACCCTCGGGATTAATAATAAATAATCCTCTAAGCGCAATCCCCTCTTCTTCAACTAAAACGCCGTACTTTTTTGCCACCTGGTGATTATGGTCCGCTGCTAGAGGGTATTGAAGTTGACCAAGACCATTTTTTGTACGTTCTGTATTGATCCAAGCTAAGTGTGTATAAACCGTATCAGTGGAAACACCTAACACCACTGCATCAAGTTCATCAAATTCATCGTGATAATCGGACATCTCCGTAATTTCAGTTGGACACACAAAAGTAAAATCCATCGGGTAAAAAAATAAAACCGTCCATTTTTCTTTTTTTATGTTTTCTTCTAATGAAACTTTTCCAAAAGACTTATCGGGCATAACGGCATCCATTATAAAATCTGGCGCTGGTTTGCCGACCTGTAAATCTATCATTTTCGTTTCCCCCATTTAGAAGTTCATAGTAAAAACCAACATTGAAGTATTCTTTTTTGATAAGTTGAAGAAAATAAGTATAGTAAATAGGTTCATTTTTCTAGGAAAATCTTTCAAAAACTTCTCTTGAATTGCTTATGCGATTCTGTATAATAGTATCATAATAGTAAACATTAAGTTTTTAAATAGTAAACTTTCATACTTTAAGTTTATGTATATTAAACAAATAAGGAGCTATTCAAGTGCAAATTGGTGCGAAAATTAAAGCATTACGACTTAAAAAAGGACTGACACAGGAAGAATTAGGTGAAAGAACTGATTTAACAAAAGGATATCTCTCTCAACTAGAACGTGATTTAAATTCGCCATCAATTGAAACATTATTTTCTATTTTGGAAGTGTTGGGCACTACCCCAAAAGAATTCTTTGACGACTCGTTACAAGAACAAAAAGTAATCTATAACGTAGAAGACCAAACCTCATATACAGATGAAGATAAAAAATATAAGATTCAATGGCTGATTCCAACTTCCAATGAAAAAGAAATGGAACCAGTCCTTATAACACTTCAAAAGGATGGCGAATATAAACAATTCGAACCTTCTTTAGCTGAGACATTTATCTATGTATTAAAGGGTCGGATACGGGTGGTCTTAGGCAAAAACGAATATATCGCTTGTGAAGGAAATGCTATTTACTATGAAGCTTCCACGAATCATCAAATTTTTAACGCTAACAATGCAGAAACTCAAATTTTACTAGTTGCAACAGATTCTTATTTATAGTTTAGGAGGCAAGAGAATGAACGATACAATTATTCGATTTGAGAATGTTTCAAAATCGTATGATGATGGAACAGTTGTATTAAAAAATATTAATTTTGAACTTGAAAGAGGAAAGTTCTATACCCTTTTAGGTCCTTCTGGGTGCGGAAAAACGACCATTCTACGTATTATTGCTGGATTCACGGATCCTACTGAAGGTTCGATTTACTTTAATGATAAAAAAATAAATCAAATTCCCGCCAATGAACGTCAGGTAAATACCGTTTTTCAAGACTATGCCTTATTTCCGCATTTAAACGTATTTGAAAATGTCGCTTTCGGTCTACGAATTAAAAAGCTGAAAGAAAAAGAAATTCAAGAACGAGTTTTGGAAGCTTTAAAATTCGTTAATCTAGGCGGATATGGAAATCGCGAAATCTCGGAAATGTCTGGTGGCCAACGTCAACGTGTGGCCATTGCCCGTGCGATTGTAAATGATCCGGAAGTCATTCTTTTGGACGAGCCCTTATCTGCACTGGATTTGAAGCTTCGTTCAGAAATGCAATATGAGCTTCGTGAGCTACAGCAACGTTTAGGGAAAACCTTTGTCTTTGTAACGCATGATCAAGAAGAAGCTCTAGCCATGTCCGATGAAATTTTCGTTATTAACGATGGTGAAATCCAACAATCCGGGACTCCAGTAGATATATATGATGAGCCAATTAACCGTTTTGTTGCCGATTTTATTGGTGAGTCAAATATTGTGGATGGCGTTATGATTGAAGACTTCAAAGTTCAATTTACCGGCAAAACATTCGATTGTGTTGACCAAGGTATGCGACCAAATGAGAAAATTGATATCGTGATTCGTCCTGAGGATTTAGAAATAACTACTATAGATAAAGGAAAACTTGTTGTTACTGTTGATACACAATTATTCCGTGGTGTTCATTATGAATTATCCACTTACGATAAAGATGGCAATGAATGGCTTGTGCATTCACTTAAAAAGGCAGATGTAGGCGAACAAATTGGCTTAGACTTTGATCCTGAAAGTATTCATGTAATGCGTCTAAACGAAACAGAAGAAGAATTCGATAAACGTTTGGAAGCTTACGGAGAAGATGAAAATGTTCAATAAAGCTTCTAAGGGCTCGCTATTTCCCTATTACCTATGGATAGCATTATTTGTCATCGCGCCAATCGTCTTAATCGTATATTATTCAATGTTAGACTTAAATGGGAATTTTACATTAGCTAACTATTCGGCTTTCTTTTCTACCGTATATTTAAAAATGACGCTAACAAGCTTTTGGTATGCCTTCTTAATCACACTATTTACTTTACTAATTGCTTACCCAACTGCTTTTCTATTAACTAAAACAAAGCATAAGCATCTATGGTTAATGCTGATTATTATTCCCTCTTGGATTAACTTATTATTAAAGACTTATGCTTTTATCGGGATTTTCGGATTATACGGTCCTATAAATGCCTTTCTAGAGGTATTTGGACTGGATGCACAGCAAATTCTGTTTACAGATTTCAGTTTCATATTTGTTTCAGTTTATATTTTTATTCCATTTATGATTATTCCAATTTTCAACTCACTTGATAAATTGAACCCGACACTAGTGTATGCAGCACGTGATTTAGGTGCTTCTAGTTTTACAACTTTCCGTCGTGTTATTTTTCCTTTAACAATTGACGGTGTAAAATCCGGGATTCAAGTAACCTTTATACCAGCACTATCATTATTCATGATTACACGCTTAATTGCCGGTAACCAAGTCATCACTCTAGGTACTGCGATTGAGCAACAATTCCTTGTTTCACAAAACTGGGGTATGGGCTCAACGATCGCTGTATTCTTAATTATTATTATGGTTATCATTATGCTTCTGACTGGTCAGAAGAAGGGAGGCCGTGCATAATGAAAAAATTATCAACTGCCTCAAAAATCTATTTATTACTTGTTTTTATTGTTTTATATGCACCAATTTTCTACCTAATTTTTTATTCATTTAATAGTGGCGGCTCCATGAATAGCTTCGAGTCCTTCACATTAGACCATTATCAAGCAGTATTTGAAGACTCCCGACTTATAGTTATTTTGATTAATACAGTTATCATCGCCCTATTGTCAGGTTTGATTGCTACAATTATTGGTACATTAGGTGCAATTGGAATTGTCTCTATTAAGGATAAAAAAATGCGGAACACAATACTTTCATTAAATAACGTTTTAATCGTAAGTCCTGATGTGGTCATTGGGGCAAGTTTCTTAATTTTATTTACAATGATTGGGGTAAAATTAGGTTTTACATCTGTTTTAGTCTCCCATGTGGCCTTTAGTATTCCTATAGTAGTTTTGATGGTTTTACCAAAGCTTTTAGAAATGAATACATCGCTTATTGATGCTGCACGTGACTTAGGAGCATCTAAACGGGATGTATTAACTCGAGTTATTCTTCCCTATATTCAACCGGGAATTTTTGCAGGGTTCTTCTTAGCCCTAACCTATTCATTAGATGATTTCGCTGTTACTTTTTTCGTTACAGGGAACGGATTTTCTACCCTATCCATTGAAATTTATTCGATGGCAAGAACAGGAATCTCTTTAACAGTAAATGCGATTTCGGGACTTGTCTTCTTTGTAACTGTTTTAGTTGTTATTGGCTACTACACTGTAACAAATCGTAGAAAACGAGTAAGTGAGGAGGTACAACGATGAAATCATTAGTTCAAGCTACTGTAGCTATCATAGTCGTCTGTGCCCTCCTATTCTTTATGGCAGATCGATTAGAATCAGCAGGTTCTGCTGGAAGCAAAGATACGATCACCGTCTATAACTGGGGCGAGTATATCGATCCTGATATAATTGATCAATTTACTGAAGAAACAGGCATTAAAGTCATTTATGAAACGTTCGATTCAAACGAGGCCATGATGACTAAAGTAGAACAAGGCGGTTCTGCTTATGATGTGGCTGTTCCATCCGAATATATGGTTGAGATGATGAAGGAAAAAGACTTATTGTTACCAATTGATCATTCTAAGCTTCCAAATTTACAAAATATTGACCCTTATTTTTTGGACTTGGCATTTGACCCAGGAAACAAATATTCTATTCCTTATTTCTGGGGAACGGTTGGCATAGTTTATAATCCAAGCCTAGTTGCCGATCATTTAGACTTTACATCCTGGGAAGATCTTTGGGACCCATCTTTAAAAGAAAAAGTATTTTTAGTAGATGGAGCTCGTGAAGTAATGGGAATGGGGCTTAACTCCTTAGGCGAATCACTTAATGCGAAAGATGAGACCCTTCTTCGTCAAGCAACCGATAAATTAATTACATTATCACCTAATATTAAAGCGATTATCGGGGATGAAATAACACCTCTTATGATTAACAACGAGGCAACTGTCGCCCTTACTTGGTCTGGTCAGGCGGCCGATATGATGTGGGAAAATGAAGAGCTTGATTTTGCCGTTCCTGAAGAAGGATCTAATTTATGGTTTGATAATTTCGTGATTCCTAAAACTGCAGCGAATTTAGAGGGTGCTCATGCCTTTATCAACTTTATGTTAGATGCTGAAAATTCTGCACAAAATAATGATTATGTTGGCTACTCTACACCAAACGCTGCAGCCATGGAACTAATGGATCCAGAAGTAATAGAAGACGAACGATTCTATCCTGATGAGGAGCTTCGTGATAAATTAGAGGTTTATGAAAACCTTGGTTTACGATGGTTAGGAAAATATAATGAATATTTCCTTAAGTTTAAAATGAGTATACGTTAATTCTTTTAGTCGATGACATTCTTCTATGAATATCATCGACTTTTCTATCGAATATCAGCCTAAAGACCTCTTTTTATATGTAGTTAATCGATATACAATATGATAAGCTTTTAGATACACGAATTAATTTACTTTTTGGGGATACATGTAAGGGGAAAGGTGGACTGGGATGTCACAGAAAAAGAAAAAATTAGCTTTATCGATTTTAATGCTTAATATGTTTATTACCATGGGTGGTGTAGGAATTGTTATTCCTGTACTACCTTCCTATTTAGATATTTTCGGTGTTGGTGGCGAAGTCTACGGTTCTTTAATCGCAGTTTTTGCATTAGCGCAATTTTTATTTTCACCGATCGCTGGAAATTTGTCGGATCGATTCGGCCGGAAAATATTTATTATAGGCGGACTCATTATTTACGGAATTTCACAAATCATTTTTGGCCTAGCTACTGATGTTTGGATTTTATACTTAGGCCGCTTCTTAAGTGGTTTCGGTGCTGCGTTCATTATGACAACAATTATGGCTTATGTGGCTGATATCACAACCATTGAAGAACGCGGGAAAGGTATGGGATTAATTGGAGCAGCCATCTCTCTAGGATTTATGATTGGCCCTGCATTAGGAGGATTTCTGGCAAATGTTAATTTACATTTCCCATTCTATTTAGCTGGAGTTGTCGCTTTAGTCGCAGCTCTACTTTCGTATATTGTACTACCGAATGTTCAGCCACAAATAAACGATGCGGTAAAAAATGCACCTAGAGAAAACATTTTGAATCAATTAGTTCGTTCCGTTAAAACACCTTATTTTGTTATTTTAATTATTGTATTTACTTTTAGTTTTGGTATTTCAAATTTCCAATCAACCCTATCAATGTTCTTAACCTATAAATTTGATTACTCACCAACAGATATTGCCATTGTCATCACTGTAGGTGGTTTCGCTGGTGTAATACTTCAAATGTTTATTATTGATAAATTGTTCAAGCGTTTTGGTGAAATGAAGGTTATTTTAGTTAATTTAGTGGCAGCTGCCATAACAATGGTCTTCATGGTTTTTGTTGGCGGGTTCTTCATTATTTTAGCTGTAGCAACCTTATTCCAAATTGCTACAGTATTTATTCGCCCAGCAGTAAATACATTGATTTCCAAGTTTGCTGGAAATGAGCAAGGATTTGCGGCTGGTATGAACAACGCCTATATGAGTTTGGGCAATATGATTGGTCCTGCACTTGCTGGAGTATTATTAGAATGGCATTTGTCTATTCCATTCATATTAGGGGCTGTAATTTTATTAGGTTGCTTTGTTTTGGCTTTAGTTTGGACATTGAAAAAATCTCCTGGCTTACTAAAACCATCAGCTTAATAAATCGGTCATGTTATTGCCTTTTTATTCCCACAAAATGAAAATGGAAATGCCCTATGAGGACATTTCCATTTTTTGTTTTATTAATTTCTGATAAATTGTTCCACGAAATTCGCATTAAATGAAAGCAACTTCTCATCAGGGTTGATTTTTGCATGGTGTAAGCCATATTCACAATTAGCTCCAGACCAAAACATTGCGCCTGGTATATCTTTTATGAAATAGCCAAAATCTTCGCCAGTCATTGCGGCAGGACATTCATATGAGGTTGCACCCTCGAATTCTTCCGCAAAATCCAGTAACTTTTTTGCACATTCAGAATCATTATTTACCTCATAATACATAGATCCATAATCTATGTGAATTTCACATTCAAAAGAGGCTTCAATTCCAGCGCAAATGGCTTCAATTCGCTTTTTTACTTCAGCCATAGCCTCTGCATTAAGCGTACGAATTGTTCCTTCTAATCTTGCATTCTCGGCAATAATATTTTGGACTGTACCTGAAGTCAGTTTTCCGATAGTTACCACAGCACTGTCCATTGGATTAACATTACGACTAACAATCGTCTGTAATTGTACGATCAAGTTCGCAGCTGCGACTGTCATATCCCTTGTCTTATGAGGATATGCAGCATGTCCGCCTAAACCTTTTAGATCAATAAATAGCTCTGAAGTATTGGCAAATAAAAGACCTGGACGAGTCGCCACTGTCCCCACGGGGTATTCAGGAGCGATATGTAAGGCATAGATTTCATCCGCCAAAAGATCCGGTCTCTCTGCTTTTAACCAATTTAACATAGGCTCCGCCCCACCAGGACCTTCTTCAGCAGGCTGGAAGTACACGACAACGTTTTGTGTTGGGGGTGATACAGCTAAAGCTTCAACTAAGCCAAGTGCGATTGTCATATGGCAATCGTGGCCACATGCATGCATCTTCCCTTCATGAGTGGATGAAAACGTTAACCCTGTTTCCTCAACAATAGGTAAACCATCAATGTCTGAACGCCAACCAATTGTCTTAGATGGATTACTACCGTCAATTTTCACCACAATACCTGTTTTCCAAGTTATAACATTTAAATGTTCTTGTGGAAATTGAGAGATTTTATCAAGCAAATACGCTTGAGTTTTGAATTCTTGAAATCCTAACTCGGGTATTTGATGTAACTCTCTTCGAATTTGAATGAGTGTATCCATCCTAACACCTTCTTAAATATTTCTTAGTGCATCAATTATTTCAGTTTTAGATTTTGTTTTTTCATCTAATTGTTTTAAAACGCGTGCAGGTACTCCACCTACAACTGTATACGGCTCAACATCACTAATAACGATTGCACCTGCTGCAACAACTGCACCTTGGCCTACTCGTACACCTTCTAATACAACAGCGTTTGCACCAATTACAACATCATCTTCAATAATTACTGGAGTGGCTGATGGTGGTTCGATTACACCTGCTAGAACTGTACCTGCGCCAATATGGCATCCCTTACCTACAGTTGCACGCCCGCCTAATACAGCACCCATATCGATCATTGTTTTTTCACCAATTTCAGCACCGATATTAATGATTGCACCCATCATGATAACTGCATTATCACCAATTGTTACTTGATCACGAATAATCGCACCTGGCTCAATACGTGCATTTTGATATTTTAAATCTAGTAAAGGAACGCCAGAGTTACGACGGTCATTTTCAATTACATAGTCCGCAATTTGATTGCCGTGCTCTTTTAAGCTTGCTTCGATTTCATTCCATTCACCGAAAACAACTGCGCTATTTCCTTCACCGAAAACCTTAGAATTTTCTCCATATGATAAAGAAGCAACACTTTCACCCTTAACATAAACTTTTACAGGTGTTACTTTTTTAGAATCTGAGATAAATTGAATAATTTCTTGTGCATTTAATTTTTTAGTCATTGTTAAATCTCCTTATCTATGTAAAATGCATTCACATAATTGATTGTACTAAATATTCTAATAAATAGCACGTATAATTACCTCGTATGAGTCAAATAATTATTCATTATTTCGTATAATCATAAAGGCAACTTGCATGCTGAGTTACCACATCCATAAAGGCAGCGACTTGTCTTAATTCAAACGAAGAGTCATATCCAATCAACCAAGTATCTCGTGTCAATCCAGTATCCTTTTCATTTTGCGTTAATGGAATCTTGTTTACATCTTCTTCCCCGTTTAGTGTTATAGATGGCAAGATTGCATAACCTATACCATTCATGGCCATTTGTTTACATGTTTCAATCTGATCTACAATAATTTGTCTTTTCGGATTTGAGGAGAAATGACGTTGCCACCAAAGCTGAATTTCCTGATAGTAATTGGAATCACTTTTAAATTGAATAAAGGGTCTATCAGTCGTTAAAATATCATCAATGTTTTCAATTTCCTTATCCACGAGATACATCATATCTCTAAATAGATGAACTTTTTTACCTTTCCATTCTACTTGTCCCCGCACAATTCCTACATGTGCTTCACCCTCATATAAGGCTTTCACAATTTCCGAGCTCCATCCAGTAATAAGTGATATTTTCGCATCCGGATAAATTGTGACAAACTCCTTTAAGACTTTTGGAAGCCAATTTTGACCTACAATGGAGGCACATGCAATCTTTAATGTGCCGTGAACTTTCGAATTTAAGGCTTGAATTGTATCAAAGATTTGCTCTTTCCTTAAGATGGTTTCATTCGCATATTGAATAACTAATTCTCCAGCTGGCGTTGGCGTAAGTCCCTTTTGCGAACGAATGAAAAGCTGGGCACCCCAATCCTTTTCGATTGATTGTAATCTTTGGGAGAGGGCTGGCTGTGTTAGGAAAAGACGTTCCGCTGCTTTTCTCATATTCTTCTCTTCTGCAAGAATTTTAATGATTTCTGCTTCTGTTGCAGTCATTTAACTCTCCCCCTTAAAATAGGCTATGTAAAAAACGACAAAACCCTAATAAGTGGATTTTGTCGAGTCTAATAATCAATTCTATTAATCTTCTACTTGATAAATATATTTTTTTAACTGCTTTAAAATTACACGACGGGTTAAAATACCAACAAAAGTTCCTTCATCATCGACTACACATAAAAATGCATGGTTGATGACTAAATCTAAAGCTCTCTGGAACGTATCAGTTATTTTTAAATACGTAACATCCGGGTCCATACAATCATCAACTTTGATATTCCCCAATTTTTCATATTCAATTCGTTCTAAACCCAATATGGATTCGGTAATCATTTTACTACTTAAAAGACCGTGTAAACGATACTTAATATCCAATACAGGTACAGAAGAATAACCTGTTTTTGTTAAGACGAGTAAAGCATGTTCTGCACTATTGCCAATTTGAACATGTGCAACTTTTTCAGATGAAATAATAAAGTCACTAATTGGTGTCTCTAATAATGCTCTTGTATTTGTTGAAATCATGACCTTCTACTCCTTTGCCTGTCAATAACTTTGGAACAGGAAAACTACACTCTCCTTATATCATATCACAATTTGTTCACAATTGACCATGATATGGCACAGTATTTTAGAGTAGAAGGATGATTTCCTTAAAATTTTCACATACTAATATCCATAAATTGACCAATAATAAAAGATAATTATTCCAGTAAACAGCCCGAAAATAATGTACATAATTATGATTGGGTTCATCGCTACTGGATGATCTCTTACCATCTTGCTAATCGGTGTATCTGTTGCCGACTCACGGTGCCTCGTCTTTTTCATTACCCCGGCAGTGAGTAAGTAGGATACAAGAACAATAAGTGCCCCTGTAATGATTGTCGGTATAGTCCACATTCCCATAATTACGCCTCCTTTTTTTCAGTTAAGAAAGTGTAATTAGTATGCTTCTTATACCGTAGTGTTTATTCTTCATTAAAATGAATGCCAAGATTTGCTTGACTATTGAGTCCAATATTTAGTAATGCAGTACACGATTTTTTGCATTGGAGACTATTGGTTGCCTTCAAATCCTTTTGTACGTGCACTATTTTTGAATTATGTTATTAAAACGGAAATTTATTTAACCATTGGCCACCATCTAGCGTGACACATTCCCCATTCATATATGACGCCTTATTGGACATAATAAAAGTTGCGAGATCTGCAATTTCTTCTGGTGTTCCAAGTCTTTTTAAAGGAACCGAGTTCAATGTTCGTTTTGCTTGCTCCTCAGATTCCCACAGCTTCCCTGCTCCACCTGTTCTTTCAATTGGACCTGGTGCTATTGCATTTACCCGAATTCCATACTGATGTCCCCATTCAACAGCTAAAGTTCTAGTTAATGACAATACACCTGCTTTTGCAGCTGCCGAATGAACAACGCCAGCTCCTGCTCCCCAGGCATATGTAGCTACCATATTTAGAATTTTTCCTTTTATTCCATTGTCGATCCAATACTTCCCTACTTCGGAAGAGCAATAGAACGTTCCATTTAAAACGATGTCAATCACCGCTTTCCACCCATTCGGCGAAAGCTTTTCTGCCGCAACAATAAAGTTCCCCGCAGCATTATTAACTAATCCATCAATTTTACCGAATTTCTCTACAGCAAATTGAACCATCGCCTTTACATGCTCAACTTCACGTACATCCATTTGAAATATTTCAACATTTTCACCAAAAGCCATAATTTCATTTTTTGCATTTTGTAAGCGTTCTCTATCTCGACCAGTAATCACTACATTTGCGCCATCTTGAACAAACTGTTTCGCCATAGCAAGTCCCATCCCACTAGAACCGCCAGTCACAATAATCGTCTCATTCTTCAACATACATACTCCCCCTACCCCTTAATGAATGTCCATTCACTTTTCAGTTTACTATAAATTCACAAATTTGTCATTTTAGTTTTTAGAATTTTTGGATAAATGGGGTTTAGTTTGTCCGCGATCGCTCTTCTCGTGGACTTTGAATCCTGTTTTCCCTCTTCTATTGTCCAACGTAAAATTGCTCTACCTGAATCTACGAAGTATTGCTACAAAAAATTCAAAATTACCTAACACAATTCAAATTTAACCTTTCATCTAATAGAAATTTACATAATTCTAAACTATACTAGTGTTATAATCGCACGAAAGGATGAGGCTTCTGATATATAAATCTAGAATAGAACCTTTAGAATTAATTGTTCTTAAAACTTTAGAATCTAGAATTCAGTTATCCAAGAAAGATCAGCAAAACTTATATGCTCTAACAAAGGGATTTGAGGGAGAGCAGAAATTTGACTCCTTAATACAAACACTAAACTGTGATTGTATAGTCTTAAACGATTTATTACTAACCGTTAATAATCAAACTTTTCAAATTGATTCTATATTAATTTTAAAGGATCAAATTTTTCTATTCGAAATTAAGAATTATTCTGGTGATTTCTACTATGATTCTAATCGCTTCCTCCAAAAAGATGGATTCGAAATTTCCAATCCCCTAATCCAATTACAACGAACTGAATCATTAATGCGTCAACTTCTTCATAAATTAAATATAAATATCCCTATTCATTCAAAAGTTCTCTTTGTTAACCCCGAATTCTCGCTTTATCAAGCTCAGCCAGAAAAAACTTTCATTCTACCAAATCAAGTTAATCGTTTTTTAAAGACTCTAAATTTAGAACGATTAAAATTAGATGAAAGACATAGAAATATTGCGGAAAAGTTAAATACTCTCCATATTCAAGAATATCCTCTAAAGCAATATCCTACCTTTTCATATCATGAGTTACAGAAAGGCATAAAATGTGTTTCTTGTGAGACTTTTAAATTTTGTACAACAAACTATAGACGAGAAATGGAAGTTCTTTGTTTAAATTGCAGAAGCAAACAAAAACTAGAATCTGCTGTAATTCGCACAGCAAAAGAATTCCAAATTCTATTCCCTGATGAAAAAATTACAACTCCCAAAGTATGTGATTGGTGCGACCTTGAAATTTCTCAAAAGACCATACAAAGAATCCTCAACAAACACTTCACTAAATCAGGTGCCAACCGGTGGATTTATTACACCTAGCTTGCTCCATTTTTTCACCAGCTGCATTAAATGCCCCTAACTCGCTTTACCCAAACAAAAAACCAACAAATTCTATGAATCATAAAATTTGTCGGTTTACAATTAGTTTATCAGGTATTTTTTTACAATTTCATCTACAGGAAGGGGTTTGTTGTATAAGTAGCCCTGACCTTTTTTGCATTGATGCAGTTTTAGGAAGTTTTCTTGAGAAATTTCTTCTACGCCCTCAGCGATTACGTCCATTTCCAGATTTTGAGATAGCGCGATGATTGCTTTGACAATTGCTTCATTTTTATCGTCTTTATTTAAATCGGCGATAAAGGATTGATCGATTTTGATAATGTCAATCGGATATTTTTTTAAATAACTAAGAGACGAATAACCTGTCCCAAAATCATCAACAGAGACGAAAACACCTAAAGCTTTTAGATTCTTTAAGATACTCTCGGTTTCATCAACGTTCACCATCGAGCTTTCCGTAATTTCCAATTCGATATAACGTGGCTCGACATCGTATTTTAAAATTACTCGTCTTACCTTTTCCGCAAACTTTTCTTGTTTGAATTGCTTTGGTGAGATATTGACGGCAATTCGAACTGGTCTATACCCTTTTGCCTTCCATTCCTGTTGGTACTTGCAAACCTGCTCTAACACCCACTCGCCGATTTGAATGATTAAGCCTGATGATTCAGCTATTGGAATAAACTGTGAGGGTGGTACGAATCCAAACTTTGGATTATTCCATCTAATTAATGCTTCAAAGCTATCAATTTCATATGTATCAAAATCAATTTGGGGCTGCAAATGTAGGGAAAGTTCGTTAAATTCTATGGCTCTTCTTAAATGTGCTTCCATTAATACTTCATTTTGGAAGGTATGGCTCATTTCTTCACGATAAAATCTGAAATGTGCACGACCGTGTTTCTTTACATAAAACAATGCCTGTTCAGCCTGATGCAATAATGTCTCCAGATCTCGGGACTGATTTCCTGCGATTGTTGAAATACCGATTGAACAAGTAACAAAGTACTCATGAACATCGATTAGAAAAGGTTCCTTCAGCTGTTCGTAAATCTTATTGACAACAAGCTCCACCTCTTCACGAAGTGTATGTCGAACTAAAAAAACAAATTCGTCTCCACTATAATGATAGAGCTCGCATGATTCACTTCGAACCTCATTGAAGCGTTCACTAATTTTCTTGATCATTTCATCCGCTTTTTGTTTTCCAAGTGATTCATTGTATTTTTTAAAGCGATCCAAATCGACAAGTAAAAATGAAATCTGGCGAAGATCATTATAGTTTTGGTAATGCTCTGACCATTTAATATTTAAAGCTCTTTTATTTAATAGCCCGGTATTTTCATTTTGAAAAGTGTACAAGCTATAAGAATTCTTTTCATCATCATTCACTTGCTTCATAATCAATGCAAAGTATTCTTCAGTGTTTTTCATAATTGTTTGAATGTAAACAGATACTTGCTTGGAATAATTCTGTATGGTAAGAAATTCGACTTCTTCCTTTGGATTTCGGAGCATTTCCTCCACTTTCTCCCAATCTAACCATTGAAAAAAGCCATTTGCATCCATTCCCTTCATATAAGGAACAGGGGAAAGAATTGAGGCATTTGAATTAATCATCTCTACAGTATATTTTCCTTCATTCTGTGTTTTTAGTATGACAACAGAATCAAATGGATTTAGTTTCATCAAATCTTGCAAGTAATTTTCAAACTCCATTGTTGGAAAAGTAATCATTATTATCCCCCATTAGCTACATGACGTGATGCATAAATATATATAGTTATATTATAACACTATAATCCATTATTATTTTATATTTCCATCTAATTTTAGGACAAATGTATAACTAAATCAACTTTTCGATGAATATTAATAACTTAACATGAAAAAATACCTATAAAAATACATCATCTCTTAGACAAAAAATGGGAGATGATGTTTTATGAAAATAGTTAATTAAATTGCAAAATGTCTTTTATTCTTCTACTACGACAGTACTCATTGCCTCAAGTAAAAACTGCTCCTGAGAATTTATCGCTTTATCAGTATTACTTATTTCTATAAAATGATATTTTCCTGTTGAATCTTGAACACGTGCTTTTACTGTATCAGCTAGCTGCGTCCTTAAAATATCCATTACTCTTTGCTTAATATCATAAGAATATAGTGGGAATAATATCTCAACTCGTTTGACCATATTACGTGTCATTAAATCCGCAGAAGATAAATAGATTTTATTTTCTCCATTGTGATGGAACCAGTAAATTCGTGTATGCTCTAAAAAACGTCCTACGATACTTGTAACTGTTATGTTTTCACTAATTCCCTGTATTCCAGGTCGTAAGCAACATATCCCACGTATCACAAGCTCAACTTTTACTCCATTAATAGAGGCTTCATAAAACTTCATGATAAGATCTTTATCTGTTAAAGAGTTCATTTTTGCACGAATAAACCCATTGCCAAATCTCTTATGGCAACGAATTTCTTCATCTATTAATTCAATAAACTCATCTCGAATATCAAAGGGCGCAACAACAAGATGATGGAATTTTGGTTTTTCTGTGTAGCCGCTTAAGTAATTAAAGAAGTTTGTTGCATCTATACCAAATTCCTTAACCGATGTGATAATTCCCATATCTGTATAAAACTTAGCGGTGGCATCATTATAGTTTCCTGTACCAAGGTGAACAAAACGCTCGATTTTTCCGTTATTTTGGCGGACCACGAGGGTTATTTTAGAATGTGTTTTCAGGTTATTCATTCCGTAAATGACCAGGCATCCGGCTTGTTCTAATTCTTTTGCCCAATGCACGTTATTTTCCTCATCGAATCGAGCTTTCAATTCTACTAGAACTGTCACTTGTTTCCCATTTTCAGCAGCTTGTTTTAAAGCATTGATAATAGGCGAATTACCACTTACCCGATATAAGGTTTGTTTGATTGCTAATACTGAAGGATCCGTTGCGGCTTCTGTAACAAAATCAACAATCGGTTCAAAGGACTCATACGGGTGATGGAAAAAGATATCTTGTGATAACGCCTTTTCGAAAATATTCTCATCAGAAGCTAAATCTTTTGGTCGGAGAGGAATAAAGCTTTCATACTCTAAATGTTCACGGCCAACAGAAATCTTCTTCATAAAACTAAAAAGAAACGTTAAATCAAGTGGACCACCAATTTTAAAAACATCCGATTCTTGAATCTCAAATTCTTCTAACAAATAATCAAGTACATCATCGCTTATTTCGCCATCGCGAACTTCTAATCGGCTTCCAACTCCCCATTTACGTTTTTTCAGTTCCTTTTCAATCTCAACAAGTAAATCTCGTGCACCTTCCTCATGAATAGTTAAATCCGCATTACGCGTTAATCGGAAGGCTTGTGTAGACTTCACGTTATATCCATAGAAAAGTTTTTCAAGATGGGAAGTGATAACGTCTTCTAATAGAACAAAGACTTTCTCACCTTTTTCACTTGGCACTTCAATAAAACGATCTAGAACGGAAGGTACCTGTACAATTGCAACCTTTTCATTTTGTTCACTATACATATTTTCTTCGAGCATGACCAGCAAGTTTAGAGTTTTGCCGATCAATGTAGGGAAAGGACGATATGCATCGACCGCTACTGGCGTTAGGACTGGGAAGATGGTTTCTTCAAACAACTCATTAACAAACTGTTTTTGATACTCATTTAAATTTTTAAATCCTCGTACGTATACTCTTTCTTTCGGTAATTCTTCATGCACAAGATATCGATACACATCCATTTGTCTACGTACAAGCGATTGGGTCTTCTGGGCAATTTTGGCAAGCTGTTCCTTAGGTGTAAGTCCAGACTTATTTTCAGGCTTATGAAAACCTGCTCTTACCTGGTCTTGTAAACCTGCTACACGAACCATGAAAAATTCATCTAAATTCGAGCTGAAAATAGCTAAAAATTTCAAGCGTTCTAATAATGGGTTGGCTTCATCTTCTGCTTCTTCCAATACTCGTTCATTAAATGCTAACCAGCTCAGCTCACGGTTATTGTAATACTGTGGTTTAGCGATTTCTTCTAAAATATACTTATAGTCAATCAACTCTTCATTATTTTTTTCTCCATAAGAGTCTAATTGAATTTCAGTAGTCATCTCTTTTCACCCTTTTTATAAAAATGAATTTGTACAGGTTTTTTAAATATCCGTTCAATATGTTTTTTTTGACGTTCACATTGATAAATTTCAGCCATTGGTACATTTCGAGCCGCTACAATAATATGAAGTACATCACTTACTTTTTCCAGCTCAACAGATTCTACAATAGTACGCTTCGATACGTTTAATGCAAAAATAAATTTAAGCATTGCTCCAAGTTCTCTTAACGTTTTTAGTTCATCACGAGGGATCCAAGTAATAAAAGGAGCTGAGAATCTTCTGAAATAATCCTTATTTTTATAAGATGCAACGAGCGCTAATTTCACACGTTCTACATGATTCAACCCAACAATCGACTGGTTTGCAAGTAAGTAAAAGGTATGCTGATTTGAAGAATCCTGTTCAATATACTCACCAATTGCAAATACTTGAGCAGCCCTTTTCAGCAACACCAGGTGATCTTGATTAAACTCACAGAGGCCTATACGACAGCACTCTTTGTAAAACTGTTCTGTAATACGACTCAAGAATGTTCGCTCTTCTTCTGAACGTCCATATTCAAAGGTTATTCTTCGAGCATATCCTTCAAAAACATTGTACTTATCAAAAGCATGATCATCACTTTGTGAGACTCGATTATACATTAGACCTTCGCGCAAGCCCTTTTTACTTATTTGAAAAACTTTTGCATCGACAACAGCCATCAATTCTTTAAAAACCTCAAGAGCGATTCCAATAATGTCTGCTCGGTCCGATGAGAGCCCGTCCAATTGTCTTAACTGTTCGAAAGTCAGCCTCTCTAAATAACTGCCTAAATTCGTCAATTCTTCCAGCTTTATTTCGTATTGATGCACACCAGAAATAGGATAATCTATTAGCTGTTGATGAATTTGTGCAATATTACGTGCACTTCCACCTATGCCGATGATGGGTAATCCCAGTTGCCCAATCCAGTTTAGTTTTTCAAATTGGTTTCTTACATATTGGCGCAAAACTTCTTTTTCTTCTTTACTTATGACTTCACCAGAAACAAACATTTCCTTTAAAGAAACAGTGCCGAAAGGAAAACTGATGGTTTTTTGTAATTTTTTATCTTCAAATAAAGTGATTTCAGTTGAGCCGCCACCTATATCAATCGTAACTGCCGATTTTGTATCCATTGAATGCGCAACAGCAACAAATCCAAAATACGCTTCTTCTTCCTCTGTTAATAAATCAATCAAAATCCCTGTTTCATTCTCCATACGCTCTACAATAGATTGGTTATTGGTTGCTTGGCGAATTGCGGCAGTTGCTGTTGCCTTTATTTCTGTAACTTCATAATCATCTATTATTTTTTTAAAGGAACTTAATGTCTCGGCTAGCAATGCAATACCTTCTTCAGACATTATTCCATCAGGCTGTAGATATGTTCTTAATCTTGCAACTGTTTTTATATTTCCGAATTCTCTTAAGCCTTCAAGCTTGTTATATTTATAAAGTACAAGTCGAATTGTATTTGAACCAATATCGATGATTGCTGTTTTAAAATTTTCCATTTTCTCTATTGTTATCACTTCTCTCTTTGAAATTTCTTAAGGTATATACACTCTTCTATACCCTAAAGAATGGTTTAAATATTTTAACTTTAAACCCGAGAAGAAAAAAGAACACAGACGGTAAACCATGAAAGGTATCCGACCGTGTTCTAAATGTAAATCAATTCGCCAAGGGTAGAGCCTTACTTAATTGAAAGTATAATCTTTGGGATACCCTAAAAAGTTAAAATCTTCTTATAGAATCAATTCGTCTACTTTTAGAATTAGTTCTGCGATTTCAGGTTTACTAATTTGCTCCTCAGCACCTACAACTTCACCCTTATGACGAAGATCATCTGTAATCAAGCTAGAAAAGATAATAACTGGAAGCTTAGATAAAGATGGAGTGGATTTGATTTTCTTCGTAAAATGATGACCATCCATCTGTGGCATCTCAATATCAGTCACTACTAATTGAACATGTTCTTCAATATTGCTGCCAGTACGGAGAAGCGATTCTAGATAGTCAAAAGCATCTCGACCATTTTCAAAGAACTCAAGGTTTACGTAGCCCGCTTCATGCATTGTGTCATGCAATAATTTTCTAAGTAAAGGCGAATCCTCTGCAATAACAATTTTCTTTTCAGAACGCTCCCGTTTTCCTAACTTTTTCACAGACTCCACATTAATACCGGAATCAGGGTTAATATCCACCATGATTTTTTCAAAATCTAATAATAAAAGCATTGTGTCTTGTTGTTTAATAACACCAATTACTTGACTGGAACCACCTTGATACATATCTGAAGGTTTTTCGATTTCATTCCAAGAAATTCGATGGATTTGTGTAACATTATCCACATGGAAAACAACCTTTTGCTTATTAAATTCAGCAACAATGTATTTATGCTGCGAACTAAATGTAGCATGGGCCATTCCTAAAACTTTTAGCATATTAACCACAGGTAATACTTCTCCACGCAGTTGAACAATCCCTTCAACATGTGGATGTGCATGCGGGATAAAAGTAACTGGAATCGGTTGAATAATTTCTTTAACTTTTATGACATTAATACCGAATTTATTATTAGCGACTTCAAATTCAACAATTTCAAGTTCATTTGTACCACTTTCTAGTAAAATACCTTTATGTTCCAAGTGACTCACTCTTTCCTTTCCCGACTAAAATATTATTATTTTAGCTACTTTTGATACAGATTATTATAAGTAAATTGTAACATAGGGGAAGGTTTTCTCCTATCATCTATTTTTTTCAGGTTTTACCTGTAAATGAATAATTAAACCAATTATTGTAAGAATGATTAGGGAACCTAACGCTAATCTACTTGCTAATGTTCCATAATCTCTCATGACTAATGTGACGGTACCATAAATGGCTGGTCCAATAATTGATGATACCTTTCCAGAAAAGGCGAATAAGCCGAAAAATTGTCCGCGCTTTTCTTCAGGAGATAATTCGATGATAAAAGTTCGAGATGTCACCCACATTGAACCCAGTGAAACACCAAACATACTGCCAGCAATCCAAAACATTCCTTGAGTTGTGGCAAATACTGCAACGAAAAGTGCGAGGATCATAATTATTGCAACAATTGTGATAGAACGCCTTGCTCCAATAGCTTTTGCAATATATCCAAACACCAAGGACCCTATTATCGTTGCCACTGTACTGACCAAGTATAAAATGATAAACTGCCCTGAAGTAAACCCTACAATCGCTGTGGCATAAACAGCCATCATAGCAATAGTTGTGGCAATCGCATCGTTCAAGAAAAAGTAGGCAATCATAAAAGTAAAAATTGATTTATACTTTTTCATTTCCTTGAACGTTTGAATAATTTCTCGATAGCCTTCTAGAAATTTAATCTTCTTTCTTTTATCAGCGGGGATAGGTTTATCCTTTATAAAGAAAAATAAGGGCAATGAAAAGATCAGATATAGAATCGCTGTTGGGATAAACGCACGATGGAAATCACCGTCACTAACAAGCAAATAAACAAGTAAACCGCAAATTGTCCCCAAGTAACCAACGGCCACACCAAACCCTGATATTAAAGGCATCTCTTCTTTTGTCCCAAAATCCCCCATCATAGAATCATAAAATACTAAACTAGAATTAAAGAAAAATTTGGCTATAACAAAGCTCACAACAACTAAAAATAAGCTCAGGGGAACACCTGAATAATAAACATTAAAATCAATGCTAGAAAAGACCCCCATCATAAAAGTAAAGAGAATCGAAATAGAGGCAAACCAGACAATAAATCGCTTTTTGAAACCAGTATTATCAATCCACACACCAAATAATGGTGAAAAGAGAACTAAAAAGAAGCTTGCTACAGCATTGGCATAGGAAATAAACGAACTCGCTACTTGTTGACGAACTTCGTCAGTTCCTAATACTTCGTCCATATAAAAAGGAAAAAAAACAGTATTAATGTTAGATGAAAAGATAGTATTCGCAAAATCATAAAATGCCCAGGACAGTATCGGCAGTGAAAGATATAATGCAATTGGACCTCTTGTTTCTGAATTTGTTTTCCCCAAAGTGTTCGCCCCTCAAAATAAGTTTCTCTATCTAGCCATTTAAACAAACACAGCACAGCGCTTAATCACTACTTCAAGGTTTAAATGCACACTAGATTGAAGAATAAATCAATCTATATAATATTTAATCAAGCTTTGTGTTCCTTTATCGCCATATCCTTTTTCTAAGAGTGTGTTGTAAAGGTCAATAGAAAGTTTGACACCTGGCAAGTTTAAGTTCATTTTTTCCGCTTCCTCGATGGCAATTTTCATATCTTTAAGAAAATGCTTTAAATAAAATCCTGGCTCTAGGTCCCCTTTTATCATTCGTGGTCCAAGATTGCTCAATGACCATGAACCGGCCGCTCCAGCAGAAATCGATTGAAGTACTTTTTCAATATCCAATCCTGCATTTAATGCATAGGAAATCGATTCACAAACACCGATCATGTTGGTAGCAATAAGCAATTGGTTACACATTTTCGTATGTTGTCCTGAACCAGCTTCCCCTTGATATACTATATTCTCTCCAAAAATTTGTAGAATCGGAAGTAAATCATCAAAAACAGTTTTCTCTCCACCAACCATGATGGAAAGTGTCCCATTTTTAGCACCTACATCACCACCAGAAACAGGTGCATCGATGCTCGAAATTCCTTTTTGTTTTGCTAGATCAAAAATTTTCATCGCCAAAGTGGGTTCGGAAGTTGTCAAATCCACAACTACTGCCCCTTGTTTAGCAGATTGCAGAATCCCATTTTCACCTATATAAACCTCTTCTACATCTGATGGGAAACCAACCATTGTAAAAATGATGTCGTTTTCTTTAGCTGCTTCATTTGGCGTTTCTGCCCATTTTGCACCAAGCTCGATTAACTCTTGTGCCTTAGATTTCGTACGAGTATACACACTAACGTCATAATTAGCATTTAGTAAGTGCTTCACAATACTTGATCCCATAACCCCAGTTCCAATGAAACCAATTTTTTTTGTATGTAACATCCTATTAATCCTCCCCTATTTTCTTGATTGTTAGATAAATTATTCTGTAATTAATCGATGACTACTTATTTCAAATCATTATTGATTAGATAAGTTTTTACTAGTTTACCAAATATTTTCTAATTATTGATTATAAATAGAAAATAAATACATAAAATTTACATAATAGTTGTCATATCTAAATAAAAGCTTGAAAATTCTATTGAAGCTTCCTCACATTGTTATTGTAATAATGAATTTTGAACATAAAAAGAGAGCAGAAGACAAAAGCTTCTGCTCTTAAAGGGGGAAATGAGAATGTTGCTGTGTTCATAAATAATATATCCCCTTTTCTTACTTTCTAAACAATTTATACAATTTTTTTTTACTAAAGGTAATTGTACTCATCATTCTTTTCTATTTGTTCATTTTCTTTTGCATATCCATTATCAATTTCGTTCATTAACCGATCTAATTCTTTGCTTATGCGTATAGTTTTGGGGTTTTGAAGACCGTGCTCTATTCCAGTCTGTATCATTAACTGTCTTTTTTTCTCAAGTTCTTTTAAAAGGTCCTTTCCCACTAAACTCCTCCTAAAAAAATATGATGCATCTATTATATTATTTTTTTTAATAATGAGGATGAAAATCGCTAGACAAAGTTCGACACAGTATTAACTTCTAGGCACCTTCAAAAATGTGAAAGTAACATCTCCGCCTTGTTGTGCTTCACCACGAAAATGTTTAAACAGTTCATCCCGAACTAAAAACTCGCGAAATTGTAAAAATTCCTCTTTAGAAATGTGGATACTATCCACTTCACCGCTTTTTAGTTGTTCAATCATTTGCTGATATTTTTCCATTTTAATCACCTTTTAAATGTAAAATTTTAGATAAATTAATTAAAAATTCTAAAAATCTCTTTACTTTTTTTAGATTTTCATGCAAAATTTCTTAATATTAGTCGATAAGGAGCTGACTCTTATGAAAATAGCAGAGGTTGGAAATATTGTCGAGTTTAAAGAAGGTTTACAAGGTATTGTTGAAAAAGTAAACGAAAACTCTGTGATTGTAGACTTAACGATTATGGATAATTTTCATGATCTAGACATGGAAGAAAAAACAGTTGTCAATCACAAACGCTATAAAATATTAAATCATCCAAAGGAACATTAATCTATTAAAAAGGTACTAGCCTTAAAATACCTAAATTTCACCACGAGCTCGCCTCGATCAATTCTTTCCTGAGGATAATATTGCCTTAGAGGCTTTAACTATACAAATTGCAGTTATCCTTACTCAGCGGAACTACTGTGATACGGTGAAATTCTTCTCCATAATAGAAAATCAAAACTTTTTCTAGAATGAAGTTTATCAAATTAATACAAATAAATAAAAATCTCCTTTTCATTTGCTTATAGATGATAGGAGATTTTTTTTTTGATAATATGGAAGGAAGGAGGTCATTATTTATGGAAAAAACTAAAAAATTAGTCGGGCTCCTTCTCTCTTTAATCTTCTTTTATGTCATGTTGTATATCACATTTGAAGAAATTAATATCTTCTGGTACTTATACAGCTTTACACTTTTAGTAGGAATTGCGATCGCCAGCATATACGGGAAATTTAATGATGAAGTACCCACCTGGCAATATATAGTTTATGGAATTGGCTATGGGACAATTCTTTATGGAATTGTTCGACTAGGCTACATTATTATTACAAAAGTTAATGGTGGTACCGAAAAAACGATAACAAGATTTCTTGAAACCTACGGACCTGATAATATTTGGCATTTTTTATTGCTGATATTCATTATCGTCTTAGGCGAGGAGCTATTTTGGCGAGGATATGTACAACAGTATTTAAAACATTGGGTTTCGCCTAAAGTTGCTGTCTTTATGACAAGTATATTATTTGCTCTATCTGTTGCCATAAGCGGTTTTTGGCTAGGGGTTGTAGCAGCTTTTGTTGCAGGACTAGTATGGGGATTCCTATATGAGTGGAAAAGAAGTTTACCACTAATTATCGTCTCCCATGAAGTATTTATTCTATTATTATTCATGATTTTACCACTTCATTAAAATATAGGTGGAACTTGAATAATATATGAAACTTTCTATGGGCTAATACGTTATATTTATTTAAGGGGGCTAAAAAATGTTAAAAACTTATAAGTTTATTATCACTCTATTATTATCACTGGCAGTTTTAGCTGCGTGTAACACTGCTGAGGAGTCAACTACTGAACCTACAAACGAAACAGTTACTACAAATACTGAGTCTACAGAAGTAGATGAGTCTGCAGATAGCGAAGAAACAGCAATTGGTGATGTTGAGCAGGAAGAACAAAAAGAAGAACAATCTGCAAGTGAAACTAATTCCATTACATTCTCCTCTAAGGGAGAAAGTACAACTGAAGAATTGACGGCAATTTCAGGAGAACGATATACAATACAAGCAATTCCTGGTTTTAGCTTAACCCCAGAAGAGCCTGGAAAGGACATTTTGTTTTACGAACAGGACGATTCAGTTTCTATGCGAATTGAAGCAATGGAAACAAGTGCTACAACTTTCGATGATTTAGTAGCAAATACAGAACAAACAATGACTGCTATAAGTGAAGACTATGAACCATATGATATAACTTCATTTGTTGGAGAACAAAACTTAACAAAATCCACTGCTTTTATTGCTAACTTTGATAGCGAAGAAGTCATCACAGTTGTGTTTGTTAAAGCTGACAAATTAGTTCGTTTAACTGTATACGATAATAAAGAAGTAGATTTATCTGAAGCAATGATTAAGATGGGCTTAACGATCGAATAAGCTATTTTAAAGCTTTTTAGTAAAACTAAAGGAGTTGCCTCAAACATGAGACAACTCCTTTTAGTATGACAAATCTTTAATAGAAAGTCCTAATTTCTTTAACAGCTCAATTGCAATATCTTTTTCCTCAGGGGTTAAAACACTTAAAAGTTCATGTAGATTTTCTTCATGTTCTGGAAATAACTTCTCCATGAACTCCGTACCTGCCGCAGTAATCTCTGCAAATGTAACACGTCGGTCAGATGGACATGATACCCGATTTAGATATCCTCTTTTTTCAAGCTTATCAATAACATAGGTAATGGAACCACTAGCAAGCAAGATTTTATTCCCAATTTGCTGAAGCGGTTGACGTCCTTTATGATGAAGTAATTCTAAAACAGCGAATTCTGTTGGATTTAAACCTTGCTGTTGAAAAAATTGATTCGTCACTTCATTAATCGCCTTATTTGCTCTCGACAAGACTATAAACAATTTAAGCGATTGCTTAATTTCAATAGAAGACATGACAAAACATCCTTTTTATCATTTATATAAATGAATTATAGCGATAAAAAGAAACTTTTGTCAAAACACTCATCTCTATTTTATTAAACAACCGGTAATCCGTTTAGCGGTTCATGACTTCCCCACAGATTCATTAAGTTCTCATCATTTCGATTTAAATACTCCCTTTTGGAAACTGGCAATGAAATTTTAAAGGTCGTCCCCAAACCAACAGAACTTTCTATACTAATTGAACCATTATGCTCCTCAACAACTTTCTTGACTAATGTTAATCCTAAGCCTGTACCAGTTGGTTTCGTTGTAAAGAATGGAGTAAATAACTGATTCATTTCCGCATCAGTCAGTCCTGTCCCTTTATCAATAACAGATACATTGACTCCCCCATCATGATTCTCAAGCTTAATAACAATAACTCCACCATTAGCCATTACTTCGATGGCATTTTTTACTAAGTTAATAAGCATTTGCTTTAAACGATTATGATTCCCCATTATTTTAATAGGATAGTAATTACAATTGTCCATTTTTAATAGGATATTTTGCTTCAAAGCGTGAGGAAGCATTAATTCAATGACTTCATTCGTAACATCGACAATGGAAGTTTCATCATAGCTTCTTTCTTTTGGCTTTGACAAATACAACAATTCAGTTAATATTGATTCCATTCGCTGTAATTCAGAATCCATGACAGATAAATAATTTTGATGATCGTCGTTAGAGTTTAGTCTTAATAATTCAACAAATCCCTTTAATGATGTCATAGGATTTCGAATTTCATGGGCTATGCTCGCTGCCATTTGGCCCATTGAATTTAGAGTTTGTTGTTGATCCACTTGTTGTTTTAGTATCGTTTTCTCGGTTTCATCTGTAATCGTTGTAACAATTAGATTCATATTATAATTAAATTTACTATCTACTTTATAATAATTCAGCTGTCCATTTTCATTTTCACCAGACACATCTATAGAAGCTCGTCCACTATTCATAAGATTCGCGAAATATTGAAGCTTACAAAATTCGAAATCTGTCAGTATATCGAAGAGTGTTTCATGCTGTTTCTTGATAATCTGACTTTTTTCGCATTGAAGATACTTTAATGCTGAACCATTAAGATCGACAATCTCCCCATTCAAATCTGTCAGTATGATTCCGTGAGAAATATCATTAAACATTGAATAGATATCGATATTGCTGCTCTCATGTAATGCACCTGTTTCTGACTTCGGTGAAATTCTTACAAAAATAAGATTTTTCTTTTCATGATAGTATCCCATTAATCGAAACTCTTTAAATTTATTTTCACCAATTTTAAGATTGAGATTACAAAAACTACTAAAATCACTCTGGATTTTGTTTAAAAATTTAATCCATTTATTATTTGATAACTCGTCCATTTGTAATGTTTTTTCGGATGATTGATCTATATTTAGCATTTGAGCTGCATAGTCATTAATAGACTCAATTTGACAGGAAGTATTTAATATTAGTACTGGATCTTTAACGGTTTGAAACAACATCCTAAAAATAGGTCGAACAGTTTTCACCATTTTTCTCTCACCAATCCTTTCCGTTTGGAAAAAATATTCTCTTCCACTCAGTTCTCATACTTTTATTCTATTAATAAATTCGTCTATTTATGACTTTGTAAATTAAATTATACTAAATATTCAAAATATACATTTCAATACAAATTATTCCACAGATTTTTTTGTAATTAAATGGGTAGAAAACATCATTTTCACAGTGATAAAATATATTTATTAGTATTTTTTTGTTCATTATCATAACTATATGAAGTGTATGTGAAATTAGTTCTAGACCATTCGACTGGGTATTTTTTCTTTTAAAAAATTATACATAACTCCATTTGACCTACTAATTTTCTGTTTTTTACATAATTTACTTAAAATTTAGTATCTTTAATATGAGTAAATCGACTATTTTTTTAGTAATTACATTTTCTAGAAGATATATTAAATTTAACTAAATTCATAAAAAATTGCACGTTAAAAATCTGTAAATTCAAAATATTTAATATTTGTAATAAAAAAAGATCTCATGTATGAGACCTTTATAAAAAATTATCCAATTATTACTCTTTCTTTTGGGTAGCGATAAGGTGGTTTATCGACCCTACCTCCAAGTGTATATAAAAATGAGATTAGTCCGACCCGACCAATAAACATCAAAATCATGATGACGAATTTTCCTTCTGTCGACAAATGCTCAGTTATTCCTAAGGACATTCCGGTTGTTCCGAAAGCAGATGTAATCTCAAAAATAATTTGAGTTGTTGAAGCAGCTGGTTCTGTTATCAATAAAATCATAGTAGAAATCATAACCATGAAGAAAGCTAACATAATGACCACATAGGATTTAAAAATATCAATTAAATAAATTTCACGTCCGAATAATTGAATCTCTGTTCGACCATTTGCAAAATTGTATAAAAACAATATGGCAAGTGCAAATGTTGTCGTACGGATACCACCCCCAACTGAACTTGGTGAAGCACCTATAAACATTAAAAAGCTTAGGAAAATATCAGTTGCTTCGCTAAATAGTGTCACATCATATGTAACCAATCCAGCTGAACGTGTCGAAATTGAATGAAACATCGATGTAAATAATTTCTCATGCCACGGCATCCCTCGAAAGGAATGGAAGGTCTCAATCAGTAAAATCACTAAAGTTCCTATTGCAAACAAGAGTCCGTAAGTTACCGTTGTAATTTTTGTAAATAGACTAAACCGGAAGGATGGATCTTTTCTAAACAAAAAGTTTTTCATTTCAACTAAAACAGGGAATCCAATCGCGCCTAGCACGATTAATATCATTGTAATAAATTGAACAAAATAATCTTTATGGTAGGGTATTAAGCTATCCCCTGTTATACTAAATCCTCCGTTTGTTGTTGCCGAAATAGCGGCAAAAACTCCATGTTTAAACGCTTCTTGCCATGTATCAAAATATTGAAGGAAATGTATTGATAAAATGAATGCAGCTATTGCTTCAATGAAAAAGAGTATTTTTACTATTTCCTTTAATAAATTTACAACACCGGATAAATTGTATTGATTATGATCTATCATTATTAACTGTCTTTCACGCATGCCGATTCTTTTCCCCATAATGATCCAAAGAAAAGTACCTAACGACATGATTCCGATTGCTCCAAGTTGCAAAATGACTAGTAACACAATCATTCCAAATGATGTTAGAGCATCAGCTAAATCGAATACGGTTAAGCCTGTCACACTTACTGCACTTACTGCAGTAAATAATGTATCGATTAGTGATATATCTACGCCATCCTTGTATACTCCAGGGATTCTTAATAATAGAAAAGAAGTAGCTATTGCAATAAAATAATAGCTAACAAGAAGTTGAAATGGTGTTATGACTCTAGATTTTTTAGGATGCTGATGCTGGGCCACTTGATTCGCCTCTTTTACTTATTGTTCTAGTTCTACAAGTATAATGGAAAATTCCTCTAAAGTGAACCTTCAATCAGGGAGTTTGTAAATAGTCAGTTATTCATACGGTTACCCACTCTAGCATCCTTCTTTCGAATATTAGTTTCTTATAAGATAGTCTGCTCTCCCAACCTATATTTAATTCGGAATTAAAGAAAGAGGAACAGTTTACACTGTTCCCCATTTCCATATTTTTATTCTTGTGTTGCTTGTTTTTTCTTTTTTGAAACTCCAATGAACCAACCACCAAGTGCAATGAGAAGTAATACAATCCAGAAAATCAGCTTCCATGTTGTTGAATGTGGGAACTCATGCGGTAGGATACCAACCTTATCATGAGAGAGTGTTAATACAGCTAATTTAACACCTACCCAACCAACAATTAAAAACGCGGCACTTTCTAAGTCAGGGTAATCATGTAAAACCTTAACGAACCATTGTGCTGCAAATCGCATAAGTATCAAACCAATTATTCCACCGAAGAACATGACGCCGAATTGGCCTGCATTAATTCCACCGATATCGAAATTACCTACTTCAGGTAATGTTACAGCAATCGCCACAGCAGCAAGCATTGAGTCTACTGCGAAGGCAATGTCTGCCATTTCAACTTTAGCAACCGTTGCCCAGAAGCCTTTTCCTTTTTTAGTGTGTTCTTCAACTTGATCTTCTTCATCATCTTCCTTCTTAAACTTCTGATCATAAATATTTTTAATGGAGATGAATAGAAGATAAGCGGCACCAATTGCTTGAATTTGCCAATAGTTTACTAAAACCGTGATTAAGAACAGCGCTGCAAAACGGAAGACAAACGCACCTAATAATCCATAAAATAAAGCCTTTTTCTGTTGCTCTTTTGGTAAATGTTTCACCATTACTGCCATTACAACGGCATTATCGGCAGCCAATAATCCTTCTAATACAACAAGTACAAGTAATACCCATGCATATTCTAAAAATATTTCCACTCACATCTTCCTCCTTATCATTTGTTTACCCACATGAGGGGATTTTTATTAAAAAACTTCACTTACCTTTACTTTCATTGAAGATAAGTAAAATTTTAGTTTCTGCAGTTATGCTATATAACTGCAAGTTTATAAATATCACCGAACAACCATTTTTAGACAAAAGAAAAAGACCCATGCCTAAATAAATAGGCAAAGGTCTTGCTAAGCAAATTTAATGATTTCAAATAAAATAATTTGAAATCGACTAATCATATGCTTTCACACCCGATGGTTCCAAACCATGTAATGACGAATGTGAAGTAAGTATTTTTCAATACTTATAAGCTACTCCCCTTTGACAACAGTCAAATGGTTATTCAGTTATTATTTAATTTAATTATATCATAGCCCATATTAAATGCAATGAAATTATTTAATTTGAATATGAAAGATTTTATTAGCTTTATTTTCCTTATAAAACTGGATCATTGAGGGCATTGTCGATAAAAAATCTGGACATCGAACGTCCCCTTTTCTAAGGATTTCCTGCGCTTGTGTACAATCAAAAGATGCATTCCACATCAAGTAATCCATGGTTTCAATCTCCACACCTAACATTTTTCGAATAGCTGGAATTTGCAATCCTATCCTGGCTATCGAAAATGGGAATCTTCCTTTAGGATAATTTCCTGTCATCTCTTTCACCATCGTTCGATACACTTCTTGTACTGGATGCGGATGAGGATCAGTTAAATGTAGCGTTTTTCCTTCAGCTGAAGGTTGCGTACATAGAAATGTGCTTGCCTCGATTATATAATCCACCGGTACTACATTGATAGTGGAATTCGATTTACCAATATACGGAATAAAAGGCAAAGCTTTCAATTTATCGATCATATTTAAGAAAAAATAGGGTCCATCGAATTTTATCGTTTCTCCTGTTTCTGAAGAACCTCGAACAATCCCAGGTCGAATAATGGTTATAGCAACTTGTGATTTTAACTTTTCCACCAATAGTTCCGCTTCAAATTTCGTCTCTTCATAGAAATTTTTGAATTTCAGTGGTCGGATTAACTCTGTTTCTAGGAGGTTTCCTTCTCGGGTTCCAGCCACATAGGCAGTACTAAAATACATATAGCGTTTTAGATTAGGCAGAGTTAAGACAAAATCATTTACCATTGAAGTACCATGAACATTTACTGTCCATGCTACTTCCTTTGGAACAGCCAGATCGTAAATTGCAGCCAAGTGCCAAAACACCTCAATATCAGGTTTTAACTTTGTTAGAAATTCTTTTGCTATTCCTAAATTTTCTAAAGTAATATCCCCTTCAATAATCTTAATTTCTCGTCCGGGATACTCCTTTAAGATATCCGTTACTTCTTTTTGTGCTTTTTTTAATTCACTTTGGAGAACTAATACAGCAATATCATTTGTAATTTCATTTTTGAAAACATTTCGTATTAATTGACTAGTTATAAAACCTGGAAATCCTGTAAAAAAGTGAATCCCCATTTCTCACTCATCCCCTATCTATCCATTACATTTATCAATTATTTCCATTTTACCATGTCTTAGGAAGAATTTAACATTTCGGAATATTAAAGTCTACAAAAAAGAACGTCATATTAAATGACGTTCAGTAGGCTTTTTTATAATAAGCTATAAAGTTTAATGTTTTCGTTTTTCTCTGAGAACCAGCGCATTGCGAACTCATTTTCGAATAAGAAGACTAGATTATCAAAGCGGTCTTTTACAAGCATAGAACGCGTTGAATGCATCGATTCTTTTACATCTTCTTCATTTTCGATCCAACGAGCGATTTTTGAACCGATTGGCTGCATTTGCACTTCAACATTATATTCGTTTTTCATACGATGCTCAAAAACTTCAAATTGTAATTGTCCTACAGCTCCAAGAATCACTTCTTCTGTATGAAGAGTTTTATAATATTGGATTGCCCCTTCTTGCACTAATTGTAAAATCCCTTTATGGAATTGCTTCGACTTCATTACATTTTTCGCCGTTACTCGAACAAATAGTTCTGGTGTAAATTGTGGAAGTTTTTCAAATTGGAACGTCTTCTTACCGCCAACTATTGTATCTCCAATTTGGTATGTTCCTGTATCGTAAAGACCTATAATATCACCAGCAACTGCCTCATCGACTGTTTCGCGATCATCTGCTAAAAATTGAGTCGATTGTGTTACTTTAAATGATTTGTTCGTTCTGGATAGTGTAATGTTCATTCCACGTTCAAATTTACCTGAAACAATTCGAACGAACGCAATTCTATCACGGTGAGCTGGGTTCATATTTGCTTGAATTTTGAAGATGAATCCAGAAAGCTCGTTATGATCTACAGGGTCAATAAACTGCTCATCCTCTGTTATACGTGGTTGAGGTGCAGGCGCAAATTGTAAGTACGTTTCAAGGAATGTTTGCACACCGAAATTCGTTAACGCAGAACCAAAGAATACCGGAGTTAACTCACCACGACGGATTTTTTCCTCTGAAAAATCATTTCCTGCTTCGTTCAATAGCATGATATCATCCATCGCTTGTGTGTAATAGGACGTAACTTTCATCGGATGCTCTACTGCAAGCTCTCCTTCTTCATCAATCGGTAAAAAGCGTTCGGTTTCATCTGTACGGAATTGTTCAATTCGTTTGTTATAACGATCGTAAATTCCTAAAAATTCTTTCCCCATGCCAATTGGCCAGTTCATTGGGTAAGCATTAATTCCTAAAACTTCCTCTAGCTCTTCAATTAATTCAAGGGGTTCTTTCCCTTGACGGTCTAGTTTATTGATAAAAGTAAAGATAGGAATACCGCGTAGACGACAAACTTTAAATAGCTTTAACGTTTGTGCCTCAATTCCCTTTGCAGCATCCACCACCATTACTGCACTGTCTACTGCCATTAAAGTACGGTAAGTATCCTCAGAGAAATCTTGGTGACCTGGTGTATCTAGTATATTCACACGATTTCCAAGATAGTCAAATTGCATTACCGAAGATGTAACAGAAATTCCACGTTGCTTTTCAATTTCCATCCAGTCAGAAGTGGCAAATTTACCTGTTTTTTTCCCTTTTACAGTACCCGCATCACGTATGGCACCACCGAATAATAATAATTTCTCAGTTATTGTCGTTTTACCAGCATCTGGGTGAGAGATAATGGCAAAGGTACGGCGTGATAATATATCTTGTTCTAATTTTGAAGTCATTCTTTTTCTCCTTTTTATATACCCTTGCTAATGGAAAACCTTGTTTAGTCAAAAAATCATGCTTAAATGTTTTCCTTATACCGATTTCCATAAAAGTACATATCAGTATAATAAAAGATTATCCTTAAATAGCACAACCATTTTTCCTTTAATCTACTATTTATACTGAGAACAAATCCTTTTATATATCCAGCAATTTATTCTACTGCTTAAATTTAATGGCTGTCCAATAAGCATTAACTTACCGAACAGCCTCAAGTAAACCATGTTTCATCCTACGCTAAGAACTACATTACAAATTTTAAACGACCCGCTTCGATTGCAATTTCTGCATCGCTATGAGGATATTTTGTATTCTCGATGATTTGGTAATCTTCATGACCTTTACCAGCAAAGATGATAATATCACCAGGCTCAGCAATTGAAACAGCATGACGAACCGCTTCAGCTCTATCGCCAATACAAGCATAATTCTCATGCAGCATACCTTTTTCCAAATCACGAGTAATACTATCGTATTCTTCATAACGTGGATCATCTGTTGTTAGAATCACATAATCTGCGTTAGACGCTTTTTTAGCCATAGCAGGACGTTTCGATTTATCTCGATTTCCTCCCGTACCAATCAAGAAAATTAACTTATTTTCTGGCTTTTTATATGGCAACGCTGCATGGATTGCTTTTTCAATAGCATCTGGCGTATGTGCATAATCAATAAAAATTTGTAATGGTAAATCCGTTTTAACGCGCTCCATACGACCGCGCACTGGAGCTAAATCCTCAATTTGTTCAATGATTTCTTCAATTGTGAATCCTCGAGCATAAAAAACAGCAGTAGCCGCCAACACGTTATATACATTAAATTCACCAAGTAAATGCATTGTTACTGGGAATTTCCCCTCGGGAGTAAGCATATCAAATGTTGTTAATCCGTCTTCATAATTACAGTTTTCTGCTTTGAAAATTGCCTCATTTTTCAACCCATAGGTCCAAACCGGATAAGAAGTCATTTTTTCATATTTTTCAGACCATGGATCATCTGCATTCAATACGACATACTTGTTTTTTGTAAAATCTTGCCCCATTTGAGAGAATAGCAAGCCTTTCGCATTTCCATACTCTTCCATTGTCCCATGGAAATCTAAATGATCATGCGTAAGATTTGTAAATACAGCAACGTCATAATCTACACCTGCAAGTCTTCCTAAGGCTAAACCATGTGAAGATACCTCCATAACCATCGCTCTACAGCCTTCCATTTTGGCACGGAATATCATTTGCTGTGTACTAAGCACGTCATTCGTTGTATTAGCTGTTTCATAAAGGACACCATTCAATTCAAAACCAATCGTTCCGGATAATGCCGACCTTTCTCCCATACCTACCAGCATATGGTGAATGATACCTGATACACTAGTCTTCCCATTTGTACCAGTTACGCCGATCATCATCATATCATTGGAAGGGTAATCGAAAAATTTTGCTGCAAGTAACCCTAGCGCACGATCCGAATTTTTTACAATGACTTGTGCAACTTCACCTTCAAGCGAAAGTTCGCGTTCAGCTACAACTACTGTTGCTCCAGCATCGACTGCTTTTTGTGCAAAATCGTGACCATCAACTGTCTCACCTTTAATACATACAAATAAACTTTTCGGTTGAACACTTCTAGAATCAATCGATACATCTTTGATAGTATTAGGTAGCTGCCCAGTAATTTTCTTTAACGGGATGACACTTAATAATTCCTCTGTATACATATTAATCCTCCGAATCCATTCGTGAAATTACGTAAGTGTATAACAATTGTGCAGTCGCTCGTAATGAGTCAACATGAGTACGTTCATATGCATGAGAAGCCTCAATACCAGGTCCAAATAAGGCATGTTTCACATCAAAGCCTGCACGAATTGCAGCAGAAGCATCCGACCCATAATTCGGATAAATATCTAGCTTATAATCAATGGCATTACTTTTTGACAACTCAACTAAATGTCTAGTTAACTCGTAATGATATGGACCACTTGAATCCTTAGCACAAATCGATACTGTATACTCATCAGAGCTTTGACCATCCCCGATTGCTCCCATATCTACAGCAATATACTCCACGACTTGTTCAGGAACATTCGAATTTCCTCCGTAGCCAATCTCTTCGTTATTAGAAATATAAAAATGTGTTGTATAGGGTAGCTTAATATTGTTTTCTTTAATGGTCTTCAGCAACTGTAAAAGTAAAGCTGTACTTGCTTTATCGTCTAAATGTCTGGACTTAATGAATCCTGAATCCGTAACTTCAAAGCGGGGATCAAAGGAAACAAAGTCCCCCACTTCAATACCAGTAGCACGAACATCATCAGCATTAAAGCATTTTTCATCTATACGAACCTCGATATGATTGTCATCGCGTTTAATCGTGTCAGGATTATTGTATACATGCACAGTAGTTTCATGGAGCAGGATGGTACCGCGAATTTTTTTCCCTTGTGCAGTATGGATTGTACAATATTCACCCTCAACTGCATTCCATTTAAATCCACCGATCATCGTTAGCTTTAATCGGCCGTTCGACTTAACTTCTTTCACCATTGCACCCAAAGTATCAACATGGGCTGTTAATAGACGTTGTGAAGTTGTATCTTCTCCTTCAATTTCAGCTATAATAGCACCTTTATTTGTTTGTTTATACTCAATGCCTAGGTTATGTAAATAACTACCTATAAATTGCATAATTGGTTTTGTATAACCTGATGGACTAGGAATATTCACTAATTGATCTAATAAGTCAATTGTACGTTTTTCGTCAAATACATTATTCACTATAACGCCCCCTCAATTTCCGTAACTTCTAAATAAATTTAATCATATCAAAATTCACCAAAAATCGACACCCTCATTAGGTACGTAATTCCAAAAATTTTATGTATAAGTTAGTACAATACACTACTGATAATATTTGTATACAATATTATAGCACTTCAAATGCATTTCAATAATAAGGAAGATGGGTGATTTTTGAAAAACTCGATTTTCGCCATGAAAATGCGAAAATCGAAGTTTTTATTTGGGCGAATTTTATTTTAACATCGTTCGAACCAGCTTTAATTTTTGCTTATAGGGTGGGAACAACAAATTATTCGCTAATTTTGAGGAGCGCTTCATGATGGATTTTGGATGTGTAAAGTTTTCAAAACTTGCCTTCCCATGGTACGCATTTACACCAGATGGGCCAACTCCTCCAAATGGTAAATAAGGATTTGCAACATGTGTAACCGTATCATTAATACAGCCACCTCCAAATGGTAATTCCTCCAGGAAGTAATCAATCGCTTTTTCATGCTCCGAGAAGAAATAGGCCGCTAAAGGTTTTGGCAACTTTTGAATTTGATGAAGGGCATATTTTAAATTGTCATATTTCATGATTGGTAAAATTGGTCCGAATATTTCATCCTCCATAATCGGACTGGACCATTCTATATTTTCTAAAATAGTCGGCTCCATATAAAGATTTTCGGCATCAAATTTTCCACCGAATGTAATATTTTCTTTTTCTTTTTCAAGTAAACCTTGTAGGCGATTAAACTGACGACTATTGACAATTCGCCCATAGTCATTACTTTCACTGGCATCTACACCATAGAATTGCACAATTGATTTTTGCAGCTCTTTTATGAATTTATCGTAAATCGAAGAATGAACAAATAAGTAATCTGGCGCCACACAAGTTTGGCCGGTATTATTAAATTTCCCCCAGACTATTCTTTTAGCAGCAACTTCAAGGTTTGCCGTCTGATCAACAATTGCCGGACTTTTACCTCCAAGCTCTAAAGTAATGGGTGTTAAGTTTTCAGCTGCCGCTCGCATAACTACCTTACCGACTGCCACACTACCAGTAAAGAAAATATAATCAAATGGCGCTTGGATTAAGTGAGTTACTTCCTCTTTTTCACCTTCGACTACTCGAATAAATGAAGTATCGAAGCTTTCTTCAATAATCTTTTTTACAATTTCAGTTGTATGGGGAGTTGACTCAGAAGGCTTAACAATGGCTGTATTCCCACCAATAATTGCACCAATTAAAGGCTCCATCACAAGTTGAAATGGATAATTAAATGGACCAATTATCAGGACAACACCATAAGGCTCCCTTACAATAAAGCTTTTTGCAGGTTGAAAATGAATAGGTGTTTTTACATGGACTGGTTTTGCCCAGTCATCGATATTTTTTATAAAATAGTTAATGCTATCAAAGACAATCCCGATTTCATTTGAATATGCCTCAAACTCACTCTTTCCTAAATCTAAATTTAAAGCATTTAGAATTTCTTTTTCATATTGTTTAATTTTATCTTTTAGCTTTAGCAATTGTTTTTTTCGAAATTCAATATTTTTAGTATGCCCTGTTAAAAAAAATTTTTTTTGCTCTTCTATCATGCTTTCAACGTCTTTTGCTGAATATCTTGCCATCTACATCCCTACCCTCGATACATAATTAAAATAGTTTTGTTCATAATAACTATGTACAATTTACTACAATTTATCGTCTAAATCCTTCTTAAATGTTTAATTTATATTCATAAATGGTATTTAGAAGGAAAGAGACAAAATGAAGGGGGCAATTTATTATGATTTCGACTGATACTTGGTGGGAGAAAATTTTTTCAGGACCTTTGTCTATTGGATTAAATGAAGAAAGATTACATCAGTTAAAGGACGAATCTTTTTTATTCTTAAAAGAAGATGAAGAAGAATTGCCACAAGAAGACTTTGGACAGCCAGTTGATTTTTAATCATTATTAAGCTTGTTGTTAACATTTTTATACCTTATAAAACACGAGACCCTTTTCAATTGAGAAGGGTCTATTAATTTGCTTAATTTCTTAATCCCTTCTCTGTTTTCTCTAAGATATTATTGACAATAAAAATGGTAAAAATTAGAATGTAGAAAATATATATAGTGAATTCTTGATTAGGGAAAGTAAGAAATGTCCTTAAGAGAAGACAGTTTTCTGCAATCAAAATTAGGGGGAATGAAGATGAGTGAGACCTTTTTCATTTGTGATAAGCATAAACCAAAAATCCAATCCAACTTTTTAGAGAATAATTGATATGCAAGATTCCATTGTTGAATTTAAATGGGTCGGGAGCCAAGCAAATTTTGTAGATGAAATCGATATTATAAAAATTAGTAATATTTCCCTCGGTCGATTCGGCGGGAACTCAATGGCAGGACAATATAAGAACGAAGATGGTTGTTTGATTTGGGTAGATGAGAAAAAAATTGGCAGTTCGCCGTCATTTTAGATGCTCACAATTCTGCAGAAAGTGCCGAAATTGTTTTACAGCAATTCACATTTAAAAAGAAAGAATTACAAGCTTTATTAAATTTGCCCTTTAGACAAACTTTTAAAGAAATAGAGAAAACAGTTCTTAACCTATTTCAAGATGAACAGTTTATTTCGGATTGTCGAAAAATTCAAGGTGAAACGGCTTGCCTAATTGTTCTAAGAAAAGATAAATACATCTGGTGGTTTTCAGTCGGGGATTGCAGTTCCTATATTTTCCATAAAGAACTAGCCAAGTTAGGTCAATTTCAATTGAATCAACGGCAATTTTATGAATGGGTTGGTCAGGTGAACACTTTCGACCAAATAATCCCCTGTTATAGTAGTGGTATTAGAGAGCTAAGAAAAAGCGTAAATCGACTATTTTTAACGACAGATGGACTTATTGAATGTCCTAACGAGCCTGTTTCTTCATCCCAGAATATCTATCATATTATGAATTGTCCAATAATCGATGATGGGTTATTGACATTATTACAAACCATTAAGGAGAATCATGTTCGAGATAGTACAACCATCATTTCTTGGGACGTCTGTATAACACAGAATGTAACTAGACCCAGTGATGAATAACTATTAATTTTATATAGATGAAATAAAAATTCAGCTCCCTTTCTAAGTTGAGGGAGCTGATTTCATCTATCTAAATAATAAATATAAAACAACGGCTAAAATCACTGTGCCACTTGTAATCAATGTTTTTATATCTTTTGGTTTCATTGGTTTTGCCTCTCTTATTAAATATATTTCTAAGTTTACGTTATTATTTACAATACAATCAAGCATACTAGATATTAGAATTCGAATTTGATGAAGATTCAAGTACTAATGCAGGTTCATCTGCAAATGTTTCTACTCCCTCTTCTAAATCACGCATTCGATGAGCAATTCTTGACGCGGCACTAGCTGCGATACTAGCAACTAAATCATCTAAAAAGGTATGAACGCTTAGGTCTAATTTTGTATCTAGTTTCTTAATTATTCCAACTTTATTTTTATCTAAATAACCAAAAGTAGTTAAAGCGATGCTCCCATACGTCATAACTACTCCTAGCGCAAGCGTTTCATCAACACCAAATAAGCCTTCATCGGACTCAATTATGGACTGTAGAGGCACCGATAACATTTTCTTTTCAGCTAATTCGTCTAATTCAATACCTACAAGTACAGAATGTTGAACCTCTCTTTTTCTTAAAACTCGTTCAACCGAGTCAATACAATGCTCCATTAATAAGTCTGCATTATATGGTAATTGCATTTGATATACAATCTCAGCGATGTCTGTAATTTCTACTCCACGTCTTTTTAGCGCTTCTTTCGTTGCTTGTGCAACATCTTCAGATGGAACACGATTATTTTTATCCTGCATCTTAACAAGCCCCATTTCATTTATTGGATGTAGACTTTAAAATTTTCTTATTAGTACCTTTTTCCATACTACATAGTACACGCAGCACTTTCGTTATGATACAATTTCGGTACATTAGATTGAAGACAAGGAGGGTCTCCTATTGGATCGCGGAACCATTAAAGAAATTTCATTTTTTAGTACGTCTTTAAACGAAGAACAGGAATTATTAATTTATGTACCTGCCAATTATACTCCGTTAAACAAATATAACATTCTAATCGCTTCTGACGGTAAGGATTATTTCCAATTGGGTGGCATCACACGATTAGCAGATCAATTACTTAATGATTACGAAATTGAAAATATTATTATTGTAGGAATTCCTTATAAGAGTGTAGGAGATCGCAGGAAAAAATATATACCTACAGGTGAATTGCACGAAGCTTATTTACGTTTCCTTGCACACGAGCTTGTTCCATACTTGGATGAGGAGTTTTCGACTTTTCAGCTAGGGTCAACAAGAGGTATTATCGGGGATTCAATGGCGGCGACTGTTTCCCTAATAGCAGCTTTAAAATATCCGACAATTTTTGGAAAAGCAATTTTACAATCACCGTTTGTAGATGAGCATGTTTTAAACATTGTAGAAAAATCGAATAATATAAATGCGATTTCAATCTATCATGTGATTGGTAAAGGTGAAGATCAAGTTTTAACAACAGATAAAAAAATAAAAGACTTTTTGACACCGAACAGACAACTTCACACCTTACTTACTACAAAAGGTTATAAAACTTTCTATGAGGAATTCGATGGTAATCATACTTGGAAGTATTGGAAGCCTGATCTTAAACGGGCATTAGTTGAAACTTTCAGTTAATTAGCATACGAGAAATATCGAATTTTTTTAATTTCTGTTATAATTATTTGTATCATGAATTTTAAGGGGGCTTAAATGATGAAATACGGTATTGTAGCATTTCCATCAAAAAAATTACAAGATTTAGCTAACACATATCGCAAGCGGTATGATTCACATTATTCAAAAATAACACCGCATCTTACTCTTAAAGAGGCATTTGAAGCAGATGAAAATGAAATCGGCACCATTTCTAAAGCCATAGCTTCAATTGCAGAAAACCATGCACCTTTAACTATTCACGCGTCTAAAATTAGTTCCTTCTTCCCGACGACGAATGTAATTTATTTTAAAGTGGAACCAACAAACGAACTAAAAAAGCTTCATCAAGATCTTCAAGAGCAATTGAATATTGGCATGCCTAAGCATGTATTTATTCCTCATATTACGATTGCACAGGACTTGACTGAAACAGAGCATGACGACATCTATGGTCAATTACGAATGATTGGCGTTGATGAACAAGAAGTAATAGATCGAATCCATTTGGTATATCAACTTGAAGATGGCTCTTGGACTGCTTACGATACTTATCGATTAACTGGGGCTGAATAACGATTGTATCAGATTAACATTGTTAAAAACGAAAAAGATCTAGCTTTAGCATTTTCAGTTAGAAAAAAAGTCTTTGTTGAAGAACAAGGTGTCCCAGAGCATCTTGAACTAGATGAGCATGATTCGACTTCGATTCACTTTATCGTCCAGGATCAAGATCACCCAATTGGAGCAGCCAGACTCCGGAAATTAGACGAAACAATCGGCAAGGTTGAACGAGTTTGTGTTCTTGAACCATTTAGAGGCAAGAAACTTGGTATACTGATAATGGAAAAAATCGAAGAGTATGCTAAAGAGTTAGGGATAAAGAAACTTAAACTTAATGCACAAAGCTATGCAATTCCTTTTTATGAAAAGCTTCAATATACAACTACTTCGCCAGAATTTCTTGATGCAGGGATTCCACATCGTGCAATGGAGAAATTAATATAAATAATCCAAGATCATATGCTCTATTACTAACAAAAGCAGTCGCAAACCGTGCGACTGCTTTTGTGCTGTTAGCCTAACATCTTTTGAATTTTCCCCAAATCCAATGATTTTCCATCCTGGATAATCGATTTAACGATTTGATCCTCTAATTCTTTTGAAACAGGTTTGTTTGCCACTTTACTAACACGTTTTACAATCTTGCGTACTTGTTTTTCATTTGAAAAATCAGCATGTTGAATTGCATTTGCTAGAGCAAAAATTTCCTCCATACTTACGCCCGTTTTATTTTCTATCTGTTTAAAAAAAGGGTTTTGCATTTAATCTCCCCTCCTTACATATAGAACTTTCCTACTATGATTAATAAAATGAATAGCACAACGATTAACACAAAGTAAGATCCTTTGTATCCACCGCCTCCACACATATCATATGCAGGCATGCAATGAGTTGGTCCACAAAAATCATAGGCAGGGTTTACTTGACTACCGCAGCAGTTATTCCACATTAAAAATCCCCTCCTTTCACTTTGTATACTATGTCAGCACACAAAGAAAAGGCGGGGTATTTGTCTAGTTTGCTTTTCCTTTTGGTTTAAAAATTAATGCGGCGATAAATCCAAAAACTATCGCTGCGCTTATTCCAGAGCTTGTTACCTCGAACATGCCTGTTAAAACGCCGACCCATCCATGTTTTTCAGCCTCTGCCAAGGCACCATGAGTTAACGCATTTCCAAAGGATGTAATGGGAATCGTTGCACCAGCTCCGGCAAAATCAATCAATGGTTCATATAAACCCAGTCCATCTAAAATGGCACCTGATACTACTAAAATGGCTAAAGTATGACCTGGTGTCAGCTTTCCAACATCCATAATTAACTGACCTATCACACATATTAAGCCACCGACAATAAATGCAATTAAAAAACTATAAAAAACAAGCATACTCTTCGCCTCACTCCATCGTTATTTCAATTGCATGTGCAGTACAAGGAATCGTCTCACCTTGCTGGAAAGACATTGGAGAAAGGAGAGCACCTGTCGCAACTAATAAAACCCTTTTATAGCGTCCTGTTTTCATTTGCTGCTCAATATAACTGAAATAGACAGATGCTGAACAGCCGGCACCACTTGCCCCTGATTGGAACGCTTCATCTTCTCCGTAATATTCTGCACCGGCATCTCGGAATACATCTAATTCTTCTTGCTTTGCATTCGTTTGAGCAAACATAGCTTTTAAGATCTTTAATCCAATTTTCCCTAAGTCACCTGTCATGATTAGATCATAATCTGTTATTTTTTGGTGACGTTTCTTTAAATGATCCGTGATTGTATCATAAGCTGCTGGAGCCATTGCTCCTCCCATATGAAATGGACTTACTTCCCCATAATCAACCACCTTTCCAACTGTAGCAGCAACCACTGAAGGGTATTTTGGGTCATGTTTTCCTATTAATGCATATCCTGCTGCCGTTACTGTCCACTGTGCAGTTGCAGGCTTTTGTGCACCATAGTCTATGGGATAACGAAATTGTCTTTCAATTGCATTATGTTGGCTAGCAGCACCAGCAATAGCAAATTGAGAAGCACCTACTTCGGTCAGAAGACTTGCAATAATAACTGAAGAAACAGAAGTCGCACATGCAGAAAACAGTCCAATAAAGGAAATAGCCAGCTCTCTGGCTGCAAAATTAGTTGGAGTCATCTGATTTACAAGGTCACCACTTAAAAAGAAATCAACATCTAAATTTTTCAAATCGGCTTTCTTCATTACAACATCACAGGCTTCTTGAATCATTTTTGAATGCCCTTGTTCATTTGTCTTTTGTCCCCATCTCTCATCTTCGGATACAGAGTCAAAATAAGAATAAAAGACACTTTTACTTTCAACCGGACCAGCTACAGCACCACAGGCAAGTATGGATGGTTTAGATGAAAATAATATCACCATTCGACCACACCCATTGACACTAAAATAAGCTTAATCAGTGCTATGAAAAAGGCAGATCCAACTCCAAATAATATTACCGATCCAGCTAATTTAAACATATTGCCTCCTACACCTAAAACCCAGCCTTCTGTTTTTCCTTCTATTGCTGCAGATACGACTGCATTGCCGAACCCTGTAACCGGAACTGCACTTCCCGCTCCTGCAAATGCACCCAGCTTTCGGTATAATCCTAAACCTGTTAATACCATCGCGATAAATACCATGGTTGCAACTGTTGCATTTCCTGCTGTTATATCCGTGAAATCAAAAAAGATAATATATAAAAAAGTAATACCCTGTCCAATTGCACAAATGATTCCACCAACTAGGAATGCCTTTAAAGCGTTTTTCAGATACGGTGTAGGAGGGGTGATTTTTTGTTCAATTTGTTGATATTCTTGTGGATCCATTTAAGTCTCCTCCTTTGCTAGATCTTTAAGTTTCTTCACTTCATCTGTTACCTTTTTTTCATCTTCTTCTTCAAGAAGTTTCTGTGTTTCCCAATGCATTTTGAAGTCAGATGAAACAACTACATTCAGGTCAGGGTATTTTTCTTCTATTTCTTTTTGTAACTTTTTTTCGACTTTTTGTTCTTTGAATCCAAGCCATGGTTTTACTTGTATGGCAACTAATACTTCATCTTCAACCATTATGGCGGTCCCTGTATAAACGTCCTCCATGTTACGAATCAAGTCTTCTATTTCTGTTCTTTTCTCCTCATCCGTAGCCACTCCTGAAACTTGGATTGTCTGTTCATTAGAGCATCCAATCAAAAAAAGTGGAATAAAGCATAACAATACCAATTTTTTCAAGATTCAACCCCCTTTTTTTACTCATTATGCGCATTAAAATTTCAATCTATTCAAGTCGTTTAGATAGGTAAAACGGTAATTTTTTGAAAAATTTTTTCAAGTAATTTTAAGGCTTCAGTACAAAAGCCCGGTTTTCATTTTCGAAATCACATATTGTAGATTGAACTAAACTTAAGAGGGGTGAAACAAAATGGGTTGTGGAAAAAATAAATTTGAGAGTTCATCGAGAGAAGATATGATGGGCGGTTCAGGTTGTATTTGTGAAGTTGTTAAAACGATTTTAAAACTACAAAATCAAGCAGTAAGACATGATGATACTTGTGGAACTAGCTGTTTCATAGAGCCAATCGGAGGTTTAACTAAGCATGGTCACGCTGATACTCGTGTCTTCATGCTACTAGATAAGCTAGGAAGACCATTTAAAGTTGTAGCTAAAGGTAAAGATTGCACTTACGCTCTGACACCATTCTTCCGAGTGGAGGATGTATTCGGTGATTGCTGTGCTACTTTACGTGCAGTTGTTGCTGTAGAAGAAGACGAAGCTGTAGAACTATTTGAAGAAGGTTCAAGTGAAATGGTAGCAGAAGCATTCGAAGATATCACAAGATTCAAGAAAACAGAAACTTGTGTAACTGTTGACTTAAATGACTTCACTGCTATTCAATGTGTGGCTGATGTTGACCTAAACATCCACCATCACTAAGATTTAGCTGAGAATGGACCCAAACAGCCTTTTAACGGCTGTTGGGTCCTTTTATATAACGCCTTTTTGGTAGGGATGGTTAAATCCCTTAAATATCCTGCCTTCTTAGTTTTCAAGGAACTGTCTATTCGCTTTATGTTCGCGCGAATTTCACTCTGACAATGAACTTCATTCCCTTTATAAAATGCACTTCGCCATAATTTTGCTCCCGCAATGCAGTTCATCCTCTATATGAAATGCACTTTTGATTGTCTCCTTGGAGGAGTTCGTTCACAGTATGTTAACTTTCCCAAAAAGAAAAAGAGCGATTCAACAAAAAATTGAATCACTCTCTACATTTTAAATACCATTGGCAATAGTAATGGTATTGATGTCATTTCCATTAATCATGATAAATTGGTTTGCTGACTTGATTTTTACATCAGACCCCATCACTTCGTCCACTTTACCTACAACTTTTTCTCCATTACTTAAATGAAACACTAATGTTCTAAATTGATTAACAGGCTGTGAAAAATAATTTAACTGTCTTGCGATCACTTGATCAATGATACGATCCGTCCGATTTGGTACAAAAACTGATGTACTCTCTTCTAAGAAAGTTTCCTTAACCTCCACAATCTCAGTAAAATAAACAGGAGGGCTTGAGATAAATAAAATTGGCTCTTCCATTTTACACATCCTTTTTTTACTTATAAATATGCAAAATGAAATTTTTCGTGAATCGTGTCACCAAGCTCCAAAAACTGGACAAAGAACCAGTTAAATTTAAACTAACTGCCCTAAAAATATGGATGCTAACCCTAAATAAATTAATATACTCGTTACGTCATTTACTGTTGTAATGAATGGCCCGGATGCGACGGCTGGGTCAACACCAAGCTTATGAATCAGTAGCGGTATAAATGAACCTGCTATCGTAGCAACAAGAATTGAAATACATATAGCCGCACCAACCAGTAGTCCAATAATAAGTGAATGCTTCCAGAAAAATATGATTCCTACGACAATAATGCCACAAACAATCCCCGTGATTAACCCTGTTAACACTTCTCTAAGAAGCATTTTGATCTTACTTTTTTCTCCGATTTCCCCTGTTGCAATACCACGAACTGCTACCGCAAGGGCTTGAGTTCCACTATTACCGGATGTCCCAGATATTAAAGGGATAAAGAGCGCAAGTAAAGCAACTTTTTCTAATGTCGCCTCAAATTGCCCCATTAAGGTTGCTGTAATCATTCCTAGAAACAGTAGCATGATTAACCAAGGCAGGCGTTTCTTAGCAGCTTTAAACGGGCTTGCTTCGATGTCATCTACATCCGATAACCCGGCAAGCTTAGAATAATCATCAGAAGCTTCTTCATCGATAACGTCAATAATATCATCGACTGTTATGATTCCCAGCATTTCATGGCTATCATTCACAACTGGAATCGCTAAAAAGTTATAATCTTTCATGATTTGGGCTACTTGTTCCTGATCATCGGATACCTTCACATAAACAACACGTTCATTCATAATGTCACGAATTAATGTGTCTTCATCTGAAATGATTAAATCTCTTAAAGAAATAACGCCGCTTAAACAGTGCTTATCATCAACCACAAATACGTAATAAATCGTTTCAGCGTTCGGAGCCTCATTGCGTAATACGGTCATAGCTGAACGTACCGTTGAATTTTCAAGTACTGAGACATACTCCGTTGTCATAATGGCCCCAGCAGTATATTCTGCATATGCCAGTAGTTCATTAATTTCTTCAGCTGTTTCGCTATCCATCATTTCAAGATAGCTTTCCCGTTGCTCATCATCCAACTCATTTAAAACGTCTACTGCATCATCGGTATACATGTAAGAAAGCATTTCAGCCCCATACGACGTATCCATCTCTTTTAAGAATTGTTCATATTCTTCATCTTCTAATTCAATTGTTTCAAAGATTGTCGCCATTTCTTGAGGAGACAAGAATTGATAAATGGTTTTTCGTATATCAGGTCCTACCTTCTCATAAAATTGGGCCTGATCATAGGAATGAAGCTCTAAAAAGATCTCGCGGAATTGGTCAATATTTTCATCAAGTAAATACTGACGTAATTCATCTTCATTGAATAGCTCTTCATTTTTGTTATTTTGTTGTTCTACCATACTTGTCCCCTCCTCTCAAAGTAATAATAGGTGGAAAATGCACAGCCGTAAAGCCATTTTTAATACATCACAAAATTTTAATAATTCAAATTAATAAAGAATACCTAACTTCATGATTTTAGCTCTCTATTGATACCTTTTATTATATAAAATAATAAAGTTTATATTATTCAAAAACAAAAGATGTTCGCTTATATACCGAACATCTTTACATTTAGTTATTTATCAAATTTCGCATTGGTTCCAGAACATCACTGGTAAACTGTAACTTTTGACTAGTCAATGGGTGTATGATTTCAAGTAATACACAATGGAGCGCTTGCCTATCAAAAAGCTCCCTACTCCCTCCATATAACTCATCTCCTACGAGAGGGTGACCAATATGTGCCATATGTACACGAATTTGATGCGTTCTTCCAGTATGAAGTTTAAGTCTTACTTGCGTAATAGGCTGCATATCTTTCGTGTGGCCTCTTTTTAGGACCGTAACATCCGTATGAGAATACTGTCCATCTGGTCGAACTTCTCTCTCGATAATACTGGTATCTTTTCGTCCGATAGGAGCAATAATTGCTTGGTCGTCTTCTGTTACATGACCATGAACAATTGCTTCATATTGCTTATTAAGCAACCCTCTCTTTTGTTGTAGACCCATTAGATGATGAATATGACTATGTTTAGCAATACAGACAACACCAGAGGTATCTCGGTCTAATCTAGTTACAATATGTACGGTCGAATGTATGCCTTGTTTTTCAAAGTACCCGCCAATGTAATTAGCCAAACTTCCAGTTGGGTTCTCTCTGGATGGAATTGTATTCATAAAAGGGGGTTTATCAAGGATAAGAAATGACTCATCCTCATAAAGAATAGGTAAATCCTTATGTTCAACTATGAGTCCTTCACTCAATTCTTCAGGAGGAAAAAGAATCGTTATGACATCTCCCTTCTTTAGTACATGTCGAACCGTTCTTTCCTCCTCATTTACCAAAATTGCCCCACCACGATACTTAATGGATGTTAGCCCTCTTTTAGAAATACCGAATTTGCCAATGGCGTCTCTTAATAGCTCACCGTCGTTTGCTGCGTAAAATTGTAGTTTAAATCTTTTATCCATGCCAGCTCCTCACTAGTCATTCGAAACAAATGAATCATGAACTCTTTCCCAGAATGGAAAAGGACGAAAACGCGCGAAACGCACTTTCTCATTAGCTACATTAAAGGTGATAAATTTTAAATCACTCTGCAACAGGTGCTTATGATCAATAGTCATCGTGAATTGCTGATCTTTTACCGGCTTTAATGTGCAGCTATGATGGGCCGGTAGTACAAGGGATGAACCAACAGTACGAAACACTCTGTTATTGATTGAGGCCATCTCTGTAATTTGGAACGCTTGTAATGTTGGATGAATGATTGCTCCACCAAGCGCTTTGTTATAGGCTGTAGATCCAGATGGAGTAGAAACACATAATCCATCTCCACGAAAACGCTCAAATTGATTGCCATTTAATTCGATATCCATTACAAGAGTTACATCAGGTGATTTAATTGTCGCTTCGTTTAAAGCCAAGTATCTAGTTGTTTCTGAGCTGTGGCAATGCACTTGCACTTCTAACAATGGGTACTCCACTACATTAAACTCATTTTTTGCTATAGAAAGTACTAATTTTTCTAATTCAGATGGCTTCCAGTCCGCATAGAATCCAAGATGTCCAGTGTGTATGCCCACAAATGCCACTTTGTCCAAACGATGTGCATGACGATGAAAGGCATGCAGAAGCGTTCCATCCCCACCAATGGAGATGACGATATCTGGTTCTTCTTCATCTAATATCAGTCCAAAATCTGTTAAATATGTCGTTGCGAGCTCCATCAATTCATTTGATTGGGAATCTCTGCGTGATTGAATTGAAAATCGCAAATCTTACTCACGCTCCTTTTCCTCTGTAGTCGATTGAATTCGAATTTTTGGGTTCGTTGAATCCTTAAACTCACTAAAATACACTTGCGCTTCTTGTATCTCACTTCTGATAGATGACATTTCCTCATCTAACTTAAACGCTGCTTCAGCTGCATTTTGTAATCGATATTTAATTTCTTCAGGAAATATCCCTTTATACTTATAGTTCATTGAATGTTCAATGGAAGCCCAGAAATTCATTGCCAACGTTCTTATTTGAATCTCGGCTAATACTTCTATTTTCCCTTGAATAGTTTCTACCGGATAAGCCACAATCATGTGATATGAGCGGTAACCACTTTTCTTACTATGGGTAATGTAATCTATCTCTTCAATGACTTTCAAATCATTTCTTTGGCGTATTAAATTCACTACTGTTGAAATGTCATCTACAAATTGACACATAATACGTATACCCGCAATATCCTGTAATTCAACAGCTAATTGTATGGAAGGCTCAAATGGAATCCCTTTTTCAAGGGTCTTATCATATATACTTGCTAAAGGTTTTACACGTCCTGTTACAAATTCGATTGGAGAAGTTGTCCCCGAAGCACCAAACTGTGAACGCATCCCTTTAAATTTTATTTTCAACTCATCAACTGCCTGAATATAAGGACTTAAAAAATCTCCCCACGTTCCCATCGAAGACTCCTCCCAAATGCAAGACTTTCAGCTTTTTAAACAAAAAATTAACTTCTTTTGTTTTCTATGCTTCTTCTTTTAAAATTTCAGTAAAGGCTGTTTCTACCGCTTCAACAAAGGTATTTCCGTAATTTTCGTTTCCTTCGATATTGAAAAGAAGCATAGTCAATTCTTCAGTAAAATTTTCAAGTTCTATTTTTTGCTCATTTAAAATAAGATAAGGGTTTTGATCAGATTTTAAAACTCGCACTAATGCTGGCCATAAGTCTTCTGGTAAGTATAGATAGCTATATTCACCCGCTTCTTCAACAAGATAGATAAATGATAGATGATCTGAATCCGTTAGAACTTGTCCTGCAGGTTGTATTTGAATTCTATTTTGATTTTCGTTTAAACTAAGATGTAATTCATTATGTACGAATTGATATTTCTCAATAAAATAAATATTTCGCATTATGTAATCCCCTTCTACACTTTTCTCTTCATATTTTAACATAGCTACTTGCAATTCGAGAAAGAGAATGTGGAAATTACATGTTAAGAAAGGAAAAACTATGGCACAAGAATTAGAAATTGAATTCAAAAATGTCTTAACTAAACAACAATATGAAAACTTATTAAAAAAATACCATGTAACAGAAGAAATGATTGTACGTCAAAGAAATCATTATTTTGATACAAAGGATTTCCATTTAAAAAAACTATTTAGCGGTCTTAGAATCCGGGAAACAAAAAAACGAATTGTCTGTACTTTGAAAGAACGGACTTCAGCGAACATTCATCTTGAAACAACAGACGAACTATCCAAGGAACAAGCCGAACTAATGCTTTCAGGAAAAGGGTTCTTTGCAGAAAGTGTCCAAGCAAAATTATTGCAATTAGAAATTCCAATTGCTGAGTTGCGTGTCTTTGGAACCTTAACTACAGATCGAGTGGAATTATCTTACAAAGGTGGTACTATTGTGTTTGACCATTCTTTCTATTTAAACTGCGATGATTATGAGGTAGAATATGAAACAGACGAGGAATCCCTCGGAAAAGAAATTTTTGAAGACTTTTTAAAAGAAAATGCCATTCCCAAGCAAGTAGCTGATAAAAAAATAGCGCGCTTTATGAATGCATTAAAAAAGGAGAAAGGTTGATTGCATTGAATATATCCTCAATGAAAACGTTGTTAGAGCTCCAAGCAATTCAATCAATTGGCAATTCAGATGCCAACGTTCAATCGGTATCAAATGACCAGTCAATCTTCACTCAGTTACTAGGAGAAATGATGAACACATCCAGCTCCTCATTAACAGAGTCTGAAAATTTACTTGGGTATTTCGCAAATATGAATAATACTTCTTCTCCAAATAGTGTAGATAATAATTATTTATCAACTTTTGCTTTTAATGGAGAAGCAAACTATTTACCAACTTCCTACTACAATGAATTGCTACAAAACGAAGAGAATATCTTCTCAAATAATATAAACAAAGATTATTTAAATTCTGCAGGATTTACGAATGTATTAGCAGGGGCAAATGCATATAGTGATATTATCGAACAAGCCTCCCAAAAATACGGTGTACCTCAGAAGCTAATAGCTGCAGTTATCAAACAAGAATCAAACTATAATGAAAATGCAGAAAGCTCTGCTGGTGCTACAGGTTTAATGCAGCTGATGCCAGGGACTGCTAAATATCTTGGGGTAAACGATGCAAAAGATCCAGTCCAAAATATAATGGGTGGCACAAAATATTTAAGCCAAATGCTTGATAAATTTGGTCAAAATATCGAATTGGCATTAGCAGCCTATAATGCAGGTCCAGGAAATGTTTCAAAATATGGTGGTATCCCTCCATTTAATGAAACAAAAAACTATGTTAATAAAGTACTTAATTACTACAATGCTTAACTTTCTGAACGGCTTTCCAAGACTTCTCATACATGATTTTCATGATGATCCTACGACTCGGCTATGCTATTTGTTTGAGAAAAAGGTAATACGTTGTTAGAATGTATTTATCACATAATTTTTAAACAGTGGTTATAGACTATACGGTATACACTACTTGGATATTCTAACGTATACTTAAAGAAGTAAAGGAGTACACCTATGAATCGAAAATACACGATTCCTTACGAGGAAATTGGTGCTGAAAAACTTTCTGAGCTCCTTCACGCTTTTTATGAACGTGTTGGGAGACATCCACAGTTAAAATCTATTTTCCCAGAAGATTTTACTGAAACAACAAGAAAACAAATTCAATTTCAGACCCAGTACTTAGGTGGGCCTAATATATATACTGAAGAACATGGTCATCCCATGCTAAGAGCTCGTCATATTCCATTTAAAATTACACCTGATCGAGCTCAAGCTTGGTTAGAATGTATGAAAGAGGCAATGGACGAGGTTGGACTTGAGGGGAAATTCCGCGAAGTTTATTACCAGCGACTTGTCTTAACAGCGAATCATATGATTAATTCTCCAAATGAAGATGAGGAGGGGTTAGAGTGAATAATGTTCAATTATTGTCAAAACCTGCCCCTACATCTACTATTAAACCAATAGAATTATATATATTTATCGATCCACTATGTAAGAACGCTTTAAATATGCAAACGATGTTGCGCAAGCTTCAATTAGAATATGATCATTATTTTACTTGGCGCTATATTTTAAGTACAAAGCTTGCCTCTCTTAATACATTAGGCCGCCGTACAAAAGGCTGTATTTCGGGAGCTGAATTGGATATTACGCACCCAGCACTCCCTTCCATTGCGATTAAAGCAGCAGAATTACAGGGAAAACGTGCAGCAGCTCGCTTCTTATTAAAATTACAAGAGCATGCTTTACTAAAAACAAAGGAAGTCACTTCCTATTCTGCTCTTATCGAAATTGCCAAGGAATCCAACGTTGATATCGAAGAATTTATTTCAGATTTCGGATCGAAGGAAGCTGCACGTGCATTTCAATGTGATTTACACATCACACGCGAGATGGAAATTGAGGAAGTCCCAAGTATTGTTTTCTTTAATGAATGCATTGAAGACGAGGGGTTAAAAGTAAGCGGAATGTATGCCTATGAAGTGTATGTCCAAATACTTCAAGAAATGATGAATGAACAAATCATTTGCAATCCCCTTCCAACTTTTGAAGAATTATTCTTACGTTTCCATACTTTAACAACAAGTGATGTTGCTGCAATTTATTCAATCTCCACTCAAGAAGCAGAACGCGAATTAAAAAAACGTATGCTACAACAAAAAATCGAACGCCTGTACAATGACGAAATTACCCTATGGCGCCGCAAGCTAAATTAACCAGCACTTATATTATTTAAGCTATTACTCTATTATAACTCTAATAGACAAAGCCAAATTTGGCCTTTGTCTTTTTTTTGTTTATTTTATTCGTTGTGCGGGAGAATTTCAGACAAGTGTCAAGTTTGAAACAAAACGAGGTGGCAATGTTCAGGGATCAAGTCATATTTCCTTGCTGCATTAAAAAAGAGGCGTCATCGACTGACGCCTCTTACAAAGGGGATGGGAGAAATGTTCACGTTCAAACAAAGGGGTGTATGTTTGTTATGTGATTTATTTCACGTATTTACTTTATCATGGAATAATAATGTATGCAATACTATGAAAATAGTTTCACAAATTCGTCATATAGTAAACGTTTTCACAACTATATTAGTTACTCGCACTTCCAATCATACTTAAGAAACTGATTTATATTAAAAGAGTTAAAATTGTGAAACAATTAGAATTGAATTGAATACAAAATTACTATTCCATTTATAACAACTGATTAGAGTGATTGGGTTTAATAGCTGTACAATTCGAAGCTAGTAGTTAGGTTTGTTTACGTGGTTTTTGCGACTAGATTGGCGATTCTCATGGACTAGTCGCAATTCATTCATTGTCCATGAGATCATTTCTCGTGGACTATTAACTACACTCTTCCGGTTCGATTGTCCATGAGACTTCTCTTCACGGACTATTAACTACACTTTCCGGTTCGATTGTCCATGAGACTTCTCTTCGCGGACTATTAACTACGCTTTCTAGCTTCTATTGTCCATGAGATTTCTCTTCGCGGACTATTAACTACGCTTTCTAGCTTTTATTGTCCACGAGACTTCTTCTCGTGGACTATTAACTACGCTTTCTAGCTTCTATTGTCCACGAGATTTCTCTTCGTGGACTATTAACTACGCTTTCTAGCTTTTATTGTCCACGAGACTTCTTCTCGTGGACTATTAACTACGCTTTCTAGCTTCTATTGTCCACGAGACCTCTCATCGTGGACTATTAATTACACTCTTCCGGTTCGATTGTCCATGAGACTTCTCTTCGCGGACTATTAACTACGCTTTCTAGCTTTTATTGTCCACGAGACTTCTTCTCGTGGACTATTAACTACGCTTTCTAGCTTCTATCATCCACGAGACCTCTCATCGTGGACTATTAATTACACTCTTCCGGTTCGATTGTACATGAGACTTCTCATCGTGGACTATTAACTACGCCTTCTAGCTTTTATTGTCCACGAGACCTCTCATCGTGGACTATTAACTACGCCTTCTAGCTTTTATTGTCCACGAGACCTCTTATCGCGGACTATTAACTACGCCTTCTAGCTTTTATTGTCCACGAGACTTTTCATCGTGGACTATTAACTACGCCTTCTAGCTTTTATTGTCCACGAGACCACTCTAATCTCTAATTCTACTAACATTCGCTTTCCCTATATGATTTTTTTCCGTCAACTTCATGTATGAATGATTCATAAAGACACATAAAAAACGCCCCACAGTACTCAAACCACTGTAGGACATTCTGATTTTTGCTTATTTTATTAGTAAAGATTCAAGCTCGTTTAATTTTTCTTCGAACACTTTACATGCTTCCTGAATTGGTGCAGGTGATTCCATATCAACACCAGCCGCTTTTAGGACTTCGATTGGGAAGTCAGAGCATCCTGCTTTTAAGAAATTGTTGATATAGCGTTCAACAGCAGGTTGGCCTTCTTCTAGAATTTGCTTACTTAAAGCTGTAGCTGCACTTTGACCAGTTGCATATTGGTAAACATAGTAATTGTAATAGAAGTGCGGGATTCTTGCCCATTCTAAACCAATTTCCTCATCAACTGTTATTTCTGCCCCGAAGTATTGTTTATTTAGATCATAATAGATTTCAGTTAAACGCTCTGCTGTAATTGCTTCACCGTTTCTATCCAGCTCATGGATAATATGCTCAAATTCAGCGAACATTGTTTGACGGAATACCGTACTACGGAATCCATCTAACCAGTGATTTAATAAATAGATTTTTTGCTGAGGATCCTCAGTTGTTTTTAATAGATAATCGAAAAGTAATTCTTCGTTACAAGTAGAGGCAACTTCAGCTACGAAAATAGAATATCTTCCGTACGGATACGGCTGATTTTGACGTGTAAAGTAACTATGCATACTATGTCCAAATTCATGTGCTAAGGTAAACAGATTATCTAAATTATTTTGCCAATTCATTAGGATAAATGGATTAGTCCCAAACGTACCTGATGAATAAGCACCACTTCGTTTCCCTTTGTTTTCTTGTACATCTACCCAACGGCTGTCCAAGCCTTTTTGTACGATAGCCTGATATTCTTCTCCAAGCGGTTCGAAGCTTTTCACCATGATTTCTTTTGCTTTTTCGTAAGGCATTTCAAATTTCACTTCTTTAACTAACGGGGTAAATAAATCATACATGTGTAGTTCGTCTACACCTAGTACCTTTTTACGTAATGCTACATAACGATGTAAAACAGGTAAAAATTCATGGATTGTTGAAATCAGCTGATCGTACACCTTTTCGGGGATATGGTTATTACTCATGGCACTGTTGCGAGCTGAATCATATTTACGAATTCTAGCACTTACATTATGAGCTTTAACATTCCCTGCTAATGTAGTAGCAAATGTATTTTTAAATTGGCCATATGTTTTGTACATAGCTTTAAATGCACTTTCACGCACCTCACGATTATCACTTTCTAAGAAAGTAACATAGTTGCCATGCGTTAACTGAACTTCTTCCCCTTTGTCATTTTTAAGTGTTGGGAATTCTAGGTCCGCGTTATTTAAAGCACTAAATGTATTACCTGAAGCTCCAGTAACTTCTGAGAACTGTGCAAGCAATTCTTCTTTCTCAGCAGTTAAAACATGCGGACGTTCCAAATTTAATTCTGTTAGCATTTGATTGTATAAGTTTAATGGCTTGTACTCGTCAATATAATTCTGAATCGTTTCTTCATCAATTGATAATATTTCAGGTGTAACAAATGACCATGCAGCTGAAAATTTCGCTCCTAAAGAACGTACTCTACTTTCCATTGCTTGATATTTGCCATTCGTTGTATCTTGATCGTGCTTCAGATGGCTATATACATAAAGTTTACCAAAGCGTTCTGATAGTTTGTCGCTAAATTGCAGTGTATCAAATAGATTTTTAGCCCCTTCTGCCACTTTGCCTTTATACTTGTCAGCCTCAGGAATTAATTTTTCAATTTCCTTGAATTCTTGTTCCCATGCTTCATCAGATTGAAAGATTCCTTCTAAGTTCCATGTTAATTCAACAGGTACTTCATCACGAGTTAATACTTTTTTTGCCATCATATATCCTCCGATACCATTTATTTCGAAATTCGAATAACACGTTTATTTTCTCAATATTTAGTCTATATTGCAAGAAAATGGTTATATAATACATCGAATAACTTTTTCTCATGAATAGATTGATAGGAATGCTGTACTGACAACTCTTCTAACAACCTGCAATATTCTGAAACAACATCCTTAGCTCTACTTGTTTCAGGTAATTTCGCCCATCTAAGGAAATAGTAAATAGTTTGTCCTTTCATATGCCTTAGTTCTATTTTTGTCGTGTAAACAAAGTAAAATAAAGCTAATTGCCAGTCTACAGAAAATACTTGTAATTCCTCATTTCCTATAAGAGGGATACCTATATAATAAGGTAAAGAAAGCAAATTTAAACGTAGCTCATAGGCCCTTCTTAAAAATATATCGTTAACTCCGCTCCTACTTAATAATACTCTTTTTTGTACGTAGTTATGTTTCACTTGTTTATAGATGAGTAAAAATTGTTTGAACTCATTTGGGGTTATGGGTTTTGGGATATAAAACGGAAATTGTTGATGTGTTACTGAAATGGTTTGTACTTTTGATAAAAAACTATTACCTTGAAGAAAAATCAAATTAGAAATATAAAAAAACTGTCGCACTGTTGGGTTGTACGTCATAATATAAGGAAGGTGTTTAGAGCACAATGTAAATTGTTGAACATTTTTACTAAGTGAGATTTTTTGAATCCCACTTCTTGTTATATTAGTTGGCGTATTAGGAATCCAGACTGGTGAGATATTCTCCTCCCTATACCCCGTATTACGTCTAATTAAGCTTTCCTTTGATATAGAACTGCACTGAAATTCAATGGCAAACATGGAATTATCATCATCTTTTAGTAAGATATCTGGCCTTTGTTGAATAGTTGTTATATAGGCCTCTAACTTTGCATCCAAATTCAACGCTTTAAATAGATTGTATAATTGTTCTTTTCCTTTCAGATGGGTTTCAGATTCTCTCTCTGAAAAAAAATCATCACAATGACTTTTTGAAAAATGGGAAAAATGGGGAATTTTTAAGGAACCAATTTTAAATAATAGCTGTTGTTTACATAGGGGGCAGTAAAACTTCTTGGACTTTCGAAGCAGATGTAATGTTGCTAGAGGCATGCTTGAATTTAATATAAAGAGCTCATTCTGCTCTGTATAAGCTGCAAGCACGGCACACCTCCTTTTGATTATTGTAAAATGGAAAGGATTAAATTTCAATAAATTCTGTCAATAATACTCAAAATATTGATTTCAACTTTTCAAACAAAAAAGAGATGTCTTTTATTAAGACACCTCGATTTATTCATTAACGGGCGCTAAACTCCATTTCAAGACTTTTGAAAGAGAGTTAGGCGTCCGTTGAAGGATTCATTTTACAGCCTGCTTACATCTGAGTTATGCGAAATACTGGATTACTGTCTCAAAGCAATCCTGTTCCATAATTGTTTCACCATATTCTTGTAGACGGTAAATCGTCAGTTTAGAACCAACAAGGTATTCATTAATGATTGATCGGATATTCTGACGTTCCTGATTTTCCTCAACATTTGTGAAATCAACTGCTAAGTAGTAGTATTTTTCAAATTTAAATAATGAAGATTGTAATCCAAATGATACTAGTCGATTAGCAACAGGAATAATTTCGTCAATGTCCTTGAATTTATAAATAGATATATTATTGATACCTAGCTGATTAATTTCGTCATCATCAAAGGCATCAAAAATTGAGTCATCTAAGTTTTTATGTGCAGCATCTCGATGCTCCTCGAAACTGGATAGCAAAGAGTTGGATTCCCCGTCTGAATTTATATTAGCTCTAGTAACAATTACTTCTAGACCATGTTCTGAAGCATTTACATGAATCCAGATTGGTCCATCAAGGTCAAAGTAATCTTCCGTATTTATTTCGCCAATCATATCCCAGAAAAGTTCTTCCCCTTTTGCTCTGTTATACCAGATTTCTTCGCGACTATATCCGCGGTCCTCAATATCACGATAAGTAATAAAGAGCTTTATTGTATTTTCGTTTACGCGTTCGATGTCCATTAGACTTCAACTCCCTTCACAGTCATTCGTTGAAAAACAAAGAAAGCGTTCTTAGTATGTTTTGGATTGCTAAAGTTTAACCAACCAATTCAAAACACGGTATTCATAACAACTTACTACAGAACAAAACCATTTTTCTATATAACTATGCTTTATTCTATAATTCTATTGTATGATTACCTATATGAAATGAAAAGAAAAAAACACTGCAAAATAAAATAATTTGAATATTGAAATTGTAGATGACTAAGCATTTGAAATCAAGTATAACGCATTCAGATTTTAGAAAAATAAAGCGTGAATTTCTCCCTCATATACTAAAAATATGTAATGAATACACTGAATAAAAACTTGGATAATCTTTTTGATTTACTGACAAAAAACTAAGCGTGTGCTTTTAAAATACATTTAAAAAGAAAAAACGATAAAATCCAGTGATAATGGATTTTATCGATATACTCGCAAGAATATTCCTAGAAATGATTAATTAACCATTTTTTGTGCTTCAAGTAATTGGAATGCTCGAACCTTTCTTGGTAAGAAGCGTCGAATTTCATCCTCATTATACCCAACTTGTAAGCGCTTTTCGTCTAAAATTATTGGGCGGCGAAGTAAGCCTGGGTATTCTTGAATTAACTCATATAATTGTTGAAGTGGCAAACTTTCTACATCGACATTTAATTTTTGGAATATTTTAGAACGCGTTGAGATTATTTCATCGGTTCCATCTTCTGTCATTCTTAGTATTTCTTTTATTTCACTGATTGTTAAAGGTTCAGAGAAAATATTTCGCTCTCTATAAGCAATCTCATGCTCTTCTAACCATGCTTTGGCTTTTCTGCATGATGTACAACTTGGTGATGTAAATAATGTTACAATCATTATTACACTTCCTTTCCGTATGGAATCGAGTTATCTATTATCAAGTTTTTATTAATTTAGAATTAGTTTAAATAAATCAATGTCTTAATTATACATTAATCTTAGCTTTTTGGATATAGCATACATCTAAAAAAGATAGTTAAAGCAATATTAATTATACCTTTTTCTTCTCGTTTAAACGTATTATTCATAACATTGTTATAGTACACGACTAATATTCCCTTTAGTTGCTTAAAGTAAACATTTTAATTTTCAAACTAGCTAATTCTCAATTAGTCGACATTAATCGAGAAGAAATCACAAATTTCTGTTAATTGCATGTTCAATTTACAATGTTTTCTCGAAAAGAAAATAATTATCTTTCCCGATACAATTATTACCCAAACCTACACTATTTCATTCCAAAAATGAAAAGAAAATATAATTTGCTTTTGAAACTAATTTTGTATATGATTTTTTATATAATTAAATGTAAACAACTTTACGATCGTAAATCATTTTTAACTAATTAAAAAAACGATGATAAAGATTAGTACATTTGCCTCCCGTGCATAGAGAGTCTGTGGTTGGTGTAAACAGAAGACGGAGCATATGGAATGGACTTTTGAGTGGCTTTATGAATTAAGTAGTAAAGCACGTCTAACTTCACGTTATGAAGTCTAAGTGGTCATTTTTTTGACAAACTGGGTGGTACCGCGGATTCAACATCATTCGTCCCAATACGCATAGCGTATTTGGGGCATATGATGTTTTTTTTTATTTTTATTACTAAGTTTAGGAGGATTTACCACAATGAAAACCATTTTTTCAGGTGTTCAACCAACAGGCGTTATTACTTTAGGGAACTATATCGGCGCTTTTATGCAATTCCCATCACTTCAAGAGGAAGGGAACGCTATTTATTGTATCGTAGACCAGCATGCGATAACGGTTCCACAGGATCCAAAAGAATTGCGCTCAAATATCCGTACGTTAGCCGCTACTTATTTAGCGACAGGAATTGATCCTAACAAAGCAACTTTATTTATTCAATCAGAGGTTCCTGCCCATGCTCAAGCAGGTTGGATGCTGCAATGTGTAGCAACAATTGGGGAACTAGAGCGCATGACACAATACAAGGATAAATCAGAGGGTAAAGAATCGGTAGCTGCTGGTTTGTTAACATATCCTCCATTAATGGCTGGAGATATTCTTTTATATAATACAAATATCGTACCGGTTGGAGATGACCAAAAACAGCATATAGAGTTAACACGTGACCTAGCTGAACGTTTTAATAAACGTTTTGGTGATGTATTTGTTGTTCCAGAAATTCAATTGCCAAAAGCAGGGGCACGTATTAAATCATTACAAGAACCTACAAAGAAAATGAGTAAGTCTGATCCAAATACAAAAGCAACAATTCGTTTCCTAGATACACCGAAACAAATCGAAAAGAAAATCAAATCCGCTGTTACGGATTCAGATGGTTATGTAGCGTTTGATGAGGTAAATAAACCAGGCGTTTCTAACCTATTAACAATTGAATCTGCAGTTACTGGAATTGAGATTCCATCACTAGTCCAAAAATATGATGGATTAGGTTATGGTGCCTTTAAAGAAGGTGTTGCAACAAGCTTAATCGAGCATTTAGCACCAATCCAACAACGATTCAACGAATTAATCGATTCTGATGAATTAGATAAGATTCTAAACGAGGGTGCAGAAAAAGCGAATGCCATTGCTTCCAAAACGATTACAAGAATGGAAAACGCGATGGGATTAGGTCGAAAATCAAGATAAACAGAACAATAATTGACACAGCCGCTAGATAAAGTTCATGAGTCCCCATTATAAAAGCCCAAACTGCGGACCAGGAATAGCCTAGTGTGCGATAATTTAAATACAGAAGTAAATTACCTACCGACATCACGCAAATACCATAGCAAAATAAAAACAGCATAAATCGAAACATGTCCACCATCCTTATATTAACTAAATATTCATTTACCAACACAAAAATGCCTTTAGCTTTTCGCTAAAGGCATTTAACTTATCGACATTATTAGAAAAGCGGAAGGTGCTCGCCAAGCTCCGACATTCCCATTAAAAACCGATTTTATCTATTTAATCAACCTTTTTTAATACGATACTTGCATTATGTCCACCAAAGCCCAGTGAGTTACTCATCGCATATTCGACATACTGATTACGTGCAGTATTTGGAACATAATCTAAATCACATTCTGGATCTGGTGTTGTCAGGTTAATTGTTGGCGGCAGAATGCCCTCTTTTAACGCTAATGCAGTAAAGATGGCTTCTACTCCACCAGCAGCACCTAGCAAATGGCCAGTCATTGATTTTGTCGAGCTCATTGCTAAATTATATGCATGCTCGCCAAAAACAGTTTTTACAGCTTTTGTTTCAAATAAATCATTATATGGCGTACTTGTACCATGTGCATTAATGTAGCCGACTTCTGAAGGATTTACTTCACCATCTTCTAAAGCTTGAAGAATGGCTCTTGCAGCACCTTCACCTTCTGGAGCAGGAGCTGTAATATGATGCGCATCGCCTGTTGATCCATAGCCCACAACTTCAGCATAGATTTTGGCACCACGAGCTTTAGCAAATTCGTATTCTTCTAATACCAAAATACCAGCTCCCTCACCGATGACAAATCCATCTCGGTTTGCATCGAAAGGACGTGAAGCATTTTCGGCATCTGGATTTAGTGAAAGTGCAGTACTTGAACAGAATCCAGCTACTGCCATATTTACGATTGGCGCTTCTGCCCCACCCGTAATCATTGCATCCGCATCTCCACGCTGAATGACTTTAAATGCATCACCAATAGAGTTCGTGCCTGATGCACAAGCAGTTACCGAACACGAGTTAATTCCTTTTGCTCCAAAATGGATTGATACTTGACCAGATGCCATGTTAGGAATCATCATTGGTACAAAGAATGGACTAACTCGTCGTACACCACGTTCTTGGAAAGTGATATATTGGTTTTCATAAGTTTCCATCCCACCAATACCAGAACCAATCCAAACACCTACGCGCGGAGCAATTTCTTCCGTAATTGTTAACCCAGAATCTTTCATGGCCATAATGGAAGCTGCTAATGCATAATGAGTGAAACGGTCCATTTTTCTTGCTTCTTTTTTCTCAACATACTGCTCGATATCAAAATCCTTAACTTCTGCTGCTATTTTAACAGGGAACTTTTCAGTATCTAATCGTGTTAAAGCTCCAACACCAGATTTTCCGGCGATTAGATTTTCCCATGTTTCTTCGATTGTATTTCCTAGAGGAGTAACAGCTCCTATTCCTGTAATAACTACTCTTCTTTTCATAGTTCTTAAATCCCCCTTTGGTATTAAACTACTCGTTCACTAATATTATTTTCCCCATTTAATGACAGCTGCACCCCAAGTTAGGCCGCCACCAAAACCGACTAACACAATAATATCATCATCTTTAATTTTACCATCTTCTAATTCGTCTGCCAAAGCAAGACCGATAGAAGCAGAAGATGTATTGCCATATTTATGAATATGCTTTGATAGTTTTTCTTCAGGTAATTCTAGTCTTTCACGAGAAGCTTCCATAATACGAATATTTGCTTGATGTGGAATAAGTAAATCGACGTCTTCTTTAGATAGTCCAGCTTTATCAATCACTGAAACTGCTGATTCACCCATTTGTCTAACAGCAAATTTGAAGACTTCTCTTCCGTTCATTGAAATTGTATTTTCATCATTTAAGAATAGATGCTTACCACCAGTTCCATCTGCACCTAATTCAAATGATAAAATACCTCTTCCCTCACTTACCTCGCTAATTACCGCCGCACATGCACCATCCCCGAACAATACTGCTGTATTACGATCATTCCAATCAGTGATTTTAGATAGTTTTTCAACACCTACTACTAAGACATATTTATAGCTTTTACTTTCAATAAACTGCTTTGCTGTAGCAAGTGCATAAATAAATCCTGAGCATGCTGCAGAAACATCCATTGCCGCCGCATTAACAGCACCCAATGTTTCCTGTATTTGACATGCAACACTTGGAAAACCTCTGTCTGGAGTTACTGTTGCAACTAATATCAAACCGATTTGATCTGCAGTAATATTCGCATTTTCAATCGCAATTTTAGCGGCAGCTAATGCCAAATCAGAAGTATTCTCTTCGTCTCCTGCAATTCTTCTTTCTTGTATACCAGTTCTTGTGCGAATCCATTCATCATTTGTATCTAAAGTTTTTTCTAAATCAAAGTTTGTTACAACCTTCTCTGGAACGTATTTCCCTAATCCAATGATCCCTGCGTTCATTTTAATCCCCCCGTTTTACTACTAACATTTAGTACTTGGTCATAATTATAGCTCATAAAAAAAAATACCTCAACCTTTTATTCACCATTTGTTCTTAAGTTTGTAGTTCTTTTTTATGAATGTATATGTTATGATAAATTAGATGAGAATTGGAATACTATTTAAAAATGTTTTATAGAGGTGAAATGAATGCAATATGTAATGACTTTAATTTGGTCTGTACTATTAATGTTAATGTTAAATTATGTTGTAAGTTCAATTTTAGCTGTACCTTTTGTTGTTTCAACTAGTTTAATTCTTGGCGTTATTGTTACAATTTTAATCTTTATTATTAGTGCAATTATTCCAAACGAACCAACACCGGAAGCAGATCATCACTAATATTGAATGTTAGCACTTCTAAATAGAAGTGCTTTTATTTTTTAAAAATAGAATGGGTAACTCTTTTTTAGAGCTACCCATTTTTTAATTATTTACACATATTTTATTACGTGTAACTGACCATCCTCTATAGTAACCTGTAATGCTTCACCTGGAAGCACTTCTCCTTTTAATAACTCTTTCGCTACAGCAGTTTCAACATTCCGTTGAATAAATCGTTTTAAAGGTCTCGCACCAAATTGAGGATCGATACCGTATTCTACAATCCAATCTACTACCTCTTCACGAACCTTTAACTCGATTTCTTGTTCGGCTACACGCTCTTTCAATTGGCCTACATATTTCCAAGCGATAGCATGGAAATGTTCGTTACTTAATGCATGGAACGTAATAATGTCATCAACACGATTCAGCAGCTCTGGTTTAAAGTGTGCACGCAATTCCGACATGACTAAATCCTCTAATGATTGTTGTTGTTCTGGATTAGTCTCAAGCAAATAATGTGAACCTATATTGGACGTCATTATGACAACTGTGTTCGTAAAATTCACTAGACGACCTTGACTGTCCGTAATTCGACCGTCATCTAAAATTTGAAGCAATATATTTGCAACATCAGGATGTGCTTTTTCTATTTCGTCTAACAAAACAACTGAATATGGAGTACGTCGAACCGCTTCTGTTAATTGACCGCCCTCTTCATATCCAACATATCCTGGAGGAGCTCCGACTAGTCGGGATACGCTATGCTTTTCCATATATTCACTCATATCAATGCGGATAAAATGATCCTCTGAATCGAATAACTGTGCGGCTAATGCTTTTGCAAGTTCCGTCTTCCCTACACCAGTAGGACCCAAGAAAATAAACGAACCGATTGGTCTATTTGGATCTTTTATGCCTGAACGTGCACGCCACACCGCTTCCGTTACAAGTCTTACCGCCATATCTTGGCCAACAACTCGTTCATGTAAAGTATCTTTCAGACGTAAAAGCTTTTCTCTCTCTCCCTCCACAAGCTTCTTTACTGGGATACCTGTCCATCTAGAAATAATTGAAGCTATTTCATCCGCAGTTACTTCTTCGCGCAGAATTCTTGTGTCAGAACCCAGTTTCAACGCTTCTTCTAAAGCTGATAATTCCTTTTCTAATTCGGGAATTTTACCATGACGAAGTTCAGCTGCTTTATTTAAATCATATTTACTTTCTGCATCCTCTAAATCTCGACGGTAGCCATCTAATTGTTCACGTTTCTTTTGAATAATTTGCAGGGCCTGTTTCTCTTCTTCCCATTGTTTACGTATTTTGTCTGTAGATTCTTTTAATGTTGCTAATTCAATGCGTAAAGCATCTAAGCGTTTTTTGCTTGCTTCATCTTTTTCTTTTGTTAAGGCTTGTTCTTCAATTTCAAGCTGCATCACACGACGAGTTACAATATCTAGCTCTTGCGGCATTGAGTCGATTTCAGTTCGAATCATCGCACATGCCTCATCTATTAAGTCGATCGCCTTATCTGGCAAGAATCGCTCCGTAATATAACGGTTTGAAAGCTCTGCTGCTGCAATAATTGCGCGGTCATGGATTCGGACACCATGGTGTAATTCAAAACGCTCCTTTAACCCACGCAAGATTGAAACCGTGTCTTCAATAGAAGGCTCGCGTACAACTACCTGCTGGAATCTACGTTCAAGGGCAGGATCTTTTTCAATGTACATACGATATTCATCTAAAGTAGTTGCTCCGATACAATGCAGCTCCCCACGCGCCAGCATCGGCTTTAGCATATTTCCAGCATCCATTGCACCATCTGTTTTACCTGCACCAACAATGGTATGGATTTCATCGATAAATAAGATGATTTGACCTTCCGAGTCCTTTACTTCTTTTAGTACACCTTTAAGACGTTCTTCAAATTGCCCTCGATAGCTTGCTCCTGCTATTAGAGCACTCATATCTAGTTCATATAAAATACAATTTTTTAACCCTTCCGGAACATCTTTTCGAACAATTCGTTGTGCAAGTCCTTCGACGATTGCCGTTTTCCCAACACCTGGTTCGCCTATTAGAATGGGATTGTTCTTTGTTTTTCTTGATAGGATTCGAATGACATTTCGAATTTCTTCATCACGACCAATGACAGGATCCATCTTACCATTCTTAACTTCTTCAATTAAATTGCGACCAAATTGTTCTAACGGACTACGATTGTCTTGTTGTTGAAATTGCATTCTAGAACACCCTTTCAAAATTTTTTTCAATTACATCTATTGTTACAGATTCAAACTCGAATTTTAACAAAACTTGAGCATATCCGGAAACTAATTTGACCTTTTTTGACTAATTCAATTATAAGCTGTTTACTCATGAAATGCAAAAATTGGCACTAAAAGTTTACATTTAGTTTTAGTTTCTTGTGATATCATATATTGAAAATACTTTTTATAAATGAAGTTAAAGATTGGCTTTATAAAGGATGTGAAGGAATGGGATTAACTGATAACTTATCAATGGATATTTATCAACTATTCGAGGAAGGCGGTCTTCTGGTGAAAGTGGAAAAAGGAAATCATATTTTCCATGAGGGCGAAAGTGCTGGAGATCTATTTTTAATTAAGAATGGATCCGTTCAAATTAGTAAGGAAACTGAACACGGTAAAGAACTTACTTTTCGAGTTTGCGGAAAGAATAGTATCATTGGTGAAAGTTCATTATTTGGTCCGACAACATTCCACTCAAATACAGCAAAAGCTATTATTAACTCAGAGATAATTATCCTTAACAAAAATACTTTGGAAATGATCCTAACTGAACAGCCTTCTCTAATGATTGAATACTTAAAATGGATTCAGAATGAAAATTTAAAAAATCAAAGCTTAATTCGGGATCTAGTTATTCATGGCAAAAGAGGAGCACTCTTTTCTACTTTAATTCGTTTATCAAATACTTATGGAGAGCCGATAAATGAAGACAACAATCATATTTTTATCAATCTTCATCTAACAAACAGTGAAGTTGCCAATCTGTGCTCTACAAGTCGGGAAATGATTAATCGCATGCTAAATGAGCTGAAAAAGCTAAACATCATTACGTTTGAAAAAGGTTATATTACAATTTTAGATTTAAATTATCTAAAGGAAGAAATTGCTTGCGAAAATTGCCCCGCAACAATTTGTCGAATCGATTAAAATTTTCACAATGCGACTAAAATTCAAAAGGTACACAGAGGGAAAGCTGCTGTGTACCTTTTTATCCATTAAGAAACCTAAAACTCTTAGGGCTTTAATATGACTTTAATACACTCATCTTCGTGGTCATTAAAGGTTTTATATGCTTCACTAGCACGATTAAGCGGAAGTTTATGCGTGATAATTTCAGTTGGATCAATCTCACCTTTTTTAATCATTTCGAATAACATTGGCATGTAGTGAATTACAGGAGCTTGCCCCATTTTAACCGTTATATTTCGTTCAAACAGATTACCTAATGGGAAATGATTGTAGATTGAGCCATAAACACCCGTAATTTGTAAAGTTCCAAACTTTTTAATTGCTTTCATGCCAATACGAATTGCACTAGTTGTACCACCTGAAAGTTTTAATTTTTGCTCAACTACTTCAAGCGGATTCTTTTTCCCATCCATCCCTACGCAATCGATTACGACATCTGCACCGCCTTTTGTGATTTCAGCAATATATTCACCTGTATCTTCGTGATCATCGAAGTTAATAATTTCAACATTATTCATCTTTTTTGCATGATTTAAGCGATAAGGAAGATTATCAACTGCAATGACACGTTTTGCCCCTTTCATCCATGCAAATTTTTGGGTCATTAAACCGATTGGACCACACCCTAATACTACCACTGTATCCCCCTTTTTTACCCCTCCACTTTCAACACTCCAGTATGCTGTTGGGAGAACATCCGACATAAAGAGTAACGACTCATCTTCTAGTTCTACAGATTTCGGGATAACAAAGGGTACAAAGTTTCCATATGGTACACGTAGTAATTCGGCTTGTCCACCTTGATAACCTCCATAACGTTCAGTAAATCCAAAATATCCACCTGTATCGACATGTGGATTTGGATTGGAGTTGTCACATTGACTTTCCATATCATGTTGGCAATAATGGCAGTGACCACAAGAAATATTAAATGGAAGTACTACACGATCTCCTTTTTTCACTTTCTCTACAGTAGGGCCAACTTCTTCAACAATTCCCATTGGTTCATGACCAATTACATAATCTTTTGATGCAGGAAGTGCACCTTGATAGATGTGAAGATCAGAGCCACATATGGCTGTAGACGTCACACGAATAATAATATCGTCACTTTTTTCAATTTTTGGATCGGCTACCTCTTTTACCTGCATATCCTTAGTACCCTGGAAAGTAACAGCTTTCATGTTAAAGAAACCTCCTAATTTTTAAGTTTTTAATAACTAAATCTGGTATTTCTTTAATTCCCCTGATTTATGCAAGATAATCATTTAAATTTTCCATTAGCAATCAATGTTAAGGTGTCGTTTGCATTGTAGGCTGTGTTACCTAATTGCCCAACCTCCTTGTAAAATGAGCATAAAAAAATGAGCAACTCTATTTGGAGTTGCTCATTTGCACTTTATCTGATTCCTAATGCCATTTTTGCGTACCGTGACATCATGTCTTTTGACCATGCTGGCTGCCAAACAATATTGACATCAACTTTCTTAACTTCAGGTAACTCACCTAAGGCAGTGTTTACTTGGTCAACGATAACTGGACCAAGTGGGCACCCCATAGATGTTAGCGTCATTGTGACAGTCGCTAACCCTTCTTCATCTAAATCTACTTCATATACTAAACCTAAGTTGACAATATCGATACCAAGCTCAGGATCAATTACGTTTTCTAAAGCACCCAACATGCTTTCTTTCATGTCTTCACTGATTGCCATTTCTTTATTTCCCCCTTCTCTATAGTGTTAACTCTATCATAGCAAATGAAATTATTTATGCCAAATGTTGTGAAAGAAACGAAGTGACTGCAAGCACACCACTACGCGGTACTTTATGTCCTGAGCTTTTGGATTCAACAAATTTTAATTTCTCAGGTGATTGTTCATAGTGTGAACGTAATTGCGTATAAAAATGATATGTATTTTTGAATGGTACAGTCACATCTTTATGTCCATGCCAAAATATCACTGGTCTTTGTTTGAAGCGGTTCAGATTCTTTGTTATATCATATTCTGACAATTGATTTAAAATTGCTTCTTTTTGTTTTTCATCAAACGGTAATTTAACTCCCATTTTTCCGAATTGTTCCAACTGATAATTAGCTAACTCAACATACCCCGGAGCACCCATACATATTGCCGCAGTACTTATCCAATCATATGAATTTAAACATCCTGCAGTAACGATCCCGCCCATGGATGAACCAGCTATCCCGATTTTAGAATCTCCAAATCCTCGAATCTTTAGTTCCTCATATATGGTATTTACTTCATGGATGGATTTCATGACAATCTCCCAAAAGTGAATATTCATTTTAACCTCAGAAAGCTGTTCATCACGGACACCGTGTAAATAGGCATCAGGCATTATGACACGAACGCCATTTTGTACTAATTGATAAGCGTAGTGTAAGTTATGCTCCTTTGCACTTTGAAAGCCATGAAGAAAAATTACAACAGGCGTCTGTTCATTCATTGAATCATCATAAACATGTAATAAAGGGATTCCTTTCCACATATCATCTTGAACATACATTTTCTTTCACCTCTAAACCATATTGTAAAAACTATTTTATTTACTAAATAGTTTTTCTAAAGCTAATATTTTCGTCAATATAGAAAAAACTATTCTTAATAATCATATCATTGGTGGAAAATTTATGCTAAAAATAGGATGCAGATTATCAATTTTTGACTAAATATATCCAGAAGGATAAAATTTAAAAGAGAAAGAAAGGAGAATTCCTTCATGAAACAACATTTAATTGTGTTAGATTTAGATGGTACTTTATTAACGGATGAGAAAAAAATATCTGACAAAACAAAGGAAACTTTATTCAAAGCAAAGGAAGCAGGCCATCAAGTGATGATTGCCACTGGTCGCCCATTCCGTGCGAGCCAGCTGTATTATAATGAACTATTGCTAACTACTCCAATAGTAAACTTTAATGGTGCACTTGTTCACCACCCTAAAAATGCAGGATGGAAAACGCTCCATTCTCCAATTGATATAAGTGTCGTTCATGATGTTGTGGACTCAGTCGATAAATATCAATATGAAAATTTGATTGCAGAAGTGATGGACGATGTATTTATTCATAATGAGGATAATCGCATGATGGACATTTTTAATATGGGAGATCCTCGAGTGACAATCGGTAACTTGCGAGGTAGCTTAAACGAAGATCCTACAAGCTTACTCATTCATGCAGATGAAGCTAATGTTCCGATTATTCGTGACCACTTAGCAAGCGTACATGCGGAGTTAATCGATCATCGCCGTTGGGGTGCACCATTCCATATTATTGAAATTGTACGAAAAGGGTTAAATAAAGCAGTGGGAATTTCTCATATTGCGAAAGACTTAAATATCCCACGAGACCGCATTATTGCATTTGGTGATGAGGATAATGATTTAGAAATGCTTGAATACGCAGGTCTTGGCGTTGCCATGTCAAATGGAATTGATGATTTAAAAAATATTGCCAATGAAATTACTTTAAGTAATAACGAAGATGGCATTGCCAAATTCCTAATAGAAAGACTAAAATTGTAAGTATAGATAAGTTTGGAAATATTCTATTTCCTTTAATTCACAAAATCAATACAAGCTTGCAGTTCACATAAAAACGTTCAAAGGAGGTATGTATATGAAAATTTTTGCAGATAGCGGCAGCGATTTACCAAAAGAGTTTTTTACTGAAAATAATGTAGAACTCTTTACACTTCGAGTGGATTTAAATAATCAAGAATACAATGATATCTTGGATATTGACCCAAAGGTTGTATACGATGCAATGAGAGAAGGTGCGGTTCCAAAAACTTCTCAAGTGTCGCCTGAGGCTTTCTTAAATCAATTTGAAACCCTGGCAAAAAATGATGAAGAAGGGATTTATATCGCCTTCTCCTCAAATTTATCGGGTACATATAACACTGCGGTAATGATTGCCTCTCAGGTACGCGAAAATTACCCAAATTTAAAATTAAAAATCATTGATTCCAAGTGTGCTTCATTAGGCCATGGATTGCTAGTGGTAGAAGCTGTTCGTTTACGCGACCAAGGTCTATCATTTGATGAGATTACTCAAAAAATTACGTACATGGCAGAACACATGACTCACCTGTTTACAGTTGAGAACTTAAACTACTTAGCTGCCGGGGGAAGACTTTCAAAATCGAGTGCATTTATCGGTGGTCTTTTAAGTATTAAACCGATTCTACATGTAGAAGATGGTAAGCTTATTCCTCTCGAAAAAATTCGAGGTCGTAAAAAAGCGATTAATCGGATAATTGAACTAATGGCAGAGCGTGGTGGTGAATTCTCGAATAAAACTGTGGGAATTAGCCATGGGGATGATTTAGAGTTTGCTAAAGAAGTACAAACGTTAATCGAAGAGAAGCTGCAACCCAAATCCTTCAAAATCACAATGATCGGCTCGAGTATTGGTGCTCATGCAGGCCCTGGTACGATAGCCATCTTCTTTACAGATAAAGACTACTAATTGATTTTTCGAGTTGTTTCCTAAAGAAACAGCTCGTTTTTTTATAATGTTAAATTTAAGATTAAGGAGGAAATCATTAAAAAAGATGAATCCAAGGAGTTTTGACGCTCCTGAATTCATCTTTTGGTAATTAGTTAGCTACTGGTTCTTCAGCAACTAATTCAATTTCATGTAATTCTGTTGGTTCTGCATAGTCAACACTGTAATTTTTCACACGTTTGTTAACTGGGAAGATCTCATAACGGAATTGCATTGGAATTGTTGTTGCAACTTCCTCGATATGTTGTTGGAAGATTTTGAACTGGTTCGCACGGAATTCAGTGTCAAATGCTTCAGGAGAATCGATCGCTGTAACAGCAGATTGTAATTCTTCTGAAGTATAACGGCTGAAGTTAAATGCATCTACCTCTCCATATAAACCTGATGGAGATGGGTTAGTACCAGTTCCCCAAGCACCCATGAAGATATCGATTTCAGGGTCGTCAGCTTCAACCATATCATAGAATGCGTTGAATTCGATTAAACGGCCAGTCGATAATGTAACATTTAAACCTACATCAGCCCAGTTTTGTAGGTAGAATGAGATAATCTCTTCTTGAGTCGCATCACTTGCCATTGCAGCTAATTTAATTTCTAATTTTTCACCGTTTGGATCTTCACGTAATCCGTCTCCGTCTACATCCTTATAGCCTGCTTCTTCTAATAAAGCAATAGCTTTTTCTGGATCATAAGTGTATCCTTCTAATTCACCATCATAGAATGATTCAAATACTGGTGGAATTAAAGAATTCGCACGCTCACGTAAGTTTTCGTAGAATACTTCAGATACTTGTTCGATATCTAATGCATAACCCATAGCTTGACGTAATTGTTGGTTACCCATTTTTGAATTTTCCATATCTGTTACTACTTTTCCTGCTTCAGTATCAAATTTACCTACTTTGAATCCAACGTAAGAGTAGTAAAGCTCTGGACGACCTAAAACTGTAATGTTGTCAAAGTCTTTAATTTCTGCCATTTTTGTTGCATTAAAGCTTTGAACGATATCATAATCACCTGAACCGATTGCTACCGAAATTGAGCTTGATGGAACCACTTTCACGACAACTCCGTCAAGTTTTGGTTCACCTTCCCAGTAGTTTTCGTTTTTCACGTAAGATACAGATTCACCTGGTACGATTTTATCGATTTTGAAAGGCCCTAATGTTACAGGATTTTTACGAACTGCATCAGCTTCAACTAATTCACCTACTGGAATATCAGCAATTTGATGAGCTGGAGCTGCGTAAGTCCATAGACCGTCACCACCATAGAAAATTGATGGAGATAATTGTTTAAAGCTAATTTCTAAAGTTAAATCATCAATTTGTTTAAGACCTGAAATTGTATCAGCAGTACCTGCATGATACTCTTCAGCACCAATAATATTTTGGAATTGAGAATCGTAACGAACACCAGTATAATCTTTGTGGCCAATAATATGGTAAGGTAAAATTACGTCTTCAACAGTTAACGGTTCACCGTCAGACCATTTTACACCTTCACGTAGTTTAACAGTTGCTTTGTTATTTTCTTGGTCAACCTCTAAAGATGCGATCCCTTCATCAGTAATCATGAAGTTTCCATCAACATCGAAAAGTGAGTTAGAAACCCATGCCATTAATTCAGAATCATAAGCATCTTCATAAAGTTCCCAGTTGAAAATCCCTTGGAAAGGCTCATCTTTAACCATTGCAACTTGAAGAGTTCCCCCTTCGATTGCTTCCCCATCATTTGTTACAGCAACTTCAAATAGTTTATCTGAAGTTTCAGTTGCAGTTTCTGTTCCTTCAGTTTCTTCTGTTGTTGTGTCTGCTGGTTCTTCTGTTGTTGTTCCACCTTCCTCACTATCATTACAAGCTGCTAAAACTAGTAATAATGAGAAAAGTGCTGCAAATAATAACCACTTAGTTTTCTTCATTGCTTTTCCTCCCTTTTTTCATTTTTGTACCTATGAGATTTATTTATAATAAAACATATTTACTTATAATTTTGTAAATATGGTGGTACCCCTGTTGCATCGCAGTAATTTAAAAACATAAAATATTCAGATATCAAAAACTAAAAATATAATCAATATTTATCCTAATCGTTGACGAGAATCTGCTGCCCTTCTTAATGCTTGACCAACATAGTTGATTCCTAACATCATTAAAAGAATAAATAATGCTGCAGGTAACCAAACCCACCAATACTGTTGCAATACAAGTGGATTATTGGCACTAGCTACTAGGGTTCCTAGAGATGGTACTGAAAGTGGTAACCCAAACCCTAAATAAGATAAACCTGTTTCAATTCCAACATTCCCTGCAAAGTTTAATGTCATTTCAACAATTATGATTGAACTTAAATTTGGTAATACTTCTCGGACAATAATAACAAAATCACTTGTACCAAGGGTTTTTGAAGCCTGTACATAATCGCGTCTGCTCTCCGATAGTGCCTTAGAACGGATAAGCCTTGCCGTACCAGTCCATAGGAAGAGACTCATAATTAAAACGAATGCTCCAACAGTATATTTTGGTACTACTGTAATAAATACGATGATTAACATTAATTGTGGAATTGTAATGAAAAAGTCAATAATCCTCATAAACAGATTATCAATCCATCCACCAAAGTAACCGCATATTAAACCTACTGCTACACCAAATACTCCTGTGATAAGCGTAATAGCAATAGCGATTGTCATAGAGTTTCTAGCTCCGATAATAATTTGACCAATGATATCCTTACCACCTTGGTCTGCTCCAAGTAAAAATTTCTCGCCAGGTGCTGCAAATTTATCTCTTAAGCTAACACGAAGTAATTGTTGTTGATCAATACCCAGCCATGCCCACATAAAGATACCTATAATCACAAGCACAATCGCGATTAATGAGAACATAGCTAATCTATCTTTCATAAACTCTCGAAAAACTACCTGCATTCCAGTAGGAGGAGAGTTTACATAATTAGTATTCATTGTTTTTTGATTTTTCTTTGCCATTCTGGATCCTCCTTCACTTTTTTAGTTTTGTCTATTCAATCCTTATGCGAGGGTCAACAATACTCATAATAATGTCGGATAATAGACTTCCTAAAAGAGCTAAGAATCCAAATAACATAACTAATGCTGTAATGACAGAATAGTCACGGGATAAGATAGAACTTACGAATAATTGCCCCATCCCAGGATAACCAAAAATTGTTTCAATAAAGATGGATCCACCTAATAATCCTGTAATTGTAAATCCTAAAAACGCTGCAATCGGAAGTAAAGAATTACGGAAAATATGTTTTGAATACACTTTTCTCATCGGAATCCCTTTACTTCGAGCAGTACGTACATAATCCATTGCCTTGGCATCAATTATTTCAGAACGCAGATATTGAATAATACCTGTTGTTCCCAAGATAGCGTACGTAATAGATGGTAGAATAATATGATAGAACTTGTTCCAGAAATAACCGAAAGTTCCGGAATCGTATTTAACATCTACACTACCACTTGTAGGGAACCATTCCAATTTGTAGCCAAACAAGAATAAGAAAATCAAACCTAAGACAAATGTAGGGATTGCATATGTAACAAAACTATACAGTACAATCGTTTTATCTAAACGAGAGTTTTGATATCTTCCTGCTAATATGCCTAATGGTATAGCGATTAAATAAAGTAAAAGCACACTCAATAATGATAGCCAGAACGTATTCAGTGCCCGTTCACCAATTAGGGCTGCAACATCCCTTTTGAACGTATAACTAAGACCAAAATCACCTTGGAAGGCATTTCCCATCCATCTCAAATACTGAACATGTACTGGATCATTTAATCCTGCTTTTTCAGTTAATTCTGCAATACGAGCTGGGTCGGTTTGAGGTGTAATTAAACCAGTAAATGGATCACCAGGCATATTTTTCGCTAAGATAAAGATGATAATACTCAATACGAATAATTGTGGAATCATGATTAGAACTCTTCTTACAATTGTTTTCCACATACTACAAGACCCCCTTCACTTGTGAAGTAGCCGCTACATAATGAGAGTTTGAGACTTGTAATAAATCAAATACTCGTTCATTTTCATCAAAATAATTCTTATGTTCTGCTTGATAATTTTGTTCTACGCGGATTCGTTCACGTTTTCGATTTTCTCTTCCAACTGGTGAAACTTCTGGTATTGCAGAAAGTAAACGTTTTGTGTAGATATGCTGTGGGTTTGTATAAATATCATCTTTTGTACCCGTTTCTACAAATCTACCTTTATACATTATGGAAATATGGTCACACATATGTTTAACAACACCCAAATCGTGGGATATAAATAAATAGCTGAGTCCAAATTCATTTTGAATATCCTTCATAAAGTTCAATACTTGGGCTTGAACAGATAAGTCAAGTGCCGAAACGGGTTCGTCTGCAATAATTAGTTTAGGATTTGTTGCGATTGCACGTGCAATCCCTAGACGTTGTTTTTGTCCTCCAGAGAATTCATGAGGATACTTAAACTTCGCATCTTCAGGCATCCCAACAATCTCAAGCAATTCACTAATTTTTCTCTCTTCTTCTTTTGGCGTAAGGCTAAGGAAATTACGAATTGGTTCTGCAATAATATCCTTTACTCGTTTACGAGGATTCAAGCTTGAATGAGCATCTTGGAATATCATTTGAACATCACGATTAAAAGAAGATTTCCGACTTCTTCTTCTGTTTGTTACGTCTTCACCTTCGTAAATGATACTGCCATTCGTAATCTTCTCTAGACCAATTAGAGCTTTCCCTGTTGTGGATTTTCCACAGCCAGATTCCCCAACTAATCCATATGCCTTTCCTCTTTCAAATTCCATAGTAATACCATCAACTGCAAGTACTTGGTCTATAACAGTATTGAAGAATCCGCCGCGAACAGGATAGTGAACTTTTAAATCATTTATTTGCATAAAGCTCATGTGTCCCGCCCCCTTTATCCGTTTTGAAATTAAACTCTTTCCAACATGTACAGCGGACAAAATGTCCTGGTGAAATTTCATGAAGTGCTGGATTTTCCTCATGGGCTTCTGCTGGTATCCATGGAATACGAGTAGAGAAGCGACAGCCAGACCGTGGAAGGTTCATTAATGAAGGAACAATACCTTCAATTACATTTAATCGCTCTGATTGTGAATTCATCTGAGGTATTGAGTTAAACAAAGAACGAGTATAAGGATGCTTAGGATTTTCAAACAATTCTTCTACCGTTGCTTCTTCAATAATTTCTCCTGCATACATAACTGCTACACGGTCTGCAACTTCTGCAACTACCCCTAGGTCATGGGTAATTAGTATAATACCCGCTTCTGTTTCAGCCTGTAAATCGATCAATAAATCTAGAATCTGAGCTTGAATCGTTACATCCAATGCTGTAGTTGGCTCATCCGCAATGATGATTTGAGGTTTACAAGCAATTGCTATTGCAATAATAACCCTTTGTCTCATACCACCTGATAATTGGTGCGGGAACTGCCGAGCTACACGTTCTGGATTGCGAATCCCTACTTGCTGCAATAATTCTAGTACTCTATTATCTCTCTCCGTCTTATTTAGCGTAGTATGATAGTTTAGACCTTCTTCAATTTGCTCTCCAATACGCATAAGCGGATTTAATGCTGAGAGAGGATCTTGGAAAATCATACTAATTTGAAAACCTCGAATGTCGTTCATTTCCTCTTCTGAAAGAGCTGCCAGGTTTTTATTATCGAATAATATTTCGCCTTGTACGCGCGTTTTATTCTGGTCGTAAAGACCCATAACAGATGTTGCAAGTGTACTCTTGCCACACCCTGATTCACCTACGATTGCAAGTATTTCATTTTTCTTTACTGTTAATGAAACGCCGTCCACTGCATCGTAAAATGTATCTTTAATACGAAATCCAGTATGTAAGTTATTAATCTTTAAAAGTTCATTTCCTTTCAAATTAACTCTCCTTTCTAGTAATCGTGATGGTTTTAATTTGAATTTTACAAATTTTCAAATTATGCAATATCTCCAAATTATTAAATAACTACTAATATTCTTAATTTTTTTGTATTCTTGCAATAAATTATATATTCCTGTAACAAATGAAGTCAATAAAATTTAGTTTTATTTTTCAGAAATAACTAAAAATTGAACCTAAATCATGAGTAATGGCCCATTTCTGAACAAAAAATGAATCGAAATTTTTTCAACATAATAATTTTACAAAGTAAAAAAAGGTAAAATTACAGAAGTAATTTTACCTTTTTTCTCTATTATTGTTCTGCTCTTCTTCTTTTACCGCGTTTAATAATGGCTACTATAAAGGCGATAAATAAAATATAGACAATCGCTAATGCTGCTAAATAGCCTTTGTTGATACCTCGTTCTTCTTTCACCTGGAAAATCTCAACAATTTCCCGATCTAGAATAATAGGGTAATTACCATCCTTGTTCACTCGAATCGTGTCACTGTCCAACAAAGCATGAAGCTCTTTATCTGGTCCTAGATCTTCTTCTGATATATCAATTCTATTTGTTTTCCCAGTATTATTGATGACAACAATCCATCTTTCCTTATCAGAGTAACGCTCGAATGCTAAGTAGCCATTTTCATTTTTAAGTAGCTTAAATTCACCATTTCTTAGAGTTTCAGATTGGGAACGTAATGTTTGAACATCTCCAATAAGGTCAATCATCTCTTCATCCGTTTTAAAATTATAAAGCTGATGTGCTTCCGCTCCTGCTTTACCATTCATAATCAGTTCAGTTCCATATTGCGTTACAGGAACACCTGGTAATAGTAAGGTAGCGACAATCCCCATTCGCGTTCTCGTTGGAGGATAAGCTTCAACAGTTAACGTGAAACGGTCTGTCAATAAATTATCAAGCATTAGCTGAGCAGGTGCTTGTTCCCCTTTTACATATGGTTCAATATTCGTTAAAAGATTAGATGAATCTTGGTCTACATTTTTATATACATTACGGAAAGATTCAGTAGTTTCCGAAAAATACTTTGCATCAAAATTCGCATCGCTTTCCTCGTTCGAAATGACATAGAACCCTTCATTACCATCTTTAATAGCTGCAATCAATTCATTTACAAATTCTGTATCTGCGTTAGACAAGTTTGTAAGTCGAACGCCTCCAACATCATACGTTGAGACAAAATCTACTACCGCGTCTAGCAAAGCTTGCTGAACTTCCTCATTTTGCAAATCCCATTGCACCTTGCCTTCTGAAGTACCTGCAATCCATTCGGCTTTTGCTGGATCTTGTGCCCATTCATGATTTTCACTTACATTGGTTAAAGGGAAATCAATCATAACTTTTACATTACTTTTAGAAAAAGTATTGATTACTTCTTTCAGTTCGTCTGCTGTACCGAAATGCGGTTCAATCTCACGATAGCTGGTTACCATGGAGCCGTCATATTTTTCCGTTTTGAAAACTGAGCCAATTGAGACAATACTATAGCCCATATCTGTTATTAAGGAAAATTTATCAATTAAACCTCTAAAGTCCCCACCTGCAAATTGAGTGTTATCTTTTGGGTTTGCATTGTAATCGTTTTCTGAAGTAGCGTTAAAATAACGGTCTACTAATAAATCATATATTGTTTCGTCTGCAATCGTTTTTGTTTCTTGCGCTTTCGCAACTGTCGTGAAAGAAAATGTTGTAGCGAATAAAGCTGACGCCACTGTGGCGCTAATCCATTTTTTTAACTTCAAATTATCCCTCTCCTATCAAATGGCCCTCGCTATTTTACGTCCCAAGCACCAGGCGGTAACTTCATCACTCTCATCAAAAATGAATGAAGTTAAGACATACCTTCGCCATTTTACCAAAAAAAATTGACCTTCTGCTATCATTTACTAGGAAAACAGGAAATACAATTGATAAATGCGACAAAACCGTGAACGTGTCAAAGTCTACTTGCTACTTGAAATTATTAGTCCTACTCAGGAATTGGTCATAAGATTTTTTGTTTCAATTAAAAAATCGCAAAGTACAAAAGTACCCTGCGATTCTCGATTTATTAAGCTAAGAAATTGAAGCCCATTTGTAATTTGAAGCCCATAAATAATACTGCAAATAGAGAAATAGCAAATAGTGCCCAAAACATTGTAGTTGGCTTGTTTTTAGCTTGACGGACTAAAACCATTTCCATCATACCGATAACTAAAATCCCTAGAAGGAATTTAATGCCGTATAGCATCCCTTGTCCATAATCCATTGCTTCAATGAATAATGCACCACCAGTAATAATGACTAGGATATAGAACAAACGTAATGCCATGTGAATCCCTTTAGATTTTGAAGTAAATGCTGCCACGAAAAATAGTAATAAAGCAACTACCCAAGTGGTAATGTGTAAGTGTGTTGAGCTTGTTAGAAAGTCCATTTTGTTCCCACCTTATTTTTCTTTGTCAGCATTATCCTACCATAGGGATGTTTGTGTGTTCAAATATAATAGTATTTATTTACTTTATTGTACAAATCTTTACTATTTTTTTAGATTTTAGAGGGCTATTTACTAGACATTTATGGTTGTGATACAAATCGATTTGAAAGTGTTCCAATTCCTTGGATGGAAACTTTTACTTCATCTCCTACTTTTAAGAAGGTTGGTGGATTCATTCCTTTACCAACCCCAGCAGGAGTACCAGTTAAAATTACATCACCAGGCTCCAGCGTTACATATTGAGATAGAGTTGAAACTAACTCTTCTAAAGAGAATACCATATCGTTTGTTGTACCATTCTGACGAACTTCCCCATTTACTTTTGTAACAACTGTTAAATTCTGAGGATCAGTAATTTCATCTTTTGAAACGATATATGGCCCAAGCGGACATGTACCTTCCAAGCTTTTTCCTAAGAAATACTGGATATGGCGTTCTTGTAAGTCGCGTGCTGTAATATCATTTGCAATTGTATAGCCGAAAATGTAGTCAAAGGCAAGGTTTTTTGGAATATCTTTCCCTTTCTTTCCTATTACTATAGCAAGTTCACCTTCGTAATCAAGTGAACTTGTTTTCCCTTCGTGAATTGGTAATTGTTGTCCATCAGCAGCAATAGATGTTGGTGATTTTGTAAATACCACCAAATCTAACGGAGCAGCCTGTGCCCCCATTTCTTTCGCATGCTCATTATAGTTTTTACCAATACATAAAATATTCTTTGGCGTTCTTGGAATAGGCGAAAGCCACTCAATTTCTGAAAATGAAAGTTTATATTTTTCAGCCTCAACAGTATTATTTGCTGCTTCAACTAATTTACGAATTTGTTCAACAAAGTCAAAACCTAATGCAATTCCATCAATAATCTGTGTTGGAAAAGAAGGGAGAATTTTAAGCTCTTCTTGTATAGCTAGAACATCCCAAACTGCTTCCTCTTTTTTCACTTTCGGCCCGAATTTCACTTCTCCATTTAATTTGAACGATAAAATCTTCATAAATAAAGGCTCCTTCTTTTTTCCTTTGTAGTCTTCACATTCCTCGTATTTTCAAACTAATCAAAAGAATGCTAGATTAGTATCATCATACATCAAATTTTCTGAAATTGCTCACTTTTCCGATAGGAAATTTTTAACATTTGGTTAACGTCCACTACCAAGCAATTCTGATTGCTAAAAACTAACATCCACTCTCTTAATGGTTCATCTATACGTTAATTTCTTAACTAATAGCTCTATTGGTCCTTGTTTGAACTTTATAAACCAAAGCTCTGCAATGATGACTTGGATTACAAAAATTCCAATTGCAATCAATGTTCCCATCTGTACATCCACTTCTCCATACAAGCCAAATCCAAAATTATAGAATATTAGTGTACAAATAATAGATTGCATAAGGTAAAGTGTAAGTGACATCCGTCCAGCCTTAGCAAGAGGCTTAAGAAGCTTTGGTATTACAGGAATCATGCATAGGCAAACAACAACCCCAATATATCCAATTGAAAGAATTGGCCCACCTACATAAACCTTTAAATAATCTAATAAATAAGTACGAGTAAATAAGAAAGGCGTACTTTTAATAAAAAGACCTAACGCTAAACAAATAACTGTCAATGTAATCCAAAATCCTTTTAGCTCTTTTCCTCTTTCAATTAAACGCCATTTTGCGAAAGCTGCACCAATCAGCATATATGGAAGAATTGTCAACAAGGAAGAAATCCACATAGCAATTCCCATTTGCAGCGACAAATCATCCAATCTTTGCAGAAAAGCATCTGTCCAGCTACCAATCCCATAGGCGGAAATTGCATTGTTAATCATTGTTATATCAACTGCCTGCTCTTCAATCTCCATATTCGCCATTCCTGATAATGCAAAAATGCCTATGAAAAATAGCTGCATGATGCCATTGATTACAAATCCAAAAGTTAATAACCAGCCACTACCGAAACGGAGGAATAGAATTAGAAAAAAACCACAAAAGGCATACATCGTTAAAATATCTCCCCACCAAATGAAAAACGCGTGCATCAAACCAATTATTAGCAAAATTACTAAACGTTTTGGGGCAAATTTATAAAAGCTTATACCTGTTCGTTCAGCCTTCATAAATTGCATCGCTAACCCATAGCCAAACAGCATCGAAAATAATGGATAGAAGCTGCTCTGCACGTAAATATCCAATGTTTGATGCCATATAATATCCTTCGCTTCTGTAAACCAGTTACCTAGATCAATATGGGGCATCGGTAAATAAAAGGCGAACATGTTTACCAGTAGAATTCCCAATAAACTAAATCCGCGCAAAATATCGAGAGAATCGACCCTCTCATTTAAAGTCGTAGGTTGAAAATTCACAATCGTTCTCCTTTTCTATAGAAAGAATAATAACCTGTTAAGGCTATTTTACATGATTACCCAACGTACGGTTGAAAAAAAGCCTATTAATTTTGTTAAAATTAATAGGCCTAAACTGTGGACAAAAACTCGTATACTGCTTAGGTTGTCTCCCTCGTCCGCTCATGATTTATTCTAAACGGGGGGAACTCTTGCTTGCCCGCCTTACGTGACAAGCGCTTTCGGATCAGACCTAGTGTCAGAAGATATTATAAAAAACCAATACAAGTAGAAGTTAATCTAGTCTGATTTCTTTCTCTGCATTATATAAATACAACACTTTCTCATCGACTTTTACTTGCAGGATCGTTTCAATTGCCTCAGTATATATTCTTAATTGAACACCATAGCGTTTTTTCATTTCATTTGTTAAAGAAGGTTCTTCTGTGAAAGCAGGTAAAATTTTATCTGTTTTATAATCGAGCAAAACCCATTTGCCTTCTTCATCTTGGAATAAACAGTCTAATATCCCCTGAATGATTTGTGAATCTCCCTCTTCATCTTCAATGCTTAAAGTAAATGGAATTTCCCGATACAATTGTTTTGCACCAGTAAAACGCTGTCCAATATTACTTAAAAAGAATTTATAAACCTTCTCAGGATTTACAACTTGTATCTCCTCTTCAGTTAGCAGTTTTCTTTCAACCAGCACTTTCAAGTAAGCGACAACTTCGTCAAGCTTAGTAAACCCTACTTTTGGTACATGCTGCATCACAGTATGTACAACAGTACCAATTTCTGTTGCTGATAATTTTTTCTCCTGTAAAAACAGCGGCCTTTTCTTAGCGGAAACAGTTTTCGTTTGCATTATTTGTGTCTCGGGTTCTTCCTCACGTTGTAAGCTTTCGATTCGTTTAATCTCAGAAACACTGGTTTTTGATTTTTTGGTTACAGAGCTTAAATGAGCATATGGCGTAGTATATTGCTTCTGTAATTTACTTAGCAATACTTCATCAACCTCTTGTACTCCCGGCTCTTCCAATTCACCTTCATCCTGTGAATATAATGCATTCATAAAGAAAGTATTCGAAATAGGTGAAATAACCCATTTGGATGCGTCGTCTATCGGCTTATACTCTTCATTACTAAATGCTTTAAAACTTTCATGTCTGGCAACTGCTGGTCCAACCCAATCCAAGTAATTCTTTGCACGTGCACGTAGATATTCTGGCAGCATGGCATCCGTTGGAAGGTGTTGAATCTCACACCACTTTGAACTGACTTTCTCCCAATCCTTCACAGTACCTACCAGGATTAATCGCTCCTTCGCCCTTGTCATTGCCACATACAATATACGCATTTCTTCTGCCTTTAACTCGAGTATCTTCTTTTCTTTCATCGCAAGAAATGGCAGTGACGTGTACATGATACGATCGTCTGGATCAATCGCCTTTACTGCTAATCCAAATTGTTGGTCAAACAAATAGGCATTATTAAAGTCCATTTGATTGAAACTTCGCCCTAACCCAGCTAAAAACACAACAGGATATTCAAGTCCTTTCGATGAATGAATTGTGACAAGACGCACTACATCATCCTTTTCTCCAATGGACTTAGCCACCCCTAAATCATCTCCACGAGAACGCATACGATCGATAAAGCGTAAAAAACGGAAAAGTCCGCGGAAAGATGTTTTCTCGTACATCAAGGCTCGATCATGCAGGGTCCTTAAATTCGCTTGTCGCTGTTTCCCATTTGTCATAGCACCAACCATTTCATAATAGTTCGTGTCTAGATAAATCTTCCATATTAAATCGGATAAAGAACCTCTCCGTGCTGAATTTCTCCACGTTTCAAGCTGGGTTAGAAACCTTTGAAGTTTCACAGCCGTATCCGTATTTAGACCAGATTGCTCTTCTTCAACAAATTGTTTTACAGCATCATAATAGGGTGCTTTACGATTAACCAAACGAATTTTAGCCAATTCGTTTTCTGTACAGCCGATAAAAGGCGCTCTTAATACTGAAGCTAAAGGAATGTCCTGGTATGGATTATCAACAATCTTTAGTACATTCAACATTACCATGACTTCAAGTGCTTCAAAGTATCCCTTTGAGGATTCTGCATATAAAGGAATTCCCGCGGACTTAAATTCTTCCACTAAATCATTGGACCAAGTCATGGAACGCATTAAAATCACAATATCACTATATTGCATAGGACGAACGCGTTTTGCTGGGTCTTTTTGTTTGGCATCATAAACCGTGGCTCCACTATCCATTAATTCACGGATACGTTTAATAATAAAACGTGCCTCTGCCTGAGACTTAAGAATTTCCTCTTCCATTTGAAAATCTGCTGCCGTTTCTTCCGTTGATTCTTCAATAGCATCATCGGGGTCTTCTTCGTATATAATTGCTAATTCAATTGGCATGTCCGCTTCATTATATGGAGCACCCGGCTTAAGACCAGCCTTTTCATCATAATGGATTTCCCCTACTGTCTCACCCATTATTTGCTCAAACACATAATTTGTCCCGTGTAAAACCTCTTTCCGACTACGGAAGTTTGCATTTAAGTCAATTTTTAAGCCATTTGAAATTGGGTCTTGTTCAAACAAATTGTACTTATTTAAAAAGAGCATTGGCTCGGCCAGACGGAAACGGTAAATTGATTGTTTAACGTCGCCCACCATAAATAAGTTTCCATCGATTTCGCTGCCACTTTTGACAAGCTGTAAAATCGTCTCCTGCAGCATGTTTGTATCCTGGTATTCATCGACTAACACTTCTTTGAATTTTTCTTTGAAATCCAATGCAACCGGGGATGGTTGTAGTTTCCCATCCTCCTCGACTGTTAAAATTTCTAAAGCATAATGCTCTAAATCCGAAAAATCAACTAATCCTCTTTGTAGCTTGGCTTCTTTAAATTTCTCACTAAAGCTTTCCGTTAACTCGACTAAAGTTTCGATAATCGGTGCCATCAACCGCATTTCCTCTAACAACCGGTGTGGTTTACGTTGAAAGAATGATTCTTTTAGTTGATTTACAATCTTTTTGGCTTGTTCTCTTTTCTTCTGCCCCATTTCCTTCAGTTCGGGATCACAGCTATCCTTTGGAATTCTAGCAATTCCTGGCCATTTTAACGTAGTGAAAAAATCATAAGCTTCCTGCCAAGTTCTATGGGTAATAATACGTCTTGCTTCCTCAATTAGCGCTGTATCCAACTTTGCTGTTTCTCCGTAAGGGGCTGGTCCATCCGGTTTTAAAGAATATTGACGCATTTCTTCGATATGGGCCAGTGCTTCTTCTAGACTAAATTTAATGGAATTTTTTAACGGTTCAATAAAAGGAAGCTCATCGATCGTCATATTTTCCGGTAAGTTATATTGCAAAGATAATGAATGTAACCATTTTGTTGGTTCAGGATGAACTCGTGACGTGTCATACAATTTATTGATCAATGTTTCGATAGCCTGGTCATCACGGTCAGATGTAAAACTATCCACTAATCGATAAACCGCATTTACTTTTGCTTCATCTTCTTGATCATAGGCTTCTTCCAAACATTGCGCTAAGACATCATCGCGAAGTAATGCTGATTCTCCTTCATTCGCAATTCGAAATCCTGGATCTATTTCGATTAGATAGGCATATTGGCGAACTATAGCTAAACAAAATGAGTGCAAGGTAGATATTTGTGCTTTATTTACTAAGCTAAGCTGTCTACGCAGATGCTGATTACGAGGGTCTTTGGCAATTTCTTTTTCTAAAGCCTCTGCCATACGATGACGCATTTCTGCTGCTGATGCGTTTGTAAAGGTTACAACTAGCAGCTCATCCACATCAATCGGATTATCACTGGAAATTACTTTTTCAATCATTCGATTAATGAGCACTGCAGTTTTACCTGAACCAGCAGCTGCTGAAACAAGGGTATCCTGTCCAGTAGCCCAAATCGCTTTCCATTGTTCATCCGTCCAGGTTACGTCAGGTTGTTTTTCAGGAATTGATAGTCCCATCGTTTTTCAACTCCTCTCTTATTTTCGAAACAATATTAGTCGGCTTATCTGCAGGAAGTTGATGATATAGCTGCTCGTGATCAGTCGGATCAAATTGACAAACCGATTTAAAGCTACAGTAATCACAAGCTGTGCGCCCCTTTAGGCGATAAGGCTGAATTCCTGTCTCGCCACTTAAAATGCCATCGCCAGCCACCTTATGTTTGTGTCTTACATATTGTTTAATTTGGCCCATATCACTTGGTTGAACAACACGTGATAATGAAGGGGAGGCTGTTCCATCTTTCTTTAAATAGACTGGAACTATTTTTGAGCTACCGCCCAGTTCCAAATCTTCGTCCATTGCAATTAATGATTCCGCATTTTCTGTAAGAAGACCCTTCATCCGATACTTTTTCATGCGTTCTAATTCAAGTGAGATTTCATCTACTTCCTGTTCCATTTTTAAAATTGGATTATGCACATGAACATAAAGTACTCCAGCAGGGTCCACATCGCCATCGAACCAAAGCTCAGAATTTTCAACAGCTACATCTAAATACGTTAATAACTGTAGTGAAATCCCATGGTAGACCTCATTCAAATCTAAATCGCGACTGGATGATTTGTAGTCAATGACACGCAAATAGGATTTTTCGCCAATTTTGGCACGATCTATTCGGTCAATTCGGCCTTGAATTCGCATTTTTCTTCCACCCGATAAGTCAATTTCTAAAGGCGGTAGCTTCTCATTAGGACCAAATGCCGCTTCAATAGCAACTGGTTTAAAGAAAGAGGTTTTAGCATGCTGTGATAGTGCCATCATTGTTCTTTCAACAATTCGAATTAATTTTCGTTGAATATAACGGTAGCGTGCACTGCTTAGTAAAATTTGATGGGAAAATACAGGTACAATCTGCTCTACCGCCTGACGAGCAAGCTGGCTGCATTGTACTTTGGTTAGACGATTCCATTGGAGGTTTAAACGCTCTGTTTCAAGCGTTATCCATTTTAAAGCCTCATGGAACAAATCACCCATCGCGAAATTTTCAAGTCGATAAACTGCTCGTTCTTCTAATCTCAATCCATACGTTGTGAAATGGGAGAACGGACAGCGATAAAATTTTTCTATACGTGACACACTTGAGGTTAACTCTGTACCATAAAGGCTTTCGGTAACTTCAGGCGAAAGTTTTTCGGCAACATTTTTCTTCTCCAAAGGTCGCATGACAGCTTGAAGTACATACTTCCAGTTTGCATTCTGTTCATAAAACGTCTTTAATGCCAGCCATTCGGGTGCTAGTTGTTGTGAGTACTCTGCCTGACGTAATTGCATCATTAAATAGGCAAGGGATGTTCTTGGATGCTGTAAGTAAGAAAGTGTATTTTTTGATTCCAATTCCTCAATCGGGTCATTAAGAACACGCTTATGGGGTAAAGTTTTAACTCCCCCTATTTCGAACAGCTTATGCAATCGATTTATATATAACGATGGCAGTAATGCTTTACTTTCTTCATCAGAGCTTGAATAAGTGACATAAAGTCTATCGGTAGGAGAAGAAAATGCACGATATATTAAAAATGCTTCCTGTAAAAGACGATGTTTTGAAGTTGGTGATAACTCGGTCTCTACTTCTGCAAACCAACCTCGCTCAATATCCGTAATCAATCCCTCATAGTCCATACGCATCGGATATACGCCATCATTCACACCTATTACAAACACGGTCCTTTTATTGTCAAAACGAGAAAATTCTACTGTCGAGACAGTTACTTCATCAACTGAAGGTGGGATTTTGGAAAATTGCAGCGTATCAAATCCTTCGTCTAATATTTGGGCTGCTTCTTCAAGTGTTAGCTTCTGATTCCCAAATAGAAGGGCAAATTGCTCTAATACATTGACCCACCGATTCCAAGCTTGATCATGTTCACTGGCGCCATGAAGGTCGTGCTCACTCAATTCAGTATTTTTTAAAGCCTGCAATTTTTCATAGACTTTCAGTTCATCTATGCAGCTATAAAGTGCCATCGCGATCTCCCGACCTGTTTCAGCTTTCTTTAGCTGTTCCTGTAGTCTTTCTAAAGGAGCCTTGATGATTTCTCTCATTTCATCTATCAGTTGCTGCATTTGAATTTCTTCATCCGTTTGTCTTTTGGAATAAAACTCTAGGCCGCGATATTTTTTATAAAACCATCTGGAATCCTCAAACCATCGATAGCCATATATCCCCTGAGCAATAACAAAGTTTTCGAAAAGGTCAGCCTTCTCTCGCATTACTTTCAAGTCACTGTTTAATGGAAAGAACAAATCCGTTTTAACACTTCTAAATACTGGCTCGTACTGCCAATTAGAAGAAGCTACTTCTAAAATCGAGCGACTGAATTCGATTAATGGATGATGTAGCATAGTCTCTTTTTCATTTGTGAAGAAAGGAATATTATATTGTGCAAATATAGTTTGTACTAACGGATCATAGATCTCTGCTTGACGATACATAATTCCAATATCTCGATAACGCATTCCTTCTTCTTGGACAATTCGACATATTTCCCGGGCAATCCCATGAATCTCCGCCCTTCTGTTTGCCCCTTCAATGATTTGAACAAATCCTTCTGATTGAATTGGAACGGCGACTGCTTGATGGAATTGCTCTTCAACATGCTGTAAATCCTGATTTTGAAAGCGATATTTATCTTCTAAATGAATACGAGGTTCAACTTCAAGTTGATTTTTGTATGCTTCTTGAAGTAATTTATCGAACATTACGGCAGGTCGATAAAAGACAGCTTGGTCATCATACTTATCGTTAGGATCCTCAAACGGCAATACTACGGTCACTCTTTTCGCTAAAGACATTAACTGTTTGACGATCTCAAACTCTCGAACAGTAAAAGCTGTAAAACCATCTATATAAATGTGTGCCTCTCTAATTTTTTCTGAATTATGCAGCTGTTCAAGGAGTATTGGATAAAAACCTTCACTATCAACGAAGCTATCTCCCAGGACCTCTTCTAATTTTGTCAAAATCAACTGCAAATCCTTTGTTTTTGCTATAAGTGTATTAGGAGCCGACGTTTCTTCTAATTGTTTAATTACCTCATTTAATGTCTCGCTATCAATGTTATATTGGCTAAACTCTTTAATAAGCTGTTCAATTTCTTTAGTAAATCCACGTTTATCTGCAGATTGACGGAATAAAGTAAACTGCTCCTTATTCTCGGCAAGTAAACGTCGAATGAGCATTCGATAACCAATTTTGTCGATTTGTTCCTTCGCAATTCCTCCTGTTTCTTGCAGGATATACCATGCTAAACGCTTAAACGTCATAACCTGTGCTCGAATAATTCCTTTTATATCATATTGATTGGTTAACATGTGCTCTGCTTGGTATGACATTTGGTCAGGAACGATTAAGTAAATTTGAGAGCCTAAAGGTCGTTCCTTTAATTCTTTTACGATTTCTTTGTGTATTAATGTAGACTTTCCAGTACCAGCTCGTCCACTGATCACTCGTAAAGACATGACGTTCCCCCCTCTTTCTATTGCATATATTATATTCCATTATAACAGAATGTACGTTCGTTTTTATAATATCTTTTTCTAATTGGAGTATTGATCAGGAAAATGAAAATCTAAAATATCATTCTATTATAATACTTTTTGTTAAGATTACTGATATCTCATTTAAAAAAGAGCGATTTATAACAATCGCTCTTTTTTAACAGACATTTTCATCTTTTTTTTATTGGCTACAGCTTTTAAGTCTTTTTCAACTTTTTTATTTAAATGCTTTTCGATTCCTTTACCGACAATCCATAATAGGAAGATTCCTACACCTGCTAAGATTAACTTTACTGGATCTGTTAAAAGTGCTTTTAAGTCGTAGCCTAGCACACTCATACTTGCAATCATGATGAATTTACCAGCCATAATGACAATTAAATAATATTTCTTCTTAATATTTGACAAACCAGCTACAATATTAACAAGGACTGATGGCGTGAAAGGAAAACAAAGTAAGATGAATAATGGGCTTAACCCTCTCATATCCACCCATCGGATCAATTTTTGGACCTTTTCTTTTCCTATAAAAACTTGAAGTTTTGGATGTCTACCAAATTTCCGCGTAAGTAAGAAAACTAAGTACGAACCTAGTACAGTACCTATCCATGACAGTAAAAATCCTATCCATAATCCATAGGAGCTGGCATTAGCAACTACAATCACAACTAATGGAAGGAATGGAAGAAAAGCTTCTATAAATGGAAGTAAAATACCTATTAGCGGTCCAAGTGTCCGATAATGCGCTGCCAAAGTTTCAATATTTTCAACTGTAAAAAAATCGTTCACATGTTCCACCCCGATTTTATGGAATGATACTACTTAATATCTTGCTGATTTTTTAAATGCTTTACTTTTATTAATAATGCATAAAGTGTGTAGATTTATTGTTACTATCTTTTGCAAGATTATCCAAAGTTAAACCGTTATTTTGATGATATTTTAACACTATTAATCTTTCTATTCCCCCAAAAAATACTTTTTAAAATGATTTTTCCTATATTTTTTATATGATTTTAATATAGTTGAATGGATATTTAAAGTGAATTTGCCAATCCGCTTATTAATAACGAAAAGAATGATGATTTGTTTCATTTTTTAATGTAAAACTAGTTTACTTAACACGAATATGTCTATTAATGTTAATATTTTAATAGATAACGATTGAGTTGATTAACTCTGGAAAGGAATAATACAAATTGAGTACACACTTGAATATTAATGAGTCAACAATGACAAACGACTCATTCTCTCAAGGGATTAAAGACTGTGTTCCTACACTATTAGGCTATATTAGTATCGGCATTGCTTTTGGTGTAATTGCCATTACTTCCAATCTATCAGTTCTTGAAATTTTTCTTTTATCTGTACTTGTTTATGCGGGATCTGCACAATTTATTTTTTGTGGTTTATATGTGGCAGGTGCTCCAGTTTCTGTTATTATTATCACGATTTTCATTGTAAATTTACGTCATTTTCTGATGTCTCTAACGGTCGCACCTCATTTAACACGCTATTCGCCATTACGTAATATTGGGTTTGGCACATTATTAACTGATGAAACTTTCGGTGTGGCTGTTACAAAGGTTATGAAGGAAAAACAGCTTGGCGGCAATTGGATGGATGGTTTGAATCTAACTGCTTATCTTACTTGGATTGCTTCTTGTACAATTGGAGGAATGATTGGAAAGTGGTTGCCAAATGCTGAAAATTGGGGTTTAGACTTTGCCTTAATCGCGATGTTCGGGGCATTGCTTGTTCTTAACTTAAGTGATGTCGGGAAAGATAAGCTCATGCATTACTTAAAGCTAATCGCATTGATGGCTATTCTGTTATATGCATTATTATATTTATTACCGGGACACTTAGCAGTTCTAATTGCAACGATTATTGTTGCTACGATTGGAGTGGCAACAGAAAAATGAGTATTTCTTTATCAATTATTTTATTAATGCTAGGTTGTGCACTTGTCACATGGGTTCCACGAGTAGTTCCCTTTATATTAGTACGAAACATACAATTACCTGATGTCGTATTACGTTGGTTAGCCTACATTCCAGTCTGTATTTTGAGTGCCCTTGTGTTGGAATCACTTTTTCAGGCAGAAGGAAACTTCGTCATTTTTGATTGGCTAAACTTACTAGCGTTCATCCCGACATTAGCTGTCGCTATCTGGACCAAGAGCTTATCAAAAACAGTGATTGTTGGGGTAATTACCATGGCGATTTTGAGACTATTCATTTAAATTATTAATTTGTGATATGTACTTAACTTAATGGGTTGAATTTTCCAACTTAAAGTCCAAAAGAGCGAAGACTTTTTACAGTCCTCGCTCTTTTTCACTTTAAATACAATACTACTCTGCGACCAATAATCCGATTCGATGGTGATCGCCATGATAGACTACGTGCTGGGTTAATCGAACCTCGTTCTGATGATTGAGGACTTCCAAACGACAATGGGCAGCATTAATTTGTAATGCTTCATATAATTGTCGTTCACTATGAACCTCAATACCATTCACTTTTCGAATGATTTCACCAACATCCAAGCCCATTTTTTCTGCCGGAGAATTAGGCAACACCCCTGCAATCATCACACCATTTGATTTCGCAGATACTGCATAAACATCCTTTTGTTCACGAATAGCATATCGAATGGATATTGCAACTCGCGCGACTAAACCTACGACTAACATAGCAAATCCTACCAATGGCACAAAGTAAGCAACAAGTCCACCAATTATAACGAATTCCCCTAAAAGAATGACCGTACGCCCCAGTTTCGGATATAAATTGGCTGGTAACGTATGTCTAGTCATCTGTTGGAATCCTATAATCATTGGAAATAGGACAAGGGAAAATTGGGTGGAAGCGAATGAAATTTGTGGCCACCATGGGAAATAGTTATCAATCACATTTCCTGGAACGACAAAGAATATCGGCAGCACCCAAATCTTTTTGCTCAAAAAGGCTACTGCTTTTAGTCCTCTTTTTGAGTTTTCTACAATTGGTGAAGCATACTTGGCACCATATTTACGAATTAACATACCTTCTGCAACTAATAGTAATCCTGCTAAAACGGCTGCACTTACAGCAATGCCTTCATCCATATTCACACCATTCATCTTTAGTCCCATTAAATTAAAGGATACATCAAAATAGTCAAATAAGAAGAGTACCACTAAGCTTACTGTGAACAGTATAATGGGAGAAAGAAAATGAAAAACGTAAATAATCAATGCTAGAAAACTACTAATTGTCGCAACATATAAAAACTGAACTGGTAATGTTAATCCAAAACCGATTGAAAGAATCGAAATACATAATGCAATTAGTAACCCTTCTTTCAATAATCCAATCGCTTCAGACCATCCCCATAAAATACGAATATGAAAGTATTTTCTTTCCCTCTTCACACGACGATAGCCTAAATAGATAGCCATTATAATTGCTAAATAGAAGATTGGATTTATAAATAATCGTCCAAATGCTCTAGCAACCTCTACTAATATTTCTGTAACCATTTTTCCACCGCCCGTTTACAAATAACTAATGTCATTGTATCAAACGAGCTCTCAGTTGCGTAGATAGAATCTAACTATTTTGGACTAAAATTGTATTTTTCTTGCAGACTTTTCTTTGTTTCATAGAGAAAGGATGTATATTAACCTTTAAAATCTTAAACTTCGTTAAATATCACCTTTCAAGCGATTCATCATCACACTGAGCCCCATGTTTAATTGTGTATCGTTCTCTACATTTTGTTTGTACGCAATTACCTGCTCCCGAATACTTGCAAAGAAGTCATCATCCATATGGCGTCCAGCTTTCAGTTCATTTTTCTTACGATAAAGCACAACAGCCTCAGCCGTTTTCTCATCATAGAAGCCATCTGTTCTTGTAACATTATAGCCAAGCCCATCTAATACCTTCTGAGTATAAGCTACCTCTTCACTGAAATCTCCTTCACCAAATTCCCCTGTTAATGGAACGATTTCAAGTGAGAATAAAGGATGTTGTTCCACTTCAACATCTGCTTCGATTCCTTTTCCGTGAATCCATTGTCTTTCAGGTGTTAGCCATTTATTGGTAGATAATTTTAATTCACCACCATTATTAAGCCCCCATGTTTCTTGAACAGTCCCTTTACCAAAGCTTTTAGAACCTACAATCAATGCGCGCTCCGTGCTTTGAACTGCCCCTGCCATGACCTCACTTGCAGATGCACTACCTTCGTTTTGAAGAACAATGATAGGGAATTTCTTCATTTTCTCTAGATAAAAATCTTCCACTTCAAGTTTTGAAGTTTTTAACGGCTCCATGGCACCTTTTCCATTTTGCATATAAGCAAAAACAGAATTATCCTTCTCAATACTACTTACAACAGCTGCTACGCTATGTAAATAACCGCCTGGATTATCACGTAGGTCCACAATAATTCCTTCTACATCTTCACTGATTAATTTTTTTGTTGCTTCAACCCATTCTTCTGCGGTCTTTTCTCCGAACATGGAAATCGATACATAGCCAATTTCTGTTTCATCCACATTCATCACCTTTGATGCCACCGTTTTATTGTTCATTTCTGCTCGCTCAACACTTAGTTTAATATGACGTTCTGTACTTGGTCGATATAAAACAAGGGAAATTTTTTCACCAGCTTCCCCTTGAATCATTTGCATCAATTCACCCATTGTTTTCCCATCAAGTCGTTCATCATCTACTTGTACAATTTCGTCATACGGACGAATTCCCGCTTTTTCAGCAGGAGAAGATTTCACTGGTGAAACAACGATAAATTTACCATTTTTCTCCGTGATTTCAATGCCAATTCCGACGCGTTGTCCAGCTAAGGATTGCTTATGCAGGGCAGCTTCCTTTTCCGTATAGTATGTACTATATGGATCTTGAAGGGCACCGGCCATTCCTCTAATTGCTCCTTCAATTAGAGCTGCCTCATCTGTACCATATACAGAATTTTCTTTGATCAGAGAATAGGCTTGGTCAATTACAGCAACATCGCTGACATTCGTACCTCCTATCTCAGATTGCTTCGAGTTTTGCCAAAATATAAAGCCAGCTATAATTAAGCAAATCGCAGCTAGTAATACAAAAAATCGACTTTTCCTCATTGTTTACCCCCTCTCGTTCAATCTATGAAAAAACAAAAAGGGATAACACATGGAAAAGCCGATTTTTATATTTTGCAACATATTCTTCAAAGAATTAAGCATTTATGCTTACATTTAAAGAAGAAACTTCTATTAAAAAGAAATTCAAGGCGCGTTAATCTAAACTTTTTACATAATCTCGTATGGCTTCTTGATCTAGTGGTCCGACAATATGGTGCTGTATGCGACCTGTTGAGTCAATCATAAACGTGGAAGGAATGGTCATAATCTGATAAAGCCTATCCACTCCCTTTTCTTTCATTAATGGAATTGGAAAGCTTAATTCATAACTATCTACAAATTGTTGCACGGTTTTGATTTCATCCAAAGATCTTTCTGTATGTGTAAGGTTTACAGCGACAATTACGGCATTCTCTTCCTTTGCCTCTTCTTGATAATACTTTTGAAGATGAGGCATCTCTTTTTTACACGGTGGACACCAGCTTGCCCAAAAGTTGAGAATAACTTTCTTTCCTTTTAATTCTGAAAGAGTTAAGGGCTCTCCAGATAATGTTTCCAACGTAAAGTCTGGTGCAATTTGTCCTTTTTCCAATCCTTCTACTTGATCCAAGTTCATTTCATAGGACACTGCCTGTTCAGAAATCGCTTCACTTGCTTCTATTTGATCTTTTATATAAGTCCCTAGCATAATGACTACAAGTACCATTACTACCCCTAGACCAATGGCTTTCTTTTTCATTTTCCACCCTCCAAGATAGAAAAATTACTTAATTATTAGAGAGATTGAGTTCATTTCCTTAATACTTATTATATTCTTGTCCCTCTTTTCATATCTTCAATAGAATACCATAGATAACGATTTTAAAAAAACTTCAATGGTCTATCAGACATAACAAAAGCAGGCTAATTGTGACAAATTCGTCTTAGCCTGCATTTAAATTTCTATAAAGAAATGTAATTAAGTGGGTTTACGCTTCCAACACTTTGTTTTACCCACGTCCCAACATGAATTTCAAAGTGTAAGTGAGTTCCTGTAGATCCTCCTGTGTTCCCCATTCCTGCGATTTGTTGACCTTTTGATACTTGTGTTCCAACCCCTACATTAATGGAATTCAAGTGAGCATAGACAGATGTAAATATCTGACCTTCAATCGAATGCGTAACCATTACGACATTTCCAAATGTAGAAAGACGTCCTGCATAAGAGACAACTCCATCTGCTGCCGATACAACAGGAGTACCTGTGCTATTTGCAATATCGATTCCGTAATGGAATTTATATTGTCCAGTGATTGGATGTATACGTGCCCCATAAGGACTTGTATAACGTCCATTTGCAGGCTTTGTCCAATTTCCAGCTGAAACGGCTGGAGCTGAACCTCCACCGCTATTTGAACTATTCCCACCATTTGCTGCATTTGCTGCTTTTCTAGCTTCTTCCTGCTGGCGAGCGATTTCTAGCAGTCTTTTTTGTTCAGCAGCAATTTGTGCATTAATCTCGTCGCTTATTTCTACTGCTTCTTCATATTGTTCTTCTAGAACTTGTTTTTCACTAGCAATCTGCTTTTGCTGAGCTTCTAGTTCAACTATTAAGCTATCTTTCTCTTGTTTTTGAGAATTAAGAGATGCTTTTAAACTATCAAGCTCTGCTTTTTTGGATTCTAATTGTTGTTTTGTTTTTTCTAAAGTTAGTTTTTGTTCTTCGAGCTTATCCTGGTCTTGTTTTTGCTCTTTCATAATTTGACGATCGGCATCCATTAACGTATTAACGGCTGAGTAACGATCGATGAAATCTACAAAACTATTTGCACCTAACAATACATCCAGAAAACTAACTTGACCATTTGCCTGAAGAGCTCGAGCACGTTCAGCAAGTAGTTCATTACGCTGATCGATTTTTTCTTGCAGTGCAACTATATCAGCTTTTAATGTTTCAATTTCTTGTGTAGCTACTTCAATTTCTTGTGTAACCTGATTAATTTCATTGTTTGTATTTGTTATTTTATCTGTTATTTGGGTAATTTGATTTAAAAGAGTCTCTTGTTTGGATTTAATGGAATCAATCTCAGCTGATTTTTCTTTTATCTCATTACTTAGTTGATCTTTCTGTTCTTCTACCTCTGATTTTTCATCTTTTAAATCTGATAAACTAGCAGCATATGTAACTGGCATTTGGATAGCAAGAACAAGCGCAGCTGTTGTCATCAAAATTCGGAATGGCTTTTTACTTATTTTCACAGGTTAAGACCCCTTTCAACTTTCTTACACAGGATTCTACTTTTTTATTCTACTTTTTTCGCAATGCGGACATAGCTATACCTTTAAGAATTTTCTAACGGACATAAAGCTTCCACATACCCCAATTAAGACACCCATTAAAACGAGCAATGCATTGACTTGATAGAGTAGAGGCGTTACATCAAGTAACTGTAATAGTTCACCGTTCAGTTTTGGTTGTATAATTTTGAAAATATTCACATAAACAATTGATACCACGGTAATTGGTATAATTGAGCCCAATATTCCAAGCCACATACCTTCTAAAACAAATGGAATTCGAACAAATGAGTTTGTTGCTCCCACTAGCTTCATAATTTCAATCTCATCTTTACGTGCAATAATCGTAATACGAATTGTATTGGAAATTAAGAAAATCGCTGTAAATAGTAATCCTAATATTAGGATTACTCCTACATTTCGACTTGTATTTAAGAAGCTAAACAGTTTTTCAACTTTGCCTTCCCCGTATTTGACGTCATATGTATGGTCAAGTTTTTCAATTGCCTTCGCTACATTTGCCGTTTGTTGAGGTTCTTTTGCTTTTACATAAATTACATTGTTCAATGGATTACTTTGTTCAAATAGACTCAAGTCTTCGCCATAGTCTTCAATCAATAAATCTAGCTCTTGCTCTTTCGATGAATAGACAACCTCATTAACACCAGGTAAACCCTTTATGTCATTCATCAGTTGATCTTCAGCTGCTTTTGCTTCTGTAGGATCCGCAATGATATCAATTAATACTTTAATTTCTACATCCTTTTCGATATCATCTGCTACTTTATTTAAGTTCATCATGATGATGGTGAAGACACCAACCAATAGTAGCGTGACTGTTACAGCACTTATCGATGCAAATGTCATCCAGCCGTTACGGCCAAGTGACTTCATGCTTTCACGAAAATGTCGTCGGATTGTTCTACCCTTCATAGCCGTAGTCACCTCCGTATACATCTCGTACAATTAAGCCGCCCTCAATGGCAATCACTCGTTTTCGAATGGTATTAACAATTTCACGGTTATGAGTAGCCATAACAATCGTTGTCCCACGCGTATTAATTTCTTCAAAAATATTCATAATTTCCCAAGAAGTCTCAGGATCCAGGTTACCTGTAGGCTCGTCCGCTATAACGACTTTTGGCATATTTACAATTGACCTTGCAATCGAAACACGTTGCTGCTCCCCACCAGATAGCTCATTTGGGAACATACGAACTTTGTGTTTTAAGCCAACCAAATCTAATACATCCATCACACGTTTACGAATTTCTTTTGGATTTTCCTCAATTACTTCAAGAGCAAATGCGACATTCTCATAAACATTTAATCTAGGAAGCAGTTTAAAATCCTGGAACACTACACCTAATTGACGTCTTAATTGCGGTACTTGTCGATTTTTAAGTGTCGACAAATTCATTCCTGCTATTATTACATCACCTGACGTAGGCTTTTCTTCCCGGTACATCAATTTTATAAAAGTAGATTTACCAGCACCACTTGGGCCAACTACATAGACAAATTCACCTTTTTGTATATCAACAGAAATCCCATTTGCTGCGACAACACCATTTGGATATTTCTTCACAACGTTATTCATTTGAATCATTAATAAAACCACCTAAGTTTCAAGTTTCTATTAAAATAGATTTTTTCACTCATCATCCATTATAGCACTCATTCCCTAAGTTTTTATTACAATTTCATTTCATATTTCTAGTTACGAAGGATAGGTTTAAGCAAATTTCCACATTTTCCATGATAAAAGAACTATTTTTTCTTCCCTCCTTCTATTATTCCATAAATAGACATAAATCCCTTCAAATTTACATGTAGCGTTTTAAAAAATATTTTGGGGTTTTGAATACAAAAAAAAACCCCGTAAATGTTAGATTGTGTCTAACATTTACGGGGCAGTTTACATTTGCGATTCGTTTTTAAAGTTATTCTGCGATGTAGCGAACGATAATTGTGCCTGTTCTTGATTCACCGTTTAATTTCAGAATATTGGCATTGTCAGCGATTTTATCGAAGTGATAGGTTTTTAGGAAGAATTGATCTTCTTCTAATCTTGTTTCGACGTCAGGTAATCCTACGTCTGCTTTTCCAAAGTTTGTTGCCACTTGTCCATCCAATGATAGAGTTTTTGGAACATAGAGTTCTACTGCACCTGCAACGGTTTGTGCTTTTACTTTTCTTGCATCTATTGCGTTGGTTGTAATGACTACCGCCCCGTTTACCGATTCGGCTTCTACTTCCTGTAATTCACCATCGATATAGATACGTCCATTGACAGTCTCTGCTTCTAAATCTTCGCCTTTCACATTTCGTAAATCGATTGCCCCATTACCCGTTTCAATCGTCGCATGTTGGAAGGATGCTTGATCCACCTTTACTGCACCATTATAAGTTTTTACTTTAATTAGCTTTGAATCTAGGTTTTGGACTGTCACTCCACCATTTAATAAACGAATTAATACAAGATCATATAATTTTTCCGGAACCTCTAGTCTTAATGTAACTTGAGAGAGCTTCGTCGAAACAGAAATTGTTAATTTATCATTTGTTAAACTTACAAATTTTTCTTCAAATTGTTTTTTTGTTTTTTCTTCATCCTGATCAATTAGTGAAGTTTTTACATGTGTTTCCACTATAAGTTGTTCGCCCTCTGATTTGACAAGGTCCACTTTTCCGTTTGGGATATCCACTTCAATACCCTTTACTTCATTCGCATCAAAGGCATAAGTTTTATCAAATTGTACTTTTTCACCAAATGGAAAATCTAAATCGAAATCCTTTATTTTGGAAAAGGTTGAATTCATTAATCCCATTACTCGTTCACTAAATTGAGAGAGATCTTGTTTTAAATCGTTCATAAATTCATCCATTTTCTTATTTGCATCTTTATTATTGAATGCTTTGCCAAAGATATCTTCAAAGCCTGTTGTTTTAGATTTTTTTTCTTCATAATTTGTTTGTTGATATGAAGCTTCACTTTGTTCTTCTGTAGTTTTTGCTTCTTCCTCTGTGTTCTTTGTTAGAGGAACGATTGGAGATTGATTGGATTTTTGTCCTTTTGTTAACGCCTCAAGTAAAACAATCGCTTCTTCAGCAGAAATTGTTCCGTCTTCAACTAATTTTAAAATGCGTTTACGTTCGTTTTCCATTATCAAAAAAAGCCTCCCTCTATTTGTATACTTACTTATACGCTGAGGGAGGGCAAAAAGTTTCACTTATTATCTTTTCATTTCGAAATTTATTATTATTTATTTGAAGCCTCAGCTAGTAGAGAGTCCATTCTTTTTCGATCGCGTTCTAAAACAGTTCTTAAATAGCGTCCTGTATACGATTTTTCGTTGGCCGCGATTTCTTCCGGTGTACCTGTGGCTAAAATTGTACCGCCCTTTTCTCCACCCTCTGGACCTAAGTCGATTAGATAATCTGCTGTTTTAATAACATCTAAATTATGTTCGATTACAAGGACTGTATCACCATTTTCTACTAGACGCTGTAGAACCTTCAGAAGTCTTGCAATATCATGTGCATGAAGTCCTGTTGTAGGTTCATCTAAGATATAGATTGATTTCCCAGTTGAACGTCGATGTAATTCAGAGGCAAGTTTTACACGCTGTGCTTCCCCACCTGATAATGTTGTTGCAGGTTGTCCTAACTTCATATAACCGAGTCCAACATCCACAATGGTTTGAAGTTTTCTTTGGATTTTTGGTACATTTTCGAAGAATACTACGGCATCTTCAATGGTCATATCTAATAATTCTGCTATATTTTTTTCTTTATAACGTACTTCTAATGTTTCACGATTATATCGTTTTCCATGGCATACTTCACATGGGACGTAGACGTCTGGCAGGAAGTGCATCTCGATCCGGATAATACCATCTCCACTACAGGCTTCACAGCGACCGCCTTTGACATTAAAGCTGAATCGACCTTTTTTATAGCCACGCATTTTTGCTTCATTGGTAGATGCAAAAAGATCACGAATATCATCAAATACACCAGTATATGTTGCTGGATTTGAACGCGGAGTTCTTCCTATAGGCGATTGGTCAATATCAATAACCTTTTCCAAATGTTCAATTCCTGTTATTTCTTTATGCGCACCTGGTTTTGTTCGTGCTCGATTTAATTTATTCGCCAGTGCTTTGTATAAAATTTCGTTGATTAATGTAGATTTACCAGAGCCTGATACTCCTGTCACAGCAATAAATTGCCCTAAAGGAATATCTACTTTTACATTCTTCAAATTGTTTTCGGTAGCACCTTTTATCGTTATCTTGCGCCCATCTGATTTCCTACGTTCGATTGGAAGTGGAATAAATTTTTTGCCACTTAAATACTGTCCAGTAATGGATGCGGAATCTTCCATAACTTCTTCTGGTGTACCTGCAGCTACTATTTCACCACCATGTACGCCTGCTCCTGGGCCTACATCAATTAAGTAATCTGCAGCAATCATTGTATCCTCATCATGCTCCACGACAATCAATGTATTTCCTAAATCACGCATATCCTGCATTGTTGCTACTAGACGATCATTATCTCGCTGATGCAACCCAATCGATGGTTCATCGAGAATATAAAGCACTCCCGATAAACGAGAACCTATTTGTGTAGCTAGACGAATCCTTTGTGCCTCTCCACCTGATAGTGTACCTGCAGAGCGAGAAAGAGTTAGGTAGTCTAATCCAACATTAATCAAAAAGCTAAGTCTCTCCGTAATTTCACGAATAATGAGTCTTGCAATTTGCATCTCTTTCTCTGAAAGAGTTAAATTTGAGAAAAATCCGAACATATCACCAACGGAATGCCTTGTTGCTTCTGCAATATGTAAACCCTCTACTTTTACTGCTAGCGTTTCGGGCTTTAAACGATAGCCTTTACAGGATGGGCAAGCTTGTTCTGTCATGTATTTTTGCATTTGCTCACGAACATAATCTGAAGTTGAATCACGGAAACGTCGTTCAATATTACGGACTACTCCTTCAAATTCGATGTCTTTGTTATGAACACTTCCATACTCATTTTCATAATAAAAATGGATTTTTTCGCCACCAGAGCCATAGAGAATTTTATCCATCTGACTTTTTGGTATTTGTGATACAGGCACATCCATTGGAATTCCATAATGTATACAGACGGCTTTTAAAAGCTGTGGATAATACTGAGAACTTGTTGGTTCCCATGCAGCAATCGCGTGTTCTTCCAATGTTCTTTCCCTATCTGGAATTAACAAATCCAAGTCAACCTCTTGCTTAGTTCCAAGCCCATCACATGAAGGACAAGCTCCAAAAGGACTGTTGAAAGAAAACATGCGGGGTTCTAATTCACCAATTGAAAATCCGCATAATGGACAAGCATGGTGTTCACTAAATAATAATTCCTCGTGCTCCATGACATCCACTAGTACCTTTCCATCAGCTAAATTACAAGCTGTTTCAAGGGATTCAAATAGACGTGAAGAAATTCCTTCTTTAAGAACAACACGATCGATGATCACTTCAATATTATGTTTTTTATTTTTATCCAGTTCAATCGAGTCGTCTAAATCCTGCATTTCTCCGTCCACACGTACACGGACATATCCTTGCTTTTTTAAATCTTCAAGCAGTTTGACATGTGCACCCTTACGGCCGGATACAACAGGTGCCAACAATTGCATTTTTGTTCTTTCTGGATATTCTAATAATCGGTCTACCATTTGTTCAATGGTTTGAGACGCTATTTCTGTACCATGGTTTGGACAAATCGGTTTACCGATTCGTGCAAATAACAGACGTAAATAATCGTAAATTTCCGTGACTGTCCCAACAGTAGAACGAGGATTTTTACTCGTTGTTTTTTGGTCAATCGAAATGGCAGGGGATAACCCCTCAATCGAATCGACATCCGGTTTATCCATTTGACCTAAAAATTGTCTTGCATAGGCAGAAAGGGACTCCACATATCGGCGTTGCCCTTCTGCATAAATCGTATCAAATGCCAATGATGACTTTCCTGAACCCGATAAGCCTGTGATGACAACCAGCTTATCTCTAGGAATCGTGACATTAATATTTTTCAAATTATTTGAACGTGCCCCTTGCACTACTATTTCAGTATTTTTCACGGTTCTTTATCCCTCTACCTTCAGTTCAAATATTGTATCTCTCAACTCAGCTGCACGTTCAAAATCAAGTGCTTTTGCTGCTTCTTTCATTTCCAGTTCAAGCGATGCAACAAGTTTCTCGATTTCGGACTTCGTCATTTTCTTGCCCTTTGTTACTTTTGTAACATATGTCTCTTCTTCTTCTGCCGCTTGAGTTGCACGAATCAATTCTGGAATTTTTTTCTGAATTGTCTTCGGTGTAATACCATGCTCTTCGTTATAAGTTTCTTGAATAGTACGACGACGTTTTGTTTCATCAAGTGCTTTTTTCATGGAATCAGTTATATTATCCGCATACATGATGACATGTCCATTTGAATTTCGGGCAGCTCGCCCAATCGTTTGAATTAGTGAACGTTCGGAACGTAAAAAACCTTCTTTATCAGCATCCAGAATTGCTACTAGTGAGACTTCAGGGATATCTAACCCTTCACGCAGCAAGTTAATACCTACTAACACATCATAGGTTCCTCTACGCAGCTCTCTTAAAATTTCTATTCGTTCCAATGTTTTTACTTCTGAATGAAGATATTCAACTTTAATGCCCAGTTCTTTTAAATAATCTGTTAAATCCTCAGACATTTTCTTCGTTAAGGTTGTGATAAGCACCCGTTCCTGTTTTCTCACTCGTTCATTAATTTCATCGATTAAATCATCAATCTGACCTTCTATTGGTCGGACATCAATTGTTGGGTCAAGTAAACCTGTCGGACGAATAATTTGTTCTACCATGTCTGGTGTATGCTCGATTTCATACGGACCTGGAGTAGCAGAAACATAAATTGCCTGATTAATATGCTGTTCAAATTCTTCAAATCTCAATGGTCTGTTATCTAATGCTGATGGCAAACGGAATCCATGATCCACTAAAACACCTTTTCGTGCTTGGTCACCGTTAAACATCCCACGAATTTGGGGTAATGTTACGTGACTCTCATCAACAACTAATAAAAAATCCTTTGGGAAGTAGTCGAGTAATGTATATGGTGTTGCCCCTGCTTCTCTTAATGTTAGATGACGGGAGTAGTTTTCGATTCCAGAACAGAACCCCATTTCACGCATCATTTCCAAATCGTAGTTTGTACGTTGTTCTAAACGCTGTGCCTCTAACAATTTATCCTCAGTACGGAATTTTTCTAATTGTTGTTCTAGTTCTACTTCAATGTTCTCAATGGCTTTTACCATTTTTTCCTCGCGGGTTACGAAGTGGGATGCCGGGAAAATGGCTACATGATCACGATCCCCTAAGATTTCCCCCGTTAGGGCATCCACTTCCCGAATCCGGTCTATTTCATCTCCGAAAAATTCTACACGCAGACATTTTTCATCTCGGGATGCTGGGAATATTTCGACGACATCTCCTCTTACACGGAATGTACCCCTTGTAAAATTGACATCATTTCTTTCATATTGGATATCTACTAATTTTCGCAACAATTGATTTCGCTCTATTTCCATTCCTGTTCGAACCGATACAACCATTTCCCGATATTCTTCTGGATTCCCTAAACCATAAATACAGGATACAGATGCGATGATAATTACATCATCTCTTTCAAAAAGTGATGATGTTGCAGAGTGTCTTAATTTATCAATCTCGTCATTAATACTGGAGTCTTTTTCGATGTATGTATCTGTTTGTGGTACATACGCTTCTGGCTGAAAGTAATCGTAGTAACTAACAAAGTATTCAACTGCATTGTTGGGGAAGAATTGCTTAAATTCACTATATAGCTGTCCTGCTAATGTTTTATTATGTGCAATTACTAGCGTTGGCTTTTTTACTTCCTGTATAACATTGGAAATTGTAAATGTTTTCCCTGTACCTGTTGCTCCGAGTAAGGTTTGATGTGTTTTACCTTCTTGAACGCCCTTCACAAGCTCTTCTATCGCATTGGGCTGATCGCCACTCGGTTTGTATGCGGATTGTAAGTCAAAAGTGGCCATTTTTTGTTCGTCCTTCCATCCAAATCTTGTATATTTATTTTAGCATATCCTTTTTAAAATTACGAGAAATATGCGAACGTACGTTTTTAAATAATTCATTTCTTCCTATCACTTATCCTACTTCTACTATTTTCTAAATTTTAATATTTAAAACATCTGGATTTGAAATTGACTATTTCTTTTGTATTCTTTTCCATCCTTCTGTTCAATTCAAACACAAAAAAGTCGCCCTCGGTTTTACATCCCACTAAAGGGACTACTGCCATGGCGACTTCTTAAGTATTATTTTCATCTACATTACCGACTCTTGCGTCTCTTCCATTTCTTGAGTTTCTTGTAATTCACTTAACTCTTTTGTGTACTCATAAAAAGCTTCTTTGTTTCTTTCATCCAATGCACTATCGATGAGATCTTTCAGCTGTTCAATTCTTTGCAATCTTTGCATCCGGTTCAAAAACAAGTCCAAATAAATGTCATTCAATAACTTTTCAGATTCGTTTGCATGTTGATAGTTCCCAACTGCTTTAAGAAAATCTGTGTATGAATAATATTTATCCATCGATATCACCCCGATTCCCTTTTTTCTATTATAAAAAATCAGGTATCAATTTGCAATATTTTCTGAAAAATAGATTTATTTTTTCATCGAAAAGGAAGAATTTCCTACCCAATTGATTAATACTTTTTAATTTTCACTATATTACCTGTAAATACCGTAATATTATTATATAAATATAATTTCGAAAAATTGTCAAAATATTCAATTGTATTGGTAAAAAATTCATATTATGATTTTATCAAATCGGTTATTTAGCATTATTAAATTCGTTGCTCAGTATTATTAAATTATTAAAGGAGGAGTTTTTAATGTTCAAAAAAAATGTACCGGTTCTTAAATCGTATCATATTACTTTAGATACTTATTTAATCGAACCAATTATGTGCGGTGAAAAAATTTACTCTTATGTTTATGATAAAAAAGGAGAATTTATCGTAGAACGGAAGCCGTTTTACATAGTTCGTCGCTCCTGTGACGTATTAGGGTACAACTATAAAAGTGCAATAAAATTCTCAAAGGAATTCTTTGGAAAAGATAAACACAAATTACCTATTCTGATTGCTCATGACGGAAAACCAAATATTTTATTCCCAATCTATTCTCCTACATCGCCAAATAATATTTGGGTCGGACTTCATGGTATTGCTAACATTGGAGTTAATAAACATCCTTCAGAAATTACACTGCTAGATGGAAAGGAAAAGACACTTCCTGTTAGTATTACATCTCTAAATTCCCAGTACGTATATGCAACAATGCTTTACAAATATTCTTCCCAACTAAAAATGATGATTCAAAATAAAACCTCTTAAACCTTTCAAGCCTATAATTTTGGATTAGTATTTGAAGCATTAGTTAGGTATGATTTGAGTAAATCTTCAACATGGTTTCTTAAACGTATATTCGAATATCTTCTTACATCCATTACTTGCTTATAATGAAATTGATACTCAGTAAACATTTCGTCTCGCTTACCCTGAACAACTCTCAATTGATGACCTTTTAAATACGCTTTTGTTTTTCTCAACTCAATTTCTGCGTATTTTCTTGCCTCATCAATCAAATAAATATATGGACGCTTTAATTTAAACTGCCCAGTCTCTATTTGTGCTTGATCATTTTCTAATACGATAAGTAGCATTGGTAAATAAATTGCCGCTTCTAGATATGGGACAGCCTCAATGGGGATATGTGCCATTAAAAACCCTCCTAATAATAGAACGTTTGTTCTTATTATTATAATACAACAGATTTGAAATAATGCAATTACAATATGGAGGTAATTAATGGTTTTAATGTAAGCATCCAAAAGCAACTAGATCAGGGATTAACTAAATAATATATTGAAGAAAATTTTGTTTGAAATATAATTTTGCTATATAACCGATTTTATTAGCAAATTAGATGACAGCACAAAAATATAATGGGAGGACTCTAATAGATCAAGTATTACAAGCAGTTTTGGAGATATCGCATAAATTTGGATCACCAATATCATGATCTGAATCTAAAAACGGATGATAATCATGTAGAACTTATAGATAAAAGCAAAAAGGTAGAAGGAAGAATAGGCATTTTAGCTACCGAATTCAACTCTATTAAAGCAGACATATTTATTCTAAAAGAGGAAAACAACAGACATTAATACCCATCATTTTTAAATAAACCTTTTTCGCAAAGTACGTTACATTGCGAAAAAGGTTTTATTTTTTCATTATTGGCCGATACGAGAACGAAGATAGGCATTGATGAAGGCATCTAAATCGCCATCCATTACCCCTTGGACATTTCCTGTTTCAAAATTTGTACGGTGATCTTTTACCATCGAATAAGGATGGAAAACATACGAACGAATTTGAGAACCCCAGCCAATTTCTTTTTGCTCTCCACGAATTGCATCAAGTTCAGCTTGCTGTTTTTCAATTTCAAGTTGATATAACTTGGCTTTTAGCATGTTCATCGCTTTTTCACGGTTTTTGATTTGTGAACGTTCAGCTTGGCAGGATACAACCACACCTGTTGGAGTATGGGTAATACGAACAGCGGAATCCGTTGTGTTAATGTGCTGTCCACCCGCACCTGTTGCACGATACGTATCAATTTTTAAGTCTTCCGTGCGAATATCGATTTCAATTTCATTATTGAACTCCGGCATAATATCACATGAAACGAAGGATGTATGGCGTCTTCCAGCAGAGTCAAAAGGTGAAATTCTCACTAAACGATGGACACCTTTTTCTGCTTTTAAATAACCGTATGCATTATGTCCTTGAATTAACAGAGTTACAGATTTAATCCCTGCTTCGTCACCTGGTAAATAATCCATTGTCTCTACCTTGAAGCCATGTTTTTCAGCCCAACGCGTATACATACGTAATAGCATCGAACCCCAGTCCTGTGATTCTGTACCACCTGCACCAGGGTGTAGCTCTAAAATAGCGTTATTTTTGTCGTAAGGCTCACTTAATAGCATTTGCAGCTCAAAGCCATCCATTTTACTTTGAAAATCTTCAAGTTCACTTCCTAATTCCTCTTGAAGATCTTCGTCCGGCTCTTCTTTTAGGAGCTCCAACGTCATTTCCAGATTTTCTTGAGTTGTCAAAAGGTCGTTAAATTCATTCACAATCGCTTTTAACCCATTTGCTTCATTAATAACCGTTTGTGCTCCATTTTGGTCATTCCAAAAATCCGGCATTAGCATCATTTCATCTAATTCTTGAATACGTGCCTCCTTGTTTTCTAAGTCAAAGAGACCCCCTGAAATCCGCCAATTTTGAGGCTGTAGTTTCCAATACATTTCTCACTTCTGATAATTCGATCATTTATAATCCCCCGTACTATTATTTAAAACTGTGAGAACCGTGCCATCTAATCAATGATGAAAAAGATGACTACGGTTCAAAAGTTTGTTGTTAAAATTCATTTGTAGTAAATGGTGAAATTCTTTTTTATAACAAACAATTCTACACCATTAACTTCGACTTGCTTTATAAGTTATGAGCTTACTCCGCACCATGACAGTTTTTAAATTTCTTGCCACTGCCACAAGGACATGGATCATTACGACCTATGTTTTCTGCTTTACGAACAGGTTGCTTTTTCTTCGGGGCTGCTTCTTCTTTCGGGTTCACAGCCTGTCCTTTGGCAACCTCTTCACGTTCCAGGTTGCTGCGAATTTGTGCTTTCAGTGCGTATTTTGTTACATCCTCACGAATGGCAGCGACCATGTCTTCAAACATCGCAAATCCTTCTTGTTCATATTCCCGTAATGGATCTGTTTGTCCGTAAGCACGTAGGTGAATCCCTTGACGTAATTGATCCATTGCATCGATATGATCAATCCATTTTGTATCAATAGAACGCAGTAAGATTACCTTTTCGAATTCACGCATACGTTCAGGTGTCAGCATTTCTTCTTTTTCGTCATAGCGTTTTTGAACTTCTGCAAAGATAAAGGCAATGATTTCTTCCGGTGATTTACCTTCAAGATCACTTACTTTAATAGCACCTTCTTCTAATAAATTCGCTTGAATATAATCTTCCAGCGATTTTAAGTTCCACTCTTCTTGTTCGCCCTGGGTATGAACGGCCACAATATTTTCGATAGATTCCTGTATCATTGATTCCACAAGAGCACGCATGTTTTCAGTTTCTAAAACATCGCGACGTTCTTTATAGATAACCTCACGTTGTTGACGTAGAACATCATCGTATTGCAATAAACGTTTACGTGCATCAAAGTTATTTCCTTCCACACGTTTTTGCGCAGATTCTACAGCTTTGGATACCATACCTGATTGGATTGGCTGGTTATCATCCATTCCAAGTCTAGTCATCATCGTTTTCATTTTATCAGAACCAAAACGTCGCATTAAATCATCTTCAAGAGAAAGATAGAATTGCGTTACCCCTGGATCCCCTTGACGACCAGAACGACCACGCAACTGATTATCAATACGGCGAGATTCGTGACGCTCCGTACCGATAACAGCTAATCCTCCAAGATCAAGAACACCATCTCCAAGCTTAATGTCCGTACCACGACCAGCCATGTTAGTGGCAATTGTTACCGCCCCCTTATTACCTGCATTGGCAATAATTTCGGCTTCGCGTTCATGGTTTTTCGCATTTAAAACATTATGGGGAATTTTATGTTTATCTAATAAATTTGAAATAATTTCTGACGTTTCAATGGCAACTGTACCTACTAATACAGGTTGTCCCTTTTTATAGCGTTCAGCAATTTCTGCCGCAACCGCATTAAACTTCCCGTTCATTGTAGCAAAGATTAAGTCTGCTTTGTCATCACGAGCAATTGGTTTGTTTGTTGGAATTACCACAACCTGCATATTGTAAATGTTGCGGAATTCTTCTTCCTCCGTTTTAGCAGTACCTGTCATACCAGATAGCTTTTCGTACATACGGAAGTAGTTTTGGAACGTAATCGTAGCCATTGTCATGGATTCATTTTGAATATCTACGCCTTCTTTAGCTTCGATAGCCTGGTGAAGCCCATCAGAATAGCGACGACCTTTCATCAAACGCCCAGTAAAGCCATCAACAATGATAATTTCGCCATCTTGAACAACATAATCTACATCACGGTGCATAGAAATATGTGCTTTTAAAGATTGATTAATGGCATGTAATAAACGGACATGGGATAAATCAAATAAATTATCAATACCAAAAGCTTTTTCTGCTTTCCCGATACCGTTTTCAGTTAAAGTAACGCCTTTAGTTGACTCATCATAAGTGTAATCTTCTTCAGCCTTTAACCTACTCACAAACATGTTGGATTGCACATAAAGCTGCGCCGTTTTTCCAGCTTGTCCAGAAATAATTAATGGGGTACGGGCTTCATCAATTAAGATTGAGTCAACTTCATCAATTACTGCATAGTGTAGAGGTCGTTGCACGCGCTCTTCCTTGTAAACAACCATATTATCGCGTAAATAGTCGAATCCAAGTTCGTTATTCGTACTATATGTAATATCTGCAGCATAGGCCTCACGTTTTTCGTCCTTCGTCAGGCTATTTAAATTTAAGCCTACAGTTAAACCAAGGAAATTATAAAGCTCTCCCATTTCCGTAGCATCACGTGTAGCAAGGTACTCGTTGACTGTTACCACATGAACGCCTTTTCCAGTTAGTGCATTTAAATAAACAGACATTGTGGAAGTTAATGTTTTCCCTTCCCCGGTTTTCATTTCTGCAATGTTACCTTCATTTAATGTTGAAGCACCCATGATTTGTACGCGGAAAGGATACATGCCCAGCACACGGCGTGCAGCTTCGCGACAGACTGCAAATGCTTCCGGAAGTAGTTGCTCCAATGTTTCGCCTTTTTGATAGCGATCCTTGAATTCTGTTGTTTTTTCTTTTAGATCTTCATCATTCAGTTGTTCCATTTGAGAAGCATATGCTTCTACCTGATCAGCTATTTTCGTTAATTTTTTTACTTCTCTTTTGTTTGGATCAAAAATTTTATTTAAAATGTTTGCCATGGATTTTTTCACTTCCCATATAGTCTCAATACTCATTTTATCATTTCCTATAGAGTAGGTGCAAATGTGCGTGCCATATATTGTGTGGACCAGGAACACAAACAATTATAAACAATTCTGAATTTTGTAAACTAAACGTTAGAATAGTGTGTATTTTTTGACTAATCTATGGTTTCTATGTCACAGTTAAATTATTCAAATTTTCTAGGGGTGTTATGATGGCAATCGAAGTGTATTTAAATTTCAATGGCAATTGTAGAGAAGCAGCTGAATTTTATGCAGAAGTTTTCAAAACGGAAAAACCTAAAATTATGACGTTTGGCGAAGCACCAAAAGATCCCAATTATGAAATGCCTGAAGAAGCAAAGAATTTGGTCATGCACACAAGATTGGATATTCTCGGAAGTCGTGTAATGTTCTCAGATACTTGGCCGGGTTCTCCTTTTGTTGAAGGAAACAATATCACGCTAGCTGTAATAAGTGACGATGAAGAGATCCTTCGTTCAAGCTTCGAAAGATTAAAAGAAGGCGGCACTGTAACAATGGAGCTGCAGGAAACATTCTGGAGTAAATGCTACGGAGCAGTAAAGGATAAGTTTGGCATTGAATGGCAAGTAAGTTTAGATAGTGGAGAACAGTTTTAAATTCTAGTTTAATAGATAGGAATCCTCTCTTTTCAAAATGAAAGGAAGGATTCCTATTTTTTGTTTATCACATTATGAGGTAAGTAAACACAATGAGAAAATTTATATGCTCCATTCTAAATACCATTTTCAACTAGTTTCTCGAATTTGCAATGACAGCACCAATTGTATATGAGACCATATGCCCTACGTAAATTACAGTTATGAGCCAAAAGGCAATTAGGGAATGGAAAACAAAAAGTGATAAAAACCAAACAACAAAAATGACACCTAATGAACCCATCCAGCTATAAGATCGAGCTAAATGATCATTTAAAACGAATCTTTCATCATATTGCTTTTTCTTCTTCATCATCCTTCTTGTTAGATAAAAGGTACTCACAATAAATAATCCTAAAACAATCCAAAATAACAAGGCCACCCAAAAATTATCCATTTCTCATTCCCTCCTCGAAAATAAATACGTCTTCAATTTGCATTTCGAACATTGTAGCAATTTTATAAGCAAGTATAAGCGACGGATTATACCGCCCTTTTTCTAATGAAATAATCGTCTGTCTAGAGACTTCAAGCTTTTCAGCAAGCTCATCTTGGGTTAAATCATATTTTTGACGCAAATCTTTAATGCGGTTTTGCAAGTTCTCACCTCGCCTCAAATGTAAAGGTACCTTTACGTAAAGGATACTTTACATTCCTTACGTTGTCAAGGAAGCTTTACATGCTACATACCATAGAAATAATAGAAGGATTTGCCAGCAGAATGATAGGTTAAAGATATCCGCCAAATTATTAATTATTTCCGCCAACTTTTGTCGAATATCCGCCACTTTATTAGTTATTTCCGCCACTTTTTGTCGAATATCCGCCAATTCATTTTTCTACACAAAAAATCACTCCAAAAGAATTTCCTTTGGAGTGACTTTAATTTAATACATATTCTAAAAAGGATAATTCTGGCCCGTATCCTTTTTGCGGGATATCTTTTGTAAATGAATTTATATATTCGCCAACTGCGATTGTTTCGTAGGTGGAGTCGGTTTTAACTTCAACTCGGTACTTTTCCTTTGAAATGAAAACTTCGAGATGTTCTTCATTTCCTTCATTTTCCCTCACGACTGTTCGTACGGTATTATAAATCTTCGTACTAAGGGCAGCGTCTACGCGGAACTTGGCGTTAAAAAACTCTTTTAATATCGGGTTTCCAAGTCTTGATGGCAACATTTCATTTAATGCTTTTATATATGCTCGCTCTTCTCCAGATCCACTTGCCATGTAGCTATTTTTTCGCTCATCGATTTCATCCCATAATGCTTCATACTCTTCGCCTTCTCCAAGAGTTTCCATCATCGCTTCATCAAAGTCCTTAATGGCTTCCTCTGTGGCGAACAAAATTTCACTTGTCGCAGCAAAGGCGCCAAGTTGCGCAGCAGTGGATGCTTGTTGTTTTACGGCATAGACCTTTGCAACATTGACAATGATGAGTGTCAATACAATAATGACTGTCATGATCCACAATAAAAATATTGCGGCACTTCCCTTTTCATTCTCTAGATGCTTCATGGGACAAGCACCTTTCCTGTTGCCTCAGAATCAATGGTAATTGATGCTAGACTCGCCATTGAATCTGGCAAAAAGACTAATGGGTGACGAGCCGTAATCTTAATTTCAAATAGATCCCCGCTTCCCGAGACATTTTGTATGACAAAAGAATGACTTTGTAAAAGAGAAGAGCCAGCAATTGATTGATCAATCACTTCTTTCGTTTCATAGTAATCCTCCGACACAGCATAAACTTGAGCCGCATCAGACGCCACCGCTTTTAAACTAATCACGGCATAGCCTGAAGCTACTACCTGCCAAAGTAGGAGAAAGAGTAAGAAATATAATGGAAGAATTCCTAGAAACTCAATGGAAAGCGATCCTCTTTCATCTTTTAGACGTTTTCTTATTTTCAATCAAATCGCCTCCCTTATGTACATTTACCAATCATTTCACTTCAAGAGCAGAAAACTTGAAATAGAAACTATTCGAGACTAGTATCTTTGCTTTTCTAATTCTTTAACTCGCTCAGGTGTTGCCAGCATAATAGGTGCAATCATCACAAGAAAAATCCCAATGAAAAATAAGATGATTGCTACAGGAGCAAATGGACCTGTCTCCGTAGCATTCATGTAAGCCCATAAAAGACCACCTGAGATAAAAACTATACTCCCATAGATGACTACTATTTTTATAAACCATGAATCTCCTGGATTTACAAAAGCATTGGTTACTGCATCATATTTAATAATTAAGAACCCAATTAGAACAATGGTGATAAACAACAATAACCAAAAAAAGATCGATGGATATAGCCCTCTAAAGGCAGGTGTCATCATATAATAAGCAATTCCAAGCAGCATAACAAAGGTATGTAACGAAAAGTAACGTTTACTATTATTTTTATGAACATTCCATATCATATAATTAACCAGTGCAAAGACGAGGGCTAATGCTAGATTGATTCCAAGCCAGAGCCAGATGTTGCCATCCGGTGCAAAACTACATAATCCCCCAATCATGACATGCACAAAAAAAGTGATAATGATTCGATTATTCTCGAACCTTACTATATTGGCATCCTTTTTCAACACACTCTCCTCCTTTTATCAAATATGTGTCAAGGTTTATTGCTTTGAAGTTGAATGTACTTGATTTAATTTAAATTGAATATAAAAAATATGGAAAATAAAGATTAGATATTTATTCAAGTACAGATCATATTCCTCTTCTATACAATCTTTTAATCTAAAAATAGAATAGTAAAGCAGCCCTATAAAAAAGAAGTTAAAGATTGTCTCATAAGATTGAATATTCACTATACCATAATCACTTAACACCAAGGTGCCGAACAGTTTGATAAATAAAAAGACAAAGGAAAAGATCGTGAAAAACTTCCACCATCCAAAATAGAGCTCTGTCCTTTTTGTAAATTGTTCAAAACGATCTTTATGCTGTAAAAACCACACTCCAATATAGGCACCAAGCGTAATAAAGGAAAAGAGAATCATTAAAAATAAATTGAACTTCTTAAAATCCATTACTCCCTCATGTGGATGTAATACTTTCTCCATAGTTTTATCACCATCTTTCAGCAGCTAGCAAAATAGCTTCATTTTTTCGAAATCTTAGCGTTAAGTAGATATAGAAAATGGGGAAGACAAGAATATTCACTAGTATCCGAATCAGTAAATATGCTAGAAGGTTATTATCATACTGCTCCAAGAACAGCAAAACAATTAGCCATATCCCCAAATTAACAAATACAATAACCAAAATGTCTCCTATTAACGCGATATTCTCTCTTTTAATGGCCTTGGCCGATTGATAGAAAATCTCCCGAATACTAGGACCTTCCGAGAAGAATGGGAAAACGATTAGTAAGATGAAAGCGATAATTGTTGGAATAAACAACAAATACATTCCTATAAAAGCGATGAAATATAAAATACTCGATACCGCCAGGAGCAATCCAAATTGCTTCCAGAAAAAAACGATTCCCTCAGCAGGTTTTACGGTTTCATCTTGACGATCGACGATGACCATTTTCAGAAAAGGTGGGATACATAAAATAAAATTCAAGAAAATGGCAAGACCTGAAAAGTAATGAGGTGCTATTGAATTTTCCGAACCCGATACGTAAATCATACTTAAAAATGTGATCATCGTTACTGGCAAGATAATCAATATAGACCAAAATAATATTTGACTCCAATTACGATTATAAATATCAAGAATTTCACGAATCATTGGAGAACCTCTTCTCTTTTCGTTCTAATAAGCGTGCATATATAGGCAACTAGCAAGCTAACCAAAACTGCAATAGACATACTTCTTGCTATTCCATTAGGGTCTGTAAAAATATAAATGTGAAACACAAAATGAGAGAGAAGTATGCTAATAAATGACATGATCACTGCTCCTAAATAAGCAGCAGTATACGGGGTTTCACTATTCCATTTAGAGGCAAAAAAACCCATGCTTCCATATGTAATAATCGTTTGAAGAAAGAGGAAAAATCCAAAATGGCCAATTTGAAAGAAACCTAATAGAAAGGAAACAATTACGGTCACTAAAAACGAAGCCCCTATCGCTTGAAAAAACTTAATAGCATTAAACATTTTTATACACCTACATTTCTTATTCAATGCACTCTTTGTAGTTGCAATTAATCTAAATTTACGTCAGCAATCTTACATATGCGCTGAAGTCTAACGCTTTTGCCAGATGCTGCATAGACTCTTCAATCAGTGGGGGAAGCCCCTCTGATTGAAGAGTAAATAATCATGAACAAACATAGTTTTGACCATTCATCCCCATGGTTAGGAATGAATAAACACATCCGTATTAGAAAAAACTTATCCGAATCCAAAGAGCTTTTTAGCCCCATTAAATAATCCTTTTGCTCCTTCAGCTACCTTGCGATAACCTCTACTTAACTTATCGCTAACCCATTGTTTCGCCTTTCGTCCTGGTTCTGTACCATTTATGAGATAAGTTGAAACCAATCCTACACCTAAGCCAACAACCGCACCTACAGCTGTTCCTACACCAGGAAATGCAGAACCTGCTACGGCACCTCCTACAGCACTGGAAAGAACACTTGATAGAGCTGTTGTACCAGCACCTACTGCAAGGTCAACAGTTAAATCCGCGGCAAAATTAGAAGATAATATTCCTTGACTCGATTTTTCACCCCAGCCATAATCATAAACACTGTTGAAAGCCGAAGCGATGATATTTACAGGTCCATTTAGTTTCATCATATTAGATGGAGCGTAAAATTTCTTTGAAAAAATATTAAAGCTTTCATTCAAACCTGTTTTCAAGCTACTCCATGTTGTTTTTATAAAACTTGAAGGTGTGCTCCAATTACTTAAATTCTTGCTTGTAAAGAAACTATCAATTTTATGCGGGCGTGGATTGGCTCCTCCAACCGGCATATATGCTTGTCGACCGCCTAAGTCATATTTTTTAAAGCTATCATAAAAATAATTTAAAACAGGATTTTGAACCGTTCGATTACTGACTACCCTATAATTTCCTGAAGCTAATTCAGTAAATTTATATCCGGCATAGGTTGCCGTAAGACCTTCAACTAGATTTTTCCCAAAAGATGTAATAAATCGATTTCCATCCTGTAAAGCTCCAGCAATTACTCCAAGGGGTCCTCTAGTTGTATCCGCTGTGGGAATCATTGTATCTAATAGGTTTCCACTTGTTCCATTTCCTTCAGGAGAGTTCCCACCGCTCGGCCCTTCTCCACCCTGTGCAGGATCCCCTCCTGTTGGGTTGTTCCCACCAGTTGGACCTTCTCCTCCTTGAGTTGGATCTCCTCCTGTCAGTCCTTCACCACCAGTCGGTCCTTCGCCTCCTTGTGTTGGATCTCCTCCTGTCAGTCCTTCACCACCAGTTGGGCCATCGCCACCTTGGGCAGGATTTCCTCCAGTTAGGCCGTCACCACCCTGAGCAGGGTTTCCCCCAGTTAGTGAATCCCCTGGTGAGGTACCATCGCCACCATTTACAGCATTACCGCCTGTTGGGCCTTCTCCACCTTGAGTGGCATTTCCTCCATTAACCGCTTGCCCTCCAGAAGGACCTTCTCCTCCTGTCATAGCCCCACCAGTTACGATAGGGTTATTAATTGGCAAAGAACCAGCAACATTCGGAATTATCCATTGACCATTACTGCTTTGGTAAGGGGGAATGATTGGCTGACCTGAAACAGCAGCATCTCCACCTTGCAGGAATGGCCCACCTTGATAAGGATTACCTGGTGTAATCACTTGACCTGGAATGATGAACTGCCCACCAGTAATGGGCTTTCCTCCGGTAATTGCTTCACCCGGAGTAATCGCATTACCCGGCGTAATGAAAAACGCCATACTAATAGAAGGCAAGGCTGACCAGAACAACATAAACGCAATCATGAAGATTGCAAATACTCTGCGAAAGTTACTTCCTTTCACACTTTCACCTCACTTCCATTTTTAAGGTGTGTTACTTATGTTATTTAGATATTTATTCTCAAGTTCTTTTACTGCTTCGTTATAATTCATTTCATTCATGGCTTCTAGATCTTTTCGAAGGATTGCGTATTGCTCTTCAATCCAATCATGATATTCGGTATTCTTCTGTTTTAAATAATCATGGGACTCTTTGGACATCTTATCTTCATGTTGATATAAATACGTAAGTGTAAAACCAACTGCCTGCCCTTCATCAATCCATTTTCTAAATTCCTTACTATGATAAGAAAAGATATCTAGCCAATTATCTACTTTATAAAAATCCAACCAACCTTCTTGGGAGGTTTTCCATTGCACCCATTTTTCCGCAATTTTACTAGCTTCATTTAGTTGATCTTGAAGACCTTGTGCATCTTTTACATTTTGATAAGTACCTTCTGTTGCATTGGCAATCTCCTGTAATTGTTTTTGTCCTTCTTGGTCAACATTAAAACCAATCACATTTACGATTGGGGTAATGTCCGAATCATAAAGAGATTTGGCTGTTCCAACTGGATCATCTTCACAGGTCGAAATCCCGTCACTTACTAAATAAACAATATTTGTATTTGAATCGCCTTTAAATGAAGCTAAATCCTTTTGGGCTTCACTTAGAGCAAAACCAATTGGAGTCCAACCAGCTGGCTGTACTTTTGTCAGCGACTGTTCAAAGTTTGCTGCATTATAATTGCTTAAAGGATAAACTAACTCACTACTACTACACGATAATGCCTTATCCTCATTTTTCCCTGAGCCTTCATGGCCGTAAATTCGCAAACCGACATTAGCATTCTCAGGTAAACCCTTTACGAATTCAGTGATCGCTTTTTTAGCGGCATCCATACGAGTTACACTCCCCTCGTAATTTGCCATACTACCCGAGGCATCTAAAATCACCATTACATTTAAGTTCTCCTTAAACTGGTAGCGGGAATCTTCAATCTCTGGATTACCAATTGATTGGAATTTCATAGTTTCAATCAATTCACCCGGCCCTACGTAATCTTGTTGAAAGATTGATAGAATCGCTTCATAGTAAAGATCTAATTCTTCATTTGTTGGATTGCCAGAAATATCTGGAAGATTTTTAGTCAATTCATTCGTTAGTTGTCTTCCTTCCTCTTCAAGCGTACTAATGTATTCCGTATAGCCTGAAGGTAGAAGCTCTAACTCTTCTAAGCTAGTTGGAAGTGAAGGACCAACAACTTTCTCTTCATTTGAATCTTTGTTTTCCTCCACCTCAACAGTTTGCTCTTCAACTTCTGTCTCTGGACTTTCTTCTGTTTGAGTTGTTTCTTGTTTTTGTGCCTCTGCTTTTTCCGTTTCATTGTTGCTACAACCAGCTAAAAGAAGTAGTAATAATAGAATGGATAGTATGCTCAATCGATTTTGCATTGTTTTCAACTCCCACTTTATAAGGACACCTTACTGTTCGTGTCAGATTCAGTCAGTTCGAGAAATGCTAAATCTTATAAATCAAGATCCTACCATTCCACTAATTTTCGAAATAATACTTCCGATTAGAGATGTAATCGATCCAGATTGACCACTAACAGCTGTCGAGATAATCCCTAAAACTAAAATCAATAATGCAGCTAAACCTAGCCATTCTAACGATTGTGCACCTTTTTCATTTTTCACCGGCGATACTAAAGTTAATAATAAAATTTGCATGTACTCTCTCATTTTTTTCTCTCCTTTTATTTAAGTAAATCGAAAATCCCACTATTTTGGTTAAACATATTAATGATCATCAGCCCGCCTATTAAAATGAGGGATGAAGGTAAAATAAGGAAAGTCGTTACCAGCGTCACTTTCGGTGATGCTTTGGCGGCTTTTTCCTTGATCATCTCTTTCTTCAGCTTTCTCATTTCCTCAGCTTGCTGTTTAAAGGAGGCTGCAATTGGAACACCCAGTCGCTCTCCCTGTATTAAAGACTTGATTAAAATCTGAAATTCTTTTGATTCATTTCGTTCAAGCAATAATCTGTAGGCCTCCACACGCGGTACACCGACACTAATTTCTTGAAGAAATCGTTCAAATTCTTCTTTTATGGGTCCCACAAAATAAGGGACAATATCCCTTAAAGCTTGCGGTAACCCAACCCCTGCTTGTAATGTCACACTCATGGTGTCGAGAAAATCCGGCAGCTGGTACGAAATTTCTGCCTGTCGCGCTTTTGCTTTCGAACGAATCCAAAGGATACTACTCGCAAATCCAGCGATGGGCAAAAGAATGACCAAAAACTGTGAGAACGGAAATCTCAGCAAAAGCAGGATTCCACCAACCATGACACCGATAATAAGCAGGAAAATCTTCAAACCTTGGAATCTCTCAACTGTAATGCCATATGGATAACCTGCTTGAATGATCCACTTCTTCACATCCCCATTTTCACTAAAGAAGTTAATACGCTGACCAAGGTCTGAAAAATCATCTGCAAAATGCAGCATCTTCGCTAAAAACTTTTCCCTCCGACTTTCTTTCTTTTGAAAACCATCAAATACATATAAGGTGTCGGATACAGTTGTTTTCAGTTCGCGATGCTTTGTGAGATATACATAGACTGCCCTAAGTGATACCCCAAAAAAGAAAACGGTAAGGATTACGGTGATAGCTATAATTCCATCCATTTTTGTCACACCCTAATATTTGTAATCTTATTGATAATGAAAAACGTAGCGACAGTTCCTAATACAAATATCGCAAATAATATTAATCCAATCCCTGAAAACAGTGCATCCAGGAACCCATCCACTACATTATTCATCATCAGGACAAGGAAGATTGGAATGATCGGGACAATATAAGCAATATATTTATGCTCTGCTGTCATTGTTTTGATCTCTTGCTTGAGAAGCTTCCGGTCATCGAGTGTTTGACTCATTTCATCTAATACGGCATATAAATTCCCACCTGCACGTTTTTGAATGAGTAAGGTTGCGGTAAATAGATGAAATTCCTTATTGTCGATTCGTTTTTCCAATGCTCGGATGGCACTCCCAAAATCAATTCCCAAAGATAATTCGTGAGCTAGATTTTTAAATTCACTTTTTGCTGGTTCCGCCATTTCCTTTGCCACTAATTGAATGCCTTGATTTAACGTCATACCTGACCTCGTTGAATTAGCGAGAAGACGGCAAATATCAGGCAATTGGTCGACAAGGATTTGTCTTCTCCGATCTTTTCTTAGCTTGAATAGAATTCTTCTTCCTGCCTCAAGTAACAGAAGAGACAGCACCAATCCAATTAAAGGAGGGACATTGAAAAAGTTTACGAGAACAAACAAAATTCCCATATAGGAAACGATTAGCGCCCCGCAAAATTCCGATGGGGTAAAAGGGATATTGGCATCCTGTAATTTACCTTCCATTTCCTTTGCGGTTTCGGTTTGGTCAAACTTTGTTCCCCATAAAACGATGACACTTTTTCTCTTTTCCCCTTCACGATAAAACTGGTGAGTCTTCTTTCTCCATTCCTTCTTTTCTTTTCGATAGCCTAGTAGATTATAGATTCCAAAGATGAGCAAAAGGACTGCACCGAAAGCAACAGCAGCGGTTGTCATATAATCACCTCCTGCTGCTGGGGTCTAAACATCGATTCTGAGATTTCAATCCCAAACATTCGAATTCGATCCAGACATTTCGGCTTTCTTCCTGTTGGAGTAAAATAACCAATGACATCTCCATCAGGTGACATCCCGATTCGTTTAAAGGTGAAAATTTCAACCATTTCGTTTGTACCATCCTCATGCTTTTGCACTTCCGAAATTGAAACAATTTTACGTGTACCATCTGTTAATCTCGTTGCTTGAATAATGATGTCCAATGCCCCAACGATGAATTCACGAATAATGGAGGATGGGAGGTCCATCCCCGCCATGATAACCATGGATTCAACACGTCTTAATGCATCGTCTGGTGTATTGGCATGGACCGTTGTAATGGAGCCTTCATGACCTGTATTCATTGCTTGAAGCATGTCGAATGCTTCTCCACTACGAACCTCCCCTACGATAATACGATCAGGGCGCATCCGAAGTGCATTTCGCACCAGATTCCGAATAGTGATTTCACCTTTCCCCTCAACGTTTGCAGGACGAGCCTCCATCCCGACAACGTTCGAACGATTTAGTCGAAGCTCCGCAGAATCCTCAATAGTAATGACACGTTCAAATAATGGGATCGAGCTTGCCGCAACATTCAATAGCGTCGTTTTCCCTGAACCAGTACCACCAGAAATCAGCATATTCATCTTCGCCTTTACAACACAGTCAATAAAGTAAGCCATATTTTCATCCAGTGAGCTAAATTCGAGTAAATCATCCATTTGGAATGGCTCTGCTCGAAATTTTCGAATCGAAACAAGTGTCCCATTTAAGCTAATCGGTGGAATTACCGCATTTACACGACTTCCATCCGGTAAGCGGGCATCTACCATTGGGGAGCTTTCATCAATTCGCCGCCCAAGTGGTGCAACGATTCGATCCACAATATGGCGAACATGCTCATCGTCCCGAAAAGTGATATTCACTTGCTCCAGCTTCCCTTTTCGTTCAACATGCACCTCGTTATAGCCATTTATCAGGATCTCCGTAATCGTTGGGTCATTTATCAATGGTTCTAGTGGCCCCAAACCGACCGACTCATCCAAAATTCTTGTAACGAGAAGCTCCTTGTCGTGGCGGGAAATGACCACACGTTCCTCAGACATAAATTGGGATACATATTGCTCGATTTTTAGTCTCATTTCACCCTGCGAAAGCTGTGTTAATGCCTCTAAATTGGTATCACGAAGTAGACGAGCTTTATAGTGTTCAACTAGTTCATCTACAAGATGGTTATCGTATTGATAGGAAACAGTCTTTTTTTGTGAAGCTAATTCTTTTCTTCTTTCAAAAATAGAAGCCATTACGATACCCCCTTATGGTTTTAAAATTTCCCGAGAAAACTTCCGTATGTCCTTGGCAAAAGGAATCAGCTTTCTTTCCTTTACCACTTTTCGAACCGGTTCTCCCTTGTTTACAAAAGGCTGCAACCCCTTAATATCCTTCCTGAGGGCTGCCGCAATCGGGTATCTTAGCACATTCTTTAAATCCTTTTCCTGAACTTCATTTTCTTTGGCAATGAAGTTTAGGATGACTTCCATTTTCCCCATCAAATTCATACCAATACGTGACGCTAATTCTTCATAATGCTTTAAAACGCGCAGTGCCGGCGTATCTGGAGTGAGCACATAAAAAATCTTATCTGACTCCTCCATCGCCGTAATCACCGAGCCATTCAATGAAGTAGGCAAATCAATAATCACATAATCAAATGCCCTTCGAGATGTCCTAAGCAGCTTTGCCACAAACTCTTCGCCTAGAGTCTCAGCCACTTCCGCATCAATCGGACTAACTAGAATTTCGAGCTTTGAATGCTGCTCGGTTTTGGATACATTTCGGATATGACTTTCGTTTAGTTCCTCAATTACAGGTAAAAGATCCGCCACGGAGCGGTTTGCCTCTATCGAAAACATGGATTCCACGCCGCCATATTGGCCGTTTAAATCAATCAGTATTACTTCAGCAGTAGACTCCAGCTTTAATGTCTGCGCTAGAACGGACGAAATCACTGATTTCCCACTGCCACCTTTTCCACTGTAGAAGGAGAAAATTTGCCCTCGTCCCCGACCAAAGGAAATGGAAGATTCTGTTTCCCTGGAATTTTTGGAAATGCCGTAATTCTTTACAGTTGTTGGGAAACGACTTGTAAAGAGCGAGGTTTCTTCAGGGAAAACAAAAAATTCATCCACTCCTGCACGCATCATGTTCCGCAATAAAACAAAGTCTGTTCGCTCTGCGATAAAAATGATTAACACCGATCGATTGATTTGCTTCATTGATTGAACAAGGTCAATGGCAATATCCGTTTCAGGCTGTGTCATAATGACAATATCTCTCGTTTCACGATTCATTTCTCGAATCGCATCTGCAGTTGTAGCAGCTAGCACATTTTCTTCTGTATTTTCAGCGATTGTTTGGAGCTGCTGACGAAGTACCTGATCGTCACTAACGATTAATAAGTTTAACTTTGACTCCATATTTGACTCCCCCTCCCTTACGAATTTCCTTCTGAAGTTTTTGCGTTCGTATTTGAGGCTGGAGCTTCTTCAGTATTCGTTTGCGATTTAGGATCAGTAGGTGTATTTGGTTTATCTTCAGTTTTTGTTTCAGTTTGTGTTTCAGTCGATTCAGCTGGTGCTTCCTCTTTGCCTACCGAAGCCGGCTTTTCTTCCACCTCTGAAACTTCAACATCCTGCCCAACATTCGCCTTTAGCACACGTATGTATTCTGCATAATTTTCCATATGAATCAGCTTTGTTGCGTCCTCTGAAGAAACTTCTACACCAATCCCGGCGAAATTCTCGCCAGTCCCCTGTGCAAAGGCAACAGCTACATCTTTCATGAATAGCTCAGTACTCTTTTTACCTTCTTCTTCAAGAGACACGATAATATCAACACGATCCAATGCTGCGATTTCTTGGTCAAACTGGATTTTATCTGTTCGATACAAGGCAACAAGACGATTATTTTCATCTTGCAGATTGGAATAGCTCTTGAGCATATTGTCCGTAATGATATCACCTTCCTTTAACGGAACAACCGATACTTGGCCGAGTATGTCATTTTTATCAGTAATATGGGATGCTGTTAGGAATTTTTGAGGAATTTCCATTTTTGTTAATTGACTCTCATGAAGTAATGTTCTAGCAGGGATATCGCCATTGGAAACATAAATTTCAACCATTCCTCCTAGCTCTGCATTCAGTTGCTTGACCTTTTCCAAAACTAAATAGCCAGCAACCGCCGCTAAGATAAAGGCTAGTAAAAGAAAAATGGCTGCACGTCGTTTTGCTTCTAACACAAATTCTCCTACCTTCTAATTCACTAATTTTTTAAGATATCTTGGCATTTGGATATGCCCTTATTGTTCTTTTGGAGATTAGAGAAATGTAAGTTTCTAATCTGTTAATAAAACACTTTTTTACAGTTTTTAGTATAAATAAGTAACAAAAGTTGTCAAAGGTAGGTGGAATTTCACATAAATTTTCATAGATATATAGGCATGAGCGGATAGTTTTGATTTCTAGAATATAGAATTGATTTTTTCTGAGTTTCTTGTTGGATTTTGTCGAACTATTTGTTAATTGGGGACGGAGGACATATTCTAACCAACAACACTATGAAAATAGTACGATTTTCCGGATTTTTTTAGTTTTTCAGGTAGTTCGAATTGAAGATAAATAGGTTCAAAATACTTGGGGTTGAGAGAGGTTGATAATGGATGAATTTTTTTGTCATTGGTTGTGCCCATGGGATGGAGTGTGAATGAGAATAAGATTAAGCAATTTTATGAAATGAGGGGTGAAAGTGGTTCGTCTATTTGGTGAAGGACATCTCTGATATGATTTGCCTTGAGGAAGAAGTTCATATTCAATCGACTTATCTCAAGAATGCAGTTCATCTCTTATGAAGTACTTTTTCAATGAAATATTCACCTAAAAGTACTTTATCCCCCTCGTGGCAAATTCCAAGTGAAATCACTGATGAGAAAGTGTTTCATCACCTTTTTTTAAAATAGAAACGCACAATTGCTTATGATGATTAGCATTTGTGCGTTTTATTGAAAGCCATGCCATTTTATTTAACCGAAATGCTTACTGGGTATTCAGCTACTGTATCCCATGTATCACCGTTCATGACGATGAGGGTAAGCTCGATGTTTTCATTAATTGTAGGGAAGTCATATCCTTCAAATTCTGTAATACTGATGCTTGTGTTTGCTGTTTTTCCTGCAGCGATTGTTTCTGAATAAGCAATCAGTGTTTCATCAACCATTACATTATCGGTCGAAAGTTCTCTTGATTGAACTTCGATGGAATGGCCCATTTTGTTCACAATTTGTAACTTAATGTTTGCCTCTTTTCCAAAGATGTCATCCTCAGAAGTTGAAGTTCCTTGATACGTAATCGTTACGTTTTCATCATCTACAACAACTTCCGATACTTCTTCCTCTGCTGCTGGGGCTGCTTCTTCCGTACCTTCTGTTTCTGTTGCCGTGTCCTCTGCAGTTTGCTCTTCATTTGTTTCTACGGTCGAGTCAATTGCTGTTTCATCATCTCCTCCACAAGCTGCAAGGAACATAGCCCCGATGATTGATACGAATAACAACATTTTCTTCATTTATTACACTCCTTCATTCTCTAATTGACTTCTTTTTCCATCTTGATAAGCAGATACCAATAAAATTACAGCGGTGATGATATGCATTGCCATCCCTAAAAAAGGAATCCACGCTAGAACATTCGTGATAATTCCTAAAATACTGCCCACTTTACTTTTGTCTTCTTGCTTACAAACAATCAAAGTGGCAATATGAATTACGAGCATGACAAGTAAAGGAATATAAGCTAAAGCAATGATGATCGTCCCACCAAGAATAGGGATTCCTAATAACGCTTCTAAACCACCAGAAATCCACTTCAATATGATGGCCATTTCAACCCTCCTTTTTAAATGGCAAGGAATTTACTTACTCCAAATAAATTCAAAATTCCTCAATAAATTTAGCAGTAAAAATAGTTCAATCGATTAAAAGTGAGTTCATGCTTATTCAGTATGGTCATTTAATCGCAATCCATGTAAAGTACATCTATATGGAATACTTTGTGATAAAAATCGAGTAGAGGGAAAATAAATTAACTTATTTTCGCCCCTCTCACAACACCGTACGTACGGGTCTCGTATACGGCGTTTCAATTTATATTACAGTGTGTACTTCTAAGTAACGTTCAAGAGCAGAGGGTATTCCCCTCTGTTCTAGTCTTTTATTAGACATTGCTCTTTGAACAACTTTCGATAATCCGATAAATCGATAACCTTTCCTACAGAATGTTAAGCCTTTGGCTTCTTCTTCGGGTATCCCTAATTGGATTAGCGACCGAATCTGTTTTCTTGGTACCTTCCATTGTTTCCAAATAATTACCCTTATTCTTGAGCGTAGTTTCATATCAATTTCACGCATAGCCGTTTTCATGTTTGCAGTTCTAAAGTAATTTACCCAACCAAATATTACTTGTTTTAGTTTCAATATTCGGTAGTCTAACGGAATGCTCCAGTTTCGCTTAGTTAGTTGCCGAAGTTTCCTTTTAAATTTCTGTACTGACATTGGATGTGGTCGAACTTGATATTTCTTGTATTTTGAATCGTAATAATATCCAAACCCCAAGAATTTCAAATCTTTTGGACGAGCGATTTTACTCTTTTCTGCATTGACTATCAACCCTAATTTCTTCTCTATAAACTTCACGACTGATTCCATCACTCGATTTGCAGATTTCTCGCTCTTTACGAAGATAAGGGCGTCATCCGCATATCTCACGAATTGAAGCCCTCTACTTTCTAGTTCCTTGTCCAGTTCATTCAACATTATGTTACTTAACAGTGGGCTGAGGTTTCCTCCTTGCGGAGTTCCAATTGGTGTTTCTTCATATGTACCCTTTACCATGACCCCACTGACCAAGTATTTTCTTATTAAAGAAATGACGTCTCCATCAACGATTGTATTGGATATAATTCGCATTAGTTTATCATGGTTGACTGTATCGAAAAATCTTTCAAGGTCAATGTCCACTATCCAATCGTGTCCATCATTCAGAAATTCGAGGCTTTTTATAATTGCCATCTCACAACTTCTATTTGGTCTGAAACCGTAACTGTATTCACTAAACTCTTTTTCAAATATCGGGCTGAGTACTTGATGAATTGCCTGTTGAACGACCCTATCCACTACTGTTGGTATTCCCAGTTTGCGCATCTTACCATTTTCTTTTGGGATCTCCACTCGTAAGGCAGCTTGTGGTTGGTATTTTCTAGTTCTGATGCGCTCACGTAGCTCATCCTTGTTTTCTTTCAGATACTGTTTAAGTTCATCGACCGTTATTCCATCGACCCCACTTGCACCTTTATTTCTAAAGACACGTAAGTAGGCTTCATTCATATTTCGATTGCTTAGTATCTTTTCTAATAGTTGCACACTCGTTTCTCCTTTCCTCTCACGTAGTAAGTAATATCTCCATTTTGGCTATCATTTGAGATACGCTCATACTTTCACCATTAACACATTCGGAGTCCGTCACTTACGCATTTGTGGCGTTGAAACACTATAAATTGTTCGGCCCTTCATGACCAAATGTCATTACTATGGCTTCTGCTGACTTCTTGCGACTAACCGTTTTCGACTGTATCTATATACATCCGCAAGACCTCCCAGGGTAAGACAACTACCTTTCCTCTTCTACTCGCCTGATTTACCCTACAAAGTTACGCACATCTTTTGGACTTTGACTTGTTATGGAGTCTTATCCCTTTGTATAGCCTTGGTATCAGATTTCTGTTCGTCAAGTCAAGATTTTATTCCACGCTTCCTCCAGCCCTTATCTCACGATAAGTACCTTGCGCTTCCTTAGTGGATGGTCGATGTGTACCCCCACAGTGGACTTTCACCACCTAGATAGTTGCCATGCCTGGCACACATAAAAAAAGACCCTTGCCTATGCAAGAGCCTGATTGGGTATTTAATTTTATATAAGATTTAATTCGTCTCAATTAAGCCATACTTTCCGTCACGACGTTTATAGACGATGTTTGTTAAGTCTGATTCAGAATCAGTGTAGATGAAGAAATCATGTCCTAGTAGATTCATTTGAAGAATTGCTTCTTCCTGATCCATTGGTTTTAGGTCGAATTGCTTCGTACGTACGACTGTGAACTCCTCGTCTTCCGCAGTAGTCGTTGCCGCAGACCCATTAAATGCTTCTTGTGCGAAGTAGATGCCTGTACCTTCACGGAATTTACGATTTACTTTTGTTTTATGCTTTCGGATTTGACGCTCAAGTTTGTCAACGATTAAATCAATCGCTGCATACATATCATCATGACGTTCTTCTGCACGCAATGTCACATTTTTTAAAGGAATCGTCACTTCAACTTTCGTTTGCTTACCGTTGTACACTTTTAAATTCACATTTGCGTTTGCATTCACGCCTTCACTGAAATAGCGCTCGATTTTGTCAATCTTGTTTTCAACGTACTCGCGTATCGCTGGAGTTACCTCAATGTTTTCACCACGAATGTTAAAGTTAATCATGTAAACTCCTCCTTTTGTTAGCGGATCGGAACGAATAGGTTTTCAAGGATATCCGCAAAAGAAAATACATCACCTCGCCCTATTTGAGTCGAGTTGTGTTTTTCTAACACCTATGTAAATATATATTCGCCATAGGTTGAAAAAATCCTACTACTACAAGAGAATCTTTTTCATCTTTCGACAATTTCATTCACATATTTTTAACAAAGTTGAAAAATAAAATTCACAAACTTATTTTTGAAAGATGATTAGTATTTATTTACATCACTATGTTAACTCGTTTGAAGAGCTACTTTAATTTGAAATTAACGGTAACAAAATTTATGCATGATAATATGTCGAAAGAATTATTTTCTAATGGCTTTGTTTAGACTGTAATACTTCCTTTTTACGGCGAAGCTTCATCTCGCTAATAATGAGCTCATCAATATTCTCTTGTGCTTGAAACAATATCCCATACTGAGCCCCACGTCCAAAAGGCTTACGCCAAACAATTTCACCAATCGCTTGAATGGTCGTAACATCTAAAACAAATTGCAATAGCACTTGTAGGTTAGCCTTATTTATGTATTCCCCAACGTTGGCATCGGCAAACATTTTCACGCCACGAGGACTAATATCTAATATTTTGCTTGAAAAGTTCGTATCGGCATTTACAATCTGTCCATCTTCAATTAACTTAAAACTTGCTTCAAGGGGTTCATTAAATACAAAACGAAACCCTTCTTGTCTCTTAAATTGCATAGGTGTTTCCTCCTTAGAAAAACACGATTTGTCGCCACTATGCGCTAAATCGATGTATTTTCATATGCGGATCTCCAAAGTACACATATTTTTCTATCCGCTAAAAAATCTACTTACTCCAAGGTAATCAAATTCAGATTCCTTGTCTATATGACTTTTTCCCATATTTTAACTTTGTATGCCAGGACTATTTGCAGCATGATTTATATAAATAGGTTTACCCAAATTACGAATTTAACTCTTCTAGAAAAACGAAAGCCTTACATCCTATCAAATTGATAGGTGATGTAAGGCTGAAAGTAATTAAACTTGTTGGGCGTTACTAAATTGCTGTTGACGTGTAATTTTGATCACTTGCTTCCATGTATCACGGAATTCAGTAGTTAGGCCGATTACTTCGTCGATGATGGCTGTGTCGTTTTTAATGTTGGCTTCGATCAGACGACGGTTCATATATTGGTATAATGGAAGCATTTGCTTTGATATCTCGATATCCATGTTTAATGTGGACATCAGTTCAGCAATAATTGCTTGCGATTTTTGAATATTTGTATTTTTTTCTTGTATATTTTTATCGTCAATTGCATGTTTAGCCTTTGTTAAAAACTTAAGACAACCATTATATAGCATTAATGTAAGTTCACCTGGCGAGGCAGTTGTGACACTATTTTGTTTATATGCATTTAATGCAGAATTTGGTGCTGCCAATATTAAGACACTCCTTTAGAGAGAGATACATTCTATTATTATTCTAAGATATTTAATAGCTAAATTCGATTGATATTTTTGTGTAATTTATGGGTATATCACTATTTTTTCTTATCATAATACATACCATCCATCACCTGAACAGAAGAATATGGATTCATGTATTGCTTTTCATTTTTCTTTGAGTTTTGTAGGTCTTTCATGTCCTGCTTTACAAGTTTCATGACGTCGTCCAATCTTTCTCGGATACCCTTGTCCAACTGGGCTAAAGTATTATGAATCTTATTATTTGCATCCATCACAAAACCTTCTTGACTTAGTTTGTCAATTAAAGCCCCACGTTCATCTAACATTAAATTAATTTCATCGATGTATTCAGAACGATCTTCGCCTTTAGGAATATCGGTAAGATGCTTTAAGAGTTTAGCTGAAATTTGTAAGAGTCTTTGTGTGTTATCCATAATTCAGCCCCATTTTATTAATTATGCTTGTGAGAACAAACTTGATTGACTGTTCGCCTTATTGATGGCAGTCTCCATTGCTGTGAATTGCTTCCAATAACGTGATTCGATGCCTTCAAGCTTATCTACCCATGCATCAATTCGCGTTTTTACTTCGTCCAAACGTTTACCAAGTGTATAAGTTTGATTTGTTGCTGAAGCTTTACCTGCTTTTTTTTCAATTTCTCCTGTAAAACTTTTCAACTCATCACGTAAGCGCTGAGCGATACCACGAGTATCTTCAGTAATCCCTTTTGAAGCATCTTTTGCGGTACCTGTTTTTGTGAAAATAGAGGCCACTTGATCGGCATTCTTTTCAATAGCTGTTCGAAGTTTATCTTCATCTAAAACTAATTTACCGCCATCCGAAGTAGTGGAAGAAGTGGTAATGCCGATTTCTGCAAGGGAATTAATCGTAGCATCCCCTAATCCACCAACAGCATCCATAAATGTTCTTCTCATACTGTAAAGACCATTTGTGAGAATGGAATCATTTCGCAAAAGACCCGTTTGCGCCTTTTTCTCCCACTTTTCAATTTCATCTTCTGACATATCTTCTTTTTGCTCATCAGTTAATGGTGGAAAATTGCGGTTATATGTTTCTTTTAATTTACCGTTAATGGTTGTTACTAATCCGTTGTAGGTTTCAACGAATTTTTTGATTTTATCGACCATGTTGTCAGTGTCAGTTGATGAACTAAGTGTTACTGGTGCTACAGTCGTTTCACCTGGTGTGTTACTATTGAAGGTCGACTTTAATGATACTGTATATCCGTTTAATGTAAATGAATTGGATGAACGCTCTGTTGCGATTCCATTAATTTGTAATTTTGCGTTCTTTGCTTGAGTAATATTCGTGTTATCAGCTAAATCCAATCCTAAGCTTCTTAATACATTACTTGAATCTGTAATTTCTACAGATTTTCCGTCGTCTGTTACACCCGTATTATTTGCAGTAATAGAAAGTGTTCCCTTTTCAAAAATTGCCGATACACCAGCTCCACTAGCATTTATACGTTTTATTACATCACTAATCGAATCTGTTTCACTGATACTGATATCAACGGCCTTAGATGCTAAACTACCATCTGACTTTATTGAATTTATACTAATTGTTGTTGATCCATTTATACCTAGTTCTTTCATTTTTGTATCAGAGGACTTGTTTATTGTCGTACCAACACCTTGCCATGGAGTTGCTAATTGTGTTACCCCTTCAATAGTTAATGTGCCAGAAGCTGCAGATGTTGCAGTTGCTGTAACCAAATCACTATTCGTTGAAGATACTGTTTTTTTATAAAAATTACTAGATAATCGATAATTATCGAATAAATAATCATCAAATGAGCCTAATGCCGTATTAATCTCTCTATAAGCGTCTCGTTCCCACTCATATTTTGTTTGTTGTTGATAAAGTTTTGTTAATGGAGCCTTTTCTGCAGACATTAACTTTTCTACAATTGAGTCAATGTCCATTCCAGAAGCTAATCCACCTACACGTGTTACCATTAGTCAACCTCCCAATTAAATCTTTTCGTCTACAATCATTCCTACCATTTTTTGCATTTCATAGAATGCATCTAAAAGTTTTTTTGGTGGAATTTCCTTTACCACTTCTTCAGTATCTTTATTCACCACTTGTACAAAATATCGATCTAACCCTTCGTGATAAACAAATTTGGAAGAATTATGGTTAATTTCGAGAAATTCATTTAAAGATTCCACTGCTTGTTTTAACTTTTCTTCATTTACATCATTTTTTTCATTAGTCGCAAGCTGTTGATTTATCATATTTGTAGAATTTAAGCTTCCTTGCTCTTCTACTTTTTCTATTGTTGTACTTTTATACGTTTTTGTTGTCATTGAAGAATCAGCAGCTTGTTGCTGTGAAATACGCATGTTCCCCATCCTCCTTGAATTTGACCGAGCGTATATAAGATTCCATTTCTATTTGTTATATCGGCAAAAACTCTTCACCTTTCATAAGAAGTCTTAAAAAACACGAAAAAAACTAAGCACATAAGGTACTTAGTTTATTTGCCTCACAAGGATTTACTTCATTATTTATCTCTTCAACCTTAGAACGGCGCTCATTTCAACATCAGCAACAGTTGCTATATGAAACTTACAATTCTGCTCTATTCCGAAATGGAGGATGCATACGCAAGATCCGTATTCCAATATTAATTTGAAAAAGTTAGACTTGGTAATAGAAGTAAAATCTATCTGTAATATCAGGTTCATATCGAATCGTTTTTAATTCATTTATATATAGTTGATCCGCAGGCTGAATCCATTACTCATAGCGAAATTTACTCATTGACTAGTACCGCATCTTTCTTAAGTAGTTCTACCATTTTACGTTTATATGCTTCAACACCTGGTTGGTCAAAAGGATTGACCTCGAGCAGTGATGCACTTATGACACAGGCTTTCATAAAGAAGAACATTAAATATCCCACATGAAAAGCATCAAGCTTTGGCATAACAATTTTCACAACGGGTACTCCGCCTTCTTCATGGGCTAAAGCTACCCCATCTTTTGATATAGCATTAATGGAATTCATGGAACGTCCACCCAAATAATTTAAACCATCCATGTCATCAAAAGTAAACGGTATTTCCATATCTGCTTCTACTTCTTCAAAGTGAATTAGAGTTTCGAACATAATGCGGCTACCTTCTTGTATAAACTGCCCAATTGCATGTAAGTCAGTTGAATAATTGACCGTTGAAGGATACAGCCCCTTGTACTCTTTCCCTTCACTTTCACCAAATAACTGCTTCCACCATTCGTGGAGTTTATTTAAACGTGGTTCGAATGAAGCTAAAAGTTCTACAGAGTAACCTTTCTTATACATTTCATATCGAGTAAGTGCATATTGATAGGCAGCATTGTGTTCAATATTATCATTCTCAAAATCTTTTTCTGCATGATTTGCACCATTGAGAAAAGCTTGAATGTCAATTCCTGCTGCAGCAATAGGCAATAAACCTGCTGCTGTAAAAACAGAATAACGTCCCCCAACCTCAGAAGGGATTACAAAACGTCTATATCCCTCATTATCAGCAATTTGCTTTAATACACCTCTTTCAGCATCTGTCGTAACTATAATACGCTGTTTCGACTCATCACCATAACGCTTTTCCATATATTGCTTGACAACACGAAATGCTAGTGCAGGCTCCATTGTAGTTCCTGATTTTGAAACTACATTGACATAGACTTCTTTTTTATCAAGGTATTTAAGAAGTTGGTGTAAATAGGCCCCACTCATATTTTGACCTGCATAAATAACTTCAACCCCAAATTCATCTGGCGCAAAGTAAGGTGTTAATGCATCAATAACGGCACGCGCTCCTAAGAATGACCCGCCAACTCCGATTACAAGGAGTACTTCAGCACGCTGATTGATTTCTTTGGCAATCGATTCAATGTCAAATAATTCTTCAAATGAACATTGATTGTAGTGACTAATATTCGGAAAAGATATATCTTTTATTTGAGTGTGTATATGGGATTGTAATTTTAACATATATCCAACTCCTGAAAATAGCTTGCTCTTTAGGAGCAAGCTACAAAATTTAATTATTATTTATTTCGGCTATTTTTAATAAATTTAAAGGATTTCTATCATATTAGAAACAATTACCTTTATTTGTTCATCTGTCATTCCCGGATGAATCGGTAGTGTTAAAGCATTATGATAGTAATTTTCAGCTATCGGGCATAATCCCTTCCTATAACCTAGCTGTTGATAATAAGGATGCCAGTATACTGGAATATAATGTACATGTACCCCAATATTCATTTCACGCATCTTGTTAAAAATATATTCTCTCGAAAGTTCAGTATTTAACTGGACCATATATAAATGCCATCCTGAATAGGTTTCCTCTAATTGAATAGGGATTTTAATTTCAGGTATGTATTTGAAAGCTTCATTATAAATTTGAGCTATCTCATGTCTTCGTTCTATAAACTTATCAATTTTTTTTAACTGGGATAATCCGAGTGCAGCCTGGATATCAGTCATTCGGTAATTGTAACCTAAATCCGTCATTTCATAGTACCAATCGCCCTGTTCATTCGCAAATGAAGTTTTTTCAATTCCATGGCTACGGAATAATTGAAGTTTTTGATAGAATTCCATATTATCAGTGACTATGATACCGCCTTCTGCAGTTGTAACCGGCTTAACAGGATGAAAACTAAACATCGTCATATCAGCTAATGTTCCGACTTTCTTCCCTTTGTATTCAGCTCCTAAGGAATGGGCACCATCTTCAATCACAATAAGATTATGCTTTTTGGCAATATCCATTATTTCTTCCATATTAGCAGGCTGACCTGTAAAATCTACCGGAATGATGGCCTTAGTTCTTGAAGTAATATTTTTTTCTATTTCTATAGGATCAATATTATATGTTTTGGGATCTATATCGGCAAATATAACTGTTCCTCCAACATACCGTACACAATTTGCGCTCGCAGCGAATGTAATTGGAGATGTTATAACTTCGTCTCCTTCAGTTATACCGGCAGCATAACAAGCTGCATGAAGCGCTGCTGTTCCATTACTAAAAGCTACTGCATATTTTGTTCCAACATATTCAGCGATTGCCTGCTCAAAATCCATAACTTTCGGACCTTGCGTTAAAAATGGAGAACGTAGTGTATCAATCACTGCTTGAATATCTTCTTCATCTATTACCTGTCGTCCGTATGACAAAAACTCAGTTAGCTTTTCCATAACTATTCCCCTCTTTGAAAAGCAGATATAATTGGTGGATCTACTCTAGGTAATTTACCATCTAAGAATTGATCAACAATATCATTATTATAAATATTATAGACAAACCTTAAATGTTGTGGAAGCCAATCTGATCCTACCCAAAGCTTCCCATTGCCTTTTTGTGGTGTATACTGGATTTCATTTAGCGGGATTTCATTTAGAATTTTTGCTAAATCTGCTCCAACCTGTTTTACTGCCTTACAAGCAACATCATGTAACCCATCACCGTAGTCTAACTGTGGAACTGAATGATGAATAATATCACCAGCATCTAATCGTGAAGAAAGACGATGTATTGTCATACCAGCCCAGTTTGGTCGAAGCATGAAGAAAGGCCAAAATAATGTAGTATTCCCTTTATACCATGGGGAAAGTCCTCCATGGATATTCCATGAGTGTTTAGGGAGCACTTCTAAGAGTTCATCACTTAACTTATGAACACCATAGCTTATAGCAAGATTAAAACTTTGTTTTCTCACCCATTCAATCGTTTCCACACTATTTAACCCCTGCAGTGAAACTTCTAAAGTAGGTATAGTTTCTAGTACATTTTCATTTCCTTCAAAATGATGATGTTCTGCTCTATCCCTATCAGCGAAGTGGCGAATAAAGTTCTCTCTATCTATTCCTTCTAAATGAGATGGTGGCTGAGGAACAAAGGCACCCCGTTTTTCAATAACATGTGCTGCGATAATATTTAATTCAGCAAGTTTATTTACTAAATAAAGATGTCTGGGATGAGAACCCGTCAACAAAAGCACTTTCATTAAAATAACTCCCTTTCTTCATAGAAAGGACCATCAAGTAATTGATGTTCTTTCAAAGCTTCAATTGATACTTCATAATCTTCAATTTTATAGTTTAAAGTTTTAGATAGTTCTGCCAAATCATGTTTACCGTCGGAATAATTTAAGATTGTTAAAATCTGATTTAACTGTTGGCGGTTGTCTAATTTATGGTTTGTTGAACGTCCTCTAAGTGAAGGTGCGTTAATATCAGGGTACAAATCATATTTTCCTAATTTTGGTTCCCCAAAAGGTTTAAGGTTTATATAATAGCCATTTAACTCTTGTAATTTTAGTAACCTTTCAATTTCAATAACACTATCTAATAATGCCTCTATTGACATAACCTCTTTAGTATCTAAGGAATTATGGTATCCGGCATATTTTCCATAAACCATCTTAGAAAATTGACCTACTGGTAAATTAAAGCCAGGTGAACAATATTGACGTTCATCCGATCCAAATAAGGGAGTGAAGGGTCGAACTGGCATACTATCATTTTCTTGTTCCTTTAGAAAATGAATCAACTTATTTAGTGGGGAATTTCCATTCCTTGACATTTTATAGCTTAGCTGATGGTCTTTACCACCCAGACAAGTTAATACTGCACCAGAATATAGCTGCTCTTTTAGGTGTCTTCCATATTTGTATAGATAAGTAATAGAGCCTATTGTTTCAGGTACAAATACAAAGCGATATGTTAGCTCGCGGTTTTCCCATTTTTTTAAACGGTTATATAGGAAAGCAGCTACAATAGGACCACTTAGTTCATTATTTGCCATTGAGGGATGACAAATATATGTACTTATTAGTACTTCCTTTTTTGACTTTCCAGGTAAAACAACGTGAGCATAGTTGAGTTCCCCATCAATCTTTTCGCTATCTATATATACATGATATTTACCCTCTTGTAATGTATCCAATTGATTTTGACTCATACAGAAGCCCCAGCGTTCCTTGTAATAGGAAATAACGTACGGAACAGCATCAGGCAGTTTTGGAATTGTATGGATATGTGGCTTTAATTCATCTAAAGAAAGCCACATATCCACTGGTTCACTGTAGTTGACAACATGGAGATTTAAATCTTTAATATTGATGATTTCATTTCCATTCTCATCTTTGATCCATGCTTCACGAATCACCCATTCTTTAGGAATCTCCCAATCAAACACCTGTGTTCCTGTTTCTACACCTTCCATTTCGATCGGGATATATTCTTGTAAGATACGAATTGATTCTCGAACACCCTCTCCAGTTATGCTGCGCATTATTGGAAAGAGACGATCAAATAGTGAATCCATTGCTTTTAACTCATTCATCACAATAATAACTCCCAACTTAGCGGTGTCCCCTTAGTTACATCCTTCTTAATAGCTTTTCCCAATACCAAATCATAATATTTAGTTGGAAGTCCAAGCCCAGGACGAACATCACGCACATTCTCTTTTGTTAAAATGTCCCCAACCTTTATATCTTGAGCAATGTACAAAGAACGGCGATGTTCTAGAGAAGGAACTTCAACTTTAGTAGGTCCATAGTTTACGTGTCCAATACTTTGCCATGCACGCTCTGTTTCTTCAACTAACATTTTTAATTCATGTGGCTCCAACGAAAATGCGGAATCAACTCCACCCTCAGCACGAGAAGTTGTAAAGTGTTTTTCAATCACTGTCGCACCAAGAGTAACAGCAGCAACTGATACACCTACACCCATCGTATGATCTGATAAACCAACTTCGGTTCCAAATAACTCTTTCATGTGTGGAACTGTAGCAATGTTAGAATTGGTTGGAGTTGCTGGATAGGTACTTGTACATTTTAATAAAATAATTTGATCATTACCTTCTGAACGGGCTGCACGAACGGCTTCATCCAACTCTGCGGCTGTAGCCATTCCAGTGGAAATAATAATTGGTTTGCCAGTTTTCGCTACTTTTCGAATTAATGGAATAGAAACATTCTCAAATGATGCAATTTTATATGCGGGGACATCCAATGTTTCTAGAAAATCCACCGCTGTTTCATCAAACGGCGAACTGAATGCTAGTAGACTATGTTCTTTAGCTCGATTAAAAATCGCTTCATGCCATTCCCAAGGTGTATAAGCTTCCTTATATAAATTATAGAGGGATTGCCCCTTCCAAAGATTTTCATCATTCGAGATGAAAAATTCACCGGTATGTACGTCAAGGGTAATCGTATCTGGTGTATAAGTTTGTAGTTTTAAAGCATCTACTCCCGCCTCTGCAGCGAGGTCCACCAAATGTAAAGCACGCTCAAGAGACTGATTATGATTTCCTGACATTTCAGCAATTATAAAAGGTTTTGTGTGTCGACCAATTTCTTTATGTCCTATTTTTATCATGTTAACAACTCCATTATTTCGTCTATCCACGGGTTTGGGGAAGGATTCTCAGTTAAGTTTAGTCCTACCCTGCTTAATTGATTCATGTCAATTTCCCGTTTTTTCAGCTTTAATAGTAGGGCTTCATATGTTTTCACTGTTACTTTTTCATGCCATCCTAAATTTAAAACAGCACCTAATTCATCTGCATATTTAGTAGTAAGGGTTTGATTTTCAGCAACAATTGTACTTGAAGAAGGAAGACCTACAAAGCATCGCTCCCATGTTGTTGAACCTCCTGCACCTATTGAGAAGTCAGCCCTTTGCATTAATTTAGCCATATAATTTATTTGACAATGAAAGTCATATCCTTGCTCAAAACAAATCTGTTTAATTTCTTTTTTATGGATATTTCCGTTTCCTATCACAACATCAATATGCCCAAAACTACCTTTCAACTGAGTTAAAGCCTTTAAAATTTTTGTGGTTTCATGTGTCGGGTCACTTCCCCCCATAAACACAAGTAATCTTTCCACTTGGTTATTTCTTCCATTCAAATTTAGACGAGCTTCAATAAACTCATCCCGCATTATTAAGTATTTGGGACCAAGTAGTCGGATACAATGTTTAGGGACCAATTCATCGTAACGAGACTCAAAGTTAGGTAAAACATTTTGATCTAAAATTAAATCGCAATCATGAGGACGGTTAGCCAAGTCATCAATTACAACAATTTTGTTAGTAAATTGTCGATGCTCTTTCTCCCAATCTGCATCGATCTGATAATGATCGATTAAGTATATATCTGCTTTTTCAGCATTAGAAATAGTTTCGAAACCTTCTTGTTTAACATAACCGATTAAATCCCCAGGTAATTCTTTCATCCAGAATTTCACTTTAACATTTCGTTTTTTTAAGTTCTTCGCAATTGTTAAGCAGCGCATGACATGACCACTACCAATAGTAGTGGATGCACCTGTACGTATAATGACTTTTTTCAGTTAAATCACCGGCTTTTGTTCAATATGTGCATTAATTTTCGCAATTTCAGGATGTTCTTTTAAATATTCGATTACATCAATACTTGAAACTAGTGGATTATCAAAATACTCTGCCACTATTTTAAGAAGTTCATAATCCTCAGGTGTATCTAATGTAATACGAAATTCCGGAGCAAGACGATTTTCAGGCACTGTATATGTAGCAGTAGTAAATTCATTCGAAAATTCATAAGCATAATATGTTACATGTTCACGGTGCCGTGCTTCCTGACCAACCTCATGAATACGTAGTAATGCTTTATACGAAATAAGCTCTACTGCAAGTCCTCGTGGAAGTTCACCGTCTACTAACACAATGTCTTTTCTTTCTCTTGCCATTAATGAAACTATCTCGCTAGCCATTTCATAGTCTACAAATGGACAATCCGATGTTACGCGCATGACGTATTCTGGATTGTACTGCTTTGCACACTGAACATAGCGGTCTAATACATCATCTTCTGAACCTCTGAAATAATTGATACGATGTGCTTCACACCACTCTGCTATAGGGTCATCCTGAGTCAAAGTAGAAGTAGCAACAATGACTTCACTAACCCCTTTTATTTGTTTACAGCGCTCCACATCATATGTTAGTACATCTACATTTCCAAGCTCTTTTAAAATTTTGCCGGGTAAACGGGAGGACCCCATTCGTGCTTGAATGATACAAATTATTTTCATATCTCTCTTCCTTTTTTAAAGAATGACTACTTCTCTAGTAAATGATTTTAAAAAACTCTGACCGTCCCATACACCATCAAAATTCAATGCTTGACCAATAGGGACAATGCGATCTAGACCTCTAGAAGAAATTGAATTCACAAGTAACTCTAGCTCTGAATGCGTAAATCCAAAATAGGCTAAGGTTTGATCTTTATCTAAAATTACCTTTGAAAGATTAGGTAAACTCTCAATTTCATATTCATAAAATAAACCGCCGCCACAGTGACGTTCACGTGCTTCTAATGGCAAGTCGGTAACTTGTATCCGAGAAAAATACTTACTGTTTTCAATGTGTTTCACTTCAGATTCCGTAGCCAACCATAAACTTGTTGTATATTTCAAAACTTGTGAAGCAGCCGTTAATTCGTATTGTTTTTTTTGAATTTTGTTCTCAAAAGCAGACCAAAAACGCGATTTTGCCTTTTCTATTTGTTTTCCACACCATACAACAAGTCTTGGAGAAGAACATGCCATTTGATCAAACCAAAATACATCATTATAAAATTTTTCGAGTAACTCATCTAAGTCATTGTCATTCATATTCATCACAGCTTCCGCCGATAAGGCCGCTAACGAGAAGCGATCTGGAAATGCAAGTTCATTTGCCATAGGATTCAGTGGGATTTGGCGAATTGTTTTGACCGTATCGTTACCGCCCCAAATAACACGAGTATGACAGATTTCACTAATCTGCTCTCCGATATTTTCCTCATAATTATATGTACATATTATCGTCTGTTTTGCGATATTTTCAAATTCAGGTTTTGCAATTTCCGTTAAAATTAAATCTAGTAGTTCATTCTTTTGTTCCTTGCTAGATATACGAATAATGTTTCTATTACCAGCAAGTAATGACAACATCCAGGAATAAACAAAGATTGTATCCACATTGGAAGGGGCAATATGAAAAACTATTCCACGTGGTTTAATGAGTCTGTCTTTATTTTGTTCCTCCCATTTCTTCTTCATATCCTGGATATTAGCTTTTCTCAACCAGTAGCCTAACGCAACCACTTCCGGCATTTGACGCATTCTAACAAGACTCTTTGATAATGCTTTCGTGAAGAGTAGAACTTCCTCATCAAAAGGTGTAAAAGTATCTTTACTTCTCATAAGTTCTACTGCTTGGTCAAAGCCAATATCTTTTGGCCAGAATAGTTTCACACCCTTTTCCCTCCTTGAAATGTATCACTGCAACCTCGCAATTCTGCTTTTGGGATACGTCCTGCAACAGTAAAAAATTTTCCCTTCCAGCCACATGGACAATCGTCTTCTCCCTTAATCGTCCCCAGATCTTCAGTTAAAAGTGAATGTCCAGGGTAGCTTTTTGGTAGTTCACTAAGCACCTGTATTAATCCTTGCTGTCCATTTGGAAGAGGTTCAAATGTTAACGTATCCCGAATGATTACATCTGCAAACTGAGGTGTATGTAAATGACCATTTGAACACTCCACAAAAATGGAGCCAACCTGTTCCACCATGCCATAGTAGTTATGCACTTCACGAATACCGAGCTGATCATGAAGAAGTCGATTAAAGGTAGTCGAATCAACAGCTTCATCTTTTAACTTTTTCCAACCACCACCGTGAATTAAAATACTATCGCCAAAATCAAGGTTAATTCCTTGTTTTAATGATTCTCTATAAACGTATTGCCAAATCATAAATGTGAATCCAAATAATAAAATTCGTTGACCTTTATACTCGTCTAGATAAGCTTTCAATCCTTCGACATCTAAGCTCATATCATCATTTAGTGCATAGAAATGCTTACGTCCGAAATTTGAAAAGCCTAATATTCCAGCACCCCTAGCACTAAAAGATTTTCTGTCATTCAATACAGATTTTGTATCTAAAATAATCATCGGCAGTCGTTTACCACCTAGTAGAGGCTTCATTACCTCTACCAGTGTTTTCGTTTGAGCAAATGATGTTTCTTTATCTAAATAAATTTTAGAAACTTGTTGTCCCGTTGTCCCACTTGAGGTTAAGACTTTTATAACTTCTTCTTTTGGTACAGAGACTAAATCCATTAATTTGAATAATTGAACAGGTAAATATGGCACTTCCTCTAAATTATTCGCAGTGGTTGGATATCCACCTTTTTCAATCATCGAACGATATTCGGAACTTCGTTCAAAATGCAACTCTGTTAATGCATTTAATTTCTCTAGCAATAAAGGGGCTTTTTCAGCTTTTGTTAAATGATAAGGAATTGTCATAAGCATCGCTCCTTTAATGTAACGTAATCAACCTTTCCACTTTCAAAACGCGGAATCACTTCAAGAACTATCACTTTATAGGCAGTTTTATGCAATTTATAGTATTGTTCGACAGAAGCCTTTACTTTCGTTACATACTCATCATTTTCTATAGCGATAATCAATTTATCATCATTACCAGTACAGGCAATGGATGTATGGACTTCTGACTCCAATTTTTTCTCAACTTCATCTAAATTAATCCGTAAACCAAATAATTTTATAAATCTTTTCATTCGGCCAGTAATGATAAAATAATCATCCTGATCTAATGTTGCAGTATCACCAGTATGAAGAATTCCGTTCATTTCATCGCCTTTTTCAAGGTCCTCTAAACATTTGGCATAACCCATCATGACGTTTGGTCCTTTATAAATTAACTCACCGGTTTGTGAATCTATAGACAAGTCTCCACCAGGAATTGCAATTCCTATAGAACCAGCCTTTTCAAGTACTCTTTCTGAAGGAATATATGACATTCGAGGAGAGGCTTCAGTTTGGCCATACATAACAAAAAATCTCTTATTTTGTTCTTTAGCATATTGTGCAAAAAGTTTTACTAGCTTTTCCTTTAAGCGGCCACCAGCCTGTGTCAAAGTTTTTAAATGCGGCAAATTCATTTTCAAAAAACCAATACGTTGCAACATTTGATAAGTAAATGGGACCCCTGCCAATGAAGTTGCCTGCTGTTCCTGTATAAACTGCCAAAACGTTTTAGACATGACACTTTCTTCAGTTAAAAGGATACTAGCTTTTGCCTGCAGGTGACTATTTATAATTGAAAGACCGTATGAATAAGACATTGGTAAATTCATAATGGCTCTTTCATTTTCATCAATGTTTAAATATTCTACAATTGCTTCAGCATTCGATTGTAGATTTTCATAAGACAATCGGACAAATTTCTGGCTTCCTGTCGTACCGGAAGTACTAAGTAAAATTGCAAGATCTTTATGAATAAAAATATTGGAAGGACTAACCCTCTCTTGAATTAGACCATTTTGACAATAACCATCAAATGGATATGTACCAACAATCCAATAGGGCTTGTATTCATTAACAATTGATTTAAGTAACTCCGGGTTAGTGTCCGCACTCATTAACATAACGGCATGTTGATGATTTAATGCTGAAAGATAAGCACTTAATATTTCAATAGTATTCTTACAAAGCAATAACACTAACTTTTTATCATCACTTGAGAAATTGAATTGTTGTACCATATCATTTAACTCTTTATATGTATATTGCTGGTCTTCAGTAATAACTGCGATTTTTTCAGATACTCCAATATTTTGAAAACTCATCTAATTCCACCTCTCAATGGAAAAAGGTATGGTATAAATACCACACCCTTTCTTTAAAATTCAACATCATATTTTGCTAAGATTTCTTTTGCCTTCGCAAAAGTACTCATTTCTAAAACATCTTCAGTATCAAGCATTGTATCAAATTGATCATCAATTTCAGCAATCAATGCCATATGTGCGATAGAATCCCATTCAGGAATCGAATTATATGTTAAATCCTCTGTTACATTGGATTCTTCAATGCCTAAGCTTTCCGCAAAAATCGTACGTAATTTTTGTTCATTCATAAAATATCCCTACCTAACTAATCTGTTACTATTATTATCGGATGGAAATAAAAATTATTCAATGTTTATAAAAGAAACTCTGCCCTTAATATATGAAATTTCTTGCATTCATTTTCCCATGTCGAAGAAAGCAATTCAAAATATTCTACATTATAAAATTTTCCGTTTTTAAAAACATGTTCTTTAAACGTTGCTGCATGTGTAAAACCATAGTGCAAATGCATTTTCATCATACCATCATTACCTTCCATGACCTCTGCGTACACCTTATTTAATTGAAGGTCATTAAACACGAAATTATATAGATAGGGATGGATACGACCAGCTATGATAGAATATGTCAAATCACCAATATAATATCCAAATGTAGCTTTTCGATGAAGTCGGTCAATTTCGTTCAAAGAAATTAACCCAATCGCTTTTCCTTTATATTGAATAATCCAATAGTATTGCGTATCATCTTTTGCTATTTTTTCAAACCACTTTCGCTGATTATCCATATTCTTTTCAACATCTGTATACATAAACTGTGTAACATGCTCACTTGTACGCCATTCTAGAACTTGCTCTAAATCGGATTCTTCAAGCTTTTTAAATGTTATCATTTTTTCACCTCTAATGTGAAAGGCATGGTTAAATCACCATGCCTCCATCTACACCTATAACTTGCCCAGTAACATACGAAGATAAATCAGAAGCTAAAAATAAAACAGTATTAGCTACTTCTTCTGGTTTACCGATACGTCCCATTTTAATCTCGGATAATCGTTGCTCAAACTTTTCCTGTGAGAGCTGCTTTGTCATATCTGTTTCAATAAATCCAGGTGCCACTGCATTTACACGAATATTGTAAGGAGCCAGTTCCTTAGCAGCCGAGTACGTTGCGCCAATGACAGCTGACTTACTAGCCCCATAAACAGTTTGCCCCGCATTGCCAGTTCGTCCAATAATGGAACTTACGTTAATAATGGATCCAGATTTCTGCTTCATCATTAATCTGGAAGCATATTGCATATGATAAATGACAGCTTCGATATTTACAGCAAACGTGTTCGAAACTTGCTTTTCATTTACCATGCCGAGTAGAGCATCATCTAAAACCCCTGCATTATTGACCAATACATCGAGATGCCCGACATTTTTTTTGATCCAAAGAAATGCCTTTTTTATAGAATCAATATCAGTAACATCATAATTTAACATATGTACATCTACTTCATAATTAGATTCTAATTCTTTTTTCACTTCGTCTAACCGTTCTTCTTCACGACCATTGATGATTATTGTCCATCCTTGCTTGGCTGCTTGAATAGCTGTTGCAAATCCGATACCTCGGGTTGCACCGGTGATAAAAATTGACTTATTACTCAATGTTCTCACTTACTTTCATAAATTGTTTCTATAGTACAGCTATATAAAGGTTCTCTAAATGAAATAGTGTTATCTGCGAAACTTGTATTTTTCTTTACAATATGCCAATCACCATACGTGTAATCCAAATAGCCTTTATAATCTTTCGGGACATTTATTTTAATACCTTCAAAAGATAACTCATCATATCCCTCAAAAAACTTTGCTGGAGTATCATTCAACTCTTGCTTAACCATTTCACCATCAAGAGTCATACAATCAAAGTTTACCATAAATACCTTTCGACCATTTTCTATACAATCTATCGTTATTGATGCAGGTTTACCATTTGAATAAGTTCTCAAATATAATTTAAGGTCAAATATTGCTTCAAAATTTTTAATAGAATTTATTAATGCTTCCTGTACTTTCTGTCTATCAGAACCAAAGATAGCGATATCAATGTCATCATCCCATGGAATTAGTCTGCCATCTCTGGCTATTCCTAATAATGTGCCAAAAGTATAGAAATGTGGAATTCTGTTAAGCGACTTCGATATCTCGGTGATTAACTGATTGGTCTTTTCTAAGATTGCCGGGTTTTCAAATGGCAATTCATCAACCTTCATGGAATTTTTGGAAGCAAATTCTATTCTTTGTTCTGGGATTCCCAATTCAGCTAACTGCTTCGAAATCGAATCTACATACATGCTGGTAACAATGATTTTGTCAAAATTATAATTATGAATAGATCTAGGACTAATTATTTCTATATTGCTCAGTAATTTTCCGTGCTTTTGCTCATCGTTATCTATTATGGCTAAGAAATTATAGTCATTTATATGGTTTTTGATAAAGTTTTGCCCACCTAGACTTGCTCCAAAGAGTAGTATATTACATTTCATTGTTATTTCCCTTTATTTGTTAGTATATTCCGTATTTTAAATCTTCCTTTATTTTAGTTGTTGATACGTCCTCTGTTCTAGGCAAATAGATAATTTTGCAATACTTAGCTAAATCATCAAATTTACCTTCCCAATCATCCCCCATTACAAAAACATTAATCTTTTTTAAGTCAATATCAAATTGTTTTTGTTCCCAGGAATTCTCTGGTATCACTTCATCAACATATTTAATAGATTCTAATAAATATTTCCTATCCTCATAGGAATGATAAGCTTTTTTACCTTTCACCTCATTGAATTCATCGGTAGATAAACCTACTGTTAAATGGTCACCTAAAGCTTTTGCTCTCTCCAACAATCTTATATGGCCCAGATGTAACAAATCAAATGTCCCATAAGTAATTACCTTTATCAGGTTGCATTTCTCCCTTGCTTAAATATTGTTAGTGATCATAGAATCAACTTTTGTATACCACAATCTATCTTGACAAATATCATCTTTAACTCTATGCATTCCACTGGTAGTTCCCTTGTTCTTTAATCTTTCTAAAATTAATGTGCTTTAGAATATTGGTACCATTATTATCTAAAACATATTGATTTTTCTTATTTACATATCTCAATAGTTCTTTATACATAATTTTAAAGTTCTCTTTTATATCTTCAATTTGGTCATTTCTCATAACATTTCTAAAGTGTGTATGCCATGCTCCTCTATTATCAAAATCTAATATCTCTGCATTATTATCTATTGCAAAAAATGATAACAGATTAAATGTATTATGAGGGTCCACTTTATACATATAGAACTCCAAACCAAGAGGACTAATAATTAAATGATAATCTTTATTAGTTACACTATATGATTTTCTTAATACGCCGTTGTATTTTGATGTTTGATTGGCTAGTAAGTTTCTTGAAAAAACAAATTCACGCTCTATTTGCAAGGCATTACATCCAATATCATCAAATTTATTATTATAATTAATATTTAATAAATCTAAAATAATCCATTTCAAATCAATAAGTGAAACAAGGTTTTTATTAACACTAGGTTTTATAGTTTTGTCATATACAAAACATGGTGTATGAACTAGAGTACTATAAGGTTCCATTGAGTGGCAAAATCCACCATTTAGCGAATGGGACCAAAATTCGTCACCATGATCTCCATAGGCAACAATTATTGTATTATCGAGCATGTCCAACTCATCCAAATATTTGACTACATTCTTAAATGTTCTATCAATACTCTGGTAGCCTAAACTTCTTCTTTCAAAAAAGTTTTTTCCTTTTTCTTTCAATTCATCGGTATAATATAAATGACTTCTTATATCCCAAACATGTAATGCAAGAGGTAATTCTTGTTTTTTTGCATTTTCCATTGCATTAAAAATATTATGGTAGAATTCTTCTTCATTTGAGCTAGAATAATCATAAATGTTATTAGGAACATCCCAAATATCGTATGTATTTACCTCATCTTTCCATGGTTTAGGATAGGCAATACCTTTTGCATAGTATCCTTCTGAGTGTAGTATAGTGAAGAGATTTTTATCTTTTTTTGCTATTTTAAAGTCGTTTTCAAAATTTGTAGTTAAATCTAATTCCCAATCATTTCCATAAAAGAAGTCTGTAAAAGCCATAATTGAAGAAGAAGCACTGGACATAAAATTTGGGAAGTCAATTGATTCACTCTTCATTTTCATAAAGTACTTTAGATTATTCATTTCTTGAAACAAAATTTGATTTGATAAACTTTCCATATGAATAACTACTAGATTTTTTTTCATATTATCCTCCATAATTAACTTTAGCCATTTTCTATAAAAGACATTCTATAGCATCTACAGAAAAAACAGGAATATTACTATTTTGGAAAACATCCTTACGTTCACTATAAGCATCATCGATAAATATACCTTTATTATGCTTAATATAATCTGATTTTAATTGACCGTCTTTTAGCCAAATTATTTCATCAAATAAGTTTTCTAGTCTATACTTTCTTATTTCCTGATGTAAATCTCCAAGATGCCTAGTTATCAAATGAATTTTGCATCCATCATTGATACTTTTATAGATAAAATTAATTGCATTGAGATTAACTTTTGAGTTAATTATTAGAGTATCATCAAAATCAATGTATACATGTTCATACGTATAATTAATTTTAAAATTAGATACAAATGATTTTTCTAATTCAATATTAAATTTATTTTTTAACACTTCAATCTCTATATTTTCTAAATTTATAATATTTAATAAAGGCAAATTTATCCCTAAGTTTCTATAAAGACCACTTACTCCAGCAATTCTTGGAGCAATTTCAAGTAAACACAACTCACCAGTATGATCCTCCTTTACCTGAAAGAACCATGCACCGTTAAATTTCAAATTATCGTTTATAATATTTGCAATCTCATTAAACTTATCACTTTCAACGGGTACGGCACTGGCACTTATACCATTTACTATACGTTTTCTTTCTCTAGCTCCAATAAAAATTAATTCACCATGAAAGTTTGAAAAACAATCAATTGTAAATTCTTTCCCTGGAAGATATTCTAGTAACAAATTATTTGGTAACTTTGTTTGATAATAAAATAATTCTTCTTGATTGGATACTATCGCTGTATTCCTACTCCCATAACCAATATCTGGCTTTGTGAAAAGTGGAAAAATCATATTTGAAGAATTATTATAAATTGTAGGGGTATTAAATTTTCCCTCAAAATACTTATAGCTTTTTAGTTTACTCATACAAATTTCTACAGTACCCTTAGGGGAACATATCACTTTACAATTTATGGAATCTTTATGTTCAGAAACTTTTAGAATAACAGAATCCATTGCTGGGTAAAGAATATCAATATTATGATTCTCGATAAATTCATTTAAATAACTGATAAAATTGTCGTCATTTACATATGGAAAACCATCATAATAATTTTCATAAAACATTTTTCCAGGATCACTATTAACACTGGAACCACCAAATAAAACAATATTCTTTTCGAAACTTAAACTTCTATATATTTCCAAACCGATTTCTGAACCACAGGGGAAAACTAAAATATTTTTTTTCATAAGTACCCTCTTAAAATTAATAATATGTGAGTTTATTTAATTATCTATTGTAATCAATAAATCCAAATACATTGTAAATTGTCTATTTTCTAAGAAACCTAAATCAACTAGTTGTCGGCTAATTTCCTCATAATACATACTTCCTACAATGATGTATATATCTTGAGTCGAATCAATTTCTTCTATACTATCTATAGGTATTATACCATCTATTTTCTTACCCTTTTTGCTTAGGTCATTATCTATAAAAGAAACGATTGGTATCTGAATATAATCTAATAATTCCTTAACATTCAGTCCTGCAGTTCCAGTGCCAAATACATAGACTTTTTTATCTTTCAAAAAATTTCGGATTTTTTTCCCTACTATATTAACTTCTTCGATATTTATGTAAAAGTCATCTTTTTCAACTAGCGTTTTAATACTATTTAACAAAATTCTAAACTCACATTTTTTTATTGCTTTATATACCATTTCATTGAATTTTGCATTTGAATAGTCATTAAAATATTGAAGCATTTTAACCTTATTTCTATCAAATTTAATAGTGTTTAACTTTCTTTTTGTAGACCAGATACCATCATCATGTACTCTATATACACACATACACTTATTGATATATTTAACTTTTCCATTAATCAAATTTATTAAATGTAGGGGTTTATCACACACTATTAGTTCTTCAAACCATTCCGGTATCTCTTTATAATATCCGTTTCGATAAACGACCGATGCTGTTGGCATGAATAGATCATTCATTACATCTTCTATATTATATTCCAACGGGGTGGTTTCTCTTTTAGGAGGTATAAACTCTCCGAATGCAGCCTCTCTATTTAACTTTAATATTCTAGCTTGGTGGAAACATAAAGCATAGTCATGATTTTTCACCAAGAAATTAACTTGAATTTCGAGTTTCTCTGGATCTACCCAAAAATCATCTCCATCTAATAAAGCAATATAATCACCGTCACAAGCATGGAGTAATTTTCTAAAATTTTTTGCAGGTCCTAAATTCGCTTCAGTTTTTAGTATTTTAAATATTTCAGGATATTTCTCTTTATATTCCAAAACTATTTCCATTGTTCTATCTGTTGAACAGTCGTCAGCGACAACAATTTCAATATTTCTATAAGTTTGGATTAAAACACCTTCTATAGCCTGTCTAATATATTTTTCATGGTTATAAGTTATAAGAGCAACACTAACTTTTGGATACATAAATTTACCTTACCTATTTTTATTTTTAACAATAATTGTACTACCATGATGATCGACTATTGGTACACTATATATCCCATTTTTTTCGGTGAATTCTTTTACAGCTGCTTTTACGCCACTATAATGTGGGAAATTATAGTCATGTACTATAATATAACCACCAACTGATAATCTATCGTAAAAATATTCTAAACCACTTAAAATTGGATTATACAAATCAACATCTATACTTACTAGTGCATATTTTTTATCTTCAACTTGAATAGTTGAATCAGGAAAATATCCTTTAACGATTTGTACGCGTTCTTTGTTGGAAACTTTACTTAGAACAATTTCTTCGTTTGTATCATTTAGCCAATTCACTTTCGCTGGTGAATAACCATACTTCATTTCAATTTCTGTATCTTTTTTTGAAAATCCTTCGAATGTATCGAATAGTAATAACTCTCTGTTTGGAAATAAGTCGCCTAAAAGTTTAGAAAAGTCACCTTGATAAACTCCTAATTCTGCAATAGATCCCTCAATATTATTATTGATTATTTCTCTTGATAGTAAATCCAGAGTACTAACTCTTACATAATCAATTCCTTTTAATAAATAATCCGGATAGTCCATATAATTAATTTTTGGTTTTTCTATTTTTCTATTCATAAAAACAGTTGCATAGTCTTGATTAAGCGTAGCAAACTCATCCTTGAAAATTGCAATTTCTTTTTGATATTGATTAAACTGATCACCTATTACTTCACCAGCTTTTTTTCTATAAAGGAATTGGGGTAGTACAATCTTAGAGTAGGGTACACCTAACTCTAATAATTGATCTAGCATTTGATTCTGATAAGTTATGCTTGCTATAACTATAAAATCAGATTCCAATTTTATTCCTTCTTCTACTAGATAAACTGGAATATCATACATTTTAGTTTTATTTAATTTTGAATCATTATTAATAAATGCAATAATTTCCAATTTTTCATTATCAATTGACTGTTCTAGGATTTCATATCCATTTTTACCACCAAAAATAATAATTTTTGTCAAAAAAATTCCCCCAAGGAAAAATCATTTAAAACATTCTAATTTAAACGTAAGCTATATGTCCTTGTAATAATTTGTCCAATTAATTTACTTAAATTTTCTTTCGAACTTGATACAGTAAAACCTAATTCTAGATTTATTTTTGAAAAATCAATAGCATATCTAAAATCATGTCCTGGTCTATCGTCAACGAAAGTAATTAGTTGCTTGAAAGAATTCATCTCTTTTTCTTTTAATTTAAGTTGTAACTTTTCATCTAATATTTCACATATTTCATTAACTAAATCTAAATTAGTTCTCTCATTATCCGCACCTATCAAATAGGTCTCACCTGATTTTCCATCATGAAAAACTAAATCAATTGCTCTACAATGGTCCTCTACAAATAACCAATCCCTAACATTTAACCCTTCTCCATAAATGGGAATCGATTCAAAGGCTAATGCCTTTCTTATAATAGTCGGAATCAATTTTTCATCATGTTGGTTTGGTCCGAAATTATTGGAACAATTAGTTGTAACAACATTTAATCCATAGGTATGATAATAACTTCTTACTAACATATCCGAAGCAGCTTTACTTGCTGAATATGGACTATTTGGTGCATATGGTGAATCCTCAGTAAAGTATCCGCCTTCACCTAGAGTCCCATATACTTCATCGGTTGAAATATGATGAAATCTAGCATTTTTGTATTTTTCTTTCACTTCATTTTGCTTATCTAACCAAGTATTTCGAGCAACATCAAGTACGGTAAATGTTCCTAATACATTGGTTTCAACAAATGCACTGGGATTTTTAATAGAATTATCTACATGTGATTCTGCTGCAAAATGAATTACTCCTTGGAATTCATATTTCGAAAATAAGTATTCAACTAATTCCCTATTACAAATATTTCCTTTTACAAACTCATAATTAGGATGTTTTTCGACAGCCTTTAAATTTTCTAAATTCCCAGCATAAGTAAGTAAATCTAGATTAACTATCTTATATTTCGGAAATTTATTTAGCATATATATAATGAAGTTTGAACCGATAAAACCGGCCCCACCAGTAACTAACAAATTCATAATCTTTTCTCCCTTATCTATCTATAACTGAATTCACAAGATCTGAAATATATATAACCATATCTATTTCTAAGTCAGGATATAAAGGTAAACAAAGTACCCGTTTAGATATATCCTCAGCAATAATGCATTTATTTTTATTTTGAATATAAGGCAGGTTATTTAAAGATGGGTAAAAGTATCTTCTTGTATGTATATCCTTAGAAGATAGCACTTCAATTATTTTTAGCAATGTAGTTTCATCATTAAGTAAAATTGGATAATAAGCATAGTTATACTCTACATTATCTTCTATATGAATAACTCGTAGATCTTTTGGAAGTAGATTATCATACGTTTCACTTATCATTTTTCTTTTCAATTTATTTTCTTCAATATATTTTAAATTGCATATCCCCATAGCAGCATGAAACTCTGTGCCTTTTGCGTTTATTCCAGCCAAATAAAAATCATTTCCTATATAACCATAATTCCTCAATAACTCCACTCTTTTTACTAACTCTTCTTTATTACATGTTAAGCCGCCACCCTCAACTGTATGAAAAACCTTTGTTGCATGGAAGCTATAAGTAGAAATATCACCATAATTAAATACTGATTTCCCCTTATAATTAACTCCGAAAGCATGTGCCCCATCATATATAACCTTTAAATTATATTTATTTGCTATTTCTTCAATTAACTCTACATCACATGGTACACCATATACATGAGTTGCCATTATTGCACATGTTTTTTCGGTGATTGCACTTTCAATTTTGGTTACATCTATAGTTAATTTTTTCGGTTCAATATCTACAAATACAGGAACACAATTTTCCCAAATTATTGATGTTGTAGTCGCTACAAATGAAAAAGGCGTTGTTATTATTTCACCTTCCAACTCAAGTGCTTTAATTGCCAATTGTAATGCCAACGTCCCGTTTGTAACAAACTTCAAATTCGATACTCCTAAAACTTCTATCAAATTTTTCTCAAGAGATTGAACATTTATTCCGTTGTGGGTTAACCATTTGGTTTCCCATACTTTTTCTAATAACTGATCGTATTCATGCTTAGGTGGTAAAAATGGTTGTGTAACAGGAATCATAGTTTATAACCTTCCTTATAAATCTTATCTATTAATTTCATACGAAATAAAAGCTCACTATCTTTTTTATACGTTTTAGCATGAATTTTATTGGAAAATTCATACAACATAAATGTGAAGTGATTGGCTTTTGGAACGTCAATTAATGTTTGAGTTGTATTTTTTTCTAATAATATTTGATTAGTAAAATTTTCTGGTCTTGAAAATGCTCTTTTTACTGTTAATATCCCTTCTGTTCCCCAAAGACGATATTCGTTTCTATAAGCTAAACCAAACCCATAACTAATTACTGCTCGTGTGAATTGATTCTCTAATAATAAAGTGCCATTTTCATCTATATCCAATTCATTATTGAATTGGATAGAAGAATGTACTTTTAAATCAGTTTCCATCAATTCATTAGCATTGCCCAATAATTTAGTCACCAAACTTAATGGATAAACTAATGCATCTAATATTGCCCCACCACCGAGTACTTTGTTATAACGGAAATCTTTATTATCTAAGTGAGGAAATCCAAAAAATGCCTCAATTTGTTTGATTTCACCAATACTACCTTCTTTCAATAAATTCTTGATAATTGACAATAAAGGATGGTATTGATACATCAAAGCCTCCATCACTACTACTTTTTTTGATTCTCCTTTTTCCAAAAGGTCTAAAGTAGTTTCATAATTATTAGTAAATGTTTTTTCCAATAATAAATGTTTTCCAGCATCAATCACTTGTAATCCATATTTGTAATGTAGCGCAACTGGAGTCGAAACATAAACTGCATCTATATCCGTTTTTAGTAAATCCTCGTATGTACCTGAAGCTATATTGTACTTCTCATGAATTTCAATCTGCTTTTCTAAAGATCTAGAACCAATAAAGCATAATTCAAAATCTGGATGATTTATGGCTGCAGGGATGATAGATTTTTTTGCAATATTTGAATAACCCATAATTCCAATTTTAATTTTCTTCATATCCGATTTCTCTCCAATTAAATGTAGACAACAGAGATCTAGCTTCAATATTGACATTAGAAGACTCTTCCAAAAGTTTTTTCAAGGTATACAAAGTAGCCCAATCATGTGAGTCTGGCAATTCAATTTCAATCTCTTCTGGAATTTCAATAATTACATATTTATTCTCCATTTGATAAAATCTCCCACCTTCTTCTGATAGTTTTGAACTAAATATTTCTTTACCAGAAGCTATTAAATCAGTAAAAAAATTAGGAAGATTTTTCACTGGAACATTATGTAATGTAGGTCCGATTTCAGCACTACTGGTTATACCAATTTCATTACAATATTGAATTAAATAATGATATATGCCATCTATTTTTTTTATTATAAAGCAATTTAACTTTTCAATATTGTCTGCAACAATAGGTTGTGACCAAGATGAAATTTCTCTATTTTGAATAGTTACTTCAATAAACTTCACACAAAATTCCTTATTATGATTACTATAGATAGAATAGTTATCATAATACCAATTATTTTGAAGTGCCACATTTAAAGAAGATAGTTCTGTTTTTTTAGGGCGCGCTTTTTTCTTATTCAGATTGTTTTTTATAACTTGATAATTTTCATTATTATAAGAATTACTAAAGTACGATTTACTCCAAGACTCATTTTTAGAATGTTCAAGTTTATATTTCTTTGGTAATTTTAAACAACTAATGATACTTCTTAAATCCATATTAATTATATTGTCTTCCTTTAATAAATCGATTATTAAAGATAAAGATAACCAATAATGATTTTCTGATTCCGACTTTATATTCGCACTATCAATTTCTACAATAATGTTCCAGTTTCTTTTTTCAAAGAATTTTGCACCTTGTTCAGACTGTAGTTGTTTATAGACCATTTGGCTTGTACCATTCAAAAAGTAATCGATATATTTTACCTTTTTACCTTTATGAACTCTTTTATAATTACTTTCCGTCGCTTGAACAGTTGGTGAAATTTGAATTATATCTTTGTTTCCTGGTTCTATTTTCATCTGAACTAAGCAATATAAAACCTGATTGACTTCTGTAATAATTAACCCTAATATCCCGTGTTCTGGTTGGTTAATAATTAACTGTATTGGATTTTCTTCATTTTGAGATATTAGACTTTGTATTTTGAAAAAACCATTTGTTTCATGCTTAAGATTTCCTTCAATTTCATCAAACTTCCAATACTCAACACAATCAAATGGTATTAAATTAATCTTAGCTTTTGTTTCATTCCTTTTGTTTTGTAAAAGCTTTAAAAAGTCCCTTTTATCATTTAAAGCAAACAATGGTATATTATAATTCTCCATATTCAATTTCCCTTTTAACTTTCTTTTAACGCTTTAATATACTGATTATAAGAATTCTGTGCTTCACTTATTATTAAATCCTTTTTCTCAATCCATCCGTTATTTAAGGCAATTTCCTCTAAACAAGCAATCATATATCCTTGACGTTTTTGAATTGTTTCGACAAATTGACCTGCTTCTAGTAAACTTTCAAATGTTCCTGTATCTAGCCAAGCAAAACCACGACCTAATAAGTTCACTTTTAATTTCTTCTTTGCAAGGTAATCTTTGTTTATATCTGTTATTTCAATTTCACCTCTTGCTGAAGGTTTAACATTCTTAGCAATAGAAATGACATCATTGTCATAGAAATATAAACCAGTTACAGCAAAATTCGATTTTGGTTTAGTTGGTTTTTCTTCTATTGAAATAACATTCATTTTAGAATCAAATTCAACTACTCCAAATCTCGAAGGATCTTTTACTTGATATCCGAAAACAATTGCTCCTTCAGATAACTTAACCGCTTCTTTCAAGACAGGAGTAAAGCCTTGACCATAAAATATGTTGTCCCCTAATATCAAACAAACATTATCGTTTCCTATAAATTCTTCACCTATTATAAATGCATCAGCTAATCCTTTGGGTTCAACTTGAACTATATAAGATAAATTTATACCCCATTGACTTCCATCTCCGAGGACACTTTTGTATGAATCTATATCCCTTGGAGTAGAGATAATTAAAATTTCATTTATACCCGACAACATTAATACAGATAATGGATAATAAATCATCGGTTTATCGTATATAGGTAATAATTGTTTTGATATCGATTTTGTAATAGGATACAGTCTAGTTCCACTTCCACCAGCCAGTATAATTCCCTTCATAAGTCCACCCTCTAATTTAAATTAACTATATTACTCAACTCATAAATACCTTTTTAATTCTTCCATTGTTAACCATGTATTATTTTTATCACTTGTATATTCAAAACCTTCTTCTAATGTTTTTCCACCCTCTGCAAATTTTGGCGTCCAATATGGAAATTCTGGCTGTATTACATAATATGAATCAAATTCAACTGTATGGCGCGCGTCGTCTTCCATAATCATTGCTTCATGAAGTTTTTCACCTGGGCGAATACCGATAAATTCGATTCTACAGTCTGGACCAATTGCTTTGGCTAGGTCGACCACTTTCATACTTGGAATTTTAGGAACGAATATTTCTCCACCATGCATTCTTTCTAAATTCTCAATTACAAACTGAACTCCTTGATCAAGGGTAATCCAAAAACGAGTCATACGTTCATCTGTAACAGGTAACACTCCAGTATGTTTAATCTTATTAAAAAATGGTAATACACTTCCTCGGCTTCCGACAACATTTCCATAACGAACCACCGCAAATCGTGTTGGCTTTTCCCCTACATATGAATTAGCAGCAACAAATAATTTATCTGATGCAAGTTTAGTTGCACCATATAAATTTACAGGAGCACATGCCTTATCAGTTGATAAAGCGATTACTTTTTCAACACCACAATCAATCGCAGCTTCGATAATATTCTGTGCGCCATGGATATTTGTCTTTACTGCTTCAAATGGGTTATATTCACATGCTTCTACATGTTTCATCGCTGCAGCATGAATAACATAATCTACTCCATCAAATGCTCTATTCAGGCGTTCCTTATCTCGAACATCTCCAATAAAGAAACGAAGACGCTTATCATTAAATTCTTGTTTCATTTCATATTGTTTTAATTCGTCACGGCTAAAAATGATGATTTTTTTTGCATTAGAATCCAAAGCTTTTTTTATGAATTTTTTCCCGAATGATCCAGTACCGCCAGTGACCAAAATTGTTTTATTTTCTAAAATATTCATTTAAAGTTATTCTCCAATCTTTAGAGCTTGTATATTAAGTATTATTACTAATTAGTATGACCCAATGTAAAAAAAGAAAAAGAAAAACCTACAAATCATAGGCTTTCGTTTCTAATTAATTGTTGGAACTCTTGTCGATTTATGTATGGAACATTATCAATTTTCGCACCATTGTAGGCGGTATTAAATACTTTTACATCTGAACGCTGAATTTTACTTTTAAACCATCTTAAATAGGTGTTTAAGTTAGACATTGTATCAATAGTGTCTCCATTGTTACTTTTTATTTTGCGCAAATCAAAATCAAAATTTCCTTGCACTTCTCCTCCTGAAGTTGAATGTACTGCATGTGTTTGCTTCCCTTTAAAACCCAAATCTAATCCGAATAAATAAATAGTTTCAAAACCTAAGTATTCCAATAAACTAAAGGTTACTGTTGAAACAGATCCACCTGTTTCAACACATGGTAAACCAGTATCAGCTGCTAATTTTTCTGCATCCGAAAACCCATACTGGCATAATATATGTCTATTTCCCTTATGTTGTTTAATTGTTTCATGATTTGCGGTACTTAAATAAAATAAAGGACATTGTATTTTGATATTGTAAAGTTGTTTTCTTATACTCTCTTTTGGGTCTGAAATTACAATAGCAGAAGGCTGTATATTATTAGCTAGTAAAACTTTTAATGCCGAACCTACTACAAACAACTCAATTTTGTCCTCATTGTTTTTTAACCAATTAATAGTCTCATTTAATGATGGCCCTGATGCTATAAGAGCTACCTGTTTTTTTTTAAATTTAGGATATGGATTAAAATCCCTAAGTAAGATATTTGAATTAAAATTAATATCCATCAATAAAGCTGATTTTTGATAAGTAAGTTGATTAATTTTTATATCTTCTAAATAAGGTAATAATGGATGCTCAATACCAAGTGCTTTAATCCAAACCCTAGGAATAAGTAATTGAATTGAATAATCAAATTTAATGTCTGCAATACGATTTACTAAATATATATTAGGAGCTAATTTCTTTTGAACTCGATTCGTATAAAGTACTTTTTCTTCTTGCTCAAAATAATAAATATACACAACTTTTCCCTTAGCCAATTGGGCAAGTTTTTCTAGATGATAGCCTAATCCCAATCCTATTAATAAATAACATTCTTTCGTAGTATCAAATTCATTTTCTATCCACTTATAAGCATCTTCTCTTGGACGATATCGACTATATATGGAGTTACCATTTAATAAAAGTGTTTCTTCTCCATTTTTCGCTTTTATAACATCCCACTGCATTTAGTTATCGAATCCTTCAATACGATTGACTTTTTCAAAAAATGGTGCAATCTCATATTCAAACATATCTGCAACAATCACATAATCTTGTATTTCTAAACCATTATTTATTTCATTTAGAAATTCATGAATTTTTTCTACTTCAAAGAACACTTCTACCCCATTTTTACTTAATAATTCACTTGCCTGAACAATCCATCCCATACCCTCAGAAAATTGTAAAATCAAATGCATAGCTTCGGCAATATTGTCTTTTCTTAAAAAATCAGCAATTTGAAAACATCCATTAGAAATATTATTAGTATAATTGTTAAAGCTTTCTACCACTTCATGAACTTCTTGAATCATTATTTTTCCTCATTTCTTTAAAATTTCATAGCATCCATAACAAAATTAGTTGTAATATTTACTCCATCTAAAATTCGCTTATAAAGAGTCTTTGTCTGCAAAGATACCCTCTCAAAAGTTTCTTCTTTTGTTTCATTTTCCTTTGGTAAATAACTATTTAATAATTCAATTGAAATTGCCGAAGTAATTGGATCCAGTGGAACTTCAATTAAATACTTGTTAATATCTTTCTCAATCTTATCTAACTTTTTTATCAGTTTATGATTAAATTGATTTCCAGACTTAATCTTCTGTAAGCTTTCAATCCCTAATTCTAAAACATCCTTCAAAGATTCTAATTGTTTAATTAAATCTTGATAAACAAAATAGATATCTTTTTTAGTCAAATTAATTTCATTGTTGTATAGCTCTATATGATTATCTAGATTACAGTTTTCTTCAAGAAACTGTTTAAAAGGTATTTGCTGGAAACCTTTAATTTTCACGCCGCCTTCAGTACAGTTAAAGAAAGGTACTTTGGGCGGAGATGCTGTTATCAATGCTTCAAAATCTAACCTCATTGTATTAAAGACTGGAGAAGTCCATACTTGATCGTCATAATAGCCAGCTGTAAGAAAAGCCTCATGTTCCTTTATAAACTTTTCATCAACTTTGCGTGAATTTTTATTATACTCTGCATGTGTCAAATTATCGGTATAGGCTAAATCTTGGCCTATCAAAGCAACAGGTCCAGTAGAAATGTATTGAGCAACATTAAAAGCACTATGGGCAACACTTCCTCCAAGTTCTAAAATTGGGAATTCAATATTTAACTTGTCAATTAAAAATCCACGTAATTTCTCAAATCCTTGAGTACCAATAATATATCCTTTTTTATGAAAAGAATTGTTAACTTTATAATGATGTTGTAAAGAATAAATTAATTCAGCATTATTTATTTGAGTGTCCTTAAAATGTTTATAGTTTGGTTCACCCCCATCAATTGATACTACATAATCTGGTTCAATCTCGTTCTTTAATAAAGAGTTAATAGTTGAACCTGCTGCAATTAAAATAAATGAATTTCTAAATTTTTTTAGTAATGGAATTTGTTTATTAAGTGAGGGCCCACCTGATGCAACAATTACTGGACAGCTATATTTCTCTTGCAAAACTTCAATATTACTATCTGAATAAATATTTCTCAAATTTAAGATAAAATTACGTTGCCACTCCTCAGCATATCTTAGAATTGTATAGTCATTTGTTCGATTTTTGTATTGAACACTTTTGATCTTCAATAACAATTCCATGAAAAGTTCAGGGAAAATTTTATCGTAATTCGGTAAACAAAATGTTTTATATGATACCCTAGCTTCTAAAGCAATTGAATCAAGATATAATTGAAAATTAGATATTACTGAACTATCAAACAAATAAAGATTTTCTCCCTCGTGCAATATTTCCACCTGTTCATGTTCAAATAATGGATCTATAACAATAATTTTTTCTTGGAAGGCTCTTCTTTTTAACATTTCTTCGACGACATATCCACAACCATATCCAAATATAATATGAACATGATGTGGTGTATAATTATTTTCAACAATCTGCTTCGCTTCATTAAATGGATTATATTTACTTTGCACATAATATTCATTAATCTTCAATATTTTTTCGCCACTTTTGGCTTGTAAATATTCTAAAGTAATCTCTGATTTCAATTTTGTCACCTCTTCCTATATATCGACAAAAATTTTAAAAGATTCATTTATAATTTAAAAAACCTCTAGCTAAATTAGCTAGAGGTTTCAGACTGTAGACAAACTCGAATTTTCGAGTTTGCCTACAGTCTTTTTTCTTATAAAATATAGATTAGATAATTGCTTTTGAAAATAGAGTAAGTTGATTTCCGTTTCGGCGGAAGCTTTCCGCGGGCGTGGCCCAATCCTCCTCGTCGCTGTGCTCCTGCGGGGTATCGGCCGTCACGCTTGTCCCGCAGGAGTCACCGCCTACACTACAATCAACTAGTTTCTAAATATAGGTTGAGGTGATTGGATATGATGTCGAAAAATCAAATAAATGAACGGGATCAAATTGAGATGATTACAATTGAACAACTTGTACCACAGAATCATCTTGTCAGAAAGCTTGAGTCAGCTATTGATTTTTCTTTCATCTATCCACTGGTAGAACCACTGTATTCTACCCTAGGTAGACCTAGTGTAGATCCAGTTGTATTAATTAAAATGACATTTGTGCAATATGTATTTGGAATTCGTTCAATGCGTCAGACAATAAAAGAAATTGAAACCAATATGGCATATCGCTGGTTTTTAGGGTTTGGCTTTCATTCAGAAATCCCGCACTTTTCTACCTTCGGTAAAAATTATGAACGTCGATTCCAAGATACTGATATCTTTGAACAGATTTTCTATCGTATTCTTAAAGAAATTGCAGATAAGGGATTACTAAGTGCTGACCATGTCTTCATCGATTCAACTCATGTAAAAGCCAGTGCGAATAAACGTAAATTCGAAAAGAAGATTGTCCGTAAAGAGACTCGTGCATATGAAGCCAAACTTCAAGAAGAATTGAATCAAGATCGTATCGATCACGGGAAGAAGCCATTTCCACCTGATAAATTTGAAAAAGAAGAAGTGAAGGAAATTAAGCAAAGTACGACAGATCCTGAAAGTGGATACTATGTAAAAGATGAAAGAACCAAACAGTTTGCTTATTCATTCCATGCTGCAGCTGATCGGTATGGATTTATACTTGGATCGATTGTGACACCTGGGAATGTTCATGATAGTCATATGCTTCAGCCACTTGTTGAAAAGATTATGGATAAAGTGAAGAAGCCACTTGCTGTTGCTGCCGATGCTGCTTATAAAACTCCTGCGATTACTAAATTCTTATTTGACCAAGAGATTCAACCTGCACTCCCTTATACACGTCCAAAAACGAAGGATGGATTTTTACGGAAACACGATTATGTATATGACGAGTACTATGATTGCTACCTTTGTCCGGAAGGGCAAGTTCTTAAATATTCGACTACCACTAAAGAAGGTAAACGCCAGTACAAATCAAACCCTTCTCAATGTGCAACCTGTCCTTTGCTTACTCAATGTACGAATAGTAAAGATCACCGGAAAATCATTGAGCGTCATATTTGGGCAGAATATGTAGAGGAAGCGGATCATCTTCGTCATCAAAACGAGACCAAACAAATATATGCGAGACGTAAAGAGACGATTGAACGTGTCTTTGCGGATGCGAAAGAGAAGCATGGTATGCGCTGGACAACCCTACGAGGGATTAAAAAATTGTCCATGCAGGCGATGCTTACTTTTGCTGCCATGAATTTAAAGAAGCTTGCCAATTGGACATGGCAAGCTCCAGAAATGGTCTAAATTATAATACTCGAAGAGTACTTTTGACTAAAATCGGACTAAAAAATACCCAAAAGAATCTCAAAAAATACAAAAGGCTTCCAGAATGTGACCATTCTGAAGGCCTTTTGTCGACAATCTGAAACCTCTAGCTAAATTAGCTAGAGGTTTAAGCGTTTCTTAAATTATCCTAATAATTGAAGAACACCTTGTGGTTGTTGGTTAGCTTGAGCTAACATAGATTGAGCAGCTTGCATTAAGATGTTGTTCTTAGTGAAGCCCATCATTTCTTTCGCCATATCTGTATCACGGATACGAGATTCAGCAGCTGTTAAGTTCTCAGAAGTTGTACCTAAGTTATTGATAGTGTGCTCTAAACGGTTTTGAACAGCCCCTAATGAAGCACGTGTTTCAGAAACGCGTTTAATTGCAGCATCAATTACAGAAATTGCATTATTAGCACCTGATTGAGTACTAATATTAATACCTGTTGTACCAATTTCAGCAGTTCCTAATGCTTGTGTTGCACCAGTACTTACGTTTACACCAAGAGCAGATGCACCCATATTACCAATACTTAAGTTAATAGATTGTGAAGAGTTAGCTCCGATGTGGAATACTTTACCACCAGCAGCAGTTGCATTATCAATGCTGAAACCTGTACCTGAAGCAACTTTTCCACCGAAATCGCCATTTAGTAATTTTTGAGTGTTGAACTCTGTGTCAGTAGAAATACGAGTAATCTCGTCAGATAATGACTTGATTTCTAACTGTAATGCAGCACGGTCAGAAGATACGTTTGTATCGTTTGAAGATTGTACTGCTAATTCACGCATACGTTGTAGGATAGCGTGAGTTTCGTTTAGTGCACCCTCAGCAGTTTGCACTAAAGAAATTGAATCTTGAGCATTTTTTGTAGCCATGTCAAGACCACGGATTTGTCCGCGCATTTTTTCAGAGATTGCTAAACCAGCAGCGTCATCTCCAGCACGGTTGATTTTGTAACCTGAAGATAACTTCTCAAGGTTTTTAGAAGCTTGAGCATTGTTAGCTGTTAAGTTACGGTGTGTGTTTAAAGCAGCAATATTGTGTTGAATTCTCATTTGGAATTCCTCCTTGAATTTTTATGGTATAACCCACGTCCATGTGGGAAAGCTCAGCTTTGGATGATTTCCTCTGCCTTACACTAATAATATCGACTCTATCAAAATTAGTTTAATAGTTTTTTGAAAGTTTTTTTATAGAAAATGTTTAGTAATTTAAAAATCCACTCAGCTACTACCGAGTGGATAATTTCTATTTCTTCTTCAACTGTTCAAGTAAATTCGTATTCATATTTAACGCTTCCTTGTTCTGCTCCTTTATCGCTTGGAAGACTTCAGAACGGTGAACCTTTACATTTTTCGGTGCAACAATTCCTAATTTTACTTGATCACCTTCGACCGATAAAACTTTTATTTCAATGTGGTCACCGATCATAATGGATTCGTTCTTTTTTCTTGAGAGGACAAGCATTATTTCGCACTTCCTTCCAAGGAACCAATTGGAAATCTAAGAGGATAGGCCGCGTTATCTTGAAGAACAATTTGTTTTCCTAATTTTTTATTGGTATTGATCAGAACAGGTGCTAATAGGTTTAATGTCGATTCTGGGAAAGATTCATTCAATGTCACAATCGAATACACCATTACATCTTCTTCTTTTTCTATTTGTAAGTCTTCCTTATCTTCATCACTAATATCAAAGACATAGTCCTTTTTAAATAAAAATGGGTAGGCTACGACAAAACCAATTTGGGCTTCATCAGTAGACTGTAAAACAGCTAACGGAAGATCCGCATCCAAAGATAATAAGACAAACTTTTGCAAATCAGGAAATCCTGGCAAACCAAATTCAAAAGAAATGATTTCTTCCTCTTTTATCTCAACTTGCCCTAAAAATTTCGTTTCAATATTCATATCTAAAGAACTCCTTTTATTCAATAAAATCTATCTCGATTGAAGGACGTTGTACTATATCATGTGTCACTTTACCCGGTTGATAATCATGGGTCGGGTTATTTATTTGAACGTCTATGTTTGGTTTTTGAGGTGAATAGTTTACGTCAACTTTAGAGGGTGTATAGTCAATCTTAACTGCACCTGCAGAAGGGATGAATTTAATGTTCATTGCCACTCGATGGGGACCATGATTTTGTTTAGCAATATTCGCGACTATTGAGCGACCCTGACCATTGCCACTACTAACCATCATTTGCCGACCTTCACGTACTGTTTTTGAGATTCCCTGTAAAACGGCTTGACGCCCATCAGCAACATATTTTAGGACAGATTCTTTTGGTGTCAATAAACCTAAGTCTTTCCACGCCTGTGATTGATCTATGTCAATACTTCCTTTGGTAGTATTAATCTCGAGTTTTCCAGCTGGCTGTTCAATTGTTTGTTTCGGACTAGGTTGACTAATTCTTTGAATCGGATCATGAATCTTCATGTCCAATTTAATATCTGATTTCGTTATTTGAAGCTTTGGAAAGTTCAATTTGGTCACCTTCTTTTAATAAAAGCGTTTGAACAAGTATGTCCAAACGCCATGTTAATAATTATAGGAAATCCACTAAAGTTCTTTGAATAATTTTTGCACCAACAGATAGTGATGCCTGGTGAATCGATTCATACGTAACCATTTCCGTAATGGCTTTTGAATAATCCACATCTTCATTTTCCGACATTTGTTTGGTTACATTGATTTCTTGTAAAGAGAGACGGTTCGACATCATTTCCACGCGGTTTTGGCGAGCCCCTACATCTGCGCGAGCTTCCAATACCTTATTCTGAATCTCAGATAAACTATCATCTGTACCATCAGCTATTCCGCCTAATAAGTTTCCAATTTCCTCTGCATCCGATTCATCTAGAGCGTTAGAAATATTCACCATTAGCTCATCAACATTCTTGAATAATTCTCCAGCATTGGATGAGTTCACTTGTAATTGAATACCATCAAATATTTCCATTTTCACTTCCCCAGATGCACCTGGGGCAAATGTATTTGTTGAACTATCATATAATTCACTATTAAGTTCTCCATCCACAAATAGAGGTGATTGGGTTTTAGTTCCACTAAATAAATATTTATCTGCTACTTTAGTATTTGCAACATCCTGAATTTGTTTACGAATTTGATCGATTTCTAGTTTTGCCTTTTGACGATCATCAGCTGTGTTCGTATCATTGGCAGCTTGAACCACGAGTTCTTTTACTCGTGTCAATGCCTCTCCTACCTGTCCTAGTGCATCATCTGAAGAATCCAGCCAAGAGTTTACCTGAGTCATATTTCGATCAAATTGTTCAACCTTATTAAGATCAGTCCGATAACTCATTCCCTTGATTGCAGTAACAGGATCATCAGAAGGGCGATTAACTTTTTTACCGGTATTGATTTGATTTTGTAAGTCTGCCATTTTAGAATAGCTAGAGCTTAAATTACGTAACATATTGTTCGATAACATGGATTGTGTTACACGCATGAGTATACTCCTCCCTCATAGGTTAATTTAAAGAAAATTAATCCTATAATCCTACTCGGCCGAGGCCATTAATAATTTTATCTAATGTTTCATCGATTGCCGTAATCATTCTTGCATTTGCATTATAGGCTTGCTGGAAAGTGATCAAATTCGTCATTTCTTCATCCAACGATACCGAACTTATTGAAGCACGATTATTTTGAACCGTTAGGCGAATTGTTTCCGAATTGTATTGTAGGCGAGCTGCTTCTTGCCCATCTACCCCAAGCTTCCCTACCAACCCTTCATAGAAAGATTGATAAGTCGCGCCATCTAAGGAAGGGGCATTTGTGAAATTCGTTGTATTTCCATCGACTGTAATACTGAATCCACCATTTGATAGGGCAACTGATTGTAATTTAGCAAGCTCTGCTGCCCATTTCCCATTACCTTCTTCATCTAACTTACTAGAAGCCGCAATCAGTGAAGAATTATTTTTCACTGCATCTGTAACCTTAATATTCCCTGCAGTTATCGGTGTTCCACCATCAAAGAAAGTCACGCCTGTTGGAGTAGCATCATCTATGGTATATCCTGCTTCATGGACCTGATTGAATGCAGTCGCAAAAACATTAGCTAATTTGTTAAGGTTTTCTAGCATTTCTGGATAATAGCCTTCAACAGATCCCCCTGTATTTTGGTATCCATAAGAGTTGATTAATGATAATAATTTACCTTTCGAACTTTCAAAATCAGCTTGTTCAAAAGAATCTTGTTCTGTTCCACTAACTGGTGGATTCCCAAGTTCTGAAACTGAAATCTTGGAAAATGCATTAAAACCACTTGTAGAAGAATCATCAACATTACCATCCACTTTGTTTCCGGCTGTATCAATCGCTTTGAGTTCAGCATACTCACTGCCATTTACTAATTCCACACCATTAAAAGAAATCGTATAACTGCCTTCCGCAATACTTAAAGCATTACCGCCCGATTTAACACTTGTTACAGTTACCGGTATGTATTCATTTAATTGATCTAGCAAATTATCGCGAGCATCATATAAATCATTCGGCATATAGCCATTTGGTTCAACAGCTTTAATTTGTTTGTTGATTTCTGCGATTTGTTTTAAGATCGAATTGATTTGTGTAGTAGATACGTCGATTTCATTTCCTAGATTACCTTGAATTTGTTTCAATTGTGTATCTAGATAGTTAAAAGTATCTGCCAAATGCTCTGCTCGTTGAATTGCAACTTTACGAGAAGCAGCATCTTCCGGGTTGGTACTTACATCCTGTAATGAGCTCCAAAATAAATTAAATGCTTCGTTCAAGCCGTATTCCGATGGTTCGGACATAATATCTTCCATTTGTGTAATGGCATTTGCTCGAGATTCATAGTAGCCTAATTTATTTGTTTCCTGTCTGTACTGGCGATCAATAAATTGGTCACGAATGCGTTGTACAGATTCCGCTTCTACACCAGTACCTATATACCCTGCTGTCATTGGTGCATTTAGCCCTGTCCCAGGATAGCCTAATGTAGGTCTCATATTTACTCGCTGACGGGAATACCCTTCTGTATTGGCATTTGAAATGTTATGTCCAGTTGTATATAAAGCACTTTGCTGCGTGTATAGACCGCGCTTACTGGCTTCTAGACCCATAAATGTGGAGCGCATGTTGTCTCCTCCTTTTAGTAATGGTATGAATATTGCTTTTCATTTGCGTTATGCCTGTGAATCAAACATTGATTTCTTAGGTGTTGCTGTTTCACTACGTGTTTTACCCGAATAGTTGATTTCTTCCGGGCGTGGTCGCAACATATCCAAAGACATATTTACAAATTGTAATGATTGGAATACAAGCTTTTGGTTTAGATCATTTTGTTTTGACAAATCTGCGATCACAGACATTAGTTCATTTCTTATGTCTTCTAGTCTTTTTCGCTCATTATCTGATTCAGCAGCTTCGATTACATCAGCCACAGTGGGTGTGTCAGCAAGAGCAATTCCTTTTGCTCGAAGGTAATCCGTTACCATTTGCTGACGCTGTTTCTCAAGTACTTCGATTGCTGCTACATGAGATTGCTCATTTTTGATAATTGTATCGAGTCCTTCCATGTCGCCTTTTTTGACAAGCTCTGTTTTATGAAAGCTTAGTTCAAGCAAACTTTTATGCATTTTTTCAAGTCTCTCTAAAATTGAAATGATTGATTGAACCGACATGTTCACGAACTCCTTTGTATTCAATGTGTATTGTTATTTGCGATAGTAATTCAACATATCCTCAGCCACTTTTTGAGCATCTACCTGATAAGTACCTGATTGAATCTCTTCTTTAAGCTTTTGAATTTTTTGAGCTCGGTCTGAATTGTATGTTGAAGATGCCGACATTTCTTTGGCAGCAGACGAGATTTCAATTTTATCAGTTGATAACGCACTTTTGCTTTCAGCTGCTTTTAAACTTTTTTGTTGTTTATTATATGGGTTAATTGAATTCACACCAAACGATGTAATTTTCACAGGTATCCCTCCTCGCAGTATTGTCTATATTGTTATTTTCGGTTGTATATCAAAAATATTAAGGTTTTCAAATGAAAAAACTCACATATTATGCTTTTTACCTATTAATTGTATCTTAGTATAACAATTTATAGTGATTATAAGCATCTATGCGAGTCTAACCATTTACTTATTTTTTTCAGATAAATAGGTACCCTTTTCACTGTTAGCAATCGTATCTCTAAATTCTTTTGCCGCTTCAAAGGTACGCAACTCAGATTTCAGTTCCTCTTGACAGTTATGACAGAGCTTCCCTTTATTTGTAATGTGTCCACAGTTATCACATGGATAGCCTAAATTCGGGAACATTGCAGGGTGGAGCCTATTTTTTCGAACCCATTTATAAAGTAGTTCTTGTTCTACACCAGTAACTTCCACAATTCGTTCAACTGTTGCAGCACGATTTTCGCGCTTTCTTAAGAAACGATAGACAATTTGATATTTCTCTTCTTCGTCTTGCACACATTTATGACAAACGTCTCTAATACCTGTAAAGTTGAAAAATTCTCCACAGCTCGGACAATTTCGTAATTCAGCCATGCTGATTCCCTCCGTTGCTACACTTTGAAATTATATCTTCTTACTAGTATTATCGGCTCACTTTATTTTTTATTAATATTGATTTGAATTATCCTCGAATCAATGTAAATGCAGTTACTGATTCTGCCCCTGCCTCTAGTAAAATTCTCTTGGCATGCTTCATGGTCGTCCCCGTTGTGTAGATGTCATCAACTAAGATAATTTCCTTATTTTGAATGTCTTGATTTGTTTTTAGCGCAAATATTTGAGGAGCGTTTATTCTTTCTTCACGTGTTTTTTCTGCTTGGGACTCGGTTGTAGTTTTTTCAAGGAAGTGTTTAAAGGGAATTTTGGCTTCTTTTAGTAATTCATCGACCTGTGAAAAGGTGCGCTCCCTTAACTTTTCTTGGTGCATTGGGATTGGGACGATGATTTCTTTCTTCTTAGAAAGATACTGCTGGATCTGAAGCCTGAAAACCTTAGCTAATATTACATCGTGCATGAATTTGTAGCGATGTAAGTAATCTTTCATTTGATCGTTATATTTATAGAGGGAAATGGAGGGGATTTCAGTTCTTTCTGCTGCTTCATACGGCTCGAATTTTTCTTCACATAGTAAGCAAATGGTTCTCGGGAATTGATTCGTTAAAAACGTTATCCAAGTTGCCGGTTCATCAAGCGGACTATTGCATAATAGACATTTGGTTACTTCATATCGCTTCATTTTTACCAAACCCTTCTTTATTGTATCGAAGGATTTCATTGCGAGCTTCATCCATTTCTGCTGTGATGCCATGATGGAAAAATACAATATCGCCCATTGGAAATTCTGCATTCCGTCCAACTCGACCACTAATTTGTATAAGTGCACTGGAAGTGAATATTTTGGACTCTGCACCAACCACCGCTACTTGAACATTTTTAATGGTGATGCCCCGTTCAAGAATGGTCGTTGTTAACAGCCCAGGTATCTGTTCATTGCGAAGCTGCATCACCTTCCCCTTTCGATCGAGATCCTCAGCATGGACACTTAGGATTTTTTCGTTTAATTGCTGAAATAACGGAATTGCTTGTTGCATTAGCTGTATAGTTGGGAAGAAGATTAGAAATGGCTCGTTATTGGAAAGTTTCTGTTTTGTCCAATCAAGTAGTTTTCGAGGGAATTTTCCCTTTTGGATTGCTTTATCATATGACCAAAGCGACTGATACTTGGGAACTGGCAAGGGATGTCCGTGGTATCTTCTCGGAATGAAGGAGTAACCCCATTTTTCTTTTTTCACTTTGGCAAGTATCTGAGGAGATGGCGTAGCAGTGACGAAGGCGATTGGGGCACCCTGTTTTTTAACTTTCATGACCGCTTTTTGCAGTGCCTCATCAAAGGTATATGGGAATGCGTCAGCTTCATCGACAAACACCACATCAAAGGCATTCTCAAATCTGAAGAGCTGGTGCGTTGTTGCAAGTACTAATTGTGGATAGCCTGATTGTTTAGGGGAATTGCCATAAAGAGCATGAATATCGGTTTTCGGAAAAACCTTCTGGAAACGAGGGAAAAGTTCGAGTACCACATCCGTTCGAGGAGTCGCGATACATACACGTAGCCCTTGGTTTAATGCGTAAAGTACGGCTGGAAAAAGGATTTCTGTTTTTCCCGCTCCACAAACCGCAGCAGTGAGATGATTGCGTTTAAGTTTTATGCTGTTTGTGAGCTGAACGGCCGCATCATTTTGAGCTTCAGTGTAGGTGCCTCCCCAAACTAGTAGGTGCGTTTTGTGTTTTAACGGCTGTGGTCCATTCCAAATAATCAAATCAGTACAGCTCGTCACCCTTCCCATATTGATACAATGTCTGCAGTAGACACACTCTTTCTCGCATCTAGAACATTGATATTTAATGAATTCCTGCTGATTTGCGTTTCGACATCGATTACAGATGAAAGATTGGCTTCGGAAGAATTGGTGGCTTTTCGATTCGATAGAGATGCCTGGCTTGGTCGTGAAGTAATTTCGGAGAATGTAGGTATCGATTTTAGGCTGTGGGAATGGGGTATTGTTCCGAGTCCAAATCCGCCCAGTGAAAAAGTCACGTATTTGCGGTTCGATGATGATTGCTTTATAGGAAAGCGGTTTATTTAGTTTTAAGAGATTAAAGATCATTTATTGGCTCCTTTTGATAAGTTTGATTGTTGTGATTGAACTTGATTAACTTGTATTTGATTGTTTTACGGACCATCTATCGAAAAGTCCGGTAAATTTTAGATTGTGTCCGGTAACTCGAGAAATGTGTCTGATAAACTAGAAAAATTGTCCGGTAAAATCACCTTATGAGGTACGAAACTGTGAATCGTCCCATAGTATCCAGTTCAATTAACCCTGACTCAAGTCCTTATAAAAGACAAAAAACAGCCCCTACACCTTTCGTAGAGACTGCTCCTGCTTGCTAATTACATTTTCAAACTAGATCTTCTTCACCCAGCCAAGTCCTAGAGACCCTTCTCCAAGGTGCGTTCCGATCACCGGACCAAAGTAGCTTAAATTAAATTCTACATTGGGATACGTGTCAGCTAGCTGGTTCATCCATTCGCGGCCGTCTTCTTCACAGTTGGCATGGATGACGGTTGCAATGTATTTGTCGCCTTTCATGGCATCTTCGGCCAGTAAATCTTCCACGCGGCGCAATGCTTTTTTCTTTGTGCGAATTTTTTCGAATGGCACAATTACTTTTTCTTCAAAGCAAAGGATAGGCTTTACTTGTAACAGTCCACCTACCAGGGCAGCAGCTGCTGAAAGTCTACCCCCTCGCTGCAAATGTGCTAGATCATCCACAACAAAATAGGCATGCATTAAGCGTCTCATTTCTTCTAAAGTGCTAAGGATTTGGTCACTATTTGCACCTTGCGCAGCCATTTCTCCAGCCTTAGTAGCAAAATAGCCTTGTGGTGCACAGGAAATTTCACTGTCAAAGGCATGGACCTTAATACCCTCCACCATCTGGCCAGCTTGAACGGCCCCTTGATATGTACCACTGATTCCGCTTGATAGATGAATTGTGATGACTTCATCATAGTCTTTCGCAAGCTCTTCAAACAACTCAACAAATTTACCTACTGGTGGCTGTGTTGTTTTGGGAAATGTTTTTGACGCCCGTACTTTATCGTAGAACTCGGAAGAAGTGATTTCTACTTCCTCTTCATAGCTTCCATCTTCTAAATTCACACTAAGAGGAATCATTCGAATGTTGTAGCGTTCCCTTTCCTCTACGCTTAAATATGCTGTACTATCTGTAACGACTGCAATACTCATGAATATCCCACTCTCCTATTGTCCATATTTTACCGTACTTCGTGGTGCCTGTGAATGCTCTACAATACAAAAGCGTGAAATAAAACTTTTGATGTAATTTTTACCAAGCTACTCTCTAAAAAGCAAAAAGAAAGTGCTTCGTATACGTTATTAATAATTGTACACGAAACACTTCCTATTGTCGGAAACTTTCGTAAGACAAAATCCTACATTTCCAAACTCTATTTTCAAGATTCTATTGTTGAACGGAATCATTCCCAATATAATAAACGCTTGTCACCTTCCAAGTACCTTCTTCATTTGCAAAGACTGTCACTTGGCGTCCACTACTTGTTAATTCCGCATTTGTTTCGATTTCAGTCATTTCGATATCCATATTGGCATATACTTGAGCTTCTTCTTCACTATATTTTACAATCGTTGTATCTGTTGGTTTTCTTTCGATATTGTATTCCGTAAATACTTGTTTTGCCGTATTTACGTCTTCCTCATATTCAAAGCCCTTTGGATTTTTTGAAAGGGTTTGGACATAACGCTCGATGTCCTTTGCATTAAACGAAGCAACATACTCATCAAAAGCAGCAAGGATTGCAGCTTGTTCTTCCTCTGGGATATTTGTCGCTTCTTCTATTTCATCGCCTAAAACTTCAAAGCCAACAGCATTTTCACTTTCCTCCGTGATTGCCATCGTGTCTTCTGTTTCTTTACTATCATCTGTATTGTTACAAGCAGTTAGCAAAAATAGTGCTAATGCCAGCATTAACCATTTTTTCATATACTTCATACCTCCCGCGTAAATATTGTAGCATGGTTGTCAAACTATGGCTAATTTCGTAAAAAATACCCGAAAATGTAATCCAATATTATCATTTGTTACGTCACCGATTGTATGACGTTCCTCTATCAAAATAAGTTTCCTACAGACTTACCTGTGTTAACTAGTCTTGTGAACAGTTTACCCGGATATGGCAATTATGCAAACTGTACTGTCTTCAAAATAGAAAAAATCCCAATCAACAAATAATCGTCAATTGGGATTTCTTATATACTTTATCGAACTTCTACCCAGCCGTTTTTAATGGCAGTCACTACTGCTTGCGTACGGTCGTTTACGTTCATTTTTTGTAAAATGCTAGATACGTGGTTTTTCACGGTTTTTTCTGAGATGAATAATGTTTCACCGATTGTACGGTTAGATTGTCCATCTGTTAACAATTGAAGAACCTCGCACTCACGTTTTGTTAATAAGTGGAATGGACGGCGAATTTCTGTTTGGTGGAAATTGCCTTTGTTTTCGTGCTCACTTAAGCGACGGAATTCCGCAACTAGGTTTTTCGTTACTTTTGGATGTAAGTAAGAGCCACCGTTTGCAACAACTTTAATCGCTTCAACGATCTCATCTGCATCCATTTCCTTTAACATGTAGCCTAGAGCACCAGATCTTAGTGCATGTGTTACGTAAGATTCGTCATCATGAATTGAAAGCATAATTACTTTCGCCTCTGGAAATTCTGAAATTAAGTCCGATGTTGCTTCTACACCATTTTTACCAGGCATATTAATATCCATCAGAACAACATCTGGTGAATTATTATGATATAAGTTAACTACATCTGCACCATCGTCACCTTCAGCAACGACTTCAAATGTATCTTCAAAATCTAAAATTCTCTTTACTCCTTCACGGAATAATTGGTGATCATCAATAATAATAATTTTCGTCATAAATCCTTTTCCCCCTACAGTGGCGTCAATTTAACTCTAGATTGTTAGTATATTTTCAGGTAAAGGCACCTTAAATAGTATACTTGTCCCATTACCCGGACTACTCTGAACTTCCATTTTGCCTTTTAGTAAATCGACTCTTTCTTTCATGCCAATAATACCAAAGGATTGCTCTCTAGCAACTTTTTTATCAAAACCTATCCCATTATCCTTAACTAAGATACTGATTTGTTTGCTTAGCCACTCTATCTTAACCCAAATATCAGGAGATTTGCCATGCTTTATGGAATTATTTACACTTTCTTGAACTAAGCGGAAAATAGAAACCTCATAATCAGAAGGCAGTCTTTTTTCATCGCTAAATGTTTGGAAGTGAATTTGAATCCCTGGGTTATATTCCATTATGGTAGAGAGATATTTTTTCAACGTAGGAACGATTCCTAAATCGTCCAATGCCATAGGACGCAAATCGTAAATGATACGACGAACCTCCGACAAGGCATTCCTTACCGTCTTCTTTAACTCAGCGATTTCCTTGATAGCAGGCTCCATGCCTTTTTCTCGATACGTTCTTTCTATTAAATCAGAACGCATCAGGACATTCGCCATCATTTGGGCAGGGCCATCATGGATTTCACGGGATAGTCGTTTTCTTTCTTTTTCTTGAGCAGCGATTATTTTAATTCCAAAGTCTTGCTTAATCTTAGCATTTTCTAAGGCAAGACTCACATTTTTCAGGTCCGTCGTTAAGTAATTTAATACTACATTTACTTGATCTACAATATGCTCAGCACGTTCAATTGTATCGTATAATGTTCTTAAGCGACGCTCTAGATCATCTCTCTTTTCGCGTAGCCTTTTCTCTTCAGAACGTGTAAGAGATAAACGAATTTGAAGATCATTTGCTGATTCATAAGCTTCACGAACTTGTTCTTCCGTATATTGGTTGAAATACTTACTCACTTCTACTAGACGTAATTTAGCGAGTTTGGTTCTCTTCTCTAAATCATCACTTTCATCTATAATTAGCTTGATTTTTTGCTTGATGTATTCTAATTCTTCCTTTAATTCCTCGAAGCTGCTACGGCTTTGTTCACTGATTATGAATATGTCATTTTTTGAACTAGTTATGGTTTCAATCATTCGATTAAAAATCACATCAAGCGAGCCAATATCAACTTTATCGTTTGAAAACATACCTTTACCCCAATCTTATCGGTGATCCTATTATATCAATATTACTATGGAACGATGTTTCGATGAGATTTCAGAACTGTGAAAAACGTGTTACACTTTTGTTTCAAATAGTCGACTTACTTAATTTACTCTGTTTTTCTTAATCTCGTCTATTATAATGGAAATTGTACTAAAAGAATGACTTCTTTCCCATTATTGTTTTCTATATTAAATAAGAAAATATGAGTAAATAATGAAAATAGTTAATAAGAAAAACCAGTAACTGTAATTGTTAATTATTATTATAACATTTTATAATTAAAATTTAAGTAAATATCTTACTATAGAATCCTTCATTTTTTGTAATAAAAAGGAGATAGAATAATGCGAAATGACTATAAAACTGTAAAAGGCTTAGGAGAGCAAGAAATTGTAATTTCGAAATCTCGATTTATTGCTTATGTAAATAGAGCTGAAACTGAAAAAGAAGCACTTGAGTTTATCGACAGTATTAAAAAACAGCATTCAAGTGCCAATCATAATTGTTCCTGTTATATGATTGGCGAACACGACCAAATCCAAAAAGCGAATGACGATGGGGAACCTAGTGGAACTGCTGGCGTCCCTATGCTAGAAGTGTTAAAAAAACAAGGGTTAAAGGATACTGTGGTAGTTGTTACCCGTTATTTCGGTGGCATTAAGCTTGGTGGCGGCGGTTTAATCCGCGCATATGGAAAAGCAACAACAGAAGGTATAGATGCCGCACAAGTAGTGGAGCGAAAACTGCATCACGTAATGAAAATTTCGATTGATTATACATGGTTGGGGAAAGTTGAGAACGAAATTCGCAATTCCAAATATGCTTTAAATGAAATAGTATACGCAGAAAATGTCGAAGTACTTGTCGATGTGTTAAAGGATGATGAAGAAAACTTCATCCACTGGGTTACCGAGCTCACAAACGGTCAATCAATTCCTACTTGTATTGATAAGAAATTTGTCGAATTTGTTATTTAATCGTTCCAACATAATGAATTCTCCGCAAAGGGTTTTTGAAAAAGCTTTTAAACGATAAAATCCTTTGCCACTCCTCTTAAAAACAATCCTCCCTGGGATTGGCAGGTAGAATACATACATCATTCTTACTATTAATCTGATAGGCTTTTAATAGTAACGATAAAATCTAATTTACTGTAATTCGACATCATAGTATAATTAATCGTATTGGTTTAGTTGTCGGCAGTTATCTACTCACGAAAGTTTTACCACTGATATTTAACTTTCTGGATTGACATACTAAAAAAACAACAACGAACGAACAGCAACTATTTACTATAGAAATGAATCCCTACATATTGAGGAGAGTTTAGATGAAAAGATCAGAGCGGAAAGCACCAAAAAAGAAGACGAAATTATCGCTTGTACTAAAAGTACTTTTATTATTGTCGGCATCGATTTTATTATGCGTAACAGCATATGGCGTTTATATAACAAAAAAAGCAGAAACAGCTGCAAATCAATCCTTTGAAAAAGTGGATCGAGAAATTTCCGAAAAGCGTGAGGCAAAGGTAGAACCTGTAGAAGATAATGTATCGGTCCTTTTCATCGGTGTAGATGACAGCGAACAAAGGGAGCAAGGTGCGGATCACTCCCGCTCAGACGCACTAATCTTAGCAACATTAAATAATAAAGATAAATCCGTTAAATTGGTGAGTATCCCTCGTGATTCCTATGTGTATATCCCTTATAAAGGTAGAGAAGACAAAATTACTCACGCACATGCTGCTGGTGGTACTCTTGCTACAATTGAAACAGTTGAGGAATTATTTGATATTCCTGTAGATTATTATGTACGAATGAACTTCAATGCATTCATAGAAGTTGTCGATGCATTTGGCGGTATCGAAGTGGATGTCGACCTTCCTTATGCTTTTTATGAAAAAGATGAAAATGATGAAAAAACAGTTTATCTAGAGCCGGGGTTACAAGAGCTAAATGGTCGTGAAGCATTATCATTAGCCCGTACACGTTATGTCGATAGCGATATTATGCGTGGTAAACGTCAACAAGACATCATTAAAGCAATCGCTAAAAAAGCAACCAATGTAACATCGATTACAAAATATGGTGAAGTCATTGAAGCAATTGGAGATAACATGAAAACGGATATGACCTTCGATGAAATGAAATCATTCTTCAGCTACTTCACGCAGGGTATTCCTCAGATCGATTCCTTAACATTAGAGGGATACGATGATATGTCAACAGGGATTTATTATTACAAGCTTGATGAAGAATCCTTAGACGAAACGCAACACATTTTAAAAAGCCATTTAGAGTTAATTCCTGACACATCCAACATTTCAGGTACAGAAGAAAGCAATGAAAACGCATCTGAAAGTACAACTGAACAAGACGTCTCTTCACGATAGTGATTCATACCCATGAAAGGAAATTTTCCTTCATGGGTTCTTTTTATTTTTAGCAACTTTCCTCCTTTAAATTATAACCACAATAGTCAAAAATTATAATGCATACTCCCTTCTCATACAAAAAAGCTGTTACCTCGTGTCGTTTTACGACAGAAGTAACAGCTTAGATTTATTTACTTATTAAATATTTTTGCCAAGTTGATTAATGGTCGATAGTTCTTCCCAGCCAGTCCGATTACTTCAACAAACAATTCAATTGCCACAAGGATAACCGTAATCAATAAAATTGCTCCCCATAGCTTTGCCATCGAGAAGATGATAGCCGCTAAACCGAACATCGCTGCAATACCATAAATGATTAACACAGCTTGTCGATGCGAGAAGCCCACATCAATTAGTCGGTGATGTAAATGGGATTTGTCTGGATCTGACCACTTTTGTCCATTTCGGATACGTCGAACAATCGCAAAGAATGTATCGGAAATTGGCACCCCAAGCATAATAACAGGGATAATAAACGAAAAGATTGTCACTCCCTTAAAGCCTAGCAAGGATAGTACCGCAATCATGAATCCTAAAAATAATGCACCAGTGTCACCCATGAAAATTTTCGCTGGGTGGAAATTGTAAAATAAAAATCCAATCGTACTAAAGGCTAAAATAGCTGCTGTGGCAACAACGAACATATTGCCCATGATTAACGCCATACATGCTAATGTAATCAACGCGATTGTTGAAACACCTGCAGCCAATCCATCAAGACCATCAATTAGGTTAATGGCGTTCGTTATTCCTACAATCCATAAGATTGTAAAAGGAATACTTAAAAATCCAAACTCTAACTCTCCACCAAATGGCAGGTTAATGAACTCAATTTGAATACCGCCAAAAAAGACGATAATACAGGCTGCTACTAATTGGCCTAACATTTTTGTTTTTGCTGAAAGTTCGTACATGTCATCTAAAACACCCGTAATGACAATTATTGTCGCTGCTAACACCATTGCTAATGGTATTATAAATGGGTTTTCGCCAGCCTGAACCAATGGCTCTGTCGGAACCGGCCTTAAAAGTACTAGTCCAACTAAAAACGAAATAAATATAGCTAAACCACCCAATCGAGGCATAATACGCGAATGTACTTTTCGATAGTTTGGTGCATCGACAGCACCTATTCGGAATGCAAATCGTTTGACAAGTGGAGTGATTAAAATGGCAACTACAAATGCCACGATTAAAGACACGTAAAGCATGTCTCTCCTCCTCAAAAATAAAATATATACTCGGGTAAAATCTTATCCATTATAGCATGAAAGATCTTAAAAAATATAGCTATTATCGTTTACAAAAAAAGAACAATTACTACAAAATCATTAAATTTGTTATTACATGTATAAAAGCAGCAAACACTTGGAAGAAGAAGTTAATAGTTGCAACCTATTTACATTAGTTTCTCCTTAGGGATAAGTGGTCATACCTTGTAAAGTTTGATAGAATAACTAAGTGTCTACTATATGTAGATGATTTTTAAAGGAGCGTAAAATAAATGTTCTCAATTTTTAATCGAAACAAGGAAAAAACAAGTACTCGAGAATTAAAAAGATACTATAAAATTGTAGATCAAATTAATGAACTTGAATCTACTTACTCATCGATGACAGACGATGAACTAAAAAATATGACGTTTCAATTCAAGGAAAGGTTACAAAAAGGCGAAAATATCTCTGACATTCTCCCTGATGCATTTGCAGTAGTTCGAGAAGCTTCAAAGCGTGTACTGAATATGCGTCACTTTGATGTGCAGCTAATTGGTGGGCTTGTGTTAACAGAAGGAAATATTTCTGAAATGCCTACTGGTGAAGGTAAAACGTTAGTTGCTTCTCTTCCCTCTTATGTTCGAGCATTAGAAGGTAAAGGTGTACACGTTATTACAGTTAATGATTACTTAGCAAAACGTGACTTCGAGTTAATCGGTCAGATTCACCAATTCCTTGGTTTGACAGTTGGTTTAAATATACCAATGATGGAACCTAACCAAAAGAAAGAAGCCTATAACGCTGATATTACATATGGTGTGGGAACAGAATTCGGATTTGACTATTTGCGAGACAATATGGCCCACACAATTGCAGACAAAGTGCAACGTCCATATCATTTTGCCATTATTGACGAAGTTGACTCTGTTTTAATTGATGAAGCTAAAACGCCGTTAATCATTGCTGGAAAAATGAGTGCCAATGAAGAATTACATCGAATTGCCGCACTACTCGCAAAACGCTTCAAAAAAGATGAAGATTACGATTTCGATGACGAAACAAAAGCAACTTCTCTTACAGATCGTGGTATTGAAAAGGTTGAAGCTGCATTTGGTGTGGATAATTTATATGATTTAGATCACCAAACGCTTTACCACTATGTCATTCAGGCAGTCAGAGCACATGTGATGTTCGAGCGTGATGTGGATTACATAGTCAAGGATGACAAAATCCAGTTAGTGGATATGTTTACAGGTCGTATTATGGAAGGCCGTTCTCTGTCAGACGGCTTACACCAAGCAATTGAAGCAAAAGAAGGCGTTACAATTACGGAAGAAAATAAAGCCCAAGCTCAAATCACCATTCAAAACTACTTCCGTATGTACCCAAAATTAGCCGGTATGACTGGTACTGGTAAAACGCAGGAACAGGAATTTAAAGAGGTTTACGGAATGAGCGTTATTCAGATTCCAACAAACCGTCCTCGAATTCGTATGGACCAATCTGATATCGTTTTCGAAAATACAGAGCAGAAATACGAACATGTTGCCGAAGAAGCTTTAGCAAGACATGAAAAAGGACAACCGGTCTTAATTGGGACAACCTCTATTCTTCAATCTGAAAAGGTTGCAGCCTATTTAGATAAGTTAGGATTACACTATCAATTACTAAATGCAAAAACTGTGGAACAAGAAGTCGAGCTAATTTCCCAAGCCGGTCAAAAGGGACGCATTACAGTTGCAACGAACATGGCTGGACGAGGAACAGACATCGTTCTTGGTGAAGGGGTTGCAGAACTAGGCGGTCTTTATGTAATAGGTACGGAAAAACATGAAAGTCGTCGTGTAGACAATCAATTACGTGGACGCTCTGGTCGCCAGGGAGATCCAGGTGAGAGTCAATTCATCATCTCATTGGAGGACGATATGTTCCGCCGTTTTGCAAAAGAAGATGTTGAAAAGTTCCAAAAGAAATTAGTCGCAAATGATTTGGGACGTATCCAAAATAAAGAAGTAATCGAATTAGTCAACCGTACGCAACGCATCGTTGAAGGTGCACATTTCTCAATGCGTGAATATAACCTAAAACTAGATGATGTGATTAATGACCAACGTCGAGTAATCTACAATTTACGCGATAATGTTTTAAAACAAGAGGACTTAATCGGCCAGTTAAAAACAATGTTAAATGAAACAGTGGATTTCGCCATTCGCGATAACGCTCCAGAAGAGCTGAACCCAATCGAATGGAATTTCGACAAGATGGAATCAACAGTTAATTCCCTCTTCTTAACACCAGTAACGATTGATCGTGAAGAGACAAAAGTAAAACGACTGTTAGAGTCGGTTCAACCTTCATTGGATGAATTACTTCAAACAATTGAAAGCTTTGAACAAAATGAACAAGTTATGCAAGTAATTCCACGTGTGATGCTTGCTTTCATTGACTCCATGTGGGTTCGCCATTTAGAGCAAATGAGTCATTTAAAAGAAGGAATTGGTTTACGTCAGTACCAACAAGAAGACCCGATGCGTATTTATCAAAGAGAAGGATTGGAACTTTTCGGTAAAAACTATCAAGAGCTCCGTCGTTCAATCGTAGAAGAAATCGTCGCATTTATGAAGTCTTTAAGCAATACAGAGGAGGAATAACCTTGGGTTTATTTTCATTTTTCAAAAAGACGGACAAAGTCGGAGCAGATAGTGCCATCGATTCAAAGGATTTAGGTCAAAACGGGAAAAAGGAAGAGCATTCTAATAATATCGAAACAAAGCTTTCTTTCCATCCAGAATGGCATGTCCCACAAGAGCAACGATATATTTTCAATTTCTTAGCCAATGAATTGCAGCCGTTAAAGCCAAATCAATTATCTTTAGCCGCTATTAATATTGAGGTAGATCCGAACACAAACGCCTGGAATGTTAAGGCATTTGTACGTTCTTCACTAGAACAAGCAATTCAACTAGGAGAAATTGAATTACTTCTATTAGATAAAAATGACAAACAAATTGGATCAAAAAGCTTTAATTTTGCTGATCTTGGTTCCCTACCTGCTCAAAGTGCACGTCCATGGGTGTTTTCATTCGATCAAAGCACATTGACGACGGAGGAAGTTCCAGAAGATGGCTGGAAAATTGCATTCAATCTTATCTCACTTCGAGGTCATCAATTAGATTTAGATGAGACATGGAAAAATCAGCTTCCTGAAGACCAACAAGAAGCATTGGTAAATATCGTAAAGAATTTACCGAAGCTAGGTAAAAATGAAGTAAACTTCACAGGCTTACAAGCGAAAATGCAAGACGACAAAAGCTTGGTTACTTCCATCTTTATTCGAAACGGCAATAACAAAGCCATCAATATCGAACAACTGCCATTAGAAATTGTCGATGCCAATGGAAAACAAGTTGCAAAAGGTTCCTTTAGACTGGACCCAGTCTTATCGGTTCAGCCTAACTCTACAAAGCCCTGGACTTTCATCTTCCCTGAAGAATTAGTTGCTGAAGGCGAATTTGATTTATCACGTTGGAGTGCCCGAGTAAATCAACAGAAATAATAAGAAGGTGACTCAGTTTGGGTCACCTTTTTTGTTTGAGAATGTTTGGGAAACCGGGGATATCCGCCAAATTTGATTGTTTTTCCGCCACTTTGGTTACTATTTCCGCCAACTTTTGTCGAATATCCGCCACTTTATCTTATATATCCGCCAATCAGCCTCTTCTCCAAAATAAAAACGCAAGAATGTGGGGTACCCCGCATTCTTGCATCACTCTATTTAATCTAAAATTTACTACTACTTGACCTGATTAAATCTTTTAAATGCGACAAATTTTGAAGTCCAATAATCGTAGGAAAGTTTTGAAACTTGAACCCCACTACTTCCAGCATGAATGAATTCGCCGTTTCCTATGTAAATTCCCATGTGCGAGATTCCTTCAATGTACGTGTTCTTGAAGAAAATGATGTCCCCAGGAATTGGGTTTTCAACGATTGTAGTATCATTCATGAAATAGTCATTACTACTTTTTCTTGTAATGTCTACGCCTGCATTTGAGAAGACATACTTCACAAATCCACTGCAATCAAAACCGGCAGGCGTATTCCCTGCAAATATATAGGGTGTTCCAGTTAGAGATTTAGCAATTTTAAGCACTTGGGCATAAATTGCTTGTCCAGTAGCTGACACATTATTTTTAATCGCATTTTCACTTGATAGTTTTGAGTCAATGATTAAATCAGATTCGATGACTTCCTCTGGATCAAGTATTGTATCAGGTTCTCCGTCAGTAGAAGAAACGTTTAATTTTAACACTTGTCCAATATAGATTAAATCAGAGCTTAATTGATTCATTTTCTTTAAATCAGCAACGGTTACACTGAATTTAGTGGCAATTTTCGCTAAGGAGTCACCCTTGACCACCTGATAATTGAGCACATTTGTATTCTGCCCTGGTTGCACGTCTTTATTTGGTGGCGTTTGTGGTTTGGAAGTAACATTATTTACTTCACCAATTTTAAGCTGCTGACCCACATAAATCGAATCACTAGTTAATCCGTTCCATTTTTTTATGTCTGCCACTGTCGATTTCACAGCTACTGCAATTTTAGATAAGGTATCTCCTTTAACTACTTTATAAGTAGATGCATTTGTTACAGCGGGTGTTTTAGTTGGAGTCTGTGGTTTATTCGTCGATGTTGTTGGCTTTGTTGCACTAACAGTAAGTTTTTGACCTACATAAATAGCATCATTTTTTAAATTGTTCCATTGTCTCAGCTGGTTAACTGTGGTTTTGTTGGCATTGGCGATTTTCGTTAAGGTATCCCCTTTACTTACAGTGTAACTTGATGCTTCTGCCATTGGTGCTGCGATTGCTGCAGTCGTAATTAGTGCTGTACTTAGTAATAGTAACTTCTTTTTCTGTAACATTCTCGGCTCCCCTTCTAGTAAATTATCCCTCCCTTTCCATAATAACTATTTATGTGACAATTTTCTATCGCGTTTTCCAAAATTCTATGATTCTTTGACTAGATTTCCCTATCATTTATATACTTAGGAACGATGTACAAAAAAATAACTTCATTTTGTAGCCGTATTTATCAATGTAACGATAAATCTACTTGTTATTGGTCAAACAGATTTCTTCAAATACCATTTACTCTCTGGATGCTCAAATCTCCCAAAATAATTCTTTTAACCCAAATATATTTTTGAAAAATATAAATTTTTAAATAAATCAAAGATAATAATATGAATATGCTATTTCATTTATCTATCGGATGTGGTATAATTCATCCTTGTGATGTCGAATTTTGCGATAAATTTTTTGAAAGTTTTTGCTTTTCAATCAGAAAGGATTTTGTTTTTTATGAAGTTCATTAAAGAGAATCTTGCCGTTGGATTTATGCTATTTGCATTATTCCTTGGAGCAGGTAATATTATTTTCCCGCCGGAGTTGGGACAAAATGCCGGAACAGCCTTTATTCCATCGATTATTGGATTCCTTATTACTGGGGTAGGTTTGCCGTTGATCGGGATTATTGCTGTAGCTAAAAATGGTGGGGATTTGCAGGTTGTTGCGAATCGCATACATCCACTATTCAGCATTCTATTTACTGCTGTTGTTTATTTATCTATCGGGCCACTTTTTGCGATTCCTCGTACTGGTGCCGTAACATATGAAATTGGGATTGCACCATTTTTATCCGAATCTGCTAAAGCAAGTGGTTTACTGATTTCAACGATCATTTTCTTTGCGATTGTGCTATATCTTTCATTGAATCCATCAAAATTAGTCGATCGAATCGGTAAATTTTTGACACCTGCTTTATTAATTATCATCGCGTTACTTGCTATTAAAGCATTCATCACGCCAATGGGTGAATTCGGTGAGCCTCATGGTGTGTATGCGACGAACGCGTTTTCTGAAAGCTTTATTCAAGGTTATTTAACTATGGACGTGCTTGCTTCTCTTGTTTTTGGAATTGTAGTTGTGCAATCCTTACAAGCAAAAGGAATTAAGGACCGAGCAAAACAAGTAAAAACAACTATTTTTGCAGGGATTGTGGCTGCAATCGGACTAGCCTTTGTTTATATTTCACTTGAATATATAGGGGCGACAAGTATTGATTCAATTGGTTATATTGGTGATGGCGGCAGTATTATTGCGGAGTCTGCCAGAGTACTATACGGAAGTTTTGGGAATATCATTTTATCTGCCGTAATCATATTGGCATGTATTACAACAGCAGTTGGATTAGTATCAGCGAACGCAACGTTTTTCAATAAGCTATTCCCTAAACTTTCCTATAAAGCATTAGCAGTTGTCTTTACATTATTTAGCTTCATCATTTCAAACTTTGGGTTATCAAAACTAATTTCAATTACTTTACCTGTATTAATGTTTATTTACCCAATCGCAATTGTTTTGATGTTCTTAGTATTGTTCGATCAGCTATTCAACCGTGCTCCAATCGTTTATAGCTTGGCTTTAATTGCAACTGCCCTTGTTAGCTTGTACGATGCAATTAAAACAGCCGGTTTCAGCATTGGTTGGTATGAAAACATCCTAAATCTATTACCACTTTATGATCAAAGTATTGGTTGGCTCGTGCCTGCAATTGTCGGAATGGTCATCGGATGGATTATTCATTTAATGACGAAATAAATAATACTCCTCTTTTACTTGATTTAAGTAAATGAGGAGTTTTTTTGTAGATTCTTTAATATTAAATACTATCTAGTAAATTTGTATTAAAAAGATATAATTATATTATTAATAGAAGTAAGGGAGTACTGCCTATGAAAAAATATACATCCATGCTTTTAAGTGTCATCCTATTATTACTTCTTCCATTCCAAACATTTGCAGCTACTCTTGATGATATTAAAACGATTATACGAAGTGACTACGTAGGTCCGATTAATGGGAATCTTAACTCTGCAAAAACGATAGAAGAAGCAATCGCCATGCTCGATCCTTATTCCGACTATTTTACAAAAGAAGAATATGAATCTTATATGGACACAATCAACAACGCATCTGCTGGACTCGGAATTGTTATACAAAAACACGAAAAAGGTATTTTAATAGTAGAAGTAGTGAATAAAAGCAGTTCTTCTCAATCTACCTTCCAAGTCGGCGATCTTATAACTGAAGTAAACGGTCTTTCCACAGTGGAAATGAGTGTTGAAGAAGTTCAAGCATTATTATTAAATGAAGAAAATACGATGATTGAAATGAAGATTTTAAAAACTAATGGGACAACCGTAACGGAGTCGATTCAACTTCGTTCATCTTCCCTGCCAAATGTCAATACGAAGCTTCTATATGACAATGTTGGATATATTTCTTTAAATTCATTTTCAGAAGATGGCGCTCAATTAGTAGCGAATGCTTATACGAAACTGCTCAACCAAGGCGCTACTTCTTTTATAGTGGATCTACAGAATAATGGTGGTGGATATGTTTTAACAGCAGAAAGGCTAATAGGAATGTTCCCAGGTGCACTGTATGCTTATAAGATGCAATCCTCTACTTCAACTTCACTTATAAAGGCAAAGCAACAGGGAATCGTATTTCCTACGAGAACACGTCTTTTAGTGAATCGTTATAGTGCCAGTGCATCTGAAATGACAGCAGCTGCGTTATTAGATCAACAATCAGCGATTTTGTATGGCGAGCAAACCTATGGCAAAGGAACAATGCAATCCTTTTACACTTTCCCTGATGGCAGTGTTTTAAAGCTGACAATTGCTGAATTCTTTGGTCCTAAGGGTACTATCGTGAAAGATATAGGCATTAAACCAAATATCATTACAGCTTCCAATCCATTATATTCAGCACATTTTGATCAAATTGTTGAAAATCTGGAAACTTATAAACAACTACCAAGTTTAACAAACGTCCCTACGACAAAAACTTTTACGATTCATTTCAATAAAGAAATTACAGCTCAAATCGAGTCAACTGATGTAGAAATCGTACAATTAGGTGGTACTGCCATCAATGCTTCTATAGAAGTATCTGGCAAACAATTAGTTATCAAGCCTTCTTCCCCCTTACAAAAAGGTCGTGAATATATGGTCATCATTAAGCCTACAATTAAAGATAAAAATGGTCGACCTATGATAAAAGGCCACTATTTAAAGGTCACTGTACAAAAATAACAAAATCCCTACCAAGAGTCGCACTCTCTTGGTGGGGATTTCTATTTACTAGGATGTAACTAAATCAGCTTCTGTTTTAAAATAGATTGAGAATAAATCCTCGGCAAGCTCTTTTGCTGATTTTTTATTCGTTAGTAGAAATGCATCAGTTAAACGCAAAATGGATCCTAAAAAGCTTTGTGAAATAATATGTATATCATTTCTTTGCAGGTTTGGATAATTATTAATTTGCCCCTCTAGAATTTCTTCAAACTTCTCCACTAGCTTTTCTTTTACTAAGAATGCTTCTTCAGACTGATATAACCCAATCTTTGTTAGCATTGGATTTGTTATAAAGTATTGGAGTAGCTTTTCAACGGCTTTTAGAAGTTGGATATCCTTTTGGTCAAATGGTTCATCGAGAATATTAAAGAGATCTTGTTGAAATTGTTGATGCAAGTCGTGAAATAACGAATCTTTACTTTCAAAGTATAAGTAAAAAGTAGGCTGAGTTACTTGAGCCGCTTTGACGATATCGCTAATTTTAGTCTGATAATAGCCGTTAGTTGAGAATAATTCAATTGCTTTTTCACGCAGTAATTGTTTGCTTTTTTCACCGTTTGAGTTTACTTTCCTTCCACGTGCCATAGTACCGTTCCACCTTATCCTTATTATTACTAACATCAATTTTCACTATTACTATATTAATAACATTATAATACATTATACAAATATTAAAAAGACTTTAGACTCACTAAAATATAAAATTCTGAATTTTCGAGTGACTTTCAATGACTTCAGCAACATTTCGCATAGTACTATTAACCTAAATATCATTTTTAAAAAAGAGCACCTTATATAAGGTGCTCTAATCTTAGGATATTTTAAATAATTTATTTTTGATAGTGAGTAAATAGTCTTTCACTTCTTTTATGCCGAATAGTAAATATGAACCTAAAGTAACAATTGTGAAGATGATTAAACCTACTGCAAATGTAACCCATTTATTATCAAACTCTAAATAAGTGCTTGATACATACATGACAATGGCAATTAAAATAAATGAAACGATGGATTTGACCATGTCAGAACTTCTTTTGTCTGAACCCAGCTTTAAATCATATTTAAAGTGCGCATAGACAATTAACATGATTGTATTAATAATCGAGCTAATCAATGTACCCCATGCAATCGCATTAACTCCAGTTGCATCTGCCATTAAATACATTACCGCAATATTGATCACAAAAACATTAATAAGACTGAACACAACGGGTGCCATAGAATCTGCTTTTGCATAATAGAAACGTGTAATATACGTATTTGCCGCTAAGAAAAACATGGATAAGACAAAGATTTGTAATACTGGTGTTGTAATCATCGTTGCTTCAGCTGTAAAATTTCCTCTTTCATATACAACCTGCAGTATATTTTTTGAATAGAAAAATGAATAAATCGAAACTGGAATCAATAGCAGCAATAAATAATGCAGGCCTTTGCTATATAAATTCTTAATGGATGCATAATCATCCTCCGCTTCTTTTTTACTCAAAATTGGATAAATGACCGTCGTAACAGCCGTAATTAGTATGGCTTGCGGAAATTGCATTAAACGAGATGAATAGTTTACTACGGAAATCGCACTTTCTCCAAAACCAAAAAACATAACAAAGAAACGCTGTAGCATTGCATAAATTTGCAGTGTTCCACCACCTATTGCAATGGGTAAAACCATTAACCATAATTCCTTGGTTGTTGCATCACGCTTAAATGATAATCCCACAGGATGACTATTAAGCTTACGATAGCCAACCACAAGGAAGTAAATCATGATGACTGCACTAGCAAAAGCACTGATTCCGTAAGCAATTGGTCCAACGACAAAAGATAAGCCAACCGCAATTAATAAAAAGAAAGCATTATAAATTAAGATCGATACACTCGACAAATGGAATTTATCATTAATATTTAAAAGTCCGCTATACCATGAAGCTAGACATAAAAGTATCGAAGAAGGCATCATCCAATAAAATAAATGCTTCGCAAGCTCAAATTCTTCCGGACTTATATCATAATTCTTGTTGTAAATTATATTGAGTATTGGGGTTGTGAAAAACAGGACGATGATTGTCATGATTGACACAGATACTAAAACGATTGTAAAAGATTGTTTAACAAATAACGCCTGATCGGTTGTCTTTTTGTTATAGAGTGAAATAACCGCTGTTGTAAAAGCTCCGCCAATTACTAAATATAAAAAGTTCGGTAAGGTATAGGCTGTAAAAATGCTATCGGCAACATAAGACAAGCCATATTGATAACCAATGGCCATTTCCCTGAAGAAACCGAAAAGCCTAGCCACAATATTAATAATGGCTACTGCACCAACAACTTTTATGAACTTATTCATTGGACAGACCCACCTTTAACAGCAGATTCGTATAGCCCAATGACACGCTTCGTTATTTCGTTTGCATCATGAATAAACAAGATTTCGTCTGCTGCTTGCATTTGATAATATTGCTCTTTCGGTGTGTTCAAGGCATTTAGCATTTCAATAGCTAACTCTTTAGAATTGTGAGGTTCTACTAAATGACCTGCTCCATTTTCCAGTAAAGAAACAAGTCCACCTACCCTTGAGGCAATCACTGGAGTTCCTGTAGCTATCGCTTCCAGGGCAACTAAGCCAAAGCCTTCAATATGAGATGGCAAAACAAAAACATCACTTGCCTGGAACCACTTAACAAGGTGAGTTTGTTCAAGCGGATCGATTAACTTAATAGAACTGTCCAGTAAAGGCTCTAGACTTTGAATAAAATTTTGATCTCTTCTAGAACCAATGATTACTAATTTCACCTTTTGGCCAGTACTTTCTTGTACCTGTTTAAAAGCGTGCAATAATTCCTCTACACCCTTTTGCTTAATCACATTCCCTACAAACAAATAGATAAAGCCTTCTTCATCAATACCTAATTGTTTCCGAACTTCCTGTTGATCGGCAGGACGAAAAACTTCACAATTAACCCCCATACTGCATATTAGGATTTTTTCTCGTGGGACATTAAAATCATTTTCGATTTGTTCTGCTAATACCGGTCCAACAGCAATGACGTGACTACTTTCCTGCAGGATTTTTTGTGTCCAATTACGGATCTTGGCACTTTTCTTTGCCATTCGCTCAATATCCCCACCATGTGCTGTCACAATATAAGGAATATTAAAGACTTTCTTTAGCATGTACGAAAATACACCTGAAGGAAAGACGTAATGTGCATGAGTAACGGAAATCTGGTTTCGATTTTTTATCGCCTTACTAAACACATTCATCGCCCATTTACCGTATTTTAAAATGGTATTCTTTTTCCCAGTTGCCGGATTATCATTTGCGGCAACAATGACATCTATCTTTTCTTTTTTCAGTGCTTCCACTTGATTCTTAACAAAAATTCCAAATGAAAGATGCTCGCTGGAAGGATACATGTTACTAATTACAAAAACTTTTTTCATTTGTCCTTCACTGCCTTTACCATCAATTGTTTTCCACTCATAGCTTCTGAATACAGTCTTTCAGAAATATCCTTTGTTTCTTCCATAACTTCTTCCCAATTTTTCTGCATATTCGCAACTGCTTTCGCTATTACATTTGGGTTCTGTTGGATTTCTTCTAATGAAATACAACGTTCCGATGCATTAATTAGTTTCATAAAATTAGTTACTTTTTGATGATAGGAAAGTGCGATAATAGGCGTTTGGGAATTGGTTGCCAATATCAACGAGTGTAAACGAGTTCCCACGACAATATCAAAAGAAGCTGTCATTTCAAGTAAACGATCAGGATGTAAATTGGCATCAATGATTTTTACTTTTTCTTTATGCTTCATATATTTTTGTATATCCTTTGTTACATAAACATCCTGAGGATATTTCGTTGCAAAAAATGTAATGATTACATTTTGGTTTTCAATCGTATGATCTAAATTGATGGCCATGCTTTTCACATACGTTTCGTATTTATCGACATCACCTGATGGCCAATAATTCGCATTATAAATAGGCACTGCAGAAACACCAATACTGACTGGTTTTGCTGCTTGTACCTCTTTTGGTTTATGTAATGAAAAAGCTGGATCTCCAATGACTTTTACATCTTTTTTGACACCAATTTCTTTTAGAAGCTGCTTAGATTCTGGATCACGAACCGAGATATTTTCGGCATGCTTGCACATTAAGCGAATCATAAAGCGTCCAGAGATTGTATCCAACGGCCCCGCCCCGCAGCCATATACGATATATGGTATCTTTGAATTTTTCGCCATAAGCGCATACGTACCATACAGATGGGCTTCTCGACGATAGAAGTCCATCAGGATTCCACCGCCGCCAATAACAAGTAAATCAAATTGTGAAACATACTTTTGATTTGTCATATATGTCTTATAAAACGTTTTATATAGGTTCCCTTGTTTATAGTAGAGTGGGTAGCTTTTAACCCCATATCTTTCAGAGGTTTGTTGTGTATTATTGCTAAATACGGTTATGTCCTCGTTCTTCACGGAAAATGTACTTTTCAACTGCGAAAGGATTCCTACTAAAATCGCCTCGTCACCGTTGTTATCATTCCCGTAGTTCCCTACGATTCCGATTTTCATGAATCTACATCCTTTTAATTTTATAATGAGTAATTATACCATATAACTGGATACAAAGATGTCTAGATAGTCATTACTTAATGGAACTTTAATATAATATCCTACTGAATGAACATACTTTTTTAATCCCTTTTAATCTATCCCGACTGCATGAAATTGTGTATTTTTACACACAAAAAACGCGCCTCAGGTTCATGAGACGCGCTTTCTATTATTTTTTCAGGTGAATGCCATTGTACACAAACAATCCAAAATGAGCACGATTAATATTTGTGTTCGGTTTAAATGTTCCATCTGGGTAACCAGTAGTTACATTACTTTTTGCTAGTGCTTGTACAAAGCTATACGCCCAATGTCCATTTGGTACATCTGAGAATTGCTTTGTTGAAGTACCAGTTAAATCAAAGGCATTGGCGATAATAACTGCCATTTGAGCACGTGTTAGCTTACCGTTGGGATCAAAAATTTTACCACCATCTTTGCCTGACATGATTCCAGCATTCACAACAGCTGCAATTTGTTTATAGTACTCATGTTTAGTTGGGACATCTGTAAAGTTAGGATTTACAACGTTGGTTGTATTTAATTTTAAAACATTACTAATGATAATTGCACTTTGAGCACGAGTAATTTCATTATTCGGCCCAAATGATCCATCTTCATAGCCTGAAATATAACCATTTTCAACTAAATATTTCAGTTGGCTGTAATATGGGTGAGACGGTGCTATATCTGTAAAAATACTGCCTGCTGGAACTGTGATTGGATATGAAACCGTCTTTGTTCCAAGTGTTGCCACAATACTTCCCGAACCTTCACTTTTTGCTGTAAATTCCCCATTACTATCGATCGACCCTATATTACCTTCAACTGACCATTTCACCATTGAAGTGTCATAAATTAAACCATTACCATTTGCATCTTTCGCGTTTACACTATAAGCAGCCTTTTTTCCTTTTGCGACTTCTTTACTTCCACTTACCGTCATTGTAGTTGGTGCATCAACGACTGACACCGAGAATGAACCTACTGATTTGCCATTATATGTGATAATAATTCGATCATTTGCTGCTTTAGTTGAAATAAATTTCATACCTTCGATTCTTAGTGTTTTACCTTCTGACACTAATGCCAGTTTACTAGAATCAATTGCTACAGGATTATAGTATGCATCCAATAAATAGTTAACTGTCACCTGAGAGCCTGTTCCAGCTAATAATGTTCCCACTTTTGTTCGAGTGATATTAGCCGTTTTCGCTTCAGATGTTGGTGCAGTACTGATTGCCTCTAAAATTGTAGAAATTGCTCGTTGGGAACCATAAACTGGTGAATTAGCCAAGATAACATTATTGCTGCCATGATTACGGTATGCCATGGTAGTTGAACCACCACCATCTAAATTAATGGCGCGGTCATATCCCAAACTGACAATATAGTTTGCAAATTCAACTAGGTTCATTCCTTTAGAGCTTGCCGTTTTATCTACTGTTATAAAACTTACCTTGGACTTATCAGCACTGATGGCCACAGCACTACGAGCAGTTCTTTCAGTTGCTTTTGAACTGGAAGTACTCATCGTAATATACCGTTGACCGTCTTTTACTAACATAGGCCCTGTTGCTAACATAAACTGAGAATTTTTCCATTTTTCATTTATATCGATGGAAACAGAAATCTCATCACCGACTAAAACACTTTGTAATTCATCAGCTTTGCTACCCTTTGCTGAAATGACAAATCCGTTCTTAGGAATCGTAACAGGTGTTGTTGAGCCATATGGTTGAATACTCACTACTTTCCCCACTAATGATTGCCCAAAATACGTTGAATTTACAGGACTATCTGTTTGAACTACATATTGAACTCCATAAGGATTAGAGTTCGTTATCGATTCATGATTTTGAGGTGTAAATAAAATTGATTCATTGTCTTCTCGTTGTCGGTTTACTCCACTAACTGAATATGTATTTCCTTTGTGAGCTAAGGAGATATTTACATTATACGAATCAATTTCTGCACGGCCATTAGATGTTATTCCAAAGGCAATCGGTTGATTCACATAGCTATCATTGCCTTCCGAAATGATTCCCCCATAGTAGATTTCATTATTTTTAGAGATTAAATAAATGGGAAAGCCATTAAGTCCTGATTCCATATGAAAGAATGATCCGTTGATTGCTCCTACTACTCGATTTCCTTCAACAGAATCACGGTTGGCCATATTTGTGGTTGTCGATCTACTAGCAAAACTGCTAGGTAAACCAATACCCACCTTCGTAAATGAATCGGTTAAGTCTATTTGTATGTTATTGATATTATTCGTATAGGTTCCCTTATGTACAGATTGAGTAAGTTTAACACCAGAAGACAAAGGTTTTTCGGCTGCACTTGCTGACGTGAAAGGCATTAGTGCCAGCATACAGGCCACTAATGTAAGCATTATTTTTTTCATAACAATCTTTCATTCCCCTATTCTATTACTAGATTATCTATGTAAAAAAGCTGCTTCACTAGAGAGATAGAGGTTAAATAAGTTTTGAGAACTAGAATAATGCTCTCAATCTATTTAATAGTTCTATCCTCTATGAAACAGCTAAAATGGTTTACTTATAGGTAGGTAGTATGTCTACATATTCTCCAGAGACATAACCATTTGGCAGTCCTGTTAAGTCAGAGACAATGTTGTACCAACCGCTCTGTTCACCTACAACCAAGACTGGCAGGTTTGCCGACGAATATGTGAATATTTTTGGATTAGACGTACCAGCGCCAGTTCTTACATTTAAACCAGAAGTATTTGTAAGACCAATTTTATAATTCGCATTAGCATCTTTTAATCCCATTGCTTTGTCCATTTGATAGTAATGTCCAGCTGCTTTTGCTCCCCAATATGGGTCAGAAGCATATCTCACGTTAAAGCCAATGTTTTTATTACCCAGTACTGCTCCACTCGCGTATTTTGCGTTTGGTGGGATATAATTCGCTTTCCAGAACTTTGTGATTAACTCTTTAACGTTCAACTCTACGGACTCAAATTTCTTCAATAATGGATTCGTATCGTAAACATATAAACCAAATAGGTTATTCTCTAATTGAGCACGATCACTCATACCATAAGCACTCTCATTGATAGCTAATGAAAGAACCATCATAGCATTAACATTATATGTTTCTTCCATTTTTTTCAAGAGGGAACCGATACCTATTAACTTACTTTTTTTCGTAGCATCTTTATAGATACTGTAGCCTGAAAGATTTTGATTTGCTTTATTTTCATATTCTGTTAGCTTAGCTAGAATATAGCTATCAATTTCAGCAGCTGTATAGTTTGTTTTTGCGTGAACAGGAAGGTATTGATAATAGTTGTACGCTGTTCCAACAGTTTGACTATTTTTGTCAATGAATGTAGCACCATCAAAGCTATAATACGTTTGCCCTTCTTTTAGGAAGCTAGGTGCATTTCCAGCAGTATAGGAAGCAGCTCTTTTCGTCACATGATTATAGAGATTGTGCTTAAGTAATCCACCCTCTACCTTGTAAGAGTTACGACCAGCTAACAATCCATATGGTGTTAAAGTGACATCGGATAATCGAACATATCCTGTTTTACCAGCTACTTGAACCTCAACCCATTGTAGGTTACTATCAACATTTTTATAGAGTAGTTCAGCACCAGATTCTACATAAGTAATCGCTGTCACCTTATTACTGCTATAAATATTTGTTAACTGATTTGTAGTTGCCAGACCGTAAGAAATCTTAACGTTCTTACCATTTAGAGAAATTATATGTCCACTTGATAGACTAAAGCTTGATAATACCTCTTCATATGTACCTGCCGTTTTAATTGTCTCGGCTTGTCCATTTACTACTTTTTTAAGTTCATACTTGTCTGTGTTGATCTCCGGTATTTGCAATCCAGATTCAGGTTTAATTGTTGCAATTTGTGTAACAAGTTGAGTGACAACCACTGAAGCATGTGCTCTTGACGCATTATTACTTGGATTGAAATAGTATGATCCATTGGCAGCTGGAGAACCTGAAAATAGTCCATAAGCTGTTGTTGTATTTACTGCATCTACATAATTTTTTAAGATTTTGCTGGTATCAGCATATTTCAATGTAGCTGATTTACTTGGCATTCCCATGTGATTTAAAGCGGAATTTAACATTACCGCCATATGCTGACGTGAGATTTTTGCAGTTGGCTTAAATGTGCCATCTGTATACCCACTAATAATTCCAGCTTGGGCTGCTTTTGAAATATCGTCTGCATATTGATAAGACGGAGGAACATCGGTAAATTTCTTTGTTGAGGTTTCAGTTAGTTTTAAAGATCTTGCTATAAAACTAGCAAATTCTGCTCTCGTAATCTGTCTATCCGGATAGTAGTTACCATTTTCCGCATTGACTACATTATTTTGGATTAAATATGTTAAATATGGTTCTGCCCAGTGTTCATCAATGTCATTTGCGCTCGAATTTTGAGCGAATGTAAAGACCAATGACAATGAAAAAATAACAGCTATCAACTTTTTCATACGCACATTTTCTCCTCTTCTATTATACTAGTTTTATTCTATCAAATACTTATTAAGAAAAGAAGACTTGTAATTGAATTTTAATATAATGAGAGGATTGATTTAATAATTTCTTTAGATTATGTTATGTATAATGACTAGAGGATGGTATAATTATTTGCAGCAGAATTACAAACGAAAGGAATTTTTATATGCAGCGTTTAAAGGAAACTTTACTTTCAAGGGATTTCCTATCCATATTTCTACTTGTACTTTTCACCTTTGTCGCACTTGCCCTTCCAAGTAAAGTGGCCATCATTGTGACGAGTATTGTATTTATCGTATTTACTTTCATGAAACCCTTTGAAGGTCTATTATATTTAGTGGTCTACGTATCAGTTCGACCATTCTTGGTAGAAATAAATCCAGGATTAAAATACATTGGAGATTTAATTACATTAGTCTTACTAATTAAACTTCTAATTTCGAGCAAATTCGACCTTAAAGGATTATTAAAGTTCAAATTATTTGAATGGGCATTCTTTGCATTTTTAATATTCGGCTCAATTATCGGTTATATGAATGGAGTTAGTATCGGGGCAGTCTTGTTCCAAGTTCGTACATTCCTTATCATGTACTTAATTTACTACTTCCTATCTCGTACACAGCTTCCGGATAAATGGATGGTCAAATTAGCTTGGACTGCTGTTGGATTAGGTTGGTTATTATCTTTACATGGTATTATCGAAAAGGTTTCCATTCGAAGATGGCTACTACCTTATTACTGGGAGCACACAGTCCTATCCGCTGAGAATATGTCCCGTATTTATGGATTACCGGGTAATCCGAATTCATTAGCCTTAATCTTAATGTTCAGCATTATCGCCGTGTTGTTCCTAAAGAATTTATTCAAAAATGGCGAATATAAAACCTTACTAAACGTAAGCTTAGTTCTATTTATGGGTATCTTTATTTTAACTTTCTCTCGCGGGACAGTGATTTCCGCAGTAGCATTAGGAATTGTCTACATTGTACTATCTAAAAATTGGCGATTAATCAAGCAATTGGTTATTAGTGGTATCGCAGCATTTGCCTTTGTATATTTCCCGGTAATTGGTGCGGTAAACCTAGTTCAAGCGTTAGGTGTTGAAGCGCCGGATGGAATTGCTGGAGGCATTGGTGACCGCTTCAATCAAACCTTAGATGAAAAAAATATAGAGCGAATGGCTTCAAATGGCCGTATCTTCTACATTAAAAAAGGATTTGAGATACTTAGCGATTACCCAGTCACAGGTGCAGGGTTTGGTACATTTGGTGGTGCGGCAACAATTTCTTATGGCTCACCAATCTATGAAGAGTATGGAATTGACCTATCGATTTACTTTGAAAACAAAATCTATTCAGATAATCAATACATTCAAATCATTGCCGAAACAGGCGCAATAGGTGTACTTTTATTCGCAGTCTTCTTAATAGCTATGCTGATCCTGTTCTGGAAGAAACGCGATACAAAATTCGGAATCTTTATGATAGGTCTTTGGTTATCAACATGCTGTTCTGGAGCATATTATAATATTTGGGAATTAAAAGTTTATACACTGTTCTTCTTTATCATTCTTGGATTATTTGCCATCCAAAACAAATACTATAAACAATATTCAATTAAGTAGTACTCCTAGTGAGGTTTATCGTTAAGATAAATCTCACTTTTTTTATGCATTATCAAGAATACAAAAAAACCATCTAACCAACCAGGAACGGCTAATTAGATGGTTTTTAATTAATTACTATAGTATTGTACAATCCCTTTATAGATAGAGTCTGCAAAGATACTAACGTATTTATCATTAACTAATTTTGATTTATCATCACTATTTGAGATAAATCCAAGCTCTACCAAAACTGAAGGAATAATCATATTATGAATTACATAGTATGATTGTTCCTTAACTCCACGGTTTTGCATGTTGGCATTCGTAACAATTTGGTTATTAATCTTTGTTGCAAGATTAATATCCTCTTTATACATGTCTCCTGAAGATACACTATAATAAGTTTCTGTACCTTTAGCAGAAGACGAAGCTGCTGAGTTAACATGGATACTTACAAAGATTTCACCATAGTTATCATTCGTTATTTTAACACGGTCCTGTAATGTCGGATACGTATCTCCTGTACGGGTCATCACAACTTTCGCACCAGCTGCCTCTAATTTTTGTTTAACTAGAGTGCCTACTTTTAATACGATAGCTTTCTCCGTAGCTGATTCAGAAATTGCACCTGGATCCTTGCCACCATGACCTGGATCTAGGACGATAATTCGGTTCTTCAATGCTCCACTTGTCTGATTAATCAGCTTCAAATAGGATTTATGTGTATAACCGACCTTGTTACCATAACTAATTTTTGCCCAGTAATTCGAAATGCTTTGAACGACTACTTCATCCCCTGTATTTAACTTACCGATCGATGAATAAGATGCACCAGGGCCAGATCGTACATTTAAATTATTTACTGTTACACGACCGATTGTATCAGCCTTCACATCTTCACCAGGAGTTGGCGGTGTTGGCTCTTCTGGTGTAGGCGTTTCTGGTGTAGTTGTTTCCCCAGAGATATATTTGGCATACTCTTTTGAAATATAAGCATATACACCTTTATAGGCAACTTTCAACCAACCATTACTATCCTCATAAACATTAAACTGAGTTCCTTTATCAACTTGTCCTACACGGTTAGAAGTTGATGAAGTACTTGGAGTGCTTCTCACATTTAGATTATCAACCGTTACTTCAACTTTACCAATTACATCGTCATCTTCAGGTCCGGCAACACCTTGAATAGGTAATTCCAGTCTGAATGTTGGACTATTGGCACGAGCTAATAACAAGCTAAATAATCCACGTGAAATATATTGATTTGGTTTTACTTCACCAATATCGCCCTCTAGAATTCCAGAGTAATATAACGCACTGATGTACTTATAATAAGGATCTGAAGCTTTAATCCCACTGAAAGGTACAGGATATGTACTATATTTTTCAAACTCTAAATTATATGCTTTTGCAATTAATAAACTTGCTTCTTTAAACGTAACAGCCAAACTAGGATAGAATTTTCCATCTGTTGACTTTTCCACTAATAACCCTTTGGCAGTGACTCCTTCAACAAATTCTGATAATCCTGAGCCTGATGGGACATCTGAATAACTTGATTTTGCTTTTTTGACTTTTGCTATACCTCTTGCATTGACCAGCATAATTGTCACTTGAGATCTAGTAGTTAGAAGATCAGGTTTATAAAGTAATTTTCCACCTTCATTATATCCACCCGCTATATTTAAACTTTTAATATAGTTTATTTCTTCATATAAAGCGTGGGATGAAGGGACATCTGCGAAAATAGCAGCTGCACTTGTATTACGAGCTCCAACAACCGGTACAAGAAGACATAAGGCTACTAATATAGATACTATTTTTTTAGCGGACATTTTCTTTCTTGTTTCCTCCTTTCCTTTGAATACTACTAGTCTATCAAATTTATACTATGAATACACCAGTCAAATGACACAAATTTCTTTTTTTCTCAACCTTCCCCTATAAAGGTTTATTTTTCTACATATACTAAAAGAGAGAGCTGCTAAAATTAGCAAGCCCTCTCCTTTATAAAATTTATACAGTATTTTGGTTTTGGATTGGTTAAGTTGGGTAAATATTAGTAAGCTATTAATTATTTTACAAATTTTGAAGCATGATTGATGAAAACATTTAAATGAGTTTTTGTAACATAGTCGTTTACTCCAAATGTTCCATTAGCTTTACCAGTTGTAATTCCATTAGAAGCCATGACAATGATAGAATCACCTGTTTTAGTTCCAACTTTCACATCAGAGAAGGACTTTGAGATATTTCCTTTTTCTAAATCAAAAGCATTTACTAATACTAAAGCAATTTGAGAACGAGTAATTGGTGAAGAAGGATTAAATTTCCCATTTGCATCACCAGAGAAAATTCCAGCTTTTTTAACCGCTGCAATTGCTCCCGCATTTGGATGTGTTGACTTAACATCGCTGAATCCAGTTTCAGTGCTTGAAGTATCTAAACCTAACGCTTTTGCAATGGCTACAGCTACTTCTGCACGAGACGCATAAAGATTGAAATCAATTTCAGCTTTTTTTACTTCTGCAGTTTTTTCAACAGCAGCAACTACTTTCTCTTCTTCAAAGTTTGCAACTCGTTTCGCACCAACATAACGTTTCCCCCAGTAATATGGGTCGTTGATGCTTGAAATTGTAACACCGTCACTAGACTCTGCACCGATCATTTGGCCATTTCCAATATAGATGGCAACATGTGATACACCGCGACCGCTAGTATTAAAGAATACTAGATCGCCAACTTGAAGATTAGCTTTAGAAACTGCTGTACCTTGATTATACTGTCCACCAGAAGTACGATTTAACGAAATACCTAATTCCGAAAATACTTTGGAAGTAAAGCCTGAGCAATCAAATCCACTAGCAGTAGTACCACCACTTCTATAAGGTGTGTTGATATATTGTTTTGCTGTCGAAATCACGTCTGATGGTGACGCTGCATCGACATTATCAGCAGGAAACGCCGATAACACCATAAAAGATGCAAATATAGGTAGTAACCACTTTTTCTTCATATTAATTGCTCCTCCCAAAAGTACCGTTTTTTAACTTGATTTAAGATTAACACATCTTACTAATCTGTAATTTTTCAATTGTGTAACGTTTTCAACCGATTCTAAAAAACACAAAAAACGCTGATATATCAACGTTTCCGTGATAATCAGCGTTTTTAAGTTTAGTAGATTTTGACTTCAATCGACACACTTTGTAATAAACCTGTAACATTAGATATAAAATTGGTATGTCTTTACAGTATTATTACCATAAATTTCTCATATAAAACTTACGTAGTACGAGAATACAATGATGATATTAATCAATAATTACTTGCTTGCGAACATTTGCACCCAATACATTGATCCATCAGTAGATTTTCTTATACCTACCCCGATATTTGTATACTGAGAGCGCATTATGTTTTCTTTATGTGAGTCTGAGTTCATCCATGCCGTCACTACACTTTTCGGCGTGTAGAAATTTTTTGCAATATTTTCTCCCAAGCTTGTAAATTGATAATCAAATACCGCGGCTAAATCCCATGGTTGTCCATAAAATACCGATGAATGACTAAAATAATCACGTTTGATGAAATCCTGCGCTTTTACGACAGCAATTTGACATAACTGCTTGTCCTCAACAAGTGCCGGAAGTTTTGCCTTCGCTCGCTCCTCATTTACTAGCCCAATCACTTCTTTCACCCATTTGTCCGAGTATTGCTTCGTATCTAAATAATCCTTCGACAGATAATCATAAATAATTTGATTGTTATTTACTTTTGTTTTAAATTCTAAAGCTCTACTGATAAAAATAGCTAGCTGTGCACGAGAAACCTTTCTTTCAGGTGCAAAATTCACTCCATCCACTCCGCCGATGATACCCAAATCTGCAAGAGCTTCAATATCATTTTTAGCCCAATAATTTTTCGGAAGATCTTTGAAGGATTTTTTATTCACATCATCAATTTCCACTTCATAGGCATTAGCTAACATTACAACAAATTCAGCACGAGTGATTTTGTTATTAGGATAAAAGTTTTTACCGTCCTTCACTATACTGCGCTCCACCAATTGTGATAGTGCATTATAATACGGTGCCTTTGTGTCCACGTCTACAAATTTTGGTTTATAATCCGTTACTTTATCTAAATTCAACGATCGAGCAATTGTCGTTACAGCGTCTGCACGGCTTATAGTTCCATTTGGCGAAAAAGTATTGCTTGAACTTTTTGCCATAAAATTCTTTGAAGTTACATTTTGAATTTCCTTAAATGCCCAATGATTCGTATTCACATCTTTAAATGGAGATACAAGAGAATTTCCGGCTTGTACTTCCAAAACCCCTGAAAATTGAAGTATCAAAAGACACAGGATGATACTAACAGTTCTTTTTAACATAGTAAACTGCCTCCAACGATGTTTATCAAAGGCCCAACAAAGAAGAGCATTCGTATAAATATCCAATTTTTCTTCATTATAGCAAATCATGTTCTTAAAATATCATTCTTGTAAAAATATTTTATGTATTATCTATTAAAATAATTACCAATATGAAGCTATTTTATTCTATACCCAATTTTTTAGAAGTCAAACAAAAAAGTGTTGCAACTTGTCCTAATTTGGACAAAATCACAACACCACAATATTAATTACTCTACACTTATAACTTCTAGACTGTTGTTCTCGATGGCACGATATAAAAATGTCGCCAAATGTCCTCGTGTTAGCTTCATCGATGGACTAAATGTCGTTTTCGTAGTTCCTACCGTTATTCCATAGTCCACTAGTGTTTGTACATAGCTTAAAATTATTGGATCTTTTAAATTATTTATATCTGTAAACTGGGTTTTTGAAACGGTGGACACATTTAATTCAAATGCTTTTGTAAGCATAGTCGCCACTTGTGATCTAGTTAAAGAATCATTTGGACCATACTTCCCGTTGCCATACCCACTCACTACGCCCTTTTCAGTTAAGATTGCAATCGCATTATAGTAAGGGTTTGTTGTGGGCACATCACTATAACCAGGATTCTTTGAGGTATTATTATTAATACCTAGCGCATTTACAATAAATTGTGCAGTCTCGCCACGTGTTACTGTTAAATTTGGTTTATATTCAGTTGCGGTTCTTCCAGTGATAACTTTTGCGTCATATAATGCCACTATCGCATGATAATGATTGCTCCCTTTTATATCTTTAAACGGGGTTTGAGCTTCCGCTTTCTTAGGCCCAAAACTAATAAAAGCTATTGTTATGGATAACAAAACAATCACTGAAATTGCTCCCATGAATGATACTTTCACTCTCAAATCTTAACACCTCTTTAGCTAGGTTCTATTTCTATTATATCGACTATTTTTTATAAAGCATTATAAAAATAATATTTTTTTGATGTTGTTGTTTAGTTTCGTTTCTGGAATTTCATGTAATATGGTGAGTTTAGGGTAAATGGAGATGATGAAAACTTGTAGAGTTTGAACTGTTTGGGTTAAGGGCCGCGTATGTTATGTCATATAGAAAGCTTCTATTTGACTTTATCAACGCTGTTCTTTGACGAACGGGCTTATAGAAGCAGGCTATTCGACGTTTGGGGCGAGTTCTTTGGTGAATCGGCTTAGAAAAGCAGGCTATTCTACTGTTCGGAGGAAGTTCATTGCCGAATCGGCTTATAGAAGCGGGCTATTCTACTGTTCTTAGGATTTTCGTTGGCGAATCGACTTATAGAAGCGAGCTATTCTACTGTTTAGGACATGTATATTTAGCAACCGTCCTTTAAAACATGGCTGTTTGACTAAATTATTTCCTATAAAATAAAATGAACCCCGATCATCAGCTGCTTATGAAAGCAAATCGAATCGGGGTACTTCTATATTAATGTTGAATAGCATTACTACTTTGTCTTTACCCTCAGTGATTCACTTATTTAAAAGCAAAGAATCGCTGACCTAAATAGTTTAACAATGTAAACAAGACCATTCCCACAAACATCGCTACATTTTCCTGTACACGTTGACTCATATCAGCTAATACAAGAAGGGTCAATGGCTTAGCAATTCCATAGGCCAATAAATAACAAATGGCAATATTGATTGTAAAGCGCAATGCTGACTTCCAGCTGCTTCCCTTATGCTGGAATGTAAAATATTTATTCAAAAAATAACTTAATATGCTTGTTAAAATATAATTAGCGGCAGAAGATGTCCAATACGAAAAGTGCAGGAAATTATAAAAGCCAAACATGATGGCTGTTCCCACAATTGTATTGATCATCCCTACCAAAATAAATTTCCAAAACTTCGCATCAAGCAAATCAAATAGCTTGGTCATTTTATTCTTCGTCCTTATTCGTAGTAACGGACACAATATAACGTGGTCGCCGTTTTACTTCCTCATAGATTTTCGAAATATAGAATCCGATTATTCCCATACTGATCATCAACAGACTTCCAATTCCTAATAACAAAAGAATAACCGTCGTAAATCCTTCAAGAGATTCTCCGCGAATATAATTCAAAACAGATTGTATGCCAAGAACAATCGCAAAAATAAGGAAGAAAAAACCGATTACTGTAATAATTTGCATAGGGGCTGTGGAGAATGAAGTAATGTTATTAACTGCATATTTGATCAATGAAAGGAACGACCATTTTGTCTCCCCTTCCGTTCGATCCTGTACCTCAAACTCAACCTCAATACTTTTATAGCCTAACCAAAACGAGAGCGCGCGGAAGAAAAGCTTTCTTTCCGGTAATTGCAAGTATGAATCAACCACTTTTCGGTCCAGTAACTTGAAATCAGAGGATCTTGACATATCAAAACCTGTAGCTTGATTAATCAATCTATAAAAGCTTTTTGAAAACAGGCCATGTACTTTACTTTCCTTTCCACGGGATACCTTAACCCCTTCAACAATCTCAAATCCCTTTTGCCATAAGGAATACATCTCAATCACAGCTTCAGGTGGGTGCTGGAGGTCACAATCCATCACGACACAGCAATCCCCCTGTGCATGCTCGAGGCCAGCTAATATTGCAGCCTCTTTACCAAAGTTTCGAGAAAAACAAATACCATTTACATTTTCATATAAATTGCTTGCCTTTTGAATTTCTTTCCATGTCTGATCCTTGGAGCCATCATTAATAAAAATAAGCTCTGCCTTTATATTTTCTTGCTCCATAAGTCCGCTTAGAACTTCTGCTGCCTTCACAATCATTTTTTCTTCATTATAAGCCGGGAGTACTATAGATAGTAACGACATAGTGTTCCCCTTTCTAATGAAGCAATCATTCCTATATTAATTACTTCATTCAATCGTTTCTATATTTTCAAATTTAACTATTACTGTATTATTAATTACTTGAACAGAGTCTTGTGCTGGCCAAACACCCATCTCTTTGTAGGTATTCGTTTGTTGAATCGCTTTAAGATCCTCATCTGTTGCCGCTACCAATGAATAGCCCAAGAAGCTTTCAATCAACTCATTATAACTATATGGTTTATAGAAAACAGTCTCTCCGACAGTGCCAGTCATCGTCGGAATTCGATTTGGAATCGATACACTTGATAAGGTTGAATGTAACTCCACATTCCCAAAGACAGCCATTTTCTCAATATTTTCATACTCATCCAGCTGCTCGATTCGATCCACTAAGCGATTCGCAAAGCTAATTGATTTCTCATAACGCAGCTCCATATTCATGTAGGCAATATTTGCAATCAGCGCGAAATTAAATATCGTGAATGCAATTAAAATTGTTGTTCCCCACGAGAATACTTCTTTAAAAATAGTGGTCTGGTTACTATCTATTGCATCATATATTAAAACAAGGAAGATATAAGTACTGCTTAAGCTAAATACCATTAACATATGATAGAAAACATTTGGTGAAGCAAAATATGCAATATAGAGAGTAAACGGTAAAGTAATGACACATAGAATTAATGTGACAAGTTTCCCTATATTTAGGTACAATTTTTTCTTTACTATTAAAGTAATGGCACCAATAAAAATCAATATAAATATGAAGACATTTAACATTTCTAATAGATTCACATCATAGCTGCTAAAGAATCCTCGGAAGAAGAAGGTCTTTAGTTCAGATACAATTTGTGAAATACGCTTTGGAATATCATGGATTGTCAGGCTGCCTACTTTATCCAGTCCTTGATAGCTTGAAATCTGAACCGAAAGCAAGCTTGTAAAAAGCTTATAGACAACAAAGTAACCAACCATCCCAATCCCAACCATTAACCCGGATCGGATTATATTTCCCCAGATTCGCATGATGGAATGATTCGAGAAGAAGATATCATGGATAATCCAAAATGTTGCAAAAACTAAAGCAACCGATAAATTCGCTTGATACACACCCACTGCTAAACTAACAAGAATGGCACCTAATACAAACCCAAATTTATATTTTTTGGTTAAAACCACAGCTAAGGTAGCCATGAAGATGCCAAGCATATAACCATCTGCAGTAAACATATAGGCGAATGTAGAGGAAACACTTGGGAATGTAACGACTAATCCTGAAATTAAAACGATTGAAATTTTCTTCCTAACCTCAAACAGAATCACTAAACAAATTGAAGTCAGGGCTAAAAAAAATAGAGAAAATAACCCTATTACCCATGGTAAATCAAAATAGGAGCTTAGGCTGCTAGCAGGTCCTAAAAAGAAACGACCTGAAGTTACCATTGCTTGTGTGCTATAAAAATTGTGCAGTCCATCATGGTTCGGATATCGGTGCATGAATACATAGAGATGAGTAAGTAAGCCGATAATCATGGCTGAGCTAAAAGCTAATACCCATTCATTTTTTATTTTACTTCGTAATTTACCTAATATTTCTTCTGGCATTGTTTACCTCCATAGTTGGGGTTTTGAATCTTTATTAAGGAATAAAAGCATTATTGTTCTTCAAACTTTATGACAAGAACATCATCAATCACTTGCACGGATTCTTTTACCGGCCAAATCCCCATCTCTTTTATTTCATTCCTTGCATTCATCTCTTCCAGCTCATCAGGCATTAAGAAAAGAAGCTCATAGCCCAAGAAATTAGCAAAGATTTTCTGAATATGTGCAGTTTCTACTAATAGGTGTTCTCCAGTCGAGCCAACCATTTGTGGTATTTTTTGTGGAATAATAACAGAAGGTAATGGCGTTTCAATTCGATAACGCCCTATTACATGAATCTTTTTAATGTCTTCGTAATCTTCCAATTGTTCAACTCGATCTATTAGACGATTGGCTAATTGTATGGAACGCTCGTATTTTAGCTCCATATTAAAATAAACGATATTGGCAATTAAGCCAAAATTATAGATCGTGACAGTTAATAAAATCACTGTTGCCCATGAATTAATTTTTTCGATCCATAACGATTTTCTTACCTCTACTGCATCATACAATAAAATAAGATAGATATAGATTGATGAAATACTAAATATCATGAGCATATGGTATTCGGCTTCAGGTGAAAGGAAATAGACAACATAGAAACTGATCGGTAAGCTCAATACTAAAAGCACAAAGATGAGGATTTGCACAATACTGTTATAAACTTTATTCTTTACAATAACTGTAATCGTAGAAATGATTAGCGTAATGAGTAGAAATACATTTAACCATTCCAATAAATTCACATCTGCTTGGTTCACGAACCCATTAAAAAAGAATGTTTTTAGCTTTAAATCAATTGTCTCAAAAACTTTTGGAATATCATCCAGTGTTACAGAACCGACCTTATCTAGTCCTTGGTAGCTTGTAATGGATACATCTAAAAACTTAGTATAGATTTTATATACAACTAAATAAGAGACCATTCCAATTCCGAGCATTAAAGCTGAACGTAAGACATTAAGTCCAAGTTGTTTCGTCGTCGTTTTTTTCAAAAGGATGTCATGCATTAACCAAAGTGTGATAAAAGCCATTGCGACAGACAAATTCGCCTGATAAATTCCAACACCAAGGCATAATGCTACGGCCCCTATAATGAAGCCAAATTTATACTTTTTTGTTAGTAGGACCGCTAAGACAGCTAGAAAAGTTCCTAGCATATACCCATCTGCTGTAAACATATAAGAAAATGTTGCAGAAACGCTTGGAAATGCTACTACAATCCCCGAAATAAGGACAATCGCCATTTTCTTCTTCACTTCGAATAAACATACAATACAGGCAGCAGCAAGGGATAAAAATAAAATAGAAAATAACCCAATTACCCAGGGCATATCAAAGTAACTGCTTAATCCCGCAGCATTACTTAAAAAGAATCGCCCCGACGATACCTTTGCCTGTGAGCTATAAATATTTAACAGTCCATCATGGTTGGGTAACCTATGTAAAAAAATATATAGATGAGTTAATAATCCAATGATGAATGCTGAAATAATGGCTAATTTCCATTCATATTGGATCTTCCCCCTTAGTTTAGACCCTATATTTTCTGGCATCTGTACCCTCCTAAATTTTACTTTATTACAATATTTAAATAATAGTCCCTAAAAAACACACCTGTTTCAGTATACTAAATGGCTTTGTTTAATGTAAATGTATTTACATAATGTTCAATTTTTCAATTTATAAATAGAAATACCATTTTAATCACATCCATAGTCACATGATTTTACGGATTATTTAAACATATAATAAATCTCGGGTAACACAACTAATCAATTTGGAGGTTTGCTATCATCTATGTATGAAACGTATCCAACAGAAGCTGATATTTTGTTTGGCGGTTTTTTTATTGGTTTTGTAATCGTTATGCTTTTGTTTGCACTTCTTAGTTATATTATCACTGCCATTATTTACTTCTATACGACAAAAACAAACGGTTTAGGGGAAATCGCTTTTTGGTCTTGGATTCCATTACTAAATGTGTACACTCTTTTTGCCCTTGGATCAACTAAACCCTCGCTTGAGGAAATTAAAAAGGATGCCCTTAAGTTTTTACTTATCTACATCGGGCTTACGATTATTTCAATCATTCCCTTTATCGGATTCCTTAGTTCGATTGCCATGCTTGTGATTGGCGTCTATTTTATGTACCGTCTATTCTACCGCTGGACGGGAGAATCTGGCACCGCCATTCTCTTTGTTGTCTTAACCATCCTTACATGTAGTATCTTCTATTATATATATGGACTGATTAAGATGAAAAAGCCATTCGTTGTTTGATTTGCTGAGGGCTATGTAAATATTTAATGGTAGAAAGCTAGGAAAACTCCACTAGAGTGGAGGGTTTCTGGCTTTTATTGTTTTCGGAGTGGGTGTTGGGCTTGGGAATTGGTACCAAGATTCAATTTTGGTTCAGGTTCCAATGAAATGTCCGGTATTTTAAAAAAAGTATCTGGTAAACTTTTATATGTGACTGGTAATTTCGGAAAAGTGTCCGATAAATTCGAAATTTGTGAGTGCCCAATAGATTGCAAAATCAGCATAACTATACGCTTCAATAGCTTTTCTGCAAATTTTATTTCATCCATTTATTCCCTAATCCACTAAAATGAACTCTTCCTATTTAAACTTTTACTTAGTTCTTCATAAAGACTATACTACTCAAAATTTAAATTGGAATATTATTCTAATAAACTGTTATATAATTTTACAAAAATAATATTGTTGTTATATAACATTTTATGCTACTATCATTCTAGAGATAGAATATTAAGAAAATTTAAAAAGGGATGGGGGAGTCTTAAGTGATTACGTTTTTAGTATGTATTGTAATCTTAATCGCCGGGTATTTTACTTATGGCAAGTACGTCGAGAAAGTTTTTGGGGAGAAACCAAAACGACCAACACCTGCCTATGTAAATGCTGATGGTGTCGATTATGTACCAATGTCAACACCAAAGAACTCATTAATTCAATTATTGAATATTGCAGGGACTGGTCCTGTATTTGGTCCAATCGCCGGGGCACTTTATGGTCCAGTGGCATTTATCTGGATCGTTGTAGGATGTATTTTTGCAGGGGCTGTACATGATTACTTGACTGGTATGATTTCTATTCGAAACAAAGGGGCACATTTACCAGAGCTTGTATCGAAATTTTTAGGGAAGTTTATGAAGCACGTTGTAAACGTTTTCGCTCTTTTACTTTTATTATTAGTAGGGACTGTATTCGTATCTTCACCAGCTATGCTGATTAGTAATTTAATGGATGGCAAAGTAGCACTTGCACTGATTGTTGGTGTTATCTTCTTTTACTATATTTTAGCAACACTATTACCTGTTGATAAAATTATCGGTCGCTTGTATCCGTACTTCGGAGCACTTTTAGTAGTTTCTGCACTTGGTGTAGGAATTGGAATGATTGTGACTGGTGCACCAATTCCAGAGCTTTCGTTCCAAAATATGCACCCAGGGAATTTACCGATCTTCCCATTAATCTTCTTTACGATTACTTGTGGTGCATTATCAGGATTCCATGCAACACAAACACCGATTATTTCGCGTACTACGCAAAATGAAAACCAAGGTCGTAAAATTTTCTACGGTATGATGATTGCAGAAGGTATTATTGCCATGATTTGGGCAGCCGCTTCTATGAGTCTATTCGGTGGCTATGGTGGCTTAAGTGAAGTAATTGCAGCTGGAGGTCCAGCAGCAGTAGTAAGTGAAGTATCCTTATTAATGTTGGGCTCAATCGGCGGTACTTTAGCGGTTTTAGGTGTAATCGTATTACCAATTACATCTGGAGATACAGCTTTCCGCGCAGCTCGTATGATCATTGCCGAATACTTCAAATTCGGTCAAGCAAAAATAATGAGCCGTTTATGGATTGCGATTCCGTTATTCGTTATTTCTTATGCTTTAACTAAAATTGATTTTAATATTTTATGGCGCTACTTCTCTTGGGCAAACCAAGTAACCGCAGTAATCGCTCTTTGGGTTGGAGCGATGTATCTATTCCTTGCAAGGAAGAATCACTGGATTGCAACAGTACCAGCGAGTTTCATGACCTACATGGTTATCGTTTATATTTTATATGAACCAACAATGGGCTTTGGCATTCCACTGAACGCATCGTTCATCGGTGGACTAGTCGCAGCAGCAGTGCTTGTAGGTATCTTCTTCGCCTCTGCACACAAAAAACGCGGCACATCCTTGCTACTGGATGAAGACGTATCAGGCTTTAAGGCAAACGAAGCCTAATTATTAAAAACTAGAACCGCAAGCAATTTTGAATTGCTTGCGGTTTTTTTAGTGGCTTTTTTGTGTACCAGGTCCTCACACAACTCAGGAAAAATTCAGAATATTTAGCGGACCAGGTACACACACAATTTTCACACAATTCATTTTAAGTTTATAAGTTTAAATTTGTCCTTGTAATATGGGATATTCTGTTTTTAGCTAGGTTCTTTGTTTAAAAGTTTAAATTTGAATGAAAATAGGAAACTAGCAGATATAGACAATTTGAAAGAAATCAATTATTGTTTAATTAACTTTACTCCAACAAATCTAATATAAATTGAAGGAGGCATAGTAATTGCCTAGAAGAAGACGAATTTGGCATCCTGAGGTTTTTAATCATGTTGTAATGCGAGGAAACAATCGGCAACCAATTTTTAAAAATGAAAGAGACTTTTTTGAATTTTACCGAATCCTTCATAATACTTATGAAAAGTATCCATTTACCCTTTCTGCATATTGTATTATGACAAATCATTATCATCTCCTAATACAGTCCCCCGAAGTTCCACTGAGCAAAATCATGCGAATAATTAATTGGCGTTACAGTGACTACTTCAAAAAAAGATATTCCTACTCAGGACATCTCTATGAAAATCGCTATTTTTCCGATTTAGTTTCCACACCCTTCTCCATGTTAAAAGTCAGCAGATACATCCACCGTAATCCTATCAATACAAAAACCCCTATGGTAAGCAATATGGAACTTTATCCATACAGTAGCTATAACTTATACAAATTTGGACAGACCCCCATCTATCCATTTATTGACACTGAACCCCTTTTAAATTGTCTTCTTTACCCCACTCTTCAATCAAAACATGACTATATCCAATTTTGTGAAACGCCTGAAGATGCACTACCATATGCTCTCACTAAAGAGGATGAATAACTCTTTCCCTTTCCAATTATCAGAATTGTTTGTGTACCTGGTACTCAGTCAAATTAAAAGGCCAAGTTCACATTCGAACTTGGCTATTATAGTGTCCATTCAATTATCAGAATCGTTTGTGTACCTGGTACATACTCAATTAAAATCCAAATAGTTTTTTGAGTTTTTCTAATTTCTCTCTAATTGCTTTTTTCAATTGTTCAATTTTATTTTTGATTTCTTCTTTTCCAGGTTTCTCAGGTTTTTCTGGTTTTTCCGGCTTCTCTGGTTTGCCATTGCCTGGTCCTTGGTTGTCTTTTTTAAGTTTAATTTGTACCATTACCGGATCATGGTCACTTGCACGACCTTGCGCTTCCATAAAACCAGAGTTGATATGCACAATGTCTACCTTTGTCTTCGAAGCCAATTTACTATTGACTAAAATATGGTCCAACACTTGAGCATTCCCTTGGTATGAATAAGAGTAGCGTTCTTCTGCAGGAACTGACTCGATCATATTTGTTAATTCATTTCCTTTTAATGTTTTAAGCGGGTTCGAGAATTCAAAATCATTAAAGTCCCCGAGTAATACGACATTTGCCTTCGGATCATCTGTTAAGATTTCCTTCACAAATCCATTAACAATGCTTGCGATTTGCATACGTTGTACTTCGCTGCCTAATACGGGTGGCTGATTTTTACCATATAGTGGCTGGTCTCCCCCCTTTGAGTTAAAGTGGTTCGCTACAACGATGACCTCTTCACCTTTAAATTTAAATTGAGCAGCTAGTGGCTTACGACTATTATTAAATGCTAGATTTGTAGGATCAATTCGTCCTGGATTTAATGTTAACTGCCCATTTTCATACGCAACTGCTTCCGTTGCCGAACCTTTTGTTCCTTCAGCTAATGTCACTCTTTCAGGATTATAAAGGAATCCTACTCGAATATTTCCTCCAGGTGCCCCTCCATCTTGTTTATCAACTGGAGCGACATCTGTGTAAACATATTCAGGACCTCCTAACTCAACAATTTTATCGATTAATACTTGTGCACTTTGAGTAGCATCCACTGTTCCGCTATCCGTTTCACCATCATTATCTTGTACTTCTGTTAATCCAATAATGTCTGGTGTTTTCAGGTTGGCCACAACTGCTTCAGCTAATTTAGTAACTTTTTCGCTATTCGTTTTTGTTGAGAAATTCTCAACATTATAGGAAGCAACTGTTAACTTATCATCTTCTGGTGTAATCGTTGTTGTTTCACGCTCATTACCACCATCAATTAACTCCGGAAGATTATCTTTATTGCTTAAAACTTGATAGTAACTATAGCCGTAGCTAACGATTCCTTGAATAGCGCCTTCAAAATAGTCACCCATTTTTGCAAGGTAGTGTTCATCATCAATATTAATGGTAATTCTTTCAGGGTTGTAGTCATTCTCACTGATGCGTAATCCACCTGCCGATGTATTGGTTTCCATATTTCCTGGAATAACAGTCAGCTCACCATATTTTTGTAATGCTACAACCTTTGGATTGTTTACTTCAACGAGCATCCCTTCCAGGCTTTCAAATAAATCGATTCCATCTTCTTCAGGATCGAATACAGATAATTCATCGTTATCAATCACCTCTGTTGGGAGCTGTACATCTTCACCTAGAACGATTGCTTTTGGAAGTTCTCCTGTGCCGATTACATCAATTGTCGTTGCTGCAATTTCAGTAACAGGTAAGTCCGTATCAAAACGCTCAGCGTAACCAGGCATTACGTATTCTTTCACATTCCCATCAACTGAAATGATGTCCCCCACTTTGACGCCATGGGATCCTTTATATACTAAAATACCTTCAGACGTTTTGCTGTTGTCATCAGGCTGTAAATCCTGTAAATAAAATTCATTTCCATTTACATATGTGACGATTCCTTCAACGTCCGTCACATTCAGACCATCATATTTTGAATAATGGCCTTCCCCTTGAATATCGTGAATTCGAATATCTTCAAGCTGAATCATGTAGTCGAAAGTCGCCACATCACTAGCTGTTAAACCCTCTTTCACAGCGATGGCTTTAATTGTCGTATCTTCTGAAAGCGTGATTGGCCCAGTATAAATCGAGCTTTCAGTCGTTGGTTCACTGCCGTCTGTTGTGTAATGAATTGTTGCTCCCTCTGTTCTACTTGTTAAAGTTACTCCAGCGCCTTCTTTAATTAAACCTTCGCCAGGCGTCGCGACAACTGGTTTCACAATAGAAGAATCTTCAACAATATCATCAATACTACGAGGGATTAGTTGGTATATATCATTATAAGACCCTAGTACCCCAGTAATCGCCTCATAGGTTGTCCCAACAGAAAGTAGAGAAGAATCAGTCGGGCGTAACTCAAAAGAGTTGCCTTGCCCATCCGTTGCCTTGAAATTTCCACTTGTTAATGAGTCAATTCTTACATTTTGAACCGTGACAAGTTTTCCTTCTTTCTCTTCTTGGAGTTGGGCAGCTGTCACGACTTCTGGTTCTGGTACAGTTGTTTTCTCTAACACTTCGATACTTTCAGGTGTCACATTGATTTCTAGTAAAGAACGATATTCTGTTAATTCACCCGTTGCACGGACTTTGTCTCCAGGCTCAACATTCAAGTCATAACCATACAGAACAATCCCTGAGTTTTCATCCTGAATAAAAGTCGTTGCTCCCATAACAGCAGTTACGATACCTGTAGTTGTAACAGTACTGCCTTTAGGAAGAGTTCGCACCTCCGTGATTGTTCCTTCAACTGGCGTAACGTTCTCTTCGTCACCTAGAATATGAGAACCTAGGTATGAGAATGTATTTGTCGGATAGCCTGTCCACTGGCTGGCAGGGTCAAAGTCATCGTATGGATTCGTATCTCCAGATATGATGGAGCTTTTTCGTACAAGGGTCATGTCTGCTGTCTTCACATCAGTTCCCCAGTTTGTGCCTGGATCTACACCGACTTGTCCTAATGAATCAATGATTTCATCATTTTTCTTTAGCACAATTGCGTCGTCACCATTAAAGTTAATGACTGACGAATTTAATAGGTTTCCTTTTGCCTTGATTTCCTCTGAAGCCGATCCATGATAAATGACATAGGTTGCCCCGTTTTCTAAAGTCCCCGATAAATCTAGTGTTTGACTTGGTGTTGAAGAGCCATTGAAATAACCCTCTATCTTATATTGGCTTAGATCAACTGCTGCACCCGTTCCATTGTAAATCTCAATTGCCTTGTTAAAGCTGCTTCCCTCAATATATTCCGAAATAATTAAATCCGTTGCTACTGTTTCTGCCGATACAGACGCTGGTACCATTGGAAGGGCCACACTGGCTGTTAAGGTTGTTGCTAAAAAGACATTCAAAGACTTTTTCAAATTACGCTTCTCCATACTTTCTCTACACCTCTTTTAAGATAATTATCGTGCTCTAAGACGGGAATCTAGTAATCTCTATAATTTACTACCTATTTCTATTATTCTAAAAATATGAAAAATATGCCTCTTTACATTTAACTAATTAACAAGCATCACTTTTCTATCAATTTTCCTATAATTACAATAATTCACTATGGACCATGTCCTACAACTATAAAAAGCCAAGTTCTGATTTGAACTTGGCAATTGTATGTGGAGTTGGTCCTGAATTGTTCTTGAATTATGTGTGGACCTGGTCCCAAATCGATTCTGAATTGTTCTTGAATTGTTTGTGGACATGGTACATATACAACTAAATTGAAAAAACCATGTTCACCTAAGCGAACATGGCTTGTTTCTATCTGACTTTCCCCACAATCCATTTTCCGAATGGCAGGTAGGATAATATTTTGGCTGTCTGTATAGATAAAATTAGTGTGACGGTGAACATTAGTAGAATACGTAAAGGACTCGATGTTACAGCATCTCCATAGAAGCCTACAGTTAAATTTAAGATATTCCAGTGAATCAGATAGATCATAAATGCGTATTTACTTATGATTTGTACAATTTTAAAGTGTGGAAGCAATTGTCCATATGCCAAAATCATACTGGTCATCCCCACTACAAAAGGAACTAGGTCCATTCTTCTGGAGTGAATATCCGTTTGACCTTGTTGGAAGTTGGTCCAAATATAGAGTGCAGCAAGGGCTGTGAAAATTATTGTGGCAAATCTATATTTCTTTAAAACTGGACGTATCTTTTCGTAGTGAACCCCAATCAAATAAGCGGCAACAAAATAGATTAACCACATGGTTCCATACAGTTTTTCAAAACGTCCATTTTCATAGTTAAATTCAATGGGTAAGGCAAAAAATTGTTGCTGCAAGAAATAGAGCAATACTGCAAGCGGCAACACAATTATTGAATTCCATTTAAATTTGACCATACACCAATATAATAAATACAACTGTAGAATCACTAAAATAAACCAGCCTACAAATCTACCAGTAAAGATATTTTCATAAATTATACTGGATAAATCTGCATTTTCAGAAACATAAAAAGATACAAAGGCATCAACAATTCCCCAAAATAAAAAGGGAAGAATTAAAAATTGTATTCGCTTCGACCAAAATTTTCCTGGTACTTGATTTCTATAAATAGTTGCTAATATAATAATCGACAATAAAATAAAGGTTGGTGTGGCATAGCATAAAAGTATTCTTAAAAAATGCACCAAATCTGAATTTCCGGTTGCCCCTTTTGCCTGATTATTAAAAGTTGTTGTATGTAAAAGTAAGACTGATAAGCAGGCAACAACTCTCAGTAAATCCCATTCTTTAATTCTCAAAATGTACAACTCCAATTTCTCTTTGCAATAACTAAATTATTATACCACTAATCTATGATTTCTTTAGGAATTATCTTTTTCGCAAAATTTATAAGCTACCTAGTTAAGAGATAATTGGAGATGAAAAAAGAGAATCAGTCCAGTCATCTGAACCAATTCTCTTCCCTGATTATAATATTAGAACTGTAATTTCAAAGTATTTTGACTAGTAGTGTTGAACATAGAACCAAATGTATATTTATTTTGGTCAGCAATTACTACATAGAACGTTACATCTTCTTGTGCGATTAGTTGATTTGAAATTTCAGAACCGAATTCAATCGTCCATTTTTTAGCCTCTGCATTATAAGTCACCATCACGCCTAGAGCTTCGAATTGTGCTTTTGCTTCCTCTGAACCATATGGATTTTCTTCACTTGCATAAACACTGAATTCTGGTAATCCTGTGATATTATGATCTACTTCTAATTCATATAGCTCTTTTTCGGACTGAGCAATCACTTCGATTGATGCAAGATTCATTGAATCTAGGGAAGTTGTTTTCCCTTCCATACTCACTATTTGAACTGGTGCATTTTGCATGAAGTATTGTGTTTGGTATCCATCAACTTTGTCGAGATAGTTAACGACCGTACCGTCTAAACCACTGCCTGCAACTGTTCCTTGCGCTGTTTTTGCAGGATCTTGGTTATGAACCAGCCAAATTGTTGGCTCTCCATAAGCTTCCGTCTCATTCGCAATAGAACCGTTCACGATAAGGTCAGCGTTTGATAGGCCTTCTTCCGTACCTTTAGATACTTCGATACCGCCAAATTCATTGCCTGAAACAGTTGTTGTTCCTGTTAATTCAACTTCTGCTGCATTTACAAGTAATCCTGCATCTGCTCCTGAAGTAGTGATATTATTAAGTAATACATTTTGTGCATTATAAACTTGTACTGCGTAAGCACCTTGCCACTCCGCTTTTTCCGTTAATGTAACAGCTAAATCATTAATTTGTACATCATCTGCTACAACCGTAATTCCTTGACGGCTACCATAGGCAAGCTCATTAATATCGTTTGTGAAGCTAATTGTATGTTCGCCACCGTTGATTGTTACAGCACGGTCAACAACGATTCTTTCTGATACGTTCTCTAGATTAGCTGTTAGGTTAATTGTTTTTATGTGAGTATCTGCTAATGCAACACGGAAGCCCTCGATTGTAGAGACACTTACTACAGTCGTATCGATTTCTGCCCCTTCTTCATTCACGACTTCTGTAATATTTTCTTTTAAATTGTTATAGTTATCAATAATAGTAGAGAAATCTGAACCTGCTGGCACAACAAGTTTACCGACAGTTACATTGTCGCCTAAAGATACTTTTGCATCTTTGTTTGCTACTACAAGCTCTTTAACCTGACCTGGAACATTTAAAGTTACTTGAGCAGCTTCTTTAACTGTTAAATTGTTGATAGTCCCTGTTCCTGAGATTTGGACAGACTCAGCATTGTTCACAGTTACTGCTTCTACTTCAGCATTTAATTCAATTGAATTAACATTTTCAGCTACTCTTACTTCAGGTATTACTGTGTTTGAAGTAATGACAAGATTGTTACGGTTTGCTTCTATAGAGTTTACACTTGAGTCAACAAGATTCAATTTTGGTGCTGTTGCAGATGCATTCACTACAAATGTATGATCTAGTGAAGCAACGGCAGATTCTTCAGTTTCTAGAACATAGACGTCACCAAGTACATCGACCATATCAGTTGAGAAGCTATTGACAACTTCTTCTGTTAAATATAAATCACCGATTACTGTAAGGTTTTTTACTTCCATCCAGTCTGCATTAACAAACAGGTCACCTAGAATTAATGAATCTACTCCATCGAATACAACTGGTGCTGATTCAGTTCCTGAAGCATTTAAGATAAGGTAATAAACATCAACTACTACACCATTTTCAATGATTAAACCAATTTCTGCATCCTTTAATGCAGCATCGTTAGCTTCTGAGAAAATCCCCGCTAGATCTTCTGAAAATTTATACACTTCACCATCAGTTGTTAGTATTTTCGAATCCTTAATTTCTGATACTGTAATCGAAGGGTATGCTGCTTCTTCAGCGGCTGCGATAAATAGTGCCATCTGGCCACGCGTTACTTTTTGGTTACCCCCAAACGTAGTAGTCGTTTTACCAGCTGTTACACCATTCTCATAAAGAGCAGCAACTTGCGCTTTATAATCATTTTTCACATCTGTAAATGGTAGTGCATCAACATCTGTTGCTTCTAAATTATAGGCTGCCGCAAGTATTAACGCCATATGATAGCGACTGATTGGTTGACTCGGTTTGTAAGTGTCATCCTCATATCCATTGATATATCCTGCATTCGCTAATGCCGCGATGGCACTGTAATAATCATGAGATTTCGGAACGTCTTTAAATCCTGGATCTGTCACATCGTAAGTGTCTAAGCCTAAAGCATTTGCTAAGATGACTGCCACTTGTCCACGTGTAATGCTTTTTTCGGGTCCATATGTACCGTCAGGATAGCCATTTACAATCCCTCTCTCAGCCAAACTCATCACAGCGTCATAATAATATGCACCCACTTTAACATCTAAGAACTTTAATTCCGTTGCTTCAGTAGCTTGCGGTGCTACTACTGCTACGCCAGATGTAACGACTGCTGCTGCAATTGCTGTATTAAAATATTTGAAAGGTTTATTAGTTGTCATTCTTTAAGAATCCCCCTGAAATGTTTCATGTTTGTGTCTTACAAAACAATCATATTACAGAAAGATTGATAGATAAATGATAAAAAATATGGAAAATTATCAATAAATAACTATAGAAATAACAGTTCACAAATAATAAAGTAAATATAATTATTAAATATAAATAAAATCAAGCTAAATTCAAATCATATCAAAAATACTAATTTTAATTTTCTTTATAAGTAATTCAACTATAAATTAATTCCCACCACAATTTTCAATTAAATTAAAAATATATTAATCAAAACCAGTTAAATGATGTTATTACCTAGATAGATAGTATAATAAATTAATTATTTGATATCATATAGTAAACAATATTATTTTAAATTTTTCTAGAATACCAGTGTTTTGACTTATAAATATTCATATTCAGTAACTACAAAACATAAATTTTGAAAAAATTTCATATAAATAAAGGCGTAAAAAAAGGATTACTGATAATCAGTAATCCTTTTACTTTGATAGAAATCAAATATTAACTATTGAGTTACAGTGATACCTGCTGTAGGTACAGATAAAACGTTAGTTGCACTATCTTGGATATCAATAGTAGATACCGCTTTAAGAACTAATCCTTTAGAGATATCAGAAGCTGTAATATCATCTTCAAGAGTTAATACAAGTGTTGTAGAACCTGGAGCAGCTTGAAGTGCTGTAGTTACTTCATCGTTAGTAGCTACTTTAACACCACCAATATATAATTCAAAGTCATTTGTGCTTTGAGCTGCATTAACCACAGCTTCTGAGAAAGTTAAAGTAACTTTATTAGTTTCAGTTAATTTAGCTGAAGTTACTGTTGGTAATACATTTTCAGCAAGTTCCAATGTATTTGTAAAGAATGGAGTCATAACCTTAGAAGATCCTAAAGCTTTAACACCTGAAATATTGATATTACGAGTACCTGTAAAGCCGTTTGAGTTAGCTTTTAAGTTAACAATAGCTACTTGAGTAGTTGTTGCACCAGTTACAGCAGGTTGTAAAGTTACAGACTCAACAATAGCTCCATCAATTTTATAGTTTGCAGGGTTTGTTGCAGATGCTCCATCTACAGCTTTATCAAATGTTACCGCAACTTTGCTGTTGTCAGAACCTTTAGCAATATTTGAAACAGTTACAACATCAGTATTTGCAGCAACGCCATCTTTGCCACGAGTGAATTTAACAACTACATCTTCAGCTAATACCGAAGCAGCACTTTTAACATCAGCAAATGAAAGTGTTAAGTTATATGCTGCACCTTCAACATCAAAAGTTGTACCTAAGAAAGTATCCAGTTGAACACGGATAACTTTTTTATTAGTAGAAACTTTGTAGTCAACAGCTGTTGCTGAAAGGTTATTAGTTTCGATAGAAGTAGTTACATAGTCTTTAACAAATGAACCAACACCGTCAACTGTTGGAGTTCCAGTAATTACTACATCTTTGTCAAAAGTTAACTCAAGATATTCGACTTTAGTAGTTGAATCAGCAACTACAGCACTTGAAACTACTTTTGGAGCTGCAGCATCTTTAACGAAAGTTACAACACGGCTTGTAGTTGTTCCTGCAACACCACTTAAATCAGTGAATGAAGAAACAGCAATAGTAGTAGCACCATCTAATACTCCAGCAGTTACATTGTATTTCGTTTTATCATTTTTATCTTGAACTACATTTGCAGCTGCAACTGGAGACCCAGCAACTGTAATCGTTGGTTTTCCAGTTAATTCTTCAGAGAATTTAACAGCAAATGTAGTAGCACCAGTTTGTGCGATTGATGTTACAGTTGGGGCAACACCATCAGCAGCACCTTTTAATAATGAAGTTGTTGCTGGATTTGGACTTAGTAAGTTTCCGTTTTGATCTTGAGCTCCAATGAATTGTGCTGTCACTGTTGCATTAGCAGGAACATCTGAACCAAGTGTGAAAGTTACTTCTTGATCCCCAGCATTAAATGTATATAGCACACCGTTACCACTGTTATCAGCAACAACAGTACCATCAGCTAACTTGAATGATACAGTACCTAATGATTTCATAGGTTCAGAGAACTTTACAGTAACTGTACCAGCAGTTGGCTTTACAGTTGAAACGATTGATGGAGCTGTTTTGTCAGCAGTAAATGATACGACTTCATCATATTTATTTAAAGCTTTTCCAGCAGTTGTAGATAAGTTCTCAACTACAACATTATAACGCTTTTCAACTGGGTATTGAGTAGTAATTGTTAATGTTTTACCGTCTGCAGATAATTCACCTGCGATTGTTCCAGGAACTACTGGAGTAGCTTCAATTGAAGTCAATGAAACTGTGTTAGCTTCAAATGCTCCATTTACATCATTAGCAAATAATGTTGCTGGATCTACAGCCTGAGTGAATTTAACAACTACTTGAGTTGCATTAATAGCATTTACAGATGCAACTTTAGCTTCTGGAGCTTCAGCATTGATTGTAGCGTTTAAGAATGTAGCAAATTGTCCACGAGTAACAATACCTGATGGGTTGAAGTTAGCAGGTGAAGTGATACCTAATTTTTTAAGAGCTAAAACATCATCACGGTAGTCAGCAACTACTTTGTCAAGATCTCCGATTGTTACATCAGAAGTATCTCCAGCTAAATCTACTAAAGAAGTTCCAGTGATTGCTTTATTTGCACTGTTTAATACTACAGCCATGTGTTGACGTTGGAATTTATCGCCACCGTTTAAGTTTCCGTTTGAACCATTAAAAATACCGTAGTCTTTTAAAAGAGCTGTAAATTGTAAAAATTTATCATCAGCAGTTAATGGTACATCTTTGAAACGTTGTACTGTTTTGTAGTCTGCTGGTACTTTAAGACCTGCATCTACAGCCCAGTTTCCAAGAATGTATACAACTTGTGAACGAGTCACTTGTTCGTTCGGTGCAAAAGTACCGTCCGCTTTACCACTGATGTATCCAAGAGCAGCGATAGCTTCGATTGCTGAAGCGTGGTCGTTTCCTGCGATATCAGGGAATGATGGTGTTGCTGCAGACGCAACTGGTACGATTGCAGATGCTACTAAAGTAGCTGTAGCAGCTGTTGCTACGAATTTTTTGTATTTCTTTGGTTGGTTAGCCATAGAAAGATTTCCTCCTCTAGTTCAATTAAAAATTCTAGTTATCTCAACTTTACGTACAGATAAACTATTACACATAAAAGTTTAGTAGTATACAAATGTTATGTCAATCCTTTTTTGGTACCTTTTTGAAAATTGTCGAGGTATGTAGATTCACATAAAATTGATAGTCTAGATAACTTAAAATCTTTTTTATTATGACATAAAACTTCTATAATTCCAACAAAATCTTTCATATTCAAATATATCATTATTTGGTAATAATATATAATTGCTAGATTTTATTGTTAATACAGCTATTTCTCCAATGTTACGGTTGGATAACATTTTCCTCTACTGTCATAACAATCTTATTATCGGGTGTATGAAGATACTTTTAATAGTTTTTTATTATTTTTTAAAAGTTATAGAATTTGTATTATCTTTTATTTTAATGCTCTTGTTTTCATTAGAATAATTTTAGACTAGTACGCTTAAATAATTGTGCATCTAGTTCTTCCTTAACCCTCGATAAGTATATTAAGAAGTGCATTTCAATATTCCTCATTAAATATAAAAAAAAAAAGAAAGCCTGCACACTTATAGTGTGCAGGCTTTCTTTTTTGGGCTACCAACCGTTTTTCCTTGCAGGGAAAATTTAAAGCTATATCATAGAGAAAATCTTACTATAAACACAGTGTATCACCAAATTTAGAAAAGAACAATCAGTTATTACAAAAGTTACATATTTATTTTTAAATTTCATTTATTGGATAGTTTTGCTACTGTTGTTAAGATTATCTATGTGTAATCTGGAATTTGATTAGAATTATTTACTATTTATTTCTTTGAGCTCCGTGCAACTTCAACTAAGAACAATGGCAATGCCAATTGTCGCTTAAAGCGTTTTGGCTCCTTCATTAATCTATAAAACCATTCTAGCCCTAGCTTTTGAAAAGCCTCTGGTGCACGTTTTACTGTTCCAGCTAAAACGTCAAAAGAACCTCCTACCCCTTGATAAATCGTTGGGTGCAGCTGATCACGATTGGCATTAATCCAATTTTCTTGCTTAGGGCTACCCATCGCAACAAATAGGATATCTGGTTTGGCTTCATTGATTTTCGCTTTCACCACTTCATTATCCTTTTCATAGCCATCCTGTGTACCTGCTACGATAATTCCTGGATAAAGTTCTTTTAGCTTTGCTGCAGCTGTATCTGCAACTCCAGGTTTTCCGCCATATAAAAAGATTGGCTTTTGTTGCTTAGCGGCTTCTTCACAAAGACGCATCATCATTTCAACACCAGTAACACGTTCCGTGATCTGCCCCTTTTGGATTTTTGAAGCTATGATGACACCAACGCCATCAGGAATTTGTATTTCTGCTTCGTTTAATAACTTTTTTAAGGAAGCATCTTCTTTTGCCTTCATGATTTTTTCTGGATTGATCGCTACGATTAATGATTTTTCTTTTCTTTCAATGCGACTAAAGATTTCCTTAAGCAGTTCATCATAGTTTTCAGTATTTACTTGAATTCCAAGTACTGTTTCTTTCATGAATATCCATCCGTCCTTTTTATTAGAAACATCTTATTAAAAAAGGCAGCGTGCTGTTAAGTGCACACTGCCTTAATGTTGTTATTTATTTTTCATGTGCTTTTGGCTTATTTATTTTTTGCATCGCCTAATAGGTGGTATTGGAAGCCGGCTTCCTGCCACGCATCACGATTTAAGCAGTTCTTCGTATCGAATACGATTTTGTGCTTCGCAGAGATTTGTAATGGGTTATAAGCTTTGAACTCATTATGATCTGTTAAGAATAGAATGATATCTGCATCTTTTGTAGCTTCTTCCAGACTTTGCGTTTGTGTTTCGTGTTTGTTTTCCTTGATATGTGGATCATATGAAACGACTTCTAATCCAAGGTGCTGAAGCTCTTCTATTACTTCAGTCGATGGACTTTCACGCATATCATCAACATTTCCTTTGAAAGCTAAACCAAGTACTGCTACTTTTCCACCAGCTACTTTGTTTCTATTTAAAATTGCTTGTGTTTTTTGTGCAGTGAATGCTGGCATACTGTCATTTGTGTTACGAGACATATTAATGATTTGTGCACTTTCCCCACCAAGTTCCACTAAGAACCATGGATCTACTGCGATACAGTGGCCCCCAACACCTGGGCCTGGGAAGTGAACGTTCACGCGTGGGTGGTAGTTCGCAAATTTGATGGCTTCCCAAATGTTCACGTCTAACATATCTGCCATTTTCGCAAGCTCGTTGGCAAAGGCAATGTTCACGTCTCGGTATGTGTTTTCCATTACTTTTACAAGCTCTGCCGTAGTTGCATCTGTTAAGTGGATTTGACCTTTAACGAAAGTTTCGTAAAGCTCTTTTGTTAGTTCTGAAGATTTTTTGTTGATTCCACCTACGATACGATCGTTATTTACTAGTTCTTCAAAGATACGGCCAGGAATTACACGTTCAGGCGAGTGAGACACGTAAATGTCTGTCCCAATTTCAAGACCTGTTTTAATTAACTCAGGAATCATAATACGTTCCACAGTTTTTGGCGGTACTGTTGATTCTAAAATGACTAAGTCGCCTTTTTTCACGAAAGGTACGATCGAAGCTGTTGCTTGTCTAACATATTCAAGGTTTGCTGTTTTATCTGCATTAATTGGCGAAGGAACAGCTACGATAAATACGTCCGCTTCTTGTGGAGTAGTAGAAGCCGTTAAAAAGCCTTCATCTACAGCCTTGTTTAGGCGCTCTTGTAGTCCGTTTTCTTCAATGTGTAATGTTTTTTCTTGAATGCTTTTCACAGCAGCCGGATTCACGTCGACTCCGTGCACTTTTACGCCGTGGTTTGCAAACATAACTGCTGTTGGTAAACCAATATATCCTAACCCAACAACACATATTGATTTTGTCATAAGATTCGTTACTTCCTTTCAATTTCGAGAACGAGTGTATATATTGTACTTTCGTCTATTTCGGTCATTTTCTTTCTTTTAAAATGCCCACGAAAGTTGGATTTATGCTCATTCTAAAGCTACATAAATGGCTTGTTTCGAAAATCCTTTTACTATTTTGATGTTTTTGCGCAAAACTCAGTACGCAAACACTATGTAATCCCGCATTATAGTATACAACTTTCCATTCCATTTTGTGAAATTAAATTTGTATTACATAGGGCAATATGTAATCTTTAGTTCATTTATCATTCATCATATTTTTAACAGTACTAAGTTCTAAAACGTTTTGGATGTTTAAAAGTTCCGTTAGAAGTGTTTTACCACTTCGATCTCAACAAAAAAGCACCTCAGATTTATTATCTAAATCAAGGTGCCGCATGCCTGCTATTTTACTCAAGAATACCCTCACGATTATTTTGCTTCGTGCAATTTGGATTTTTCGGAAGCTAGTTCGTAGAAGCGTTTTTCGTCGCGGTTTTCTAAGGCTTGGTCGATTAGGCGTTCTAGGTTGTGTTCTTCTAGTTCACGAATCATTTTTTGCATTTCGGATTCGATTTTTTCTTTTGGTACAAGATTGACCGATTCTTCAGCTGTCGTTGCATTATTTAGGATAGGAGTTAAATGTTCATGCACGTTTGAAATTAAAAGCAGTTGATATAATGGTAATCGAATAAAACGATTGCCACGTTGGAACACAAAAATCTCCGAAAGATTTTCAATTTGCTTTGTTTCTAGGTCGATAATCATTTCCTTCCCCTCAACTGGAACAAAATGATACAACTCATCATCCTTAACAATCGAAAAATATTGATAAGCAAAAACTAAGCGTAGTGTCTTTCCATTTACTTTTGTATAAAAAGGCTTCATAAACTGCACTTGAATCATACTATCCCCTCCTTATTGGAAGCTTTCTGATTTTTCTAATTATAACACATTTCCACTTTTTAGTAAAAGAAAGCGATTTCAGTACTCGTGTGGATCCTAAGTCAAAATTCATATGTATTTCATATCACGCAACAACTGTAATTACTTAACAATGCGTCTACTCCATCATACGAATTTTGTATCTCGTTAATGCTATATTCTCCATACTTTTCGCTTTTCAAACTAGCAGAATCTTACTAATTTTATCGATATTTGTAAAATCAATGGAAACGTGTTAAACAACTACTTTTAATTCAAACTTATGTTAAATTTAAATACCCCTCAAATCTTCAATTCAAACCGATTGATGAAAGACTATTTACCTTTACTTTCCGTTTTGCTTATCAATCCTGCATTTTCAAGTTATAATGGAAGGACAGTCTTTTTTTAGAAAGAAATCAAAAATTACTTTTAAGTCAAAAGAAAAGCACGAATCTAATGTGTTTTTAAGGAGCGTAATACTATGGGGATATCGATTTCAACACTTGCATGGGAACAAGCTACATTCATTCGAAATCAACTAGAAAATATCGAGCAATCTTTGCATCCATCTGTTACTGAAGACGAGGAACTTGTACGCCGCGCACTTTTTGCCGTTCGTAATAAATCCGTAAACCTCGATCGTTATGTTCCTGCAACGACAACACTTTATGCAACTGTACAGGATGTTCGACTAACACATGTAACCGTTCATTTCCGAAATAATGAAATTAACTGCGATTGTCCTCAAGCGCAATGGTGTCGCCATAAAGTTAGTGTCATCCTGGCTTTATTTCAATATATTGGCTCTGTTCAGGACTGGGCTGCCAAATGGCGCACGAAAAAAAGCCTGAATTTGCATATGCTCGCATCGAATCGAACTCCTGAAAATTGGCTTGCGATGGTGGAAGAAGTGCTGACACACCTTGTACCAGAAGGACGGATAGTTGAGCAGCAATTTATAGCCGGCATTGTCGATACCGCACATTCAAAACTAAGAAAACATCTCCCTTTCGAACGGGAATGGCAGCCTATTTACAATTTATTTATGGAAATCGCCATTTTAAATAGGCTATGGAAACAAGTGGATTTGAAGCGTGCTGAATCGAGTTTCGGCACTGATTACTTTGAATACTTTTTCGATCGTCGATTTGAAATCATTCAAAATACCATACATGAACTCTCTGGGAAATCTCGACTTTTTGCGACGGATCCATTTTTTGATACACTTCAAATTCTGGTTAGAGAATTTTTACTGGAAAGACACTACTATATCGGCAGAAGATTAAACATCTATTTATTATTCTGGGATACTGTTTTTATCGAAAAAAGACGTGCCGAAGAGGAATTGGAAATCTTGCATGGATATCAGACTTCAAAAATCAGTGAAGATGTGCCCCTTTCAACAGTCTTTAATGTTTTTCATATATTGCTTAAAGATTATGATTCATTAAAACAAAATTTAAAAAGCATCACACCTGATCAAATGAATGTCTACTTTGGGCTAGCGAAATTCGCCCATTCACGTAATGATGAAATGGCAACCAATTCGATATTAAAAGCAATGCTACCACTTTTAAATGAGTACATTAGTGGCTATCTGAAGCCTTCCCAAAGACAAATGTATGTTAGAAGAATACATCTTTTATATGATAATATTCAGCTTTCCGAGCAAGAGGAACTGATGCTTTATTCTGCATTTGGAACTTACGGCGTTCAACCATATTCGCAATATTTACTGAAGGAAAAACGTTTTGGAGAATGGGTTGCCCTCCATCAACTCTATCCCTCTTCGATTTCCTATTTAGAGACATGTGGATTGAAGGACGTGATTGATGAAGCACCTGAAATGACATTACCTCTATACCATTACTATGCCCTTGAAGAAGTGAACCAAAAATCGAGAATGAACTATAAACAAGCTGTTCGCATCTGGAAAATGATGAAGTCTGCCGCAAAAAAATCCGGGAAAACTAACTTTTGGGATGATTATATCCAGACTGTACGTGAACAATATAAACGGTTACGTGCCCTACAAGAAGAATTAGAGAAAGGAAACTTACTGGTATGATAGAAATCCAACAAACACCGTTTACGAAAAACATACGTCTATCGATAGAAGAACTGCAACCAGCTTTCTTTTCTGTAACAGCATACTCGGAAGATAACACACCGTTGTCCCCCACACTCTGGACAAGGCAGTTATTTTTCCGCTATGAACCCAATTTCTTTGGCTTAAATGCAAATGTTAGTGACACGGATCTCCGTTTAACGACAGCTGAGCTAGTTGATCTATTGTCCCCTTTATATAAACATCCGTTTATTCAATTAACAGGGGCAGATGACCGATCAGATAGGCTGCTTGCTGCCATGAAGGCTATTCAGCTCCTATGGAATAGTAGTGCTTTATGGGATTATGTAATCACAGATGAAAATGAAGATGGCGATTTCTCCTTTTCTTTTCAGCTACCAGGGAGCTTTATAGAGGATGAGTATGTCAAGGGAATCACGGGTGATAAAAACACTATCCTTCTAGAAGAATTTGAATCCCTACTCAAAACGGCAGCTTATCAAAAATTAGCTTTTGCTGGTTTACATTCTAGCGATTTGCCAACTTTACTGCCCTTCTTTCAAAATGGAGGTTGGCCATTAAATAAAGATCGCAATATTGGAAACCTGAAAGTAGCTATACGTTTAAGTGAACCTGAAGAAGGCGCTTCCGAGTGGCTATTAGAAACTGTCCTTAGCTCGGCGAAAACAACCAAACTTTGGACACCGGCGATTCGGAAAAAGCACTTACCTGTCGAGAAGGCATTACCTGAAAAATGGCTGGAATATGCAGACGAAATCGTTAACCACCAAGAACAAATCCTTGAGCTGATGGATTTACGTGCTTATCATGTTGCCCCTGACAAGTTTATACATACGACTATAGAAGACGGGGATGTACGTAAATTACTAAGAAATGACTTTGCCAAGCTGAGTGCACTGGGATTTGAAGTTGTTCTACCTGCATGGCTGCGAGAATTAAAGCAAACCAAAATGCGTGTTCGGGTTAGCGCAAGTAATCAGTCACAAAAATCGGTTGCAGGGTTAGATGATATCTTGGCATTCAAATGGCAGCTTTCTGTTAATGGCGAAGAAATTAATGCTGAGGAATTCCGAAAAATTGTCGATGAGAACCGAGAATTTGTACGAATCGGTGATGAATGGTTCCGTATGGATGTGAACTGGATGAATGAAATTCGTGAGCTCATGGATAAGGCAGAAGAAGAAAACTGGACAGTTCGCGAGCTTCTATTCCGTGAATTGCCAAATGAATTAGCTGCCCCACTGGAAGAAGAGGATTCTGAATCTGATGATCCACTCTTTGCCTTCGAGATGCAGCGTTCATTACAGGACTATATCGAACAATTGACAACCAAAAAAGGGTTGCCACCTATTCCGAAGCCAATAGGGTTACAGGCTGAATTGCGACCTTATCAGCAGGAAGGTTTTGAGTGGCTAACATTTATGCGTGAACAAAAATTTGGTGCAGTTCTAGCAGATGATATGGGTCTTGGAAAAACAGTTCAATTAATTAGCTATCTCTTGTATACGAATGAACATTTAAACGAAACTGGGCCAACACTGATTATTTGTCCGACTTCTGTTTTAGGAAACTGGCAAAAAGAGCTCGATCGCTTTGCCCCCTCTCTAAAAGTAATGACACATTACGGTTCAAACCGTATAAAGGATGACACCTTTAACAGTATCATTCAAAGGGAAAAACCAAATGTAGTACTATCTTCTTACGGTACAATTTCTCAAGATATTGAGTTCTTGCAAATTATTGATTGGGGTACTGTCGCGTTAGATGAAGCACAAAATATAAAAAATATGCAGACCTTACAATCTCGTGCCATTCGTCGATTAAATGGAAAACACCATATCGCTTTAACAGGGACACCAATTGAGAATCGACTTTCAGAGCTTTGGGCAATTTTTGATTTCATCCATAAGGGATATTTAGGTAGCTTTGGGAAGTTCCAGGAGCAATTTATCATTCCAATTGAACGTGAGGAATCAGAGCGTCATAAAGAAATTTTACGTACTAAAATACGTCCATTCTTAATGCGTCGTACAAAAAATGACCCAGATTTAATGCTGAATCTCCCGGAAAAGCAAGAGACAAAAGAATTTTGCGCATTAACTAGTGAACAAGCCGCTCTTTATGAAGGATATATTGAAGATACGGTTGCGCAGCTTGAAGTCATGACGGCTTTTGAGAAAAAAGGTCGTATTTTACAAATGTTGAGTAAGCTAAAGCAGTTATGTAATCATCCAGCTTTATATTTAAAGGAACCTTTAGATGATGCGAAAACTTTGCTAAATCGTTCCATTAAGCTCAAACGAATTGTTGAGCTTGCGGCTGATATTGTGGACAACGGCGAGCAATGCCTAATCTTCACCCAATATATTGGAATGGGTCAGTTATTGCAGCATTGTTTTTCAGAGCTATACAATATTGATATCCCGTTCTTAACCGGGAGCATGCCAAAGCAGCAACGAGACAATCTAGTCGATAGCTTCCAGGCTGGGGAGTTTCCTATTTTCCTTCTGTCATTGAAAGCTGGAGGGACAGGCTTAAACCTTACTGCTGCAAATCATGTATTGCATGCAGATCGTTGGTGGAATCCCGCAGTGGAAAATCAAGCAACTGACCGTGCCTATAGAATTGGTCAAACGCAATTTGTACAGGTTCATAAGTTCATCACTATCGGAACAATTGAAGAGAAAATCGATAAAATGATTGAAATTAAATCAGCACTGTCAGAAGAATTGATCCAGTCAAGCAATTGGTTAACAGATCTTCAAGAAGATGAGTTAATGGATTTATTAATGTTAGATACCCAAGCAATGAGATAATGATAAGAAACAGAGTCGAGTTTTATAACTTGACTCTGTTTTGCAGCCTCTCACTATTCATTTGCGTTATATCCATATTAAGTTGTTTGTTCTCTACTATGTAGAGCGATTCAATTTAGGTCACTACTGTGCGGTCAAGCAGTAGTGATTTTTTTATCACCTCCTTTAAAGTAATTTGTGAAGCGAGGATGGATAGTGATCGTAGAATTTTTAGGAAGGGAGTTTTCTGATTTATAAATTAGTTTTTAAGGACACAAACTTAAAGGGGCTTTCTTAATAATACTTAAGTCGTTAATAGAATTAGGTCTGAGTTAATATTGTTTTGATAACTAGGAGAGTTTTATGAATACGTTTAGTCAGGAGAGCATTAGTAAATGTTTTTTGTTTTTCTAGGAGATACATGTTCATTATGAAGGGTTATGGTTTTTGCGAAATTTTGTGTTTAGCTTTTGATACCTCTACAACATTTTAATCCGCTACATTAACAGCTATTTTTCTTGTTCGTTCCTTACTTTTTCCCCAAATACTAAGGAACTGGTGTGTTCTCCACTTGTTCAGGTAGAACAAAATCTTTCGTTACGTCATGGTTGTTTTGGGTTGTACTATTTTTGTTTTCTGGCGTTTTTAGAATTAAGAATCGGACATCATCTACAATGACTTCTGTTGTATAAATTTTTACATTTTCCTTATTTGTGAACGATCTGGTTTGTAAGCGACCATTTACTGCTACCAAAGATCCTTTTCCACAATAGTTGACAACTCGTTCTGCAAGCCTTCCCCATGCTATACAGTTAACGAAATCGGCTTCTACATTTCCCTGGTTATTTCGGTAGTTTCGATTGATTGCTATAACAAAATTGGTTTGTACACGATTCTCTGAAAATATTTTGAGAACTGGGTCTCTTGTTAACCGACCGACGAGTCCGACTTGGTTCATCACCTTCACCTCCTTTCTTTGTGTGTCCATCATAAACCGTACTCATCCTATTTGGCAAAATCTGAAAATTGGAATATTCGTCATTTTTCACCCCTGAAAATCTAAATATCGACATATCAATATTTCACCTTTTTGACTAAACCCTTTGAGGCTGTAAGTTTTAACGTCACAAAATTGTAAGGGGCAAATATTAAGTTTCGCAGTTTTTATATGTTATACTAAATTTAAGTAAAAATTTGCTGGGGGGACGCTATGAAGACGTTTAAAATGCTTTCATTTGACCTGATGAATGAAGAAGGCGGGTTAAACATTCCCATAATCGATGGAATTGTCATCAATCAGGAAAACAGCCGCAAATCATGGATTCTTGAGTTATTCCTTTCCAAAGAGCACAAATCCACATTTGAAAACCTCAAAAACTCCACTGAAGTATTTGAAGTACATGTCATCATTTCTTTTCCAGATAATGAACCTGCTCCTTTTAAAGTTCTGGTAAGTGATATCCGGGAAATTGGTGAAAAAATTACTGTTTTGTTAAAAGGAACAATCAAAACAAGACGAAGTAAGTATGCAGAAGCATTGTTAAACACATTATTGAGTGAAAATTTATCTAGTGAAGAATTAATGGCTCGCTTCAAAAAAGGAATGCGCGAACGGCCACGTTTAAAAGAATCTTAAGCTGATTAGGTATGGATTTGCATGCCTAATCTTTTTTTGTTTTGGGGTAAGCTTGAGGGATGGGAAAAGATTGTAAAAGCAAAAAAATCGCCCCGTTTGAATTGGGGCGATCAATGGTAGCATCCAAAAATCAGGGATGTCTATTGGTTTTCATTTTCGTTATCGACACGTTCGTCGTTGTTGTCGACATCACCATTTTGATTTTGGCCGGCACCATTACTGTTTGAAGTACCATCTTCATCAACGGTATGGTCATTATTATTTAGGGTACCTGTATCACCATTAAGGTCTTCCCCTAAATCATTTGTGCCTGTGTCATTATTAACGTCGTCGTTTAGATTATCGGAGCCGTCATTTTCAAGGACATCATCGACACCTTCTTGGACATCGTTTACACCCTCATTGATATCCTGTCCTATATCCTCTCCAACATCTTCCACGTCATTGACAGCATCTTCTTCTGCATTATTACAGCCGACCAATAAAGCTGATCCAAGCATAACCGCAAAGACAGGCTTTTTCCACATAAAAAAAGTTCCCTCCTTTTCAAGGTTTTACTCCATCACATTCGAAATGTGACTAATTATAGAGTACCCGAGAAAGAAGGAACTATCCCATAAAAGAAGTAACGCATTTTAGCTCATTTACAAAATCGTTACACTTTGAGCAATGTTAGTCTTCTTTTTTCAACTGTTCTTTTAGTTGTTGTTCTACATATGCAGCTTCTGCTTTACATTCGTATGTAAAGTTTGTCCCAAGTGCTTTTTGCATTTTCTCAATTGAATCAATTTGCTTTTTCGTTGGTTTTTCACTTAAAATCTTGGCAATGACTTCATCAATTTTCTGAGCAAGCTCCTGGTGAAATTCAGGACTTACTAACACATCTTGAGGTACTTTGTCATACCAAGCTGCATTTTCTGTAAAGTATTTTTGCCAATTTGCCACAAATTCTTCCATCGAAAATTTGTCCTCATCCCAACCGATACTTGCTAAATATGATTCAAATGACGTTGAGATAGACCGAGTAATGCTTATCTTTACGCCTGAAGACAACTGTTTATACATTTATTTTAAAACCTCCTACAGTTCAAAAGCGAATCTAAGATGTTGCTCTATCCACCATTCCATTCTACCTATATATTTTAATGCTTTACAAAGTGAAATGCAAAATTACATGTGTATAAATAACTTATTTGTATTCTTTACCCAATTATCCATTAAATCATACAAATAAATTAAATTTAGACTTATTTTGGTTGAACTGGACCGATTGCAAACAGGATATCTGTTTCACATACAAGTTCACCATCTACTGTAGCTACAGCATGGCCTTTCCCCATAGCTCCGCGAAGTTTTACAAATTCAACCTCTAATTTTAATTGGTCTCCTGGTACAACTTGACGTTTAAAACGGCAATTATCGATTCCAGTTAAGAAGGCTAGGCGTCCTTTGAATTCCTCTGATTTTAACAAAGCTACTCCGCCTACTTGCGCTAATGCCTCAACAATTAAAACACCCGGCATTACAGGATAACCTGGGAAATGCCCGTTAAAAAAGTCTTCATTGATGGAAACATTTTTAATGCCTACCGCGCGTTTCCCCTCTTCCACTTCTAAAATTCGATCCACTAATAAAAATGGATAGCGGTGTGGTAAAATTTCTTGAATTTGTTCTGCTGTTAACATTTAAAATTCCCCCTTATTCCCTTATGTAAATTAAATTATATCTTTTCTAAAAGAAAAACACATTAAAAAGGAGAATAGAAAAAATACTACAAACCAATCTAAACACAATTCGTATTGTAGTTATTATTCTCTATTCTTTCCCATTTATAATATCTAACATGTGTCGCCAAGTTTCCTGTTTCAGTACATCAAACGGTTCGCCGCTTCCAATTACACCAAAACCAATCATTAAGCCTGAGCCACCTGCTAGAATTAGCAGGATTAGAACAAGAATGATTCTTAACCAAATTGGAAATAGTCGGAAATTGTACCAACGAATTGGCTTTTCTTTATTCTTCTCACTTCTTTTTTCTTTCTTTTCTTTTTGAGGAACTTTCGGCTGGGTAGATTCACTTTTTAATTCGTTTGTCATGGCCGTTCACCCTTACCTTAAAAAATTTACACACGTATGTTATCTAATTCCGTTGATCAAACCTAACATCTGATCAGCAATTGAAATTGCACGGGAACTAAATTGATAGTTTCGTTGTGCATTAATCAAATTTGACATTTCAGTTGATAGATTTACATTAGATAACTCTAATGATCCATTCGTTATCCCAACTTCAGTACGAGCTGCGCCTTGCAAATCTATAAGAATATCAGCCTGATTATATCCTAATTGGTCGAAATTTGATGGTAGAGCGATATAAGTATCCGAAACATGCTCCATCACTTGAGGTGTTTGTATTTCAGTAATTCCTAATTCAAATGTTAATGAATCACCGTCTGGATAGTTCACACCTAATGTACCATCCTTTGATAAACTAAAATTGCTAACATTATCAGGGAAATAGATAGCATCTCCATTTGAATCAGCTACCGCATAACCATCCCCATTAACAAGCATTGCCTGTCCATTATCTACCGGTGTTACATAGAAATCACCTTGACGTGAATAAACCGTTCTTTGACCATTCTCCCCATCAGGCATAAGAATATTGAAGTATTGTTTTTCTTTCGTGAAAGCTAAGTCTAAATCTCGATCAGTTGCTTGTAGGCCGCCTTGTGCAAAGTTGGTCTGAATTTGCCCAAGATACGCACCAACACCATAGCGAATACCGACTGGTGAATTTCGAACTGTTGGATCTAAGTTATCATTGTTGAATTGTTGGTACAGAAGTTCAGAAAAAGTAGCTTCCTTCGCTTTGTAACCTGCTGTATTACTGTTGGCAATGTTATTACTGATTGTATCAATTTGACTTTGCAACTGTCCTAATGTGTTTGTTGCTGTAATCATTGTACGAAGCATGATTTATCCTCCCTTACTATACTCTTCCAATTTCGTTTACGGCTTTATCCATGCTTTTATCATAGGCTTGTAGTACTTTTTGGTTTGCTTCAAAGGCACGGTAAGCTGTTAATAGATCTGTCATCGATTGGGCTGAATCAACATTGGAGCCTTCAAGAAAGCTTTGCTGCATAGAGAAAGAAATGCCTTCCTGTCCAAATGCACTTGGTAGATCCGTTCCATCGATTGTACGGAATAAACCATTATCCTGTTTCACTAAAGTGTTAGGATTTGCAGAGAAGGATACTCCTAGAGATGCTGCAAGTTCGTCATTTACAAAAATGTTTCCTTCTTGTGTTAAGTTGAACTGATCATTTGGTAACTGAATTCGTTCGCCCTCTGCTGAAAGAACATATAGTCCCTGAGCATTTACTAAGTAGCCTTCTCCATCTAATGTGAAATTCCCGTTTCGTGTATAAGCTTCTCCACCTTCTGGATGTTCCAGTCGGAAAAAGATCGTACCTGCTTGACCTGATTCGTCATTTGTCGGCATTGTACCATTGATTAGGGCAACGTCTGTTTTTTGACTTGTTTCATAAATGGACCCTTGCGTATAATTCGCTAGCGTTTCTTGTAAGTAAACACCTGTATTTACTGTGCCGATTTGCTGGATTTGAGCCCTGCTTAAATTATGTTCAGTTGGTAGATTTGTGCTTCCTACCGCAGATAAAAGCATATCTGGAAATGAACGAATCGTTGATTGATCTGACTTAAAACCAGGTGTATTGGCATTAGCCATATTGTTCGTAATAATTTCTGTTTTTCTTTGTTGAGACACCATACCCGTTGCGACAGTATAAAATCCTTTAAACAATTTTTTCACCTCTAAAATTATTTTGTATTAAGTCAGATGTTGAATCAACTTGACCCATTAATATTCCATACTTAAATTTTGATGCAGTTCGGTCTTTAAATTCGAGAACCTGGAGAACGGTCGATGTTATCTAACATTAAACCTGTTCCAACAGCAACACAATCCATTGGGTTCTCGGCTACAAACACAGGTACCTTCAATTCTTGCGTCAGCAGCTGGTCCATTCCGTGTAATAGTGCACCACCACCAGTAATGCATACTCCACGATCAATAATATCCGCAGAAAGTTCAGGAGGCGTTTTTTCAAGAACATTTTTTGCTGATTGAACAATTAATGAAACCGATTCATGCAAGGCTTTTTCAATCTCTGAAGAATGAATTTCGATTGTTCTTGGTAAACCGGTTACCATGTCTCGTCCACGAATTTCCATTGCTTCCTCACGGCTTCCAGGATATACTGTACCAATCGTGATTTTAATGGCTTCGGCAGTGCGTTCACCGATTAATAGTTTGTATTGTTTTTTTATGTATTGCAAAATATCATTATCAAAAACGTCTCCAGCAACTTTGATGGACTCGCTTGTTACGATATCTCCCATTGAAAGAACTGCTACATCTGTAGTACCACCACCGATATCAACAACCATGTTGCCGCTAGGTTGGAAAATATCCATACCTGCACCGATTGCAGCTACTTTTGGTTCTTCCTCTAAGTATACTTTTTTGCCGCCGGATTTCTCAGCAGCTTCTCTAATTGCTTTTTGTTCCACGCTTGTGATGTTTGTTGGACAGCAAATAAGAATACGTGGCTTCGAGAAGAATCCTTTCACGTCTAACTTGTTTATAAAATATTTTAACATAGCTTCGGTTACATCGAAATCCGCAATTACACCATCTTTTAATGGACGAATTGCTACAATATTCCCAGGAGTACGACCAACCATTTGACGTGCTTCTTCACCAACAGCTAATACTTTTTTCGTATTCTTATCGATAGCGACAACTGATGGCTCATTTAAGACGATTCCTTTTCCCTTCACATAGATGAGTACATTTGCCGTTCCTAAATCAATCCCTATATCTTTAGAAAACATTTAATAATTTCTCCTTCCTGCCACTCAAACATAAAAACCGTGCTTGTACATATCTTTATCTAGAATATTTTATCATAATCAGATAGCAATTACATCTTTATTTATACTGGTTATAAGTGGTTACATGTACCTGGTACACAAACAATTCAGAATATTCATCATTGTGTGTGTACCAGGTACATAGTAAAAAAGCACTTAGTTGACTTGTGAAAGCCAAGCTAAATGCTTTTTCAATCATTTCGGGACTGCCATTTCTTACGTGTCGCCTCGCCTCCCCGTAAATGACGAATTGATTTGTGGTATGCTAAGATTTCTTTCACTTCGTTTGCTAATTTTTCATTGACTAAGAATAATCGTTCAGTTAGGTCTTTATGCACAGTACTTTTTGAATAACCCGTCATTTTCGCGAGGACACGAACCGTTTCACCTGTTTCAATAAGCAGCTCTCCAAGCCGAACGCAGCGATGCCTAATGTGCTCGTGCACGTTCTCTTCCTTTCTATCGGATATAAGAATGTGCCGTTTTGCTAACGAGAGGTGTTTTTTTCGACGTGTTTATATTGCGAGTGTTTCATGGACGTTTGCAACTAGCGATTTAACGTTTATTCACAATATGAGGTTTTTTGAAATTTCAGAACTATATTTTTGCAAGAAATACAAAAACACCCAATAATCTCATTTAGACGTAAGAAATGTGAAAAAGTTTCACGTTTTACGTCTATAAGAATTAATTGGGTGTTCATCATTGCTTGTACAATTTTTGAGTCATAACTGCAATACAAGAGCTTATCGCCTGAACCTTTGAGCAATAAGTCAAGCCTTACAGTTTTGAAGATAAAATTTTGACTTACATCTTATCTTCGGTCACAAGAAAAATGGCAACATAAGCATTTCCACCATCTCTATGATCGAAGAGATGGTGAAGCGTAATTCATTAGAAAGCTAAGAAATTTCGTGGATTTACATGGTCTCCATCTTGTAATACTTCAAAGTGGAGATGGATTCCAGCTGTTGGATTCCATTCGTTTTCAATTGTCGTTGCTAATGCTTGTCCTTGATTTACTTTATCGCCTTGTTTAACCAAGATATCAGAAACAGAGCTGTAACGTGTTTCCATACCATTCGGATGGGAAATCACAATTTCATTTCCAGTAAATTCGTCAAGCTTTACTTCAGTTACTTCACCGCTCATTGCAGCAATTACTTCAAATGGCTCGTTATTCACAGACAAAGATACACCTGATGAAGTAGAGAATGTTTGATTAAACACTAATAGTGCCTTTTCTCTAGTTTCTGCATCAGCCGTTACATCATAAAAGTCCTGTAATACTTCAACATTGTTTACTATATCTTCACTTAGAGGATACTTCAACGTTTCTGTTTGAGCATTCGTCTCAATAACTGCATTTGAATCTTCAGAAGCCGATCCACCTTGAACCACTTCTTGTTCTTCCTCATCACCAATGAGTGCATTATAACTGAAAATCAGACCGATTAATACGACAGCAATTGCTGCATAAACTGACGGCCAAAACCATGGCTTTTTTTGCCAACTGTTTTTATTAGGAGAAGCCTTAATTTGTTTTTCTTCTCTCATGTTCATCACCTCTAATGGAAGTGTGAACAATATTTTACATTTCTAATCACTTTTTGGAAAAAAATCCTTATTTTTCACAATTTATTTTTTCGATACTTGTATTTTTGTAGTAATGTCCAATAATTTCATGGGCATTTGCTCCGTTATCGGCCATTGCATCAGCGCCATATTGACTCATTCCAACACCATGCCCGTATCCTTCTGTTGTAATGACTACTTGTCCATCTTGAGCTTTAATTTGGAAATCAGTAGAACGCAAGTCTAAAAGAGTTCTAAAATCACGGCCTGTCCACTCGTGATTTTTCATGGTCACTTTTTCTACCCTCCCAGTATTATTTTTTTGTAAGCGAATTTGGTTGATATCCGCTAGAGTGGATTGAATAGTTAATTTGCTGTTCCAATCTTCTATTGAAAGTGTCGTAGTGGTTTCATAATTATCGGCATATTGAAAATCAGTACTGGCCACAGATTGTAAATACGGAAGCTCTGTACCACTATAATTCGCTGAACTCTCTGTCATCCCATTACTCATTGAATGGAACATTGCCGTAATTAATTCTCCATTGTATTCAATTACTTCACCACGGGTACTTTCAACAGCCTCTCGAACTTTCGCTTCATAATCTTCATATGAATCATTCCAATTCTCTTTCCTTGAATCTTCATCATAAAAAACTTGTTTTGCCACTGTAGGTTCGATTGCGGTTTTTCCATAATTCGTGGATTTCAACACATAGGTTCTTGCTGCAATCGCTTGGGCCTTTAACGCCTCCGAATTAAACCCAGCTGGCATTTCAGCAGCAACAACCCCTATAACGTACTCTTCCAGATCAAGGGGAACATCACTCCCACTCACCTGAATTGTCAGCCCACAGGCATTCTGTGGCACGTTAGAAGACGTCTGTGGAGCAGCTTCAGATTTTTGCTCAGACTTCATAAACAGAAACGGAAAGAAAAAAAGTGCAGTAACAAATCCTATGACTGATACGACCATTATTGGGTTTTTATAATTTTTTATTTTTTTCATACATATTACTTATGATTGAAAGGGTGAAAATATTTCTATTCAATGAAGAAAATTTTGGAGAATCGTGGTTTTGTTTCGCTTTGAAAATAATTTACGTGAAGGTACCACCATCTTTGAGGCAAGGCTATGGTCCTCTAAACTGTTCGTAGTACGATTTTGACTAAAGGTATTGATATCGGGTATAGAGAAGTAATTTCAGTGCCTCTTCTGCATAACAAGGAGGGTTCTTAGTTATCGAGAAGTCATCTCAAAACTATAATTACATCGCTTCATACATATATATAAGAAATTCCTCCCCGACAAAAAAACGACAAAATACTTTTTCAAGAATTTTGTCGTAAATTTTTAATTTTTGGTTCTATTTTTCATTTTAACTACGTATGTTTGAGTAAAATGAAAATGTATCCCATTTATTAAAGATTAGTTAAATTTCAACAACCTGTTCTTCAGATTGCATAGTTTGCTCTTCTTCTAAAATTTCGTCGTCATCTACACGTTCGATGGTAGCACCTAGAGAAGCTAGTTTTTTATGGAAATCAACGTATCCACGATCTAAGTGAGTTAACTTCGTAATTCGTGTTACCCCCTCAGATACTAGACCAGCTAAGATTAAAGCTGCAGCTGCACGCAAATCTGTTGCAGAAACCTCAGCACCTTGTAGTTTAACAGGTCCTTCGATGAACACAGTACGCCCTTCAATTTTAGCCAAAGCGTTCATACGACGGAATTCTTCTACATGCATGAAACGATTTTCAAACACTGTTTCAGTAATGATACTTGTTCCATCAGCCGTAAGGAGTAACGCCATCATTTGTGCTTGCATATCTGTTGGGAAACCAGGATGCGGCATTGTTTTCAAATCCACTGCTTTTAATGGATGATTTGCGCGAACTCTTAGCCCTTCACCTTCTTCAATTACTTCTACGCCCATTTCACGTAATTTTGCAATTAAAGCAGACATATGCTCAGGTACTGCATTTTCAATGAAGACATCCCCTCGAGTAATTGCTGCGGCAACCATAAATGTTCCTGCTTCAATACGATCAGGAATGATATGATGAGTTGTACCATGTAATTCAGCAACACCTTCTACACGGATTGTATCTGTCCCTGCACCGATTACACGGCCACCCATTCCATTAATGAAGTTAGCTAAATCAACAATTTCCGGTTCCTTTGCTGCGTTTTCGATGATAGTAGTTCCTTTTGCTAAAGCAGCTGCTGTCATAATATTCTCTGTCGCCCCTACGCTTGGGAAGTCTAAATAAATTTCAGCACCTTTTAAACCATCTACTGTTTTCGCTTCTACATAACCATGACCAAATGAAATTTTGGCACCCATAGCTTCAAAGCCTTTTAAATGTAATTCAATCGGACGTGATCCAATCGCACAACCTCCAGGTAATGCAACACGAGCATATCCATTACGTGCTAAAAGTGATCCCATTACCAGGATAGAAGCACGCATTTTACTTACAAATTCAAACTGCGCTTCACTCGATAATTGCTTTTCCGCATTTATGTGAATTTCATTTTTTTCTACGTTGTATTCTACATCTGCATTTAAGCTTTTTAGTACTTCATTTATTGTATTAACGTCCGCTAAATTTGGAACGTCTTTAATGATATTCATTCTTTTTGAAGCTAACAATGAAGCAGCTAGGATTGGTAGTACGGCATTTTTGGCTCCTTCTACTTTTACGATACCTCGTAACTTTTGGCCTCCCGTAACAATAATTTTCTCCACAATTCGTCCCTCCGAATTCAATTGTCAAAACTGTCGAACCTTGATGAATGGTTATAAATAAATTCGCCTTGGCGTATTATTTAACAGATCAATCTTAAGTTCCTCCGATAATTTACGATAAAAATCTTCATGATCCGCCAAAGGCATTAACCTCATTCAAGCTAATTTAAATTTTCTAAAATTAATTATTATTTTTTAAATACTTACTTTGCCATTTAAGTAAAATTGAATGAAGTTATTAATCACAAAAACTATCAATATAGTACTTCTAATTAAATTGTTTAACAAGCATCCAAATCACTATTTTACAGGAAATCTAAATAATTTTCTACACTTTATATTACGCTCGATTAAACATATTTGTGAATTTTATACATACCGGTACTGTGTAAAAAATTTACAGATAGTTATTAGTTAGTTACCCAGTTTAAAGGTCCTAAAACAATATTCAGCAAAATTGCCTAGGAAATATTAGAAAACTAAGCTTTTCGTCAAGGTTTTATTATTTCGTACAAAATTGCTTATATATAGGTAATAAGCAAGTAATTTGATATTAGTTCAAACCTTTAGAAAAACAAAGTATGTATCAGGTAATAGAACTCTTATATATATTATGTAACGAAAAACGAATTGTCATTTGTCCTTACAGGATATATAATTTGCCCTATTTTAGTAATATACCCATTTCAGTAGCTTTAAGAGAAAATATATGGTAATTGTTTTGACCAAGTGGAAATATCAAGTAAAAAATTGGAAACTGCAGATCCAACTGCAATGCTTAATAAGATGTAAATTAACTGTATTTGAAAAACCTTCCCTTTTTTAAACAACTGTTCTAATCGGAAAGCTTGTAGAGCATAAAAAGTTATACCAATAAAAATGATATGGGAAATTAAACCTAATATCGCTTGAAAACCTAAAGTTTGGTAAACCTCCATTTAATAAACCTCCTTAAACTAAAATCATTAAATAGTTAGAAAAACACAACTCGACCTATTTAGGTCGAGTTGATGTCTTATATGCGGAAAACCTATATTCTTTTTCGCTAAAAAAGCGGACAGTCGCCCGTCCGCTTTTATTAGTTGAATTACATATTACCCTCATGAACGCTGATACGATTAATCGCACGGTTTAAAGCTAGCTCAGCGCGTTTGAAATCGATGTCATCTTGTTTCTTTTGAAGACGTTGTTCTGCACGTGCAAGAGATTCTTTTGCACGATTAATGTCAATATTAGCTGCTAATTCTGCAGAAGGAGCCAATATTGAAATTTGTTCAGGACGTATTTCAATGAAACCACCACCAACGGCTACACGTTCAAGTGAACCGTCTTCTTTTTTAAGTGTAACAGCACCAATTGCAAGTGGGGCAACTGTAGGAATATGTCCTGGAAGAACCCCAATTTCACCTGAAACTGTTTTAGCGATAACCATTGCGACTTCTGAATCGTATACTGGGCCGTCGGGAGTAACAATATTGACTTTAACTGTCTTCATATTTTTGCTCCTTTCGTCCGCAGATTATACCTCTACGCCCATGCTTTTCGCTTTTTCTACTACCTCTTCAATGCTACCAACTAAACGGAATGCATCTTCTGGTAAGTGGTCGTATTTACCTTCAAGGATTTCCTTGAATGAACGAACAGTATCTTTTACGTGTACAAAAGATCCTTTTTGACCAGTGAATTGCTCCGCTACGTGGAAGTTTTGAGATAAGAAGAATTGAATACGACGAGCACGTTCAACTGTTTGCTTATCTTCGTCAGATAACTCATCCATACCTAAGATGGCGATGATATCTTGTAATTCGTTATAACGTTGTAACGTCATTTGAACGCCACGAGCAACAGCATAGTGTTCTTCACCAACGATTTCAGGTGATAAAGCACGAGAAGTTGAAGCTAATGGATCCACCGCAGGGTAGATACCCATCTCAGATAGTTTACGCTCTAAGTTAGTTGTTGCATCTAAGTGAGCGAAAGTTGTAGCTGGGGCTGGGTCAGTATAGTCATCGGCAGGTACATAAATCGCTTGGATCGATGTAACAGAACCTTTGTTTGTTGAAGTAATACGTTCTTGCAAGTTACCCATTTCCGTAGCAAGAGTTGGTTGGTAACCTACCGCAGAAGGCATACGACCTAATAGGGCAGAAACCTCAGAACCCGCTTGAGTGAAACGGAAGATGTTGTCGATGAATAAAAGAACGTCTTGTCCTTGCTCATCACGGAAGAATTCAGCCATTGTAAGACCAGTTAAAGCAACACGCATACGTGCACCAGGTGGCTCATTCATTTGACCGAATACCATTGATGTTTTGCTGATAACGCCAGAGTCGCTCATCTCGTGGAATAAGTCGTTCCCTTCACGAGTACGCTCACCTACACCAGCGAATACAGAGATACCACCGTGACCTTGAGCGATGTTGTTGATTAACTCTTGAATTAATACAGTTTTACCTACACCGGCACCACCGAATAAACCAATTTTACCACCTTTGATATAAGGAGCTAATAAGTCTACTACTTTGATCCCTGTTTCAAGGATTTGTACTTCTGTAGATAATTCATCAAATTTTGGCGCTTCGCGGTGAATTGAATCACGGCGAGCTTCTGTTGGGATTTCTTCTCCTAAGTCGATAACTTCACCTAGTACGTTGAATACACGTCCTAAAGTTACATCACCAACCGGTACAGAGATTGCTTTACCTAAATCTGTTGTTTCTGCTCCACGTTGTAACCCGTCAGTAGAAGACATGGCAATTGTACGAACAGAATCGTCACCAAGGTGAAGAGCAACTTCAAGAGTTAAAGTTTCAACTTCTCCATTCGGACGATCAATCTTAACAGTTAAGGCGTTATAGATTGCTGGTAATTGACCGTTGCTGAATTTTACGTCAACAACCGGACCCATTACTTGAATAACGTGTCCTATGTTCATTCTTGTGTACCTCCTATCGAGTTGGGCGTCCGAGCGGTTTGAATTGACTAGCTATGTAAGGCAATTCTCGTTCTCCGCTTTTCTTCCTTTTATAAACGCACGTTGGAAAGTGCAGCCTATTCTAGGGCTGCAGCTCCACCAACGATTTCTGTAATTTCTTGTGTAATCGCCGCTTGACGCGCACGGTTATATACAAGTGATAATTCTCTAACAATATCGTTAGCGTTATCAGTTGCTGTTTTCATCGCTGTCATACGAGCAGCATGTTCACTAGCTTTACCATCTAATAAAGCACCATAAATTAGGCTTTCAGCGTATTGTGGAAGTAATACTTCTAGAATTGCATCACCTGATGGTTCGAATTCATAAGAAGCAGTTACGCCTTCTGAAGCTGGAGCTAAATCAGTGATAGGTAATACCTTTTTCTCAGTAACTTCTTGTGAAATAACACTGACAAAGTGGTTATAGTACATATAAAGTTCATCATATGTACCTTCAGCGAACATACCAACAGCTTTACGAGCGATTTGTTTCACGTCAGAGAATGAAGGTTGGTCCGGTAAACCAACAATACTATCTAATACGTTGAATTCACGTTTTACGAAATAATCACGAGCAACACGACCGACTGCAAAAATCACGTATTCGTCTTTTGACTTATGACGTTCTTTTAAAGTACGTTCTAATTGACGTAAGATGCTTGAGTTATAAGCACCTGCAAGACCACGGTCGGAACCAATTACAAGATAAGCCGTTTTCTTAACTGGACGAGATACTAACATTGGATGCGATGCATCAGTTGCACCTGAAGCAATTGCAGCAACCACGTCTTGTACTTTTTCCATGTAAGGAACATATTTCTTTGCATTTGACTCTGCACGTTTACTTTTAGAAGCAGAAACCATTTGCATGGCTTTCGTCATTTGACTCGTTTTCTTTGTTGAAGTAATACGCGTTTTTATTTCACGTAAGTTTGCCACTGGTATTTCACCACCTTTTCGTTTTTAATCACAGAACACATTGTACTTGTTTAAACTTATTCTGATTTAGCAAAAGTCTTTTTGAACTCGTTAAGAGCAGCTGCCATTTCAGCATCAGATGCAAGTTCTTTAGTAGTGCGAATATGATCTAAAACGTTTGTGTGGTTTACATCTAACCAGCTGTATAATTCAGCTTCGAAACGAACGATATCTTGTACAGGAATATCATCTAGGAAACCACGAGTTAAAGCGTAAAGAATTGTTACTTGCTTTTCAACTTTGATTGGTTTGTTAAGGTCTTGTTTAAGAACTTCAACCGTACGTTTACCACGCTCAAGTTTAGCAAGAGTTGCTTTATCTAAGTCAGAACCAAATTGTGCGAATGATTCAAGCTCACGGTAAGCAGCTAAGTCAAGACGTAGTGTACCAGCAACTTTTTTCATCGCTTTGATTTGAGCAGAACCACCTACACGTGATACAGAAAGACCGGCGTTGATCGCTGGACGTACACCTGAGTGGAATAGGTCTGCTTGTAAGAAGATTTGTCCATCAGTGATTGAGATAACGTTAGTTGGGATGTATGCAGAGATATCCCCAGCTTGAGTCTCAACGAATGGAAGTGCTGTAATTGAACCATTTTTGTATGTTTCGTTTAATTTCGCAGCACGTTCTAATAAACGACTGTGTAAGTAGAATACGTCACCTGGGTAAGCTTCACGACCTGGAGGACGACGTAATAATAATGAAAGCTCACGGTAAGCTGCTGCTTGTTTAGATAAATCATCATATACGATTAATACGTGTTTACCTTGTAACATGAACTCTTCAGCCATAGATACACCAGCATAAGGAGCTAGGTATAATAATGGAGCTGGTTGAGAAGCAGATGCAGTTACTACGATTGTGTAATCTAATGCACCATTCTTACGTAATGTTTCAACAACACCACGAACAGTTGATTCTTTTTGACCAATCGCAACATAGATACAGATCATATCTTGGTCTGCTTGGTTAAGGATTGTGTCAATTGCAATTGAAGTTTTACCGATTTGACGGTCACCGATGATTAACTCACGTTGACCACGACCGATTGGTACAAGAGCGTCAATCGCTTTGATACCAGTTTGTAATGGTTCGTGTACAGATTTACGAGCCATTACACCGAAAGCTGGGCTTTCGATTGGACGAGTTTTTGTAGTATTGATTGGGCCTTGTCCATCCACTGGTTGACCAAGTGGGTTAACAACGCGACCAATTAGTTCTTCACCAACTGGTACTTCCATAATACGGCCAGTTCGACGTACTTCATCGCCTTCTTTAATGCCTAGGTAGTTACCTAAGATAACGATACCAACGTTACCTTCTTCAAGGTTTTGAGCCATACCCATTACACCATTAGAGAACTCTAATAATTCTCCGGCCATGCAGTTGTCGAGGCCATGAGCACGAGCAATACCGTCACCAACTGTGATTACAGTACCAACTTCGCTTACTTCTAGATCAGATTGATAGTTTTCAATCTGCTTTTTTATCAGCACGCTGATTTCTTCAGCCTTGATGCCCATGAATGTCACCTCTCACATTTCTTATAATTAACCAACTAACGTACGTTTAAGATTCTCTAGCTTGCTAGCTACAGTGTTATCGAAAATGTAGTTGCCGATTTGAACACGAACTCCACCAAGAATTGATGGTTCGATTACGTTTGTAATAGTAAGTTTTTCTTTGCCCACTAATTTACCGAAAGAAGAAGAAATTTCATCTTTTTCTGAATCAGTAAGTGCACGAGTAGAGAAAACTGTTGCTTCAGCAGAACCTTGTGCTTCTGCTGCTAATTGTTTAAAGCTTTCCGCTAAATTTCCAATCTCATTAAAACGCTTTTTCTCGATAAGAAGTACAAGCGTATTTACCACGATTGGATTTGCATTAGCAAAAACTTCAGCTACAATTTGCTTTTTACGATCGATTGAGAATTTAGGAGTTGTAAGTAGTGAAACTAACTCAGGAGTTGTTTCGATTCCTTTCACTAACTCTTCTAAATCAGCGTTAACTTCCGCAACAACCTGTTTTTCTAATGCTAGTTGAAACAAAGCTTCAGCATAACGATTAGCTATTGTCGAACTCATTTCGCCTCGCCTGCCTTCGCAATCGTTTCTTTAATTAATGCGCTATTGTCCTCTTCAGAAATTTCTTTCCCAAGAACTTTAGATGCAGCAAGAACTGATAATGAAACGACTTCATCACGAACCGCAGCGATTGCTTTTTCTTTCTCAGTCTCGATTTCACGAACAGCTGAGTCTTTTAAGCGATTAGCTTCAGTACGAGCCGCAGTGATAATTTCATCACGTTGAACTTCGCCTTGTTTTTTAGCACTTTCAATAATTGCTTGTGCTTCCGTGCGAGCTTCTTTTAAAAGAGCTTTTTGCTCTTCTAAAGCTTTTGCAGATTCGATGCGAGCGTTTTCAGCTGCTTCGATTTCTCCTGCTACTAACTCTTCACGTTGTTGCATAATGCCCATTAAAGGACCCCAAGCGAATTTTTTTAGAAGTAACATTAAAACTAGGAAAATAATAAGTGTTGCTAAAACGTCCCCACCATTAAAGCCGTGGGCACCAGCACCTAGTACTAGGTAATCCAAATTCACGATTGTTTCACTCCCTTCAAGAGCTATCAAAAATTATATAGTTCCGAATAAGTTCGTCTATTAAGACTGCTCGAAACATTTCATAAAATCTATGTTTTGTACTTCTTTACATTCAATTTAAATAAGACCTGCATTTTTACAAAAGGAATGGCGAAGTTTCTTCTTGGGAATCATCTTCGCCACATGTGTTTTGAATCCGATAATTATCGGTTCATTACGATGAATGCTACTACTACTGCGATGATCGGTAGGGCCTCAACTAATGCTACCCCGATGAACATTGTAGTTTGAAGAACGCCACGAGCCTCTGGTTGACGAGCGATACCTTCTACTGTACGTGAAACGATAAGACCGTTACCAATACCTGCACCAAGTGCACCTAAACCGATTGCGATTGCTGCTGCTAATAAACCCATTGAATATTTCCTCCTTGGAATTGTATATTATTTTTTTGTTTTAAGCATCTAATGTTTTACACTAAAAGCTTTATATTAATGGTCTGCACTCACTTTGTGAGATAAGTAAACCATTGTTAACATTGTGAAGATGAAGGCTTGGATAAAGCCAATGAAGATCGAGAATCCTATCCATGCTAATCCTGGGATTAAACCACCGAAGAATCCTAATATGCTTGTACCGGCAATACCTGCTATTAAAGTAAGTAAAATCTCACCAGCGTAGATGTTACCGTAAAGACGAAGACCTAACGTTAATGTGTTAGCAAATTCCTCGATAATTTTTAACGGTAATAAAAATGACATTGGTTGGACGAAAGTCCCGAAATAATGCTTAGTACCACGCATTTTGATACCATAATAAGTAGCTAGTATCGTAACCATAGATGCTAACGTCAATGTAACTGTTGGATCAGCTGTTGGCGATTTCCACCATAGTTCACCGTTAATTACAATACCTCCAAGTGGAAGACCAAGCAAGTTTGCTACGGCGATAAACATAATAAGGGTAATACCTAAAACGTGGAATCGACCACCTGTTTTCCAATCCATGTTGTTTTTGATGATTCCTTTAACGAAATCCATCACCCATTCCATGAAATTTTGCATACCAGTTGGTTTAAGCTTTAGATTGCGTGTAGCAATAAACGCGATTAAAAATACGATAATTGCTGTAACTAAAAGCGTTAAGACTGTGGATAAGTTGAAAGTTAAAAAGCCCAACTCTAGTTCTGGAGCCAAATGATCCATTCTTGCATTCACCTCACTTTCTTTGTTACGTTATTTGTTTCTTACCGACGATACGATTACTCCTATAAATAGGAAAACGTATGGAACCATTAGCCCTATCACTGTGCTAATTAAATGAAAATATTGTGGCAACGTAATTGCGATTGCGACTGCTGCAATACCTGATCCAAAGCGTAAAGCTGAACCGAGTGATACTGTTTTTTTTCCTTCACTTATGGAACGATCAAACTTGTCCATTCTTCGAACAAGAATCCAAAAGTTATATGTACCAAAGCAAGCACCGACAGCAATACCAGCAAAAACAGTAGGGTTCGAGGTAAATCCCCATCCTAATGCACAAAGAGCGAGCAAAAAAAATAACGCTTTCTTCTGCATAGCGAAAATGTGATGCAAATCTAGCATTGGCAATTTATCTCCCAAATCTTTTTCGAGTAATGTTCAAATCGTCCTCTACTTATGGAATCAAGCGTTGCATTGCTTTACATGTTTTTCAACAAATGTCGAAAAAGATAAGAAAATAGTAATAAATCCTCGTTTAAATGAGAATTTTCTATCATACTAAGCTTTCTTTACAGTAAATACACAAATTCCAGACGCCTGAAAACGTTGCAAATTGACATTGATTAGTTTCAACTGTCAATCTAGTAGAAACTTGATATAACAAGTGTTTCGGGGTCAAATCTTGACTTGAAACCCTTATCATTCTTACCCTTTGTAAGCATACAATAGGGGTAATTTGATGTCAATTAGTTCAGGTGAAAAACTTCACAACTACTGAAATATTGTCAAATTCTTGACAAATTTGTGTTTAAGAAATAGCTAAAATGGGGAATACTATATCTTTCACCTAATATAAATAGGTTTTTTATCATTTATTTACCAGAAAAAGTCTTTTATTAATACATTTCTTTAATGCACCTTATTATTTACTTTTTTCAAAGAAACTAATCAATGCTTCGACAATCCTTTTAGAAGCATGGCCATCACCATACGGGTTCGAGGCATGTGCCATTTTTTCATATGCATTACTGTCTTCTAATAATTCTTTGGCAAGTTTATAAATTGTTTCTTCCTCTGTACCTGCTAGTTTTAATGTACCAGCTGCAATTCCTTCTGGACGTTCTGTTGTATCACGTAATACTAAAACAGGCTTACCAAGTGAAGGTGCTTCTTCTTGTACACCGCCAGAATCCGTTAAGATCATAAAGGAACGCGCTGCAAAGTTATGGAAGTCAAAAACCTCTAAAGGCTCGATTAAATGAATACGAGGATCATTGCCTAGTACTTCATCCGCAACTTCTCGAACCGCCGGATTTAAATGAACAGGATATACTACTTGCACATCTTCATGTTCGGCTAATAGTCTTTTAATCGCCTTGAACATATTACGCATTGGTTGCCCTAAGTTTTCTCTGCGATGTGCAGTTAGAAGAATCACGCGATTGTCTCCTATTTTTTCTAAAACCGGATGGCTATAGTTTTCACTAACAGTTGTTTTTAATGCATCAATTGCTGTATTTCCTGTAACAAAAATAGCTTGCTCTTGTTTATTTTCTTTTAATAAGTTTTCTTTAGAGACCTCAGTTGGAGAAAAATGCAAATCCGCCATTACACCTGTAAGCTGGCGATTCATTTCTTCTGGGTACGGGGAATACTTGTTTCCTGTACGTAATCCAGCCTCCACATGTCCAATCGCGATTTGATTGTAAAATGCCGCCAGACTTCCTACAAAGGTAGTTGTTGTATCTCCATGTACCAAAACAATGTCGGGCTTTGCTTCCTTCATGACACGGTCTAAACCATGGAGTGCGTTCGTTGTAACATCTATCAAAGTTTGGCGATCCTTCATAATATTTAAATCGTAGTCAGGCGTAATATTAAATGTCTCCAATACTTGGTCTAGCATTTGACGATGTTGTGCAGTTACTGTCACAATCGACTCAATTTTTTCCGGATACTTTTGTAATTCTAAAACAAGTGGCGCCATCTTAATAGCTTCGGGTCTTGTTCCAAAAATCGTCATTACCTTCAATTTGTTAATCAATTGAATTGCACCGTCCTTAAAAGTTTTGAACGACCTCCCTATCATAAAGGAGGTCGTATTTTAATGTTAACGCATTATATAATGTATCGGTTGGCCATTGTGTGTTGGCTAATCGATTTTTTGGTAAGCCAACTTATTATTTAGTACCAAATAAACGGTCCCCAGCATCACCTAGTCCAGGAACAATATATCCATGGTCGTTTAATTTTTCATCAAGAGCCGCGATATAAATGTCCACATCTGGATGTGATTCTTGGATGGCTTGTACACCTTCTGGAGCTGCAATTAAGCACATGAATTTAATGTTTTTAGCACCACGAGTTTTTAGTGAATTAATGGCTTCGACTGCTGAACCACCTGTTGCAAGCATTGGGTCAACGATGATGAAATCGCGTTCTTCCACATCAGCTGGAAGTTTAGCGTAGTATTCAACTGGTTTTAAAGTTTCTGGATCACGGTATAACCCGATATGACCAACTTTTGCAGCTGGGATTAGTTTTAGTACACCGTCAACCATCCCGATTCCTGCACGCAAGATTGGAACGATCGCAATTTTTTTACCAGAAAGAACTTTAGTTTTAGCTGTAGTTACTGGTGTATCAATTTCGATTTCCTCTAGAGGCATATCACGAGTGATTTCAAATGCCATTAACGTTGCTACTTCATCAACAAGTTCACGAAATTCTTTTGTTCCCGTGTTTTTATCACGAATATAAGTTAACTTATGTTGGATTAATGGGTGATCAAATACATATACTTTGCTCAATTGGTTTCGCTCCTTTTGTAACCTGGCATTTAGTGAGACCTTCCCCAGCTAAATGCAGTTTCACTTTATCTAGCCTAGTATATCAAAAAAAGTCATAACATAAAACAATATGTCGAATAGCTTTTTGGAAGTTCGATGCCATTTGTGAAATTTTAATTGGTTCTTTATGTCGTTTATAAATTTAGGGACGACTTATTTACATAATCGACGTTTGACAAAATTAAAAACTAAGTGAAATTCAGGGTGGATTCTGGTGAATATCTATCTTTCTCCGATGCTCTCTCACTCCAGTTAAAAAAGCTAGCGAGGAAGATCCTCACCAGCTTTTGGGATTAAATATTTGTTACTAACTCTTCGTAGATTGGGTATTTGTCAGTTAAAACTTTTACGCGATCTGTTGCTTCTTGTTTTACTGCTTCATCTTCTGGGTTTTTAAGAAGTTTGGCAATGATTAAACCAACTTCTTTTAAATCTTCTTCTTTGAAGCCACGGCTAGTTACAGCTGCTGTACCAAGACGGATTCCAGAAGTTACGAATGGTTTTTCTTCATCGTAAGGGATTGTGTTTTTATTAGTTGTAAGTCCTACTTCATCAAGTACTTTCTCAGCGACTTTACCAGTCAACCCTACTGATTTTACGTTTACTAATAATAAATGGTTATCCGTTCCACCAGATACTAATTCTAGGCCTTCCGCTTGTAAAGTTTCAGCAAGTGCTTTCGCGTTAGCTTTTATTTGTTTAGCGTATTCTTTGAATTCTGGTTGTAACGCTTCACCAAATGCAACAGCTTTTGCAGCGATTACGTGCATTAATGGGCCACCTTGAATTCCAGGGAATACGGATTTATCAATCTTTTTACCCCATTCTTCAGAAGTTAAAATTAACCCTCCACGTGGACCACGTAATGTTTTATGTGTTGTTGAGGTAACGAAATCTGCGTAAGGTACTGGAGATTGATGTTCACCAGTAGCTACAAGACCAGCGATATGAGCCATATCTACCATGAAGTATGCGCCTACTTCATCTGCAATTTCACGGAATTTCTTAAAGTCGATTTCACGTGGGTATGCAGAAGCACCAGCAACGATAAGCTTTGGCTTATGTTCTAAAGCTTTTGCACGGACATCTTCATAGTCGATTACATGCGTATCTTTAGTTACACCATACTCTACAAATTTATATTGAACACCAGAGAAGTTTACAGGAGAGCCATGTGTTAAGTGCCCGCCGTGTGAAAGGTTCATACCTAGGACTGTATCGCCTGGTTCAAGAACTGTGAAGTATACAGCCATATTAGCTTGTGCACCAGAGTGCGGTTGAACGTTTGCATATTCAGCGCCAAAAATCTGTTTTACACGGTCACGAGCAATATCTTCAACAACGTCTACATGCTCACAGCCACCATAGTAGCGTCTACCTGGGTAACCTTCAGCATATTTGTTTGTTAATACTGATCCTTGTGCTTCCATTACTGCTTCAGTAACGATATTTTCTGATGCGATTAACTCGATGTTTGCTTGTTGACGTTTTTTCTCTGCTAAAATACCTTCTAATACCGCTTTATCTTGTGCTGCAACTTTTTCATAAGCCATTGTCTAAATCCCCCTAAAATTCTTTCATTTTTATTAATGAAAAATCCTATTTTCGGATTTTTTTCCCAAATTCATTTTACCTTTTCAAACTTCTCTGATTCTTCTATTTTTCTATAAGCTATTCAACTGTTCTAATATAGACTGCTCTTTCGCCTCCGATTAATTTCGGACGAGTTGTTGCTATAGTTACAATTGCTTCCCCAATTTGGCGGATGGATGTTCGAACTGGTATCACCACTTCTTTTAGATGCATCCCAATGATTGTTTGCCCGATATCAATCCCACTGTGTGCACGTACTTGCTCCACAACAACTGGATTTTTAAATTTTGTATAGGCATGGGCAGACATTGAACCGCCTGCATGTTTTACAGGAATAACCGTTACCGGTTCCAATGAATATAATTGTGCTGCTTCAGCTTCCATTGTTAGTGCGCGGTTTATATGCTCACAGCCTTGAAAGACTAGATAAATACCGTGCTTTTGGGCAAATTTTGAAAACTCTTCATATAGTACTTCTGCTATCTCAACAGCACCTGAAGTTCCAATTCGAGAACCTGCAATTTCAGATGTCGAGCAGCCGATGACAAATAACTGCTTTGGCAAAAAACTTACCTGTTGTTCTAATTCATTTAGCAACTGCGACAATTGTGATTGAACCTGTTGAAATGAAACCATCGCTAGTCACTTACCCTTCAAGCTCTGTAATTTTTTCAATTCGGCGTGTATGACGGCCACCTTCAAACTCAGTGCCTAACCATGCATTAACGATTTCAACTGCTAGCCCTGGTCCGATCACGCGTTCACCCATAGCTAAAATATTTGAATCATTGTGGCAACGAGTTGCTTTAGCACTGAATACATCATGAACAAGTGCACAACGAATCCCTTTAACCTTATTTGCAGCAATTGACATACCAATGCCAGTTCCACAAATTAAAATTCCACGATCAAATTCGCCATTTGCTACTCCATCAGCTACTGGTTTTGCAAAATCAGGATAATCGACAGAATCACTAGATTGTGGACCAAAATCCTGATAGCTAATGTTTTGTTCATCTAATAGTGTCATAATTTCTTTTCGTAAGTTATTCCCACCGTGGTCTGAAGAAATTGCAATTTTCACTACGTACCCTCCTAGTGTGTATTGTCATGTACAGTTTACCACTAATCGCGAAAGATTTACATGTATTTTGTAAACATTCACATAATCTTTTGATCAAAATACGAATATTCCATATAACAAACGAGATTTCGTTCATATTTTAGTATAATTCTTATACTTTTTTTTCTGGATAATTCGTGTATGAGCGAAATTTGTGTGTGTACCAGGTACACACACAATTCTGAATATTTTACGTACCAGGTACACAAACAATTTTCACACAATTTCCATTGAACAAAAAATCCTCATGCCAGTGCATGAGGATTTTTAAGATTAATTTGTGCGATCGAATTGTTGGATCATTTTATATAGTTGTTCAGATTGGCGCTTGAGGTCTTTTGAAAGATTTTCGACCTGTTCGATTGCATAGGCTTGCTCTTCTGTTGATCCCCGTACTTCCTGAGCACCAGCAGAAGTTTGTTGCGCGATGGCTGCTACTTCTTGAGATTGACGTGCTGTTGTTTCAATATTCACCATTTGTTTTTCAACAAGTTGCGAAATCGTCACCACTGCATCTGCCATTTCACGTACACTTAAAGCCATACCTTCTACTGTTTCGGTCGTTTCAGAAACCTTTGAAGATTCATTTACCGCAAAGCTTACCTGTTCGTTCATTTGCTTAACAACAATCGATACGTTTTCTTGCATTGTTTGTATCAGGCTCGTAATGCCTTGAACAGCTTTTGCACTTTCATCTGCTAAACTACGTACTTCTTCTGCAACAACCGCAAAGCCTTTTCCATGTTCTCCAGCACGTGCCGCTTCTATAGAAGCATTTAAAGCTAAAAGGTTTGTTTGTGCCGCAATGTCCCCAACCAATCCGATGATGCGTTCGATTTGTTCGGCATTTTTTTCAAGCTGATGAATATTGCCAAGAGCTTTTTCGTTTCCTTGCGCAATTTGTTGGATGCTATTAACTAACCCTTGTATTGAATCCGTTGTTGTTTGTAGGTTATGAATAATTTGCTTTGATTGATTTGCTGAATTAAGCGCACGCGTATTTACTTCCGATGCTAATTGACGTACATCTTCAATCGCTTCGACAGTATCCTGCACTGCAACTGCAGAACCTTCTGCCCCCTGAGAAATTTGGCTAACCGTCTGGGCAATTCCTTCTGCTTTACGTGAAGCAGATGATGTTTGCTCGGAAAGTTCAATAATTACTTCATTTGTTTTATTGAAGTTGCCTTCAATGCTTTCTACCATTTGTCGAAGATTTGTCACCATCAGCTGGAATGCTTCAGCAACAGAAGCGATTTCATCACGAGATTTTGGCACATCGACATCCTGTCCAATTTTCCCTTCTGCTACTAGCGTTGCTGATTTTTCAAGCTGTTGCAATGGTTTTACTAAAATGCCACTGAAAATACCAGCTAAGATACAAGACCAAGTGATTCCTAGAACATATGTAAGAATTTCAAAGACTCTCTGATTTTCGATAAACTGTGAGAAGAACATTGGGTGAAGATAGTGTATAAATACAAAACTTGTTGAATACGTAACGAAAGCTAAAATACCTACAAATAAAACTAATTTTTTGCGTAAGCTAAATGTTTTATTTTTCATTATTTGGTGCTACCTCCAGAAAATTTCATAAGTAATTCGTCTATTAATCGATTTAATTCTAGATAAGTTTGTTTATAAGTTGCGATATCTCCACCAAATGGATCCGATACATCCTTTGAGCTAAAAGGAACCACATATTCTTTTAATGTAAAGGTTTTGCCTTGTGTATTTGGGAATGAATGCAAAATCATATTTTTGTGAGCTAAGGTCATTGTTAAAATTAAATCTGCCCACTCAATATCCTCTTGCTTCACTTGGGACGTAATATGACTAAAGTCTATTTGTTCTTGTGCGAGTACTGCCTTTGCATTTTCTGAAATCTCTCCTCCTTCCATTGCATATATACCTGCTGATTTAACCTGTACCCCATCAAGTTTTTTATGTCGTAAAATAGCTTCTGCCATAGGACTTCTACAAGTATTGCCAGTACAAATGAAATAAATATTCACGTGCGTCCACTCTTTCTTTTAGGTTATTCGATATGATAAATAAATGAATAGATACCGATGATAATTAGTGCACTTCCTGCCAACCATTTTAGCCCATCTCCTTTAAATTTCAGGCGCTTTTTTGCGATATATAAGGAAATGTAAGAAAGCATAAAGGTCCATAGTCCTGCACTGAATATAAATAAATACTTTTGTAAATTTAGCATACCAAAAGATATGCTTACTGAAAAGGTGTCTAAACTTGCTGTTATTGCTAAAATTGTGATAGGAATCGCAATTGTTTGTCGATTTCTTGTCGAAAGTATCAACTGTAAGCCAATTGAAAATAGCAAAATACTCGAAACTAAATTAGACCATTGTAATAGGATGCTCACCATCCAACTACCTACCGTAAAACCAACAATTGGAAATATCATATGTAGAAGGGCTGTCCATATTGAAAGGAGGAAACGCTGTTTTACATCCGGCAGCAGCAAATAAAGTGCCACTACATCGAGTGCTACAATAAGTCCCATAAGTATTTCTTCCAAAATAGTCCTCTTTCCTTTATAAGTTTTCTACTATCATATGCCTCGCCCTCCGCCATTATCAATGGATTCATGTTGCTCTTTTATTAAGTTTTAAAAGTCCACTATTAGTAAAATAATTATATTTCGATACTAAATTAAGTTCGATAATTTCCTGTCGACATTGACATAGCTCATCTCGAAAAAAAGCTTCACTTTTGTTAGAAACAAAAGTGAAGCTTTACATATTCTACTTGTTATACCACTTTCCACCTGCTGCTTTTTCTAAGCGATTCATGATGGCTGCTCCTACACCTTCTGTAGTGGTTGTAGTGGCTAATATTATTGTGGCTTCTGTTTTATCGCAAGCTCTTAGGTCGTCATATAATTTCGTGCTCATCATTTCTTTGTCTCCCTCAACTCCGTAAGGGAAGAAATAGTCTGCCCCCAGCTTTTCAAAGGAGATTGGTGCAAGAAGAGCGATCTTTTGACCTTCCGTTTTAAGTCTTTTTATGGCGTCACTTACTACTGCTGGATTACTTTCGACTAGATAGACAGGTGCGTTCGGTGCATAATGTGTGTATTTCATACCTGGTGCTTTTGGTGTTGACTCCAGCTTTTCCTGTGATTTCGTCGGAAGGATTACATCCCCGATTACTTCTTCCAGCATTTCCTTCGTTACTCCTCCTGGTCGCAGGATTACTGGCGGATTTACCGTCACATCAAGCACTGTCGATTCAATTCCAATTCCAGTAGCCCCACCATCTAAGATTAATGGGATACTCCCTTTGAGATCTTCTTCGACATGAATAGCTTTTGTAGGGCTTGGTTTCCCACTTCGATTCGCACTAGGAGCCGCCACAGGTTTTTTCAGCTTTCTAAGTAATTCTAAGGCAACTTCATGATCTGGCATACGCATCCCTACTGTAGTTAAACCAGCAGTAACGCTCTTGGCTAGTAAGCCTTTTTTTGCTTTCATTATGACAGTTAATGGTCCTGGCCAGAAAGTATCCATTAGCTTCACCGCAATTTCGGGAATTTCTTCTATATAATTCGAAACTTCTTCTCTTGTTCCAATATGTACAATTAATGGGTTGTCAGAAGGGCGGCCTTTTGCTTCAAATATCTTTTTTACCGCTACATCATTCGTCGCGTCAGCTCCAAGACCATAAACCGTCTCAGTTGGAAATGCTACAACTTCCCCATTATTTAATAAATCCACCGCTTGTGCATAACTTTTCTCACTATTTAAATTATTATCCACAAGCATTCGAATTGTTTCCATTATACCTCCTCCTTTTCTATATTTTTTGCAGTCGCCTAAGACCATTATGTGGATATGTCCAATCAAATGTGCATAACTTTCAGAATATTGTTAATAACTTTTACGCAAATAGTTTTTTCACCCATTCCCAAACAACAAAGGTTACTTTTGGTTTTTCCTCTTCTTCCTCATCTGTTTTTTTAGCTTCTTCTTTTTCTTTATCCTTATCAGCAGAACGCTCGCAAACATTTGAGAAGATCGTGCACCACCAATTATCCCCACGTCCTTCACCAATAGTTAGCACCAGTGAGTTATAGTGATATTGTGGATAAAACATATTTGATTCTAATTTAGGTGGTATTAAGTTTTCCCCAATATTGATTTTTACATCTTCACTCGCATAATTTTTTTCGACGTAAGTTGCAAGCTCTGCATAAACCTCATCATTTTCAAGATTCGATTGTTCATTTTTTTGAATTTGTGTAAAAAATGGCGTTAGGTTTTCCACCATTTCTGTTTTTAGTTGTTGATCGGCATCGGTATTACTATTTGCCACTACTCGAATTTTCAAACTATCATCCACTAAATTACTTCTAGTTTCATAGACTTGTTCAATCACATTGGGTACCAAAATAATAGAGCAAACAATGGCTACTGCAATAGCTACTAGTTTTAATAGACTTACTATTGGATGAATGGCATTTGTATTCTCAACTCTTGTAATCTCGTAATCGTTTAACATATTAAATCCCTCCCTGACATCATAATTGGCTGGAAGAGAGATTTTTATACATTGATTTCACAAAAAACTATTCGATTTTTTTGATTTATATCTTTTACGATATCAATTTTCCCCTGCGGAAAAGTAGATTTGAAGAAATTCGCCACAGCTTCACCCTGTGTATAACCAATTTCAACACCTATTAAAGCAGGCTTTTTCACTAGATTCGGTAATTGTTCAGCAAGTTTTCTGTAAAGGATTAACCCATCTTCATCAGCAAAAAGTGCCGAATGGGGTTCATGATCCAATACAATTTCTGACATTTCTTTAGCCTCATCAAATGCAATATACGGCGGATTTGATAAAATAACGTCCCATTTTTCTTCTTCAAGAGGTGCAGTTAAATCTCCTAAACGGAATTCGATATTCGCCTGAAGCTGCCGTGCATTCATTTTTGCAGTTTCGAGTGCTGCCTCAGAGATATCTGTTGCAACCACTTCTGCAGTTGGCCATTCTTTTTTCATGGTAATTGCTATGGCTCCACTGCCCGTTCCAATATCTGCAAGCTTGAGCTCAGTTCCATCTCCGAAAAGTTTTTTCATACGCTCGATTGTTCCTAAAATTAACTCCTCTGTTTCTGGACGAGGAATTAACACCGATTCATCGACACGAAAAGTTCTGCCATAAAACTCTTCAACGCCTGTTATATATTGTACTGGGCGACCCTTCGCATGTTCCTCAACATCTTTTTGAAATTGATTCCACTTTTCTTCATCTATAGCATCGTGCATTCGCATCATCAAACCCGAGTAATTCATTGCATAAATGTGCTGCATAAGCAATCTCGCAGCATTTTCGTCACGACCTTTGTCTACTAAAAAAGAAGAAGCCCAATTAAGGGCCTCAAAAATTGTTTTATGCTTCATCGTTTAAGTGTGCAAGTTTTGAAGCTTGCTCTTCCAGCATTAATGCATCGATGATTTCATCGAGCTTGCCTTCCATGATAATATCAAGTTTTTGAAGAGTTAAACCAATGCGGTGGTCTGTGACACGATTTTGTGGATAGTTGTATGTGCGAATACGTTCAGAACGATCACCTGTTCCAACTGCCGATTTACGAGTAGCATCAATTTCCTTTTGTGCTTCTTGCATATACATATCTGCAACACGAGCACGCAAGATCTTCATTGCTTTTTCACGGTTTTTGATCTGAGAACGCTCATCCTGCATCGAAACAACAACACCTGTTGGAAGATGGGTCATACGAACAGCTGACATCGTTGTATTTACGGATTGCCCACCTGCACCAGACGATGCAAAAGTATCCACACGAATATCTTTTTCGTGAATTTCAACATCTACTTCTTCTACTTCTGGTAAACATGCAACCGTTGCGGTAGAAGTATGGATACGACCTTGTGACTCTGTTGCAGGGACACGCTGAACTCGGTGAGCGCCGTTTTCGTACTTGAATTTTGAATAAGCACCTTGGCCATTGATCATGAAAATGACTTCTTTGTAGCCACCCATTGCATTTGGTGTAGCTTCCATAATATCAATTTTCCAGCCCTGTGTTTCAGCATAGCGCGTATACATACGGAATAAATCCCCGGCAAAAATATTCGCCTCGTCTCCACCTGCTGCTCCACGAATCTCCATGATTACGTTTTTATCATCGTTCGGGTCTTTTGGAATCAGCAGAATTCTCAAACGCTCTTCAAGTTCAGGAATGCGACTATTTAGTTCATTAAATTCTTCTTTTACCATTTCATGCATTTCTGGATCTTTTTCGTTATCCAGCATTTCCTTTGTGTCGACTAGCTGTTGTTTTACATCTTTATATTCTCGGTAGACTTCTACCATTTCTTGAATATCCGACTGCTCTTTTGAATATTCGCGAAGCTTTTTGCTATCACTAACGATATCTGGATCGCTAAGGAGTTCATTTAATCTTTCATAACGGTCTTCAACCGCTTGTAATCGATCAAACATGGGTTCACCTCTAATTTATTAGTATCATATTTTATTTTTAGCATATTCCCATAAGGGGAATATGCAATCATTTGTATCCTTTGTATTGCCGCCCATTAAATGAGCATAATTCCATCATAAATTATATATGTCAAATGATTAAAATCCAAGTTTTTACTTACCAGATGCTACTTAAAGCGGTGGATTTTCATGACACTGGCGACATACAGGATAATATGTATCATTTCCACCGATTTGAATTTGTTCACCTGTGTAAACAGGTTTCTTGTTTTCATCTACTCTTAAATTCATTGTTGCCTTTTTATGACAGAACCAACAGATTGTTTTCATCTCTTCAATTTTGTCTGCATATGTCAGCATATAGCGACTGCCTTCAAATAGTTCATTTTGGAAATCATTTTTCAAACCAAAACCCATCACCGGAATTTTTAAATGATCTACTATTTTGGCTAATTGCAGTACATGTTTTTTTGATAAAAATTGCACTTCATCAACTAATACACAGTATAGTTTTTGAGGGAAGTTTTCAACATACTCATATAAGTCGGTATCATCGAATACTGGTATCGCCTGGCGCTTAAGTCCAATACGACTGGATACATAACCTACTTCATCTCTTGTATCGATTCCTGAAGTAAATATTAATACTGGCTTATCTTGTTCTTCATAGTTATGTGCAACTTTAAGAATTTCAATAGATTTTCCGCTATTCATTGCCCCATGTTTAAAAAATAATTGCGCCATTCCAACAAACCTCTTTCTAAGTTGATCTCTATTTACTTAGTATAACTATGTTAACACATTAGAAAAACACACCTAAAAACACAACTCGACCAGGCTAGGTCGAGTTGGATGTCTTTTCTTATGCGGATAACCTCGATATTTATATACTTCCAATCCGCTTAAAAAAGTGCCTTGAGATGGTGCACTCAAGGCATACTTATTATACGATATCCTCTATATACATAGTATATCGCATAATACACTGATTCTACAATTATTCCATGAAAGTCAGACAATTTCGGATTGGTCACAATAATTACAACTACTATGATTTCTGGAGTTATTGCGCTACTTACTTTGTAGGTTGCAGGTTGATAATGCAGAATAACTTCTCTAAAACATCAGCAATATTCATTTCTAATAAAAAATGCCTGCCAGTGTGATACTGGACAGGCATCTGATCATGCTTACTTAATTCCGTATTTTTTGTTGAAACGATCCACGCGTCCGTCAGCTGAAGCGAATTTTTGGCGTCCAGTGTAGAATGGGTGGCATTCGTTACAGAATTCTACAGTAATTTTTTCTTTTACTGAACCTGTTTCGAATGTGTTACCGCAAGAGCATGTTACTGTTGCAGTTTTGTAATCTGGATGAATTCCTTGTTTCATATTCGTTACTCCTCTCGCCCTGAACCATCTGGAACAGAGTTGTTATTCGAACTATGCCTTACATGACCCGAATATGTCAGTCACATATGCATACGTTTCATACTTAAAAGATTATAGCAAGAAATAAATTTGAACGCAACTAAAAAATAAATGGTAAAATTTTAAACTGTTTAGTCTATATCTAATAGAGTCTGTTATCCCAAAGAAATTAGATTAACCCTTTTCCTTTTGTTGCCTTTTTCATATCGCTGTTAAGCTTTTCAAAGAATTCCTCGTTTGATTTAGATGTACGTAGTTTTCTTAAGAAGCGCTCTGCAAAGTCAGGTGCATCTGAAAACGTTTTACGAATTGCCCATAATTTTTCTAATTGCTCAGAAGGTATCAGAAGCTCCTCTTTGCGTGTTCCTGAACGGCGAATATCTAGTGCTGGGAAGATACGACGTTCTGCAAGGTGACGATCTAAGTGAAGCTCTAAATTTCCTGTTCCTTTGAATTCTTCATAGATTACTTCATCCATACGCGATCCTGTATCAACTAAAGCAGTTGCCAAAATCGTTAAACTGCCACCTTCTTCGATATTTCGCGCAGAACCAAAGAATCGTTTAGGTCTGTGGAACGCAGCTGGGTCAATACCACCAGAAAGTGTTCGTCCACTTGGAGGAATTACTAAGTTATATGCACGAGCTAATCGTGTTATTGAGTCCATCAAGATAATGACGTCACGTTTATGTTCTACTAGTCGTCTTGCTCGTTCTAATACAAGCTCTGCTACTTTTACATGATTTTCTGGTACTTCATCAAATGTAGAGCTTACAACATCCGCTTTAACTGAACGCTCGATATCCGTTACTTCCTCTGGACGTTCATCAATCAAAAGTACAATCAGTTCGGCTTCAGGATAATTTGTTGTAATTGCATTTGCAACTTCTTTTAAAAGTGATGTTTTCCCTGCTTTCGGTGGAGCGACAATCAATCCACGTTGACCAAAACCAACAGGTGCAACTAGGTCCATAATACGAGTGGACATTTTATTTGGAGATGTTTCCAACTTAATATGTCTATCCGGATAAAGAGGTGTTAATGCCGGGAAGTGAACACGTTCTTTTGCTACTTCAGGGTCTTCCCCATTTACTGCGTCAACTTGAAGCAATCCAAAATAGCGTTCATTTTCTTTTGGTGGGCGGACCTTACCGGAAACCTTGTCCCCATTTCGAAGATCGAAACGACGAATTTGTGAAGCTGAAATATAAATATCTTCTTTAGAAGGAGAATAGTTGATAGGACGCAGGAATCCAAAGCCCTCTTGGTTTACAATTTCAAGTACACCTTCCATGAAGAAGAAGCCTTCTTGTTCAGAACGGGATTTTAAAATGGAAAAGATTAATTCTTTTTTTGTTAATTTACTATAATAAGAAATCTTGTAATCACGCGCTAGAGAATATAACTCTTTTAACGTCATATTTTCTAATTGCGATATAGTTAATGCCGACATAGCATATCTCCAGTCTATTTAAATTTTTCATCTATTTTATACTGAATAGAAAGGCTAAAACAGATAAATCACTGCATAAGAAAAACATCGATTTAGTGTCTATGTGGCCACCTATCGCATTTTTCTATCATTTGAAGTTGTATTGCCGTAGGGTTTTATAAAGTAAGAAAGAATAGTAGGAAGATGCCTGATTTTAGTTGTGGAGATTTAATGTGGATAGTAAGTGGTTATCCATATGAACATCCGATTTTTATCAGGCATCTATGTTTGAAGTAATTTATTTTACATATCTAGGTTTTTTATCGATATTGTGACGTCCTTCAACAAAACGGACAGTTCCTGTTTTTGCACGCATTACCAAAGAGTTTGTTAAACAGTATGAACCTTTATATTGAACGCCCTTCATCAATTCACTATCAGTTACGGCTGTTGCTGCAAAAATCGCATCATCACCTTTAACCAAATCGTCTAGGTATAATACCTTATTTACATCAATTCCCATTTTTTCACAACGTAAGACCTGTGCCTCGTCTTCTGGAATTAATCTTGCTTGGAAGTCTCCACCTAAGCACTTTAATGCAACTGCGGAAATAACTCCCTCTGGAGCTCCTCCGGTACCAAACATAATGTCAATACCAGTTTCGTCAAATGCAGTATTAATAGCTGCACTCACATCACCGTCTTGAATGAATTTAATACGCGCACCTGCTGCACGGATTTCGTCAACAATCTGCTGATGTCTAGGACGATCTAATAATACCGCCACTACATCTGATATTTCTTTGTTCTTTGCTTTAGCTACTGCGTGAAGATTTTCTGTTACTGAAGCTGTAATATCTACTTTACCAGCGGCTTCAGGACCAACTGCTAGTTTTTCCATATACATATCTGGTGCGTTTAATAAGTTTCCACGATCTGCAATTGCCAGAACCGTCATTGCGCCATTTGTACCTTTTGCAACGATGTTTGTTCCTTCAAGAGGGTCAACCGCAATGTCTACTTGTGGACCGCCGTTACGAAGGCCAAGTTCTTCACCAATATAAAGCATTGGTGCTTCGTCCATTTCACCTTCACCAATTACAACAGTACCATACATTGGGATTGTATCAAATAATGCTCGCATTGCTGTTGTTGCTGCGTCATCTGCTTCCTCTTTTAAACCGCGTCCCATCCATTTTGCAGAAGCGATTGCTGCTGCTTCAGTTACGCGTACAACTTCCATCGTTAAACTACGTTCCATTCTTCATTTGCCTCCCGGTGTCGGCTTAGGTCTTATCTTTGCCGATCTATATGCTCCATCTATTGTAACATATTTCGTTAACTCATTACGGATGAATTCAATATATTATTTCGCTCTTTTAATAACACTTGTTGTAATGGACTCACGACGAATATCAGCACCAATTGCACAAAGTTTTTGTATTAATGAACTATATCCTCGCTCGATATGGTGGATATCCTGTATTTCAGTTTCTCCTTCGGCAATTAACCCTGCTAAAACAAGCGCGGCACCAGCGCGTAAATCTGTGGCTGTCACTGTGGAGCCATGAAGCTTTGATGGGCCTTGAATAATAGCAGAATTACCTTCCACTCTCGCGTTTGCATTCATTCGACGAAGTTCATCGATATGTTTGAAACGAGCTGAGTAGATTGTATCCGTCACCTTCGATGCTCCTATTGCCTGCGTCATTAATACGGAAAGTGGTTGCTGTACGTCTGTTGGAAAACCTGGATAAACGAGGGTTTTCACATCAACTGCTTGAAGAATGTCTGAGCGATGAATATACATACTCTCTTCACCTTCTTCAATTTTCACACCCATCTCACGTAATTTGGCTGTAACTGCCTCAAGGTGGAAAGGAATTACATTATCTACCGTAACACCATCACCAATCGCTGCAGCCATTATCATAAATGTTGCTGCTTCAATGCGATCTGGAATAATCGTATGATTAGTACCATGTAGTTCTTCTACTCCATCAATACGAATCACACTCGTACCTGCACCTTTGATATTGGCTCCCATATTTGTTAACAGTGTCGCAACGTCAATAATTTCAGGTTCTTTTGCCGCATTCTCGATAATTGTACGACCTTTTGCACGAACAGCTGCTAGCATAATGTTAATTGTCGCACCAACACTTGCTACGTCCAAATAAATTTTAGCCCCAACTAATTCCTCAGCACGAAGATAGATGGCACCGTGTTCGTTAGTTACTTTTGCACCGAGAGCTTCAAATCCTTTTATATGCTGATCAATCGGACGTGGTCCTAAGAAGCATCCACCCGGTAATCCGATAACGGCTTTTTTGAAACGGCCAAGCATAGCCCCCATTAAATAATAGGATGCGCGAAGTTTTTTTACATTACCATTCGGTAGTGGAATAGCTTGCATTTGAGTTGGGTCGATAATCATCTGTCCATCTTTAAAAGTAACTTCGCCACCAAGCTCTTCCAATAATGCTTTTAGCGTCCAAGCATCAGAAATTTCAGGTATACCTCCAATAGTGACTGAAGAATTTGCTAAGATAGATGCAGGGATTAATGCAACCGCACTGTTTTTTGCTCCACTGACTTTTACTGTTCCTCTTAGACGATTTCCGCCATTAATTTTATAAACATCCATATCCGTTCTCCCTTATGATTGGAAAGTTTCACTTATGATGGTCTTACTTGTTTAGTAATCGTTCACTTTCTATCAAATACGCCTTTCTTATCAATTAAATGCGAAAGGTATTTATCTTAGCAGCAATTGGCTTTTTAAAAGCCCATTGCTGCTTTCTTTCTCTCAATGGACCATTTTGCAGCAGGAAAATTTTTTGTATTATTGTTTATTATTTACCATTTTCACAATTTAAAGCTTAAATTTATTAACAATTCAAATTTTTTTCTTATCTTTATAGTATTTCATTTTACCCATTTAGTTGAATGGTTGGACATGGCTAGTTAGGGTTTTAACAAAAAAATCCTGGCTACTCGTTTAAATTACTTACTTTTGCGATTTTCCCAGTCAGCTAAAAATCCTTCAATTCCTTTATCCGTTAATGGGTGATGGAATAGTTGCTTTAATACTTTGAATGGAGTTGTCGCAATATCAGCTCCTGCTAAAGCTACATCTGTAATGTGTTGTGGATGACGGATAGAAGCAGCGATAATTTCTGTTTCAATTCCGTGGATGGCAAACAAATCAGAAATTGTAGCAATTAATTCAACTCCGCTTTGTCCAATATCATCTAAACGTCCTACAAATGGTGATACATATGTGGCACCAGCACGAGCTGCCATTAAAGCTTGATTTGCACTAAAAATAAGCGTTACATTCGTTTTAATGCCTTTTTCAGAGAAGAATTTACATGCTTTTAGCCCTTCAGGAGTCATTGGTAGCTTAACTGTAATATTTGGTGCAATTGCAGCTAATTCTAGGCCTTCTTTAATCATCCCTTCTGCTTCCAGTGAAATAACTTCACCACTTACAGAACCATTTACTAATTCTGAGATTTCACGTAAGCGATCATGAAATGAAACGTTCGCCTCTTTCGCTACTAATGATGGGTTCGTTGTAACACCCGATAAAATTCCCCAAGAGTGCGCTTCTTTAATTTCCTCAAAATTCGCTGTATCAATAAAAAATTTCATTATAATTTCCTCCAGATGATTTAAAATTGTGTCAATAAAAAACTAAGAGAAGGCCGATTGAAAAACAATCAAACACTTCTCCTGCAAATCATTATTATATCATTTTGCCTTGGTTGGCAGTTTTACTTTCCATGTGGAATCATATCAAATTACGATACTCCAAATGATTGGACGCGAGTGAGGCAATAAGGTTTCAGTCTGACTGCAACACTTAGTGCCTCCACAATGCTCACCAAGACTATATCTTCAATTGGCAAACGGTAAATCGGAATGAATAAATTCCTGTATTCCTATCCATCCACCCTCTCACCATTTTCTCAAATGAAGATAAAATAGAAAAGCAGTTCATCTTTTTATTTACATGAGTAGTTTACAATTTCTAAGTAAAATAAACAATTCTGCTTCTTTTATATTATTGTACTAGCTCAAAAGAGACAGGCTTTTTTAATAGTACGTTTAGTTTTACGAATGCCTTTAGATTATCAGAATACAATCTAAATTCCTCACATATTTCGGATTATCCAGGTTAAGCTTTTTGTGAACTACCGAATACGCGCATTTTTCCGATAACCGTTTCTTTAATAGCATCGCGAGCAGGTGCTAAATATTTGCGTGGATCGTAAACATTTTTATTTGACTCTAAAACTTCACGAATCACGTTTGTTGCCGCAATTTGATTTTCAGTATTTACGTTAATTTTAGCAGTACCTAAAGAAACGGCACGCTTGATTTGCTCGTCAGGAATACCAGTACCACCGTGAAGTACCAATGGCATACCTGTTTCTTCGCCAATTTGCTTCATTTCGTCGAACCCTAATTTTGGTTCACCTTTATAAGGACCATGTACAGAGCCTAATGCAGGTGCTAGGCAATCAATATTAGTAGCATCAACAAGCGCTTTACATTCAGCTGGATCAGCATACATAATGCCACCAATGACACCATCTTCTTCTCCACCAACTGTTCCTAATTCTGCCTCAACGGAAACACCTTTGGCATGAGCATATTCAACAACCTCATTTGTGATTTTCACATTTTCTTCAAATGGGTGATGAGAAGCATCAATCATAACAGAAGTGAAACCAGCGTCTACGGCTTCTTTACATTTATCAAAGCTTGAACCATGGTCTAAATGAATCGCAACAGGTACAGTAATTTTATAGCTTTCCATTAACCCCTTTACCATTTGCACAACGGCAATAAAACCACCCATATATTTCCCTGCACCTTCAGAAACACCCAGAATTACTGGAGACTTCTCTTCTTCAGCAGCAAGTAAAATAGCTTGAGTAAATTCAAGGTTATTAATATTAAATTGCCCTACAGCATAACCCTCATTTTTCGCTTTAATCAACATTTCTTTCATCGATACTAATGGCATATACGAAAATCCTCCTCGGACAGCTAAGTAAATTAATAAGATAATTATTCCAGATTAATCATAGCAAAAAGCATGTCGGCTCTCAAGTCTGAGCCGACATGCTTTTCTGTGGCGAAAGCTTGCGACAGCCACAAAATACTTTATTAATCTAATTTCTGTTCAGTATATGAATCAAATCCCGTCTCTCAAGTTTCACGAGACGGGTTTGTTTTCTGCGCCGAAAGCCTGCGACATGTGTACTTTTTTGTAAACAAGTAATTGTATACCAGAAGAAACACTTTAAAGGTACAGTAATTTAATTTCGATGTTTAAACTGCATAGAAAGCTTGCCACAGATGCAGGCGCAAAAAATACTCTATTCATCTATTTTTATTTAGTAAGTCATTTATTCTTTTAGGTTCTACAGACGGGATTTTACTATGTGTAGAAACGCTTGTCTCTAACCTCATTAAGATTATCACGCTAAGAAGGAAACGATTAATCGATTTAATCGTTTAATAGTGCATTCACTTCATCTCTTACATCCAATATATTAAAAGGTTTTCTAAAATACTTCGTTATACCTAACTGGTTAGCTTCCGTTAGTATATCTTCCCCTTCAAAAGCAGTCATCATACACACTGGCATTTCAAGGTTTTTTTCACGTATTCTACTTAGAATTTCAATACCGTTCATTCCAGGAATCTTCATATCTAGCATGACACAATTAATTTCTTCATTTTCGATTATTTTAAGCGCTTCCACGCCGTTTGAAGCTTGATAAACCTTATATCCTTCTCTTGAGAATACTTCATTTAATAAAAGACGAATTCCCTTTTGATCATCTACGATTAATATTTTTTTCACAGCAACTTCCCCTTAACGTGATAATATGATAAAAGTAATTTTCTTCCACGACTACGTATTCCCTATAATAACCAGTTTAAACATACTTTCGATTATTTTTGCGAAAAATCCTTTAAATTGTTTACAAAAATCTTCATATTTTATTTTTTCTCTATAAAAAATTATAATACATGAAGAGGTGAATTTATGTCTAAAATACTTTCTACTCAAATGAGTGGATTATTTCAAAGAATTATACAAAGTGAAGAAGAAGCAATTGAAGAAACTTCACGTCTATTGGCCCAAGCAAGTATAGGCCAAGGAAATATCTATTTTGCTTGTTTCGATGAATTACAAGCAATCGAACTAAATGCATTATATGGGGCAGAACCCTTTACCAATTTGAAAACCTGGTCAAAGGATATTCCCCTAACTGAATCCGATCGAGTTTGTTTATTCACTGCAAATAGCGATAACCAGAAAGCTTTAAGCCTAGCAAAAAATCTATACGATAGCTTTATTCCTTTTTCTGTTGTTTCAAGTGAGCCGAAAAGTGACACTAATGTATTGAGTGAACTAGCCTATACATACGTTTCCATGAAAGTGCGGGGTGGAATCTTGCCTCATCCGACTAATTTAGGCGAACGTGTTGTAATTCCACATCTCATGGCTGGACTATTTATATATGAAGCAATCAAATTAAACTATGATGAAATGATTTCTGATGACGACGAATTATAATTCCTTCTTAACCTCTTTTCCCCCACGAAAAGAGGTTTTGCTATCTTAATTATTATCATATTTACACGGATTAAAAAATGGATAATTTTTTATTTTTTGTAATTGAACTAATAAAAAGACTTCTTCCCATTAAAATAATAGGAAAAAGTCTTGGAAAATTAACGATTATTGAAAGCTGACCCTACAAATTCACGGAATAATGATTGTGGACGTTGTGGACGAGAAATTAGTTCTGGATGGAATTGACATGCCACGAAGAACTTTTTCTCTGGTAACTCAATAATTTCCACTAATTTGTTGTCAGGGCTTGTACCTGAGAAAACAAGTCCTTCTGCTTCCATTGCTTCACGGAATTCATTGTTGAATTCATAACGATGGCGATGACGCTCATAAACCAATTCGTCATTATAAGCTTGTGCTGCACGGGAACCTTCAACTAATTTACATGGATATAAACCTAAACGTAATGTTCCACCCAAATCTACTTCATCACTTTGATCTGGTAAGAAGTCGATAATTGGATATGGCGTTTCTTTATTTAACTCTGTAGAATGCGCTCCTTCTAAACCAAGAACGTTACGAGCAAATTCAATTGTCGCTAATTGCATGCCTAAGCAAATTCCTAGGAAAGGAATATCGTTTTCACGTGCATATTTGATAGCAGAGATCTTTCCTTCAATACCTCGATCACCGAAACCACCTGGTACTAAAATCCCATCTGCATCCTTTAATAATTCATCAACATTTTCTGCATTTACATTTTCTGCATTGATCCAATCCACTTCGATATCAGAATCATAGACATATCCAGCATGTTTTAATGCTTCTACAACAGAAATATATGCATCTTGCAGCTCAACATATTTACCAACTAATGCAATACGCGTTTTGTGTGAAAGATTTTTTACTTTCGTTACAAGCTCTTTCCAGTCTGCCATATCTGCTTCCGGTGCTTCGATTCCAAAATGTTCTAGAACAATATCATCGAAATCCTGAGCATGCAGGTTTAATGGGATATCGTATAACGTTTCTGCATCACGAGATTCAATAATGTCACGTGGTTTAACATCACAGAATAGAGCTAATTTTTCTTTCATTTCTTCAGATACTGCCTGTTCAGTACGAACTACAATGATATTTGGTTGAATACCTAGTGAACGTAATTCTTTTACAGAGTGCTGAGTTGGTTTTGTTTTTAACTCACCAGCTGCGGCAATGTAAGGAATTAACGTACAATGCACATACATTACATTGTGATGACCAAGGTCGGTTTTCATTTGGCGAATCGCTTCTAGGAATGGAAGAGATTCGATATCCCCAACTGTTCCTCCAACTTCAGTAATAACGATATCCGCACTCGTTTCACGACCAGCACGTTGAATACGATCTTTTATTTCATTTGTAACATGAGGAATTACTTGCACAGTTTTACCATTGTAATCACCACGACGCTCTTTCGCCAAAACCGATTGATAGACACGACCAGAAGTTACAGTCGAATGTTTACCCAGATTAATATCGATGAAACGTTCATAGTGCCCTAAGTCTAAGTCAGCCTCGGCACCATCATCTGTTACAAACACTTCACCGTGCTGATACGGACTCATTGTACCTGGATCAATATTTAAATACGGATCAAATTTTTGAATTGTTACTTGTAGCCCACGATTTTTTAATAGTCTTCCTAATGATGATGCAACAATTCCTTTACCAAGTGAAGAAACTACCCCACCTGTTACAAAAATATACTTCGTCATTTGCAAATTCCTCCTCATACCTACAATTGCTATTTATAAATAATAAAGCTTGAGAACTTTAAATTAGTCTGTACATTATCATTCATTCCCAATTCATAAATTTCAAGTCTCAACATTTAAAACTTTGTAATGGGATTGTTGTGATTTCTGTATAGGTTTCTTAAAGTTTTCAAAACTAAACATGGAGAGTTTTTCGTATTTACTATTGACCTAGAAAAAACAAAAAAACGCTCCTCCTGCATGATTTGCAGGGGGAGCGTGATTGGTTCACGGTCATTCTCCATCTCGAATGGAGCCCAAGTAAAAGAATAAATGGAACGTCAATAGAAGTCAAGTGCTTTAATAGAGATTAGCATAATTTCGCTAATATAAGCGAAATTAATTTTTTTCGATGGAGGTCGAGTTACTTTGTGATGACATATAAAAAAAGCGCTAATTATGACGCGAGTTTACGAGAGAAAATCTATTCCATGGATGAAATGCGTCTCAACTTAAAACTTGCTCCACAAAGTGCTTCATCCTTTTTATGATACGCATCTCGAACTAAAATATCTCTTAGAATGCGTTTCATTCCCTTTATGAAACGTATATCGAACTAAATTCTCTCTTATAACGCGTTTCATTCCCTTCATGAAGTACTTCTCACACCGAAAGCTCCAGCAAAAAGTGCTTCATTCCCTTCATGAAGTACTTCTCACACCGAAAGCTCCAGCAAAAAGTGCTTCATCCAGTCAAGTCCAAGTTATTGTGTAAAATTCAATACGAATGTTTTCAACTAAATTTTAATTGTAAAAATTGGGGGTAATAAATTATCCACCCACTACATTTTTCTCCCTTAACTCCCATGGGTTAATCACTCATATTCCGTAAAGGCTGTCAAAGGCTCTTTTCACTTTGATAGCCTTTACGGAATGTGAGATACTCCCTGGGCGGGAGTTAAGGTTGACAAGATAAATCAGAAATACTATCTAGAAAGTCCTGTTCTTTTTGAATAATCGTTTTCTTGATAGTGCATTAACACAGCACCAACTAATCTAAAGGCAGATTGGGTATTAGGGAAGATACGGATTACGTTCTCTCTTCTACGTACTTCTTGATTTAGTCGTTCCAGAGAATTCGTACTTCGAATATTGACACGTATACCTTTCGGAAAATTCATATATTGAATGGTATCTTCGAAACCTTCATCTAGTACTGTAAGTGCTTTTTCATATCTGCGATCTTCTGCATACTGATTCATTAATTCATCTTTAAATTTGCGCATATCATCAAGGGTAACTGCATCAAAGATACGTCTAATCATGAGACGGAAATCTCCTGAATCCTTTTTCGGCAGCTTTTCAATAATATTACGTTTAAAATGTACGTTGCATCTTTGCCATGTAGTTCCGATGAATTCGCGTTGGATGGCTTTTCGTAAACCTTGGTGAGCATCAGATATAACTAACTTGGGTGATTGAGTTCCTCGGGATTTTAAGTGTTGAAGAAAACGACTCCAGCTATCATAGCTCTCCACATGGTCTACACTTAAACCCAAAATTTCACGTTTATTCTCTTCTGTAATAGCCGTTGCAATATAGACAGCCTTCGATACAACTTGGTGATGTTCACGCACTTTAATATACATTGCGTCCAGAAAAATATAAGGATAGTAAGTCGTGTTTAAAGGTCTGTTTGCCCAAGTGTTAATAATGGGATCTAGTTTTTGAGTCAGTGAAGACACGAGTGATTTTGATACAGTTTCACCACAAAGCTGTTCCACAATTTGAGTTACCTTTCTTGTGGAGACACCATTTACAACCATTTCTATCATCGATAGAATCAACGCTTGATCATGTCTAGCATATTTTTCAAACACACTAGTAGAAAATTCACCGTTGCGAGTTCTAGGAACTTTTAAAGTTAGTTTTCCAACACTCATAACGATTTCACGCTCGTAGTAGCCATTTCGGTAATCGATTCGATCATTCGAACGCTCATAAGCCGCTGCATTTAAATATTCGTCTCTTTCTTTTTCCATAAACTCATTTAAAACTAATACTAAAGCAGATTTAACCACTGTATTTAAGTCAGAATTTAGTACAGAATCTTTTAAAAAGTCCATATCTAAGTTAAACTGTAATTGAGTCATTATTATTCCCTCTTTCATGTTTATCGTCGCTGAAAACATTGTATCCAAGAGAGAATAAAATGACTCTTTTTCTTTTTACACAATTATATGGACTTAATCCTTCATCCCCTCCATGAAGTACTTCTCACACCGAAAGCTCCAGCAAAAAGTGCTTCATCCCCTCCATGAAGTACTTCTCACACCGAAAGCTCCAGCAAAAAATGCTTCATCCCCTTCATGAAGTACTTCTCACACCGAAAGCTCCAGCAAAAAGTGCTTTATCCCCTCCATGAAGTACTTCTCACACCGAAAGCTCCAGCAAAAAGTGTTTCATCCCCTTCATGAAGTACTTCTCACACTGAAACCTCTACCCAAAAGCGCTTTATCCCTTCCATCAAGTACTTCTCACACTGAAAGCTCCAGCAAAAAGTGCTTCATCCCCATCACCAAGGACTACCAGTATTCAACCAGCCTCCTTTCACTCAAAACATCCCACAAAAAAAGTGTAGGTAGGGCAAATCTCATCCCTACCTACACGTCATCAGACATAAAATTATTTTTCTACATCTTCATCCAATTCTTCTTCGTCTTCATCTTCTGCTTCTTCGTCGTCATCAATGATGAAACCGTCTTCTTCTTCGATCAGGTCATCGTCAATGTCTGCGTCTACTTCATCGATGCTGTCAATTTCTTCTTCAACGAAGTCAATATCTTCGTCATCGTCCTCGTCCTCATCAATTTCTTCATCAACAAATTCGTCGAAGTCTTCTTCAAATACTAAATCATCTTCATCAACGATTAAATCTTCTTCATCGTCAGCAGATGCTTTTGATTTACGTTTGCGCGCTTTAACAGTTGGTGCTGTTTCTTCTTCAATTGTTTCAACTTTATACCATTCACGAAGTCCCCATCCATTTTCATGGTTTAACAGGAATCGTCCATCGATATTCATATCTGTATAAAATTGTACTAGTCTATCTTGGATTTCTGCATCAGATAAACCATTTAAATTTTGAATTTCTTTTAAAAGTTCCGGGAATGCAATTGGTGATTTTCTCTCTTCTAACATTGCATAGGCTAAGTCAATTAACGATTCTTCTGCTAATTGTTCTTTTGTCATTTCACGAATATCCAACTCGTGCACGTCCTTTCCATCAGTACAATAAGTAGCACTATTTTTGTTCAAAACACATTTGTAGTAAGTGATAACATTTTCATTATCACTATTTCTATTGTTGTAGTTACTCCATTAGAAAACTTTGCTTTCCACTAAAGCCGTATAATAGGATGCTCTAGCTACACTCATTCAGATAAGGTTGGTTTCCCCATTTATCTGTAAACAAAGATAATACATATCTTAAACATAATATCCATTATATACAAAGTGCTATACACTATGCTAGTTTCATTTACTCTTTTTTATTTTATATATTTCTTTAATTCCTAAATAAAATAAAAAACCAGATAATATCAATAGTGGAACAGATCCTAATTGCTTATCATACAAAAACAAGATGCCAATCAAACACGCCAAGATAATTATGTAATGTAAGTATTGTTTCAGCAATTGAAATCCTTCCCTTCTGTCCCATCTATTATAGCTAAATTCATAAAAATAGTAATACTTTTCACACCCATAAATAGAACTATTTTTTCATAAATTGGCTAATTAACAAAATTATCTCATATTTAAAGGACCGATACCTCCTAAATGTAACTATTTCCCATAATTTTATTTAATAATAAACCACTGGTACTCGATACTAACCATTTATATTTTGGTATTTGGATGCAAAATAACACCTCTTGCATTCAAATAACACATGCTTGAGTGTTGGTTAAACTAGTTCATGTGACCATATACCAGTACTCCCCAGCTATCACATAAGGTAACCCTCTTACTTCATCCCATAAAAAATCACGCTCACCTTTGGTAACAATACCAAAAGCAAGCGCATCATCATTACATATTTCTTCTGTATTGCCCGCCAACTTCATATAAGGCCTTTGTAATTTGGCCAAGACTTGCTACTTGGACTGTTTCCATTAACTGCTCAAATATGTTACCGCCAGAAAGCGCCACTTCTTTTAGCTTATTTAGGGAAGCTTCACATTTTGATTGGTGACGAGTTTGGAAAGCTTGTAAATTATGAATTTGTAATTCTTTTTCTTCTTTTGAAGCACGAGCTATTTCCATGCTGTTAATGCTTTCAGCAGAAGGTGGATTCGGATTTAAATACGTGTTGACACCGATAATCGGTAGCTCTCCTGAATGTTTAAGGTGCTCATAATACATGGATTCTTCTTGGATTTTCCCTCGTTGATATTGGGTTTCCATTGCACCTAGCACTCCACCTCGATCATTCATTCGCTCAAACTCTTCAAGTACAGCGTTTTCCACTAAATCTGTTAATTCTTCCACTATAAATGCACCTTGTAATGGATTTTCATTTTTTGATAGGCCATGCTCTTTTGTAATAATCATTTGAATTGCCATTGCACGTCTTACCGATTCTTCTGTAGGAGTTGTGATTGCTTCATCATAGGCATTTGTATGAAGCGAATTGCAATTATCCTGCAAAGCCATTAACGCTTGTAAAGTCGTACGAATATCATTGAAATCTATTTCCTGCGCGTGTAGCGAACGCCCCGATGTTTGCACATGGTACTTTAACTTTTGTGAACGATCATTTGCATTATATTTATCTCGCATTACAACCGCCCAAATTCTGCGTGCTACTCGGCCGATTACTGTGTACTCAGGATCTAGGCCATTAGAGAAGAAGAATGAAAGGTTCGGTGCAAAGTCATCAATGTTCATACCTCTACTTAAATAGTATTCAACATAGGTAAAGCCATTTGCTAATGTAAATGCTAGCTGTGAAATTGGATTTGCCCCTGCTTCTGCGATATGATAGCCAGAAATTGAAACAGAGTAATAGTTTCGTACTTTTTGGTCGATGAAGTATGCCTGAATGTCGCCCATCATACGAAGAGCAAATTCAGTTGAAAAAATGCATGTGTTTTGGCCTTGATCTTCCTTTAAGATGTCTGCTTGAACAGTACCGCGCACAACCTGCAATGTTTTTGCTCGCACTTCCGCAAACTCTTCTACAGTAAGCTGTCGACCTAACTCTTCTTCTTTATTTCGAACCTGTTGATCAATAGCTGTATTCATAAACATCGCAAGTATAATAGGTGCAGGGCCATTGATCGTCATCGATACAGATGTGGAGGGTGCACATAAATCAAAGCCCGCATATAATTTTTTCATATCATCCAAGGTACAGACACTTACGCCCGATTCACCAACCTTCCCGTATATATCTGGACGGTAATCCGGATCTTCGCCGTACAAGGTTACAGAATCGAATGCTGTGGATAAACGTTTTGCATCATCATCTTTCGATAAATAATGGAATCGCTTATTTGTTCGTTCAGGCGTTCCTTCGCCGGCAAATTGGCGTTTTGGATCCTCGCCCTCTCGTTTAAATGGGAAAACGCCAGCTGTATAAGGAAACTCGCCAGGAACATTTTCTGCATAAACCCAACGTAAGATTTCACCGTAATCTTTATATTTTGGCAGTGCGACTTTTGGAATTTTTGTCCCTGATAATGAAGTCGTTTTTAGTATTGTTCGGATTTCTTTATCTCTTATTTTTGTAACGAATTCATCACCAGCATAAGCTTCTTTGATTTTCTCCCAGTTCTGAAGAATTCGTTTTGATTCAGCAGATAATTCACCCTTTACACCTTCTGCTAAGGACTCCAGCGATTTTACTAATGCGTCTTCAGGTGATTTTTCAAGGATTTGATTTATTGTCCCTTCGAGTTGATACAGCTTTCTAGCCAGCTCAACCTGTTGCGAAGCATTTTTATGATAATTTCGAACTGTATCAGCGATTTCTCTTAAGTAATAACGACGATTAGTTGGAATGATGACATCTTGTTTTTGAGTTTTCACAAATAGCTCGTAAGAAGTCTTCCAATCAAAGTCAAACTTTTCATTAATTTTCGATACAAGTGCCGCAAATAAGGAGTTCGTCCCTTTATCATTGAATTGACTTGCTATTGTTCCGTAAACAGGCATTTTGTCTAAATCCTCAGACCATAATTCATGGGAACGTTGATATTGCTTTTGAACTTGTCGAAGCGCATCCTCGGAGCCCTTGCGTTCAAATTTATTAATGACAATTAAATCTGCATAATCAATCATATCGATTTTTTCCAGCTGGGTTGGTGCACCGAACTCGCTCGTCATCACATACAACGACAGGTCCGTATATTTCGTAATTTCTGCGTCCCCTTGCCCGATACCGCTTGTTTCTACAATGATAAGATCAAAATCAGCTGCCTTCACAATATCAAGCACATCACCAATCGATGCGGATAGTTCAGTTCTTGAGCCACGGGTAGCAAGGCTTCGCATGTAAACACGCTGATCAAAAATCGCGTTCATACGAATTCTGTCTCCTAACAAGGCCCCGCCTGTTTTTTGCTTTGTAGGATCAACAGAAATAATGGCAATCTTCTTCTCAGGAAACTCACGTAAAAAACGACGAATTAATTCATCGGTTAATGAAGACTTACCAGCTCCACCTGTACCTGTAATCCCTAATACCGGTGTATTTTTTGATTTTTTCCTTGCTTCTTCAATTAGGTGAACTGTTTGCCCGTCCCCACCGATTTCTGCAGCTGTAATTAAGTTCGCAAGTATCTCCGGTCGATCAGTAGATACCTTTTCGATCAGCTCAATAGAGTTGCCTTTTAGAGTAGAAAAATCTGATTCCTCTATTTGTTTATTAATCATTCCTTGCAACCCTAGCTTCATACCATCCTCTGGAGAGAAAATGCCGGCAATACCATATTCGTGAAGCTCCTCTATTTCTCTCGGAAGAATTACTCCTCCACCGCCACCATAGATTTTGATATGGGGTGCACCTTTCTCAGCAAATAGGTCATACATATATTTGAAATATTCCATATGACCACCTTGATAAGAAGAAATGGCTACTGCCTGTGCATCCTCTTGAATAGCTGCATTGACCACTTCTTCTACAGAGCGGTTATGGCCAAGATGAATCACCTCTACTCCACTTGCCTGTAGAATGCGACGCATAATATTGACCGAAACATCATGCCCATCAAATAAACTCGATGCCGTTACAAAACGCACATGATGCTTTGGACGATAGACTCCCTTTTTCTCTGTGTCGTCAGTTTGTTTTACATTTACCATATCTAGTACCCCTTTCAAGAACGTGAATTCTTTAAAAAAACTTCTGATTAACGAAGCGCCCATCCCCGTTTAATCTTGCCTGCTAACACTTGATGCTTACAAAAAACACCGCTTTAGCGCAACGTACAAACGTATGCTTTTGGCGGTGTTCAAGCTCCATTACTCTTCAGAATGTAAAATTCCAGATAAGCACATTTTTGTTTGGGCATCTGTATAATCTTTAATTGTAAAGTGCTTATGTAACGCCCATTTACGAAACGCCCAAGCTTGCCCTTGAACAACTATATGATTTGCCGCTAAAAATACTTCTTTGTCTGAAACCTTTAAGCTTCCTGATTTTACACATGCTGTTAATATTTTTTCAAAAAGGGCAACCATCTCTAATTCCTTCTTTAAAACATAGCTTTGCGCATCTTTTGGCAAAGTTTTAGTTTCCTGATACATGATAGTAAATTCGTCTACCATACTATCGATTAGCAAAAAATATTGTTTTATAGCCTCTTTTAGCTCTTCAATAGTTCCAGAGCTAGTAGAAATATGAGATAGTCGCTGAATCACTTGATGATAAATATTGTCGCAAACTAAATAAAGTACATCTTCTTTTGTACGAATATATTCATACAATGTCCCTATGCTAAACCCGGCAGCTTTGGCTATTTCTCTTGTTGTGGCCCGATGAAAGCCTTTTTCTTTAAATAGTTTCAACGCTCCCTCAACAATTTGCCTTCTTCTGATTTCAATGAGCCCTTCATCCTTAACAGATGATTTGACTAAGATTTTCTCATTTCTCTCAGTCATTGATTATTTTGTCAGCATACGAGAGATTACAAGTCGCTGAATCTCTTGTGTACCTTCATAAATTTGGGTAATTTTTGCATCACGCATATAGCGCTCAACAGGATAATCCTTTGTATAGCCATAGCCACCAAATACTTGGACTGCCTCAGTCGTTACAGACATCGCAGTGTCACCTGCCATTAATTTTGCCATTGCTGATTCTTTTCCGTATGGAAGGTCATTGGATTCTAACCAAGCTGCATTGTATGTTAGTAATCTTGAAGCCTCGATAGCTGTCGCCATGTCTGCAAGCTTAAAGGATATACCTTGGTTTGCAACGATTGGTTTACCGAATTGAACACGCTCTTTTGCATAAACAGTCGCTGCATCTAAAGCACCTTGTGCGATTCCTACAGCTTGAGCAGCAATCCCATTTCTTCCACCATCTAATGTTTTCATGGCAATGATAAAGCCCTCTCCTTCGCTTCCTAGTAGGTTTTCTTTAGGGACACGGCAGTTATCAAAGATAATTTCCGTTGTTGGAGAAGAACGAATTCCCAGTTTCTTTTCTTTTTTCCCGACGCCAAATCCTGGATAGCTTGATTCTACGATAAATGCACTAGTGCCTTTATGCTTTGAATCAGGATCTGTTACGGCAAACACTACATACGTGTCGGCAATGCCACCATTTGTAATGAAAATCTTCGAGCCATTTAGTACATACTCATCGCCATCAAGCTTTGCAGTCGTTTTCATACCACCTGCATCACTTCCAGATCCCGCTTCTGTTAAACAGTAAGCACCGATTTTTTTCCCTTCTGCCATTGGTCGAAGGTATTTTTGTTTTTGTTCTTCATTCCCAAACTTGTAAATCGGCCAGCCTGCTAATGACGTATGAGCAGATAGCGTTACCCCTGTAGAGGCACAAACACGTGACAGCTCCTCTACTGCAATTGCGTAGGCTAAATAATCAAATCCAGCACCACCATACTCTTCTGGCCACGGAATACCCGTTAACCCCAATTCGGCCATCTTCTCCCAAATTTCCCGATCAAAGCGTTCTTCCTCGTCACGCTCTGCTGCAGTTGGTGCCACCTCATTTAAAGCAAACTCACGAATCATTTCACGTAATTGTTGATGCTCCTCTGACAATTGAAAATTCATTTTCCCATTCCCCCGTTTTTCGATGTACCAGGTACACATTCAATTCTGAATACTTCGAATTGTTTTTGCACCTGGTACACACTCAATTCTTGCTTATCACGATTCTTTGGATTTCGCTTGTGCCCTCGTAAATTTCGGTTACTTTGGCATCCCGGAAATACCGTTCTACTGGATAGTCCTCTGTATAGCCGTATCCGCCAAAAACTTGGATTGCCTCCGTTGTTACCTGGACGGCGGTTTTGGAAGCAAATAGTTTAGCCATCGACGCTTCTTTTCCGCATGGCAAACCATTGGATTGATAATTTGCTGCCTTGTAAACCAATAATCTTGCTGCCTCCACTGCTGTCGCCATATCTGCTAATTTAAACCCTACCCCTTGGTTTACAGCAATAGGCTTTCCAAACTGAATTCGCTCTTTGGCATAGTTCGTTGCAGCCTCTAATGCAGCTTCCGCAATGCCTAAGCTTTGTGCGGAAATGCCGATTCGGCCGATATTTAAATTCGCCATCGCAATTTTAAAGCCTTCATTTTCATTGCCTAATAAATTCTCTGCCGGCACTTTCATATTTTCAAAGGTTAGTTGTACCGTTCTGGAACCATGGAGCCCCATTTTCTTCTCGTCTTTCCCGACGAAAAACCCTGGTGTATCCTTATCCACAATAAATGCCGAAATTCCGCGTGACCCTTTAGAAGGATTTGTGGAGGCAAACACAATATAAACATCAGCCTCTCCTCCATTTGTGATAAACACCTTTGACCCATTTAGAATATAATGGTCATCCTGTTTAACCGCTTTTGTTTTCAAAGCCCCTGCATCTGATCCCGCTTCAGGCTCTGTTAAGCAAAACGCCCCTAAATATTCACCGCTTGCTAATTTCGGTACATATTTTTTCTTTTGTTCCTCTGTTCCAAAGTACAGAATGGGATTCGTTCCAACCGAAGTATGGACTGAAAGGATAACCCCAACCACTGCACTAACTTTTGAAAGCTCATTGATTGCTAGAATATAGGAGGTAAAGTCCATTCCTGCCCCACCATACTTTTCAGGCACAGTAATGCCCATGAGACCAAGCTCTCCCATTTTTTTTAGAATTTCATGAGGGAATTCTCCCTGCTCCATCTTTTCGATGAATGGAGTAATTTCACTTTCTGCAAATTGACGCACCATTTGTCGCATCATCATCTGCTCTTCTGTAAATACTAGATGCATAGAAACCCTCCTTAATCTTCGTACACATAGAACCCGCGCCCAGTTTTTCTTCCCAGCCAACCAGCGGCCACATATTTACGAAGAAGTGGACATGGGCGATATTTGCTATCTCCTAACCCATCATGAAGGATTTCCATAATCGATAGACATGTATCTAAACCGATAAAATCAGCAAGTGTCAACGGTCCCATTGGATGATTCATTCCAAGCTTCATCACATCATCGATTGCTTCTTTTGATGCAACCCCTTCATACAATGCATAAATCGCTTCATTAATCATTGGAAGCAAAATACGGTTTGAGATAAATCCAGGAAAATCATTTACTTCTACTGGTGTTTTTGATAGTTTAAGTGTCATTTCTTCTACTGCATGGTAAACCTCATCATTCGTTGCAAGGCCTCGAATGATTTCAACAAGCTTCATTACTGGTACCGGATTCATAAAATGCATTCCAATCACTTGCTCAGGTCTTTGTGTGACAGCAGCAATCTCTGTGATTGGTAAAGACGAAGTATTTGTTGCCAATATTGTATGTTTAGGTGCAATGCTATCTAGCTCTTTAAAGATAGATTGCTTAATATCCATATTTTCTGTAGCTGCTTCAATCACAAGATCCGCATCAAAGGCATCCTTCAATTCAAGGGACATTGAAATTCGACTAAGTACCGCTTCTTTTTCTTCTTCTGTTTTTCTTCCCTTTGCTACGTCTCTAGATAAATTTTTCGTAATCACCCCTAGCCCTCGGTCGAAAAATTCCTGCTTCATGTCATTGAGTTTTACGTCAAAGCCAGCCTGTGCACAAACTTGTGCAATCCCCGACCCCATTTGTCCGGCACCAATAACCATAACCTTTTGAATTGCCATTACTCTCTCATCCCCCGACTATTGTTTGAATGTGTTTAACTTGATAAATCGAACCGTAAGCTTTTTAAGTCTGTTAAATTATTGGAGAGTGCATAAAAAGCATTCGTCAACGGACTAAAATTATTGTTTTGGCACTTCAATCAGTATGGCATCCCCTTGACCGCCACCTGAACAAATTGCTGCGATGCCAACTCCGCCACCACGACGTTTCAACTCATAAGCTAACGTTAAAATGATTCTAGCACCTGATGCTCCAATTGGATGTCCTAGTGCAACTGCTCCTCCATTGACATTAACTTTCTCTGAATCTATTCCAGCAATCTGGTTGCTAACTAGAGCAACTGCAGCAAATGCTTCATTAATTTCAATAAGATCAATTTCTTCAATAGATTTGTTTGTTTTCTTTAACAACTCATTAATAACAAGTCCAGGTGTCTGCGGAAAATCCTTAGGCTCCACGCCAACTTCAGCATGCCCCAGTACATAGGCTAATGGCTTTCGTCCTTCTTTGTTTGCTCTCTCTTCACTCATTAACACGAATGCACAAGCTCCATCGTTTACACCTGGTGCATTTCCAGCTGTTATTGAACCGTCTTTGTCAAATGCAGGTCTTAGTTTTGATAACGCTTCCAATGAAGTGTTTTTACGAGGTGCTTCATCCTCCAGTACTGTTGTTATGTCGCCTTTTCTACCTTTTATCTCAATAGGTGTAATTTCTTCAGCAAATTTACCATCTTCTATCGCTTTAGTCGCTAAATGATGACTTCTTACTGCCCATTCATCCTGTGCTTCTCTAGCAAGTTCAAATGTACTTGCCGTTTCATTGCCATAAGTCCCCATGTGGACATTATTTGGATGGAACGAACAGGATAAACCATCGTACACCATGCCATCTACCAATTTCGCATCGCCCATCCGAAGGCCCCATCGTCCATTTGGTAAATAATAAGGTGCATTTGACATCGACTCCATACCACCTGCAACAATCACTTCTTCGTCTCCCAAACGAATTAGCTGATCTGCTAATGTAACACTTCGCAATCCTGACGCACATACTTTATTAATCGTTTCTGTCTTAACAGAGTAAGGAATTCCTGCTTTTGCTGCTGCTTGTCGTGAAGGAATCTGCCCTTGCCCAGCTTGAAGTACAGTCCCCATAATGACTTCATCTACTTGGTCTGGAGCGACATTAGCTCTCTCCAAAGCTGTTTTAATGGCACTGCCGCCTAAATCACTTGCTGTTAAAGTCGAAAGTGTTCCCCCAAACTTTCCAAACGGTGTTCTTGCCCCATCTAAAATTACTGTTCTACTCAAATCTACATCCCCTTTGTTTTTCGATTTTTAAAAATACAGTATTTTTATCCTTGCTTTATGAGGTGCTTTTGTATTTAATTGGCACTGGATTCTTTTCCGCCTTACACAATTCACGCCCCAACATAATTGAGAACATCATTAATCGACTGAACGCTCGCTCAATTTATGTTTAATAAAAAAGGGAGTCATTTAGAACTCCCTTTTTACATTTATCTATATTTTATAGAATATTAATCTGATAATCAATTTCAATTTTTCTGATATTTAAATTTTTGCTTCTTTAGATATTAATTACCTTTGAAAAAACGTTTTTTTCGTTTACTCAACTAAAGCATCTTCTTAAACTTCTACTACTTCTTCTTCAACCACTTCAGCTACTTTTTCGCCGAATACAGAACGTTCTAATAGCTCTGCAATGTCGAATGTACCTACTGATTCCTCTACCTCTTTCGCTTTTGTTCCATCTGACAGCATTGTTAGACAGTATGGACAACCTGAAGAAATGATGGATGCATTTGTTGCTAATGCTTGTTCTGTACGTGCGACATTGACACGGTTTCCTACGTGTTCTTCCATCCACATTAGACCACCACCTGCACCACAGCACATGGCTGTTTCGCGGTTACGTTCCATCTCAACAAGATTTACGCCTGGTATTGCTTTTAGAATTTCACGCGGTGCATCATATACATCATTGTAACGTCCTAGATAGCATGAATCATGGAATACAATTGTTTCATCTACTCGATGATTTAATGTTAGTTTTCCATCATTTACTAAATCGTATAATAACTCCGTATGGTGATACACTTCCCCTTCCCATCCAAAATCCTTGTACTCGTTTTTAAAGATATTGTATGCGTGAGGGTCAATCGTAACGATTTTCGTCACATCATTTTTCACAAATTCTTCGATGTTTGCCGCAGCAAGCTCTTGGAATAAAAACTCATTTCCTAATCGGCGAGGAGTGTCCCCGGAGTTTTTCTCCTTATTTCCTAAAATCGCAAATTTCACACCAGCCTCATTCATTAAACGAGCAAAGGATAGAGCGATTTTTTGTGAACGGCTATCAAATGATCCCATTGAACCTACCCAGAATAAATACTCAAAACCTTCACCCGATTTTTTTGCTTCCTTCACAGTTGGAATTGTAACTGATGGATCCATTTCACGCCAATTTTCTTTTTCTTTACGGTTAAGACCCCAAGGATTTCCTTGACGTTCAATATTATTCATCGCGCGTTGTGCGTCAGAGTTTACTTTACCTTCAGTCATTGTTAAATAACGACGCAGGTCAATAATTTTATCCACATGCTCATTCATTACCGGGCATTGGTCTTCACAGTTACGGCAAGTTGTACATGCCCAAATTTCTTCTTCTGTAATAACATCCCCAATCAATGAAGGACTATAGATGTCTTCAATTACAGCACCCTCTGCCCCAGCTGCCATAGCAAGCTGGTTTCCTTGCGTATTATTAAATGCGAAAGCTGGTACCCATGGTTTTTGTTTTGTTGTCACTGCCCCTGTAAACGTTAGGTGGTCTCGCAGCTTGACGATTAAGTCCATAGGAGAGAGCATTTTCCCTGTTCCTGTTGCTGGACACATATTCGTACAACGGCCACATTCTACACATGCATATAAATCCAGCATTTGCTTCTGAGTGAAGTCAGTAATTTTGCCAACACCTAGAGCCGGCATGTCCGCTTCATCTTCAGCTTCTTCTAATGCAGCAAAGTCAATAGGGCGAAGTGTCCCAATACGATCTTGTCGGTTAGCAACAGCATTTAAAGTACCTGTTATTAAGTGGAAGTGCTTACCTTGTGGAATATAAACAAGGAATGCAAGTAATGCCACTAAATGCGCCCACCACATAACGAAAAATACGACTGCTGCTGCAGTTGGTGACATCCATTGGAAAGCCCAAGCAATACTTGATGCAACCGGTTCCGCTAATGTTAAAGCATGTCCATGCCAAATAAGTGCCATACCGTTGCCTATTAAAGTGGCGAACATTAACACACCTAAAAACAAATAGACTAAACCGTTTTTAAAGCCTCGTTTAAGTCGAACTAGCTTTTCCATGTAACGACGATAAAACGCGACAGCCACTGCAACTAAAATAACTAATACTACAATCTCCTGGAAGAATGTAAATACAGGATATAATCCACCAAGTGGCAGATGTGAATCCGGTGCTAGTCCCTTCCAAATTAAATCTATTGCTCCTAATTGAACTAATAAGAATCCGTAGAAAAAGGCAACATGGACCAAGCCCATTTTTTTATCTTTTAGAAGCTTGGATTGTCCAAAAACCTTTTCTGCCAAATCTCCAATTCGTTCTTTCAGCTTTAACTCAAACTCTTCTTTTCTCCCAAGTTGAATGAACTCATAGCGTGTTTTAAGTAAATAAAAGAATAGTCCCAACGCGTATAAAACAACCGCTGCAAATAACACCCAGTTTGCAATAAGCAATCCATTCATATTTTCTCCCCCTTTTCCCTTTTTCCCCTTTGTTTAAAAAACTTACTTGAGCAGTCTTAAAATATTCTATAATATTATTCAAAAACCCTCTTTTTTATGTCTCTATTGTAAATTATGAATGAGCATTCAGTCAATGCGTTGTTCGAATATTTCTAATAATTTATTGATATATTGTTAATTATACTTATTTTTTCTACTAGTTTAATTCGTTAACACTATAATAGCAGTGCTATTTCCTTAATAACAGAAATGAATATATAGAAAAAAAAAAAAAACAATCCCGTTCAGAAGGATTGTTTTTTATTGCTTATTTAAATACATCTCCACTACGAATATATTCGATATCTTTGACGTTCGATCGGAAGTTAACCACACGCGCAGCAGCAAAGAAGTAATCCGATAAACGATTTAGATATTTTTGTACAATCACATGCACATCCTCTACTTCGTTTATCAGCGTGACAACTCGACGTTCAGCTCTACGTGTAACTGTACGAGCAATGTGGAGAGTTGAGGCAGCTGGTGTCCCCCCTGGCAGGATAAATCTTTTCAAAGGTGGAGCTTCATCTGAAAGTGCATCAATTCTTTTTTCCAACACTTCTATAGATGCTTCCTGCAATGTATATTTACGTTCTTTCATGACATTTGCCAAATCACCGCCACAATCGAACAACTCATGCTGAATTGTTTCAAGATCTTCGAGTAAGTCTTTGAAAACAGCTGGGTCTAATTCTGTTACAGCCTTGCCAATAAATGAATTTAGCTCGTCGATTGTGCCATACGCCTCTACACGCAAATCATCCTTACTAACGCGTCCTCCCATTAAACTCGTTTTGCCTTTATCCCCTGTTTTTGTGTAAAGTTTCATACTATCTATCCCCTTTTCGATAAGATTGAATCGCTTCTACGGTCGCTTCAAATACGCCTCTACCAATTACTTGACCGACCTCAGTAATTGGTCCTCCATATTGCATTAACTCCCCTGACTGCGTTGCGGCGATCAGTAAACTATCTGTTGGTGTCCCTGTCGCAATTGTATTGGAAACTAAATCGTATACCTCTTCATGCTGAAGTGCCTTCGATTTGCTTTCTGTTGCTGTCATCATCGCTTGCACAAAAGCTTCATCAGATAATTTTCCATTAATAATTACCCACGTATTAATGGTTCCGACATAAGAGGAATTGTTACGTCTATAACTTTGTGAAACGTCAATGGCATTGCCAACTCCAGCGGTTACTACAACGAATACTTCACCAGAGGAAATCCCATATTTCTTAATTACAGCACCTTTGGTATCAACAGCAGTCATCATTCCAACCGTATTTGTTGGAGAAAATCCTTCATTTATTAAATACTGAAAATATTCTTCCTTTACATGCTCAATATCATAATCCGGGTTTACTGTCCGATTGATGAAGCTCGCATACCAACCCATTCCCGCATTATGTACTGCCGATGAAAGCACCCTTAAAGGAAAATCGGATTTAAATTCAACATATTCATCTTTTATTGTTAAATGCCCTTCTGTAATCACTTTTTCTTCAGCTTGTTCTCGTAATTCAGGTAAAATTGTCATTTGCGGCTTTGGTTGTTCGGGATGTGCTTGTATAGAAATCCCTGTATCATAAACAGCCATAATTTGTTCTTCAAGTAATACCTCATGTGGGGCACCATTAGCTCTGACTTTACCCTTTTCCATTAAAAGTATTTCATCACAGTAGAGTGACGCCAGGTTAATATCATGGAATACGGAAACAACTGTTAAATTATTTTCGGTAACTTCCTTACGGATCATATCTAATATTTGCTTTTGATGTGCAATATCTAAATGATTTGTCGGCTCATCAAGTAACAGTAAACTTGAGGCCTGTGCAAGTGCTTGTGCAATGAAAACTCTTTGCTGCTCCCCACCGGATAGAAATTCCAAATAGTGATTTTCATATTTTTGGATATCCGTCTGCTGCATTGCCTTTTTTACTGCACTTTCATCTTCTGCTCCCCAACTTGAGAAGAAGCCTGATTGATGTGGGTACCGGCCAATTGACACGGTATCACGAACTGTACTCGAAAAGGCTGTTGCATGTAGTTGAGGTAAGATCGTCATTTTTCTTGCTAACTCACGAGTTGAGTATTCACCTATTTCTGCTCCATCTATGTGGACCGTTCCAAAAGTAGGACTCATTATGCCACTGATTACCTTTAATAAGGTTGACTTTCCGCATCCATTTGGTCCTAGAATTCCAACCATTTTGCCTTTTTCTACTTGAAATGTAATATTTGATAGAATGGGGGTTGCTCCGTAACCACCTGAAATATTTTGAACCTGTAGCATATCTTCACCCCCTGCTTCTTCGTTGTTTAAAGAAGATATATGAAAAGACAGGTGCGCCAATAAAGGCTGTAATCACACCAATTGGCAATTCTGATGGTGTGATAATCGTCCTAGAGACCAGATCACAAATAATCAACAGACTTGCTCCATTTAAAAAGGATAAGGTCAATAAATGACGATGATCCGTTCCCCAAAGCATACGCGTCATATGAGGAACGACTAACCCAACAAAGCCAATGGTACCAGATACTGCAACTGCGGCTCCCGTAAGCATCGAACCTCCAGTTAAAATCGCATACTTCCTAAACTTTACGTTTACACCCAAGGCCTGTGCTCGTTCATCACCATACATCATTGCATTTAATTCTCTTCGGTTAAGCCACAAAAGTATGACCCCAATCAAAACAAAGGGCAAAATCATTTGGACATATGGCCATCCACGCATAGATACACTGCCAAGTAACCAGCTTGTAATTTCACGTAGCTGTTGGCCAGTAAGCGCAATCATTAACGAAATACACGATCCCAAAAATGAACTGAATATTACTCCAGTTAAAATAAGTGTTTCCATTTTCATGGAGCGATCGATGAAACGGGCAAAGGTTAATACGAGAAGCATCGTCAAAAATGCCCCAACCATGCCGAAAAGTGGCAGGGTGTATGTCCCTATTACAGGTATTGAAAGACTAAAGAAAATTGTTGCCACTGCACCAACAGAAGCTCCTGAAGAAATTCCAAGCGTATATGGATCAGCTAAAGGGTTTTTTAGCAACCCTTGAAAGGCTGCCCCTGCAATTGCTAATGAGGCGCCGATCAGACCTGCTAATATAACGCGAGGCATTCGAATGCCCCATAAAATACTGTAAGCACTGGGATTTGTTTCGTCATCCCATAATGTTGAGATGGGGACATCTGCTGAACCAATGGACACCCCAAGCCAAATGCTAACTAACAAAATAACTATTGATGAACTATAAGCAAGCATCATTCTTTTTTTCACAATGTTACCTCAAGACTATTCTTTACATTATTATATTTTTTAGTAGAAATTAAAATCGTTTTTATCATATTGTTTTTCTTGCCATTTCACAAAAATAAAAAGCCTCCCTAGCCAAAATAGGGAGACGGTTCAGTAATTGATATCATTACAATCCTTGTACTCCCCCTATCCTCGTAAGGTGTGAATCTATCATCATAAAGGCAGGTCTCCTGGCTTATGTTCATCGTGCTCCCTTCCTTCCCATTACACACTTCTTGTAACAGTGGATTGCAGGGCCACTCCCATTTACAGTTGCGGGACAGCGTTGGACTTTCACCAACTTCCCTTTTACTCTTTTTGCTAGTCTAGCAAAAAGACCTTTACTACTTATGAAATTATTTCTTTCTATTATACTTTAATTATGGAAAAGAATGTATAAAACTTTCGCTTTCATTGCTTGATGAAAAACAAAGCCTCCTAATCTATCGTATCAGTCATTTTGTTTCAGAACTAATTCAGCTAATTTCTTAATTGTTAAATCATCCATTGGTGGGTTATGGAGACCCGCTCGTACATCACGGTAATAACGCTGAAGCGGATTTGTGCGTTGCAGACTCTTTGCGCCTACAACTCGCATTGCTTTATCCACTACAGTGATGGCAGCATTGGTTACTGTATGTTTAGCCACGTTTACTGCATTGACAATTACTTCACCTTCCGCTACCGTTAACGTTCTACCATTTTGTTCTCTATTTTTTAAATCCACATAGCTTTGTGCTGCACCATACAAAGCGAAGCGTGCTTTAGCTAGCTCCAGTTCAATTTCTCCAAGTAACGCTTGAACATTCGGTAATGATGCAATTGTTCCTTGAATGCTATTTGGTGAATGGGTATTTGCAAATTGTATGGCATAATCACGTGCTGCCTGTGCAATTCCTAAGTATGTTGCAGGAATGACCAGTAGCCACCCATTCAATTTAAAGCCAGTCGTATAGTTAGGAACTTCAACTAGATCTGATTCTTCTAATTGCACTTCACTTAATACAAAATCATGACTACCTGTTCCCCGCATCGCAATAACATCCCACGTCTCTTCAATAGTAATACCTGGTGTATCTTTATGTATTAAGAAGAAACCGATTTTTTCCTCTTCCTCAATCCATGCCGAGGTTAAAAAGTAATCTAGCTCGGGTAATCCAGTTGTATAACTTTTACGTCCAGTAATTACCCACTTGTCACCATTTCGTTTTGCTGTAGTTCCAGGACGCCCTCCTCGAATGGGGCTACCTGTTGCTGCTTCACTTACCGCCCTATTGATGATTGCGCCTTTTTCTACCGCTTTAGCAAAGTTCTCTAGTTTCACAGGTTCCCAGTATTTATTTTCAAATAACTCACCTACCGTTAATACCGTCCAACCTATGGAAAGTGCAGTACTTCCGTCGTAGCTCGCCAGTGTTTCCTGTATTAAAATCGCATCATAAACACTAAAACCCTCTCCCCCTAATTCTTTTGGTAGAGTAATTTTTGTATAGCCAATTTCTCTTAGCTTCTGTATATGTTCATGAGGAAAGACAGATTGCTCATCAATTTGTTGGGCATTGTTTTTAAATTCCTCTTTTAAGGATGCCAATTTTTCTAACCATTTCCTTTGTTCCTCCGTTTTAATAAATAGACTTTTCAAATGATCATCTCCTCATTTAACGAAATCCGTACTACATCATACAGCCATTTTACTTTTTGGATCTTCCATCCGTCAATTCTTACTAACTTAATATGAATTATAAAATGAAAAAGAGCGCCATTTCAAAATGGAGCTCTCTTTTTAATATTAGATTATTTCATGAAAGTATTGGACCGTAATCATTGGATCACCTAGTTTACGCAGCTTCCAAGTTTCTTCTAGATATATCTCAGCTAGTTTTTCAAATTTCCCTCCGTGTTGACTTGCCCATTCAACAGCAATGACACTTTCATAAATAAGTGCCATTTTTTCCGCAATCCCTTTTGCTTCATAGGTTTGGGCAGCATCATCTAGAGTAATAAATAGCTGTAATTGTTTTTCAATTTCATTTAATTGATTTTCAACGATTTGTTTCAAGTTTGATGCCGGGATATCCTGTAATCTATTGTTCATTTCTTCAACAAAAAGAATGTGTGCTTCATATTTTTTAAATAAACGAATAACATCCAATGCTAAAATATTCGCTGTTCCTTCCCAAACCGTTAACACTTGTGCATCCCGTAATAATCTTGGTGTGACAAAGTCCTCGATATAGCCATTCCCTCCATGAAGTTCGATGGCCTCACTTGCAAATTTCACCGCTTGTTCTGCTGTTTCCTTCTTCAAGATAGCAATGTACAAACGATTTAAAATGGTTTCTTTCGAAGACCCCCTCCCCTGAGTAATACGATCATACTGTTGAATTAAATCAAATGTAGTAGCCACTTCCACATGTAGTTTCGCTGCAAATTTTGCTAAGGAATCCTGAATCATTGGATAATTTGTTAAGCTTTTGCCGAAAGCCTCACGATTTGATACATAATGCTTCGCTTCTAGAAATGCTCGTCTCATAATCCCGATGGAAGCAATGGCATTACATATTCTGGATAGATTTAAAGCTTCGAGCATATAGTAAATTCCTTTACTTGGGTCCCCAACAATATAGGCATGAGCTCCATCAAACTCAACTTCCCCGGATGGCACTGCTCGAACGCCTAATTTATCCTTTAATCGTCGAATTCGAAGTCCATTTACTGAGCCATCTTCTTTTTTCCAAGGTACAGCGAAAAGTGTTAATCCCTTTGATCCTGAGGGTGCGTTTGCTATACGGGCCAATACCATGGCCACCCCACACATCCCTGCATTTGAAGCAAAGTATTTTTCTCCATATAATCGATAGTTTTCGCCATCAAAACGGGCCTCGACCACATTTGCACCTACATCAGAGCCACCCTGACGTTCCGTTAAGAAGGTAGCCCCCTCAAATAATTCCACATCTCCCGTTGAACAGACATGCGGAAGGAAGCGTGCCCTTAATTCCTCACTTGCATAATGATCCAGTAAATAGGCTGTTGCCATTGTTAAAGTCACAGGACAATAAAAACCAGGTTCAGAATGAGAAAGCAAATAGCCTTGTGCAAAACTATAAACATAGTTTCCCTTTTTTCCCAACTGCGGAATTTCTTTATGGACATAGCCAACGATTCCTGTGTTATAGGATTGCTTGATGGTTTTTTTATACCCTTCATTGACCCATACTTCTGAAATTTCCTCTCCATAACGATTATAGCGTTTGAGGCGAGGCTCTCCTTCCCGGTCTGTATGCTTTGCCCGTTCATCAATTTCTCCAGCGACCAGCTCGCCAAAATCCTGCAATTCTCGCTTGGCATAATCTAAAAGCTGCGGCTCGAGCATTTGCTCTAGTATTTTATGAAGTGTCTCGTCATTTTCAAAAAAATTTGTTTCTCGCTTACTAATAGACTGTAAAACTTTCATTTAGTTCACCACCTGTTGCTTCAATTTTTGTTTTAGTATTTTTCCTGAAGCGTTTCGTGGTAATGCATCCACTTGTTCGTAAACCCTCGGAACTTTATATTTTGCAAGGTGTTCAGTTAAATAGTCTTTGAGCATTTCTTCTTCAATGGGCTTTTTTGCTGCAAAGACTGCTTTTACCGTTTCTCCCCATTCTTCATGAGGTACACCTATAACTGCAACTTCAAAGATGCCATCAAATTGAAGCATGCGGTCCTCGATTTCTTTTGGATAAATATTAACACCACCCGAAATAATGACGTCTTTCTTTCGGTCAACAATCCAAATATACCCGTCCTCATCGAATTGCGCTAAATCACCGGTTTTTACCCAACCATCAAGAAGTGCAGCCTTTGTCGCTTCTTCGTCTCGATAATAACCAACCATATTCCCTTCACCATATAAAATCACTTCACCGATTTCACCCGCTGCCACATCTTCACCATCTTCATTTATAATGCGAAGCTCTGTTCCAAAAGGAGCACGCTTTCCAATGCTTCCCGCCTTTTGCTCATGTTCATGATTAAACAATAAAGCTCCACTCGGCCCAGCTTCAGTTAATCCATAAACGCACATTAAATTATCCGTCTTAAAGGCTTGTTGAATAAAGTGGATTTCCTTTTCAGAAAGTGGTGCTCCACCATAAATCCACCATTTCATCGAGGAAAGATCAGCCCCTTGAAGTCTTGAGTGAGATGCCGTTACTAAATAAGCTACAGGTGCTCCAAAGAAATGCGTTGTTTTTTCATATTCAACTGAGTCAATCAACAAATCTGGCGTGAACGTAGGTGTTAGGACAAGAGTTGCCCCTACTAATACTCCTGACATTAAAAATAAATGCAATGGTGCAGAATGAGTTAATGGCATCATCAATAGAATGCGACTTTCCGGTTTCACTTCCATCTCAATTGCTATCATTTGCGAAACGGCTAGGATATTTCGATAGCTAAATAGAACGCCCTTTGGTTTACCAGTGGTTCCTGAAGTATAAAGGATTGTGGATAGGTCATCTTCCACTAGCTGACAATCAATAGGGGTACTCTCGCTTTCTGTTAAAAGCTGTGTGTAGCTTAACCATTCGTTGGTTGCCTCACCTGTTTTAATTTTTAAAGGGATCGTTGAGAGTTTTTCAACGGCTACGAAAATAGCTTCGTGTGCTAGAATGGCCTTCGCTTCTGAATGCTCGGCTACATATTCAACTTCTGACAGAGTAAACTTGGCATTAACAGGCACAACAATTCCCCCAATTCGTTGTACAGCAAAATAGCTTACAACAAATTCCAAAACATTTGGCATAAAAAGAATCACTTTGTCCTCTTGTTTTATTCCATGAGCTAACAATGCATTACTTAGACGAGTCACTTGATGATCCAACTCTTTATAGGAAACTCTTCTTCCGTGACAGATTACCGCTTCATTGTTTGAATATTTTCGGGCATTTCTCGCTAACAAATTGGAACTATTCATCAACTATCTCTCCCTTTAAATTCAATAATTTTTCGTAAAACTTTGCGTGCAATTCCTGTAATTCCATTTTCATCTGTACAAGCTCTTCTATTTTTGAGTCAATTTCTTTCATCTTTTGCTCGCCATATTCAACAGTCCGTTCTAATTGTTGTATCCCCGTCCGGTCGAGATCAAAAAGCAGCACCATCTCCTTAATTTCATCCAGCGAGAATCCATATTTCTTCCCTCGAAAGATGAGTTTTAACTTTGCTAGCTCCTTCTTAGAAAAGGTTCGCTGATTCGAAACCGAACGACTTGGACGAAGCAACCCAATCTCTTCATAGTATCTAAGTGTTCTAGTGGAGACATCAAACTCTTTAGCAACCTCCTGAATCGTTTTCACCCACTCACCCCTTCTTTTCCCAAATTATATCATTGACGTTAACGTAAACTTCAATAGAATTTATGTATTTAGTAGATTTTTTTATTTACGTTGTAGAATATTTTGAGTTTTCGCAATTACGAATAGTCGTGATTTTAACGAGAATGCCTCTTTTGAATAACTGACTCATTTTCTAAGATTCTATTAGAAATAAGGCTTCTCATGGTCAAAATCTACTGGAGCCGTACATGATTTGTCCAGGAGAACTCCTGCCCGCAATTCCGCATTTACCATTAAAAGCAAGATATCTTCGTTTGCTTTTCTTTAATTTTTACATATCCTTGTTGGTCCGTAAGCTCTCCTCCAATAAAGAGCTCAATTTCCCTTTCCTTCATCCCACTCCTTCAAACAAAAAAAATGACCCAACGAACGTTTATACAAACGCCCGATTAGGTCACTTTACTTACTTTTAAATTTTACATTTTCTCAGGTGCAGCAACGCCGATTAAACGTAATGCATTCGCTAATGTTACACGAACTGTATTGATTAATGCCAAGCGTGCTTCCGTTAGTTCTTTGTTCTCAGGGTTAAGTACTTTTTCTGCGTTGTAGAAGCTGTGGAATGCAGCTGCCAAGTCTTGAATGTAGTTGGCAACACGGTGTGGCGTGCGGTGTTTTGCCGCTTCTGCTACTACTTGAGGGAATGCACCTACTTTTTTCAATACATCCTCTTCTTTTTCTGCTGTTAACAGATTTAAGTTTTCTAATGTCGCTTTGAACCCTTGCTCATCTGCTTGACGAATAATTGAACAAATACGGGCATGAGCATATTGTGCATAGTAAACAGGGTTTTCATTAGATTGTGATACGGCTAAATCTAAGTCGAAGTCCATATGCGAGTCACAAGCCGTTTTGACAAAGTAGTAGCGCACCGCATCCAAGCCTACTTCTTCCACTAGATCACGCATTGTAACAGCATTCCCTGTACGTTTACTCATTTTATATTTTTCACCGTTTTTATATAGCTGTACCATTTGGATAACTTCAACTTCTAATTTTTCACGGTCGTATCCAAGTGCTTGAATCGCAGCCTTCATACGTGGAATATACCCGTGGTGGTCAGCACCCCAGATGTTGATTAATTTCTCGAATCCACGCTGAATTTTGTCTTCGTGGTAAGCGATGTCTGGCGTTAGGTAAGTGAACGATCCATCTGATTTAACTAATACACGGTCTTTATCATCACCGAATGTAGTTGAACGGAACCAAGTTGCGCCTTCTTCTTCAAACACGTGGCCATTCTCTTTTAGTTTATTTAATGCTACATCGATTTTGCCATTTTTGTATAATGACGTTTCTGAATACCAGACATCAAAGTTTACACGGAAGTTTGCAAGGTCATTTTTTAATTTATCTAACTCAAGTTTTAAACCATGTTCGCGGAAGAATTCAAAGCGCTCTTCATCTGACTTTTCAAGAATTGCCGCGCCAAATTCATCAGCTAATTTACCGGCAATATTAATGATATCTTGACCATGATACCCGTCTTCCGGCATTGCTGCATCCATTCCTAAAGCTTGCTTGTAGCGAGCTTCTAATGAATGTGCCAGGTTATTGATTTGATTACCCGCATCGTTAATATAATATTCGCGGGATACATCAAAACCGGCAAAGTCTAATACGTTACATAACGAGTCACCAAATGCAGCACCACGAGCGTGGCCTAGGTGAAGGTCACCTGTTGGGTTTGCTGAAACGAACTCGACCTGTACTTTTTCACCATTACCAGCTGCCGAACGACCATAGTTTTCACCTTGTTCTTTTACTGCTTTTACAACATCAGCAAGGAATGCTTTACGCACCGTGATGTTAATAAAACCTGGTCCAGCAATTTCTAATTTTTCAATTTCAGTACCCTCTGTTGCCATATTTTCTAAGATGCTTTCAGCAATGGCACGGGGTGGTTTTTTAGCTAATTTTGTTAGTTGCATAGCAAGGTTTGTAGCAAAGTCACCATTTGCTTTATCCTTTGGTGTTTCTAGATGGATAGTAAATTGTGTACCTGCTTCTACTAAACCTGATTTCTCAACAGCCGCTTGCAGGGCGTCTTTAATTGCTTGTTGCAATTGTTCTACTGCATTCATTATTGTACCTCCGAATAGTGTATTTCCAATGTGTATTTCCCTACAGATTGACCGCTAATAACGAGATCATACTGGACATAAAATTTTCCATTCATACTTTTCTCTTCGTTAAAATCATAGGATAAATGCAGGGTTTTCGTTACGATTGGCAGGGATCCATACTGTGTATCGTATTCCCCTATTTCATCTTGAATTACGTTAAATGGCAGACGCATTTTCACACCACCACCGCGTAATATAAGGGCCTGATCATTTCCCATCTTTACTGTTGTACGAATTTCTTTTTCCTCAAGTTGTTCTACATAACGCAGATAGCTCTTTCCTGACTTTTTCACAAGAGATCCGTCTAACCACATTTCGTAGTTTTCTTTTTCTCCATCTATCGGTAAAATTGTGGAATTCAATTTTATTTTAACTTTTGTTTCTTCCATACTCATTGAAGAGGACCGCTCCTTGGCTAGCATTACTATATATAACCTTATTATTATAGGATGAATTGGTGAATTTTATCAAGATACAACTATAAATAGTTCCATCTAATATTTACACTTTCTAAAAAGTTGAGTCTCACTCAAAATAGGCTCCGTATGCTTCATTTATTTCCCATAATCCATCAAAATTAGAATATGATTTGCAAATACTAAAAAGGCATGGACACATTTTATAATGGTCCATACCTCTATAACTTGATTACCTTTGATTAGAGATTAAACGCTCATGAAATTCCATCAAAAGTTATTTACTTTACCCAACCAAGAATCATTTCACGTAAAAGCTTCGCTGCAGTGTTTACCGTCATTTCTGAGTGGTCGTAAATTGGTGCTACTTCTACAAGATCGAAACCTACTACGTTTACGCCACTGCGAGCGATTTCGTGGATAGATGCCAGTAATTCTTTTGAAGTGATTCCACCGCAGTCTACTGTGCCAGTTCCTGGTGCGTGTGCTGGGTCTAACACGTCAATATCAATTGTTACGTATACATTACGACCGGCCAATGTTGGCAACACTTGTTTAAGTGGTTCCAATACTTCAAATGGTGAAATGTGCATACCATTTTCCTTAGCCCATTCGAATTCTTCTTTTAAACCAGAGCGAATACCAAATGAATAGACATTCTTTGGTCCGATTTGATCTGCAATTTTACGAATTGGCGTAGCATGTGAATATGGCTCGCCTTCGTAGTCTGTACGCAGGTCTGTATGTGCATCAAAATGAATAATGGCTAGGTCATTATACTTTTCATATACCGCTTCCATAACAGGTAGAGAAACTAAATGCTCGCCTCCCATCCCGATTGGCACTTTGCCCTCTGCTACTACTTTTCTAACAAAATCTTTGATTTCTTTCAATGACTTTTCCGGGTTCCCAAAAGGAAGTGGAATATCTCCCGCATCAAAGAATTTTACATCATCTAATTCACGATCTAAATATAAGCTATATTCCTCTAGCCCAATCGACACCTCACGAATACGTGTTGGGCCGAAACGAGAACCAGGACGGTAGCTTACTGTCCAGTCCATTGGCATTCCGTAAAGAACAGCTTTTGATTCCTCGTAATTGGGATGGCTTTTAATAAATACATTTCCTGCATAAGTTTCATCAAATCTCATTTAATTCACCTTCAATTCTTTTTTTCAAACCAAAAAATTCATTCTGCATGAGTTCCCTAAAGCTCCAATGTCTAAAGGAGCATCTTTGAGTTTCACTTTATCATATTTTGTCGATAAATTGTTCAACTCAAACTGGTATTTGGCCAGTTTTTTCATTACATAACTTTTCATTTACCAATTAAATTGCATGGTTTTATTAAAAATGCCATCTTATATCATGAAAATCTCAACTCGTAGGTCTTTTGAAACTTTTTTCGACTTATTTCGTATATGATATTGTGAATGGTTTAATCTTCGTATATCCATTTTACTAACCATAATTCTCAATTTAATCAGGAATTTCATCAGATTACAGCTACTTGAAAAAGTATAGATAATTTTAGACAAGTTGCAACAGTTTTTTTACGTATAAATTCGATTAAAGGTTACTTTTCGAGTCTATACTATGGATAGTATAAAAATGAAGTGGGGTGAAATGCGGATGAAACGTGAAAGCTATAGACGACAGAGAAAACGAAAAAAATGGTTGAAGTACACGACCTTTACTGCAGTTGCTGCGATATTTGCAGTTGTTGTTGGGCTTATTGCTTTGCGTGTATATGCTCAAATTGCTGGTGCTCCACCATTAACTGTGCCTAAAGCATCCGTGTTTTTAGATAATAATGGAAACAGAATAGGTGATTATCTCTCTTCTGAAAGGCGTTATTGGGTGGAATTAGACGAAATCTCGCCATATTTAATAGATGCAACAATCGCTGTTGAAGATAAAGACTACTATGAGCATAATGGCTTTGATTATTCACGTATCGCCAGTGCACTTTTAACAGATTTGAAAACACAAAGCATGGCTGAAGGTGCGAGTACCATCAGTATGCAATTGGCTCGAAATCTTTACTTAACACTTGATAAAACATGGACAAGGAAAATCCAGGAGGCGTTATATGCATACCGATTGGAATTGTTCTATAGTAAGGAAGAAATTTTGGAGGGTTACTTAAATACTGTTAACTATGGCCATGGAATGTATGGGATTGAAGCCGGAAGCCGCTATTACTTTGGCAAATCAGCGAGTGAATTAACTTTAGCTGAATCCGCCTTATTGGCAGGGATTCCGAAAGGTCCAAGTATCTACTCACCTATTAACAATTTTGAAAAAGCAACGGATCGACAAGCTGTTATCTTAGGGTTAATGGACAAGCAAAAATACATTTCAGCTGAGGAAAAGAGTCGCGCAAATGCGGAAGAAATCATATTAAAAAATGAACAATGGACTGCGACTAAATCCATCGCACCTTACTTCTTGGATGTTGCATGGCAAGAAGCTTCAAAGATTTTGGAAAAAGAGAATCTTAATATTCGTGAGGGCGGCTGGTCCATTAAAACGACTTTAAACCAAGCACATCAAATAGCTGTTGACGAAGCTATAGAGAAAAATATGCCAGATAGCGATTTGCAGGTCGGCTTTGTCAGTATGGATGTTAACAGTGGACAGGTTACAGCTTTAGTTGGTGGCCGGAATTATGAAGATAGCTCCTTTAACCGTGTTACGCAAGGCGTACGTCAACCCGGCTCTTCAATTAAGCCATTTTTATATGCAGCTGCCCTAGAAAATGGATTTTCACCACTTACTTTTTTAGATGTAGGCGAGACAATTTTTACCTATGACAATGGTCGGGCTACGTATAAGCCTCAAAATGTAAATGGACAATTCGCTGACGGCCAAATGTCTTTAGCACAAGCGATTGCAATATCGGATAATATCTATGCTGTTAAAACTTTAGAGGAAATCGGATACGACTCATACCGGGATGTATTGGAGCGTTTTAACCTAAACTTTTCCGAGGCGAATAACCCTTCAATCGCTCTTGGTACAACAGAGAATTCACTATTTGATTTAACTAAAGCTTATAACACAATTGCTAATGGCGGGAAAGAAACTAAGCCTACAACAATACTTGAAATCAAAAACGCAGATGGCGAAGTTGTATATGAATACAAAAAACCTAAGAGTGAACAGGTTATTTCAGAAGAAAATGCCTTTTTACTAACAGATATGATGACAGGTATTTTCGATCCAGTGTTTAGTGATTATTCTCCTGCTACCGGTGTTTCCTTGCGCCCTCGTATGACACATACGTATGCTGCTAAGTCTGGAACTACGGTAAGTGATCAGTGGTTAGTGGGCTATACACCAAGCGTTACTGCTGGTGTATGGAATGGATATGATCAAGGCAAGACCCTCTCGGTACAACAAGATATGGCTGCTTCTAAACAAGTCTGGATTGATTTTATGGAAGCGATTAATAAGGGGACATCTAACGAAAGCTTTGAAGCCCCAAAAGGTGTAGAAAAGGTAATGATCGATATTGAAACAGGAAAACTTGCAACGGATGCTTGTCCTAAACAGAGAATGGTTTACGTAAAATCAGAAGACATTCCAAAAGAGAAATGTTCATCGTTTGAATTCTTTGATGAAGATTCGTGGAAGGACTTCCTAGACCTATTCCCATTTGAAGCATTTAAAGGGTTCTTTAACAAATATTAAGAAAAAAGCTCTTTCTTGATTGGGATATTACCCACTATCAAGAAAGAGCTTTTACTATTAATTAGTAAAAATTGGTATATTAATATAAAAAAATATCGATTTCCTAAGTAAATCGATTTTTATGGCAAACGAAAGTATGAGATTCATGGGGCATCCGGCTTGGGATGTTTCAAATGCCGCATAAGTCTCAAACATTTCGTTCAGCCAAGTGTCCTAGCTTACTATTTAAGCTTAGTTTCAGTGTACTTTTTTTCAAACTTAGTTTCAATAACGGATTAAATCTAATTTCGAAATGTCACATTTTGTTCAAATTTAGCAGCCACTTTTCACTAAAAACTATTGACTAAATATTATTTCCGAAACACGTTTCCATTTGAGATACTACTCATTATTTATTTAGGGTTAAATCGTTTCGAAGCTGCTCCTCGCTTCTTTCCCACATTTCTAAGTTGTGACTTTTCAAAAAGTCTGCCAGTACTTCCTTCGATACATCATCCATGTGATCCACAATGATTTTACGTTTCATGGATTTGTCCATTTTATTGACATGGTCTGCCAAAATCTTATACCCACGGCGTTTTTCTTTGTTTACGACCATTTCACAGGCTGTTACTCCAGCAAAATACGGCCCACTTTCTTTAAAATCTATCGTTACCCAAACTAGCCAGTAAGGTTTTCCTCCTTCAGAATCCTCACGATTTGTGGTAAATTTAACTCGACGCTCTACTTCACTTTTTGCATGCATCGCACCAATATCAATAAATGCGTTTCTTTCTTCTATATCAATAAAAACTGGCGATACATTCTCTAAGGATAGCGAACCGATACCAAAGCCTTTATGTCCATCTGTTGGGTCATTTTTAATGATGGTAAAGCCCATCTTTTGTTTTGGTTTTTCTTCATTTGCCATATTGTCAATCCCTCCATATAAGCCTATTATAAAGAATATACACTAATTTTATCCACTTGGGAGGATGTAAAATGCCAATCGTAACTGTAAAATTACTAGAAGGTCGTAATGACGAACAGAAAAAAGCTTTAGTGGAAAAAGTAACTGCAGCTGTTGTAGAGACAGTTAACGCAAAACCAGAAGCTGTAACCATCGTCATTGAAGAAATGGCTAAAAACCATTACGCAAACGGCGGGGTACGCGCTTCCGATAAATAATTATCTGTATTAGAATCTATTACATTTTGTCCATTCGTTGGACATTGTGTAGAGATTCTTTTTTTTACAAGCTAATTTTCCTTACTGCTTTTTTCAAATTCATTTACTTCCTAACCCCCGATTTCTTTCGGGTAATAGACCTTATAATCTGTTTTAATCTTTGTGGCAATTGTTGCAACAATATGCGACTGATCCGACAGTTCACGAATCTCACCTGTAGGCATCTCTAAATAAATCGGGCTTTTCGATGAGATGCCTGGTCGATACATATCATAAGGTAAATCTGACGTAGAATCCGGCCTGATATAATATTCTGGGTCTAAACCTATGGATTTTACTTGCTCCACAAGCCATGCGTAACGTTCAGGCTCCTCTTCAGGATTTAAATCGATATGCTCAAACAGATCGCGATTCACAAAGCGTCTGCATAAATCACTTAGAATAGCATCATTCTCTTCCATCCAAAATTGGAAGTAGGTAAGCATAATGCTCTCATCTAAATCCAGATACTGCTTTAATGAATTATTATTTTCGAAAAACGGCTTAAAATGAACTGGCTCAAATTTAAACGAATACCCTTCTTCACTTAATCGTTTTGCCCGTTTTAATATATTATTTAAGATTGTCTCCGCACTTCGAGATACCGGGTGAAAATAGATTTGCAAGTACATTTGATAGCGGGACATAATATAGTCCTCTACTGCATGCATGCCACTGGCTTTAATGACTATGATGTCCTTCCGAGGGCGCATTACGCGTAAAATTCGCTCCATATCAAAATGACCATAGCTCACACCTGTATAATAAGCATCCCGCTGTAGATAATCCATTCGATCCGCATCGATCTGACTGGAAATTAAACTGACTACTTGTTGATTGGTATAGTTTTTATCGATCACTTGGGCTATTCTTTCCGGGAAGTCCTTTGATACCCGCGATAACACCTCATGAATTTCAGTATCCCCTAATAGCACCATTCTCGTGTATTCTTCATGGTTTGTGCCGAAGACATTTTCAAAGGCATGTGAAAAAGGACCATGTCCAACATCATGCAATAGTGCCGCACATAAAGCTAAAAGTCGTTCGTTATTATCCCATTCAGGTCGACCCTGGAAAATATCGTCCACAATGCGTCTAACAATTTCATAGACACCTAGTGAATGATTAAAACGACTATGCTCTGCCCCATGAAACACTAGAAAAGTAGTTCCTAATTGTCGAATTCTCCGTAATCTTTGGAACTCTTTCGTAGCGATTAAATCCCAAATCACTTGATCTCGTACATGAACATAGCCATGCACTGGATCCTTAAACACTTTCTCTTCAACTAACTTAGCACTCGCATAATCTTCCATAAGTCCGCACCTCACTCTCTAATACTTACTTCTTATTATATGGGAGTTTTCAACGAATTACATCAAACTCCTTCTAAAATACTAGAAATTGAGTATAGCCTTGCGATCTTCCAATCTTAACAAAGGAAAGTTAATCAAATTTTAGGAAACTTTAACTGAAATACTTTCCAGAAGTGATTCTATCTTGATTCGTTTTATATTCATCTATCGAATTCAAAAAAAACTACCTTCTCTTTACTAGAAGATAGCTTTATTGGAAATATTTATTTTTTTAATTTTGCTATTACTTTATCCATTAACTCTTCTTCAGTTAATGCATTTACTGGTCTACCATTTACAAAGGTAAATGTTTTTTTGCGTCCTGGACCACAATATGAATGACAGCCAATTTCAATCGTTGCTTCTGAATCTAATTCTTTTAACTTAGGAATTAACGTTTTTAAATTTACGGCCTGACATTCATCGCAAACTTTAAATTCGTTTGCCATTTTGCCAACAACCCTTTCTTTAGATAGTATTTTTAGCTATTAGTTTGAAATCTATTTTACCGATATACTTTTTTAATCTAACAGATATTTTAGCCTATAAAAACTGTCCTCATCAAGTAAAAACAATATTTACCGGTCTGATTCAGATATTTATCTATAAAAATCCTTTTATCTTTTTTCACTTAGAATAATAAAAAAAGACGAATTTCATATAGAGATTGAAAAATTTTGAATAAAATTGGAACTTCTTGGACATGATAGGTTATGAGCAAACAAAACTATGAATTTTCCAGGAGGTTTAAAAAATGGTCAAAGTAAGACAAGATGCTTGGTTAAAAGAAAACGATGAATTATTAGCAGAAGCTGTTATTAGACATGTTAAAGAAGGAAGTACACAGTTAAATGCCTTTGAGGAAGCGGGTGATGCATTAAATCGAACTGCCGCTGCATGTGGTTTCAGATGGAATGCTGTTGTGCGCCGTTTATATGAAAAAGACTTGGCTGAAGCAAAAAAAGAAAGAAAAGAAAGAATGAGAGTATTAGGAATCAACGGTAGACGCCGTACACAAGGTGTTTATTTACTGCCAAATAGTAATCAACCAACAGAAGAAACGAAATCGATTCCATTATCAGCTCTTAATCTAGATATCGTTATTGCTTACTTACTTCGTTTACAACACCAAGGTGGAAACGATATGGAAGCTACAAAATGGCGACATATTGCAAATACATCGACAGAAAAAATAAAAGAATTAGAACTTCAACTACACCGACTAGAACAAGAGAATAAAGAAATTCGCGAAGATTATGAGCAATTCGTGCAAATTATGAATCGTGCTCGTAGATTAGTAACACTAGATGAAGATGACAATCGTGTTGCTCCTGTATTTAAAATGGAGAAAAACGGTAACCTTGTTGCAAACTATTCAACTGGTAGCGAAAAAGAAAACGTGGATGTGCCGCATTAAGCACATTCACGTTTTTCCTTTTCTATATGAAACTTATTTCTTAGCAAGCATTTTTTCATTCCGTTCAAGCACACGTTTTAAATAGAAAGTATAAAGTTCCAATTCTTCTTCATTTAATGATTGAACCATATTTTGATTACTTAATTGTTTTAAAACAGCTTGTAATCTAAATACTGTATCTTGAACTGTTAGTGGCATATTCAATAATTCACTCAAACTTGCCATGACTTCAGGACGAATTTTAGGAAAAGCAAATTTTGTCTCTTCCTCTTTCAAGCTAACATCATAAAAATCCTTCACTAGTTTAGCACGTTCACTGCCGCTACCTTCAATGCACAAGTAAATTTGAACAGCTATCCCCTGTCTTAGTCGGCGCTGGGATACCCCAGCAAATTTCTTTCCGCCAATACTTAAATCATAGGAACCTGGACAATAAGAACCGATAATTTCATAAGCTTCTATTTTGTCACAAGCTTCAGGGAATAACAGCTTAATAAGGTCTACCATGACATCATAGCCTTCATTTATATTAATGGCTTCTTGTTGTTCTGATAAGATGATTGAAATGTTTAACACGCCACTATCCAAAACTACCGCTAACCCACCAGAATTTCGAACAATTGCTTGGTAATCTTGTTCATTTAATAATTGAATACCCTCTTGAACAAATGGCAGTCGATGATCTTGAATTCCAAGCACAACCGTGTTGTCATGAACCCAAGTTCGAACTGTTGCACTTGACTGTAATTGCCCTACTAATTGACAGAGCGTATCATCCATAGCGAATGACTCAAGTGGCGTCCGGGATTTCATAGTGATTGATTGGTCGATAAAACGCCATGTATCTCGTTTTAATAAAGGATGCATTGTTGTTACTCCTACCTATTAATAATGTTAAGTTAAGCATACACGAAAAGCGTTTATTCTTTCAAATCGTTATCGTCAAGCTATAGAAAACTAGCCTTAATTTTTCTTTGAGCAAAAAATTGAATTAAGGAAAGGAAAATTGGAATACTTATACGGATTTTAAAATACACACACTCTTGTCAAATTAGTGAATTTCGACAGATTGTGCCGTTTCTTACAAGGAATTATTTTGATTTTATGCTAAGATACTTGTGAATGATTATCAATTAAGGAGTGTTATAAAATGAACGAAGCAGCAATTACATTAGATGGCTGGTACTGTTTACATGATTTCAGAGCTATCGACTGGACTTCTTGGAAATTAGTTTCCGAAGAAGAGCGTACTAACGCAGTGAATGAGTTCGTACAATATTTAGAAAAAATAAATGAATCCCATGTTGCTAAAACTGGTTCTCATGCATTTTATTCGATTATCGGCCAAAAAGCTGATTTTATGTTAATGATTCTTCGTGAAACACCTGAAGAACTGCAAGAATTAGAAGCTGAATTAAATAAATTAGCAATCGCTGATTTCACAGTACCAACTTATTCTTATGTTTCTGTAGTTGAGCTATCGAACTATTTAGCAAAAGATTCTGATGAAGATCCTTACCAAAATCCACATGTCCGTGCAAGACTGTACCCAGAATTGCCACGTACAAAATACGTTTGCTTCTATCCAATGGACAAGCGTCGTGAAGGTAATGATAACTGGTATATGCTTGATATGGAGCACCGTCGTAAGTTAATGCATTCTCATGGTTTAATTGGTCGCAGCTATGCAGGTAAAATTAAACAAATCATTACTGGATCAGTTGGATTAGATGATCATGAATGGGGCGTTACACTATTCTCTGAAGATATGCTTCAATTCAAAAAAATCGTCTACGAAATGCGTTTTGACGAAGTATCTGCTCGCTACGGTGAATTCGGTGAGTTCTTAGTTGGGAACTTATTGGACAATGACAAATTAGCTACATTCTTAACTGTAAAATAGAAAAGCGGAAGGTGCTCGCCCAGCTCCGACAACAATTGGAAGAATCGACAAAAGGACGCCCTTAGTCCTTGCAGACGATTCTGAAATTGTCAGAGGAGCTAGCACCTACAGCTAGACATAAAGAAAAGCGGAAGGTGCTTGCTAAGCTCCGATAACATTGAAAGAAATTAAAACGAGACGTAAATCGAATTAATCGATTTTTACGCCTCGTTTTTTTCTTGCTCTTCTTTTGTTTTCAATATGATGATGATTGTATGAATAAAGAATCCAATAAAGACAATTAACACAAACAAATACCAATGCAACGGCTGCCCGTAAAAACTTGCGATAACAAATGATAGTATCGCACTGATGACTATTGAAATCCATATACCAAATTGCACAGGATCAACCCCTATTTTTTTCTCTTAATAACGATTTCCCTTTTACATTTATAAGACTGCTTAAAAAAACAGATAACGACCATTACCCTAGTTTTATTTTATTAATAATTCGATATTTTTATACAAAATCTAAGAACTATTTACTTCATTGTACATACATTAAAAACATGGGCGAATTTTTATAATTTTTTATTCTGAATTGGTCGCTAGTGCATAAAGTGTTATGAGGAGGTATGCCATATAGCTGATTTAGCAGACAATGATACTCAAGCTTTCGTCTAAAGAGATGGAGAATTTGCCATGTTGTTGGTAAGCATGTTTGTTCAGACAGTTTTAACAATTGCTTGCATATAAAAAATTGAAAGGCTTAAACTGATGGTTTACTTAAATCCAGGCGACTTTGTAGTACTTTAACCAGACTATCTAATCCACATGCATGGCCTAAAAGAACATCGAATTAGCTGGAGCTTGTCATTAATGGCGAACACTTCCAACTTGCAGAAAGATCATTATGGTTTTCCGTCTCTACTGGAGTCTGTCCTACCCGGTAGTTAAGTCAACTAAAAATAGGACTCTATAAAATACATTGTTCATCTCGCCTCCAACACCAGACTTTCTAAAGGTCTAGCTTTCCTAAAGCAAAAATAAAAAAATGAAAGGGTGTTTTTTTTGACATATTATAATTGGGGTCAAATGGGTCAACAACAGTATCCAACAGGACAATTTCCAAGCGGGCAATTTCCAAGTGGCCAGTTTGGAAATGTTCAAGCTCCGTCTGGACAAATGACTACACCGCCAGCTCAAAGTACAGTAAGAATGGGCACTATACCTACAGCACGCGAAGAATCGTATATCGAAAATATTTTAAGACTAAACCGTGGAAAAATAGGGACATTTTATTTTACAATTCCATCAGGTGAAGTAGGAGAAAATCAAGGCGGAACAACTAGAGTAGTGCGTGGCGCAGTAGTAGAAGCAGGCCGAGATCATGCAATTATTGCTGAAGCAGATACAGGTCATTATTACTTATTCCCTATGATTTACTTCGATTTCGCAGAGTTTACCGAACCATTAACATATTTACCTGGTTCAACATTGCCGCCAAGATAATAAATGGGAAAACATAAAAAAGAGTAGACAAAGTTGATGTGCAACCTTGCCTACAACTCGTAATCCACTTCTAAATTGAAGTGGATATTTTTTTGCTTTGCTTTAAGTATTTTAATGTAGCCAAGCCAAGTGTTTTAGCTGCAATTAACATGGCTCTTTCATCAAAGTTAAATTGAGCATGGTGATGTGGATAAGCTTCTTCCCAAGCTGGATCCTTTGCCCCTGTAATGAAAAACGTACCTGGAACCTTCTCCAAATAATAGGCAAAATCTTCTCCCACCATTAAAGGAGCACATTCACTCACATTTTTCACTTCTGAAATTTGGCAAGCGACGTCTGCAAGAAATTGCGTTTCTTTTTTATGGTTCACCACTGGTGGATATCCTCTTGTAAATGCATACTCATAGCTTGCATGGAAACCATCACAAACCGATTTAAGCAATAACTCAATTTCATGTTCTATCTGCGTACGGACCTGTTCGTCAAAGGTACGCACCGTTCCTTTCAACTCAACCTTTTCCGCAATTACATTAAACGGATTAATCGCTTCAAAGTGTCCAATTGAAACAACAGCTGACTTCAAAGGATCAATTCTTCTAGAAACAACTGTCTGAAGCTGGGTGATAAATTGGGATGCTACAACAATCGAATCAACCGAATGATGCGGCTCTGCACCATGGCCCCCTTTTCCCTGAATCGTAATTTCCAATCGATCAGCCGCAGCCATAATCGCACCATTACGTACCAGCACATCTCCAAGAGGAGTTGGTGCCCATAAATGTGTACCAAATATGACATCGACCCCGTCCAAGCATCCATCTTCAATCATTGGCTTTGCTCCACCTGGTGCAATTTCTTCCGCAAATTGATGAATAAATACAATATTCCCTTGGAGGTCATCTTTTATTTCAACTAACGCTTTAGCCAAAACTAAAAGGGTTGCTGTATGACCATCGTGTCCACATGCATGCATCACACCATCCACTTTGGATTTATAGGAGATATCGTTTTGCTCATGAATAGCCAGTGCATCGAAGTCAGCACGTAACGCTACTGTTTTCCCGGGTTTTGCCCCTCTTAATGTCGCAACAACTCCTCGTCCTCCAACCCCTTCTCGTACTTCAAGTCCAAGTTTTCGGTGAAAATTTGCTATATAGATAGGCGTATGCACTTCTTGAAATGATAGCTCAGGATTTTCATGTAAATGGCGTCTGATTGAAACCATTTCATCATAATGGCTTTCCAATAGAGTCAACAATTGTTCCATTATAAATAACGCTCCTTTCCCATTTATGTATTTTCAACAATATATGTTGCTTTCAATAATTTACTCTTGATATGGATAACTTTATCATGTTTTCATAAGGTTAAAAATGATATTTGTTAGTAAATTCAAAAAATTAATCACAAACTACTAATATTTCAGGGATTAAAAAAAGAATTACAAGAAGTTTTCTCGTAATTCTCATAAATATCAACTCTTTTAATTTTTTTGTTGTAAAGTTGCAACAAGCAGAAGAATCCATCCCGCTAAGAAGAGCACGCCACCAATTGGTGTAATCGCTCCTAAGATCCCGATTCCCGAAAGTGCTAATATATATAAACTTCCTGAGAAGAATACGATTCCTAAATTCATGCAAATTGCGGCGATTTTCAGTTGTTTGATTGAACCAAATAGCTTTGGACTCATTAATATCCCAATGGCAACAATTGCGATCGTATGGAACATTTGATACTGGACAGCTTTTTCCCAAATTCCAATGCCGTACTCATCTAAAACGTTATCAAGAGCATGTGCTCCAAATGCACCTAAAGCAACTACTAAAAATCCGTGAATTGCACCTGAAATAATTGATCCCTTCATGTATAAACCTCTCTTTTATGTATAATTTTTAAGTAAGCAGTTTAGAACCGGCTCCGACTGTATGGTGATTGGTAGGGTAATTTTTTAACCTTGAACTTCCCCACATTTAAAAGTCGAAAATGGATTCACCATTCGCATCATCTTCTTTCAGCTTCCCACCATTAAGAGTATTGGAATTTTGAACAATATTAGGTGATTGCGTCGAGATTGGGTTTGATTGAAAGCTTTGTAATGGTTGCGTAATCAAAGCTGACGTATAGGCTTGTACTTTTGTTGTTGAATTTTGATTGCCATTAGATAATCCAACATTGCATAATGCTCGAATGGCACTTAATTGTTCACGAATATACTGTTCGTCCGTACTATTTTTAGTACCGGCTACAAGCTGCTCAATTTCTAGTAACAACGCTTGATATGAAATCATTCTCTAGGGCTCCCCTACTGTTTGTTTAGGTGAAAACTGCATGCAGTCCAGACCAGAAGATTGTTTTACTACTACTGAAGGAAGCTGCTTTGTTTTAAAGTTATAAGCTGTGCAAGAGCGAGGATTACGGGCGTCCCATGTCACACGAAAATACCGGCATTTAAAACAGTTTACTTTCATAACCACTTCCCTACTTTCTATTCCAATTTAACAGATTTCAAATACTGTGAAAAGCTATGTGAGTCGGAGCTCTATGGTTCATAACGATTGAGTTTCTTTTGTAGTGAGCTACCTTCGTTTCTTTAAGAGCTGTTCGCTGCCTTTCGAGCGGCTTTGTCACTTATGAGCAACTTCTCTTTTGTTTTGGACGACTACTCAGTACCACTCTAATCCTCCAAACACCAATCAATTGGTACTTGGCCCCATTCAATTAACTTATTATTAATTTTTGAGAAAGGTTTACTGCCAAAAAAACCTCGATGGGCACTTAACGGACTTGGATGTGGTGCCTGTAAAACAAAATGGTGATCACCATACTTTTCAATAATTGTTCGTTTTGTTTGTGCCGGCTTTCCCCAGAGAACAAATATAATAGGTTCTTCTCTTCTTGCTAAATTTTCGATAACAAAATCCGTGAATTGTTCCCAGCCTCGCCCTTTATGTGAGTTTGCCTCACCTTGCCGAACAGTTAATACTGTATTTAATAAGAAGACCCCCTGATGTGCCCAATTCATTAAATAACCGTCCTCTGGTATTCTACATCCTAAATCGCTCTCCAGCTCTTTAAAAATATTTCGTAAGCTCGGTGGTTTGGGGACACCTTTCTTCACAGAAAAAGACATTCCGTGAGCTTGAGCAGGGCCGTGATATGGATCTTGTCCTAAAATCACAACTTTCACATCTTTATAGGCAACAGCGTAAAATGCACTCATGACTTCTTCTTTAGGTGGATAAACTGTTGAAAGGCTATATTGCTCTTCTATAAATTTTCTCAATTCAGTATAATAGGCTTTTTCAAATTCCGGAGCCAAAATTTCTTCCCAATCGTTATTAACTATTTTCTTCATAAAACACACCTCCTTTTAAAACTACTTTATCAAGGTTCCCGTTTCAATAGGAGATTCTTTTCGAAATCTACCAAATTTGTGAAAACCCATGCTAGTGGCTTTCCAAAGTCAATTAGTTGATTTCGATTTAATTTCAGTTCATACTATACTAAATCTTTACTGACCTTATATTTTTTATATGAACTGGCTATTTTTATATAGTCAGAATTATACTATACTTTAGAACATTAATTTTATTATGTAGGTGAAGGAGTAAACGATTATGGCATTGAAAAAAACTTTAACTATAGCAGGTTCCGACGCTTCAGGTGGTGCAGGATTAGAAGCAGATTTAAAAGCTTTTGAAGAACATGATACTTACGGGATGGCGGCCGTTACTGTTATCGCTACGATGGATCCTGATAATAACTGGAATCACGGCGTTTATACATTACCAATCGATGTCCTGCAAGCCCAATTAAAGACGGCATTCTCCACTGGAATCGATGCTTTAAAAACAGGTATGTTATCTACAGAAGAAGTTATTCAAACGACTGGTGAAGCAATTAGTGCATCTGGCGTAAAAAATGTTGTTATTGACCCGGTTATGGTATGTAAAGGGGAAGATGAAGTTTTAAACCCAGGTACAGTGGATGCTATGATTCAATATCTATTGCCAAATGCTCTTGTAACAACACCCAACCTTTTCGAGGCTGGACAATTAGCTGGAACAGGTACTCCAAAAACAATCGAAGAAATGAAAGCAGCCGCTGAAAAAATTAAAGCTCTAGGTGCAAAGAATGTAATCATTAAAGGTGGTCGTGCACTAGATACTGAAAAAGCTGTCGATTTATTCTACGATGGCGAAAAATTCTATTTACTTGAAACACCAAAAGTAGAAACTACATACAACCACGGTGCTGGTTGTACATTTGCTGCTAGTGTCACTGCTAACCTAGCAAACGGACTATCTGTTAAAGATTCAGTCTTTGAAGCAAAAGAATTTGTAGCAGCAGGAATTAAACACGGGTGGAAATTAAACCAATTCGTCGGCCCCGTTTATCACGGTGCAAAACCTCGTCTAGGTGCACCAGAAGTTACAATTAAAGAAGTCTAAACTGTTTATGTACCAGGTCCTAAAACGATTCGAAATATTCGAAATTGTTTAAGGGCCTGGTACTTTCATTCATTTGCCAAATTGACTATAATTAGACTATTAGATGTGAAAGGAGAATTAAGATGAAGGAAGTACAAATTGACGAGCTCCAAGAATTGCTTAATTCTTTTGCAAATAAAGATGTTTATATTCATCTAGAAACTACAAATGGAGCCTATGCCTCCCATTTTGATGAAAGAGTATTTAATGCAGGGGCATTTATCCGAAATGCTAGAATTCGTTATGAACTTGCTAAAATAATAAACGATACCCCTCACCGTGTAGGTTTAAAAATGGACCATGGCTGGGTTTATGCACAGGGTATTACCCATTATGAATTAGATGAAAAAGGCCGACTATTGATGGCTGGATTAGACTTTACAGGGAAACTTGCTGTTGCACTAGAAATTAGTGAAACACCATTTTCTTATTAAGGAGTGGATTTTACATGTCATTACAACCACAACGTCAAATTTTAGTAGTCTTCCCTCATCCAGACGATGAAGCTTTCTCATCTGCCGGAACAATTAGAATGTACCGTAATATGGGTGTCCCTGTTACATATGCATGCTTAACTTTAGGTGAAATGGGACGCAATCTTGGCAACCCTCCATTTGCAACTCGTGAATCTTTACCGGAGATTCGCCGCGAAGAGCTAAAGGCTGCCTGTGAAGTTATGGGCATTGAGGATCTAAGAATGATGGGATTACGCGATAAAACCGTGGAATTCGAAGATGATGAAAAAATGGTCAGCTTAGTGAAAGGGTTAATCGATGAGCTCAATCCTTCATTAATCATCACCTTCCTACCTGGATATGCAGTACATCCAGATCATGAAGCAACAGCGCGAGCAGTATTTGAAACGGTACGTCGTATGCCAAAAGAAAATCGCCCAACAATTTATGCTGTGGGCTTTGCCAACAACACCATTGCCGAAAAAGGGGAACCAACTCTTCAAATTGACGTGAGCAGCGTTAAGCTTGAAAAGGTAAAAGCATTACAGGCACATGCTTCCCAAACTGCATGGATGATTGAAGAAAATGCGAAGCGTACTGATGATGGCCGACCGATGAGTGATAGTTGGTTACATTACGAGCGATTTTATGTAATTAACCAGGATATTTTGTAATTTTTTGGAGTAGGAATTGAAATCCTACTCCCTTTTTTTTGCAGTTTATAGTATACTTTCATTAGATTGTCATTATTCAGAAATTAACGAAAAGTTTGTCGACACTTTCCTTTTCAAAGTCTCAATCTGCCTAGTATTTTCAGAATTATAGAACTTTATTAAACTTATTTACACGTGTATATAAAAACTATATAGTGTATAAATATTCAATACCAAAACATCATATAAAAGAGGGACAACATATGACAAAAAAATTTAGTACATATACATGGTTTCTTTTTATCTTTCTTTCTTTAGTTGGAATTATCTTATTCATTACTCCAATTAATACTGAAGACGGTTTAAAAGTACCCATCGCTATACTTGCCAATACACTTTCTGCTAATGTTACAGGCTTTATTCACTGGTTTGCCTATATCGTCTTTATCATCGCTGCTGTTGGTGCATTAATTATTAAATTCGTACCAGAGACAGACGAAAGAACTTTACTGGATTCTTTATTCCGTGTGAATTGGTTCTGGACAACTATGCGTATTTTAGCTGTGATTTTTGCGAGTATGTATTTATTCCAGGTCGGACCAGAAAGCTTTACAAGTGATATTACTACCGGATTATTAATCACTCCTGACGGCGGTTTAGTAACAATGATGTTCTCATTGTTCTTGTTTGCAGGGTTACTGCTACCTTTATTAACAGACTTTGGTTTACTGGAATTCTTCGGATCCATGATGGTTAAAATAATGCGTCCACTATTTAAAATTCCTGGACGTTCAGCAATTGACTGTTTGGCTTCTTTCGTGGGAGACGGAACAATCGGTGTTCTATTAACAAGCAGACAATATGAGGAAGGTAATTATACTGCTCGAGAAGCTGCTACGATTGCCACAACATTCTCTGTTGTTTCGATTACTTTCTGTTTCGTAGTGCTTGATACAGTAAGTTTAAACAACTATTTCTTACAATTTTATGGTTCGGTAATTTTAGTTTCAATTATTCTTGCGCTCATTATGCCCCGTATCTTCCCATTGCGTGGCAAACCTGATACGAATTTCAATGGCTCCACTCCACTGGAAAGCAGCGAAATCGTACCAGAAGGTTTTAACTCTTTTTCATTCGGTTTAAACAGCGCTTTATCTAAGGCTGATAACAACAAAAATTTAGGAAGAGTAATTGGTTCTGGCTTTAAAAACGTTCTGGAAATGTGGTTCGCGATTACACCGGTTATTATGGCTTTCGGTACAATTGCATTAGTTCTTGCTGAGTACACAAGCTTCTTTAAAATTTTAGGTATGCCATTTGAGCCGATCCTAGCTTTACTGCAAATTCCTTTTGCTGACGAAGCAGCTCAAACAATGATTGTTGGTTTCGCCGATATGTTATTACCTTCTATTTTAGGTGCGGGCATTGAATCCGAGTTAACTCGTTTCTTCATTGCCACAGTATCTGTAACACAATTAATCTACATGTCTGAGGTCGGTGGATTAATTTTAGGAACAAAGCTACCACTTAAAATTTGGGATCTGTTCTTGATTTTCTTAATCCGTACACTTATCTCGATTCCAATCATTGCACTTCTTGCACACTTAATATTCTAATTCTCTAGGACTGGCTGATGCCGGTCCTTTTTTCGTTTGATTTCTATTTTATACCGCCATGAAGCTGTTTAAAGCTGAATTTTTTGAATTAAAAAATAATTCATAAAAAACGTGTCATTTTGTGATAAAATGAGTCAATGGTTGATTGAAAACGGAGGTAACAAAACGATGGAAGTTGTTAATTCAAAAAGTATCGCTGTGGAAAACGTGTTAATCGCACATCAACATTTAAAGGATGTCGTATTACATACCCCACTTCAAAAGAATGAGTATTTATCTGAAAAATACAAAGCCAATATTTACATTAAACGTGAGGATCTCCAACACGTTCGATCCTTCAAATTACGCGGGGCATTCTATAAAATCAAAAAAATCGAAGAAGCTGCCCGCAAAAGTGGCGTTGTTTGTGCCAGTGCAGGTAACCATGCACAAGGCGTGGCATTTGCCTGTGCACACTTAAACATTAAAGGTAGAATTTTCATGCCATTAACGACGCCAAAGCAAAAAATTGATCAAGTCCGCATGTTTGGTCGCAATAATATCGAAATCATTTTAGAAGGCGATACATTCGATGATTCTGCCACTGCAGCAAAGGAATATAGCTCGGAGCATAATATGATTTTCATCCATCCTTTCGACGATCTAGACATTATCGCCGGACAAGGCACTGTTGCAGTTGAAGTATTAAACGATATCGAGGAACCGCTTGATTACATTTTCGGAGGTATTGGAGGTGGCGGTTTGATGGCCGGTATCTCATCTTATATAAAAAATATATCACCAAACAGCAAGGTAATCGGGGTTGAGCCAGCAGGTGCGGCTAGCATGAAAGCGGCCTTTGATAACGGTGGTCCCACTACTCTGGCGAAAATCGATAAGTTCTGTGACGGTACCGCTGTCCAATGCGTTGGTACAAAAACCTATGAAATTTGCAACAATTATTTAGACGATATTGTCGTTGTTCCTGAAGGAAAAGTAAGTACAACAATTTTGGATTTGTATAATAAGCATGCGATTGTAGCTGAGCCTTCTGGTGCACTTCCCGTTTCTGCACTTGATTTCTATGCTGAAGAAATCGTTGGAAAATCAGTAGTTGTGGTGATCACTGGCGGCAACAATGACATCAGCCGAATGCAGGAAATCAAAGAGAAATCTTTGTTGTATGAGGGACTGCTTTATTACTTTATCGTCAACTTCCCTCAACGTGCTGGCGCCCTACGTCAATTCTTAACAGTAGTGCTAGGGCCAAACGATGACATTACGACTTTCGAATATACAAAGAAAAATAACAAAGAAAGCGGCCCTGCCCTAGTTGGTATCGAAGTCACTCACCCTGAAGACTACCAAGGCCTTGTCAACCGGATGCGCATCAACGGCTTCGAATTCACCGAAGTCAATAAAGATAGTCAACTCTTTGGATTGCTGGTTTAGTAGATTGAATTGGAGAACACTCGGATTTTTATGATTCGGGTGTTTTTTTGTTTGGGGTGGCGCTGACGGTTTTGTGCTGATGAATGAATTTTACTTGTGACTTTTACTCTTTTACTTGCGATTTCGCTCTACTTACTTGCGACTTTTGCTCCATTACTTGCGAGTTTCTTTTTTACTTGCGGGTTTACTCTGTTTACTTGCGACTTCTCTTAGCTTACTTGCGACTTTTGCTCTTTTACTTGCGAGTTTACTCTGTTTACTTGCGAGTTTACTCTGTTTACTTGCGACTTCGCTCCACTTACTTGCGACTTTTGCTCTTTTACTTGCGAGTTTCTTTTTACTTGCGGGTTTACTCTGTTTACCTGCGACTTCACTTTACTTACTTGCGACTTTTGCTCTTTTACTTGCGAGTTTCTTTTTTACTTGCGGTTTCACTCTGTTTACTTGCGACTTCGCTCCACGTTCTTGCGGCTCCTTCTTCCTACGTTCTCCTCCTAACAACAACTTCTTCTACAAAATCAGGAATTTTATATTTTCTATTTTTATAAGTCCCTATATACTCCCAATCTAATTTCTTTAAAATTCGATGTGCAGCAAATTGTGAATCAATCCCCAAAAACTCCCTTAACTCCCGATTCGTAATCCATTCACTTATTAAATAGCGGTAGTCGGATAGAGCTTCAAGATGAGCATCCTTGTTTTTCATACCGCATCTCTCACATTTAAAGCTCCCGTATTCAAATCTCATTACATTTTTATAGTCACACTTCTTACAGAGCACACCTTTACGTAGCTTTGTAGGATTCACTTTAGCTTTCCAATCTTTTCGCTGATGGTGGTTCATTAAATCTGTTTTAAGCATTTCAAATTGGTTAAGGGATATGTTTGGTTCTCGATGTTTATTGAATAATTTCTCGAGTTCGGTTTGTAAGCCGCTTGCGTGGAAAATGGAATGACCCTTTGGAATTGCTCCAATGATTGTGTAATCACTCACGATAATTATAGAAGTTTCAACTGGCAAATTGATTTTTATATCACGAAACTTCCTAGAAATAAATTCAGCGTGGCGTTTAATTTGGTTTACTGGGTTTCTGAATGATTCTATTAATCCTTCCTGGTTTGTTCGAATTAGTTGGTGTTTCGACTCATCGATATCTAGACGTCAACCGATGTTCTTTATTTCGATTAGCCAAATGAAATGTGGGGTCAAAAGGAGTGTGTCAATTTGATGGGAGTAACCTGCGCTATTAATGGTTTCATAGCTATGAAAGAGATTGTAGCGACACGGAATAGTTAGTTCATTCCACAACTGATCTACCCAGAGTTCCCCATCATATCCTTTCCTTTGCACAATGTACTGCTCCATATAAAAACTATAATCGGCTTGTTCATTTTCAGGTAACCTCCGCAGTAAAGCTTCTAGATTTATAAGTTTGCTAGATTTTTGTCTTTTAAGAATTTCCATTCACTTCCCTCCTTAAATTCATTTTAGAGACAAACCATTGATCTTGCAAAAGCCCCTAAAAACCTCTTTCACTTAAATTCATTTTTTCAGCATAAAAAAAGAGAAGAAACTTCGCTTTTCGCAAAGAATCTCCTCTGAAAATTTTATTTTTCACTACTCCTACTAACCTCTAGCTCCCCAGTAACGCCCGGTCTGAGTTCATTTTTTCTCCGCGGATGTTTTCGAATTCCGACATTAAGTCTGGGATTGTTAGTGTTGGTTTTTTCGCTTCATCAATCGATAAAATGATTTGTCCTTTATCCATCATGATCAATCGGTTGCCAAGATCGATTGCTTGCTGCATATTGTGCGTCACCATTAAGGTTGTTAAGTTGCCCTCTTCTACCAATTGCTTTGTCAATCGAGTGATTAACTCCGCACGCGATGGATCGAGGGCAGCTGTATGTTCATCCAATAATAAAATTGACGGCTTTGTGAAGGTTGCCATCAACAGTGATAACGCTTGGCGCTCTCCACCTGAAAGCATGCCCACCTTCGCATTAAAGCGGTTTTCAAGCCCTAGCCCCAATTTCTCTAGTGACGACTTAAAGAAATCGCGTCGAGTACGGCTTACCCCTTTTCTAAAAGTCCGTTTCGCATTACGCGAATACGCTATAGCCAAATTCTCCTCGATTGTCATCGACGGTGCAGTACCTGCCATTGGATCTTGGAAGACTCGACCGATGTATTGAGAACGTTTATATTCCGGTAATTTCGTTACTTCTTTCCCTTCAATGGTTACAGCCCCAAAGTCAGGTGTTAAGGCGCCGGAAATCATATTCATCATTGTCGATTTTCCAGCACCATTACTTCCGATTATAGTTACAAAATCTCCCGGTGCTAAATGTAGATTAATATTATCTAAGGCGATTTTTTCATCAGGAGTGCCTTCATTAAAAATCTTATTGATGCCCTCTAATTTAAGCAAGGTGATTCCCTCCTTGCATCATTTCTGTTTGCTGATTGAGACGCTCAATCCGCCTTTTTTCTTTTCGTTTTTTCTCGCGTCGCTTATCTACCATTTGTGGGATGACTAATGCTAATATAACGATAATCGCGGTAATTAACTTCATATCTGAAGTGTCTAACCAGTCGATACGTAATGCAACGGCATAAATGATTCGATAAATAATTGCCCCGGCAACAACTGCCAGTGTCGTACGGAAGATTGTCTTTGTTCCAAAGATGGCTTCCCCGATAATTACCGATGCAAGACCAATTACAATCATCCCAATCCCCATATTTGCATCAGCAAATTTTGAATATTGAGCGATTAAAGCTCCAGAAAATGCAACTAAGGCATTAGAAAGACCCAGTCCTAATACAATTAGGCCATCCGTGTTCGCCGAGAAGCTACGAATCATTCGTTTATTATCGCCTGTTGCACGAATTGCAAGCCCCACTTCCGTTTTTAAGAACCAATCTGCAATAAACTTGATGATGAGTGTAATAATCAACACTACTAAAATGGTACCCCAAGTGGATGGAGCTGATTGAAAGCCTAACGTATTTTTTATAAAGTTTGTTAGAGCTGCATCAATCCCCAAATTACTCCAAAAACTATTAAACTGTGAAAAAATTGTATCAGCATTTATCAGTGGAATATTGGGTTTCACAATTGCATTTTCTGCAGATAATCCCATAATACGAAGATTGATAGAATATAACGCAATCATCATTAAAATCCCTGAAAGTAATGGATTTATCTTTCCTTTTGTGTGTAATAGACCTGTCATACATCCTGCAATAAATCCAGCAACAATTGCCATTAATGTAGCTAGTATCGGGTGGTAGCCCAGTGCAATCATCATTGCTGCAGTAGCTGCCCCAGTAACGAAGCTTCCATCAACCGTTAAATCCGGAAAATCCAACACTCGGAATGTCAGATACACTCCGAGTGCCATAATTGCATAGATGATTCCTTGCTCAACTGAACCGAACATCGCTGTAAACATATTGAATCATCTCCTAACTAACTTCTAATTTATTCGTATACTTCCGCGTTCCAGGATTCACCGATTTCAAGACCTAAAGTATCGGCAGCACCTTTATTAATAAGTAATTTTAGGTTTGCAGGATATGCAGATGGAATTTCAGAAGGTGTAGCTTCTCCATTTAAAATTTTCACTGCCATTTCCCCAGCTTCATAGCCGATATCATAGTATTCAAATCCGTAGGCACCTAATCCGCCACGTTCAACTGAATCTAGCTCCCCTACCATTAAAGGAAGTTGGTTAGCGCTTGCTACTTCAATTACTGATTCTAGCGCAGATACAACTGTGTTATCAGTAATGATATAAAGCGAATCCACTTTACCAAGTAATGATTCTGTTGCTTGTTTTACCTCTGCTGATGTAGAAACAGCTGCTTCTACTAATTCAAGACCAGCCTCTTCCAATAACCCTTTAACTTGTTCAATTTGTGCAACAGAGTTTTGCTCACCAGTGTTATATACTGTCCCGACTTTTTTCGCACCTAATTCGTCTTTTAAAAATGTGACTGTATTTGCAATTGTATCTGGATGCAAGTCAACCGTACCTGTAACATTTCCACCTGGTGCTTCCATGGAGTCGATTAGCTCTGCACCTACTGCATCTGTAACAGATGTGAAAAGAATTGGAATATCTGATGTTGCCCCTTTAACTGCTTGGGCTGATGGAGTTGAATTTGCAAAAATTAAATCAACACCTTCATTCACTAAGTTTTGGGCAATTGTTGTGTTCATACTTTGATCGTTTTGGGCATTTTCCTCGACAAATTCAACTTCTAAACCAGCCTCTTCCAATGCTGCTTTAAAACCTTCAGTTGCCGCATCTAATGATGGATGCTCTACGATTTGTGTAATTCCTACTTTGAATGTTTTTCCTTCTTCAGTTGTTCCAGTACTAGTATCTCCTGTAGATTCGGTAGATGTTTCACTACCACCACAAGCGGCTAATAAAAGCACCAGTCCAAATAGTAAGAACGAAATTTTTTTCGTACTATTTTTCATGTTGGTTCCCCCTAATTCTTCTCTTAACTTACCTGACTCTTTTTGAATAAATATATCATTCTATTTTACTATTCAAAAAATTCGAGTTTGTCGATTATATTACATCGAACCATTTTAATAGTCAATAACATTTAGAATGTTCTGAAATCAATAATTCCAAAATACTTCTCCCACCAAAGTAATTCGCCACTTTAAACCGCTAAAGTACAACTTTCGGACCAGAAAAATATTATATTAATAAAACATAAAATCTGTGACAACTTTTCGACATTCTTCATATCCTTTCAAACTAACTATTCTTTTATCTAACACCATTTAATAATAATTTGACATTCCTACGAAATTATAATAATATATTTCTCTGTGTGCTTTTCACGTGGTTCGAGACCATCCCACGAAAAAAAACTAAGGAGAAATGAATATGAAAGTAAAATTTTTGGCAACGACAGGGATTATTGCAGCTCTTTATATTGCTGTTACCATGTTAGTTGCACCGTTTGGATTTACGGAGATTCAATTCCGTGTATCTGAGATGTTTAATCACCTAGTAGCGTTTAATCCACGCTATATGTTAGGAATTGTCATTGGTGTATTTATCTCCAACCTCTTCTCACCACTAGGAGTCTATGATTTAGTATTCGGGGTTGGCCACTCGATTATTACACTTGCAATCTTTATTTTGATTTGTAAGTTTGTAAAAAACACATTGCTGCGATTAATCATTAACACTTTTCTTTTCACGTGTACAATGTTCATTATCGCGTTTGAATTAAATCTGGCACTTGAACTACCTTTCCTTTGGACATGGGTTACTTGTGCAATCGGTGAATTCGTCGTGTTAGCAATTGGTGTGCCAATTATGCATCTATTAAATAAACGATTAAACTTTAAAGATTTAATCTAATCATAAAGCCGAGAGCAAAATGCGTTTTTTATTATAAGGAACCTTTCCTATAATAAAGGCACCATTTTATGCTCTCGTTTTTTTATTTAGTAATACATCAATTTGTCAGAAAACATTGACAAAATTAAAAATACCCTCTACAATTCTATTTAATTAATTGTTCGGATACGGTAGCAGGTTGTGGGAGCACGACCACCGTTTGAGCAAAGCAGAGTTTAGATGAGATAGCAGAGACAAATTGATGAATAAGAATAGTAACGGTTTTGAACGCTTTAGAGAGCTAGTGGTTGGTGGAAACTAGTGCGGGCAAAATCGTGAATGGGCCTTATGAGAGCAGCTAGCATTCGTTAGTTGACGTATTTCCTACGTTACAAGGAAGTGTTTTTACGTTCTTTGGAGTTTACTCCCCTTATCGTGAAAACACATCAAGGTGGAAGTATGTAAATGCTTCAACAGAGGTGGCAACGCGGTATCGATCGTCCTCTACAAAGGGAATTTCCTTTTGTAGAGGGCTTTTTTATTGTCTAATTCTAGCCTGCTAATTCTAATTTCAGGAGGATGAAAAGTAATGACAATCCACTTTTTCACAAGGCATGTAAAGGAAAATGAAAATTTATCCTATGAAGAAATGCTTCAAGCCGCAGAATTAATATTTAATGAAGAAACGCCAAAAGAAGCTATTGCCGAGCTATTAATTGCCTTAAGCAAAAAAGGTGAAACGACGGATGAAATCGCAGCTCTTGCAACGGTCATGAAGTCCTATGCCCTTCCATTAGACCTTCCCGAAGGCAATTATCTTGATAATTGCGGGACTGGCGGCGACGGTTTACAAAGCTTCAACATCAGCACAACATCCGCCTTTGTTTTGGCAGCGAATGACGTTTCAGTTGTCAAACATGGCAACCGTAAAATTTCCAGCGCTTCCGGGAGCTCAGATGTTTTACAAGCTTTAGGAATCCATACTGATTTCACGACCCAGGATTCAGTAGATTTATTAAACCAAACAGGCATCACCTTCCTTTATGCACCAAATGTTCATCCAAGATTAAAACGTATTGGAGAAATTCGACGCGCAATTGGAAAGCCAACTATTTTTAACTTGGTTGGTCCGTTAACAAATCCAGCCCATTTAACATCTCAACTTGTCGGAATTAATCGACCTGAATTCGTTCGTCATTATGCAGAAGTCCTTCGTATTTTAGGTCGCAAACGATCAGTCGTTGTTTCCGGTACACAAGGGATGGATGAGGCTTCACTGGATCAGGATAATACCTTGGCCCTTCTTGAAAACGGTGAAATTAAGTCCTTCCAGGTTGATATTGCAGCGCTCGGCTTAACCCCTGCCCCAGTCACTGCATTACGCGGAGGTACACCTGCGGAGAATGCCATTATCTTAAGAGATTTATTGAATGGGAAACAAAGTGCCTATTTTGATGCTGTTTTATTAAACGCTGGTCTTGCGTTATTTGCTAACGGTAAGGTGTCTTCTGTTGCAGATGGTGTTGTATTAGCCCGAGAGAGTATTTTATCTGGAAAAGCACTAGAAAAGCTTGATGCTGTCGTTGAATATAGTCAAACCGTACTAAAGGAGCGTGTCGTATAATGACAATTTTGCAGAAGATTTTAGATCACAAAGCAACGCTTATCCCTTCACTTCTAGCTAAGGAGCCAACATTTGAGGTGGAACATAAATCCCGCCCTTCCTTATATGAAACTTTAAGAAAAGCCGATGCGCTCCAAGTTATTTCAGAAATGAAACGTGCCTCTCCTTCAAAAGGGATTATCAACGAAGGGGCAAATCCTGTAGAACTTGCAAAACGCTATGAGCAGGCTGGTGCAGCATGTATCTCCGTTTTAACGGAGGAAAAATTTTTCATGGGGTCCTATCAGGATTTAGTGGCAATTGCAAATAACGTAGATATTCCGATTTTGAATAAGGATTTCATCGTCCATGAAGTTCAAATTGATTATGCCAAAGCAGCCGGTGCTTCAGTAATTTTATTAATTGTAGCAGCTTTATCGGATGAATTGCTAAAAGCATTTTACACATATGCCAGTGTACTGGGACTTGATGTTTTAGTTGAAGTTCATAACGAAGAAGAGTTAGATCGTGCTTTAGCTATTCATCCTAAAATCATTGGGGTGAATAATCGAGATTTAAAAACTTTCGATTTAGATCTGATCCAAACTGAAAAATTAGCAAATAAAATTAATGCACATGAAGATATCGTCTTTATAAGTGAAAGTGGAATATGGAATGCCAGGGACGCTGAACGAGTTGCCATAGCTGGAGCACGTGGTGTTTTAGTTGGTGAATCCTTAATGGTTAGCCAAAATGTAGAGCAAGCGCTATTCTCATTGCAGGTACCCTTACCCTCCCTTGTAAAGGACGTGAAGTAATCATGGTGAAGGTAAAAATTTGTGGCCTTAGGGAAGAGGAACATGTTCAGGCGGCGGTTGAAGCTGGGGCTACATGGATTGGATTTATGTTCGCGAAAAGCAAACGCCGAATTTCTATTGAACGAGCGAGTGAGTTAGCTAAGCTGATTCCTTCCCACATAAAAAAGGTCGGTGTTTTCGTGAATCCAACCGAGCAAGAAGTACAGGATGCTGTTGAAACAGTGGGCCTTGATTACGTTCAATATCATGGAAGCGAGGACCCTACATTTATTACCCATTTAGGCTATCCTTCCATCAAGGCTATTTCGATTCGAAGTTTTGAAGATGTTGAAAAAGCGCGTCTCTATAATGTCGATTATTACCTTTTTGATGCGCCTGGTACAGACTATGCAGGTGGAAGTGGCCATGTGTTTGATTGGTCATTGCTGGATCAGCTCTCCATTCCAAAGAACCGCGTGATTTTAGCTGGTGGGCTGAATAGTGAAAATATCACTCGTTCCATCTCCCAAGTAGAGCCTTTTGGGGTTGACGTTTCAAGTGGCGTTGAAAAAAATGGGATGAAGGATAGCGAGTTAATTAGACAATTTATAAAAGCTGCAACAACAGCAAGCGTTATGAAATAAAACTACGACCCGCTTTTAAAGGTAGTCGTTAAGGAGCGAAATCAGATGACAACTGAAGTAAAAGGACGTTTTGGGCGTTTCGGTGGACAGTTTGTTCCGGAAACATTAATGACAGCTCTGCAAGAACTAGATGAAGCTTACGACAAAGTGAAAAATGACGAAACTTTCCAAGAAGAACTTCGCTATTACTTAAAAAACTATGTCGGCCGACAAACCCCTCTTTATTTTGCAGAACGATTAACACAAGAGTGCGGTGGAGCAAAAATTTACTTAAAACGTGAGGATCTTAATCATACAGGTGCCCATAAAATTAATAACGCTCTTGGTCAGGCACTACTAGCAAAACGAATGGGCAAGAAAAAAATCGTTGCTGAAACCGGGGCTGGCCAACATGGTGTTGCTACTGCGACAGCCTGTGCCCTCCTGAACCTGGAATGTATCGTCTACATGGGGGCCGAGGACGTTAAGCGACAGGCTTTAAATGTTTTCCGTATGGAGCTGCTTGGTACAAAAGTCGTGGCGGTTGATAAAGGTTCTGCCACATTAAAGGATGCTGTTAATGAAGCATTACGTCACTGGGTAACAAATATTGAAGACACTCATTACATTCTAGGCTCTGCAATGGGCCCTCACCCATTCCCAACAATCGTTCGTGATTTCCAACGTGTTATAGGTGATGAAACACGTGCTCAGGTTTTAGAACTTGAAAATCGATTACCAGATGCCGTAGTTGCCTGTATTGGTGGAGGCAGTAACTCGATTGGCATGTTCTATCCATTTGTTGAAGATAAAGACGTCGCATTGTATGGGGTGGAGGCTGCAGGTAAAGGGATTGAGACTGGTAAGCATGCCGCAGCTATTCATGTTGGTCAAACTGGTGTATTGCATGGTGCCTTTATGTATCTTTTACAGGACGAAAATGGCTTTGTTCAAGAAGCTCATTCTATCTCAGCTGGTCTTGATTATCCAGGCGTAGGTCCAGAACATTGTTATTTACACGATATTGGCCGTGCAACATACGGCAATGTTACGGATGAGGAGGCACTTGAAGGCTTGAAATTATTGTGCAGAACAGAAGGAATCCTTCCTGCTCTGGAGAGTGCCCATGCCGTATTCTTTGCTTCACAGCTAGCAAAATCAATGTCACCAGATGACATCTTGGTTATTTGTTTATCTGGTCGTGGAGATAAAGACGTGCACACTATTTCTGAAGCACTTGGAGGTGACCTTGGATGAGTCAATTAAAAGAAGCTATATTATCAGTTACCTCTTCTGGCGATAAAGCCTTTATTCCTTATATAATGGCCGGTGACGGAGGTTTGGAGAAATTAAAGCCTACAATATTAAAGCTCCAACAGCTAGGGGTTACTGCAATTGAAGTAGGGATTCCATTTACTGATCCTGTTGCAGACGGTCCAACTATTGAAAGAGCTGGTGAACGCGCTTTAGCAAGCGGAACGAATCTACGAAAAGTAATTGATACTTTAACTAGCTTTGCAGATGATATTACAGTTCCACTTGTTGCCATGACCTATTTAAATCCAATTTTAGCTTACGGAGTGGAGAAGTTTGCTGCCGACGCAAATCTTGCAGGGATTCGCGGATTAATCATCCCTGACATGCCTTTGGAGGAAAGCGAAATTGTTCACCCTTCCCTTTCTAACGCTGGCATTTCGCTTGTACAACTTGTTTCCTTAACCAGTACTCCTGAGCGAATGGCGCGGTTAACGAAGTCAAGTGAAGGTTTCATCTATGCAGTCACTGTAAATGGCATTACAGGTGCTCGTTCAAGCTTTGCTAATGAATTAGTAGAACATTTCAATAAAATTCAATCTTATACAGACACACCTGTCTTAGCTGGTTTCGGTATCTCAACTTCGAATCATGTAAAAGACTTCGGCTCATTTTGTAGCGGGGTTATTGTTGGTAGTAAAATTGTCGATAGCCTAGTAAATGATGATTGGGCTACAATTGAAGCATTAGTTTGCGCCTCGAAGGTTGCTGCTGTAAAGTAATTAAGTAAGGCATCACCGACTTCCAAGTGATGCCTTTCCTTTATATCTTGCTTTCCATTCTTCCAAGGTCATCATTTTAAATTCTTCATTCACATCAAGACGAAGTGGACAAATCAATTCAATTGAGTTTCCATCTGGATCTGAAAAATAAATTGCACCATGTGCATGTGGATTATTTGGTAGTACAAGCGGTTGTTTTTCTTCCGTAAATCCAAACGAGGTACGAATCGGTATATCTAATTCTTCCAACCATTTCTTTGAATTCTGTAAATCCTCACTATCTACCTTAAATGCTAGATGACGAATAGATGGATGATATGGTAGTTGTGCTTCCTCACTTTCCCAAAGACCTAACCAGCTTTCTCCTTTTACTATCCAGAAAAATGCTAATTTTTCTTGTTGATAGGCCAATTCCAACCCTAATTTTTTATAGAACTCGATTGAAACATCTAAATTACTTACCGGTAAATGAGCTTCATATATTCCTTTAATCATGTTCTCCATACCCCTTTTCAACCTCATTATAATGCTTGAGGAAAATTCTGGACTCCCCCATTAGTCCAATATTAAAAGCACAACCTCCTATTTCTAGGTGATTGCGCTTTTTGTAGTTCTATGATTTATGAAATCGCTCTTTGATTTAATTTTGTTTTTAACTTCTCAAGCATATCAACTGTCATTTTTCCTAAATCATATTCTGCTTTGAAGCCCCATTCTTCCATAGCTGCTGAAGAATCAATAGAATTTGGCCAGCTGTCTGCAATTGCTTGACGGACAGAATCTACGTTGTAATCCATTTTAAAGGATGGAATATGCTTTTTAATTTCAGCTGCAATCTCCGAAGGCTCAAAGCTCATTGCTGAAATATTAAAGGCATTACGATGCTTCAGCTTTGAACCATCTGCCTCCATTAAATTTACTATAGCCCCTAGTGCATCTGGCATATACATCATGTCCATATAGGTACCCTCTGCAATATACGATGTGTAACGACCCTGCTCTATTGCTTTATAATAAATATCTACTGCATAGTCCGTCGTGCCACCACCAGGAGGGGTTGCATATGAGATTAACCCTGGGAAACGAACGCCGCGCGTATCTACACCAAAACGAGTGAAATAGTAATCACATAACAGCTCTCCTGCTACCTTGTTGACACCATACATCGTAGTGGGACGTTGTAATGTATCCTGAGGTGTGTTGTCCTTAGGTGTTGATGGACCGAACGCGCCGATTGAGCTTGGCGTGAAGAATTGTAAATCCAACTCGCGTGATACCTCAAGAGCGTTCATCAAACCGCCCATATTTAAATTCCATGCAAATAGTGGATTCTTTTCGGCTGTTGCTGATAGTAGCGCAGCCATATGAATCATTGTATCTGCCTCAAAATTCTTGGATAGGTCATACATCTTCTTCGCGTCTGTTACATCCAACAATTCAAACGGTCCGCAAATGTCCTCCGGTTTACGAATATCTGTAGCAAGTACATTATCCTCACCATATATATCACGTAATTTTACAATTAGTTCTGAACCAATCTGTCCTAAAGCACCCGTAACAATAATTTTTTTCATGTTCGCACCCTCCTTTGATGTTAAAAAAAGCAAACTGACTATTTAGTTTTTATGTTTAATTTTTAAAATTTTCCAAACTCTTATCTACACAAACAAATGTACTCTCCGAAAATACAGAAAAACACTGTAATATCAACGTTTGTAGCGATTTTCATTATACTTCGTTCTTTTATAAAAGACAATATCTAATTTTTAGTCTTTTCTATCAACTACCCTTCCTATCATATGCAAGTCATTAAAATTAGGTATTTAACTCAAGCTGCAATACACTTTTCGCTTCTAAAATTCATTATGTAGTCTCTATATACCCTAACATCCAAATAAAAAAAGCACCTCTGATTGTCATTCCATAACAATCAGCGATGCATCAATTATTAGTTTGTTTCACTCTTGCCATAAGAGGGAAAGAAATCGAAAAGAGCCTATTTAGTCATTGCTGTTATTCGCACATTATACTGATTGCAGGCTTTTTTCCTTTACTCGTCTATAAATCGATAAATCTTCTTCATACAGATTTTTATATGTAGCTAAACTATGATTTTTAATCATTTCGAATGTCACTTCATCCACCAATTTGGCTTTTTCATTTAACTGTTTGGCATTTCCCCAGGCAGTTTCTTCAAAGGTAATATTCATCTCATGCTCCTCAAGTATAATGGACAAGAGGTGCTCATTCGTATATAGCATTATTTCTGAATTGCTCTCTTTGATTTCCATTATCTCTAGTGTTCGATCAAGCGATTGCTGTAAAGCCTCCCGATCTATCGAATGCCCAAGCTCGTGCATTGTTAACGTTCTAACATATTGCTCAAATGGGATGAAGCCTTCTATTTCCATCCACGCTTCCACTAAACGCTTTGCATCGAAGCCCACACAATTACTAATAAAATTATAGGTCATGTTAATTCCCGACTCATCCTGCTTCAATTCATTATCCATTCCCACAGCCTGAATCGTAGAAGTAATTAATTGATAAAGATACTCGTCATTGTAGTAGTCTTGCATATTGTTTCTCATTTCCCCTTTTTTATCGGATTCCAAAAATCAATAATCCCATACAAAAGCACCAACGAGATTCAATATATCTTAATGTGTGGGAAGTTTCAAGCAACCCAGTTAGCAAATTTTTCAAATTATTTCTTGTGATAGCTTTTTTATATTAAAGAGAATCTTCCATTTTATGCGGTAAAAAGGGATATTCGAAAGCTCAATTTAGCTTTCAAATATCCCTTTTCGTCATTGGTTATTTCTAAAGTTTAGGTAATAGTGAGATTACTAGTTTAGTAAAAGTTTATTTATTATTTTTTTTACGGCTGCGACTGTTTCTACTGGCTTCGCCGCCTTTTCTGCCTGCTTCTTCACGGCTCATTTTGCTGTCATTGTTTCGGTTGTTGTTATCATTATTGTTACTGTTTGTATTGTTGTTATTTTGAGTGACTTCTCCGCCTTTTCGGCCAATTTCTTCATAGAAATCCTCGCCGTGGTTTTCTGCCGTAGCTTCTCCGCCCTTGCGACCAATTTCTTGATAGAATTCTTTGCCGTGAGTATCTGCCGTAGCTTCTCCACCTTTTCGGCCGATTTCTTCATAGAACTCTCTGCCGTGGCTTTCTGCCGTAGCTTCCCCGCCTTTGCGACCAATCTCTTCATAGAATTCTCGATCATGATTTTTGGAGGTAGCTTCTCCACCCAAGCGTCCCGCTTCTTGAACAGTCATTTTCCCATTCTCGTCGTTATTATTGCGTTTGTTAGCCATTTCTAAATTCCTCCTAAAATTTTATTTGCTTATTGGGATAAGCTTATTGGTTATATTCCCAGGAGGTTTAAGCTTAAACATTCCAGTGACATTTTTCTTCCAAATTCATGTTAATATTACAGCAAAAAACCTGTTAATATCAGGGGTTTTGATCAATTATTACAAATTTGTTGCATATAAATATCAAAATCGAGTTATTCATATTTGGTTAAACCTACGATAAAATGATAAGGAAATTTACGCCCATCTTCCAAATACAGTGTCCCTTTCTTATCGTCAAGCTTAGAGATAATCCCTGTTACCGTAAAAATATGTTCAGCTTCCCAAATCTTTAGCTCCACTTGCGTATGATCCTTAAAGGCAATTTGTAATTGTTCACTTAATTCCTGCAGTGCCCATTCATCTAATTCAGGTTTTTCAACATAATCGTCTTTTTCATGCCACTCTCGCAGCAACTTCACATGCTCTGGTAGCATCATTGCATTCCATTTAATATTTCCACGATCTCGAATCATCCTCATCACCTCTTATCCTAAACGTTCGTAATTTAATCGCTACATCTTATGACCACCTAGCAGCTCTGCACGCCTTACTGCGGTTCCTGCCTCTGTATAGGAGACGGCACGTAAAACAGCCGTTGAGCCATGTTTTGCTCGCAAATAGTCCATAGTCGCCCCAAGCTTTCGCCTTTTCCATTTCCTATTGTCAAACAAACTAAGCTGTATGGAGCGTTCCGATTCTAATTTTGATATACTAATGGTAATTTGCCTTGCTGGTCGCTCTGCGTAATATTCATCAAACAATTCTTTACATACTTTAAAAATTTTCATCGTATCGTTTGTCGGTTCATCGATTGTTCGGGCTCGATTAAAACCGCCACCAAAGGCATCTTTACTATAGCTAAGGCCAAGTGTAATGGTTCTCCCTGCTTGCCCAGCCTCTCGAGCCCTCCTTCCGATGTCTTCACACATTTCAAGAATGACTGTAAGGATTTCTTCTCGACTGCGATAGTCGCGCATCAACACTTGCCCTTTCCCAAAACTAATTTGTCCTTGTGCAAGCGGTGCCCCAAGTGGCGACAAATCGACTCCCCATGCATGATAATAAAGCTGATTGCCCATAATACCAAAGCGGTCTTCTAATGTTTTTAAGTTAGCGTGAGCTAAATCGCCAATTGTAAAAATCCCCATATTGTTTAAGGAAAGCTCTGTTCTCCGGCCAATCCCCCACATTTCCGATAGGGGCGAAATTGGCCAAAGTTTTTTCGGAACATCTTCATAGGTCCATTTCGCAAAGCCAGTCTTTTTTGCATCTAAATCAAGTGCAAGCTTTGCCATGAGCATATTGGGGCCCATGCCGACCGCACTCGGAATTTGGAATTGGCGCAGAATACTGTCTTGAATAAATTTAGCCGTTTCTTCAGGAGGTCCCCATAGCTTTTCAGTCCCACTGAGATCGACAAAGCTTTCATCTATGCTATACACATGTATTGCTTCTTTGGGGACAAATTGATTAATTAAATCTGTAATTGCCATCGACATTTGTACGAAAAATTCCATTTTTGGTTCAAACAAGCGGATATCGTGGTGTTTAGGAATCTCAAAAAGACGTGAGCCCGTTTTGATGCCAAATCGTTTTTTCATCGGCGGTGACGCAGCAAGCACAATGCTTCCCTTTTGCTGAAAATTCCCGACAACGGCAATCGGCACTTTAAGTGGATCCAGATTTTCCAGCATCGCCATACAGCTTGCGAAGAAGCAGCGCATATCAATACATATAATTGAACGATTTGGTGCTTGATCGTAAATTTTAAAAGCATCGGCACCACGGTATTCATCTATCTTTAGAGCATTCCCACACATCTTCTCCACCTCCCATTTCGTACGATTATTATATGCGAACGTTTGTTCTTTTATTCATTTTAAAATGAGACCATTGAGACCGCAAGAGGAATTATTTGGATACTTCAGTGAGGACGTAGGTAATTTTGTCAAATAAATAAAAAAGAGCTCTCTTAAGCGAAATCACCCTAGAGAACTCCTTACAAGCTGCTTATTCAATTATTTCTGTAAAGAAACAAGTCTTCATATGATTGATAAATGTATCACCCAAGTCGGTAAATGTTGCAACGCCGCGTTTATGGATGGCTGTTGTAAAGCCTTCTGCATCCGCTCCTGCCACCGTTAAAAAATCACAAATGTCCGTACAAACACCCACAACATGAACTTTTTGAACACCTAAATCTTTTAGCTTCTCGGCTAAATTTGTATTAAAGAAAGCATTATAGTTCGTTTTCGGTTGGTAGATGACATTCGGATGAGCCTCGTGTTCCTTAAACCAAGCTAACAAATCTCCATAAAGCTCTTGTCCCTTAGTTCCAGCCACATTATGGGCAGGCCATAACTCAAAGTGGGCATCATTTTCCTCATGTGCATCCATGGCCACCACCACTACTTGATCATTCTTCAAAAATTCATTCGCCTGCTCGACAATATACGGCACAACTTCTTGCGCAGGTTGCCCCGCCGTCAAACTTCCATTATCTGCAACAAAATCGTTGCTCATGTCGACAATGATTAAGGCTTGATTTGGCATTCTCCATCCCCCCAAAACAATAATTACTTTATATTATAAACTTTCTTTTACTTAATCATATGTATGTTAATTTTAATTTTAATTTTAATTTTAATTTTACTATTTTATAGTCGCTCCCCTGAACTTAAAAACTAAAACTCCCCAAAGCCAATACAGCCCCAGAGAGTCGACATTATTGTATGTGAAATATTTAATTTGTTGCAGGATTAATGGTTAAGAATTTGTAAACTTATTTCGATTAAATACGAAGTCATTTCGATAAACGCGCGGAATTCAAACTTAATTTCTTTCACAATCCTTCCTAGACAAATCGACTGAAATACTTCCGTCAATTTCAAGAATTCCTAATCTCACCTCTTGAATATTAAAGACGCCTTGTTTTCTTAACTGCGTTTCTAATTCTTGCATTGTTAGGTTTTCTTTTTTCATTAACTGTGAATTCACAGTACCATTTTTTATAATAATCTCGGGCTTTCCATCTATCCAGCGCTCGAAATTTTTCTTTTGCGTTAGCCTTTCAGCACCCCACATAAAAAATCCCCAAATGATTACGAAAAAAATAATATGTGAAAAGTTAAATTCTTTCCCATGAATCATTCCACCAATAATATCCGCTAAAATTAGCATAAAGACTAAGTCAATTGGTGTGGTTTGTGATAACTCTTTTTGACCTATAATACGAATGACGATCACTATGCATACTAGGGCAACTAAAAATTTAATTGCTATGCCAACATACATTTCCAAGTGTATCTCCCCCTGGTAACAAACAATCTATTATTAGTATCTACATCACTCTAACGTCCCTTGAAAATACCCTACCCATATACGTTGCTTTTGCTTGCTACTCATCTATTCCTTTTCTTTAAGCAGAGTAAACAACAAAGAAGCTTTGATATTATCGAGGTCCGCATAAATAAAAAACATACTAATCATATAAAAGCACTCCTTTAAAGCAAAGAATGTTTATAAATGATTAGTATGTTTATAGTTTTGATGCCGACGATAATTACCTAAGAGATTGAAAGTGTGAATGTATTCATTGCCAAAAAGGAAACCTTATTCTTCTACTACCCCACCATAAAGACCCGGGCGACGATCGTCATAGACTGGAATCCGACTTCGGATTTCTCCCACTTTTGAGAAATCAACATCAATGACAGCCAGTTCTTCATTTTCGGAGCCTGTCCAAAGTACTTCACCCCAAGGTTCAATAATCATTGATTGGCCGTTGAAGTTTTCAACTTTGCGTGAAATGCGGTTGACCGCAATCACGAAGCATTGATTTTCGATTGCACGAGCTTGTAATAATGTTTTCCAGTGGTCAATACGCGGTGTTGGCCACTGAGCAGAAACAAATAACACATTTGCCCCAGCTAATGCGTGTGCTCTAAGCCATTCCGGGAAACGAATATCATAACAAATTACCCCTCCTGCTTCGATTTCCCCTAAAGCGAAACGATTCATTTCGTTGCCTGATTCTAAATACTGATCTTCGTTCATTAATCTGAATAAATGAACTTTACTATACTCGCTAACTAGCTTTCCTTCATTATTATATACATACATTGTATTGTAGAATTTACCGTCTTTTTCTGTAGCTACAGACCCTCCGACAATATGTATGCCTAGTTCACTCGATAAACCTTGAAAGAATTCTTGAGAACGGGCCCCGTTTTTGTCTGCCAGTTCCCCTAGTTTTTCAAGTGCATACCCTGTATTCCACATTTCTGGTAAGATAACAATTTCCGCTCCTTCGCTTGCTGCTTCACGGATTAATTGTTCCGCACGCTCGAAATTTTCGTCCACCTTACCGAACCCTACATTCATCTGGATACATCCGATTTTCATTTCACTGACCCCCTAGACATTTTCTCGTAAAAGTACTATTATTCCTACATATCCAATTGTAATTATATTCTGAAATCTATACAAGGTATAGCGTTCAGCTTGTTTCGATTCTAATGGTAAGTAAATCTATAAATTTTAGTGAAAAAGAGGTAAAAACATGAAATTATCAAATAAACTTCAAAAACTTCCTACCCAATTCTTTGCTGCTCTCGTTCAAAAGGTAAATGCAGCAATCGCTGATGGGCGAGATGTGATTAACCTAGGACAGGGAAACCCTGATCGCCCCACACCTCCACATATCATAAGAGCCATGCAGGATGCTGCTACCAATCCACAAACACATAAATACTCACCATTTCGCGGTATTCAGGAACTAAAAGAAGCTGCTGCCGATTTCTATAAACGTGAGTATAATGTGGACATTGATCCAAATACCGAAGTGGCGATTATGGGAGGATCGAAAATTGGTTTGGTGGAGCTGCCAATGGCGATTTTGAATCCAGGGGATACGATGCTTCTTCCTGACCCAGGATATCCCGATTATTTATCTGGTATAGTGCTTGGAGATGTGCACTTCGATGTGATGCCGTTACTTGAAGAAAATAAATTTTTGCCAGATTATGAAGAATTATCGGATGAAGTCAAAAGCAGCGCGAAGCTTATGTATCTAAACTATCCGAACAATCCAACAGGAGGCACAGCTACATTAGAGTTTTTCGAAGACACAGTGCAATTTGCAAAGGAACATGACATAGCAGTGGTACATGATTTTGCATATGGTGCATTGGGGTTTGACGGGAATCGACCGGTCAGCTTCCTTCAGGCTGAAGGGGCCAAAGAAGTCGGTGTAGAGCTTTATACTTTATCGAAAACATATAATATGGCGGGCTGGCGTATCGGATTTGCTGTTGGAAATGCCGAGATTATAGAAGCCATTAATTTAATTCAGGATCATCTTTTCTGCAGTGTCTTTCCGGCTATTCAACATGCAGCAGTCGCGGCTTTGAACGGCGACCAAGACTGTGTGGAGGAACAACGATCTATTTATGAAAAGAGACGCAATGTATTAATAGAAGAAGCTCATCGCATCGGCTGGGATGTCAAAGCTCCGAGCGGCTCATTCTTTGCCTGGTTAAAGGTACCTGAGGGCTATACAAGCGAGCAATTTGCAGATTTATTGCTAGATGAAGCAAATGTCGCTGTTGCTGCAGGAAACGGCTTTGGGGAGTATGGCGAAGGCTACATCCGAGTGGGCTTATTAGTAAGTGAAGAACGCTTAATAGAAGCTATTGATCGCATTGAAAAATTGGGCTTATTTAAAGGTGAAGCTGCCTCAATAACTAAATAAATTAGACGAAAGGGTCCTTAGTGCATCACTGCTTGCATTAAGGACTCTTTTGTAAAACCTCTCCACCCTAATTGAAAAAGCCTCCACAAATGTGGAAGCTTTTTTATTATCGATTTGCCATCCATTCAGGCTTACTAAACCCTTGGAATTCTGTATCGATGACTTCTTCATATTCAGCTGATTCAACGATTTCAATTAGGTCTTTTGCAAGTTGGCTATCTTTATTTTCTGCTTTTACCGCTACAACGTTACGATAATTTTCATTCATATCTTCTAGGAAAGCGGCATCCATTAAGTTTAAGCCCGCAGCTAAAGCAAAGTTACCAGGTACTGCTACAAGATCGGCGTTTTCAATTTGACGTGGTAAAGAGCCAGCTTCTACTGGTTGGAAAACCAAGTTTTTGTTGTTTGTTACGACATCTTTTTCTGAAGCAGTCAATTCATCTGCCTCAGGGTCAATTTCAATTAACCCTTGTCCTTGTAAAGTTAAAAGCGATCGTGCTGCATTTGATGGGTCATTGGCAATGGCTACTGTTGCACCGTCTTCAATCTCTTCAACAGATGCAAATTTTTCTGAGAAGAAGCCCATTGGAGCTGTTGGTACCGTAATTAAAGCTTCTAAATCCATGTTATTTTGTTCTTCAAAAGTTTCTAAATAAATTGTATGCTGGAACAAGTTTGCATCAATGTCGCCGTTATCCAATGCATTATTTGGTTGTACGTAATCACTAAATTCAACTAATTCTACTGTGTAGCCTTTTTCCTCTAATTGTGGAATGATTGCTTTTTTAAGCATGTCGCTGTATGGACCAGCAGTTGCCCCTAATTTAATTTCTTTACTTTCTTCTGTTGCGCCATCACTTTCGTTTGATGAATTTGTTGCCTTTTCATCATTTCCAGAACATGCTGCTAAAACAACAGCTAATGCCAGTGTAAGGAATGCTACTAAATACTTCTTCATTTTTTTCTCTCCTATCGTTTGTCTAGTGATTTCGCAAACTGTTCGCCAATTAATTGGATCAATTGTACGAAGATAATTAAGATGACAACAGTCGAAATCATAATTGTATTATCATAACGGTAATAGCCAAAGCGAATTGCTAGATCCCCAATACCGCCCCCGCCAATTGTACCTGCCATGGCAGAGTATGCGACCAAACTAATAACCGTTAGAGTAATCCCTCGAATAATTGTTGATTTTGCCTCTGGTAGTAACACATCTTTGATAATCATCCAAGGTGTAGCACCAACGGCAATTGTTGCCTCAATGACACCCTTATCAATATCTCTCAGTGATGACTCTACTAATCTTGCAAAATAAGGTATCGCAGCAACTGAAAGTGAGACACTTGCCGCAACTGGACCGATTGTTGTCCCCACCAATATTTTAGTTAACGGGAATAATGCAACGAGTAAAATAATAAATGGGATTGAACGAACCAAATTCACAGCAAATCCAAAAATATTTTTCACAAATCGATTTTCCCAAAATAGGCCTTTATCTGTTACAAATAGCATTACGCCTAGTGGTAGACCGATAACAATTGAGATGGATAAAGCAATTCCAATCATAACAACTGTTTCTTTAAACGCCTTCCAAATATCAGGCAGCATGGTTATGAAATACGGAAAATCAAACATGTTTAACCACCTCCACTAGCGCCCCACGTTGTTCCATATAATTTTTCGCTTCATTTACAGCCGTTTTTTCACCTTGTAACTCCATGATGAAAATACCAAGTGGACGTTCTTGGATATATTCAATTGTGCCATGCAAAAAATTACCTTTTACATCAAACTGCTGGATTGTATCCGAAATAACGCCTTCTCCAGCTACGTCACCTTTAAATAACAGTTTAAGTACTTGTCCTTTTACATCCTTTAAGATTTCAGCAGGAATCTCAAAAGATACAACACTATTAATAAATTCGTGGGTTAACGGCTTAATGGGTTGTGCGAAGATATCATATACGGCTCCTTCTTCAATCACTTTCCCATCTTGCATAATCGCCATTCGATTACATATTTCTTTAACAACATTCATTTCATGTGTAATCAAAACAATTGTAATACCAAGCTTTTCATTAATTTGTTTTAATAACTTTAAAATCGATAGCGTTGTCTTTGGATCCAGTGCAGAGGTTGCCTCGTCACATAGCAAAATTGATGGATTGTTTGCAAGGGCACGTGCAATCCCGACCCGTTGTTTTTGCCCCCCACTAAGTTGGGCCGGAAACACATCTTTCTTATCCGATAAACCCACCATTTCAAGTAACTCTTTGACACGTTTATTAATTTCATTTTTGGGCGTTTTTGCTGCACGTAGAGCAAAGGCGATATTTTCTCCAACTGTCTTTTGGCTAATTAAATAGAAATGTTGAAAAATCATTCCAATTTTTAATCGTGCAGTTCGTAGAGCACCACTCGGAAGTTGGGTTAAATCAACTCCATCGACAAGCACTTTTCCGCTAGTCGGTCTTTCCAGTAAATTGACACAGCGAAGCAACGAACTTTTCCCCGCGCCAGAATAGCCAACTATTCCAAAGATGTCACCTTTATTAATTTTTAAGGAGACATTATCCACGCCGACGACTTGTTTGTTTTTAGATTCATAAATTTTTGTAATATTTCGAAACTCCAGCATATACTTCTCCTAACTATCGATAATAAAAAAGATAATTCCAACTAAATATGTATGATTAATCAGACTACACACAATAATCGTAATTGTCAATATTAAAAGTATATTCAAATAAAAATGCTACTCATTCGACTGAATGAATAGCATTTTTAGCACTGTATGATTGAATTGTATTTACTCTCATCAGACTACTAGTGAAAAACTTAACTTACTTATTTATAAGTTGCCATTTAGGAAGGTTTATATTTCCAAAATCAGCTCAGCCATTTTTTCTTCGAGCTGCTCAAGAAGAATAGCATCGTCAAATAGCTGGCGTACCACTTTTTCTGTTTCTGCATACTTCTTCGCATACATAATTGCCTCGTTCATCGTTGAGCGATAATTTGTTACAATTTCTTTTATGTTAGCTTCCTCGACTTCAGTGGGATGGCAAAGTCTGGCGATATCAAAAATTTCATCCCCTAATTTTTCTGGGAAATATTGATGGGGCTCGGTACTATCAAAGATACAAAGCTTTAATTCCGGTAAAATCACCATATCTACGGAATTTGAATCAAGCCCACACCATACCATTTGAGCATCAAACCCTCGTTCTAGTGCAGCATCTACTAACTTTTTCATCATTGAAGATTTCCCAGTGCCTGGATATCCTTTGATAAATAGGCGTTTATCAAGATTTTGCGTGATGCTTTGAACGGTATCGCGTGCACCCTCAGGAGTTAACGTACCAAGTAATCGATGTTGTTTTTGTCCACTTTTTTCAAGCTTCTTATCACCAAATACCTTCACCATTAGCTCTTCTGTTTGAGTGTCTAACCCCTTCCAATCCATATATCGACGAGTTTCTACTTCCCAATCGTCATGAATTTTTAGTGCGTTGGAAAGTGCTTGAAAACATTTCGTATAATAATCATCTTTCTTGTTAAATAAATTCAAGAAATCTTGATGCCTTTCAATCATCTTCTGCTTATCTACACAGTCATGTAAGGAAATCTCTTGAACATGTGATCCAACTGAATCAAATAAAAGGTTTGTTGATTCTAAGAAAAGAATATTGTACGGCTCTTTCACAAAAATTGCTTCAATCGAATTTTCAAAGAATGGATCATGGAAATATTCGACGTCCACACCCTTGCTGCTATAAAAGGTACCGATATTTTTCAAAGATTCAGCCAACTTAAAGCCATATGCTCCATTTAGTAAATACACGTTTTTCGCTTCGTTCATGATTTCATTATAAACATGCTTTATCCCTTGCCCCGTTAACGCATGCCCGAAAAAATGAGTTATTGTTGCACTCAAATGACGCCATCCTCCCATAGCTTTGTTAACATATCTTTATGTCAACAGCCTAAAAAATGTGCCTCACTATTAAATTCAGAATTGTTCTTAAATTGTATGTGTACCTGGTACACATACAAAAAACTCCGAACGCAAAATGAATTTGCATTCGGAGTGAGCGTTCTTTATTGAATTACACCTAATTCGCGGCCTACTTTTTCATAGATTGCCAAAGCGTCATCCAGCATTTCTTTTGTGTGGGCTGCAGTTGGCATGTTGCGGACACGCCCTGTTCCTTTTGGTACTGTTGGGAAAACGATTGCTTTTGCGTAAACTCCTTCTTCTACAAGGCGTTTTGAGAAAGTTTGCGTTAACTTTTCATCTCCAATAATGCATGGAGTAATCGGAGTTTCTGACGCACCGATGTTAAATCCAAGCTTTTTCAAGCCTGCTTTTAGATAATCGCCATTTTCCCATAGTTGATCGTGTAATTCTGTTGAATCGATAATCATTTGAATTGCACGAGTAATTGCAGCAACATCTCCCGGTGTCACGGCAGTTGAGAATAGGAATGGACGAGAACGAACCTTTAACCAGTCGATTAAATTTTTCTTCCCTGCTACATAGCCACCCACTACACCAATCGCTTTAGACAATGTGCCGATTTGGAAGTCGATTTCTTTTTCTAGCCCGAAATGCTTCACTGTTCCTTTTCCCTTGCCCGTAACACCTGAACCATGGGCATCGTCTACATAAGTGATTAAGTCAAATTCTTTTGCGATTTCCACGATTTCAGGTAACTTCGCAATGTCTCCATCCATTGAGAAAACACCATCTGTAATGACCATTACTTTATTGTATAAGCCAGACTCAGTAGCTTCCTTCGCTTTTGCACGCAGGTCTTCCATATCTGAGTGATTATAAGCGATTATTTTCGCTTTTGATAAACGGCAGCCATCAATAATTGATGCATGATTTAATTGATCCGAAAGAATCGCATCATTTTTATCCATTACAGCAGAAATGGCAGCCATGTTACAGTTAAAGCCGGATTGATAAGAAATCGCCGCCTCTGTTCCTTTAAATTCCGCCAACTTTTCTTCCAATTTTACATGCAGATCCATCGTTCCGTTAATTGTACGTACTGCTCCAGCACCCACACCATATTTATCAATTGCATCTTTTGCTATTTGTTTTAGTTCTTCGTTAGTTGCTAAGCCTAAATAGTTATTTGAAGATAAATTGATTAATTGCTTCCCGTTAACTTGAATGATTGGACCATTAGCCCCTTCAACTGCATCAATTTCATTGTATAGCCCTTGATCACGTAAGACTTCTAAATTTTCGTTTAGGAATGTATCTAAAGTTTTAGACATGGATTCATCTCCCTTTGCATCATAGTTAGTTAAATTTTAGCATAATCATGAGATTTTTCGATATGCGAGAATTATCAGATAATTATTCGATTAAAAATTTATAGAAATCATTGACAAAATGTTAAGTAAACATTACATTGAAAGTATCATATGTTAAGTAAACATAACTTTTTGTTTGGTATGTTTAACAGGGAGGCTATATATTGCTAAAAAATCGTGTTAAGGAGCTGCGCGCAAGAAACAACTTCACTCAAAGTGATTTAGGAAAGCTAGTAGGCGTTACAAGGCAAACGATTGCCTTTATTGAAAAAGGTGAATTCTCCCCTTCAATTACTCTTGCACTGAAGCTTTCAAAGGAATTAAAGGAACCACTTGAACAAATATTTTGGCTTGAGGAGGATGAAAGATGAACATTCGGATGATTTATCCCATTTTCAATATTTTGAGCTGTATCATTCTATTATTCATGGGCTGGGGCTTTACACGCAGCAACGCTACAATTACCGAAAATTTTATTGAATATACAATCCACCCAGTAGGCATAATCAGTTGGTTCGTTTTAGTGGCATTCATATTTACTGTTGTTTTCTTCGTAAAAAGACACAATAAAAAGAACCCGGATAAGAAAATAAATGCCTTTTCTATAAAACCACCAGAATATAATGAAGACGATGAAATGTATCAATATGTCACAATGAGCGCTACAAAAAAAGTGTATACCTTCTTAACATGGGCATTACCAATAATACTTGCCCTGTTATTGCTGCCACTTCCCTTCAGTAAATTCAGCATTTTCTTCATCATTGTAATTGTCATCATTATCCAAAATTTTATTTTCTTCTTTGAAATGAAGAAATTTAAAGAGTGATTGATCACTTTGAAACGATCCAATATAAAAAATCTCGCAAAAGCTAAATTTCTTTTGCGAGATGATCTATATCTTTATCTGAAAGGACATCTTTTCGACCTTCACTATCTATTTTAACTTTAAGCATTCTTTCGAAAAATGGTAATGAAATTTGCACGATATAGCCGGTGAATAGAGCAATAATAATTGTTCCAACACCAATTGGCCCCCCAAGTGACCAACCAATTATGGCGATCATGGCTTCCATAGCTAAACGAGCATTGCCTATAGAACATCCGAACTTTTTAGCAAAAAGAATCATTAGCGTATCGCGAGGACCCGCTCCAAGCTTAGGTGAAATATATAAGGCACAACCGACACCTAAGACAATAACGCCCATTACAAAATAAAAGACGTCGAAAATTACCCCTGACGAATTCGGTAATAGCCAGTTGTAGAAATCGATGAACATCCCACACAGGAACATATTAAACAAAGTGGCAAGCCTAGGCCATTCTTTTAATAAAAGAGATGTTGATCCTACAATAACTACCCCCGTAATAACAGACCATGAACCGACTGTTAAACCGATATTCTTAAATAATGCAATATGAAGAACATCCCAGGGCCCTACCCCAAGTGCCTTCCCCTTTATAATCATGGAAACGCCTAAAGACATCACAGCTAATCCGCCAAAGAAGAATAACCATTTCCATTTTAACTCTCTTCTCAATTCTAAAGCCTTCTTTCTAAAAATTGCATTGGCTTATTTTATGTTCACCTTAAAACAAATCTACCAAAGTTAATCGAATAAACCTTTACTATCATACAGTCAACTTTGCGAATTTACCAGAGGTTACGTGAATTAAATCATTTGGATTTAGTTGGATTTGCATCCCGATTTTTCCCGCACTAACAATAATGTAATCCAAGTCAGCAGCCGTTTCTTCAATAAAAGTTGGAAAAAGCTTTTTCATGCCAATAGGAGAACAGCCACCCCGAATGTAACCAGTTGTCGATAATAAGTCTTTAACATGCAGCATTTCGATTTTCTTTTCACCTGCTACCTTAGCACAAGCTTTTAAATTTAGTTCTTCCGCTACAGGAATAACAAAAACAAAGAATTTACCCGTACCAGCTGTTGCTACTAATGTTTTAAATACATGATGGACCGGATACCCCACCTTATTTGCTACCGTCACTCCGTCAACATGAGATTCTTCGATGCTATATTCTATTAAGTTATAGTTAATTTTTTGTTGTTCCACTAAACGAACGGCATTTGTTTTCGTACCTTTTTGTTTTGCCATTATTCACATTGCCCCTAAACTTAGATAGATTTTTTATCCAATATACCATAAAGAGCTCTGTATATTGGAATAGTTGCTAATCAAGAACAGGAATAGAATTCACTAGCATAGTTCAGTTTCTTGATGCTTCTAATACTTTTACGCGCATACCACACAAATCTAAAAAAAAAAACGCCCACCCAAGGCATTAAATGCTCTTAGGTAGACGTATGATACTATTTATTGAACTTTTTCTAGATGACGAACGAGCTGATCATAATGCCCGGCAACATGCTGAACAATTAAATGGTCGACTAAGAAGGATAAAGGTTTGCCATCAAAATTAGGATTATAGCTTGGTGCTGTTTTTGCTAAATCCTCTTCTTGCACTTTCCCTAAAACTTCTTCAACTCTTGGCACTAGATTTTGTAATTCTTTAATTGCATTCTCTTTTTTAAGCTTTGATACAACCGTTTCATTTACTGCAGCTAAGCGACGAACATGTTCATGATTTCGACCCCACTTTGCACCTGGAACAATCAGTAATGCTTCCAAGTCTACTAACCAAAAGTCTACAGCCTCAAGAACGTGGGAAACGATTTGCATACCTGACCATTCTTCCTTAGAAGGCTTCCTATAAAGTACGGAATCCTCGGTATCCTCAAGTACCTTTATCATATCCAAAATACTTGTCTTAAACACTTCTACTTTTTCGTTTAAAATTGCTGTTGCCATAAAAAAACCTCCTCCAATTCTTAATATAGTGAATTTGCTTCACTTTTCCGATAATCTATAATAGTATATTTTAGTATATAATTAATAATTCTAAAAATACAACTCTAGAATATCTCTCCTATTATTGAAACTAGAAAGGATATAGAAAATGGAAATGAACAAAGCTTCAACCATCGGGTCCCTCGTTCACGGTGTCAATATTATTGATGTTGTTGCTCAAAATGACAACCCTTTAAAATTTACCGAGATTCAAGAGCTCACTGGAATATCAAAAAGTAATCTCTATAAATATTTAAATACATTAACACAACTAGATCTTCTTTATAGAGATGCTAAACAAGGTCACTATTCATTAGGATACAAATTTCTTGAGTACGGAAATGCTGCGATGAAAAATAACGACATTACAAGTAAACTATCGTCTTACTTTAAGGAAATTAGTAATGTTACTAATATGACATCCTCGTTATCTGTTTGGTTGAATGATACGCCAGTTATAACGAATATTTGGAATACCAATTATGGCTTAAATATTGGAGCCCAAATTGGTACGAAACTCCCTCTTCTTTCTGCTGCCGGGAAAGTCCACGCTGCTTATGCAAAACGCGAAGAAGTGTTTAACTGGATTGATCAAGAACAAACGAAGAATTCGGCCTTCCCAGTAGAAGAATTTCAGAAAGAGTTACTGGAAATTCGCGAAACTCACGTTGCCTTTGCAAAAGAGCCGCTGACAAGGCATGTATCTTCCTTAAGCTTGCCAATTTTAGATTATAAAAATGACTTAGTTGCTGCATGTACAATTATCGGCTTCACAGAGCAAGTTCCAAATGACAAATCCTCGGAAATCGTTCAACAAGTCATAGAGATTAATAAAGAAATGTCCCGTGCTTTTGGATATAAGGGATAGGATTAAAAATGCGTTAGAGTTTTCATGCTCTAACGCTTTTTTCAGCTACTGACGACAATCTAAAAGTACAAGATCACCGCATAAACGTCACTTAGCTTTAATTAATTTTTCAGCTTTGTATTTGTTGAAGATACCATATAAGAAATCTACGCGATGGAAATCTTTTGGCTGATGTTTTTCAAAAATTGCATCTCGCAGCATTATTAGAAGATGATCTTCCGCATGAATGATTTCTCCCCAGTTACGTGCACTTGTTTGAACCATTGCAGAGCGTGGTATACGTATTTCTTGGTATTTTTTGAATGCCTCTTCATAAGATTCATTTTCTTTTAATTGCTCACCAAGAATATAAGAATCCTCTAACGCTTGAACAGCTCCTTGTGCGAGGTATTGTAGCATTGGGTGTGCAGCATCACCCATTAGAGTAACGTTCCCCTCTGACCAGTTATTGATTGGTAATCGGTCGAACATCGGCCAACGGAATTGGCGATTAATGTATGAAAGTGCATTTTGGACTTTTGGATGTGCACCTTCGAAACGTTTCGCCATTTCATCTGGATTACCCCAATCTTCCTTTGTTGCATCATAGGATTTAAACACAACTACTTGGTTATATAGTTCGCCACGGCGAACAGGATATTGTACCATGTGAAGATTTGGTCCAATCCACATAATCACATCATCTAAATCTAAATCCTCTGATACTTCCTTAATCGGGATTGTGCCACGGTAAGCTACGTATGTAGAATTGATTGGCTCATCATCTGCAAAGTTGCTACGGATCTTGGATTTTAACCCATCTGCCCCAATAACCGCTTCAGCTGTGAACTTTTCACCATTTTGATTGGTAATTGTCACCGTTCCATCGCTTTGCTCTGTACTTTGGATGACCTGGTTGTTAAAGAATAGAATGTTTTCTAATTTTTTGCATGCTTCAAACAGAACGCGATGTAAATCTGAACGATGTAAAACTACATAAGGCTGGCCGAATTCCTTTTGAAAATCTTCCCCTAAATCTAATGTTGCAACCTCTTTTGCCGTAAAGACATCTTTCAATACTAAACGCTTTGGTTGTACTGCAACTTTTAAAATTTCGTCTTTAACCCCAAGATAGTCTAATACCTCTAGTGCGTTTGGAGCTAATTGAATCCCCGCACCAACTTCACCAAATTCAGGTGCTTGCTCAAAAACAGAAATTGATTTACCAGTATTTTTATAGATTGATAAAGCAGTGGCTAAACCGCCGATTCCTCCACCCACAATGATGATATCGCTTACATTTTGCATATTCTTTTCCCCCTCTTCCATTCTAATTCCACAAATAGAGAACCGTGTTCTCATTAATAGAAATTTATAACACTTTTCATCATTACGTCAATACAAAAATTTTAAAAAATTTAGAAATTTCGGTTAAGGTTTAATTTTGTTATAATAGCGAACTAACGTAGGAAACGTGATTTTGAAATGAGAGCTTATTTGGTTATTGATTATTGGAGATAAAGAGAATCAATTGATTAGGCATTTTTAGGAGGATTATCATGACAACAAAAAATAAGGTATCTGTAATTCAATCTTTACAAGTTGGACTCAACATTTTAGACGTTTTAGCTGAACATAAAGAGCCTTTAAAATTTACGGACATTCAAAATAGTACTTCCATGACCAAGAGTAATTTATATAAATACCTCTCAACACTATGTGAATTCGGAGTGGTTCATCGGAATCCAGTAACGAATACCTACTCATTAGGTCAAAAATTAATCCAGCTGGGAAATGTCGCTCTAGGTCAATCATCCATTATCGAGCTTGTCATTCCTTACTTAAAAAAAATTAATGACAACACAAAATTGACCGCCCTACTTGCCATCCCATCTGTAAACGGACCACTCATTACGTATATTTCAAGTGCTGATTACGGCATCAATATAGGGGCACAAATTGGTACAACATTACCCCTTTCCTCTTCAACCGGAATTATTTATTCTGCTTTTTTAAACTCACAAGTAAAGGAATGGGTGGAAAATGAAGTATCAAATCTCAATAATGATGAGCTTCAAATGTATGAAACTGAAAAAGAAAATGCTAAAAAATCATTTTTTGCCACTAAAATCGAACCATTAGTCGAACATGTTTCGAGCTTCAGTGTTCCCATTTTAAATTTTAATAAAGAACTGATAGGTGCGATTACCGTTGTTGGCTATACAGAAATTGTCCCAAAAACAGCAGATCATTCAATAGGTCAACTCGTACTAGATATTTCAAGGCAAGTTTCAGAGTACTATGGCTATCCAAATTAACTACCCCTTATAAAAATCTTGATTTCTAAACAGACGAGCTATATTAACTATAAAAGTAGATTTTCAGATAGGTTCCTGAGTACATTTCGAGTTATCTGAAAATAAATAACATTGACATTTTTTCGGGAAGATATTAATCTTTTTATAAATAGTGAACTTTGTTCATCATCCGAGAATATATTATTAGGGGGATTATTATGAAACTTATCAACTTCACATCAGCAGGACATACAAGAGCAGGTGCAATTGTTGGAGATAAAGTAATCGACTTAAATTATGCTTACCAAGCACAGCTAAAAACAGAAGGTAAATATCGCTATGAAGAAATTGCTCACGCATTCGTCCCTGCAACGGCAGACGAATTATACCAAGGGGGAAAAGAATCTCTTCAGTTAGCTCAAAATGCAATCGATTTCATTCTAGCAAATCCGGATAGCTTTGATAAAAAAAGCGTTTATACAATAGACGAAGTGAAGGTTGAAGCGCCCGTTCAAAACCCGGGAAAAATTATTTGTGTCGGTCATAACTACCGTGAGCACATATTAGAAATGGGTCGTGAACTTCCTTCGAATCCTGTCATTTTTGCAAAATTTGCGAACACAATTATCGGACCAGAGGATGATATCCCATTCTATCCAATCTCAGATCAACTAGACTATGAAGCTGAATTTACATTTGTTATTGGAAAACAAGCACGCAACGTTTCTGAGGAAGAGGCACTTGATTATGTTGCAGGATACACGATTACGAACGACGTAACATACCGTGATATTCAACGTCGCACGCTTCAGTGGTTGCAAGGTAAAACAATTGATGGAACTGCACCGATGGGACCTTACTTAGTGACTTCCGATGAATTGCAGGATCCATCAGGATTAGATGTTGTATTGAAAGTAAATGGTGAAGTTCGTCAAAAAACAAATACTTCAAATCTAGTTTTTGATGTTAAGAAACTAGTTTCCTTCCTATCAAATCTAATGACTTTAGAGCCAGGTGATGTTGTACTAACAGGTACTCCTGGTGGTGTTGGGTTTGCAATGAAACCCCAACAATTCTTAAAGGATGGCGACGTTGTGTCGATTGAAATCGATAAAGTTGGCGTGCTTGAAAATAGAGTAAGAGCTACTGAAGTGGTAGCTACGGTTTAAAGCTTAGGGGATGGAGGGCACGAGTAGTGGATTCACTACTCCCCTCTTACTATAAAATATTAATTGTAAAGGGGAATGCAATATGGCAGAAGTAAGTCAAGAAGTTAAAGAATTTATGAAAAGTTCAATTGTAACCGATTACACGAAAGACATTCAACAATATAACTTAGGACCTCTTTGGGAAGCCATTCCCGAAATTATGAACCATACACCAAAACCCCATGCAGAAGCCTACCTTTGGAGCGATGAGTTGATTAAAAAGAAAATGGGAGAAGCTGCACAAATCTTCACGCCTGAACGTGGTGGCGAACGACGTGCCATTTACTTCCAAAATCCTGGTTTAACTTATCGTAAGCCTTGGGGATGGGCATCTACAACACAAACAATCTACGCAGCTGTTCAAATGCTGCAGCCTGGAGAGAAAGCACCATCCCATCGCCATTCTCAAAGTGCCCTTCGTTTCATTTCTGAAGGAACAGGAGCTTACACAATTGTTCAAGGTGAACGCATTTTCATGGAGGAAGGTGATTTCTTAATCACGCCAAAAAACTTATGGCATGGTCATGAACATGTAGGAACAGAACCTATGCTTTGGATGGATGCTTTAGATATTCCAACGATCTATTCAATTGGTGGTACATTCTTTGAGCCATATGCTGACGGTTTACAACAACCAAATATCCCGGATAATTTCAGTGAAAAACGGTACCGCGGTGGTATGGTCCGTCCTGTTGGGGATGATAAATACATTGTTGCCCCACTTGCAAACTATAAGTGGGATCGTACAGTGGAAGGAATAAAAGGCTTAATGGAGTTTGATCCAGATCCACATCACGGATTTGCAGTAGAATATATCAATCCATCTACAGGAAAATCTGCTAACCCTACTTTAGGTACTAGAATGCAGCATTTACCAAAGAATTTCCATACAAAAGCACTGCGCCATACACACTCTACTGTTTACCACATTCATAAAGGATCTGGTTACTCAGTAATTAACGGTGTCCGTTTTGATTGGAAAAAAGGCGATTACTTCGTAGTGCCAAACTGGGCTTGGTATGAACATGTTGCTTCCGAGGACTCTTACCTATTCTCAGTAAACGATATTCCAATCATGGATCGTTTTGAATTAGAACAAGAACAAGCTTATGAATCAAATAATGGTTACCAAACGATTACTGGAGAATTTAAAGCTGCGTTCCGGTAATAATAACAATATTATTATTCTATAAATCTAGGGTAGAATTTGGGAGCATCTCCAAATTCCACCCTTCTTATTTTGAAAAGGTCATTACTGATATATGGAAATAACCAGAGTAAAAACGTTTCATAAATACATTGGTTATTATTAATATTCTATTTATTAAAAACTATTTGACAATTTTGCGTCTATTTTTATATTATAAGTGTATAGATTTCACTATTACGATAATTTCGATTATCTGAAAATGAAAACGCTTTTTTCCACAATAATTTTAACACTATCTCAAAAGAGTTAATTCGGGGGTTTAACACTTTTTTCATGGTATTTAGGTAACTAAGTATGCTTGCTAAACTATTATTCTATAACACGCTGTAATAGATATAGTTATCTTGCTACGAACAGCCTTAATATATAAAGGGATTATTTGAGGGGGAAATTCTATGAAAGTTAAAAAGTATTGGTTATTGTTAACGCTATCAATTCTAGCCGTTGTGCTTAGTGCATGTGTTGAAAGTACTGATTCAACAACAGCTGCTGGTGGTTCAAGTGATAGTTCAAGTGATAGTTCAAGTGAAGGAAATACACGTACATTTAAAGTTGCTCACGTTGTACAAGAGTCTCACGTTTGGAATGCTACAGCGAAAAAGTTTGGGGAAGAATTATCGAATCTTTCAGACGGAAGACTAAATGTTGAAATCTACCCTGCTTCTCAACTTGGGGCGGAAGCAGATATGGTTCAGCAAATTGAAACAGGCGCTATTGATTTTGGATTTATGACAAATGCCTATATGAGTACACGTGAAGATTCATTAAATGGATGGTTTATGCCATATCTATTCAGCAACCTAGAAGAAGCAGTTGCTATGCGTGATTCGGAAGAAGCGAAACAAATGCTGGAATCATTAAGCTCTCAAGGTTTGCTTGGACTTGACTTTGCATTTGCAGGTAACCGCCATGTTCTGATGAAGGATGGCTTTGCTGAAACACCTGCTGATTTAAAAGGGAAAAAAATTCGAATCATTGGTAGCCCAGCAATGCAATCTTATTGGGAAAAAGTTGGAGCTGGCCCTACAGCAATGCCTTTAACAGAAGTATATACTTCTCTACAAACTGGTGTTATCGATGGAATTGATATTGACTTGGATGCATTAGTTACAGAAAAATACTATGAAAACGCAAAATATTTAACACTTACAAATCAAATGACATTCCCTACAGTAATTGTCATGAGTCAAAAAATTTACGATGAATTATCACCTGAAGATCAAGAAATTGTAAAACAAGCGATGAAAACTGCTGTTGATTGGGGTGTGGAAGAAGCAGTCAAACGTGAAGCTTCTAACCTAGAGACATTAAAAACTGCAGGTGTGGAAGTCCTAGAACAGATTGACACTGCAGAATTCCAAGAAGTTACTGATCAAGTACGCGAAGAGTTTTCGAATAAATCAGACATTATCAAATCATTTATCGAAGCTGCTGATAGTAAATAAAATTTTTCTTAGCTTAAGTATAAATAAAAACGGGACTTTCTCTTATCTTATTAAGATAGAAAAGTCCCCTTTACTTATTATTAGTAACGCACTTAATTTTACATACTCTACAAGTTAGAAGGTGATCTTTTGAAGATAGTAAAAAAAATAAATAATATCGTTTTTAGTATAGAAAAATTATTAGCCATTCTATTGGCAATCGGATTACTTGTTTCACTGGCAGCAGGAGTATTTTTCCGGTATGTATTGAAATCTCCCCTATTTTGGTCAGATGAGTTAGCCATTTTCTGTTTAATTTGGATCACCTTTATTGGAGGAAGTTTATCTCTTAAGGAAAAAGCTTCTCCATCTATTACGATTTTGACAGACTTAGTTCCTATTAAATATAAAAAATATGTACAAGCCTTAAGCCATATTATTCTTTTAGTATTCGTCGCCTACATTTTATATCTCGCGATTGTCTGGATTAGTATGCCAAGCATACTGGTGCAAACGTCAACAGCGATGAATATCCCTAAAATCTATTTCTATTTTAGTATTCCGGTTAGTTTTGTTTTCTCCGTGTTTCACGTACTTGCAAATATAATTATAGATTTTAGTGATAGTGAACAGGAGGAATCCTTACAATGACAATTGCGTTGATTTGTTTTGCTGTACTCTTATTGTTAGGTGTTCCGATCGCCTATGTTTTGGGAATGACTACAGTTATTTATATTTTTGCAACCGACAACATGGGGCTACTATTAACTGTACCTCAAAGATTATATTCAGGGATGGAGAACTACGGATTGTTAGCAATTCCACTCTTTATGTTGGCAGGTGAGCTAATGAATTCTGGTGGGATTACGAAACGACTTGTAAACGTGGCGAAACAATTTTTCGGTCATTACCTAGGTGGGCTGGCTTACGTAAACGTCATCGCCAATATGATGCTAGCAGCCATTATCGGTTCCGCAACTGCACAAATCGCGATGATGAGTCGTACAATGGTTCCAGAGATGGAGAAATCAGGTTATTCAAAGGAATTTAGTACTGCTATCACAGCTGCAGCGGGTCTTTTAGGTCCAATTATTCCGCCAAGTATGATGTTCATCATTTATGGAGTTAGCTCTGGAGCTTCTATTGGTGAAATGTTTGTGGCAGGAGTTATTCCTGGAATTTTATTAGGTTTTTCATTTATGGTTATCATTGCGATTATCGGCATGAAACAACAATGGCCCAAGCAAGAACGCACTTCAATGAAAGAGAAATTAGATTCTTTTATTAAAGTAATCCCTGCCCTCTTGGTACCAGTAATTATTATTGTCGGGATTTTAAGTGGGGTGTTTACTGCAACTGAATCTGCTGCAATTGCCAGTGTTGTTGCACTAGTTGTCGGGTTATTTGTGTATCGAGAATTAAAATTATCTGAACTGCCTAGCATTTTTGCTTCAATGGTCATCACAACTTCCGTTATAACAGTTCTGATTGCAATGGCCAATATCTTTGGATGGATGCTATCCTTTGAACAGGTGCCTCAACAAATTGCTGCTTGGATGGTTAGTTTGTCTGATAGCCCAATCGTATTCTTATTATTAGTTAATATTTTCTTGCTATTTGTCGGGATGTTCATGGATGGAATTGCCGCTTTAGTTATTTTGGTTCCTATCTTTATGCCTTTGTTGCCAGCATACAATGTAGATCCTATTCACTTTGGGATTATTATCTGTATTAACTTAACAATTGGGATTTTGACTCCTCCTGTAGGCTCAGGATTGTTCATTGCTTCATCGATTACAAAAGTTTCGATTGGTTCATTAGTTAAATCACTATGGCCATTCCTAATTGTTTCCATCATTGTATTGCTGCTGTTAACTTATATTCCGGCTCTTTCTTTATGGATACCAAGTCTTAAATAACCTAAAATCCCAAAGGTTCTAAACTTTTGGGATTTTTTTCATTTAAAATAAATCTAAGCAACTTGCTTGAACATAAAAAAGTCGCCTCAAACATTCATGAGACAACTCTATCTTAAGCTATAAGTGAAAATTTCGGTTGCTCTAGCTGGAAACTGTTTTTTGCTATCAGCATTTGATAGGTATAGCTTGAAATCGCTTTAGTATACGTTTTCTCAAAGAGCAAACTTTCAAAACTACTAGTAAGGGAATTTGTTGGCATTGCCGTTTTAGTTACCCACTCGGGTGAATTGAAATCTTCAAACTGTATAGAAGAAATTCGGTTCACATGTTCCTCTTCATCACTAGCCAGTTCAATTTCTGATTGCCGTATTGTTTCAGAGGGCTGTGTTAGTATATCTGTCTCTTCCTGAGATTTAATATCAACATTCATTTCATTTAGTGCGCTAGCGTTACTCTTCTCGTTCTCTTCACTTAATATACCATTGTCCTTTTTAAACAGTTCTTGTTCTGTTTTTCCTGATAATAAATCTTCAAGCACTTTGAGCATAGGATTCTTTTTAGCTTGTGTATAAATCGCATTCTTTTTATAGGCGTCATTTGCTTCTTTCCGTTGCAATATACGTTTGCGTTCCTCAAAATTACCATTATTTAGAAGAATATCTGATACTCTCATCAAAACTCACCCTATTCATAGGAAAATAATCATATTATATAACTTATTTTAATTTAATATGTAATTTTCTACAAATAGTTTGATTACTTTTTCATAAAATAAAATCCGTAAAATCTTTACGACAAATAAAAAAACGTGCAAAGATTTTCTCTTTGCACATTTTCAAATTACATCAACGGATGATTTTCTTCTAAGATTGATTCTGCAATATTTACTGCATGATCACCTACACGCTCTAAATTACTAATAATGTCTGCATAGATGATACCTGCTTGTCCTGAACATTCCCCTTTATTTAAACGAAGAATATGACGCTTACGTAAAACTCTTTCTAATTCATCAATACGGTCTTCTTTACTCAACACTTCTCTAGCAAAGTCTTTGCTTTGTTTATCTAATGAAAGGACTGATAAGCTTACCGCATCTAAAACTAATTCATACATTTCTTTGAGTTCCGCGGTTGCTTCCTCACTAAATTTCACTCGATTGGAATCCTTTGCTTGAATTAACTCAACTAGATTTTCGAAGTGATCTCCTACTCGTTCAATATCACGTATATTTTGGAATAGGGAATGATGTAATTTAGAATCGTTTTCTGATAAGGATTCCTTCGATAATTCAACTAAGTAATCCGTTGTCACTCGGTCTAGATTATTAATTGCTTCCTCTAGCTGAACCGTCATATTGGCATGCTTATTATCACCGGTAAATAGATAGTCCATCGACTCTTGAAGTCCTTTTACAGAAAACTCGCCCATTCGAACCACTTCTTCTTTTGCTTGTCCAAGTGCAATCGATGGTGATTGTCCAATTAAAGTTTTATCTAAATATTTCGCTCCGTATTCAACTGTAGCATCTTCACCAGGAACTATTTTCGTTACCAGAAGGGCTAATAAGCCAACAAACGGTAATTGAATCAGTGTATTAATAATATTGAATGTGCCGTGTGCAAAAGCAATTTGCATTTTCTCTTCAAGTCCAAGAACACCAGAAATCCATTCGACATAGTTTACAAATACTGGCAAGAAAATCATGAAGATGATTGTACCTATAACATTGAAAATTACGTGTGCTGCCGCTGCACGACGAGCTGCTACAGAAGCCGCCAATGCCGCCAATACCGCTGTAATGGTTGTACCAATATTATCCCCAAATAGAACTGGTAGTGCTCCACCAAGTGGAATTAAACCTTCTGAATAAAGTCCTTGTAAAATCCCTACAGTTGCAGATGAAGATTGAACAATCAAGGTAAAGACTGTCCCTGCAACTACTCCTAAGATTGGATGATCACTGAAGCTAACCGTTAAATCAATAAATGCTTCCCAATCACGTAAAGGTTTCATTCCATCGCCCATCATTTCGAGACCGATGAAAAGACCTGCAAATCCAAATAGAATTTGTCCAATATTTTGGATTCGATCTTTTTTAAAGAAGAATAGTAGTACTGCACCTAAAGCCATAATTGGATAAGAGTAAGCTCCAACATCAAACCCAATAATAAATGCCGTTACAGTTGTACCAATATTGGCCCCCATAATGACACCAATCGCCTGACGTAATGTCATGAATCCAGCACTTACAAGACCAACCGTAATAACTGTTGTTCCCGAGCTCGATTGAATCAGTATTGTAACAATAATCCCGACTAATACACCCATTATCGGGTTTGTCGTAAATCTATCTAAAATTTCGCGGAGTCTGTCTCCAGCTGCTCTTTGAAGACCATCCCCCATGTACTTAATTGCAAATAAGAATAAACCTAGACCTCCAAGAAATTGGAAAATCATCGTCTGCCAATCCATCTATTTGTTTCACCCTTTCGATGTCGTCGACACTATTATTCATAATTCAACACAGGAAGTAAATGTTATTACAAAATTGAAATATAAAATTTACAATCTCTTTACAATTGGTCAACAAAACTTTCACAATTTTTATACTTGCAAAAAAATGGTGTATTATAATTAAACATTTTCTCCCTTTTACTTCCCTAATCTATTATCTCCAAACTCCAGTAATTCACTCAATAAATTAATGGTAGATGCGCTTACTTACATAAAAAAACAGTATCTTAAATTTTTTTCAAATCCAAGATACTGTTTTTATTTATGCTAATCAATTAATGCTAGATCGGAGAGCTAATCATCAAACTTCAAGCCTTTTAATAAATCCGCAAAGGCATTATTAATTGGTTCTGCTTCTTTTTCTTGTTGCTTCATATATTTTTGTACACTTCGCTTATCTACTTTTCCTCCACCCTCTTTTTTGCGGCGGGCTTCGAAAGCAGATAGTTTTTCACGGTAACCACATTTACAAACGAAGATTTGACCTTCGCCTTCTCCACGCAATTCAAGTTTTTTCTTACATTGAGGACAACGAGCATTCGTCACACGAGAGACATTTTTACGGTGACCACAATCACGGTCTTGGCAAACAAGCATTTTTCCTTTTTTACCGTTTACCTCAAGCATCGGTTTTCCGCAATCCGGGCATGTCTTTGTTGAGATATTATCGTGTTTGTATTTCTTATCGCTCCCTTTAATTTCTGAAACGATTTCTTTAGTATGCTCTTTCATTTCATTGATAAACACATCTTTTTTCAATTTACCCTTTGCAATCAGTTCAAGCTTTTGTTCCCACTCTGCAGTTGTAGCCGGTGAGCGCAATTCTTCGGGAACTAAATCGAGTAATTGACGCCCCTTAGAAGTAATGTAAATATCTTTGCCACCACGTTTTTCAATTAAAAATGTGTTAAACAACTTCTCAATAATATCAGCACGTGTTGCAACTGTTCCCAGTCCACCTGTAGATTTTAATGTATCGGCAAGCTTTTTATCGCCAGTTTCCAAATACTTCGTTGGATTTTCCATTGCAGATAATAATGTTGCCTCTGTAAATCGAGCGGGTGGTTTAGTTTGGCCAGAAGTCTGAGCTATTAGCTTCGTCTTTAGTACGTCCCCTTTTTCAATACGTGGAAGAAGCTGCTCCTTTACATCATCCGTTGCGTCATCATCATCAAAGCGATTTTCATAAACTTCCTTCCACCCCGCTTGAAGTACTGTCTTCCCTTTTGCAATGAACTTTTCTCCGGCGATTTCAGCTTGTACAGTTAATTGCTCGTATTCATGTACAGGGAAAAGAACTGCAAGGAATCGTTTAACGACTAGATCATAAATTTTACGTTCTTTGTCGGAGAAAGCAGAATAGTTTACATAGCCTTCAGTTGGAATAATCGCATGGTGGTCACTTACCTTACTATCATCAACAAATGCTTTTGTCGGCTTAATTGGTTTGTTCAATACCTTGTTGGCCAACGAACGGTATTCCCCAATTCCGCAGGCTTTTAAACGCTCTGGCAATGTGTTCACGATATCAGAAGATAAAAACCTAGAATCCGTACGAGGATATGTTAAAACTTTATGCTGTTCATATAATTTTTGCATTAGGTTTAACGTTTCCTTAGCAGAATAACCAAAGAATTTATTGGCATCACGTTGTAATTCCGTTAAATCATAGAGAGCAGGAGAATAAGATTTCTTTGCCTTCCGATCAATTAAAACAACTTTAGCCTCCTGACGACCAAGTGATTTTACAATGCCATCAACCTTTTCTTTGTTGAAGCTTCGGCTATTGCCATTTGCATCCTGCCACGTTAGTTTAACGGAATCTGTTTGAGCTTCAATCCCGTAATAAGTTTGCGGTTTAAAGTTTTTAATTTCATCTTCGCGTGCTGCAATCATAGCCAAAGTAGGTGTTTGAACACGCCCGCAGTTCAGCTGGGCATTAAAACGTGTTGTCAAAGCACGAGTAGCATTTAAACCGATATACCAGTCTGCTTCTGAACGAGCTACAGCAGCATGATAGAGATTTTCATATTGCTTACCCGGCTTTAAATTTTGGAAGCCATCTTTTATCGCTTTATCGGTTACAGAAGAAATCCATAAACGTTTGACCGGCTTTTTTACTTTTGCCTTATCAATAACCCAGCGTGCAACTAATTCACCTTCCCGACCTGCATCTGTTGCTATGATGATTTCATTGACATCACTTCTGTTAAGCTGTGATTTAACTGCATTAAATTGCTTGCCTGATTGTTTTATAACCGTCAGTTTTAGCCGTTCTGGCAGCATCGGTAAGTCTTCTAAATTCCAATTTTTATATTTAACATCATAACTTTCTGGGTCAGCGAGTGTCACCAAGTGCCCTAGAGCCCAAGTTACGATATATTGTGCTCCTTCTAGATAGCCATTTCCTTTTTTATCACATTTCAATACACGTGCAATATCACGTGCTACTGATGGTTTTTCGGCGAGTACCAAGCTTTTTGCCATTTCTTAAAACATCCTTTCATTCAAATCCCTTTGTTTACTATATCATAAGCTTTCGGGTTCATCATTTATTGGGATGAATGATGTATACATGATAGGCGATTTAGCGTTTTGGAACTGAAGACCAATTACATAAAAATGAGGCTCCTTCTCTCAAATTATAAAAACCCGAAATCACAAAGGATTTCGGGCCACGATTCTTCCTACTTAATATATTCATTACTCACAAGCATACTTTGTATAACTTCGGTTGGAATTATGAACTCCACTGTTCCCATGTAACCTGGAGAAACTTCATATTCATTAAACGCGATTACTAATTTATGATTAGCATTCACATAGAAATTCTGGTTTTCGGAAATCATTTTAAAGCCATCAGATACAGGCGCGTCTAGAGAATCAATAAAATACATTTTTGAAGAATCGTTCTTCATTTGTTGTTCCATTTGCTGCTTAATATTTTCGCTAACAACTTTTATGTAGCTACTGTCGTTAAATAGGCTTGGCAGAGTCACTAATATTTTATTTTGTTTATCGATTGTATCGTATTGAATAGTTGTCATTGAAGAAGCCGCTGTTTCCTCTACATAACGACCAACTGATAGCAATTGCTCTGTTTCAATTTTTATGTTATATCCACTAGTTACGCTCAGATGACCATCCTTACCAAATGCCTGTTGTTGTTCCATTTCACTTATAAAATTATCGTAAAGCTGTTGGCCTTCTTCTAAATATTTAGCATTAAGCATTTGTTCTAGTGATTTATTATCTAGTTGGTCAATTACTGGAACTTCGATATCCGCTTGATAGTTACCTTTATCGACTTTGTATTCTTTTACCGTTAGTACATTCACCACACTACCAATTACCGGGACACTCTCTAATGATTTTGCCAGCGCTGGACTCAAGTTAACGCTTGTTGTGAAAATGACTGCAGCCGCTGCTGCCCCTGCAACCCATTTAGTTTTTGTTCTTCTCGGTTTTCCCTGTTTTTGTAAAGCACTCTCTACTACCTGGCTTAGTTCTGCCGGAATGGGTATGTCCTTATATTCCTCTATTAATTTATCCATTTTGTTATGATTCATTTTGCTTTGCCCCCTCAAATATTTAGGTCTTCCATTTGAATACGCAATAATTTCAACCCTTTGTATATCCTTGTTTTGATGGTGCTAATATTCAAGTCAAGGATTTCTGCCACTTCCTCAATTTTTAAATCCTCGAAATATCTTAGAACGATGACACTACGATAATCCGGGGATAATTCATTTAACGCTCGGTGCAGATCAGTATTTTCATAATGATCGCTAACCCCTTGCGAATGATGTTGAAGGGTTGTATCATCTACAACTGTTAACTTTTTTCTCCTGCGTAAAAGATCTAGTGAAGTGTTCACAATAATTTTGTAAAACCAACTCTTTATGGCTTTGTCATCTTTAAGGGTATTTGAAAGCATTGCTTTATGTATGGCATCTTGAACGATATCAAGTGCATCTTCTTGGTTTTGCACATAGCTATATGCAAGCCGATAAAAATTTTCTTTGTTTTCCATCACATACTCGGCAATCTTTTGTTCCCACCTATGCTCCCTTTTTAACACCAAACAACTCTCCTTAATTCTTCTGCTAATAACACGTTTCCACCATATAGACGCACCAGATAGGTAAAAAAGTTTGAGGGTTTAAAAAAAAAAAATAAAATGGCAGTTCAAAAGTCCACTAAAAAGACTTTGAACTGCCAATCTTATTACTGCGTCAAAATTTCTAGATATTGAATAACCGGTTTAATTAATTGCGTCGCCGTATTCCCGACTTTTCTATGGTCTTCAACAATGGAAACAGCTATGTAGCTCGCGTCATTTGCATCAAAAACAGTTATTAAACTGTTTTCAACACCACGTTCTCCTTGAGCTTTCTTTAACTCAGCCGTACCAGTCTTAGCAGCAATGCTGCCATGGCCATTTAGTTCATGTGCAGTCCCTTCAGGAGCAGTGACTACTTCAACTAACATTGGTTTTATTGTTTCCATCGTTTCTTTTTTAAAGACTTCTTTTGTTTTCGTCTCTGAATCGACAATAAGTTTTGGATACGTTAGTACACCATCATTCGCAAGAACTGTAAAATTAGTCACCATGTGAATGGGTGACATTAACAACTGTCCTTGACCATAGGCAGTATCTGCTAACAAGATTTCAGAACCAAATGACTCTTCATTAGAGATTTGAGCAGGTTCCATACTTAATGGCAATTCATAGGGTTCTCCAAAAGTAAGCTTATTCAAACCTTCACGAAAAGTCTCTTCCCCTATTTCTAAAGCTTCTTGGGCAAAATAAATATTATCGGACTTCACTAATGCAGTCCTTAAATTCACACTAGCCGTTTCTGAAACACGTGAAATTCTGTAATTCCCCCATGAATTATCCTTTTGCCATTGTAAGCCCGTTATTTTATGCGTTTCATCTACAGTTGTTTCACCTGATTCAAGGCCAATGGAGGCGGTAATTGGTTTGAAGGTAGATCCTGGTGCATATCGAGTCGTAATTCGGCTGATAAACGGCTTATTTTCATTATTATTATATTCATCATACTGACTTTGGGAAATTCCTACGACGAATTGATTTGGATTGTAGGATGGTTTACTAACGAGTGCAAGTAAGTCCCCTGATTTCGGTTCCATGACAACTGTTGATCCCACAGCATTCTCCAGTGCATCATATGCTGTCTGCTGTAAATTTGAATCAATCGTCACTTCAATTGTTTGTCCATCCTGCTTCTCAATCTTTTGAATGGTTGCTCTTTTGTCGCCATTTACTGTTTCTATATAGATTTCCCCACCATTTTGCCCGCGTAATTCCTTCTCAAATGCCAGCTCCAACCCTGTACGGCCAATCACGTCTCCAGCTTGTAAGGTTGGATCCTTTTCAATATCTTCCGCATTTACTTCACCAACATAGCCAGTTATGTGGGCTGCTGCCTCTCTTAAAGGATACGCACGCGTCCCCACTTGTTGATACTGCACACCTTCAATCATGGGTGTATCTGCTCCATAGGGCAATGTTTTTAATGGCACAAAATGTTCGTCTTGTACCCAGCTTTGTCCCAGTTGTCCTTCGATAAATTCAACCGTTATACCAAGCTGTTCTGCTATATTAGCAATTTTATCTGTTCTTTCTTCCTCTGTACCCAACTGTTTGGGTACAACACCGGCTTGATAAGTAATCGTGTTCAAAGCTAAAGAAGACCCATTTCGATCTACAATTTCCCCACGCTCAGCTTCATCCACTGTATAGCGAATTTTATCGTCAGAGAGCATGCCCGGGAATATCAATTCCGCAGTCCAATCCACTCTATAGTCTTCTCCGCTTTCAACTAGTTTTGTTTTATAATGTATTTCCGATATTGTTCCTAAAACCGTATCAAATGTAGCAATATATTCTAAAATATCTTCCGCATTGATTTTATATTCAATCTTCAAATTGGAAACACCAATTCCACCAAATATAGCCTTGTACTTTTCCATGATGGATTCCTCTGTGTAGCCTGCTTTCGTTAGAGAATCTGCTGTCACAAGCTGAGGAATTTTCTCATAGGATTGCTCCTTAATGGCCGTAATCCATTCTTTTGCAGCCAGCTCTTTTTTTTCTTGTGTTTTTGCTTCATTCCATTGTTGAAAGCCAAAGACAGAACCCGCTGCTATCAATAAAAGTACAATGATCCCGACAATTAAACCCCTTTTTTTCTTCATATAGCTCCCCTTATAAAATTATGATATTTTTGTATCTTGCAACAATTCTAAGCTTATCATACTCCCGAAAATTAGCTGATAAAAAAACCCTTTTATTTCAAATAGAACAATCGAATTTCTTTTGGAGCAACTCGATTTCCACAAATAACATCTCTAATTTTGAGTGTTTTTGAATTATTTTAAAGGCAGTCACCTATAATCATCAAATTCATAAACTAGCTTGTAAGGGAGTGAAGACAATGCAATGGCAATATAAGATCAGGTATTTAATGGGGCAGCCAATTGGTATATCTTTAGCAAATGGTCAAGGGACATCCGGCATATTATGTGGTGTATCAGATGGAAAGTTGCTTGTTATGGAATATATGTATCAAACACAATATGCAATGAAACAATATGATTTCGATTTGATTCAAGATATATCAGCTTTCCCTCCTTGTAATCAACAACGCTTTTATTAATAATCAAAAAAAGCAGACAAAGTCATGATTTGACTTTAGTCTGCTCTTCTTCACACTATTTGCTTCTCTACAGCTAGTGAATATAAAATTTTCCCCAATCGTTTGATTCCCTCTTCAATCATCTCTGGTGAAGAGTTTGTATAGTTTAAGCGTAAAGTATTTACATTTGTTTTATCCGTATAGAATGGATCACCTGGTACGAAGGCTACTTTTTCCTTCATCGCTTTTTCGAAGAAATCAAGTGCTGAAGTCCCTTCCTCCAGCGTAACCCAAATGAACATACCACCATCTGGTTTCGTATACGTCACTGATGAAGGGAAGTATTTTGCCATAGCATTCAGCATGGCATTAGCTTGAGTTTCATAAAGGTTAATAATTTTTCTTACATGCGATTCTAAATCATTATTAACTAAATAATCATAGATAATCATTTGGGAAAAGATATTGGTATGCAAGTCTGTTGCTTGTTTTACTGTATTAATATGATGCATTAGCTCTTTGTTTTTCGTTACTAGGTACCCAAGTCGCATACCAGGTGTAACAATTTTAGAGAAAGATCCAAGTAGTACAGAATTATCTAGTCTTCCTGCACCAATGTATGGCAATTTTTCACCATTCCACCGTAATTCACCGTATGGATCATCTTCTATCAACACCACATCGTATTTCTTTACCACTTCAAAGATTGCTTCACGTTTTTCTCTTGAATAAGTAATCCCTGTAGGGTTATGGAAGTTTGGTACTGTATAGATGAATTTAATATCGTCATTCGCTGCTAGTGTTTGTTCAAGCTGTTCTGCGTCTAAACCATCTTCTTCTAATGTCACTGAGTAAAATTGGGGTTCAGCTAAGGAAAATGCTTGAATTGCCCCTAAATACCCAGGCTCCTCCATTACAATGCCTTCCCCCTTATTAAGAAGCACTTGAGAAATAAGCTGTAATGCTTGCTGAGAACCAGTTGTAATTAAGATATCCTGTGGTTCAAAATCTAGTCCGAAATCTTTTTTATATTTGTCTGCTATATATTGTCTTAAAGGTAAATAACCTTCTGTAGTTGAGTATTGGAATAATTTTGCTCCATTTTCTTCAATGGCATGATTAATCGAATTTTGCATCTCTTCTATTGGAAAAGAGATTGGGTTTGGTAATCCTCCAGCAAACGAAATGACGTCAGGTGCATCTGTCACTTTCAGGATATTTCGAATAAATGATGATGGAGTATTTAAAATTTTGTCAGAGTACTTCATAATAATTCCCTCTTTTTTACGATAGTCGCTGAACCGTTTAAATCAAATCACCATGGGGTTTTAGATTTAAAATGAATCAGTGTTACATGATTTTATCAGACTATTTAAAAAATTACAAAATAAATTTTAACGGATTTCGAAAAATTGAGAAAATCCAATCATTAAAAATATTAAAATATGCTCGAACTCCTACGGTTACGCACTTTAATGATTAAAATATGCTTATTTCTGACTTCCTCGAGAATAATTAATGTTCACATGAAGATGTCATCGAAAGTGTAAGCTTTAGAAAACAAAATAAGTCCAGCTCATTTTAAGAACTGGACTTATAGTTTTTATTGGGTATCTGAACCTTCATCTGAGTCTGTATCATATTCGGACTCATCTTCTGTTTGTAATTCACTTTCTTTAAGCCATAAGTGATCCGTTACTTTTTCGCCTAGAGAATTTGTATAATCTACAATGTAAACCGTTGTTTCTTCAACCGTGTCAATAGCACCTGCTGCACCTAGCATTCCATCGATATGGTTAACATTAATAATGACATCTGCATCTTGAACTAATTCATCTGCAACCGGTGAAATCTCTCCCTCTACAAACCATTTATGATTTTCTTCAAATGGATCTCCATTTGTAGGTGTGTATGAAACCGAATAAACTGTTGTATCATAAGCAGCCTTTATAGTAGCCATGGCACCTTCCATACCATCAGTATGACTTGCATTTACAACAGCTGTACTTCCAACTGGGAACTTTGGATTTTCAGCTTCCTTTAAGCCTTCTATTATGTCACTAACTGAGAGTGCTGTCTGTTCGGTAGTTGCCTCTGTTTCCTCTTCACTTACTTGCTTATCTGTTCCCTCAAGGTTATTTGTGATATCTGCTCCTGCTTCAGTCGGTACTTCACCATCAGAATCTCCCCAACCACAAGCTGATAAAAGCAATACAGAAAGAAGTGTCATCGCGACTAATAGTAATTTACTATCCATTTCCTAATCCTCCTAGATTCTCAAGTATCTCCACTAGTTAAAGGATTGAACTTTCAACTGAATTCTATTCATAAAATGGTAAGACTTTAAAGATATACTAAACAACAGACATTTTTTCGGAAGGTTGATCCCAATAAAAAAGAGATGCTCAATTTAATTTGAACATCTCACTTTTTTGTAGATTTATTTTTTATTTGTACTCTTTGTAATCGTAATGCATTTAATACGACCGATACAGAGCTGAAAGCCATGGCCGCTCCAGCTAACCATGGTGCAAGGAGACCGGCTGCTGCTATTGGAATACCTAATATGTTATAGCCAAATGCCCAAAATAGATTTTGTTTAATATTTGTCATCGTTTTATGACTCATAATAATGGCGTCGGCTATACTATTTAAGTCTCCCCGAATTAGGGTAATATCCGCTGCCTCCATAGCCACATCGGTACCTGTTCCAATGGCCATACCGATATCAGCCACTGCTAAAGCGGGAGCATCATTTATTCCATCACCAACCATGGCTACTTTTCTTCCTAGAGCTTGCAGTTTCTTAATCTCTTCCGCCTTCCCTTCAGGCAGAACCTCTGCAATAACTTGTTTAATTCCTACTTGTTGTGCTATGGCATGGGCCGTTCGCTCATTGTCCCCGGTCATCATAATCACTTCAATCCCCATGTCTAGAAGACGTTCAATGGCTTGTTGCGATGTATCTTTTATGGTGTCTGCCACAGCTACCAATCCTGCATACTTACCATCAATACTTGCAATCATAGCCGTTTTGCCTTCTGCTTCAAGCTCTTCCATTGTTCTTAAAACGTGAGAAATTTCAATATTATATTTATCCATTAACTTCTTAGTACCCACTAAGATAGCTCGTTGATTTACCGTCGCTTTCACACCATACCCTGGTACCGCTTCAAAATCGCGTACTTCACGAAGTTTGATGCCTTCGTGTTCAATCCCAGCAATAATCGATTCTGCAAGCGGATGCTCAGATTGTTTTTCAGCAGAACCAATAAATGAAAGGAGCACTCGAATATTCATCCCATCAGCCACGAAGACATCGGTTAATACTGGTTTTCCATTTGTAACTGTTCCTGTTTTATCAACCACAACGGTATCAATATGATGTGTTTGTTCTAGATGTTCTCCACCTTTAAATAGAATACCTAGTTCTGCGGCACGACCCGAGCCTGCCATAATGGAAGTCGGGGTTGCTAGTCCAAGTGCACAAGGACAAGCAATAACAAGGACAGATATTAAACTTTCTAAAGCTGGGCCGAATTCTCCTGGCATAATAAAAACTAACCAAATGATATACGTAATAATGGCAATGGCAATGACAATTGGAACAAAAATACCTGAAATTTTATCTGCTAAACGTTGAATCGGAGCTTTTGAACCTTGAGCATCCTCTACAACTTTAATAATTTGCGAAAGAGCTGTATCGCGTCCTACTTTTGTCGCTTGTATCTTAATGAAACCATTTTTATTGATTGTTGCTCCAAATACTGTAGCTCCAGCCTCTTTATCGATCGGCAAGCTTTCACCTGTAAGCATCGACTCATCAACTGCCGTATTCCCCACTGCAATCACACCGTCTACGGGAATTTTTTCGCCGGGCTTTACTAAGATGGTATCACCCACTACCACTTCTTCTATTGGAATCATTTTTTCCAATCCATTTCGAACAACTAGTGCGGTTTTGGCCTGTAGTCCCATTAATTTCTTAATAGCTTCAGATGAACGACCTTTTGCCTGTGCTTCGAAGAGTTTTCCTAATAATATAAGTGTGATTAATACCGCACTCGTTTCAAAATAGAGCTCGGGGGGATGATGCTCACCATTTGAAAGGATTGCTTGATAGACACTGTAGAAATACGCAGCTGATGTACCCATCACGACAAGGACATCCATATTAGCACTTTGGTCGCGTAACGCTTTGAATGCACTCACATAAAACTGCCAACCAATAAAGAATTGCACGGGTGTTGCCAGTGCCATTTGGACCCATGGATTCATCAATATATCCGGTACAAAAATAAACGAAGTGAAGGAAAAGTGTCCTACCATCGTCCATAAAAGAGGTATTGAAAGAATGGCAGAAACGACTAATTTTCTTTGTTGTTTTCGAATCGCTTCTTCACGAAAATCGACCCCATCCTTCTCTTTAATATGGGCCCCGTAACCCAACTTTTCAACCCGACTAATGATATCAGACATCGAAACTTGATTTGGATTAAACTCCACTACGGCATTCTCTAAAGCTAAATTGACATTTGCTAGCGTTACGCCATCCAACTTATTTAAACCTTTTTCAATTCTCGTAGCACAAGCCGCACAGGTCATTCCAGTTATCGCAAATTCTTTTTTATCTTTCACAACGCCATAGCCTAATGCTTCAATTTTCTTTTCAAAATCTTGTTCATTTACTTGATTGGGGTCAAATCTAATGATGGATTTTTCTAGAGCTAAATTGACATTTGCTTCTTTTACTCCTTCGAGTTTGTGCAAACCCTTCTCAATTCGGTTCGCACAGGCTGCACAGGTCATTCCAGTAATTTGTAAGCTGGTTTCTTTAAGTTCATTCGTCACTATGTTTCACCTACCTCTAGACCAATACCAATTAGGGGTATAATTTTAAGCAAGAAAGAGAGCGCTAACTATGACGCACTCTATTAATTAAAGTCAGCTGGCGTTTTTGAACCATAATTTTATTGAGTTCTTTCAAACTTTTTAAAGATCCTTGGCAATTGCCGAGGGCTTACTTCATTTAATCTTAAACGTTTAAATTTAATAGAATGGTAAAAGATATTTATTCAACATCGTATCCTTGATCATCAATAGCCTCTTTAATTTGCGTAAGGGATACTTTTTGATCATTATATGCTACGTTTACTTTCCCTGCTTCTAGATTAACATTTACTTGTTCAACACCTTCTAGTGCTCCTACGCCCCCTTCTACTGCTTTAACACAATGTCCACAAGACATCCCTTTAACATTTAAGGTAACATTCTTCATTTTCCATTGCTCCTTTCATATACGACATAGGGGTATAATGCTTATAAAAAAATATCTATTATTTCCTCATTAGCTTTTGAATGGTAACCAAGAGTTCATCAATAACTTCTTCGTCGCCCTCTGTTATTCGCTCCACTATGCAACCCTTTAAATGCCCTTGCAATAGCACCTTTGCGACACTGTTTAACGCTGATTGAGTTGCCGAAAGCTGTGTAATAATATCATCACAGTAAACATCGCGATCAACCATTCCTTTGATACCACGGATTTGACCTTCAATTCGATTAAGGCGATTGGTTAAGTCTTTTTTTATATGGTCTGGATGGTGACTTTTTCGGCATACTTGCATTTCCGTTAATTCTTCACTCACTTTATCCAGTTTCATCAACTCCGTTCTCAATTTGGTTTAATAGTACCTGATTAAGAATGTCAATTTCAGTTTGATAATCCATCTCATTTAATATATGCATATTTCCTTTTAACATTACCCTTTTTAAGTTATGCATTCAGATTGACTAACCTTCTATGTAATTGGACCATATATTAGCAAGTAAATTTAATTATTTTTTTAGTATCTTTAGGAGGCGAAATAGATGGCGGATTTTAGTCCACAGAAGTTAAAAGTGAGATTTATATTACCAGCAAGTCCGACTGAACCTTTAAAGGGAAGAAAATATACCCTTACCCATTCAGATGATAGTGGAGAGCTTTTTTTGGATATAGGAACTGATTATAATAATGAAGCGATTAACATGAAATTACGTGATGAGGTCATTGCAGAATGGCAGAATGAGTGGCAATATCGATTAGTGGGAAGGGTCTATATAGACGGTGGGGAGTATACCACAGAAGAAGCACAGAAACGCTACAATCTATTTGTCAAACATCTGTCTAGTGCCTTACAAGGAATTGTTTTTGGGGACCGTTTATTTTTCTCAAACTACCCTTTACTCCTTGATGCACCTATATACATCTTGTTTGAATCTACTTATCCACAATTTAGAAAACTAACTTCTTATGGGACGCCAAAACAATATTTAAACCAGCTACAATATGAAATTTGACGATTCACTAGTTTTATAGTCTATATTCTGTTGAACCCCATTGATTTTCCAGTATATTCCCCTTAAAATTTTCTCTAAGGAAACATTTAGTATGAAAGAATGCAAAGGGGTTAGGGCCATTGATGGACTTTATTTTAGAGCTTGATCCACTCCTTCAAGTAACTATTGCCACATTATTTACTTGGGGAATGACGGCATTAGGTGCTGCTTTAGTTTTTACAACCAAAACATTTAATCAAAAATTTTTGGATAGCATGCTAGGCTTCGCTGGTGGCGTTATGATTGCCGCAAGCTTTTGGTCTCTATTATCCCCTGCTCTAGAGATGGCTGAAAGTGGAAGTCTACCTGCCTGGCTTCCAGTTGCTATTGGTTTTTTACTAGGTGGAGAATTTATTTATGCAATAGATAAGCTGCTCCCCCACCTTCACCCCAACGCACCACTAAATAGTGCTGAAGGGCTTCATGCGAAAAAACGAAAACGGAGTACTTTGCTTGTTTTAGCGATCACATTGCATAATATCCCGGAAGGTTTAGCAATCGGTGTTTCTTTTGGTGCCGTCGCTCTCGGTTCTCCCTCTGCTTCACTTGCAGGTGCCATGGCTTTAGCTATAGGAATTGGTATTCAAAATATTCCCGAGGGTGCTGCCGTGTCGATGCCTTTGTTAAGGGATGGACTTTCGAGAAAAAAAAGTTTTCTCTTTGGTCAATTTTCCGGAATGGTAGAGCCCATTTCTGCTATCATCGGGTTTCTGGCTGTTGCCTTTATCGAACCACTGTTGCCCTTTGCCTTAGCATTCGCAGCAGGTGCCATGATCTTTGTAGTTGCTGAAGAGGTTATTCCAAGCTCACAAGAAGAAGGAAATAAAGACCTCGCCGTAATGTGCTTAATGATCGGCTTCACAATTATGATGATTTTAGATGTGGCACTGGGTTGATAAAATGCTATCTTATTAAACGAGAAGAATATTTAGTACAAAAAATGCTTGGGGATTATTAGACCCCAAGCATTTTTAAGTTATAATAACTGATTGCTTCAGACTTCCTCATCATCCATGATTTCATCAAAGGCAGCTGATACTTTGTCAAATTCTTCGTCGCTTTCGATAGCACTGAATTCGCCATCTTCATCTACTTTTAAAAAGAAAACATCGATATCTTCTTCTGTTTCTTCTTGAATGTCCTCTACAAAGCCAACTGCTACGTATTCTGTTCCCTCAAGATTAATGGAAGCAAGGACTTCTACTTCTAATTCCTCATCATTTTCATCCGTAATTGTAAAGATTTCTCCAACCTCGTGTTTTTCCATGTGCCTCTCTCCTTTACATTCTTGCTTGAACATCTATTTTTTTCAATGCAGGGTTGAATCATTCATGTAGATTCAATAACTTCCCTTTTCCATTATACCTTTAAGTTCCACAAAATGTACGATATGGATGATTCCTTTTCTCCGGTAATGTGCAAAATTCTTCAGATTCAGTTGAATAGTCATATGGATCCCCAAGAGCTGCTAATAGACGTTCCAACACGCTCATATCCCCATCATTCACTGCTGCATCCAATGCCTCTTCTACTCTGTGGTTACGTGGAATAACAAAAGGGTTACTATTTTTCATTAGCTCAGTCGATTCTTCGATGGACTGTTTTTGTCTTCCACGTCTTTGCTCCCACTTCTGAAGCCATTCATTGAATCCGTCTTTGCCATAAAGCGGTGATTTTTCATGATTGCCAATTGTTAAAGCTCGAAATGTATTTGTATAGTCCGCTCGATTTTTTTGCATTAGATTGAGCAATTGATCTGCTAGTTCTTTATCTTCGGCGTCTTCATCATATAGACCTAATTTCGCCCTCATACCATCCAGCCAATTCTTTTCATATTGGTCCATATATTGCGAAATTTGACCTTGGGCTATTTCTATCGCTTTTTCCTCATCGTCGTCCAATAACGGAACAAGCGTTTCGGCAAAACGAGCTAAATTCCATAGGCCCATTTTGGGTTGATTGCCATATGCATAACGACCTTGTGTATCAATAGAGCTAAACACTGTTTCAGGATTATAGGTATCCATGAAAGCACATGGACCGAAATCAATGGATTCCCCACTTATAGCCATATTATCCGTATTCATAACCCCGTGAATAAAGCCTACAAGCTGCCACTTAGCAATTAATTCGGCTTGTTTTTTAATAACTTCTTGCAGTAAATATAAATATTGATTCTCACTATTTGGAATATCTGTGTAGTGACGGATGATTGTATAACTTGCCAACGACTGAAGGTCCTCATAACTACCCCAATTAGCAACGAATTGGAATGTGCCTACTCGGATATGACTCGATGCTATACGAGTTAAAATTGCACCAGGCAGATCGGTTTCTCGAATGATTTTTTCGCCAGTTGAAACAACAGCCAGACTTCGAGTAGTTGGAATTCCTAGTCCATGCATGGCTTCACTAATAATATATTCTCTAAGCATTGGTCCAAGGGCCGCTCGTCCATCTCCACCACGAGAAAAAGGCGTTCTTCCTGCGCCCTTTAATTGGATGTCAAAGCGTTCTTTCTCCGGCGTCATTTGCTCGCCATAAAGTACTGCTCGTCCATCTCCAAGCATGGTAAAATAACCAAATTGATGTCCTGCATAGGCTTGTGCCATTGGAAATGAACCTTCTGGCGCTTTATTACCCGCTAAAATCTGCACCCCTTCTTCACTTTGCAGCTCCTCACTACTTAAACCCAACTCTTTTGCAAGCGATTCATTAAATATGACGATTTTTGGGTTGCTTACCGGATGCAAGCCGACACTTGCATAGAATGTGTCCGAAAGCCTGGCATAACTATTATCAAAATTCCATCCAAATCCCATAGTATCCTCTTCTCTCTTTTATTGACTATTTCTAGCCTCAGTCGTTGCACTATACTTATCACCTTGATTTATATTCCTGTTTGAAAAACCTGTTATTACAAAGCAAGTAATACAAGCAACAGCCGTAACAATACTTGCAAGAGCTAAACCAAGAGCTCTCATGAAAGTATCCTCTCCTGGATAATATGGCTCAATTCCCACATACATATATACAAATAGTATCGTTAATCCGAAATAAAAACTGCTGCCGATACTTGCAAGTATAATTCGTCCCTTTTTTGAACCAATCCAAGCTATATTAAATTCCATCCAAAACCATATGCTCAGGACAATGCCTATAATCATCACAATGAAGTGAACATATGGAATGAAGACAAGTGTCAATCCATATAAAATCAAAAGGCAACCCATAAACAAAATTGCATTTACTAAAAATAACATAAATCCGGCCAAATAACTTTTTTGAAACCCTTGCAACTTTTGCAGTCTTTTTACGAGTACATTATTTCCACTAATGCTTTCAGCTATTGCTGATCTAAAAAATAAAATGAACAATACTCCGATCATACCACCTGTAAGCAAGAAGATAATCAAATTAAAACCTCCTTATAATAAAATTATAACGCAGACCCGCATTGGAAGTTTCATCCAAACTGTATTCCTCTTTTAATCGATTTACTTAAAAAAAACGCATTTTCCTCATATAAAACGGTTACATGGATAGAATAATAATTTTATATTTTTCCTATCACTTTTGTGATAAGATATTGCTCGATGTTAGAAAAATACATTCGACCAAAGTTAATCGAGCTGAAGTTTTTCTATACAGATATCCTAAAAGAAAGAGGAAAATGAATGAGTAAAACATTTAAAAAGCCTGCTGAAAAACTCAGTTTATTCCACTTAACTTGGCCAATTTTTTTAGAAGTTTTCTTATTTATGTTAATGGGGCTAGCCGATACTTTTATGTTAAGCGCCGTCTCAGATGATGCGGTTTCAGGTGTAGGTACAGCCAATCAATATATACACATAGCGATTCTAATATTAGAAGTAGTCGGAAATGGTGCAGCTATTGTTGTCTCCCAGTATCTTGGCTCACGTCGATATTTTGAAGCAGCTAAAATTTCAGCACTAGCGGTTACTTTAAATCTATGCGTCGGACTTGTCATGTCGGTCGTTTTTATTTTGTCATCAAAACACTTAATGACGATGATGAATTTACAAGGTGCAGTGCTTGAGCATGCACAAAGCTACTTAATCATTGTAGGAGGAGGAATCTTCCTTCAGGCTATCATTAATTCACTGGCAGCAATCATTCGCGTGCACGGCTGGACGAAGCAAACAATGTATATTTCTCTAGGAATGAACGTATTCCACGTAGCTGCGAACTATGTTTTAATTTTCGGTAATTTTGGTGCGCCTGAGCTTGGTGTACAAGGTGCGGCAATTTCTTCAGTGGTAAGCCGTTTACTTGCCATGTTCGTGTTCTTATGGCTGCTCTATCAAGCTTTAGAGATAAAAATAAAATTCGAGTACTACATCACCTTTTCAAAGGATTATGTAAAAAAAATCTTATCCATCGGCATTCCTAGCGCCCTAGAACAAATTTTGTACCAGTTATGTCAGATTATCTTCTTATATTATGTGACATATCTTGGTGCAGAAGCATTAGCAGCAAGACAATATGCAAATAACATCTCCATGTTTACATATTTGTTTGCTATTGCCATCGGAATGGGGACATCAATTATTACCGGTCGTTTGGTCGGTTCAGGAGAAAAAGATGCTGCTTACAAACAACTTTGGTTTAGTGTGAAAGCCGCACTTCTTTTTACCTCTGTTATCGCAGCACTTGTAACAATATTCCGTGTACATTTAATGAGTCTATTTACAGAAAATCCAGAGGTTATTAAATTTGGTGTTTCAGTGCTATTACTAAGTCTACTATTAGAAACTGGACGTACGATTAATATTACAATCATTAACTCGTTACGCGCTTCCGGGGATGCAAGATTCCCAGTAAAGATCGGGTTCTTATCAATGGTTTGCATGAGTGTGCCATTAGGCTATTTATTAGTTTTTGTTTTCGATTTAGGCTTAGTCGGAGTTTGGCTTGCCATTGCAGCAGATGAATGGACTCGAGCAATTATCGTGCTATTTAGATGGAAAAGTAGAAAATGGGAGCATCATGCTCTTGTTTCTCCATCTTCACCTGATGACGAAATTGAAATTGAACTTAAAGAAACGCCTGCACTTCCCTAAAAGCAAAATAAAAAATGGATCTCCTACTAAGGCGAGATCCATTTTCTTTATTTATTGTTCGGTATTGTATCACTTAGTTTACAATATTGTACAAAAACATATGCCAGTTCGCGAAGTCGTTCATGGATCGATTCGTCGATAATTTTGTCGCTTTTATCAAAATGGGATGCGTGTGTATAAACATAATTTGGGGTAACTAGGCAGCGGAAGTAATCTAAAATCGGTCTCAGCTGATTTTCCACTACTAAATGATGTTGATATGTACCACCATTAGCCACCATAGATACAGGTTTGTAGCGCATAGCCTTAGGATCGATCATATCAAACGCATTTTTTAGTACTCCAGGTATAGATGCTTGGTAAATTGGCGTAGCAATAATATATCCATCCGCCTCTTCAAATTTCTGAATCATCCTCTTCATATCTTCGTTCAGCGGACTACCATCTAATATTTGATGCTTTAGATCAGCAAAATATAAAATTTCAAGGTCTAGATCGCTATTATACTCTTTAACATATTGCTCAATTTGTCGCAAAAGTGCACCAGTTTTTTTTCCAAATACTGTGCCATCAACGAGTAATATTTTCATTTTTTTATATCCTCCACCTTTTTATTTCCACCCGTTATTTTAACAGATGCGATTGAAGTGGAATAGGGAACCGATTAAGATTAATTAAATTTCAGCCTTTTGGCGGATTTTCGATATTCATCGCCTTCTCCATTGCTCTTTCCATCATTCGAGTTGGTGAAGTCAGACTAACAATCGTTGTTCCAACATCAAAGGAGCGTTTTTTTGCGTTTGCCAAAAAGACTAAATTATTCTCACTATCCACTGCGAATAGTGGAATGGTTTTATGATCATTATCATTAATAAAATCTCCTAATGTATATTGATCGGTTAGTTGTGTTTTTCGAATCCTGTAACCTTCCTCTATAAAACGGTTTAACATATGAATATCATACTCCTCGTCAAACAGTCTCTTTCCACCAATCGACTTACTATAGCCACTTGGATCTCCAGAATGACTTGGTGTTTGAAAGATATGTTCCCGCCCTAAATGTGGTACAAAATGTTGGCAAATCAAAGCATTATAAGCATCGTCCTCGGTTGTCGCAATTAAAATTTCATAAGGCGTTAAATCAACATGATATTCTGTATTCTCACTTAAAATATCCCCAACTTCTGTCCGTAGACCCATATGGCGAGCTTGGCTTAAGGATCCCCATGAGCGGTCTATTATTAAAACAGGCTTATTAAAGCTTTGTAGGGCTTCACCAAATACTGCACTAAATGGACTTCCTCCGGCAATCATCACCCCAGCTTCATCAGTTGCACGAAGCCCTAGTTTCCTCGCAAGCCAGCTAATTGAAAAGCCGTGTGCCAAAACCGTTGCAAAAACAAGAGCAAGTGTTAAAGCCGTAATAATATCTGCGTCTTTAAAACCTTCCTCGCGTAGTACACCGGCAAAGAACCCCGAAACAGTTAGTGCTACAATCCCTCTTGGCGCAATCCATCCAATTAAAATTCGTTCTTGCTTAGTTAAGTCTACACCAATTGTTGAAAGCCAAATTGATACCGGGCGTACAATAAATAGCATTGCCAGTACAAATAACAACATATTCCAACTCAAAATATCTTTCAACGTATCCATGGATAAAGAGGCAGTCAGCATAATGAATAAGCCAGAAATCATAAGAACCGAAATATTTTCCTTAAAATGCAATAAGTCCCTCAAGCTTGTTAGATGCATATTGGCCATGATGATTCCCATTGCAGTAACTGCAAGTAATCCAGTTTCATGCATAATCGTGTCAGATAGCACAAATACCAAAAGTACACTAACTAATACTATCGGGGATTTTAAAAACTCCGGAATATATCCATGCTCTAATAATTTTCCAAGTAGAAATCCCGCTGCTGCCCCAAATAGAGCTGAAAGAATAGAGGCACCAAAGAACAGCAATAGGGAGTTGCCTGTGATTTTATCACTTGTCCATAAGACAACTTGTAAGGCAAATAAGGCAACCAGTGCCCCAAATGGGTCTACGACGATCCCTTCCCATTTTAAGATAGTGGAAGGTCTTTCTTTCAATTTTGCTTGTCGCAATAACGGCATAATCACAGTAGGTCCAGTGACGATAAATATCCCACCAATGATAAAAGCAACATCTAACGAGATACCAGCTAAATAGTGTGCTGCAAAGGATCCAGCAATCCAAGCTATCAAAGAACCTATTGTGGATATTCTAAAAATCGCTCGTCTGGAATCCTTCATTTCTCGAATATCTAAGCTTAAACTGCCTTCAAATAAAATAATTGCTACAGCTAGCGAAACAATTGGATTAAAGATTTCTCCAAAACTTTCTTTAGGATTAAATAATCCCAAGAACGGACCGACAATTAATCCAACAAGCGACATCACTACAATGGCAGGAAGTCTAAACCGCCAAGCAAGCCATTGTGACAAAATTCCCAGTCCTACAATAGCAACTATTTGAAATAGTATTGAATCAAGCATCGTACTACCCCTTTAAAACGATTTAGTAAATACAAAAACAGTATTTAACATGTCCCAAAATCGGCCAGTCAACTCGTTACTTTTTAGAATAGAGTCCTTGCCTTTCGTTAAACCTTATAGCAAGAGGGATTACCTGAAAATAAAAAAGTCCTCCCGCTAGATGTAGTATTTGCTGAGGACGTTCTTTCATTCCCAATTCACTATTTTATTGTTCAGTTTCATTTTTTTCTTTTACCGCCGGAAGCTTCTGACGGTTAAACACCACTTCTTCATCGATTAGGGTTACCTCTTCTTTTTGGAATTTATCCCAATTAAATAGCTCTTCACGAGAAATGGGCTCATCTTCTTTTACCTCAGGCATTTTTAAATCTGCAAGCTGAGCTGAATTATAAATCGTTACCGGAGATTTTTTACCGAAGAAAGCAATGACCTTCATAGCCAATGCTAGCTGTGTCGCTTCAATCGAACGGTATTTTTTCATCGGTCCTATAAGTAACGGATTTAAAACCTTTAACACCCATTCCCCCATCTTCTCTCCAAATCGAAACTCATTTCGTTCCCCAACTAGTAAAGATGGTCTTACAATGGATACTTGCGGAAGCTCTAATGCGACTAATTCCTTTTCGAGTTTCCCTTTCACTCGATTGTAGTATACGCTCGATTTTTCGTTTGCTCCCATCGCTGAAATAATGATGAAATGCATAATGCCGCACTTCTTAGCTAATGATGCGACTTGCAGTGGATATTCTACATCTACTTTTTCGAATTCTTCACGAGACCCCGCTTTTTTAATTGTTGTCCCTAAACAGCAAAAAATTTCATGGGCAAACCCAATATCCTTTTCTTCTAATTCATTAAAAGAACGTATTATCACAGTTAATTTTGGATGATTGAATGTTAGTTTACTTCGAGCAATTACGGTGATAGATACATATTCTTCACTATCACATAATAATTTTACTAGGTTCAATCCTACTAAACCGGTTCCCCCAACGACAATAGCCGAACGCATTTCCATTTTTTCTTTCACTTCCTATCATCTTTCTCTATGTTAGTGCATAAAATTGAAAATCTAGTAACCTCTTTGCAATGACTCTATTGTTAATTTTCACACATACTTTCAAATTTTTCACCATAATTTAATTAGTAGCTGGGAAAGGATGGGATTATATGCAGAATGAACTAAGTGTACCTTCTTTAAAAAAGAAAATTGCCTTTATTGTTGAGCATAGTGCTGTAAAAGGATACTACCCACTTGAGCGAGTAGCAATACTAGCCAAGCTTTTAAAAGATGAAGAGAGTGTTTATATTTTTTTAAAACAGGATGGACAAGAAGCTATTGAAATTTTTACCGACGAACAACTTTCTCCTATTCTATTTGATAACTATACTGAATTAAAAACACAGATTCGCAATCTTGAACCAGATCTAATCATTCAGGATGGTAAAGACACACTCGTTGAGCAAATTGAACAATTAAGACCCTTCTGTAAAACCATTATCCATTTTGATGACTTTGGTGAAGGGGCGCTTCTGGCAGATTGCAATATCCTTGCTCTCTTTGAAGAAGTAAGGGAAAATACTGCCCAAAATATCCTATCTGGGAGCTTCGCGTTTGCTGTGAAGGAATCTCTTAAAACCATTGCAAATGAACGGGTTTCAAATGAACTATCCAATCCACCACATATTGTTGTTGCCTATGAAGATGGTGATGAAAACAATTTAACCTATCGAACTTTACGCCATTTAACTCAGCTACAAATTCCATTACGAGTGACGGTTGCTATTGATCGCGAGTACAAGCATTCAATTGAAGATTTACAGATGATGGTGCTCAGCCGCCGGAATACGAAAATATTAAAAGATGACCATGCCCTAGAAAAGCTTCTACCTGAGGCCGATATCATCATTTGTAATGCAAACTACACTCCATACAAAGTGGCTACTGTGGGTATTCCTTGCATTACAGCTGCACAAAATGAACGTGAACTAAACAACGCTTTTCCTAGAGAGCACAACGGATTTATCCACCTAGGCTTAGGTCGCAAAATGAAACAATCCAATATCCAAAATGCCGTAATGGAAATGCTTTTGCATGAAGCAAGACGTGAACGGGCTGTACGCAAGCAATTCGAACTTGAAATCCAAGATAATAACGATGTGATTAAGTCACTTATTTTAGACTTTGCCTATGAACGCCATAATATGGTGTCATTGTAGAAAATCAAAGTCTGATTAGATAAAAGCACTTTGGACGAGTATTCAATCGTTTGAAGTGCTTTTCCTTATTTAGAAATGAGGTGATGGAATTTTAGTAAAAGCTGGATTTCTATTATTAATGAAAAAGTACAGCTTCCTATGATACAATGTTCATAAGTTTTTGTACTTATCGAATAAGGAGCGTTCAAACTATGGCTACGAAATCAGAGCTTCAACAACAAATTGCAGAGTTAAAAATGGATTATATTAATCTTCAGGGTGATATCGAAAAGCTTGAAAGTACGGGTCATGCTGATTCTGTTGCCAAAGCAGAAGAGCGCCTTTCCAACATGGAAAAACAACTTGCCCAACTGAACAAACAGCTCGCGGCGTTGTCGTAGCCCGCGAGTTTTTTTGCGGAGATGAAAGGTTAAATAGGAAAAAATCCACTAATGGCCTACAGTCGAGTCATGTTTTTCTAGGGATACATGACAATTTATGCATTAGGTAGAAATTAATTATCGGAGGAAATCGTTATGGCAATATTAACAGTTGAAAATTTAGGTCATTCCTTTGGTGATCGCACCCTTTTTAAGGATGTTTCATTCCGCCTGGTTGAAGGCGATCATATAGGTTTAGTTGGTGCAAATGGTGTTGGAAAATCAACGCTAATGGGCATCATTACAGGGCAAACAATTCATGATACCGGCCGTGTAGAATGGCTTCCAGGTACACATTATGGCTATTTGGACCAGCATACAGTATTAACAGCGGGCCGCACAATGCGCGATGCATTACGTGATGCCTTCCTTCCTCTTTATAAAAAGGAAGAAGAGTTAAATGAAATTGCAAATAAAATGGGTGACGCAACACCCGAGGAATTAGAAGAATTGCTTGAGCAAATGGCAGAAGTACAAGATGCGTTAGATGCTGGAGACTTTTATTCATTAGATATCAAAATTGAAGAGGTTGCTCGTGGTCTTGGTCTAGATGCCATCGGACTTGAGCGAGACGTGGCCGCCCTTTCTGGTGGTCAGCGTACAAAGGTTTTATTAGCTAAGCTATTATTGGAAAAACCAAAAGTGTTGTTGCTGGATGAGCCAACAAACTATTTAGATGAAGAGCATGTTACTTGGTTGAAAAACTATCTTAAAAACTATCCACATGCCTTTTTACTAATTTCTCATGACACCGAGTTTATGAATGAAACAGTGGATGTAATCTTCCAACTTGAATTCTCTAAGCTAACACGCTACACAGCAACTTACGAGAAATTTTTAGAGCTTGCCGAAATCAATAAACGTCAGCATATTGACGCTTACGAAAAGCAACAAGAGTTTATTAAAAAGCAAGAAGATTTCATTGCAAAAAATAAAGCACGTTATTCCACAACAGGCCGTGCGAAGTCTCGTGCGAAGCAGCTTGACCGTTTAGAACGAATTGACCGTCCTGAAACAGCCGTGAAACCTGAGTTCAGCTTTAAAGAAGCCCGTACCCCAAGCCGTTATGTAGTGGAGGCTGAAAATCTGGTAATCGGATACGATAAGGAAAAACCATTACTGCCACCTCTTTCATTTATGATTGAACGCGGTGAAAAAATTGCCCTTGTCGGTATGAACGGTGTCGGTAAATCCACCCTTCTTAAAACGATGCTTGGGAAAGTGAGACCACTTGATGGTAGCGTAATTCTTGGTGACTATTTGGAACCTTCTTACTTTGAACAAGAAGTAAAGGCCGATAAAATTACACCGATTGATGATGTATGGAACGCCTTCCCTTCAATGGAACAAGCACAGGTTCGTGCTGCCTTAGCACGTGCCGGTCTGAAAACAGATCATATTACACGTCCCTTAAACTCTCTATCGGGTGGCGAACAAGCGAAAGTACGCCTTTGCAAACTGATGATGGATGAAACAAACTGGTTAATTTTTGACGAGCCAACAAACCACTTAGATGTGGATGCAAAAGCAGAGTTAAAGCGTGCCATGCAGCAATTCAAAGGCACAATCGTCTTGGTATCCCACGAACCTGAATTCTACGATGGTCTAGTAACGAAAGTATGGAACGTACAAGACTGGTTTACAACAGGAAAAACAGATTTATAAGATTATTGTCTATGAACGCGGATGGAGCTTTTCGGGGCTCAATCCGTTTTTTTTTGTCGATAAGATTTGAGGGGGAACTTTTTGATAAAAATATGCGGTTTGCGAGATTATCGAAATGAGGCGCCGCAATTTCTCTTTAAAAAAATCCGTCTCCTTTAAAGGTAATCTTCTTAGTAGAGCTTCCAACAAAGGAATCGACTCTGGCGCATGTCTTTCCCACATGAGTACTGCACTTCTACATTCCACCGATCTAATTTTCACTCCCTCACCTCACTCCATCTCCTTTCCTCTTATATTACTTTTCCATTCGAATTCTATCAAAATACCAAATTCAACTTTTCGAGATTCTTCGGCATTCAAAATAAATATTTAAAATTAGCATTTTCAAATGATAAATGCAAATAAATGAAACTTTTTTTCTTTTAAGACGTATATATTTATAGAAAAACGGTTATTAATTAAATGTAATAAGCTCACTTATAGAAAACAAAAATTGCTATTGACTTACCATTAACTTACTAGTAAGATATTAATATAAGCAAAAATATCTTACCAGTAAAGTTTCGAAACTTTAAAATATACGAAAGCGGGGAGATTTTATGACAGTTACAATTTATACGCAATCTAGCTGTTCTTCTTCACGAAAAGCTATTAAATGGTTAAAAGAAAATGAAATTAATTTCACAGAAAAACGTATTACATCTCAACCTTTAACATTAGCAGAATTTAAAAATATTTTAAGAATGACTGAAGATGGTACAGATGAAATCATTGCAACTAACTCAAATGATTTTAAAAACTTAAATATTGATATCGATCAATTATCTATACAAGATTTATATAACTTAATTCAGCAATACCCACGTATGTTGCGTAGCCCAATACTGCTTGATGAAAAACGTATTCAAGTTGGATACAACGAAATGGATATTCGCCGTTTTATTCCACGTAAAGTTCGTGCATACGAGTTAAATGCTATGCAACAAATCGCTGCACAAGGGTAATCAAATCGGCTAGCGAAAGCAAGTTTCGTAAATGTACAAGACCTGCGAAATGAATTTTGTAAGTGGAGCTGAGCATATGGATAACCAACGACATGAAGTCCTTTCCTCTCTTTTTGAAGTTGTATCTTCATTGGAGCGTAAATGGGCTAATGAGTGGAACCAACAAAATATTTTAGGATTTTCAAAATCTCATATATTACTCTTAGATTTATTGGCAAAAGAAGGTCCAAAACGTCCTTCTGCAATTGCTGAACGCTTAAAAGTGACGACGGGTGGTGTTACTGTTTTAACCACAAAGCTGATTAATGGCGGCTTTATCGAAAAAACACAAAGTAATGCTGACCGCCGCGCTTCACAAATCGCCATTACAACAGAAGGCGAAAAGATCTTAAAAGAATCACGTGCACAAGTATCAGCTATGGTTAACACAATGTTCGGCATGCTCACAAATGACGAAATTAAAACATTACATACCATCTTTGAAAAATGTCTTGTGAATGGAAATTAATAAATTAAGTGATTAAGAGATGAATGAAGCTTTAAGGTACACTTCCCTTCATTTATCCAAATAAAGCAGGATGCCTATAAAAATGCATCTTGCTTTTTAATTGCAAAAAAAAGACTCTCCGTAAAGGAAAGCCTAAATCTTATGCCATCACAACATCCTGCAGGGATGAATCTGAAAGTAAAATTTCTTTTAATCGAGCTTTTGCACGGAATAAACGAGATTTTACTGTTCCGATTGATACCTTCATTAATGTTGAAATCTCGGCCAATGAATATTGATCAACATAGAAATACCATAATGTTTTTTGGTAGATGCCGTCTAATTCTTGCATTTTCTCTTGAACAATCTTCGTTACAACCTCTTTTTCTACTTTTTCTTCTGTAGAAATATCATTATTGGGAACCAAATCTAAAATCGGCACGTCTAATGTTTCAGGTTGACTCATCATATACTTGCTTCTTCTTACATTCTTGCGATAGCGGTCGCGGAATGTATTCATCGTAATTGTAGTAAGCCATGCTTTTACGTGGTCAACCTTCTCTACTTGTTCTTCATTACGAACAACTTTAACCCATACTTCTTGCATTAAATCCTCAGCTTCTGCTGTGTTGCGAGTTAATTTTAAACATAAATGATATATATAACGATTATATTCTTCATAAATTCCATTCAAATAACTAATCATGGTTTGTTTCCTCCAATATCTAACTACCTTCTGTCTACATTTTCCCAAATTATTGTATTACACTCTATCGGATTTGCTTTCAATTACATTACATTCCTGTAAGCTTAATACTCATCCCTTGTAATTTTCGTAAATTAATTGCCCAGAGACTTCACAACACCCAATAGTCAGAATTGTTTCGTAGTTGTGTGTGTACCAGGTACATCATGTGCTATACTATTTCTATTATCTAAATAATTTTTGAAATGAGGGTTTATGATGAGTCAATCGCAAATTTTAGATGCGTATTTTACAGAAAACCGAGAAAAGCACTTAGAGGAACTTAATGAGTTTCTACGTATTCCAAGTATCAGCTCCCTTTCGGAACACAAACAGGACATCCAAACAGCAGCTGAGTGGTTAGCGGACAAGCTTCGTGGGCTAAATATCGAAAAGGTATCTGTAGATCAAACGGCTGGTCACCCAGTTGTTTATGGTGAATGGCTGCATGCAGAAGGCAAACCAACTATTTTATTTTACGGGCATTACGATGTACAACCTGTGGACCCTCTTCACTTATGGGAATCTGAACCTTTCAACCCTGTAATCCGAGACAATAAATTATTTGCTCGTGGTGCTTCCGATGACAAAGGTCAGGTTTTCATGCACTTAAAAATGATTGAAGCATTATTTGCAACAGAAGGAACTCTTCCTGTAAACGTTAAATTTATTTATGAAGGAGAAGAAGAAATCGGTAGTCCTAACCTTCCTGCCTATGTTGAAGAACATAAGACTAAGCTAGCAGCAGATTTAATCTTGATTTCTGATACTGGACTATATGCTCCTGGGAAACCTGCTGTATGCTACGGTTTACGCGGACTTACCGGGGTACAAATTGATGTGCGCGGTGCAAAAGGCGATCTTCACTCTGGTCTTTATGGTGGCGGTGTACAAAATGCTATCCATGCATTAGCTGACATTTTAGCTTCATTCCGTGACGAACACGGAACGATTCAAGTAGAAGGCTTCTATGATAAAGTTCTTCCCTTATCTGAAGAAGAGCGTCAAGCTTATCGTGACCTAAAATTCGATGAAACAGCATTAAAACAAGAAGTCGGAGTAAACGAATTATTCGGTGAGGAAGGCTACTCCTATTTAGAACAAACATGGGCTCGACCAACATTGGAAATAAATGGTGTTTTTGGCGGGTTCTCTGGCGAAGGAATCAAAACTGTACTTCCGGCTGAAGCTGGTGCAAAAATCACTTGTCGCTTAGTACCTGACCAAGATCCAAACGAAATCGTTCAATTACTGAAAGCACATATCGAAAAGCATAAGCCAAAAGGTATTGAAGTATCTGTATCTGAATTTGATAAAGGCGCTCCTTTCATAACGCCATTTGATCACCCATTAATTCAAGCAGCAGGTCGTTCTTATGAGCGTATCTATAATGTTCCAACTGCCTTTACACGCGGTGGTGGTTCAATTCCTATTGTAGCTGCATTTGATGAAATTCTTTCGTTACCAGTTGTGTTAATGGGGTTCGGCTTAAACAGCGAAAATTTCCATGCTCCAAATGAGCATTTCCACCTAGAAAACTTCGATAAAGGCTTACGTGTTTTAGGCGATTACTTACACGAAGTTTCCACTTTAGAATTCTAATCATTTATATCAAACCTAAAAGCTCTTTCTTTGAGCTTTTAGGTTTTTTATTTGGAAAAATTTATATGAAGCAACTTAAATATATATTAAGAATATTTCTTTTTTGTAACAAAAAGGAATTTTCTAAATATTTGTAGAATTTTTTTAATATATACAATTTATGATACTAATTTCTAACGGAAGATACCTTTTTTGAACAGGAGTGTGGTTGTTATGGAAAATAAATGGAGTCTAGTAGTACTTATGCAGCCCGTTGTGGGACTTTTACTTGTATTAATAGGAATCTATACGTTTGCTGTAGGAAGCCCAAACTTACTGCCATGGGCATATATGATTATGGGTCCTCTCTTTCTTGCAATGGGACAATATGAATTGAAAAGTCAAAATAAGAAGAATTATAGTATTTTCTACTACTCTCTAGCAACTGTTTCATTTTTATTTGGTTTCTACTCATTTACCGCATTTTAAATCCAAATAAACATTGCAAATAGACATTTTAATCTGTTTTTAAGATTCGTATCTACTATACTTAATGGAGTTGACTTAACGTTACCTTAGTTTTTCTATACAGAAAAAAGCACCGTGTTACTGGAAACACGGTGCTTTTTTGGACTGACCCTTTAAAAAGCATTTTTTTATATATAAACATAGGGGAGGTTATATATCTTGTCGAACAAGCTTTCATGAGGTTCATATGAGCTTTACTTACCACTTTTACTAAAAGAGCGATTTCTCATAAGAGGCTGTCAAAAGTTGACCTCTTTATGATGTAATTATCATAACATCACTGGTATTGATTGAATACGCACAATTGTTATATGTCACATTTTTATCACATTATCGTTCACAATTTCGAGATATTTTGTTGTATAACAAAGATCAAATTACATCCTTTTTTTAAATAATCCTCTATTCACTTCGCCAAAAAAGCTAATATTTATAGTTCAAACAACATCAAACGTGATAAATTTGTATTCTTTTCTGATATGTAACAGTAAAACTCCGTTAGCATTTTTATTAATTATGCGGCCTCCCCTTTCAGAATAACTTATCCCCAACCAAACACCACTCAAAAGACTTTTATATTTTTCCTATCCACTTATCCACGGTTTTAGCAGGTTTTGTCCACACTATCCCCACAATTATTAGAATTTTACGAATTTTATACCACACTTATCCACAATCATTAACATTAATGAAAACGCAAAAAGGTGCCCCTAAAGGACACCTTTCTAAATTTTTATTGAAGAATCATACCGACACTTGAATAAATAATTACCGTGGCAAATACTGCCATCATATAGATTAATGAGTAAGCAAACATTTTATTTGCCCATTTTTTCTCATCCATTTGGCGGTATCCTACAATACTGATCCAAAGCCATATACCACCTAAGATAAGTGAGCATAATGTTAAACCCCAACTAAGAGGCACAAACAAGAAACTTGTCAGCATCATAACCACTAAATAAATATTTGTTTGCAAATAAGTTCTTCTCATGCTCTTTTTAACTGGTAGCATCGGTATATTCGCCGCTGCATAGTCATCTTTTTTACGAATTGCAATCGCATAGAAATGTGGCATTTGCCAGATAACCATGATGATAAATAAAGCCCATGCTGCAGGATACCAAATATTTGGTGCTACAGTTGCCCAGCCAATTAACGGCGGCATAGCTCCCGAAATACTTCCCACTTCCGTGTTCCAAATTGTTCTTCTTTTTGTCCACATTGTGTAAGGAACAACATAGAAAAACACACCCAGGAAGCCAAGAAAAGCAGCCAACCAAGTTGTTAAAGAAAGAATCGCAAGTCCTGCAATTAGAAGAATAATACCGACAACAAGTACAGTTCGAGCACTTAGTTCCCCTGTTACTGTAGGTCTAGATTTTGTACGTTGCATAATTGCATCAATATCGCGATCATACAAATTATTAAAAATACCGGAAGCTCCGATAATGAAAGCTGAACCTACAAAGGCAAATATGATGTGCGGTATATGATCAATAAAACTTAGTTTGTACGTATATAAAGCGAGCATAAGTGCAGCAATCATGGGAATTAAATTGGATTTAATTATCCCTGTCTTAACTGCCTTAGCCCAGAGATCAAGATAGTTTTGCATAGTATGTCTTTTCCCCTCACTATTAGGCAACCATTCGCTGAAAGCACTATATTCTATCATACCACTGAAATATGGCTTTCAACAATCACATAGCTTACTTTAATATGAAAATTCAATGACAGAAATTTAAAATCCAGGATTTCCTCAATGTTTTTCTCGGGTGTATTTCCTAATTAGTATCGCACAAAGAAAAAGGTGTTCCATTATTGGAGCACCTTCTGCTGTTGATTTATTTCCTTGTCTTGTTTCTTATCAATATACGTGCAAGCTACTTTTAATAACGGTAAGACAAATAAGAAGACAAATAAGATTCTGAAAATCTGAAACACCGTTACTGCCGAAACATCCGCACCGATAGCTGTTGCTATTAAACTCATTTGATCAAGTCCACCTGCCGCTGTACTTAAAAAGCTTGTGGATAAGGAATAACCTAAGTAATGCACCAATAAAAGTCCTTGCAAGAACGTTATGGCAAGCAATAATAAAGCACTCCATATACCTAATAAAATTACTTTTTTTCCGAGTTTTAGCATATTGGGTTTTAACAGCAATCCTATATATGCTCCCATAAATATTTGAGCTATATGTAATAAGATTCCCTGTACATGAGGTGTCTCTACTGAAAATAAGGTTAATACAATGATAAATAAAATCGGTGTTAAAAAATATGGGACCGGTAATTTAATCTTTTTTCCAACCCACACGGTTGCCCACGCTGCTAATAATAGAAATACCAATGGAAGCCACTCAATATCAAGAAGACTTTCCGAACTTCCGGTTTGAAGAACATGACCAGATAAAATAAATGGGATGACAATCACTATACTAACAACGCGTACCACATGAAAATAGGTAACTACCGCTAAATTTATATCTTTCTCTTCTTCGGCAAATACAACAATTTGCCCTAAACCACCAGGAACCGTACAAGTTAAGGCTGTTTTCAAAGAAATCTTACTGATTTTATGAACACCATACGCCATTGCTATACTTATAATAACTAGAATAATATTAATGAGAAACATAAGAAAAATGAGCCAGGTCATACCTGAAAAAACGTTTAATTGAAAGGTTTGACCAATAGAAACACCGATGACAACCAATCCTATATTCCGAAATTGGATTGGCCAAAAGAGCTCATATTTAATAAAGAATTGACTTATAAGGACGGCAAATAGAGGGCCTAACATCCAAGGAACCGGCAAATTTAGCCCATCAAATAACAATGCACCAATAACACTAATTAACAAAACTAGACTAATCGATTTTAGATGCAACAGATATTCCTCATTTCTATCATTTCTATTTCGTGTTCCTAAATAGATTACCATAAATTATGATGTTTTGAGGAAGATGATTAGTTTATTTTTTTGGTAAAACAACTAACTTAACAATTTTACATATGTATGCACCCTTTTCAAAAAACGATTTCAAATGGAGAAATCGGTTTTTGAAGAAGGAAGATTCAGTTGTGCTCTGACCACTTACAGCATGTACAGCGCTATTCATAGTATGCTTACTCTTTTTTCGAAACCGGATTAAACCTACTTATAACTCAATTACTTCTGGTAATTCAAGAGCCAGCCAACACCAAATTGGTCCACTAAATTAGCGTGCAACGCTCCCCAAGAGGTATCTTGAAGCTCTACTGTCACATTTCCCGAAACACTTAAATCATTATAAATTCTTGTGATTTCTTCCTCGCTTTCACATTCTAGGCTTACTCTCACATTATCCCCTTGTTTGGTTTTCCCAAAATCATCTGAAAAATGGATAATGCTATCCCCTACTACGAGTTCCGCATGTAAACACTTACCGTCCTCAGTTTGTTGAACATTTCTAATATCACCACTTAATATGTTTCGATAATACTCTAAGATTTCAAGACAGTTCTCTACAAAGATATATGGACTTGCACCTTTCAAAGTAATTCCTCCCATCCTTTTTGCTCACATTTTACCACTCCGTAATTATCCCCAAACAAATGAATAAAAATAATCTTCATTTAAGCAGGCTCTCACTTTAAGGTATTATGATCATTAATTCCTCAAGATTATTAATAACAAATTCAGCTAGCTTTAACTCCTCCTGTTGAGCAAAATCAAAATTTGCCCCAATCGATATCAATTCATTCTCTTTAGCAGCTTGTATATCGGATAGTCGATCCCCTACTACCCATGCATGTTCTAGTTCATTTTCTTCTACAATCGATTTCACCAAATCCGATTTATTTCCTGTAGGTATCAATTGAATGCTATAGATTTTATTAATTAAAGGATTCAACTCATAAGTTTCAACAATTGCTTGTAAATACTCTTGTTCGCCATTACTTGCAATAAAAATCGGATATTTGTAGCTGAGTGCTTTAAGCACCTCTACTACATTTGAATAAAGAGCCCCTTTTCGAAGGCGAATCATCTCGATTAATTTTTTCTGAAAGTACTCATTACTTCTCTCTCTAACTTCATTTGTAAGATCCGGACAGAGAGTTTCCCAGACAACCGGTAAGGGTACCCCCATGATTTCTCGGTATTTTTCAATAGGTGTTTCCCCTACCCATAACTGACTTTCTCTTAATACTTCAAATGTTGCATCCAATGCTTGTTCCAGCACCGTATTTGTTTGAAATAAAGTACCATCCATATCAAATATAATTGCTTGCTTCATTACTTACCTCCTGTTATGTATGCTTACTGACAATAGATATTATCTACTATTAATCAGAAGTCTCTATTATTCTCTATTTCATTACTTTAAGCAGTATTAGACAGACAACACATATAGTTCTTTTGCATTATTGTTTTTCAATAAAAAGTAAATGTAGATAAAATTATATAATTCTGAAAAAAATATATTTTTAGATTAATAGAAAAATACTAAATTCGACATTTTTTTATCATACTCCTCGATATCTTTTTGATATTATAATGACATTACAAATTTACTATATTGGGAGGGACTATTTTGAAACGATCTATTAGATGGCGAATATTAGCTATTGTATTAATAATTATTGTTTTAGGTTTAGGTACGCTAGGCACAGTAAGCTCAATTTTGATTGGCTCAAAAACTGAGGATAGCGTAATTGAACAAAGTGAAGTAGTGGTAAACGGACTTTCTGATAATATCACAACATTTTTATCTACATATGAGAAGAGTATTTTAAAATTAGCTGCATCACCGGATGTACGAAATTTTCATTCAAGCTCAACTACATATAATGATACTGCAGATCGAATTTACCGTTCAGATTTAGCAGAATACTTATCTATTTATGATGCTTCATCAGGAATTTACTTTACGGATGGCGATTACACAATAATCGAACCTCATTTCGAAGGAATAAATGATTTAGATATAAAAGCACGTCCATGGTATACCAATGCAATCCAAAATCCAGATCAATTTGTTTGGTCTTCTCCATACATCGATAGCGTAACGGGCGAGTATGCAATAACAGGATCCGTGGCTGTTAAAGATAGCAACAAAATTATTGGTGTTTTAGGAGTAGACATATTATTGGCCGAGCTTACAAATATGCTTTCCTCAACTGATTTAGGATATGAAGGTTATCCAGTTGTTTTAGATAGTGAAGGAGTTGCCATCGTTCACCCTTCAAAAATTGGTGAAGATCTTAATTCTGAAGCGTTTGTTCAATCCATACAGGCTGACACTGAAAACAAAAACAATCTTGAAACTACTATTAACAATGAAAAGTCTGTCGTTATTTATAATAAAGTGCCAGATTTAAATTGGACAGTAGCTGCCGTCTATTATATTGATAATTTACATGGTTTAGCTAAAAGCATCCAGCAAGTGATTCTTTTCATTGCGATAGCTATTATTGCAATAACATTTATTGTTTTGTTCTTATTTATTACCAACATTTTAAAACCAATCCATAAACTTGGCACACTGATGGAGGAAGTTTCTAAAGGAGATTTATCGGTCAATATTGAGGTTAAATCTCAAGATGAAATCGGTAAACTCACGCAGCATTTCAACTCCATGATTGAAAATATGAAAAATATCATTACTGTGGTTCAAGAGTCATCAAATAATGTAGAGCAGCGTTCCCACCATTTAAGCGCGCTTGCAGAAGAAACAAGTGCTTCAAGTTTAGAAGTTTCAAATGCTGTGAATGACATCGCAATTGGTGCCACAACATCATCTGAAAATGCGGATATGGTAACAGAAACTACGGGACAACTCGGCGATAAAATCAATGATATGAAGGTTCAAACCAACTCATTACATGACATCACATTTGAAGCAGATAGGTTGAACCTTATGGGTCAAGACAAGATGAATAATTTATTAGGTTCCTTCGACCATTCAAATCATGAATTAACAAATATGGCTCAAGCAATAAAGGGCCTAGAAACTAAGGTTGGCGCTATTGGTACTGTAATGAATACGATTTCTGAAATATCATCTCAAACAAATTTACTTGCCCTTAACGCAAGTATCGAAGCTGCGCGTGCGGGTGAGCATGGAAAAGGGTTTGCAATTGTAGCTGAAGAAGTTAGAAAACTTGCAGAACAATCCGCAAAAGCAACAGAACAAGTAAAAACAACCATTCTAGAATTACAAACAGAATCACAACAAGTGGCAAGCCAAATGACAGAAATGCAAAAGACATTCCTAAATCAAGGTATTGTAGTAGAAGATACTAGCTCCCTCTTCACGAATCTTTCTACTCTTATTGAGAATATGGAAGGTACATTTAAGAATGTAATAGCCCAAATTGAAGGCATTGTAAGTTATAAAGATCAAGTAGTTCAAACAATTGAAGAAATGTCTCTGACAGCGCAATCAACTGCAGCTGCATGCGAGGAAGTAAGTGCATCAAGTGATGAACAACTTACAGCAATCCAATCCGTTGCTGAAGCCTCTGAACAATTAAATAATCTAAGTACTGAGTTAGCAACTGCTATAAGTAGATTTAAACTAAAATAATCCTCTTACCGAAGGGTCGTCCCAAAAGATACATCCATATCTATATCTTTTGGGACACTTTTTATAGGTTGCTATACTTCTCTTCTCACCATTGTAATAAATTGAGCTCTCTCACTTTTAACTTCATTTTCCTTTTCAAATCCTAGTTTTTCATACAGATGTATCGCTCTTGCTTTAAATGTTGCAACAGTCAAACAAATAGGCGTATTTCCATATTTCTTTCTAATCAATCTTATAATGAGAGAACAAAACTCAGTTCCACTTCCCTGTCCTACCATCCTAGGATTCATCCCAAGTCCCATGTCTACCAAGTTTTCTTCATAGGCGCCTTTAGCATGTCCAACTGGAACTTGTGCCGATTTACCAGCACAAAAAAATCCAAACAATTCATTTTTAGTATTAACTAAAGCATAGTATGAACTATCAAGTAATTCTTCCAGAGCTTCGTCTGTGTAGTGATTATCATAAAAATCATAAGGAGGATCATATTTCCAATTTAGTATTTGAATAGCACGTTGCTCATTCATGTTGTATACGTTCAGTTCCATAGATTACATTCACCCCCACTATTCATTTCGCCAAACAGTAAGAATCATCCTTTTTAGTTAGCTACATGCGCTTAACATCGTGTAAAAAAGCGATAGTAAAATATTTATTTTAGAGGACTTTTACTTTCTTTATAGAATTCAAGTATCTTTACAAATATCTAATTGGGAGGGATTTCGATGATTGCAAGTTTAATTGGTAATAGAGTCACTTTAAGAGAATTGGTTGAGGCAGATTGGGTGGATGTACATTCCTATGCCTCTCTCCCAACTGTAAGCAAATATCAGCCTTGGGGCCCTAATTCAGAAGAAGATTCATTGGAGTTTGTTCAGCAGGTAATTTCTGATGGCAATGAAATTCCTAGATCACGCTTTGTGTTTGCAGTAATCGCAAATAATACTTTCATCGGTTCAGGAGAAATTAATATACAGGATTTTATTGATAGGAAAGGTGAAATTGGCTATGTAGTACACCCCGATTATTGGGGATTAGGTTACGCTACAGAAGTTGCAAAAATACTCATCGAATTTGGTTTTAAACAGTTAAACTTACATCGCATCTCTGCTACCTGTGATCCTCGAAACCTAGGATCAGTGAAAGTTTTGGAAAAGGTTGGCATGATGAGAGAAGGAACGATTAGGGATGATTTTTTAATTCATAATGGCTGGAGAGACTCACATCTCTATGGGATTCTTGAGCATGAATGGTTGGAAAAATCAACTTCAAAAAAATAGTGATAAGCCCTTCTTCCACTTTCCCCTAAAATCACCTCATCACAGAGGTGATTTTTTTATAGCTATAATCCATCACAAGTAAAAGACCAATTAGAAATGGGACCTTCTTTATGTACAATAGGATTTCCTTTTAAATTATAACATGCATTTGCCGCATCCATTATTTCTTTATGTGTTAGATACATATCAATCGATAATCCAATTGCAATCATAATAGCAAGAGAAGAAATTATGATCACTACATGTTTTTTCAAACTAAAGCTCACTTTTCATTACACTCCTTATTAATTCACCAACAGTTATGATATATGTAAATAAAAGATAGCACATGACAATTTATTACCTAATATACGATAAAAAGGGTTGAATGTTTCATATTTTTGGAAATTTGATCTTTTGGTTTGACTTCTTTTTTTATCCAAAAGAGTAAATAAACATTTGACCACTTAAATCGTTTTAATTACCTAAGGAATGTAAATAATGAGATTGAAAAGTCGAATATTTTTAGGAGGATTTCAGAATGAATGCACAAAGAGCACAAGAAATTTCAGAATCACCTGTGATTGCAAATGTAATGTATAACGGAGAAAAAGTATATATTCAACATGTTGACGCAGACAAAGGAACCGCTAGAATCTATCCTCTCGATGATCCTCAAAGAGAACAAGATGTTCCCTTATCAAATTTAATGGAGCATTAATATAGAGTATTGGTGAGAACATAGGATACCCTATGTTCCTCACTTAATTTTAGTGAATGTCAAACTCAACAATTACAGATCATTACAACATTCCCATCTGGATCTTGAACATTAAACCAAGCTGTTTCATAATGCCACTCAATTTCTCGTACGATTTTAAAGCCTTTTTGTTTTATGTACTGATAGGCTTCATCAATATTTGGCGTATAAAAGTTGAAAATGGGACTCGGGCTAGCTTGGTATTTGAAGTGCGGGTCAAAGGTATGGTCATCTAATGTAAGTGAAGTCGTACCCACTACCGGAACATTAAAAACAGGTGATTCAATTTTGTGTAAATCCACTTCTAATCCAATTAAATCGCAATACCATTTCGCAGAATTCTTTAGATTACTTACATGCACAAAAACACCATTCATTTGATTTTTTATAGGGATAATCTTTTCCATTAGCATCCTCCACCAAAGTCTTTTATTTTCGTTGATATAATCCAATGCCATTTCCTACTGGATCTACTAAATAAGCTAAATAAAATTCATCAAAAACCATTTTTTTACGAACAACCATGGCACCATTTTCTTGTGCCTTGGTGATAGCATCATCTATGGATTCGACCTCTATTTGTATTCGCGTTCCATGCGGAAAATCACTTGGCCCTTTACTAATTCCACCATCAATGCCGACTTCATCTTCTGCTCCGGTTTTCACACTCCAATAATCCCAATTAGCTTCACTAACTTCCCATCCAAATACATTTCCGTAAAATGAAGCAGCCTTTCCCGGATCTTGACTACTCAATTCAAATCCAATTACTCTAGCCAAATCGTAAACCTCCTATTCGAACTTGATTTCAGTAATTACTTCTACAAAAATTGAAAAACCCCTTGAGAATACATAAAAGAATTGGAATTAATTGTTTTTCTATGTAAATGTTTAAGCTTTCAACAAAGAATAAAACGGTTTATCCGGAGCAAATTAGTATCTAGGAGGTGAATCCATGGGGAATAAAAACAGCAAAGAAACAATGAATGTGAGAACCCACAACCCTTTCGAAACCTATGCGCACTTGCATAAAAATACCACAAGTCACAAGGATAACCCTGAAGACAATACTGCTGAAATTGCAGAAGAGTTTGACTCAAAAGTTAAAAATAAGAACAATGCAACGAATCATGATAAAAACCAACAATCAAATAAGAGATAAAAAAATAATCTAAACAACATTGGAGGAATTAATAATGAGTAAAAAAAATAAGGCACAAAAAAATAACAATGATCAAAATAACCAAAAAAAGAATAAGCAAAATAACAACCAAAATAACAACCAAGAGATTGCTCAAGAGTTAGATATACAAGAAATCAAGAACAACAACAAAAATCAAAAAAAGAACAGAAATAACTAATTGACGGTAAATGCACTAAAGGTATCTATTCGATATTTTTGGTGCATTTATTTTGTTGCATTAATCATCTTCTAAAATGTCTCTTAAAAATCTTTCACGATTTTCTAAAAAGTATCTTGTGATTTGGTAATGACTAGTTTCTTCATATTTAACTTCATTTATAGTTTCTTGATCGAAACTGTAAATCGTAGCATTAGGATATCCTAAAAGTATTGGTGAATGAGTAGCTATAATAAATTGACTCTCACCCTCTTGAACTAAATCATGTAAAATCCTTAAAAACGCAAGCTGCCGCTGAGGAGATAATGCTGCCTCTGGTTCGTCCAATAAATAAATGGCGTTTCCGTTAAATCGATTAGAAAATAAAGACATAAAAGATTCCCCATGAGATTGTTCGTGTAGAGAACTACCCCCATAAGCATTATAGGCTCTTATATCATCTGCTCTTAGTTCGTCGATATGAGATGCAAAATTATAAAAAGATTCCGCACGAAGAAAGAAACCATTTGTTGCTTTTGGCCACCATGAAAGTCTAATGAACTCACCTAAAGCAGATTCAGAATGATGCACATCGTAAAAATTATTTCTTCCTCCACCAGCAGTATTAAACCCACATTTTTCAGCTATAGCTTCTAAAAGTGTTGATTTGCCAGAACCGTTTTCTCCTACAAAAAATGTTACTTGATTATGAAGCTCCAATTGATCAAGCGTCCTTATTGTCGGAATTGAAAAAGGATATTCTTTATATGTTGGAATAAGATCTCGTTGGAGCTCAATTCTTTTTAGAAACATGCATCATCCCTCCTCTTTTGCTTTCATTATGCAAACCATTATAAAAAATAGCTCATAATTATTAGCTCACCCTTATTCCCCATTCTACGTTCCCCTTCATCAACGTAACCAGTTTTGTTATAGAGATTTTGTGCAACTTCATTTTGAAGGTTAACAGCCAGTACAATTTCGTTTATATCTTCAAAATACTGTTTTACAAAAGACGGCAATAGCTTTAACGCTTGTTTTGCATAGCCTTTACCCAAATGGCGAAAATCTGTAGAAAATGTTCTTAATAGTATTGCCTTAGGGTTAGTCGAATACGGCTTAACACCTTCATTTTTATGTAAATTGAAATAGGTAACAAGTTCTCCACCTTCAATTGCTAATATTGCATAACGGTCTGAATCTGCATTAACCAATGCCATACTTTCAATGGGCGATCCAGTATATCGTAGCTGGTCCTCCGTTATTTGATATTGTTCGATTGTTTCTTTATATTGATCCTCATAAAAACAAAGCTCCATTTATTAACCCACCTCGAAATAAGAACACTTGTTCTTATTATAATTTTATTTCAATACTTTTTCAACCATATTTTTCAAAATACTTAGCCAATTATTAAATTTTATTTTGAAAGAATTGAACCCCTTACCTCTGAATATCTTCTATTAGAAGTATCAAAAACCAATGGAGGGTCCATATGAAAGCCATTCTGACCAAGGAGTATGGAACACCTGATGTTTTGGAATTAGGTGAAGTTGATAAGCCCATGGAAAAAGATAATGAAGTGTTGGTAAGAGTCAAAGCTGCTTCTTTAAATTATGGCAACGTAGTTCTATTATCAGGAAAGCCATTTTTAGCTCGAATGGCATTTGGTTTATTTAAACCTAAATTTGCAATACCAGGCGGAGATATTGCAGGAGTAGTTGAAGCAACTGGTAAAAATGCAACTCAGTTTCAGCCTGGTGATGAAGTATTCGGTGACCTATCCGCTTTTGGTTGGGGTGGTTTTGCCGAATATGTTGCGGTTCCGGAACAAGCAATAGTTCATAAACCAACCAACCTTACTTTTGAACAAGCTGCCTCTGTTCCGATGGCCGCTGTTACAGCTTTACAAGCATTGCAAAAAGGCAAAATTAATTCCGGTCAAAAAATACTAATAAATGGTGCATCAGGGGGAGTAGGAACTTTTGCCATTCAAATTGCTAAAGCATACGACACTGAAGTGACAGCAGTCTGTAGTACAAGAAATATAGAAACTGCATGTTCACTTGGCGCAAATTATGTCATTGACTATACAGAAGAAGATGTTTCTGAATTAGAAGATCGCTTTGATCTCATTCTTGCCGTCAATGGATATAGCCCAATCTCAGTATACAATCGGTTATTAAAGTCTAATGGTTCTTACGTAATGATTGGTGGTTCTCAAGCACAAATGGTCCAGGCCATGTTCATAGGTCCCCTAATTTCCTTAACTAATAACAAGAGTATGAAGAATATTCTGCAGAGGGCAAATCAAAATGACTTACTTTTTTTAAAAGAACTCATTGAAGCCAATAAAGTAAAACCAGTCATTGATCGTACTTACACATTGAGGGAACTAAAAGAAGCCTTCAATTATTTTGAGCAAGGTCACGCCCAAGGCAAAGTAGTCATTACTATATAAACTTATTTACTGTCGCATTTCGATTCAGTCGATAGCTATACAATACGTCCTTTTCTTCAAAACCCACTTTAAAATAGACATGATTTGCTTGGGCATTTGTATGATCTACGCATAATTTAACTTCGCTGATTTCAGAGAAAGAAAAAATTTCTGTTATGACCTCCTTTAACAAAGTTGTCCCATAGCCTTGATTTTGTGTCATTGGAGAGATAGCAAAATAGTGTAATGTAGCTTCTTCTATTAATGAATCCACTTCATAATAAGCATACCCAAGTATTTCATTCGATTCAGATTTTAGTATTTTTAAAATACACGCCTCATTCAATCGGCTCACAATTGTTTCGGCATTATAATATGTATTCGGAAAAGCTTGCCCGTGCATCATTGCAAACGCATCAAAGTCACTTTGAATATATGGTGTACTTTTTAACTCATTAACAACTTGAAAGGTATGCTTTTTAATTTCTAATATGAGATACTCTCCTGTTTTAGTTGCATGTATAGTTTTCATAAATTCCTGTTGCTTTAAGTTTTCCTTGTTTAGAAAGAAATAAAAGGTTTCAATCGTTGGATATTCTTGTAAAAGAGATTCCCAAACTAGAGATTGTATGTTAATAGACGTATTTCTATTATAAGGACCCCAAACTTCTGCACTTTCCTCATCAATATCTAAACCTATTGCAGCCTCTATTTTCTCTTTGCTATTCTTAGCAACTAGAACTGTACTCTGACCTTCTCTAACGAAATCTGCTTTTAAGGTCTCATATATTTCCTCAACTTTATGTCCACAGTATCCAATATGAAACGCTTTTTGGTTATTCAATTCCGTTAGAAAATGCGCTAACTCTCGAAAATCCTTGGCTCTTTCAATTACCACTGTCATTTACTCTGCACCCCATTCCTTCCCGTTCTTCTTTAAAAAATTCGTTATATCATCAGCAAATCCTTTTAATAAAAAGAAAAAAGCGTTTCTGATAACAAAAACGCTTTCCTTGACTTACGTATTAATGAATATCTCTTTTTCTAAAGTTACCGCCCTTCACTTCTGCTACATCATAGACTGTAACAAAAGCACCTGGGTCAATTTCTTGGATAATCTCTTTCATTTTACTTTCTTCCAAACGGTTGATAACACACGTAATTTCCTTGAATAACTCGTGTGAATAACCACCGTAAGCGTCTTTATAGGTTGCACTGCGACCTAATCTATCACGAATCGTTTCTACCATTACTTCAGGCTCAGCTGTAATGATTTTAAACGTTTTTGATCCACTTAAACCTTCTTCTACGATATGAATTACTTTAGAGGCGATAAAGTATGCAATCCCGGAAAGAATTGCTCCTTGCAAGCCAAATACCGTGGAAACAACTATGAATACAAATAAGTTTAAAAATAAGATTAAATCACTTGTCCCAAATGGCAACTTTTTAGATAGCAATACGGCTAGCATATCTATTCCATCTAGCGCACCGCCATTACGTAATGCTAAACCCATTCCGAACCCAAGGATAATCCCACCAACAACCGTGATTAATAGTGTATCTCCTTCGATGATCGCCGGGATATGATGCATCCAAACTGTCCCTATTGCTAAGGATACAATCCCTACTACAGAGTAAATGGCAAAGCTTTTCCCGATTTGCTTATACCCTAACCAAACAAAAGGGATATTAAGGATGGCGATTAAAACCCCTAAAGGTAACCCGAAACTTTGTGACCCAACGATACTTAGCCCCGTTACCCCACCATCGGATACGTTATTTGGAATTAGAACAGCCTCTAATCCGTATGCTGCAATTAATCCACCGAGGATGATCATTATTGTTTTGCTAATGATTTTAACTATATTAGGCTTTCGCTTTATAACCCTGTTCATCTCTTCCCCTACCTTCGAACTACAATTAAATATGTAATGTTTACATTTTATTTCCTATTTAATTATAGCTCACCTTGTCCTATACTCAAAACACCTGCTCTGAATTATTATATACAAATAGTAGTTTCTCTATCTTTATCTATACCTTCACCTAATTAGGAAGGTTGTATATTAATTAATGGTCCGTTACTGTATGAGCAAGTCCTCTTCCAATCAGATTAGCAGAAATCGGCTTTTTCCCTAATTCCCTTGACCAAACAGATAACTGGCCGATATGATGTATTTCATGTGCAATGATGTGGCGGACCACCTCACCCCAAGTATCCGTAGTAACTGTTCCATCTTGTGATGTGTCTGTATGTAGTCTATTTTCCAAGCCATCATCCCAGCTATTTACAAAGCTCTCAACCTCACTTTTGAATTGTGCATCTAAGAAGCGTACTCGATCTAGACTACTATACTTTTCAAAGTCTTCTTCCAAAGCAGGTTTCCCTTGTATTTCACGAATCCAGCTCCACTCAACATCAACAATATGAAAAAGTGTTTGTAAGATGCTCCCTACTCCACCTGTTCGCTTTCTTAAAAGTTCTTCCTCTGGTAACTCTTCACACCACTTATACCATTCTTCTCTAACCATCCAATTATACTGAAAAAATGTTTTCATTCCTTCCCCCACCTTTTGTTTGTTTTTCATTAATCCATAATAATCATCAAATGAGACTATGTATTTGATATGCAAATATGATGAATCTCTAACTTTTTCCAGACTGTCTGCCAGTTCTTGCTTGCAACTCGTTCTTCATAAATCATGCCTTTTTCTTTGTTTTTTAATATATACGGTGTCGGTTTAACCACCATATTAACGACATCTTGAATTCCACAGGGTGCAGTTAAAATTAGATGATCCTGGCTATCTAATTTAACACCTAATGCAGTAGCTGTTTCTGGAAATTTTGAAATGGCATCAATGGAAGACTTATAAGGGGGACAATTATTTCTCAGGTGCATCCTCGCTTCATTTTTTACAGACCAAGGAATGTTGGGCAAGAGTGATTTGAGTATTTCTTCATACTGCTTTTCCTCTAATTCCTCAACATTAGATGGATCGAAGTAAATTACATCCACATCCGCAATCGGTGTCCTAAAGTCAAACTCATGTATAGTATCCCAGATTTTTGACCTTACAAAGCCGGCACATATCCACCAATCCTGTAAATCCAAAATTTTCACAGTTTGTAAGATTTCCATCATCCAAGAATCCTCTCGAATAATAGTTAGAATCTTTTCTTCATTCCGCAAACCTAACCACTCCTATCCCTATAAACAAATCGATTATGTAATCATCGAGTGCAATAAAAAACTGCCCATTAGGCAGTACTGACTTAATTTTTCTTTGCTTTAATGACAATAAAAGAGGGTCTTCTTTCTTCATTGATTAGTTTAGGTCGTAGTTCTACTCCCCCAGGAATCGATATAGGCTCTATTATTCTCTCTACTACGAGACCCTTTTCTATCAATGTATTAACTAATGTTGAGATGGTTCGATGATACTTCACTACTCCGTCAATATACCAATATCCCTCACGCTTACCTTCTTCTTGATAATGATCCAACGCCCAATGCAATTTATTTCCTTCGCTATCTTTTACCCAGTTGCTTATTTCTTCTTTTCGTGCCGTCACCATTGGATGTTCAGTGGAGAAGACAAACTCTCCATTTTCGGTAAGCAGACTTATTACTCTATCGATTAACTTCGGATAATCTTCAATATAATGAATGGCTAGAGAACTTACAATGACATCAAAACTTTGATTATGTAGCTCTACTTCTTCTATTGGTGAACATAGATAGTTGATGCTTTCATGCTGATTCTCTTTTCTGGCCTTTTCTATCATATTTTTAGAAATATCGACTGCTATTACCTTTGATGCCCCATTTTCAACACAATATTTAGCAAAGGAACCAGCACCACATCCCAAGTCCAATACCATTTTACCTTCTAGGGATGATATGAGTGATTTCAAGGCAGGCTGCTCCACAAAATCATTAGCAGTAATACCACTATCTCTTAAAGCTGTGTACTGTTCAAAAAAGATTGGATTATCGTAAATATTTTGTTTCAATTAACCCCCTCCCTTTTCCTTAGCGATAATTATCATGAATTGGTTCAAACAAGTCTTCATCCGAATTGCGAACCATTGAAAAGTGATCTACATTATAATGTCCATGCAATACTCGATTGTGATGCTGGATAATTTGCTGGCCGGATAATGTTTCTGAATCACACGTTGAATGTGCATCTCCCACTAAAGTGACATCAAAACCATTAACTGTTGCTGTTCTTACAGCTGTATCAATACAATATTCCGTTTTACAGCCCATCAACACAAGATGTTGAATGTCGCGTTCTTTTAAGTAGTCTTTTAATGGCGTTCCATAAAATGAATTTGTGGCTGCTTTATTAAAAGTGACCGCATGGGATGGTACATTAATGTCCTCGTGCACCTGAAATCCTGGCCCTTCTCCTTTTGAAACATCTACGTCTCTAATAAACACAATCGTAATTTTCTTTTCTAGAGCCTTCTCAATAACAGTGTTAATATTTTTTATTAATCTTTCTTTTTCAACCACGCCTTTTTCAACTTCGTTCCCATCGATTAATGCTTGCTGTGCATCAATGATTACAAGTGCTTGATTCAAAAATTCCGCCTCCCAAAGTGCATTGTCATCTCTATACTATTCTTTAATAGGCTATAGAAATCCTTCTTCTGAACCGGGTTCTATCTTAGGCATTGTTATTAAACGCGCTTCCCTTTCCTCAATCGTAAAATAATAAAAATGATAATGACTATTAAAGTTATAGTAGGTAATAATGTTGTGATTAAATCCATCCAATGGAATGGGGCTTTATGAGCAAAGACTGCCTTAACCCACTCAGCTTCCTCAGCTTCTACAGCGATAGCTTCTTTAGAAGAAATGGCCTTTATTTCAAAGTATTTAGTTCCTTTCGAAAAAGCATTTGATGCATCACCAAAATAATTTCCCGTCATCTCATTCGGCATTCTTTTTACCTCTCCAATTTGCTTGCCGATTTCTTCTTTATGCACTACTTCATCTGTCACCTCATAAACATTCCCTTTCCAAACAACAAAAGGAAATGCCCAGCTTAAGGCTTGTACAAAAGAAGTAGTTATGAAGCAAAATACGCAAATTATTGGCAATATTTTTTTCATGATTATCACTCCTAAAGGGTTCACCCAACTAGTAAATTCCATAAAAAAGAGCGATACCCTTTAATAAAAAGTAATCGCTCCTGTTGTTTATATATCTACTCGGGCTATTGGCCAGAACCTTACAACTGCTTTTCTTGCATAATGTAAAATCGGTTTTTCATTCCCTTGCTTAATGTTTAAGGTAGATAGCAAAGTATTTTGATGGAATTCAGCTTCTGCTTTCTCTAATAGCCACGGTTCGTGCAAAATATCCGCCCGAAGAGGTACACCCTTTTTACTTATGGTATAAACGCAATATCGTTCCACCAACCACTCCTCTAGCGATCCGTTGTCTGTATGTGAAGGCGCAGAGATCGATTTATAATTGCATAGCAATTGTAAGCCAGACTTTTTTTCACTTTCAAAAACGACTAAATCCTTCACCCTCTTATACTTCATGTCCATATACAAATAAGGTAACCGGAAAAAGGTTTTCGCAGAATAAGCAGCGAGAAAGTTTGCGGCTGTTAAGCTGAAAAAGTATACACCCGGCTTTCCATTCATCGTTACATAAGTTCTTATATTAAAACCTGGATAAGGAGCCATTCCTGGAACTGGGGGCAACCCTCTCAAATGCATAGAGCTTGTTAAGTAAGGCACAATGGTAACCCAACCAGTTTGATAAAAGGTATCCACCTTCAATTCAGTTGGTACCAGCATTTCTAATACCTTACGTGATACCGGATAATGAGCAAATAAAACATCGCTCCAGGTTTGCTTCATAATCCATGGCAAGTTGGTAGTTAGCTTTTGCTTCTCATTTAAGTACCCTTCTTCAACAAATATTCGCTCTTTCATTTTTCTCCAGAGCCACCCCTTTATAGTTAATAGTCGATAATTCCTAGTATTAACTAAACTCCAGGTAACCAACCAGGTCTATTGATAATTCTTTCCCACAAAGGATCTGGTATTACTAATTCTTTTTGTTTCTCTTTATCAAGCTGAGTCACGATTTCACGTTCTTTTCCGTCCCTAACTTTTTGAACCCAGTCTGGATCGATAAGCAACTCTCGTCCAAGAGCTAATAATGGAACTCCTGTAGCAAAGGCTCTACGTGCATCTTCAGCACTATAAATAGAACCTACCCCGATAAGTGGGACACGGTCATTAATTTTCTCTAGTAAATACTCAATACGAGTTTTAGTTAGATCCTCAACGCCTCTTCTGGCAGTCGAGAAAAATTCACCTAATGACACATGTAAATAATCTAACCCTTTGTCTGCTAAAGCATCTATTAAAGCTAATGTATCTGCCATCGTAATGCCGTTTTCTTCCGGTTCCTCTGGAGAAAAGCGATGCCCTACGATAAATGTAGAATCTCCATATTTTTCGACAACACTTTTCACCTTATCTACTACAGCTAATGGAAAAGTCATACGATTTTCTAAGCTCCCACCAAAGCGGTCGTCACGTTTGTTGGAATGTCCCGAGAAAAATTGCTGGATTAAATAACCATTTGCCCCGTGAATTTCAACCCCATCGAAACCTGCTTCAATTGCACGACGAGTCGCGTCTCCATAAGCATTAATAATTTCCTTAATTTCATCTTCTGTTAAAGGTCTTGGTGTTTTGCCAGATACTCCTCCATTTACTGCCGGAATATCACTAGCACTTACGATGTCACCGTTTGGAACTAATTCAGGAGGAGACATTTTCCCACCATGGTAAATTTGTAAAACCGCCTTTGACCCTTGTTCTTTTATAGCATTTGCAACACGCTTTAAGCTCGGAATATATTCATCACTATAAGAGGCAAATTGCCCATGAAAACCTTGTCCATTCGGTGTTACATGAGTACAAGCAGTAATAACCATACTCACTCCTTTTGAACGGCGGGAATAGTATTCAACTTCAGCATCTGTCACAGTGCCATCCTCATTCGATGACCAGTGCGTCATTGGAGCCATAACAATTCGATTTTTCAATTCCACACCATTGGGTAATTTGTATGCTGTTAGTAAATCTTTATAATTTTCATCCATATTTTGTTCCTCCCTACATATTTACGGAATCTATTAATACTCAGAAAAATAGCTATACTAGCAATATCCGCATATCACCTTAAAATAGACCCTATTTATATACTAAACATACACACCCTTTTTTTTAAGTGATATGCTTGGAGAAACAAATCCATTTGGCTTTATTTATTGAAGTAAAATTAATGACGTGGAGCAAACAACATCACAGAAACACCAATAATACAGATGCAAGCACCTAGCCAATCATATAAATCTGGCGTCTTCTTATCTATTCCCCAGCCCCATAAGACTGAAAGGATGATAAAAACACCACCATAGGCTGCATAAACTCTCCCGAAGGATAGAAAGTTTTGAAACGTCGCAATAACTCCATAGAGAGCTAATGCGACTCCACCACCTATGCCAAAGTACCAGGGTTTCCCTTCTCTTAACCATAACCAAATTAGATAACCCCCACCAATCTCGGCAATCCCTGCCAATATGAATAAGGCTATTGTATAAATCATATAGACACTTCCCTAATATCGCTTTTTACAAAATTATACCTTTTGTGACACACAAAATCTGTATTGAATAAGCCGGCTCTCTTCACCCATATATTGTTCCATCCCAATCCTGCTAATTTCCTTAAATCCCAAATTGCCAAGCATTCTTCTTGAACGAGTATTCGCTTCATGTGTCTCAGCATTAAAAATCACAATCCCTAATTCGTTTAATGCATAGGCCATTAACACTTTACGATTGTTTCATAATCATCCATTTTTATATGTCGAATACTTATGTATTGTTTAAGATCTGTATGGTTTTCCATATTTGTCACCCCGAAAAATCACAGTCGTTTTCCATTACTAATTTCAACAATCCATATCAGTTTCCTTCTTAACATATTTATGGTTCTTTTTAGAAAGTGTACTGCAAGATTAAAAACTAGTAGCTCAACTAGAACAAATTACCATTTTTTTGTTATTTATATAAATCTTACCTAATTTACATCAAATAGTTATTTAGTATCACTACATGTCTAATGCACTAGACACCCCATCCAATTATTCAAATAAACTTAAGACCTATCGAATATGGACTTTGACAAAATTTGTCGTTTATAATGGTACGAAGTCGAAATTTGTAGGTGAATTGTTTGGACGATATAGTAATCACAGGTTATGGAATTATTGGGCCTGGTGTTTTAGATAAATATAGTTTTCTAAATGTATTAGAAAAAGGACTATGTACGCAGAGCATAATAAAAAACGTGAATCACTCACAATCTCATCTTGTTGCTGGGTTAATAGAGGAGAGCTTTCAAGAAATAAACGGGAAGAATTATAAACGTCATCCCCGTTCCGTAAGAATGGCAATAGCGGCAGCAATGGATGCTTATGAAATGGCACATGTAAACGATTTTAAGCCACATCGAGTTGCAGTCATTATGGGAACATCTGCTGGAGCAATTCTTGAAATTGAACAAAATTATCTTAAATTTCTCGAATTAAAAACAACCCCTCTTCAAGGTGTATCATTTGCCGATACACACACTCTTTCAGGATCTGTTGCTGAGGCAACGGGTTTATGTGGCCCCGCATTCACCATAACAACTGGCTGTACAGCAAGTATAGATGCCGTCTCATTTGGAAAGCTTTTACTTGAGAGCGGTACTGTAGATGCTTGCATCGTAGGAGGAACAGACGCTCCTTTAGGCCAATGGACAATTAATGGTTTTAAAAAATTAAGAGTACTCTCAACTGAAACAACAATCGAAAATGCCGGAATTCCTTTTTCAACTGAGCATCGCGGTTTTGTTTTATCAGAGGGTGCAGGTGTTATTGTTCTAGAACGAAGACAAACAGCAAATTCACGCGATCAACGAATATATGGAAAAATTGAACATGTGATTTCAAGAAATGAAGGACAAAAACTATTAAGCTCCGATACAACAGGTAGGCATATGCTTGAGGTTTTCCAAGAAACACTTGGAAATACTGTACCCAGCTATGTTAACAGTCAGGCTCTTGGTATTGAAATAAATGATCAAATTGAACGTTTCATTCTTAAGGAAACATTTGGAACAAAAGTACCTATTACCTCAATAAAAGGAATGATTGGTCATTCCTTTGGAGCTATGGGAGCAATGCAAATCATCTCCTCCCTCTTATCAATGGAATATGGTTTTATCCCCCCTACCATTAAATCCAAAGGTAGAGGATTTGAAGATATTCCAATTGTTTTTGAAACTAGATATCAAGCTGTTGAGTCCGTATGTATCACTACTCATGGAAGTAGCGGAAATAATGCTTGTCTATTACTGACACATTCATAGGAGGCTCATAACATGTTTTTTACATTTTTAATATTATTATCCTGCATTCCCATATGTATTGGGATTACCCTATTGCTGTTATTTAAAAAATACAGACTATCAAAATTGTTATTCCTATTACTTCTAATGGTATCTTTTTGGCAATTAGATATTGCATTTTTATATGGATACGATTTATTTGAAGAAGAGACCATAACACTTTTTTTCAAGCTCTTTAGATTCGGGTCAATTATGATAACACCCGTTATTTTTCATATAGGCTATACAATCGTACAGGAAATTTTGCCAGATAATTTACAAAAGAAGTGGCAATATATTGTGAACCGTCCTACAGTCCTAGTATTCTATGGGTTGGCTTCGCTAGTCTATCTTGTTGGATGGAGTGGTCACGGAGTCGAAGAATTAGAACTACTTCAAATAGATTCTAATACTTTTTACTTTCCTGTTTATGGAGAGCTTTCTTGGACGTACTATACCAATGTTCTCCTGATATTAGTAAGTATGACAACGTGTTTCTTAATTAGTTTAGATGTGAAAAAGAAAAGCGAACGATCTTTTTTAGTTTATTTTAGTATCTTTTCTTCAATTGGATATGCAATCGGTTTTCTAAATATGATACCTTCTACAAAATTGTACCCAAGTTCGATTGCTTTGCTCGTTTATGCACTTTCTATATTAATACTTTCGAGTCGAATGCATCTTGACATCGTCAATAAGATGAATAAAGAGCTAAAGGAACAAAAGAAATTTCTTTTCCAAGTGATTGATTTAAACCCAAACTATATTTATGCTCAGGATGAAAAAGGACGCTATACACTGATGAATCAATCCTATGCAAAGCTAATGGGCATGAACATAAAAGATATGATTGGAAAAACCGATTATGATTTACAAAAGGATTCGTTATCAGAGACACCAAACACCGAACAAGCAAATAGGAGTTTTAAGCTAACGGAAAAAGTCTTTATTAGAGAAGAATCTGTTATTGCTGCTTCAGGAGAAAAAATATGGATCCAGACAGTTAAAGTGCCCATTCATTCTAATCAGGATTCAGCTATGCTTGCGGTATCAACAGATATTACAGAAAGAAAACACTATGAAGATGAAATCAAATTCCAGGCTAATCACGATTCTTTAACTGGTTTACCAAATAGAAGAATGTTCAATGAGGATTTAACAAACCTTCTGGAAAAAGCAAAAACTGAGAAAAGACAGAGCGCCATTATGTTCCTTGATTTGGACCGATTTAAATACATTAATGACACGCTAGGGCATGATGTTGGCGATCTCTTATTAATTGAGGTATCAAGACGGATAAAAAATTTACTAAAGAAAAAACACCATTCTGCCAATATTTATCGTCTTGGAGGTGATGAGTTTACCATTATCCTTCCATATTATAATGCGACAGAAAGTGAAGCATTTGCCAATGAATTGTTAGAACAATTTGGAAGTGGGTTTGAAATCGATAGTAGTGAGTACTTTATTACACCTAGTATTGGAATTAGTATTTTTCCTAATGACGGGGACGATGCAAATACTCTGATAAAACACGCAGATACGGCTATGTACTATGTGAAAGAAAAAGGAAAAAACAATCATCAATTATTCACATCAGAAATGCAGAAAACTTTCTATAGAAAAATGATGATTGAAAAACAACTACGAACTGCACTAGACAATCATGAATTCGAGCTTTACTATCAACCATTAATTGACCTGCAAACGAATGAAATTATAGCGATGGAATCTCTTTTAAGATGGAATAATCCAACGCTAGGACAAGTTCAGCCGGACGAATTTATTGCTGTCGCAGAAGAAACCGGATTGATCATTCCAATTGGCCAATGGGTGCTGAAAATGGCCATCAGACAAAATGCTGGATGGCAAAAAGCCGGATACAAGCCATTAATAATTAGTGTAAATGTTTCTGTGAGACAACTTCTTGATCCAATGTTTGTTGAAGATGTTAAAAACGCAATAGAAGACGCAGAAATCGATTCAAACTATGTTGTATTAGAGATTACTGAGAGCATTGCAATGTATGCAGATTCGATGATTGAAAAGCTAAATGCACTTAAAAATCTTGGAATTAATCTATCAATGGATGACTTTGGGACAGGCTACTCCTCCCTTAGCTATTTGAATAAGTACCCCTTAGATTCTCTGAAGATCGATAAATCCTTCGTTATGGGAATGAACAAAGACGAGGAGAACAGAGCCATTGTAAAAACAATCATTGCGATAGCAAAACAACTTGATTTAAAAGTAATTGCTGAAGGAGTAGAGGGGCAAGAAGAAGCGCATGACTTAAATGAGATGGGCTGTGATTACGCTCAGGGCTATTATTTCAGTCGCCCCCTTGCAGCACCTGATCTCAAAAAAAAATGGCTAGTAACAGGAGATTAAGCTTCACTTGCACCAACCAATTTTCTTATTTAAATCTCATTCTATTTTCAAGCATATCTGGGTATTTTCAGATATGCTTTTTTCTAATTTTACTAAAAGGGATTATAACAATTCTCCATGTTATTTACTCAATAATAATCCGTTCTTTGGGCGAACTTGCAATAAAGTTGTATATAATCGCTACTACTCCCATTATCGAACATGCCGCAAACATTATTGGATAGGAACCAAATTGGATAACAATACCCATTAGCATTCCTCCTAGAGAAAAACCTAAGTCATAAGAAGCTAAAAAGATTCCCAATAATACATGCTTATGAGATTCCGGAATTGCAAAAGAGATATACGTTGTTAATGTAGGATAGAGCATTGCCGTTGCTATCCCATTAAATAACGCACTAATATAGATAAATGAGCCGATAAGTGGGAGCACCGCTAGCAACGTTGTCCCTATAATGGAGCTGCCTAATACAAGGGTTATAAAACCTGGATGCCATTTTCCATCAGACGGAATATATTTTCTGAAAATAAATCTGCTTCCTACAACAACCAGCGCCTGTAAAAATAAATACAGCCCTACATTCCCGGTATCAGTTGTTAGAAGATAGAGTGGTAAAAAAGTAGAAATAGCCCCGAATATACTCGCGCCAATAAGCATTACACCTGAAGAAACGACCAAGCCTTTATTAGCGCGAGCTAATTTCATTCCCTCTATCATATCCTTCAAGGTGAACGATGCATTTTCCTTTTTAATTTTCGGTAATGGTGACTTCATAAAAAACAAAAGAGGTGCAAAAGCTAAGAATGTGATAAAAATCAGCAACCACGATATATCTCTTTGAACCCACAATAACATTGCTAATGCTGGTCCATATAAGCCTGGCATCACACTTGATAACGAGTACATTGCCATGCCTTGACCTCTATCTTCATCTCGTAAGGTTTCCGTAATCCCCATCTGCATCGCCATGGAGAAAAATGCCGTGACAATACCTTGTAAAATCCTCACAACGTAAAGACTTTCAACGCCAAGCCAAACATAAAAAAGAAGTGCAGCTACATGCCCTAATAATAAATATTTCATTACTGTATGAACACTGTATTTGGATACCATTTGACCAGCCCAAGGACGTAACACCATACAAACAAACATATAGATTCCCATCATCAGGCCAATTTCTGCTTCTTCCATTCCATGGTCAGCTGCCTGCAATGGGAATATAACAGTTAATACAGAGTTTGCCGTAAAATAAAAAATCGCCAAGCCGTAGTTTTGTAACATACTAAAGGATAACGGGCTTATTTTCATAATTCCAAGTCCTCTTTTAGGTCCAAGCTGTTGTGGATACAATCAATTTTAAGTTGTGAATTCAATAATGCTTTAGTGCCCTCATGCTTCGCCTGCTCTAACTCATCTACCCGTAAATGCTCCACAATCCTTCCTTTATGCATAACCGCTATTTCATCTGCGAAAAGTCGAGCTACATGTAGGTCATGGGTGATGAAAAAATAAGTAAGTTTCAACTCGCGCTGTAATCGTTTCAGAAGCTTTAAAATACTTATTTGCACCAAGACATCAAGGCTATTTACTGATTCATCCAAGACAATCAATCGAGGTTTCGTCGAAATCGCACGGGCAATTGTAATTCGCTGTAATTGTCCCCCACTAAATTGTTGAGGATATTTCATCATATCCTCCTCTGACAAACCAACCATTTTAAGCAGCTCACCTACACGTTCCTCTATCTCACTACCATCTAGCTTTTCATATACTAGAATTGGTTCAGCAATAATATCCCTGACTTTGAGCTTAGGATTTACTGCACTATGGCAATCTTGAAAGACCACTTGCAACGATTTCTGAAGCATTTTTCTTTCCTTGGTCGTTGTGTTATGTACATCGATTCCATCAAACAAAACTTCACCGGCATCTGGCTTCTCAATACCGAGCAATATTTTACCAAGAGTACTTTTTCCAGAGCCACTTTGACCTAATAATGTAAAACAACTACCTTCATTTATACTAAGTGATACATTCTCTACTGCCTTTACCTTTGATTTGCTCTTTTTATAAAATCGGGAATGGCTGAAGCTTTTCGATAGATTCTGCATTAATATCATTTGCCCGTCTCCTCCATTCTCACCCAATGGTTTTCATCATATAAAACAAGTTCTCCGGATACTGTACGCTCATACCTATCAGCAAGCTCTTCTAACTTACTATGCTCATCTCGGGCTGCAACAAGTGTTTGGGTATAAGGATGAACCGGGTGCAACAAAATATGTGAAGTTGGACCATGCTCAACTACAATCCCCCTTCTCATTACTATTATTTCTTCTGCTAAATTCGCTATGACACCTAAATCGTGGGATACAACCAACATCGACATTGCCGTTTTATCGTGAAGCTTTTTTAATTCCTTCAGTATTTCAAGTTGCGTCATTGTATCTAGTGCTGTTGTAGGTTCATCAGCGAGTAATAATTTTGGTTCAAGGCTTGCTGCAATGGCGATCATTATTCTTTGAAGCATTCCGCCGCTCAGCTCATTAGGATATTTGTTTAATATATCCACATCACCTAGCTGAAACAAGGCAAGTTGCTCCTTAGCTTTCTCAATTGCTTCCTTTTTGGTCATTTTTGTATGTGCTTGAAGTGTTTCAGTAAAATGTCCACCTATAGACACAATTGGATTAAACATAGACATTGGATTTTGCATAATGAGCGCAATTTCCTTTCCCCGCATCTCCCGCATTTTTCTCTCCTCTAATAAAAGCAAGCTCTTTCCATCAAATTCAATATTGCCTTTCGCAATTCGCTCATTACGATAAAGGTTTAAAATCGTCGAACATAATACCGATTTTCCGCTACCACTTTCGCCAATAATTCCAACAATCTTGCCTCTCGGAACTGAAAAGCTCACTTGATTTAGCACCTGTTTATTATGGATAAATACAGATAAATCTCTAATCTCTAACACATTATTTCACCTCTATTCATACTGATTTTGGATTCAGCAAATCTCGTAACGAATCACCGAATGCATTAAAAGTTAATACAGTTATTGAAAGCATTACACCTGGAATAATCATTAACTCTGGTTTTATCATTAAATAAGCTTTACTTTCACTAATCATCATGCCCCATTCAGCTGTTGGCGGCGTTATCCCAAGACCCAGAAAAGACAACTCGGAAATCATTAAAATTGTAGTACCTAAACCGATTAGCTTCAGTAGAAGCATTTGCGGAAATACAAACGGTACAATATGCCGCAACATTTTTTTCCAAGTTGGCACACCGCAAATTTTTGCATAAACCACATAATTGGTTTCTTTTAGACTCACTACCATATTTCTTATCACACGTGCAAAACCTACCCAAATAACGGCGGCAATTGCAATAACTAAATTTTTCATCCCTGCACCAAGTGCACCAACAATAACTAGAGCAAAAATAAAATTTGGAATCGCGAGCAATATGTCGCAAATACGCATTAATACTAAATCAATCCAACCTCCAACATAGCCTGCAGTTATACCGACGATCATACTAATTAAAAGCGTGACTACTAGTACAATGAATGCTACAAATAACGACACTCTAGCACCTTCAATTAATCTCGATAAAACGCAACGTCCTAAATGATCTGTCCCAAGAGGATACTGCACTGAAAATCCTTGCAGCTTCATGGCCAAATTAGGTGCATGAGGGTCATTTGGCATAAGCCAAGGACCAAATAATGCAACGATAAATAAGAGACAGACAAAAAAAGTACTGATATAAAATGTCCATTTTCTTTTCATGACACTTTCTCCTTAAGTCGAATTCTAGGATCGATTAACGCACATATTATATCCGCTAAAAAATTCACAATGATATAGAAAAATCCAATCATCAAAATAAAGCCTTGCATCACGTTATAATCCCGTGCTGTAATCGCATCAACTATAAATCGTCCCATACCAGGAATAGAAAAAATAATTTCGACAATTGCAGCCCCGCCAATTAGTACCCCTAATGTCATTGCAAGTGAGGTGATAAACGGTGTTAACGTAGCTTTAAAAATATGCTTTCGAATAATAACCGACTCGATTATACCACGTGCTCTAGCAAAAGCCACAAAGGGCTTGTCCATTTGCTCAATCATATTTGTGCGAATCATTCGAACGTAAAAGGGTACATTGGCTAAAGCTAACGTTAATGCAGGTAAAATAATCGCATCCGCAGTTCCCCATCCCATAAGTGGGAAAAGGTTAAATTTAAAAGCGAAAATATAAATCAGCACAAAACCTAACCAAAAACTGGGCATCGAGGCAACGAAAAATATCGTTATTCTTGTTAAATTATCAAAAATGGAATGTCGTTTTACTGCACTTAAAACGCCAATTGGAATGCATATCATTAAAATAAATAAAAAAGCAACGAGCGCCAATTGAATTGTAACGCTAAAATAGGTTAATAATTCCTCACTCACAGCCTTTCCATTCATAAAAGAAATGCCAAAATCAAATTTTAGTACTCCACCTAACCAGGTTACATATTGTGTAAGCAAGGGCTGATCCAACCCTTGCTCCACTCTTGCTTGCTCAAGTATTTCCTCCGTTACCGGAATATTGTTTGCCAGATAATAAGACTCAATCGGATCACCAGGCATAATACGCATAAGAAAAAATGCTATTAGCGTTAAACCAACCATCGCTATAGTCATACTAAAAAAGCGTTTTATAAAGTATTGGGCCATTATGATCACTTCATCTCATATAGATTAATTGGTACTTCAAATTGTTGAGGTGAGAAATTCAGTTTTTTAAATACATCATTTGCTACAAGATAATTTTGTTTGTATGAAATTGGCATTAAAATAGCCTCTTGCTGAATTGTTTGAATGATATTTTTATATAGTGAAGCACGTTCAGTTTCATCTGTTGTTCGAATCACACGTGTAATATCCTCTGTAAGTTTGTCACTTGAATCTGTTCCTATTAAGGAATAGTTACCGATTTGTTGCTCTCCAATCATAGTACGAATATACATATGAGGATCATATGGCGCACCCCAAGTATCATTCATAACGATATTGTATTCACCTGCTTTTGTTCTCGCATAATACACTTGGTTTTCCTCGGCAATCAATTTAACATCAACACCAATTTCTTTCCAAGCTCCTTGTAAAAACTCATAGATGGTTTTATGCACTTGGTCGCTTGAATTGTATGCCATTAATAATTCAAGCTTTTCACCATCTTTTGAACGAATACCTGTTTTTGCATCAACATTCCAGCCAGCATCATCTAAAATTTGTTTAGATTTTTCTAAATCATACTCATACTCTTCAATTTCAATATCACTATATGGGAAGCCCGGTGCAAACAAAGAATGTGCCTCTTGCTCCAAACCGCTTAAAATATGGTCAATGATTGTTTGACGATCCAGTGCATGCTGAAGCGCAAGTCGTACCTCCTTATACTTAGTTACACCATAAGTAGAATTAAGCGATAAAATACGAGTTGATAATGGTTCTGAAACTTCCGTTAAATACTGATTATTTTGTTGCAATGTGGTAAATTCACTTGGAGTAAGTTGGGAACTTCCGAAGATTAAATCGATTTCTTCATTTTCTAAAGCCATCATACGCATCTGTGAATCAGCAATATATTTCACCTCTACTTTTTCAATAGTAGGTTTTTCTCCCCAATAATTTTCATTTCTAATAAATACCGTGTGGTTTTCATTTGATTCAGATAGAATCCATGGCCCTGTGCCAATCGGCTTCTTAATTCCATCTGCTGTATTGCCACTATCAGGGAATCCAGCATCACCTAACATGCGTAGTGGTCGAATTAAAGCCAACTCCTGCAAAAACGGATAATATGCTTCTTTTAATGAGATCTTCACTGCTAACTCATCAACCGCTTCAACTTTATCAATAACTGTTACAACCTCTAACCAGCTATGTGCTAAACTATTTCCGATAACTGTATCAAAATTACGCTTAACGTTATCTGCTGTTAACTTGGATCCATCAGAATACACTACTCCGTCTCGCAAATAAAATGTATATTCCTTACCATCCTCAGAAACATCCCACTTTTCAGCTAATCCAGGAGATAATGTCCCATCATTTTCATAAACGACTAATGGATCATATAACAATGCCTGTGCAAACATTTCGTTTGGTGAATATAAATGAGGGTTGGCCTCTCCAATATCTGACGGCCAAGACATTGTTAATATGTTTTTACTCGTACTATTTTCTTCACTATTATTTGCTGGCGTATTTTCACTACATCCTGCCAATAAAAGCAAAAAGAAAAATGTTACTAAAATTGAATAGTTATTTTTTATCATATAAGTCTCCTTTTATTCTTAAATATCTTCATAAATTAAGTTTTATTTATAAGTACTAAATCAATCGAGGTATAAAAATGTATACTCACATTCCCCTCTCTTTCTGAGCCAGAATTTTATACATATTGGATACATATTGCATCCCTTTTTATCACTTACATTGGAAGGACATTTTTGGACCGAGTTAACAAAGTGTAATGATTACTATTTAGAAAATGCAATACTATCCCCTTCACATTCAGTTTATAGGAGGCTATTGATTCTCGATGTAAAACTTTACTATGTACTTTTCTTTATTACATTTAAATACATTGAGTCCTTTTCTTACTTTGGGAGAAGCATTCAAACTTATTTTTATTTCGGCTACTTCACTACCTATTTTTTACCCATAGCTTGATTAGTAATAACAACAAGTGTAATGATTACGTTTTGCAAACTCCACATCATTATAAATAGTAATGATTACTATTTGCAACTCTTTTTTTGTTTTTCTTGATATTCACGAGATTCCTATTATTAAAAATTGCATTAAATTAATTTATATTGCTGCTTTTATGAAAAAATATGTCCCTGCTTTCATTCACTCAATTTCAAAACAATAGGTATTCTCTCCTATAATTACCAGGCTACTATTGGTCCTTTCTATATTATTATTGTTATTGAGGTGAACAAAATGATAAAAGTATATAAATACCCCGTTATTTTTGCAGTAGAGGACAATGAAACAGATGAGGGTGATTACCCCGTTTACATTAGAATACCTGACCTAATTGATGCAGGATTTTCGTACGCTTCATCTGCAGGACACACTGAGGATGATATATTAGCAATAGCAAGTGATTGTATGAAAATGTCTATAGAAGATGGGCTTCGTCGAGACTTACAAGCACCGGTAGCATCAAAGCTTCGTGACATCGATTTAAAGAGACATCTTTCCCGTTATGACGAGGAAACGATTGAATTAAAAAGTATAGCAGTTGAATGGATTAAAGCTGAGGTGTAAAACCTCAGTTTTTTTTATTTTAATTACCAAAAAGTACTCTCTTTTCGGTAGTGTTACTTCCTTCGATTAAAATACATTTTATACCAATCTTTATTTTCAAAAAACAGAATATTGTGGTAATATCGTTGTATCTTAATAGAATTGGAGAGTTGTTATGATTAATTTCGAAAAGCAAGGTGTGGAACAATTTTTTCAAACATTAACGGTTTCTAATTTCACTGTCAGTCCTGATGAAAAACAATTAGTTTTCAGCACAAACCTAAATGGATATTCCAACCTTTGGGCAATGAATCTACCAAATCAATTTCCCTATCCTCTGACATTTAATAATCAAAATGCTGCATTTCTTTCATATGCTAAAACAGGTGAATTCATCATTGCTGGCTTCGATCAGGATGGTGATGAAAATACACAAATTTACGCGGTATCTCCTAAAGGCGGCAAGTTTTATCCCCTTCGAACACATGAAGGTGAACGTCATTTCTTCTCCTTTCTAAGTGAAGATGGAAAGCGTCTATACTACCCTAGTACATTCGGAAATCCAACTTACTTCAATAACTACGTCTACAATCTTGAAACTGGTGAAGAAAAGCTTTTACTAAAAGGTGAAGAAGCTCCTACATTTATCGAAGCAGTTAGCCCAAATGAAGATTCTTTTGTATCCATTAAACAATTTGGTAATACTCATTCTTTAGCGTATGCCCATGTTGGTGAGGAAAAGCTTTTGTTAACTCCCGAGACAACCGAACAGCATACGGTTGGCGAAATTGTTTATACATCTGAGACAGATCTCTATTTCCTAACTGATTACGATAGAGATTTAACTTATCTTGCTAAATTCAACTTATCGACAAAAGAATTTTCAGTTGTTCTACAGCTCGATCAAGAAGCTTTCTCAAGCTTAACTTATTCTAAGAAGAACAACTCTCTCTATCTCGTAGGATCCTATGGTGTAGAGGATCGATTATATGAATATAGTATAGAAAAAGGCCAATTGAACTCTATTAACGCACCAACAAGTGTAATCGATAAATTAGTCGTTATGAAAAGTGGAAATCTATATGCCCAAGGACGTAATGCTACAACACCTGGTAACCTTTTCGTCTCAAAGGATAATGGGACTATTTGGGAAGAGTTAACGCATTATCGTGTGCCGGGAGTGAATGATGACGATTTAGTGGAGCCAGAGGTTTTGACTTACCCTTCATTTGATGGAATGGAAATTGAAGCGCTGTTCTTTAAGGCAAAAGCAGAAAACTCAAATGGCCATGTCATTCTTTGGCCACATGGTGGACCACAAGCTCTTGAGCGTAAGACTTTCCGTTCCATGTTCCAATCCCTTATTTACAGTGGTTATTCCATATTTGCACCAAACTTCCGTGGTTCTACAAACTATGGACTAAAGTTTTCTAAATTGGTTGAAGGTGACTGGGGTCATGGGCCACGTTTAGATAACATCCAAGGCTTAGAATGGCTTATCGAAAATGGGTATGCAGACAGAGAAAAGATTTTACTTTTAGGAGGCAGCTACGGTGGATACATGGCCCTTCTACTTCACGGTAGACACGCAGATTATTTCAAAGCAGTAGTAGATATTTTCGGCCCAAGTGATCTCTTCTCCTTTATCGAGTCTGTGCCAGAGTTTTGGAAGCCATATATGGAGCAATGGGTTGGGGATCCTATAAAAGATAAGGAAAGACTAACAAAGGATTCCCCTATTACTTATTTAGATGGAATGACAAAACCAATGCTCGTCATTCAAGGAGCAAATGACCCACGTGTTGTACAAAAGGAATCCGACCAAATTGTTGCAGCACTAAAAGAAAAGGGCCGCGAAGTTGAATACATCGTGTTGGAGGATGAAGGCCATGGTTTCTCCAAAAAGCAAAACGAAATCCTCGTCTATGGAAAAATCATCGAATTCTTCAATGAAAATATTAAGGAAGGTAGACCCGTAGTATAATGATATGCCCCTTTATTGTTGGAGTTACTCTAGCAATTGAGGGGCTTTCTTTTTTAAAATATCAGTATCGATTGTAATGCATTTATCACGGACAAATTTTGTGGAAAACTAAACTATTTGTACTCGACAACCGAGCTCTTGGACTAATTTTGTGGATATCTCAAATTTTTGTCCACGATAACCGGGCTCATGGACAAATTTTGTGAATATCTCAAATTTTTGTCCACGATAACCGGGCTCATGGACAAATTTCGCAATAAACTAAACTTTTTGTCCAAGACATCCCTACTTAAATTATTTATCTCCTACCCATATCAATATGGCATTCTCTTTTTAGCCAGCTTTAACGTCGCTACTATAAGAAAGCTGACGATCACTAGTAAAAGCCACGAACTTACCTTTCCTAGATGAACTAGACTCCATGCTTCAGTTTGGTTTGGGTATTGCCATGCCCCAAAGTAGGTAGCGATATTTTCTGCAATCCATATAAAAAAACCGATTAGTACAAAGGACAAGGCAATTGGCATACGATATTGCGTTCCGTTTACCTCGTAAAGTACCCATGATTTCCAAAACACTAGTATTACAAGCCCAGATAGCCACCAACGTAGATCCATCCAATAATGATGTGTGAAGAAATTCAAATAGATGGCTGCTGCTAATGGGACGACTACCCAAAATGGTGGCCACTGCAAGAGTTCAACCCTTAGCCGCCTCCAAGCCTGGCAAAGATAACTCGCTACACTTGCATACATAAACCCGCTATACAAAGGAACTCCAAAAACTTTAAAATATCCTGCTTCTGGATAAGACCAAGAGCCCATATGCACCTTAAAAAGCTCCAGTGTAAGTCCGATAAGGTGAAACAACGTAATAACCTTTAATTCATCCCGCGTTTCAAGTCCTGACCGTACCATCCACCACTGCATTAGCAGACAGATAATCAGTAACCAGTCATACCGTGGCAAGAATGGCAGAGGCAGAATTTGTGTAATCGCCAAGGAGGCAAAAATAACGACAGGAAACAAACAGGATATAGCCTGCTCCCTACCAAATCGTACAAGCTGTTCTATAGCTCTCATGAATAATCCCCCATTGATTTCGTTTTAACAATCAAGATTTCATCCACCATATTTATTGAATAACGATATTATATTATCGAATAACAAGACTTATTAATTGATAGAAAGGTTCCATAAATTATATTTTGTTCTCCCCAAATCCCTTTCTTTTATATTTTCAATATTGGAAATACGTTAAAACTCGTTTCAACGAACTGTTTTTCTACTAAAATAAGATACAATTCGGTGGTTTAATAGTTATATAGGAGGCAACATCATGAATAAACCGGCACATGTAATGGGTGGTTTAACAGCTGGGATAGCTGCTGCAAAATACATTGTTCCAACTGTTTCACATAACGGGTTTGTGGATGGAATTGTGGGGATTGGAGCGGTGCTTTTCGGAGCTGTGTTAGGATCACTTCTCCCAGACATCGATCATCGCCAAAGCTATATTGGTAGAAAACTTAAAATTGCTTCTTTCATCATTAGTAAGACACTTGGGCATCGAAGCGTGGTGCATACTCCGTTAATCATCTTTGCTTTTTCGGAATTACTATTCTTCTTTTCTAATGAATTAACAGGACAGGTGCAAGTTATGTCAAAGTTCTTAGTCATTGGATTAAGTGCTGGAATGTGGAGTCATCTGATTTTGGATTTAATGACCAAAAGAGGCATTCCCCTTCTTTATCCGTTCACTAAGAAGAGTTTTCGCATTGCTAACTTTAAAGGTGGAGGCATAGGTGATACCATTGCTACTACTGGTTGTACGATTTTAATTATCTTAATGATTCTGGATCTTAAAATTCCGTTTTAACAGACCCACATAAAAACACTCAAATTCTCTTTTTAGGAGATTTGAGTGTTTTATAATTCACATTTTCTTATTGATAATGCTCTATCAATCTTAGTGCCAAGGATTCTTCTACTTGTTCATATTGCTCGCAATCTGGTCCTGTACCTGCACACATAAAATAATAGGGATGCTCATCATTTTTTATCCTTAATTCAATTACATAATCTAAAGTTTGATGAAAGTTTCCTCTTTTTGGCGCACCATGGATTTTAATCCAATCGATATCAGCATTACTGTTTATGCCTAACTCCTTATATTCTGGCGAATTTCCTAATATCGTTGCAAGCTCCATTTGCCGATTAATCTTGAAGTCTGGAATTTCCTTTATCGCCACATAAGATTTAACCCCAATCATCACTACTACCAAGGCAAGGGCAATTATGGTCGGTATCTTAGGGCTTCCTTTTCGGAGAATCCATATTAAGAGAATAATTATTATACAGGAACAGAGGTATAGAATACTAAATTCAATCACTATTTCACTAGGCTCGATACCATTTTTAAATAATACAATAAAATAAAAAGCAAGCATGAAAGCGATCAATAATCCCAGCATATTCTTTTACAACCTCCCAAAATAAGTATCAGTGATCCCACTCTTTTTTTGTATATGAGAAGACTATGCTTTATTCATTTTCTTGCAAACATATATCATTTCACTGGACTCATTGGATAACTCATTTTCGTTCCAATCCTTGTAAACATTTGCGATCTGTAAGCCATTTGTCGATAAAATTCGTTCCATTTCTTTTGGGAATACATATCTTAAGCTAATATTTGTTCTACTTTCATCTACAATTTCACCATCTGCATTTATAAACCTTCTTAGCGTAATATTCTCCTGAACTTGGGATACAGCGTCATAGCTACTTGTTATGTAGAGTTCTACTTTATGTTGAGTCTCGCTATCTATATAGGTTCTCCAATACTCTTCTTTACTCGGCTGCCACAATTCTTCAGCGGTCGGAAACCTTGTGCCAAAAACGAATATCCCCTCACTCGTTAGATGGTTGTTTACCGAAGTTAATAATCCATCTTGGGCTTCGTTTGTAAGGAAATGCTGGAATGAGTTCCCAACCAGATAGATTAAGTTACTCTTTACATTCAAGTTTAAGTTAGTGCAATCCTGTTCATACCAATCAATTTGCAAATTTAGATTGGACGCTTTCTTTTTAGCTTCCAGGAGCATCCCACTATGTAAATCAACCCCGATAAGTTGGTGCCCCTCCCTAGCTAAAGGAATAGTAGCCCTACCAGTACCGCAAGCTAAATCGATTATTACACCTTTCGTATTGGAAGCAACCTTTAATAGGAATTTTACATCCTCGGCATAAGCATTATTTTCTTTATCATATAAAAGAGGATTATTATATTCCTCAAAGTTTTCCAAAGTCGCTTTTTTCATAATTGAGCCCCTTTTAGTTTATGAATGAGAAGGGTGACAGAAGCATTCCAAGATGTGGTCATTCACCATTCCAACTGCTTGCATATAGGAGTACAAAATCGTACTTCCGACAAATTTAAAGCCGTCCTTTTTTAGTTTTTTGCTCATTGCATCACTGATTTCCGTCGTCACAGGCACTTCTTTGATGGACCTCCATTCATTGATGATAGGTTGATGGTCTACAAATCCCCAAATGTAATTGGCGAATGATCCGTACTCCTTTTGAATGCGTAAAAAGCTTTGTGCATTTGTTACAACACTTTGTATTTTTAACTTATTGCGGACAATTCCGGGATTTTCCTTTAGTGTCTGTAATTTTTCTTCCGAATATTGCACAATTTTTTCAGCATCAAACTGATCAAATGCCACTCGATAATTTTCTCTTTTTTGTAAAATTGTCCACCAGCTTAAACCCGCTTGTGCTCCTTCCAAGCAAAGCATTTCAAACAATTTCCTATCATCATAAACGGGTACGCCCCACTCTTTATCATGATATTCCATATATAAAGGCTCTTTTGATACCCAGTCACATCGATTCATCGTATTTGGCTCCTATTCATGATTAGTTTTTTATTTTATTGTACACTTTTTATCCCTTGAATTAACAAAAATAGCCAACTCTTTATAGAAGCGTCTTATATTACAAATTTCATACTTTAGTACAAAGTGCAAAAGTTAATAGTTGCGATATAGTGATACCAAATAAGTTTTGGAGAGTGATCCACATGAAAATCAACAAAGTTACTTTGTATACTCATGACTTAGAGGGAATGGAAAACTTTTATTGCACGATACTTGGATTTAAGAGGTTAAAAAAATCTTCAACAGTTTTGGAGATTAAAATTGGCGAAAGCATACTGGCATTTGAATTATCACTCCCCGATGAAAAAACACAATATCATTTTGCATTCAACATTCCAAGCAATCTTTTTAAAGAAGCCAAGGAATGGATTCAGCTTTACACACCTTTGCTAAAACATAACGGTCAGGATGAAGTGTATTTTGAAAGGATTAATGCACAATCCTTGTATTTTTATGATCCAGATGAAAATGTTGTTGAATTGATTGCTCGTCACTCTCTTAACCCCAAAATTCATGTAAATCAATTCAATGCTGATGAGATCCTAAATATTGGTGAGATGAATTTAACTACTGAATATTTAATTCATGTGGGCGAAATGTTAATAACTCTTGGAATCCCTGTTCGCAATAACGAAAAACTAAATGAAACTTCTTTAAATTTTATGGGAGAATCGAAGGATGACGCTTATATCTTACTCGGTCCAGCAAGGCGAAACTGGTATTTTTCTACAAAGGTTGCTGTAGTTAGTAGAATAAGGCTGGTTGTGAATAACCAGCTTCAATTAGAAATCGACAAAAATGGACTCTTTCATTATAAAACGATTTAAAAAATGAGCATTTCTTCTCCTCGAAGAAATGCTCATCTTATTCTAATTCTCTAAAATAATTTTCTCTACCTTGTCCATCACTTGTTTGGCCGTTAAATTAAAACTAAGTGCCAACTCCTCTGAAAAGAGCGAGGTTATCTGCTGCAGCATTAGCAAATCCTGATTCGGCAGAGTCTTATCCTCTTTTTCCAATTCAAACTTTTTTCTTAAAATGGTATTCATCATTTGGGCAATCTGTATATGATCCTTTGATTCTATTACTTTTTGGTAGTGTTGAGTCCGCTCGTTCATACGGCTATGCCAAACATCTGGAGGATTTTTAAATGCTTCCAAGATAACTTCAGCTGCCTCTTTTGAAGTAATGGGTGATAGTTTTGAATCCTTCGCTTCGACAGGATGATATAACTTGATGGATACATCATGGAAGGAATGCAAAATATAGTATTTTTTTTGTTGCCCCGAAAATGTTAATTTTTGTATATCTTGAATTATACATACGCCATGTGCACCATAAAAGACTTTATCCCCAATTGAGAACATTGTTTTCCCCCTTGTTAATACCATTTTTTATTGTGTGCTCTTCAGTACATCAACAAAACAGCTACCTAGAATGCTTTGTTCGTTTTCATTATTTCTAATAGCACTCCATTAGCCAGTATATTCGCCAACTGCCTAAATTACCTCTCAATTTGAATGTTTCCTACTAATTTACTATTACAATTTTCTATAAAAAATTGATTGTTTAAAGCAAAAAAGCGTTAACCTTTGTCGGCTAACACTTTTGCATATAAACAAATTCTAAACTGAATTTTTGGTTACGAATTTTTTTGGTAAATTTATGATATTTCCTGTAATTAATGGCGAAGTAATCTTCCAAACCCACTTTCTCGATAAAACATATACAACGAAAAAGGCGATACCAAATAACATCATATAGTTACCTGTTTCTTCAATCCACTCATAAATGGCAGTTGCTTTAAACGCCCTAATAACAAATAGATGTAATAGATACACAGCCAATGTTTTGCCACCAATCTCTGTGTACCATTGTTGATTTTTAGGAACTAACGATAAGAAAATATAGGTTGCGATCAACATAGCTGCATATACTACTAATCTGCTTAACGCACCTATTTCTACAATTCCGTAGCTAATATCCTCATAAGGAATTCTACCGAAGAACCATTCTTTCCATCGAACATCGCCAAAGCCGTAAACAAATACGACGAGGCCAATTCCTAATATACTTGCTAACCCCATATTCCATGTATTCTTCAGCTTCATGAAATTTTCTCGATTTAAGTAATATCCAAGTAAAAAGAACGGAAAGAAGAAAAATGTTCTCGCTAAAGATAGCCATTCATTCACTTCGCTTATGTAACCGACTACCAAGGATAGAGCAATTGAAAGCAACACCATCCCCTTGTGACTACCGAAAGCCCATAAAAGGAGCTTCCATATTGCCATACTCAGTAAAAACCATAAAGCATAGCGAGGCTCGAAGATCTCAAATACTACACTATCACCAAAAACATTTTTGTAATATAACGTATACAGTAATTGAAATATGATATATGGCAGCAATAAGGTTTTTCCTAATTTTATTAAATCGCTTTTACTTTTAATCGTTCTAGAAAAATGCCCAGAAATTAAAATAAATGCAGGCATATGAAATAGATAGATAACTAAATATAATGTATCGATATATTGGTTTTCCATTAAATATCCTGACATTAGATGTCCTAAGACCACTAAGTAAATTAATATTGCTTTTGCGTTATCAAAATATGCATTTCTCATGATGACTTCCTTTCCAAGCAATTATTTTAACATAGAATTATAGGGATGAAAGATGCCAATTTTTACATTCCCTAAACCCTTTGTTATGAAACGATTCTATTGCCCTATCTTTTCAAATAGTCCAATAGGAATAGTGCTTGAAAGGTCCCTCACATAATGAAAAATCGCTATTGACGGTTTTATAAATAGTAAAAACAGGTCGAGAAAAACAAATTGTTTTTTCCCACCTGTTTCTAGTTAAAGATAAATTAGACAGTCACTCTACCTATGGAATTTCCCATAGTCTTCTTTTAACAACCCGTACATATATAAGTCATCAAATTTCCCACAAGTGTACTCGTATTTTCTAAGCAGTCCTTCTCTTAGGAAACCTGCTCTTTCCACCATTTTTTGTGATGCGATGTTAGGAGGTTCAATTAAAGCTTGAATACGCTGGATATCGGTTTGTTCAAAGGCATATTGAATAATTTCGTTCATGGCCTCGCTTGCAATACCTTGCCCCCAATACTCCTTACTTAACTCAAAACCAATGTCGGTACGATAATGATTTGAAACAGTATTCAGAAACCCACAGCTGCCAATTACTTTATCCTCATGTTTTAAGGTGATTCCCCACCTGATTCCTGTTTGCTCATTAAATATAGATTGGTACCAAGAGATTTCATCCAAAGCATCCTTCACTGCCTCAAATGGTTGTAATCCATAGTATTTCATGACTTCTGGGTCGGATAAATATTCGAAAATACTATTTGCATCGTTTTCTGTAATTTCCCTTAGAATTAATCTTTCCGTTTCTAGTACTGGATACTCCCTAACTAATACCATTATTTAACTCCTCTAATCTTTATTGATTTTAATAAAGCCCTAATTAGTGTGTATATAATCCGAATGTAAATCTCTGCTGTACCTTAACAAGATTTTCATCCTTTTAAAAAAAACTACATAAATTATAGTTCAACAAAAAAGAAGCAATCCCTTTTTTATTAGAGATTGCCGCTAATTGGTTTTATTTATTAATGATGATGCTCCACTTCAACTTCATTCGATTCAGTTTCAAATGATCCGACTAAAGTAGAGGCTGCTAATGCAATGACAGCTGCAGTAGCTATAAGGGATAACTTTTTGGGAATTGCATTCCAAATAGTCGCATGTTCTTTCATCTCCCATAAGCCAACAGCTACTATTACACTTATCATATAAATGACAGTAAAGAACATGATACTTAACGTACCGTAGCTCGTTGTCATTAAACTCAGCATCACGCCCATCATAGCTCCCATAAATAGCATACTTAAGCTCTCAACGAAAATCTTAATTGACAGTTTATAAGTCATAAAAGTAATTAAGCCAAAGCTTATGGTGATTGAAACAATTGTTGAAAGGACCATATCAGGAATCCAAATCGCTGTTAAAATACCTACTAGGGTGCTTTTCGTCATTGTGACGAACATGGCTAAACAGCTTGATATATGATTGGCTTTGAATTGTTTTCGAAATAGTGTTCCACTTATTATTGTAAAGACTAAAACAATGCATATGCTTACGATCGCTAGCATAAAAATCCCTCCAAATTACAAGTATTGTCCATCCAGTTGCTTTGAAATGACATCAATCCAATTCACTAAACATTTTAGCTCATTCGGATACAATTCAATTCCTTGTGTAAGTGGGGGAAAAAGCAAAACATTATAGCTTCCTGGTAGAATCGACATTTTAAAGGTACGCTTTTGCTTCTCTTCAACCATAGTTAATTTCTCTAAATCGATTTCATTCCACTTCCATCGAAAATGGCGATTGGCGATTTTAAGCAACGGACTTTCCTTTTTCGAAGTCCATTTTTGTCTATGAAATAAATAGCGTACTTCTTGTTTCTCAGCATTCGCCGATTGTACTTCTTTCTCAATTTTCACCGTTAAATTGTAGGCCTTTGAGAAGAATGTTTTGTTTTTTTCGTACCCAATTGAACACATTGAATTATTTTGTTCGAACCTATACATAAATTCTTGCTTCCCTTTCATTTCGTAAGGCAGCTGTTGAATTAAATTTTCCAAAAAACGTTCTACTTTAATCTCACCTACTACTCTCCCCATTTCATCACCACTTTTCCACTGCTTCCATAGTTGGAGTGAATTCTGGCGATTCCTCCTCATCCACGATATCTTTTTCAACTTTTAACTCTTCTAGAGAAATAGGTGTAAACATCGGTAGCTTCTTAAATTTTAACCACGTAAATGCATACAGACATATTAAGAGCATCATCCCACCTGATATTCCATAAATCATCATCTTCGCAGACCAATCTGGTGTAATCGTCACATCATATACACACAAGAAGCAATTCCGATGATTTGTAGAATTGGACTAAATGGTGCTTTAAAAGGTCGTGTAATCTCTGGATACCGTTTGCGTAATATTAAAACATCAATTTGAGCTACGATATATGAGAAAAACCAGGTTACACTAGCGGCAGAAAGGAGTGTCATAATGACATTGATATTCGATTCTAGAACAAATAACGGGAGTGTAAATAATAAGAAGACAAACACTATTCCAAATACTGGTGTTCGGAATTTAGGATGGATGTACTTAAACGCATTTGGCAATAGTCCTTTACGGGCTAGACCATAAAACATGCGTGGGACTGCTGCGAAATTCGCATTAATGGAACTAGTTGCTGCTAAGACTGTAATGGCGGCCATAAGAATTCCACCTATATCTCCAAACATCGCTGCAGCACCCACAATTTGAGGAGTATCCGCACCTGCTAGACTTGCTAGATCAAGATGCCTTGTTAAGGCAAAACCAAATAACATATCCACAATAAAAATTGTAATCAATCCAAAAATCATTGCTTTTGGAATGGTTTTTTCAGGTTTTTTCACTTCATTACCCAAAGGAATAACGAATTCGATCCCAATAAATAACCACAGCCCTAATGCAATTGCTTGCATAACCGTAGACCAGCCAAACGGGTTAAATTCGGGCACTATTGAAGTAGACACTGTCAATACATCAAATAAACCTAAAACACCCATCACAGCAGTCGATAGCATTAACAATAGGACAATACCCAGCTGAACAGATCCGAAAATCTGTACTCCCAGAACGTTAACTACTAAGAAAGCGACTAAAATGGCAACTGCAATAAACATCGTATTAACACCGGGAATGAGGTATTCAATGGCCATACTAGCCGTCATCGTTTCCATAGGGCCAACTGTTGCAGCCAAAACCAAATACCCCGCAAGCAACGTAACAATGGACATAAACCTTCCCATTGAAACCAATGTATAATCCCCTATCATTCCGGGACCAGGCATGATGGAAGACAGCTCAGCATAAGACAATGCAATGATAATACTAATAATCATTGCGATGAATGCCGCAACAATAAATGCCGGTCCAATTGAACCAAAACCATTCCCAAGAGATACCATTGTAGAACCAGCAACAACTAAACCTGTAGCTGTTGCATAAGCTTGCCAAAAGCCTAATTTTCTTTTCAATTCAACCATTTTAATCTCCTCCTTTTCATTTAATTCCTAGCAAATGTGTTTAATCAGTTAACGAAGCTGAATGGCATTCTTTCCTGTTCACGAATCCACTCTTGGATTAACGAAAAGCAGAAACGCTAGAGGCAGCGTTTCTGCAACTTTCACTTAGTGGCAACTTGTTGATTGTGTATTTGATACACTACAAGCATTTTTCTTCGTGGGTCTCGGCACATCTAATGCTGGGTTTCGATCGAAGAAGCCTACAGGTTTTAGATGGAAATTAATATAAGCTGTTGGCATCACCGGCCAATCTTCTGGACGAGTAAGATGATGATGCCCCATTGTATACCAAACAACAATATCTTCATCATCTATCGCACGATCTTGTTGGATGTATTTCGTTAAACCGTCCCCACCTTTGTGCTGGTTTGGATATTTACCCGAAGCGTACATTTCATTTTCATCAAATTGTGTTACATGTAGATGATTTTTTATGAAGCCTGCTCGTTTAATAACACTTGAACTATCATGGGCAAATGGTAAGCAGTTTTCACCAGGCATAATTTTGTATCCCACTGGTTGACCCACAAAATTTAATGAATTCTTATTTACGATTTTCCATGAACGTTGTGTTTGCATATCTAAAATACGAGTCGCTTCCTTCTCGCTTTTAAATGTTCTTGAAACTGGGTAAAAGGCATTTGAATAAGGATTTTCCGGTCCTTCTACTTCAGCGTAAGTTTCGGTTTCAACTACTGAGTTTTTCACACCATCTACCATCGTATCAAGTCGGAAGTTAAAGAAATGTTGATGATGAACTGCATTTAATCCTGGTGCGATTTCAGTGCCGTATTTTGATTTACCTGCTTCATCAAATGTACCTGTATTCAACATCCCTGTTAGCTTTACTTCCACCTCGATTGTGCCATCTTGGTAAAAGCTCCAATAGAAGCCATAATCATAGTTCCCTACTGTACAGAAGAATGAGATTACTAGTTTTCGAGAACGTCGCACCTCCATATGATCTGTGCGCCAATCTGTATGCTTCCAACCAATACCATAATCTTCTTCATGTAAGCAAATTGCATTTTTAATGGTACGTGGATTACCAGAACTATCGGATATTACCGCATCGAAATAATGAATATGCCCTAGACAATCACAGCCCAATTCCAGTGAGTTTGCTAATTGGCCCATTCCATATTCCCCTGCATCGAAGGCATTTTGTGAATTATGAGCAAACGATGCATCGCCATATGGTACAACCATTTCAGATAGTGCACCACGATATAAAATTGGTCGTTCTATGCCTTTATCGTGATAATTTATGGTATAAAGCACAAGACCTTCACGTGGGGTAAAGCCATATCGGAAGCTCCATTTTTGCCATTTAATTAAGTTTCCTTCAACCGTGAAGCTTGGTCCTTCTGGCTGAATTATTTCCAATGGCTTTAAATCTTGGCGAAATTCAATTGAATCGCTTGTTTCCGGATAGTAGTTCCCATCATGTGTCGGCATTTCACGAACGCCAAAGTCTTCGATTCGATCCACTTCCATCTTATTTAAATCCACATATGCCACAATCCCTGTTAAAGGATAAGCATATCCATTATCATCTTCAAATTTCTTTTGCCAGCAAATGGCACGTGCCAAACGTTTCCCTTCATTTTCAGGAATATTAAAATACCCTGCCGACCATGGATCAACCATGATAAGATCCGAGTCTTCAATTCCACGTTTTTTAAGAGCCTCTATAAATACAGGATGTTTTTTTACGAGATTTTCACATTCTAAAAATTCTTCAAGCATTATGCCAGGCTGAACATCTGGAATTTCTTCAAATCGAACAACAGTAGAAGTTGTTAAAGAAACAACTGCTTCATACGTAGTTGGAACGGAATTATCTAGAAGTACAAAGAACACTTCACGATCAAATGCATCACCTTGTTTAAAGTTCAAGACAACTTCTTTTTTAGGTTCATTTAAAGTAACTGTCGGAAAACGAACCTGTTCATTTATTTGTTTTTCTGCCTTTAAAATCTCAACAGCTCTTTGAATTTCCTCTTCCGTAAGTGGAGCCAATGGATGAGCTACCTTTGTAATACTTTCCTCAATCTTCACCATATGTAACATCTCCTTTCATCTATTTGTATTATAAGATGACAGAAAATTTTAAACATTGTAAAAACCGGAAATACATGTTATATTTTCTAACAATTAAGAATTGTGTGATAAAAATTACAATTATAATAATGAGGTGAAAATATGGAGCTATTAAAATTATTTAATCCACTTCAACCTGAATGGAATGAGATGAATGTACAATCATTAGAAATCTCACAAACTTCACCTCGGTATCAACATTCTATTGCTTATGTATATAAGTTGAAAACAGTGGTAAATGGGAGCAAAAGAGTTGTTCTCCCTGGAATACCAGATGGATGTATTGATTTGTTATTTAATTTGGATGGAGATTCCTCTGACTGCCTACTTGTTCCTAGTCCAAAAAAACGGAAATTTATATCCTTCTGCGCTGATTCTACCTATTTTGGGATTCGTCTCTTTCCTCTTCAAAAGTTATTTAACTTCCTGGCTACTCTTAAAGAGATTAATAGTGAAGAGGCATTACCTTTGTTTGAGGTAGCACCTTACTTACTCCCCTGCTATGAGGAATTACTTAAAACTTCTACGCTACAAGAGAATATCAAGCAGCTTGAGTGTTTTCTTACAACTAGTTCCATTGAGATTGGAGATTGTTCTCCAATAGTTACAAGCTGTATCAACAAAATAATATTGGACCACGGAAATTTACATGTGAAGGATTTAGAACAGTATTCTGGTTATTCCGAACGGTATTTGCGTATGCTTTTTCAAAACGATCTTGGCATTGCACCTAAGATATTTCTCCAGCTAGTAAATTTCCAATACATTGTAAATGACATTGTAAAAGGTGATTTCCATATCGAAAATCACCTGAACGAAAACCTATATTATGATTCCTCTCATTTTTATAAAACCTTTAAAAAGTTTACCAATATGACCCCTATTGAATATCAAAAAATCCTGCGAAGATAGAATATATAATTAATTGGTAAAAAATTCACAAAACTTTCTAGCAAGATTATCAGACTTATTAATTTTATATAGCACATAAATTCATTACTAAAATATATCAATCCAGATTTTTACTGCTGTACCTAGTATAAGGATGGCTAGGATGTTTTCTAATACTTTGGTGTTGAGCTTTGTGCTTATTTTTGCCCCAATCGGCGCTGCGATTAAACCTGCGCTAATAATAATGATTGTAGGCAAATACTCCACTTGTCCGGTTGATATTTTCCCTATTGTCCCTGCAACGGCAGAAATGAATGTAATAGCTAAGCTTGAGGCGATGGCCATTCTTGTTGGAATCCGAAGAATTAATAGCATGATGGGAATCAGCAAGAATCCCCCACCAGCTCCAACCACTCCTGATCCGATTCCTACAAAAAACGCAAGAATTGCTGCAAGAGGTTTATTAAATTTTACTTGCTCTATATGAGACTCATCGTTTTGCTTTTTGGGAATGAACATCATAATGGCAGCAAGTAAAGCTAAAATACCATAAACTATATTCACTTGAATTTCCGTTAGTAGCTCTGAATCAAAGCTGCCTATTAAGGATCCTACTAATACTGAGCTCCCCATCACGATAATTAGAGATTTATTTAAATAGCTTCCACCGCGATATCCGAGTACACCTGCAAGGGAAACAAATAATACATCTAATGCACTAATACCTGATACTTCATGGGCAGTAAAAGCTTGAAAACCAAACAATGGTGGGATCATCAGCAGCATAGGATACTTAACAATCGCACCGCCGATACCTAGCATTCCAGATAAAAATGAACCAATAAAACCAAGCATGAAAAGGAGTACCACATAATAAAACTCCATGTTGTTTCCTTCTTTCTAATATCAATCTAGTAGCAGTCTTATCCTACTAGAGAATGGAGTGTATGACAACTCACCTTCCATTTAGATTCAGATCAACTTATTCTCATTTTATATACAAATAATTGAGTACCATGTTTTTTTACAGAAATTCAATATAATTTTAAATAAATTTGCAATAAAAAAGACTGTTTTAAAAATGAATTTTAAAACAGTCAGCTACTTCTTTATTATTTTTTAGCAATAACCGCCATCGTACAGCGAGAGACACAAATTAACTTTTCATCTTCGTCAACTATTTTAATCTCCCAAATCATGGTTGTACGCCCTTTATGTAAGGGCGTTGCGATTGCGGTAACGGTTCCTTCTTGTTTACTTCGGATATGGTTTGCGTTGATCTCCAGTCCAACTGGATTGTATTTTGTTAAGTCTACGTTTAAAGCTGTTGCGACACTTGCTGCCGTTTCTGCTAAAGCAACAGATGCACCCCCATGCAGAATACCAGCAGGTTGCCTTGTTTTCGGTCCAACAGGCATTGTCATTACAACACGGTCCAAGGATAATTCGACGTACTTAATCTCCAAGGCTTCAATAAGTGTGTTGACAGTTTTTGAATGCATTTGTTCAATAAAAGCTGTTTCATCCTTTGCACCATATAATTCCAACAATTCTTGTGAAACGACCATTTTCATACACCCCTTATAATTTGACTAGTATTCTTCCTCTGGCCTGTCCTTTCAATAATGTAGGCAGGACTTCCGGAAGCTCATTTAACGAAACTTCTTGTTGGATAACGTCATCTAAATTCTCTGGTTTAAAGTCTGTTGCTAAACGATTCCATACCTTTAAACGCGTTTCCATATCACAGTATACTGAATCAATTCCAAGTAAATTCACGCCTCGCAGAATAAATGGGAACACAGTTGTTGGTAAATTCGTTCCAGCCGTTAAACCACTTACTGCTACTGAACCGCCATATTGGATTTGGCTTAGTAATGATGCAAGCGGCTCTCCTCCAACCGGATCGACTGCCGCAGCCCACTTTTGTTTTCCTAAAGCGCGAATTTTACCATCATAAACTTCTTCTCGTGAAACAATGGATGTAGCTCCTAGATTTAATAAATATTCTTTTTCTGACTCTTTCCCTGTACTTGCTTCCACTTCAAAGCCTAATTTTGAAAGAATCGAGACTGCAAAGCTACCTACCCCACCAGTCGCTCCTGCCACTACCACTTTTCCCTTTTCAGGTTTTACACCATTATCCTCAAGTCGTAAAACAGACAGTGCAGCTGTGAATCCAGCAGTTCCAATTGTCATTGCTTCTTTTAGCGAAAGTCCTTTAGGTAACGGAACAATCCACTCAGCAGGGATTCGAGCATATTCACTATATCCTCCAAAATGGCTAACCCCAATTTCATAGCTCGTTGCAATTACCTCGTCACCTTCTTTGAAGCGTGGGTCTTCCGACGAAACAACCACTCCAGCTAAGTCAATTCCAGGTACAAAAGGATAATTTTTCACAATATTGCCATTTGGAATTGTTGCTAGACTATCCTTATAATTCACTCCAGAATATTGGACACGAATCAGTACGTCTCCCTCTGGTAAATCCTCGAATGTTAACTGTTGAAGAGCAACAGAAAATTGTTCTTCTTTTTTATTTACAATCAAAGCATCAAACGTTTGCATAAATAAAACTCCCTCTTTTTTGAACTTAAACTTCTCCCAATTTAACACTTCCACAAAAAGTAAGTAAATCCTTCTAAATCTAATAGCTCCTAATTGATTTCCAATCTCAAATTCTATAATAACTCATAGAAACAGCTATTAAAAATAATGTAACTCTATTCTCTATTTGCACTAAAGAGAAATAGTAATTTGGGATCTAATCCTTTAGACCAATTTGTAAAACCAATTTTTAAAAGTATCTCAGCGGCCTCAGCCGGGCTCATGACAAATTCATTCTTTACCCAAAAACTTAAATAGCCAATGGTTCCATAACTTGCAAAAATAGAGTAATCCTGGTCTCCAAATGCTTGTAGCAAATGCCCTGCTAGTTTGTCCGAGAGTTTTTGAATCGCAATAGCATCAGCAAATTCTACTTTGTAAAACGAGCGATATTTAAAGATATGTTCACATAAGTAAAACGTAATTGGTTTTTCTCTTTGGGATGACTCTTCCTGATAAAAAGACAAAAGACGGTCGTTTAGCGTCCTTCTTACCTCTTCCATGAGCACATATTTATCTGCAAAATGTAAATAAAACGTTGAACGAGAAACCCCTGCCTTGTGAACTATTTCCTTTACAGATAGGTCCTTGAAACTTTTCTCATGCAACAACTCTAAAAAGACTTCAAATATGATTTCATTTGCTATTTTCAATTGTGACACTCCTCTAGACATTTAGTCTGAAAATGTCTTTTAAATTTATTTTGTATACGTTTACACTTTAGTTATCGAAAGGTTTGGAGGAATGAAAATGACAAAACAGGTTTATGTAATTACAGGTGGTTCTGGTGGTATGGGTAAAGCAACTGCTGAATTAGTTGGTAATAAGGGTATTATCTTATTAGCAGACGTTTCTGAGGAACGCCTCGTTCAAACGAAAGAAGAATTAGCTAGTAAAGGTATTACAGATGTTCACTATCAAACTGTTGATATTACTTCTATAGAAAATGTTGCTGCTTTAGCAAAAAAGGCTTCTGAACTAGGTACTTTAAAAGGACTAGTTCATACAGCGGGCCTATCACCAACAATGGCGGACTCAAGACGCATTACAGAAGTAAACTTAGTAGGAACTGGCATCGTACTTGAAGCTTTCCTTCCACTTGCTACAAATGGAACGGCTGTTGTATGTATCTCCTCAATGAGTGGTTATATGGCTCCTCGCCAAGGTCCTTATACGGAAGTATTAAAACAACCTTTAGCTGAAAACGTAATCGAAACGATGGAGGAATTTGCACAAGGGAACTCGGGTGCAGCATACAGCCTCTCAAAGCTAGGTGTACAATTAATCGTAGAAGACCAAGCTTTCACATGGGGAGAAAAAGGCGCACGTATCAATTCTCTTTCTCCGGGTACAATCAATACACCGATGGGCCGTCAAGAAGCAGCTCAACAAAAAGAGATGAAAATGATGCTTGATATCACGCCGCTACGTCGTGAAGGAGAAGCAGCTGAAATTGCAACAGCGGTTGAATTCTTACTAAGTGATGCGGCTTCCTATATTACAGGTATTGACTTACGTGTAGACGGCGGAACAGTAGCGAACTTATCTAAAGTAAAAGCAGCACAAGAAAAATAATAGAAATAATTACTTATAAACTCATTGGAGTTGGTCCATCTTTTTGGATCAACTCTTTTTGGCATTCCTCTCCCTCTTCTTTAGTTCAATACTCCGTGGGATTCTTCCTGTTACTCTATTTATATTTCCTACTCGATTGTTCAAGTGTACTATTTTATATGAAAATTTTTACCTTCAAACACAAACACAAAAAACCATATTCGCTCCCTTTATTTAAACACTCTTCGTTTATACCATCGTTCCAAAATCATTACATCCGCTCAAGTAACTCTTTTAAACTTGCATATCTTGAAGAGAGTTACTAGATTGGAGGTGATATAGTGAAGAAATTAGGACAATTATTTATAGCACTTCTTTTTGTCGTTACTCTTGCATTTGCGAATAGTGCCTATGCAATCGAACCGGAAAGCTCGTCAGAATTTGAAGGAATCGATGTAAGTAGATATCAAGAGGACATCGATTATGAGGCAGTGGCCAATGCTGGAATGGAAATTGTGATTATTAAATCCAGTGAAGGTGTCGACTATACGGATCCTAACTTTGAAGTCAATTATGAAGGCGCAAAGGCGGCTGGTTTAAAGGTTGGTTTTTACCACTTTTTAACTGCTACAACTGTTGAACAGGCTCGAGAAGAGGCAAACTTTTTCGCATCCATAATTAGCGGCAAAGAAATAGACATTAAGCCAGTAATGGATTTTGAGGAACTGGATGGCTTATCTGTTAAAGAGATCAATGCAATCGCTTTAGCCTTTGCAGAAGAGATTGAAAGTCTAACAGGTTATCCGGTCATGGTTTATAGTAATGCCGATAATGCTACGAATGTTTTCGGAGAATCACTAACAAATTACTCCTTGTGGCTAGCACAATATGACGGGAACGAACCTTCTGATGAGGTCATCTGGGATACTTGGGCAGGCTGGCAATACACGGACACAGGATCAGTTGAAGGCATCAACGGAGATGTGGATTTAAATATTTTCAATGACGGGATATTTATAGAAAGCACATCAACGGAGGAAGAACCAGCTGAAGAGCCCGAGGAACCTGAACAACAAGCTGAAGACCCTGCTACACCAGAATCAGGAGACACTTCAACTAACTATGTTGTAAAGGCTGGCGATACCCTAAATAGTATTGCAACTATGCATAAAACAACGGTACCCTCTATTCTTGCAAATAATGATATAGCAAATCCAAATCTAATTCACCCTGGTGATGAGCTAACTATCTCGACTACATCTTCATATTTGATAAATTGGGGAGATACACTTTGGTCAATTTCTAAAAAATTCGGAACCACTGTAGAAGCACTTGCCTCTGAAAACAATATCGAAAATCCAGATATTATCTATGCTGGAAACACGTTGAGTATTCCACAATAATAACTTATCAAGAGGGGTTAATCTAATCGATTAACCCTCTTGATAATGTAATTTTAATTGTTTAATTTCCCCACTAAACGAATAGCTTCATCAACATTCTTTACGTCAATGATTTCTATAGTAAGCTTTTCTTTTTTCTTTATTTCATTTGCATCTTCTAGATTGTCCGTTGGAATGATTATATATGGGAAACCCATTTTCTCCGCTATCAATATTTTTTCTTTTACCATCCCTATTTCTCGTACATCTCCAGTCGAGTTTATGGCACCAGTGACTCCAAAGGTTATATGATTTTCTAATTTCCCTTGTGCTATAAGTTCCGTCAAAACTAAACCCAAGCCTGCACTATCACCTGTAAGATCCTCTCTTTTTAGAAATCCTGCTATATTCCCTATATTTCCAAGATATAACTTTACATTTTCCTTCATCACTGAAAATTCATCCTTTTGAATTCTTAACCACTGAAGAATCTCAGTATTTTTGCTTTCATAACGAATTTTATTATTTAATTTGTATAAATCAATAAAATCCCTTTCACCTTGTTTAAGACTATTCCTAATAAGAGACTCATCATCCAAGTACTCTATTTCCCTTGTTCTTACAACCATTAAGTAAATACCCGATTTCTCAACTACTTCAATTGGTTCTTCATAAAAACTAGCAGTATATGTATAGGATTCATACCATAATAGACGAATTTCATAAAAGATGAAAATGGCAACTAAAAGAAATAACCAACTTACTCCTGCCGCTTTAGATTTGTTATTTCGAAAAAAATTCCCAACACCAATAATATTATTAGCCCTGATAATAATGTACCTATATAAACAAAAGCATTAATGATATCCATAAAATACAAAAGCCACAACAACATATAAACTACAATAGTAGTAAGGTAGTTAATGACCTTTGATTTATATTTCATTCATCTTGGTCTCTCCTTGCTATTTGTACTTGGTAATCAATTGAATTCAACAAAACTAGAGCCAATCCTTCTTGAAATATAGAAACAATTAGCAAACTAGGCGCATACAAGATTGAGAATAATATTTATAAATGTAATGTTAGATGATTACCTGATGAGAAATTTGTAATAAGAGCAATTACCAGCAACAAAGTAATTGCTCAATAATTTTCTTACACATTCAACTCCATCGCCGCAAGAATAAGCGACGTAAAAACAGCCGGTTGGAGATCTTCCAACTTTTTCAGCGTAATATATCTCATTGTTTTGCCAGCGCCCTCCAATAGTTCCTTTCCTGCTCCCTCTTGAAGCTGATTGCCTTTATGAAAGCCAAGTTTCACATGTTTTTTTGCCGTTTGCAGGTAACAAACCAAACCGTTATATGAATAATTCGGCATGGACCACTTATATTCTTCCACGATTTCCTGTGAAGCATCTAGAATAATGTTCCGTAACGCTACCGTGATTTCTTGAATCTCTTCTGGTAAGGTTTCAAGAAATTGATCGACCTCTACAATTTTTCTATTTTCGACATTCATGCATGATGACTCCTTCATAATGTTTTCTTCATTATCTACTAAATCTATCTGTACCCTTTTGTTCTATACTCCGACACTTATTTATTCTGATGCAATAGCTCATCCTGAATTAAGGAAATAACCTTATAAGCACCACTTGATCCATTTGAACAAACTACGATTTGCAAGTCTTGTTTAGGATAAAAAGAAGCGCGAAAATTTACACCTGGATCATATCCCATTAAGATATATTGACGGGTTTGACCATCATCCTCTATCCAGATACCGTAGCCGTATGAAATACTGTCTTCTACGGTTTCATGGATTGATAATAACCAATCAGTATTCTCTTTATTCAATAATGAATAGCTAGTTAAAGCCCTCCAAAATTTCAGCATATCCGGTGCTGTTACAAAAGCTCCACCATCCGATCCACCTTTAACTGGAATCGAATAGATATTTGACTTCCATCTACCATCTTCAAAATCGATATATCCTATAGCCGACCGAGCTGGAAGTCGATCCAATTCAAAATAACCCGAATCCTTCATACCTGCTGGTTTAAAAATATGCTCCAACACATATTCATCAAAGCTTCGTCCACTCAGTTCTTCAACTATTAACCCCAACAAAATATACCCTGAGTTATTGTAAGAGAACCTCTCGCCTGCCGGGTACTTCATTTTATGATTCTGAAATAATGGAAGGAAGTCTTTTAAACTACGAATTTGATACATTGGTACCCTCATCCATAGCTCTTCGAAATCCTTTATGACTTCTTCATCAAAATAATCCGGTACACCAGAAGTGTGTGTTAATAAGTGATGTACAGTAATATTGGAATCAAAGTGAGGGAAATCTATTGATAAAATATCCTTTAATTTTGTTTGAAATTCTACTTTTCCTTGTTCTACGAGCTGACAAATTGCTACTGATGTGAAAATTTTGCACCCTGAGGCAATACCAAACTTTGTATTACGGAGATTTTCAATCTTGTCATTACGATTTGCATATCCGTAGCTGGCATTAAAAATTTCATCGCCTCCTTGTGTAACTAAAACTGTTCCTGAAAACTGTATTTCCTCCTGCAATGTCTCTAGCTTCTCTTGCAAACTTTTCATTATTTCTCCCCCTATATCCCCTCATATTTGATTTATGCTATAACAAGCGAAATTTAATATGACCATACTCGATTCATCCAATTGTATTAATAGTTTAGATTTGCTTAATGTTATTCAATATAAAATCAATGACTAAATAACGCCAATTCCAACACTTATATCACTTACTGCCAATAATATTGCATTGAGCAAAAACACTAGATTCTATATGATAAACGTAAGTTAATACTTTGAACGGTTATTAACTTAGCCTTTTCACCTACTTTCAGGTGATCAATATGAGATTTTTTATCCCAGTCATTTATGATTGGGATTTTTTTATAGAAAGGTGTTCATGTTCATGGAGCACTAGCATCTGAATGTTAAGCGTTCGCTTAAAAACTTAACGAATTAAGTCGAGGCTGATTGTTGAAGCTAAAGTATTAATGATGTCTTGAGGAGTATGGACAACATATTTTGGTTTTTCTTTTTCTATGAGTTCAAAACCATCTAGTCCCCAACTTACCCACATAAATGGTATCCCTACCACATTGCAGGCGATAATATCTCGAATTTCATCTCCGACATAGAGCACTTCTTCAGGTGTTAGCTGCTGTTTCTTTAGAAACTTCTTTAAGACTGCATCTTTTCCAAATAGTTTGCTGGATGTAAGTACCTGAGATACAGCGTCAATCTTCTCCTGCGCTAATAGCAATTCGATATTTTCCTTTGCATTCGATGAGAGTATGATAATTTTAAAACCATGCTGCGAAAGTATATCAAGCATTTCTTTAATACCATCAAATACCTTCACTTCCTGTATATGAGCTTTAAAATATCCATATATCTTTGGCAAAATAATCGGTAGTTTGTGCATCGGGAAATGGAATAGTTTGGCTCTTTGATGTAAATTTAAATTTCTTGTCGCAATTATATCTTCACTCTTAACGCGGTCATACTTAAATGTATCTGCATAGTTATTCCATGCTTTCATAAAAACAGCATGCGAATCTGCTAAAGTTCCATCAAAGTCAAAAATAATATATTTCATCATAAGGATTCCCTCGTTTCTTTTGCTGCATATGTCTATTTTAATGGATTCACACATTCATTGGCAAAAAATTCAAGACATATTCAATAGACTCGCTATGAATTTATCCCCTCAAGTACACCCCCATTGTCAGAATGAAAATTGACCATTTCAAAAGATAAATAAATCACTACTTTTAAGGTAATACTCCACATAAATAAGTAAGAGCAACAAAACATTAAAAGAAAATGAGTGGATCTAATGAAAACCGATGAAAAAGTTTATGATGTGACGATTATTGGTGGTGGTCCAGTAGGGCTTTTTACCGCGTTTTATGCTGGTATGCGTAATTTATCAGTTAAAATTATAGAAAGTCTACCCCAGCTTGGTGGACGCCTCTCAGTAATTTACCCAGAAAAATTCATCTATGATGTAGCAGGTTTTCCAAAAGTGCGTGCCAAAGAATTAATCGACAATTTAATCGAACAGTTAGGATTGTTTGAGCAAACATTCGTAATGGAACAAACGATTCAAAGCTACGAAAGAGTTGATAGCGGCGTTATGAAAGTTATGACTGATAAAGAAATTCATATGACAAAAACCATTATCATTGCGGCTGGTTTGGGTGCGTTCCAGCCAAGAAAACTAGCCATTGAAAATGCGGTAAGCTACGAAGGAAAAACGCTTCATTATTTTATCAATGATATGAGTCTGTTCAAGGGAAAGAAAGTCATTGTCTTAGGTGGAGGTGATTCAGCGGTCGATTGGACTTTAATGTTAGAGCCGATTGCCGAAAGTGTAACTATTGTCCACCGACGTGATAAATTTACTGCTCATGAACATAGTGTAGAGCAATTGAAAAAATCATCCGTGGAAATAAAAACTCCCTTTGTTCCTACCGAACTGGAGGGCGACGATGGCAAACTACAAAAAATCACCTTTAAAAATGGGGAATCTGGAGGATCTGAAAAGTTAGAGGCAGATGAACTGTTTGTAAACTATGGGTTTACTTCCTCTCTAGGCGCTTTAAATAATTGGGGATTAGATATGAGTAAAATTTCTATTAATGTAAACTCGAAAATGGAAACAAATCTTGAAGGCATTTACGCTGTTGGTGATGTTTGTGACTATGAAGGAAAAGTGAAATTGATCGCAACAGGCTTTGGTGAAGCAACCATTGCCATCAATGCCGCTAAACATTATATCGACCCAACTGCACGAGGCCATGTCCCGCATAGTTCGGATATGTTTAACAAAAAATAAGGTATATAAAAAGGACTGCCCTAAACGATTGGGGCAGCTCCTCTTTTATTTGATTGGTCCTTCGGTTTCACTTTTCGTAATATCATTGTTCTCTTTCTTCTCCAAGCCCTCATCAAAGTCCTGTGAAAACTCAGTTTGCGCTATTCTAGGAGTATAGGTATATCCCTGATTCTTTTCTGGCTCCTGGATCGTTTCGATGACATGTTCTTTAAAATATCGGTGGTAAAACATCTCTCCTAATCCTATAAAAAGAGCTGATACAAAGGCTGCAGCAAACATAGATGTATTTTCGCCGTATACCCATGTTCCTAATCCCCAAATGACAAAAAAGGCGAGGAATAAGTCGCTAACTGATGCTATAAAATTTCCGATTTTAGGTAAAATGAATACGTCGCCAACAAAAGAAACAATTGATAACAGCGTACCAATAAGAAGGATGTTTCCAAATGATACTCTATAAAATAATCCTAATATAATCCACAAGACAATGATTGTCATGGCAAGTTTGATGAAAAACGCTTTAGTATACTGCAAGAGTATTTCCTCCTTTCTTGATTTCTTATGGTATAGATTTTCCCGAAGTTAAACCTCCATACATAAAGAAATAAAGAGTTTAAGAAAAAAGCTGGTAACAAGATACTCGACTTCCTGCCTTTTCTGACAAGCGTTATCAAGACAGTCTGGTTAATCCTTTTAAAAGTATTCATAAAAAAAACGTAGACAAAGTCACTAGTTCCCTTTGTCTACACTATAAAAATTCTATATCGAAATTTAATTACTGCCTGCCTGCATATTCACCTCTTCATAAGGCTGAACAATGACAAAGCCATTTCCTTCAAATCGCATCTGAATCGATTCCCCACTGCCTCTTCCTACAAAGGTTTTTAGTGAAATGTCTGTTTGGAACTCTGGCTGGAGATTTCCTGACCATGCTACCGTTGCGTTTGGATCTGTAATAACGGGATTTCCTGGGGTGACACGTAATGTCAGTGGTTCATAATGAGATGTAATTGCAATCATCCCTGTACCTTCACAACGCACATTAAATAATCCACCAGCCATCATCCCTGCCACTTTTTTCATCAGCTTGATATTGTGTTTAATGGATGGCTCGAATGCTAATAGGTCATTTCCATTTACATGAATGGCTTCATTCTGCAAATTCAATATGATGATTTTCTTTCCGCTATCAGCTAAATACAATTTCCCTTTTCCATTTGCCTTCATAAGACTTGCACCTTCACCAGTAAATGCCTTTTTGAACATGTGGCCAATCCCATTTTCCAGAATCCCTTCGCGTTCAAACTTAATCTTGCCGTTATAGGAGATCATTGCCCCAGATTTCGCCCATACAAGGCCATCAAGGTTTACCTCTAAAATACGGGGCGTTTCTAATTCAAAAAACCCTTCTCCCTTATCAACTTGCTCTGTACTTTTAATAAATTCTTCAATCGAATATCGATTCATTCTAACATCCCCTCCATTATTTTACATATACGTAAAGTCTTTTAATTTAGTTTCAAACCCATAGGCATCCCTTTTTATTTTTGTCACCAAATGGATTGTATTACGCAGCTCCAGATTTTATTCCAAATTTAAATATGCCCTTTCACTATCGCATGGCCCCTACTTTATAAAGTACAATAATTTCAATATTTATAAATTTGTATTTGCTTTTAACTACACTATTATAGCTTTTACAAATTACAAACTTTTTTACATTTAGATTTATTTTGAGAATAAATAAACTTACCGTTCGTTGTACTTTATGAAAAAGCTTTTTTAATTATATAAGGAGCGAAGTTAATGAAATGTTCATCGACAAACTTTATTACCCGATTAAAGAAACAAAAAGAAGATGCACTTGACTATATCATCGAGGCTTATTTGCCACTTGTAAAAACGATTGCAACAAAAATTTTACACAATATGAAACGCCCTGATATTGATGAATGTGTTAATGATGTCTTTCTTACCGTTTGGCAAAACGCCCGACAATTTAATGGCGATGCAGCGGATTTTAAAAAATGGATTGGCATGATTACAAAATACAAAGCCATTGACCGGTATCGCCAGATAGAAAGGCAGATGACGAATGAACAATTTGATGCACCACTTGAAGAAAAAGCAAGTGCCTTGCAAACAGACCTATCTGTTATACAACGGGAAGAAAAAAATGAATTATTATTTGCAATTAGCCAATTAGACGCAATTGACCGTGATATTTTTATGATGAAATATTATTTGGAGCTTACAAATCTGGAAATTGCCAATCATCTTGGATTATCCAAAGCCGCCGTTGATAATCGCCTATATCGGGGAAAGAAAATTCTAGCCACAAACGCAAAGCTAAAGGAGCGATTTGTATGACGAAGAAAGAATGGTTTGATTTAGATATCGATCACCTTGAGACACTTGACGTAACAGAGATTGAGAAAGCCCGTGTTAAACAGCACGTACTAAAAAACCCTAAAAAAAGTAAAAAGACTACACTTTGGCGCAATTTCGCTGTAGCTTCTGTCATCATTATCAGTGCTACTACTGTCTCAGGTTTTGCTTTCCCATCTCTTGCATCCCAGCTTCCTTTTATGGATAATGTCATTCAATTTTTTAATGACGATGAACATCGCTATGAAGCATTTGAAGACTTTTCCACTGATCTCAACCTATCGCAAACAAGTAATGGCATTACGGTTATGATTGATAATGCAGTGTATGACGGTACGAATATTACAGTTTCATATGCAATTGAAACCGAACATGATTTTGGGGAAGCAATGAAGGTGAAAGCACCCTATTGGTTCGATGTTGTTGGTGCAACCGGAAGTGGTGGCGGAGACCAAATTACAAAAATTAGTGATACACGCTATGTTGGCTTAGCTTCATTTACCCCGCACTTCAAAGATAATGTATATCCAGAAACAGTGGAAGTAACTTGGGCCCCTAAAGCATTTACTAGTATGTCCAATAATCAGGAAATTGAGGGTGAATGGTCCTTTACCTTTTCTTTAGACCAATTGGAAGGAGATTTACAGCTGGTAAATAGAACCATACAACAAGAGGACGTAAACTTTACCCTTCAATCTATAGAATTTACGGATGTCTCAACAGTTATCTCCTATGAGCAAGGAGTGACGGATAAGTTAGTCGCCAAATGGCCAAGTGTAACACCTGTCTTCCGCATTAAAGATAACTTAGGGAATGTATATGTAGATGAAACAAGTGGAGGTGGGGTCTCACGGGATAATGGAAAAACCTTCGAAGGAACAACTACATTTGGACCGATGCAAGAAGGTGCCAGTCAACTCATCATTCAACCCGTTGAAATCGCGAGTCAATTATCTGGCCAAGGACATATTGAAATCGAACTGGAACCAATAGTGATTGACTTAAAAAAATAAAATCCAATACCTCTATGGAAATTAATTTGATTTTGATTCCATGGAGGTTTTTCAGTAAAAATAAACTTCCCCTCTTCTATAAAGGAATTTCTAAATATTTATGGAAATCTTTTTTATGGAGGTGTTAAGTATGCAAATAAGAAGAGCTACTATGGCTGATGCTTCTGGTATTGCAAAAGTCCATGTAGACAGTTGGAGGACAACCTATACAGGGATAATGCCGGATGACTTCTTAAGTAAGTTATCTTACGAACAAAGAACAGAATTGTGGAGACGAAATATTGCACAAGAGGATAATTATGTAGTAGTAGCCGAAAATTCGAAAAGGGAGATTATCGGCTTCGCAGATGGCTTTAAAAGAGAAACCAATACATTCCCGAATTCAAGTGACTTAACCTCAATCTACTTACTCGAGGCTTATCAAGGAAAAGGAATCGGCAAAAAACTACTAAAACATATTTTGATACACTTTAAAAGCTTGGGGCAACACAAGATATTCGTCGATGTTTTGGCAGATAATAAAACTCGCTATTTTTATGAATATTATGGGGCAAAGCTCTATACAACGACTCAAATTAAAATAGGCGGAAAAATTCTAGACGAACTCATTTATGTGTGGGATAACATTGATGAGGTTATAGAGAAGTTATAGTGCTATCTTGAATTTATGGCGTTAATCCTTGGATCAACGCCTCTTCAATTATTTTCCAATCCAAATCGCTTTAGTATAAGCTACTTGTAATCCGGCTCTTTCCATATTATTTTGACTGACAGAACCAAATTTTGCTTGTCCAAAGATTAAGTTGCAGTCCTTTTCAATTGCTTCACGGATACGATGTTTGATTAACGCACTTTGGATTCCTTCATTTCTTAAATTGGGTAGGGTTGCTGCAGCCGCCAGTGTAGCTATAGAATCCTTCGTAAATAGTACGCCTATCCCGGCAGGTTCGTTATTATAGGTAGCAAGGTAAAATGTCCAATGCTCATCTTCATAAAGGACTTCATTATTTTGAGCTACTCCACTTTTAAGAAAGTCCGGCATCCCGAAACCTTTTACATAAATATCAGCAAATATATCAAATTCGTTTCTCTCCAGCTTGCGAATATTGATTGAATGACTAGTTTCAATCTCATTCACCTTCAAGACATGTGTATACAATGTTGTATGAAAATCATGATGATAAAAACCAGCTTTACTAAGACAAGCGAGTAATTCTGATGATGCAGCTGCTGGTGTGAGTTCAAATCGAGCCGGAATCTCCTTTTGTTTGTAAAAGGATACGATCTGTTCAACGCAAGGTTCATCACCTGCTTTTAACCCCTTTACTATATTGAAGGCTGGTCCTGGTATATTCTGAACCGAAAATGCAGTTGCATGCCCAAAATTTTGAATCTCCACACCCATCGGATTCCCTTCAATTTGTTGAATGGCTATTAACCTAGAACGTAAAGCATCTATTTCTGACTGCTCCAGCATATTGGCGAGCTCATTATTTAAAACCAATGTCACAGTGTCACACTCCTAAAATTTTCTAGAAACCTTAATTTTTATTCTTTAGTAATGAGTAAACATATGTATCATAAGAACTTCCATTTTGAACGATATAATCTCGTAATACTCCTTCTTTTTTAAAACCTATCTTCGTTAGTAACTTATTAGACGCCTCATTTTCAATAAATACAACTGCCCCTATTCGCTTTAAACCCAATACATCAAAACCATAGGAAAGAACTTTTGATAGTGCTTCCGAAGTATACCCTTTTCTCCAATAGTCTGGATGGATTTCATAACCGATTTCTGCCCGTTTATGTTTGGATGACCAAGCATTAAATCCAATTGTTCCGACGATTCCTTTAGTCCCTTTGATCTCCATTCCCCATCGTATCCCTCTCTTTGCTTCAAAGTTTTTTGAGAAGAAATCAACAAATTTTTCTGCTTGCCCTAGATGATGCAACGTTTCCTCCCCATAATAACGAGTGACATTCTCATTTGAGAAGCAAGCAAAAATCCCTTCAGTATCTTCTTTTGTTATTTCACGCAAATTTAGTCTTTCAGTTTCTAACACTGGAAACATTGGGTCTCCCCTTCCTTTCTTTTTCTTATGATTCCTTCAATAAAAAAAGCATCTCCTTCTCATTAGAAATGCTTTCCTTGGATGGTGCGCCATAACTTATTATTGTAAACTTTTTTTAATATCTAGAATTGCTTGTAAATGCATGCCTTCATGAAAGATAGTTCGAATTAGTACTTGCTCGATTGTGTGCATGCCCATTTCAGTTGAAGGATACTTCTCTTCCAAACGTTTTCCATATGTTTCCATCAATCTTGCTGGTTGTTGTTTCAGCAATTTCCGAAGTTCTTCAAAAGAGGGAGTTTCCTCCGTGAAATGCTCTGGCGTTGTTCCGTATCCAAACCACTTTATAAATTCCTCAGGTGCCTCTGTTTTTTCCTTTGTCAAAGCTTGAATCCATAAGTATTGATCGAGATAAATATGGCCCATATTCCATCTAATATTATTACGGAAATGATTCGGAACGATTTCTGCTGCTTCTGCTGTGACATCGTTTAGAACATGAAGAACATATTCTCTATAAGCTTGTAATTGATTAAAAAGGATTTGATGTCGTTCTTTCATAGTGCATCCCCTTTCGATAAGTTAAATCTAATAAATAATTCGAATACTTTATATTAAATTCCTTGTTTATATAGATGATTTCATAGAATAAATTGCTTGTTCAGCTCCAAATCTACTAATCGTTCGTTCTAAGTCCATGCCTAAACTTTCCAGCAGTCTGCATGAGGCAATATTTGCAGTTTGAGTTTCAGCAACAACTTTTGACAGTTTTAATTCATGTAATCCATAATTAATAACTCTTTCCACTACCTCTGCTCCATATCCTCTACCCCACCAGCCAGGTGAAAATTGATAGGATATCTCAAGGTAATCGCCATCATGATGAGGATCTAGAGAAACCAAACCCATGAAAAGCTCTGTGTCTTTTTCTCTAACAACCCAATAATATGAGTCCGCATCTGGATTCAACATATATTCTAATACCTTAGGAATGGACTCTTCCTGCTTTATGCCTCCAAGAAATTTTCTTACCTCTGGATTGAGATACAATTTTCTCACATCTTTAAAATCAAATTTTCCAAAGGTTTGAATCAAGCATCTATTTGTCTCAAACAATACACTTCACCCTTTAATACTAAAAATAGAGTCATATAGTTGTTAAAATTGATAGAATTCCTTGTCTAGTTCCCAGTTAATCATTGTTTCTGTCTCATTGATTCTTTGCATACCCAGCTTTGCTAGTACACTCATAGAGCCATAATTATCTTTTAGTGTTTCAGCTTTTACTTTCTCTACTTTTGATGTATTAAAAGCCCACCCAATTAAAGCCTCTACAGCTTCTGTTGCATAGCCTTTATTCCAAAACTCTTCAAGGAAACCATAGCCCACTTCAACTGTTTGTTTCTCGTCTGGCTTCCCTTTAAAACCTATGTCTCCAATCACTCTCTCATCTGATTTTCGAACAACTATCCAACACCCCCAATAAAGTAAGGATGGATCTTTTGTTAAATCTTTTAAATAACTGGAAATATGTGGGCCATTATAATAGTTTTGATTTATAGTAATTTGAACCGTTTCTATTGTACAAGGTATTATTTGTAATCTATTAGTTTCAAGTATCAATTTTATGTCCCTTTCATTTAAAGGTAACTATCATCCTTTTTCGGTGATAACTGCTCCTGTTAATGCATCAATGTATCGGATAGCTTTTCTTTTATCCCGTTCGCATGCTTGATAGACGAGCATATAGTACTCTCCATTATCTTCTTCATAGCTTTTGCTCCATGCTAATTCAAAATCCAAAGAACTTAGAAAAATTTCATGTGCTTTATTTTGTGTAATAACAGGTTCAGATGGAATCGACTTAAGCTTTTCAAAATCAAAACTAGGACCACTGTAATAATCAATTAGGCCAGTTTGTCGATTTACGGAAACTCTGACACGCTCTAAATAAATCCTTATCCCCTGTCCGTTATGCACCTGGAAAGTAAAGACCTCATTCATTTTATCTTCATCAAGTTCATCATCATTTTCATTTACTATCAATTGTAAAAATCGGTAATCATCTAGAGCAATCATTTGTATAAAATCAATTGCTATCTGATAGCAATTTTCACGATTGAGACAAAGGTCGCCACTGCGTTCCTTAAACCACATAAAGCTTCTAACTTTCCCCGTTTTTTTCGAAATGAAAGCTTTAACAGTATCTTCATTATGTCTTTGTAAAAAACTATTCATCGATAAATCGGTTTCATCCAACTTCCATTCCTTACTACGCCAGACAATCCCTGTTTCTCCCCCTAAATCCACTTCCCGAATAACCTCCATGTCCTCGGTAATACCAATGCTTACTTCTATTGAAGACTCTTTTTTTACTTGGTCGGTTGGCGTTGGAAGTGAACTATATTTGCTTGGAATATCTTCTTCATGAACAATCGTTAAAGTTGGTTCGACAGTGTCTGTTTGGTACTCCATGAAAAGATCGACATCATATACTAGATGCAGTCCACCTTCATCTATATCATGCAGCTCAGGATTCAAATTGGCTATTGTCATTTGAAAATCCATTCTATTTTGGACATGGTCAATTAATTTTTCTTTTTCAATCATTGATTTTGGTATTATTGGTTTTGGCTGTATTCCATAATATTTAAAATTAACAATCTCTCCGCCAGGTTCAACATCGATAAAGCAGCCAGCATGTGGTAATGGCAAGTCCATCACGATTTGTTCATAGTAAAATCGGTATGCCGTTGTTAATTTTTTTGTTTCATATAATGTTAGATTTTGTAAAGCATGAGGATAATGCCTGTCCAAAAATGCTCTTGCTTGCGCCTCCAATTCACTGGCATTTAGAAAATCTGTATTCGAGTCTGTTCTGTTTAATTCAACAGATAAACTTATCAAATTTCCAGCAAGGTCAAGTGTAACGGAGATTCCTTCCTCTTGTTGTTCATCTGACCATGTAAAGATCGCCTCACCTTCGCCATTCTCGTCCCCAAAATATTCTTCTATAACAGGTTGAAAGTACTTAGGAAGTTGGACTAATGATTTTGCTCGCTCCTGTAACTGTTCTTTATTCAAAAAAAACATCCTTCCTGGTTGAAATCCCCTCATTTTTTGAAAATATTGTTAATAACAATTTTAACATAAATATCCAATTAAAAAATCATCTCTCCCTTTATATCAATAGAATTCCGACCATTTGTGCACCGTTACGCAGGAAATAGCTTCTATTGGATATCAAAGGCTATAGAAAGGGATTTATTCTAAGACTTTAATTTATATATTTATCTGCATTTTTCTACTCACACTACTCATCCCAAATCTCTCATAAAATGAAATTGCTTTTTGATTGAATTCCCAGACATTCAGTTCTAACGAGGTTGCGCCATTATTTTTAGACCATTCCATACAAGCTTTAAATAAATCGGTGCCTATCCCCGCTCTTTGGTGAGTACTTTTCACACCAAAATCGTTCATATATGCATAAGTTCTTGGTGTCATCGTATCAAATGGTGGTGATTCTTTTAATTCCATCACAGCAAAACCGACAATTTCCTCATTAATTTTCGCAATCAGAAATCCACTTTTAGGATCTTCCAATAGTTCACGAAAATAAGCTTCGGGGATTGCTTCATCGACCTTCTTAAAAATATGAGGCAGTACTTCAGAATGTTCGTCTTGCCCCTCCCTAACAATTGAATTGACCTCTTCATAATCCTCAACATTTGCAGTTGTTATGTGTATTTTCAACTTTCTATCCCCCTATTTGAATCAGTAAATAATGTTTTCACCTATTAATTAAAGTAGACTCTTGGCAAATCCTGTACTTTTAGCTACATACCCCATGTTTTTATAAAATTGATGGGCATGAACCCGTTCAGCTCGGTTACCGCTATTTAATCCAATTCCTGTTGCTCCCAGATTTCTAGCATAATTTTCAGCTTCAGATAATAATAGCTTACCTATCCCCTTATTCCGGTAGTTGGCATCTACTACTAAAGCAATTATCCGAGCATAAATGCCATCCTCGCTATACAGGACACCTGTATGAAATCCAATCATCCCCACAACTTTTCCTTCATCGTCAGCCACTAAAGTATGGTGGTTCCTTGCAGCTTCCATATTATTAAACCTAGTCTTCATCTGCTCTTGAGATGTTGGATAGCCAAGGTCTCCCATCAAAGATGCTAAGTCATTTATATCTTTCGAAGTAGCTTTTCGAACCTCCATTTCACTCTCTCCTTGCACAGTATATTTGTAATAGACTTCCACATATTTCTAAAAATCCCTTGTGAATAAATGATGTTTTATTGGCAAGCAAATTATTGTTAAAAAAAAGTGCCGACCTCTATTAAATAGAAATCGGCACTAGATTTGTTTAACGTGAAGCTTTAGGTGGTTGGCATACGTCACATTTACGTTGGTTATTATTTTTAAATTTCGTAAATGTTTTTTCAAAATTGCTGCCACATGAACATTTAAATAGTAATTTTTGAGAAAATCCGTGATACTCTGTCGTTAGCAACTTACTCTCCGAATTATTCTCAACGAATTCTTTAATTTTTCCAATCGTCCATCTTTTATTCATTTCTTACACCTCTATTTTCTCGAATACACGCCAGACTTTCAGCGCTTCCATTCTACTACATAAGTTCCTCATTATAACATGTGCTTTGGTTTAATTGTTCTATTCTTTATGCTTTAATTTTTATTTCATACATATTAGCAACCCTATAGTAGTTAATTCTTCAAAAAAATAAAGCCGTATCTAATTAGATACAGCTTTAACTATTTCTACCTTTTAAAAATCAAAATTATCTGGATCTGGACCTACTCGATGATTTTGATTTAATCCATCAATGACGTCCATATCCTCTTTCGTTAATTCGAAATCAAATACATTCGCATTTTCATTAATTCGGTACTCTTTTGTTGACTTCGGAATTGTCACTACACCGTTTTGCAAGTCCCAACGCAGGATAATTTGTGCTACGGACTTATTATATTTAGTAGCAAGCTCTTTTAGCGTCTCGTTATCCAGTAATTGTCCTTGCATTAATGGTGACCATGCCTCAAGCTGAATATCGTTCTTCTTGCAAAAGGCTTGTAGCTCTTTTTGACTTAATCGTGGATGGAATTCTACTTGGTCAATCATTGGTTTGATTTCAGCATCCTTCATCAACTCTTCAAGATGATGAACATGGAAATTACTAACACCTATCGCTTTTACTCTACCTTCTTTATAAAGTGTTTCAAGTGCTCGCCAAGCATCTTTGTACTTACCTTCCACTGGCCAGTGAATAAGATATAAATCCAGGTACTCTAACCCTAGTTTGGCTAAGCTTGTCTCATATGCAGCAAGAGTCTCTTCATATCCTAAGTCAGAATTCCAAACTTTCGAAGTGACAAATAACTCTTCTCTTGATATTCCAGCCTCTTTTAAGCCTTCTTGAATTCCTTTGCCTACCCCTTCTTCATTTCCATAAATCGCTGCTGTATCAATACTTCTGTACCCGTTTTTAATGGCTGATTTCACAGCGTTCACTAGCTCAGGACCTTCCTCAACTTTAAAAACTCCCAGTCCAAACCAAGGCATTTCTACGCCATTATTCAAAGTTGTTGTATCTTGTAAATTATTAATCATTTTTTATTCCTCCAAATTTTTTTAAGTTTAAAACTCTTCTATTAAGCATTTTTTACTTGATCCTTACGCTCCATTGCCCTACTAAAACCTGTTAGAATGACAGCTGCCAATACCATTAGTGCACCAATCCAGGATGTGTGAATCAGTCCGATCGAATCTGTAACTAGTCCTCCAACAAATGACCCTATCGCAATCCCTGCATTAAATGCAGCAATGTTGATAGCTGATGCTACATCTACTGCACTCGGTACAAATCGTTCTGCGAGCATGACAACATATACTTGTAAACCTGGCACATTCATAAAGGCAAAGAGACCCATGAAAAGTATTGTAATTAACCCAGCTATTTTATACGGTGCCGTAAACAGTAATACAAATAAAATGATGGCTTGTACAATAAACATAAAGAACAAAGCATTGATTGGATTACGATTGGATAGTTTTCCACCAATCGTATTCCCTATTGCAATGGCAATTCCGTAAACCAGTAAGAGAACTGCTACCGTTTCTTCTTTAAAGCCTGTTATTTCTTGAAGTAAAGGTGATAAATAAGTAAAGACAACAAACGTCCCACCATAGCCTAATGCTGTAATAAGGAACACAAGCAATAAGCGAGCATTTTTTAAGAGCTTAAATTGATCTCGAAATGTTGTCTTTGTCCCTTTACGTAAAGTAGACGGGACCAGGATACTATTTGCCATTAAGGCAATAATACCAATCACTACAATCACAATAAACGCCGCTCTCCAACCGAGCTGCTGTCCGATATATGTTCCAAATGGTACACCTGTTACGGTTGCGACCGTAAGACCCGTAAACATGATTGAAATCGCACTTGCTCTTTTGTTTTCCGGAACTAAGTCCGCAGCAATTGTTGACCCAATCGACATAAAGATACCATGGGATAACGCGGAAATAACACGTGCGACAAGCAACACGCCAATAGACGTAGAAAATGCAGCAAGACTGTTACCAACAATAAAAATCAGCATAATCCACAGCAATAACGTCTTACGTGGTATGTTCGATGTTAAAGAAGTTAAGATTGGCGCCCCAAAAGTAACTCCTAATGCATATAAAGAAACCGTTAACCCTGCAGTTGTTACCGGTATATTTAAATCCTCCGCTATCAGTGGCAATAAACCAACACTGATAAATTCAGTAGTACCTATAGCAAACGCACTAACTGCTAATGCTAGTAATGCTAACGTACTCTGCTTTTTACTTAAAGCCATTATGTTTCCTCCTCTAGTAGTACAATTCATCTAAACACTCTCCATATTGGTAATTAAAAGAAAGTGTAGTAAGAATCAGCCGGCAAATGTTATTATGAGATATAGAGATCACAAATAAAAGTACGCACTTTGAAGTAATATAGATACAAAAAAGTAATATAGGTACTTTTTAGTGCCCATAGATTGGAGGATACTTATATGCAGAAAAAGAAATACAATATATCAGTTGAGGCTACTTTAGAAGTAATCGGGGGTAAGTGGAAATGTGTAATCCTTTGCCACCTTACTCATGGAAAGAAACGAACAAGTGAATTGAAACGATTAATGCCGAGCATTACACAAAAAATGCTGACACAACAGCTCCGCGAACTTGAAGAAGATGGCGTCATTAATCGCATCGTCTATAATCAAGTACCTCCAAAGGTAGAATACGAGCTAAGTGAATATGGAAAAAGCTTAGAAGGCATTTTAAACGCTTTATGTAATTGGGGAGACAATCACATTATGAAGGTTTATGGAAATAAATCAGAAGTTTTAGAAGAAAGTGTTTTAAATAATTTATAGCCAGTTATATGTTTAGACGTGAAATATATGTCTAAGGATTATTACTTTTTATTGGACTTATCAGTATATTTTGCATCTTACGCTATGATAATGATTAAAAAACAAAAAGCTAGTAATGGTTATTGAACAACTAAACTAAATGAAGCACTATAGGAACCATACCAAATGAAACGGGTAAATCAATGCGCTGATTTACTTAGTCCATTTTGTGGTTCCTTATTGAATTCCCCCTACCTTCCTCCTTACTCTTTAAGTATATAGCCTTTCAAACCAATTGCTTCTAGCGGACCTTTCGACATAATTTGAAACATGATATTAGCCATTTCCTTAGGCGATTGCTGCATATTAGAATTTAACCAATAACGGATTACCCCTACGATCGCCGATGAGATGAATTGTGTAATGACTTCAAATGGCATATTCAGATCCTCAACACGCTTAAAATCTGAAACGTTTTTAAACATTTTTTGGATAATAAGTTTTCTTATCTTTTCCTCAAAAGATGGGTCCCCATTCGGTCCAAGTACTACCTTTAAAAATGGAGCATTCTCTTGGAAATATGTAAATATATTGATGATAAATGGATGTGGCTCGTCCGATATTAAATATTGCTTCATATTTGCAGGGAGCATTTCTCTAGCGTTTTCTTCTAATTGCTGAAGAATCTCCTGCTCGCATTTTTCCAGTAAATCATACTTATCTAAATAATGGAGATAAAATGTTCCCCTATTAATATGAGCATGGCTTGTAATATCCCGTACTGTAATTGCATGAAAATTCTTTTCCTCCAATAGAGAAATAAACGCCTGTTTAATATCATTTTTAGTTTGTGTTGTTTTACGCTCATATTTCTTATTTTCCATCACTTTTTCCCCTCCTTATTCTTTCTAGACACAATTAGCTTATATGTTGAATTTTCAACACATCTAGCATCATTGACTATCGTTTGCCCCATGATTATAAAATATAATGAATATCGAGAGAAAATCAACACAATGTTAAATTTTAAGGAGGTATTATTTTGAAAGATAAAATGAAAAATAACAAATTCTTCATTATCCCTTTTATAGCCGTATTAGCTTTATTATTTATTTTTGTGACTACACAGATTCCATCTGCTCGACAAGCAGTAAAAAATCTTCCAATTGCCCTTGTTGTTGAAGATACAGGTGAAATGGGTCAGACCTTACTTACAACAATTCAGGAAAAATCCAAAGCGATGCAAACGGACAACGAGCCAATGATTAAATGGGTAGTTCTAAATACTAGAGACGATATGGAACAAGAAATGGCTGACCAAAATATTTATGGTGCCCTTGTCATTCCAGCCGATTTCTCACAAGAGTTTGGGTCTTTACAAACCGCCACACCTACTCCCCCTGAAATTGAGATTTTTATCAACCAAGGGAAAAATGCAACTGTAGCCAATGTTGTAAGTCAGACTTTAACTGGAATGGTTACACAAATGAATCTTATGATGAGCGAACAACTATTAACGGCAATGGCTTCAAATAACATGACACTCACTGTAGATCAAGCACGTTTATTTACTTCACCAATTAGCAGTACAACAACGATGCTACATCCTACAGGTACATTAGGAAACGCACCTGTTTCCCTTTTCCAACCATTATGGATGGCAAGCCTTTTAAGTGCAGTTATGTTATTCTTTGCTGCTAAAAATAGAGTCTTCCAAACGAAGGGCGATCAATTGAAGTTAAGATTAATTCAAATTTTAGTTGCCATCCCATTAGGGTTTGTAGCGGGCTACAGCTTAACTTGGTATACAACGTTTATTTTAGACTATTCGTTTGAAAGCTTCCATGCAGTCGCTGTCTTCTTATCCATCACTTGTATCAGTTTTATCTTATTAATCACTGCCGTAATGGCATGGATAGGAATGGCTGGAGTCGGCATATTCGCTCTATTAATGTTCTTTGGTGCACCTTTACTGCAGCTAGCCCCAGAAATGCTTCCAGAGTTTTATAGTGATTGGATAAACCCATGGCTACCTATGCGCTTTATGGTTGAAGGGGTTCGTGAAATTCTCTTCTTTGGTGGAGGATCATGGAACAGCTCATCTTCTGTTTTAGTTTGGATCGCCATTGTAAGTATTCTTGTAATCTTAGCTAAAGTTTTAGTATCACAAACACACACACCAATAGTTAAGGAAACTGATGTTTAATATTATCTTTTCTACCGTCTCTTTCACTAGAGACGGTTTTTTCATTTCAATTAACTCCCACTATCATCCACCATTGTATTTTTCCTCTAGTAAACCCATTAACTTTTCTTTTACATCATTCCATTCACTATCAAGAATACTGTAAAAGACATTGTCGTGAATGGTACCATCAGCCTTCACTCGATGTTTTCGAAATGTACCTTCCTTTATGGCGCCTATTCGTTCTACTGCTTTTTGAGAGCGCTTGTTTTGTCCGCTAATCGAAAATTGGACACGCAAAACTTTTAGTTGTTCAAAGCAATAATCGAGTAACAAATATTTGCATTCTGTATTTACCCTAGTTCTCCAAACTTTAGGAGAAAGCCATGTCCAGCCTATTTCCACATTACGATTTACTAGATCAATGTCACCAATGCGAGTAGTCCCCAGTACTTCACCTGATAATTTATCTTTTATAATAAAAGGGATTTGAGTACCGTCATTTTTATGTTTAATAGCTATGGATAAAATTTGTTCTAGGTCTTCTATTGTTTTAACTTCCCTCCATGTATATTCCCATACATCAGGATTCTTTAAGGCTTCATATAATTCTTCTATATGCCCCATCTCAAGAGGAACTAGGTTAACGGTATTTCCTTCTAATGTCACATTGGTTGATATTCTCAAGACATTTCACCTCCATTTTAAAATTCGATTCAAATCAGCTTTATAATAAAAACAATTCGACTAAGATTAGATTAATCCTTTTAGGGTATATTTTATTAAGTTCCAAGTTGCCTTCCATTTTCAAAGTGTGGTACGTTTTAATTTCAAATGAGAATTGTTAACCAGAGGGAATGAAACAATGAATAAAGTTCACTATATTTTTGCACTGTTTACTTTTGTTGTGTTCTGTATTTTATGGATGACGTATGAGACGGATGCCATCAAGGCTTTCGACCAAAGAGCGTCTGACTTATTGTTCGGTATTGATTCCATCACATGGTTTCACTATTTAGGTGAGACAAAGGTGATTTTTGGCGTTTCACTCATTGTTCTCGTGATGATTTGGGTTCGCCTCCGTGATTACAATTTAATGTTTTTCGTATTTCTAACAATCGGAATTGGATACGGATTATATCAATTTTTAAAACGTGTCGTTGAACGACCACGTCCCGAAATTGTCGATCAGTTCACCACATTTAGCTTCCCTTCTGGTCATGCAACCCATGGAATTTTATTTCTTTTGACCCTTGCCTTTGTATTTAGCCGATTGGTTAAATCAAAGAAGGCTTCCCAAGTAGGCTGGATTATGGCCATTATTATTTTTGTACTAATTGGCCTTTCACGAGTAACAGAAGGACGTCACTTTGCATCTGATGTATTAGCCGGGTGGTCACTTGGCTATACTTGGTTTATCATTTGTGCTTGGTGGTATTTCATTAGTCACAGCGATTTAAACAAATTGCCGAGGACAAATTCAAAAAATTAACTACTATTTGTTTATATAAAGATAGGTGAAAAATAATGAAGTTAACAGATAAAGAACTGGCCGATTTGTATATGAAGTACAAGAAGGAAAAGAAACTGTATAAACAAAAAAAACGACAGTCGTTATATGATTTAAATCATTTTTTTGAGTGCAAAAAAGCCTTATCCCTTATTAAACTCGAAATGCATAGACGCGGTTTAAAGAAAAAGCATGCAAAGAAACTGAGCAGCTTTTAGCTTAGAACCACTTCAGGGTATTACACTTGATTCAAAGTGTAATATCTTTTTTTAGCTAACTTATTTTTTTAGATTGAATGAATAATTCATCTTCTGTTTTGGCACATTACTTATGGGAGGTGTAAGAATTATGGCGAATACAATTGGTGTAGAACAATCACTATCAAACGTGGAAGCAGCCTTGAAAGCAAAAGGCTATGAAGTAATCCAAATTCGTAGTGAAGCAGATGCAAAAAATTGCGATGCTTGTGTAATTACAGGTCAAGATGACAATATGATGGGCATGAGCGACACTACAGTTAAAGGACCTGTTATCGATGCAACGGGTCTTTCTGCTGATGAGGTTTGCGAACGTGTAGAAAAGCTATTCCATTAATCATTAAAAAGGAGCTGTTCTGGAGTCAATTAGACTCGAGTACAGCTCCTTTTGATATTGGAATAGCCGAGAGATTGTTTGGCGAGGACAAGTCTCCCATATTATTTAAATATTTGTCTACGAGGCTCCTTCTCGCAGACAATTTTTTCGTCTTTTCCAGATATTTGTCCACGAGGATCCTTATCGCAGATAATTTTTTCATCTTTTCCAGATATTTGTCCACGATCCCACTTCTCGTGGACAATTTTTTCGCCTTTCCCAAATGTTTTTCCACAATCTCAAATCTCGTGGACAATTTTCCACTTCTAAAATAAAGAATCGATTTGCTCACAATTATTGTGCCAAATCGATTTTTTTAGTATCTCTTAATTACTGTTGAAACCTGTCTGAGGTCTCCCTATTCGTGATAATATTTTGAATAAAGATCGCCAAGCGTCATTTTTCCTACACTAAATTCTTGTTTATGATGTTCACTTAGGAAAGCTGAAATACTTTCCAATTTTCCAGAATCATTATTGGGAAAGTCAATTAGTGTTACGCCACTGGCCAGCAATTGGGTATTCAGTTCTGGGAAGGCTTGCGATAGTTTTTCATTTAACTCCGGCGTCCCCTCTGTTACACGAATCACAATATTTCCGTTGATTCCTAAGTCCTTATAGATATCCTCAATTAAATCTAGCTTCGCATTTTTCACAAAGAAAATACGATCTGCGTATTTCTCCAAATTTTCCAGTAAGTGAGAAGCAATGATAATCGTTTTTCCTTCCGCTTTTTTCTTTACCAGGATTTGCGAAATAATTTCTACTTGCGTAGGATCTAAGCCATTCATTACTTCATCCATTAGCATGATTTGCGTATCTGACACAATTTGCATAGCAAAGCAAAGTCTCTGACGCATCCCCAATGAATAGGTCCCAGTTTTTTTATTGATATATGATTCCATTCCAAGTGCTGTAATCGTGCTCTCAATCAATGCCGGGTTGCTTTTCCACATGGAAGAATAAATTTTAAGATGCTGCTTCCCAGAAAGATGATTATATAAATCACTCTGATCTGGCATCATCGAAACGAGCTTGTGAATTTTCACTTCATTCTTTTTCGTTGTATACTCCAGTTCATTATTAACAAGCACTTTCCCAGTAGTTGGTCGAAGATAGTTCATGATGACATTCATCAGCGTAGATTTTCCTGTTCCATTGGGAGCCACTAGACCGATAATTTCTCCAGGGTGGAAAGTGATTGAAACCTCTTTTAAAATATCTCTACCTGAAAAATTTACACCTATATTTTTTAGCTCAATCATACCGCTTCCTCCTGTTTCATCAAAATAACTTAAACCTTCTATGATTACTAACTATGAATGTGATAAGGAGACAAATGACTGTACATAAAGACATCACAAGAAGACCATTTGCCAGTGTTAGCGCTACCGAATTATTGAGATACTCACGATACCCTGCAATGATCTGCCCAACCTGAACATAGCTCGATGGGTACCATTGTATATCCTTTACAAACCCAAGCCCTCTCACATAATAATAAAATTCGGCAAAAACCACGACACATCCTACTACTAAATTAGCAAACTCATTTCTAACGAGAACACTTACCAGCAATAGCAAAGAAATCAACAAAACAAACCAAAAAAGAATTAATAAGGCATTCTGGAATAGATATTCTCCCATTGCAATCGACGTAAAGGCTTTTGCCTCATAACTAAAAATCGGTACCGGTAAATTAAAATCACCTAACCCATTTTGAATTGCTATTAGGAAGAACCCAACAGACAATGGGATAACAGTTAGGATGCTCCCTATTAAAGCAACCCCACCTTTTACAAGAAGCCTACTCCAGATTGATATGGGGAACCCCTTTATTAACGTTGGATTCCGTTTATCTTTTAATACGATATCAGCAGTAAAGAGAATACAACCGATTAAAAGAATCAAAGGTAAATATCCATGGAGTAGCCGTTGCAATGTTTGCAAAGCCGTCCTTTCCTCGAAAACATTTATCGATAGATCAGAACTTCCATCGGCATAACCTTTAAAACGACTAGCAGAATACATATAGGCATAATGTCCATCTTCAGTTGCATACAGGTTTCCTGCAGTATAATAACGGGAATTGTAATAAAGAAACCCCTTCCCATTTCTAAAAATCATAAAATCCGAGTACTCATACCACTTATAAGTTGCCTCTGCGTACTTCTTCATATCATTGTCATCTAAGGCATCCAACCGTTGTTGATCATATTCATTCCATTCAGGAAAAATGGCAGCAGCAAATTGTGTTAAAGGATATGTATTCTCATCAATGACTACGTTGTTAAGAAAATCTTCCCTTGTTAGGAATCTTGCTTCAATCTCATCTCTATCAACCTTCTCAATCGGGTCATAGGATGGCGCAATTTTCAATGCGTAGAAGCATGCAAAAAACAGTAGAATGACATAGATGGCGATATTCTTCTTATTGAACAAAAATTGAATAAATTCAAACTTAAAATAGGCTCGCATAGTTCCCCTCCTATACTTTTTTTAGTTTTCCAGTAGTAAAGAATAGCTTTACAGCAATCAGCATCAGCACAATACTGACTCCGAGATAGATTAACCCATGGCTTATTTCTAATCCGATTGGCTTTGCAAGCTCGAGGCTTTGTCCATTTAATAGATTAGTAAAGTTCATATAGTTAAATGGATTAAATGGAACAAGGCTAACTAACGCTGGAAATAAAGAAGGAGCAATAAACAACAGCAATTGAACAAACAAAGTTAAATACATATTTCTTAATATCACATTTAGAATAACGGATAACAAAATGGTAAAAATCGATATAAAAATCATATAGACTAAGGCAATTCCTATGTATTCGAAAGTTGTGATTACTTTGAAACTGCCATCATAAATAGCAATCGGATACTTTGGGTTCCCTACCCCATAAAAGTAGATGAAGGGCAAACTACAAATAATTATTTCTACTATAAAAATACAGACAATGAGCATTGCTGAAGTAGATTTTGCCAGCACATATTGATCAAAGGAAACAGGATATCCTTTTATTAATGAAGTATGACGAAACTCTTCAATTAAAATTCCACATGAAAAAATACTGATAAAAATAAACCAAAAAGAACCTAGCATCATAAATAGATTTACGAGAAATGGAAAGAAGGACAACGCCTCCTGTGAGACCAAGATTCCTGTTTTGTCCATGAATTCATAGAGTATGGAATCCAATTGATTCTCTGTTTTTGTCGGAAGATTCGTCGCAACCTTTTCATAGCCTTCTAATTCAAAAGCATTTGCTCTTAACTCTGCCAGCTTAATACCCGTATCCAAATATAACTGTGGACGGTCTATTTTTAGAGCCATACTTTGATTCACAACATGGCGTTGCTGTTGGAGCAAGTTATAATACAAATCGCTCCCATTCCCGTAATCCATGGCATCTGCCGTTTGAAACTTTGTCAGGGCTGATGCGACAGATTGATATTCACTTGCCTTTTCATCTATAAGTTTTTGTGAATTTTCAACTTTCACATAATAAAATAGTCCAAAAACGAATATTGCCACTACGATACAAGCAATTATATTTTTCTTATTTGTTTTTTCTATAATCAAATCATTCTTTAACAGCTTCCACATAGATAACCTCCTATTAATATTGTTTCTATAAAACTACTATATTTCCAAAGAAAGGGAATCGTTTATCAGTATACCAAATTTTCCGACTATTATGTACATATAAAATTAGAGTTGGATATTACGCAAAAAACTTCAGCTGCTCTCTATTTATTTCTCCTTCAGAGGGAAATTGACGAATATAAAAATGCACCTCCAATGTTAGATGTAACTAACAATTGGAGGCGCATTTTCCCCTAAAAAATCACCGTTTTTATAGCCTGCCATAAAACAAATTTTCGCTAGTGAGCTTTATATCCTTGGCTATCTTTAAAAGGTTTATGCTATCTGGTCGTGTTCTGATTGAACAGATATGGAAGCAATAGCAGATTTATTGAACCCTTTAACGATAAGCCAAATGGCTGGTAACGCAAAAATTCCACCCCATAGTGAAACTTGTGGAAATACACCGTACATGACTAAGAAAGCACAAATGAAAACTAGTATTGCTCCTGTTATACCCAGCGTTGATATGAATCTAGGTACCAGCTTAGTCTTGTAAAATATATAACTGTACATTATTGTGTTTATACCAAGCATGAAAAGAGGGCCAAGTAAAAATGTCCAGTCATGTATCGCTTTTAAAAGAGTCCCTGAAGCTAGATAGTAGGCAGCATTCTGAGATCCACCTGCAACAAATTCCCGACTTATCGTCAATAGTGAAAGAACGCTTATTATCCCCACAGTGATGATAACAGCTTCAAGGAACCTAAAACAAACATGCCAAAGAGCTATGGTTTCATTATACTTTCTTAAAATAGGAAACATTGTTGTTGCAGTACCAACTACTGAAACCACAAGAATCAACTCCATAATTGCACCTAGTATTACCTGGTTTGCATGTTCGGTGCCTCTATTTAGATAGTCTGTTCCATTTAATATAGGATCATATAAATTAAGACCAATTACCGCCGTAATGGCTGCAAGTAAAAACAGAACTCCTACAATTTTTGCCGTTTTCTTATCTGAACTCATCTATTATCCCCTTTGTCGAATAAAATCAAAACGGTAAACCCTATCAATCAAAGTTCTTCTACTTTGTTTCCTCTTCATAGAAGAATACTTCTTCCAATGGTAAATTAAAGGATTTAGCAATACGAAATGCCAGTTCTAGAGATGGCGAGTAATTTCCCTTTTCGAGAGACACGATTGTTTGCCTTGTTACACCCACCTTGTCAGCCAATTGCTGCTGTGTCATTTCGTCATGGTTGAATCGTAATTTTCGTATGTGATTGCCGACAAGATTTTTGCCCATCTTATACTCCTCTCCTATAGTGATATAGTTTTGTAGCAGATCCAGTTACATCAGATATGAATCCAGAAGCAATTAGGATAACAAACATCACCTGTAATGGCTGATAGATAATCAGTGAACCCATGGCAAGAATAAAGCCTAAGATAAACACAAAAAATGAATTCCGGAACGCTTTTAATTCGATTAACTTATCCAGTTCATCTGCAAATTTTGGTTCCCTCTCTTTTGTTGTCATTCTAAAGACAATATTAAAAAGAATACTGATGATAATATGTGCCACGATTGAAAACACTGTCAGAATAAGTACGAAAGAACTCCAATAATGAAAGGTTTCCATCGACTCCAGACCCTCTTCAGGGTAACGCGGGTACATATACAAGCAATAGGATACAAAAATAAGGATGGCACTAATCAATGATACGATGCTCTTCTTTTCTTGATAGGTCATCTCTTCACCTCCCATGTATACTTCATTTTACATCATGTAAAGTTTGTTATACATATTGTATGTTGAACCATACAAAAAGTTAACTACAAATTACATTAGTTTTCCAAAGAAATTTCTTCTGCTATTTGTTCAACAAAAAAAGGAGTTGCCTCATATGTAGTTTGAGACAACTCTTTTTAATTGAAATATAGTACTTTATTTAATTTTATAGTTTCTTTCCCAAAATTACTAAATCTCTTTTTACTCCGTCCAAAGTAGCCACTTCCGGGAGATGCGCCCATCTATCGAAGCCAAATTTTTCAAATAAGCGAAGACTTGGTTCGTTATGGCCAAAGATGAAACCTAGTAAAGTCTCAACTCCACAGCTTGGCGCGACCTCTATTACTTTGGATAATACTGTTTTTCCAAGGCCATGTCCTCTAAAATTTTCATCTAGGTAAATGCTAACCTCTGCAGTTGCTTGATAGGCAGGTCTTCCATAAAAGTCTTGAAGGCTAACCCATCCACAGATTTCCCCACTTGTTTCCACTACCCATAGAGGTCTTTTAGAAGGGGTATGCTCATGGAACCACTTCAATCGATCTTCAACCGTTACCGGCTCAGTGTCTGCTGTGACCATTCTGCCTGAAATCGTTGAATTATAAATCTCTACAATTTTCGGTAAATCTTCTAATGTGGCGTCGCGAAATGTAATTTCTAGTGTCATAAAATCTCCTCTTCCAAGTTTTAAATTCATGTTAATTCTATTTACACCGGATTACAATAAAATCTTTCACAAAGATTTGCAAAAGAAAAAGTGCTTCTAAACTTGTAGAAACACTTATCTTCTCATTCTCTTAAAAATGCCGAGATATACAAGAACAAATCCGATAACTTCCAGTAAAACAAAGCTATAGATCATCACTGTAAATCCTACAAAACCGTCCCCTTCATCCATCCCAAATAAAATCCCCGCAATCCAAGACAGTAAAGGTGCGATGGCAACGATGGCCGCTACACCCCATATTAAAAGCTTTTTTTTCGTGGCCTTGTTGCGACTAATATAAACTGCCAATACGATGGCGAGTACTAATATAATGATAGCTATTGGCACTGTTTTTCTCTCCTAAGTTATTTCTTTTTAAGCTATAGATTCTCTTTTTTAATTATATCAAAACTCTTCTATTCCTGTAACATGGTCAACACTTAGAATTCTAATTATGTTCGGGCTGACGCTAGAAGTTTGCCGCCAATTCTATTATTCTCTATCATATTTTAGAATAATATTGAACTTTTATCACAATTATGTCTAAAATAGGAAATGTAAGTTCATATCAAGAAGAATGTAGGGGGGCTGGTTTAGCCAGCTGAGACTGTATCCGTATGATACTAACCCTTTGAACCTGATTTGGTTAACACCAGCGTAGGGAACATTGGCTTCAATTTGATTTTCTTTCATGTTGAAATGAATGTTGGTTACGTCTGGGATGATTTTGATCCTGGGCGTTTTTTATTTCTTCTTTTTATGGATTAATTCATTCTATTGGAGGATTCCCATGAAAAGACTTTACATCTTAGTAATGATGGCAGTTTTCGCGCTTGTTGGCTGCCAATCGAACGAAACAGAAACAGACTCGAACGCTTCTAACGAGCAACCGAAGGAAAATTTAGAAAAAGTAACCGTTGTGTTGGATTGGACACCTAACACGAACCACACTGGACTTTATGTCGCCAAAGAAAATGGCTATTTTGAAGAACAAGGTTTAGAAGTTGAAATCATTCAACCAGGTGATGCAGGTGCCGATCAGCTTGTAGCTTCAGGTAAAGCAGAATTTGGTGTAAGCTACCAAGAATCGATTACGCTCGCTCGAACACAGGATGTCCCTATCGTATCCATTGCAGCTGTGATTCAGCACAATACATCCGGTTTTGCCTCACCAGCAGACAAAAATATTGATTCGCCAAAGGATTTTGAAAATCGAGTATATGGCGGTTGGGGCTCCCCTATCGAACAAGCCGTGTTGGAAACACTAATGAACACTGAAAAAGCAGATATCGATAAGCTAGATATCGTCAATTCGGGTAATGCCGACTTTTTCACAATGGCTAATCAAGGAATTGATTTTGCTTGGATTTATTACGCGTGGACAGGCATTGAAGCTGAACTTCGGGGAGAAGACATCAATATGGTGTATTTAACAGACTATAGTGAAAAACTGGATTACTATACTCCAGTCCTTGCAACAAACGAAAATATGATTGAAGAAAAAACGGAAACGGTGAAAGCCTTTGTAACGGCAGCCTCTCAAGGATATCAATTTGCAATTAAAAACCCGGAGGATGCAGCAGCTATCCTTTCTAAAGCAGCTCCTGAATTAGATACTGAGCTTGTACTAGAAAGTCAAAAATGGCTTGCAGACAAATATCAGGATGATGCACCGCGCTTTGGCGAGCAAAAACTTGAAGTTTGGCAAAATTATGCGGATTGGATGAAAGAAAACGGTGTTTTAGAAGGTGAATTTACCCCTGAAACAGCATTTACAAATGAATTCCTACCGGAAAAAGGAGAATAAAAATGGCAAATTCATTAATTAGTGTACAAATCATTCCAAAAACAAAAGAACTTGAAGATGTAATCCCATTTGTTGATGCAGCAATCGCAATTATCGATGCAGCTGGTGTGAAATATAAAGTTCAGCCCTTAGAGACAACAATGGAGGGGGAACTTTCAGAGCTTTTACTTATCATAAAAAAAATGAATGAAAAAATGATTGAATTAGGTAGTGTCAATGTAATTACTCAGATGAAAATTTTGTACCAACCAACTGGAATTTCGATGGAGACATTAACGGAGAAATATCATTAATGCAAAAGATGGGTATGCATGGAGGAAGGTCGCTTTTCTTCCTCCTCTTTTTATTTCTGCTTTGGGAGCTGCTCATACGAATAACAGAGACACCAAAATGGCTATTGCCTGCTCCAAGCGATGTTATTATAGAGGCTACTACTTTCTTTAGTGATTTTTATGGGCATTTACTTGCTACCATTTATTTATCGATTATTGGTCTGGTTATTGGCTGCAGTGTCGGAATTTCCATTTCCACTATTCTCCATCGATTGCCAAAAGTAAATGAAGTCCTTTATCCACTTTTGATTTTATCGCAAAATATCCCGACGATCGTGTTGGCCCCGTTACTTATTATTTGGTTTGGCTTTGGTCTATTCCCTAAGCTTATTATCATTAGTCTTGTTTGCTTCTTCCCCATTGTTGTAGCAAGCATGGATGGTTTTAGGCAAACAGCACCTGAGCTAAAGCATTATATGAGGATGGTTGGGGCAACAAATAAACAAATCTTTTGGAAACTGGAGCTTCCACATGCCCTTCCCTCCATTTTTTCTGGTTTAAAAATCGCAGCCACATACAGTGTAATGGGCGCTGTAATTTCAGAGTGGCTTGGTGCCAAAAAAGGGATTGGCGTTTATATGACACTTGCTCAATCGTCATTTCGCATTGATCGCGTATTCGTTGCAATAGGCTTTATCATGTTATTAAGTATTTGCTTATTCGGGGTAATCCGTCTTATGGAAAAACTAGTAGTTAAGGGACGAAATGAGGGAATAAAATGAGTCTTACAATAACTGAATTGAACATGGCCTTTGGACATCTACCAGTACTAGAAAAAATGAATTTGCAGGTGAAAACCCATGAATTTGTTGCCATTCTTGGACCTTCCGGCAGTGGAAAAAGCACACTTCTTCAGCTCATTGGTGGTCTTCTAACTCCTGATTATGGAACGATTCAGCTGAACGGTGAAACGATAAATGGAAAAAAGGGCTCGATTAGTTACATGCCTCAGCACCCCTCCCTATTCCCATGGCGTACAGTGCTAGAAAATGTAGTACTAGCAGCAGAGTTGAAGGAAAAACCAGATTATGAGGAAGCAAAACAGTTGCTTGAAAAGGCTGGATTATCAGAGTTTGAATCCTCCTATCCAAGTGAATTATCCGGAGGGATGAAGCAACGAATCGCATTTATTCGAGCGTTGCTCAGCAAACAAAGCCTTCTTTGTTTAGATGAACCATTTTCAGCATTAGATGAATTTACGCGAATCAAGATGCAAAAATGGCTGCTTTCTGTTTGGGAAGAAAACCGAAAATCTATTTTGTTTATTACTCATAGTATTGAGGAAGCATTATTTTTAGCAGACCGTATCTATGTCTTATCCAAAAGGCCGGCACATGTAAAAGCAGAAATCATTGTCCCCTTTTCACGTCCAAGAGATGAGCGTTTACTCGAAGCAAATGAATTCTTCCAATTAAAGCGACAAATTTTCAAGTACATGAAGGAGGAAATCACCAATGATGATTGATGCACATATCCACCTTGACCATTATGAAGAGAAAGATATTGATGAGATATTAAACGGGCTTAGGGTACATCATGTGGAAGCTTTGGTGGCTGTGTCCTTTGACTTGGCCTCTTGCATCAGAAATCATGGCCTTTCTCTAGTAGATAACCGCATAAAATCAGCTTTCGGTTTTCATCCCGAGCAGGACATTCCTTCATTTGAGGAAATCGAGCAGTTATTTTCATGGATGGAAGAGCATGTAGACGATATGGTGGCAGTTGGTGAAGTCGGATTACCTTATTATAAGAAAGTAGAGTGTCAAGAACCTTTAGACTATGAACCTTATATTCAGTTACTAGAGCGATTTATAGCGTTTGCTGTTAAATGGAAGAAACCTATTGTTCTCCATGCCGTATATGAAGATGCACATATTGCATGTGATTTACTTGAAAAGCATCAAGTGACCAAAGCTCATTTTCATTGGTTTAAGGGCGATGATAAAGTATTAAAGCGGATGATAGAAAATGGCTATTTTATTTCAACTACGCCTGATTGTTTATATGAGGATGAAATTCAACAACTTATTTGTAAATACCCTATTGAATTAATGATGGTAGAAACAGATGGACCCTGGCCCTTTGAAGGACCTTTTACCAATATACGAACAGAACCAAAAATGATGGTTCAATCAATTGAAAAAATTGCCCGTCTTCAACAACGCTCTGTTGAAGAAACAAGGAAAATTTTATATGAAAATACAAAAAGATTTTATGGAATTTAAATGAAATGAAGATGTCTTGAAGTACTCTTTTGAGACATCTTTCATTTTATCTTCAAAAAAGACTGGCAATTAGTTACGAAACATAAGTATTTTGTTGTGAGTTAATTTGTTGGAAGTAATTTAGGACTACATCTAATTCTTGACTACATTTAACGGTATCTGGATGAGTCAACCCTTTTGATAATCCAATATCGATCATACGATTCTGTAGAGCTTCAATTTCAACCTTTAAATCTACCAAAGACATCGCTACTTTTCCCATATTAATTCCCTCCAACTTTTATTTTTCAACCCAACGCAACATATAACTATTATATCGAATCAATTTTAATATAATTATCTACCAAAAAATCAGAAATGAATATCACCATACATTCTTATTTCTATATTTTGTAAGCGTAAAAATATAAGAAGACCTTCTTATCAATTCCTATATAGCTCCTATTATGGAAATGATACCCTTAAAGAGATTGAATAAACCAGAATTTTACATAAAAAAATGCGTCAATCTACTTTAGATTAACGCACTTTAATAGAAGCTTGACTCCTACTATCCCTATTTATCTTACTTTAAAAAGGTTTACCTTATTCCTTGTTAAACCATAATGGATCTTTGTCATCGACATCCCCATTATAATTAATGAGAATTTCCTCTCCAGCTTTTATATCTGTATAAGCAAAGAAATCAAAAGTATGATTGTCAAAATTGATTTCATAGATAGCATTTGGTTCATAAGAATGGTTGAACAACATGCCATAGCCAAGAAGCATCGCCGTATGATTAATCCCATACTCAAAAGCGTAGTCAGCTAGTAAAGTTTTTTCAATGTGTTCATGCTGCTCGTTGGGATAGGCGATAACAGGTGCCTCATGAAAAAGCTCACCCTTTTTAATATCCTGTTTAGCAAATACGCCTCTGTTAAATTCTCCATCACTTAATGGAGAGGTTTTTACCTCAATCATTTTGTTCTCCTAATCATCTTTAAAATTTTCTCTCTAACTGTAACATGAATTTGAGTATTGGGGTTCTTTTTAATGCTCTTTTATTGCTTATTTGTTTTTATTAATATGGAATTCATAACACTTCCATCCATTTATTAAAAATGCCTTTATCATTGATCTCTACATCATTTAGGTCTTCCGTGTAAATTTGATAGTTATTTTTCCCATTATTTTTAGCATAATACATCGCTTTATCTGCTGCTTTTATCAACTTTTCTTTGTCTTCTCCATCATTCGGATACATGCTAATCCCAATGCTTAAGGAAATGTTTGCACTATAATCGTTGATTTTATAAGGCTCGGCAACGTACTTAATAATTCGTTCTGCTATTTGTTCGATTTCGTCTTTACCCGTTTCTTCGAACATTACGATAAATTCATCACCGCCAATTCGAGAAATCAGGTCTTCTTCTCTTATACATTGATTTATTCTTGAAACCACATCGATTAACAGTTGATCACCCGCATCATGTCCCAGCGTATCATTAACCTTTTTAAAATCATCAAGATCAATAAACATAATCGAAAAATTATGCTGATGACGCTTTGAACGAACGAGTGCTTTTTGAATTTGTCTGTCTAACATCTTTCGATTCGGTATGTCTGTTAACTCATCGAAGAACGCCATTCGCTGCAGTTCTAACTCTAGTTCTTTCTGTCTCGTTATATCCTCAAACTGACCATTGATTTTCTCCAGCATACCATCCATATTTCTAAAGGGCTGGGCTTTAAATAGAACCCACTTCTCTCCGATTTTAGGATGAATAATCTTCAATTCTTTTCGAACAGGTTTCCCATGTTTCAACTCTCTTAGAGCTTTATTGAATTCAAGAAAATCTTCGTTATGAACGATTTGCTTTAATATATCTTTATTATTATTGAATTCAGTTTGAGTATAGCCGATTAATTTTTCTATCCCTTTTGAAAACATGGCTTGATGATTATTATAGTTATAAGAAAAAAATATCGCTTCATCAAAACTAGTAAAAAATTGCTCATAATCCTCGTATTTAATCGTTAACTCTAATTTCTCTTTTTGTAATTTTTCATTGACAACTTTTATCGAGTCATAAAGTTTAATCGTTGTATCATACTTTCTACCAAAATCCCAGGAAAAGAATATTATTAATATAGTGAAAAATAAACCCGTTATAGAAACGGAATTTGTTAGTGAAAAAAAATAGACAAGATTTACAACTGCTACTACTGCTATTGTACTGGTTACTACTTTTCCTGATATGTTCATGGATTTCTATCCTTCTTTGTTTTACTTCTCTTTTTTCCAAGACATTGAGAATACACCCATTATATCTTGAGTTACGTTCAGATAATACATGAAGCTTAGGTACTTGTAAATAAATAAGTAGCTTGATAATTTTTACAGTAGACTTTCAAGCAAGCAATGAGAATTGCTTTATCTAGTCACCTACCTACTCTTAAAGGAAGAGTACCCATATTCTAAGGATAGTTAGTTGTATGAACCACTTAGGAGGTGTCTATTTTGTATTATTATTATCAGCCCCGCTACCATCCATCGCCTTATAACCAAATTGCGGCTCAGCCTATTGTCAGAGCTTCAATGGTTAATCATAGTCCTATATATCATCAAGGGGCTCAGCATTCTAATCCAATGCATCCGAACTATTCGCAATATATTGCACAACACAATGGCTTGCCTCAGCAACGTAGGCAAAATCAACAACCACCAAATGGATCCCCGTATCCACCTGTAGATCCTGAGCTTTTATACGAATCTGCCAAACAATCGAATAAGCTTATGAAAGAAGCCAGTTTGGTTCTTGATAAATTAGCTTCATCAAAAGAATTTGGTGCAAGATTAATGGACGTTGCCCAACATTCCAATACTCAAGAGGTGGAGCGTCTAATCCATTCAGTTGGCATCACATCCGACTTAAAAATCAATTACAATCCAGATGGTTTAGAGCTTGAGTTTAAATCAAAAGTACAGAATTTGGATTGTTGTCTATTATCCATTTCATTACGCTGGCGTTAAGTTTAGGCATAAAGTCATTGAGTAATTTTGATTTCCATTGGTTATTCCATTAAAAATCGTTTTTCTAAAGGTTTTGTTGGCTATACTCGTAAGAAATGCTTTATTTAAGAGGTGAAACAGATGTGTTACATTTAGGACAAACAACAGTCGAACTTATTTTTGGATTTATCGCATTATTAATTGCTACCAAGATTTTAGGAAAGACACAGATTTCCCAACTAACTCCCTTCGATTTTATCTCGGCCATAGTCCTAGGAGAATTAGTTGGAAACAGTGTGTATGATTCTCACGTAAAAATCTGGTCGATACTATACGCCCTAATTTTATGGACCATCTTAATTTATACAGTTGAAAAATTGACACAAAAGTACAGAGGAATACGAAGAACCTTTGAAGGCAATCCATCTATCCTCATTAAACAAGGAAAAATTGATCGACAGCAGTTAAAACACAATCACTTGGATATTGACCAATTGCAACAAATGCTTAGACAGCAAAAAGATATTTTCTCCATTAGAGAAGTTGATTATTTGATTTTAGAGCCTAATGGACAAATCAGTGTACTGCGGAAGCCAAAATATGAATCGCCTACGCTTGAAGATTTGAGCTTAAAACAAAAGCCTGTGTATCTCCCAATTACATTAATAAGTGACGGCAAAGTGGTTCTAGATAACCTAAGAGAATCTGGACACGATGAAGAATGGCTTCTTAATCAGCTAAAAAAAAGAGATATCACCAGGTTTGAAGACGCATTGTATGCCGAGTGGGTTGAGGATGAGGGGTTTTTCTGTTTAAAGATGAATGGACAATAAGCGCAATTTCACCGTTTAATTAGATTGCATGACTAAAGCAAACTAAAAAGTCGTTTTCTTTTATAAACGACTTTTAATTTGCTATGTTTTATTATAGGAAACTCACAAGATACATTCCGATCATCCACCCTAAAATCCCGCTTACTATTCCCGAAACTATTAGTGCCAGACCTTGAGAATCCGCTTCATAGTCACGTCTTAATACGATTCCAATGCATATGGGGATAAACATGAGTAACGGTGCCATTAAGTTACATGTTAACAATACTACTGATAGCCACCCAAGTGTTACAAGAATTCTCTTACCACTCTTTTCTGCAGCATTTACCAAGCTGATCAACTCCTTAAATATGTATTTTTATATTTTACCATTTAATTACAAACATTATGATGGTTTATTTTAAGCTTTTATGAAGAAAAGCTCCCATATAAATTAAAAAGGAACGCAATCCTAATGGATTAACGTCCCTCTGTAAACATTTTATTTCTTTAAAATGGGTTTTAAATCTGTTGAGCCTTTAATCATTTCAACAATAAAGACAAATAATGGGATTCCTATGACTAATCCCCATGCACCGAATAATAATTCCCCCACCATCAAAACCATGAACGTAAAGAAAATCGGTAATTTCATTGTGATAGAGTAGAGTTTTGGGTTTAAGATATAGGATTCAATCGCATGGATAATCATCACAATTCCGAAGATGTAGATTACATATATAAATCCACCGATTTGGAAAGCGATGATTGAAAGCGGGATGAGTGAGATGACTACCCCAATAACAGGCATCAAGCCCAAGAAGAAAATCATGATTGCTAATCCTAAGATATTTGGAAACCCTAGTATTAATAAACCAATAACTGTTAATACAGTGTTTATGGTTGAAATCATAATTTGTACTTTAATAGCTAGACCAAAAGTATTTAAAAAACTATTCCCAAAAAGAACAACTTGGTTATAAACTTTTTCTGTTTGATTGGTTTTAAAGGACTTACAAAAAATTTTGATTTTATCAATCTCTAAAATAAAGAAGAAGCTTAATAACAGTGCCATAAATGCTTCCAATAAAAATGTACTGATATCCCCTATTTTATCTAGAATGGTTCCACCAATATCCTTTAAAATCCCTTCCATATCAAGGTTCAGTATAAAACCATAAATTTTTTCGGGAATGATGTCCCGGTACAACTCAATATTGAAGGAAGAGCTTTGAACAATGATTGCAGACAATTGGTGCATGGCAGAAGGTAAATAACGATATCCCGTTGTGCCAACGACAGCTAAAATGAGCAAATACATGAGCATTAATAATAGTTTCGGCCGTTTTAATGGCTCAGGTAAGATATGTAGTACCTTTACAAATATCGTATAGGCTAAATATGTGATAATAAATGTTAACAGTAAAAAATTTAATGCATTCGCAAAAAAGTACAGGAGACCGATAATGAAAATCATAATGATCCACTTTAAATTTACTTTATCCCTTAACCAACTCATTTTCTATCTCCTTCATTTCACAACTAAAGCCCAAAAAATCCTATTCGAATAAAAATACGCAAATCTGCATTTTCAAGAGCAATTTCCCGTTCTTTTTACCCTAAAATTATTTCGATTTCTTAACAAGCGTAGCATGAAAAGACCCGTAGAAACAATACTAAAAGCTACCTTTTCGACAAGAGTTGCGATTTTTCACAAAATAGACATGATTCTAAAATAATATTAAGTTTTCGAAATCTGATTGATATTTAGAGGGGTGGAATTAGGCATCCTACTTACAAAGGAATATCTTAAGAATGTACTTCCTCTAGATGTTTTGTTCTGCTAAGTGTTTTTTTTATCTATAATGCATTTATACAACTATCTACCATACCCAACTTACAGTTCACTCCCTAACTCGCCCACTTTAGCATATGGAAAAGAGTATGAATCCGTGATTCATACTCCTGGTTTTATTAGCTATGCTGTTGGTTCTTTTCCAATTCCGAAATGACCGCTCGTACATGTTCTTCTGATAAATTATGCTTTACAATATAGCGGTTGTGAGGATGTTTTGTACACTCAAGCGTACAGCCACCAAGATGTTTCGCTTCATTTTCTTCTGATGCTAAAATATGTTTATTGCATTCAGGGTTGGCACACTTCACGTAACGCTCACACGGAGTGCCATCATAATAATCCTTCCCAACAACTACATGCTCTACTTGGTTAATCGGCACTGTAATCCGCTCATCAAATACATACATTTGCCCGTCCCAAAGCTGACCCTTTGCCACCGGGTCTTTACTATAAGTTGCAATTCCACCATGCAACTGGCCAACATCCTCGCCAATACCTTCAGCCTTTAACCAGCCAGAGAATTTTTCGCAGCGAATGCCGCCTGTACAGTATGTAAGTACTCGCTTTCCTTCAAATATCTCTTTGTTCGCACGTATCCATGCCGGTGTATCACGGAATGTTTCTACTTCTGGACGTATTGCTCCTCGAAAGTGACCTACATCGTACTCATACGTGTTACGTACATCAAGGACAACCGTGTCTTCTCTTTGCATTTCTTCCATGAATTCAACCGGAGTTAAGTAGCGTCCCGTTATTTCATGGGGGTTAATATCATCTTCCAAGCTTAAATTTACAAGCTCTGGACGCGGACGTACACGCATCTTCTTGAAAGCATGCCCATCTGCCTCATCGATTTTGAAAACAATCCCTTCAAATAGCGGATGACTCTTCATCATATTCATATAAGCATTTGTCTCTTCCATCGTACCTGATACCGTTCCGTTTATGCCCTCAGATGCAACAATAATACGCCCCATTAGGTTTAGCTCCTTACATGCTTGCAAGTGTTCTGCCGCAAAATGGGTAGGATCTTCAATTGTTGTGTAATGATAATATAATAAAATTCGATAATTCATATTTGTCCACCTATCATTTATATTTGCAGGATATCCCTGATAGCAAGAAAAGCGAAAGCGGCTCGTTCAGACTCGACAATCACTGGAGATTCCACATAAGAAGGCGCTTTTTGTCTTCTTATGTGGAATTGAAGTGACGCGAGAGGCTAGCCGCTGTAGCTAGACAAGAAAAGCGAAAGCGGCTCGTTCAGACTCGACACGCACTGGAAATTCCACATAAGAAGGCGCTTTTTGTCTTCTTATGTGGAATTGAAGTGACGCGAGAGGCTAGCCGCTGTAGCTAGACAAGAAAAGCGTAAGCGGCTCGTTCAGACTCGACACGCACTGGAGATTCCACATATGAAGGCGCTTTTTGTCTTCTTATGTGGAATTGAAGTGACGCGAGAGGCTAGCCGCTGTAGCTAGACATTGGTTAGTCCAACCTCTATATAAAGTATATTTAAATAATATATCATGAAATTGTTTAATTTCTCTACCGTTAAAAATTAACTTGTTTGACCGTGTGAAAGAGTAAAACAGGTAATGCTGATTCCAACGAATTAAAGCTCTTTTAGTTGCAGCTGTTTAGGTTTAATAAAAATCCCTACTAAAAGCAGAACAATCCCGATCAAAAGTATAATCGGAAACATAATCAGCATTAAACCGATTCCAGCAAATCCATCTCCGACCATAATGGCAAAGCTGATACTGACTAACCATGTGAAAAAAGGGGCTATGGCAAACATTGTTGTTATGCCCCAAATGATAAATTTCCTTTTAATCGACTTACCTAACGTAAAGTAAAAAGCTAATACCAATCCTACAATTAAGATGAAAATCGCTACACCAAATGCCATTTCAACATCTCCTTTTCTACTTTGCTCCGGTATTCTTAAACTTCAAAAAATTAAAGGATACGCTATACCATGATACTATCATTCAAAGTTATGTCACCAATAAAATTCGAGGATAGCTAGAAGAGATCACATAGATGCCAAGGATATAAAATCATTTTAATACCGTAGCCAAAAAGAATACAGCTGCAACTCAATTTAGTAAGGCTGTAGAGATATTAATTTAAACCACAATGGCTCACTTAAAAATCGTTTAAGCATAATTTTAATCGGCATCATGTCTTTTGGCTCCGTCAAACCTATTATTTCTTTTAATGTATGATTTGTTTCACTAAAATTCCCCACATGATAGTAAGAAGTAAGCTGTGATTATGATCTGATAACTCGTCCGCCCAATAACTTCAACAAAAAAGCGTTGATCCCTTTTTCTCGGGATCAACGCTAAATAACCTATCACATGTTTTGGGGTATATTAGCAAGGAGCGTACTACCTTTTCCCAGTTCACTCGATATTTCTATCGTTCCTTTATGTCATGTACAATCCATTAAACAATGGAAAGCATCTGCCTTTGTTTATAACACAAATCCAGATGCTACAATTTCAGTTCTCTTGTTGGGATGTCTGTCTTTCGTGCATTTTTTAAAGGAAACTATCCGTATTGGCTGAGCAATCAATAGTTCAATCCAAAGTGCTACACCAAGTACCAAGTTCTAAAAAATCGGCAAATAGATCTGTACTTCTTCCTCCGCTTCTTCAATCGGGTGATATGTCTCTACAATATACGACTCTAGGTTTCTCGTATACCCTTTTTCGTCCCCCCATTTCAATAAATTTGAGTGAAGGCTACTAATATTCGATACTTTATCTCTAGCAGAGACAAACTGTTGATTTATTTCAACAAACTCCATTCCGTCAGGTACTGCGCTTAAGGCATCATTTACAAGTAACCCTACAATATATTCCCCTACTAGATGAGCACTTTCCCTTTTAGGTTCGAATAGCGCTACTTCTATCCCCAAATGATTAGCTATTTCGTTTGACCGACTCAGTACTTGCCTCGCTAATGCCGGGACTTCCTCGGAAAAATTTTCAAAGGCTCCATTCCCTTTAATACCCACTACTTTAAAATTCTTCTTAACTAATGTATATTCCACCAAATCCCCCTCCTAGGAATCTAATTATCCAATATTTAGAACTTCTCTTTCAATCTTTATAAATCCTTCTTTAACAAAAAAAGTGGCGACTGCACTTTTCATGCACCCGCCACTTTTAGAGTTCTATAAGATAGTTATCTTTTATGAGAGATTTTTTAATATTTCAGGAATTTTCTCAAAAGGTACCGGTTTTCCGAAGATATAGCCCTGGATCTGATGACAGCCAAGTCCATGCAAATATGCTAATTGGTGCTCTTCCTCAACACCTTCAGCTATTATTCCTTTTTCTAAACTGTCAGCCATCGAGATAATCGTACGTACAATGGCCTCCTGACATTTACCATTGATATTTTGTATAAAGGATTGATCGATTTTAAGGGTATTAATTGGTAGTATCCCCAGATAGCTGAGTGAAGAATAACCTGTTCCAAAATCATCAAGAAATACGCCAACTCCTAATGCTCTTAGTTGATTTAGCTTTTCAATAATATTCTCTACATCTTTCATCATAATGCTTTCCGTTAATTCTATTTTAAGATATTCAGGATTAAAATTCGTCTCCTCTAGAATCTTTAATAGCTTGGTAACGAATTGCTCATTGTCAAATTGTCTTGTAGATACATTTACAGATAGATACGGCGAGTACTCACTACTCTTGTATAATTCATTAAATTTCGTACAAGCCTCTTTGATAACCCACTCACCAAGAGGAATAATAAGGCCCGATTCTTCTGCTATCGGAATGAATTCTGCAGGAGAAAGAACGCCTAATGCTGGATCATGCCATCTTAGAAGTGCCTCGAAGCCCACAATTCTGTTTTCACGCGCATCAACAATCGGCTGATAGTTTAATGTTAAAGAATCATTGGTTTTTATCGCTTGTCGCAGCGCCTGTAAGATATCCAATTTTCTGACTATTCCCTCTGAAAAGTCAGTATGATACACTTTATAGGTGTTTTTACCATCTTTTTTCGCCGCATTCAGCGCCTGATCTGCATATATTATCAGCTTTTCTGCCTCACTTGTATCATCCGGGAACATACTTATTCCAATACTTGCAGTCAAGATATAACTTCTTTCCCCTAAAATAATAGGTTGAACCATCTCATCAATTAAGTTTTGAGCTTTTTCTTCCACTAATTTAGATTCTTCAATATCAGGTAATAGGATGATAAATTCATCCCCACCCACTCTTGAAACAATGCCTTCTTCTCCTATAAAATCCCTCAACCGCCCAGCTATTATCTTTAATACTTTATCCCCTATGGTATGACCTAGTGTATCATTAATCCATTTGAATTGATCAAGATCAAAAAATAGCACTGCCATTTTGGTTCCCATTTCTTTAGCATTCAAAATTGATTCATTTAAAAGCTGTTCAAAACGCCTGCGGTTCGGTAGTTGCGTGAGTTCATCATTGAAAGCCATAAATTCAAGTTGTTCTTCTGCTTTACGTCGTTGTTGAATATCTGCAACGATTCCATTAAGCCTTATAATCTTTCCTGATTCGTCGAAGATAGGCGTTGTATAGTTCGACACCCATTTTACATTTTGGCGGGCATCAATTATACGATATTCTAGATTAAGGGTCTTCCCCTCAGCTAACTTAGGTTGCATCTTCACAACGTCAGAAAGATCATCCGGATGAATAACTTCCAGCCAGAGATTCGGATTTTTTATAAACTCCTCCTGAGAGTAGCCGTATATTTTCTTACATGCTGAAGAGATTTGAAAAAGCTTTTCATGTTTATAATCACTTGACCATACACAGATATCGATGTTATTGAATACGCTTTCTAATTCGAATTTTGTTTTCTCTAACTCTCTTTGCATCTGATTTTTATGGGTCATATCTTTTACGATGCCCGCAACACCTACAATCTGATTTTCCACAATGATAGGTACTGAGGTTCCGTACAATTCAATTATTTTACCTGTTTTATGTTTAATTGAAACATCGAAGCTTTTTCTTGTTCCATTGGCTAATACATCTGCGAACGTTTCACTCATGGTCTTTCTGTATTCATCTGCCAATATCTCCGCAAAATAAAATTCAGAAAACTCATCATTTGTATATCCTGTTAAGTCCCTCGCCATTTTATTGATAATAATAAACTTTCCGTTTCTATCTAAAGCATAGCAAGGGTCAGGATTTGATTCAAAAAGGGATTTGTATATTGCAAATAAAGCTGATGAATCATCATAGATGGGATGCATCTTACTGCCTCACTTTAATAGTTAATAGTATTAAAAGAATATATCAGTTCTTACGAATATTCAATTTATTATTTAATAATATTCTCCCATTTTAAACAAATCCTCTAATCCATATTGTAAGATTTACAGGATTTCTAATTGCCCATCCTTAAAAGAAGATTGTGGTTTATAACTACCCTTTGTAAAAATAAATGTCCAGGGCATACTCATCTTGGGCGGAATCGTAAGTGCAGGTAGAGTGAAAACCTCGTCAGCAATAGCCTCTCCATGAATGCTGTAAAGTAATCTTGTGTTGTTTATCCGGAGCGGATCGTCCGTAAAATTATGGACCAATACAGTCACAAGTAATGCCTCTTCATGGTTGATGGCTTCTCTTATAGGGGTACAAAGAACACCGGAATAATCCTGGTGTTTAGTTTCATCAAAAATTTTTTCTATATTTAGTCGGTCCTTAGCAGCCAAAGCTTTGTCCCAAGATGCTTCAAATTGTAATTGTTGCATACCGATAATCACCTCTTGATGGTAAGTGTAACACATAGGGATTGATAAAATGGGGTCACTGTCTATTAAAAGAGAGCAACTACTTTTTACTGTAATTGCTCTTTTTGCTATTTCTCTTTAGAAAAAACCATATACGAATAGGAACAAAGCTTCTTACATATATATTGGCAAGAGAATTTCTACTAAGGATGATAGATAGGAGCTTTAGATGACATGACAATAACTTTTTTAGAAAACATAAAGGAATTGGCTACTCTAATAATATTTATTTCTTGCGTTATTTATCGAAGACAGCTGAAGCTAACGAAATGGAAAAGAAAACTTACTAAAGGTGAGCTGACTATGTATCTGGTTACGACCATAGCGATACCGGTTTATGCAATTAGTTATTTGATGCTGTTATAGGGATTTTATTTATTATGGGAGACTTGACTTTATAAGAAATCTACACTTTTTTAAATATCCGTGAATAGGAGAATATATCCGTCAACTTAATAGTTCAAGGAGATGTTCTTCAATAAACTCTATATTTTGTGGGCTTTTTGCATATGTTAAAATTTGCTCTTTTATATTGGGATATAGAGCTATCTTATCCAACTCGTTTAAATGAATCCATCTCACAGCAATTTGATTTGGATCTGGATTAATTGGCAATTTAGGAACCATGCCATCTTTAATCTTACAATCAAAAATCAACTGCAAGGAGGGAGTTTCTCCATATCTATAATCGTTTAAGTGGGGAGCATACTCAAAGACTAAAGCTAATGGTCCTACGTCTACCTCAATTGATGCCTCTTCCAAGGCTTCTCGTTTAACAGCTTCAACCACGGATTCGTTCGCCTCAACTCCACCTGCTGGCAAGTTATAATGCACTCCTCGTTCATCCTCAAATTCAACTAATAGAATCTTTTCGTTCTCAATAATGAGTGCACATGCCCTAACTCTTATCGGAAATGTCATGAATCGTACCTCACTCTCTTTTCGTTTATGTATAAATTATACACGAAATACATTTTATTACATAATTGATTAATTTGAAAAATTACTACGCAATTAAAAAATCACCCCCACCTACTAAGTGGAGATGATTCTACTTTTCTTACGCCGTGAAGTTTCCGTCATAGCTTAACATGATGGCTGATTTTACGCCTTCAATACTTGAAATGTTGTTAATAAAACTCATATCATTTTCTTTGACACGAATTTCGTATGTTACTTCAAAATCATTTCCAGGCATGACGGATTTTGATTTAATTGAATGTTTTTTGACATGTTCCGAAATGACGTGATCCATTGATGTTTCAATTGATTTTTCATCATAGCGTACGACTAATAGATATGGATTTTCTACTTTTATACGATTACCAAAAAGAATCAATACTAGCCCAATTAAAATCGAACCAATAATTACTAGTGGAATGAATCCAGCTCCACATAGGATACCCGCAACAATCGCCCAAAATAGATACACGATATCCATTGGGTCTTTAATTGGTGTACGGAAACGCACAATCGATAATGCCCCTACCATTCCTAGTGACAACATAACATTAGATGAGATTCCAATAATGATTAAAGCTGTTGTCATCGACATAATAATTAAGGAAATATTAAACGTGTGTGAGTAGATGACGCCCGAGAAAGTTTTCTTATATACATAATAGATAAACAATCCTATTAAAAAGGCAGCCAATAATCCTATAACTGAATCAATGATTGAAAAACTACTTGTTTTTTCTAAAATACTTGATTTAAAAATATCATCAAAATTTACAGTTTCCATTTTAATTCCTCCATTTATCTTTCTACATTACCCGAACATTCTGCTGATTTGATATTTCGAATAGGTTCCTTTTTTTCGGTTTCCAAGCTGCAATAAGTACTTAATGACATCCGGTAAAAACTCGTCATACTTCACCTCAAGAATGACAACTTCCGGGTTTGTTTCAACCATTGCTAAATCTGGATTTAATAAATCTGGATTCCGAAAGCTAGTTTTGATATCACTGTCAAAGGTTACCCGCACATTCCCTTGGTCGTATATAAAGACTTCCCTTACATAATCCACTACCGTCATGGGCTTGATTTGGAACAAAGTCATTTGCATGTACAAATCCTGAATAAGTAATCTTGAATCGTACTCCATCCAAGCGATATCCCCGATTCTTATTTTTTCGTATTCCTCTGCTGTAATCGTACATTTTTGCTTATATGTAAGATTATTTCTCTTACTTTTTTTCTCTAGGTTAAGGAAATTCGTATTGTAGTCATAGAGTCTTACACGAAACTTGTCCCGTTGATAAAAACCTTCTTTTTTCTCTGTTAGTACTTTATTGTCGAAGTTATCAAAGTACACACTACGAATTAGGTACTTACCATCCTCCTTCGCGTAAGGATCCACTTTCATGAAATGCTTTAATTTATTTCTTAGAAGATAGCAATCCATCTTCGTAATTTCATGTTTGAGTTCTGTTCGCCCCATAACACCATTTAAGCGTCTGCCTTCCATCTGCTTTTCTCCTTTGCTGTTTGTTATCTTATGAATCACATTATTAAGGACAAACCTTAAACAAACCTTAAAAGAAAATCAGTTAGAAAAAAAAATAAAATTCTTCGTTAATATTTGTTTGGTGAAACGGATTTAAGTTCAACACATTTTCGATTATGGGGGCTATTCTACTTTTCAACTTGCTTACAGCAAATCTTCTTATAGACAAGCACTTTTTTACGTTAGAGCTTATTTCGATCACTAAAAATAAGCGAGTACAAAAAAAGAGATTGCATTGCTGCAATCTCCTACTTCGGAAGCTTAATGATAAAGGTTGTTCCTTTATTTTGGTTTTTCATTACTTTAATGGAGCCTCTGTGCTTTTTAACTATCCATTGGGCAATCGATAATCCTAGACCCACCCCACCAGTTTCTCTGGATCTAGCTCGATCTTCACGATAGAAACGTTCAAAAATATACTGCATATTTTCTTCTTTTATCCCAATGCCCGTGTCACTCATTTCGATTACTACTCGCTGATCCTCTATATATGTTTTAACACCGATACTATCATTTTCTCCTGTGTATTTTAGAGCATTATCAAGCAAAATAACGAGTAGCTGATGCAAACGGGTTGCGTCTGCCTTTATGGAAATAGGACATTTTAAATTTAGCCAAAAATGCTTTTCCTGCGATTCAGCAATTTCCTGGTATGGTGCACAAACATCTCGTACCAATGCATCCACTTCGACATTCTGCAGAGTCAGCTCTGTTTCTGCCGAATCTGCTCTGGCTAAGGTTAATAAGTCTGTAGTTAGCTTAGATAATCGGCGTGTTTCCGAAAGACTCAGGGCAATGTTCTCAAATTTATCAGCAATTCTTTCTTGTGGTGATCTAAGGAGTAACTCCAATTTATTTTGGATGATGGTTAAGGGTGTTCTTAGTTCATGTGATGCATTTTCCACGAACTCCGCCTGCTTATTCCAGGACTGAATAATTGGCTTCATCATCTTTTTAGATAAAAGGATACTCGCTGATATAGAGAGAATAATGAAAATCACCGAACAAATCGTGACCAATCTGACGAAATTGGAGATAATAGCTTGTTCAGCATTCACATTAATGAGAAGCTGTGTATAAGCAATATCATCCGCTTCATTTGTATCTTCAAAAAGAAGATATCGAAATTCGTACTGTTCATTAATTGAGGTCATTGTGATTTCATCTATTTTTGTCTTATCAAGCTTGTAATCAGTCAGATAATTTTCATAAAATAAGGAGCCAATTTCTCGTTCATTGACAATATTGCCAGCTTTGTCCCAATTAATGACAACGATTCGGGGATTCGGATTCTCTCTTTTATTATCAATTTGAGGAAAGTCCTGATTTTCTTTTCCAGGCAGCGGTCCGTGATCTTCCCCCACATTCACATTGTCCGTAAGCCTCTCTTTAAATGACTCTAGTTCTTTATCCGCCTGCGAGTATAATGTACTTTGGACCTGGCCAAAAATGATGAAGCTAAAAATCGTGAAAATAACTGTAAAGGCCAATAAGTTAAGGAGCATAAACTTGAATTGCTGCTTCCTAAAAATAGATTGGTTAAACATTTTCTTCACCACTATCCGTAAGCATATACCCTAAACCTCGGAACGTTTTAATGAATTGGTCATAGCCATATTTTTTAAGATTTTTCCGCAAATTACTCGCATACACCTCCACAACTGTCGTCGAGGTGTCCGATTCAAATCCCCAAATTCGATCAAAGATTTGTTCTTTAGTTAAAATCGCATTTTTATTATTAATTAGGTACTCCAAAAGATCGAACTGTTTCCCATTAAGTTTAAGAATTTCTCCATTAAGCTCCGCAGTTTTATTTTTAATATTTAATTTTAAATCCTTAAAGGTAATAACATTCTCCTTTAACAATCCACCAGACCTTCTGACCATTGCCTCAAGTCTGAGCAACAACTCTTCCCTATGGAATGGCTTGACCAGATAATCATCTGCTCCTACCTTAAATCCCTGAATCTTATCATCAATGCCATCTTTTGCCGTCAACATAATGACAGGGGTCATAATGTTTTGTTTTCTAAGATTTTGCAGTACCTCATATCCGTTCATAGAAGGCAGCATAATATCTAAAATAATGACGTCAAAAATATTTTGTTCTGCTAGAAATAACCCCTCTTCCCCATCGAATGCCTGCTCTGCCATGAACATGTCTTTTACTGTTTCACATATCGAATCTGAGAGATATTTATCATCTTCAATAATTAGTAGCTTCATATATCCGCTCCCCCTTTTCTCTGTTAATTTTCTACGTTTGATTATATGTCCATTTTCTAGAATTGCAAATTTTTATTTTTTTAAGGTTGATTTAAGGTTGGTCTTTAATAATAGGCTCATACGCAACAACAGCCTTAAAAAATGAGAAATGAAAAGGAGTAAAATTTTATGAAGAAACAAAATTCTAAACTTATAAAAGTAGCAACACCTCTTATGATGTGTAGTGCGTTATTATTTGCTTGTAGTGATGATACAGCGGAGGTTGCGTCTTCAAGTGATCCTGCAGTTGTCCAAGCCGAGAGCTTAAGTACCATTGGCAATCAGGAGATACTAAGTGTTATTAATGATAAAGTTTCCTATTCGGATGAGGATTTCTACACAGATTGGGATAATGCTACTTCTATTAAATTAGATGGTGAAACTGCAAGCTTTGAAGGTAACGGTGGTGTTGTCATTGATGGCAGTACAATCACGATTCGAACTTCTGGTGTCTATGAAATAAGTGGAAAGCTCAATGATGGACAAATTATCGTGAATGCAGAAGATGAAGGAACTGTTCGACTTGTTCTTAATGGAGTGGAAATCAATTCATCTACTAGTGCACCTATTTTTGTAGAAAAAGCAGAAAAGACAGTGGTTTCCTTAGAAAAAGGAACTGAAAATGTTTTAACAGATGGCGAAAATTATGTGTATGAAAATTCAGAGGATGATGAGCCCAACGCAGCCCTTTTCAGTAAAGACGATTTGACAATCAATGGAGAAGGAACTTTAGTGGTAAACGGAAATTACAACAATGGGATTGCTTCAAAAGATGAATTAAGAATTACTGGTGGGACAATCCAAATTGATGCTGTAGATGATGGGTTAATGGGACGAGATCTCGTTGCCGTAAAAGATGGGTCAATTCTTATTACTGCTGGTGGCGACGGAGTCAAATCAACAAATGACAAGGATGCATCTAAGGCACTTATTGCAATTGAAGGTGGTACCTTTGACATTACGTCAGCTAATGATGGAATTCAAGCAGAGACTTCTCTTCTCATAGCCGCTGGGGAATTTACGATTACATCTGGTGAAGGCAGCCCTGAAACAGTAGACACAAATGATAATAATCGAATGCCTGGCATGCCTGGTGAAACGAATACTACGACGAGCACAAGTACGCAAGATGAATCCGAAAGTACCAAGGGTTTAAAAGCCGCTGTTGAAGTAGCAATAGGTGGAGGAAGTTTTACAATTGATTCCTTGGATGATGCCGTTCACAGTAATAACTCAATTACCATCACTGGCGGAGAGTTAAATTTAGCTACAGGTGATGATGGAATCCATGCAGACACTTCTATTTTAACTAAAGGTGGAACAATCGATATTACAAAAAGCTATGAAGGGATCGAAAGTAAAAGCATCACGATAGCTGATGGAGAGATTCATGTAAATGCGTCAGATGACGGGATCAACATTGGTGGCGGAAATGATGCTTCAGGTCGAGACTTTGCAGCAACAGAAGACACTGAAGAGAATGTCCTTTCCATTAATGGTGGCTATATTTATGTAAACTCTGCCGGGGATGGACTCGATTCCAATGGTTCGATTACTATGACGGACGGAACAGTCATCGTTAGCGGTCCAACCAATAATAACAACGGGGCTCTAGACTATGATCAAAGCTTTGATATAAGTGGTGGTTTACTTATCGCTACAGGAAGCTCAGGCATGGCCATGACTACTTCTGAAGATGCATCTCAAAATGCTCTTATGATGACCTTTACAGAAACACAAGTGGCAGGAACTGCCATTCAGCTTGAAGATAGCAATGGTGAACCAGTGGTAACATTCTCACCTGACAAGGATTATCAAACCGTGTTAATCAGTTCGCCATTAGTTACTAAGGATGCTACTTACACTCTTCAATCTGGTGGAACGGCAACTGGAACTGAAAATGACGGCTTGTTTACGGATGCTGCCTATCAGGATGGAACGAATGAAGTCGAATTTACAATCTCTGATACAGTGACATGGCTAAATGAGTCAGGGATTACAGAAGCAGGTTCCAATGGATTTGGTGGAATGGGAGGACCTGGACAAGGCGCTGACGGTAATGGCGCAATGGGTGGTCCTGATGGCACAGGCGAAAATCCAGGTGGAGGCCGTGGCGACATGTTTGCAGATTTGGATGAAGAAACAAAAGCAAAAGTCCAAAGTATTATGGAACAACAACGAAACGGCACAATTACACAAGAAGAAGCCCAAACACAACTGGCTGAACTCGGCGTTGAGCTCCCTTTCGGAGGACAAATGAAAGAACCTGTTCAACCAGAATAGACTGATATAAGTAAAAATAGCCCAGGTTACTCAAACTAATTATGAGTAACCTGGGTTTATTTTTTGTCTATCCACTACCATTATTGTAATACCATCCAATTAAACCGATTGAGATTTATGCTATAATTTAACAAAGGGGGTATTCTAATGAAGTTTTTCAAGTCATTTGACTCTATTTTCATTTTGGCTATAACACTTTTATTTGTTTATGACTTTTTCCCCGAGGTTCCATTTGCTAATGCAATTCCCACAGGAGTCCTCCTTATCCTAATTTTAGGAGCCCTTTTATTTAGGTTTGTATTCAAAAAACATGATGCTACAGACATTAAAAAAGATATTCAATGGCAAATAGTTTTAACACTATACATATTAGCATTATTGGTACTATTCCCGCTTTTAGGAGGCAAATCTTCTTCCGGCATTTCCTTTGAAAGTGGAGCTCTTTGGGTCATGATTCTAATTTCAGTGTTCGAAATATACTCGAAGTGGAAGAAAGTTAAACGAGCAGAAGCATAGCTGCTCATTATAAAAAGCGTATTCCCTATTATAAATGGATACGCTTTATTGCCTTATTTAATTTGAACTTCTCTCCTCCATTTTACAATACATCACAACTAAAATACTATTCTTCACCTGTACTAACCAACAAAAATTTCCTCTCAAATCCCCCACGCTCTTCAAACTTGCTTTGGCGTATTTTTTCAACTTCTTCAATAGTACTGAGATGCGTTTTAGCTAACGAATGAACTACCTCTAAGATATCTGCAAGTTCTTCTATTGCATGATCATCAGTTGATGAAATTAGATACTCAGTAACTTCTTCTTGCAACTTTTTCTTAAGTTCTACGATAAATTTCTCTTGATTTAATGTTGCAACCTCACACGTATTTTCACTATTTTCAATTATGTCAGGGATTTTATCTCGAACTAATTTTTTATAAATAACCATTGTTTTCTCCTAACCTTCCTAGTGCTTTTGATAGTTTCACCTATCCAATATGTAATCAATTACATCTTCTAAATATGTATCTAACATTTGTAAAAAAAACATTAGACTTCCTCTTTCCCCTTTAAGGCTGATTGACGAGATGATTTATCTAATAAAATGTAATCATTTGTTTTTGAAATTGAGATTGAGTGTTTGTCAGTAAACTTATTTAAGTCCGGACATACATGTGTCGGTTCAAAATTAATGATGCGTAGGTTGATTCCCTTTTTGACTTTAATAATGGCGGCCTTTTTAGCCCAACCAGTTCGCACAAATTTTACATGTTTAATGTCATCAGGAAAAACTCTTCTTTTATAAAGTAGAATCGTAAAGAGCATGATTTCATAGGTAAGTGTGTTTTCTTCGATGTAGAACTTGAATCTTACAAAAGCCAAAATAATTATTGCTACTATGGCGACGATTCTTATTACCAATGCCTCTTTTTCTAGACCACTGACTGTAACACTTGTGTTAAATACAAAGATAACAAGCAGAAAAATCATTGGGCCGCTTCTTACTGAAGCAACATAATTAAATCTAGTCTGCTTTTTACCTTTTTCATTTATTTCGTGCTTTCTTATCAAAATAATGGACGTTACTAGAGTATATAGCGTCATAAGGTACATATATTCCCAATTGAATTCTATCTTGAAAAAAATAAGCACTAACAATTGAACAACTATTGGTGGCAACAATAAAACCATACAAATATTTAATATCTGTTTTATCACCCAATCCCTCCTCAAAAAATAACATTATTTACCTATTTTACCATTTACAAAACATGCTTTATATGAAAAATTAAAAAAAGGATATCCTTTTCGGATCATCCCTTCATACCAATTTACTAAATTACTCTCGCTCCCAAATTAAATCAGCCCTTTCAAGTATGTCGTCCCATGAATCTTTTCCAAAACTAATGTCTTCTACATCAAAACCAGCATAGTACACAGCATCAATTTTTTCACTCTCGGGAAGTACAGAGATATAGTTGTGTTCATTTTGGCCATCATCATCCAAAAGATTTCTTGTAGGTGAATGCGCGATGGTTTGTGTATAAAAAATAAAACTCACATTCTTTTTCTCCCCATCTATTTCAAGAGACATGGGATGTGTTTCGTGTACACCAGCATAGCTTTTCCCAAAATAATGCAATACCAATTGTTGATTATTTGGAGCCTCGATTTTAATCAGATCTTCCGAATAGGGTATAACCTTTTCATAATAAAAGACGTACGAGAACGCACCGAATAAAAGGATGGCCGTTCCTAAAATGGAACCAAGGGCAATCATTATTTTTTTATTGCGCCACTTTTTACTGAATGATTTTAGAAGAGAGTCTTTATTTTCAACAGGTAAATAGAGTTCTTGTTTCATGGACTCCAACTCTTTTTGACATTTCTCGCAATGCTTTAAATGCTCGTCTACCATCTCTTTTGTATCTGGACTCACCACTCCATCAATATAAAGAGGTAAAACATCTTGGATGATTGTACATTTAATCTCTTTCATGATCTATCGCCTCCATATGCTCCAATATTTGCTTTCTCGCCCTGTAAAAAGTCACCCTGGCCCACCCCGCGCTTTTTCCGAAGAGTTTTCCGATTTTTTCAAAGGGCAGTTCACCAAAGGTCCGCAGTGTAAAGACTTCCTTGTACGGCTCATCCATCGTGTGAAGAAATTCGTGAACAGTAAAAGCACTTTCTTCAGCCATCAAATTGCTAACAAATTGAACTCCTGTATCTGGTTCATCATCAAAATCAATCTGTTTTTTGTTTCGTTTGTAGTAAGAAAAGTATGTATTTTTGGCAATTGTAAAAAGCCATGCTCGAATATCTTTGGAACCATCAAACTTTTCAATTGCTTTTAACGCTTTATAAAATGCTTCTTGGGTAATTTCTTCCGCTATTTTTTCATCGCGACTTAGGGATTTGATATATAGGTATACTTCTTTAAAATATTCACGATAGATTTCTTCAAACTCCATCCTTTCCCTCCTCTCATTTATATAACTCCCAACCTAGCGTTACGTTACAAGAAAAACGATTTTTTCTTATATTGTATTACATTAAAGCTTATAGGCTTATGAGGTTCAAATTTTTGGGCATATTAAGGCTAGATAATCTTTAAAATAGGAGCGACACTATGCCAAGAAAGTCTTCTCAAACAAACGAAGAATTAGAAAATGAGAAAATAGAAGAAGTGCCAAATAACCTGCAAAGTGAAATGGAGAATGTTTCACGGATGCTAGCAGCGGTACTTGATTATTTGGCTGATGAAGAAAATGAAGAAATCGATATTGAATATCTTTTCGATAAAACGGAAGGCCTTCGAGAGTGGCGTAAGCAATATCAAGAAAAAAACAGGAAGCTGATCGAGGAAGAAATCAAAAAATCTCTTGGCGATCTATCTTTTGAGGAGCTTCAGAAAATTCGTGAACAGATAAGATAGAAATAAGTACTGTTCTTATTCAAACGGATTTTAAAGCATCCAAGTTCATTAATACCCTTTGTTTTAAAAAAGTGTATTGCTTTTCATTCGTATCCAAATATGCTTCTTCTCTATTTGAGGGAATATCCAAATAAGCGATAGGTTCTATGAATTGAGATGATGTAAAGTCATATCTGTTCCCATCAATAAAATTATAAAAATGCCATCCATCAGGTAGACTCGTTTTCAAAATTTCCCCACCCAATAAATCATTGACAACCAAAGTGGTAACACCGCAATGGCCCTTTGCCGGGTTTTCTATACTCCACTTAGAACTTGATTTGATGGACCATGATTTTGATAATGCATTTACGATTCTTTCTATTTGTGTTTGATAATTCGTCTTCAACTTTCATCACTCTTTCGTAGAAGAATTAAACTCAGGTATATTAACGATGACATAGTTTTTTGTCCACATTTGAGTAGTGGCAATTAATCTTTCACCGTTTTTTTCAAAGAATAAACCGCTCCCCTCTTTCTCTTTAAATTCCCATCCTTCAGCTGCTATCAACTGTTTTATGTGTGCATCAGTAGTCTCTATACCATTGTTTTCAGTTTTTGTTATATACCAGAGACTACCACCTTCCTCCGCTATTTGGACAATTTTGCTATTGGATTCATTGAAGGCATCCATTGCTTCCTTTGGGGACACTCCCGTTATCGGCAGTGGGGGGTAGTATAGTTTATTTACAAACACAAATACCGCGATAATAACCATTACTACACCCAATATCAACGGTAGTTTCTTCAAAAAACTCCCCCCTTTCACAAAAACTTGCACTCTTAGAACTAAGAAATACCCTTTCCACCCATTGTTGTTAGGGTGCTAACTCTATCCATACCCGTTATGATTGGTTTTGCTCGTTGAATTAATTTTTGAGTGGATTCTAGCGATAAGGATGCTTGATGTGCCTCTTCACTACTCCATACTTCATAGACATACACTGAATCCGGTTCGGTTTCATTAATATTTACGAGATAGATCTCACATTCTTCAAGATTAGCCATTGATTCTGCAGCTTCCAGCAAAATCTCTACCATTGTGTCTCGTTCCCCATCTTGTACCGTAAACTTGCCATACAAACTAAATTTGCTCATTTCGTCCTCCCAAATTGTGTCTTATGAATATTGTTTCTACACAGTCACTCTTTTAACCTCTCTATCGATAGATAAAAAAGAGGCGCTCTGATGAGGCCTCTTTCTAAGCTTATAATCATCTTTATCTATTCCAAACTAGCAAACTTAGCTAAATCTTGTCGATTTCCTATTGTTACTAGAATATCATCATTTTGAAGTAATTCGTCTGGAGATGGGGAAACAATGATCTCGCTATTTCTTAAAATGGCGATGACACTGACCTTAAACCTTGCTCGAATATCAAGATCTTTTAAACTTCTACCTACCATTTTCTTAGGTAAAAGTACTTCCTCAATATTATAGTCTTTGGATAGTTCAATATAATTCAGCATGTTTGGCGATAGCAGCTGATTGGCAACACGTTCCCCCATATCTCTTTCAGGATAGATCACCCAGTGTACACCAATCGTTTCCAGCACTTGCCCATGACGCTTACTCGTAGCTTTTGCAATGATTTTTTTGATTCCTAGATTTTTTAGAAGCATTGCAGTTAAAATACTAGACTGAATATCATCTCCAATTGCTACAATGACACAATCAAAGTTAGTTATTCCTAAGGAAGTAAGTGCTTTTTCTTCACTAGCATCTGCTATAGCACTATCCGTTACGTATGGTTCTGCATTTCCCACACTTTCCTCATCAAGATCAATCCCTAATACTTCTTGCCCAGCTTCATGCAATCTTCTTGCTATACTTGTTCCAAATCTCCCTAAGCCGATTACTGCATATTGATACTTTGCCATTTTTAAACTCTCCCTATTTTGGATTAACCAATCATCATATTTCCTTTTGGACGTTTATACGCTTCTTTTGTTTGCTTTTTCGTAATAGCAAATCCAAGCGTCAACGGTCCTAATCTTCCTATAAACATCGTTAGTACAATCAAGATTCGTCCGAGTGGCGATAATTCTGGTGTTAAGCCCATTGATAGACCAACCGTTCCGAATGCTGAGGTTGCTTCAAACAAATACATCATGAAATCATGTCCATGCTCTGTGATACTAAGTAAGAAAGTAACCGTAATCACGATCATCATTCCACTTACAGCAACTGTGAGTGATTTTAATATTGTTTTTTCAACAATTCGACGTTTAAATAAAACTACATCATCTTTTCCTTTGATCTGAGAAATTACTGTCGCCATTAAAACTGCAAAAGTCGATACTTTAATTCCTCCCGCTGTGGAACCTGAACCTCCCCCGATAAACATAAGGAAAATGGTTAAGAAAAGTGTCGCATATGTTAAATCACCTATGGATAATGTATTAGCGCCTGCTGTTCTTGGACTTACACTATGGAAAATAGCACCTAGTACTTTTCCACCTAAATTTAGAGGACCCAGAGTTTTATCGTTTCCATACTCAAATAAGAAGATTAAGATAGAAGCCCCTATAATCAAAATTATTGTTGTAGTTAAGACAACTTTGGTATGAAGTGAAAGTTTGTGCGTTTCACGATATTCATACAATTCATTGATTACAACAAATCCAAGACCACCAATAATGATGAGAGAACTTAATGTTAATACAACAAATGGGTCATCCACATGGCCCGTAAAACTATTGAAATCCCCTAAAATATCAAAGCCCGCGTTATTAAAAATTGAAACACTATGGAAAATGCCGAAATACACTGCCTCACCAACTGGCATATCAATTGAAAAACGCATTGCGAGTAAAAAGGCTCCCACACTTTCCGTAACTAAGGTAAATAGCAATATCCTTTTCACTAATTTCACCATACCGGCAGTAGATGTTGCATTATAAGCTTCCTTTAAAAGTAGTCTTTCTTTAAGTGAGATTTTTTTACCTAATAATGTAAATAAAAACGTCGCAAAGGTCATAAATCCTAAACCGCCAATTTGAATCAGTACCAAAATGACAATCTCACCAAACATAGAAAATGTATTACCGGTATCAACAACGACAAGACCTGTAACACATGTAGCCGATGTCGCTGTAAACAAAGCATCTAAAAAAGATAAACTGACTCCATTTGCCGTTGCTATAGGTAGCGTAAGTAAAAATGCTCCTACAAAGATGACAAAAGCAAATCCTAGCACTAAAATTTTAGAAGGATTTAGTCCTTCTAAAAGTATATTTTTCATGTTCTTTCTCCTCAATTTTTGAAGTTTAAAATCTACTTCTTTTATAGGGTTGTTTTTCCCATAAATAAATTACTTATTACCATTACATTTAACTTTTCTCCATAAGAAAAGACCGCATTTAAAACAAGTAGCTATTCGTTGGGTTTACCAACAAAAGGGCACCTTGAATTAGGCGGTCATATAGACCTCCTCCGCTTTAGCCGACGAAGTTAGCTGACGGGTAGGATGGCGAAGAAGCTTAAAATCATCCTTTCTGCAACCTGCAGAATTAACCCCAAAAGATCGGGTCCTCCGTTCTCATTAAGAGATTTGGCCATTGATTATTTGATTTCGGATTCATTCTACTCCTCAGTAAGTAAATTGTAAATATGAAAAAAATATAAATTTGAAAAATAAAAAAGAACCATTTTTGTTTAAGGTTCCTTCACATTTCTTCTATCAAAACAGCTACTCTTTCTTTAATGGCATGTAAGAGGATGGATTTAAAGCTTCGCTCTCAATAACCATGGCCGTTAATCCTGTTTCAGTCTTTGTTTCATGCCATTCATTTTTTGCCCAAAATACTGCATCACCCGGCTGAATTTTATAGTACTCTTCTTTTTCATTCCGCACATATCCTTCACCATTCAACACTAACAAAAGCTGAGGAACAACTGCTTGGTGAAAACCGACAATACCGTTTTTCTCCAAGTACATACAACCTATGTGCACGCCTTTTTCCGTTTGCAAAATACGTGACATAACAAAATTCGAATTAAATTGTGTGATTGTCTTACCACATTCTTTATTAAATCTATAAAACTCCATATGTAGCAGCTCCTATACAAAATTTTCTCTCTAACAAGATCTACTCCAAATCCTCTTAACATCTTTTAGAACTTTATTATCAAAAGTTAATTTATAGATGTCAGGCATATCAAGATTCTCCCAGAAACTAAGATTATATTTTTTATCGAAGTAGTTCATAATTAGTACCATTATGTTTCCATGTGTTCCTATTGCAACGTTTTTACCTGCATAGGTATTTAACAACTTATCCATAGCCCTTATCCCTCGTTTTTGTGCCATAATGTTAGACTCTCCACCTGGCCATGAAAACGTAGCATTTTCCCAAACTTTTGTTATTGCTAGGTTAAAGTCCTCAACAGGTTCTATAGATAACGTCCGTTCCTTAAAATCTTCTTCCAATATAACTTCCATATTTATAACATTTGCAATACCCTCGACAGTTTGGATTGCCCTTTTGTAAGGACTTGAAATAACAATGTCTATGTTTTCATTTTCAAGAGCTTGTCTAATTTTTTCAGCGTCAATGCATCCCTTTTCAGATAAAGGTCTTCGTAATTCATCAGGAGTATATATAGAATGTGCGTGTCGTACAAAGTACAAATTAGTTAGCAAAATTGTCCACCTCTTCAGTAATTCCTCTTCTTTTGAAACGTCAATAATTTTGGTGCTGGAGAAAAAGAAAGAACATTAACATTTCTAATGAGGAATCATCCGTCGTATCAATTTTTGATTCAATATAAATTATCCCTCCACAATTTTAACCTTAGCTAAAACAAGGACATTAGTTTATTTTCACTAATGTCCTCTGTATCTTAATATTCAATTGATTGTATATATTATCCTTTAAATTTTGATTTTGAATTATAATATATCAACATAAGCGAGAAGAGGATTAATAGAATATACCCGACAAATGACAAGATATCTGCAACCAGCAAAATAAATTCTTCGAGAGCTCCGCCACCGCTGAATACGCCCACTAAAGCTGAACCAAGAATAGGACTATTTAATAATGCCAGTACAGCACTTCCCAATAGGCAGTAAAGTAATTTCGCATTTTTAGTCAATGTGAAAACACCTCCTTATGCTATTTTATTAAAGAACAGCAAAGAAGGTTACTCCTCTAAAGATTCCCAAAAGAGCTACGATGCTTTCACACAATGTTCACCAAGTAGTCCTTTAAAAAGCTTCGATCTTCAGGGAAAGTAAGCTCTAAATCTTGTATTTCATCTATAGATTTCCATGCAATATCATAGATCAAGTTGTCAGGATCCTGAATGGTTTTAGTTCCACCAAGAAGCCTGACTAGAAAATAATGAACTTCAATGGAAATATTAGCTTCATCATAGCTTTTCTTTTTCACCTGAAGTTTTCTCACAATCTCGACCTTGTATCCCGTCTCCTCTGCAACTTCCCGGATACAGCATTGCTCAAAGGTTTCGTTACTCTCCCTTCCACCAGAAGGTATCGACCAAGTCTTCTTTTCATCAGGCTTCCCTTGTAAAACCATTAAGATTTGTCCATTTTCATTTATACAAACTCCTGAAGCACCCTGCCATTCTTGCATATTGTTTAGCTCCTTTTTATTCATCATCTATAATACCAAGCAACTAGTCCTGTTCTTTCCGATAATATTCATGTAACTTGCCATCTTCATCCAATACAAATCCATATATCACATTAGAATCCTCTTCAAATGCTACCTCAACTAAAAAATCATAAGGAAAACTATAAAAATCAATATCTTTATTCAGAGTCCAATTATTTGTTGGATATTGTTCAATCAATTGATTTTCAATCTCTACTAGAAAAGCTTCATAGTTTTTTTCTCTAATTAACGGAGCTGTTATTTCAATGGCAGCAAAGACAATCGTAAAAACGAGCATAATAGCAAAGCCCCATTTTCGAAAGGGCTTTTTTAATACCAGTGTCATAATTAACAAAAGGATTATGCTATTAACAAATACAATAAAGCGAAAAGATTCAAAACCCATATAAACCAAGCCCCTTATTTCAATTCCGTAGTTTTTTAAGGCCATGTTTAGGGACCTTTTAAATTACTTCAACAAAAAAGAGCCTTAATCCTTTTTGAATTAACGCTCATGAGGCACTCTAAAAAATACGGTTACTTTCTATAGAAGGTTTTTCTAAAATTTAAAAATGAAAAGCTATCTAATCCGAATAAGCCCCTCCCGGTAAGGTGAATACATACATTCCATTTTCGCCTCGCAGCTGCCATCCCTCAAAATAATTGCTGTCATGGAATAATTCAAGATAGATTTTGCCCTCAAATTCTACCACTAAATCTGAAATCTCTTCATAATGGAAGATATTCGTTATTCGTTTTCCCATGAGAATTTTTTCAACATCTTTATGCGAGTATTGTCCTGGTGCTTGCAGACAATCTGAATATCCAATTGCCACTTCGCTAGAAACTCGTAATCTCCAAGGGCATTCAATGGTTAAAACTCCTCTTTCAAAAGACACTCCAAATGGATAATTTTTTTCGGTGTTTACCTCTGTAACCTCTTGGCCAATAAAATATTGAAAATCTAATTTACTTAGTGTTTTGTACATTTTCATACACCTCTTTAAGAAAAATCTTTATGATTTATTCTGCGTAAACAGTAGCTTTACCCCGAAACCAATGAGTACGATGCCTGTTAGTTTTTCCATATAATTTTGAACAGTCGCTGATAATAGCCACTCACGAATATAAGTTAAACAGAAAACGTAGAAGACGAACCAAAGAATCGATAATATCGAGTAAAAGCATCCCATAGCAAGAAGTTCCATCATCGCATTTTCTTTCGAGCTAACAAATTGAGGCAAGAACGTGATGAAAAAGACGGCAACCTTTGGATTTAGCAGATTTGATAATAATCCTTCTTTCCATGGTGACCCTTTCGCATTACGATCCGCAGTCGTCACATTTTCTGGGCTTTTTCGAGCTATAAGTGATTGAACACCTAGATAGATTAAATAGATTGCTCCTACCCACTTCAAAATAGAAAAAGCTACTGCCGATTGTAGAACCAAAGCTGATAGCCCAAGTGTTGCAGCAAGCGTATGACCAAGTGAACCAGCCGTAATTCCTAAAGCCATCAGTAGGCCTTCTTTCTTCCCCCCTGAAATTGTTCGTTTTGTAATCAAAGCTGTATCAACCCCAGGACTCATCACGACAAATAATGTCATTAAAATAAATGAAATCATAGTTCCACCCCAATCGATTGTTCATTTTAATTTAATATGTTAAATTAAATTTAACATCTAAACTGTGATAAGTACAATACAAATTAGAAAATTACATTAATTAATGGAGGTAAAAATGAGTCAATCGTTTATTGGATTAAAGGTTGAACAATATCGGAAGAATGCAGGGCTTTCCCTAAGAGAACTAGCAAAGCAAGCAGACATCACGCCATCCATGCTGAGTCAAATCGAAAAAGGACATAGTAACTCATCGATACAGACATTAAAATCGCTTGCGAAGGTATTAGATGTACCTGTATTTACATTTTTAATGGACGAATTGGATACAAGAGAGCTTGTGGTGAGAAAAGAGGAACGTAAGCAAATCATAATCGATGGTTTAGAATATGAATTAGTATCCCCTGACTTTACTAGTCAGATAGCTACTGCGATCATGCATTTAAAGCCAGGTAAATCCTCTTCGGAAACTCCCATGTCTCATAAGGGAGAAGAAGTTGCTTATGTAGTAAAAGGACCTATCCAATTATCACTTTTAGGAGATGAGTATACTTTAATGACCGGTGATAGTGTAAAAATTCCAGCCCAAGCTCTGCATATGTGGAGTAATCCTGCCGACGAGCAAGTCAGTATTCTCTTTTCAGTGACACCCCCTTCTTTTTAGGGTCAAGTGGTAGTTTTTAAGTAGAGTTTAAGTATTATACAGTATTAAATCTGCATTCAGAAAATTAAAAGAATCCATTTTGAAAGAATATCAAAATGGATTCTGACTAGCATATTTCATTTTCCAAAACAGCGATGAATCGAAGTTTAGTTAAAAAGCTTATCCCCAAATCTCTTTCGAAATATCGACAATATACTTCAACTTCGCCCATTGCTCATCCTCAGTCAAAATATTTCCATGATGAGTAGAAGCAAATCCACATTGTGGACTGATGCATAATTGCTCTAATGGCACATATTTTGTTGCCTCTTCAATACGTGCTTTAATATTTTCCTTATCTTCCAATTCTCCGTGTTTGGATGTGAATACCCCCAACACCACTTGTGCGCCACCATTTGGGATATGTTCTAGTGGTCCGAAGTCGCCAGAACGATCATCATCATATTCTAAGAAGAAGCCGTCTACTTTCTCTTTTGCGAATAATGTTGGCGCAATCTTCGCATAACTGCCTTCAAATGCCCATTTAGAGCGATAGTTCCCACGGCAAAGGTGAGTCGTAATGATTAGATCTTCTGGTTTATCTTCTAGAACGCCATTGGCAACACGAAGAGCTAAATCAATTAATTGTTCACGAGAATAGCCGCTATCATTGAATGGAATGTCTGGAGCATTCAGACCCGCAATATAGACATCATCTAGCTGCAAATAACGGCAGCCAGCATCATAGAAAGCCTTGATGGCCTCACGGTATGTTTGGATGACATCCTTTGTATATTCTTCAAGGTCCGGATAGATTTCTAGATTACGAATACCCGCGTTAAATAATTGGTTTGGACTCGGTATTGTTTGTTTTGCAACAGCACGGTCACCAACAATTTCTTTAAACTCGATAAATTCTTTGATATGTGGGTGATCTGGGTTAAACGAGATTCTCCCGATTACTCGTACATCGTATCGCTCTGTTTCTTCCCCTTTGAATGCGAAGCCTGATTCTGGAATGTAACCCTCAACCCCATTTAAATGTTCAAGGAAATCTGTATGCCAGAATCGGCGGCGGAATTCGCCGTCCGTAACAGCTTGTAGTCCAACTTCGATTTGCTTATCAACGATTTTTGTAATTTCTTCAGTTTCGATTGCATGCAGTTCTTGATTCGTAATGATGCCTTCTTGAAAATCCTTTCTAGCCTTATGAATTCTTTCAGGTCTTAATAAACTTCCAACATGATCTGCTCTAAATGGAGCTTTTACTAGTGTTTTCGTCATTACTAATCTCCCTCTTTCCTTCTATAAAATCGCTTTTCTTAAGGTAAGGTTAGTGTAGCATAGGGAAATTATTATAATGTAACATATAAAAACTATTCCTCACTATAGCTTTTACCTATAACTAATGGAGTTCTTCTTCAATCGACTCTTTTAGATATTGAATATAAGTATTCGCCAACGTACTATTTGTCACATTTTTATGCGTAATATACCCTACATGGATCCGCTCGTCTACCATTAAGGGAACAGCTATAATGTCTTTACTATTTAATTTATGGCTGATAACACCTGTTGAAATGGTATAGCCATTTAACCCAATCAGTAAGTTAAATAAAGTTGCACGATCCGTAACCCGGATATTTTTCGGCCTAGTTAGAGTGCTGAGAATTTCCTCCGAAAAGTAAAATGAATTGTAATCCCCCTGTTCATATGAAAGATACGGGTAAGGATCCAAATCCGATAAGGTAACATACTCCTTTGCAGAGAGTGGATTTGCTGAGCTAATAAAAACGTGTGGCTTTGCTGTAAATAGCTCATGGAATTGTAAATTTCCTTCTCTTAAAAATTTGTGAATGACCTTTTTATTAAATTCATTGACATACAAAATACCAATCTCACTTCGGAGATTCTTGACATCATCAATGATTTCATATGTCTTTGTTTCTCGTAGACTAAACTCGTATTCCTCTATATCATAATCTTTTAATAGACGAACAAAGGCACTAACCGCAAAAGCATAGTGCTGAGCAGATACAGAAAAATGTTGCTGTGGAGAATTTGTTTTCGTATAACGATTCTCCAGAAGTTCTGCCTGCTCAACTACTTGCCTAGCGTAACCTAGAAACTCCGATCCTTCAGGAGTAATCTGTATCCCCTTATTAGATCGCAAAAAAATTGTAATCCCTACTTCTTCCTCTAACTCTTTTAATGCATTGGAAAGGCTTGGTTGACTAATAAACAGGTTTTGTGCCGCTTTGTTAATCGACCGACTTCTAGCAACTTCTATTACATATTTTAATTGTTGTAATGTCATTTTTATCCCTTTTCTGTACTATTCTTTACTTGAAATTCATTTCCAGTAATTATTTTTATACATCCATTTTAACATTAATATTCAACTCACCACACACTACATAGCTCATAAATTCTTTAACGCCTCGCGCTTGCTAAGTGGCTTTAATTTGTTTGAAATAACAAACACTTTTACACTTGTAGGGTTTGTTTTCGCATATTCCCGCAGCACCCATCCAATCGCTTTTTGGACAAAGAATTCCTCACTATCAGCCCTAGAGAGAATGTATCGATACAAGCGACTTTCATCCGTTCTATTCTTATACTTAAGTTGAAATAGAATCGCCGCTCTTTGTAGCCAAAAATTTTCATCCATCATCCACTGGTCTGCATATTGGGCGATTAGCTCCGGGAAAGAATTAAACATATGGCCCATTATATTAGGAGAGAGCACATCTACTGTATCCCACCATGACTTATTAACGATTAAAGAGCTTAGCCATGGCATATCTTCAGGAGTGAGCGTCTTTTTTACTTTTTCAAGTATATCGAGAGCTGCTTTTTGATACTCTCTTTCTGGCTGCTCCCATAATGTAAAGATTACAACTGGTAGGTTTTCTTTTGACGGGACACCGAATTCCATTAAAAACTGTTTTGTTAGTTTTTTGCGTATCGGTGTTCGAATCCCTAAGAATTCAAACTGATTCCTCATGTAATTTTTTGACCAATTGGCGTAATCAGGATCATTATGTTGGGAATATCGTTTTATTAGTTCCTCGATATATTCTCTATTGTTCCAACCACTTAAATCGCCTTTTGGTAATTGATTGTTAGATTTTAAGTTGTCCTTCAATTTTATCTTCTCCCATACCACTTTAAATAACTTTCATTTTTATTTAATACTTTATCTTAATTTAAGCCGAAAAGTGTACTTCGTATCCTTGTAAAAAAGTACAATATTATAACTCTTTCATAAACTACTAATGCAAATGCAGCAATTGTTACGTGAAAGATTATCTTTCTGGTAATTTAAATTAATATAAAAGGCACTAGAGGCTGCACATGCACCCCTAGTACCCTTTCATGGCACTATTTTGTAGCTAATTCAGCTTGAATTGTTGAATTAGGTTATTTAATTCCATGGCTAATTTCTCAAGTTCCTCAGAACTCGCTGCTACTTCTTCCATAGAACTGCTTGTTTGCTGTGTTGAGGCAGAGGTTTGTTCTACGCCTGCCGCTGATTCTTCCGAGATTGACGCAATTTCTTCAATCGATGAGTTCATTTCCTGACTAGTTGATTTGATAATCATTAAACTTTCACTAACCGTCTGGATATTTTCAACCATTAGTTTTACAGATGCACTAATGTTCTCGAAGGTCTCGCCTGTTGCTTTAAGTTGACTCGTGCCCTTTTCCACTTCTGTATAGCCTGTTTGTAAGGCATTTGCTACTTCTGAAGAATCTGTTTGAATTCTTCCTACGATTTGTGTAATTTCCGAAACAGAATTTGCTACTTGTTCCGCGAGCTTTTTCACTTCCTCGGCTACTACTGCAAATCCTCGTCCCTGTTCGCCAGCACGAGCTGCTTCTATCGCCGCATTCAGTGCTAAAAGGTTTGTTTGTTCTGCTACTTCTCTTATTACCGTGACTAATTTTGAAATTTCATTTGATTGAATATCTAATTGTTGAACCTTTAAAACAGACTCATGGACAATTCGGTCAATACTTGCCATCTGTTCAATCGATTGCAGCATTAACTGAGATCCACCTTCTGTTAATTGTAATACTTCATGAGATGACTGATGGATTCTTTCACCATTTTCATTGGCTTCTTCTACTTTCTCTACATAAGTTCCCATTGATGAGGAAAGATCTGATGCGTGACTTGCCTGTGCCTCTGTACCAAAAGCGATTTCCTCCATTGTTCTAGCAACTTGTTCTGCCCCTATCTTCACTTCATTTGCAGATTGCGTCAGTTCCTCACTATGTCCTGTAATCAATTGCGATGCTTGAGAAATATTTTGAATCATATTTTTCAATTTATTTTGAAGGCTATTGATGCCATTAGCTAATTGACCCGTTTCATCCTTTGATTTGATTTCAAGTTGATGACGGGTTAGGTCTCCATCTGCTATGTATGCCATTTGTTCTGTTACTTTTTTTATAGGGCTGGAAACGTGATTTGCAAAGAACCAAATAATCAAAATACCAATCACTAATGTTATACCTATAATAATTAAATTTAATTGGAAAATCTCATTTGCAGGTTGGTTAAAATCCATCATGTACGTACCTGCAACAACTACCCAGCCCCAATCGTCGAAAGCTTTTGAGTAGGTTACTTTTTCCTCTATTTGTTCCTGATTATTAGGAAGAGGGTAAAAATAATTGGTAAAGCCTCCACCATTTAATCCATTTTTTATAAATTCTTGTGCGTAATTTTTACCGTTTATATCTTGTTTATCCCAAAGGTTACTACCTTCGCTTGTTGGGTGCGCAATCAGATTCCCTTCTTTATCAGAGATAAATACATACCCATTTTCGCCTAAGTCTAGATTTTTGTTAATCGGTCTTGTGTTATCTTCTTGCATCTCTCCAAGAATGGCTAACTTTACTTTTTCTTTCGCCTCATCTAATGTAAGATCCCCATTTTCAACCTGTTCGTTTAGTACGTTCATTAACTCAATTGTGTATTCAACACTATTTTTTAAGTTCGTCTCGCCAAGCTCACTTAAACTGCTACTACTTTTTTGATAGCTCAAAATACCTAAAATAATCATCGGAATAGATAGTAGTAAAATAGAAACAGTTAGTAGTTTCCTTTTAATCGAATGGGCAAACAAACCTTTACTATTCAATTTCATCATATAACATCCTCATCACATCAATTAGTTCTTCTCTAAATTCTAGTTTTTATTTCAAATACTTCTCTCTCATTCTTTTTTTCGATTATATGCCTATCAGACTGAAAATTCAATAGATTATAATAATGGGTAATAATATTTTTAAGAAAAAAGAACCCCTACTTCAGCCTTAGATAAATGAAGGAGGGGTTATAATAGTTGGTTAATAAATGTAATAAATCTTTTATACTATACACCATATAGCTTTTGATGAAGTTCTTTCAAACTTCTATTAATCAGCTCTCTAATATTTGATTTCTCGTTTTTAAAACCAATAATGAAATATAGCGATTTTAGGAAGTTTGTAATGTTGAATTTGGTTCGGAAATATTTATTAGAGAAGCCTTCATTGAAGTAAATTAATTCAAGGTCTTTAAGTATTTGAAGAATCCATTTTTCCAATATCTTTTCGTCCAGATTCCTTTCAAACTGGGCCTGTATAACAAAAACCAAACGTTCATCTTCTTCATCAGTATATGTTGCGTCTTTAAATAGGCAATTATGAATTGTATCCAATATAATAATGGAATCCTCTATCCTAAATTTCGAATGTTTAACTATTGAGACTAACAAGTCCGACCCATGTGCCACACTATGTGCCCATCCCTTTTCATCTACATAACCTCTTGTATCCTGTTCACTTATTAAGTAAGACACACTCTTATCTAATGCAACCGCAAAAGATTCTTTCGTTAACAACTCTAATTGGCTATCCTTAAACAAAAGACCAGCTACCACCAACGATGAAAAAGACCTTGTAAATACAGAGTCTGTGTTTTTCTCTCCAATCTTATAAAACAAATGATTATCATCTAAGCAAGCTTCAAATAGATTTTGAAATTGATTTCTAGTTAATCTTTCTTGTTCAATAAGCTTCATAAATGTTGGATAGATAAGGTTGTCCCTTAGTTCCGAATCCACAGAACCAATATGGCTTAACATATTATTAATTAGCAAGCCTAAGTCATCTACCTATGTTACATCTAACTGAGTAAGCTGTGATTTTAAATTGAAAATATCTTCATTAACTGTCATAGAAATTTCCTCAACCTCATTAAATTTTCTTCTAGAAATACCGCATTTTTCTCTATTCCTCGACGTTTAGACCAGCCAATACTGTTGAATGCATCGGTAAATAGATAAAAAGGCAACACAACCTCTAAATCGATTAATGGTCTGATGCTTTTATAGCCTTCTTTAAATGCTTGGTACAGGGCAGGATTGAAGCTTAAAAAGTCACGATACAGTTTGGTGAAATCAATTTCAGTTGAACCAAATCGGACGCTTTCAAAATCGATCATGCCCGAAACTTTATCTCCCTCAACAATGATATTGCCTGGTCGAAAATCCATATGTACAAAACTTGGACTATCCGGGGATGGAATTTGTTCTTTCATCGCTTCGTATTTCTCAATAGCTTGATTGTACAAATTGTCTTCTACTACCTCTTTTACATCCTCGGCAAAACTATAAAATTGTTTTTCGATAAATTTGGACCAGTTCGGAAATTCATTTTGAATGCCCGCTAATACCTGATTCTCTGGCGGTTGAATGTTATGCATTGTTGCTTGAAGGACCCCGACTTGAAATGCAACTGTTGGTGAAGCATCCGTTGTTAATGGTTTTCCTTTTAACTCAGATAATATAAAAGCTCCGGGACACTCTTCATCACCAGACCAACAATCCAACAATTCAGGAATGGCAACCCGACCTTTTAATATTTCATAGGCTTCAAACTCTCGTTGGTACTTCAATCTACTATATGGTATTTTCAAAAATACATCTTCACCATTTAGTAAAGTAAATCTATAGACTGTGGAACTATGGGAATCTTCAACCTCATTCATAGAGATTACCTGTAACCTAAAGTGGTCAATAACTCTAGATAGCATTAACTAAACCTCCTTTTACTACACACACTATTTGTATAATTTTACCTTAATCTAATAAAGTTATCATCGGTCTAAAAAAAGAGGTGCCCGCTTGGAGCACCCCTTTAATATGGATAAACCTATTTAACTATTTGCACCCAGCTTCATTTGACCGTTTACTATAGCGCATAAATGAGGGCCGAACTTGGTTCTTATAATAAACCCTGTCTTTTCATATTTTAGATAATCATTTAGTAAAAACGCACCTATAGAAGGAATTTCAACTTGCACATCAATGCGGCAATCCAACCCCTCTAGGAAATTACCTACTTTCACTAATAATTCACTATCTAATTGATCTAAATAGAGGCAAATATCGATATCACTAGTAGGTGTTGTTACTTGAATCGAAGTGGCAATTTCAAATCCCACACTTCCAGTTGGTCCCCATCTCAAATTGTACTTCTCAAATTCTTCTTTAACCTTGTTTAGCGATGGATAATAAAGTTGTTCTTTGAAATTTTCAATAGAATCTACTAACGAGACTGGAGAAATCACCTGCAAGATATTCCTTTGATGAATAAATGCCCCATATCGTTCCTCTCTTGTCTCACCGCGTAACCCGATTGGGATCATGCTGTTCATAATTGGCATTCTTCTAACGACGCCAAACTTTTGAGATGCAGCAGCATCTTTTACCCATTTTGGTGGGTTCACTGAGTTTTCAATATCATTAATTGTTGCAAATTGCACAATATCATGTACATTTAATTCCATTGCAACTCAATCATTTCACGCACTTGAATGGATGCTTTTCTTCCAGAGGATATCGCAATTTCCGATTTTAATCGGTTTGATAAATCACGGTTGCTATCATTCTTAATGTCGTTATATGCTTCGATAATTGCATCAAGCAAAGCATTTTTATCATCAGATTTTGGTTCTTTTGCATTTACCCCATCAAGCAATCTGTAAAGAGCGCCCAGTTTTTTAAATGATTGAATATCATAGGCCATAGAAGGTACTTCCTTTGCCGCCTCATCTAGTTCTTCAATAGTTCGTTGCGTAATAATCGCAGCTGATTTCTTTGACATTACATGGACATTTACTCCATCATCATTCAGCGCTATTAAACGATTCGCCTGCATTCCATGAGATAAGAAAGCACCCGATATAGCATTTCCTACTAGTGCAGCAACAACTGGATGACCAGTTAATCTTGCAGTGGCATAAGCATCTACAGCTGCCGAACAAGATAAAAAGATTCCAAATAATTCTTCATGGTAACCAAATGCTTGGCTAGGTACATCAACGATTGGGATTATTAGTCGTTTTTCAGAAAGGCCACTGTCTTCTTCAATTGCCTGACGTACGTATTTCGCAATTGTCCAACCTTCCAATAACCCAATCTCACCATTGCGTGCACGGTAGTATTTGCTCTCAGGGTTCGGCACTACCGCGATTACCCTAGCATTTACTCCAGAAATCGAAGTATCGGCAACTAACACAGATGGAACTTCACTAATTGAAGGTGCACCGTTAGTTAACAATTCAAACCATTTTCGTCCTGTGCTATTTACTGCTTCTACAGGAGCAGGTAAATCCGAAAGATTCGTAACTACTTTATTTTTTAATAACTCTTTCGCTTGTTCCGGAGTTACTTTTTCTTCCACATCTAAAGACTTAAATAGCGACAAGAAATGATCTACTTGTTTTGTACGATGTTGTAGCTCTATTTCTCCACTCCAAATACTTTGTATTGCATTTTTATAATTTGGAATGTCATCTTCAACGATTAGATCAGCTAAAGATGATTCATTTCGAATCGCTCCGCCAATCATCTTCCAGATCAACTGTTTATTTCTTGAATCAAGCTCTCTTATACCAGCTTCTTGTTCAATTACTTCCGGACCATTCATTCCTAAGCGACCTTCACGAGTCATGATTAATGCACTGCATAATCCAGCTGTTAAAGACATCCCGCCAAATGAACCAACTTTACCTGGAATAATTCCAATCACAGGAACAAATTCGCGTAACGCTACGATTGCTGCACTGATTTCTGCAATAGACAATAAACCATAATTGGCTTCCTGAAGACGGACACCGCCCGTATCATAAATAATCACTGGATAAATCTTATTGCCTTTTTCGCATTCTTTAATCAGCTTTTCTAGTGTACCTGCTAATTTTGCACCAGAAACTTCGCCGATTCCACCACCTTGGAAGTTACCTTCAATTGAGATTACCACTGTCTGTTGTCCATTTAAGGTCCCTTTTACAATGATCATGCCATCATCGAATTGGGGCACTATGTTCTGAGCTACTAAATGTGGAGATTCTATTCCATCAAATGGGCCCAGAATTTCAAAGGCACTACCCTTATCCAATAATTGAAATGCTCGTTCACGTGCCAGGCTTTCTACTAAACTCTCAGTTATGATTTGCGCCATTTGAACTCACCTCCACTGCTTGTGCCAATCGAATTGATACTACCCCTGGTGTTGCTCCAAAATCATTAATTCGAATACGTGCTGAAATATCATTTTGACTAACAAACCGTTCAATCACTTTTTCCCAAGTGTCTTGGAATCCTGTAATCCCTGTTCGAATTTCAACCACTGTTTTCTTCTCATTTGAAGGCTCAACTAATATCTCTAGATCTCCAGATCCAACAACGCCAACATGTGCTGGTTGTTCAATTGTTTTTGTTGCCGGAAATGTATAAGTTAATTTTTCCACAATACCGCTCCCCTTTTATTAATGATTTATTGCAAACTCCAATTTTTTTGATAATTCCATCTGGCTAATTTTATTTAAATAGATGGTTGCAGCTAATAAATCCGCACTTCCACCAGGTGATAAATATCGGTTTTTAAAATCTTCATTCATTGTTTCAAGGTCATTTAAATGGCCACTTTCTAACACTTCCGCTGCATACTGTTTGGCGTAATTCAAACCTTCAATTCCACCCCGGTGCAGTAAACAGGTGTCATCTAAATTCGCCATTAGCGCTAAAAATGCATGATGCTTCGCAACTTCGTAGTTGTATTGATTTAGTGAGGATTTAAAAATTGGCAAGCTGTACGCACGAATATGTGGAAATGCCAGTTGTGCTTCTACTTTCGCACCATTTACGCCATATTTGTTAATAGCTTTTATCCCATTAGTTAGCTGAGGTGGGATAAATCGATCTTCAAATCTCGCAATCTCTCCAGCAGTAAAACAAAGTGTCGGTTCATCGCATTCCCCACTATGAATAGCTGCTGCAGCTGTTAATAATCCAAGCGACCAAATAGCTCCTTTATGTGTATTTACGCCATTTGTTGCTTGATACATTGCCTGTTCCCCTTCACGACCAATCTCGCCGATTTTTTCGCGTAAATATTGGGATGGCTTTTCTCCAAAGGCGACCATTGCCATCTTATAGAAGGTATTGCGAAGACAATTAGCGGATTTCACCATTATTGTATAGGTTAAATCATCATGTGAACCCTGGTCTTTTTGATCAACTAGTCCCGGCTTTGGCGTTAGAGAAACTTCTTCAATTAGTGAGGCTACTGCTAAATCTGCTAAAACAGATGAAAAAGTATGGGCATCTTGCAAGCTTCTCTCCTCCTTCAAATTACCAACTACGGAATTTTGCTGGCGGCGTATACAGCCCACCTGACCATTGGACAAGCTCATCTATATTTTTGGCAGCTAGTAAAGATCGCTTCGCATCTGAACGACGTATACCTAAATCTTCTGGTAGAGCAATCATTCCTTTTTCACGCAAACGTTCTGTCGTTTTTGGGTTATGCTCCATCCCAATAGGTGTAATACCAGCTACTGAAGCAATCATTTCTCGTCTTTCAGCAATACTATCGGATTTATATAGATAAGCAATTCCCTCTTCTGTCACGATGTGGGTTACATCTTCTCCATAAATCATAACTGGTGCAACAGCTAATTTTGCCTGGTCTTTCACACTGATCGCATCGAGTGACTCAACAAAAACAGGCTTGTTCGCTTCCTGGAATGTTTCTGCTACCTGAACTACTAACTTTTTACCGCGTGCTAATGGATCGTCGGAAGTCTTCAAATTGAACCAAGCATCTGTCGAATGTCTTCGTCCACCTGGATTATGGCCCATATTAGGTGCTCCACCATATCCAGCAACACGTCCTCTTGTTACTGTAGATGAGTTTCCTAATCCGTCCATTTGCAAAGTAGAACCGATAAATAAATCAACAGCATACTGACCAGCTAATTGTGCCAAGGTACGATTTGAACGTAAGCTGCCATCTTTCCCTGTAAAGAAAATGTCTCTTCTTGCTTCTACATATTTTTCCATTCCAAGTTCTCCACCGAAGCAATAGACGCTTTCTACCCATCCTGATTCGATGGCAGGTATTAGTGTAGGGTGAGGATTTAAAACCCAGTTCGTACAAATATTTCCTTTAAGTCCTAACGATTCAGCATAAGTAGGCAATAATAATTCAACAGCGGCGGTATTAAACCCAATACCATGATTTAGTGATTTCACACCGTGTTTTTCATAGATGCCTCGAATAATCATCATTGCTTGTAAAATCTGAATATCTGTAATATGTCGTGGATCTCTTGTAAATAACGGTTCAAGCTCATAAGGCTTATCTGCAACAACAATAAAATCTACCCAAGAGCTTGGTATGTCTACACGTGGTAGTTCATCGACTATCTCATTTACTTGGGCAATGACAATCCCATCACGGAAAGCGGCTGCTTCCACTAATGTCGGTGTTTCTTCAGTATTCGGGCCAGTATACAGGTTCCCATTGCTATCTGCTTTATCTGCTGCGACTAATGCTACATTAGGAATTAAATCGATAAATAATCGCCCATAAAGCTCTATATACGTATGCAGGTCTCCTAGTTCAATTTTTCCATCTTCAATCATTTGAGAGATTCGTAGACTCTGTGGTCCAGCATAGGAAAAATCGATTTTTCTTGCAATTCCATATTCAAATACATCTAAATGTTCCGGTCTTGAAATACTGGACATAATCATATGCAAATCATGAACTTTTTTCGGGTCTACCTGTACCAAAGATTGCGATAAGAAAGAAGCTTGCTTTTGGTTGTTTCCTTCCAGCACAACACGATCACCTGATTTTATTAATCGCTCCAAAACCTCTACGATTCGATTGGTCGGAATAATTACCCCATCAACCAGATCCTTTACGCTTTCTACTCTTTCTTTTTTTGCTTCCACTCTAGTAGTCCACGATTTAGTTGCTTCCCCTACATTTTTCAAAACCATTTTACACACCCCTATTTTTTAATTTGACATTAGATAGAAGCAATCCTCGATACCATTTTTCGATACAGACATTGTTCGAACTTCCGAGAATGCTTGTTGAGCCAACTTGCTTAATACATCGCCTGGTGGCATTTCAATAAATAAGTTTGTCCCAGATTCAAAAAGTAAATTCACTGCATCATGCCAACGTACAGGATAACAAATGCTTTTAGCTAAATCTTCTTTTACCGCATCAGCTTGCATTAATAACCTTGAAGTGATATTACTGGATATCGGAATTTTCGGTCTTTTAAGCTCGAGTTTGTTCAACTCTACCAACAACTCTTCACTTACACTGTTGAATAAAGGACTGTGTGAAGGTGTTGATACGTTTAACAGCTTCGTAGATGTTGCTCCGTGCAATTTCACATAATCTAGTACATTTTGTAGCCCGATAAGAGAACCCGATAATGTAATTTGTGTTGGAGAATTACGATTTGAAACATATACTGGTTCCTCTTCACGGAATAGCCTAGTTACGATTTCAGAAATCTTATATTCATCTAATCCTAGTACTACAGCCATTCCAAACCCTTCATCACAAGTCCTCTCCATCAGTTCTCCACGTAAAGTTACTAGCTTTAGCGCTTCTTCAAATGTAATTACCCCAGAAGCTGTTGCAGCACCAAAGGCACCTACAGAATGACCTGCCACAAAATTTGGTATTAGACCGTTTTTCTCAAATACTCGATATGTAGCAACAGATGCAATCAATAAACATTGTTGTACTGCCTTTGTTGTTGTAAGCGCTTTTTTACTATGCAGTTGTTCTACTTTCGTATTTAAAATTTCGCTGCTTTCTTCTAAAATTTCTTTAACGACTGGATCATCGGATAAATCATTTAACATCCCTTCATACTGAGAACCTTGACCTGGAAAGAGAAAAGCACTTTTCACTGTATCCCTCCTACCTAAAATAACGTTTTACTCACATTGAAGATTACGTTTTCTGTATGGTGACGAAGCAATTCAATAAATTCGTCCATTTGGTTTGCTTTTAGATATTCATAGATTTTTCTATGTTCCTCTTTGGATTTTTCAATTGTTTCTGCTTGTGAGAAGTGAATACCTTGAATTCGGAGTAACGGAAAACTAATTTTGCTATAAACCCCTTCTAAAACAGAACTTTCACTGAACTTAATAATTGTGTAGTGATAAGCGTAGTTCAATTGCACATATTGGGTTTGATTTGTACATTTCTCCATATCTCTCAACATACTTTTCAATTCAGCTAATAAATCTTTCTTTTTATGCGGCTCATGTATTCTTTTTGCTGATAGCAATTCTATATTATTCCTGATATCCAGCAAATCCTGGATTTCCGATAATGTATATCCTTTTACAAAAGCCCCTTTTCTAGGGATTCTTTCTAATAATCCTTCTGTAGCAAGCATATAAATCGCTTCTCTAATCGGAGAACGACTTGTGCTAAACATTTCCGCATATGCGCCCTCAACTATTTTATCTCCAGGCTTTAACTCTCCATTTAAGATTTGCTCCAATATTTTCTCTGCAACAATTCTCGATAATGCATTATCTAACGGATAGTTTAAAAAAAATTCCATTAAGACCACATCCTTCAGTGCTATTCAACCTCAATAACGGTCGACTGTATACTTAAATAATAAAACAGATAAAACAAAATTTCAATCGATTTTTACCTATTTTTCTGCTTTATGGAAAAATTTTAGTTGATTTATATTTTTTTATATTTTATGATGTTCTCAGAATACAGTCGACTGAAAATTCGTTTAGTTTTACTACAACTTGATAAAGGGGTGTCAGGAATATGGTGATTTATGGGGTTGCTATTTTAGCAGGGTGTTTTTTAGTTGGCACAATTGTCGGGGAATTTATTGGGACATTAATGGGAGTAGACTCGAATGTTGGTGGCGTAGGTATAGCCATGCTTCTGTTAATCATTGTGGTTGATAAGCTTGTAAAGTCAGGAAAAATAACGAAACCTTCACTAGATGGTTTAAGTTTTTGGAATCAAATGTATATTCCCGTGGTTATTGCAATGGCAGCAAGCCAAAATGTTTTAGGTGCTTTAACAGGAGGACCTTTAGCAATTATTGCTGGAATCGCAGTTGTAGTAATTAGTTGGGCATTAGTACCCCTTCTTAGCGGAAAGCAAAAAGAAGAAGATTCTAGTTATAGTAAAACAGTAATAAGGGGTGAAGTAGATGCTTGATATGATTAAAGGCGTATTTGTGGATAACGGATTTATCACAGCATTTTTAGTTGTCGGCTTAACGATGTGGCTTGCCTATTTCCTTTCAAATAAATTAACGAAAGGCAAGGTTCATGGTTCTGCTATTGCCATTGTACTCGGGCTGGTTTTAGCCTATATCGGTGGCGTAGTAACAGATGGGACTAAAGGTGTTTCCGATATCAGTGTTCTAGCAGGAATAGGTTTCCTTGGAGGAAGTATGTTACGAGATTTTGCCATTGTAGCAACTTCTTTTGGCGCAAATTTTGATGAGATTAAAAAGGCCGGCTTCCGAGGAATCATTTCCCTGTTCTTGGGCGTAATACTATCTTTTGTTGTCGGTGCTATCTTCGCCTTCATGTTTGGATACAAAGACGCAGTAAGTATTGCTACAATTGGTGCCGGAACTGCAACTTATATTGTAGGGCCTGTAACTGGTGCTGCATTAGGTGCAACTTCTGAGGTAATAGCAATCAGCATAGCAGCTGGTCTAGTTAAATCTGTATTGGTAATGGTGGGAACACCTTTTATAGCAAAATATATTGGCTTAAATAATCCAATGTCAGCAATGGTTTATGGCGGTTTAATGGGGACTACTTCTGGGGTAGCTGGTGGTTTAGCTGCAACTGATCCTAAATTAGTACCTTATGGAGCCGTTACTGCTACATTCTATACGGGCTTAGGATGTTTATTAGCCCCAACGGTTTTATTCCTTATAACAGATTTTATTTTTTAATAGATAATAAGAAGCTACTAAGGTGTAGATATAAAGCCGATTTGTCACAGGGAATGTAACAAATCGGCTTTTTAATGGTTAAAAAAAGTTATACTAATCCGAGATTTTCTTTAACCTCTTTAATTTGCAATATATGTCGCATTTCGTGGTGCCCAATAAATGGAATCCATTGCTTCAAATTCATTTGACCAAATACTGGGTGAGGGAATCCCTTCACTTCCAATCCTTTTTCATCGGCCGTTTCCTCTACTTTTTTCAGCTTTTGATGTGTGATATTCAGCTTAAATTTCAACTCTTCTAATGTAGCAAAATCATTGCTTGGTTTTGCAAATTCTGGAGCCTCTATCTTTATGTCTCGATTAATTGTGGCTTCAATTGGCTTGATTTGTGCATTCACTACTTCGCCATTTTCCATTCTATCAAGGATCATCTCCGAAATGGCCCCTTCCATCAGGAATAAATGTTCGACTATTTGCTTGACTGACCACTGTTCTTCGGAAGGTTTTTTATTCAGATTTTCATCTGATAATCCGTTTATTTCATTCAATAATTCTTCCCGAGCTTTTTCATTTATTTGCATGTTTTTTCATCCCTCTCATATGACTTTAAAATTATATTAGCATAGCTCCCTTTTAAAGACTTTAAATCACTCCTCTTAATAAGGTCGAAGCTTTTAAAATCTATTCATTTCTTGAACGTCTATAAAAAAGAACATCAATTCTTTTCGAATCAATGTCCACCGAATGGATTAGTTAAAAAAACTTATTTCTTTTACATTTTTTGATCCGTTAAATTCAATTCATAATGGTAGAATTCCGAATCCTTTTTATAACTATTTTTTTCATATAATTTTTGAGCAGAAACATTGTCCTGTGCTGTACTAAGGCTAAGACATTTAGCCCCTGTTTCAATAGCAAATTCTTTAGCTTTATTTAAGAGCATCTCTCCTACTCCTTGTTTTCTTGCTCCTGCATCTACATATAGATCATTTAGTATCCACGCTCTTTTCATCGAGATAGATGAAAATGTTGGATACAGTTGAGTAAAACCAATCAACTTGCCTTTATCTTTTACGATAAATATGACTGAAGTCTTGCTCTCTATACGTTCTTTTATGTAAGCTCTAGCCCGTTCCAAGTCTGATTCTTGATTGTAAAACATGCGATACAGGTTAAATAGATGTGAAGTACCTTCTAAATCTTCGAGTGTAGCTTGATATAGTTCCATCATTTCTCCTTCTTAGTATCTGGTATTTTTGTTCTTCGAGTTTATAATCTCTTTAAGTTCATTATTAGTCTATAAGAGATGAAAGAACAAAGAATTAGTAATTAAGTTATTATTCTTTTCCTCCGAAGAGTTCTAAACTTCACATAAAGCCCCTTAATTGTTTGTAGGAACAAACTTATTTAACCATTCCTCTACATTTGAAAAGAACCCTTCGTTCTTCCATAATAGCAATGTATCGAGCTCTCCTATTTTATGGAGACTATCCTGGAAAAAGCAATCTGCTATGAAATAGCCAAATCTTGAAAAGCCAAATTTCGAACCTCCATTTATCGAAAACCATTCTTTATAGATTTGTACGTTCTCTTTTTCTCTCTTGATATCAATTGCAAAACTACTAATGATGTCTTCTTTATGTTCCTTCGCAAATTTCAGCCATTCATCACCGGTATGATCATAAGAAAAATAGATGGATTCGTTGAGGTTAGGTACAATCTTCTTTGAGAAATGTGTTGCTGCCCCTTCTTGTAATAACGTGACATAGGGATGATTCCATTGTACGTTTTTCCAATTCATCTGATGCTCTTGTGAGATAATATTATGTGCCGCATGACCAAATTCGTGAGCTATAATAACACGCAAGGGATCTTCTTCAAAAGATAATCTTTCCATTGCAAAGGTTATATCCGGTATTATTTCTCGGTGTGTATAAGCATTGGAACCATACGCCCCGATAATTAAGTTCACAGTAACCGGGAATTCTAGACGATACTTTGTTTCATAGGTAACAATAGCTTCTTCTATTAAATCACCAATAGACTGGTGTACTTTTTTAATGGACTCCCAATCAGCTGTATATTTTTCAATGGCATTGTTTAGCCTTTCATCGGTATCTTGGCAATGATATAAAAAATAGGTACGAAATATCTCGGGAAACTTTTGATGATATGCACGCAGCTTTTCTACATTTGGCTCTTTTGGGAATACAGAGAATGTATCCACGATTTTCAATCCTATTCCTCCTCGCTATGGAATCTACTTAATATAGATTTTCTTTTTAATAGGTACATATAAATCCACCTTACATTTCCCTTCCGGATCTTCGGCAAGGTTATTCATATTAAATTCAAGGGGAAATCTATTGTTATCTGACTCATATTCACTATGGGGTAACCATTGACCAAACATATATTGGTAAACACCATTCAGCTTTTCAGGCGTATCGTAAAATGAATGTAATGCGTACAGACCACCATCCAATTTCCTGAATTGAACATCCGGATGCTTCTCTTTTTCAAAACTTTCAGGAATTGTGACACATGCATCATGGCGACATTGATTTGGTTCAACTAGATCCGGATTGTCTAAGGATATGCCTATAAAGGATTGGTGAGGTGGAAAAAGTCCATTCGTCATTGCCCAATCGATCAACCTTCCCCAATGTTCTTGCACTTCAAAGTAACTTCCAGTTCGTCTAATATAAGCTACCTCATAATCCTCTAATTCTGTAAATTCAATGTTCATTTTTCCAACTCCTATCAATCTCCAAGATTCATAAAAAATAAATTCAACATCATTTTCAACAATCCTTCTTGGAGCACTGCATATGATTTGCTCTATTAATATATTCAATAATGATTGGTAAATCAGGTGGACTAATATTGGGTGGGAGTTCATCCAATTTAAAGAATTTTAATTCTTGGACTTCACTTTCTTCCAATCTTAACTTACCTTGATAATCCTTGCATATGTAAGCTGCTACAACGTTATATACTTCATCGCCATGAGGGTATTTATAATAGAATCGTTCTCCGGAGTACACATTCAATAGCTCTAAAGCATTTGCAACTAGACCTGTTTCTTCAAACAATTCTCTTTTAGCCACCTGTTCGAAAGACTCTCCTAATTCTAATGAGCCACCAGCTAATCCCCAGCAATTATTATCCTGACGAAGCTGCAATAAAAGTCTATTTTCTTCATCTATTAAAATGACACAAGCGCCGGCCATTATAAGAGGACGGCTTCCAACTAATTTTCTTATATCCATAATGTAACCCATAACTAATGCCTCCAACCAATTTCCAAATTAATAAGACTCCTACTGAACTAGATCATATATGTATTTTTTACCGCAACTATAATTTTACCATAAATACCCTTTTTATTATCGGAATATTCTGCTTCTAATTCCCTCTTTATCCGGAACACTTACCTTCCATTAATATTGGGAATTTTCCTATTATCAGTTGTAATCAAATGAAAACGGTTAACAATAAAAAAAGGAGTGATTCCATGAATACATTTATTTACTTCTTTCTTGCTTTTGGATATCTTTGTCTTTTAATATGGGGACTAATCCTTTCGAAAAAGAGCGTATTGAATTTAACTAACGTCCTGTTGCTCGTCATAATCGGACTTATTTACGATAACTTCATCATTGCAATAGGGAGGTTTATTGGCGAGGGCAACCTACTTCAAGGGTTAAGTTATGGGCGTTTCTTGCTGCATGCTCTCTTTACCCCGACACTTATTCTTTTTGCTTGGCGTATTTGTTTTAAACTGGGGTTACCGTGGGCGAAGCAAACATACTGGAAAGTCATCTTCAGTTTCCTGACGATCGGGTTGATTCTTTATGAACTTCTAACTTCAGTAATTGGCCTAAAACTAAGGTCTAAAGAAGAACACGGCTTATTAACCTATGAAAGGATAGATTCTGCCAGCCCCGTTATGGTCATCTTTGTCACGCTCGTACTTCTCATTGTGGGCATTATCTTAATGAAAAAATTTCATTTCTCTTGGCTATTTATCGGAACAACGGTTATGATTGTAGGAAGTTTATTAGCCCGATGGATTACGCACATCCCAATAATGAATGGATTAGAATTCTTATTAATCCTCTCATTGCTTTTGACAAGGCAGTTTCAAGTGAGAGAATCCGAAAAATTGAATTAGTTAATCTTCACCTATCGTTTTAGCAGTTGTAAAAAGTAGTCATCTCTATAGTTTGAGATGACTACTTTTACACCGCGTATTTATTTAATATAAAATGAAGAGCCATCAATAACTTCAATATCTTCTCTTTTTTTAATTTCATTCATTAAAGTAAAAAGAGCCTCATCCTTCTTTTTAGCTTCAATCATACAATCAATTTGCGGGACTGTTCCCTTCACTTCTTTTAAAAAATCAAAAAACATCTCTACATCTACATAATCAGAGTGATGACGGAATTCAGCCACACTTTTTGGGCTGGAAATATGCATTTTGATTGGAAGTGGTGAATCTCTCCAAGTGGCTACAACACGATCCCAATTCTCTTCCCAACATTCATTTTGATGATGGGCAAGATGGTGATGATAATCGAACACAAGTGGAATCCCCAATTTTTCACATAAATAGAGCGTATCCTCCAGAGTAAAAGATTTATCATCGTTCTCGAGCATAATCATTTTTTGAATACCGGTTGGAACATCCGCCCAATTATCTATAAAGCTTTCTAATGATTGTTCTGTTTCCTGATACTTTCCGCCAACATGAAGAACACAACGATGAGTCGGGTCAATTTTTAGCCCCTTGAGCAACAAATAGTGCATTTTTAAGGTTTTAATGGAGTTAATGAATACATCTTTTTTGTCAGAATTCAGAACAACAAAATGGTCTGGATGGAAATCGATTCTCATGTTATTTTTTTTAGCATATTCCCCTACTTCACGAAGCTTATCTTTGATCGCACTCATGTAATTCCAATCAAGAAGAGCCTCATGATTAGCTAATGGAATCAACCGAGAAGTTAAGCGATAAAAATGAATCTCATTGAAGAAATTATGCTTAAGAAGCCTGTGTGTATTTTCTAAATTTTTCAGTGTAATCTTTTCTAATTTACGGATTGCCGCTTCCCGATCATCAATTTTTTGAAATTGCGCAAAGGTCATCGTTTGGGATGGCGAAGCATTCTTAAGTTCCATACTCATCGCCACATACCCTAGTCGAATAATTGTCATCTTTCCACCTCAATCTTAGTATGGTGGAAAGCTGTTAGTGGTAACCATTTTCAAAAAAGATCTCATAACTAAAGCGATAATATCCGACTAAGCTTTTCGCCATTAATCAATATTGAACTAATGGACCAATGATGCTCTTAAAGTATTTATGTCGTTTTCCAAATAAGCTTTTAAACAAGTTAATGTATAGACCCAGCCTTCTTTTTGTCCAAGCATTTTGTTCACTATTTCCGAGTCGTTTTCATTAAGACCTACTTCTTTTACTTCTATAACCGTAATCGTAGGCTCCACTTCCTTTAAGGTAATTGTCACAACTGTTTCTCCACCTGATTCGGCTCCCCACGAAAACACGATTTCCTTGTTCTCCTGGACTTCCAAAACATTGATGGTACCTTCTGCATTATATTCATCGTATCTTAATATAATTGCCCTGCCCTGTTCCCATCTTTCAGAACTCGTTGAGAACCAGTAATTTCCTATCTCTTCTGGATCAACGATGGCTTTGAATACCTCTTTGGCAGGCTTACGTATTTGAAGTTTTGTCGTTACGCTAGTATCCATAACAAATCATCTCGCTTTTTAAATAGTATTTTCCCCTTAAACTTTATACTTCAACCTAAACAGAGATAATCCTCCTTAAAATTTCTGCCTTTAGCAAAAGAAAGTATTCGTTCTGTGTTTTCTAAAGAACGGCTTGGGTAAGCTAAGTAAGAAAGGAGCCACAAAAAATGCCAAGAAATTTAATTAATGCTATCAAAGAGCACGCCCTGCCATTCAACGACCAAAGCGTGGACAACCTAATTGAGGCTATTGGAAATGCTCGTATTGTTATGATCGGTGAAGCATCCCACGGAACATCGGAGTTTTACACAATTCGTGCTGAACTTTCCAAAATGCTAATTGAACAAAAGGGCTTTCATGTCATAGCAGTTGAAGGGGATTGGCCCTCTGTTCAGGCGGTAAATCGCTATGTAAAAGGCTATGGAGAAGAAGCTTATTCTGCTAAAGCAGTTCTCATGAAGTCTTTTAATCGTTGGCCGACCTGGATGTGGGCAAATGAAGAAATCGAAGAGTTTACGGAATGGTTAAAGAAGAAAAATGCATCTCTGGATAAAAAGATAGGGTTTTACGGAATTGACCTTTACAGTCTCTACGTATCCATCGATGAGGTATTGAAATTTTTATCAGAAAATCCTCAGTACAAAGTAGACTTGGAACACGCAAAAAAAGCCTTCTCCTGCTTTGAACCATACAACAGGATGCCGGAACACTATGCCCTTTCCACCGCTCACTTTACAGGAGAATGTATCAGCGAAGTATCTAGCTTGTTGAAATCTTTACGGATTAATGAGGAAAATACTCAGACGAGCACGAAGAGGATTTAAATGTCATCATGAATGCTCTTGTAGCCAAAAATGCAGAAGCCTACTACCGAGCAATGATGCAGGATGCAAAATCCTGGAATACACGTGATTCACACATGGTCGAAGCGATCAATGAATTAATGAAGTACCACGGAGACGACGAAAAAATCATCATTTGGGAGCATAACACACATATTGGGGATGCATCGGAAACGGATATGAGGGATGATCACTTAATCAACGTCGGCCAACTCATGAGAGAGCAATATGGCAAGGAAAATACCTTTGCTATAGGCTTCGGTACATACCAAGGCACTGTCATTGCTGCAGATAGCTGGGGAGATCCTCTAGAGATAATTGAAGTTCCACCATCGAAGCTAAGCACATGGGAAGGACAGCTTCATGCCGCTGGTACTGAAGATAAAGTTTTGCTATTTAACGCTGAAAATCGGGAAAATTTCAACGATTGGCTTGGTCATCGCGCAATTGGTGTTGTCTATCATCCCGAATTTGAGGCTTATGGAAATTACGTTCCCTCCAGAGTCGGCAGCCGTTATGATGCCTTCATCTACATCGATCAAACGAATGCTTTAAAACCATTAAAGGAGTAAGCTGTGCGTTTTTTTCGTACGGCTTACTTTGTAGGAATTGAATTTTAACTTTCTACGAATATAAAATCAACTATTAGTTCAATAATTTTACCAATTCAATTTCATCTCGTAGTGGAATCCCATCATTACCGATTAAGGGAATCTCAGGTTTAACTGTTCTCGCTATTTCAACTGCATTATTTATGATTTTTGACAACCTGTATCCTCTTTTTTGATAAAATTTCAACGCTAACAAATTATCATTTGTCGTAACGAGCCTAATAAGTTTTAGCCCTTGTATAAGAGCAAGCGTTTCAACCTCTTTTACAAGTAAAGAACCAATCCCCTTACATTCATCTAGACTATCTAATGAGATAATTTCGCATTCATTATTTTGAGTTATATATGTAATCAAGCCAATAATTTTATCACCTTTTAAAACCGTAAAACCTTCTAACTCGCTACAATCATAAACGCCACTGGAAATCACCATCTGTGGACTTCCCCATTGCAACTCAAAAAAATCAATAATTTTACTTTTTGGCAACTCACGAATCGGTCTTACATCCACTCTATAACACCTCTTTTCCCTTCGACTTTGACTTCACTTTATATAATTGTACAATCATTCTTACCTAATTTGTAATGATTGTACAATTCACCATCAATTTGAATTGTTCCAATTAAACTAAATCCGCACTTTTCAATCACTTTGTTTGAACTTTGATTCTCCATTCGTGCAACTGCATTTAATAGTTCAATGTTCGTTTGGCTAAATAAATAATTTATAAGACCTTTGGCAGCTTTTGTTGCATAGCCTTTATTGTGAAATTGCTCAGATACAGCATACATAATTTCTCTATTTTGGTCAGGTAATTCATCCTTTACACCAGTACAGCACCAACCGATGAATTGACTTGTTTCTTTTAAAATAATGCCTAGTTTTAAATGGTGATTTTCAATTTTCTCCTTATTAGCAACTGTTTTCAAGAATTCATTGTTACTTGGTATTTCATAATTAGCTACCCAATTTAATCTTTGCTCTCTCGATGACTTCCAGTCGGGTAAATACTTAAAAATTTCGGATTGATTGGAAATGGAATAAATATCATCTACATCACTAATCGTAAATTCCCGTAAGTAAATATCACCACAATCTATTGTAAATACGTTTTTTAATTGATGAACAAATGTACTCTGACTTTTTTCAGACAACAGAATACCTCCCTACTCCTTATTTTGACTTTCACGTGTTAAATAAATTCAACAAAAAAGAGCTTTAATCCTTCTTGGATAAAGCCTCTTCGTTAGTTGAATATTTAAGTCAACTTCTATTCTTTTTATAAGCATATGGGGTCAGGTTCATTGATTTTCGGAACTTATCGATGAAGTAGCTTGTGCTATTAAAACCTACTTGATAGGCGACATCTGTTACATTGAAATGAGCCTGCTGCAGTAATAGTAGGCTTTTTTGGATACGATACTCGGTCACGTAATTCAATGGTGACTTGTTTAAAAAACGTTTGAAATACCGGCAGCATTCCGAACGGCTTAGTTGACCTGCCTGTGCAATATCTTCTAAGAGGATTTTTTCAGCATAGTGTTGATGGATCCAATTTAGCATTTGCTTCATTCGTTGATTCTTTAGCATTTCCCTTTCTTTGAACTCCAACTGAATTCCATTTTTAATAAGACTTTTCCACATAAATGTTAATTCTAAATTGACTTCAATTTCATAGAATGGTTGGCTTTGGTGGATGAGCTGTTCAATTCTCCTAATCGATTCCAGAATTCCAATTGCCCAATCAACACTTGGAACTAAGTGTACGTATTGAAGATTTGTCGCTTGAATATATGGAGATACAAATGTCGTATAGAGCTCATGGGAGACAACGAAATTCGGAGAAACATTTAAACAAATGTATACACATCCCGTACTATGCTGATCTTTTGCCATATGTAAGCAGCCACTGTTAATAAATAACCCCTCTCCTTCTTGTACAGAGACGGGTTCTTCATTTATTTGAAAATTAGCTGTACCTTTTACCACGAGGACAAACTGAAATTCATCATGCCAATGAAGTGGTATATAGCCGTTTATATTTTCATTTATTGTTGTTACATAGCATGCCACTGGCAACACAACTGTACGATGCTCCGTCAATTCTTTTAAATTATGATCAACACTAAAATCTTTTATTTGCACAATATCACCTCAATATTCTTATATTTTACAATTCGATTTACGTATTATTTAAACGATATTTCGCTTATCTTAAAGACATTATAATACTATTTTTATATTAAAAGGATGGCGAATCTAAAGATGAATAGAAATAAAGGGATGGTTCTGGTGATTATAGGCGCCGTGTTTTGGGGAATTGGTGGCACTGTTGCACAAAAATTGTTTCAACAGTATGGGGTTGGTGTTGATTGGCTAGTGGCGACACGATTACTTATAGCAGGTGTCTTACTGTTAGCCATTCAAATTATCAGGAAAGACCGTTCGCAAATCCTAGGTGTTTGGAAAGATAGAAGAGCTGCTATACAATTAATCATTTTCGGATTAGTAGGTATGCTTGGTGTCCAGTATACCTATATGGCCTCCATTAAACATGGGAATGCTGCAGTTGCTACACTATTACAATATTTAGCACCTGTGATGATTATCATTTATTTAATTGCCCGCAAACAAAATGTACTTACAAGAGCTGATGTATGGACTGTCTCACTGGCTTTGACGGGTTGCTTCTTCCTATTAACAAACGGCTCTATTTCACAATTCTCTGTGCCACCACTTGCCATTGTGTGGGGGATATTATCTGGAGTAGCCCTAGCCTTTTATACATTGTACGCTATTCCCTTACTAAAGCAATTTGATTCACTGGTCATTGTTGGCTGGGCGATGATTATCGGTGGTTTCGCACTAGGTTTTATCCATCCTCCTTGGCAAATTAACCTTAACAGCTTTACAATAGAAGCTTATTTTTATTTGGTGTTTGTTATTATTTTTGGTACCATGATTGCATTTTGGTTTTATATAGAAAGTCTACAGAGTCTAGCTCCTAAAGAATCAAGTCTTTTAGGAAGCATTGAGCCATTGGCAGCCGTCTTAACAACCGTATTTTGGTTAAAAGTACCCTTTGGCTCTTTCCAATGGATTGGAGCACTCTGTATCTTAACGATGATTGTATTTATGGCTTTAAATAAAGATAAAACTTCGACTGAGCAAGCCTCTTTGAACAGTTAGATGAAAAAATGGGCGATATCCATCTCGGATTATCGCCCTCATCTATAATTCATCGTGTTTGCAATTTTAAGATAGTCATCTAACTGAAAGGTGTAGGTGAAGCTGCTTTTACAGTCGGAAGGAATGTCATTGCAAATGGCATTGCCATTAATATGGCCACTAGTTTCTTCATTTTCATCACCAAGATTATGTTATCCCTCATGATTTAATTTATCCTTGGATTTTACTGCAGTGAATCACTTCTCCACTAAAATAAATTCCGTTTCATACTTTTCCAAGTATTGTTCTAATAAATCATTGATTGTATGCTCAATTTGATAATACTCTAGATCCAGTTCTAGGAATTTCCCTTCTTCTTCTACCTCTATAAACTCATCAACACTGTCAATTCTCGCTCGCTCCATTGTGTTAAATGTGTTCGCTGCCTTTGTGAGAATATGCGCTTGAGCATTTGCCCCAATAGTTTTAAGGGCATCAAGACTTTGTTGAACTAGTTTTGTGCCTCTATTTAAAAAATATTGTAGATGTCCTCCATTTTGCACTTCCGAATCATACCAAAAACAGAGATGTGCAACCTTTTGTATGTCGGTTAAATCTCTATATTCTTCCATCGCAAGTAAATCAATAAACTGATTCCACTTTTCATATGGATTTTCATTTAACATTTCCTTTGTAATTGTCCGTTTTATCATGAGAAAGCTCTCCCATTTCAAATTATGTTGTAATCCTTTATTATAATAACAAAATGCATTAGAGAAACTTTAAAGTTAAGTTTAGATTTCCCTGAAATCAAATTTTCATTTTTAAAATGACGTATGATAAATCATAAACCGTTTATACTATTAAAGATTTCACTTCAAGTCCAGTGACTTAGGAGGGTTAACCCGATGAGTGCGATTGATCGTTTTCTCTAGGAAGAACCATCTAACTGAATAGCTAAGCAGTATTATCTTAGGTCAATCTTAAGGTTAAATGCGAAAGCGAGGCAGCGTGTCGTGGATACTATTATGTAGTGTAATCGGACCCGGAATTTTTTCCGGGTTTTTATTTTTTTCAAAAAATGTGTATGAGTTTTTATAATCTGCTTATACTATTTAAGATTTCACTTCAAGTCCAATGAATTGGGAGGGTTAACCCGATGAGTGTGATGGATTATTTTCTCTAAGGAAATCTAACTGAATCGTGGATCATGTGTAATCAGACCCGGAATTTTTTCCGGGTTTTTATTTTTTTTAAAAATGTGTATAAGTATTTGTAATCCATCCATACTATTAGAGATTTCACTTTAACTCCAATGAATTGGGAGGGTTAACCCGATGAGTGCGAATGATCGTTTTCTCTAAGGAAATCTAAACAAATCGTGGATCATGTGTAATCAGACCCGGAATTTTTTCCGGGTTTTTATTTTTTCAAAAGATGCGTATGAGTTTTTATAATCTGCCTATACTATTTAAGATTTCACTTTAACTCCAATGAATTGGGAGGGTTAACCCGATGAGTGCGAATGATCGTTTTCTCTAAGGAAATCTAAACAAATCGTGGATCATGTGTAATCAGACCCAGAATTTTTTCCGGGTTTTTATTTTTTCAAAAAATGCGTATGAGTTTTTATAATCTGCCTATACTATTTAAGATTTCACTTCAAGTCCAATGAATTGGGAGGGTTAACCCGATGAGTGCGAATGAGCATTTCTCTAAGGATATCTAACTAAATCGTGGATCATGTGTAATCAGACCCGGAATTTTTTCCGGGTCTTTATTTTTTCAAAAAATGTGTATAAGTATTTGTAATCCATCCATACTATTTAAGATTTCACTTCAAGTCCAATGAATTGGGAGGGTTAACCCGATGAGTGCGATTGAGCATTTCTCTAAGGATATCTAAACAAGTCGTGGATCATGTGTAATCAGACCCGGAATTTTTTCCGGGTCTTTATTTTTTCAAAAAATGTGTATAAGTATTTGTAATCCATCCATACTATTTAAGATTTCACTTCAAGTCCAATGAATTGGGAGGGTTAACCCGATGAGTGCGATTGAGCATTTCTCTAAGGATATCTAAACAAGTCGTGGATCATGTGTAATCAGACCCGGAATTTTTTCCGGGTCTTTATTTTTTTTAAAAATGCGTATAAGTATTTGAAATCCATCCATACTATTTAAGATTTCACTTCAAGTCCAATGAATTGGGAGGGTTAACCCGATGAGTGCGAATGAGCGTTTTCTCTAGGAAATCTAAACAAATCGTGGATCATGTGTAATCAGACCCGGAATTTTTCCGGGTTTTTGTTTTTTCAAATTCCTTTATCCTTCAACTCAGGTAATACTCAATCGGCTCCTTGCACTGCATGTGTTCGCTTTTTTGATAATATGGAATCGTTTCATCATTTGGCCATACGATGACAAACTCATACTCGTTTTCGTTAATCCACTCATTGATGGATCTAAGTAATTTACTTCCGAGACCCATATTTCGATATTCGGGAACGGTATAGATATTCGTCATGTAAGCAAATGGATGTGTGATACTACCTGGACGCAGTACTTTTTGTATTAATTCTATGTAAATATGGGCGACTAGTTTACCAGCTTCCTCCACAACCCAAACAAACCATTGGCCACTGGTTAAGGCCTTTTCAAAAAACGAATGATACTCCTTCCGAAACTTTTGAAAGGTACATTTCATTTCACTTTCAGAGTGCTCTTTTATATAATCCCAACTCATCTTGATCAATTGTTCAACGTCTCTTGTTTCACCTAGCCTTATAATCATCTAACTCCTCCTTGTTTTGGAATTAAAATAATCTTTGTTAATATAATTTATTCCACAAAAAAAGAGCAAATCCTTGTTGGAATTGCCCTTTTTATACAATTAATGACAGATTACTTAGTACAAAAACCTATATAGTCTATTTATCAGTACTTACAAAATTCATTCTGGGTCTAAATTTTGGTTTTATTACAGATTACTATCACTTTTGTATTAACTTTTTATCTGAAATATGAAATTGTCCATCTGCTACATTTGCTATGAACTGCTTATCATGTGAGATAAATAATATGGTTCCTTTATAGGACTTGATGAACTTTTCTAATGCTTGGATGGCATGAATGTCCAAGAAATTGGTTGGTTCATCTAATAACAATATGTTATACTCCCCTAAAAACAGCTGACATATCTGAAGACGAATTGCTTCTCCTCCACTTAGCGACTGCACCTTTTTTTGTAGATCCGTTCCAACGAATCTCATGGAATGCAACACACTTCGCAGAAATCCATCTTCGTATGTTGAACTTGTTTGTAGCAATTGTAGAACTGTTTCATCACTAGTAAATTGATAGCTCATTTGCTGGAAGAGCCCTATCTTGGCTTTGGGAGATATGGTCAATCCTGGCCCCTTATCTACAATAGTTTGAAATAAAGTACTTTTCCCGCTACCATTGTTGCCTGTAATGGCGATTTTTTTACCTAGTGGAATTTGGAAGCTTACATCCTCTAACAATACGTTGTCCCCTGCACAAATTGATAATCTATCTGCCATAATCGGAAACTTGTTATGCAATTCAAGCGTACTGGCCTGATGAAAGATTATTGGCCTTTCCTCTTGAACTGCTTCGACTGTATGAAGTTTTTCGACACGATGTTCTATTGCTTTCGCTGCTCGCTGTAACGCTTTTTGACCTGTACCTTTTGATTTTGTTTCAAACATTCGATTTGGTTTAGCTTTTGATTCCTTTTTAGACATCGATGAAGCTTTAGCTATTTTTTCTGCCGTTTTCTTTTTTTCTTCGGCTGCTTTTTCTAGACGATTCTTTTCTTTCAGAAATTGTTCGTGAGCTTGCGTTTGTTGAGTTCGTTCCAGCTGTTTTTGAGCGATATACTCACTATAATTTCCAGCATATACATTCACCTTGCCATCATGAATTTCCCAAATTGTCGTAACTAGTTCGTCTAGTACAGCACGATCATGACTGATTAGCACGAGGGCTCCGTAATAATACCGCAATTCATCCAGTAGATAGGAAATGCCCTCTTGATCCAAATGTGTCGTCGGCTCATCTATTAATAAGCACTCGTAATAATGGGAAAAAACTTGTGCAAGCTTTAGCCTCGTTTGCTCGCCTCCGCTCAAGAAATCTTGCTTCTTTGAAACCTGTAATTTGCCTAGTAATCTAGGATCCGCTTCATTCCCATTTGGTGCTTCTAACTGTTCAAAATATCCATATTCTACATGGCGATTTACCTTGCCTTGAGTGGGCTGAATATGACCTGTAAGAAGCTTTAATAAGGTGCTTTTTCCTACACCGTTTTTTCCAACGATACCAATGCGATCGAATTGATGTACAGCCAATCGGTCAATCTTTAAAATTTCTTTATCTAAATAGTTTATTTCTATATTTTCTAATTCAAAACAAATTTGTTCCATTTTCGCTACCTCCGAAATTTTGTCATTTCGTATCGATAGCTAGAATCTAGAATCGATACGAGCTTCTAAATCAAGCTCGTATCAAAAGAATAATAAGAACATTACAGTTAATCCTCCTCTTTTATTTTTACTCTTAAGAATCTCCAGGCACCAAAAAACCACAGACTGTTCGGCTGTGGTTTAGAGTAAAAGGAGTATGTCCTCTATTTTTAACTGAATGAAAACAAAAAAGAAAGACGCATTATCTACCTTTCTTCAAATAACTTACTATGAAATTGAAGATGATTAAAAAAGGACAGACTAATCCTGTTTACTCTGTTAGACAAACAGAGACTTTGACCATATTCAGTTATTGGTTCAAAGCTAGGAAACGTAGTCTCATAGAATGTGTCATTTTTTAATAATCCTCCTTTAAGTAAAATACAGTTACATTATATATTTCGAATGCAAAAAAAGTCAATAAGGGAGCGGCCAGTTCATCTAGCTGCTCCTTCTTAACTATTCCACTTACAAATAATTGCGAGCTCACCCTGTTCAAGCTCAGCCGAGATGCTGCCGTTCATTTTTTCCATCAGGCTCTTTGCAATTGGCAAGCCTAAGCCTGTTCCATGACCGATTCTTGCTTGGTCTGCTTTATAAAAACGGTCAAACATATATGTTAGATCCCTTTCGCTCAATTGTTCCACAGAGTTACTGATCATTAATTGAACAGATGAAGTAGCTTTTTCAACCCGAATGATCACGTTCCCACTTGAATGTTTAATCGCATTGAGTATCAAGTTTTCGATAACTCTTTTTACCGCAGATAAATCAGCCTTTATCAAAAGATCTTCGTCTGGAATTTCAATCGTTGGTGTTAGGCCTCTTTTATTAAATGCTTCGTAAAATCCTAATAGCACCTCTAGAATAACTTGATTGATTTTAATCGTTTCCAGTTTCATGGGATAATCCGTTTGCTCAATAATGGAGAGTTCGAAAAAGTCTTCGAGTAACGCCTTTAATCGCAATGCCCCATCTTTAATAATTTGAGTATATTCTTTTCTCAAAGAAGGCGTTATTTCCTCCACTTCTAAAAATTGAATATAGCCCAAAATAGAAGTCATGGGTGTCCGAATGTCATGCGAAATATGTGAGATGGCCTGTTTTAGTTCGTTTTCAGTTCTCCGCTTATCCGCAGTTGCCTTTTTTGTTAGATTAATCTGATTGTTAATCTCTTCCACCAGCTTCTCAATATCTTTATCGAAAAAACGAATGTCTAACTTCTTCTCTGTTAAATTTTGATTGAGTTCATGTAGCTGCTTGGTTGCTCTCTTTATTTCCCTTTTTAAATAAAAGTGGCGAGTAAGTAGATACACTAAAATAACAATCAGTCCGATTCCTACATATAGCATCTACATTACCCACCTACTCTCTACTTAATTTCTTTGCTTTTATATAGAAGACTTCCCAATACACCAAATAGGATAAATGTTAGAATTGGCACTATTATATAGGTTAACACAACGTCACCACTCCATTGAGGGATTTGATCAATCACTAAGATGGATGGCTGTGTGATGAATATAGAATGGGAAATAATCGATTCCAAAAACGAAACTTTTGAACTGAGATACTCCAATAAGGAAGGAATCAATGCAATGAATAAAAGCTGGAATGCAATTGACTTCCCACTATCAGTAAAAATAGTTGAGAAAAATGACATAACTGAAGCATACGCGACTGCATACAGTGCAATTAAACCAATCGCTTTTAAGTAAAATGACCAGTCCGGCATTACCTCAGGCCCTATATAAATGACACTTGCCCCTATCATGAATATAGGTAATATTAGCATGATGATGGCAGAACCAATTGAGAATACTGTCAGTTTTGCAAAATACAAACGAACCCTACTATTCCCTGATGAAACAACGCTTTTCATCGTGCCCATTGAATATTCACTGGATATAAAGAACCCTGCTAAAATTGCCGGGAATAGTCTTACAATATCCGTGTTAATGGATAAAATATATCCGCGATAAAAATCATTTCCAGAAGATCCTTCACTATTTGTCAAAAGTAGCGGATAAAAAACGGCCACACCAAATAGAATTAGTAGCAATACCCAAAATGATCGATCTTTTCTTAATTTATACCATTCTGTTTTCAACAGATTACCCATGGTGAACACCCCCGATGCGTTTCGTAAAGTAGCTTTCCAGATCTTCACCCATCGGCATAAATTGTTCAATCACTAAGCCTTCATTTGTCAGTAGCTGTGAAACTTTACCTGGTACGTCCACAAATCCAAATAATTTTATAACGCCATTGTGCATGACTTCAAAATTATTTGTTGCGAGCTTACTTTCAATTATACTTGCACATTTTTGCGGATTATCCACTTTAATGTGGAGATAGTGCTGGGTTTTTTCATTTAGTTCCTTTGCTGTTAACTGTTCGAGCAACTCACCATTATGAATAATTCCGTAATGCGTAGCTAATAAGTGCAGTTCACTTAAAATATGGCTTGAAATCAAAATCGTAATGCCATACTCCTGGTTCAACTTCTTCAATAATTCACGAATTTCCACTACACCCATTGGATCTAGCCCATTAATAGGCTCATCCAATATCAAAAATTCAGGTTCTCCTAATAGGGCAATCGCAAGGCCGAGACGCTGCTTCATTCCTAAAGAAAAATTCTTTGTTTTCTTTTTCCCTGTATCTTCTAAACCTACTAGAGTTAATGTTTTTTTAATACATTCTTTCCCCGGGATTCCTTTTAACAGTCTATGAGCTTCTAAATTTTCAGCTGCTGTCATATTCGGGTAAAGGGCTGGACCTTCAATAATGGTTCCAATTCGTTTTCTTGCTTCATTGAGCTCCCGTTCATGGCTCTCTCCAAATAACTCGAACGTCCCAGCTGTTGGAAAGGCAAGGCCTGCAACAAGGCGAATTAAAGTTGATTTTCCGGCACCATTTTGTCCAATAAACCCATAAATCGAACCCTTTTTAATCGCTAAATCTACTTGATTTAACGCCATTTTATTTTGATATTTCTTTGATAACTGATTGGTTCTAAGAACATACTCATTCATGGTTTTCCTCCGATATAGTAATTTTAGACTTTACCTAAAAGATGTTTTTGTGTTTTTCCTGATTACACTTTTTACTATAAGGAGGAAACCATAAGAAAGACTTAAGTCAATACTTAAGAAAACCTTAAGTTTTTAGTCGGTACCCCATTCCCCAAATCGTTTCGATATACTCCTCACGTGGATTGACTTTCCCGAGCTTGCTCCGTATGTTACTCATATGGACATTTACTGTATTATCATCGCCATGGAAAGTCTCTTTCCAAACACTCTCGAACAAATTGGCTTTGGTGAATACCTTTTTAGGGGACGACAATAAAAGATATAAAATCTCGTATTCAAGTGCCGTTAATTTAATTTCCTTATGATTTATGGATACAGTTTTCGACTCTGTATCCATCATCAGATCTTTGTGCTGCAGTTGCTGGGTTGCTGGTACATTCGCCTTAGGTTGATAGCGTCGTAAGCAAGAATCGATTCTCGCCGACACCTCTTCAATATCGAAAGGTTTTGTTATATAGTCATCCGCCCCCGCCCTTAATGCCTCGATTTTCGTTTGTGTTTCTAGCTTTGCAGAGATCATAATGATTGGCACATCACTCTCTTTTCTAACCCACTTTAGAATTTCTTCGCCAGACAAACCTGGAAGCATTAAATCCAGCAGAACCATATCCCATGTCTGACTTTCTAAATAAATGCTCGCCTCTGTCCCAGAGTATGCCGCTTTCACACCGTAACCGCTTTGACTCACGATATTGCACAGCAGTCGATTAATATCCTCATCATCTTCAATTACTAAAATATTTATGGATTTGTTCATCTTCTTCATCCTCACTATTGTTATCAATATCATTTATTGATATTAGGGGTTGTGTCAAGGGATGGGTACCAGTGGAGAGCTGGTCGGTTTCGTCTGGGGTTAACTTATTTTCTTGTAGCTATGGCTAGATTAGTAGTTAGTGTTCAAAGTATTCCAGGAACTTTTTCACTAATCTGGATTGACTACGATTTTTCGAGTAAATCCCTCCATAGAGGAGATTAAAATTAAGTGGATAACCGGTTAGCGGAATCGAAATGATTCGTCCACTTTCCAAATAAGGATCATCTATTAGCATCAAACTAGAAAATAAACTAATCCCTATCCCCTCTGAAACAGATTTTTTTATGACCTCCGAGTTTGTTGATTTAAAAATAACATTTAAAGGTCCATAGTTTTTCTCAAAATCTTCAATTAGGCTATTATAAAAATTTTTTCCGTAGATAACAAAAGGATCGTCTTTGATATCCATTAACTGTAGTTCTTTATTAAAAGCTAAGGGAGAGTCTTTTGGCACTATAACATGAAATGTGCCTTGAGAATGGAGTGAGTGAAAGGTGATTTGTTCAGGAAATCGATCCCCAACTGAATTAAATAAAGTGATTAATCCTAAATCGACTTTATTTTCTTTAACTTCCTCAATTACCTCTTTATTTTCCAATTCAATAATCGTCACTTTAATTTGAGGAAAATCCTTTGAAAATGCATTGGAGTAATTTTGTCGAAGTGAAAGCATTGCCAATTGCATTACTGGCATTTTTACTTGCCTTTTCTTATAGCTCGTTATCTGGATTTTTAGCTTCTTTTACTGCTGAAATCAATCAGACTCAAGTAGCAAGCTTATTTTTTGTTGTATTTGCCATGATGATCGTTGTGTTTCGGCCAATCGTCGGGAAAGCTTTCGATAAGTATAAAGAGCATTATTTGTATTATCCGGCTATTTTAATGTTTGCAGCTGGTCTAATTCTACTAAGCCAGGCACATTCCGGAAAAATGGTTTTGTTCTCCGGCTTAATAATGGGGATTGGCTACGGGGCACTCTTTTCATGTTTTCAGGCACTTACTGTTAAGCTTTCCCCTATCCATCGACGAGGCATTGCAACAGCGACATTCCTTTTATTTTTTGACATGGGCTATGGCATCGGTTCGTATTTCATGGGACTAATCGCTTCCTTCGTTAATTACAGCATGATGTATGAAGTGGCAGGAATTATTACTTTACTTTCGGTCATTCTGTACTATGTGTTCCATCATCGACCACAAGCTAAGCAGTCAAACCAAAATCAAGGAGCCAAGTTAATCTAATGGTTGTCTTGTGAACGACCCTCTTACTGAGAGATAAAGATTAATAAATAAACAAAAGCCTGTTACTGATCAGCAATCTTCGCTAAGAGTAACAGGCTTTTTTCATTTCTAAAACATTATATAGACGAGACATTATTATGCAAGCTCAACAAGCTGCAATGATTGCATCTATGGTGGCTGTTACAGTTGCATCTGATGGTCATTCCGATTGAAACCCATTTAAAAAGCATCGAACAGTGGTATGCCAATGTTCGATGCTTTTTGTAGCCTATATTCAAATGATTTAAACTTCAAAATACAAATGCTTATGAAGGCTACATCCTGGATTGAATGAGCTCATGCAGGATGGACAAGAAGAGTTGCAGGATAGGTATTCATTGATAGTTAGTTCATACCCACAGTGGCCACATAATATGCCCTTTTGATGAAATTGATCTTTAGGCCAAACTTGTGGAGAATTGCAGCCGTGCTCTTTGTGACAGAAAAAGCAAGGATAATAAGTATTGCAACAGTAAAATTTTATGGCAATTCGATCGATTTCTGAATGATAATGCCCACAACGCGTTTCCTTGTCGACTTCCTTCCCCTTAACTTGGTGGCCATGAATAAGCATTGTATTCTCTCCTTGCTTAACCATTATTTCTTAATTTTTTGTACAATTGGCTTTAGTCTATAACCAAAAATCCCTGCAAAAACAGCTAGAATGATATCTTTTGGTAAAGGCACAACCATCCATGTCCAAGCCATTTGATATGTAAAGCCTGGTGGTGCATCAAACCAGAACTTATATGCTGCGTACATCCAATTCGTACCGATTAAATAGTTAATAGCAGTTCCGACCAATGCAGCTGTTACAAAACCTTTTGTCGTTGGAAATTTCCGAATGATTTCACCCACAACGTAGGCTACGAGAATATATGAAACTATAAAACCAAAAGTCGGTGTAATGAGCGAATCGATACCACCTGAAAATCTAGCAAAAACCGGTAAACCTGCTAGTCCGACAAAAGCATAAAACAGCATAGCAATTGCTCCATTACGACTACCTAATAAAAGTCCAGCTAGAACGGCAAAGAAAGTCTGAAGTGTGATTGGTACCCCACCGATAATGAGGAATGAAGAAATGTTGGCACCGATCATCATCAATACGGAAAACATTGCTATTTGCACCATTTGTAAAGTGCGTGAATGATTTGTTGTTTTTGCGATAGTAGTAGTCATGATATACCTCCAAAATCCAATATTAGGAATAGTATATTTAAAACTGTTAAATACGTCAACCTAATTTTAAATTAAGTTAACACAAAAACTCTACAATATCCTTTTAGACCATTTCAACATATTATGTTTAGAAATATTCTATTAAGGAGTGTAGATATATGGGATTTTTCCAACCTGAGGGAACAATGGCTCCTCAATTCCCTCCACCACCTTATGTACCACCAAAGCCTTCCGTATCTTATATCATTGACTGTGTATATCAAAACACTTATGTATGGCTTATAAATGGAGACCAATTCTGGTTTTACCCCACACGTGTAGAATATGGTGAAGTATCCGGCTATCGATGGAATGGTGCCTTCTGGCAATTCTATGGGATTGATCCCAGATTTATAGAAGCTGTTGCCTGCCCACCTATTCCTACATTATACTAAAATCCTAATTTGCCTTGTCTTAAAACTCGTTCAATTGATGGCGAGTTTTTTAAATTTTTTTTTTCTAAAACACGAAAGTATTATGTTACCTAATTTACACAATAACTCCACATAAACAAAGAGCTCAACTCCCCTCCGGAATTAAGCTCTTTGTTTATGTAAACCTTAAATTCAATAATGCTCTACTCACAAGCAGAACTTTCAGCTCAAGTAGCAATTGAATGACAGCTCGCTATTTCTCCCAAAGCTCAACAAGTCGACCTTCTGGATCTTCAATCCAAATGAACTTTCCATATTCACTCATCTCTTTTTCCTTTACTAGTGGCACACCAATCTGTTCAAGATGCTCCATCATCTCGTTTAGATTATCTACTTGGAAATTTAACATCACTTGTTGTTCTGTTGGAAAATAACTGTCATCCTCGGTAAAGAAAGAAAAAATTGTTTCATTTCCTGTTTGAGGCTTTATCACAGTTCCATTCCAATTTTCTATTTCCATCTTCAATACATCACTGTACCATTTTTTCACAACTTCGATATTCTTAGTTCTCCAAAATACGCCTCCGAAACCTTTGATCATCTTTTCTACCTCCTGTCTGTTTTCAATATAATTTCAACTAACACTAAGACCATTTTTATTTACCTAACCAGTTTGGTCTAAGGAATTTTTAATATGCAATTCCTACACGTCTGTTTAAATATTCACTACTATTTATTTGGCTTAATGCAAATTCAGCTGTATCTGGCACTGAAATCTTACTGCCGCCCTCCGGCAAAAAATTACTCTCCGTTCGATAGGTACCGAACCTTTCCCCATCCGGCAGATAGGTAGGACAGACAATCGTCCATTCGAGATTTGATTGTTTTAGTATATCGTAGGCTTTATGATGTTCTTCGGCTGCACGGACTGACTTACGCTTTGATTCACTTGACTGATAGCGTAATAAATCAGGCGTCACTCTACTTTGCAAAATCCCAGCAGTTCCTATAGTGATTATTCGGTTTATCCCTTCATTTTTCATTGCATCGATAATCAACGGCATACTTTCTGACATTGTGGTTGCCCCATCTGTATTGAGGGCACTAATCACGACATCCATTCCATACATTGCACGAACGATATCCTCTTTAATTAGAACATCTCCTTGAATAATCGTTAAATTTTCGTTCTTTAATTGAACCTTTTCTGGAGTTCGAACTAAAACAGTGACATGATGACTGTCATCAAGAGCATACATGACGATTTGAGTGCCCACTCTTCCAGTTCCTCCTAAAACTAAAATATTCACAAATGAACCTCCATTCCTGGTACATATTTATTTTCACAACTTAATTATTTTGGTAACAAGTACCTGAATTTTTTATTGATTTTCAGCCAAAATAGTAAGGCACTGTACAAATTTTCTTAAAAAGAAGGTGAAGTTGATGAAGATATCTATGAATAAAATTTTACCCATTTTCGCTTCAGTTGGAGTAGGTATTGCTGCTTATCAAATGTTAAGTGGAAATGGCGGAAAATCCAAAAATATGATGCCACTTGCCTCTAACATGCTGGGAATCGGAACTGGGATGCAAGGACAGAATCAACAACAGTGAAAAATCATTAACATTTAGCAAAAAAAGAGGGCATTTTCTAATAAAGTATTCTCTTCAAATGGACAATTAATCCCCTTACTATGTCAGAGATACGGTTAGGGCCTTTTTGGATTTCTTAATGCCGCAACCAATCAATAGTGGTGACCTAATCACGTGTTTAATATAGATCACTTTAAATAGCTGCCACTACTTAAGTGGTTATTGACTAACCCACTTCGTCAATTGAAGTACAAAACATCCAATATCCAGGCACATTTTCTTTTAAAGAAATGTGCCTTTAAATTATATCAATTAGCCTCTACCTTATTGGCTAACATCCCACCGTAGCTCTTTTCCTCAGTCTTATTAAATAAATTTATTATAGCCAGTTTTTTTTATTCACAGCTTATCATTTCAGTAAATTTATTGAGAGAGGCAGACATATACTTGTCTTTTCTGTAAACAAAAATCGTTTTTACCTTTCCAAATTTCTCCGGAATTAGGTGTTCAATCAGAAGTCCTTCTTCTACATATTTTGTTACTACACTACGTGGTAGTAAACTTATACCTAATCCGGCTGATACACAGCCAATAATTCCATCAAGTGTTCCAAACTCCATTATTTTTTCTGGCATTATCCCTTCATTATGTAACCATTCTTCAAATCTTGCCCGATAGGAACAGCCACTACGGAAAACTAATATTGTTCGATTTTGTATTTCATTTAAGGAAGTTAGAGGATGATGTAGCGTATCCGTCACAAGCACCAACTCTTCTTCAATTAAAGTTTTGTAAGTAAGGTCAGGATGTTCGATAGGATCAGCGACAAAGGCTCCATCTAATTCATACTGTAAAACTCCTTGAAGATTTTGTTCAGTTGGACCTGTTTTTAATGTAAGATCCACAGCAGGATATTGCCGATGAAACTTTGCTAGTAGTGCTGGCAATCGAACTGCAGCCGTTGTTTCCATTGAGCCTATTACTAATGGACCTTTTGGTGTTTGATCGTCATTTAGTACTTCTCTTACCTCTTCTAGAAGTTGAAATATTTCCTCTGTATAAGTTAGCAATATTTCCTCTGTATAAGTTAGCAATATTTTTCCTTTATCTGTGAGCGTAACACCTTTATTATGTCGATAGAATAAGGTTGTCTGAAGACTTGATTCTAGTTGCTGTATTTTTGAAGTAAGGTTGGATTGTGCGTAATTTAGTTCTTTCGCTGCCTTTGAAATACTCCCTAACCCTGCAACAGCTTGAAAAAATCTTAACGAATGGATATCCATATTCATCACCCTTTGCTATCTGAAAAATTGATAGGTTAACATCTATTTTATGTATTATACCATATACCAAATTTCAGCTAAGATAATAATAGAAGTGGAAATTAGCTGGATTGGGGGGGAAATATTGAGTAAACATCCTATATTATTTTTGATTGGTGGAATCTTTTCACTAATGATTGCGATGGGGATTGGCAGATTTGCTTATACACCTATTCTACCGCTAATGCAAAATGACCTCTCATTTACCGACACATTAGCAGGATACCTTGCTTCAAGTAATTATGCCGGGTATTTGGCTGGAGCTGTAATTGCAGGAGTTTTCTCACTGAATAAGCATAAAACGAATTATCTCAGAGTTAGTCTCATCATCAGTATTTTGACTACGTTAAGTATGGGCCTTACACACACTTACCTTCTCATGCTTGTACTTCGTTTCATATCAGGCGTAGTCAGTGCATTCATTTTTGTTTTATCTTCCAGTATTGTTTTAGATAAACTATCTACTGCTGGTAAAACAAACTGGATAGGCTATTTTTATTCAGGAGTGGGGGTTGGTATCTTTTTTTCAACCCTCTTTATACCGAGATTAAACAGTTTATTTGGATGGGAAGGTGTTTGGGTAGGACTAGCCATCGTTAGTATCATACTTACTTTCTTTGTTTGGTTGTGGCTCCAAGATACGACAAGCACATCTATAAAAACGCAAGAGCAAGTAGATGAAATACAGGTCCCCCCCTTTAAATGGCTTACGTGGTTAATGATTGCCTATGGACTGGAAGGTTTAGGCTATATTGTAACAGGTACATTTATCGTGTCGATTGCAGAAAACACAACGGACTTTAGATTCGATTCATCTATAGTGTGGATTGTTGTTGGATTAGGTGCAATTCCATCCTGTATTATGTGGTCAACACTCGCTAAAAGAATGGGTTATGTAAAAACTTTAGTCTTTTCAATGGCTCTTCAAGCTATTGGCATTGCCCTTCCTGTAATTTGGACCTCTCAAACTAGTCTATTTTTAAGTGCATTCTTATTTGGTGCGACATTTATGGGAATTACTACACTTGCTACAACGTTGGCCCGTCAAATGAGTCCAACAAATAGCAGTAAAGTAATTGGTTATCTTACAGCTATATATGCGACTGGCCAAATGCTAGGGCCAACAATTGCTGGCATAGTAACGTCAGTCACTCAAAGTTATAACGCTGCATTGATTGGAGCAGCTAGCACGGTAATAATTGGTGCATTGTTTCTTATAGGTGGTATTCGATTTGATCGAAAAACTGAAAACTCCCTAATCAAATAATAATGAAAAGAGGAAATTATTTTGCCATACGTAAATATTAAAATTACAAATGAAAACGTTACACCTGAAAAAAAAGCCGCGCTGATAAATGGAGCCACACAATTACTTGTCGATGTATTAGATAAAAACCCTAAAACAACTGTAGTAGTCATTGATGAAGTGGATACTGATAATTGGGGAATTGCCGGGGAATCAATAACTGTTCGAAGAAAAAATGGTCAATAAATTACTGTTCGATTAATGATTTAATAAATCATAGTAAAGAAGCAAGAAGAAGGCATTTTCTGTAGTGCCTTTTCTTTTTGCTTTTTATGTTTAATAACTATCTATCCATAATTTATAATCCACTCCATAATGATCCTTCAATATATCACGAATAATCTTTTCTGCACTTTCTCCATTACCATGACTTTCCGCCATAAATTCATCGCTGCAATTATCTTTTGTTAGCTTGAACCCAGTATAGATAAAATCGAATTCTTCATCACCCACAGTTTTAGTCAGTCCACTTGCTCCGAATAAACTAACACATTTGTTACTTATGGAAATTCGATTTCCTTTTTCATCCACATAATAATATCTATCTGTTACAGTGCCATAGTCCATATCAGGTTTTGAAGTTAAGAAATACCCCTTTTCATTAATAACATGCACTTCTATATCATCTTCCTTTTCAACCATTGGTGCTCCTTTTATATTGTAGAAAACATAAACATCTCCTTCATAACCATTTGGAATCAAGTAAATATCGTCGGTTTCATTGCTTTCGTTCAATAGAGTTAAAGTTAGAAACGTTATTGACGCTGCTATGACTATACTTAATATCCCTTTAAAGATATTGGAAAAACGCTTAATCTTCCCCAATAATACATAGATTATAAACGCTATTATACCCAACGTAAGCAAAATAGGGCTGATGTAAATCAATGAAAAAAAGAAACTTTCAGAAGTCGAAGAATAGTAAACATCTGGTTCTTTTTTTGATTTTGGGGTGTAACTTATTAATGAAACAATTAAAGAGATAGTGAATGATAAAAATGCTGATGCTAAAATAACTTTCAATAACCTCAAGACAGAATTGCTCCTCCACCCAATAAATTTATATAAAATAAATACCCATTCACTCTATGTATCTATTAATCTAACCTACATCATTAGATTAACAAATTAATTCTCAATTGGAAAATATAACTATTTAACTTATTGACTCAACATCAGTTTTTAATAGGACGCCCTTTTTACCAAAAAATCGAGGTTTGTTCCGTTGACTGTTTACGCCAAAAAGGAGTGGGTATAGAAAAGTATTCCCATCAATAATTCTTTTAAGGAGTGAAGAGATTGGACAATAATCGCTACTGGAGTGGATTTGACTATCTATGGGTCAAACTGCCGGATTTATTATTAGCGCTATTAGTATTAATTGTTGGCTGGATAATCGCAAAAGCAATCGAAAAGGTAGTTTTGAAAGGACTTCGCAAAACAAGCCTGGATGACAAGGTTTTCCCTAATCAGGCAAACAGAAAATATTCTTCTGAAAAAATAATCAGCAAGATTATTTATTATCTACTGCTGGTTTTCGTATTTATCTTGTTCTTTAATATCCTGGATTTAGATATTATAGCTTCCCCACTCGTTGGCATGTTCTCATCCATTATGGCTGCTGTGCCAAGCATTCTAAAAGCAGCGCTGATTCTATTAGTTGCATGGCTTATTGCTACAGGTCTGAGCATGTTAATCAGAAGAAGCGGCAATACGCTGAAAGTTCATGAAAAGTTGCGTAAATGGAATTTAACTCACGATAAGGCGCAACCTGCCAATATCATGAATCAAGTGGCTACAATTGTTTTCTATCTGACTTTGCTGCTTTTCCTCCCAGCAGTACTAGGAGCCCTTAACCTTAACGGCATCGTCGGCCCGTTCACTGGTATGCTGGAAAGTATTCTGGCATTTTTACCTAAGCTTCTTGCAGCTGCACTTATATTATTTGTAGGATGGTTTATCGCAAAAATCGTCCGTGATATTGTAACGAATTTGCTGCAGGCCATGGGAAGCGAGAAGTTAACGGCAAAACTTGGCTTAACACGTCTATTAGCTGGGACAAGCCTGGCTTCCGTAATTGGAACAACAATATTTGTTCTTATCCTTATTCCAACGGTCATTGCGGCTCTCGAGCGATTGGATATTGAAGGCATTTCCGAACCGGCAATTGCCATGCTTAATGATGTTCTGACTATGCTGCCGAACCTCGCTGTCGCTATTTTCTTCGTGCTAATTGGCGTATGGCTTGGGAAATGGGTGCGCAAATTCATCTCCACATTACTTACGCGCATTGGATTAAATTCGTATTTCTCCGCTATGGGATTAAACAAGTCTGCTGCTGCAGCCAATGGTTTAAGCTTCTCCCAGGTGATTGGCTATATCGCAGAAGTAATTATTGTTCTGTTGTTTGTGGTGCAAGCTCTTAATATTCTTGGACTTGAATTCATGGTCACATTGGCTACAGGTGTCATTGCCTACCTGCCTCATGTAATTGCAGCACTTGTAATCCTTGGAGTCGGCTTGTGGCTCGGCAGTCTTGTCAAGAAACTGCTCAGCACCGTTCTTCAAGGACCGCATTATCGATTCCTGGCCAACGTTGCGCAGGTGGCCATTATCGTCATCTCGATCTTTATGGCACTTGACCAGCTCGGCCTTGCCGCTTCGATTGTCAATGCTGCGTTTATTCTAACGCTCGGTGCACTTGCTCTGGCGTTTGGTTTATCATTTGGTCTTGGCGGAAAAGATTTTGCAGCCAAGTATCTTCAAAAGCTTGATCATAAAATTGACGAAACCACGATTAACAAAGATGTTGATACTAAAAAAGTAATGAAAAATGCAATGACTGATATGAAGCAAGGCACTGCTACCAATACAGTAGATAACCCGATTAGTCCAATCATTACAGACCCAACCACGAATCCAGCAAACGATCCGTTAGACCCACGCAATAACGGGATGGATGATTTCAATAGATAATAAAGACTAAGGCAGCTATTTGGCTGCCTTTTTCGTTGTGAAGGAAATTTTAAAATCAAATTGAGCTATAATTCGTATACTACTTTTATAATTTCTTTGCATTTGGGACTTAAATAAAAAAAAGACGCATTCTTTCTTTAAGAATTCGCCCGATTTTTGAATAACTCAATATATGAATCGGTTCTCCTCACCATAAATTATATCCAGCCTTTTTCAGTTGCTTTTTGTACAGCCTGCTGCCTTGTTTCAACTTCGAGCTTTTGAATGGATAAAGATAAATAGTTGCGGATTGTGCCTTTAGTCAAAAATAACTGCTTACTAATTGCATTCGTCGTATAGCCATCCTTCACGAGCTTTAGTACATTTATTTCCCGTTCATTCAGAGGATTTTTTTCATTCATAAATAAAGCAACTGCAAGATCCTGACTGATTACTCTTTCATTTTGCATAACTTTACGTACAGTACCTATTACATATTCGATAGGCTCATCTTTCAGAACATATGCATCAATATCGAGATCCATTGCCTCCTGTAAATAACCTGCTCTTGCAAAGGTTGTCATGATAATGATTTTGCATGGATAATTATGAAGACGTATTTTCGTAGCTACTTCTAGCCCGGACAAATGTGGCATTTCAATATCTAAAATACACACATCTGGTTTTTCCTTCTCAACTAAAGTCCATGCTTCTCTCCCGTCTGCTGCCTCACCTGCAATATGTAAATCCTCTTCAAGCTCCATAATAGATATTAAAGCGCCCCTCAACAGCTGCTGATCCTCGGCGATACAAATTCTAATCATTTAACTCCCTCCTGAATTGTATGTCGTGGCATAGTCAGGAGCACCTTTACTCCCTTCTGATCATGAATCACTTCGGCATTTCCCTTTAATGACATCATTCGCTCCTTTATTGTAAATAATCCATTGCCATATTTCTTATCGAATAAACCGATTCCGTTGTCGATAATAGCTGCTTCCACGTGTTCCTCTATTTGATAAAGATGTATTTTGCACTCAGTTGCATGACTGTGCTTTACAACATTTGTTACCGCCTCTCGGATACTATAGGCAAGCATTGTTTCCTGCACACTGGATAGCAGGATATTCGTAAGCTGATGATCAATCTGTACACAAATACCAGCATTGTTAAGCAGCTTCTCACACTGTGCTAGTTCACTATGCAAGGATAAAAAGTTAACTTCCGATATAATCTCACGTACCTGCTTATGGGCAGTTCGGACTGTTAGTAGAATATCATCGAGCTCTTTATGAATTTGATGGTCCTCGTTTGGCGTCAGCCTGGAAACGAGCTCTGTTTTTACTTTTATGACCGTCAAGGTATGTCCTAAAGTATCATGTAGATCGCGGGCAATCCGCTGACGTTCCTGCTGCATCGAAATGTGAATTTCCGCTTCTTTGACCTCACGCTGAAGTAGCTTTGATTTCTCAATATAATAGCGTAACCAAGGCAGCAGCAAAATAAAAAGCATAACCGCCAGTAAAATCGACTGTGCATGTGAAAACAGTACTTCCTGGTAGCGCCAGACGAGAATAGTAAGAAGGAGAAAGTTTATGCACGTAGCAATCCACAAAATACGCCGATTGACAGCTCTCCCGACAAAATCTGCAAAGGCAAATTGAAAGAATATCCATTGTGATTCATCTAAATAGGCCAAATATGCAGTAAGAACAAAACCAAGCACAGCAGCAGTAAGCAACATACTATCCTGATACCACAGCGCCGTGTAATAGGCTCCTAAATAAATAATTATAATTACAATTTTGAACACAATTGAAGGAATCTGCTCCGAGACGATTACCATAAAGCTGAACAGCAGAACGGTCAGTACATCAATGATTAAATAATAGCTTGCCTGACTTTTAGGATACCATTCCAGCATCTAGCCCCCCTATCTTTGCATCATCTGCAGCATTCCCTTCCGCAACCATTCAACAGGTCCATTCGGAAATTTAGCTAACCACACATTTGCCAGAATAATTTGTCCTATAACTATCATACAAAAAACACCTATAATTTCCATACTATTTAAATTTCCTCCGAGCCCTAATCCCCAGCCGTAAAAAATAGATGTGGCAGTTATGTTTTGTAGAATATAACAACTTAAAGACATACGCCCCGTTTTCTCTAGCCATTTCCAAACTCCCCACGTGCTGTATGTCCGAACAACAAAAGCAATCAGTCCTAAATAACCTAAGGCTAGCACGGGGGCAAACAAATAACGTACAGGTAAATCAAATAGACCGCCTGGTACAAAAGTCAGTGCATTCAAAGGCAGCCCTAGACCTAGCCCCCAAGTGAGTAGCTTCCGCTGAATTACAATACCTTGCTCAGTAAAGGAGAAAGCACCGCTGCGCAAAAGCTTTATCCCAATAATAAATAAACATATATTTAAAGGAATAATAAAGATTGACTCTGTTCTAAAGAACATAAAATTCGTGAGACGATTCTGGACCTGTTCCAGCCATGTTCCCTCTGAATAAATCGCAATCAGCTGTGGAGAGCTTGCCATCGAAAACGCCGGTCCCAATAACATTGAGATAAAAATTAGGGCAAGCATTCCTAAATGTAAAGCTCCAGCACCCCATAACACCCGCGTTATTGCCCGTTCCCCGCGTTTTAGTATGACAGCAATAATTCCTGCCGTGACTGCATAGCTCATAAGCACATCATACTCCATTACGAGTACGTAGTGCAGAAGTCCTTCCACCATTAGAAATGCGATCACCCACTTATACATACCACCCCAAGGCTTATTATGCCTGATGGATTGCTCGTATTTTATCGCCATTCCTACTCCAAACATAATCGTTAACATGCCGAGTAGCTTACCGTTAAACGCAAACAGTACAAGTATGCGTAGAATATCATCCATACTCGACCAACTCATAAAATCTGTAGTCGTTATATACTTTAGATCACCTAAATGGGCAAAAATCCAAATATTCGTTCCAAGTGTCCCCAAAATCGCGATTCCTCTTAAAATATCGATCAATGCAATACGTTTCATATAAATGCCCCTCCATTTCTGTACCTTTATCGTACATTGCAGGGCATTTATGAAAATATCGACAGGCGTCAATAAATACAGATGACACTTGTCATTTATTTAATTATTATCAGCTCGATTTTTAAAACGTAGAAAAAAACGCACTTACTTATGATACGGTTCAGCGTGATGTGTCAAAATGAGGTTTAACTAAATGCTACCTTCTGAATAAAAAAGGTAATTAGCGGTAATGCTAGTGAAAGACATTAAGCCGAAGGAGAACCTCCCCAATGCCGCATCAAAAGTTTGAGTCAGCCAATATAAAACCTCGTTATCCCAAAGGGGTAATATCTGTTTGGGGAATCAATTCGGTATATCCCCGAACACCATGGATTTCCGCTTGGTGGGCTGCTGCTTTTCCTGGATTCGGGCACATGTACCTGGGGAAATACCTGCACGGTATTATTTTAGTAATATGGGAGCTTGTGGTAAACAATTTGTCCCATCTAAACATGGCCATTGCCTTATCCTTTCTGGGCAGGTTCGAAGATGCTAAAGCTATCATAAATATGGACTGGGCGCTGCTTTATCTAGCTGTTTATATTTATAGCATCTGGGACAGTTACAGATGTGCGGTTGAAATCAAAAAAGCCCACCTTCTATCTGAAATTGAAGATGCACCTGTAACGCCTTCAAGTGTTAATTATTTTGACATAAATATCCTTGATAAGAAAAATCCCTTGTTTGGTTCAATCTGGTCCTTTTTTACACCTGGCTTGGGGCAATTATATGCTAGTAGTACAATTGTTGGCACATTTATATTAGCTTGGTGGATATTTGTTTGCTATAAGGCTATGGCTGTTCGTACCTGGCTGTATTCTTTTCTAGGTGATTTTGACAGAGCCACCGAGATTGTAGATTGGCAATGGTTCCTCTTTTTACCTTCTTTATATGCTTTCGCTATCTATCAAGCTTTTGTAGCGGTAAATGAAAACAATACATTGTTCGATATTGAGCAGGTACGGTATCTAAGAGTGAGGGCTGAAAACTTGGGACAAATAAGCAAAAATGAAAACAATACAGTACAAGTAGTAGCTACATTTGAACATTCATCCTTTGTAGAGATCGTTATCCATGATATGGAGAAGATGGGGATTCCATCAGAGAATATCATTGCATTACCTCTTGAAAATCTTGACTCCCAAATACATATCATTGACTCTATACATCGTGTCGATGGTTCAAGTGTTTTAGATGGAGCCATGATGAGTGCAACAATTTTTTCTGTTCTTGGAACGATTTATGGTTTCGTATGGGATTGGGGACCTATTATCTGGGGTTTGATTGGGTTAATCGGCGGTTTCATCCTAGGATTGATCATCGAATTAGTGATAAATAAAAAGAAAATAAAAGTTTTTTCGAACCCCAAAAGTGAGGTTATTATTGAGGTAACATGCAATACCTCTTTGCAGAACCAGCTGATCGAAGTTCTTAAATCAAGAAAGGCAACTGGTTATGTGATTATGCCTCAAAGATAATAGCGTGCCATACTTCAAAAAGGAAGTATGGCTTTTATATTAAGGCTGTATTACCGGTTACTTTTTAGTGTATTTTTACACAATCTATTAAGTAAAACTATCTAAAGAAGTTTTTTATAGCATCCATGCGTATTTTAGATTCGCACGCTTCGCAACGAAAAATCATATTTGTTTTTTCCTTGAATAGTTTATATTTTAATGAACCTTCAACCAGTCTGAATTTTTGTCTACAGCTACTACAAATGATCTCATAGTAAAACATGGTTCTCCTCCTACTGACACATTACTTTTTAGTTGATTTCTCGAAGATTGTAACCAGTTCTTTTCAAATAAACCTTCCAAATTAGTTTCGGAAGGTTATTTGAGTTGTGCATTTTTAGTATAGCAGAAGTAGTTTTTTCCTTTAAGGATTTTTACTGACAATCTATTAGCTGTTTCAAATGAAAAAAGACATATTGCTTATTGAAGAAATGCGCCATTTTTTTAAGTAAAGATTACTTCTATTAATTTCTTTAGTTCCCCAAATACTCTCTCAAAATAGGTTTTTATAAAGCACTCTTGCTAATTTCGCCCTCCGCGAGACCATATCATAACCGGAATTAATAATAAAGAGAGAATTCCTCCAATAAATGATAAGGTTAGATAACTTGAACCTGCCACAATTATCCCCGACATGGCTCCACCAGCAGCTCCTGACAGTGCAATCAAAACATCCACTGTACCTTGAGTTTTAGCCCTTGTAGAAGTTGTAGTTGAGTCTACAATTAGTGCAGTCCCACTTATCAAACCAAAATTCCATCCTAGTCCAAGTAAAGAAAGAGCAATTATTAGGAAAACCATGGAATCTCCCGGAGCAAATGCTGCTATTAAACCTGCCAGAAGCAACGTAGTTCCAGAAGCAATCGCCATGGCAGTACGGCCCAATTTGTCAACAAGGATACCAGTAACCAATGAAGGGAGATACATCGCACCTATATGAAAACCAATAACAAGACCTACTTCACCCACTCCATGTCCATGATGCTGCATATGAACTGGTGTCATTGTCATAATAGCTACCATTACAATCTGAGTAAGAACCATAATTGTCGCACCTACAATAACGCCTCTTTTGTTTTCTACTTGTTCAGTAGTCGTTGTATGTATTTTCTCATCCTGTTCTTTGTTGGATGCTTCAATAGTTCTTGCTATTATTAACGGATCTGGACGAAGCATAACGAACAGGACAAGACCTGCTAAGATATATGCTGCTGCCGCTAAAATGAATGGACCTGCAAGTGCTGGAACGCCAATAGAAAGAGCAAAATTGCCCATTACATTTACTAAGTTCGGACCAGCCACTGCACCAAATGTTGTAAAAACCATTGTGAGACTAATTGCAGTCGCTCTTTGTTTACTATTTGCTAAGTCCGTACCTGCATAACGAGCTTGTAAATTTGTTGCAGTTCCTGAACCATAAACAAGTAAAGAAAGAAATAACAGCAGAACGCTATTTATCATTGCTGAAATGATGACCCCAATTGCTCCAAGTCCACCAATCATAAAACCTGCTGAAAGACCTATACGACGTCCAGACGATTGCGATAGTCTCCCAACGAATAAAGCTGCTCCTGCTGACCCCAAAGTAAATAACGCTGAGGGAAGTCCAGCAAAGGCTTCTGTACCAAGCATTTGCTGTGCAAGAAGTGCCCCCACAGTAACCCCTGCTGCTAATCCTGCACCACCAAAAATTTGTGAAACACTTACAACAAATAATGTACGTTTGTATAATGCTTTTTGTTTTTCTGAAGAAAGAACGTAGCTTTTCAACGTAGTCGTTTGGACTTCTAACTCTTCCACACGATCTTTTTGTACCATATTCCAACCTGCCTTTCTAGAAATCCATCCCTATTAAACTTCAAACAAGATTTGAAATATCATAACACGCACAAAAAAGCCATACAATATCACAATTGTATGGCAAACAATATTAAGTGAGCTCATTTAATAACCGTTTAAGGATAATTAATCCTTGTTCAAGCTCTTGTATCGTATTTGGTGCACAAACAGAAATCCTCACTGCCCTTTCCGGACAACTATTACCAACAACAAAACGTTCAGCCGCATACACTTGTACTCCCTCTTGCTCAGCTAACGTTTCAAATTCTGCACCTGTAATCTTCCCTGGTAATAGCAACCAACGAAAGATACCCGTTTCAACACCTAAACACGTATACTCGCTCAAGTATCGATTTACGATTTGATTTCTTTGAATGGTTTGTTTTCGATGCCCCTCTATTAAGACTTCAAATTGGTTAGATACAATTGTACGTGCTGTCAATTCTGCTAACAACGGGGAAACTGTTATATTTAAATTATAAAGTGCCTTTGAAATTGGCTCTTTATATTGACCCGGCACTGCTACATAGGCCAAGCGTAATCCTGGTGCTAATGCTTTAGATAAGCCTGCAATATAGATAGCCTGTTCCGGGGCGAATGATGCTACTGCTGGCAGCGGTTCATTATTGAGAAGATGGTAAGATCCATCCTCAATAATGAACTGATTATACTTTTTGGCAATGCCAGCAATCTTTTTTCGGTTCTCAATCGACATGACGGAAGCTGTAGGATTATGATAATCCGGCATCAAATATATGCCTTTAATACTTTCATTTTTACATGCATATTCAAAAGAAGTTGGACTCATTTCATAGTTCTCTGATTTTATTGGTACTGTTTGTACATTAAGCATCGCTGCAACAGTTTTTAAGCCAGGATACGTATGTTGATCAACCCCAATGCGTTCACCGGGCTTACAAAGACTTGCTAGTGTAGCAGCAATTGCATTTTGAGCTCCATTTGCAAATAAGATGTGTTCTATGGTTGTTTCGAACCCACCTCTACGGATTAGCTTTTTAGCTGCATCCTTTTGCCAAAAACTTTCACCAGTCCGACCATATCCAAACCATTTTTCGTAATCTGTCTCTTGCAGCATACTTTTTAGTTGGATTAACAATGGCTCGTAGGAAGCATTATCTGGAAGTGTTGCGCCCATTTCTATTAAATGCTGCGGCTTTGTATCTTCAAGCAAGTACGCATTTGATAAAGCATCATACGATACAAACGTCCCACTTCCAACCGATGCACAGATCAATCCATTTAACTCACATACCTTAAAAGCTTTTGATATGGTACTCAGATTTAAATCTAAATAATCAGCCAATTCTCTTTGTGGAGGAAGTTTTGTTCCTGGCAGCAAAACTCCGTCAAGTATATCCTTCTCCAATTGCCTTGCAAGTGCTTGATATATAGGCTTTTCGGTTTTATTAATCGAGGGCTTCCAGCTCATCGGATAGTTTTCAAAAGAATTAATTGGCATGATACACATCCTTTTTAATAATTGATTTGATTGAATTTCAAAAACTTATAATAAAATAGCATTTTCTGTTGTGCCTAATAGTGAAGCATTGTAGCTGATTGTAGAAAAATCAAATACTTTTTTAACTAGTCTGTCCTAGTGGAAACGATTGGAAGAATAGTTTGATTTGTAATGTTGGATCACTCTAAGTCAATCAATCGATTTTCTGTAGATGTGTGTGTTTAAAAGCATTGCTGTATTTTAGTCCAAAGCCTATTGATCTGTCCATATAAATATGAGCAAGCCATATAATGACAATCATCAGCAAGCTGGAGGAATCTGTGAGAAACGCTATTATGAATAGAGTGTATGGAATAATTAAACTATGCCCTAGGTTATAAAAAATAGACCCTATTTTAGGATTCATGAGATAACCAACCATTGTTATATCAGGAACTAATAGAAATAAAATAAATAGCAGTATGGAATACTCTAGGTGTATGTAAAGTAAAAGACAGATAATAAATCCGATTGCGTACTCGAAATATATATATTTACGAAGGGACATATACTTTAATTTCCCCTTCCAATTTTTGATACATTTCTTCCACTAAAAGTTCCAGTTTCTCTTTATTTTCGAGATATTTCCTTTCTTCCATTAGCCCAGATACTGTTTGCAATGCTTGAACAGCTGCCTTGAAAAATTCAATTCTGCTTTCTAGATAAGAGATTTTACTTTGAAATAATGTTACTGATTCTCCATTACATTCATTAGTAGGTTCTCTATTGTCCAATAGGAGTAACATTTTAATTTCCTGCAATGAAAGCTTTAATTGTTTGAGCACAAGTATAAATTTAATCGATTTTTCACATGTTTCATCATAAAACCGATAGCCATTATTTAGTCGAGTAGGAAAAATCATTCCTTCCTTTTCATAAAAACGGACCGTATCAGTCGTTAGCCTATACTTTGAAGCAAATTCTTTAATCTGCACCACTACATCCCTCCTAAGAACATCCTATCATTGGAGTACACTCCAAGGTCAAGACCACTAATCGGCCTTCTTTGTTAAAAGGTTCGATCGCATTATTAACTAATATAAATTTTACTTCCCCCAAGGAAATGCGCCAAGTTATGGAATGGCTACTAAATATTTTCTACGCAATACGACATGGTTCTTCCGCGTTCTTTTCCCAATAACGCACCTTCCTTTTCGATACTTCATTTTCCCCATAGATATTGGTTCTTTTTGTCAAAACTTGTTGGGTAAATTAACTTTGTAATTATCCATCCTAGAGATATAATTATGGGCATAATCGGAGGAGGAATAAAAATGAAACAAGCAGCTCTCCATCAATGGCATAAAAGTCATAATAAACGAATAGCAAAATTTCATAAAAACCACGAAACTAAAATACAACGTGGTGAAAACGGGTACGGTTTGTTAGCTAAATGGGAAAGATTTTTTTATAACAATGTCATTTCCACTTTAAAGAATTTAAAATAATACCTCTTGATTGAACTATCCTTTTGGCACAGTTTGTTTTTGCTTTTTTCAATCTTCTTTCTATTAGAATTTTATGAAAATGCTGTATATTTATCTTAGGAAACAAATCACTAAAAAAATCTACATGACAAAGGTTGGGTAAAAATGGGAGAATTTAAGGAAGTTACAGTAAAAGCAGTTGTTCAGGTACCGGTGGAAAAAGTATGGGAACATTGGACAGAGCCAGATCATATTAAAAAATGGAACAGCCCTTCAGATGATTGGCACACACCATTCGCTGAGAATGATCTTAGAGCAGGTGGAAAATTCGTTTCAAGAATGGAAGCGAAAGATGGGAGTGCGGGGTTTGATTTTGGCGGAATCTACGATGAAGTAACCTTACACGAGGTGATTTCTTATACAATGGGAGATGGAAGAAAAGTTAAAATCACCTTTAACGGTAAAGGAAACGAAACTGTAGTAACTGAAACGTTTGACGCTGAAACTGAACATCCAATTGAGTTTCAACAACAGGGCTGGCAGGCGATTTTAGATAATTTCAAACAATACACAGAGCAAACAAATAAATAAACAGTTATGTTTATCAGTGGATGGGGTTTCTGTGGGTATACAACACCCACAGAATACCCCTTTTTCAACCCAGGAATTATTGGCAAAGGATATAAGTCCAATTAGTATTTTTGAAACTAGTCTTGATGAGGAAAAGAGAACTATTCTTCGGTAGAATTCTAACTGCTCAATAAGAAGAATACTAGGCTATAAAAGTAAAAAGTAGGATGCACGCTATCATTAAGCAATCATCCTACTATATAAAATTGATAATAAACCACGTATCTATCATTATAGTTTAATCAATCTGCTATAACAAAATTAGGTAATGGATCTTTTAGCTTTGTCCAATCACTTTTCATTTCTTCATTGGTTAATAAGCATTTGTCTAATTGCTGCTCTATGATTTCTCGGGTTATATCTATACCAATAAGTACAATTTCAGTCAGTTTATCTCCATATTTGGCATCCCATCGGTTAATTAGGCTTGGATCATTTTTCAATTCAATCTCTTGCTCCTCTTTTGGTAAATCGACAATCCACTCGCCTGCACCTTGAAATTGTATCGATGAACCAGCTTGGGAGATAATACCAGGCATCGTACGTGTTGCTAACCAGAAAAACCCTTTCGCTCGCACTATTTCTGCCGGCAGATTATCTAGCCATTGATACCATCTTTCTGGATGGAATGGACGTCTTCTACGATATACAAAAGATGAAATACCATACTCTTCTGTTTCTGGGACATGTTCTTCATTCAGTTCTTTAATCCATCCAGCACCTTGGCTTGCCTTATCAAAATCAAACAAATTACGTTCTAATAATAAATCACTATTAACTACACCATTATTAACAATATATTGCTCTGCATCTGGATTTAATCTTAGTAAAAAAGCTTTTAATGTATCCAGATACTCCGGTGTAACTAAATCAGATTTAGTAATACAAATGATATTCGCAAATTCTATTTGGTCAATTAATAAATCGGAAACATCACGCTGATCATTCTTATCATCCGTTTGTTTTCTTTCTAATAAAGTTTCTCCACTTTCATAGTCTTCCCAGAAGCGATTTGCATCAACTACAGTTATCATGGCATCAAGTTTACAATATGGTGTTAAATCAATTCCTGTTTCTTCATCAATATAGCTAAATGTTTGTGCCACAGGAATGGGCTCACTAATACCTGTAGATTCAATCACAATAGAATCAATATTACCTTGCTCTACTAATTTCTCTACTTCAATAAGTAAATCCTCACGCAATGTACAGCAAATACAGCCATTAGTCAGTTCCACTAATTTCTCTGTTGTACGTGAAAACCCTTGTTCGTTGATTAATTGTGAATCAATATTAATCTCACTCATGTCATTAACTATTACAGCGATTTTCTTTCCTTCTCGATTTGCCAATAAATTATTTAGAATAGTGGTTTTTCCGGCACCTAAGTAACCGCTTAAAACGGTAACAGGGATTTTATTCATTTTAATACCTCTTCTATATTTCTATTTTTTATTTGTAGAATTTCTAAGTTCATTTAAAATTATTATCTCTACGTTTTTTTCCTACTGTCTCACTTCCTACAAATTAAACGGATTTCCTAATAGACTCCAATCGGTATCTATCTAAAAAATCTTTAGTTTAAGTCTCATAAATACATCTTTATAAGAAGTTAACTGTAAAAGCTTAAATTCTTATAAAGATGTTTTTAAGGACTACTTTGTTTCTCTATGAAGCGTTACGCGCTTTAGACGTGGGCAATATTTTTTCAGTTCAATTCTTTCGGGGTTATTACGCTTACTTTTAGTCGTAATATAATTTCGATCTCCAGTTTCTGTACAAGCTAAAGTAATATTTACTCTCATAATTTTCACTCTCCGTAAATAGTAATGATTACGATTTATATAGTACGCTTAAAAATTTCAAACGTCAAGAACTAAGTTAATATTGATATTCTTAAATTTCCCTTTTGACTAAACGCTACATTTTTGTAAGTTCACCTTTAAGCATCTTACAAAAATATCCTTTAATAGTTGCTCAACTATTTTGCTTTACCAAAAGAAAAAGCACAATTCTTCTTGCTGAATTGCGCCTACAAGTGGAATTAATTTTTTAGTCGATGCGCGTGGCAAATAACCGTTTGAGACTAATACATAACAATGATGTGATAGGAGATAATATATGAAGATTTAATGAGGAAGGATGTATTGTTGTGGACTTCTTTTATGGGCAAGAATCGCTTACCGCAATTCAATGGATTCTAAGAGCGGTCATTACTTTTTTCTTTTTACTCTTTGCGACAAAAATTATGGGGCAGCGTTCCATTGCACAGCTGGGGTTACTCGATTTTACTATGGCGATAACTCTTGGTAATATTATTGCTCATCCCCTGTCTGATGAAGGATTAGGGTTAACAGGTTCCATGATTACCTTGACAGTTTTAATCATTTTGTATTTATGCGGGGTATATTTGAGTCTGAAATGGATACCGTTTCGACATTTTATGGACCCTTCTCCGATTCCACTTATTAAAAATGGGCAAATCGTTTCCGCCAACTTACGAAAGGTAAGGATTTCTGTTGACTTTCTTTTATCAGAACTAAGAAAAGAAAAGGTAGAGGATATTCAAAAAGTTGCACTCGCATTATGGGAGCCGGACGGAACTATTTCAAGTTTTTTATATCCGCAACACCAAACTCCCACGCGAGCAGATATGAAGCTAGCACCTGAACTATTTTCCCTCCCTTCCGTCATTATTAAAGAAGGAAAAATTGATAAGCATGAATTAAGCAACTCAAAGTTTACTGAGGATTGGCTGAAAAATAGTATTGCATCCACATATAAAGTAGAAATTAAAGATGTCCTGTTAGCAACAGTTGATCGATATGATCACTTGCAGGTTTTCCTGTACAAATAATGGAATCTGCCAATTAAATCTTATTTTAGAGAACAAAGTTAGGAGACACTTATTTTTTCTGCCTGACACCGTAAATGATAAAAATATCTTACTACTTCACGTTCTTCTAAAATCGCTTCTCTCATATTTCGTAAGGTTCTTTTTCCCACTCGTCGGTCTAACAAACAGAGTATTTTAATCAGACTATCTGAAGAGTTTAAAGAGACTTCAATTGGCGAATTGAAAAATAGTTCTAGTGCCGTAAAGAAATCGTATTGTCCATAGATGCCTTCTTTTTTTAATTGTTGATGTGCTTGCTCCTGTATATCTCTATTAATCTCAACATGCTCAAAGTCGAAATTGTTCGATTCTAGCCTAATCTTTCTTTTTCGGTAATACTCTTGTCTTTCAGCTGTAATTGTACACATACTTAGTTTTTCCTGTTTATCGACAGTAATTACCGCTCGTCCTAATTGGTCATGAGCTTTACGATAATTAATGACTTGAAAATCAACTCTTGAACGCAAGGGTTCACAAACCAAACTCTTTAAACGTTTCTTTGCTTTACTCCATTTAGGCTGATATAGCAATTATCCACTTCCTCTTGACCTGTTTCCTTTATTTAAAAATACGAGACAATCCTTATTTTTCAAGAATCGTCTCGCGAATAGTGAAACTATTTTACTTTGCTAATGTACCAGCCTACCTATCAAACCACAAGGACAGTCAACGATACATAAGCAAAGCTTTAAGATTCTAATCAATATCCACAATAATAAGTATTCTTGCAATCACTTCACCATCACAAACTTTTTAAGATGGGCCCTTTTGCAGAATTATTTTGATTTCATTTTATATCCGATGTAAAGAATGATAAACCAGATTGGTGCTACAAATAGTGCAACTCGCATGTCCGGTATAAATGCCATTAAGACGATGACAAATGCTAAAAAGATCAATGCTAAATAAGTTGTAATAGGATATAAAGGCACCTTGAATTTTAGTTTTTCGACTTCCTCTTGAGTTTTGGATTTTCTAAATTTCAATTGTGTTATTAAAATGATAGTCCAGCTGGTAATCACCGCAACCGTTGCGACTGCAGAGATATACAAGAATACTTTTTCAGGAACAATATAATTCAAGACGACTGCCACTAATAAAAAGAGTGATGAAAACAGGATTCCACGTCTTGGACTTCCATTCTTGTATAGTTTGCCGAAATACTTTGGCCCGTTATTTTGAAGCGATAAATTGTATAGCATTCTTCCTGAACTGAATAAGCCGCTATTGAAAGCCGACAATGCTGCTGTTATGACAACAAAGTTAATAATATGGGCAGCTCCGGGTATTCCAACATTATCAAAGATTAATACAAATGGGCTGCCATTCATCCCAATTTCGTTCCATGGATATAAAATCATCATGATGCCTAATGCACCAATGTAAAAAATTAATATTCGAAAGACGACATTATTGATCGCCGATGGAATTGATTTTTGCGGATTTTTTGCCTCTCCAGCCGTAATTCCGACCAATTCTACTCCACCGAAGGAAAACATGACAAGAACCAATGACAATAAAATACCTTCTATTCCATTTGGCATGAAGCCACCATGAATCCACAGATTATCAAACCCGATTGGCTGACCGCTATTTCCAATTCCCAGTAAGATGATGCCTAAACCAAGCACAATCATTCCGATAATGGCGACAATTTTAATCATCGCAAACCAAAATTCAAACTCTCCAAATGCTTTTACATTTGCTAGATTGACCAATGTAATGAGAATCAGGACAACAAGTGCTGTCAGCCATTGTGGAACATCCGGATACCAGTAATTTACATAGACACCAACAACCGTTATTTCCGCCATTCCCACGACTATCCACATAAACCAATACGTCCATCCAGTTAGATATCCTGCAAATGGACCTAAATATTTATTTGCATATGTACTAAATGAACCTGACACCGGTTCCTCTACTGCCATTTCTCCCAGCGCCCTCATAATGGTGAAAATCACCAATCCCCCTACTAAATAGGACAATAAAATAGATGGGCCAGCCATTTGAATGGTCGCACTTGAGCCATAGAACAGTCCTACACCGATGGAACCTCCAAGTGCTATTAACTGAATATGCCTATTTTCTAAACCTCGTTGCAGTTTCTTGCTTTTATCAACCTTGTTCAATCAATATTACCTCCTTGAATCTACTTCTAATATTGCACGTTCAATAAGAAAAAAAGATAAAAAAAACGCCCTTTTGGATTAACCAAAAGGACGATTCTACTCGTGTTACCACCTTAAATTCATAAGCAACTTCCATTACTTATCTTAGTAAGTACAGCCAAATGACGATACTTCAGCACATGATGACGGGTGCTTTACCGGTGTAGCCTACTAAGGAATCCTATTCGGTACACAGCTCCAAGATGAATTCGCTATCGTTCAACATGCACCTCTCATCAACCGGTAACTTTCTGTCTGTTTACATGATCGCTACTATTTCTTATCATAGCCTTTATTCTTATATTCCGAGATGTTTTAAACAAATCTTCGTTATGCAAATATTGATTATTTACAATTCTATCGATTTATTTAAGTTTGTCAATTAAAATTTTGAATATTATCAACAATAGACTTATGGCGACAGCTTCGCTACGAGGAAGCCAGCCTAAAGGTTACTAGACTTTTTTCAGTGCATAGGATGATTCCTAAGATATTAGTTCCTTTGCTAATTCACGATTCTCTTTATCTTTTGACTTACTGGCAATTTCTTTGATTCCTTCGACTAGTTCCGGTTGCCAATACATTTTGTCTTGTACTTCAAGAGTGCTTAAAGCAAAATATTGAATACTTGGATCCCCTGAACGTAAACCTTTTTCAATAAAATGAAGCCCCGTACCCTCAAATTCCTTTAATGCCTCTAATAAAGTAATAATCATATAGTGTTCATCTTCTGTTAGATTTTCGAATGAGTCAAAACGATCCATTGATGCAACTAGTGCTTCTATCACTTTTTGATCTTGTGTCGCAATAATAGCCAGATGATACGCTAAATTATTGGGCTCTTTTTTTAGCTTTTCCAACAACAGCTCTGTGATGTCCAATTTAAAATGCTGGGCAACCGCTAATGCCTTTATATCATTTGTTTCTTCAGAATGGAGGATTGCCCATGCTTGCTGTACCCAAAGTGGGTTTTTCGCAATTTCTTCAATTGCCTCCTGTACGGCATGTCGTTCATGAGGCCGCCAATTTGTGGCATATCGTTCCTCCCATGTTTCATCACTCTCGTCCATATACTCAGCTATTTGAGTCAGGATATAAAATTGCTCCAGATTCCTATAATGTGTTTTCGCATGATAGGTATATCGCATGAACACCTGTCCAGCATATTCATATCCATCAATTGCTTGATGCGACGCTTCTCCCAATAGACCTAAAATAATTTCACCTGCACCGATAAATAACTCTTCTGAGATATCCGGTTCATGCAGCAGTATATCGAGCTTCCCTTTTTCAGCACAAGTTAGTGAAGAGTAACTGTTCATGACAGTATTTTGTGTACCTTCCGTTAAAAACCAAAGTCGAATTTCCTCTGTATCAGGCTCTAAAAACTCAATAGCTTCAATCTTTCCCCAGCCATTCACTGACTTGGCGATTTGCCAAATTGCATCATTCGCATTGCTTGTCCCATTTTTCAATGCAAAAAGAGCGACACCTGTAAATTCTTCGTGTAAAGCAAGCATTTGTAGCCGTTCCTTTAAGCCCTCACAATTCGTGCACCCTAGAATAATAATGGCAAATTTCACTACTTCTCGATGGGCTGCGTGTTCAAGCAACCAGATTGCTTCTTGCTGCACCCGCTGCTCATTCTTTTCCTCTTGCACAAACAGTTCAATTAGCTCTTGGAAATAGCTAATTACCTTCTCGTCTTTAATTTTTTCATAGGTTGCTTTTCGTGTTTGATTCGTTGGATTTTCTACTTGCTCCATAAATAATTTGAGGAGTTTTTTTGTATAGAATGGAGTCACTCCTTCGGAAATTAACCGATCAGATAACCCTGGAGTCAGCTTTGGGTGATTTTCATCGACTAAATAAGCATCATCGGGTAAATCTGAATGCATCATCTTTTGATGTTCTCGTATCTGCTGCTCAAGATATGGAACTATAAATTCTTTGTTTGTCCATGGCAAAAACTCAAGCTTTACTGCTTCCTTCAAAATTACTTGTCCATTAACCTTCACTGTAATATTTAAACGGACCATCCCACCTATTTTCACATGCACTTTATGATGCTTACCGTCTTCAGTTTGAAATGAACCCGACAATGTTGAATACGGAGCCAAGTGTGACCAGATGGATTGGCGTTTTTTGCTGGCAATAACACGACCATCGACAAGCAAAGTTTCCTCCAGCAACTTATTATGTATCTCTATTTTATGTCCTTCAAAATGAATGGCCCAATATTTGTCGACCTCTTTTGCCGCATCATTTTTAGCATTGCGCATTTCTCGTTTAAATTCTTCTTTAAATCCCATCAGGTATCTCCTTTTCTCTATTCCTTATACTTTAAGAAACTATGAACCAATTAATAAAAGATAGCTCCAGCTCCAGCTTCACCATCGAAACTTAGTCGTTTATTACTTTCTCTATTATTTGGGATGTACCCTTTTTCCAAATAAAAGATCCTTTTTCTAATATTCATGTGACATGGAGCATTTTAAAATCCGAACAACCAGCAAGATCACAAATACGATTAATGGGTAAAATACTAATTTCAAATTCATAGCATCACCCGATTTTAATTCAAAAGATTCCATATCGATTCATCAACCAAGAAGAAACCTTCGTGTGAACAAGCAGCTAATAAGCACTGATCGTCTTGATAAAACATTAAATCCTCAGGTAATTCTGGGGTAATCCAGTCGAAAAGCGAGTCGGAGTGTTCCTTTAGAAATTGTGTTGTTGCGTTATTTAATTGAAAATAAAAAACATAAGCTGTATCTTCGCCAAGGGCTGTTGTCTCCCACTGTCGTTGAACCTTTCTTTCAATCAGCTGTTCTTTAATCGTTTCAATTAGTTGGTCCACGTAGGCTAGCCTGGATGCTTCATCCTCCATTAATTGTCTGTTCTCCACAAAGGCAAAACGATTACACCTTCTTGCGAGTAGTTCAATAAGCTTTCGATATCGTTTTCCCTTTACATTTTCTGTCATCATCAGCATTTTAGCCCCCACCCCCTACCTTTATAGAAAAAGAAGCAATACATTTTTGTACAAAACGTATCGTTTAGTATAAATTATTATGACTCACATAACCATATTCTACCATACTCAGATAAAGAAATTATAGGAGTGTTTTCGTCATTATATAATCAAGCTGTTCCTCTTCCGCCATATAAAATGAGTGGGTTCCCGTTTGAACAAATCCCATTTTCTTATAAAAAGCAATGGCATTTTCATTTTTCTCCCAAACACCCAGCCAGATTTCCTTTTTATGAAGTTCGTTTGCTATTTCAATCGCTTGATTTAGCAGATATTTCCCGAGCCCATGTTTTTGAAATTGACTCTTGATATAGATCCTTTCGATTTCCAGCGATTGTTCGCCCATTTTCTCTGATTGGGCATCATTACGATTTACCTTTAAATACCCAGCAACTTCATTATCAAAATAAACAAATAAGAATTGCGAATATCTGTTAGATAATTCTCTTTCTAATTGTTCTAAGCTAAATGCTCTTTCCAAATAAGCTTTCATATTTTCAGGTGAATTCTGATCTTTAAAGGTTTCGTTGAATGTTTCAATACTTACTTCTTGAAGTGTTTGTAAGTCATCCATCGTACATTGTTTAGTTCTTATCGTCATAAATATTAGCCCCCTGTATTCAGTACTCCCGCTTGTTCCCTTTTTTGACAAATTCCCAGTCTTTTTCTACATTGTTTCTTACTCTTTGAAGAAGATTGAAAATAGACTCTACTTCCTCTTCAGAAAATCCCTCTAATGCAACAAGATTGGAATAATCGTGTTCTCTTTTTATAAATGGGTAGACTTGTTTCCCTTTTTCGGTTGGAAACAGCTTCTTTATTTTTTTGTTCGTTTCATCATCTTTCTTTTCAACAAAGCCGTTACTCTCCAGTTTTTTTATAGCCCGAGCTGCTGTTGTTCGATCTACTTTTATCATCTCAGCTAGCTTTTCCTGAATGATTCCTGGGCTTTCACATATTCGGACAAGGTACAAATACTGCCCTTTTGTCAGATCATATTCTTTAAACTCAATATTGCTGATTGAATCCAGTGCCCTTGCAATCATCCCAATTTCGCGAAGAATTTCCTTCATAATGAACTCCTTATTTTATAATTTTGTTGCAAATGCAACAAAATGTAGTATATATTAAACTTAATTCAATTTTGTTGTAAATGCAACAATAACGATAACCAAATGAATGAAAAGGATTGATAAAAATGAACGTAAAAAGTATTACGAATAATGAAGATTTAGACATCGCATTTGCCATAAGGAAAGAAGTATTTGTAAAAGAACAAGGCGTGCCACTAGAAGATGAGTTCGACCAATTTGATCTTCTAAATGGACTTTGCGAACACATCCTAGTCCATTACAATGAACAACCAGTTGGGACGGGAAGAATTCGGTTTGTTGATGGCATTGGTAAATTGGAACGAATCTGCATCCTTAAGCCTTACCGTAAATTTGGTCTCGGTAAAGTCATTATTAAAGCATTAGAAGACATTGCAGAAGAGCATGGTTCATCACAGGTTAAATTACATGGGCAAACGCATGCAGAAGGTTTTTATGCAAAACTTGGTTATCGTACTGTTTCTGATATCTTTATGGAAGACGGCATTCCTCATATTTTAATGCTCAAAGATTTGTCGAGTAAATAATGTCTAGTGGTAAAGTGAAATATGTATTTTATGTCATTGGAATTCTACTATTAACCCTTGGTATCTCCCTCACTATCCAATCAGATCTTGGTACTTCACCTTTTGATGCACTTTTGGTCGGACTGTCCATCAATGTGGGACTTACTGTGGGAAGCTGGGAAATCATCATCGCCTTTGTCTTGATCTGCTGCAATTCCATTTTAAAGAGACAGCGGCCAGAGCTTTTGGGGTTACTAACAGCCTTTATCACGGGAATTGGTATTGATGTGTGGCTTTTTTTATTACAAAATTCCATTACGCCCGGACAATGGTACAGTAAGGGAATTTGTTTTGGGATCGGCTTAGTGATTACAGGATTAGGGACCGCCTTCTATTTACAAACAAATTTTGCCCCTATTCCAGTTGATCGTTTAACATTAATCATTCAGGAATTAACTAGAACAAATCTTTTTGTTTCAAGAACATTCATTTATCTTGTATTCTTGATGATGGCGATGATATTTAGTGGACCAATTGGCATCGGCACTCTATTAACGGTTTGTTTCGGTGGGTTAATCCTTAATTACTTTATGCCCGTTACCAAAAAGGTAATAGAACACTCGCTATCGTACTTAAGTTTTAAAGATAAAAAAACATTTAATATAAAATAAAAACAAACGCTGTCGATTTTAAAATCAACAGCGTTTTCATTTACTCATAAATCTTTTCCCACGTTATCTTAAATGCTTGTTTCCAAAGAATCACCAGGCCAACAATAGCAACCACTAAATAAAGATAGATGCCATAAGTGTACAAGGTACTTAAGTAGTGAAGTCCGGCAAGTAATCCAACAATCAGCATTAAGCCGAAGATGATGATACCCGTGCCGTTTTGATTGAACTCATCAAAGGATTGTGAAAACGGGATGGATTTCTTTAGAAGCATAAAGCAGACCACCGCGTAAATGCATGCATGTAGAAATACGACGATCAAATCCGGCAAAATCCTAGTCCCAAATAGGAAAACAAATAGGATACTCAGAAGCAAGTAAATTGGCAAATAGAGGTTAACAATAAATGACTTAACCGTCCCACTAAACATAGGTGCAAGCTTTTCCAATGGGGCTGCTTTATAAATCCAAGCCCCCTTATATTTTCCTGAGAATTTAAGAACAATCATAATCGTAGGAATGATGATTAAACTAAAATAAATCGATAGATAGGAATTGCTATTCGCTAAATTTTCGAAATCAGAACGAAATACACCGAAGATAAAGATTAAAGGAATGACAACCGAAAATCCTAATGATGGATAGACCCTCAGTTTAAACTCGCGTTCATTTTTCATCATCAACGCGGCAAATCGGAAAAATGCTTGTTCTTCTTTCGAACGGCAAATCACCTTCACAAGAGCTTGGCGAAGCTTACCATTCCTTTGTTGTTTCGCTTTCCCATGATAAGAAAGTTTTTGAAGATTTTGTTCGAAAGCAGGTGTTAGCTTTATATAGATCCAAATGGCTAGGATTGGCATAAGCAGCCCCAAAACTGAAAACATAATCGTAGCTGGCTCAAAGTTCTGTTTCAGCAGCAAATCCGTATTTGCTCCATACCATATTGGGAAGACAAACACCTGCCACCACTCGAGTTTTAAAGTGACGGTTAGGTTTAAGAGTTCAAAGGAACGGCCAAGTAACTGATAACCAATCATGATGGCCAGGGACAATCCAATTTGAACGTAATTAATAATGTCCTTCAGCTTTTCCCCGTCAAAGAAACGTAAAATGAGGAAATAAATAAGGGCCGTAAACACAACAATCAACAAAGCTAGTAAAATGATATTGATAACAGTAACAATGAAAAACAAAATTCCCTTCGTAAAGAGTCCCACAATCAAAGGAATTCCTACCAGTGCAATCGTCAAGTAAGATAAGTAAATGATGACATGCATGAGCTTCGCCATACTAATCGTTCTACGGTCAACCGGCTTTGGGTATAAAATAGTTCGATCACGAATATCAAGCAGGACTGATGAAAAGTCCGAAATCAAAGATGTCATGATAAAGAACGTAAATATCCCATAAACAAAGCTCATTTGAAAGAGATAACTGTCGCCCATAAGAATCATCGGAATAAAAATCAAGCCAAATAATACGTATAGCCATAATGACTTTATATATTGATTAGTAGGTTCTTTGTCTTTCTTCTTGGCATTTTGGGAGAATATCGTCGGCACACGCCGTCCATCCATCGTAAGCTTTACTTGTAGGATTTTTCTCATCACCTTGTAATCGACACCAAGGCTTGCAAAAACTTTCTCTAACCGGTCTAATAGTTTCAGTGTGACATAGTCCTGCATCTTCACATCTCCCCTACAACGGAGACAAATCTTTCCCCAATATCTTTATGTTCACTAAACCCGGTTAGTTCGTTGAATATCTGCTCCAGTGACCCTTCCTTATTCGACTGTTTCAACTCATCAAAAGTACCATCTGCTGCGATTTTCCCGTCATGCAAAAGAATGATGCGGCTGCTTATTTTTTCAACGACATCCATGATGTGAGAGGAATAAAAAATGGTTTTCCCCTGGGATGCAAGCTGGGTCATAATTTCTTTGAAGATCATCACACTGTTTGCGTCTAAACCATTGATGGGTTCATCGAAAAACAAGATTTCCGGATTATGTAAAAGGCTCGAAATAATTAGTACTTTTTGCCGCATTCCTTTTGAATAAGAAGCGATTCGAGAATGATAAACCTCACCAATGCCAAACAGCTCCATTAACCTTTTGGCCTTATAATCAGCAAGCTCAAAATCAAGACCATATAATTCACCGATAAACGTCAAATACTCATGTCCGGTTAAATTATCGTAGAGTTCCGCGATTTCTGGTACATAACCGATATTCTTTTTATAGTCAATGTTGTCCATTGAAATATCCTGACCAAAGATTTCCACTTCACCGGCGTAGTCACTTTCAATGCCTAGCAGGATCTTGATGGTGGTACTTTTCCCAGCTCCATTGGGCCCGATATAACCAATGATTTCCCCTCTTTTCACTTCAAGAGATACACCATTTAATACCGTCTTTGCGCCATAATTTTTTCTCAAATCCTTAATTGATAATAGGACTTCTTGCATTGTTTTACCCCCATTTCACTCATGGTGCACTAACAGTGGCCTCCTGAAAGTGCCATCCATTTATTTCGTTATTTCGATTATTTCTTCTATTGAACTACCATTTACAAGCTCATATTCTTGGCCACGGATGTTAAGCATTCCATCATTTGAGATGATTATGTTAAGAGAATCCATTGATTTGACATCATGGATGATATCTAATTGGTACATTTTCTGATTATGATCCATGTCTTTAAACAGGGTTCTCTTTACTTCCCAATCACGAATTGCAGAAAGTACTTCATCATACTGCTCATCATCCTGCTTTAGAATGCCCATGCTGTTTTCCCCATCCTCCCAAATGGTCATCCCTTGTACAACTTCCTCCAGATTATCAGAGCTTGTGATAAAAGCATCCACAAAATTTCTTGTTTTGAATTCAGGATAAAAAATAAAAATAGCTGCTAAAAGCAAAAACCCTATTAAGAGTAAAATTAGTTTTTTCATGCTTTTTTCCTCCCTTTATCCATGAAACTTTATAAACTTTCATACCTTACTTACGTTTCTATTTACCAAAAGTTTCAAAAATAACAATATTATCCAATTAGAAAAGTTTTTTCTTAAACTAGGCGTCAATCTGTTATATATCAGATGCATTAGTAATATATTGTTATATATCAAATAAAAGGAGTGTTAAAATGATTACGGAAAATGAACGACAAAATATGATGCAATTCCTAATTAGATACTTCGGTGTGGATCCAAGCCAAATAGTCAATCTTAGCGATTATATGCTAGAGGCGACTTATGATTTTGCCTACAGAAGAACTGAAATGGAATGTGACTTTTAACCAAAAATTTAAAGGAGTCGATTCAAAAATAATTGAACCGACTCCTTTATGAATGAGGTCATGAGTGTATGTATATAATCCGGATAGAACTGCCTTACTTAATTTTGAATTTATTTATCTGTTCATTCAACTTGATTGCCAATTGATCTAATTCTTTCGCAGAATTGGCTATACTTTCAGTGGATGCTAGCTGTTCCTGCCCTGTTGCGGAAATTTCTTGTGTGCTAGCTGCAAAGTCTGTTGCTTGTGATGTTAAATCCTGAATTTGACCAGATACAGTTTTGGAATTCCCGTTAACTGTTCCCATAGCTACTGCTGTTTGCTTTAAACCGTCTACGATTCCTTCATACATACTTTTTATCTTATTAAAAGCTTGTTCCGTGATTTTTAATCCATTTCTTTGTTCATCTACTAATTTACTTGAATGTTCTATATTCGTGACAGCTAAGTCTGTCATAACGGAAGTCTTTTCAATAATGGCTGTTATTTCTCTTGCTGAACTTGAACTTTCCTCAGCCAGTTTTCTTATCTCATCTGCTACTACGGCAAATCCTTTACCAGCATCACCCGCTCTCGCTGCTTCGATAGAGGCATTTAAGGCAAGTAGGTTCGTTTGACCGGCAATGGAAGTAATAATCCCAACAAACCCCGTAACGTGATCGATCATTCCTTTTAGTTCATTTATGGAACGATTCACTTCACTGGATACAAGAAGGGTTTCATCCATCTTACTCGTCTGCATATCCACACTTGTTTGACCTTCATTGATGGATTCCAGCGATTGATAAGCTTGTTCTGCACTTTCAGAGGTTTTTGTAGCAACCTCATCTATTAGTGAAACCACATCTGATAACATCGTGCTAATGCCGCTCATTGTCTCTGCTTGTTGAGCGTTACCCGCCGCCATTTGGTCTATAGTCGTTACTACTTGAGTGATGGCGGTCACATTTTCACCTGTATTTTTAGTAAGGTTGTCCGATTGATTCGTCACAGTTAAAGACACCATTTGTAATTCCGATGCTATGACCTTTAATTTTTTTCTAGTTTCATATAAAGCTCTTGCCATATCGCCTGTTTGATCTTTTATATTGATTAATTCTTCTAATTCATCATCTGCATCGGCCAAATTCAAATCCGCTGTTTTTTCCGCAAACTCGGTCACTTTCACTATCGGCTTTTCGATTGATTTTCCTAAAATGTAAGATAAAACTACACCAATGATTAATGAAATAATCAACCCCCACAGAACTGGTGTGGGAATCATAAATCCCGATTGCACTTGTTGTACAGCAGCTTGACTAGAATCAGTTGCAGCTGCTTCACTGCCGCTGCTTCTCATAACCAACGATGCAGCTACGTTGATAACTGCTACCAATACCGAATTTAATAATGATAAGAGGATAATCTTTGTAGAAATTTTTTTCATTTGATTTTGCCACCTATAAGATTTTTTGTTTAACTTCATTCAACAAATAGATTTTGTATTAACTGTCTTAACTCGATTTTAATTATTAAGGATGTACCTTAAAAAAACCTTAAAAGTTAGAAGATTAAAACTCCTCTGCAAGTACAATTGAAATGGATTACCACTTAAAAAAAGGCATTAATCCCGGTTTGGATTAACGCCTTTGTTCATATATTAAAGTTCCACTGTTTTCGCCTTCGCTTTAGTAGAAAAAACACTTACAGGCTTCTTCCAGAACATTGTTAAAACGATACCTAGTACAAGAATTATCGTCGCAAAATAGTATGGGTAGTTAATATCTACATCAAATAACATCCCCCCTATTATTGGCCCACTGATATTCGCCAGACTTGTAAACATCGAGTTCATGCCACCAACGAAGCCTTGTTCGTTCCCAGCTATATTCGATAGATAGGATGTCACAGCAGGTCGGAACAAATCAAATCCCACAAAAACAATAAATGTAACAAGTAAAATAGAGAAATACGAGTGTACAACGGTCATTAAAAAGACAAGGACTGCCGACAATATCAAGCTGTATCGAATCAGTTTGATTTCTCCCCATATGCGCGTAAGTCGATCAAATAGTATCACTTGTGCAACTGCTCCAAATATTGCTCCCCCTGTAATTACTATCGCAATATCAGAAGGTTTAAACGCAAACTTATGATCGACAAATAAACTAAAGAACGACTCAAAAGCCGCCAAACCAAATGAAGCAATAAAAATTAAGATAAACGCGATCAGATATTTTGGAGCCGTAATACGTTGGATGCCCACCTTACCATCTTCGTCCTGTTCAAAAGTTTCTTCTATACGATTAGGTTCTCTTAATAGTAGAACTGAAAGTAATCCTGCAATGATACCAAGACCACCTGCGAAGAAGAATGGAATTCGAGTCCCAAATTCCGCAAGAAATCCTCCAATGCCTGGCCCGATAATAAATCCGGTACTAATGGCCGCTGACATATACCCCAGTGCCTTGGCGCGATTATCTAAATTTGTAATATCCGCAATAAAAGCTGTAACAGCTGGCATAATGAATCCTGCACTTATACCACCTAAAATACGTGAGATAAATAATACTTCGATTTCTTTTCCGAGCCCGAATAATAATTCGGAAATACCGAAAATAAACAAACCAATAACAATCATAATTTTTCTGCCGAATTTATCTGCAGCTTTCCCTGCAAACGGCGAGATAATCAATTGGGCAATGGCAAATGCAGCCGTTAAATAACCAACGACTGTTCCCGTTATGCCTAACTCGGTCATCAATGTAGGTAAAACTGGAATTACTAAGCCAATCCCCAAAAAGGCAATGAATAAATTCATCAATAATAATCCCAAGGTAATTTTCTGTGTCTTCATTTATTTCATTCTCCTTAACAAAGCAAAGCAAACTCGCTTTGTTTGTTTATTTACAAGTCTTATCCTATTGTATATAGTAACTATATAGTCAAGGGTGGTGTTGTAAAAATTGAGTAAAAAAGAAGGCAAATATTTAACAACAGGTGAATTTGCGAAGCTTTGTAAGGTGAACAAACAAACCCTCTTTTATTATGATCAAATCGGGCTTTTAACTCCTTTATTGAAAAAGGATAACGGGTATCGATACTATTCGATTAACCAACTAGAATTATTTTTTGTTATTGATTTATTAAAGGATCTTGGGATGTCGCTTAACGATATCCAACAATATATGCAGCATAAATCGCCTGAAAGATTTTTGTCGTTAATGTATCAACAAAAAGAAGAGATTGTGAAAAAACGTCAAGAGATTCAAGCGAAGGAAAAAATGATTGAGGCGAAAATAGCATTAATGGAAGAAGCTTCCACGCTAGCTTTCAATGAGATTACCCTAGAGCAATTACCAGAAGCAACATTGTATTTGAGTAGAAAATTCCAAAATATATCGGATGAAGAATTTGTAGAAGTCATTTCAGATTTTATCGAAGAATTGAATGTAGCTCATCTTGATTCAGGATACCCTATTGGGAGTATTACGGAACGCGAGCAAGTCATACAGGGTAAATACTCCAACTATAGCTACTTATACATTGAGCAACCCAATCCAAAGGAAGGACATCCCTACTTTAAAGCAGTAAAGGGAGATTTTCTCATTGGCTATCATATTGGGGATGAAAAAACCATTCCCAATACCTATATGCGATTTTTTTCAGAAATGGAAAAGTTAAACCTGACCTTGGGAGATTATGTTTTTGAAGAGTATATTTATGACACCGTTGTAAAGAACCATACGGAGGAATACGTAACCAAAATCATGATGCAAGTCAAAAAGAAATAGCGTGACTCCTCTGGGTCAACACACTGTTAGTATTAAAGCGATTGCACTAACTATGCAATCGCTCCATACTAACTAATTTAATCATTCCCCTATTTTACTAGACGTATAAATCTCTTTTTGCCAATTTGCAGTACTTCTCCGTTCATGAGAACACGGTCTAAATCATCTGCAGTTATTTTTTCTTTATTGAGCTGGACACCATTTTGTTTCATCAACCGCAAAAATTCACTTTTGCTATTTACGAGCCCTTTTTCAACAAGTTGAGGAATAATATCTTGAACCGTCTCCGCTCCAAGTTCAATTAATAATTCCGGAATATCTTCAGGAATTCCTTTATTACTAAAAGCAGCTTTAAAATAGGCAATCGCTCTTTTCGTTTCCTCTTCTCCACAGTATAAATTTGTAATAATTTCGGCCAATTTTAATTTTACGTCTCTTGGGTTTGTGCCTTGTTTCATAAGAGCTTTGATTTTCTCAATTTCTTCTGGGTGTTCATCCGTCGCTAACTCAAAGTATTTTATGATTAGGTGATCCGGTACTTCCATCACCTTTTTAAACATACGCTCTGCCGACTCATTTACCCCAATGTAATTCCCAAGACTTTTGCTCATTTTTTCAACACCATCAAGACCTTCCAGTAAAGGCATAAAAATGGCTACCTGCTTTTCTAATTCCCAATGCTTTTGTAGTGTTCGCCCCATTAATACATTAAAGGTTTGATCCGTACCCCCTAATTCGATATCCGCCTTAATCTCTACTGAATCGTATGCTTGCATAAGTGGGTAGAAAAATTCATGAATACCGATTGGCACTTGATTGTTGTAGCGTTTCTGGAAATCATCACGTTCCAAGATTCTTGCAACTGAAGTAGTTGCCGCTAATTTAATCACTTCCTCAAATGTTAGTTTGGAGAGCCATTCACTGTTAAACCGTACAATTGTTTTTTCCGCATCTAAGACTTTGAAAATTTGTTCACAGTATGTTTTCGCATTTGCTTGAACTTGGTCATCACTTAAAGCCACACGTCCCTTTGCCTTTCCGGTCGGATCCCCAATACGCCCTGTAAAATCACCGATGATAATCACGACATGATGGCCTAAATCTTGCATTTGTTTTATTTTTCTTAAGACAACCGCATGCCCCAAATGGATATCCGGAGCAGATGGATCCAGCCCTAATTTAATCGTTAAAGGCTTTTGGGACTTATAGGATTTTTCTAGTTTTGCTAGTAATTCTTCTTGGTCTACAATTGTTTGCGCACCCTTCATAATGATTTTTAGCTGTTCTTCAGGTTTTACCAACATACTAACATCTCCTTGGAATATTATTTCTAATATGGCAAGCTCTATAAGAAGAAAGGGATAAAAAAAAACGCCCTTTTGGCTTAGCCAAAAGGACGATTCATCTCGTGTTACCACCTTTAATTTATAAGTAATTCACATTACTTACCTTTGAAAGTACAGTCATTTGACGATACTTTTAGCACATGATGACGGGTGCCCAACCGGTGTAGCCTACTAAGGAATCCTATTCGGTACACAGCTCCAAGATGTATTCACAATCGTTCAACATGCACCTCTCATCAACCGGTAACTTTCTGTTTGTTTACATGATTGCTACTCTTTCTTATCATAGCCTTTGTTCTTATACTCCGAAATGCGTTAAACAAATCTTCGTTATGCAGATATTAATTGATATTTATTTTATCTCTAAATTAAATTTTGTCAATATTAAATTATTTATAAAATTAGACCATAACGAAAAGATTAAATTGATTAACTCCACTCCCCCTTTTCTTAATGGGTAGCTCAACGAAAAAAGAGACCGTCCATTTGTGACAGCCCCCTTTTTACTCGTATAAAAAAATATTAGTACCTTGGTTACCCACCTAGTTTTGCGAGCAAGTCTCCAAAATAAAACTATGAGAATACCGCAATTTTACGTGCAATTGATTCTGTTAAACGGGATGCTACTTTCGGAACCGCCCATTTAATAATAGGAGTTAACATCGCACCTGATAATCCACCTGCATGAACTTCCACTGTACATGTCATTGTTGTATGACCATTCGCCTCTTGTGCAGTAAAATGCCCGCTTCCTGTAAAGTTATCAGATAAGCCTTTTAGTTCGAATTTAATATTGGCAGGTTCATTCCATTCGGTAATATCTACCTGTGCGCGTATTGTTTTTTTAATCCCTTTCACATTACCTTCAAATGTCCAAATAGATTGTGTTTCACTAATGATTTCATGTTCTTTGTAGGCTGGTACTGCTGTTGCCCATTTTTCAAGATCACTGACATAATCCCAAACTGCTTGTACATCTGTTGGAATTTCTACTGTATGTGTTCCTGTTGCCATAATGATCCCCACTTCCGCTACGTATGATTTGTAAATTCACATTTCTACAAGTAATTATTACATAAAAAGCATAAAGTTACATCATTATTTTACAGTCATTTCCTCTTCTAATAACTTGTTTTTAAAGAGTACAAGATTCTATAATTCCTCGAAATTTTACCCAATAACAAAAGACACCCTCTAATCCAAGGGTGCCTCTCCATTTAACGCTTAAATTTATATCAATTCTAACTAGTTATTCTGCTTCGCCGACAACTGTAAAACGTTCATTTATATGCTGTGGATTTTCAATTTCGTCCAATACTGCAATGGCATAGTCTGCATAGCTAATATAGCTTTCACCTTTTGAATTCACCAAAAGATTGTCTTTTCCAGACTGATAGGCACCCGTTCTTTTTCCCTCAGCATCAAACATCGCAGAAGGGCTAATAAATGTCCATGTAATATTAGAAGTCTTCTGTAATTCTTGTAAATTACGTCCTTGTCCTTTAGCAGTCGGGACAAATATAGCTGGAAAATCAGGTGTTTCCATTACTGTAAGTGTTTTGTTTTCGTCAACATAAAGACTTCCTGCTCCCCCTACAATAATAGCTCTTGTATTCGTATCTTTTAGTGCCTCGATTAAAGAATGACCCGCATCTACGTGTACTTGCTCTTCGCCAAGAGGCGCTCCGAAGGCATTAACCACAATATCAAATTCTTTTATATCATCTGTTTTAAGCTCAAATATCGTTTTTTCAATAATGGATACGTTTTTATCCTCAAGTTTTGCAGCATCCCTTACAATAGCTGTTACTTCATGTCCACGATTAACCGCTTCTTTCAAAATAAGACTTCCTGCTTTACCACTTGCTCCAATAATAGCAATTTTCATTTAATACTCCTCCTAACAGTTTAATTGTAACCAAAACAGTTACCTGTAACTATAATAGTTACAATTAAATTATTTGTCAATAAACACTTTGGTCATCTTTTTATTTATTAATTTTGAACGGATGATTTAGCATGAATATACTTGTAATAAAAGTAATTACAGGTGTATTATGAGGTTACCTCTAGTTATGAAAGGTGAGAAAGATGTCAATTAGCAGTCGATTTTCAGTAGGCATTCATCTATTAGCTCTTATCGAGATAAACAAAAATGGAGTCAGCACTTCAGAGTTTTTAGCAGGAAGCGTCAATACAAATCCTGCGGTAATCAGAAAAATTATGGGCATGCTGAAAAATGCCGGATTGGTAATCGTTAGACCTGGAGTTGCAGGAGCTGAACTTGCAAAGGAATTATCGGATATTACATTGTTTGATGTTTATAAGGCAGTGAATGTTGTACAGGAAAACGAGTTGTTTGCTTTACACGATAATCCCAATCCTGAATGTCCCGTAGGCAAGAACATCCAAAATACAATTGAACCCATATTCACATCAGCCCAATTAGCAATGGAGAAAGTCTTAAGCAGCCTTACTTTAGAAGATGTGGTGAAGGATATAGCTAGTAAAGAAAATATCTGTTAAAAAAAAGACATTCCAAATGAATGTCTTTCAGATTGTCGACAAAAGGCCTTCAGAATGGTCACATTCTGGAAGCCTTTTGTATTTTTTGAGATTCTTTTGGGTATTTTTTAGTCCGATTTTAGTCAAAAGTACTCTTCGAGTATTATAATTTAGACCATTTCTGGAGCTTGCCATGTCCAATTGGCAAGCTTCTTTAAATTCATGGCAGCAAAAGTAAGCATCGCCTGCATGGACAATTTTTTAATCCCTCGTAGGGTTGTCCAGCGCATACCATGCTTCTCTTTCGCATCCGCAAAGACACGTTCAATCGTCTCTTTACGTCTCGCATATATTTGTTTGGTCTCGTTTTGATGACGAAGATGATCCGCTTCCTCTACATATTCTGCCCAAATATGACGCTCAATGATTTTCCGGTGATCTTTACTATTCGTACATTGAGTAAGCAAAGGACAGGTTGCACATTGAGAAGGGTTTGATTTGTACTGGCGTTTACCTTCTTTAGTGGTAGTCGAATATTTAAGAACTTGCCCTTCCGGACAAAGGTAGCAATCATAGTACTCGTCATATACATAATCGTGTTTCCGTAAAAATCCATCCTTCGTTTTTGGACGTGTATAAGGGAGTGCAGGTTGAATCTCTTGGTCAAATAAGAATTTAGTAATCGCAGGAGTTTTATAAGCAGCATCGGCAGCAACAGCAAGTGGCTTCTTCACTTTATCCATAATCTTTTCAACAAGTGGCTGAAGCATATGACTATCATGAACATTCCCAGGTGTCACAATCGATCCAAGTATAAATCCATACCGATCAGCTGCAGCATGGAATGAATAAGCAAACTGTTTGGTTCTTTCATCTTTTACATAGTATCCACTTTCAGGATCTGTCGTACTTTGCTTAATTTCCTTCACTTCTTCTTTTTCAAATTTATCAGGTGGAAATGGCTTCTTCCCGTGATCGATACGATCTTGATTCAATTCTTCTTGAAGTTTGGCTTCATATGCACGAGTCTCTTTACGGACAATCTTCTTTTCGAATTTACGTTTATTCGCACTGGCTTTTACATGAGTTGAATCGATGAAGACATGGTCAGCACTTAGTAATCCCTTATCTGCAATTTCTTTAAGAATACGATAGAAAATCTGTTCAAAGATATCAGTATCTTGGAATCGACGTTCATAATTTTTACCGAAGGTAGAAAAGTGCGGGATTTCTGAATGAAAGCCAAACCCTAAAAACCAGCGATATGCCATATTGGTTTCAATTTCTTTTATTGTCTGACGCATTGAACGAATTCCAAATACATATTGCACAAATGTCATTTTAATTAATACAACTGGATCTACACTAGGTCTACCTAGGGTAGAATACAGTGGTTCTACCAGTGGATAGATGAAAGAAAAATCAATAGCTGACTCAAGCTTTCTGACAAGATGATTCTGTGGTACAAGTTGTTCAATTGTAATCATCTCAATTTGATCCCGTTCATTTATTTGATTTTTCGACATCATATCCAATCACCTCAACCTATATTTAGAAACTAGTTGATTGTAGTGTAGGCGGTGACTCCTGCGGGACAAGCGTGACGGCCGATACCCCGCAGGAGCACAGCGACGAGGAGGATTGGGCCACGCCCGCGGAAAGCTTCCGCCGAAACGGAAATCAACTAACTCTATTTTCAAAAGCAATTATCTAATCTATATTTTATAAGAAAAAAGACTGTAGGCAAACTCGAAAATTCGAGTTTGTCTACAGTCTGAAAGACATTCCAAATGAATGTCTTTTTACTTTGTTGTTAAATAATTTTTGGATTAACCCACTCTTTAGTTTAAGAAATTGTCTTCACAAACTAACAACACTTATCTCCTGCCATTCATACAGATCATCAAGTAATTGAAAAGAGGATTAATACAACGATCCAGCTCAATACGGTCATGCCTAAAAAGGTCTTTTTAACCTGTTTTCTTTGATCATTAGCGAAACGATTTATGTATCGACGAATTCCTAACCCTACCGTCCAAGCAACGATATTGATTAAGGCTAGAATCAACATAAATTTTACATTAGGAAATGAATCGCTTAATACACTCGCAATTAAACCATTCAATGCAAAATATAAAAACAAAATAAGTGCTATACCATAGCCACTTAAATACAAGATTCTATTATTTATCTTAGTCACCTTATCCCTCCTTATAAAAGCAAAACTATCTTTCTTTCCGTAAAAACATCCGCACGACTACAATTGTTCCTATAACTGAATAGACAATTCCCCAAATGGTAAGCTGCAAAAAAGCACCATCCAGTCGGATTATCGTACGATTTTTTGCGTCTTGCATTATAATCTCGGCGTCTATGCTGCCTTATTTTTCATATTTCCGTTCTATTGGGTTCATTCGCTTTGAAAGAACAGAACACGGATAAAAATTTACCGTCTCAGTCCTAGATATTATTTTTCTTTGTATTCCCTACTTTTACATTATATTACATACGAAACAAACATCTAAAAAGATTCAAATTACATCCAAATCAACTAATCTAGCATCATTAAATCAGGAAAATTAGATATTACATTTGTAGTTGAGCCTACAGATGGTGGTCACTGAATTCCATTAGGAAAGGACTTAATGACATATGAAATTTCTTATGGACAAGAGGTTAGAATTGATCAATCACACGCAACTAAATACGTATGAATACAAACAGAAGTATACAAAGTCGGAGGAATAGAATTGTTTTCGGGTACCATAATAATTTTAGTGTTATTCTGGAGCACTAGATTTTTCAATGTGGAGGGGGACATACTTTGAAAACCTTATTCAGCTTAATTTCCTCTCTATTTATTATTTATTTTAAAGTAACTTCCTTACTTAATAAAAAATCATTTGAGCCAAAAGCCTGGTTAAAAATTCCGGCTTTTGCGTAAAGTTAGGAGTATTCATTAAGTCATCTCTGGTCATGCATTGTAAAGAAAAGGTGAATACAGTATTTTCTCACCTTTCCCCTTTTATATACCCATTACTCTCAAAAAAGTACTTTTAAAGTTTAACTTTGGTGTTACTTGTAGAAGCAACTAGTTAAATGTCGACTGCATACATACGCATGAAATGATGTAAACTATTTCAAAACACACTGATTTTGTGCTTTATTAGATTGACTTTTCAATAGAAAGTTGGATAATTACACAATATAGGGTAAAAATTATTAAGAAAAGAAGGAGAGATATCATGTTTGATCAAGCTGCGTTTTTTATATTAGAAGCCTTGGTAGTTCTAACGGTTTTTGTTGTTGTAATTGGAATTCCTCTTGGGGATACACTGCTTAGAAAAAAATAAACTGCGTCCAATGGATGCAGTTTTTTTTATAACTTGTGTCTTACTTGGAAATTTTGGTGATTTTATAGATTTATAGATTGACGAAAGATAGTGGACCTTTTTAATTATTCTTCTCGCCACAATCGCTTCATTTGTACTTCATTATTCGAGGTACTTAATACAAACACATCAGGATTACTAAGTCTCTTCCAAGAGTCAAAACCAAAGCTGTGATCATAATGCTTTAACAGTAGAGATATTAAATTTCCATGGGTAACGATGACTGTATTTTTAGCTTCACATTGAAAGATTTCTTCTACAACACTTACAATGCGGTTCATAGCTTCTTTGCTCGATTCTCCTCCCTCAAATTTCAACTCCAAATTATCGAAAGTTTCTTTGAGTTTTTCAGGCCAGTCAGGTAAATCCAGCGTACTTAGCAGGCGTTCTGTTAAACGTTCATCCAACTCTATTTCTATATTTGTTCCCTTACTTAATGGTTCTACTGACTGAATTGCACGTAAGAAAGGACTTGATTTTATACGATCAATTTTAGTATTTAATAGAAAGTCAGATAAAGTCTCAGCCTGTGCAAATCCCTTTTCTGTTAAAGGCGATTCTGAAGGTTGCCCTTGTGCTTCACAATGTCTCACAATATAGATATGTTTTCCCATTGAAAGTTTCCCCCACACTTTTATTAACTGGCGTTAGTTAAAGCGAAAATAATGCACTTATCCCCATGTTCCGTTCAAGCTCTTTTATGGTTTAGACCTAACAATCTTATAAATCCCTTTCCGATCGCGGAGTTCGCATCCATTTTTCTCAAAGATTTTAATCATATAGGAATTGTTCACGTCGGTGCTGCCGACATAATAGTTGGCCAGGAATTTCTTGAGTAACATTAGACTGATTTTATGTATCTTTTCCCCTATTCCTTGCCCTCTTAGATGAGGGACTACGCCGAAATAAAATAATCTTCCTTCGTCTTCTGTTCTTATTTCAATATGAGGAATACTTATCCCAGTTAAAGCATCATCCTTCGTAAAATAATAACAGTGATCGCGCCACTCCGGTCCTAATTCATTTTTTAGTGAATTCATGACTTGATCCATTGGCTGCTTTGTATTCTTATTGGCAGACCCCAATCGGCATAAATCATATAATTTCCCGTATTCCGCATCATCCAGCAATCCTTCTGAAAGAGAATGCCAAACGATTTGATCATCTATTTCCGGTAAATTATCCAGCTTTCTTGTGTACTCGGCAATACTTGAAATCTTGCAAAACTTTTTTTGGAGCAGCCAGTTTTCAAATCGTTCATCCATCAGCAAAGATAAATAGCCAATCTCCAGATGGTCCCATTCCTCGAGGATTTGTAATAATTGTTGTAAGTATTCCTCTTTTGGAATACCATCTTTTTTGATTTGATCCACCAGCCAATATTCTTGCTGATTTTTGATGATAGTAAATAAGTTCAAGTTACTTCCCTCCTTTAATAGCCTAAGCATCTGCGCAATATGATTAAACATTTAATGACATTGCCTGATGCTCCCGTCTTTTACGGTTCCTCAACCATTCTGGGTACCGGTTAATCCTTTGTTGAAGATGCACAGTTCTTACTTCTGAATTGCGCCGTATAGCAAAATATCTCATAGACATTTTTATTTAAAGAAAATATGAGTAAGAACCTACAAAGAGCAGATACATCATAATTGAATGCAAAGTTAAGATGTATTCCTTTTTTCCCCTTTCATATCTCCATTCCATTAGGGAACGGAATAGATTCATTACAACGAAATAAGAAACACACAACAGTAATGCGTAATCAATTAAAAACCATAATGCTATGAGGAATATGACTATAAAACCTCTCTCAACCCATCTTTGTAGCTTATTAACGCTTTTAAAGCTAAAACCCTTACGATTTTCAATTCCAAATTTCTTTCTTAAATAATGATCAGACAGTATTCCTAATCCAAATATAACTATGGAAGAAATAATAAAAATCATCAAAAGTCCCGCCCCCGTTAGACATTCAAAATTCAAATTACAACAACTACATCTATTACATAAATTACCATAAATGATTAAAAAAGCACAATTCCTTGTACAAGAATTGCGCCATGTAATGGATTAACTAAAAAACAATTTTCAAAAATCAGTTGATTCAGCCACGTAATTCGTGTATAAACTCTAGCTGAACTGATTAAACATAAAAACACTTTCACATACTTTCTTCGTAACTATTTTATAAAGGAAGTGAACCTAGTGAATAAATCAAAATTTGCAATGCTGGATCAAGAGCAAATTCAAGAGCTAAAACAGCTTGAAGAGAAATTAGAAGTAACACTTCTCGCTTATGACCAATCGATTAATGAAAATAATCATTTACAAAATCAGAATGAAGATTCAATTGGCTAATCTGCTAAGAAAAAGTGTTTGGGTGCTAATGGTGCCCAGGCACTTTTTAAATACTTATAGGTTAATGACCCTAACCTAACTCGTTCTCAAATAACATTATAATTTTTCTGTTTTTGCTTTAATAATTTTTATCTTTTCGAGGTTTGCTACACATTCTGGCTCTTAAGCTAAATAAGACACAATTCCTTTTCAAGAATTGCGCCATTATATTGAATAAAAATTTCTTCTAATATTTTTTTCTTCAGTAATGGATATTTCAATAAAGGATTGTTAGATAAGTCCGTTACTTATTCGTTATCGAGTTGTTCCGCCAAACCGATTAAAAGTCCTTCGACTCCACGAATGTAGCAGAGCCGATACGAGTCCCCGTATTGAACCACTTCGCCAACAAGCTGAGCGCCATACTTTGTGAGTCTGACTACCATTTCGTCAATGTCTTTAACGGTGAACATGACGCGTAGATAACCGAGAGCGTTGACAGGTGCAGTCCGGTGATCTGCTATAGTAGGTGGGGTAAGAAATTTCGAAAGTTCAATACGACTGTGGCCATCTGGGGTAACCATCATAGCAATTTCTACGCACTGAGAACCCAGTCCGGTTACGCGGCCAGCCCATTCACCTTCGACAGTGGCTCGCCCTTCGAGGTTCAAGCCAATTTCCTCGAAGAAAGAGATTGCGTCATCAAGGGATTCTACAACGATGCCGACATTGTCCATTCTTACTAAGTTGTTTACTGCCATAGTTTTAGCTCCTTATGTGTAAAAATTTATTTTCTGATAATCTTCATAATTATTCTATTAAAAATTTACAAATTCCTTCCAAAGAGATATCTCCTTGTGACAGGATAAGAAAATGTGAAACTAGGTTTTCAGGTATGTCTTATAACAGCTTGTTAACGAACAACACTTCGTAAATCCTCTTATTTTGGACTATTCGCGAACCTTGGTTCGTGAAAACAAAGTCTCTGGTCCTGAGAACAAAGACTTTGTTTTAATATCGTTACGAAGAGAAAACGCTATTTTCCCTTCTCCTTCGTTTGTCACGATTGGAGCACCTGCTAAACAGGCTTTGAGCGTATTTATTTTCGTTTCTATATATAAATTGTTACGTAACTAGAACTGATATTAACTCAAAATCCCCATTAAAACTTCCTGTACAACCGCTAAGAAAATACTTTTTTATCTCTTCCTCAGTTTCAATTATTATTTTTTCACAATTATATTCCTCAATAAAATTCCCATCTACACTATGAAAAACATTCACTTGTTCTCCATCAAAGGTTAATGTCCTAACCCCTCTTTGCCCCTCTGTCCCATACTGAATAATATTTAATTTTGCTTCTTTTTGATTTTCTACCTTTTGAATAAATTTATCTAAACCCTCTAAATTCTGAATATCAATGTGACCATAAACTACTTCTTCAACCTGCTGTGAGTGGCCTATATTAACAAAATCATAGACTTCTTTAGCAGAGGTACTTGATAGCGTATAAATTTCGTGTGTATCTTTTATGTTCATTATCGCTCCAGACTCTTCTGTAACCCAGAGGAAAAATGATTCTTCATCTAGACTAAATTGAAATTGTGGATTTGTCATATTGACGATGCCTGGCTCTTTTTTCGAATCACTTAACGCCTCTTTAAATAATTCTATTTCTTCTGCCTTATTTAATTCCAATTCAATCAATTTAGCATTAGAGTATATTTCTTCATTTTGTCCAGTTGTTGGTTCGCTTATTTGACTTTTTGGTTCGATAGAACAGCCAACTAATAGAAAACTAATTACCGAAAGTATTATAGTTATCTTTCTCAAAATATCTCCCCCATTTATTTGGACATTAATTTTAGAAAAAAGTTTCAAAACACAATAAAAATGACATTGGGTTTGACACCCATAAAGTATTTAGGGCGTACATCCAATCCGAGCTTTTACATTAAGCATAAACTGGTTATATGTCTAATTTTATTAAGGAGTGAATCTTGACTTATGCAAAATTTAGAAGGAACACCTTTCTATGGCCAGAATATCCGGGGTCTTGATAATTGTATATTTCGTTTCACGTATATGTGGCTTCGCAACGGAGACAATTTCTGGTTCTATTTGACCGCTGTTGGGCATGAAAGAGCTTATGGCTACAGGTTTTTCGGTGGAAGATGGAATGAATATTCGATTGCTTTAAGAAACATTGACGCCTACCACTGTTCTCCTCCGACTCCAACTCTATATTAGATTACTGCTCCTGACCTTAGTAAGCTTATCGTTCCGTCTTACTTTAGAACCGGCCGGACTTTTATAATTAGAAATTATTCTTTGAATCTAATCCTGTTAACACCAGATATCCGCCATCTGCCATGTATAAACGTTAATCATCTCGATTAACGTTTTAAATACTGAAAATATAATGAATGCTATAACGAACATAAGTTACCTCCCCACAACATCAACTTTAAAATTGCTTTTACTTTCCTGAACATACGGGCCCTATAACGAAGAAATAACATACATGATTCCAGAAGCTGGTCGACCTTCCTTCACTTCTACTATAAAAAAATAGTAGTACAAACCAAGACCTTGGTTTGTACTACTAATGTTAGTATGTTTTGTTTCTTGTTATTGTCAGATTTAACCATCCAAATATTATCGTAAGGATAGGACTTAGTAAGCAAAAGAAAGCAAAAGGTAAATAGTCGATCACGGAAACGCCAAGCATCGAGGTAATAAATAAACCACACACACTCCAAGGGACAAGCGGATTAACGACCGTACCCGCATCTTCCATTACCCGGCTTAAATTTTTCGGATGTAAGCCTAGTTCTCTATACTTTTCCTTAAAGGCTTCCCCTGTTAATAAGATTGATAAATACTGTTCTCCAACTACTATATTAATACCAATTGCAGTAAGAGCCGTTCCTGTAATCAATGCACCAACTGACTTTAATGCATTTTCGATTTTGCTAAGCAATGTTTGAATAATACCTAAAGCAAACAATAATCCACCCATGCTGAGGCTAAGCACCACTAACATAATTGTAAAGAACATGCTACTGATACCACCACGAGTTAAGAGTGAATCAATTACTTCAACACCTGTTTCAGAAACATATCCACTATATAAAATTGCACAGTACTCACTAAGTGATAAAGATGTATGAAATATTGATAAGAAAAGTGCCACAAGGGAACTAACAATAAGTGTTAAAAATGCCGGCACTTTTTTGAATGTGCAAACAATCAAGACCAGCAGTGGCACAATCGAATACCAATGTACAAAATTTAAAGCCTGTAAACTAGCCTGATAGGACGCAATAGTCGTGTTATTTACTTCTGCACCTGAAGGGGATAAAACAGCATATAGGACACCGCTAATTAAAAACGCAGGAATCGTTGTCCAACTCATATTTTTAATATGTGCAAATAAGTCAATATTGACCATACTCGCAGCTAAATTTGTTGTATCTGACAATGGCGACATTTTATCGCCAAAAAACGCTCCCGATACGATAGCGCCAGCCGTCAAGACAAGCGATGCATCAATGGCTCCTGCAATACTTACAAAAGCAACCCCAATCGTCGCTACAGTCGTCAATGAACTACCAATTGCAGTACCGATAATTGCTGTAATGATAAATACAATTGCATAAAAGAAACTAGCCGATACAAGGGAAAATCCTATATATAAAAGCGTTGGTATCGTACCGCTTACAATCCAGCTACTAATTAAGATACCTATTAAAAAGAAGATGTAAATAGCTCCTATTCCTGTAATGACTCCAGATCTCATACTTTCTTCCAACACTTTAAATGGCACACGTTTTAGCAAACCGTAAAAAATGAGAAGAATAATAGATAAAAGAATAGGGATATGTGGTACAGTACCAAGCTTGCCTATTGCAATAGAAATTAAAGAAATAACGATGATTACAATGAATACTGCTTCGAATAACGACGATTTTGTTTTTGCCTCAATAGAAAACATTTTGCTTACTCCTAGATGATATAATTTCGCGCTTTAAACTTCAACGCTTCAACGCAATGAAGTTATATATCATTCTAGCACGTATTTGCTAAATGTCAATATTGGGAGAGATTTTAAGAAATGAAAATAGTCAAAGAACTAAAATAGATGCTGATTATCGATTCTACTTTACCTATGCAACTCATAATAGATAATTATGCTATCAATATATCAGGGTGAAAAATTATCTGATTGGGAATCTCAAATCATTGTTATTAAACCAATCATAGATGGCATCTTTTCTTCGTGGTTTAGGAGAAGTTGTGCTATATTCATATTGTCAGGAGTGAGTTGATGAAAAAGTTTTTAACAATTACCGCAATAATTCTTGTTTTACTCGGAGCAGCTGGCTATGCTGTGTGGCATTTTGGGACAAATATCGCTTCCGAAAAAATTATCGAAAAAGTGGAATCTACTTTAGATGACGAAAAGCAAGAAGAAGTAAAATCCTATATCGCGAACGATTCAAAGGTTCAAGAAATGGTAAGCGAAGCAGCAACTACAGATCCGGATACGCTTCCCTTCCAAACTAAGGAAGAAGCGACACGTGTGTTAATAAAAAAAGTAGGCGTTAATCGTTTACTTGATATTCAGGAACAAGCGCAAAATGGTTCAATTAGTAAGGATGAAATATTATCCGAAATTGAAGGTAAACTGTCTGAAGAGGAAATTTCTGCTTTGAAATATGTTTTATATAAGGAATTGTATAAATAAACCGAGTTATTTATAAGTTAGCCTCACAATGTGTCGAGTGGATCTGGTAACATATTGTTACTGGTGGTTTAAATTATATAGGCTCGATTCCTATTTTAGTGGAATCGAGTCATTTTTCTTATCTTCTACGGTTGCTTATTTTTGTGACAAACACGTAAATTGCCTTTTCTTTATCATAGTTGTGGCCTGGGTTACAAAACATGTTGCAGCTAATAAATAACAGGGAAGTATTAGCGCTTTCGGGGCATCACTAAGATTGGAATAATACCCTATGGTAGCAATTACAAGCCCAACGATTGAAAGTAAATATTTTTTCAATTGCTTTGCCTCCTTATATTTGTTGTATAAAGCGATTACATCCAATATTAAAAATTATATCATGACAACAGTTCTTAGAAAAATTTATCAAAAGGCTTTATTCAAGAAAATGGCATTTAACTAAATAACGCACAATGTCGTTTTTAAGAAAAGCGCCCTATTGTTAAATATTGTATTTAAGAAACTCCCCCATTACTTTAAGAAGCACTGAAAGTTAAATGCTCACTAAAACTGAATAAAGAAATAACAAAGCCAAAATAATTAGGATAACATATTTAGAAAAGTCTATAAGCCTTTCACTTTCAAATGTTTTATTCAATAAGTAAAAAAAACCTATTATCCATATACCGTTTTGAAAAAAAGTTGATATTATATTTCTAAACATATTAAAAATAAAAAATAAGTCCACTATAATTCCCTCCATATGTCAAATTAAATTTTACCAAAAAGAAAACAAACACTTGTAAAATTTAGACTTACAACCAAATATTACCATAAATCCTCCTGGTTTTTTAAAAAATTTTATTCGATTAAATGGAAAAGGATGCATTCCTTAATTAAAGAAATACACCCTATTGTTCTTTGTTACTTTTTATTGTTCCAACGAAGCATAAGTTCAAAGCGATCCTGTTACTTATTACAGAATCGCTACCCTACTATTTTGTAAATTAAGGAAAAATTAGTTATCCTTTTTTTAAAATATTCTAATCAATAATTGTCCTATTAAGAAAACAATTGCTGTAATTATTTTCCACTATATCTCTACCCTATAATTTCTGGTTTCAAGCGTAATCTTGAACTGAGCAGGAAATGTCTTCATTTTCATTGACACACCCTCCATCCTTAGAGAGATGAGCACAAGGACATGTTTTGCACCGCTTGTTGCTTTCTGCAAGCTGATAAGAGAAACAGCATGTTTTTCTCATTCTGACCTCTTCTCCCAAATGTTCTATACTTGTCTTCTTACCATAAAATCTTTGCAGCGGATTTCCCTTAAATTCGGAAAACAAAGATCCATCCGCTTCAAAAATTAAGTAGTTAAAGTCATCAAAAGCTTGTTTATTATTACTGTTTAATTCTGTTTCATATAGCCAGAATATGTATATAGCAATGTTTTCCCATAAAATTAATTTAGAAATGCCGAATGTTTTTTCGAACTTGGTGAAGATAGGATAGATATTTTGGGAAAAAAGATTTCTAATGACGTCTTGTCGCCATTCGGCACGTTCTTGAATGTTCATATCCCATTCCTCGACCGTTAAATCCTTCAGTTCAACGGACGGCAACCATTTCTTTCCTAGCTCTGGCGCTTCCATGTCTATCATATCTAGATTGACATTCACTTTTTTATTCCAGGAAGTCATTGCATAGAGCGCGATAACGGCTACAAATGCATATCTTTTGATAAAAATGGAAGCAGCCACTTTTTCTGAAGGGGCGCCGATTACCTTTGTGAGCTTCGCTATAAATTCTTGTAAAAAATCATCATTTTTTAATTCTTCAACTCTAAAAATAGGCGTGAATTCTGTTTTCAATCTATATTTTTGCAGTATCTGTATTTCTTTTTTCGTCAAAGAACTAACCATGAGTAGCTTCTGCCTTTTTTAAAATACATCGACCTCTGCCGTAAGGAATGCACAATGGCGTGCCAAACAAAGGATCCATTGTCACTTCACAGTCCATATCAAAGACATTTTTTACAAGACTGCAATTAATGACGTGCTCAGGCTTTCCTTGTGCAAAAACGTTCTTATCCTTGATTGCTACAATATTATGTGCGTAACGGCAGGCTAGGTTTAGATCGTGAAGGACCATTACCACAGTCCGCTGTTCCTTTTCGTTTAATTCAAAAAGCAAATCGAGGATCTCAATCTGGTGAGTCATGTCTAGATAAGTGGTCGGCTCATCTAATAAGATAATATCAGTATCTTGAGCCAAGGTCATGGCTATCCAGGCGCGCTGCCGCTGACCACCAGAAAGAGAATCAACCGTTCTTTCTTTTAACTCCTCAAGACCTGTCGCCTTCAAAGCATCGTTTACCCTTTTCTCATCCTCCTCTGACCATTGACGGAGCCATGATTGATGAGGATAGCGTCCTTGTTTTACGAGCTGCAAGACCGTTAATCCTTCCGGTGCAGACGGTGATTGAGGAAGAATTGCCATTTTTTGAGAAATTTCCTTAGAAGAAAGCTTAGCGATTGCTTTGCCATCAAGAATAACCGAGCCGGACTTTGGCTTCAGCAGACGGGCTATGGAACGAAGAAGCGTCGATTTACCACAGCCATTTGCTCCGATAAATACCGTAATCTCACCCTTTGAAATTTTTAAATCTAACTCATCTATTATGAGGGTCTCCCCATAGGTAATCGATAAGTTTTTCGTCTCAATCGCACTTGTCATCTTCGCTAAACTCCTTTACTAATTTCTTAAATCCAAATAATATGGATTTGCTCTCCAAATAGTTCACTTTCAATGGACTCTCTGCCCCCTAATCCCACTACAGTCTGCGCACCTCATATATCCACCCATGTAGAGGGTGAATCAACACTCAACATTTGTTTAAGCATTTCTTGTTTTAAAAAGTAGATAGATAAAGTAGGGAGCTCCTATTCCTGCAGTGAATACACCCGCAGGCACCTCCAGAGGTGAAAATAAGGTACGGCCGATTAAGTCTGCAAGCATCACGAGAATGCCTCCGATTAACGCGGAAGTCGGTAGCAGTGCTCCGAACGATGAACCTACTAACCTTCTTGCCATATGCGGCGCCATCAGCCCGACAAAACCTATCGCGCCGGCAAATGCGACGGAAATTCCGATTAACGCCGTGCTTAACATTAATAAAAGAAAACGATGTTTTTGAACTTTGTCTCCAAGTCCTGTTGCTACCTCATCGCCTAACTCCTGGATATTGAGCATCCTTACTGAAACAATCGCTATAATAAAGAATACAATCGCCCATGGGACAAGGATTGCTACGTTATTCCAGTTGGATCCGTAGACTGTTCCCGTGATCCAAATATTCGCTTGACTTGCCTGATAAACAGGTCCTGTGACCATTAATAAGGTCGTTAAAGCCTGCATCAGTGCGGAAATTCCTATTCCGATTAGCACGAGGCGAATCGGGGAAACTCCATTTTTCCAGGCAAGAAAATAAACTAAGAAACCAATTACACCAGCACCGATAAACGCCACTAACGGTAGCCAGGCGATACTGACGGTTAATGAATGATTTTGGTCACTGAAAATGGACAAGAAACTCACAACGGCAACAGCAGCACCCCCGGTGATTCCCAGTACATCCGGGGAGGCTAGCGGATTGCGAATCATCCCCTGTAAAATTCCCCCAGCAACCGCGAGCGAGATGCCGACCACTAAAGCAACGATTATCCTCGGCAAACGAAACGAAGTGATCACAAGCTGCTCCGTTTCCGGACCTGCACCAAAGAGAACTTTGATCACCGTCAGCGGATTAATCTTCATTTCTCCTAAACCAGCACTAATAACAAAAACTGCAAATGTTATGATGGCTAAAACCGTAATAATACTTATAGCCTTCCGGTCAACTAATACTGACAGTTTGCCGTTAAGGAGCCGGATATTTTTGTATTTACTCATCGAGCATTGAACCCCCTTCTAGCTATGTAGATAAAGAATGGAGTTCCAATGATGGCTGTCATAACCCCGACAGGTATTTCTGACGGCATTAATATATATCGTGCGGCAATATCTGCGGCTAGTAATAAAATTGCACCTAATACACCCGCCATTGGAATCACCCATCGATGGTCAATTCCAATAATGGATCTCGTTAAATGTGGAACTACAATCCCAACAAAACCAATTGGCCCTGCAACAGCGACAGAAGCACCGGCTAACAAAATAACAAGTAACCCAGTAGCAATTTTTACAAAGCCAGTATTTAAACCTAATCCTTTTGCAATGTCTTCTCCCATTGCAAAAATATTCATTTTTCCAGATATTAAAATCGAGCCAACTAAGCCAATCCCCATATAAGGAAGAACAGAAACTAGCGTCTCTAATTTTCTACCTGATACGGAACCTGCCAGCCAAAACAACACCTGATCAAGGAGTGCTTCATCAAGAACGAGCAGCCCTTGGGTAAAAGAAGCAAACATCGCAGAAATTGCTGAGCCGGCCAAAGTCAGCTTCATTGGTGTCAGTCCCTCTCGACCGAAGGAACCAATGACATACACGCTAATAGCCGCAACAGCTGCACCTAAGAATGCAAGGATATTAAACCCCTGCATATTATTGACAGAGAATAAGGTCATTGCCGCGACAACAGCGAAGCCAGCTCCGGCATTAATACCAAAAATCCCGGGAGATGCCAGTGGATTTTTCGTTAACGTTTGCATTAGAACCCCGGCAATCGCAAGGCATGCTCCTACCATTGCTGCTATTAAGGCTCTCGGTATTCTTACTGTTTGTATAATTATATGTTCATTTGAGCCATTATAATGGCTGAAAGATTCGATGGCTGTACGCCAACTTGTATCTGTATAGCCGAAGATTATACTGGCAATCACTAACCACAACATCAAAAGGATGGCAGCAAACAATCCCAGCAATTTAAAAAATGTACTTTTTAACATCGTTTGGAACCCTTCCGTTATTCTTTAGTAGAGCAAGAACTCCGATTGAAACACATCAATTGAAAATAATTATCAATAAGTTTGAGAATCGTTTTCAATTGTATCATATTTTGTTATGGAAATAAGTATTGATTTTAATGTAATTTTTACAAAAATGTATTGACACAGTAATACTGCTCAATTATGATAAATTTGCAATTGAAAATGATTATCATTAACAATATTTAAGGGGGATACATAATAAATGAAAGCATTTAAATTATTCTTAACTCTACTCTCCGTAATGGCTGTATTTTTATTAGCAGCATGCGGCGGTGGTACAGAAGAAGAAACTGCTGAGAAAACGGAAGACAATGGGTATGAAATTGAGCATGCAATGGGCTCTACTACCATTAAAAGCACACCTAAAAAGGTAGTCATTCTTACTAACGAAGGTACAGAAGCATTACTAGCTTTAGGAATAAAGCCAGTTGGTGCAGTTCAATCTTGGCTTGGAGATCCTTGGTACGAGCATATCAGCAAGGATATGGATGGCGTAGAAGTGGTTGGAACAGAGGGTGAAGTCAATGTAGAGAAGATTGCCACATTGAAACCGGATTTAATTATCGGTAACAAGTTGCGTCATGAAAAGGTATACGATCAGCTGAGTGCAATTGCACCTACTGTTTTCTCTGAAACATTACGAGGCGACTGGAAAGAAAACTTTACGTTATATGCGAAGGCGTTAAATCTTGAAGAAAAAGGGAACGAAGTATTAAATAATTATGATAAACATGTTACTGAAGTAAAAGAAATGCTTGGTGACAAAGTGAACAAAGAAGTTTCAGTTGTCCGCTTTATGGCTGGAAAATCTCGTATCTATTATACTGATTCCTTCTCCGGTGTAATTTTCGAAGAATTAGGCTTTAAACGTGCTGCCCAACAAGCAGAGCTTTTCACACCAGACAATAAGCTGGGTAACTTGGCTATAGAGGTTGGCAAAGAAGTAACGCCGAAAATGGATGGAGATTACCTATTCTACTTTACCTATGCACCACAGGGTGATCAGGCAGCATTAGATACTGCCAATGAATGGACGAGTGATCCGCTTTGGCAAAATCTAAATGCCGTAAAGAGCGGGAATGCATTTGAAGTAAGCGACGCTATTTGGAATACTGCCGGTGGTGTACTTGCTGCAAATTTGATGTTGGATGATTTAGGAAAATTGTTAACTCAGTAATACTATCTTTGAAAAAATTTCTCAGTATTATTGGAAAAAGCGAGGCTACCATGACCTCGCCTTTTCTATTTTTCGGAAAGTATAAATACCAGGCTACTACGAATTAATCCTCAAAATTAATGTTCCAAATTGATTATTTCCCCAACCACATTAACATAAATATCCATTTTGTTTTGAAATTCTTGCTCTATTAAATTGCCCTTTTCATGAATATTACAGAAACGCTCCTGATTGTGGAATAAGCTACGCAGCAAAGTATACAATATTTTCAGCTTGTTTTTATCTTCTTTGAGTTTCAATGGGATATATTGTGACAATATTATCTTATCCTTGAGTAAACTTTCATCAAAAGATAGTATATAGTTTGGGATATAGTTAGGAAGGAGACAACATGGATAAGCGTATTTATTTTTTAATGATCCTATCCTTTATAATAGGTCTGGTTGAACTGATCATTAGCGGAATTTTAGATTTGATTGCAGAGGATTTACATGTAAGCATCGGTCAAGCAGGTTTACTGATCACCGTTTTTGCTGTCATTTTTGCAGTTACATCACCAATTTTACTTGTCATGACAGCTAAAATAGAAAGAAAAAGACTAACATTAGTTTGCTTGTACATCTTTTTAATTGGTTGTATCGTAACAGTAGTTGCACCTACTTTTTCTATTTTGTTTATAGGAAGAATTATTTTAGCATTAAGTGGAGCGCTATTAATCATATTGTGTTTAGTTATGGCTCCTAGCTTAGTAGGAGAACAGTATAAAGGTAGGGCCATTGGGATCGTCTCTGTGGGTGTAAGTGCTTCGTTAGTTTTAGGGGTACCGCTCGGGCTGATCATCGGAGATAGTTTTGGATGGAGAGCACCATTCGTATTTATAACTATTTTAACAGCATTATCAATTATTGGCGTTCATGTATTAATGGGAAAAATACAACCAAAACCTCAAATTCCGTTGAGGAAGCAGCTTGCAGCATTTAAAAATCACAAAATCACATTAGGTCTAACAACGACATTCCTCTATATGACAGGCCATACGATTATGTATGCCTATTTTAAGCCTTATTTAGAAGCAGCCACTGATCTTAATACTACTTGGATTAGTGTCATCTATTTCATTTTCGGTTTTTCTGCAGTAGTCGGTGGAGGTCTTGGTGGTGTAATGGCAGATTTATTGGGTTCGAGAAAAACAATGATTATTGCCCTTGTCGTTTTCAGTGCTTTATTCTTTATATTTCCATATTCAACCGATTCCTTTCCAGTATTTCTCATCCTCCTTATCATTTGGGGAATTCTCAGTTGGGCGATATCACCCGCTATGCAATCTTATTTAATTGAAATAGCGCCTGAATCATCGGAAATTCAGCAAAGCTTGAATAATTCAGCTCTTCATTTAGGTGTTGCTGTTGGTTCAGTGATTGGTGCTGGAATTGTAGATACACTTTCAGTCGATGTAAATCCATTTGCAGGTGGCATATTCATCATCTTATCATTCATTACTGTCGTCATTTCTATTAGCAGTAAGAAAAAGACTTCTTATACAACCAAGAGCGCAATTTGAGATATGAAGTGACCCAAAAAAGTTAGACATACTATTTTAAGGTAAGCTGCTATGAAGGATTGTTTTCGGTATAGTACCGGACTCAATCCTTTTCATTTTCCTTTAAGATTCGATTCTTAGCTTTTTTGGGTTGTCCTTCTTCAACTTTGTTTCCCCCTTTTCCTTCAATCCAGAAATCAAGCATTTCAGTAGTAGTTAAATTGAGTGATTTAGCTATTGAAGTAAGGCTTAAATCACCGTTTTCAAAACGAGTAATCGCATGTATTTTCTGTTCAAGAGTAATTCCTGCCATAAAAAAGGCACCTCCAGATGTTAGAGTCGTGTTTAACATTTGGGGGCCAGATCAATTTTTCTGGTTGACCTTTTTGTTTTAGGTCTTATTATAACGGTAGTCGGGGTAGAACGTAGCGCCCGTGGGACTCGATCTCGTCCGCAAAACTGTTCACCCCCTACTTGTATAAGCATGTTTCAAGCTGGTTGGGGCAAAGATCCCGTTTAACAAGCGAACCTATGATATTACAAGCAGCTTTAGGGGTTACCGACTAATTTAGTAGTTTCTTAGAGGAGGAGATTTCATTATGAATCCAGTCGTTGGTCTGGATGTTTCAAAAGGAGAAAGTCAGGTACAGGCCTTTTTGGATAAAGGTCAGCCCTATCGTAAGAGCTTTAGTATTAAACATACTCTTGATGGTTTAGGAAGTTTATTAGAATTTCTAAAGGATATTGAGAAATTGGCTGATGGTAAGCAACCTTCGGTTATTTTAGAATCTACAGGCCAGTACCATATTCCTGTCATTCAATTTTTGGAGGAGCAACAATATGTCTATATTATTGTTAACCCACTTATCTCTCATCGCGCCAGAAGTACAAATTTAAGAAAGGTAAAGACAGATGCGATTGACGCCTATCGTCTATGTGAATTGTATTATAAGGAAGAGTTAGAACCATACAAAAAAAGAGGCATTCAACTCTTAAATCTACGTAATCTCACGAGACAACAAGAAACGATATCAAGCACAGCTGCACAAACGAAATTACAGCTACAATCGATTTTAGATCAGGTATTTCCTGAATATAGAGGTGTCTTTGGGAATCTCTATTCAAAAATCTCGTTACAGATTCTATCACTCTTTCCAACTTCAGAAGAGGTTCTAAGCGTCAGTGAATCTGATCTAGCTGATAAAATCGCAGAATTATGTACAACCCGTTCGGAAAAATGGGCAAAAGAAAAAGCTCATCAATTGAGAGAGGCAGCATTACGTAATCCGTTTCAAAACAACTTGTACCAGAGCCATATCTTTAACCTAAAAATGTTTATCAACATCGTTCTTCAATATCAAGAGCATCTATCAAAGTTAGCAGCCGAAATAGATGCCCTCGCTAAAGAAATTGAAGAATATGAGATTATCCAGTCTATCCCTGGTATTGGAGAAAAGATTGCAGCAACAATCATCTCTGAAATTGGAGAGATAGTACGGTTTAATCATCCTAAAAAGCTAGTGGCATTCGCCGGGATAGATCCTAGCGTTTACTCATCTGGTAGGTTTACAGCTTCCATAAATCGCATAACCAAAAGAGGGTCAAGCAGACTAAGGCAAGCGTTGTTTATGGCTGTACAATGCGGTATAAGGGATGCACGTAAGCAAAAAACAAGCGATGAAATTATCCCTAGAAATAAGCGATTAAGAGAGTTCTACGATAAAAAACGAGAAGAAGGAAAACCTTTTAGAGTAGCCATAATTGCTTGTGCAAATAAGCTCTTACATTGGATTTATGCCCTACTAAAATGGAAAATGCCCTTCCAAAATACGGCTTAAAAAGCATATCTAAGAATATAAAACAAAACCTTCCAATCTTTAAAGGAAGGCTTATTTGATGTACCCTTTTTTAGTATATCATGTAGGTTTTATATTTTTTATTGAAAATCTTGACAACTATTAGCTGGTTTTGTTGAATATAGCTATTAAAATAGATACTTGCTGGAATAGCTATTCAAAGACTTCATAATCTCCATTATCCTTTTTAGCTAAGACTATTTCAGTAATACCTACTGCTGAATAAATTTCGACTCCTTCTCCTAAATAATTTGAAGTGAGTTCAACAGTAGGTCGTGTTTCTATAGGGATTTTTTCTTTAATTGTCCCAATAAATTCTCCAACTACCAAATTTGATTCATCAGCTGTTACTCCAACAGATTGTAATTCCATACCATTAACAAATAGCAATGCCTTATATGATCCTTGTGAGCTGGTTTCTACTTTTATAGCATTATTACTACTATTAGATGATGTTGAACAACCAGTTATTAAAAATAAACCAAATAACACCACAGTAACTTTTAGTATTTTCATTACAATCCCCTTACCTTTCAGTCGGTTCTAATTCATAAAACTCTTGATAATTAGTCGATTAAAACATAAAAAAGTTACAATAAGATTTAAAGCAATCTGCTCCGTTAAATAAATGTAATCCTCCCAATATGGCCATTTTGTGGAATAATAAATTCATTTGAATAGCTCTAAACACCTTCCAAACATTGATGTTATTGCATTGTTGATTTTATAGACCATTTATAAACAGTGTCTCCAAAGGAGCGAATATCTTTGAGATAGTCGTATCCTTCTGGTGAACCATATCGGTTGAACATTCTTACTGCTACTACGTTTTCCTCTGGAATGACGAGCAGAGCCACATTTGTATAGCCGAGTAATTGATAGGAGCCTTTAGGAACTGTATCCCCTATTTGATTAAAGTTATGGTTTGTGTCTTTAACAAACCATAAAAAACCGTTCTTATGAATAGGAAGTTTTGGGTTGGGCGTCTGAATGGATGTTGCCATTTGAATGATTTCTCTAGGAATAAGTTGTTTTCCTCCCCATTTTCCTTCTGTTAAATGAATGTAACCCCATAAAGCAAGCTCTTGTGCAGACACATACATATTCATTCCTGAACCATCTACTACATCTGTCTCAGTCCAAATGATGTCATCTGCATCTCTTAAAGTGTTTGCAATTTTTAAATGAGGCTGACTCATCTTAATCCATTCTGTTGATTGGAAGCCAACTGGCTCAAAGACTTGCTCATTTACAATATCGGCAACAGATCGTCCCGTTGTTTTTTTGATAATAGTTGTCAACAAATCAATACTGGGACCTCTATATGCCCATGATTCACCGGGTTTATATTCACTTATCAATTTACCATTTTCTATTTTTAATCCATGGGTGTGAGTTAATAAATGACGAATGGTTACACCTTCGTATGCTGACAAATGAGAGTCTTCAACAAACTGTCGAATCGAATCATCAATGGAAAAGTAGCCATTGTATATAGCGTAAGCAGCAGCAAAACCTATATAAGCTTTTCTTACAGAGGCAATGTGGAATTGAGTGTCTGATTTCACATCTCTAGCATGTATATCATTCGACTGTTTACCAAAATAAGATTCTGTTACGACTTTGTCGTTTTGAATAATATATAAAGCGCCTCCGCTGGAACCCATCTTTTCTGCACTTTCTTTTACATGAGTATGTACTCCTTCAAACGTGTTTGTGTAATCTTTTTCTAAAATCAATTTATTCACTCTCCTATAAAATCGAGTAGGAGACTAACCATTATTTGGCTAGTCGACATCTCACGCCACCGTACGTACGGTTCCGTATACGGCGGTTCAACCTTTTAAGTATCGTTGCTCATAAAGTAAGGAGATGTCTTTTAGTTTCCACTTTATGAGCCTATCTTTTGTTATAGCTCGTTGGAGGATTTCACTTCGTGATATTCTCCAATATCCCTTACGGGAGTTTGCTAATTTCATTGCGTCATCATGGTTAGTTCCATATTTACGAAGCATCTTATATTTAGTCTTTGGTTTCTTCCATCTCTTCCATATGAGTTGTCTTAATCGATGGTTTAACCATTTCTGAGTTTCAAAAATGAATTTCTTCATTCTTGAGATCCCGTAGTAATTAATCCATCCAGTTGTGATTTGATTAATTTTCTTTACTATTTCTTCAAAAGTTCCACTCATTTTCCGGCTTGTATTCTTCTTTAACTTGTCTTTGAATCGTTGCTTGGCCGACTTACTTGGTCGGCATCCGACTTTCCCATTAAATTTTGAATATTAAAGCCGAGGAATGTTGCTGATGTTGCACCACAAACCTTACTTTTCTTTTGGTTAATTGTTAAATGTAGGTCATCCTCGATGTATTTCTTGATACTTTCCATTACCCGCTCCCCAGCTCGAACACTTTTCACATAGATGACGAAATCATCCGCATATCTAATAAAACGATGTTCTCTCTTTTCTAATTCTCTATCTAGTTTATTTAAATAGACATTTGCTAAAATAGGAGACAAAGGTCCACCTTGCGGAGCACCATCTTTCGTTTCGATATAGATATCTCGGTCAAGAATACCTGAACGAAGGAATTTCCATATTAATTTTAAAACAATTTTATCTGATATGAATTCTTCTAAATACGCTCTTAACCTTTGATGATGTATTGTGTCGAAGTAACTTTTCAAATCACAGTCTACTACAACTCGATAACCTTCTTCGTAATATTGTTGTGCTGATTTAATAGCTTGGTGGGCGTTTCTGCCTTTCCGAAATCCAAAACTATATTCTGAAAAGTGTGGGTCTATAATCGGTTCAATTACTTGAAGAATAGCTTGTTGAACGACTCTATCTAAAACGCAAGGTATTCCTAGATATCGTTTAGAACCGTCCGGTTTTGGTATGGCAACTCTTTTGACTGGTTGAGGTTGGTAAGTTCCATCTTTTAGCTTCCTTTTAAGAGGTTCGTAGTATTTCTTCATGTGTGACTTTAATTGTACTACTGTAATTCCATCAACCCCTGATGCACCATTATTTGCTTTTACTTTCTTGTATGCTCTCCAGAGATTGTTATTTGCAATGACTTTATCGATTAAATTGATACCATCCTGTTCTTTCATATCCATATTGATATTCCTACGCACTCCTATTTACCCTTTAGTTTCCAACTTATCTCTTAACAGGTAGCCATCTTTCGGACTTTACCACGATGTTTTCTGCGATTATACGGAATATCTATACCTCCTTGTTTTCCAAGATTTAAGATTGTTCAGTCCTTCATTTCCGAAAGGAAACTACTATGACGTCTGCTGACTTCTCATAATTCATCAAGTTATCACTAAATTGATTGTTAATTGAATAACCCTCATGAGACCTCCCCGGGTAAGAGTAATAACCTTCTTCTCATGTAACTGCTATATTTACTGTACGGGATTTGGGCAGTATTGGACTTCGTTTTGTAATGCAAACTCGTCCGTCCCGATTCAGCCTTGTATATAGTTTCTGTTCGTCAGTTCAAGAATTTGCGTCCGGCTTCCTTCAGATTCCGCGTCACCACGGACACCCTTGCCATTCGCTAACAGTTCCTACTGCCAAGCCTGTAGTGGACTTTCACCACCAAGTTATTACCCATGCCGGGCGCACATTAAAAAATGCCCCCAATATAATTGGAGGCACTGTGCAACATTACTGTTTTTAACCATTAAGGACACCAACACAAGTTATTTCACTTACGTAACCTGTATAACTATTGTAATCATAGTATATTTTAAAAATATTAGCAATAATCAGTTTTTTTAATTTTGAACATCATTTACATCCTAGTCTATTTCTTTCAGTTAACCTTAACCGGCCCTGTTCGTCTAAATGTAATCCTTCACCTCGACTACATTACATAAATAATTTGTTTTATCTTGCTCCACAATCTAGCCCAATTCATGAAGAAAGAACCTCTCCTTATTTAAGGAATGCGCCCGATTGTTGAATAAAGGGCCTTGCTTAAGTTGAAAAACAAGGTTATATATTATTAATACGAAATATAGTAAAGGAGTAAATTCTTGTTATGGACAAAAATATTTTCTTAAACAGTTTCTTCACAGTCTTCTTTATATCCATAACTTATAGGATAATGAGTAGTCTATCATTAACAAATAAATGGATACTTAATCAAGTTATCAATGTACTTGTTAGCCTCTTAGTATTCTTTATCCTTACACGTATCTGGAGTTATTTTAAAAAGAAAAATAAAAAAAGGAAAAACTTCAAAAGAATTAAATCAACTAAAGGGAGATATTCTAAATAATCGCCTTTTTAAGGATTAAAAAAGTATACAAAATAAAATTAAGTAACGTTCCCAAATAAAAATTTGGGGACACATTAAAAAGGTACGCATTATAGGAATGCGCCCGATTGTTGAATAACATTTAATTAGTAATCTTTGTTTAGACACTACTTTATTTTTCTAATACTGTCTCTGCTGGCGTAAATGCTTCCCATTGATTATATTTCGTAGTGATTGATGAAATAAACCAATATTCTCTAAATGGTTCTAGATTCTTTTCCACGATTATAACCTTCTGCCAGCTACCAAAATGTGCATATGATGTCTCTAAATCGTATTTAACGGTATACTTCATTTTGGATTCGCTAAGCTTTTCTACTTTTGTAATACGTAAGTTGCTAACCCAAGGACTTGACTGACCAGTTACCCAATGAGTTTGCTCAAATTTTTCCCTTGATTGTTTTTGGAGCGAAGGAGACAACATCGCATATTGAACAGAACCACTTCGATTATTTACCCCTAATATCCACAATTCAACGGCTTGTCTCGGTTCCACTACGTGTAAACCATTCAAAAAAGACATTAACTGACTTTCTATAGGAGTGAGTTGTTTCGGTGCTGCTATTACAGGATCGTTACAAAGTAGCATTAGTGAAAATAATAGTATTATTAATCGCAATAAATTCACCTCAAAAATTAAACTTCTTAGAGGTATTATTCTACTGATATTAATATTAATTCCTTACCAACCGATTTAGCATTGAAAAAATATCATAAAACAAAAATTACTGCTCCAGTTCTTTCCTTTTTCAAGAATAAAGACGCATTTCTTATTAAAGAAGGTACTGCACCCGATTGTTGAAGATGTTTATATAACTATAAGCTTCGTTAGCTTAAGAACTTATTAATATCAGATATTACACCTTTTAATATTTCAATCGATTGTATCGGGTCTTCTTCAAGATCTAAACTGTGATTTCCACCCTCAACCACTTTTAATGTAAGGTTTTGATTGTTTTTCAATTTTTCAAAACGCTCGACTATATAACAGCTATCTCTATCACCAATAACACAAAGTCCTTTATTATTACCGTTAACCATTGTATTAAATACATCATCATTTTGTAGTAATGGAGTCAACCATATTATTTTTGCATTTCTCAGCTTTAAATTATCTATCAAATACCTTATAGTTTTTGTTCCTATTGATTTAGCAACTACATAATAATTATTATATTTTTTCCCCTTGATTGCGGAGTCTATTGAAAGAAGTACATCACTTGCGAAATCTCTTTCATTTAAAATAGATATTTCTTTTCTAGTAAAGGTATAGTTAATGTGTAATACATCAAAACCTTTAGTGTAAAATAGTCCAGTTGTATAGTGTAATAACGGAGCTTTAGTTGTGTAACCAGCGCCAGGTAATACAATAGCTAAGTTATTTGTTTCCTTTTTTTGTTCAAACAAACTAATAGGGTAACTTTTAGGTTCAATAATTTCTTTATTTACCATTTTCTCACTCCCTAGTTTTTAACATTGAATTCATTCGCTAATTGACAATGAATATTTCAAGAAAACTGCCTATCACTTTAAGTGCATTTCTTCACGATTTACACTTAATATTAACATAATTATCCAGTTCGAATATAAATCTTTCCTATTAAATGGTCCGATTGCTGAAAAAAGCACAATTCCTTTTTCAAGAATTGCGCCCGATCGTATTATAAGGTCAGCCAGAAAAAATTTCTGGTTGACCATTTTTTATATCGATATATGATAACGGTAGCCGGGGTAGAACGTTCGCGCCCGTGGGGCTAGACCCCGTCCGCAAAACAGTTCGCCCCCTACTTGTAGAAACATGTTTGAGGCTGGTTGGGACAATGATCTCGTATAACAAGCGAAGCTATGACACTACAAAGAGGATTTAGGGGTTACCGGCAATTATCATTTTGAAGGAGGAATTATAATGAATCCAGTCATTGGTCTGGATGTAGCAAAAGGTGAAAGTCAGGTTCAAGCATACTTGGAAAGAAAGAAGCCCTACAAGAAAAGTTTCAAAGTAAAACATGATCTTGATGGGTTAGCTAGTTTATTAGATTTTATTAAAGAAGTAGAAGATATTTCAGGAGAACGCCCCCTCTTGTTATGGAATCAACGGGTCATTATCACACACCAGTTGTTCAATATTTTGAGGACAAAGGCTATTTAATCATTATCGTAAATCCTCTCATTTCTTATAAAGCAAAAAGTTCTAGTTTGCGAAAGGTAAAAACAGATATCATTGATGCCAATCACCTCTGCGAGCTGTATTATAAGGAGGATTTAGAGCCTTATAAAAAGCGTGGTATCCAACTTACGAACTTACGTCATCTTACGAGACAGCACGATAATATTACAGGCATGTTTGTACAAACAAAACTACAATTTCAGGCAGTTTTAGATCAAGTTTTTCCTGGATATAGTAATGTTTTTGGAGACTTATATTCGGATGTTTCTTTAAAAATACTACATACATTTCCTACTTCAGAGGATATATTGAAAGCCAATACTGAAGTATTAACAACGAGAATAAAAGAATTTTGTAATTCTCGTTCTTTACAATGGGCAGACAAACAGGCTGAAAAGCTAATGACTGCAGCAGCTCAAAATCCTTTTCAGAAGGCTTTATATTCTAGTCTTGCCCTAAGCTTAGAAATGTATATTAATATGCTCTTTGAATATAAAAAACATCTATCTATGCTAGAAAATGAGATAGATGCTTTAGCAAAAAGTATTGAAGAATCTAAGATTATCCGAACAATTCCCGGTATTGGCGAAAAAATCGCTGCAACGATTATTTCTGAAATTGGGGAAATTGAAAAGTTTAATCATCCTAAGAAACTAGTCGCTTTTGCCGGTCTTGATCCAAGTGTCTTTGAATCTGGTACCTTCAAAGGTACCTACAATCGAATAACCAAAAGAGGCTCGAGCAGACTACGGCAAGCTTTGTATATGGCTGTTAAATGTGCTATTCGTGACTGTCGTAAACAGAAAACAACGGATGAAATCCTTCCTCGTAATAAGAAATTACGGGCGTTTTATGATAAAAAACGAGAAGAAGGAAAACCATTTAGAGTAGCTGTAATAGCTTGTGCAAACAAACTCTTACATTGGATTTATGCACTATTAAAAAACAAAGCTTCTTTCCAAGACTTAGCTTAATTTAACAGTTTAACCAAGTGATCCTGAACTTTCCAAATCTAATTTGGACGGTTATTTGGTATGCACAAATTTAGTATATCATGATATTTTTATTATTTTTAATGAAAATTATTGACAACTATTAGCTGGTTTTGTTGAAGATCGTTATTAAACTAAAGCCTCTGTTAGCACAATAACAATCTACCTACTTATTTTAAGACCTTCCAATCTTTATAAATTTTAGCATCAATACCTAAACTATTGGTTCTTAACCATTCAAAGGCTTTTAGAACGAGTGGTGAAGCATTATCCATAGAAACGTCTTTCTCCGATACCCATAAGGCCCCAAGTGAATCTTGTCCATCGACCTGTTCAGGAACGCTTAATTCTCCACCTATTTTTTTTACAGAATAGTAAACTGCAATATGGTGTACATCCGTAAAATCTCTCCACATCCAAGGGAGTATGAAATCGATGACACCTATATTTTCTTCAATCTCGATTTCAAGACCTGTTTCTTCAGTAAACTCTCTTTTCATTGCCTTAGATAAAGTTTCACCCTCTTCTAAGCTGCCCCCAGGGAGGTCATATCGGTTTATATAAGGACCACCATTTTTATTTATCACCAATAGTTTGTCGTCTTCCACACAAATTCCATATACACCAAAAGCCCTGTGATTTTTTTTCAGACACAAATAACTCCCCCATTTTTTTGAAAGCTTATTCAAGTAAACTGCCCCGTTAACTTTAGAGTATTTCTTCATAATCACCTTTATATTTTAACATAATTATCCATTTTATTATTGAGATTTTGTTATTGTTATTCAAGAAAATGGCCCGATTATTGAAGATTGACTTATTTATATTAACTTACTTTTAACGTTTCATTGTGAATACTATTGGGTTTAAAAAGGAATAGTACTGTTTTGTCAACACTTTCGAAAACCTTGTAATAGGACTTCGATAGCACCTTCTTTAGAAAAGGAAAAGGGACTATTTAGTTAGCCCCTGCTACTTACTTTTATAAATATTAGTCTGTTAATTTATTTTCAATTTTATATTCTTCCATTTTTTCTTCTAACCATGTTGAATATTGTTCATTCACTTTTGAATCTAGAAGATCTTGATATACTGTATCTTTAACATCTTCAAATTCAGCTTCTTTTTCTTCTATCTTGTCCGTTACTTTAATTACATGAAAACCATAATCTGTTTCAACCGGCTCACTGACTGAATCTATTTCGATTGTGAATGCCGCATTTTCGAATGCTTCTTCCATCTCACCTTTACCAAAGTAACCTAAATTTCCACCATCCTCTTTAGTAGCAGTGTCTGTTGAGTATTCTTTTGCAAGTTCTGCAAAATCTTCTCCGGCATTTAATTTTCCAATAACTTCTTGAGCCGTCTTCTCATCCTCTACTAAAATATGATTTGCTTCTACTTCGGCTGCTTGTCCATAAGTAGCTTTATTTTCCTCGAAGTATGTTTCTACTTCTTCGTCAGTGATTTCAACATAGTCTTCCATCAATTTTAACGTTAAAAGATATACTTTAATATCTTCCTTTACATCTTCTACAGCCATATTATAAGAAGAGATAACTTCAAGAAAGGCTTCCTCGCCTCCATATTCGTTAGTATAATCTTCGTATTCCTCTTCTATTTCTTCATCCGTTACAGATACATCTAACTTTTCTGCCTCTAATTCAATAATCTTATCTGTAATTAGTGTATCTAATACTTCCACACCATATTGAGCTGTTAATGCTTCATTTAATTCAGCTTCAGTTATTTTTTCTCCATCAACAGATGCAATCATTGAAGAATTTCCACTTGAGCAACCTACAAGCATTGCACTTAAAGCTAATGGAAGAACTATCATTTTAATAGTTTTTATCATTCTTATTTCTTTCATAAATATCCCCCGTTCATTTTTTACCAATTAGACTACAGTAATAATATTAACGGTTGATTGTGTCAATAGAATGTCAAAACCATTCCTTGGCCAATAAAAAAACGAAGCTAGAAACTTAAACTTCGTTTTCCACTCTATTAGATTTATTCTGATCTGGCATGTTAGCTGTTATTTTTAATAAAATTATTCGAAAAGTTGTTCCTTCAGCACTGCTTTTTAGTAAAACTAAATCTCCACCAATGGATTGAATCATCATTTTGCTTAATGCTAATCCAAGACCCAGACCCCTAATATTATATTTTTTCTTCTCTCCACGAAAGAAACGTTCAAAAATAAAAGGCTGCTCTACTTCCGGTATTCCGCATCCACTATCAGATACATCAATCATAATTCGTTCCCCATTTTCTTTTAGGGTTACGTTAATATCGCCATTATTTACCATAGATTGTTTAGCATTATTCAACAAATTCGTCATGACTTGTTGAAACCGAATTGGATCAACCAAGACCCTCACCGTGTTAAGGAGCTTGTCTACTTTGATATTAATTTCTTCTTCCTTTTGAACCACTTGCCAACTAGAAACAGCATCTTCCACAATATCGTTAATTGCATGAGTTTCATTATTAACAAGGACTGCATTTGCGGCAAACTGATTGAATGTAAGCAAATCTCCTACCATTGTTTTCATCTTTTCGGTTTCTTTTAATGATATATTTATAAACTCTTTAGCTTCATCACCCGTAACAACACCATCTTTAAGTGCTTGTAATAAACCGCTGATGGAAGTTACTGGGGTTTTCAATTCATGGGTGACACCTGCCAAAAGCTCCGTTCGTAGCGATTCAAGCCTTTCTAATTTCTTTGTCATCTCTTTAAATGAATGGATTAGTTCATAAACTTCTTTTTCCTTACTTTCGTTCGGAATATGGATTTGATAATTCCCTTCCGCCACAAGTTTGGCCGCTTCTGCTACATCTTTAATCGGTTTTGACAAACGTTTAGAAAGGACATAGATAGCAGCCCATCCTAGCAATGCAAGGCTAATAATCAGGATGGCTAGCTGATTATATTCTTGGTCAACATGAGCTAGTTTTTCTTTTGACTCGACCATGGCTACCCAGCCAATCACTGAATCATTTATTTCAATAGGAGATTTCACGACATAGAATTCATTATCGTAAATATCTAAACTTTGAATTGTATCATCACTTTTTAAAATCGATGAATTCAATTGCTGTTCTATTGGTCCTATTGGTCGATTACTAGAAACGATATTTCCACTAGTGTTCACTATATAAGTAGACGGATTAATTTCTAATTCAGTTTTTATCTCACGCTCATAAAAAAAAAGTGGTTGATCTTGTTCCGTCTCATTCATTGCAACAATTCGTTCTGCCAAATTCTCTGCAAGCAGCGACATTAAATTCAACCTGTTTTCTATTGTATTATGACGAATCCAGAGAGCGGAAATTACTGCAATAATAATAAGACCTATACATAATGTAAACAGATACCTGCTCGTCCAATATCTTATTAAGGAAACACGATTATTATTATTGAAAATTTTTATAGTATTTATCTTGAAGTTATCTTTCAGTAATATATGTTTTTTATTTTTTATAAACACTTAACTGGTACCCCAATCCCCGAAGTGTCTTAATCTCGCCTTCTGAACATGGCCAACCTTGCAAAGATTTTCTAATTCGCTTAACTGCAAGGTCAACGGCACGATCACTACCATCATAATCCCAACCCCAAATTTGTTCTATTAATTGCTCCCGCGTGAATGTTTGATTAGGATTTTCTGCCAAAAATAACAAAACAGATAAATCACGCGGGGTTAGAATAATATTTTTTCCATTCACCATCACCTGATGTGCTTTTAAATTGATTTCTAACTGGCCAAATCTTTTCATCGGATTATCATTATCTGCCTTTGAACGTCTCAAAACAGCTTTCACACGGGCAACCACCTCATCAGCAACAAAAGGTTTCGATATATAATCATCTGCTCCAATATTTAACCCTTCTAACCGATAGTTTACATCACCAAGAGCGGTCAGTATAATGACAGGACAATTGCTTTCTTTTCTTATTTCCTTTAAAATTTCCCAACCATCTTTGTTCGGCAACATAACATCCAACAATATAAGATCAGGATAACATTCATGAAATTTTTCTAATACATTTTTGCCATCATAAACTTGGATAGCCTCGTAACCAACCTTTTGTAAATAAACCTTTAGTACTTCGCTAATCGCAAATTCATCTTCAACAACTAATATTTTCATTGGTATTTATACCTCCCGAAAACTTATACTCCATAAAATATGTGTCTACCCTTTTTTCTCCATAACATTATCACAATAATAAGTCAACCAAAAGTCAATACCCAACTAGATGAAAGAACAAGTATAAATAATATCAAGTACCTTTTGAGAAAAATTCTATTAAGGCTCTTCTTAGCTAATTACATAATTAAGATACAAAGGTACCTGAGTGAACTATTCCTTTGACACATATCTGACATAATACCCTTATATACTTAGCATTGTTAATAAGCCTACTCATTAGACTTGATAATCATTATGTCTTTAACAGGTTTTAGGGAAAAGGAGATGAATATATGAAAGTTCACAGCTTAAATGGTGTTCAAGGACGCTATGAATTTAAACATGAAATGACAAAATTGGATTGTTACCTTCTCCGCAATAGATTGACATACTATATGGAAGTCGATCCACATGCTAATAAGGATGGAAAATATCTCATTCGAAGTGTCTATTTTGATAACTTTGATAATAAAGTACTTACGCAAAAAAAAGAAGGATATTATGAACGGGATAAATTTCGTGTTAGATTGTATGACTACGATACAAGCTTTCTTAATTTAGAAAAAAAGAGTAAACGTAATAATCTAACCTACAAACAAAAATGTCATATATCAGCACAGGAGTATGAACAAATCCGAATTGGAGATATCAGCTGGATGGAGTACGATACAAGAACTCTTATTAGAGAATTATTTTTGGAGATGAATATGTGTCAATTAAAGCCAGTGACCGTGGTAGATTATGAACGAGAAGTATTTATTTACAGATATGGAAACGTACGCGTTACCTTCGACAGCAATATTAAAACAAGTTTTCGAAACAATGATGTGTTGAATCCAGATTTACCTATGATTGAAACAAATCCTGATATTGTTATTCTTGAAGTCAAATATGATGAGTTTTTACCGGAAGTGGTTAAAAAACTCCTTCAAATTGGCGACAGACGAAAAGGAACATATTCAAAATATCAAATTAGTAGAATGTATGGTTAATAAATACATCTAGTATAGATGAAGCTTTAGCCTATAAAGATATATAGAAATAACTACCCATTTGATAACGTACTTGCAGAAGATAATTCTTGAAAATATAAATTCGGAGGAATAATAATGGAAACTTTAAATTTTAATGATATTTTTAAATCTAGTATTTTAGAAAAAACAACTAGCTTTTCCGTTGTCGATTCAATTATTGGGCTATTGTCGGCATTTATATTAGGATTATTGATTTATATGGTATATAAAAAAACTTTTTCAGGCGTGATTTACTCACATACTTTTAATATTTCACTTATTGTCATGTCATTAGCAACAGCCTTAGTAATCATGGGTATCTCTTCTAATGTTTTATTATCCCTTGGTATGGTTGGTGCATTATCAATCGTTCGTTTTAGAACACCAATTAAAGATCCAATGGATATTGTCTATCTTTTCTGGGCTATCATAGTAGGAATTTTATGTGGGGCTGGATTTATTCCACTAGCAGTTTTAGGTTCTATTTTCATCGGCTTGATTTTAATTCTTTTTGTAAACAAAATTAAAGTTGAAAATCCATATTTATTGGTTGTTAGATATGATGAAAAATCAATTGAATCATCTTTAGAACACATTGTCGCTGGTCATGTAACTAAACATACAGTTAAATCTAGGTCTGTAGTACACAGTAATAATTTTGAAATCACTTATGAAGTTCGCATAAAGGACGACAATACAAGCTTTTTGAATAGTATCTCAGACATAAACGGTGTTCAATCAGCAGTTATGCTTAGTTATGATGGCAACTTTACCGCTTAATATCGAGCAACCCTTTTGTCATGGCGGCAATTTTCTTTGCCGCCAGTATTATTAATGAATATTTGTCAATTATAGGAGAAATAAAAATATGGGGGTTAGGTTATGCCAGTAAAAATGAGGTGGATCCTTTTCCTAATGATTGCTGCGATTGCCTTAAGTATTGGGGCAATTTATTTTGTTCAAGTATTTAATCTTGAAGATACGCATCCAACCTATTCATATAATGAAAAGCTATTTAATGAAGATAGCGTTGCTGCCATTGACATTACGATAGCTGATGAAGATTGGTCGGATATTTTGGCGAATCCATTAGATGAAGAGTACAAGGAAGCTTCCATTACCATTAATGGGGAAAAGATTTCGAATGTAGCTATCCGAACTAAGGGGAATTCGTCTCTAACATCGGTAGCAAGTAGCGATTCAAATCGGTACAGCTTAAAAGTTGACTTCAATTATTACAATTCAACTCAAAGCTATTATGGATTAACGAAATTAAATTTAAACAATAATATGAGTGATTCCACTCAAATGAAAGAATTTGTATCCTATGAGCTAATGGAACAGATGGGTATTGCAACTCCTGCTCATTCGTATATGAAGGTTACGGTTAACGGCGAAAACTATGGGCTCATGCTTGGTGTAGAGGCAATCGATGAAACATTTATTGCCCAGAATTATAATACGGCAAAAGGTTATCTATACAAGCCTGATGGTACTGGAAGCGATCTAGTTTATATTAGTGATTCTTTAGAAGATTACACAGGAATAGAAGTGCAAATGAATGAGGATAGCACAGACGACTCTGAGCTTATTTCCATGATTAAAACGATTAATCAAGGAGAAGGATATGAGGAATATTTGAATATGGTTCAAATGCTCCGTTATTTTGCCATGAATACAGCATTAGTTAGCCTTGATAGCTACCAAGGGCAGATGAAGCATAATTATTATTTATATGAAGATGAAGATGGTGTATTTTCTATTTTACCATGGGATTATAATATGTCCTTTGGTGGATTCGGTATGGGTATGGGCGCTCCTATGTCTTTTAATGCAAATACATCTGATGGGTCCGAAAATGAATCCAGTTCTAAACAATTCCCAGATTCTAATGCACCCCAAATATCCAGTAGTCCTCCGATAGAGGAAGAGATGCAACAGGACAATGGTCAATCCGTGGAGGAAGATCAGATGCCTATGCCACAGAGAAGTGGTCAGGGCGATGGACTAATGATGATGGGTTCAGGAGAATTATTATCAGATGATGCCATTAATTTCAGTATTTATGAGCCGGTTTCAGGGGCTTCTTTAACCGATCGCCCACTATTAAACGTATTATTAAGTGATGAAACTCTCCTTGAGCAGTATGAAACATATCTGGAACAAATCGCGAAAGATATTTTAACAGAAGAAAACGTTACATCAATAACAACTAAACTTGGAGAATTACTAAAACCTTATATTGAAGAAGATCCTTCGAAATTTTCAACAACTGAAGAGTTTTTAGAAGGAGTTAGTGGAGATAATAGTTTACCCGAATTCGCAAAACAACGTAGTGAGTCTATTTTAGCACAGCTATCTGGCAAACTTGTTGTCGAATCACCACAAACATCTTCCATGATGCCCGGAATGGGTGGTGATCAAGCAGATCAGCAAAATGCCAATGGAGAGCTTTCCCAAAACGGTAATCCCCCACAAATAAATGAGGGAATGCGAGGGAATTTTGACATTAACTCCATGACAGATGAAGAATTTGAGCAATTTTTAGAGAGAATTCAAGGTGGTAATTTCCCTATTACATTACCAGATAACTTTGACTCAATGACGACACAAGAGAAAAAATCCTATTTAACAGAACAAATGGGAAATATCGATCTGAGAGGTTCAAGAGGTGAAGATGGCGGCAGGGATAGACCTATGATGAATAATGAAGCAAGTGATTCGGAAGCGTCAACCGGTGAATTCACCAAAATGGATGTGTACCAGTTACTAGTCTATTTAGCATTAGCACTGGTGGCTATCTTTTTCATACGACGGATTGGGAAGTAAGTCAGAAAACCGGTTTCAGTCCTGAAATCGGTTTTTAATTTTTCGGTTTTGTGATTCTTTTATCTAATTAAAAAAATATTTATATCTTAAATCTCACAGATTTTAAAGCTTACTAACTTTTTTATAGGAAAAACACAAGGTCAATGTTATGAGGTGAGGAATCGTTGATTAACAAAAAGAATATGATGATCGTATGCTCGAGTTTACTGATCACTATATTAATAGGTGGTTGTAGCTCTAGTACTTCAAAAGTTGCAAACAAAAACTCGGTAAAAGATAACTTAGATATCGTTATTTTTAAGATTGGTAAAGCAGATAGTATCCTCCTGACCATAGGAGAACAAACGGTGCTAATTGATACGGGAGAAGATGATGATGGAGAAGAGATAGTTGATTATATGAAAAAAAATAAAGTGACTAAGGTTGATTATTTGATACTTACTCATTTTGATAAAGATCATCTTGGTGGAGCAGATACAATTTTAAATGAAGTCGAGGTTTTGAATGTCATTACACCAAATTACGTGAGCGAAAGTAAGGATTACAAAGAATACATGACTACGCTAGAAGCTCAGGAGACAGCTCCTCTTAAATTATCAAATGTCTTTACATTTAAATTAGGGTCTGCTGAATTTACCATTGATCCTCCACAAAAAAATAATTATTCTGGGGACAATGATTATTCTCTTGTAATCAGTGTAGAACACGGAACAAATAGATTTTTGTTTGCTGGAGACGCAGAAGAAGAGCGTCTGTCAGAACTAATCGAATCTGGAAATTTGGAACATACCTTTTTGAAGGTACCCCATCATGGACGTTATAATGAAAAAAGCACAGAATTTTTCACATTAATCCATCCTAACTATGCTGTTATTACTACCTCAGATAAAAACCCAGAGGATGAAGAGGTACTAGACGTTCTAAAACAATTAGGGACGGAAGTTTATGTAACTAGAAATGGGAACATTTTCATTTCTAGTAATGGAGATTCCCTTCGCATAAATCAGTAACGAAGTTGTACCAAATTAATGACTTGTTCAAACACACTGGTTTACCTTTGCTAAAAATTGAAACAGGTAGTGTTTTGGGCATATCAAACGTATTTGCAACCAAAATTGAATAATTACGGACTGTTTTAACAGTCCCAATTCTCCTTTCTAACTTATTGGGGCCTTTTCAACTTATAATAATTGGAGGTTGTTATACTTTGTTATATTTGATTTATATAACGTTGTAAATTTGAATTTTCCTGACGCTACTACCTTTTAACGATTATAGGAAACTCCTACTTCACCTAAACTACTTCTATAGTTTTATTGTTTTTTCACAATTCCATTCAATATATATAGTAAGGATGTTTAGAAACTTTATTCAATTAAATGGCCCTATTGCTTAAAAGCGCAACTCTATTCATGAATTGCGCCCTTTAACAGAAAACTCGATTTCAAGATAATATTAGAGACAATGATAATAATCTCTCACTGTTTCCTCTCGTAACATTTAAGTACAGAATTTCATATAATTTCAAAAGTTCTACTGTTTCTTTAATTAGAAACTCGAAAGTAAAAGGAATTGCCAACTTCCGAAGTACACTCAGTTAAGTAATACTCAACTCCATTTTCTGTATTTCTTGATTCTATATTAGAACAAGACGTACTTTCTTTTCCCTTTCCAGTGCCTGCATATACGTCCTGTGAATTATCATAAGTATACTGAATTTTATTTACGTCATAATTTAAATTATGGAAAATTGGATCTCCTTCAGTAGTATAAACACTGATACGAATTTCGTCTTTAACACCACTCCTTACATGATCTATAAAGGTCTCAAATATATCTATATTACTAATTTCTCCATGGCGATCTACTACATCACTCTCTTTTACATCCTCAGTAGAATAAATTTTCTTTGGATTTGAAGTTTCATTTTCCTGTTGGCAACCTAATAACATCATTAATAAAAATGTTAAAGATGATATTAAACCAATCTTTTTCAAATTATCATTCCCTTTTTATAAAGCTAGTCGTTCTTCTTTTGCTTTCGTTTCAAAAAGTAAGGAATTATGTGTAACTTTGTTCAACTATCCTGTACATTTGTTAAAGAAAATGCAGATCCATACTCTGAAAACGCGCCCGATTATTGAATAAACAATTAACTCCAAATGTCATCTAATTTATCAGAATAGAAACTGATCGCTTTCTTATAACTTAAAATTTCCTTATCTGTAGTCGTATCTATTAAGCATTTTAGCAGTAACTTCATAGCACTGTTATGCTCTTTTAAATTATACAAAGTCATCGAGTAGAACACTTGAATTGCTTTACTATCTGGAAACAGTTCTATTCCCTTACTCAATGTGCTCTTTGACTTTTCATACTCACCTAGTGTTCTATATGTACTTCCTAGTCCCAATAAGGCGCCTTCTAAATCTTCTCCATCCAATCCTAAATTGATTGCATCTTGATAATAGGGGGCTGCTTTCATTTCTTCACCTAATACATCAAAACTGCAAGCACATTGATAGTTAATGTAGGCATCATCAGGAGACTCTTTAACCAAGGTTAGAAGTAACTCATTAGATTCTTTTAGATTACCGTTTTTCCTTAACTCAATTGCTTTAGTCAATTCTTTCTCCATTATTTCATCTCCAATTAAATTCTTTTTCTTTCGCAAACACAGATTCTAACATTAACATAAATATTCAGTATTTCTTGAGGTTCCTCCTCCATTAAATGGCCCGTTTGTTGAATAAGAACTTCTAATATTATTGATTTTATATAAGAACTTCTTCAATAATTGAATTTCCCTCGGTTGCTTCAGCATCAAGCCATTTCCAGTTTTCATATAGTCTAATTCGCCCATCTGCTAAGGTTTCAGGAGTTGAAACACATTCTCCCCCTCTGATTTCATTTTTTTTATTGATGTGGTTATATCTAAATTCTAAACTACCATTTTTGTGGACTATACCAATCAGTAAACCTTTGACGATTTCTCCTCCACTATATGTTGCTGAAATGATATCGCCCTCTTGTTTGTATGCAAAATATGTTTTTGAAGAAACCTCCCCATTAGCACTATTTTCAATTGAAACAAATTTTCGTCCATTATAATTTATCATCCCTTTCTGCTCCCCCTTCCTCGTACTATTCTTTAAATGATTTATTTTTTTGCTATCCTATCCGTTAATTTAAGTTTTTCAGAATCTCCTCTATATTTTAACATTAATATCCAATTTAATTGTTGATGATTATTCAAGAAAATGTAACAAAATGGTAAAAGTCGCATTCCTTATTAAAGAAATACGAACTATTGTTAAATAATCATAGTATTTGCCATTGCAATCCAACGTTGATATTATAGATACATAAAGTCTACAATAGGGTGATATTATGAAGTTAACTAAAGCAACGAACTATGCTCTCCACACCATGATGTTTTTGGCTGTTAATCCCCCTAATGATCATATTGGTGTGGCAAAATTAGCTGAACGCCAAGCAGTCTCAACGACATATTTATCTAAAATACTAACAAAGTTAGTGAAGTCGGGTATGGTTGAATCTGTCTCCGGTGCAAATGGTGGATATAAATTAAAACCAGGTTGGGAAAACATTTCAATACTGGATGTTATAAAAGCCATTGAAGGTTTGACGCCTATTTTTGATTATTGTCACAGTCATAATCCTGATTGTTTAATTCAGAAGGCGATTGAATCAGCAGAGGAAAAGCTTTTAGATGAACTGAATCAAACACGTATAGTTGACCTTGCTAACAAAATGAATAAGACATCTAGATAAATCATGATGTCTTTTACTCAAATTGTAGATATTAGAACTCTATAATATACCTAATGGATGCGGAGGAAAATAATGATGAATAAATTTGATTGTATTGTAATTGGTGCAGGACCTGCCGGATTAAGTGCAACCTTAACATTAGGGAGAGCGCGTAGAAAGGTTGCCCTAATTGATAATGGAACAAATCGAAACCGTGTAACGCAGGAGTCACATGGGTTTTTAACAAGAGATGGAATTAAACCTCAAGAATTTAAAAATATAGCCATTAAAGAATTAGAAACTTATCCTTCTGTGTCAATTTCAAATGAGACAGTTATTAAGGTCGATCAAGATAGACAAAATAATTTATTCTTAGTCACTACATCGAACAATAAATCTTATATAACAGAAAAACTGCTGCTAGCTACCGGTATACAAGAAGAATTTCCATTATCACAGATTAGACAATATTACGGAAAAAGTTTATTCAGCTGTCCCTATTGTGATGGCTGGGAGCTTAGAGACCAGCCGTTAGCTATCATTGCAGAAAAAGATGAACACATTATTCATATGACTAAAATGGTTTTTAATTGGTCCAAGGATTTAATTGTTTTTACGAATGGTCATCAACTATCCAATCATGTGCGAATTGATTTTGAAAGTAAAAAGATTAAGGTTTATACAGAAGTTATTAAAAGCTTACATGGAGATAACGGTCACTTAGAAAGTATTGAATTAGAATCAGGTGAAAACATTCTAAGAAGTGGTGGCTTCGTAGTTCCGAGTTTTTATCGTCCAAATAAATTTGCTGAACAATTAAATTGTCAAGTTGATGAAAGCGGTGAAATTATCACAGACGGTGCTGGACGTACAACAGAAAATGATGTATATATTGCAGGTGAAACAAAGTCTGGCCCATCTTCTTTAATGATTGCTGCCGCTGAAGGTAGTAGGGCTGCTTTTAGTATAAACATGGATTTAACATTAGCTAGATTTTAGAATAGTGAGGCTGGGACAAAACAAAAAACATCAAATTTCTCAATTAGAAATTTGATGTTTTTTTGCTTATATAAAAGACTACTCCATTAAAGGCCTGTGTGTGAAAAAATTATAAGGTAGTATGAAATTAATTTCTTTTCTCAAGTTTACGTCTTGCTTTCATACCAAATCATTGCTTTTCGTTCAATCTTGTTATGGCTTCACTTCAACTTTTCTCACTTTGAGCCTCCCCTATTGTTTAATAAAATCCGATTCCCATTCCCAATCATAAGTACACTACTTCATAAACTTTATTTGTAGGGATGAAAATCCACTGATTTTGCTTGATACATTTTGTCGCGATATTCATAAATAATAATAACTTCACCAATAGAGTTTGATGGAGAAACTTGTGCTGCTAACCTTGCGATTAGGTGATTGTTTTCTACTTCATACTTAATAATGCCTCCAAAAAATATATCCTTAAATACATTCTCTGGCTCCATACCCACTGCACTTAAATCAACAACATCATGCTTGTTTCCAATACTTATTTTCGCTTCAGTTGGTGTTAAACTAGTTTTCGCATTTTTCATTACTACTGCAAGGGGATGATCAACAATCACCTCGCCAAATTGATTATCACCAATTTCAAAAACATAAATTTCTTCTAATAAAACACCAGTACCATATCCTTGGTTCAGAATTATGATTAATTCTTTCTTTCCATCTCTGTTTGTGTCCTCATAAATAATTTTTGGCGCATAGGTAGGGTTATTAGCAACGCTTAACCAAAAGGGTCTTGAGGCAATTCTTCCTTTAAAATCAATTTTGAAATCATAATAAAAACCATCGATTTTCTTGGCATATAGAGTTATATCATCCTTACTTGACGTCGCGACTTTATCATATCCTTTAACTGTTGCCCATGCTTTGTTAGGGGCAATTACAAGAATGAATGCAAGTATAAAAATAACGTACGTCTTCATTAGTTCAACACCTCATTGATAGTGTTCCCTAGGGTGTTTCCTTATTCAACAATTTGGTCCTTTAAATGAAAAAAAGACACATTCCTTATTAAAGAAATGCGCGCTGGAATATTGAGAAAGCAAATTTAAGATAAGCCGCCCTTTACTTGAACAAGGCAAAGACTCTTTTAGAACATTTCAAGATCTCTCTGCTATTTTTTTAAAACTATCCATGTTGCTGAACCAATACGCTATAAAGAAAAGGGATAGATAAATAAAAAAGTCATATGTCTTTGGCCACCCTTTCGAATTGTAAAAATCAATCATTTCAAAAAAATTCATGCCTACGAAAGCTCCAATGGCAGCAAAAATTGAACCTTTTAAAAGTGCATTAGCTCCTGGTTTAATTTGAAGAGTAAACATAATTGCAACAGGAGTTAATGATAAGTGATAGGGCAGAAATAACAGTGGAGCTATAGGTGAAAATGCCATGGGATAAGACCACAACCCATAAGATAAAGCAATAAGGTCAATTATTAAGGATAAAATGATGGTTACAAATCCTCCAATAAGAAGCCTGCCTGTACATTCCTTATTTCTAAACAGAAACCAAACTATCCAAGGAATAATAAATAGTCCCATTCCAAACCACCATTGCCATGTAAACATAAAGGAATTAACTGTTGCTTCTGTCATCAAATTATTCACTTCAATTAACTTTTCCGCAGCTCTGTCAGTTTGTTCTATTCCTTCTTTTACTGTCATTCTTTAATCCTCCTCATATATCTCACGCCTTTACCACTGATTTTTACGTGTGTTGTAATGGTTATCTTTTGCATTTTATTTTCCTTTTATGCCTAGAACACTTTGATAGTTGTTACTAAGTTCACTACACATTTAGTTGAAGAATGCCTTAAAACAATCTGGCCATTTAATTGGAGGAATAGAAGGAATGCTTCTTCACCGTTTTCTAAACGAAAAACCGCATCTATTTTCTGTTCAAGCGTAATACTTGCCATAAAAAAAGCACCCCAAATGTTCTTGTCGTGTCTAACATTTGGGGATGCCTTTCATAGTATGTTTAGTTAAAGATTCTTATCCAAAATACAGGGTATATTTGATGCTTGTCCAATCGATATTAGCCTGTAATAACTCTCTCTTTCGGATAATGATATTTTTCTTCCTTATTGTTTTTTCCTCCGATGATCAGAAATATAGTAGGAAAACCTATTCTTCCAATAAACATCAAAATCATAAGAATGGACTTGGCAAAATTACTGAGTTCAGGGGTAATCCCCATAGAAAAGCCTACAGTACCGAAGGAGGAACAAACTTCAAAAAAGATATCAAAAAGCTGCTGCTGTTTATCAGAAATACTTATCATAATCACCGATGCTAAACACATTACAATAGCTATTAGCGTAATGGCTAGAGATTTCATAATATCCTCCTGATGAATTTCACGGTTAAAAATTTTGATATTACGCCTTCCTTTCGCAAAATTATAAATAAATAACAGATTTAAAGCCAATGTAGTCGTCCTGATTCCACCCCCCATAGAATTAGGAGATCCACCTATAAACATAAAAATAACAATAACAATAAGGGTAGGATATGAAAATTCTGTAATATCCATTGTAGAAAATCCAGTGCTTCTTGTTGAAACAATCTGGAAAAAAGCATAAAAAAATGATTTATGCCATGATATATCCTTAAAATAATGCTGAAATTCTAGTAATAAGATAAGGCCTGTCCCAATAATAAGCAGAATTCCATATGTTATGGTCGTTAGCTTTGTATATAACGAAAAGCGGAAAGGATATCCAAGTTCGGTCTTTCTTTTGAATAAATATTCCTTCACTTCGATTAATACGGGAAACCCGATTGATCCAATAATAATTTGTATAATCGTCATCAGTTGTACAAAATAATCACTTGCAAAGGGAACATAAGACTCCCCTGTTATATCTATACCAGCGTTTGTTGTCGCAGTAACGGATGCAAATAGACCTTGAAGAAATGCTTCCTTCCAAGTAGGAAAATAATTTAAGAAATATACTCCATAAATGAGTGCCCCGATTAATTCAATAAAGATGATCATCTTTAAAATATCCTTAACTAATCGGACGAGTCCCGATAATGCATATTGATTATTATCAATCATTATTAGTTGCCGTTGCCGAAATCCAATTTTCTGTCCTAGAAACAACCAAAGAGCTGTGTTCATAACCATAATGCCAAGGCCAGAGAATTGTAATACGATCATAATTATAAAATATCCAAATACACTATAAGTTTCGGATATATTAAAAAGGGTCATACCTGTGTCAGTTGCTACACTGACAGCCATGAAAATCGTATCAAAAAAAGACACTTCTACCCCAGGTTTATAAGCTGCAGGAATGCAAAATAATAGACTAGATATAATGACTGCCAATAAATAATAACCAACAATAATTTGGGCAGGCGAAAGTTTATTCAGCCCGACTGGTATTTTGATCATACTGCACCCCTTCAATTTTCGTAACCCTTTTAATCTTTAAATTTTGTCTAAATGCTAGCTATCACTCTACTTTGGTTATTATGCAAAAAGCTTTTAAATTTATTCATGTACATAAGAGCCTTACAAATAGTGTGGAAAAACAAGATAGGGTTAAAAGCCTTAGCTTCCCAATCATTAAACACGTTTACCCTTTGATGGAAAAGGGTTGACTATTTGTTCCGTCCAGAAGAATTGCTTGCTCGTATTCGAGTCGCATTAAGAAGGAATATAAGCGAGCAAAGCTTGGATCAGGCTCAGCCTATATTTGTTAATGGAAATCTACAAATTGATTATTTAGCAAATACAGTCTTTGTACATGGGAAGGAAGTGCATTTGACTCCGATTGAATATAAGCTGTTAGTCGTTTTATCCAAGCATGTCGGCAAGGTGCTGACTCATAATTTTTTATTAAAGGAAGTATGGCAAACAGTACTGCAGTCAGATGTCCCTAGCCTACGAGTTTTTATGGCAACACTCCGTAAAAAGATTGAAGAAGATCCAGCAAACCCGAAATATATTCAGACACACATTCGTGTTGGTTACCGAATGTTACGCCATGTGGAAGAAGAATAGGCAGAAACAAGAGGGACACGGCTCCTGTCCAGGTCCCCTTGTCTTTTTATTTGTAACCCAATCTATTTCACCATCATGAATTAAACTTACAACTATTATCGCTATAAGCACGCCAGCAATACCAGAAAGGAATGTCTTCCATTATTACATCCCCCTCCTTCATTATTAAACTCCCTGCCCCGTTGTTTAAGTACATTTCTTCACAAGCTCATCGTAATGATGTGATAACAATAAGTAATTATTTCTTACCTTTTAGTTCTAAAAGTATAGGTGCTATATTCAGTAAGATTGAAACCATTGTTAAAAACCATAATGCCCTTTCCATACCAGGTACTACATCCTCTAAAGCTGCCCAATCTTTCACTTCTACCCACTCCGATACAAGACTGTATTCTGCACAAAGTGTTAATGCTGTAAAGGATAATCCCATCGCCATAGCAAGCTTATAATCCTTTCCTGCTGTATACCTATAAAGATTTATAAAAGTTACTACTATTGCAATCACCCCAAATATTACCCACATAACTAGACCTCCCTTATTCTTCCGTTTGTTAATATAGACATAAATTGTCATTTTATGGTTCCCGATGCGTTATTTAGTAACCTTTCATAAAAGGCTGTTGTTCAATTATTGGGCCTGATTTCAATCCAAAAATTAAGCATTTCAGTGCCATAAAAAAGGCACCTCCAAATGTTCGTGTTTCATTTGGGGTGCCGATCAGAGTGAATGATTTCTGCCTTTTGATTGTTAAAAGTAATGCAATTCGTTAGCTTAATAAGAATTTATTTTCTTTTCTCATAGATTCCTTTTACGAATTGTTCCTTATAGTCTGTGTATTCAGTGATCCCGCCATTTATTTCTTCAAGAAACTTCATTTTCAGCTCTTTGTACTGTTCCCTTGCTGTTTTGTTTGAATTTAAATAGTTCCTAAAGAAGATTAAATTATTCCAGTGTTCTTTGTTATATTCTACTAAGTGAATAAAGTGTGTTTTTTCTACGTAAGTATCATCAGTAAACTTAGCTAGCACAATTTCATTAGGACGTTCCACTTTAAGTTTTAAAAAACCAGCTTCCTTTAGTCCTTGAACAATTAATTTATCAACATTATCGATATCATCAACACCGACAACTATATCTAATATTGGTTTGGCAACTATATCCCTAATGGCTGTGCTACCAATGTGTTCAATTCTATTCTCCTGAATTGATGTTGAATTTAGAATATCCCGCTTGACCCTAAGAAACTCTTTTTTCCACTCATCGTAATGTGCTTCTAACCTTATCTCATCTCGTTTTAATCCTAAACTCATTTAGTCACCTCATTTTTAATATAGTTAACTAATTCGTTCCATTATTTCTTTATCCTTCTAAAATTACACCTCTGTATGAGTTTAAGTACTTCACAATATAAACTGAACTTCAACATAATATCACCGATTTTCTTTAAAAACGGTGCTTAAATAAGTGGTTCTATAACGGAAAAAAGCGATCTTCTTATGGAAGAATCGCACCAGATTGTTGAATAATATATTGAACAGCCGCTATAGCTGTTTTCCTTTTAGACCTGTCACATATTCATAGGCTTTTTTCTATAACGGCTTATGATGGCGGGTTTGGTTTCGCTCCAATGTCCTATTTCTCTAATCCACTTGTTGTAGTCTTTTATCCGTTTTGGTTGTACCTTCCTCTATTGAAACGAGCATAAATAGTCCCATCTCTATTTAGTTAAAGGTCGTTAACTCTTCTGAAACGGAATTTAAATAATCTTCTTCAAATTTAATATAGTAACTACCCTCTATCCTCTCATTCTTGATTCCCTTGATTAAGGATAATGATTGTATCGATTGAGGTTCCATATGATTCTCTACCAATTGATCAATTGATATATTGCCTTCTATTTCACTAGTAATTTGTTTGAGTTGTGCGAGTGGGATTTCGTTTTTTGCCTTATCAATAACAGCATTGATGAGGTTTAATAAGTCTTCTTCATCCAAGCTTCTTCCCACCGTAGCATCCATCATTAAAGCCAGAACCTCTTCTCCATTCAAGTGATTCGTCCCCTTTTTGAAATCAAAGGAAACGCTGGATATCGCTCTTACCTGAATATCTTCTTTTAAGTCGTAATCAATCCCGTTTACTGAATCAATTATCGCCGAAAAGGTATCTATATCGATAACCGCATAATAATCAATTTTTATATCGAATAGTTTGGAAACTGTTGTTTTTACATTTTCAGCTCCGCCCGAAGCGTTGCTATAAGCAAGTGTCAATTTGTCATATGAAGTAGTTCCATCATTGTTACCGTAAATCGGCGCATACGTATCCCGAGGGATGGATAGAACCTTCATCATCTTTTTTTCATTACTATAAGTAAGTAAAAGGTTAATAGGTACTCTATTCTCCTCATCTTTAACCGTTAATAATGCGGTAAACTCTTTGTCTTTTTGAGCTACTACCCCATTTGAAACAGTTCCGTTCTCTTCGTTATGAGTATTTCCTTGAAGAATCGATGGCATAATGAAAAATAGACACAAGCCAACTGCTAACAAAGTTACAGTCAGTGGTGCTAATTTTTTTGAAAAAGATACGAGAGGTTTCTTTTGCACATTCTTTTCCAATTTATGAAGCTTTTCAAACACTTCAGCACGGTCTTCCTTCGTAAATTTTAGCTCTTGATTAGATAATCTATCTTTCAAACTTTTATCTTCCATTAAACTTGTGCCTCCTTTATCTTCGACTCTAATCTTTGCTTTGCTCTTCTTAATCGAGTTTTCACAGTATTCACCGAAATATCTAAAACCTTAGCAATCTCTTCTGTTTTCAATGATTCATAGTAGTAGAGATAAATCACTTCCCGGTACAACTTCGGAAGCGAGAGGATATTCTCTTTTATTTCATCGTTATTATATTTATCGATTACTGTTTTTTCGGTTGATGGTAAAACTGATTTTGCCGTTTCACTTATAAAACTTCTTACTTGTACCTTTTTGTAATTCCAACTTTTTAGATAATCCTTGCATTCGTTAATGGTGATCCGATAGAGCCAGGTTTTGATTTGTGCATCAAATCGAAACGATCCCAGGTTTTTGTAACATTTAATAAACGTATTTTGAACCATATCCTTCGCAATTCCTGCATCTTTGACATAAGTAAATGCCAATCGCACCAGCTCATGACCATATTCAATCATTATTTTTTCTAATAAGAAATCCTTTTCTTCTTTGTCCAAAGGGCTACCCTCTCTTTCAACCTACTTTAAATTCTGCTATTAGACGATTGCCAAATCATAATAGGTTCAATTTAAGAAAAACTTTATTTTAATCAAGCTCCTCATTTTTGTAATATTATGTAAAAATATATATCAAATATTTGCATAGATGCTATAAGTGTCAGTTTTCTATCGTTGTTGAAGTAACAAATACAGTAGTGCTAAAGCCTATTAGAAGGGCTGTTCCACCACACTCTTGACCTTTAATGGAAAAAAGCACTCTCTTGAATAAAATACATTTTAAGACACAAAATATAAACATTAGCAACGTAACCAAGGAAACTCTAAAAAAGGGAGATTGGCTATCAAAGGAATTGAAGGCTGCTTTTCCACAAATCCATCGAAACTTCTAAAAGTTCTTAAATAATATAGTTATTTAATTTTACATTACTCACTGAACGATAAAGAAAAAGGAACGGAAGAAGTGATATTACTTAATGGTAGGGAGATTTTTTCAACGTAAACCAAATAACAGCTCTCGAGAAACATCTAACGATGAACAGGCTATACAATACCAACAACAAAAGAAGGAAATGCTCTTACCTTCTTTTGAAGACAACATTTCTAAAGTGAAAAAGACACTAGGTAACAGCGCCGATCTGATCATACGAGTTTTGCACATCGGACCTGAAAATAGTGTAACGATTGGAGTGCTCTATACAGATGGAATGGTTAACACAACGGCACTTCAAGATTTACTGGATTCCTTGATTAACAAACTGAAACCAAATGATATCAATTCTCCTGACAGAACCAGCATCGTAACGGCCATTCAAAAAAATGCAGTGACCGTTGGCGAAGTAGAAGAAGTAAAAGATTTGGATAAATTGATTACCAATGTCCTTTCTGGCCATGCAGCATTATTGATTAAAGATGAACCACAAGCGATTACTGTTAGTATTCCTGGGCACGAGAAGCGTGGTGTAGAAGAACCACAGTCTGCTACCCTTATTAAAGGACCTCGTGATGGTTTTACAGAAACACTTGGCACGAACACTTCGTTATTAAGACGGCGAATTAGAAGTTCGAATTTTTGGCTGGAATCCAAGGAAATCGGCGAGGTTACCAAAACAAGGGTAATGATTGCTTATATTAAAGGAATTGCAAATGAAAATGTAGTCAGAGAGGTACATGAACGCCTAGATAAAATTAATATAGACGCCATTTTAGAAACTAGTTATGTAGAAGAGCTCATTCAAGATGAAGGCTACACCCCCTTCCCTACAATTTTCAGTACAGAAAGACCTGATGCTGTCGCAGGGAAGTTATTAGAAGGCCGTGTAGCAATCTTAGTGGATGGTTCACCTTTTGTGATTGTCGTACCGAGCTTGATGGTAGAATTTTTCCAAGCTAGTGAGGATTACTACCAACGAGCGGATGTCGCTACTCTATTACGTTTTTTACGTTTTTTTTGCTTTTTCATTGCCTTATTAGCCCCTTCTATTTATATTGCGGTGTTAACGCATCATCAAGAGATGTTACCAACGACATTGTTGATTAGTATCGCTGCTCAACGAGAGGGAATTCCTTTTCCTGCTTTTGTTGAAGCTCTAATAATGGAAATCACATTTGAAATTTTAAGAGAAGCTGGCGTTCGTATGCCTCGGGCAGTTGGTCAAGCGATGAGTATTGTAGGTGCATTAGTTTTAGGGCAATCCGCGGTTCAAGCTGGAATTGTGTCAAACGCAATGGTGATTGTAGTGTCGATTACCGCAATCGCTAACTTTTGCTTCCCGGCAATTAATTTAGCTACATCCGTACGCATCGTTCGATTCGGTATGATGTGCTTAGCGGCAGTATTCGGCATATTTGGGATTATGTTCGGGATTATCCTACTCTGTATACATTTATGCACACTAAGGTCTTTTGGGGTACCTTACACAACACCAGCTGCTCCTTTTATCTTACAGGATCAAAAAGATGTCATTTTCCGAATGCCGTTATGGTCCATGTTTTCTCGACCGCGACTGATTAGCCAGAATAATAACATCCGAGAGCAAATCAATCCCCCATCAAAACCAGAACGCGGAACAAGAAAGCAGTGAGATCCTTATGAAAAAAATCCGTTTCATTATACTAATTGCCTTCTTACTACCTACTTTGACTGGATGTTGGGGTAGTAATGAAGTAAATGATATAGCCATTGGCGTAGCTCTCGGAATCGACAAAACGGAAGATGATGAATATAAGGTTACTGTACAAGTACTAAATCCATCGGAAGTTGCATCCTCTGTTACAGGTGGCGGTAGTGGTTACACGACTCCTGTTACTTCTTATACAGCATCAGGAGAAATTATGTTTGAAGCGATACGGAAACTAACACAACAGGCACCTCGCAAAATATATCTTGCACACCTTCGAATGATTGTTATTGGAGAAGAGGTCGCAAAAGATGATATTTATAACACCATCGATTTCTTATCAAGAGATCATTCGATGCGAACTGATTTTTATCTGGTCGTTTCAAAAGATTCTAAGGCTCAGGAAATTTTGGAGGTACTAACCTCTATCGAAAAAATCCCTGCTAGTAAGTTATTCGATTCACTAGAAGCTTCACATGATGCATGGGCAGCTACCGGAAAGGTGAAAATTAACGAAATTATGGATGACATAGTTAGTGAAGGCACACAACCCATTCTGACAGCAGTTAAAATCTTCGGTGATCCGAAGGCAGGTGCTTCTGCTGAGAATGTTCAGACAATTGCCCCTAAAGCACGCCTCGCTTTTGACGGCATGGCGGCTTTCCGAAAAAACAAGCTAGTAGGCTGGCTAAGTGAAGATGAAAGTAAAGGATTGAACTATGTAAAGGGAAAAGTCAAAAACACAATTGTTGTGATTGATATTAACAATGGACCGGTTGGGGTTGAAATTTTTGATACTAAAGCTGAAATCATTCCTCGTTTTCAAGGGAGTGACACACCTTCTTTTGAAGTGAAGATATCAGGAGAAGCTAATGTAGCCGAAGTAAATACTACAATAGATCTGATGAGTAAAGATGTCTTTTCTGAAATTGAAGAAAAAGTAAATAATGCTATAGAAGATACCATTAAAAAAGCGCTCAATAAATCCCAAAATGAGTATGAATCAGATATTTTCGGCTTTGGAGACCAAATCCACAAAAACAACCCAAAATTGTGGAAGGAAATTAAAAAAAATTGGACAGAAATGTACCCAGATATACAGGTCGATGTGAATGTTGATGTAAATATCAGAAGAGTTGGAACGATTACAAATCCATTCAAAAATGAATTGTTAGAGGAGTAGAAAACACATGCTAATGAGCCTAGGGGTACTACTTATTTTCATTATCATTGCCCTATTCCAGATTCCACAGCTTGCTAAAGAAAAGTTTACCAGAGAGATTGTCATATTCTCTTTCCTTATGGTTTTTGCAGCTGTAGTTACAATTGCAAAGGTCAATCAAGTATCTATTCCTAACCCACTGGAGCTAATCGCATTTACAATGAAACCTTTAATCCAATTATTTTCTTAAGCGTTCAAAAGGGAGGTTCACACATTGGAGGAAAAAGTACGGATCAGTCCTTTTCAACTTAGCGTGCTTACCATTTTATTCACGATAGGCACATCCATCCTTATCATTCCTTCTGGCATGGCAGCCGAGGTTAATCAAGACGCTTGGTTAACATCCCTGATCGGTATCATAATTTGTTGTGGATTAGCCTACTTTTACGTTGTCTGCAGCAGGTCTATGGGGAGAAAAAACTACTTCCAATATCTTGAGGATGTGTACGGGAAAGTCCTCGGAAAGTTGATTGGTTTGTTATATGTTTTTTTGGGTTTTATCGGGACCAGTACACTTTTGTCGTACTATGGTTTTTTCACTACCACTCAAATATTGACGGATACCCCATTCGAAATTTTGAATCTATCGTTGGCCATATTGATTATTTTAGTGGTACGAGCCGGCCTTGAGGTATTAGCCCGTACAGGAGAACTTTTAATCTTTTGGATTTTCTTATTACTTTTCGCTTTGATCGTTTTTATTTTGCCGGAAGTGGATTTCGAACGATTACGTCCTTTTAATGAGGCAAGTCCCATGAATCATGCAAAATCAATTCTAACATTCATAGCATCTGCTGGTTTTCCGTTAGTTCTGTTTTTAGTAATTTTCCCAAAACACATAAACCGTCCGGACAAAGTGAAATGGAATTTTATTGCCGGATCATTTATTGGTACATTTGCAGTTTCCATTATTATTGTGCTTTGCATTCTCGTCTTAGGCGCTTCAACTACAGCTAGACAGTTGTATCCAACCTACGTTCTTGCCAAGACGGTGAGTGTATTTAAGATTATTGAGAGAATCGAATCTTTAATTGCCGGTTTTTGGATTACAACCATGTTTTTTAAAACCGCTCTCTATTTCTATGCTTTCGTGATTGGATTTGCACAAATTTTGGAAGTCAAGAACTATCGTTTTCTGGTAATTCCATTGGGTCTTTTGACAGCTGCTTTTTCCACAGTGGTATACCCAGATATTGAGTATATGCTTCACTGGGATTCTACTTATTGGGCTCCATACACCCTGATCATGGGATTTGTCATCCCTCTCATTACTTTGATAATAGATAAAATAAAAAAGCGAATTACTACTAAAAAGGCCCCCTTAAACACGTAATACTTAAATACTAACTCTTCAGGAACTGTACAGCATCAGGAGAAATAACCTGTTTCTTAGTTCATGATGTCCTAATCCTAATTATTAACACAAATATTCAATATCTCACATACTCTTCACTCTCTTCAACTAACTTGTCCGTTAGTTCAATCACTGCAACGAGAAATGGCGTTCATGTCATGTTGAATCCACTCAGACGCGTTAGTTGAAGAAGCGATAGTAAATTTGATGAGTAGTTAATGATGCTTCAATACCTCGGCAAGTTCATGCAAGGAATCGGGTTGGATAATTTGATAGTTCCGTCCTTCCTTTTGCAAGTAATTTTTATCGCAAAATTGCTTAAGTACATGCAATAGGTGCCGATAGGATACCCCTAGATAGTCACAAACCGTTATGTGTTTCTCCTTATATATCCCTGCATCTGCCGTTTGCAAAATAAAATCCGCAAGCCGATTTTCTAGCGGGAACGCGAGGCTTTGGGAATACTTTGCTGCCCTATGTGTGGCTTTTGCACTCAAAAATTTGGTTAATTCCCGTAGAAATTTTGCATCCTCCATTAATTGTTTGCGATATCGGTTAAATGGAAGTGCAAAACAAATGGTCTTCGTTGATGCTTGAATCCCCTTCGTATAATACACATCATTTAATAATTCCATTTCCCCAATGTAATCATCGGCATGGATAAAATTAATTAAGGAAACTTTTCCATTTTGATGTGTTACATAAATTTTCGCTGTTCCTTCTAGAACATAAAATAAAAAATCCGGTCTCCTGTCCTCTTGAATAATCCATTCATCTCGTTGGTATTCGTGTACTTCCATAAATTCCTCAACTTGAAAGCCAAAAAGAGCTTCGATGGGGTGATTTTCCAAATACCTTCTTTTCTTTTCACCTTTGTAAACTTCCATATTCCACCTCGAAAACATGAGATATCTCATATTATTCTTATTTCTTTACATGATATCATGCATTCAACAAGGAGGAATAAGAATGAACGCACAACGCTGGATGAGTATACGTTTTTTTAGTTTTTTTCTGACATGGGGCATTTTTCTACCTTTTTGGTCAGGGTGGATGATTTATATAAAAGGAGTAACCGTATCACAAGCTAGCTTGATTATGAGTTTCGGTTTAATTGCAAGAGGCATCTCCACATTATTTGCATTTCCTTTTTTATCAGGAAAATTTAGCAGTAAAACTTTATTAAAACTATCTGGAATCGGCACACTGGTTGCTCTTCTTTGTTATATTCCGACAAGCTCGTTTGCCGGTTTACTAATAGCAACCATCTTTTTACACTTGTTTTATCCAGCTTTGATGCCTACTTTAGATAGTGCTGCCAGTGTTCTTGTACAAAGCAAACAATTAAAGCACTATGGAAGAAGTCGTCAATGGGGATCTATAGGGTTTGTCACTGTCGGCATGATTTTAACCATTTTCACAGGACTCTTGGGAGATGGTGTAATTTTTTGGGCACTCTTGCTTGGAATAATTGGTTTTGTATGTCTTGGTTTTATGAAAGCACCTGATGTTTTATCTGAAAAGCCGCAAGTAGACCCAACACAAAAAGTAGGCTTGTACCATTTATTCCGGATCAAACATTTTGGTATTGTACTCACGATTGTCGTTTTGCTACAGGCAGCGCATGCCACTTATTACAATTATGGCTATATTTTTCTACAGGATATCCATGCACCCGTATATATGATTGGTCTCATTATTAACATTGCCGTGATTGCAGAAATCGTCTTCTTCTCAATAGCAGATAAACGATTTAGCAAATTTTCAGTAGGCACCTTATTGGCATTTGCAGCAATCGGTTCTTCTATTCGATGGATACTCGTGTTTGCCTTTCCAAATGTCATTGTTTTCAGCGTCTCACAAACGTTACATGCATTCTCGTTTGCTATGGGGCATTACGCTTTTATGAAGTACTTAATCAACTACATTCCACAAGCACAGGTTTCGAGAGCACAGGGCATGTATTCAGCGCTTGCACTTAGCTGGAGCACGGCACTGTTTACCATTTTAGGGGGCTTTTTATACGAAGTTGACCCACGATATGCCTTTATCGGAATGATTATTTGTACTCTGCCCGCATTATTGATTGCGCTTGTATATCGAAAACTAGAACTAAAAAAAGAAGCATTACTATCGATTTAACTCTTTTGCCTAGTTCTTTAGAAGCTATGTTTGAGCTTCACATTCTTAATAATGATCGATAAAAGATATTGCCAGCACTAAAAGATGAGATGGATCTGCTTTAGATGAGTCTCATCTTCTTTAACTAAAAATGAAGATTAATGGTCTGGTTTATGGTAAAATATAGAAAATTCGATGTTCGGAGGAAGAAAAGTGGCATACACAAAATATCTTTTAGCTTATTCACTTGGCTATATTGCTGTAACTTTAATGTTATACTTCCTTTTTGATTGGTTCTCGTTCACATTTTTGATTAGCTCTTTCTTCGGTCTTTTGTTATTTGCCTTTATATTAAAAGGTCTATTAAAAACGGATAATTGAAATGGATCGTTCTACTAAATCATGTTCATTTTTGTTCTCAATTAATAGTTTGGGAATACTAGCATCATATAACCACTATACGATCTACTTAACAATTCGTTCTCGATCAACAAATTTATTGTCTATTATTATGCAATTCAAACGACTCTTCAAAGTCGTCCCATTTTACAGTTACTTTTATAACCTCATCTTCGCCAATTTTGGCCCCACCTTTTGACCCACCTGAAGACGAAAAGGTTAATGTTGTTGGTGGTTCCGTGAACTCTCTAATGCCTTGGCCACTACTAGTAAGCGTTTCATAAGCATATTCGAGTTTTTGTAATGAAGACAATTCTTCTAAAGTACCTTTATATTTTAAAACAAACTCATAGCTATCTTCGTTCGAATAAGTTTTTTTCCCGTCTTTTTCTCCCCATTTTTCTGTTCCTTTATAAAAGTATTCAGCTTCCCAATGTTCACTTTCTCCGCTAAATTGATAATTATTCATCGTCGTTTCTGAACAAGCTATTAAAAACATGACTGTAACAAATAAAATCATTAATCTCTTCATCTGATGTCTCCCCTTCCCAAAATAATGAATTGAATCTTCTTCCTATATTCTTATTTCAAACACACTTCTAAAAATACCTCTCTAGTATTCAATGACACTTAAAATAGACACATTTCTTAGTAAAGAAATGTGCCGGTTGGTTAAAAACGGACTTACAGAGCCCTTAAGATTCCGCTATTAGTAGCCATAAGGTCTGTTGTATGGTCGGTTATAGTATGGGTAGCGATAGTACGGTGGGTAGACTGGATAAATAGGGAAGAATGGGAAAAACGGGTACTGATAACGTGGTCTTCTTCTTCGAGGCCCTCTTCCATAGCTGTCATAATCATAATTATAGTCCCCATATCCGCCATATCGTTCGTAATTATATTGCATCATCTTCCTCCTTTTTCATTTAATTTAAGTTATGCGGGTTATCTTTCAGGAGTTTGAAACAAGCGAAATCTTTACAATCTTAAACCAAATCTTGACGAGGAATAATACAAAAAACCGCCTTAAAACATCGTAAAGGCGGTTTCATCATCCCACATCACATCATGTAATTGACTGTGGAATCATTTAATATCCCATAAACGATGCACCCACAATAATTAGTAAAATAAATAACACAACGATTAATACAAATTGACTACCGTTATTTTTGTAACCACCGCCATCATAACAACCTGACATAATTCCACCCCCTCCTCTTGAGCAAGATATAATATTTTATGGATTAGTGGAATCGTGTTACGGTATAAAAGCGGAAAATATAAAAAAAACCGAGCAAAATGTGCTCAGTCTATATTAAAATCAGTATGAAGTTCGTCATATTGGCGTCAAAAAAAAACCCTTTGTTAAGCAACTAATTGTATCCGATGTATTGCGACTTTTCATCTCCATTATTTACTTGATCGTAATAGGCTTTTTTTGATTTATCCCAGACGACTAAATTCATCATAAATCCTAAAGCCAAAAAGGCAAAGGAACCCATCATATATACGAACCGCATCTCAAAGAACTCTGTCAAAACACCTGCTGTTGCCGTCAAGATAATGATCAGAACTGCCTCCAATATGCCGAAAACACTTGAAAATCTCCCCATAATATTGACTGGTACGTTGTTTTGATAAAAGGTTAAGAAGCCAGTATTGGCAAAAGACAAGGCAAATGTCATTGTAAAAAACCCTATGGATGCCCAGGTGAAATTTTGAGAGTATGCAAAAATCAAATACCCAATTGGTGTAAATAATGCCCCAAAGCCCATAAGGACATTCGTTTTTAACCGATTGGCAAATAGCGCATTCATTATTGAACCTATGATGATCCCTACTCCTGCAATACTTACAAGAAATCCGTAAGTACTTTGGGACAGTGAAAGAACCTGTGTTGCAAAGGCAGCTTCCAAAGAATCCAGAGCCGACATAAATACGGTAATTCCACTAAAAAGGACATAGACCACTGCAATATGTTTGTTGGATTGACTAAAACGTAGAATTTGTCTCCAATCACTCTTAATTACGCTCATACTCACTTTTTCAGAAAGTACCGTATCCCCTCCTGACTCCACATTCGGAAGAAGAAAGATGATGATCGCTGACATACACAATGCCAGAGAATTCAGATGAATGGCAAAATATGGAGAACCCAACATAAACAAAAAACCCGCAATGGAAGGCCCCAGTATAAAACCGCTGGAATTTATGAAATTTCTAAGCGCATTAAATCGTTGACGGTTTTTCTTAGGGATTAACTTTGTCATATAAACCATAGAGGTAGGCTCAAAAATGGAGCCTGCCATTTTGATAATAAAAACGCAAAGATAAATGAAAATCAGCGAATCCATAAACGGAAGCAAAAAGATGAACAATGCTCTAATCAAATCCAGGAAAATCATTAGATGCCTTTTATTTAACCGGTCAATATAACTCCCCGACCAAAAATTCGTACATAAAGTGGCAATTGGGATTAGCATATATAGAACAGTTACTGCTAATACAGATCCTGTCAATTCCAAAATAATCAGGTTAAGCGCAATTAAATAAATCCAGGCACCTAAATTTGATACGCCAATACCCAATAATAGTAAAATGGGGTTTTTCCACCCACTAAGTTTCAACATCACATTCACTCCTAAATTCAGGTTTTTGAAGACAACAAAAAGGAATCCCACCCCCAGTCAATAGACTTGAGGACGAGACTCCCTGAATTTAGAAGTTCGCGGTGCCACCCCAGTTTGCTCTTGTGTCGCCACAAAGACCTTATCAAGTACATCTACAAAAATAGTCAGCAGGATATACTCTATCTCGATAACGGGAGAACCCGACACATCATCAATCCGAAAAAGACAATATCCTATGTGCAGCTCCGAGGCTTGGTTCTATGTGCTTCTACATCCTCCTTCACAGCTAACGGAGTTCTCTGTAATGCTTAAACACGTATACTCTTCTCTTCATCGCTTTTTGAATTAGAAATATTTTACTGCAATTCAATAAAATTTGGAATAGGACCGATTAATTTTTTTATGTAATCGGTTGAAAATCACAACTCCCAAAGAAATATAGATATTCAACAATGATGACCCTACCATCATTCAAGAAGGGGATATTCTATATTTCTGTAGCATATTGCGATTTTTCTCTATGATTTCTTTATTTTTCGCTATTGTATCCTTTAGATTTAAATCCTTTTCATTATCGTTAGTTTCAGGATCAGTATTTAGGTTTGTATCTATGTGAGGTACTGGTGTCTTATTCTTATCCATATCAATTTAAACCTCCTGTATGACCTTTCTCTTTTTTATAATCAATTGAATTGAATACGACATGTATGCTAAGTCTAGGTACCAATCCCCTACGTTGGAAAATAAAGATTTTTTATACCCATTTCCTTATGACAGAAGTTAAAGAAACACAGTTACATTGTGTCATATCTAATATATTTATAGATAAAAAAGACTATCTCGTTTGAGATGGATACCTCTTATCGTTCTTTTGGTAAAGCGCCAGATTTTGTTAGCTTAATTTACTTTGCAAATCCTCTGACAGCTTAAACACCATAATGCGTTCTCCCGTAATGGTACTCAAATCGGTATGAAAACTCACCACTTCCAGCCCTGTTATGGTTGCTAGTGCTTCTTTTATTTCATCCACCCCTGATTCTACCAAGCTATTGCGCATTTTTTTCACTGATAATAGGCCCTCTTTTTGTTGGCAAACAGCATATTCAGCAGGTGTTAAGACCCCTTTCAACACAACAAATACCATATCTCGCAAGATATCTGATTTAACCGACACGGAACCGCGTCCTAGATAATTTTTCTCCCAATGAGTTAGCACTTTACTGATCTCGGCTTCCACAACACCTTTTGTTTTCTCCATCATGACTCCTTCCTCCATTCCGTAATAAATTGGCATACTTCTATTTTTTGAAAATTTGACTTAAGACTATATCCTCTAGTTTTTAACTATAAGCTAAAAGCCTACTTCTTCCTAGATGGCACAAGTCTTGATTTTTGAAAAAACTAATAACTTAATCCTATTCTCCCCATCTCGCTATGAATCATTTAAGGTCAATCGAATCCAAGATGTCGAACATATAAATAAAAAAACCGACAATTAAAAGATAATGGTCTCAAATACTCAAACCATTATACTTTGAAAATTGTCGGTTTACTTTTAACTAACCTAATCTAGGTTTTTTAAATCGTCTACCTATTATTTGCATTCGTATTCTAGTATCCTGTTTGGCTTTGGATGGATAATCAATGTCTATTGACTATCTAGCTAAAGGTAAAAGGAACGGATAAACTCTATTTATTACATAAAATTATATTATTTGGTTCACTCTCCGTCAAGCTTCTATATTACTTTTTAACAATCTATTCCCCTCGGAAGACAGGCTTTCTCTTCTCAGCAAAGGCTTGAACGCCTTCCTGAACATCTTTTGTCCCAAAACATTGTTTTATAAAAGCGTACTCTTGTTTTAGAATCGTTATAAGATCCATGTCAGGGCTAGTAGAGAGTAACCTTTTAGACAGCGTCATCGCTACAGGTGGTCCTGCCGCTAATTCCCTGGCAAATTCCATCACCTGCTCTTGAAATTCTTCATCAGGAAAGATCCCGTTTACCAAACCAATTCGTTCTGCTTCATCAGGGTAAATATCCCGACCGGTTAGGATTAATTCGGCTGCCTTTGTCTGCCCGACCAACCTCGGCAAAAAATAACTCATTCCGGCATCAGGGCTAAGACCACGGCGGATGTATCCTGCTGTTACCCTTGCGCTTGCAGACATGAAGCGTAAGTCACACGCCAGTGCTAGTGCAAGCCCTGCACCTGCTGCTGTACCATTAATCGCGGCAATGACGGGCTTATCACTATGAACAATCCTCAATGCCTGATGGCCAACCCAACCCAGTTCGTCTAATTTTTTATAGCGGGATGGAGCTTCTGAATTTCTCTTGGCATTATCGGTCAAATCAAGACCTGAACAGAATCCTCGTCCACTACCAGTAATGACAATGACACGTACGTCATCATCAGCAGATGCATCTGAAATAGCTAAGATAATCTCCTTACTAAGTGTATCGTTTACAGCATTCAGGCGCTCTGGTCTGTTTAGTGTTAGTGTACGGACCCCATCTTTCGTTTCAACAATAATATGTTCCATCTCTAATTCCTCCTCAACGGAAAATAACATGGGACTAATAATTTCGAATTATAATTGAATCTATGAACAGGATTGTTTAAATATGTAGGCATTCTGAAATATGAAGTATACTAGCGAATAAAAAGAAAAATCCTCGGCGCGTTGAAAAATGCCTGAGGATCTTCTTTTAAATAGATTCATTTAGTAGACAGTCAGCGTTCGGGGAGCACTGATTTTCCCTTTAACATCCTTGGCTGTCAACATTAGTTTAGTCCCCTTTTTTTGTTTGGGGATAGTTATTTTATAGTTTCCATAAGAGTTAGATTTGGCACTGTATGTACGAGTACCGATTTTCACACTCACACTAATATGGGCCTCGGTTTTTCCGGTTACAGAAGTTGAATAATATCTAACCGGATTGGCCACAGGAAGATTAGGCGCTGCTCGGTTGACTGTCACAGAAGTGTTTGCACTTATTCTGCCAGCTGTATCCTTGGATTTTATCGAGATTTTTGCCCCACTATTTTGGACAGGAATTGCCATTTTATAATTTCCATAAGCATCAGCCTTGCTACTGTAACTTTTCGAACCAATGCTTGCTGTTACAAGCGCATATTTCTCCGTTTTCCCTGTTACATATCCTGCATTATTAGAAACTGGATTTACAATTGGGCTATTTGGAGCGACTCTCGCGACCGTAACAGTCCGTGGAAGACTGTATGCTCCCGCAGAATCCTTGACTGAAACTTTTACAGCGGTTCCACTATTTTGGACAGGAATGGTTACTTTATAAGAACCGGTCGCATCGGCTTTTGCTGTGTAGGAACGTGACCCGATATTCACGATAACCGTTGCATATCGTTCCGTTTTTCCAGATACAAAAGGTGCTGTATTTGTTGCTGTGTTTACGATTGGCAGATTAGGCGCCACTCTAGTAACAGTCATTTTCTTTTCTATGCTTTTAAACCCGGCACTATCGATAACTGTCAGCACAACGAGAGTTCCATAATTTTGGCCCGGGATAGAGATAGTAAATTTTCCGGTAGCATCTGCTTTTCCTGTATAAACTTTATCTAAAATTTTCGCTGATATCGTTGATAAAGGCTCTGCATTCCCAGAGATGGCAGTTGTCTTGTTGTTGACTGGATTCACAACCGGCTGTTTGGGAGGCGTAATATCCTTAACTTTGGTAATCACCATTTCACTTTCATCAATTCCATCAAGGGACACTACTTTTAACTCGGTTCCGGGTTTTTGTGCGGGAACACTTAACGTGTAAGTCCCTTCATCGGTCGTGTATCCATTGCCGATTTGAACACTGTTAGCAAAGACTTTAATGGTTGTACCCGCTTTTGCTGTTCCACTTACCGATGTTGACTGGTCGGTTACTTGTTGAATCGTTGGAGCGGGAACAGGATTTTTTACATACACAATTTGCTCCAAAGTAGAAGACATTCCCAAGGCATCTTCAGCTTCAATACGTAGTGTATAAGTTCCATTTTTAAGCGCTGTGGTTTCCCATTCACCTAAAGCTCCAAATGTTTCACTGCCTGCATGTATTTGAACCCACTCATCAGGATTCTCTCCATATCCATATGAAATCTGATATTTGCTCAGTTGATAATCGCTAATGGACCCTTCAAGTGAAACCTTTCCTTTCACAGTTTTATCGGCCATCGGGGAGGTCAATGAAATTTGAGGTTTCATGCGGTCCTCAAAGGTAACCTTCGTTGTACCCCCATCTCCAAAAGTACCTGAATTGACGTTGAACATTCGCCAAAGAAATGAAGATGTGCCTAATTTCATATCTGAAGGCAGTGTATATTCAAAAGTTTTTGTGTCGCCTGTACGAATGATTTCCTTTTCCCCAAGTGTGGATGTAAAAGAAGTTCCATCCGCTTTTAACAAATACCCGCCACTTTGAGTCCAGGATTCCACTCCCACATTTTTCAGCTGAATCCTGATTGTAGGTTGACTACCAGCTTCCGAAACAGTAGTTGGATAGGAAATGCTCATTAACTGTGCATCGTTTTTCTTCCGAGCCGTCACATTTACCGGTGTGGAAAAAGCTGAATAATTGCTTTGGTAGCTGCTTTTATCGATTGCTTTAACGGATGCTTGATAAGTAATTCTAGGTATTAAATAATTTTCAGGAACTACGATATGATTTGCTTGTGATGTCCCAAGGAACACCTGGTTTCCTGAGGAATCTGTTAACTTTACTAGATATTCAACAGGTGATCGGTCAGTCGATGGCTCCCATACCAGCAGAAAATCTGAAACGAGCTCACTTGAAGCCTTCATATCTTCCGGAACGGTCGGGGCAGTAATATCTGGCATTTTTACTGCTGTAATATCGGATTGTTCCGTTTCGCCGTATTGGTTATAAGCAGAAATCCTGAAATAATAAGTATCTCCTTGCAATTGTTCATTCTTTTCGAACTGCTGATATAAAAGGCCTGGATTTTCGGATAAATCTGTACCTGAACCATCCTTTCGAAGATAACGTTCGCCCAGCTCTAGTTGCTCATTTGTTGGCCATAGATTTTTTCCGGTTGAAGACCAGCTTGTCCCAGCTCCCTCATGAACCAATTCATAATCCTTTCCATTATAGAGGTACACTCTATATCCCGTGGCTCCCGTGACAGAAGACCATTGTAGATTTACATTGCCTTTTCCAGAATTGACTCCTGCTCCGCTTGAAATTCCAATGGGTGCCTTCGGTTTACTAGAATAATTGATTTCCAGCATGGGCAATTGATTGAGTTCTTGGTTTAACTTAGTAAAAGTCGTGATGGTGTTGGTAGAACTGCTATTCGTTTTAAGGGCTAACCCGAAATCTTTTGCTGGAGTTTCATACCAATCCAATACGAGCGTTGATACATCCCAGCTGTAGTAGCTTCCACCAACCGGCATGGACAAAGTATTTTTTGTTACCGGTTGATCCGATACGGTTGGTTGATTGGACCAGGTTAATGCTTGTGCATTCCAAGGCTCGAGAATTTTATAAATGGCATATAGATCATTGATGGTATATTGGCAATAATAACAGTCCATATTGGTTCCTTGCTCTTTTAGATGCAGTTTTGCTCCCAAAAATAAGCCTCCATTTAATGATGGAAGGCTGTTGCCAAATTTTATAAAGGTGTCGAATTGATGGGTTTCATCTCTTCCAACTTTCACTTCATTAACAGAGGAAAAATTACTTTCCGGTTCTGCTTTTGAGGTATATGAAATGGTTCCACCCTGCATATCGATTTCTTGTTTTTTGTTCCATGATAGAGTGTTCGGATTTTGCGTAAATACGGAAAATGGATATAACTCCATTGACCGTGATAAATCCGGATTGGTATAGGCTTTTGTATATTCATCTCCTGAGGCAGTAGAAGTTGCCGCAGATGAATCCATAGGCAGTTGTGTGAAGACAATTGTAACGATCATAAGAAGCGAAACTACCTGTTTAAATTGCATTTGGTCCTCCATATTCTTGTGTAATTGGTCATTATGTATTTCGATATTAGCACAAATGAAACTCTACTAATATAGGAAACCTTATCCAATAGAAGAGGTGATGGATTCCATCATTTCACCTACGTTACAGCAAGGAAATGGGTAAAGCAAAATTTTCAACGTAATCAAAATCCGCCCATGGCTTCTGCCATTAAAACAATGTCTTTTATAACAGCGAGCGTATCAGCACTAATATACAATATTACGTTTGCAAGAAGGAAAAAGTTTCCTGTTAGAGGTACGTGAATTCAATAAGTAATTTTTTGTAAATTACTGACGGATTCAGTAAACTAATAAGAGGATGATAGATAAGGAGGGATTAGATGACCAAAAATATCGTTACCTTAGTTCAAGGGGCTAACACAGCTATGACGAATGATGCTTCCGTCGATATCGTTGTTGAGTGGAGCTACTCCCCTGCTGATTTAGATATAAGCTGCTTCTTGGTCCAAGCTGATGGAAAAGTACAATCAGATGAATATATGATTTTTTATAATCAACCGACTGATCCTTTCAGCATGATTACACTCCAGGATACTGCACCAACAATTAAAACCTTTTCACTTTCCTTACCCTCACTACAACAATCTACTATTCAAAAGTGCGTCTTTGCCGTAACACTGGATGGTCCAGGAACTTTAAAAGAAGTACAAAACCTAAAAATCACTGTTAAGTCAATGAATAGTGACATTCTTTTTAGTATTCGTCAGCTAAGTGAAGAAACCTCTCTGGTAATGGCTGAGATTTATCGTTACAAGGATTGGTTTAAATTTCGAGGAATCGGCCAAGGATTTAACGGTGGACTCAAACCATTAGCAGAAGCACATGGGGTTGTCGTAGAAGATGAAGCTGTTGCAGCTATTGAAGTCCCACCGGCTAAGATCGAGACTGTAACTGCACCTTCGCCAGGACCCTCTTCAAAAGTAAATCTAACAAAAATTGATCTATTGAAGAAAAAAGTAACCGTCTCCCTTGAAAAACACAAGTTAACTACAGAAAAGGCTCGCGTTGCTGTTGTGATTGATGCTTCTGGTTCAATGTCGATGCTGTATAGTAAAGGGACCGTCCAGCGTGCTTTTGAAAAAGTTCTAGCAATCGCTGCATGCATGGATGATGATGGCGTGCTTGATGTATGGTTTTTCGGCGATAAATTTATGCGGGCACCAAGTGTGACCGAAAATGACTACGAGGATTATGTAAAACGGACCTATCCAAAGCCACGTATCTTTGGCGGAGTTGGAGCCGGCAATAATGAACCGCGTGTCATGGCCGACGTCATACGAAAATTCACTGTGGAAGAGCCTACTAAAGTCTTGCCTACTTATGTGATTTTCTTTAGCGATGGCGGGGTTTACGCGGAAAATAAAATATCCGATCTATTAATTGAAAGCTCGAAGGAAAAATATCTTTTGGCAGTTTGTCGGAATTGGTAATGCTAAATATGGCGTACTGGAAAGACTCGATACCTTATCTGGGCGTGTGGTAGATAATGCCAACTTCTTTGCCCTTGATGATTTAGATAAAGTCAGTGATGAAGAGCTTTATAATCGAGTATTTAAAGAATTCCCACTTTGGTTAAGAGAGGCGAGACGATTCGGGATAACCGATTAAAAAGTTAAAGGCCTCCAAAAACTGGAGGCCTTTTATTAATCCTTGCTACCGCATGTACACCATGGATATGTCCGCTTGCACTGCCACTTGCATCGTTTGGGCTTGTGGACGCGGAGGCAATTTTGGTTCCAAAAAGATAGTAGAATAATATGCGTCCGCTATAGTAACAAAATAGACTAAAAATAATAGTTTTTTCAGTCAACGATTCAAAGTAAACTCTTTTCTCCTTCTTACACATAAACTCGGGTGAAATTTCACCATCATTGTGCTTCTGATTTATATACGGATGGTAGCTGAATAAGTTTCATATCCATGTCACCCCTCCTTGTCATCTCACTAAGTAAAACGAGATCGACCTTCAAAAAATATCACTATCCGTAAAATTTTTTTAACTTTATTAGCAGTGCAGTTTGGTATCTTGCTATTTTTGTACATAAAAAAGACTAAGGTTTCCCCTAGTCCTTACATAACTATAAATTTTATCATCCAGATTTTCCATCAGATTTTAAAAACCGTTACCCGATTCTTCCCTGCTTGCTTTGATTGGTAAAGGGCTTTGTCGGCTCTTTCAATGATGGCTTTTGAAGCCACATCGTTTTCTTGAAGCGATGTGATTCCTAATGATACTGCGGATTATAAAAAGCGGCGCCAATCCTCAGATGATTCACGCCGTTAGTTTGATATATTTGATTAATAATAGTTGCGGCGATCTAAATAGGTATGGTCCGCTTTTAGATCTCTTTCTACCATGGTCGTATCTAAATAGTCTTCTGTTTCATCATCTATATAGATCAGTACGCCACCGCCATCGACTACCTGTTTATAATGCTGAATCTGTGCCTCTGGTATATCTGTTCCCTTTAGACCTTCTATAACGGCATCTTCCCCAGTAAATAGCGACTTAAATTTATCTACAGTATTCCCGGTATGATGCATGTCAACATCAGCGTCCCACTTGAGCTCTGCAAACTTGTCTAAATTTTTTCCCACCAGATGAATTTGACCCATCGGAGTTCCACCAGTCTTCAATCTCTCGATAATACTCATTGCCTCATTTCTAGTGTGTGCCACCTCAATGTGCAGATTCCCTGAGTTGTCATAGTTTGATGAATACATGCCTGAATTCCTCCTTTTCGTCGTCTATTAAACTCCTACCCGAGACGTGAATGACTAAAACATTTGATTGCAAAAGAGGCATTAACCCCTTCTAGGATTAACGCCTCTCGTATGTTAATAAAAGCATCCGCCCTCATTAACGGTTTGGGTATCGATAGAGCCAGTATCCTGCTCTTGTTCCATCAGTTTATATTAACGGGTTACGATCATTTGAGTACGTATCTAAACCTGTATTTAGATCACGTTCTACGACTGTCGTATCCATGTAATCATCTGTATAAATGATGACGCCGCCATTTTCAACGACTTCTTTATAGTGGAGCAGCTGACTTTCCGGTAAATCCGCGTCTCTTAAACCTTCCATCACCGCGTCATCCCCTGTGAAGAATGATTTAAACTTGTCTGCAAAATTCCCTGCATTGTGTACATCTACGTCCGCGTCCCATTTTAAATTCGTAAATTCTGATAAATCTTTCCCGACAATATTAATTTGACCTTTTGGAATTCCATCACTCTTCAATCTGTCAATAATCGCCAGTGCCTCCGTCTTCGTGTGTGCCACCTCAATGTTGTAGTTACTATCGTTCATATTGTTTGAATACATTCTTGAATTCCTCCTTTTAATAGGTTATTAGTTTTGTACCCTTTGGGACAAGGTGTAAACATTTTTTTGCCTTACTACTTCAGGTAGGCCCATTTTTCATGGAGCGGTGTGGAAGTTTCCTTTACCGGGATGAAGGGCACTTAGTCGAAGGTCTACCTACCCCAAAATAAAAGCCACTTCTCGCAAATTGCTTACGCGAAGTGGCCTTCCTTCATTCAACTTTTTCTGCTTCTAATAGCGTGGACCTTCCTCATAGGTAGGCGAGTCTTCTATCGTATTCGGATCTCTTTCCATTTCATTTACAATTTTTTTCGTGTGCAGGTATTCGTCCGTATAGATTAATACGCCGCCGCCATCGACAATTTGTTTGTAGTGGCTAAGCTTGTCTTCAGATAGCTTTGCATGCTTTAAACCTTCTATTTCGGCGTCTTCTCCTGTGAAAAAGGATTTCAGTTTGTCGCCATTATTCCCGATTCGGTGCAAGTTGATTTCAGCATCCCATTTTAGATTCGCAAATTCAATTAAGTCTTTTCCCACTACATGAATATCGCCCTTCGGCATGCCGTCTACTTTCAATCGTTCAATGATTGCCAGTGCCTCTTGTTTATCGTGAGTGACCGCGATACTCGTTCTCCCTGGTTTATCATTATCTACTGGATACATATGGTTTCCTCCTAATTTTTAAATTTGTAGATTTGTACCCTTCCCGAAAATGGGGTAAACCTTTATCGTATCCTCAACAATTCAACCCAAAATAAAAAAACTGCCGGTCATTTACCAGACCAAGCAGTTTACATAACGAACTCTAGCAATCTATCTCATCGAAAGTTGCTTTTCAATCACTTCTTTTGCCTCTAAAATATACTGTGCATACATCTCTGTCTGCTCATCCTGATAGCGAACATCCGGAATAATGATGGCAATCGAGGCAATGGGTCTTCCTAATGACAGTATCGGTGTGCTTATTGAGCATGCCCCAATAATTCGTTCACTCTTAGTTTTCACGTAGCCCTGACGTCGTATCAATTCTAATTCATCCAAAAGCTTCGTCCGGTCAACCACTGTTGATTTGGTAATGGGCACTCTTTTCACCCGATCTAAATAATCATCAATTTCCACTTGGGGAAGATAAGCAAGCAACGCCTTTGCCGATGCCCCTGCATATAAAGGAGAAGTGTCTCCTACTTGATTGCGAGCGGTTAGCGAATGAATACTTTCATAATTTAATATACATCTCCGCTGATCCCCATCAAATATGCTCATTGAGACACTTTCACCGATTTTTTCGCTCAAAGATTTTAAAATCGGCTCGGCTACGGCTAATATTGTGGATTCTTGCTCAACCAGTTTTCCGAGGTAAAACAACGATAAACCTAACTGATATTGTTTGGTTCTTTCGTCTCTTATCAGAAAGCCTTCATGCACCAATGTTGCAACGAAGCGTTGTAAACTTGAGATACCGATGCCTGTCATTTTATGAAGATCCGTTAGTGTTAGCTTCGGTTCTTCCCTTGTGAATGCTCTTAAAATTAAAACCGTTTTTTGAACCGTGTTCATCAGATAGTTTTTTTCAAATGTCGTTTGATCCATGAAGCATCCCCCTTACAACCATAATAGCAAACACTTCTATTTTTCGGTAAGTAGATTAATAGATTAAATCTTTAAGGGATTTAAATAGTCTGCTGTATGCTCACCTAGTAAAGGCGGTGCCTCTTCATAGGAAATGTTCAACCCGGAATGCTGCAATGGATTTTTGACAAACTTCACCTTCCCGTAACTCGGATGCTCCATCTCACCAATTAAATCCCTCGCCTTGACCTGTGGTTGTTCCAAAGCTTCTGCGATGGTATTTACCCGACCACCAGGAATTTTATATTGCTGCAAGAGCGTTAGCCATTCATCACGGGTTTTCGTTACGGTGATTTCCTGAAGAAGTTCTGTTAGTTCCTGTTCATTTTGCTTTCTTGCTGTATTTGTTTTAAAACGCTCGTCTGCAGCCCATTGTTCTCTGTTGATCATTTTACAGAACTTCTCAAATTGGGCATCTGTCCCGACACAGAACATTAAGGGCCCATCCGCACAAGGAAACACCTGATAAGGAGCAACATTATTATGTTTATTGCCTAAACGTTTTGAGGCGAAATTGGCATTTAAATAGGCGCTTGATACATTTGCCAGAGAGCTTAGCTGTACATCCAGAAGAGCAAGATCGATCATTTGGCCTTCGTTTGTTTGATCACGTAGGCGCAATGCAGCTAGAATTCCAATCACCACATAATTCGAGGTTAGGATATCTGCAATAGGCACCCCCACTTTTGTCGCCTCACCTTCTGCATCGCCCGTTACGTCCATTAGACCGCTCATTGCTTGAATCACTGGGTCAAAGCCCGGTTCCTGTGCAAGCGGCCCAGTTTGTCCAAAGCCAGTGACAGCACAATAGATAATTCGGGGGTTTACCTTTTTTAAGACTTCATAGCCTAACCCCATTTTCGCCATATCACCCGTTTTGAAATTTTCTAAGACCACATCTGCATCCTCAACCAATGATAGGAACGACTTTTTATCGTCTTCTTTCTTCAAATCTAGTAAAATGGATTTTTTGTTTCGGTTCGCACATAGATAATAGGTGCTTTGCTCATTCACAAATGGACCCCAATGCCGCATGCTATCTGAACCATCTGGATGCTCGATCCGAATGACCTCGGCTCCTAAATCCGCCATCAACATGGAACCAGCTGGTGCAGCATACACTCTTGATAAATCCAATACTCGAATCCCATCTAACGGGCGCATAGCTCACCCTCCTTTAGTCTTTTACTTAGGTCGTCGCTTTTTCGCGAACTTCTTGTTCCGCTTCTTCCATTTCGCGCAACCGTTCTTCCACTTTCACGGCTTTTGGTTTAATCAGCACTTGGGCAGCCACGACCCCTCCCACAACCGCTAATGCAATGAGATTGACCAGCAGCGTCGTATCCATCAAGCTAATTCCAGCTAGTAATAATAAAATTCTTTCTACTAAGAATGTATTTCTAAACATATATCCCTTTAGGCCTGCAGCTAAAGCAACCCCACCAATGATTGCTGTAACACCGGCATAGATATACTCCGGAACAGTTCCACCCGTTAACAACAAAGTCGGGTTAAAGATAAAGAAGAAGGGAACAATGAAACCGATAAACCCTAAACGAACCGATTCGATGGCTACCTTGTTTGGCGACTCCCCTGCAATACCGGCCGCTGCATAGGCAGCTAAAGCAACAGGAGGTGTGATACTAGATAACGCTGCAAAGTAAAACGCAAACATGTGGGCTGCAACTGGAGCTACACCGAGCTTCGTCAAAATAGGAACAGAAATCGTTGCCACAATAATATACGCGGCAGTTGCCGGAACCCCCATCCCAAGCACAATGCTGATAAAAGCAGTTAAAATGGCAGCCAGAAGAATACTTTCGCCAGCAAAGCTTAAGACATTGTTTCCAATCAGCAAGCCCACACTTGTTAACGTGATGGTCGCAATCACGATGCCTACAACCGCACAAGCAATCCCTACACTAATGGCACCTTTTACACCTTCTACAATCGAATCGATAACTACGGAAAAGCTCATTCGCGTACTTTTACGAATGGCTGCAGCTGGTACAACCGTAATCAACGAGATGATCGCCGCATAGATCGGGGAAAATCCACCAAATAACATGATGAGCAAGATGACTAATGGAATAAACAGGTGACCGCCTTCTTTTAATACCTTTTTGGCATTCGGGATATTCTCCTTTGCAATGCCTGAGAGCCCCATTTTCTTTGCTTCAAAATGCACAATCATAAACAGGGTTAAGTAATACAAAACCGCCGGAATGATCGCTGCAAGCAACACGATTGAATAGGAAACGCCAAGATACTCCGCCATGATAAAGGCTGCTGCCCCCATAACCGGTGGAGCGATTAACCCGCCTGTAGAAGCGACCGATTCCACAGCACCTGCGAACTTCTTGGAATAACCCGCTTTTTTCATCATTGGAATTGTGACGGTACCCGTTGTCACAACATTACTGACAGCACTACCACTTACCGTTGCCATTAAAGCGCTTGCAAAAACGGCCACTTTTGCTGGTCCGCCAGCTGTTCTGCCTGCAATGGTTAGAGCTAAGTCATTGATAAAATCCGAGAACCCACTATTTTTAAGAAAAGCGCCAAATAGGACAAAGACAAAAATATAGGTTGCCGAAACACCTAATGCTGTCCCAAATACCCCTTGACCGCCCCAATACATAAGGTTCACGACGCGTTCGATACTAAAACCGTAGTGCCCCAACAACCCAGGAATATAAGCACCAAAGAAGTTATACGTTAGGAAGAACAAGGCAATCAGCGTTAAGCCAAGTCCCACTACTCGTCGGCTTGCTTCAAATAAGAGAATTAAAGCCAATGACCCTACATAAATATCAAGCGTCGTATTTTCTCCTGCACGATCACGTACAAATGTGTCATAAGAAAAGAGAAAGTAGAAAATAACAAATGCCGATAGCCCGATGCAAAGAAGATCTAGTATCGTTGGCAGCTTCCGCGTACCGACACTCTTTTTAGTCGCTGGGTAGAAAATGAAACTAAATAATAGAAGAAACCCTAAATGCCAAGCACGAAACTTCACGGCATCCATTACACCAATACTACTCATATACAGCTGAAATACGGTCCAAATGATGGCGAGAAGCACAACTACCTTTCCAAAAATACCGATATACTTTCTTGAGTTAAGGGTCTTCTCCTCGATTTCCACTAACCCCTGTACATCAACATCCATACTGTTTTTTGTCGTCATTCAAATCGCCCCCTATTCCACTACGCCAATTTCTTTATAGTACTTTTCCGCTCCTGGATGCAGTGGTACCCCAGCAGTTCCTTCAATGGCTTTTTTCGGATCAAACTGTTTGGCGATGCTGAAGGATTTTTCGAGTTCTTTCACATTCTCCCAAAGCATCTTTGTTAGATTGTAGGCTGCTTCTTCAGATACACTTTCGTCGATCACGATAGTGCTGTATTGACCAACCGTGACAATTGGTTCAGGCTGCTTGTCATAGGTATTTGCTTCAATGACATATTTAAAGTTCCATGGATAGTCCTCTGTCATCTTCGCAATGGCTTCTTCGGAAAAATCGAGAACCTTTGTGTCCAGTGTTGAAATTAGTTCTGTTGTTGCGGCAGCAGGTACACCAGAATAAATATTCACTGCATGGACCTGGCCATTTCTCATTAGATCCGTTGCCTCAGTAAACCCCACATAGTTCCCCTTTACTTCATCTGCTCCAATACCATGAGACTCTAAAACAAGCTTGGATTCCATCTCTGTGGAACTGCCCGCAGCCCCAAAGACAAAGCTTTTTCCTTTTAAATCTTCAATCGATTGAATATCCTCGTCATTCACTGCCACGATATGGCTGACATTTGGGTATAGATTGGCTAAAATCCGAACCTCTTTATAGGGCTTCTCCTTAAAAGTCCCCTCGCCATTATAGGCTTCATAGGCAATATTCACAGTGGTAAAGGCGATATTGGCCTCCCCTTTACTCATCAATTTCAAGTTTTCAACACTGCCATTGGATGCTTGGGAGGCTACGCGCTGTCCCATTTCTTTCGTCCATAAAGTAGAAAGTCCAGCACCCAATGAGTAAAACACCCCTGTTGTCGTTCCCGTAGTGAAAATAAGCGGTTCCCCATACCGCTCCGCATTGCTTTGACATCCTACGAGAAGACCGACACATAACAAAATCGTTAAAACAAACCTACCTTTCATCCCCCCAGCCCCCTTGATTTGCTTAGTTAAATTTTGCTTTCCTCTTTTCTAGCACAGCCGATACACCCTCTTTATAATCCGGTAATTCCGTGACAACCCCCATTTTGGATGAAATATAATCTAGTGAAGAACGCAAGCTCATCGTTTGGCTTTGATAAACTGCCCTTTTAATAATTCTCATCGCCTCTTGTGGACCATTGCTTAGTTTTTCAATATAAGCTTGAACGAAAGTCTCCAGTTCTTCATCTGCTACAACAAAGGTAACGAGCCCGTTTTCTTTCGCTTCCTCTGCTGTTAAGACTCTAGCTGTCCACAACAGATCCAGTGCCTGATCGATTCCCACTAATTTCGGTAAAAAGTAAGCGCCGCCATCTCCAGGTACAATCCCCACATTGATATAGCTTTCAGAGACTTTAGCTGAAGCTGCCGCGATTCGAATATCACACATGAGGGCCATATCCAATCCTGCCCCCATTGCATAGCCATGCATTTGGCAGACAACCGGTTTATCAATTTCCTCCAATAAGAGTGGGATGCGCTGCACTTTCTTCCACAGTGAATTTTTTCTAGCAAGGGCTGTGGATGTGATATCCTCCTGACTTTCAAAGAAGCCTTTCCCTGCCACCATCGCTTTCACATCGCCACCAGCACAGAAGGATTTTCCGTTTCCTTTTAGCAGCAAAACTCTGATCGAGTCGTTATCCCTTACCTCTTCTAAAGCCGAAATCCAAAGTTTAATCATTTCCTCGCTGAAAGCATTAAAGCTCTCCGGTCGATTCAATGTAATCGTTGCAATCCCGCTGTTCACTTCAAATAGTAAATCCGCCACTGATTCATCCCCCTTAAATATGTTCAACTTGTTTTTTCTTTGTTAATGTATCCCAAAGCGTATTTGATGAATGAAGCCATTTCTTAGCAAGCTCTTTTTTCCAATACTTCGCATGGAAGTCCTCATCTCGCCAAGCCCACAATCTGCGTGTATAGTGATGTAATCGGTGTTCATGTGTGACACCAATCGCTGCATGGACCTGGTGTGCACTTGTTGCCACAATGCGACTCGCATCATCCAGTTTTAATCGGGCAAAGGCGATTTCATCTGCTGCTTCTTCTTTTAGGAGTAACGCGAGTATATTTTCGAGTGCGGCTCCTGAAAGCGCTTGCTCACCTGCGAGTACGGCAAGATGCTGCTGCACTAATTGGAAGCGGTGAATGGGGCGACCAAATTGTTCACGTTCTTTACTGAATTGCACGGATAATTCAAATGCACGGTCAATTGCTCCAGCCATTTTACTTACTGTGGCCGCTGTCTGTAATTTTGTTAGGAATTCATGCTGTTCATCTGTGAGGGGCTGACTTGCCAGAATTTTGGCATCGGTAAATTGAAGACGATCTCTTGGCTCTGCTGCCAGGTTGGTGTGGTTTTCTATGCTAGCATCCTTTAAATCTAGTAAAATTAAAGACTGTTTTCCTTGTTCTGTTGCGAGCGTCACGAGTTTTTTTGCGTATCTTGCCCATGGAACATGCTGTAAGCTACCGGAAACTTTCCCATCTGCCATGTCTAAAGGCTTCGTTACAAGGTGCACCGTTGAAAGTTCAGTTTGAGGTTGAATATTGGCAATATCTAAAACCAGGTTCGCCAATGTATGTTCGATAAATGGAACCGGTACTGCATATTTTCCAACTAATCGATACAGGTGGAACAAATCCTCATAGTCCCCACCAGCACCACCATGCTCTTCTTTAACGGCAACCTGCTGGATTTCATTTTCAAGCAATAATTGCCAAACATCTTCTGCCCATTGGTTTGCTTCTAACAGGTCGACCGTTTCCTTTTCCACCTTTTCTTTAAAAATTCTTTCAACGACCTCGATAATCATGTCTTTCATTTCACTCATCCTGCAAGCACTCCCTTCGCAATAATGCCATATAGCACTTCTGATGTTCCGCCACGAATCGTAAAGCCAGGTGCATGGAGTGTAGATTCTGCTAAGTAACGGTCCAATGCACGGTCAGCTTGAAGCTGTGGATAAACATTCAGCAATAATCGAACAACTTCTGGAATCTTCTGTTCAAATTTTGTTCCGATGCTTTTTACCAAGGCGGCCGGGACACTAACTTCTCCGCCCTCTTCCAGCACTTTAGCAACGCCAATTGATAGATTTCGCAAGCTCCATAACTCAGCTATTAGTTTCGAGGCTTCCGTTAACCCTTCAAAATCCTGCTGGCGTTTGAGTTCCTCCAACGCTTCATTCAGTAATGGGAATGTGCTTAAAATGCGTTCTGGGCCACTGCGCTCATAAGCTAATTCAGCTAATCCCTGTGCCCACCCATTTCCTAAAGTCCCAACGACCATTTCATCTGGAACGAAAACGTTATCAAAAAATACATCGTTAAAATGATGCTCGCCTGTTAAATAGCGAATCGGTGTGATGGTTACACCTTCTGATTTTAGATTGATGATTAATTGGCTCAGGCCTTGATGCTTCTTTTCTGATACGGGTTCTGTACGAACAAGAGTGACCATATAATGAGCATCTTGGGCGTTACTCGTCCATGTCTTTGCGCCATTTACAATCCAGCCACCCTCTACTTTTTCAGCTTTCGTTCTTACTGACGCAAGATCCGAGCCACTATTCGGTTCACTTAGCCCAATGGCAAAGAAGCATTCTCCTTTGACGATTTGAGGTAAGAAGAAATTCTTTTGATAATCGGTCCCAAATCTAAGTAATAAAGGGCCCGTTTGTCGATCCGCAAACCAATGGGCTGCAACCGGTGCTCCAATGGCCAAAAATTCTTCCGTCAAAATATAACGGTCGATCGAGCTGCGTTCAGCCCCACCATACTCTTTCGGCCACGTCATGCCGATCCAGCCTTGCTCAGCGATTAATTTTGAAAATCCCGGGTCACTCCCACTCAACCATGAATCACATTTTGTTTGAAACGTCCCTTTTTGCAGCTCCCCCTGCAGGAAAGCTCGAACCTCTTCCCTGAATACTTCTTGTTCCTTTGTAAATTGAACAGTAGGTAAATTCAATCTAGCCACCCCTTTTACGCATTTGCGGTAATCATTACCTTATATAAATAGTGTATATTTTCAGAATATTGTATGTCAATGGTTTTTTACAAATAAATTTACACAAGACAGAATAATGACGTCTAATAGAGAAAATCGATTACACCATGTTCTTTTGTAATACTATGGCAGGTTAAGAGATTAGCGGGTAATTAGTTGTTTGCTCGACACAAGGGGCTAAGAGATGGTGATCAAAATAAGGAGGAAAATAAATTTTCTAAATAAAGTGATTCGGCGTCTTATGGAATCTCATGACATACTGATCGCTTTTTTTCTGCAACGTTCAAAAAAGGATGCTCCAAAAATAAGCTTTTGGAGCATCCCCTCATTGATTTTTATGAATATCACATCTTACTGTATGAATGATTAGATCAAAACGTCCGGCACTCCCCGTGATCAATATGGATATCGGAGTGACAAATCCCTAGCCTATTGTTTTAATCTTTTTAATGAAATAATAATGCTTGTACAAGGCTAGTAAGACTAATAGTATTTTAACCAATAGAATATCCACATAAATAATCGAGATGACGATAAAGAAATCCGCAATTAAATTGATTCGAATTTTCTCTTTTCTCTTCATCCCCCTTTTTTGAAGAAATGCTTCAACATACCTTTCATATACAGGGGTACTTTTAAACCAGGCATCAATGCGTTTTGAACTTTTGGCAAAGCAAAACGCAGCAAGCAAGTAAAACGGACCTCCTGGTAAGAGAGGAATCACCGTCCCTATAATCCCAATCACAAGAAAGATACTACCGAGTATGAACAAGACAATACTTTTTATTTTTTTAATCGTTATCATGCATATTTACCCTCTATATGAAATAGTTTCATTTCAATTCTCATTTATTTCTCAATCGACTCTAATTGTACAATAACATGGATAATAAGTGGTTTGGTAATTTTCTATTAAGTTAAAAACCTACCCTAAGGTAAATAAAAAATTCTTGTAAAATTCATTTTTGATAGAAAAAACGAATCCCCCTTTAGAAGATTCGTTCCTTACCTAAAAAAACAACTATTTCATCAAACGTTACGCCGGTATCCGATTTATTATTGAAAATTACACTTCCCTAATCTAATTTCAGAAAGAGCACCATCAAATCTTCATCAAAATACTCGTCGCCCTCTTTTAATCCCCTCGGCTCGACCCCATATGTCTCAAATCCTAACGACTGATAGAGCTTCTTGGCCGACTTGTTCTTGGAGACCACTTGTAAATGAATCTGCTCTACCCCATCAAAATCCTTTGCTCGTGTGATACTCTCCATCATCAGAGCTTTTCCTACACCTTGACCGCGTACTTCAGGAGCCACGTACATTCCATATATATCTCCCTTGTGCCTAGATTTTCGATCCGTAGCGCGCATAAAGCGAACCACGCCCACCAACGAACCTTCCTCATTAAAAGCACCCAGCACAAATCGATCCTCCCCTTGGCGAATTCGCTCTTCCACTGCTTCTATTGGAAAATTCACTTCCCGTTCGTAAGTAGACCCAAAGCTTTCGGGATCGGTTTGTAACCCTCTTAATCTAAGGGATTGATAGATTTGTGCATCCGCTTCATTTAATATACGAATATTCATGAGGATCCTCCTAGTTACGTTCTCTCAAATAAAGTCTCTCTAACTTATTCGTTTCAATCAATCAAAATCCTTCTTTAAGAAAAATCTTCCAACCCATAGAAAAAACGACTTACAAAAATTCCATTATTTAGTAAAATAATATAAGTAATGATAAGAAAGGTAGTGGCGATTTTGTTTAAAAAACTAATAAGTAACGTCGTAGATTTGCTAAACCCGCCTACTTCAACGGCCCCCACAGCCAAGCTCAAGAAAAAGTCGGTGCTCTCTACATACAAGGAACAAACGGGAAATGGTTTTTTAACGACCCTGTTCAACAAAGGCAATTATGGGGAGTTCTCCTCCTATGGCAAAATGGCGAAATTGCCTGGCTACCATAAAGCTCTATTCAATCTCTATATTCCGAACGGCAAGGAGCAAACAACTGAAATTGACTTAGTCTATATCCATGAGACAGGCATTTACGTCATCGAATCCAAAAATTACAGCGGCTGGATTTTTGGAGATGAAAAATCGCAAAAGTGGATGCAGACCTTCCCGAACGGCCAAAAGTTTCCGTTTTATAACCCAATCAAGCAAAATATCGGCCATATCAAGGCACTTCAAGCGCTCCTCCCTTCTATTGAGAAGGCGCAATATCAATCGGTCATCGTCTTCAGCGAAAGATGCGAGCTGAAAAAAATCTCCTTCGAGGCAGATAATACATATGTCATCAAACGGTATCATCTAGCGAAGCTAATGACCAAACAAATTGAAGCTTCACCCAAAATTCTGGAACCCGCCTACATCGACCGAATCTATAACTTTTTGGCACAATACCAGAAGGCCGATCAGACCGTAAAGCAGGAGCATGTGGAGAAGATTAAGGAGAAGCAGCTTGTGGAGAAAAACGGCAAGCAATCATAAAATGGGAGGAATCAAGATGAATGACGAATTAATCAAAAAACGAATCGAAATCATCGCTGCTAGAATACAAGAAATAAATGGAGAGGTTCCTGAAATTATAATTGGTGAACCCGCTTCCCTCGAACAAATCACTCAAACAGAAGAAAAACTTGGCGTAAAACTGCCAGATAGTTTCAAAACCGTCCTAACTGAATTCTCTGGACACTTTAGTTTCCGATGGTTTTTGCCTGACAATCTAGAGCAACCCGATGAATTTAGAGAGATTTTTAGTGGGACACCTAACTGGAGTTTGGATCTTCTTCCTCAATTTGAAGAAGGTCGAAAAGGCTGGATTGACGCCGTATTTCCAAATCCAGAAGATTCCTATGATGTAATCTGGCATAACAAATTAGCATTTTGCGAAGTGGGCAATGGGGATTACCTTGCATTTGACCTGGAAGACGGTACGACGGATGCTCCGATCGTCTACCTCAGTCACGACGACGGAGAAGGACACGGATACAAAATTGCGAATCATTTCATAGAGTTACTTGAAAACTGGTCAAGAATAGCTTTTGTCGGCTGTGAGGATTGGCAATGGCTCCCCTTCACAACAAGCCCAACGAGTAGAATTGATCCAGATGGTGAGGCGGCGAATCGATTTAGGGAGTGGTTGGGGTTGGGGATTTAATCACTAGCCCCTCTTTACTTTTGAAAAACTTTATCAAAGAATAATGGCCAGCAACTACAATTTAGCTGCTAGCCTTTTCTTAATTTAAATCAATAATTCAATTTGTTCGGATGTCACTTTTTCATCTGCATCAATCTCTAAAATAGTTTGTCCCATTTTTTTAATAAGGTCTACCACAAGTGCATTTCCCATACAGAAATATCTCATTCTGTCTGGCATTCCTTCAGTCCAGTTGTCTGGGAAGGAGTTTAAACGCTCACATTCAATTGGCGTTAAGAAACGCTTTCTACCATTAACTTCTATGATATGTGTACTTCTGTTTACAGAACCTTCACTTGTTAGCATTGTTCTACCTGGCCCTTGAAGGTCATCTGTTGGGGACATCCCACCTTCAGCAAAGAAATACTTATGCCCGGTAGCCGAAGTTCTTTCGATCTTTTTAGGGCCACGTAAATAAGCAAACTTCTCGGCTTGAGCTCCTGTTAGATAAAATTTATTATCCACTTCTGATTCATCTAAAATAATATTTTTTAAAGGAATAAATGACTCATTTGCCACTTCAGTTTGTGCTGTGAAGAATTCTCCATCCATCATGACGCCTGCTGTATGGAAACCAAAAGAGAAATTATCAGATATCTGTAAAACATCTTGTGGTAACTTATCAGCTGTTTCTCTACCTTTATAGGGTTCTGATTTAACAGGGAAGGTTTTTGCAAAAAATCCCTCTTTATATACTATTTCATTCTTCTTGAACTTGAATTGATTTTCTGCAAAGTCCAAGTCTCTTTTATATGCAAAGATAAATACTCGTCTACGCTTTTGGGCAGAACCATACTCTGCCGCGTTTACAACACGCCATTCAACAATATAATTTAAATCTCTAAACGTTGCTAACATAATAGCAAAATCTCGCCCACGTTGTTTCGAAGGTGATTTTAGTAAACGATCCACGTTTTCCAGCAAAACATATTTAGGGTGAGAGTTTTCTAGAACTCGCTTAATCTCCCAGAATAAAACCCCCTTCTTCCCTTGAAGCCCCTTTTCACCTGATAGTGAACGAGCTACTGAATAGTCTTGACAAGGGAAACCTCCCACTAATAAATCGATTTCTAGTTGTTGAAACGTTTCATCTGGTACTGTCGTAATATCTTCATTACTATGAATTCCTTCAGTAAAATTTCTTGTATAACAATTAAAAGCATCTTGTGTTTTGCGTGATGGCTCCCATTGGTTCGCCCAAACGGTTTTAAAAACGTCTGAGTTCGCTTTTTCTAACCCTAATCGAAATCCGCCCACGCCCGCAAACAACTCGACTACATTCAGAGTTTTACTCATAAGCGAACATCCTTTCTACTTTTTCTCTATTATAATAAAAATCTACCGAAAGATCAACTACTTTAGTTCAACTTGGCTAAATTTAATATTTCAGACATTTGAGGGTGCCTATTTTAGCTCTATTTCTTAGATTATCATAATATCGATAAATGTCATTGGTAATAAGTAACTATCCAAGTTTTGCTTATAGCTCTTCTATTATTTTCCCAATATAACTAGCATTCAACCAATAACACTGTTTTGTTATCCACTGACCATCAGGAAGCTGTACTTTATCATTTCCATCTGCCCCTTTAGGTCGAACATGTAAAATCCCGTTAAAGTTTGATTTTGGAAAGTTATTTTGAATCCCTTTATTAGTTTTAGTTAGAATTACTCCATTTTCCAGGACAAGTCTAATTTCATTCCAATAATTAAAAACTTCCTTATCAATTATATTTAGAGGCATGTGCCAAAGTTTTATTCCTTTAAAACGAAGGGCATCTTGATCATCGTATTGAAAAACTACAAATAGAATTTGGGTTTCTAAAAAATAATTTCGGATAAAAGATTCTTCCCACGTTTCTTGTAATACTTCATTAAAGTCAATGTTTACAAACGACATACTCTCTTTAGGTTTCCCACTTTGTTGTAATCGTACTGTCTTAAATTGTATATTCGCCTTCGCAAACTCAGCTATCTTATCCAGCTTTGTTCCTTTAACACCCAACAATGCACTAATTAAATTTGGAACAGCACTTCTATTCTTAGGATTAATTTTTATATTTAGGTGACCTGCCATTTCTTCCATAGTCATTCCAATAAAGGAATCAAAACGTTCATGTAACAATTGTTCTATTGTTTTATTCTTTAATTCAGCAGCATTTGCAAATTGAACTAACTTCTCATTCGAAATAATCTGTCTAACCAAAGCAGACATATATGATTGTTTTAAAGAGTAAGCTCTTTGCATTGCCATCTCACTACTGTATGGTTGAGGACGGACCGAATTCTTATTTGCCCCTTTAGTACATGCTCCTAAATACAGCGTATCCCCTTCTGAAAGAGTATGGGCTTCTCCAGCTCTTATTTTATTGACTATTAATTCCCAGTCCTTTTTTATTATCTCTAAATCTTCCTCTGGAATTGTAAATAAGACTGTTTCTATTATTCGGAAATCTCCACGATCTATATCTGACTTCCATTCATAAAACATCAAAAGAAGCTTTTCGTTTTTCTTCCAAAAACTCGATGTCCAAAAGTCGTTATGTACTTCTTCCATGTAATTAATGATATTTAGTACAAGGCGTTCTTTCGCAGATAGTGTTTTATTTTTGTTTTGTTTAAAGGGGGTAACTTTTAATTCAATACCCAGATTAGCAAAATCAGCTTCCGATTTACTATTTAGCTCATAGCCGAAGAAGCTTTCTTCAATTATTTGACCAAGTGCACCTGTTGCTCCTTTTTTGCTCAGCCTATTATATTGATCAATTTCTTTGAAGGTTTTACCACAAGCTTCCCGAGCCTTTTTTATCAAATCTTCTTCATTTTCAAAGTACATAATTTCATCTCCCTATAGATTCTCTAATACTCTAATCTTCACGAGAATTGTTGATACCTAATTGAAATTTCTTATATGAAGAATTAGCTAATTGAAAATTAAATAGATACACCTTCTAATGAAAACACCTTACGTAACCTCTTCTCAATCATTTCTCTCACATCATCTTCCTCAAGTAGGTCAAGAACCATTGCACCACCTGAGATGTTTAGATATTTGTTCGCTTCAACAAAGTGGTCTCTTTTAATCGCTACACCTTCATCTCGTAGGGTAATGAGTGCTTTTAGTATTCCTTTTGTAATGGCACGGTTTGATGTGAAATTACTTGAGAAGAAAACAACAGCTCGAGCAGAGAAATCTGCTGAGCAGAAGAATTCTGTTAACCAGTATGGATTTTGTTTATTGTTTTCATCGTATGTCATGTAGCCTACCCACCAAAGTCGAGCAATAATATGGATGAAGATGGATCGCTTTACATTGTATTTATAAAATAATGCAGAAAAAATTCGATTATCGTTCTTCTTATCTAAGTCTTTCTCTAAACGATAATAGCTAAAGTCACGCATTTGAACATGCGATAACCCAGCCCACAGCCGTTCTTGCGTTGCTTGGGATACTGTTAAATGCTTCAGAGCTTCATAGATAACTTTGACGTTTTCAAAATCACTCACCATATAATTTTCATCGTCATTAAATACAGGCTTTTCAAACTCAATCTTTGACTCTATCAAACGACCTTCTTCTTTAAAATACGCATCAAACCATGCATCGTCTTTTTTATAATAGTTCGTTTTGTAGGTTTCGAAGTTAACGCGAAGGTCTTGTAATGTGTCTTCAGATAAAAATTTAATTTTCATCGTTTTACTCTGCCTCCGCTTCGTTTAATTTATGGATTTCTTCAAACGCTTTTTCTAATGGGTTCTGCAGCACCATTTGAGCTGCTTTCAATACGGGTAATGTTCCGTCCACAATATGACTGAATGGCACATTGTTCTTTTTAAAGATTTGTTCTAATACTTGGTACCACTTATATTCACTGTAATCCGCACTGTCTTCCTTTAGTGAATAAAAGACATCGATTAAACTTGGTAAAATCACCAATGATAGAATGGTTTCTTTCAACCTTGACCCGGCATTTTGTGCATAGTTGTCATACACATGTTTGGGTAGCTCAATGATAATTTGAGGTGAGTTTAATGAAACCACCATGTCTTTTGCACTTTCAGAACGACGAATTGTTACAATCGACGGAAGGTTTTGGGATTCTTCATCTTCTTCAAATAAAGTTATTTCCACTGCTTCACCAAGAGCTAAAAGGTTTCCTTTTTCAAAGGTAATCGGGAATCCTTTATAAAAATCATTTAGACTTGGATTATCATAGTCTTCGATTCTCTTATTCGCCAATATAAACGGATGGACATCCACTTTTCCACGCAAACGATTGTCCGGTATAGTTGCGACAATAAATGGATCATCCGACTGAAAAATTTGACGGAAACTTGTTTGGGGACATTCAATATGCAACGCGTACTTCGCTTTTTCTTCACCAATCAATCGTGAAATCACTGAATCCTGCAGATTACATTTTAGATTGATATAGAGTTGGCCAAAGGATTTTTGAGCCTCAATGGATGTCTCAAACTTTGAATTTTTATAATTATCATTTTCGGATGAAAGTACAGGGTACGGGAAGGAATTATTAAATTTCATATAAATCAACCTCCAGTACACAATATTGCTCATAATCCACTTTTACTTGAATGTTCTTTGGTTTCTTCCCCGTGAGATTTATAAAGCGTACGGCATTTTTATCGATACTAATAATTTCAATATCGATAGACTCTACAGAAATAACCGGTAGAATATATTCACTTTGTTCTCCGACGACTTTAAATTCTAGTTTGCCTTTTTCAAACTTCTTATCAGGTTTAAAGTTTACTCGGTAGAGGCCCTCATCCTTCTGCATACAAATATAACGAGTTTCTGCATCGACCGGTTTATTCTTTTCTTTTTCACCTTTTCCGTCTTTTGCACCACCAGTTCCTTCATCTGTTGCCCCTTGTTCACCGTGTTGGTTACCTGAACCGCCACCTTCTCCTTGACCTTCATTACGATCCTCATTGGTATGACCCGCTAAATCGCCCTCAGGTGTAATCCCTGCATCTTGAAGTTCTTCCTCAAAGTTTTCTTTTGGCTGCTTTTTCTTCAGTTTCTTTTTCGGCTTTTCTTTTTTCTTTTGAACGATGGTTTTTATTTTCATAGTGAGGGATTCTTTCTTTTCTTCGCCTTCCCCAGCTTCTGTTGTAGTATCTGGCAGGAAGTCACTTAACCCAAAAGCATCCATCATATCAGTTGTTTCAGCCTGGAATTGTTGCTGTACTGTTTCACGCACGAATTTACGTAGATCACTAAATGCCTTGGCCGCTTCTTTCGGTGCTTCTTCTATTCGATTGGGCTCCCACCCCGTATGTGCGGGGTTCTCCATTTGTTTAAACACTTGATTCATATGTTTGCCTGTAATTATTAAAACACCAGTAAAAGAGATGCTTCCGCTTATACGGTTTTGCTCAAAAAGACGCATCCCTGCCTTACGTGTCATGAGGACGCGACGATTAAGATCCTCCCCCTTCATGATGTAAAGAGAGGCCTCTCCCTCTTCGAATTTACCAAGCTTTTTATACTCTTTTGCTGGATAAGGAATTTGAATGGCATCCTGAGAAGTAAGAAGATTGAAATATGCTTTCACATGACGGTAATCTTCATTGGTATCATCAAGACTAGCAATAAGTGGCCCGATGTTTTCATGAGAAATCACTTCATCTTCAACTTTCACTACAAGCTTCTTCTGCCAAATGGTAATAAAGAAGTTATAAATAACTGAGTTTCGCATTGCTTCCACCCAATTATCCTTTGGCTCAAAAGCGACCACTTCGATATCTGTTCCTGTTTCCTTCCGTTCGAAAGTAGAATCCAAGTTTAATAGACTCGGTATAGCAGTCGAGTTGTCATGATTTGTATAATACCCTGTACCTAATGTATTAAAGTTTGCTTCCTTTTCAAAGGACATAATGTTTGCTACACCAATATGTGATTGGTAGCCCGCTAAATCGTAAGAGGAATAAAATAACGTTCGGAGCTTCGAATTGGCAAATGGCGCCGATTTCCCTATACCAAAGCTTCCTCCTGAACTGTCCCCTTTGTTGGATGAACCAGCTTCCCTTACTAAAGAACTCCAAGGTGTACCCAGCTCCCCTGTTTGGGCACCCTCCAATCCTTTTGTATTAAAATCACTGATACGTAAAAATGGAATTTCAGCTTGCCCTAATATGTATTTTGCTTGGTCTACAAACTGCTCAATTTTTGCATTTTTGCCTTTCCAAGTTGTCTCACATTTATCAAATGCCTGAATGAGTTCGTTACGTTCCGGAAAGCGATGATTCTTTAAGTTAAACTTTTTAAACTCCACTATAACTGGTTGCGATTCATCTTTTACCGCATCCAATGAGTTTTGGCAGATTTCCCGTGTCAAAGAATCCAGTTCATTCCCACGAAACGTCTCAATCCCTGCATTATTTATCGAATTTATCGTTCCCCCAGCGGCCGCTGGAAAGTTCCAAAATGGCTGTTGCATGTCAATCTCCTTCTCTGTCTTATGTACTATCCTACTATGTCTAATGTAATATTATAACAAATTTCAGGATTGGAGTAATTAGTCGATTGACGGTGGGAATGGGGATTTTCGGTATAGTATAGAATTACCTTTCCTTTTAGTAAGCCCTTTAAATTTGTCTTCATTAATTGCCTTCTAGCTTAAAATAAGAGGCAACATGGCAGAAATAATTTCTTTGGTTGATAGGAACTGATTTTGGCGTTTAGCATTACTCTTCCTTTACCTATAACTAATCCAAGAGTAGATTTTAGTATCTTCAATTCAGGGTAAAGTAACGGTAAAGGAGGGGGAACAGATGGCTGATAATCTGACTAAAGAACAAAGAAGTAAAGTAATGGGATCAATTCGAGCACAGTCAAAATTGGAAAATTTGGTTACACAGGAGCTTTGGAGAAGGGGCTACAGATTTAGGAAAAATGTAAGAGCCATGTTTGGAACACCGGATATCTCGATAAAGAAATATAAAATCGTTATATTTATCGACTCTTGCTTTTGGCATGTCTGTCCTCTTCATGGCAACCAACCTAAAAGCAATCAAGAGTTTTGGAAAAAGAAACTACTTCGTAACCAGCAACGTGATATTGAAGTAAATGAATATTATTCAAGTCTTGGCTGGAATATAAAAAGAATATGGGAACACGAGATTAGAAAGGATTTTTATGCGGTAATAGATGATATCTCTCAATTTATTAATAATATAAAAAAATCAAAAGAGCCTTGATATATAGTTCACTATAACAAGGCTCTATAATAGCAATTAAATTCACATAACTACGCTTTCTGTTTAAAATAAATACAATGAGCTACTATCAAAGGTTGAATTGGCCTAACTCTTCGCTCTACCTGCTATCAATACCTCACACTCCCCTACTAGCTCCCCTCCATCTCACAAACCCACCGAGGAAACACCACCGTCTCCCGCTTCAACTCTCGAAAGGTTTTCGTTTCCTTTGTATCCGGAAAATACAATGCCCTATCGATCATCTGGTTATAAGCAGAGATGATGTGCTTTTTCCACTCCCCATAAATTTGATGATGTAGTTCTCTTGCATCCCAAGCATTGTTGGCGAAGTAAAAGTTGTATGTGTTTTCGCCTCGCTGGATGGCATATAGTTTAATTCTCCTCATTTGAAGTATGTCAGCTACATGCATGTCCCTAATTTCGTTCTGTTCTTCTCGAGTCAAATCCATTTCAAATAACTTGGACACGGGCTCCTGCATTTTGACTTTCCCTTTCCTCGTGGCGAAGTAAATAAGGTGGGCTGTGTAGGGTTCGTCGTAATGAATGGCGTCCTCGAAGAGTGATTGAATCGTTTGTTGGTTGGAATCCATCGAGCTTTACTCTTTTAGTTGGCCAGTCATTTTGGAGTAATTGACCGTGACAATTCCTGTGGGGCCATTGCGATTTTTGGCGACATTGAGTTCGAGTTTCTCCCTTGTTGGATTGGTAGCCCCTGCCCCTTTGTTTTCAGGTGCATGCTCCTCATCTGCCGTTTGCCCGTAATAAGAATCCCGGTACAAGAGAATGATAACATCTGCATCCTGCTCAATATTGCCTGAATCTCGGAGGTCACTCATCAGGGGTCGCTTGTTTTGGCGGGATTCTACACCTCGATTGAGTTGAGATAAACAAACTACCGGGCAGGCAAATTCCTTGGCCATTTGTTTGAGTTCCCAGCTGATTTGTCCGATGATGGATGTCTGGTTGCTCCCCCTTGCCATATTGGAATAAATGATTTGTAGGTAATCGATGAACACAATGGGTTTCAAATCCGGATTCGTCTTCACTAACTTCCTTACCTGGGCTCGCATTTGGCTAACTGTTAGTCCTGCGCGATCATCAATTTGTAGATTGACATTACTTAATTCCGTTAGTACTGGAATCCATTGTTCCCGTTGCTTTTCAGAAAAATATTGGTACGGGTCCCGCATTTTTAGGCGGCTGATTCTGCCACAAGCTGCAATGAGCCGATCGAGGAGCATTGCTTTATTCATCTCCAGTGAGAAGATGATGGGCAGGCAACCTGCGAGTCCTGACGTGAGCGCAAAATAGTTCATAACATCTGTTTTGCCCATTGAGGGTCTCCCCGCTATGATGGTGAGTTCCCCTTGTCGAAAGCCTACAATCAGTTTTTCCAGTTCTTTTAAGTCGGTCGGTACTACCCGGACTTCTTCTATGGGGAGGTAGGGTCGCTCCGCCATTTTCACGATGTCGTTCTTTACATCTGTATCTACCGAAAGGGTGTCAGTTTGTAAGTCATCGAGCTCTTTTTGTATTTTTTCGATGGGCCAATTACGACTAGTCGCTTGGTGAAGAATGGTTTGTTTTTGCTTTTCTCGCCATTCCGTTTTGACGATCCCTAAATAGGCTTCGAATTTTTCCGAATCGGCAAAAGTTTGTAAACTCGCTAAATAATTCGCTCCTCCCACTTCCCTTGGCTCCACCATCGTCAGGATTGTAATGTAATCGACTGGTTGATTGTTTCTGGCTAAATGTTGCATGGCCAGGTAGATGGAGCGATGGATTTGGGATTGAAACAAACTTGGCTGGATGCCTTCATCGATAATTAAATAATTTTCTTTTAGCATAGTTCCTAGCAAACTTTTTTCTAGTAAATCAATGCTTAGCTCAGTAGACATTGAGTGAACTCCCCTTTCACTTAGGATAACTGTTTGTCCTCTTCTTCTTCTCCAGCATCAAAGTCTAAAACAATTGGTTGTATAGTAGTATTCTTTTTAGGTACTTGTGTATTGGTCGAATCATTGAGGTAATTTTCAAAGTTTGTAGGGCTAAAAAGCGTACTTGGTCTCAAATATGGCTTCATCTCTGGATTAGCTAGCCATTGAAGTACCTTTCGATCAATGACTGTTTTAAAGTCCTGTAATGTATACCCTTCACTTAGTCGACCATTGATTAGTCGTTTGGTTGCTTTGTTATTCACTCGAAATGCTGTCTTTGCTTTTTGGTTTAAATAACTAACAATTTCAGAAATAATCGGCACATTATTCTTTTTTTCTTCTTTTTTTAAGTCTTTTAAATCTGATGCGTCCAAATCTTGTTCTACCTTTGACAAGATTGAAACACTTGGTAGCTGACAGTCCGATTCATCTAATAGGTCAGTTTGACATCCAAGAACAGCATAAAGCACATCGTAATCAATACGATACCACTTCGTTTTATTGATTTTCATCTCGTTGTAATGTTGTGTAGACACAATGATGCCTTGGTTTTCAAGCGCTAAAAAGATCCTGCTAATGGTTCTCTCCGACCAAAAAGGAAACTGTTTCTGCCATTTCGAATAAGTATGGAGAAACCAAGTATAGCCTCCGTAACGCAACGGAGAATTTGATAACCGAAAGTGTAACTGCTGCAAGACAATGGCTTCATTTAATCCAAGTTTTGTTGCTAGGGTTGGCAATGTCTGTAGGGCCGGTTCATTTATAAGGAGTTTCATGTTGGAACAACTCCTTTACAAGGACATATAAAAATTTCTCTTTTGTAATGATATCTTCTGCTTTCTTGAGTACCTGAATCGCCTGCTTCACTTCTTCTGACTTGTTGAAAACAAAGTAGATGAACTGACAATACGAATGCCATGCAAGTTTTCCATTCATTAACAATGCATGCTCATACAACCCTTGATCTGTCCACAAATAGATTCTTTCGTGGTTCAAACATTCACCATCCAGACATTCCATTTTAAATTCTTCAAAGTCTTCGTACCGGTCATCTATTAAATAGAAATGCTCCCCTTCTTTAAATCTGTCTTGATGATGAAAGTAGGTTCTAGTAATGGCATTTGGCGTTTTACAATACAGCTTCGCTAATTCCCGCGTCTCAACGACCGATTCTCCATTGAATTCAATAATATTCAAGTGTCATCTCTCCTTTTACTATGTGGTGAACTTGTCTTCACTTATTAAATAGTGTTTTTAGGGGAAAAAAGAGACATCTTGTGTGAAAAAATTTTTTTGGGGGATTGGGAAAAGGATTTTTGCTGGTTTCATGATGGGAAAGTAAAAAAAGAAATCATCAATACTGATAATTTCTTCTTTCACATGGGTATTTCATTTAATCTAATTTACTAACAGTCTCATTGTAGATGATTAGTAGTTTTTGTAGAGTTTCTTGTAATTCATTTCTGTTATATAAGGCTTCGAAAATAGGAATGATTTCTGTTTCGTCCATTCCATTAATTTCGATTGTTTCAGTATGAATGCGATTAAATTTGGCGTCTAATGTAAGACCTTTTTTAGAGAACTTGATTCCCTTTTCTTGAATGCTTTCCATCAACATGACTCGTTTGTCTGCCTCAATCGGACCTACCTCTAACACAAAGTAAAGCGAATCGGGATTTATGTAAAACCAAAACAGAAACGGCCCATTGTCCCACCACCATTTTTCTCTCGTTTCACCTAATTTTTCTTTAAATTCATCAAAGAGTAGAATTTTAAATGATAGATGGCGTGAGGAGATGCGATATTGAGATGGTTGCATGTTTTGACTTTCCATCCATTTTTTAAATGCATTTTGCACTTTCACGCTTACATCATTTAAAGGCGTGCTTTCAACTGTAGGAACAGATGCTTCATTCATCGGTTGTTCGTTATTTAATATCGCAGCCATTTGTTGACGCAACAATGAAAACTCAGGGCTCGTATATAAATCCACCATCACTTGTGTCAGTTCGTTCATATCGTCCCATTTATTTACGTCCATTTTCTGTGTGTAAAAACGTGTGTATCGTGCTTTTTCTAATTTTGAACTCTCTTTGAACGTTAAACCTACTTTTTCTAATTGTTCAAGTAGGCATAATCTTGAGCTATATTCTATCGGCCCTATCTCAGCAATGATACGTAATCTGCTATCATTTGTTTGTTCAAACCAAACAACGAGGCCCTTCCCCAACCAATAATTTGAATCCTTTACATGAACTCGGCTTATCGCTTCCCATTCAGGAGGCAGTAAATATGGCAGTGTCGGGTGGGCTTTATATAAGACTTCTCCGCCAAACTGCTGGTTAATAAAATTCTCGAAACTATAAGACAAAATGTTTTGACCATGTTTATGTATATACTGAATGGTATTTCGATATTTCATCATGAATTCAAATTGGTAGCCTGATTCAAAATGCAGCTGCTTGTGCAGTGATGCTGTTTTTTCAAATAATGACTCAATAACTTGTTTATGATTACGATAGATATCAATTGCTTGGACGATTTGACTTTGGTTTGGATAATACTTTTCTTTCAATATATTATTATAGTCTTCAATGAATTTATAAACGTTATCACTTAATTGTTCGTTATATAACATGAGGACTGTATTTAAAATCGATTCAATTCGTTCATATGAGAGAATAAAATAGTGCTGATTGGAGGGTTCTTCTCCATCCAATGTTAAGTATACTGGGATGACGGTGAACTCCTTAAATGATTCATCGATATAACTCAGGTAATCATCCAACTGATCTTTGGATTCGGTCGAATAGAATTTGTTTTCAATGAGAAAGACCGTTTTCAATTGTTGATTGACAATAAGTAAATCGATAAACCGATTGTTGGACGTTTTTACTTCCCGATAGACATGGCTATCCATTAATGAATGATTGAGAATTTCTCCTACGGTTTTATTCTGTGAATTGTTGCTATTTTCATCTGTTAAGATAAGGTGTTCCACCATTTTCCGTAAAAAATAATCCCGTAGACCATGGTTTTCTTTTGGATTTAGTAACCACGCCAATACATTCGAATGACGGATTTCATGGTTTTCTAGTTTTAATATTTTCAACGTATTAAATGAATTCACTTGTTTATTGAGCTGTTGGAAAGTTGTATCGTTTTCCAATTCGAACAAATCTCGAATTTCCATGTGTTTACACTCCGTATCATCTATTTTTGCATATAGGATAGGTTGATTTTTTCAAAAAACTTGTAACGTGTTTCATATCATCTTTTTTGCACCTTCTCAACCTACTTCCATCTCTCCAATTTGTGAAGGTTTTTGACATACATGCCCGCTAAAAACTTGGGAAGCCCCATTTCGATGCATGTTGCTTTTACAAATTGCTTCATTTCCTCTACAGACATGTCCTTTTGCGTGAATTCGCCTTCCTGATAACAATGCTTGCAGTACATGGCACTTTTACTTAAATTCTTTTCCGTCCCACGAGCTTCCGTTTTCTTTAATGGCATGGCGCAGCTTTGGCATTTTTTATATTCTTTCATTCTTACTTACACCTCTAATGCTTTGACTATTTTTTTCACTCTTTTTAGTTGCGGCGCTGATAGTTCTTCTTCTCTTTTTTGTAGCACAGCCAAAAATTCTGCTTTATATTCATCGGTTACTGCCATGAGTGTGCTTTCAGCGTGCTGTGGGATTTCTTTAGGTCTGCAATTTTCCAGGTGCTGCAGCAGGAATGGGAAAATCGCCTCATTGTTTTCCTTACTGACTGTCGCTAGCTTCGCAAGAGTTAGGACCCCTTTATCGATTGTAATAACCGATCCCGTCTCGAATGCATTTTTTAATGTGTCTAGGTGCGCCATCAAGGTTTCTGATGCCAGCTCAGCTATTGTTGCTAGAGCCGTCATCGCCCCCCATACCAGGCGATTATTACGGCTATTGAGTAACTCCATGAAAGTGAGTCCATATTTGCTGATAAGCTCTGGTTGAACTTGGCCAATTTCATAGGCAACTTTAATACAATCGTTTTGAATCTTTTTATCCTTGTTCGATAGGTTTTCGATGATTTCTTCGATGCCTGCATGATTTTCTGCATTCGCTAATTCATGAGCCAGTTCAATATTTGCCACTTCATCATTTCGATTTAGTTGAGAAGCTAGCCTACTTACGATTGACATGATAATCCCTCTTTTATTCAATTTAATTCTATTTTGTGTAATAGTCCATTTATACAGGAGTTTTGTTGAGTTTTTCTAAAACATGCCATTTCTATTTGGCGAATTTTCTGGTATCGCCTGACCTACATCCCAAAGTTCAACAATTTGACTATCCTGGAAACGGAAGATATGAACAACTGCCCCACCAAGGTCACTCGGATTCTGCTTCACATGGGAGAAAACGACAACACGGTCCTTCTCTTCGATCGCTTGCTTCACCTCAAGGGACTTATGAGGATTTTTGGCTGCATTCTCTTCCATCGCGAGCATCAGCGAATTGGCATCGCCAGAGAAAAAGGGATTGTGATGGCTAAAGCGAGGGCCAATGTATTTCTGATAGGCTTCGCGCACTTCCCCCGATGCGACAAGTTGTAAAAACGACACGGCTATTTCTTTGTGTGAGTCTGTCTCTTTAGATTGCTGTTCAGTTTTCATTTTAATCAGCCTCTCCATCTCTTTTTAAAATTAAATGAATTTTAAGTCACCTACCACTTTATGTCAATTGCCAGAGGTATCGTTTAGGCTCGGGCCCATTTAATCAGCTTTATTTATTATCTAAAATATAATTTTAATCCAACTTTCTACTATAACAAAACACCGATTATTAAAATAGATAAAAATTTTACTTAGTCTTCAGGTAACTCAGTATGTTTCGCAGTAGTTTAGAAGATTTATCTAATGATAGAATACAAGGAATATAAGCGCTTATATTTGAAAAAATCATCAGGAATCTACAGAGAATATTTTCGATAGCATAACATTTTCATTATGGAGGAGGTATTCTTGTCATGAAAAAAGGTGCATTTTTAGGTACCCTACTTCTTATTTTTACACTTGTAACAGCTTCATTTGTTGGTGCAAAGGCGTTGTATGAGTCAAAGCCTGTGCCTAAGGGAGAACGACATACGATATCTGAAATTGTTAAGAAAAATAGCCAGTGGGAAAAGGTAGCAACGGGTAGTGGTTTCATGGAAGGAATCAATTTTGATCGCCAGGACAACATCTGGATGGTCAGCCCGCCAACTGGAGAAATCTTTACGATTAAGAACGGCAAAGTTGTAACCGTTAACAAAACGCCAATGCCGATTGGAGCTAAGTTTCATAAGGATGGCCGCCTCTTTATAACGGATGGGACCGGAGAACTTTATGCGTATAATCCGAAAACTGGGAAACGTCAAACGATTGTGAATTCCTATGATGGAAAACCTTTCAATGGGTTAAATGACCTTGTCTTCGATGAAAAGGGTGGTATTTACTTTACCGAACCAATGGGATCTAGTGCTACACACCCTACTGGACGAGTATTCTACTTACCTCCTAACAGCAATGAAGCTGTATTATTTTCAGAACATATCGCGTATCCAAATGGCATCGCACTTTCAGCGGATGGCCAACGCGTGTATATTTCAGAATTCGATAAAAACCAGATCCTCTCTGTGCCTTCTTTGAGTGCAGTCGAGTCGCCTGAATCACCGTTTGTTTTTGCGCGTTTTGAAGGTGGCATCGGTCCTGATGGCTTAACTGTCGATACGGAAGGAAATCTGTATGTCGCCCATTTCCAAGCTGGCGAAGTTGTGGTGGTCGACTCGAGTGGCTTTAAGTACGGTACGATACGCCTTCCTGAAGATGCGGGTACATTCGTAACAAATCTCGCTTTCCATGATGGATACCTCTATATAACAGAATCATCCAAAAATGAAGTGTGGCGCATTAAAGTGAAAAAAGAAGGCTTAAAACCTTATGGATTGAAATAGTATCTTTTGAATTTAAAACTGGAGCACCGATTACTATTCGTTGCTCCAGTTAGTATTTATAGTATTTATATAAGGTTACTTTTTAAGCCTCATTTATTACTCAAAACCATCTTTCTCATATATCCACTTTTCACAAAGCTCCGGATCATCAATAAACGGATTGCGGTTTCCTTGTAAGTCATAGATGGCCAGATTTCGGTGTTTTTCATATAAGGACACTGGAAACTTCTGATGCCACTCCAGTAAAAGCTCCTGATTCACCAAATGATTGTCAATCACGCCTGGGTAACGAGCCATAAAATAGAAGGTGGCTCTTGCAACAATTCCCTTTCCATATTCAGGCTCGAACTTTCCTTCCTCCGCTTTGCCGCAGCCCTCTACAATACCTAAAATACGGGGTTCCGGAACATAGTCATCGAAATCATGATAAGGGAAGTTTCCACGACGGCTGTTGCATCCTGGATGACAAGCAAATAGATGATGCAAATCCCCCCTCATTGGCTGATGCCTTTCAAACCAAGACTGAGGGACGACATGCTCGCAATTTAACGTCACCTTATCAGTTAAAGTATTCATACTTCTATCTTTAAGAAGCCTTATATCCTCTTCTATGACAGCGATCGGATCCATTTCCTCACCGGAATAGATGCTTTTAAGTTTGCCATTTTCATTCAGATCTACCCATGGATAGACATAGCGGTGCGGAGCGTAACTTAACTTATTTTGATGGGTTTTTTCTAGCAAATCATGCATACTCTTTCTATCAAGTGACGTATTTTTATAATACGTTTGTTTGATTTCTTCGTCTCGCTCTTCCTCATAATAGATGCGGTTTTTGCTGTACTCTAAGTAGACTTCCTTTGCAGTAGCCAGTTCTTTTGCCAGCATTTCTTGAATCCCGATTTTCTGATTCTGCGTCAATTCTGCGCCTCTTGGAATTTCATTCATCCGACTGATTTCTTCTACTACTTGATATGGAATCAAACTCACTTTACGCTCCATTTTCTTCCCTCCTGTAGGATTAAATTGAAGCCAATTCATGATGTTGTTAATAGTTTAACAATTCTAAAAATTATTTTATAGTAACTTTTGGCGTGTTTTGATTCTAGTAGAAAATAGGGAGTACAAGGGTGGGAAATTATAAAATCTTCATGTCAATCTATAAAATTCGGAAAATACTTCTTCTACTAAGAAGCGGTTTTTCAACTCAAAAAGACCTAGTTGATAAAAGCTTATCCAACATAGGTCTTTGGTTCGTTTCTTTATTCATTGTATTCTTCGACTTGATAAGTCACCTTTAAGCCATCATGGCTATTTCTAAAAGAAAATACGAGTGTTTCATTCTTTAGCTGTTCGATTCGCATATTGGCTGGATTGTTAATGATTGAACTTAATTTACCTTTTGCTAATGCTACAGCGCTCTCCAAGCTATTCACATTCAGCTTTAGTTCAATCATTTGAACAGGAACAAAAAATGGCTTATCCACTTTCCCTAGTAATCTCTCACTTTTATTTTCTATCAATTTGGCGATGTACATAGAACCCCCTCCTTTTTTTCTCCCCCTTTATAGTATTTATTCTCGTGAATTCAAAAGTTAAACACTTTTAATCGACCACGATTGATTGATTTCATTACGCAAAAATAACTTCGTGTTTTTTTCACCTATCCCGGCAATCTCACATAAATTACTATGATTATTCGGAGTAAATTTAAATAGCTCTACCTAAGGGAACGAATTCTATGGTAGTTTGTTCCTTTTGGAGGGCGGAAATTTCATAAAGGAAAGGGATGGCTATGGTAAATTTTCAATCTTTTCGTGGTACGGTGACACAGATTCAGGATTTTAGAATGGGTCAAAATGGAGAAGATGCAGGTTGTTATAAATTGATGACGGTGGAGGATCGGCAAGGTGGCATCGTAAATTTCGTCATCTCCCCTACAACGTACTTTGTTTACGCTGAAGTAGTGAACCCAGGCGATTTAGTGACAGGCTATTATGATGGCGACGCACCAGCTATCTTAATTTACCCACCCCAATATCCAGCGCTGATTGTCGTCAAAGAACATTTTAACGAAAATGTGAAAATAGACTTTTTTAACAGCCAATTCGTAAGTCGTGATGGCCAATTAAAACTAAATCTAGATCCAAATACACCAATCTTGTTAAGAAATTGGCAGCCCTTTACACAAAATCCGGCCAACCATAACCTCATCGTGATCTATGGCCCCACTACCAGAAGTATTCCTGCTCAAACCACACCTTCTGAAGTCATTGTTTGGTGTTAGAAAAACCTTGCACGAAATGGTCTATGCATTTCGTGCAAGGTTCAATTTATTCATAATTAAGCCGACCCCTTTTAAGCAAGGAGTCAGCATTAGATTTTTAAGCTCCATTATCTTCACTGTTCCGGTCTCCCAAACTCATAAGGCTTCAACACCCCATAAAGCGTTTCAATCACCGGAATCTCAACCTCATATTTTGCAGCCAATCTTAGTGCCCCTCCCTGCAAATGTTCGATTTCAATCGGGAGACCTTTTCTCAGGTCTTGGTGCATGGAGGAGGTCGCCTCTTTTTTAAAGCCTAGCAGCATATTGATGATCCCGTCCACTTCAGCATCCGTTAGAGGAACGCCCTCTTTTTCAGCCAGCGTACTCATTTCATGAACTACCTTTTTGGCAACGGACAAAGTCGCAGGGTTACTTCCGATAAAACCTGATGGCAATTGCATAGCAGAAGTGATGCCTGAAAGTGCCGTGATGAAGGCATACTTCATCCATAGATGTTTTAGGATATCGTCTTCTCTTATAACGTTCGATTTCAGCTGATGCTGTATTTCTTCTAATTGTGCACAAATATGGGCTTGTTCACTATGAAGAGCCCCGTATTTTAACGTACTGGTTGGATTTGTATGCTCCACATGCCCTTCTTTATTTAATGTGGCAACGATTGTGGCAAGTCCACCCATTACTTTTTCTTTACCTACCGCCTCTTGCAGTTTTTCAATATGCTCGATACCATTCAGTAAAGGTAAAACACATGCCCCTGTCTGCTCTACTAATGCTACAATCTGTGGAATGACTGTGTCTAGATGATAGCCTTTGACAGAAAGAATGATCAAATCTGCACTTTGGACTTGTTGGCGTGATGTATAAATCGAGACATCCCTGCTTTCAAAATCGCCTTCTGGACTGACAATTTTCAGTCCTTCCTTTTTCAGTTGCTCCGCGCGTTTTTCTCTTACAAAAAAAGCAACATCCTGTCCAACCTCGAGCAGCCTTCCCCCAAAATAAACCCCTAACGCTCCTGCACCAAATACTAAAATTTTCATTATACTGCCTCCATCCCCGTGATTGCATTTCAAGAAACTACCAAATTCATATTATCAATAAATATACCATATTTGCGACATAGCGTGCTTATAACTTACTAATTTTTCAGACAAATCGGCGTTGAACTGGATATGGCGATTATCTTCTTAAAAGAGCGGGTATTAGCAGGAATGCTGGCGGAAAAAGTACCCTATTTGAAGGATAGAATCCTCTATCTTTAGGAGAAACTAATACAAAGTAGGAAAAGATGGGATGAAGAAGAATGGAAGAACAGACAAACATAAGTAAAGTTTTTTGTAAGAGTGAGTATGACACATTAAAACGAGTGGTCCTTTGTCAGCCTCAATATATGACCATTCGCGATGTAATTAATGATACGCAGGAGCATTTTAAGGATGAAGGCATTCATATTGAACGTGCCCTCGAGCAGCATGCTGAATTTGTTAATACGCTTAAAAAACATGATATCGATGTGATTTTATTACCCTATCACAAGAAATATCCGGAACAAGTTTTCACACGGGACATTGGGTTTACATTGGGCGAAACGATTTTTGTGGCGAATATGGCGACGGATGCACGCTCGGGTGAAGAAAATGTTTTAAAGCAGTGGCTGGAAGATGAGGAGATTTCTTATTTTAATCTGGTCAAGGAGTATATTGAAGGTGGCGATGTGATAATCGATCGGGACACCATCTATGTCGGGCTAAGTAGTCGAACAGATAAAAAAGCGACCACACATTTAAAGCGTATTTTGAACAACTTTGACATTGTGACAATTCCCTTCAAGGACAAATATTTGCATCTGGATTGTGTGTTTAATGTGGTCTCGCCGGAAGTGGCTCTAATTTACCCACATGCCCTGACACAAAAGGACATCGAGCTTTTCTCTTCGCGCTATGATTTAATCGAAGTTTCGGAAGAAGAACAATTTCAGTTGGGTACCAATGTCTTAAGTATAGGCAACAAACGTGTCATTAGCTTGCCCGTAAATAAGAATGTTAACGACCAACTCCGCAAACGAGGCTTTGAGGTCATTGAAGTGGATATCACCGAAATTATCAAATCCGGCGGCTCCTTCCGTTGCTGTACGCTCCCGATTTTGAGAGAAGGCTAACTAAAATACCCATACAAGCAACTGTCTCTTAGATGAGCAATTGTTTTATGGGTATAATTTTTTGTTAAACTGTCGCCTTTGAAAGAAGCTTATTTAAGCTTTACTCTCTGATCGATACCTTTCTAGAATATCTTTCAGTTTCTGTAAGTCCTTGTTGTTTGCTCTTTTCATCATTAGGGACATAAAGGGTACAAAAACTTTTGAAAAGCCACTCGGAATTCCTTTGTTCCTTAAAGTCATTCTCGTGCTTTCATGGTCAGGTGCTTCCCATGTATAAATGGTCTCCATCGGAAATGGCCCGTTTGCCGTTTTCATCACCATTTTCTCCCCTGGAATCAATTCCTTAATTTCATAGACATAAGCAAGTTCTCTTCCAAGAAATTTTGCTTTAAAGGCAATCTGGCTACCTATTTTCAGCGGTTTTGGTGTTTGCCATTGGGCTGAATGAATATTTACATACCAAGAAGGCGCATTATCTGGGTTCGCTGCATATTCAGACACTTTTTCAATAGGTTGCTTAATGATTATCTCTGTATAGACATCTACCAAGTTTGCTCACCTCACATTGTTTCATCTTCGATCTTCTTAATAATGGATCCTACTCTAAACTTTTGGATTTCGACTTTAAATAGCTGCACCTAGTTATCATTATTTTGTTCAACATAATTTTTCAGCAAGGTCCCAAGAAGATGCTTCCATCCTTTTGTATGATCTTGTTCCCAGTTCTCTTCTAGTAAACCTGAAGCCGTATGGGAGAGTTGAAGCATTGTCCCTCCATCCTCCTCTAAAAGTCGATAGGTATAAGCACTATTTACAGCGCCTTGCATTCCTAGATGACCCTGAAGACGGATTTCTTGTGGAGCATTTACAAAGTATACATTCCCCCAAACAGCTCCCTCCTTTTCACCCCATTTTTCAATTAATTGTCCTCCTGGAACTGCATTAAATGTAAAGTGAGAGAGTACCCCTTTTGGAGCTAAACGAAATTCCCACCAATCTCCAATCTGTTCAGTTAACGCTTTGTAAACCTGCTCTCTCGGGGCATTTATAAATACCTCTTGCTCAATACGGAATACCTGACTTTGCTCGTGTGCTGTCATTTTCAAATCTCCTCCTTTTTGTTCAACCACTGAACGTAAGTTAAGCAGTGAATTGGCTGTTGTTTGTGAATATTTTCCTACCCATCGATTATTCAATTCTTGAAGTGGAACAGCATTTAGGAAATTCCGTCTATACTTTCCTTCACGTCGAACCACGACTAGATTTGCTTCCTCTAATATCGTCAAGTGCTTCATGATTGCATACCTTGTGACTTCGGGGAAATACTCATTTAAATCACCAGTCGTTTTAGCAGATTGCTTCAGAATATCAAGAATACTTCTTCTAATTGGGTGACCTAGGGCTTTAAATAATATAGAAAGTTCGTCTTCCATCACTACGATCCTTTCATTTTTGGTTTTAGATTTCATGTGACTAAAAGGTAACATTTAATATGTGACAAAATAGTAACATGTAAACATTCTGTAGTCAAACTTTTTCTTACTTTTTGCAACCTGCAATAGGGTGATACAAATTTATCAGAAATAAAGGTTTAACTATTTGGGATTCCCGTACACAAAAAAACAAACGGCTTAGTCCTATACTAAACCGTTTGCCTTTCTCTAATCGTTTAACTTAATACTAAAAATGATTCTGAGGTTGAGTTTACTCTTCCCCAATCACTTTCTTAAGTTCCTCCACCATATTCGCCCAACCATATTTTGCACCATTGTACGCTTGGTCTTCTTTTTCGAATCCTGTTTGTTCAAGGTGAAGATAAGTTGTGCCATCCTCTTCCTTTAATGTCCATGTGACGATTGTATCTATCGGGCCTCCTACCCATGTGTAAGAAAGCTTATTAGGCTCGTCCACTACGAGTACTTCACAATCGACAACTAAATTCCACTGTGGGTTTTTGAATTGGCATTTATGACCGACGACTGGTTTAAAATCATTGATCATGACCCATTCTGCTAGCGTTTCTGAATTTGTTAATGCATCCCATACCTTATTGATTGAGCTTGTAAACTTGAAATCTAATGATACTTCTGCCACTTGTTATTCCTCCTCTAATAATAAGTCTTTTAAGCGTGCCACTTTTTCATACCAGAAATTCTCGTAAAAGGATACCCAATCTTTAATTTCCTGAAGGGGCGCAGCATTGAGCCGATACCTCGTTTCTCTACCCACTTTACGGTCAAGAACTAGACCGGCCTCTTTAAGGATTGCTATATGTTTTGAAACAGCGGTACGCCCCATTTGAAAATGAGGGGTCAATTCATGAAGAGGTAGCTCTTCAGCTTCTCCCAATAAGTGCAGCAATTGACGTCTTGTTGGATCTGCAATCGCTACAAATACATCCCGATCCTGACTTTTCTCGCTCAAATTAGCCTCCCCTTAACAATTGGACACCTTTTAGTGTCATAATTATAGGACACTAAAAGGTGTTATGTCAATTTTATTATTCCTATCATGGTTTTTGTTTTATTCTCTTGAGCCTATAAACCTTTTCTCATGCTCAAGCAGCCATTCTTTTCTCCATAAACCGCCTGCGTAACCTGTTAACTTTCCATTTGAGCCGATGATTCGATGGCACGGAATCACAATACTTAACTTATTCTTCCCATTGGCACTTCCGACAGCTCTGATTGCCTTCTCGTTGCCTATCGTGGCTGCGATATCCTTGTAAGATCCCGTTTTGGCGTACGGGATTTCTTTCAATGCGTGCCAGACTGTTTTTTGAAAGTCTGTTCCCTCATAGGCATAAGGGAATGTGAATTCAAACCGCTCACCTTTAAAATACTCATCCAGCTCTTGAAGGCAAAGCTTGAGACTCTCAGGAGTTCCTTCTTCAACAAGTTTTACTGGTTGATCCCGTTCAGCGAATAAGATGGAATAAACAGCTTCCTCTGTTCCGATGATTTCAATTAGTCCAATCGGTGATACATAATCTAACTGATGTAATTTGCTACACATATAAGGACCTCCATAAATAAAAAGTGGCATACGCCTGATGCCCCTCCCAATTTTTTGCGAGCTCTTCAATTTCCTCGAGAGTTGGCTTTCGATCTAGTCCCAATTGAAGCTTTAACGCATTGTGAAGACCGACATCTGCGATTGGAAACGCAGACGTGTGGTGTAGGCATTTCATCATCACATAATCCGCCGTCCAAGCCCCTACCCCTCTTATCGCCATTAAAGATTTTTTCACCTGTTGATTGTCTTGTATATGGAGCAAATCTTCTTTCGTGATCTTGCCCTCCGACATTAATTGAGCAATGCCAATAATATATTCTGCCTTCCTTGTTGTGAACTGGAGTTTTTTTAACTCCTCGATCGATAGCTGCGCGATTGCTTCGATTTCCGGGAATAGCCAGTAGGTATTCCCTTCGAATGAAAAACTCTCTCCAAACTGTTCGATAAAGCGTTTCTTTAACGTATAAGCAAAGGTTAGATTGATTTGTTGGCCGAGAATGGCCCAAGTCAAAGCTTCAAATAATTCTGGAATGCCTATTATTCTTAAACCCCGATATTGGTTCGCAATTTGGTGTAACACCTTATCTTGACTAGCCATTTCATAAAATGGTGCTAACTCTTGGTTCAAATCAAACCAATCAGCTAGATAGGCAACCGCTTTCTCACATACGTTCTGCGTTAATATATTGAATGGGAATTCGACTCGAATGTTTTTTGAGGCTTCCCCAATTTTCATCAAAACCAACTCGCCGTTTATTTTTATCAATTTATATAGGTAGCCATCTCGTATTTGGTGCAGAATCTCATGCTCGGACCTTCCTAAAAATACGAGGCATTCTCTAAAATTGAAATCCATCGGTGGTGTTATTTCCATATACGTCCCATGATTGGTCCACTTCATTGGTGCATCTCTTTTCTCATTAAATTTCGATATTCACTAGGAGAACAGTTTTTCAAGCGGCGAAAGACTTTATAAAAATTCGATGGACTTTGAAAACCAACCTCATAGCAAATCTCAAGGTTCGATTGTTCCGTATTTTTTAGAAGATGGGCCGCTTTATCCACCCGAATTTTTTCTAAATAGGTACGTGGCGTTTCTGAAGTCTCCTTTTTAAACAGCCGCTCAAGATAAAAGGTGCTGATGCCTACATGATTAGCAACATCCTGTAATGTCAGCTTTTGTTTATATTGATTTACTAGGAAGGTAATCACTTTTCTGACAAGTTCCTTATTTGGCGAATGGTCTGCTTCCGGCTGGCACCTTTTACATGCCCGAAAACCAGCCAGTTCTACCTCATGAATGTCATAGTAGAATGCCACGTTGATCTTTTTTGGCTTTCTTGATCGACAGGAAGGACGGCAATAGATTTTGGTTGTCTTCACGGCCGTAAAAAATAACCCGTCATACTTACTGTCACAGTCAATAATCTTCTCCCACATTTCTTCAAAAGACAGCTTGATACTAGCCCCCATCTTACGCTCACCCCTCCTATTTATAAATCTCATAAACATGAGAAATACTCCTAGTTCCTACTACTTGTTCAATATCCGTTTCTAAAAAGGCTATCTATTTGCCTAATAGTGCGTTATCAAGACTAAATCTTATTACTACTAATTCTTTAAGCTTATTACAATTGGTAAGTCCAGGCAAAGACATCACATTTAGTGGCTTATGTAAAGTAGTGATGATGCGATTTCTTAGCGTGGGTTGTTGCCTATTGGAACCCATTTTAACAAGGAAGCTTGCCTCATTTCGTCCTCATTCTTGCTCTTATGGTCCTGTCTAACCATATATCCCGCACCACAACTTCAACTTTCAGAATTGTTTGTGTACCTGGTACACAAACAATTCAATTTTTCGATGGTTCATCATATTATTTGTGGGTAATAAAAGATTAACGCACGAGCATTTCATTAGGATGTGTATAGTAGATGTTTGGAATTTCCAATCTCGTATCTCTTGTTATGTCAGCATTTATCATCTTGCCTATTGTGATCTTCCTTCGGGAAATGAGTTATTTAATTGTCAGTTGGTTATTTGGGGTAAACAATCCAAGGCTAACGATTGGTTCCGGACCTCGGCTATTTAAAATTGGCATTATCGATATTCGCAAATATTATCATGTCTATAGCTGGTTTTCCTATGATGATTTAAAAACCGATAGTAAACTAGCCTACATTTTAGTCTATGCCAGCCCCATTTTTATCAACCTCTCCATTGCCCTGCTCATTAACTTTTTACTAGCCAATGGATGGGGCGAAGAATACAAGACGTTTTGGGACCGCTTTATTTTTTATGCTTTTTATTTTGTTTTATTTGACATCGTTCCTATGTGTACAGTGAATGGTAAGCCAAACAACGGGATGATTATTTATGAATTAATTCGATATGGAAAACGGGTCGACTTCAATACAGAGTCCTTCATCCCAACCACTTCAGAAATGGAGAAGCAACACAAGGAATATATGAAAAAGATTGAAGAAATAAAAAAAGAACGCGAACAAGAAAAGAACAAATAGATTCTGAATAAAACAAAAGATTAAAAAAGCCAACTCCCCATGTTCAAAAATGGAGGGTTGGCTTTCAATTGATCAGTAAGGATTTGTCGCAATGAAGCTTGCATTTTTCACGTAGATACGTGGGTTTAGTTTTAGTTGGTTCACGATAATCTCAGCGATATCTTCAGGCTGCATGAGTTTTGTTTCATCGTTTTCTTTGATTAAGCTCAAGTCATGTGCCAAGTCCGTTGCTACTGTACTTGGTGCTAGTGCCGTTACGCGAATATTGTTGCGGCGAACCTCCTGAGCTAACGATTCTGTAAAGCCGATTACACCAAATTTCGATGCACTATAGGCACTTGAAGTCGCTGCTCCGTTTAAGCCACTTGTTGAAGAAATATTGATAATGTCGCCGTTCTCTTTTTCAAGCAATTGAGGCAACACGGCACGCGTCACATAATAGGTACCCATTAGGTTCACATCAATGATTTTCTTCCACTCTTCGGGCTCCATATCCAATACCGAACCAAATGTGGCAATCCCGGCATTATTGATTAAAATATCCGCATTGCCTAATTCTTTTGCTAGTAAAGTAGCAGCTACTTCCACCTGTTCTTGAGATGAAACATCCGCCATCGCATAAGAAACTTTCACACCTAAGCCTTCAAGTTCTGTAGCCACTTCTCTTAAGCCCGCCTCAGTTCGAGCAATCATACCAATATTGACGCCTTCTTTTGCCAAGGCAATGGCCGTAGCCTTACCAATTCCTCTTGCTCCACCTGTAATAATTGCTACTTTCCCTTGTAATGATTGTGCCATTTGATTTCGGCTCCCTTCCATACAAATTGTAATCTCGCCCCCATTATACTATTTCGGGATAATACAGGCATGGAATTCGCTTCGGGTAAATTGTTTGTGTTGTTTGTGTACCAGGTACAGAAACAATTCGCAATATTTAGAATAATTACGTGTACCTGGTCCTAACTAAATTCTACTTAAATACTTCATCAATTTTCTCTCGATCATAGTTTAAAATCCAGTCATTGTATTGAAGATAAATACCCTGGATCGCTTCTTTTTTCGTTGCGACTAAATCACAGCCTCTGTCATCATATATATGAAAAATGGTCCCTTTCGTAACATTCACAAAATAGAGCCATGTCATATTAGTAGCAAAAAAAGCGTTGATTAAACGTTTGTGATACAGGTCTTTCACCTGACACGTCAAACTATACTGATGTTTACAGATGTCATCATCATCTCCCCTATCAGAAGGCAAAATCTGATGTTGAATGTTGTACTTTAGATTTTTTTCTTTCAAAAATGAAGTGAAAAGCTTCGTTCTCTTCCCTTTCCTCTTGTCATTTATTAGCTGATAATCATGAGCCACTATAAACAACTCATCGTTTTCTTGATGAGTTGCAGAAAAAAGTGTTTTAGCTCGATTATAGACACGCTCAAAATATACCTTGTCATTTTCTTCTTTTGGGTTCCCTAATTCAAAACGCAAACCAATTTCCCAATTATAAAAAAGTGGAGGTGTGAGGAATAAATTCGGGAAACTCTTTTCCATATAATCTTCTAACTTCAACGAATCACCTTTTTCATTTTTTAAGTTTCTTTAAATTGATTATAAATTCAGAAAATAAACTTGTCATTTCCTTTAATATCCATTATTATATATCTAAATGATACATATCTTTTAGATAGGTGTGAAAATAGTGAAACATTATAACGATACGACGTATGCAATTCTAGGCATATTAACTACTGAATGTAAATCCGGTTACGCCATAAAACAGTTGATCGATCGGAGCTTAAATCATTTTTGGAAAATTAGTTATGGCCAAATCTATCCCACTTTAAAATTGATAGTCCAGGAAGAATTAGCTGAAGTCCGTTCTTCGACTAGCCCCGGCAAACCTGACAAAAATGAATACTACCTTACCTCAAAAGGACTCCAAACACTCAAAACTTGGTTGGAGCAGCCGATTGAACAATTGCCAACAGAACGCAATGAAATTTTGCTTAAATTATTTTTTGGCCGCTATCAGGAACAAGACAACCAGATGTTACTTTTACAAAATTACCAACTAGAACTCGAGAAACGCTACCAAACCTATCTCTCTATCGAACAAGCAATTCTCAATCACGAAAGTAAGGACAAGGACTCAGACTACTGGCTGTTCACATTGGATTATGGAAAAAGAACGACCCAAGCTGCAATCGAATGGTGTGAGTTTACTCTTGAAAAAATATCAATGGGGTGATCAATAGTGGCCAAAAAGATTTTTACAGGGCGTTATACAATTGATAATACTGAGGACATTGTCGTTTTCATCATTGGCATGAGAATCAACAAGCGACTGGCCATGCATAAGTGGCTACCAGTTTTCAATGCCATGCCTGGAATGATTAAGGAGCTCTATTCAAACAAAGAAGAACTGGGATTTTTATCGATGGAGAGTTATTTCGGGCTAAGAACAACGGTCATGATTCAATATTGGCGCTCAACCGATGCCCTGCTATCTTACGCTAAAAATGAAAAACATCTTACAGCTTGGAAAAAATTCAACCAAAAAGCTGGCAATAATGATGCGGTTGGAATCTATCATGAAACCTATCAAATAAGTAAAGAAACGTATGAATCGATTTATGTAAATATGCCCCAGTATGGCTTAGGGAAGGCTTTGAATCCAATACCCGTTACTAAAGAAAAGAGTTCCGCTCGTAACCGTCTAAACTATTGAACGAAAAGAGGTCCGCGAACTACTCATAAAAGTTTGCGGCCCTAGTACTTCTAAATCGTGCCACTCAAAAATTCCAACACCTCATTCATTTCCCTAGCATCATCTGCTCCATCCTCTACCGCCCATAGAACCTGAACCGTTAGAAGTGCCACAGCCGCTTTTCTTAAGCGCTGCTCGTCTAATTCTTGCTTATTGGACAATTGCTTCACTCGAGATTCCAGCAATTCGAAGTCTCCATTTAAATCGTTAAATAAAAACGAGATATAATCAAAGTAAAGATCTCCCTGCACCCCTTTTGGATCAATAATCAACCAGCCTCGTTCCTGATCAAATAAGATGTTTTCGTGATGTAGATCCCCATGTAAGTGCACATGCCCATCAGACGTGGCTTCAATTTCCTTTTTAAAGTGAAGTGCTGTTTCAATTTGCTCCTGTGTAATGAAATCATTTTGAACCGGGTTGACTAAGGCATTAAACCAATTATGTATATGGGGTAACTCTTCTGACGGCTGTCTGTTTAACTTGTTCCACGCATCCAGATAGATGTCGATTTGATTTTCTTTTTCAACTTCTTTCAGCATCTTACCCGGGCTTAGTCGTTCAAGTAATAGGCATCCAAGTTGATCATCATGGTTATATAATTTTACGAATCCATCACCCTGAAATTCTCTCGATGCCTTTATTTCATTTGAGAAATCATATCCCGGAATGCCAACTTTCAATACGAGTGAACGGTTCATGGCATCCGTTACGTACGCTACGTAGTTATAAGACAAATTCGATGGTTCCCCTTCTATAGTTAACCCCCATTGATGACAAATCACCTTCAATTTCTCCGGTAATTGTTTTAGCCACTGCTCTCCAAAATCACCAAAAGCAGCTTTTATTTTCTCTTCAAATTTTCTATTCATCCGTTATTCTCCTTTTTATGTAACGGGATACCCTACTTCCTTAAAACACTTTTCAACTCTCTTTAACGATTCAATATCAATCAATGGAATCCCTTCACAATAACGACAAGTGTATGAAAAATAAGAAAACCTCTAACACTATTTTAATACTAGCATTAGAGGTCTTCTTATCATTCAATAGAATTTAACGTTTATTCATCATCAATCTCGCCATCACCGATTTCATCTTCTTCTTCTACCTCTTCAATGTGCTCTCCTTCTTCAAGTTCATCATCACCACAACCCACCAAAGAGAACACCGAAAACGATAAGAACGTCATCAACAATAACTTTTTCATTTAGGAATAACCTCCTTTTTCAATAAGGTTCCCCTATTCGGTATAAAATAAAACCTGCTTTAAACAATATCGCATCCTGTCATGAAAAAGCCGACTCCTATATGGAATCGGCTCTCGATGAATGGTCACGCAACACTTTCAATATTCAGAATTGTTTATGTACCTGGTACACAAAAAAAATACACATCAATTTCTTGTAGATTGATGTGTAATCCTATAATGCATATAAAACAAGCGAATTATCTATAAAAGTTAAACAAAGCACCTATCTGTCTAACGATATTGATTCCTTCGGATAATTTACCTGCATGGTCCATCATTCTATTCATGTCTGGTCTTCTTCTTCGAGGTCCTTGCTGTGGATAGCCTCCTGGCTGTTCCGCATAACCTTGTGGTGGTTGCGGATAGCCCCCAGCTTGTTGTGGGTATCCTTGATGTTGCTGTGGATAGCCCTGAGCCTGTTGCGGGTATCCTTGATGTTGCTGTGGATAGCCCCCCGGCTGTTCCTGATTATATAGGTAAGGATTGTTGGGTCTTCTCATTTGGTTTGGTGGCCCATAACTTTGTCTATTAGCTGGTGGATTTGCTCCCCTCCTCGGATCTTGCGAGAATGCTCTTCTTCTCTCATCTGGCGGAAAAAACGGCATCAATCTTTTCACCCCCTATTAGGATTCATCTTTTTCTCTAGTATATGTGTGAACTTTTTAATGGATTAGACTTTAGAAGAATTTGATTCTAAACTTAAAAGTAACCCACTAAAGCTTTCACTTTAATGGGTTACATCATTTAACTAACTTCTATTTATATAGCTTCTTATGGCAATAAAGAGGAAGGCACTTCCCACAAATGCCCTGTATTATCAGCATAGACACCGATAATTTCTTGTCTTTCACCATACTTAATAATATATATCGTTTTTCCATTATGCTCTGTAGTATTTAAAAGTTCTATCTTCGTACCGTCTTTTTCCATATGGGTTTTTACTTCTTCCCACGTTAGGTGAATCGGCTCTTCTTCTAGTGAAACCCATTTATAATTATCCATTACCCATCTTTCATCTTCCTTGACTAACGTAAAGTAGACTGAACTACCCCCTGCAACCATATGATCGAATTCGATGGAAGAGGCTACAACACGTTCACTTGAGTTTTCATGTACAGTAAAACGTATATCTAAAGCAGCATATGGATATGGAGGTACATCACAAGAACAATAAAAATCATTTTTCGCATCTTTTAAGAATCCATCCGTAAAATTTTCAGATGCATATTTTAATAGTTCTGGTCTTAAAATAGTAAAATCGGGATGGTTTTCAAATGACCAATTATGTTCTTCCCCTAAACGATTGAATGTGTCAATAATTCCAGACAGGGTCTCATTTACAACTTTCTTTGCTTCTTTTTTAGAAAGAATACCCAGCTCACCATGCACCTTTGCTTTTGCCTGTTTGGCTAACTCATCCAATGAATCACCATTACCAGCTGTGTTTAAGGCCGTTTCACTAACCGTATTCAATTCAATTTGATTCATCTTATATAAAAAAGTAATGACTTGAGCGCGAGTGAGATCATTTTTATAACCGAAAAATTCTAATACATGTTCTTTTTTATCATGATTTTGTCCAGTAGAAACTTGATGATCTAACAAAAACTGAATCGAATTCTCTAAATCCAAACGATCATGGCCTAAATAAACTAAGGCTTGCGCAACTAAGCCTCTCTTCGCTGGCAGATTTCTTAGCGAATGATCGAAATAGCCATTCAAAGGTACTCCATATGAAGCTAAGGAATTATATACAGGATCTGCCCAATGTTTGGCAGGAGTCTCTTTAGTAAGCTGTTTGTCTACCTTATTTAATTCGAAGAAATTTTGTAACATGACTGCAAATTGTGCCTCACTCACTTTATTGTTCGGCCCAAAATTCCCATCTTCATAGCCACTCACAATGCTATTTGCCTTTGCCCAAGCGACTGCCTCATATGCATAGTGATCTTCTTTGACATCCGGGAAACTAGCCATGGCTTTCTTCGGTATCTCGTTCGTCCCAGAGGTGTCCGCCAGAGCATTTGATTGGATACTCATAGCAAAACTAAGACATATTATCGAAACTAGTATACTAAAAAGCTTTTTCATAGAGACCTCCTACTAACTTGTATATTTTTAGGAAAAATCAACATAATACTATTCTATGTATCAACGAAGCTAGAAATTCTTCCCAATTTCTGTTGGAATCTACTTAACAACCGTTACTCTAAAAAAAGCATCTCATACTAAATTTCATTTCCCTAAAACACAAAGTTAAAACCTATCACTACTTCAAATGGGATATAATGGATATATGCTTTTAGTTTATTTTTAAATGGAGGGTCTATGAAAACTTTAATTCGTGGTGAAAAAGTAAATGTATCTGATTTTACTTCTACAACTCAATTAGAAGTAGAGGTGAATGTCGCATCAAATTTTGAAATGGATATTACGTGTTTTGGGCTAGACCAGAAAAAGCAACTGACTGACGATCGATATATGATTTTTTACAATCAATTAAATTCCCCATCCAACGAAATTCAACTTAGAAATCTTGGGAACGGCAGCGGATCATTTTTTATTGATCTAGCCACTATCCCTTCTTCCATCCATTATCTCGTTTTTACAGCAACAATCGACGGAAACGGAACAATGGGAATGATTCAAAACGGTTTCCTAAAAATTAAAGCAGAAAATCAAACGCTACTTGACTATTCCTTTACTGCAAATGATTTCAAAAACGAAAAAGCTGTGATTATCACTGAAATTTATAATTATAAGTCCATATGGAAGGTTTCATCTGTTGGGAGTGGCTTTGATGGAGGGCTTGCTGCTTTATTAACAAGCTTTGGCGGTACTGCTTCAGAAGAACAGGCTGCCATCTCTGCAACAGCGCAAGAGCCAATTTCTGCTGCATCGACGGCTTCCGCTGCACCAGTACTTGATAAGAAAGTTCTACTTGAGAAAAAGATGGAACAAAAGGCACCGAAATTATTGGATCTTTCAAAAAAAGCCAAAATTTTACTAGAAAAAGTCGGGCTTCAAAATCATACTGCGAAGGTTGCACTTTGCCTTGATATTTCTGGCTCTATGTCAAAAATGTACCGCTCGGGCAAGATTCAAGAATTTGTTGAAAGAATCTTGGCACTAGGGACTCGCTTTGATGATGACGGCTCCATTGATGTGTTTTTATTCGGCAAAAATGCCTATGACGCAGGGGAAATCACCATCGATAACTTTAATGGCTCTGTAGACCGGTTAATCAAGCAGTATCCACTGGAGGGCAATACGTTCTACGGGAAAGCCATGAAAATTATCCGCAAAAATTATGTAGGTTCCGGTGGCAAACGTGACAAACCCTACCCGCAAAAGCACCCCGTTTATGTAATGTTTGTTACGGACGGTGCCCCATTTGATAGAGCTGATGCAACGAACCATATCCAATATTCGTCCTATGAGCCGATTTTCTGGCAGTTCATGGCCATTGGTAAGTCAAACAAAAGTGCAAAAAAGAAAAGTGGCTTCTTTAATAGTATTTTCCAATCTGATTTCACCTTCTTGGAGCAATTAGACGAATTAAGTGGCCGCTATCTAGATAATGCCAACTTCTTTAGTGTAGAGGATCCACTGGAGGTTTCGGACACAGAGCTCTACGATTTACTTATGACTGAATATCCTGCTTGGGTAAAAACGGCTTCCCAAAAAGGGTTAATCGAATAAAATAAACGACTTAGGATCTTCGAATGACCAAATATAATCGAATCTCATCTTTAGGAGGCAACAATGTCCAGTATTTCATTAAGAAAAGAGAAAGTAAAAGTCGTCCTTACAAAGAAAAATTTAACCGGTGTTCGAGCAAAAGTTGGACTCGTTCTAGACATTTCTGGTTCCATGAGACGTCTCTATAAAGTCGGGGAGGTACAAGAAGCTGTAGAACGAATTGCAGCTGTGGCCTCCCAGTTTGATGATGATGGCTCTTTGGACATTTGGGTATATGACAATGAATTCGCTCGTCTGCCTGAAGTAACAGAGCACAACTTGCTTGGCTATGTTGAAAAGAACATTTTGAATAATGGGGAAATCCACAAATTCGGCCGTAACGATGAGCCACAAGTGATGGCTGATGTGATGAAAAAATACACGGTTGAAGAACCTAATGATGAACCCGTTTTCTTAATATTCATCAATGATGGTGGCTGTAAACCTGGGATCAAGAAATTTATCGTAGAATCCTCTACCAAGCCAATCTTTTGGCAATTTGTAGGCATTGGTGACGCCAATTTTGATGTACTCCGCAAATTGGACACAATGGAAGGACGCTTTATTGACAACGCAAGCTTCTTCCACTTCGAGGATATCGAAAAAGTTACAGATGAACAGCTTTACGACAATTTGTTAAACGAATTCCCCTCTTGGCTTAAAGAGGCAAAGGAAAAAGGAATTATATAACTTATATAGTTCTAAAAAAAATGAAAGGTTACCCAGACTGTCTTGAAAACGCTTGTCAGACAAGGCGGGAAGCCGAGTGAAGACTCGAATAGAACCTAAAGCTCATGAGAGGACGAATGAGGCAACCAACGCAGTATGCGAGCGTTTGTCAACAGTCTGAACCCTTGTTAAGCTCTTGCTTAGCAAGGGTTTTTTCATTTTTTTAGGAAGCTTCTCAATTTATTGGGCATTCTTAATATGTACTTAATTGAGCTGAAATATTTTTAAAATTTGAAAGTGGCGGGTTTTTTGATGATATTGGCTAGATTATTGAAAAAAGTGGCTAGATTTCGACAAAAAGTGGCTAGATTATTGCCAATGCAGTTAATCATCAATCCCCATTCGAAACTTTATTTTATGGCTTTCCATCTAACAATTAACAATTATATGCCGTATAAAAATACTAGTGAAAATCAAAAATAAGAGCAGTCAAAGGAGGTGTAAAGGATGAAAAAAATTACGAGCGTCCTTCTATTTTGTGCCTTACTCCTGTTTTCGTCTAGTTATTCTGTACAGGGGCAAGAAATCAAAATGTTCAAGGAGCCACCATTCGAGTATTATAAGGTTTCTAAAGGGGATTCTTTCTGGTTTATCGCCAAAAGATACGGGCTGGATTATAAGGAATTAATGAGGCTGAACCCCTCAGTTGACCCACTGAATATGCAGGTTGGTTCAACAATTCGCTTAAAGGATTCCGGTAAACCGGTGGCAAGCTTTGAAGAAGAAGTCGTTCGTTTAGTGAATATCGAAAGACAAAAAGCGGGATTGGGTCCTCTTCAACATCGAGCAGATGTGAAAAATGTTGCTGAAAAGAAAGCGATGGATATGATCAACAGCAATTATTTTAGCCACACGAGTCCCAACTACGGCAGTCCTTTTGATATGTTGAAAAGTTTCGGTATCTCCTATAGAGCTGCTGGTGAAAACATTGCAAAAGGACAAAAATCACCACAAGAGGTAATGAATTCCTGGATGAACTCCTCTGGACACAGAGCCAATATTCTAAACGGCCAATACAATGCGATTGGTGTCGGTTACTATAACGGCGCGTGGGTTCAAATGTTTATTCAATCATAATATAAAGTAGCCCATTTTTAGAAATGGGCTACTTTTTTTAAGCTGATTTGACCAAAAATTATTTTCTTCCAGCTACCCAATTCATGCCCCAGTTATAGGCTTGGTCCATATTCTTATGGCCATTAAAGTACTCAACAAGACGCTCCACTTTAAAGGTTTCGTCGTTGACATTTTCAATCATGGCAATGGCACACATAATTTGCCCATTTTTGTGCTCATCCAGCCTCACTTCAATGTCTGGACCTGCAGGGTACTTTAATGTCACAACACCGTCCGCCTGTGACCAATTCGCTACACCTTCATAGATAAACGCATATACTAAAACACGTTTAATTTCAGAAATCTTGCTTCCATTAATGCGCAGGTTTTCTCCCCCTGTAGCCGTACCAGTTCGATCATCTGCATCCAATTGGACATATGGATAGCTTTCGTAAGATCCGAATGCCTTCCCTAAAGCCTGTACACAGCCCTTTTCCCCATTTTTCAACTCATATAAACAGCCTAAATCAAGATCTACATTATTTGACTTACCTAATAAAGAAGAAAGGAAGCCCCCAGATTTTTTACCAGCATTTTGCTGATTCCAATTTAGATTGACTAAAATTTCACCAAGTACTTGGTTGTTTTTGGTCAAATTAATGGATTGTCCTTTTTTCTTTAACTCGATTTTATTTAAATTCACCATTTAATGTAGCCTCCCAATTTTTATAGGTACTTTCATTGCGGATTCCGATTATTTCGCCTATCTGAACTATTCCTTCATGAACTTAAAACCACTACCTCACCAGGTTTAGCTCCAATATATTTCGAAGCAGCTCCTCGGTCGACGTAGCACCCATGCCGTTTAGCCATATTACCTTTTCATCATCCGGCTGCTTTTCGTAAAGCTCACCGTGTAGTTGGCTATAGCCATAATCGGCATCGATAATCATATCGTAGTCCATCATAGAATCCCCTGCTGCCACATGTAGGTCATAGTCCACGAAGTTTTGTAAATATTGAACGGCATAAGCTTTATTTAAGCTTGTCGGTAGCACATATAGTTTTCTACCGTGCAGGAAAATACTCCAGCCCATTGGTGCTAGCTCCTTCTGAAATGCTGCAAGCTCTCCACGTGGCACCAGCTTTCTATCGACACGGAACATATAAAATAAATCTTCGATGTAAAATTCCCTTAAAACCCATGACTCGTGACGGATCTTGGCAAACACCCGAATCATTTCTTCTTTTGGCTGAGACTGTTCTGCCAATCGATTTCTCACGATTTTACTCCACTCTAAATCGGGTTTGCCATCGATTAAAATCGTCCCGCCATTACTCGTTATCGCATATTTCGGATTAATATCCTTTGAGAGTGCATGGATTCTTTCATATTCATAAACTGCTCTGGTTGTAACGGGTACAAATAGATGGTCTTTACTAAATTGCTTCAGCAAATCAATAGAATCCCTAGACATATAAGAAACGATTTTTTCCTCTTTATGTTCAACCGGAATCACGTCTCCAGCTATCGGATATGTCTCCATCATTGTATTTGAATAGATTAAAGTACGATCTAAATCGGACGTAAATAGTATCAAAATATATCCCCCTTATAATTCCTTAATGATTCCACAACACGAATAAGACATGTCCTTCCATTCTTCAATCGGCACATTTCGCTCTTTGGCCAGCATTAGGATGTGGGTTAAATCATTCGCATGCTCAGGATTTATGAGGATTTTCCATGGAACACGTCGTAATAACACCCGTGTTGTTTCCCCGACACCCGGCTTGATGAAATTGATATTACGAATTCCGAATAACTCTTGAATCCTCTCAACGGATTTCATCCCTTTCCATGAAGGGGTTGTATCCTCATTTCCTAGTTCCTCAAGCTTTTCCATTACTTCGTTTTGCACCACTTCGAATTCGCTTGCTAACGTATCCACGTAAAGATTGGAAACGTCCGCATCTTCTAATTCCTTGTAATACTTCGCACCATGGAAATCATTTTCATCCATGATGTCATGGTTCAATACAGTACGACTGACTAAGCCTGAAACAGTTGAATTTAGGCAAGCAGATGGAATTAAAAAATCGTCCCGTGTCCCATAAATACTTACACAATGACCAGGGTCCGCCAAAACACTTAGACTCGGGTCCAATTTCTTGCCATGCTTCTCAGTATAAGCCTTACATGATTTTTCTAACTCTTTAGTAATGGCCCCTTTTCCTGTCCAGCCATCAACAAATTGAATTTTTGCCTCCGCATGTTGGTCAAAAATATAGTCAATCGCCGTCTCATCAAATCCTCGCCCACGAATAATCGAGATCGAGTAATGCGGGATTTCCACTTTATATTTAAATGCTAAATACCTCTTAATCAATATGCCAATTGGTGTGCCAGCTCTTGCCAAGCTCACAAGCACAAGATGCTCAAGACCGTTTCTTTCCTTGATTTGCTCGGCAACGACGCCGACCGCGATGGCCACACGTTTTGAGTATTGATCTAACGTATCATGAAATAATGATAGATATTCTTTCGTTGGTTGGTATTCTACCGGCAGCATTTCCGAATAATGTGTACCCGATTGAATCAGTTTTTCTCTTTCCTCTGACTTTCTTTCAATCTTAAAATTGCTGATATCCCGTAATAAAAAAACGACATCCTTTTCCAGGTAGCTTCCCATTTTATCCGGTTTCACAATTGGTTTGTTCATACATATTGCCTCCATGCTTTTGTCGTTGGCGTTTGCTCCTCTACTCTACGATTTCTGTCATATTGACTATATTGATAAAGGGGATGTTCACTTTGCTTAACTCTTCGATTAGTGGGCTTGCCGCTTCTAGTGAAGACATTCTTTCAAAAATAATAAACACTTCATCATATTGATTTGGTTGGATATTATACAGGTAGTTGGTTACCCCTTGATTCTCGGGACTATCAAAGATGAATTTTTGCCTAATCGTATAGTCATTTAGGTTTGTATGATAGATGGGACTACGTGTTGTTGAATGAAAATATACACCCTCCCCCATTTGAGAAGCAAGATACATAGGCAAATACATGAATTCTCCCGTACCAATGACTAATGTTTTTTCACCGCGCCTTTTTTCTTTCACGTAGCTCGCCACTGCCTGGATGCGGTTTGAAAACTCTTTTTCCTTTTCAATAGAAAGACCAAATCTTCCTGTTGCATGCAAATAACTCGATTTGTTTATAATCCCATTGACACTAGTTGAGGCACTTTGTTGAAAGTTCTCTGATGATAATAGATGACAAACAGGTAAATAAACCACTTCCGGCCTAAAAGTATTTTCTGTTTTCAATCCATTTTCTTCTGTTGATGGTGTTCCACTTACGGAAACCACGCCGTCTATTAATGAAATCGTATGAATCGTGATGTCTAGTTCTTCTTCTAATTGACGGTATCGCTCACGATGCTCCGGTGTTCGCCAATCTAAAATCGAAACAACTGTAAACTTATTTTTTAAAGGGTACTCGGCTTTGATTGTCCGAATAATATTGATTGCCGTTTTTCCTGTTGTGACTTCATCGTCAACCAGCACCACTTCACTATCGTCTTGGAAAAATTCCGAATCCAGTGCATAGACTCTATGACTTGTTGCATGAGAATGCTCTTCTTCAAAATTAATAATGGACTGGAGATTGTCAATTTGTTCTCTTGTTGTATGGATGTACTTAGCATGATTGCTAAATGTACTAAAAACCGCATGACCCAGTGCTGTTGCTGTTTCTGCAAAGCCGACAAAAGTTGTTGCCCTTGGAAGTGTAACTGGGTCTTTTTGAAGTGAAGCCCATATTTCCTCCAGCCCTTCATTTGTTTGAATGGCCTTTGCAATTTTTTCGGCACGTGCGTCGCTTTCTCCATGAACAACTTCTAAATAGCGTATCGCTAGTAAACTTCCTACAAGCAAAGGTATTTTAGGGTTGACGGCAAGATGCTTTCCTAAAACCTTGCTCACAAATAAGAAGCTTCTGTTTTTATTAATTCTTGCTGCCATTTGAAATAACTGTCCTAGCTGAAAATTGTAGGGATTATTCATCACTTCAACTTCAACAGTCAGATTATTTAATACATGATATACTTCTTTATTTTCAACAGGTTTCAGCGTCATCGCTCCCAATCGTTATTCTTCATCGTCTTCTATAATGATACTTGTATAATCCTGGTGCTCATTAAATACGCCAAACGCTTTTGCTCTTAGTAAAATGCGTTTTGCCCAATAATAATGAGGCTTCACTTCATTCATCTTATTTTGATACTGGCTTTTCAGCACCCCCACATTTCCTTCCGCATTATCGATAATACTTAGTGCATCCATATATTCTTCGTGCGTCACTGTATAAAGGGCATGAACAGGTTTGATATGCGTTGGGTGGATTATCGTTTTGCCGATAATGCCATTTAGTTTATCTAAAATGACTTCGTTAATAAGTCCATCCAGGAATTGGTTTATTAATTCATTACGTTTTTTAAGGCCCGTGTTGCCATTTCTGTCTTCGAACGGACTGACACGAAGCTGGGGTTTTAAAATTCGTTCTTCTTTCGAAAAGTACTCCCAAACCGGACCAGAAATGACATAGCCATCCTGCTGTCTATTAAAGACATTTAATATATCGGCTAAACAATCTCTGATAATCGAAACATCATAAATTGTCGTATCTACATTTCTTCGAATCCCATACAATCCACAAAAGTCTGTACAACCAACTCGTATGTTTAGAATATATTTACTATAGGAATCGATGATCTCCTTCGTTTTTAATAACGATTCCAGTCGATCTTCTTTATAGATAAAATCAGTAGATTCCAAGATCGGCATGGCATACAGAACGATATCCTCCGTGTTGATTGCGTCCAGTATTTCTAGATATTCCCTGCCATTTTTAGGAGAGAACTTCGGAAAAACATATCCAGTTAACACCCTATTATATACGCCAATTCTTGAACTCATTCGCTTAAACTGTTCAGGCGTTCGGACTCTTACAAAGATAAGAGGCAAATCCTCGAATGTGATGATGTGATTTTCCAGTGCATAATAGATGGTTTCTAGATGCTTGACTAAAAGTTCCTCTGCTTCCTCCAACTGGTTATCCCCAACTGCATCCTCTAAATCAATCACCATCGAAACCAGTTCTTTAAATTTCTTTGTAATCACATCCTGAGCAATACTTTCTTTTGTTGCCGGCATATAAAGAGTTGCACCCACCATATAAGAAAGAACTTCTTTTTCTGAATACTTAGTAAAGGACTCTGGTTGCTTATAAAAGATTTTCTCCAATCTTTCAGGTGTCTCAAAACTAAAATGTTTCATCCCATTCCCCCAAACTGTTCGTATTAGAAAAACACAACTCGACCCAAATTGGCCGAGTTGATGTTTTTCTTATGCGGATAACCTTAAAAATTATCTATCCGTTAAAGAAAAGCTACCGCTTATACAGCAGTAGCTAAATCTATTGATTTAAACTAGTAGATTACTTTTCTGTAATCTCTGTATCTACTAATTTTTTCTTATTAATGAAATGAATAATAAATGTAATGGCAAACGCTAATAGTAAAATGATGAAGAACAACCAGTGTTCTAAATGGAATCCAAATACACTCGCTAACATTTTTAAGGAGATAATACCGATTAATATAAATGCTGTATTCTCTAATTCAGGGACTTTCTCAATAAGCGTAAGGAATATCCCGGCAACTGTACGCATCATGATAATTCCTAGCATCCCACCTAGTAAAAGAACCCAAACCTGATCAGAAATTGCGAATGCCGCTAGGATGGAATCGACTGAAAAGGCAATGTCCATTAACTCAACAGAGATTACGGTTGCCCAGAACGTACCAAATAGGCGAACTAATAAAGTATCTTTTTTAAACTCTTTTGCTTCATCATCCTCATCTCCACCCTTTTTGCGGAAATGGGCGTAAACAAGCCACCCTAAATAAAGAGCTCCTAATACTTTAATGAACCAGAATTTGATGAGGTAAACACCAATTCCGATGAACAGGAAACGGAAGAAGTAAGCACCCAGCATCCCGTACATAAGTGCTTTCTTTCTTTGTTTCTCTGGAAGATGCTTAACTAATACCGCTAGTACAAGGGCATTATCTGCAGATAATAGACCTTCAATGACTACCAGCGATCCGATTAATCCCCATGCAACAGGGTCTGTTAACACTTCGCCCCACATTTCCCAATCAAAAAACATGGCATATGTGCTTAGTATTTGATTTATAATGTCCAAAGTCGTATTCCTCTCGCTTTACATAATCTCTCTTATTATTAATTCATTTTTAGAGCGTTTTATGCATTTAGTCCGTATGCATTTACTAAGGCTTGTAAACCGCCTTGGTAACCAGAACCAACCGCATTAAATTTCCAATCATTTCCATGCTTATAAACCTCACAGAAAACAACTGCCGTTTCAATACTGAAGTCCTCTCCTAAATCATAACGCAGCACTTCAGCACCTGTATCTTCATTTACTAAACGAACAAATGCATTTGATACCTGACCAAAGTTTTGATGACGCACTTCTCCATCATGGATCGTTACAGAAATGGCTACTTTTTGTACATCATGGGGAATTTTTGAAAGGTCAATTTTAATCTGTTCGTCATCTCCATCGCCTTCACCAGTTCGGTTATCCCCTGTATGAGTAACTGAACCGTCAACACTGCGTAGATTGTTGTAGAAAATAAAATCTAATTCACCTCTACATTTACCACTTGCATTTAAAAGAAAGGCAGATGCATCTAAGTCGAAATCTTGGCCACCATCAAATTGTTTAATATCCCACCCTAAACCAATAATAATGCGTTGTAAAGATGGGTCCGTTTTGGTTAAATCAATACGTTGACCTTTGCTTAATTGAATTGCCATATTGAATTCCCCCCTACATATATTTTAGAATAATCAATCAATTTCATTAAAAAGTAACACAGTAACTAAGTATCAGTCACTGTGCTACATATCTAAAAAATTAACCTACCTGTAAACCAAAGTCATTACATAATGCTGCTAGGCCGCCTTGGTAGCCTGAACCAATCGCACTGAATTTCCATTCGCCATTATGACGGTAAAGTTCACCAACAACTACTGCTGTTTCGATACTGAAATCTTCTCCTAAATCATAGCGAATGATTTCTTGTTTTGTATCATCATTTACTACACGAATAAATGCATTTGATACCATACCGAAGTTTTGTGTTCTAGCTTCAGCTTCATGAATTGTTACAGTGAACGTAATTTTTTGTACACTTTCAGGTACTTCTTTAAGGGCGATTTGAACTTGCTCGTCATCTCCGTCCCCTTCACCAGTTAAGTTATCGCCAGTATGGACTACCGAACCATTTCCACCTGTTGTTTGGTTATAGAATATAAAATCTTGAGGACCTGATACTTTACCAGTTGCCTCTAACAAGAATACAGATGAATCTAAATCAAAATCATTTCCGCCATCATACTTATTCGTATCCCATCCAAGTCCAACTGTTATTTTAGAGAGACCCGGATTTGTTTTAGTTAAATCAACCTTTTGACCTTTTGCTAGAGAAACTACCATTTAAAATCCTCCTAGTTATTGAATAGTTTTTGTTTATTTCAAAAATCATGTATAACGGTTACAGATCGCTGACAGGCCAGGATCTGTTGTACCAGTTCCAACCGCAGCAAACTTCCATTCATCGTTATGACGATAAATTTCACCTGTTATTAATGTTGTCTGACCAGAATAGTTATCAGATAAGTTATATCGAACGATTTCTTCGTTGGTTTGTGGATTCACCACTCGAATGTACGCATTTTTAATCATGCCAAAATCTTGTTTTCTTCTTTCACAGTCATAAATATTTACAACGAAAACCAATTTGTTATATTGTGACGGGATATTTTTCAAATCAACAATAATTGTTTCGTCATCGCCGTCGCCCTCACCTGTTAAATTATCACCAGAGTGAGCAACCGATCCATTATTGCTTTTTTTGTTACCAAAGTATATGAGATCCTTTTTGTCTGTAAAACGGTCATTTTGTAGCATAATTACCGACGCGTCACAGTCCACATCTGGTCCAGAAGATTTAAAAAAGCTAAATCCTCCCGATTTCCCTACAGGGTCCCATCCTAAACCGACTACTACACGACTTAAATCAGTCTTCCCTTTTGTTAAATCAATCCGTTGACCTTTTTGCAAGTTAATCGTCATGAGTTGCATTCCCTCCTTAAAACAATTAAAAATATTAGTTTTCCATTTCGCTAAATCAGTATGTACGAATATTTACTTGTTTAAATCAGTAAATTAATATACCCACTATTAGTCTAGTTAGAAAAAAGTAGTAAGTAAATGATATTCCCTTTTTTTAACATTTATTTTACAATGAACACCTTTATAAACATTAAATTCCCAACTAGTTAAATATTAGTTGTTATACGGGTGGATTTAATTATCGAGAATAAATATGAAGCTGAATTTAAGCGATGAAAAGCTGTATTTAGCGCATTTTTCTGATAATTAACACATTTTCAATGTTACCATATTGGGCATATATTTACAATTAATACACCCACCTATATTTTTCCATAAATTGGTCGAAACTCACACGAATCAATCAACTAAAAAAACCTAACATTAGGTTGAATTCCTAAGTTAGGTCTGTGTGTTTATGAAGTTAGCTGTGTCTGAATAAACAATTACACAGTTACGCCCTTCTTCTTTCGCTCCATAAAGGGCATTATCTGCATTATTAAGTATCTGTGTCAGTGTCTCGTCTAGATTTTTTGTAAATTGTGCTACACCAAAGCTTGCTGTAATTGAAATATTTAGTTCATCTACTACAAGAGGCTCCATTTCAATTGCCTTACGTATTTCATCGGCAACCTTGGCTCCCTCATTTGCTGTATAGCCTTCTAACGCAATGACAAATTCTTCCCCACCATAGCGCGCAAAAATTCCAACCCGCTCTAGATGTGTGCGGCAAATTTCTGCCACATGCTTTAATAATTGATCGCCAATCAAATGACCATATGTATCATTCACTTTTTTAAAGTAATCAATATCAAATAAAATGACAGTCAAGGGGATTTGCGCAACTTTGGCTTGAGCCAGCCTTTGTTCACAACGCTGGAAAAAAGCCCGTCGATTATAGATTTGAGTTAGTTCATCAAAATAGGCATGCCGCTCCAATTGTGATTGAAGCCTTTTTAGCTCCGTAATTTCTGTAAAAATAATCAGCAATCCTTTTTTAGTATCCCCATGCTGCAGTGTGGCTGTACGAATCTGATAAATATTCCCGGAAAGTTCAATTTCAACTTTCATTTCCTGCTTATTATCGATAGCTTCTATAGGAAATTCATTAGAACCCCTTGATACTTCTAACCAAACAGCCGTAATATCCTGTCCGATCATGGATTTATTTAATTGTGGGAACATCCTTTTACTTTCTTCATTAAACTCGATTAAATGGTATTCATCATCCAAAACAAGGACACCATCGCTTATACTATGGAAAATGGCATCCTTGGCAATCGGCATAACAGTAAATAAGCGAGTAGAGCTAATCGACCATAAATATAAGATAGTAGTTAACCAAAGAACCATTGGCACAGGGTCGAAGCCTGGAGGAGTTAAACCAATTAAGTAAATAAAAGCCGTCACCATCGGAACGAATTGACCAAGCATTAAGGCTAGGACCTGCGGACGATATATCTTCGCGCTTTCTTTCCATCTGACGATTAATAGTAAGAAAGCCGCTAGCATACATCCAAAGGTAAACATACCATGAACCAAATACCAGATACCGATCTCGAGTATGCTAAATGGTGCACCTAGTGTTGGATGAACGATAAACTCTTTATAATGAAGATGGTGAAAATCATTGGTTGCAACCATAATCAAGCTAATCAAGGGAATGGCAAGCAAGAGCATAATCCGTTTTCTTGTTACTTTCACGCCTAGATACTGCATGATAAATAGTAATCCAAGGGGTGATGAAAACGGCATCCCAATATATTGTATAATGGTCCAAAATTTTATTTCCTGTATGTTCGAAGCAGTTAGCCCAAAAGCGGCTGCAAAGCAATAAATCGTTATACTTAAGCAATACAGAGCAAAGACATTTTTAATATTCGTATATTGATGCCGCTTAAAAAAAACATACGAGCATAAATACAAATTCAGAATACCCGATGTACAAAACAATGTAATATAGGTTGTTAAGTGAGAAGTCACGATTTTTTCCTCTTCAACTTATTTTTTCTTAAATGTAGCATATTTACTATCTGTTGTGGACTATTATATCAATATAATGGCTATCATCGCTAACTTGCGTAATTAATTGTTCGATTCATAAAATCTTATACTTCTTTTAGCATTGAATTGATTTCATTTAAAGCGTTCGATGTTTTCGTTTCTTTCATTTCATTTTTCGCCTCAACCGGTGTTTCATCTCCATTATCTGTACAACCTACCGTAAAACTTAGTAAACCAATTAAACTCATCAATAGATATAAACGTTTTCGCATATTTTCCCTCCACTTTTGTTATTTGGTTTATTTTTTACATTAGGTGTTAAAATATGCGAATAAAACTGATTTTGATGGAATGTTTTCTACATAAACAATGAACTATTTTCTATTTATTTCTAGTATCTTCTAAAAAACGCAACCTTGTACCCTTTAAAAAGCGAACGTATGTGCTATAATTTAGTTGTAATAGTTTATGGACCTTGAAGATTGGTTGGCTCACACTTCTTAAAGGAGAGGTGGTGATGCCATGACAGTTGCTGAAACGCTTATGTTTGCCGTCGGTTTTTCAGCTTTGATTGTGTCGGTTCTATCTTTCAATCATAAAAAATAACCCCTCCTATAGACGGTTGAACGACTAGATGGGTTAATTTCTTTGAAATTGCCAATCCTCTTTTTGGGACTAGCCTATTACACTTGACTGCTTGATGTTGCAGCATCAGGCAGTCATTTTAAATTATGAAATTCGTATCTTTAGTATACCAGATTTTCTGCTTCCCTAACAAGGTTGGAACGAATTGAAGCCTTTTGATTTTGTATAGAGCTTTTGTACTTTTACCTACTGCATCAACTCTTGAAAATTCTTCAATAAGAATTTCTTTCCTATCTCATTGAATAGTATCTTTTGATATTCCCGACCGTTAAATGTCCGGGTTTCGCTTTCAATTCCATAACCCTCAGATTTGCCATTAGTAATTGTTGTCCTATGTCCTTTTTCATCAACTTCCTCACTCAAGATGCCCTTCTCTTTTAGTTTTTTATTGATCATTGCCCCCGTTATTTTTTTACTTACGGATGGATCAATGACTGCATTAATGACTTTCGCAAATTCATTTATTCCTATGCTTCCTGATGGTAAATCCACCAATGCTAACCTTTCATCCGTTATATTAAACTTGGTTGGTTTGCTTCTTTGGCGGTTTGTTCTCTCAATTTCATATGAAATATAGTCAGTGAGAAAAAATAATGGTCGAATAACTTGAGGATTATGTAGGAAGCTTTCATCTTGAATCGGTGAATCGTCTAAAGGATTGATACCACTTGCTATTTTTAGTAGAAGATTTTTGGATTCCATCAATTTTTTCGTTTCATGCACCATCTCTTCAACCTTTCTTAAGGAGGTATCTTTTATCAACAGCTTCTAAAAACGGTTTATGACATTTTAAGGTTTCTATATAGATATCTATGAAATTCTCAGGAACTTTTCCATATAAAACGTAAAATGCGTCGTTGCCATAGTTAACCATATAACTGTTTTCAGCATCCACCTCAGGAATATCTAAATAGGCGACAAAACGATCAATCACGATTCTTTCAATATCAGCGTTAAACATATAATAATGGGAAGAACCGTCTATTTTAACTAAACATACTATTCCGTAACCATTGTCAGCACTCACTTCGAAATCTTTATTTTGGGCAATTACTTTTTTTCTCTTGGCGTAATTATAATTGCAATTATTACACCATCCCTTGCACCTGCCTGTATTGTACTCATATTGTTCAAAGGCTTTTTCCTTACACCGTGGACATTCCACTGTCGATACAATAGTTTGCATATCTTCCGCTCCTTCGCTTTTCGAATTTTCAGAATCAGATCTTTATAGCAGTATCTTTGAGGAATTATGAGGTAATCTTTGGAGTTAATCTTATTCTAATCCCTTGATTTTGAAAGTCAAACACCCATAAATCCGGTATTTAGATTAAAAATGCTCAAAAGTTAAATTTGCTTTCTTTTCCCTAGTTCAAAATTCATTTTTCGACCATAAAGTCTTCAAAAAAATATTTTGAAGACTTTTCAGTTAAAACCGTATGTAAAAAAATAAGCCCCCAAATACCAATTTAGGGAGCTATAAATGAATTATTTAATTGGTATTACAACTTTTGCCGTTGTAACCTTTTCATCTGTTGAATGGATCAAGATTTCACCGTTGTATTTTCTTACTACCTCTTTCACAATAAACAATCCTTGTCCACGAACTTTCCCTTCTTCAGTAGGCTTAGTAGAAAATCCTTGTTTAAAAATCTCGGTATCTCCCACTATTTTTGGACCTGTATTTGTAACCTCAAACAGATAATGGGTATCGTTAGCATCACACAAGATAGATATTATCCTTGGTTGTTCGGATAACTCTCTAGTGGCATCAATCGCATTATCTATTAAATTTGATAGAATTTTTATCATATCGGTCGTTTTTATGAGTTGATATGAATTCTGTGTTACCTTGGTTTCCATTGCAATTTGGTGATTTTGGGCAGCAATCTTTTTCGATTTTAACAAGATGGCAAGGCCAGGATGCTCAATTGTAGAATTAATCGACTCGATCAATTGAACCTCATTTGACAGGGAGTCCAAGTATTGCAGTGCTTTCTCCGACTCTCCTATTGTTAGAAGTCCATGGATGACTTGTATATGATTTGAGTAATCATGTCTTAAGGAAGAAACCGAGCTAAGTAACGTTTGAATTTCCCCTTGATAAGTATCTTCCGTATTCTCCACTTCTTTCTTTACTTCCCTTTGGTACCAGTTTTGAATAAAATACGATGAAATAATGACAATTAAAAGAAATACAGAATTTATCAGGAAGATAATCATGTTGTTTTCTTGTACACTTTCGTTGATGCCATTAATCTTTTCAGTACTAATATCAATCCCAATAAAACCTATTATATTATTATTTTCATCGATAATCGGTGCTCCGACAGACAGATACTTTCCATGCTGAGGATCATCAATAATCTCCGATGTATACGGTGCCCCATCATAATAAGCAAGACGTACTTGTTCCTCTGGAAGTGTACAAATCATTCCAATGTCTAATAGATTTTGTTTTTCTTTGGGCAAACCTAAAATCATCGCATGCGATACCTTTGGATTGTCAATTTTTAAAGTGTAAACGAATAAAGCACCTATGTCTTCTCTAATATTGTTTAATTGATCATTAATCTTCCAGTAATAGTCATTTTTTTCTGGATTGCTTAGAAATTTTTTATATGTATCAATATCGATTTTTGCGGAAACCGCTTTGGCTGTGTCCAAGGTTTGGTTTGCAATTGCTTCTTGAACAGTGGCTTCTATATTCTGCTCTGTTACATAAAAGCTAAAAACATTAAATACTACCAATAATACGGCCGATATTACTAGAATTAGTTTTATTTTATTATTTTTCATTACTATGTACTTCCTTAAATTATTTCATTCAGTATTATAGTACTATAGCAACCACTTTTTTAAAACAAATAAATGATGGGACTAAAGAGTTACCTCTTTATGTCCCACAGTTTTTTTCAAGTATTAGAATAGCCTCATCAAACAAACGTCAACTAATTCCAAGCAGTTCGTTCACTCATTGGTCGTTGTTTCCGCGCATTAGTTTGATTCCCAAACGTATTTTTCGATTCATAAGCATCTAAATTGGCATCCTGATGAATCTCTGAAGCAAACTCCTCATGATTGTTTTTGGCTTGTTTGTTCTGATTGACTAGTAGCTTATCCATTGCACAAACATTCCCTTCCGTATTGGAATTATTAATCGTGTTATTCGCTTCTACATCTGGTATAGCTATCCTTCTCACTTGAATAGCAACAAATAGAAAAAATTTTCGAAAAGCTTCTTCTATTTGTTACTCAAATAGTTTGTCCAGAATTGGATAATTTATTGTAGTAAAAAAACCACCATTTTGGTTAAACGTAAAGTGGATTTCTGAAGATTTTATCCTTCATACCTTTCGATAATTTCTTTTCCTAAGTTATAGAAAGCAGTATATTGACCATCTTCGTCCCACTTTTGTTTGAAGGTTGAATATTGTTTAGGATAATCAGCTGCCAATGCCACTTGGTTATTCTCCTTAAATATCGAGCTAAACACATGCGTGGACATTCCCTTTTTTAACTTCCCTAAAGTGTTTTTATGTACCATTGAATCTTCTCTAAATTTCGTCACAACAATTCCCAATGCTTCAATTTTAATATCCATATTATCTGAAAATTCCTGTATGCGATCCACAACATAGGGAATGCCATATGTAGAAAGGAGATCAGGGATTGTGGGAATGATATAGCCATTCGCAATTCGAAGACCGTTTAATGTAATAATCCCCATATTCGGAGGACAGTCAATTAGGATATAATCGTAATTATATTTGATAGGGCGTATGGCTTTTTTTAAGATTTCGATTGGATTATCTGAATAAAACGGTCCTGTCGGCATTTTGGCCAAAACGTCTTGAATATTGATTAAATCTAAACTTGATGGAAGTAAATCCAAGTTTTTTACGGAAGAAATATTAGAGACATTTTTTTGTAGTGTTTTTTCAAGTAGAAATTTGGATTCGTCAGGGTCCAATGCTTCTTCAAACAGAGTAGCTAATGTATAGCCATTTTGATTTAACTCTTTCCAACGTCGATCGCCGATTAACATCACAGTTGCATTCGTTTGTGGATCTAAATCAATTAGCAATACTTTCTTTTTAAACTCCGATGTCAGCACTTCTGCAAGGCCAACAGTCGTAGTTGTTTTTGCTACGCCACCTTTTAGGTTAATTGTCGGTATCACAATTGCCATTTAATCTCCCCTTTCCTATGTCAAATAAGCTTTTTACACTTGTTTTTCCAGCCCTCCTAAGCCATAACTATTGAATCTTTCATTCGCCGTTTCTATTACAATTCCATTAATGTAAATTGCCTTAAGACAAGGTATGTCTTTTTCTTACGTTTCATTAATCATTAAATGTTTTTACAATTTCCTACTTCAAACGCAAAATAAGACATTTCTCGGGAAATAAATAACTTTATTGTTTGGAAATGTTGAATGACAGTGAAATCTGGTATACGAATATATTGTTATATGAACTCTCATTAATGGAAAAATTTATAGTATAATTATAGTCAATGCAACTAGAAAAAAGTAAGGGTGATCAAATGTTTAATAGTAAAGCGGTACTAATACCAATGTCGATACTATAAATAGCGCTTATTCGCCAAGTAGCCATCAATTGGGGAGTAAATACTAGTGCTATGCTGTTTAATTTGTTAGGTGTAATTTTTATAGGAATGTTTCTACTAAACTCTTTATTTATTTCAAGAAAGAAACGAAAAATCGGCAATTGATTGCAATACATAAAATTTCATACACTTTCTTTGTTTTGAATGCTTTTTTATAGAAGAAAACCAACACTTAATAATAAGCATTGGTTTTCCTTCATAATCTATTTAAATGTGTGATAAACCTTCATTTCTAGCAAAAACTTTCTGTCCTTTACAATACGTTGCTGCGATTTGATAAGGGAATTGATGATTCTCATATAGTGAATCTTTATGCCTCGCTAATATGGCATCCTTCGTCACCAAAAAAGGCACTTCTTCTACAATGGCAAAATCAGCGTCATAGCCTACCTCAATACGTCCCTTACACTCAATACCAAAACGAACAGCAGGTGCCTCGGCTGTTAATTTTGCCACTTCGGTTAAAGGTAACCCTTTTTCTTTTGCTACCTCTAAAACAGCTAACAATGTAAACTGACCACCGTTTATGCCTCCCCAGGCTTCAAAGAAAGTACGGTTCGATAAATCCTTTAACTCCGGGGAACATGGAGAATGATCTGATGTAACAAAGTCAATCTTGCCATCTGCAACTAACTCGATCATTTCTTGTTGAATACTTGGTGCTCGTAATGGTGGTGCACATTTTGCATAAACACCATGCTCTTTAAAAGCTCCATCATTGAATAATAAATAATGACTGCAGGTTTCCAGTGTCACATTAAGCCCACGCATCTTTGCTTCATTGATTACTCGGACAGCATCTGGGCTACTAATATGAACAAAATGCAAGGCACACCCTGTAATTTCTGCGTAAGCAATTGCTCTTTGAACCGCCTCAACCTCTGCGATAATTGGACGGGATTCACAGTAGTCCTTTGGTTCAAGCTGACCACCCGCTATTTTTTGACTGGCTAAATGATGCGTCATTTCATCACTTTCTGCATGCAGGGCCAAAATTTTGCCGAGACGGCTAATTTCCTTCATCCCATTCAGTAAAGCAAGATTATCAACACATTTAAAAGGCTCAAAACCAGAGTTTGAAATAAAGGCTTTAAATCCAATTACCCCACGCTCTGAAAGACTTTCCAGCTCGCTAATATTTTCCGGCACCAGCCCTCCCCAAAATCGATAATCGATTACTGATTTTTCTGCTGAAAGTTGTTCCTTCAACTCCAGCGCTGGCACATCAATCGTTGGCGGGTTACTATTTAACGGCATATCAAAATACAGTGTTGCCCCGCCTGCTGCAAGCATTCGAGAGCCGGTTTCAATTCCTTCCCACTCGACGTTACCAGGTTCGTTAAAATGTACATGGGCATCGATAGCTCCAGGTAGAACAATTTTCCCCTCCAACTCTACAGTCGAGACACCATCACTCATAATCTCAGAGGAAATTTGAACAATTTTGCCATCCTTCACTGCAATATCACAAAGAGTTACTTGATGTGGCTCAACCACTGCTCCACCTTTTAAAATGAGATCGAATGTCATGTTTATGCCTCCTTAACTGCAATGTATGAAGGAACATCATAATAATCAAGTGCAGCTTGAACTCCCTCTCCGCGTTTTGGTTCAAAGCCGTTGCGAATTAAAGCTGCCTCAAGAGCTTGTAGCACTTTTAAAATATTTTCTTTACGGCAGCTATAGCCCATTGTCCCAATGCGCCAGATTTTCCCTTGCAGCGGACCGAATGAGGAGGCAATCTCAACGCCGAATTGCTCCAACATCACTTTACGGACATTTTCTCCATCTACTCCATCAGGAATTTCAACACATGTTACAGGAGTTAGCTTACATGTCGGATCTCCGTATATCGTAAGCCCCATTGCTTCCAATCCTTTTATAAGGGCTGCTTCATGATAGCTGTGACGAGCAAAGCGTTGTTCTAATCCCTCTTCTAAAACGATCCTTAACCCTTCACGTAAAGCATAAATCATGGATGTTGCTTCTGTATGATGATTTAGGCGACGTGGACCCCAATAATCCTGAATCATCGCGAGATCAAAGTAGTTGCTGCGAATTATGTTAGTCCGTTTAAGCCTAAACTCTTCTTCTGTTGCAATCCCATACTCGATTTTTTTGCGTCCTTGAATAACTGCTTCCACACGCTCATTATACGTAATCGGTGCCATCCCGGCAGGAATCGATAAGCATTTCTGTGTACCAGCAATAACGCCATCAATACACCATTCATCCACCGGAATATTGACACCACCAATTGTAGCTACTGCATCAACAATAAGTAGCACATCTTGCTCACGGCATGCCTTCCCTAAAGCATCTAATGGCTGCATACAACCCGTAGACGTTTCTCCATGAACAATCGCCACTATTTTCGGTTGGAGTTCTTTCATTTTGTCAACAATCATCTGCTGTTCAAATACACTTCCCCACGCTGTTTCTAACGTGTGCACTTCTGCCCCATAGCGCTCGCAAATCTCTACAAGCAAATGACCGAAGCGCCCAAAAATTGGTACCAATACTTTATCTCCTGGTTCAATGACACTTGCAAGGAGTGCTTCATTTCCGGAACGGGAGGTTCCATCAATTGGAAATGCCCACCTATTTTTCGTTTGGAATAATTCTCGAAGCATCTCCATTACTTCATTCATCATATTGGTGAAGACCGGGTCGAACTGTCCTAAAATAGGCGTACTCATGGCCTGTAAAACACGTGGGTCCACCTCTACAGGACCTGGTGTCATGATTGTTCTTAAGGGGGTTTGCAATTGCTTATAGCTCATCCTATTTCACTCCTTAGTATGCTAACTCGTATAAATAATCCATTAAAACGGAGACACCGATTTCCAAATGATAGCTATCTGTAAATTCAAGCGGCGAGTGGCTAATCCCATTTTTACTCGGAACAAAAAGCATCGTTGTTGGGATGTGCTGACCAAATACTTGTGCATCATGACCAGCCCCACTCACCATTGTTGTATATTTGAACCCTTTTTCAGTAAGACCTTTCTTCATTTCATCATGTAAATTTGTGTCTAATGGAACGGGACGAATATCCGTCCATAGATCAATATCAATTGCAATGCCGCTTTTGCTTGCGAGTTGAGAGAGCAGCTCTGTTGCACGATGACAAAACGCTTCCAAAATTTCTGACTCATGATGACGAATATCTAAAGTAAAACTTACATTTCCCGCAATCACATTCGGCACATTTGGTTTTGCAAGGAGCTGGCCTGTTGTTACACGCAATGAAGGGTATTCTGCTTTGGCAATAGCGGTCAATTCACTAATTGCATTCGCAGCGCAAACAATTGCGTCCTTCCTCTCCGTCATAGGCGTTGTTCCTGCATGATTGCTTTCACCATTTAGCGTAATGGTAAATCGTTTTTGACCTGCTATATGACTGACTAATCCTAGATCCAACTGACTTTTCTCTAGAACAGACCCCTGTTCGATATGAATTTCAACAAAACGCTTGATATCATCTCTTTTTTTCGTTTGATATTCTTTAAATGGAAAACCTGCATCGGTCATTGCCTGCTTAAATGACATGCCTTCCCTATCTTTCATTCCTTCTATTGTTATTGGTGAATAATCTCCAACTAAATTCTTGGAGCCCCAATACGTTAGCGGAAATCGACTTCCTTCCTCCTCGCAAAGGGAGACGATTTCGATAGTTTTTTTGGGTTTGCCAAAACGCTCTACTAATTTTCTAACCGCAAGGAAGCTTGCTAGAACACCGTAAGCACCGTCATACTTTCCACCTTGAACGACCGTGTCAACATGTGAACCTGTTAGCATTACTTCATCCTTGCAATCAGTTCCTTCTATACGCCCAAACAGATTTCCTACTTGATCAAAGTAAGTATAAAAACCTGTCTCTTGCATTTTGTTTGCTAATGCGTTCTGTGCCTGCACCCACGCATCCGAATATAGTAATCTCGTGACTCCGCCTTCAGGAGTTCCACCAAACGATGCCAGCCAATTCACCAACCCTTGGATTTCGCTTACTTCAATCTGTGCCGCTTGAGCCTCACTCATGAGACACACCACCTCCCCTTTGAAATTCGTTGCCCCTGTATCGGCAACCTCCTAGATATCCGAATATTCAACCTTTTAATCAGTATAAAGAATGCTAAGAATTCACTTCATCAGCATTTTTGTTAAAAAAAATCTCTTTTTTAGTTAATGTGAACAAAAATTCAAATTTCGCAACTAATTTATGTAACTTTTTATAACACACTATTTTTTTTGTTGATTTTGTGTTAGATTTTGTAACATATAGCAAAAAGGAGGGTTTTGTTTGTGAATATTCTACAAATGCTTTCTCAAAAAGAATTAGCCCCCATCCTATTAGTCGCCGGGGAAAAAAGTGGCGGTCGAGAAATCAGTTCCATTACAATGATGGACGCTCCGGATATCATCCCCTATTTGCGCAAAAATGAGCTGATTATTACGACAGCCTATCACCTACAGAATAATCATGATTTCTTCCAGGAGCTCATTCGCGAAATGGCAACCAAGGGGTGTGCTGGCATTGGCATTAAAAAGAATCGCTTTTTACTTGAAATCCCTCAAGATATTTTGCAGCTCGCAGACCAGTTACATTTACCTTTTATCGAGCTTCCCGAGCATCTTTCGCTAGGGCAAATCAACTTTTTAATGACCGAAAAAATTTTACAAAGCGAAGCTTCCTTATTAGCACACGCTATGGATATTCATCGCCAATTTACATTGCTCATTTTAAACGGTCACGGCATTCCAAGACTTGTACGACAGTTAACCTCTTTAATAGGGCGTGACGTTCAGTTAATCAGTCCTTTTTTACGCCCTATGTACTCTGCCCAGCAGCATGTTCCTGAATTGGCATCTATTCAAAAAATGATGCGGAACGATTTTACGTACACGACATCAAACAAAGCTTGGACATTTTCTTTAATAGCTGACCGTCAAACCATTTCTTTGTACCCTATCAATATTAATTCAGAAAAAAATTGTTATTTAATGATTAAAGGCTCTATTGATGAACAAGATATCATCTCCCGTCTAACAATTGAGCAAGCCATTAACGTTTTGTCCTTTGCGATTATGCAAGAGCAAGCACTCCATCAACAAAAACGCAATATACGCAATCAGCATTTTCGCGATTTATTAGAGCAGGAGGGCCATTCACTTATTGCCTTAAAGGCGATGTCACAAGAGCTTTCATTGCCCTACCAACAAGTGTATTTATGCATGATTGGTCATGTAACAACAAAAACATCTTCTTACACGTATCAACCAAACTTCGTTGTCGAGCAAATTCATAAATTTTGTGAGGAGGCCCTTCAGGCGAGTCGGATTCCCATACACGCCTTTACTTTAAATAACGAATTAGTTTTTTTATACGAATTACACGATCCAAATACAGATTACACATTGTTTTTAACGGAGCTATTTAGCGAATTAGAGACTTCTATCCACCAATATTTTGATCTTCACATGATTTTTGGCGTAAGCAATCAAACACATAATTTCTCCGAGATTCAACGTGCATACAAAGAAGCACAAAGTACATTATTAACAATTCGAAATCGCAAAAAGTTGATTTCCTTCTATAAGAAAAAAGAAATCAACGAACTATTACAAATGATTCCACAAACGGATTTAATGAATTATCATCGAATGGTTTTCAAAGCCTTTTCTTCCTTGCCGGTTGAAGAGCAAAAGATTCTATTCGAGACATTAAACGAGTTTTTAGAATGTCATTGCCAAATATCAGAAACAGCTAAACGGCTATATGTACACCGAAACACGGTAATTTATCGCATTGAAAAATGCAGCAGCTTATTGCAAAAAGATTTAAAGGATCCAGAAGTGACCCTCCAACTCAGATTGGCATTGCGCATTCGAAATCAATTATTGATCGAACAAACCACTTAAAATCGCATTCAGTTACTTTAGCTAAAACTTTCTAATCTAATTGGCCAATTCATCCAAAGACAATTGACTGAATATTTTTTATTATGTAATAAATAATGACATCGGTAGTTATAAAAAGTACCGGATGGATTCGGAGGGAAAGATATGATAGAAAATATAAGCAAACCAAAAGCGGCCTCTCTTGGATTACAGCATGTTTTAGCGATGTATGCCGGTGCAATGCTCGTTCCCATTCTTGTAGGCGGAGCAATCGGGTTAAATTCTACACAGCTCGCTTATTTGATCGCAATCGATTTAGTAACTTGCGGGATAGCAACCCTATTACAAATGTGGAAAAATCGTTTCTTCGGCATCGGTCTCCCAGTGGTTCTCGGTTCATCATTTGTTGCAGTGACACCTATGATTGCAATCGGTACAAATTACGGCATGACCGCTATCTATGGAGCCATTATCTCTACTGGTCTGTTCATCATCCTTTTCGCAAAATCTTTCAGCAAAATCCTTAAGCTATTCCCCCCTGTTGTTACAGGAACTGTTGTGATGATTATCGGCTTATCCCTTATTCCTACTGGGGTTAAAAATATGGCCGGGGGGGCAAGCAGCCCTGAATTCGGATCGCTTGAAAATTTAATCTTTTCCATCGGGACCCTATTTGTTATTTTACTAGTTCAGTATTTTGGGAAAGGCTACATTAAATCTCTTGCGGTACTATTTGGTATTATCGTCGGTACGATTGCTTACGGTTTTGTCAATCCGATTGATTTTTCAACTGTTGGAGAGGCGTCGTTGTTCCACTTACCGGCACCCTTCTATTTTGGAGTCCCAACATTTGAAATTGGACCAATTATTACAATGATCATCGTCGGGATTGTCGTTATGATTGAGTCAACGGGTGTATTTTTAGCCCTGAGCGATATTACAAAGCAAAACTTAAAGCCACAGGATATGGAGAGAGGCTATCGTGCAGAAGGAATCGCTTTTTTACTAGGAGGAATTTTCAATGCTTTTCCTTACAATACCTTCGCTCAAAACGTCGGGCTCGTTCAAATGTCTGGTGTGAAGTCAAAAAACGTAACAGTAGCTGCAGGTATTATCTTGATTGGCTTAGGCCTAATTCCTAAAATTGCAGCGCTGGCCACTCTAATCCCTACAGCAGTTTTAGGCGGAGCGACCGTTGTGATGTTCGGCATGATTGTCTCTTCCGGCATCAAAATGCTTAGTACAATCGATTTTACAAACCAAAATCATTTACTTGTCATCGCTTGTTCCGTGTCTCTCGGATTAGGGGCAACTGTTGTGCCTGAATTATTCTCCAGCCTTCCAGCGGCATTAAAAATGCTTGTTGGGGACGGGTTAATCACAGGTAGTTTAACAGCTATAACTTTAAATCTCGTTTTATCTTTGAAGCATTCCAAAAATGAAAAAGTTAAAGTACCAGAGACAGCCCTCGTCTCTCAAGGAGGAAACTAAAGATGAAAGTAACATCGGTAAATGAAAAGATGAATGCATCTAACACCGAGCAATTTAAAGAAATGTTTGGTGAAATTTTTGAACATTCGCCTTGGATTGCCCAAAAGGCAGCAGAGGCAAAACCGTTTAACTCAGTGGAAGAAGCATTTGAGACGATGAAGAAAATTGTAGAAGAAGCTAACTATGAAGAGCAGCTTGCACTCATCTTAGAACATCCCGAACTTGGAAAACGCATTAAAATGAGCGCAGCATCTGTCCGCGAGCAAAATGGTGCAAGGCTGGATTCTTTATCACCCGAAGAATTTGACGTTTTTACAGCAACCAATAAAGCTTATATGGAAAAATTCGAGTTTCCTTTCATAATTGCTGTAGCCGGAAAAAATAAGCAAGATATTTTACAGGCCATGAAAGAACGTCTAAACAATTCTCGGGAAACAGAATTTGAAACCGCTCTTCAGCAAATCTACCAAATTGCCAGATTACGATTTAATGCAATTATTGAAAATTTAGCAAGCGAGGAAAGCAAATTTTAAGAATGAATAACCAGGAGGTAACGAAAATGCCCTCATTATCAACTCACGTTTTAGATTTACACCATGGGATACCTGCTCAAAATGTAAAAATCGAATTATTTTATCAGCAGGAGAATGAACCTAAAGAGCTTATTACAACTGTAATCACAAATTCAGATGGACGTTGCGATGAGCAAATGGTAACGAACGAAAACTGGAGACAAGGAACCTACGAACTTGTCTTTCATGTATCAGATTACTATAAAGCAAAGAACGTCTGCTTACCTACCCCTAACTTTTTAACAACCGTGCCTGTGCGCTTTAACATGACTGAATCTCCTTCTCATTATCACGTTCCCCTTTTGGTCACTCCGTGGGGCTATCAAGTTTACAGAGGAAGCTAGTAAATCGCCTCCTCTTTTGAAGGGCATTTCAAATATTTTCATTTAACCAATCCGGTTAACACTTTTGTCACCTAATTTAGTGAGTCGACCTATAATTATCGGAATCTTTAGTTATTTCAACTAAAGACTCAGCTCAAGTTTAGCAATGGCTATAAAGAATGTTCCTTTCACGAATGATAGGATAGGTATATAACATAAATGTCAGAAATTCTTACATATAAATAAAGGAGATGTGCTCGATGAGTTTAGAAATGTTAAATGAGCAAGTAAAAAAGGACCTTTCTTATATCGCTCACCCTGTTTCAAATGTAGATTGGGTCAGACCCATTTCACATCCTGAAGGTCATGTTTATGACGTGGTCATTATCGGCGGTGGGCAAAGTGGCTTAAGCACTGCATTCGGCTTAACACGTGAACGAATCACGAATATCACCATCTTAGACGAGAACCCCGCCGGCATTGAAGGACCTTGGATCACTTACGCCCGGATGGTTACTCTTCGTACCCCAAAACACCTGCCATCCATCGATTTAGGTATCCCGTCTCTCACTTTCCAATCTTGGTGGATGGCAAAGCATGGCCAAGAAGCTTGGGATCAACTCGATAAAATCCCACGTGACGAATGGATGAATTACCTGAAGTGGTACCGAGAAGTATTGGAATTACCCGTTCAAAATGAAGTAAAGGTGGAACTAGTCGAACCAATTGGGGGTAAATTACACCGACTACATCTCTCCGGAAACGGGGCAAATTCTAAATCGATTCTAGCTCGCAAGGTCGTTTTGGCGACAGGGATTCAGGGTGGAGGCGAATGGCACATTCCTGATTTCATAAAAAATAACCTACCAAAATCCCTCTATGCCCACACATCCGAAGCAATTGATTTTGAAGATTTAAAAGGGAAGCGAATTGGGATTCTTGGAGGCGGGGCTTCTGCCTTCGATAATGCGAATTTCGCACTTTCCACAGGGGCAAAGGAAGTACACACCTTTATACGACGCAAAGAAATGGTCCGCGTAAACCCAATGCGAGTTCTAGAGCAATCAGGAATCATCGAACGATATCATTCCTTAAATGATGATGAAAAATATGCAGCCATGCTGCACTTTTTCAAATTCAATCAGCCTCCAACAAACGATACATTTAACCGCGCCAATGCTTGGGATGGCTTCCAGGTGCACCTTGATTCTCCTTGGGTAGAGGTAACAGCATCAGAAGAAGGTGCAGTAGTTCGCACACCAAATGATACATTTACATTTGATTACTTAATTATTAGCACCGGCTTAGTGACAGACCCAGCTTTACGTCCAGAATTGAAAGATGTCGAGCAATTTATCACTCGATGGCGTGACGTTTACAAACCTAGTCCAGCCATTGCAAATTCGGCAATTGATGCACATCCTTATTTATCTAAAAGCTTTGCCTTTGTCCCGAATTCCGAAGAAGGTAAGGATTCCTTATATGGGTTGTTTGCATTTAATTATTCCGCCCTAATTAGCTGCGGCGTCTCGGCATCTGCTTTATCCGGCATTCGTTACGCTGTTCCAAAGCTCGTTACCGCCATCGCCGACGAACTCTTCCAAGACGATAAATCATCCATCCTAAAGGATTATTTCGAATATGATGTAATCGAATTTACAGGCAACCCAAAGATTTCAATAAAATGAATCGAGGGTTTCCAATATGATTAAACCCGAGCAACCTTCCCACTCTTTGTTGCTCGGTTTTTTTTGTGCGTAGGGGGCGAGTTTACGGGCATGTTTTCTTATTATGAGCGGCTTCACCCTGTTTACTTGCGACTTCACCCTGTTTACTTGCGACTTCACCCAGTTTACTTGCAACTTTCACTACTTTACTTGCGACTTTCCCACTTTTACTTGCGATTTTCCTTTTTATGAGCGACCCCACTCTGTTTACTTGCGACTTTCCTTACCTTACTTGCGACTTCCCCCTGTTTACTTGCGACTTTCCCCCTTTTACTTGCGGGTTTCCTTATTATGAGCGACCCACTCTATTTACTTGCGCCTTCACTCTGTTTACTTGCGACTTCCCCACTTTTACTTGCGACTTTCCTTTTTTAAACGCTCCCACTCTTGTTTACGAACGTTTTCCTCCCCTTTACGCCCACTCCAACTCTTTACCAGTCACCACATACAAAAAAGCCGCCAACTTATCCCATTTCAAGGATAAGTTAACGACCTTCAACTTAAAGCTATTACAGGAAAAATCCACCTACTACTAGCCCCGCCATAATCACGAAAGCCGGATGAATTTTCATTCTTTCTAATGCGAAGTAAGCCGCTGCCATCAATACCACTGTCGCTAGTAAGCCCACCGCATCATAAGACGTGTTGAAGAAATCAAATGTCATGTCTGCTAACAAAATCGCGATCGCCGGCAAAACGAAACTCGATAATCGCTTTACACGAGGCGAATTACGGTAGCGATACAAAATATTTAAAAGAATCAGCATCAGCACTAACGATGGTCCAACTGTTGCCAATAACGCCACAATCGCCCCCGGGATCCCCGCTACTTCATAGCCAATAAATCCAGCCATTTTCGTTGCGATCGGCCCTGGCAAGGCATTCCCTAACGCCAGCACTTCACTGAACTCACTCGTTGTCATCCAGCCATAATTATCAACTACTTCATGCTCAATTAACGGAATCGACGAAGGGCCTCCACCATATCCAAGGATGCCTGGGAAAAAGAACGCTAAAAATATATGAAAATAAACCATCATTGATTTTTCTCCTCCTTTTTAATCGGAAGAGCTAAAGCAAGAACCAATAAAACCGCAATCACGATTCCCGGATGAACTCCTAACAAGATCATCGCTATAAACGATGCAACCAATATAATCGAACCAATTTTCCAGCCCAGTGATTTTTTTGATTTCATTAAAAAATCCCATGTTAGTACACCAAGCATTACAGCCACGATTGGTACAACACCGTTTGTCATTCCTTTTACAAAGTCAAAATCTTTAAATTCATTCAACGAAGCGAGAAGAACAATCATCAACACCACTGTTGGCAGCACCGTTGCAATTAATGCCGTCACTAAACCTAGCCACCCTCCAACTCGATAGCCGATATACCCAGCCATTTTCGTTGCAATCGGACCTGGTAATGTATTGCCAATCGAGAGCACATCCGAAAACTCTTCATCATTCATCATTTTGAAGATATCCACTACCTCTTTTTTTACCAAAGGAATGGTAGAAGGCCCCCCACCAAAACCTAAAATACCCGACCGAAAGAAGGCGATGAAAATATCCTTTTGCTTCGCCCACAACTCCTTCTCCTCAAACGGTACTGTTATTTTTTTAGTAACCAATTGCCAATCCATCTCCTCTTGGGTCCGCACCACCATATTTCACATTTGTATTCTCATCAATGAAAATGGCCCCTGCATGCCCCATTGTATCCGTAAAATCCTCAAGCACTTCCAATTCATGCCCTAATACGGCTAGCTCCCCACGAATGTTTTCAATTATTCGATCTTCAATCTTTAAGCTATTGGAAGACGCTCCCCATGTTCGGCCATATAACCACCTTGGCGCTTCGATTGCTTGCTGTACAGACATACCATAGTCAATAATACGCGTAACAAGGGCAGCTTGCGTTTGCGGTTGCCCTTCCCCACCCATCGTTCCATATACTAAAGCAGGTTTCCCGCCCTTTACCAACATCGCAGGATTCAATGTATGGAAAGACCGTTTACGAGGTGCAAGGGCATTCACATGGTTTTCATCAAGAGAGAAGAAACTCCCTCGATTTTGAAGAACGATCCCTGTCCCTTTTGGAATAAAGCCAGAACCAAATTCATGATAAATACTTTGAATAAAAGAAACCGCATTTCCATTTTCATCCACCACACCAAACCACACCGTATCTCCTTTCGCATCAAGAGGCTGCAGTTCTTTTGCGAGTTGGCTTTCTTTAATTTTTTCAGCAATTTCCAAACCATTCTGTTCACTCAACAATTCAGCTAGAGGAATTTGGCTAAAAGTCGGGTCCGTCAAATAGCGATCCCGGTCGACAAAGGCGTGTTTAACCGCCTCCACAAGTACGTGATAATAAGTTGAGGAGCCCTCTTCTATATGTTGCAAATCGATATGATTTAAAATATTTAAGATAGATAAAGAAGCCATCCCTTGTGTATTTGGCGGTAGGTTGTAGGCTGTATACTCGCGATAATTTACAGAAATCGGTTCTACCCAATCACTTGTATGCTGTTTGAAATCATCTACAGTCAGTATACCACCTTGATTTTGTATGTCCGCTACAATTTTTTCAGTTAATTCACTGTTATAGAAATATTCAGCCCCATTTTCAGCAATCTGCTTTAACGTTTTCGCTAAATCATCCTGCTTCATGATCTCCCCGGTTTTATAAGGCTTGCCTTCTTTCAAAAACACTTCCGTAAACCCCTGGAATCGTTGCAATGCCCGGAACTCGGTATCCAATTCATCAAGATTGACAGTTGCCCAATGCTCCTGACTCGGCGTAACCGGAAAGCCCTCCTCTGCATAACCAATTGCTGATTCTAGTAAACTTGCCCAAGGTAATGAACCTTCCATTTCCTTTCGCGCATAGTTATACGCCTCGCCCCAACCAGCAACTGCACCCGGTACCGTATTAGCAGCCAAAGCCCCACGCGAAGGAATTTTTTCGAAACCTTTCGATCGGTAAAATTGGATGGTCGCTTTCTCTCCAGAACGTCCACTTGAATTAATCGCCTTTAGTTCTTTTGATTTTGCATTGTAGATCAACCAAAAATTATCTCCACCAATACCATTCATGTGAGGGTAAACTACACCAATTGTGGACGCCGCTGCAATTGCAGCCTCGATCGCATTACCACCCTTTTGTAAAATTGAAAGTGCCGCTTGGGATGCTAAATAATGTGGTGTTGTTACCATCCCTTTTGTCGACATCGTTGTTGCCCTGTATTGCTTCACCATAAGAACCTTCCCCCTTTTCCCCTAAATAACCCGATTCTCCAAACTTAGCAAACCAGTAATCTGGCAACCTGCAATATCCCCGTGACTTAACTCAAATGAACCAGGAGTCCCCGTCATAATTAAATCTCCTGGCTGCAACGTAACAAATTGTGATATGTAAGATACAATAAATGCAGGTGTATACATCATATTGCCGACAATGTTAGCTGCACGCACCTCTCCATTTTGGACACTTTGCACAACTAGCTCGGATAACGATTCAGTTCCTTCTAATAGTTGGATTTGTGGCCCAAAGCTAAAAAATGTTTTAAAGACTTTGGACATTTGGACAAACCTTGGATTTTGAGCATGAATGTCCTTTGCGGTAAGATCCAAAGACGTTGTATATCCACTAACGTAAGACAGCGCTTCTTCCGGACTTACCTCATGACACGATTTCCCAATGACTAAGCACAACTCTCCTTCAGCTGTAACCACCTTAGAAAAATTCGGAAGCTCAATCATTTCATTCATCCCGATTAAGCAAGATGTCGGTTTCATAAAACAAACGGGTGCATCTTCAATCTGCTTAGTTTGTAGATCGATTGCCTTCTCCACATAGTTCATCCCTACCCCGAAAATGTAATGAGGGTTCCGGTACGGTGCAACGAAATCTAACTCTTCACTTGGAACCTTGGGCAATGCTATCCAATCTGATTCCGAAAACTTAGAAACAGTTCGTTTTAATTCACTCACAGCATCGAGCCCAACTAACTCATAGAGCGAAAGCGGAAGCCCTATACTTGCATAGTCATTTAAACTTTTTATAAGAACAGCGCCGCCTTCCAATAGCAACACAGGTTGTTCTTCATTTTCATATTTAATTGTTGCTAGTTTCACGGATGTCCCCTCCAAAATACTGACGTACAAACCGAAGCAAAGACAGGTCCTGATGCTTATTGGCAATAAAGGAAAGCCCCAGTGACATGCCATCCATTCTGAAAATCGGAACCGTAACCTGAGGTAAGCCGGCAAGTCCTGCAATACAGGTCATTTGCATAGTGATCGCACGAATCTTTTCAACAGATTCGCTAGACGCCTGTTTGATCGGTGCCACAGAAGCTACTGTCGGGATGGCTAACACAACATTCTCCAATAATACTCGATCAATATGCTCTGTTATTATTGCTCGCTGTCTCTTTGCATCCTCAAAGCCCGCAACATCTAGTAAACTCGCATCCTTAAATCGGCCGCCTATTGCCGGAGAAAAAACAGGGTTTTCTCTTTCGATCCACTGTCCATGAGCTCTCCAGGCTTCAACCCCTTGAATATATTTAAAAACCTGAGGCCACTCGGTTATACCAAAATGTTGAAAATCAATACTCCCCATATCGACATCTTGCGGAATAGCAAACTTTAATAACTCGCGATCAGCGTCCTCCATTAAACTCCAAGTCGTTTCTTCTATATGAAGTTCATCCAATTTAACTGATGGTGAGTTTGGCAATAATACCTCTCCTACCATTTCAAGCGTTTCAATATCCTTCGCCATCCATCCTACCGCATCAAAGCTTGGTGCTAATGGAATGACTCCCTCCATAGAGATTGCTCCATGAGTTGGCCTAATGCCAAACAGTCCACAATAGGCTGATGGGACACGGACAGAACCACCCGTATCAGTTCCTAGTGCGAAGTTCACCAATCCATTTGCGACAGCAGAAGCAGATCCACTTGAAGAACCACCTGGAATACAATCGGGGTTCACTGGATTTAGCGGTGTCCCATAATGAATATTTTCACCATTTAGGCTGTACATCAGTTCATCTGTATGAGTCATCCCCTGAAGGCTCGCACCATTCTCTAGTAAGCGTTCAATCACTGGCGACGTCGATTCTGCCGCTTCATGTGTCTCATACCAAGTAGGATTTCCCGCACTATTTCGATGCCCCCTTACCGCAAAAACATCCTTTACTGCAAAGGACATCCCACTCAACTTTCCTCCTTTTTTAGCTGGCACAGTCAATGTCCGATCAAAAAACGCTTTATCCTCCATAAAACCCCTCCCACATCTAATAAACTCTGGTTATTCTAAAATACGTATCTTTAGAAATAGCTTTTTTCCAGTATAAAAAAATAAACATTTCGCTACATTGGTATAAATACCAAATATCCCAAAATGTTTTAGTTAAATTATATAAAAATTCAATTAATTCAGTTATCTTACCTAAAAGGTTACATGACAATCCAATAATTGTAAAGAGGCGCCCACAAATTAGCAGCACGCCTCCTTCTACTCTTTAGTTATTCTGGTAAATACTCATTTGTGAAGATGTCCTTCGCATCGAAGACTTCATCTAATAATTTTAAGTCGTTCAATTGTTGAATCAATGTTGCCCAGCGTTCTTCCGACATATACCCAACACCATTATCAGCAGCATCCATACCGTAAACAAAATCAGCCTGTGATTCTGCTTCAAATTTCAGTGATTCTAATTCGATATCCGGATTGTCTTGCTGAATAATTTTGTTAATATCTTCATATGAATCTTCGTATAGGTTCCAACCTTCCACAAAGGCTTTCGTAAACGCACGAACTGTTTCTTCATTTTCTTCTAAGTAATCTTTCGATACGTATAAAACAACATTGTATGGATCATAGCCTGCATCAGCAATTAATTTTGTTTCCACGTCAACACCTTCCAATTCCATGAAATACGGCTCAGAAGTTAAGAATGCTTGTGTAACCGCCTCTTCATCCGGAATGAAGTTTACATGCTGGCCTGTGTATGCCAATTCCTCAACACCACTTAAATCATACTGCGTTTTTAAATATTCCCAATACGTAATACCTGGTTGAATATATACTTTACGACCATTTAAATCCTCGAAATCTTCAATTCCATGTTCTTTATGGAACATAAATGCTTGCGGACTACCTTGCATCGCCGTCGCAACTGCCACTAGTTCAATCCCTTCATTACGTGCTACAACTATTTGGTCTGCGTGAGCAAGACCGAATTCGGCGTTCCCTGAAGCGACCATATTAATAGATGATACTTGGGGACCACCTGGCTCGATTGTGACATTTAGTCCATTATCTTCAAACAACCCATTTTCTTGTGCCGCATACACCCCACCATGTTGAGCCTTTGCGAACCAGTTTAGAACAAGTTTTACATCTTTTACTTCAACAGCCTCTTCACTCTCTGTTCCTGTCGTTTCATCGCTCGATTCCGTCTCACTTTCTGCAGATTCCCCACCTGATTCGTTTTGGGCACAGGCAGCAAGAAAAACAAACAGCGCCATCATCATAACAAGAAAAGTTAACCTTTTTATTGATTTCATTTTTCTTCTCTCCTTTTAAACACTCTTGTTTATAGTAAGTTGGTTAAACTAGGAAGTTCACTTGTTATTTCTCTACCTTCATTGCCGATTCATGCCAAGATTTCAGTACAAGGCGACTTGCCATACTCACCAACAAATAGAACACGATACCAAATAATGCCCCCGCAATCGCACAAGCAAATAAATAAGGTGTTTTTAACTGTACAGCAGCAACAGTAATGGCATATCCAAGCCCTCCCTTACCGCCACCAATCCCAGCGATATATTCACCCGTGATTGAACCGATAATTGCTAACGTACAGGAAATCTTCAACCCCGACATGATAAAAGGCATCGCGGCCGGGATTCTTAGTTTCATCATCGTTTGCCATTTACTCGCATTGTACAATTTGAACAAATCGCTCATATTTTTATCTACAGAATTCAAGCCCATTAATGTATTGGAAACAATCGGGAAAAAGCCAATTAAGAACGATATAATGACAATCGAGTTGAAGCCTGACCCAAACCAGATAACAATGATTGGTGCAATGGCCACAATCGGAATTGTTTGTAAAATAACGGCATACGGGTAAAGACTTATCTCCAGCACGCGAGAACTTGCCAATAAAACCGAAATCCCAATCCCCACTACCGCACTCAATACAAAGCCAATAACCGATTCAACTATCGTAATTTGCATCGCTGGCCATAATAAATGCCAATCCTCTAAAGCTGCAGCCATCACATCAGTAGGTTTTGGTAGGATAAAGGGCTTTATGTCTAACATGGCCGGTATAAATTGCCATAATGAAAGGAAAATCACTAATGCTAAAATAGGTCCCAAATACTTTAGGCTAAACTTATATTTGTCTCTTTGAACTTTTAGATTACTAGATTCATTGACTAGTTCTTCACCATTGGTTGATACCGTTTTAACAGTCATCTAAACCAGCTCCTTTCGTCCCATGCTATGTTCAAGACTTTGCGAAGCAAGATCCACGTACCGCATGAATTCTGCCGTAGTTCTTTCCCTCGGATAAGGTACATCCACCTCGATCAAATTTGATAATCGTCCAGGTCTAGCAGACATTACCGCAATTCTAGAAGATAAGTAAACCGCTTCATAAACGTTATGTGTAACAAATAAAACCGTCATTTTTTCACGTTCCCAAATGTTCAATAAATCCATTTGCAATGTTTGTCGCGTCATTTCATCCAAAGCGGCAAAAGGCTCATCCATCAGGAGCAGCTTAGGTTTTGCAGCAAGAGCCCGAGCAATGGAAACACGCATCCTCATCCCCCCCGAAAGCTCGCGAGGATATGATTTCAAATGGTCCTTTAACCCTACCTTTTCCAGCACACGGATCGCCGACTCTTTACGGCTCTTTTTATCAGCCCCACGCAATTCAAGGGGCAGCAACACATTGTCCAGCACCGATCTCCAGGGAAGCAAGTTGGCATCCTGGAAAACAAATGCTACGTCATTCGAAGTTTCGATTACTTCTTTAGGATTATTCCCAAACACTTCAACCGTCCCTCTTGTTGCTTCACCTAAACCAGCAACCATCCTTAGCGCAGTTGATTTCCCGCAACCAGAAGGACCTAGGAAGCTAACGAACTCTCCTTCTTTGATCGATAAATTCAACTGATTTAAAGCAACAGTTCCTGTATTGTAGACTTTATCTACTCCTTGAAATAAAACGACCTCTTTTTCATTTACCATCACTCCAACTCCTCCCTGTCGAACAAGTTTTTTCAAACCACAAGTCATCTCAATTCAACAAACGTTATATCTTCTCACATTCAATGTATATATTTCGTAACATATTGTTATTGTATAGTTTTCAGAATCATTTGACATTATGTAAGAGTTACAAATTGCCCCTATAATTTTAGCTACTTTAACTAAGAAAAATGGCACTAGAGACACAACTCGACCCAACTAAATAGAGTTTTTTGCTTTTTTCCCGGTATCCTTGAAAACTTACTCTTCTTCCCACAAAAAAAATGACCTTAGCTTTTGCTAAAGTCATTTCTTTTCCTATTACTCGCTATTAAAAAGTATGTAGTCCAAGCTTTTCGTTGAGTTTTTGATACACAACTTTCATTTCTGGTTCCGTACTCATTTCGATTGCCTTGTCCAAATCAAGCCACGCGATATCACTGTTTTCATCAGGTTTAATATGGATTAATTCGCTTTCACTCGCTTCTAATAAATACGTGACATTTAAGTGAACATGCGTTGCCACATATTTACCTTTTTTCACATGTGCAGGGACTCCTAATATTTCAATGGAGTAAATCTCCTCTGTTACAGGTTTAACGTTTGTCAGTCCTGTCTCTTCCTTTGCTTCTTTCAATGCCACATGCAATAAATCCATTTCACCATCCGCATGCCCACCAACCCAGGACCACGAATTATAGATATTATGGAAAACCATCAGTACTTTCGTACGACTTTCATTCACAAGCCAGGCTGAAGCTGTAAAGTGGGCAAATTCGTTTTCCCTAGTAAATAAATTATTGAATGTATCCATATAGCGAAGAATAATTTCCTGATCCTTCTCTTCTTGTTCATTATAGGGTCTGAATTGCTCAAGCTTTTGTTTAATGTTCATTGCGAATGCTCCTTTATTCCTTTTGTTTATTCTAAAAGCTGTCTATAAATCCTTTGAACTCGTTTAGCCTGTGGTTTTGTCATATATGGTTCACGTTCCCTCAGAACATTTAAAAACTCATCTTTGGTTTCAGTTGTAACAGCAACTAAAGTACTTTCCGCATGCTGCGGGATTTCTTTTGTTCGACATGTTTTCAAATGCTCGATTAGAAACGGAAAAATTCGTTTATGATTCTGTTCATACACAGCTGCTAGTTTGGCTAAAGTAAGGATTCCTTTGTCGGTAGTAATTACAGACCCTATTTTAACAGCCAGCTTAATTGTATGTAAATGTTTCATCAAGACAATGGCACTAATTTCTGCAATCGTTGATAATACTTGCATGGCTCCCCATACTAATCGGTTGTTCGGGCTTTTTAACAAGTTAATAAAAATTTCTGCATAGTCACTAATTAACTCGGGTTTAACTTTCCCGATTTCATAGACAACTTTAATGCAATCCACTTTAATCTTCCTGCTTGGATTTGCTAAGTTTTCTACTATTTCTTGAATTCCCTCAATATTATTTGTTTCCATAAGCTCCCGAGCGAGTTCTATATTGGGACGTTCATCTTTTCTATTAAGCTGTGATGCTAAATTTGTTAGAACCGTCATTTTCTATCCCCCTAAAAATCTAAAGCTTTACCCTAACCTAAAGTCTATTGCTGCTTCGTTTTTTTATAGCCGATTAGCGTCATCTTTTCATTTACTTTTTGCTTAAAATCCGTTCGCTCATATCCCATTTTTTCATATAGATAACAATTCCCTTGTTCCTGCAAAATCGTTTGCAGCTCCCAAGTATTGAACTTCGTGAATAGTTTTTCAGCTTGTTGAATTGCCTGTTGCGCTATTCCCTTCCCTTGATATTCTGGCAGGATAAAAATTGGGCTAATCCAGTAGCTCGTATTTTTCCTGACTACCCGAATTCCACCAACACATTTTTGCTCTACCATGATTTTAAAAAATGAACTATATTGTATTTTTTCAAACAATCGATTGATCGGTTCGTTAGCCGGATTCGTCTCATAATCCAAATATTTTTCTAATAAGGGTTGGAAGGCTTTGGTTTGCACATCATGGAGCACCAGGACATCTCCGGCAGTCGCCTGTATTAATTTAATCTCCAATTGTATAACCCCCAGATTAAATGCATTCATTACATAATTCGCCAAACTTCTCTCTATTCCTTTTAATGATTACGAATACCATCCGCTGGCAGCTATTCACATAACTAAATTGAACTGTGATTATTAAACAACTTTTCAAAACTTTACATACCCAAGTGATAGTAATAGGCATAAAGGTTCATTTCAAACTTTTTTATTTTGTTAAAAAATAGCGTTTTCATTCGGATTATATGGGGATTTATCACAGATTTATATTCTAGCAAAACCATCTATATCATTCTATTAAGCCCTTGAATGATATGTTTTTCCATGTTAAGGTAGTAACCAATATTCTGATATTTTTAATAATTAGAATAAAATCAGCAATTTGAGAGGAGAAATGTTTATGATAAAAGCTATTATTTTTGATTTTGATGGAACCATTATTGATACCGAAACAGCCTGGTATATAACCTTTAGGGACGCCTATAAAACTCACGGGATCGATTTAACCTTAGAGCAATATTCACAATGCCTCGGAACGAGTCTCCATTCCTTTAACCCATACACACACTTAAAAACTCATTACAAACTTCCAATAGATTTAGAGGAATTCAAGCAATTAGTCCAACAACAGCATACTGAAAAGATGACTAAAGAAAGAGTACGTCCCGGCATTCTTAAGTTACTCGAATCTGCCAAATTACAAGGACTAAAAATTGGCCTAGCAAGCAGCTCAGAACGGGCTTGGATCAATAAATTTGTGAATCTACATGGCATTGAAGACTATTTTGAATGCTATTGTACTGCAGAAACAGTTCAAAGGGTAAAGCCTGACCCGGAACTTTACCTACAAGCTTTAGAAAACCTTGGTGTTAAACCTAGTGAAGCAATTGCCATCGAGGACTCCCCAAATGGTGCCCGTGCGGCTGTTGCAGCCGGTATACCAACAGTTGTTATTAAAAACGATATTACAAACCAACTTTCTTTTAGTGAAGGGCATCATACAATTGACTCTCTAGCAAACTATGAATTAGTGGATTTGATTGAGCTTGTTCACCAAGAAGTCCATTCGAGGTAGATCGATTGCTTTGGTGCACAAAATATTTTTCTGGCAGATTTCTTTCAAATAATTCGATTTACCCTAGCTTACCCCAATAACCCTGTCCTGTTCCTGTGATAATCCCCAAAAAGGAGAGTGATTTACTTGAATGATTTGAATATGGAGAGGCCAAAAGCAGTTCACTTTGGTGCCGGAAACATTGGAAGAGGATTTATAGGTCTCATCTTAACTAAATCTGGTTACGACGTCTGTTTTGTGACTCGTAGCCAAACAAAAATCCAACAATTAAACCTTAGAAAAGAATACCCTGTTTGTATTGCAAACGAAACAAAAGAACGAATAACCGTTAGACATGTGGAGGCTGTTTCAACTGAAGATACATTGTCGATCGTCAAGAAAATTGTCCATGCTGAAATCATCACCACTGCGCTTGGTGTAACAAACTTACCTAAAATCGCTGAGTGCATTGCTTTAGGAATCAAGGCAAGAATCATCAAAAACAACAAAAATCCTCTCCACATAATCGCATGTGAAAACACCAATGGAGCAAGTTCAATATTAAAAAAATTCGTATTTTCATACCTATCAAAATCAATGCAAGAACAAGCTTCTAAAATCGTTACCTTTCCAAATACAGTTATAGACCGAATTGTTCCTGCACAGCACCATAAAGATCCCCTCGAAGTAACAGTAGAACCTTATTTTGAGTGGGTAATCGAAAGCTCCCAACTACCCGAAAAACTCCCGACCATCCAAGAAGTTCAATTCGTCGATTCACTCGATGCTTATATTGAGAGAAAACTATTTACAGTGAACACTGCCCATTGCTGTGCTGCCTATTACGGCTATCTCAAGGGCTACTCTACGATTCAAGAAGTCATGATGGACCCAAAATTATCTTTGGATGTACAAAAAGTAATGAATGAAACAGGTGAGATGTTAATTGAAAAATATGACTTGGATGAACAAGAGCATAAGCGTTACATCCGCAAAATATTACATCGTTTCGCAAACCCCCATTTAACAGACAAAATCGTGCGTGTCGGAAGGTCCCCGCTACGAAAACTATCGATAAATGATCGCCTTGTGAAACCAACCGTTCAAGCTTACGAACTCGGTATGGAAATCTCAAATTTAACTAAGGCTATAGCTGCTGCCCTCCATTTCAACTACAACAAAGATCCTGAAGCGGTTAAGCTCAACGAAGAACTTGTAAAACACGATATCCATCTCGTCATTTCAAAATATCTAGGTATTCCTAAAACTCATCCAATTCACGACAAGATTGCGAGCAAATATAAGGAAATTGAAAATAGATTTCTTAAAGTCAAAACGTTAAGCTAAGTAACTTGCATCTCAGGTAAATTCCTCAAAAGTATAAACTTTTGTCTAAATGATGTTAGCTTCAATCATTGTACCCTTCATTCCGACGTTATTTATTTTGCTGTTGTTATAGTTTGTAATAATCCATCTAGTTTACTCACTCCATATGCTCCCCTTTTTGTTAGTACACTCTTTAATCAACCTGCACCAAATCAATGTGCAAATTGTGACAGCTGTGAAAATCTCTACAATGAAGAGGCATTCGACAAAATTTCAGATAAAAGATCCAATACTATTATAATATCTCGATTAATCCCCTAAATCTGAATCCTTAAAATCGACTATCATTCGATTTTATTAGCAAAATAATACATTTCTCGGGAAATAAATCGACAATTCTCAACCATTTAAAAAGCAGAATGGTGATTACCCATTCTGCTCTTTGTTCTTATCCTATTGAAAAATTGCCTCTCCTCATAAAAAAGAGATACTCCCCTGCTAATCATTCCATTAATAAAAAAGAGATTTAGGAAGGAACGGATTAATCAATTTCCTACTTTAAAATTTCACTCGGCTGCCTTACCTGTTTTCTCATTGAGACAACCGGTATAACATCGCCACTAATAAGCTGTGCAACCTCTTCTTCATAAACTTCATAACCGAGTTTTACATACAATTGAACATTTCTCTCTACATTCTTTCTTACCTTACAATGGACTTCTGGGATTGCATTTTGTTTTGCGTAAACTTCAAGAGCTTTTAATAGTTGTTTTGCATAGCCTTTTCCTTGGCATTCTGGTAAAACAGATAATCTATAAAAGTATACATAATTATTTTTCACTTGAAATCGGACCATGGCAACTGGTTTTCGATTCTGATCATATCCTATAAATGCTTGCTCACCATTATCCAAATCCTCTTGAATTGAATATATCGTTTCCTTTAACGCACTTGAGGGCATTCCAACTTGGTCATACTCCAAAAACGCTTGTATCATGATGTTGTGAATAACTAGTGCATTTTTCGAAAGTTCGGTTTGCATATTAATCACCTTTTTATAATAAATATACAAAATTATTAATGGTAATACAATGTGAAATAGTTAGATTTTTCAATTATTTATAAAGTCGAACACCCTCATTTACCTTTTGCCATATCAAAAAAATGCTTATCCAATCTTTTGGATAAGCATTCATATATTAATCTTGTTTTTTAAAGAGACTTCCCGGCCAGAATGAATAACGGCCAAGTACCATTGTAATTGCAGGTACTAATAACGGACGGACAATAAATGTATCAATTAAAACCCCGATTGCAGTGATTACTCCGAATTGAACTAAAACTTGAATAGGTAATGTTGCTAGAATAGCAAATGTACCCGCTAAGATTAACCCTGCAGATGTTATCACGGAACCGGTTTGAGCAATCCCATTCTTTACTGATTCTTTTAGAGTTTGAGTTTTACGGTTCTTCCAAACCTCCGAAATCATAAAGATATTGTAGTCCTCACCAAGTGCAATTAAGAATACAAAGGAATACAACGGAATTGAACTTGCAATCGATTCAGCTCCAAAGAATGCTGTTAACACCAACCAGCCTAATCCTAATGCGGCAAAGAATGAAACTAATACGGTACCTACCAAGTAAATTGTAGCTGGAACCGAACGAAGATACACTAGTAATAGAATCGCAATAATCACGACCATTACGGGTTGAATAATTGATTCATCCCGCTTTTGAACTGTTTTTGTATCTACTTGTGCACTCGTTTCTCCACCGATCCAGTAGCTTTCATCAGCCTCTTCAATACCGGCTTCTTCCAGTATATTTTCAATATCCGCTTTTAATTCTGGCATTAACTCCATCGCTTCATTTGAATAAGGGTTTTCATTCAGATCGGCCTCATAGAGCTGGATATTTGCGTTACTTTCTCCTACAGTTGGTTCACTCACAACATCTATATAAGGAATCTTCGCAATTTGTTCAGTTAAATCAATGTCTGCTCCTTTTGTATCCACGATGATTTGAACAGGTGCTAACTCACCAGGAGAGAAGTTTTCTGCTATGATTGTAAATCCTTCGCGTGAATCCATATCCTCTGGGAAAGAAGATAATATATCATAATTGTATTTAATTTGAGTAGAAGTTAAAGCTAAACCACCTAGAACAACAGCTGTTACGATGATTACTAGCCAAGGTTTGTTTGTTACAAACTCACCGATTTTCGTCATCACGGGATGCTTTGGCTTTGGAGCTTTATAAGGTTTATTTTTACTTTCTGCATGTTGTCGCACCATATCGTCTGTACGAGGTACAAATGGGAAGAATGCTACACGTCCTAATATTGCTAAAATAGCTGGCAACAGTGTTAATGCTGCAAATCCCATCACGAATATGGCAAAACTAAATGGAACAGCGAAACGCTGAAATGCCCCAAAATTGGCTAATCCTAAAGTAGCCAAACCGATGAATACAGTCAACGCACTCATCATAATCGCGCCGCCAGATTCTTTCATAGCTAAAGAGAGCGCTTCAAACTTATTTTCCACTTCTTCTAATTTTTCACGGTAACGGGTAATCAAAAATAAACAATAGTCTGTTCCAGCACCAAATAGCAATACCAACATGATTGAGACCGCTTGTGCATCTTTATCAATCCAGCCATTTTCAGCAAACCAACCCAGAAGTGGGCTAATGACACCATAAGCAATTCCTACTACAACAATTGGTGTAATAGCTAAAATTGGCGAACGGTAAATCACGAATAGTAATACTAAAATCAAGATTACCGTTGTAATCATTAACTTTACGTCTGCTTGCATAAATAAGTTTGTAGCATCTACCGAAATACCTGCCGGACCAGAGAAACGTGCATGCAACACATCCTCATTCATGTTTGTCTCATACGGATTCTCGCCAAATTGTTCTTCCGTAATGTCACTGATTTTTGCTAGATTTTCTTTCAATGTATCTGTATTGGCTTTTTCATCAAAAAATACAGGTGTTACGATGGACGTACCATTTTCGGAAACGCTACCTAAAAGTGCCTCTGTTGGCAGGTCACCAAACGGTGGAAGTGTTGTTTGGGCGTTTAACGGATTCTCGGCTAACTCTTGATAAAGACCTTGAATAGATTGTAAATCCTCCCTCTCAAGACCAGCCTCCTTATACCAAACAATTAATAACGGAATGCCTGAATCAGAAGAAAATTGCTCATCGATGATAGCACTTGCCTGTTCACTCATAACATCTTCTGGTAAATCACTCCCGCCGTAGTTTTCAATGCTATTGATTTGAGGTAAGGTTATGGACAAAACTACTACAATAAGCAGCCATAATGTAAGCGTTATCCAACGGGATCGTTTATTTCCTACGACATTTCCCCACTTTTCTAACGGGTGTTTAGACATGCTTTCATCCCCTTTTCATTTTTAGTTCGTTACGAAAAAAACGCTAGGGTTTTGCTTCCCTAGCGTTTATTGTAGACTATTCAGTAAATCTTTTCCTGCTTTACGTATAATGAAGAGACAAGGAAAAATTACTACGAAAAGAAAAACATTATTGGAATGAACCCTGTCCTAACAACAGTTTACACTTCTTTATAATACCATTCTACAAACGTTTTACCTTCCAGTTTTAATTATATTAATATAACCAAATCCGCACTTACCTCAAAACAACATCAATTATTTTCTTCCTTCGCTCCGAAGACCGTCACAATTTCGTCACTCTTTTTTCGTTCTACCGCTTTTGGAATGTCATCGAAATAACCCATTTGCAGCATAGAAATAAGTCTTTCTCCCGACTTTACACCAAGTGCCTCACGAAATTCTGGCGCATCTAAGAAATCTGGTGTTTTCCAGCAGGAGCCGATACCGTAATCCCATGCAAGCAATTGGATGTTTTGAATAAACATACTTGCAGCTGCAAAATCCTCCAAACGTTGTTTTTGACGTACATCTTCAGGAACAATTACAAATGCATATGCCCCTGGTAAAGTGAATTTTTGCATCTGTTTTTCTAATACATCTTCAGAAAGCTCTTTCCATTTTGGAATGGCCGTATCGCGTAAAAGCTTATGCAGATCAAAAATTTCGCTCCCGCATGCCACAACTAGTCGCCAAGGCTCTCTATTTTTATGATTTGGTGCCCAAACAGCATCGTCGATAATTTGTAGTAAATCTTCGCGATCGACTGGCTGACCATTAAATTTTTTAATCGAACGTCTTCCAATTATAGCTTCGCGAACAGATAAAGATTGTTGGTCCATTTGTTTCTCTCCTTAAAAGAAATTAACTAAATATAGAACTATAGTAATATGTTAACCTCATAATTAACCTTAACATATATTCTGGACATTTAAAATATACATAGCAATTTCCCAATTATATACAGAGAGAGCTGGTTCATAATTGTTTATTAATGAAATACATCATCAATTTTAAAGAAATAGTACCGAATGTTTGGTGTATAAGCTAATGAGTTGGAGTAATCATAATGCCGATCTGCACTATCTGCCGTATGGGCATGGATATACGGGACACCATCGACCATACTTGTCACAATTGTTGTATGATCTACAACACCATTTCCTTGAAAATCGTAACAAATTACATCCCCGATTTGCAGCTCGGAGGGATTCTGTACCTGCTTTGCGGTTAATCCTGACTTTGCATTTTGTAAATACCAGCGAAAACTATGTGCTACAGACCAGCTGTAGCTCCACGATTCTTTGGAATAGTGACCTTCCCCCCTATGCCCACTTCTCCATGCATCCGTAATCCACCAACCTCTTCCCCGATTTGGCGCACCCGACATAGGTGCCCCGCCTGCACGTAAACATTGCGAAATAAAGTTCGTGCAATCCACTAAAAATGCCGGATATGCCGGATTTTTTTTATCCCACCAAGCTCTTGCATATTCAACAGCTGCATTACGATTGTAATAAGTCGGAATTTACTTAACCTCCTTTTTTTCATTCTATGCATTTATTTGTTCATCTTTCGTATTTTTGAAAACCGAAAGGGAAATTGTGACAATTATTTATTAATGCGGTATGCTTAAAGAAAAGAAACTTATATTTTGCTACAATAAATCTAATTTATTTTTTAATGAATGTTGAAATTTTATATTAAAAATATTACAAATACTTGAGGCTTGATATATTTTGTAGATAGAATTCATATTTTACTTCCAATGGAACAGATACTTATACTAGATAACTTGATTGAGAGGATGTTGGAATTGTCGCAGCACGCTGAAAGAGAAATAACTGAACTAACAAGGCTTTGTGATAAAAAGGGAAATTTAAATCCAGAGGCTATTGGCTTTGCTCGTAAACCTATCATCGATTGCAACTTATCTGGTCACTATTTAAGGAAGAAAAAATGGAATAACTGGTATATTTACGGAGAAGAAATTCTGTTTTCTATTTCAATTTATCATTTAGATTATGCTGCCATCTGCTTCGTCAACTTTTTGGAATACGAAACACAACGATTCTTTAAAAAGGCAATCACGATTCCCCTCGGTATAGGCAGCAAGTTAAAAATGCCAACTAGAGTATTAGAACCGATTCAATTTAAAAATAATGAGATTCATATTCATATTACGTATTTTCAAAACCAAACTTTTTTAAAAGTTACTTCTGATAACTTTGATAGCGAGCCCCTTCTTTCGGAATTGAATATCCACCATCCAAAAGAAGATGATACTTTAAATGTTGTCGTTCCTTGGAATCGTCAAACCTTCCAATTTACCGCAAAGCATCATACGCTACCTACTTCAGGTTTTGTGAGGCTCGGAAACCGACTATATAATTTTAATGAAGAAGATTGCTATAGCGTACTAGATTTCGGTCGTGGGGTTTGGCCGCGTGAGGCAAAGTGGAATTGGGCAATGGCTTCTCAGCGAGTTCGCGATCAACGAATTGGTTTAAACTTTGGTGGGCAATGGACGGATGGAACTGGTATGACGGAAAATGCCGTTTTCGTTAACGGACATATGACCAAAATCCATGAAGATGTGTTATTTAACTACGATCCTTCAAATTTCATGAAGCCATGGTACATCACATCAAAATTCTCGGATACAGTGATGCTGACCTTCCATCCCTTCTTTGAACGATATGAAGATATGGATAGAAAGCTAGTGAAATCCCATACACAACAATTAGCAGGCTATTTTAATGGGCAAATCAAACTCGATGACGGCTCTACTCTGCCGATTCAACAAATGCTAGGTTGTGTTCAATCACACCAGGCAAAATGGTAAAAAAAGTGACCGTTTGAACTATGAAACGGTCGCTTTTTACTGTAGTTAGGGGATTGTGTGCGGATAGCACCTTATGCGTACGGTTAACCTCTTACTGCTAAAACATACCCTATGTGTGCACATAGCCTTTTATTGCTTACACAATACACCAAAATACGTATGACTACTCTTCTATGAGTACGTTACGCTTTCCAAAAAACGAAAGCATCGTCTCCGGCTCATCGGTAAAGATAGCATCTACTCCAGTGTTAGTAAGCAATGCAGCATGCTCCACTTCGTTTACTGTCCAAACTCTCACTACAGAACCTTTTTCGATAGCTTCCCGTACCGGGCGACGAACGGCAGATGGCAATGAGACATGGAGTGCCTTCGCAGGAAGTTTTCCTTGGTACTCCGCAATATCTAAAATCGTATTGACGAAAAGTGCCGCATTCTCAAGGTTTGGAGCCAGTTCAGCTACACGAGCAACCGCCTCATGATCAAAGGATGAGATGACTACTTGTTCCAGCATTTCTAGTGATTCAACTTCGCGCAATACCAGTTCCTCTAATCCTGAATAAACAAAAATATCGGACTTCAACTCAATGTTTACGTGAAGGTCGGTACTACGGAAAACAGACAGTACCTCCTTTAGAGTAGGAATTCTCGCACCTGCAAACTCCTTACTGAACCAACTACCATAATCAAATTCACGTAACTCTTGCAGTGTCATATCTTTCACAAAGCCCTTTCCGTTCGAGGTACGGTCGATGGTTTCATCATGAATGACGACAACTTGCCGATCTTTTGTTAAGTGGACATCAAACTCAACGCCATCAATTGGAAGATTGGCTGCTGCATAAAAAGCAGCTAAAGTGTTTTCAGGATATTTTGAGGAATACCCACGGTGAGCATAAATTTTCATAACAAGACCATCCCTTTGCGAGAATTTTTTTGAAAACTATATACACTATCTCTAATTCTAAAATCTATACTATCAGTCGAAAATTAACCATTCATTGTCACTATTTTAAATTTATGTAAATATCCTATCTAATTCCCTTTCTATCAATGAACGTATTCGCTTTTCATCCCATTTCACTAGTCCCATCAAAATATGAAGTGCAAGCCCATCAACTAATGCATGTAAATGAACAGTTTCTTCCTCTAAATGAATATCCTTCTTTAAAAAACCACTTTCATTTAATTTATTCATCATCGATACCATCCCCTGATGAACCGAATCCTCCCGAAGCTCTTTTTTTCGTAATTTATAAGAAATATATTCCAACCACACCTGCATTTCGATTGTTCTTTTCCCAATAGGAATTAGCTCCATTAGCATATTCAATACTAGTTGCTTTGGTGGTTGAGGCTGCTTTGCATGTTCCATAATTCGTTCAGTTACTTGTTCTTCCACTAACGCCATAGCAAACTCAAGTAACTCCTCTTGAGTATTGAAGTAGTGTCGAACTGCTCCAAGGGAAAGATTTGCCTCCTTTGCAATTGAACGTACCGAAGTCCCTTCCAACCCGTCTCTAGCAATAACATTCCATGTCGACTTGGCAATTAACGCTTTTCTTTCTTCATGATTCACTATTTTTGGCATAACGTAATTATAGCATTATTTAATACAGTTGTATTATTTAAACTATCGTGTTATTATTTTAATACAGTCGTATTAAATAAAATCAAAAGGAGCTACTATAAGTGATTAAATGGATTATTGCTGCTGAAATTTTGTTTTGGATTGCTATTTTTGCAGGGCTCTTTACACGCTATGTTTTACATCAAAAACGTTTAAGCCTTCTGTTGTTTTTATTAACTCCCCTTATTGATTTAGCGTTAATTGCCTTAACTGTAGTCGACTTACAATCTGGTTCTGCAGCTACAATTGCACATGGAATTTCTGTTATTTATATTGGTGTCTCCATTGCCTATGGAAAAACAATGATTGCTTGGGCAGACAATATATTTCAAACCTATTTTTTAAAAAAGGAACCTGCGAAAAAGAAGTTATACGGAGTTGAAAAAGGCCTTTACGAATTAAAAATGTGGGGTAGGCATGTTTTTGCTTACGCAATTGGCAGTGTACTCTTTTGGCTAATCATCACTTTTGTAAACTCTAACTCTACTGAAGCATTATTTAATGTATGGAGAATTTGGTCCATTGCTTTACTTATCGATGGAGGAATCAGCCTCTCTTATCTTGTGTTCCCGAAAAGAGCCGCATCTAAATAATCTACGAAAGGTGTATGGAAGATCATTGCATACACCTTTTACTATTCTTCCTTTCCTAATCCTGAGCAAATTTACAATCTCAATCTCCGAACTCACAAAAAAATTCATCAGATTGTTGGAAACTTATAATAATCTTCCAGCCATGCAACCTTCCTAACGGCTTTCCACAAATGAAATATGCTACAATTTATCCGAATTCATAAGTTTGGAGGTTTTTTTATGTTAAAAAAATTCCTGCCCTTTTCGTTTATCTTCTTATTTACTTTTGTGAATAACGCATTTGCGCATACACATATTGAAAGCTCCTCCCCGCAAAGTGAAGAAGTACTGATTGAGGAACTAAAGGAAATTACACTAACCTTTGAAGGGAAAATTGAACAAAGTAGTTCATTCACACTTCAAAATGCCGCTGGGGATTCTATTCCTGTGGATAATATCTCCATATCCGAGAATGTACTGACTGGCTCTCTTACAAATCCCATTGAAAACGGAGAATACCTTATTATCTGGAATATTATCGGTGCTGATGGCCATTTAATCGAGGGAGAGATTCCCTTTACAGTTGATATGCCTATAACAGAAACAAACGACCATACAGAAGAAGAATCTGTAAATATGGAAGTTACTGATGCTGACCTCTTAATGGATACAGAGGAAACTGCATCAAATCTTGAAGAAGAATTAGCTGTGGAAGAAGCGCCTGCCGAAAATACATCTTCCTCTTATTTAGTACCATCACTAATTGGTGTACTTATTCTGATTGTTGTAGGAAGCTTCCTCTTCATCGCTAAAAGGAAACAATAGATGATGGTTTTATTAGGTATTGTTAGTCAGGCATTGGTTTATCTTTGTTTCGCTATCTTAATAGGTAGTTTTATATTATTTTTAATCTCAGAAACTAGGCGACCAACTCTTCTAGTGCCAAAGAGGGCATTACTTGCTGCTACACTTGGTCTTGCGCTTTTTTCATTTTTCCCAGTACTTCAAATCTTGTTGTACTTAGTACCGAAGACGGGCTTTTTTGAAACGATACAATCTGTTTTATTTACATTTGAAGTTGGAAAGGCTTGGTTCTTTACATTCATTGTTTCGGTGATTTTATTTATATACATTAGCCTTTTCGATGATTGGACAAATAAATTCTATATTGGGATTGGTTTAGCCCTTACCTTCCTTTTAATATTAGCTTTAGGTTGGTCAAGTCATGCGAGCTCCTACAATCAGTTGCTCGGATTTGTTAGTGATACGATTCACTTTGCAGCCGTATCCATTTGGGTTGGCATATTGATTGTAATCAGTTGGTTTTCTAAAAATCATCTGCACTGGTCAAACTTTTTAAAATGGTTTACGCCTGTTGCTATAGTTTGTTTTACAGCGACGATTGTTAGCGGTCTTCTTTTGATGGACATCATTGTGGAGGATTATACAAATTCTTGGCCACTTTCATATGGGCAAACACTGTTAATGAAGCATTTATTAATCATTCCATTAGTCGTTTTTGCAGCGATTAACAGTCTATTGATTAAAAAGAAAGTCCAGAAGGATGCGAGCTTTAATCCCATTCCATGGGTAAAAGCCGAAAGCGTACTTATGCTGCTCATTTTTTCCGCGACTGCTGCACTAGGGCAACAATCGCCGCCAAGGGAAACAGCTATTTCGAGCAACAATGTCTCGCAACTATTTAACATACTCTACCAAGGGCAAATTCATCAAAATATGAGTGTTCAATTTGCACCAAATGCAACAGCAATTATGTTAGGTGTTTTGACTCTTTTGTTCTTGGTATTAATGATTCTTTCTTTCATAAAGAAAATGCCCGTTATTATGACCTTTATAATGGGGATATTTCTTGTTTTTACCGGCTACCTTTCCTTAATACTCAGCATTCAATAAAATAGTAATAGCCGTTTCCAATCTACATTCTGGAAGCGGCTTTTATTTACCTTAAGCTGAGTACTTACACACTCCCCTTTTTCTCATATACTCTCGCATTACTCGTTCACATGAATTATCTGAAAAAACTTTATACAAAACTTCACTTCATAAGGAAAATTTAGTAAGATTAATATCTAGCTTTTTTTGCACGTTATTACTTAATGAATGGAGGATTGATCTTAAGTGGCCGAGCAATATGAACAAAACACTATTCAGCATCCTGATTTCCAAAAAGAAGTGGAACGATTAGAATATACCAAACAGTATATGGGGGAGCTTCTTGAGGCTTCACAAAGGGATTTAAAAGCTGTTCAAGACAAGATTAAAGAATCGATGGCGAACCTTGAATATATCGATTCCAGTGATAGTTACATCAATATTTTAACGAACTCTCGTTTTTTCGAATTAGCTTTAAATCAAAAAGAAAGCTTAGAAGCCGTTAAGAAAAAGCCTTACTTTGCCCGCATCCATTTCCAACGAACAGGAGAGCTTGAGGAGCTTTTGTATATTGGCAAAACCTCTCTTTTCCATAACGAAACCTTTGAGCCCATTATTGTGGATTGGCGTTCTCCCGTGGCAAATGTTTATTACGACGGTCGTCTCGGTGAAATTTCTTATCCGGTACGTGATGAAGTTTATACTGGGCATTTATTCTCGAAACGGCAATATAAAATTGAAGATGGCGAGCTTTTGAGCTTTCAGGATGTTGATTTAACAACAAATGATGATTTGTTGCAAGAGGCATTATCTGGAAAGGCCGATGTGCGATTGACCGAAATCGTCGCAACCATTCAAAAAGAACAAAATGAAATTATCCGCGCCCATTTAAAACAGCCGATTCTCGTACAAGGAGCTGCCGGAAGTGGAAAAACAACCATTGCTCTTCACCGAATCTCATACTTCCTATATACGATGGGCGAACATTTTAACCCTGAACAACTAATGATCCTAGCACCAAACAAATTATTTATCGAATATATTGGTGACGTATTGCCAGAGCTGGGTGTGGAACAAATTTGCCAAACAACCTATGCAGAATACGTCCAAAATGCTACAGGAGTCAAATTAAAATTACAAAATCCTAACGAGCAGCTTGAAACAATTGTTGAGGAAGGGCTTGATGGACTTCCCTCTTTCAACATCCCTCAAATTAAAGGATCACTATTTTACCGCGAACTACTTGACCGTTATCTCAAAGTTCACGAGCGAAATCTAGCAAGTTTGTTTAATGAGGATGTATTTATAGAAAAATACCGGATTATGCGCGGAAGTCACTTGAAGAAGCTATTTTTGGAAGAGTTTGCCTACATGCCTATTGAAAAGCGTATTGAACGCATCAAAAAAGTTGTGCAAACGGAAGTAAAACGAAAATCCAAGTCTGTTCTTTCGTCGTTAAATACTCGTTACGAAGATATGATTGGGAAAGCTTTAAGTGGCCTTCGCGACCCGGACAAAAGACGCGAAACCGTCACAAAATTCATAGACGAGCGTGATGAACGAATTCCTAAAATCACGGCGGAAGTAAAATCGACGGCCACTTCATATATGAAACGGTTCGAGAAAGCAAAAATCAAAAAAATGTATCGAAAGCTTTTAACCGACCGACAGCTCCTACAAGAACTTGCACCAGAGTGGACTTTTGATCAACAGGAGAAATTTTTGCAGGCCCATATAAAAGAAAGATGGGCATTAGAGGATTTAGCCGCTCTTTATTACTTGCATGCAAAAATCAAAGGCATCGAGAATCAATGGAAGATGCGAGTAGTCTTTATCGACGAAGTTCAGGATTATAGCTTATTCCAATTAGCCGCCTTACAAAGTGGGCTTGATACTGACATGTTTACAATGGTTGGAGATTTAGCACAGGGAATTCATAGTTATCGTTCTTTGACGGAATGGGATTCTGTACTTGAGCTGTTCCCTCGCGCAAATTACTTTACTTTGCAAAAAAGCTATCGAACGACAATTGAAATAATGGAAGTAGCTAATAAAATTCTCATGAAAATGGATGAAGATTTGCCATTAGTTGAACCGGTTGTTCGACACGGCCATGAACCTACCTTTGTGCAGGCTGACAGCTTTGAATCAGAGAAAATCAACGAATTATACCAGTCTATTGGTCAAAATGGTCATAAATCGATTGCACTTATTTGTAAAACAACAGCTGAAGCCACAAATTATACGAAGCTATTAAACCAGGCAGGCGTTCCTGCTGAAATGTTGAGTGAAGAATCAGAGTTAGGCGGTGCAAAGCTTCTCGTTCTCCCAAGTCACCTGGCAAAAGGACTTGAGTTTGATGCAGTCATCATCGCAGCATTTGACATCCCTTACTTTGATACTGCCATTGACCGAAAGCTTCTATATGTTGCCTTAACTCGCGCCATGCACGAATTGTATTTAGTTGGACCAGGGTTAGACGTCTTTTTACTTAACGAAGTATCTGGAACAGTAAAAAAAGAGTAAGAAGAAGAAAATCTCGAAATAGATAAAAGCTGTTCAAAGTCCTTTAAGACTAGGAACAGCTTTTATTTTCTTGGTGGAATTCGGACGAAGGAACGCTTTTTTGCCGCTCTTTTTGAAAATATTTGTCGAAGAAGCTTGAATAACACTCTTCTTCTCTTGAGATCAATATCCTTGGATTGAGGTAAGGCAGGAATTCGCATATTAGATCACTCCTTTATTTAAATATATTAAAAAAAGATCTATATTATGCATCTCATGTGATAGTTTTTACAATTTCTTTTTTAAATCGGCCTTTCCAAGAAAGAAGTACTCTCTAAAAAAGTAAGGCCTAATCCAAAAAATTTGAATTAGACCTGGTAAAAAACTAGAACTTCGTTAATAAGAAAATGGTTTTACTCTACTTCGCCTTCCCAAGCAATCATACCACCACTCATATTTGTTGCATCGAATCCTTGGCTTTGTAGAAACTCTGTCGCCTTGCCACTTCGACCACCTGAACGGCAAACCATAATATATGGTATATTTTTATCCAGTTCATTAGTACGGAATTCGAGTAGCCCTAGCGGAATATGTGTAATACCCGGAATATGACCTGCTTGAACTTCATCAACTTCACGCACATCAATTAAGTTTAACTTTTCACCGTTCTCTAAACGGCTTTGCACATCTTGAGGTGTAATTTCTTTCACCTTACTTCTCCCCCTTAAAATTCCAGTGGCTTAAACCTCCACGAACATTCGTTATATTCTTGTAGCCACGTCTTTTTAATTTTTTGCAAGCTTGATTACTTCTAATTCCTGTTTGGCAGATAACTACTATTTCTTTATCCTTTGGTAAATCTTTAAATTTGGATTTTAGCGGAATATTTTGAAACTGTTGAATATGTTGCGCTTTATATTCAATCGGAGAACGAACATCTACAAATACTTTATCCGGATCGTGTAAGACTGTTTTTAGCTGCTCTGTAGTGATTGTTTTAACCCCCTTGGCCGGTGTTAATCGGTACACGATTAACGCAACAAGGATAATAATCAGAATCCATTCTATCACTGGTGCTTTCACTCCTATTATATGCCTATTAAGTTTAACTTTTTTGATCACTTATAACTATTATACACGAGAACTAGGAGAAAGCCTTCAGGAGAAGTTCTGTTTGGAGTATATTAATTTTATGAGTAATTCAACTTTTTTTCTCTATTAAACTGGATTATTATTAACTTTATCTAGCTTTTGTGTACACTTTGATAGACACAAAAGGTCCCCTATTTCTGTAAGTCGGGATTGAGTTAAGTTAAAAAGTATATTCCATGCCGTGGGTGATTTTAAGCCCCAACTGAGTAGAGTTATATCTAGTGGCTAACAAGATTATTCAGATGGAAAATTCCGCGGGAACCGCATAAATATGAAGCACAAATGTATTACCTGAAACGAAAGCTCGCGTGAGTCGTAAATACGCCAAGTCGTATTGAATTAATAGGGGGATATCTATGAAGATTAGAGCAGCTAGATTAGAAGATGCAAAAGCGATAGCCAAAGTTCAAGTAGATACATGGCGAACTACGTATAAAAATATTGTTCCTGAGGATTATTTAAGAAATATGTCGTATGAGCATCAAGAAAGCATTTGGAAACAAATTATTCCACAATGCTATGTTTATATAGCAGAAACTCGCAGTGGTGAGATTATTGGATTTGCATCTGGAGGAAGGGCCGTTAACGGAGAATACGACGACTATCCCGGCGAACTAACTGCTATCTATATATTAGAAGAATATCAGAGTCAAGGAATTGGCAGATTACTCTTTGAAGCCATTGTTAGAGGTGTTCATGCTTTAGGATTCCGATCCATGATTCTCTTCGTTCTAGAAGACAATCCGGCTAAAGACTTTTACAGGGCAATTGGGGGGCAATTACTGGATCGTGTTGAAATCGAGATTGGCGGAAAAATTCTATACGAACTCGTTTATGCTTGGGATGATATAAGCGAAGTTTTAAATAATGCCAACTAATAAGAAGAGGTGTGGTTCTTTATCGACCATACCTCTTTTTTTGCAACAGAGATTTGAAGCTGCCTTATCCCCCTTTATGCTAATGAAAAGCGAGCATATTCATGATATTTTGGTGTTTTATCCAAGTGAGTCTCATAAAGTACAACTTCATCAACTGTAAATGAAAGACGGTCTTCGAATTCTTCTAGCTTTACTATGTCAAAATCGTTTTCACCCTGCCATTTCCGAGCTAATGTAATGTGGGGCCTAAACGGTTTTTTATCCAATTGAAAACCGATTTCCATACACTGGCGATGAACCTTCTTTTGAACCTGATTCAGACTATCTGATTGTTCTACATCTCCCCAAAAAATACGTGGTTTCTTGTGCGGCCCAAACGTTCCTATCTTATTTAATGTTAAGATGAATGGACTTTCTTCTATTAAAGTTTGTGACATTGTATTGAGCACTTCTTGTTTCATGCTTTCTTCAGCAAAGCCTAAAAATGCTAAGGTGATATGGTAATCCTCATGATGGACCCATTTTGCGAATGGAAAATCTGCTTTATTTTTCTCTACCCACTCTTTTAAATAGTCCTTCACTTCTTTTGGAAGCTTGGCTGCTAGAAAATAATGATGCTTACTCAATCTTTTCCACTCCTCAAATATGGCGATTTCTACCTTTATTTTATATTAAAAGTAATCCTCTAGATAAACATCCAATAGTATGTGTTTTTGTTTTCCAGTGTATGTTTTAGTGAACATTTTATCCTTTTACCCTTAACATGTCCCTATTCCCTTCCTCTGAAGTTGATAAGTAAAAACCAGCCATGGAAAACTCCTTATTCATTCACCCAAATTAATAAATAAATATTAAAGATACTATAACTTGTACTTTCTAATCATCTTCACGTTAGTATAAATATCACTCAAATCATTAAAAAAATTGCTTTTTAAATATTTCATATTATTTTTTTCCTATAGTACATCTATCTACTTCCCTTTAACGATACTGAATATCTTGTATATGCAAGGCAGTTAATAATGAAAGGAGGTTAAAACATGGCATTAGTAAACAATAATAGAACTGAGCTTACTAAAGCAGAAGCTGAAGCTGAAGCAAAAGTTAGAAATGCTAACAAAGTTGAGAGCGAAATTGATAATGACAATGAAAATGACACTGAAGTAAAAAACAGTAATACTGCTAAAACAATCTTCAGTGGAAACTCAGATGTAAAATTCCATTTCCATTTCAACGTAAATGCGAAATCTGAATCTGAATCAGAAAACGAGAATGAAAATGAGAATGAAGATGAACATTCTTTATTCGGTTAATTCTCTAAATTAACGAATAGTTTGGTTCACTTCTAATCTATTCGTTTTCCATCTGCAAAGATAGTAAAAACAACTTAGAAGGGAGATTACAAAATGGCACTAATTAATAACAATAGAACTGAAATCATGAAAGCGGCAGCAGAAGCTGAGGCTGCAGTTAAAAATGATAACAAAGTTGATAGTGAAATCGATAACGACAATGAAAATGAAACTGAACTAAAAAATAGTAACACTGCTAAAACAATTTTCAGTGGAAATTCTGATGTAAAGTTCCGTTTCCATTTCAATGTAAATGCTAAATCTGAGTCTGAATCAGAGAATGAGAACGAGAATGAAAACGAAAATGAACATTCTCTATTAGGTTAACTAATTAAATTGAAGAGATTGGGATAATAATTTATCCCAATCTCTCACTATTAAAGTTGGCATCTATAAACTCTAAATGAATGGGGGAAAAAATAATGGATCAGAAAAGAACGTCTACTATAAAATCAAAACAACAGGAAAGACAAATTTTATCTCTCATAAACTCGATTCAAAGTTTACAGGAGACGAGATTAGATGATGATTCATCAAATGAGAAGCATCCACTTTCTAAAATGTTGGCAGATGCACTTTCAGATTTAGTTAACCAACATAAAACAGAAAAAGAGCCTAACCATGAAACAAAAAATAATAATACTTCAGAGATTAGCAATAGTGGGAATTCCGATATTGATATAAAAATTAACATCGATTTATCATCCATAGCCTTTGCTGTGTTGTATTCCTTATTTGCTTCAAAACAACTCTCTAAAGATGAGCTTGAAACCGCCCTAAATAGACTAGAGGTCTTAAAGCAAAATGAATAGTACACAACCCTCGATGCAATTTTGAAGTATCCAGACTAACCAAATTTGAATTATTTACTCTCTACTTGAATGAAGCGAGCATATGAACTTAGTAATTTGCATACCTAACTATTCTTTTAAGAAAGTATGCTCTTTAGCCGGTTTATAACATCAAACGAGCAGGCTAACCACCATTGAGGCTTCATTCCCCTCCACGTTCGTATCTTTTCATTTAATCGAAGCCCCAAAGACAAAAGAATTCACAAAGATAGTGTATATCTATTTTAATGGGATCTGTAACCTCAAGAATCAAAACCCCGAGGGAACATATCCTCAAAATTTTGTTCAGCTTTATGAAACAATTTTCAACCCAATGCTCGCACATAAAATAATGAAAATACATATTATTCTTTTCCAATCTTTTGATTCCCCATAAAAAAGCATCCCTACGATTGTACCTCCGACAACCCCGATTCCAGTCCAGATTGCATAGGCTGTGCCCATTGAAATTGTGTGCATAGAGTAGTCCAGAAGAAACAAGCTAATACCAAAACCAATCGCTAAAAATACAAGCGGCTTCCAATTACGACTGACACTATATTGATTCAACATGGCTACCCCAAAAGTTTCAAATAACCCTGCTACGATTAAAGCGACCCATGCCATTATGCTTCCTCCTCCTTTTTATCATCTGTTACAAGCTTTAAGCCAATCACACCAACTAGTAACAAAACAATTAATAGTATTTTAATAATGTTAAATGGTTCGCCAAAGAACAGAATCTCAGAAAGAACCGCTCCAGCAGTCCCCAAACCTACAAATACTGCATAGACCGTACCTGTTGGAAGGGTTGAGGTTGCCTTAATCAATAAATAATTACAGATTCCGATTGCTATAATCGTACCTATCCATTCCCAAATCTCATCTGCATGGGCCAAACCAATAACCCAAAATACTTCTAGCAATGATGCCAGTAAAACCTTGAACCACGCCTTCATGTGAAATCCCTCCTAAATTAAAATAAAAAAGCCTGGAAGATATTAAAAAATATCTCCCAGGCTTTTATCCTTCCGTGTCACGCTATGCGTAGTTTTCTCTCGGACCAGTCTATCGATCAATCGATACGGAACCCTAGAAAACTTTTCTCATAATCCAATTGTCTTGTATTATGTCACATATTTATTTCCGTTTCAAGTCCACTCTAAAAAGATACCTTTCTATGAGCTTATCAGAAGTTTCCAAACAACTCTGATTTCAGATATCATAAAGGAAAGGGCTACGTGCAAGGAGGGGCGACAATGGATAAAGATAAACAGAACGAATTTGAACCAATCAGCGAAGAAGAATTGATTGAATTAGTCCTGGAAGAACAAAAAAAGGCTTTAGAAAAGGAACGGGAAAAAAGATTATCCGGGGTGCATGAAACAAAGAAACGTTCAAAGCCTGTTCGCCTTTTTGCCTGGATAATGGCAGCAATGCTTGCCTTTAGTACATTTGCCGTGATTTTAGAAATTTTCTCAATTCCGGCTATTGAGTTTTTAAAGGTATCTACAAAACTCTCTGGTCAGGAAGATATTCAACGCTATAAAGAAGCTGTTGTTGAAATTCAAACGAATGATGGAAAAGGAACAGGTTTTGCCATAACTGAGGACGGTTATATTGTAACGAATGATCATGTGATTGAAGATGCCCTTACCATTACAGTCATCTTCCCGGATGAAAGCCTCTATAAAGGTGAGGTTATTGAGACCTATCCTGACATTGATTTAGCTATTCTTAAAGTGGACGGTGAAGAACTCCCCTACTTAACACTGGCCGATTCGTATTCGCCCACTCAAAATGAATCCATTTACTTTATTGGAAACCCTTTGTATTTTACCGGGATAGCCAATGAAGGGAAGGTAATTGATTACAAGCAGCTTTCAGATTGGGAAGAAAAAGTATTAATGTTAGATGCGCCCGTCTATCGTGGTAATAGTGGAAGTCCAGTTATTAACCTTGAAGGGCAAGTAATTGGAATTATTTTTGCCACGATTAAAGATCCATCTCACGGACGAGTTGGATTATTTATTCCGATTGACTTGCTCCATGAAAAAAAACTATTTTAATTTTACAATAACAAAATACATTTCCATTTTAAAAAAAGACGATTAATGAGACTTGATATGATAATTCTAGTATTTCAAATTTTTGTCAACTTGATTTACAAAATTGCTTTATCAATAAAACAAAAAGTACTTGTCCGGATTGATTCCAGCAAGTACTTTTCATTTGTTATTTCGCTACACTTTCTAAAACATTGTCAATAATTTGACCGTTCGCAATCGCACCTGTATATAACCAGCTAGTTTCTGGACCAAATTCATACACATTCCCTGCTTTTACCGCCGGGATGCTTTTCCACAATGCGTCGCTTAAAGTTGTATTTTCACTGCCATCACTGTTTACTAAGAATAAGTAGTCTGCATCCAGCTCAACTAATTTCTCAAGAGAAACAGCATTCCAGTTGTTCTCGGCGTTAGCTGAAATTTCCTCTACGACTGCCGGCACTTTAAATCCTAAATCATTATAAAGTACATCGCCACTTGATAGCTCTTGATTTACGACAAAGAAGCTTCCTCCTACTAACCAAATAGCAGCAGCTGACTTTTGGCCAACTTTTTCTTCAATTTGAGCTTTTGCTTCTTCCGCTTTTGTTTCGTAATCAGAGATTACTTCTTCCGCTTTATCTTCCATTGCAAAGATGCTACCTACTGTTTTAAGCTCTTCTCTCCAATCATTATTTAACTCAGCTCCAATAACATATGTAGGAGCAATCGCACTGTATTGAGCATACTTTCCGCCCTCTACCATGCTAGCTGAGTCCATAATGATTAAATCTGGCTCAAAGCTTTGTACTTCTTCAAAAGGAAGATCGTGATTGATTAAGTCAACATCTTTTAGATAATCCTGTAAGTAGCGTTGAGTACTTGACCCATCTTTTACCGACCATTGTGCGATAGGTGTAACCCCTAGGGCTAATAATGGATCTTCCAAATAGGATGCTATGACACGTTGTGGATTGCCAGGTACTTCAACTTTGTTTCCTAAAGCATCAGTAAGAGTACGAGTTTCTGATCCTGCTTTTTCCGTCGATACTTCAGCTGTATTTGAATCATCTGTCTTTGGTGTTTCTTCAGCTTTATCTCCACATGCAGCTAAGGCTAACGCCAAAACACCAAAAGATACTATTTTTAAAGGCTTAGTTGATTTAAAGAAAATGCCCATTTTAATCCTCCTGATAATATGTTAAAATTTAGTTTGGTTTTACTCATTGATAATGATTATCATTTATATTAAATGCTAAATAATCAAGATAGTCAACAATTTTTCATATAGGTATAAAGAAAGTAGGCTTTTAAGTATGGCTCAGCCAAAAAAGATATCTCAACATTTACATAACACCTTAAAAGGAAAACCCTATGTTTCATTGATACTTGGATGTGTGGGTATCTTATCACTTATATTCCTTGGCATTACGTCAATCTTATATGGGGCTAGCTCCATCAATGTCGCTACCATTGTTGAAAGTATTTTTCACTTTGATGATAGCAACTCCCAGCATGTGATTATCAGAGAGTTGCGAATTCCGCGTGCCATTGCAGCAATTGCTGTAGGTGCAGCATTAGCAGTTTCAGGTGCCATTATGCAAGGTATGACGAAAAATCCGCTTGCTTCCCCTTCTATCATGGGCGTTACAGCTGGATCTTCCTTTGTACTTTCACTTGCTATGGCCATTCTACCATCCCTGCCATATCAATCACTTATACTTTTTTCGTTTATAGGAGCTGGTGTAGGTGCATTTTTAGTATTTGGCATGGTTGCGTTGGCTAAGGGTGGGATTACTCCTATCCGCTTAGTATTAGCAGGTTCGGCAATAACATCCTTACTAACCTCGCTATCGACCATCATTAGTATTCGATTTGATATCGCTAAAGATATTAGCTTTTTCTATGCTGGTGGGGTTTCTAGTATTCAAATGCATCATTTAACCTTTGCTTTTCCCGCTATTGGTATAGGTTTAGTATTGGCCATATTCTTGTCTCGATCCATTACAGTATTGAGCCTGGGAGAGGATATTGCCAAAGGTTTAGGGCAAAATACAACTCGTATACAATTATTCGGTACAATTACTGTCTTAATATTAACTGGAGCGGCTGTTTCCATTGCTGGTATGATTGGATTTGTCGGTTTAGTCATTCCACATATTACACGTTTCTTTGTCGGTCTGGATTACCGTTTTATCATTCCATGCTCAGCCATTCTAGGAGGGCTATTACTTCTAGGAGCTGATATTGTTGGGCGAATGGTAAATCCTCCATTTGAAACACCCGTTGGAGCAATCACAGCTCTAGTTGGTGTACCTTTCTTTCTTTACTTAGCTAGAAAAGAAGGGAGAACTTTAAATTGAACTCACAACGGATCAATTCACGAAAATTTACAAGTTACATGACATTATTTTTGATACTAATCATTGCCCTTGTATTATTCAGCATTAATGCAGGGTATATACATATTCCTATTTCTGAAGTGTACGCAACGTTAACTGGGAACGGCACTGCTGCAAATGAGCTGACAATTCTCCAGTTCCGACTGCCGCGAATTGTGATTGCATTATTAGTAGGTGCGGGAATTGCTGTATCTGGCGCTATCTTGCAAGGCGTAACAAAAAATCCGATAGCTGACCCAGGTATTCTTGGAATTAATGCTGGAGCAGGCTTGGCAGTTGTACTCTATATGTTCTTCTTCCAAGGGACTGCATTCTTTTCAGGTCCATTAGCGATTTTTATCATGCCGCTTACTGCTTTAGTCGGAGCGTTTTTGGCCGCAATTTTCATCTATTTCTTTTCGATGAAAAATCGATCCGTTACCATTTCGCGCTTGCTTTTAGTTGGTATTGGTGTGAACGCCGCCTTCAATGCAGGACTAATTATTTTTCAAATGAAAATGGAGCCAGCGGATTTTACAGCTGCTTTAGTTTGGATTTCCGGCAGCATTTGGGGAACAAATTGGACATATGTGTTAGCTTTATGTCCCTGGATTTTTGTCTTTATCCCTCTTGCCATTTATAAATCAAACTATTTAAATATCCTAAATCTAAACGACTCGATAGGTATTGGATTAGGAATGAAAATCGAACGTGAGCGTCGACTCCTTTTAAGCATTGCGGTAATCTTAGCCGGGACATGTGTAGCAGTTGGAGGAGGCATTACATTTTTAGGTTTAATCATCCCACAAATCGTCCGTAGACTTGTTGGAGCAAATCACAAAAGGCTGATTCCTCTAACAGCTCTAGCAGGAGCATTATTCTTACTACTCGCAGACACTCTCGGAAGAATGTTTATGGCTCCTGCCGAGATTCCAGTGGGCTTAATTGTATCGCTTATCGGGGCACCTTATTTTATGTATTTGTTAATAAAGGGAAGATAAAATAAAAAGCATTTTCAGCTTGTTAAGTTTGTTTAACAACTGGAGATGCTTTTTATTGGATGATTACATTTGCTTACTAAGGAAAGTAGGCCACTTTTATATTCAAATAACAAAATAAAATAACCTACTATTTTGTTACACGCTTTCATCGTTATTTAAATAACTTCACCCTAGGTTTTCTTCGTCAACCTTGTTTACGTTAAAGATTTATTTCTATAATAAAAGCTCTTCAAGCTCTAGCTTCAAATCGAATGTTAGAAAAAATTCTACTACCAAACTAATATTCTCAATCTAAAATCAAAACTTCTCCCCTTCAGAGCTGATAGAATCAATCTACCCTACGGAATTTTCGTCAACCTTGTTTACAAGAATGCTCTCTCACTATAACAAGAACGCCCATTCATCTCTTGAAATAGGATCTCCTTATATTGTTCTATTACTAAAGCATTTTCAAACCGGTAGATTCCAAAATGAACGTAATCATTGGCATTATCACCCCACCCCTCAAGATTTTCGTCAACCTTGTTTACGAAATAACTTTCTTTCAATATTAATACTGGTAATGTAAAGGGAATTTATATGCTTACATATATAGTTAATGATCATATCCCCCTCCCCTCACACACTAAATAACTCTATCATCAACTTCTCTGAACCAGTATAATTCAAAAATGGAAATTCAGGATTGGAGGGCTACTTTTGAAAGAGAGCGGATTTTTCGTATACCATGTAGTCACAAGAAAAGAAATGAAGCTAGGGCAAGTAATTAACTTTGACCAAAACCAATATAATACCCTCTATCATTTCTTTTTCGAAGGTGAACAATTGAATTCCAAAGGTGAAGATTTTTTTCAGATTCTACAAAATCAACATACAATTGAAGGTCTGCACCTAAATAAAGAAGACACTGATGTTGCTATGAAGTATACAAGTAAAACTATTCGAGCGATAAGAGAATTGATCGTCGAAATGGTAAGACGACAAGAATATCCTGAATACCCTTCAAGACTAAGTTGTTTATATGCAGCCAAAACCTATGAAGATGCTTTGAAATGGAAAGATTTATTTACCTTTTATAAACGAAAGGTCTTGCAAATTGTTAAATTAAATGTAATCGGAGACTGTTTCGAAGGTGATGGAAACCTTCTACCAAAGGAAGATGGTGCTCCTTTTGATAAAAAATTCGAGCAAGCTCGAGCGTACTGGAAAGGGAATGTGCAAAACAACCTCCCTGAACTTTTGATTAACGGAAAAATCGAAGTGGTTGAAATTTTACACCAATTCAACTAATTATGAAAGAGGTGTCTATTTGAATAGAAAGTTAAGACTAGCTTGGATTATTCCTAACGTATTTTGTTACTTAATGGCTTTTGGTCTAACGTTCTTTGTAATAAGTAATTTGAAAGGATTAGAAGAGATACATAGGCTTTCAATCTATTTCGTTATGTTGTTTTTGCTTTTATCCGTCTCTTTATTTGGCAGCTATCGAATCTGGACATGGATTAAAAAAGGGAAAATGTAAAAATCAAAAATTGCGTAACAAAAACACTTGGATTGATGTCATCCAAGTGTTTCAATATGATCACCTTACATTAATTCCTTCGCTAACAAACGGTACACATTCAATCTTGCATCTTGTGAATGTGGGATTGTACAAATCATCGCTTCATCAAACCCGTATTCTTCTTGTTCTTGTAGTAATAGGTCTGCTACTTCTTGAGGTGTACCAACGAAGTGTTGGTTTCTGTTTTCCTCAATCCACATACGATCCATTTCGGTTAATGGATAATCCTTTGCTTCTTCCGGGGTCATTCTCAGTAAATCTACCTGTCCTCGATTAAATAAAAGCCGAGCAATATCAGCCGGCTTTGCTTGATACTCAGCTTCTTCCCTACTCTCTGCAACGGTTACAAAATAGGATACGATTATTTCAGGCTTCTCCATAAATGGTGATGGAATAAAGTTCGATTTATAGGCATCAAACACCTTTTTATTCATATAGCCATTAAAGAATTGGACATAGGAGTAACCCAATCCCATTTTCCCAGCTTGTACAGCACTATTTCCGCTTGAACCAAGTAACCAGCTTTGTGGAAGAACGATATTAGAAGGTGAAGCAATCACTCTTTGATAATATGGATTTTGTGGTGCTTGTTCATTTAAAAAATCCAAAGTCCATTGCAGCTTTTCATACAAATTATTTACTTGTGGTTGGCGTCCTTCAGCTAATGCATACATGGCGTAATTATCGCCCCCAGGAGCCCTGCCTGCTCCGAAATCTATTCGGCCCGGCGCTAGTGCACTTAATGTTTTAAACACTTCAGCAATTTTATATGGAGAATAGTGCATAATCATTGTTCCACCAGTGCCTACTCGAATTCGATTGGTTTTAGCTGCAATATACGAAGCTGTAATTTCTGGTGCTGAGCTAGCAAACCCCTTTGTGTTGTGATGCTCAGCCATCCAAATTCGCTCATAGCCTAACTCCTCTGCCACAACCGCCAATTCTACTGCTTTTGCTAAAGCATCTGATGCGGTATTCCCGCTCGTTATTGGTGCTTGATCTAATACACTTAATTTCATCTTTGAAGACTCCCTTCTCTATAAGCATCCCCAGATATGGTCCATACAAAAAACATATCAATGCTATCGGAATTAGTTTCATTGTAAGAAATAATGGACAATAAATCTAATTACATGCCTCTAGCATTGAACTTTTAATAATGTCGAATTGTTTTTAGCTATTCATTTTTTATCAGCAATGGATATTTTAAATGCCATCATACGACACACAACTATCAATAATATACTTTTTTGGTAAACCAGGTTGACAAAAATTCCAGCACCTCGATTTAATATATCAACCTAGAAAGGGAGCTATTCATATTTCCTACTTTAACTTTTAGTATGTTAGTAAATTAAATAATAGTTTCTCTTTCTCGACAATTTTATTTTCTACTATAGTTATACCGTCAACAAGGTTGACAAAAATTCCGTCACCCACCTTAATTAGGTCAACTATAAATGAACTCGCTTTTAAAAACCCACAATTCTAATAACTATAACAATAGATTAATTATCTTTCCTACCCTAATCGACATGAGGATTTTATTCATATAACAATATCGTCAATAAGGTTGACAAAAATTCCAGACCATTGAAGCTTATTAACTATACTTTGGGATTGGTCATGTAAATTTCCCTACTATTAAATCGCTTTCTTTATAAAATTTTAAAATTAGTTTCACATATCGACAATTAGCCCTTACAAATTTAGCCTATTCGTCAACCAAGGTTGACAAAAATTTGAATACTGCGTGTTATTACACCAACATCTATGAAGCCATAAAATTTCATCGAACTAAATTTCCGCACTACAATTCGGATGTGTTTTCAAGCTACCATTAATCCACCAAAATCGACACCTTTAAAGGAAAAGCATTATTTCTGAACTCCTCTTTCGAATCTGATTAGTTTATTTTATGGAATAAAATGGTTAAAATGAACTTTAGAAATCTAACAATCTACTAACAAGATCTGCTTAAGATAATAAAAAAATTTAAGAAAGAAGGGTGCTATCTTGGTAAATAAAGTTCAACTAGGAAAATCAGAGCTTTTTGTAAATCCTATCGGGTTAGGAGCCAATGCTGTTGGGGGACATAATCTATACCCAAATTTAGATGAGGAGATCGGTAAGGATTTAGTCCGGACATCCATTGATAACGGTATGAACTTTATCGATACCGCTTTTAGTTATGGACCCGAACGTTCAGAGGAATTAATTGCTGAAGTATTAAAAGAAAGCGGTAAACGTCACGATGTCATTATCGGAACAAAGATTGCTCAAAAATTTGTGGATGGCCAGACAGTAATCGATAATTCACCTGCCTTTTTACGTAGTGAAGTTGAGAAAAGTTTGAAACGTCTTCAAACTGATTATATCGATTTACTGTATATCCACTATCCGGATGAAGCTACACCTAAGGATGAAGCAATCGGGACATTAAAACAATTAAAGGATGAGGGGAAAATTCGTGCTATAGGCGTTTCTAATTTCTCAACTGAACAATTAAAAGAAGCAAATAAGGATGGCTATGTGGATGTTGTACAAGGAGAATATAATTTATTGAGCCGTTCAGCTGAATCAACCTATTTCCCTTATACAGTTGAAAATAACATTTCTTTCATACCCTACTTCCCACTAGCTTCTGGTTTACTTACTGGAAAATATACAACGAAGTCCACTTTCAATGATTTCCGTACAAGACTTCCTTATTTCCAAGAAGAGGTTTTTGCAAAAAATCTAGCGAAAGTAGAGCAGGTTCGGAATATCGCTCATCAAAAAGGAGTAGATGTTTCCCATGTTGTCTTGGCTTGGTACTTGAATCAGGAAGCAGTTACAGCCATCATTCCAGGTGCTAAAAACCCGGAGCAAGTGCTGAATAATTTAAAAACTCTGGATGTGCAGCTATCAAATGATGATATTTTAGCGATAGATACACTATTCAAGGCATAATAAAAAGGGTGATCCGAACATTTTGTTACGGTCACCCTTTCACTATTCCTCTTATATTAGTGATGTAGGTAGCGTTCCTAAAGTGAACAAGTAGTATACTACAATTAATAGAAGCACAATACCAGCAATAACCGGAATTACAGCAAGATGTTTCAGCCATCCTCTCTTTGTTAATTTGCCAATACCATACATCACTAGCCCCAAAGTTATTAAAGACACTGCCAGAATTAAGAAGAACATTATTTTTCACCTCCCTTTGTCCTACTCTATGAAAATAGAAAAAGAAAGGTGTGAGCATGTGACTAGGATATGCGAATACATATTTAAGGTTTAGCATATTAAATGAAAGACTATTATTTCAAAGCCCATATAGGCTTATTTCCATATAAGAAGCAAAACCGTACCAATTAAATTTGGCACGGCTTCATCTATCAATCAAGTGGTTCTAATTTATTTTCAATCTCTTGTCTTCTATCTTCCAGGAATGGAGGTAGAGCTAGTTCCTCACCTAAGTTTTTCACCTCTGCATCGACTGTAAATCCTGGACCGTCAGTAGCAATTTCAAAAAGGATGCCATTGGACTCCCTAAAATAGAGACTCTTAAAGTAAAAACGATCTACAATACCAGAAGAACGGAATCCGCGCATTTTTACTTGTTCATCCCAATAGGCTAATTCCTCATCGTCTTTTGCGCGTAACGCGAGATGGTGTATGCTTCCACGGCCTGGCTTCTCGCTTGGACCATCCAATTCCTTCACTAAAATTTCACCAAATGCCTGCCCTTCAATCGATTGTAAAAGGATTTGCTCCTCCGTACGCTCCAGTACAATAAAACCAAATAGTTCAGTCAATGTTCGCTCTAGTTTACCAGCATTTTTAACAGTAATTTCGATAGTACCCATCCCTAAAATTTGATGTTCCCTTGGCACGTTCGATTGATCCCACGTTGCCCAGAACTCTGGTACTTCCTCGCCTTTGTTATTCACAAGAATCATACGCAAGCCTTCTGGATCCTCAAAGAAAAGCGCTTCTCTGCCTGCGTAACGCGAGATTTCATCGTGTTTTACGTTTAGTTCTTCAAAGCGTGATTTCCAGTAATGTAAACTTTCTACTGACGGTACCAGAAGTCCAATCTGGGTAATCGCATTTGTACCTCGGTGAGTCCTTCCCACCATTGGGATTTCAAAGAATGTTAATCCTGTACCAGGACTTCCTACCAAGTCTCCAAAAAACAAATGATACATGGATGGATCGTCTTGATTGACCGATTTTTTCACTCTGCGTAACCCTAGAGTTTGTCTATAAAACTCATCATTTTTCTTTGCATTTTTCGAAATCATGGAAATATGATGATGACCTAAAATTGTTGGCATTTCCCTTCCCCCTTTTATCGATAATCCAAAGCCAATATTCCTTACAACCATATTATCTCGAATTCGAGATAAAATCAATCCATTGATTAACACTGCCCCACTATTATTTACACGTTCTAAATTTCTAAACAAAAACGCTCTCTACTTTTGTAGAGAGACGTTTTTGTTAAAAAAGATAACTTATTAATAATCCGATTGATAATAAGAATGAAAATAGAGTATTTGTTATAGCTGTTGATTTCATAGCAATTCGCATAAATTGCGGCTCTTTCTCACCTTTTTTAAATCCTTGAATAGCTGAAATGGGTTTCTTCACACTTAATAGTACAACTAATGCAAAAGGACTTACTGTGCCCATGAAAACAAGAACAGTAATCCAAAGATATGAGATGACAAAGGCAACTGCTAAAGAAAGAACAGCCTTATCTCTACCAAGAAGAATGGCCAATGTCTTGCGTCCACCTTTAGTGTCTTCTTCAATGTCACGGATATTGTTTGCCATATTGATGCCACCCACTAAAATCCCCGCCGGAATTGAAAGCAACACTGAAGTTAGCGTTAAATCACCAGCTTGAATAAAGTAAGCAATTAATACAAAGCCCGTCCCCATCAAGGCACCAGCAAATAATTCTCCAAATGGTGTGTAAGCAATCGGTAGTGGGCCACCTGTGTATAAATAGCCCACAGCCATACCAAATAATCCAATAACCACTAACCACCAGCTGCTATTCGCGCAAATATATACACCGATAAAAGCAGCCAATACATATAGCAGAATAGCTACTGTTAGTACATTTTTAGGCTTTAAACCATGACGTACAATTCCGCCGCCTATTCCGACAGATTCAGCTGTATCCAAACCTCGTTTAAAATCGTAATATTCATTAAATAGATTTGTTGCAATTTGCAGAGCTAGACAGGCAATCATCATTGCGATGAATAATAGCCAATCAATTTGAGTATTAAATAAAGCAATCACTGTTCCTAAAATAACAGGTGCAAATGTTGCCGTTAATGTATGTGGTCGAGTCATTTTCCACATTAATTTTGCGGGACTCATATTTTTTTCATTTTCCATGAATCTATTCAACTAACCTCTCTTTTATAGTTTTTCACATTCCTTCATTATATCAAATTCACACGAATGCTCAATCACGACTTCTCTATGTTTCTTGCGATCAAAATTTGACTGGATGGATTTTATTGGATACTCCTCTACACAACACAAAAAACACCCACAAATCTTTCTTGATTTGTGGGCATCCCCCTACTCACCTGTATAGACAAAATAATCGACTTGCATTGATTTAATAAATCCAGCTTTTTCGTAGACTGCTAGAGCTCGTTCGTTTTCAAGTTCTACGTCCAGCATGACAATTGAGTCGCCGTTACGCATTGCAAAATCTTTTACCCAATTTAATAAGGCAGTTCCTACGCCTAGCCCCTGTTTGTCTGGATGTACGGCTAATGCTGAAATGGATTGGGCATTCCCTTCCTTGGAAGAAGTAACTGTACCCACAATTTCTCCGTCCATTTCGGCTACCCACAACACTCTACCTTCTGACATCGTATTGTAGTGAATTAGCTCAATTGATTCTTCACGTAGATCCCCAAAGGCATTGCCAAAGATTTCTATTAAGGCCTCCTGATCGGTAGCCTCTAAATATGGGCGAATATGAATGGACTCAAGTGAATCCATCTCTTCAGGATGCGCTTCTAAGGTTGCTTCCGAAAAACTATAGGAATAACCATACTTTTCTACAAATCTACGACGGGGTGTATCATTTTCAATCACTAAGGCTAATTCTCCCTCAGCCCCTCGTTGATGCAAGCCATCACCAATCACTTTGAGCAATGCTTCATCCAAACCAATATCGCGGTACATTGGGGCAACTAAGATTGACCATTCATACGTATTTAATCCCATTTGGTCTGTAGCACTCGCTACACCAACTAGCTGATCTTGTTCATTATCATAGGCAAGGACAAAAAAGCCCTTTACATGAAAGTTAAGAGAATCCTGTAAACTTAAAACAGAACTATAATTATAGTTATCTGAAAGAATTGCCGATTCGCATAACGTTTTTATTTCATTATAAGTTTCCAGATCGATTGGAAACGACTGCGTAATGATTGAAAGGTTCATTTATAAAACTCTCCGATTCTTAAACTTATGCTTCTCATTTTAGATGAAGGCTCATACAGTCGCAAGGTCCTTTGAGGAATTACATGTAATTACCTAGCGCATTCATTTAATACCAGATTGACTAAGCATGCTAGCATAAATACCATTGTGCTCCATTAATTCCTTCTGTGTTCCTGATTCCATCACTTGCCCTTGCTGCATGACAAATACAACATCTGCATTTCGAATCGTATTAAGTCGATGGGCGATTACAAAGCTCGTTCTTCCTCTCATCAGTTCCTCTAGAGCTTGTTGGATTTTCAGCTCTGTCAAGGTATCAATACTACTTGTTGCCTCATCTAACAATAAAATCACCGGATCCGCTACAAAGGCTCTGGCAATGGAGAGAAGCTGCTTTTGCCCTTGTGAAATTTCGCTTCCATCAGCATTTAGAATCGTTTCATACCCATTTGGGAGTTTCATAATAAAGTCGTGGGCATTTGCTTTCTTACATGCCTCTTCAACCTCTTCCTTTGTTGCATCTAGCCGACCATAACGAATATTTTCATAAACGCTTGCTTCAAATAGGAATGAATCCTGTAATACAAAGGCCATTTGACTTCTTAGCGTTTGTCTCTTGATATCCTTAACATTCACACCATCAAACAAGACTTCTCCGCTTTCTACATCATAGAATCTAGCAATCAACTGCATAATGGTCGTTTTTCCCGCACCAGTTGCTCCAACTAATGCTGCCGTTTGACCAGGCTTCACATGATAATTTACATTTTTTAATGTATAGGCTTCTTCAGCTGATTCATATTTAAACGAAACATTGCGGAATTCAACTTCACCTAAAAGCTTATGCTGATAATCGACTATACCAGTATCCTCTTCCATCTTTTCATCCATAATTGAAAAAACTCGTTCTGCCCCTGCAATAGCTGATAAAACTGTATTCATCTGATTGGCCAAGTCATTTAAAGGTCGTGTAAATTGACGGGAGTATTCTGTAAAAATAACGATTGTCCCTATTGAAACATAACCGTTATAAGCTAATAGTCCACCAATTCCAGCGATAATAGCAAAGCTGATATTATTTAATAGGTTCATCACTTTAGGGATAAAACCGGAATAAGTAAGCGCCCAAAATCCGGTTCTTCGGTAACGTGCACTTTTTTCGCGAAATTCGTCCTTCACTCGTTCTTCCTGAGAAAATGCCTTCACGACCCGCTGCCCAGAAATCGTCTCCTCGATCATTCCATTTAAAGCACCTATCGCAGCTTGCTGTTCCTTAAATAACTTTCCTGTTCTTTTAGTAATCCAGCGAGTTGCCATAAACATGAAAGGAATAATCAGCATCGTTAACAATGTTAACAATGGACTTAAGGTTAGCATTACAATCACTGTACCTGTTAACGTCAGTAAACTTGAAAACACCTGGATAAAGGAAGTGTTTAAAGTAGCACTCACAGTTTCGATATCATTTGTTGCTCGACTCATTAATTCCCCATGCTGTCGTTTATCGAAATAGGTAACAGGTAAGTGCAATAAGTGATGAAACACCCCTGTACGCATTCGATAAATTGTTTCTTGTGCAATCCCAATCATCCAGAAGTTTTGGAAAAAGAGCGATAAAGCCAACACAATATAGATGAAGACTAGCCCAATGATCATTGGGAGCATTCCATCAAATTGATTTTTCAATACATATTCATCGATCATATGACCAATTAGATAAGGACCTAAAAGAGCCATCGCAGAACTCACAATAACCAATAGTAAGACAGCAATTAATAAAGCTCTTCTCTCATCCACAATTTTCCAAATTCGCAAAAGTGTATTTTTCCAGTTGTTTGCTCGTGGCCCCTTTTCCTTTTTGATGAGAGGACCTTTCACATCTTCCTTAGATAGGATGGGTTCATAGCCAAACGGTTTTCGTATGAATCTCATCACGCCTCACCCTCTTGCTCTTGTTGTGACATAACAATTTGATTGTAACGAGCATTTGTTTTGAGCAGTTCTTCATGTGTTCCATAACCAATTGCAAATCCTTCATCCAACAAAAGAATTCGATCCGCTCCTTTTGCAGTTCGAATCTTTTGGGTGACCACCAGCATTGTAGCTCGTTCCCCTTCTATCGCATCCCAGAAGGCAGTCTCTGTTTTTACATCCAACGCACTTGTACTATCATCCAAGATTAATATTGAAGAATTTCTTATTAGAGCACGAGCAATAGATAGGCGTTGTTTTTGTCCGCCGGAAAGATTAACCCCTTTTTGGCCAACTCTTGTATTATATCCATTCGGGAAACTTTCAACAGTTTGATGTATTTGAGCATTTGTAGTGGCAAGCACCACTTCATCCATAGAAGCACCCTGTTTACCCCAGCTTACATTTTCATAAATAGAACCTGTAAATAACATCGAGCTTTGTGGGACATAGCCGATAATCGCTCTTAGTTCTTCCAGTGACCAATCCTTTATATCTCGACCATTTACGAAGATTGCCCCCTTAGTTGGCTCGTAAAATCTCGGTAGCAGGTTAAGAAGCGTCGACTTACCTGCACCAGTTGCTCCCATGATCGCTAGCTTTTCGCCTGATTCAACAGAGAAGGAGATATCTTGAAGGACATTCTTTTTTGTATTTGGGTATTGGAAAGTTACATTTTCAAATCGAATCGCTTCATTGTCATCAGAATTTATACTTAACGGATTAGAAGAAGTAGCGTATGTCTCGGTTCCCTTTTCGATTAGAAGAATTTCCTCCATTCGTTCAGATGAAGCCTTTGCACGAGAGATGGCAATAATGATAAATGCAAACATCGAAAAAGAACCTGTCATTCTTAAAGCATAGTTGACAACTGCTACTAGCTCCCCTACCTGGGCATCACCGTTTCGAACATCCATTGAACCAAACCACAGAGCAGCTAATAAGCTTACATTCATGACAAATAATAATACCGGTTGAATAAGCTCCATTATTCGAAGGGCCTTCACTGTATCGAGCTGTAAATGGCTAGAAACCTTTTGAAACCTGCTATTTTCATAACCGCCGCGCATATAGGCTTTTACTAATCGAATTGCTTGCAAATTTTCCTGAAGAACCCGATTTACACGATCTAGCTTACTTTGCACTTCACTAAATAGATGTACACCTTTCTTCACAATAATCACTAAGAAAACAATCAAAATAGGTGTCCCTATTAGTAAAAACATTGCCATTTTTGGATTAACGAAAAATGCCATCACTAAACTTCCCAAAGCAGATAGTGGTGCTCGAATCATAATTCGCAGACTCATGAATAATACAGACTGCACCTGTTGCACATCACTTGTTAGCCTAGTAATCAATCCTGATGTAGGAAAGCGTAAATAAGTTGTCATCGTAAAGGCTTGAATCTTACTGAATAAAGCATTTCTCAAATCATAAGCAAAGCTTTGTGCTACATGAGATGAAAAATAGGAGTTAATTACACCACTAGCAAATGCAGCGAAGGCTAAAATTAGTAAGATTATCCCCCAAAACCCAATCGTTCCGATATCCTTTACGACAATTCCATCATCGATTATCTTTGCAATGATTAAAGGTTGGGTGAGCTCGACGACTAACTCAGTAAACATTAAAAATAATGCAATTAATACTGGCCATTTATATGGCTTTACATATGAAAAAACAGTTTTCAAAACATTCACCCCTAACTCTCATTCCATTGACACACTCTTGATGTTATTCTTCGTATGGAAAGTGATCACAATGTCGATTATATTTTTGTTTCGTAACCCGTAATATATATAAGCATAATGCAAAGCCTAAAAATTGCCAACCACCTAAAGTCGTAAGAAACTAATCCAAACGAGCAGATTGCTTTCCTTAGGCTAAAAACACAAAAAGACAAGATTTCGCATCACACAAGCTAATCGGAAAATACTTTATTCGTGACCCTAAATAGTTCGTTTTATCTATTATCAATCTTTTATTTAAATTTTTTCTACTCTAACATTACTTTTTTACCCCTAATGGTTTTTAAACAAAAACTTCCCAACACTTTAATAGTGACTATTTGCCACTAAATCTTTATAATAAATAGTATGAATTTACGGCTATTTAGGAGTGAGTAACGAATGAACCAAGAGAAAACAAACATGGCAATAGATGAAAACCTGGTAAATTTGTCCCCTTTCCCTTCTTTTGTACTAAATCGAAATGGTGAAGTACTTACTTGGAACGATTTAAGCAAGAAATACTTTGGTTATGAGGTGGAGGACTTTCTGATTACCCCTTCTGCCATTAAGACAGGTTTACTATCTTCTCTATCAGCGGAAGCCTACCAAAATCTGTTATTAGGAAAAGAGTCATTGCTTTTTGAAAAAGTTCAACTTTTAACAAAATCAGATACAATGACAGATTCAGCAATAATTACCTCAAATGTCTTGTTCAACAATGAACCTGCCGTTTTAGTTACGTGTATTTTAGAGGAGTCCTACACTCGAATGGATGACTCCATGCAAGTATTGAAGGATCTAATGAACGGCCTTTACTCTTCCTATATGGTAGTAACTATAGATGCAGAGGGATTGATTCTAAACTGTAACCAAAACTTTTTAACAATCAGTCACTGGACGCCAAAGCGAGTTTTAGGCAAAACATTCTGGCAGCTGTTTCCTGATACCGAAAGCAGTATGAAAGTTACGGATTCCATTTGGAAAACCATTAACTTAGGCCAGATATGGGAAGGTGATGTAGAAAAAATCACAAAGGATGGCTCACCTTATTGGGTGCATTTAACTGCTATCCCGACGTACTCACCGACTACGAAAAATTATGAATTTGTATTATTTGAAAAAGACATTACAAACGAAAGAAAAATGAAACATCAGCTTGAAAAGATTGCTTACATTGACCCAGAAACTGGCTTGATGAATGCTCACCGTTTGGAACAAGTAGTAAATGATATGATTGAAGAGAAACGTCACTTCTCTTTTGTTTATATTAGTATCGATAAATATTACACAATTAAAGAACTTCATAATAGTCAAATGGAAGAAAATTTAATTACAGAATTTACAAAAAGAATGAAAATATACTTCCAAGACAGTGAAATGGCTCGAATCAATGAGCATGAATTTGTGGTTATTACACCACTTGGCGAATGGTTTACTCAAGGGTTCTTAACTTATTTAAAACAAAACCCAATCTACACTGGAAATGTGGCTGTCCCTATTTCGATTAGTGGAGGTATTACACGTTCACCACAGGATCAGTCAACATTCCCACATTTAATGAAGGCATCACTTGCTACCATCGCTAATGTCCGTGAAGCAGGTGGAGATAATATTGTCTCATTATCAAATGCAACACATAAAGCGATTAACCGTAAATCAATTATCGAAAAACGATTATTACTGGCACTTGATCAACAAAATTTAAAGGTATTTTATCAACCACAAGTGGATATTCACACAGGTAAAATTTTGGCTGTTGAAGCATTGGTTCGTTGGGAAGATGATGAAATCGGGGTAGTAAAACCTGAAGAATTAATTCCTATCGCTGAGGAAACAGGGTTAATTAATAACATTGGATCATTCGTTATTGAAGAAGCATGTAAGCAAGCTGTTAAATGGGAGAAAGCAGGACTCGATTTAAAAGTAACGATTAACTTATCCGTTCGCGAATTCCGTGATAAAAACATGGCAAAATCGATTTTATCGACTTTAGAAAGCACACAATGCCCTGCTAATCTAATACAAATTGAAATTACAGAGAAATTTGCATTAGAGGCTGAGGCAGAGACGTCAATTATTAAACAAATGCGTCAGCTTGAAGAAGAGGGAATCGTCTTTATCCTTGATGATTTTGGTACAGGCTATGCGTCATTCCGTTATATGCAGCTTCTACCTATCGAAACTTTGAAAATCGATCAGACGTTTATTCATTCGCTTCTTCAGTCTGAAAAAACTCAACGATTAATACATGGAATGGTTCAATTCGGTAAATCTATGAACTTAACGGTGTTGGCAGAAGGTGTCGAAACGATAGAACAACAAAAACTTCTACAGGAGTATGGCTGTGACGCTATTCAAGGTTATCTGATTAGTAAACCTGTATCTGAAAAAGCAATTGCTCAGCTAACGTTAAACTCGGTCAAATAAATCTATTTTTAGCTAAGATAAATAAAAGAAAGGCTACCTACGAATTAAAAAGTAGCCTTTCTTTTTTATCGATTCTATTTTTGCCTTCTCTTTGCACGAGCAAAGGATTGCATTGAAGTAAGACCTGTTTTAAAAAACTTCATCATTAATTGGATAATTACTTCTGCAAACACAAGTCCCATAGCGATGGCACCTGAGATCATAAAGGCTCTCATCCCGTTTTGAATACCCATATTATAGTCTAGTTCTACAATATTACGCATAGTATTATATGCAATACCACCAGGAACTAGTGGAATAATTCCTGATACATTAAAGATAATCATCGGCATTTTAAAACGGCGGGCAAAAATTTGCGCCACGATTGCAACGACAAATGCCCCTATAAAGGATGCCTGTACTTCTGTTACATCAAATTGTATGAGCACATAATAAATTATCCACCCTATAGCTCCAACAAAACCGCAATAAGGAATCGCTTTAGTCGGTGCGTTAAAAATTACAGCAAAGCATGCCGTAAATATAAAACTAAATATTAATTGTATGATTAACTCCATATCCACTCTCCTAAAAAGCAACAATGACCGCTATGCCAGCACCAATTGCAAACGCTGTTAAAAATGCTTCAGCTCCTTTTGCAATTCCTGCTGTAAAGTGGCCAGCCATTAAATCTCGAACTGCATTTGTTATGACCAATCCTGGAACTAGAGGCATTACTGCTCCAACAATAATTTTATCCATCTCCGTCCCTAATCCAAAGTGGACTGCAAGAGAAGCAACTAAGCCCACAACTAATGCCGCAAGAAATTCCGAGAAAAATTTTACTTTAGTCATTTCTTGAATAACAGTCACAACGGCAAAACCTATCCCCCCTGCTACAAAGGCTGCCGGCATATCGGATTTATACCCGTTAAACAAAATTAAAAAGCAACTGCTGGCTATAGAGGCGGCTAACATCTGAATGTGAATTGGCAAGAAATAATTTGTTTTTTGTATCATTCTTAACTCGTCAAAGGCTTCTTCCAATGTTATCATTTGAACTGAAAGCTTACGAGAAACGTTATTGACTTTAGCAATCTTATGCAAATCAGTAATCCTTGTTGGAATTGAAGTAATTTTTGTTACCTGTCTTTTTCCTAATGATAGGATAATCCCTGTCGGTGTAACATAGCTTTGTGCATCTTCAATGTTTTGTGAGCGAGCCATTCGAAGCATCGTATCTTCCACCCTATAGGTTTCTGCACCACTTTCCATCATAAGCCGGCCAGCTAGTAATAAACAATCAAGGGCTAATTCATATTGTTGTTCTTTATTCATAAATTTTTCGTTAATCTCCTTTTTTCTCCATGCTCATATTATCGAACAGATTCACATATCTCAATACATATTTTTGTTTATTTTTAATTTAAGTAGAATAATTATTTAAACAGAAAGGAGCAAGACCATGAAACATCATAAATGGTTAGATGTTTTATTACTAAGTTCCATATGTATGTTAACTGCATTCATCGGGATGTTTATTTTCATATCTGGCGATTCAAAATACCAAGCTTCCACTGTTTCTGCTAGTAGCCCTCCTGAAGGCGCTCATGAAAATACTACAAAAGTAGAAATGGAGGAAAAGGGCAAAACGCCAACTTTATCAGTCGTTGAAGTTCCATCTGACTTTGATGGTATCCGCCTTTTTAATGAAACGCCGAACAATTCAACACCCCCCTATTCCATCATGTATCCAACAACAAAGTATGAAAAGATCAATAAAGAAATTACCAAATACATAGAGACTTCAAAACAACAATATCTATCAGCAGCCGAGCAGAAGAAAAAGGAAAATCCATACCTTAAAAGTAATCTAAAAATCCAAGTAAAGATTAGTAAATACAAGCAAGCCTATTACTCTATTATCTTTACGAAACAACTAGAATTAGAAGGTAAAAATATTGAAGAATCCTTTAATACTGTTGTCTTTAATGTAAAAACGGGAAATCGAATTTTTCCAAGGATTTTATTTAATCAGGATGTCTCCAATCTTGAAAAACTATCAAAATACGTTCGTCAAAAAATGCTGGAACAAAAAGGCTATAAAAAAAATATTAATCTCTCAAAATGGAATCATGCTTCCTATCCTTATTGGGAACGCTATGATCGTTTCGCTATCGAAAATGATTCATTAGTACTTTATTATAATAAAGGCGAGTTTTCGAATAAATCGATAGGATCTCCTTCACTCTCAATTCCATTGACATTTATTAACCCTATTTTAGCAGCTGAATTTCAAACTGAAACGAAGAGTGAAATTACAATTCTTACCTCTGATCAAAAGGGAAATGTGAGCAAACGGGTTGCTCTAACCTTTGATGATGGACCACACAAAAAAATTACGAATCAAATTTTAAATACGTTAGATAAATATCACGCAAAGGCAACGTTTTTCATGGTCGGGGAGCGAGTTGAAGGTAATGCATCTGTTGTAAAGGACGTATTAGCTCGTGGCCATGAGATCGGAAACCATACATGGGACCATGCAAGGCTAACAAAACTAACCTCCAAAAGTGTGCTATCAAAAGTAAGCTCCACGAATAATATAATCTATAAGGTAACTGGCCATTATCCTAGTGTTTTCCGCCCACCTTATGGAGCCAAGAATAAACAGGTTACGGATTTAATCAATATGCCCGTTGTCTTGTGGACAATTGATACATTGGATTGGAAGTATCGTGATTCTAGTAAGCTACTACCTATGGTTCAGAAGAATATTAAAAATAACGATATCATTTTAATGCACGATATTCACCAATCGACTGCCGATGGTTTAGAAAGTGTCTTAAATTATTTGCAAAAGCAAGGCTACGAATGCGTAACAGTGAGTGAAATTTTAGCCTCTCAAAAGTAAACGAATGTCATAATAATAAAGACTAGCATAAAAATGGCGATGAAAGAATCACTCTTTTCATCGCCTAATCTTTAGTTGATTTTCACACTACTAATTTCTTTGAATGTATCTAAGTTGTAGCTTTTCACTTCTTCTCTAGAAACCGTGTACAGCGTATCGTTAATATACATCAAACGAGAGACAAGCGATTCCCAATCCTCATATTCCTCGCCGTCTTCTGCAGGCTTCACTAAATCACCCTTTAATTTAATACCATTTTCTGCAGTAATCTCGTAAACAACAGCTCCAGAACCTTTATATTCAACATCATACTCACCTTTCCCTTCATAAACAATCACCGGGAAACCATAGTAGTTGTTCTTTTCATTTCTAAACAAGGCTTTGTGATTATATTCAACCTCTGAATGCGTACCACGTCCTCCTATTACAACGCTATCTTGTTCCTTTGGATTAGCGTAGTCCGTAATATCGAACAAGGACACTTTAATTCCCGTCGTTGTTGTAAATGGCTCTTTTGAAACACCATCCACCCTGTTTTCAGTATCATAGCCAATTCCTATCAAATGGTTTTCATCTAAAGGATGGAGATAATTACTGAAGCCTGGAATTTTTAATTCTCCCAACACTTCAGGCTTTTTCGGATTTTGCAGGTCAATTACAAATAAAGGATCTACCTGCTTAAAGGTTACAATATAGGCTTTATCCCCCATAAACCGAGCAGAGTAAATTTTTTCCCCCTTAGCAAGATCTGTTACCTCTCCTACTTTTTCTAGATTTTCATTATAGATAAATAAGTGATTCTTGGTAGGTTCATCTGCATCTCCAAAAATATTCCCTTCTGTTGTTGCCACGCGGAAATAACCATCATGTTCATCCATCGAAAATTGATTTAGTATCGACCCCTTTATAGATGTAGTTGCTTTAAATTCTACATCCGTCCCATCAATGGAAAATTTATAGATTTCCGTATCTGATGCTAAAGCCGGCATGATTGCCATATCTGAAGCAATTTTTGACGAACTGTTCTCTTCAAAAGTTGTTATCGGCAAGTAGTTTACAGCTGTTAAATATAACGCTTCCTTGGACATATAGAGGGCAGAACTCCCACCTAAAAATCCTTTTGTTTCGATTTTTTCGTTTTCAAAATTAGCTAAGTCAATGGCAGTAATAACCGTATAATTCGGTTCACTTGAGCCAGGTAGAATCGTTAATTTTTCAATTTCCATCGGCTCCAACTCTTCACCTTCCGCACTATCATAGATATACGGTCGAAGCTCAACATCACTCTGTTCCGCCAGCAACCAGTAATCCGGCGTTTTATTTGTCACGATATACAGTGTATTGTCGTATTTACGAACGCCATTTACATATCCATCTTGCCCAATTTCTCTAATCAATTTCGGCTTCGCTGCATCCTTTACATTGTAAAAGGAAGCCTTTGTCATACTAATCCCACTTACATATCCATCCTTTTTCGTCTCAATGTATTGATCGGTAATGACTATCAGAATATCGTTATGAACCATTAATTGGGTCGGATAGCTATTTGAGTCTAATGTGATTTTACTTGCGATTTTTAAATTTGGCTTCGTTGCATCTGTTATGACAACCTGATTATCAAGGATGGAATAGATAAATTTACCATCAGTTGCAACAATATCACCTTCTTCAATGTCATCAACTTGGTTATTTGTTGTAGAATGGGTTGACCCAGCTCCCGCTCCTGAACTCGCCTTATCAGACGCCTCGTTAAAAGTTGCTACCTCTTCAATTTCCTCTGTAGCTCCTGTTGAGAGATCTTGATTTTTTGATTCTCTGTTTAAAATAGTATGGAAGTAGTCTTGTAAATCTTGAACTGATGAAATCTTCTCTATTTCCTCGATGACTTTAAATTCAATCACCTGTTTTTTAGTATTTAATGATTTTTTTTCAAATGCTTTTTCTTCAATATGCAGAACATATTGACCTGGCTTTAAATCTTCAACCGTTAGCGATTGTTGGTTTTCCTGTAGTGTAATGGTTGCATTCACCCTGTCTCCATCGGAATTGGTTACAAAAATTGCTCGATCCTTAATACTGTTCTCCGCAACGGCTTTAGAAAAGTGAACATGATAAGGCTGCTTTACCATGACAGTTGATGCACTCATTACTTCAAGTTTTTGCCCAAAAAAGAAGAATACAACACTAGAAATAATCGCAATCGTTACTACTAATATACCCCCTGCAAAAATCCTTCGTTTCAAGTAGCTCACTCCTTTATTTTTTTTGTTTAATCGATTAGACTTTCATAATTTGAATTCGTTTCACCCTTTACAAATAAATTTTTAGTAATAAAAAATGAGTGAGCCCCTTTGTACTTTATCATCAATCCTATTTGACGAAGCTATGGTACAAAGTGAAAAAACCCTAAAGCTAGTTGAACTAACTTTAGGGTTTCTTGGCTGTTAAATTTGAACTGTTACCATTTTACAATAGTGGAGCGGTGGGAGGTTTCCTTGATCATAACACCGCGTTTTGCCATTTCTTCAATATATTCTTTTCCTGGTACAATGGATTCCGGAGGGAAAACGCCACGTTCTTGGATAACACCACTACCAATCATGACTGCTGCTGTTGCAATCGTGCAAGCTGTAGCACGTGCCATTGCAGTCATAGTCGTTTCTTGATCGCGTTTAATATTTAATTCGTATTCATAGGTTACTTGCTCCCCTGATTTTTCACCAGCTACAATCACCCGTAATAATACTGCATCTTCCTTATCCCCTAATTCCAGCTTTTTCTTTAAGGCCTCACGTACAACGTTTCGAACCAACATTGGCTGCCCATCAACTTCGACTAAATTATCTTTACTCAAGAATCCTAACTCATTAAGAAGCTTGAATTGCTCAGCATGCCCTTTATAACGAATTGTTTTATACTCTAAAGTCTTAACGTTTGGAAATGTATTAATAAGTGTTGATGTACCACCCGAAGTATAGAAGGCTTCCAGCACACCAAAATGATCGAAATAGATAGGCTCAACTCCAGAAAGAGATGGAACTTCTGTAAGTTTTCCTCCCTGAATCACCTTCGCTGGCTCTGTATAGTGGTCAAATACACCCTCAAGCGAGAAGACCAATGTATAATTTAAAGGAGGTTCCGGTTTAGTAGGGATCCCCCCCACATAAAGTTTAATGGACTCTACAGAATCTAACTTAGAAACACCATATCCTGCTAAAATATTAATCATACCCGGTGCCACACCTAAGTCTGGTATTAATGTGACATTTTTTTCTTTTGCCTCATCTTGAAGAGTAAGTAGATATTCCGTTACTTCCCCAATATGTCCTCCTAAATCAACGGAATGAACGCCTACTTCAATAGCTGTTTTGGCTACAACTTTATTAAATTCATAGAAAAGTGCATTAACACAAACTTCTCCTTTAGACATGACCGTGCGAAGCTCTTCTTCGTTTCTTGCATTTAATGCCACTACTTCAATTTTTTCCGATTGAAGTGAGTCAACAAATTTTTGAGCCGCAGATGTATCAATGTCTGCTAAAAACACTTTCTCTACTTTTTCGCTTGAATTTAAATCCCGTGCAACTTCTTTCCCCATCAAGCCAGCGCCTAAAACGACAACTTTCATAACAACATCCCCTTTTCGCTGTTTAGTTTTCTGTATCAATTTGCGCTCGTTGTAGCTTCCCACTATAATCTACGTAGATACTTTTCCATTCTGTATAAACATCTAATGCCGCTTGACCTGAGTCACGGTGCCCATTTCCAGTTCCCTTTGTGCCCCCAAATGGCAAATGGATTTCCGCTCCTGTTGTTCCCGCATTGACATACACAATTCCTGTATCCAGATCTCTTTGGGCTTTAAATATTTTATTAACATCTTGGGAGAAGATAGAACTCGACAAGCCAAATTTCACACTGTTATTTACTTCGATGGCTTCTTCCAAACTAGCAACTTCAAGGACACTTAATACTGGACCAAAAATCTCTTCTTGTGCGATGACCATATCATTTTTCACGTCAGTGAAAACGGTAGGCTCAAAGTAAAAGCCTTTATCAAAAGGAGGTGCTGTTAACGTTCTGCCACCAACAAGTAATGTAGCACCTTCTTGTTTTCCAATTTCAACGTAATGATTGATTTTTTCTAAAGCAGCCCCGTTAATGACAGGACCGATTTTATTATTCGAATCCAGACCATCCCCAATTGTTAATTTACTAATCTCTTCAACTAGCATTTGTTCTAGTTTGTTTTTTACATTTTTTTGGACAATGACTCGACTGCAAGCGGTACAGCGCTGTCCTGCTGTACCAAAAGCGCTCCAAATGATGCCTTCCACAGCTAGCTGCAGATCAGCATCCTCCATCACAATGACCGCATTTTTGCCGCCCATCTCAAGTGAAACTTTTTTTAGATGTCTGCCACCTAATTCGGCTATTTTACTTCCCGTTTCAGTAGAACCAGTAAATGAAATCACTTTTACATCTGGATGTTCGATTAGCTCAGTCCCAACTGTAGAGCCCGCACCGAAAACAACATTTGCTACACCATCAGGCAAGCCTACTTCTTCAAATATTTTAGCCATTTCATAGGCCATCATAGGTGTTTCGGTTGCCGGTTTCCATACAAATGTATTTCCTGAAACGATTGCTGGGAAGGATTTCCATGTCGCAATTGCAATTGGAAAATTCCATGGTGTAATAAGCCCTACAACCCCAATCGGCGCTCGAACACTCATTGCAAATTTGTCGGCAAGCTCAGAAGGAGTTGTTTCACCAAATAATCTTCTGCCTTCCCCCGCCATATAAAATGCCATATCAATACCTTCTTGGACTTCACCACGCGCTTCTTCAATTACCTTTCCCATTTCCTTTGTTAAAATTTGAGCCAGATATTCCTTTTTTTCTCTTAATTTATATCCAATTTCATATAAAAAATCAGCTCGTTTTGGAGCTGGCGTCAGTGCCCAAGACTTTTGCGCCTTTTTAGCAGCAGCAACAGCTTCTGCAACTTGTGCTTTGGTTGATAACGGTACTCTTGCAAGCTGGTCACTGTTGGCAGGATTTACTACAGGAATTGTTTGAAGGTCATCATTAGCCTGCCATTTACCACCGATAAAGTTTTGAAGTTCCATAAACATCCCCCTTGTATTTTCGCTCGAATTATCACTTATATCGTTCTTTATTCTATTTTCCCTTCCGAAACCCCTCTTTATAGATTATTAAATCAAAGGAAAAATTATTAAATGAAACTTTTAAAGAGGGAAAACGTAACCTTAGATGGTATATATTTATTATTAATATTAGGAGGTTATGAATGATGAACAATCATGAAATAGATTTCAAATTGTATGGTGACGATATGCAATTTGTTGAAGTCGAATTAGATCCAAATGAAACTGCGATTGCTGAAGCAGGCAGCTTAATGATGATGGATGAATCCATCAAAATGGAAACAATTTTTGGTGACGGCTCTAAAAATAGCGGTGGTCTAATGGGCAAATTGATGGGTGCCGGAAAACGTATGCTTACTGGTGAAAGCCTATTTATGACTACTTTCACAAACGTTGGCCAAGGTAAAAAACATGTCTATTTTGCCTCTCCATACCCAGGTAAAATAATACCAATGGACTTAAGTGTGTATAATGGCAAAATAATTTGTCAAAAGGATGCGTTTTTAGCTGCTGCAAAAGGCGTGTCTGTCGGTATTGAGTTCCAACGTAAAATTGGCGCTGGTTTCTTCGGTGGAGAAGGATTCATCATGCAAAAGCTTGAGGGTGATGGTATGGCCTTTATTCATGCGAGTGGTGCAATCAAAAGAATCGGTCTGCAACCAGGTCAGAAAATTCTTGTAGATACTGGCTGTCTTGTGGCTATGACTTCAGATGTTGACTATAACATTGAACCTGTGAGCGGCGTTAAAACTGCCCTATTTGGTGGAGAAGGAATTTTCCTAGCCTCATTACGTGGTCCTGGAACTGTATGGGTTCAATCACTGCCATTTAGCCGTTTAGCTAGCCGTGTATTCGCAGCTGCTCCTGTTTCCCAAGGCGGCGGCGGTCATAATGCCGGCGAGGGCGGACTCGGTGGATTGTTTAATATGTTCAATAAGTAATTTTAGTGGTAATGAGAGTCTCTTCTACAAAGAGACTCTCATACTGTTGACAAACGCTCGCATACTAAGTAGATTGACTTGATCGCCCCCTCATGAACATTAAGTTCCATTCGGATCTTCACTCGACTTCCCGCCTTGTCCGACAAGCATTTTCGAGACAGTCTGGGTAAACTTACTTTTAATATGAATTTTTTTAAAAACGACTAATCGTCTCTTTTAGTGTTGTAGAAGCAAATTCAAGCTGTTCGATAGAAACTCCTATATTTTCAACAATATTTGATAACTCCCCTATTTGCTGTCCTACGTTTTCAAAATCTAAAATGGTGGCATCAACAGAGGATGAGATTTTTTCAAAAGATCTCAACGATTTTTCATTTTGCTCAATACCATCCTCTACTAAATTTTGAATTTGATGAATGGATTCTATCACTTGAGAGGTTGCAACGCTCGACATGCCAATTAACGATGCAATTTTTTCAACGGATTGCTTTGTTTGATCGGCTAGCTTTCTTACTTCATCTGCAACAACAGCAAATCCCTTCCCATGCTCTCCAGCACGAGCAGCTTCTATAGCAGAGTTTAAAGCCAATAGATTCGTTTGCCCTGCAATATTTTTGACAATCTCAACAACTGCTTGAATTTCTGATGAAGAATGATTTAGATCCTCAACCAATTTTGTCATAATAATGGTATTTTTATTGATTTCTTTTGTTTGCCTGCTTAAATGCTGAAGTTGTTCATAGCCTTCTCCAGATGCTTTTTTTGTCCCTTGAGCATCCTGAATACTGCTTCTCAATAATTCTATTACCTCTTTGGTATTGGCAACCAACTCAGTAACTGTACTATTTGTAGCTAACGATTGATTTTCAAGAGTCACCGAGATACTTCCAATTACTTCCTTCACTTCTGCTTTCACATTTTGTTGCTGTTCCTTCAAGGCATTCGAAGCAACTTGGTCATATTCATCTAAGACAATTTGCTGCTCAAAGCTAAAAATCTTCCTTACCGCTTGAATCGCTCTTTGTGTTTCAATGTAATCCAGGTTTAAACCAAAAAGCATTTCTTGAATTTTAGCTTCTAGATTATAAAAAGATGCAAGATACCATTTGGTTGTTAACCCTATTAACACATGCATGTTTGCAACTTTTCTTCTCACTTCAATAAACCGATCATCAATACGCCCATCAAACATCTCAATCATATGGCGCTTGAGTGTTTGGTGCAGTTTTTCAGAACTACTATAAGTGGCGATCTTGTTCTGGAATTCGACACCAGTTCCGATTGCCTCATAAAAGATTTCGACAATTTCATGGATTTCTAGTTCTACATATGGTTTTAAAAACCGAATGATTTGTAGATCTTCTTCATCTAGCCCGATAATTTTAAGCTGAAGTAAAAGATCTGGCTCTTGAACAAAAATGCCAACATTAGGGTAACGCTCTTTAAATAATGATATTTTGGCCTCTTTTTTCTTTAAAGCGAACAAATGGTTCACCCCTTAAGTATTTATTTAGTAACACTCTATAAATCTACCCTGCAAAGAAATATGTAATAAAAGTAATAAAAAGGAACTATCCTGACATCTCAAATATAAGGTTAGTTTTTTTAACATTCAATATTTTTTATGAATTTACACAAAAAATTAATATTATAGCTATCGAAAGACAAAAATTTACTGTGACTTTTATCACACCTCAACCTATATTTACAAAGTCGTTTTCCAGCTCAAAAAAGGAACTCCCATTATTCAGGAAGTTCCCTTTTGCAAGCTAGAGTATTTTAATCATGTATTAAAAGATAAAAGTACTTTTTGTCTCTTAGACATAAACCCCTTCACACGTTCCAGCGGTTGGTTCATAAAAGCAATGGTTCTTAAATTGTCCGGTTAGTGGTTGATTATACCAAGTTGGAGGGCATTCTGCATACGGATTAAAATACCAAAGGGCATATTTTGCTGGGTGTTCTCTCCAATAATCCAAAACCTGTCTCGCTAGTCTTTGTTCGTTTGCTCTTGCTCGATTATAAAATAAATTCCCTTTTTGAACCGCTTCAAAGGAGTAATTGCCTCCCTGCACCTGATAAATTACGTCCTCAACCGATCGTAACCCTCTAAAGTCTAGGCAATTCGACACAAGTCGATTTACAATTACATTTCCAACATAAAGCATTCCTTGATTTCCTTCACCTTCTGCTTCCGCTCTCATCATCCTTGCGATTAAGTCAACGTCAACATCTCGGTATTTTGCTCTCGCCATTTTCTCACCCCAAAACTATAGTATGAAGAAAAGTGTAAGAAGATGTCATAATTTAAAATATCGACCACTTTACTGCTATAAAGGTTGAGCTTTTATGGACTAGTTGCATTCCAGGACAAAATAAAAACGTCCCAAAAGTATAAACTTCTGAGACGAGAAATTCCTAAAGATATAATACTACGATTAAAGCTACGGCTAACACGATACGATAAATAGCAAATGGTACTAATTTTACTTTTGAAATAAGTCTTAGGAAGAACTTAATCGCAATTAGCGCAAACACAAATGCACTAATAAAACCGAGGATATAAAATCCTGTATGACTTGGCTCTAAGTCGCTCCAGTTTTTAATTAATGATAGGGTACTAGCTCCTGCCATAATTGGAACCGCCATGATAAAGGTAAAATCAGCGGCTGTTTTATGGTCAAGCCCCAGCATTACCCCACCGGAAATTGTAGCACCTGAACGGGAAAAACCAGGCCATAGAGATAAGCATTGAATTAATCCAATTTTAAATGCTTTCCCGTATGAAATATCATCCAAGGATTTAATTGTTGTTTTTCTTTGCCCAACCCGATCAGCAATAATCATCCAAAAGGCACCGATTATTAAGCCGATTATTACTGTATTCGTTGAGAAAAGGTTTTCATCGATAAAATCTTCAAATAGCACACCAAAAACGCCGGCTGGGATAATCCCTACAAGTACATGTCCCAAATTAAATTTACGAGAGGATGTCTGTCCTTCAATTTTATATAAACCTACTAAGCTAAGGATTCGCTTCCACATGACAAAAACAACTGCCAAGATGGAACCTAGTTGAATGACAATTTTAAAGGTATTTGCCGACCCAGCACCCAAAAATTCCTTCGTGTTTAGCCACAAATCATCCACGATAATCATATGTCCCGTCGATGAAACCGGAGCGAATTCCGTCATCCCTTCAACAAAACCGAGGATAATCGCTTTCATTAAATCGAAAAATTCCATAAATCACTATTGCTCCTCACTATTTTCTACTTACTACGCACGCTTACGAAATTGTATAAATTCCTAATTTACAATACATGAAGTACTTTTGGTTGTCCATACGTCTCGAGCTGTATTCGTACTAGTCCTCTCTAAACGTGATATCTACAACCCATAATTCAGACCGACTACCGATACGCATCGGCGGCCCCCAAAAACCAAATCCTGAAGAAACAAGCGCATGCATGTCCTCTTTTTTCATATGACCATAATCCAATTCGAATATCCGATCCGTAATAAAATTGTTTGGCCACAACTGTCCTAAATGCGTATGTCCTGACAAATGGAGGTCAACCCCTGCATCCTGTGGCTCATGTAAATCGTATGGTGTATGATTCATGACAACCCAAGGTATTTCAATATTTTCCGGTTTTAACTCCTGAATCTCTTTTCGCTTGCCATTCGTAACATCTTCCTGACCTGTTAAATAAAAACGATTTCCAACTAAAATGGTTTCGTCCATTAAGATTTGGACATTCGAATCCTTCATTTCATCGACAAACTGCGGAATTTTCCCTCCATAGTATTCATGGTTTCCAAGTACTCCATAAACACCATATGTTGCATTTAGCTGCTTCATCACTTCATTCATACCCTCGTCCACGAACCAAACAGGGTCATCATCAACAATATCTCCTACTAATAAAACCGCATCAGGATTGGCTTCATTGGATAGATTCACAAATTTTTGCAAGTGATTTTTATGTGAAAGAACCCCAAGATGAAAATCCGATGCTACAACCAGTCTCATTGGCTCACCTGGCTTATCTACGGAAATTTCTAAATTCCGAACTACCGGCGAATACGCATTGTATGTACCCCAAGAAAATAAAATGACTAAAAGCGCCACCACAACGGAACCGACAACAGCAACATTTTTATACGGAGTAAAAGAAATGAAGAGGTTGGCGATGATACATAATATGAGCCCGTACTCAAAAAAGAACATCCAATAGTTCCCCACTATCGATAACGGACTAAGCAGATCATGCATGCGTCCAATCAGAAAACCAAAAGCAACTACGAAGAAAATAATCCAATACAGTATCGGCCAGCGAAATAGATGTATCGCTTCTAGCCATTTTTTCAAATTCATTCCCAAATAAGCCGTAATCGTACTATATAGAATGAGCGCAACTGTTATGCCCAAAATCCTTCCCATTTGTATAATCCTCCCAATAACCAATATGAAAAAGTATACCATGCTGGGTAGGAATGTTTCACAGCATCCGCTTTCCAAATAAAAAAGGAGAAAAACGGACTGCGTTTTTCTCCCCCAATTTCATCTGCAAGGTTAATATTCAGCTGGGACGGATACTGTTACTTTAAATAGGTCGCCATCTAAATCGATGCTTAAGCGCCCATTGTGAATGTCCACAATTGATTGTGCAATGGCCAGGCCTAAACCTGAGCCATCTGTGTGTCGAGAAGCATCCGCGCGCTTGAAGCGTTCTGTAAGTTCCTCAACATTTTCATTAAGCTCATATTTTGAAACATTTTTCACCGTAAATTCTGCCGCTGAACCTATATGCTTTAATGTAATGTAAATTCTTGTACCTTCTAATGAGTATTTCAGTGCATTCACAATCAGATTATCGATCACACGCCACATCTTTTGGCCATCTACATAAGCAAATAGAGGCTGTTCAGGCATTGAAACTCGCAATTCAAAATTGGACTTTGCAAATTCTTCCTCATGTTCGCCAATCGATTGCTTCAATAGTTGAGTTAAATCTAAACGTTGCTTCGTCACCTCGATATTGCCGCTTGCCATTTTGGATACTTCAAATAAATCTTCAATTAACGTTTTTAAACGTGCTGATTTTTTATCTAGGACGTCAATGTATTGTTTACGTTCATCCTCTGTCAGATTTGGATTTTTCAACAAATCTGTATATGTGATAATTGACGTTAAGGGAGTTCGTAGATCATGACCTACATTTGTAATCAGTTCTGTTTTCAATCGCTCACTCTTTGCCTGTTCAGACATAGAAGTTTTAACACCTTCACGAAGGTCATTTAAGTTGGCTGCATGCTTAGAAAAAATTGACTTCCCCTTAACTTTAATTTCAGAGGTTAATCGCCCTTCAGCCATTTCTTGTGTTTGTTTCATAATACGATTGAGGTAGCCCATATGTCGCAGGAACACAAGGAAGGCTGGTAAAGCGATGAAGAAAAATAACAGCATAAAAATTGGGACTAATTCTTGGCCTTGTACGGCTGCTCCGATAAAGCCTATCCCCGTAAGGAATGCAATAGTTAGAACGCCAACTGCCTGCATACCAACAGAACGGTTTAAAAATAAATCCTTCATCCCATCTGCTAAACGATACAGCATTGCTTGACTCACTTGCTTCTTCATTTTTTCTTCTGTTTTAATGGAATCCCAAGTCCAAATAGAGCCCATAATGATCGCTGTTATCGATCCGAACAATACTAAGAAAAACACCAGAAAATCTGTTAGGCTAGATAGGTTCGATGTATAACGATATGAATTTATGATAGTATATCCAAGGCTATCTGCTGCAGCAAAAGATACCATCACCCCAATAAGAATCAGTACAATTTGAACATCAACCGGGATTCTTGCATAAATCTCATGTAACCTTTCCAATTCCCCTCTAAACACTTCTTTAGAAGGCTTAGCAAAACTAAACAATCCAATGATCGCTACTATACCTGTTAGCCATACGATATAGAAGAAGTATTTTGCCACTTCAAATGACTTATATTCTGAACCAGTAGAATGATTTAAATCCTTCGCCATTGTCTTTGGTACACTAATTGTTCCTTCAAATTGCGTTACTTCACCTTGTATCTCGAAGGGTTGAATGAGCGTTTGCTGCACATGATTATAATCCTCTCCATACGTATCAATAGAAACTGAACTATCTACTGTGAGAGTTAAATTATCTTCCCCAAATTTTTCTGAATAAATAGTTGTTTTTTGTTGTTGTCCACTTTCAAATTTTTCTTCTGTATCTACATTGACTAAGTTAAAAGCGAAGAATTTGTATTCTCTCAAAAATTCATTTCGATACTTAGCCTGTTGATTAGCATAAGAATCAATCATTTGTTCTTTTTGTTTACGAATTTTCTCTTCAACATATTCATCGCTTTCAAAATTCTTCGTAATGTCCGCTATTTTTGCATCTCTTTCCGCAACGAGGTGTTCCTTTAACTGTGTATCTTCTGCTTGTTCTGCATTCGTAATCTCATCAATGTATTGTGAGCGAATATTCTCTACCTGTTCCGAAAGACTTCCATAATAATTTCGGTAGTTTTCAATCTCTTCTTGTGTTACATTGATTTGCTCTTTTGCTTTTTCAGCATCAAATGGAGCTAAAACATACTTCCCTAATCCTTCAATAAAGCCATCTCTTGAAGACTGAAAATAATCGGATTCAAAGTACGATTTAAATAAATAATTATGTGAATGATTTATAAATGTAACGACTGCTAACGCTGACCAAGTTATAAGAAAAAGTATGAGGAGTAATTTATTTTTTGACTTCATAATACTACTTTCCTCCTCTAAAATAATTTCACAAGCATTTGCATGGTTTCATCAAGATGTTCACTTATAAATTGCCACGTCTTTGTGATAATAAAGAACATACCGACGACACTTGCAATGAGACTTAACACAGTTAGGCTTGTCTCAATTTTATTTTTCAATTTTGTATCCAATTCCCCACACAACCTTTAAGTATCTTGGATTTTTGGGGTCTGCTTCGATTTTTTCCCGGATTTTTCGTATGTGAACTGCCACCACGTTTTCCGCATTATAAGCCTCTTCCTTCCATACAAGCTCATAAATCTCGTTAATCGAAAAGACACGCCCCGCATTTTTTAATAATAGCTCCGTAATCTTGTACTCGATCGGTGTTAATTTCACCAATTCGCCATCTAAGCGTACCTCTTTTGCATCAAAATCGATCGATAAACCATTTACCTCTATTTTCGAATTTTGCTGTGCATTCCCGTAATAAGTCCCCAATTGCACATAACGTCTCAATTGCGACTTCACACGGGCAAGCAACTCCATTGGATGGAATGGCTTGGTAATGTAGTCATCTGCTCCTACTGATAACCCATGAATTTTATCTGTCTCTTCCGCCTTCGCACTTAACATGATGATGGGAATATTGCGCTCTGTGCGAATTTTAAAAGTAGCTGTAATTCCATCCATAGTAGGCATCATAATATCCAGGATGATTAAATGAACTTCATTTTCTTCCAGCAGCTTCAAGGCTTCAGATCCATCCGCAGCTTTTAGTACGTTATAGCCTTCATTTTTCAAATAAATCTCTATCCCATCACGAATGTCTTTGTCATCATCTGTGACGAGCACGGTTAGTTTCTCCACTGCCCTCACCTCATCTTTTTCTTATGTTACTATCATAAAATTTGAATCTTAATTTATAGTCTGTAAATTTATGAAGAAATTCTTAAGATTTTGGTTTTTTAATGTGTATTTGATATTTATAAACCCTTTTAAATACAGGATACACTTTACATACATTTCCATTTTACCTTATTTTAAATACGATACTAGTATTTATTTTTGATGGGGAAATTGGGGTACACGGATTTTCTATGTGGGGTACTTAGGGTATTGGTCATGGATGTTCAGCACCCTCGAATTTTGAATTTGATTAGGTACGAATCTAACTATGTAAAAACACGGATGAAAAATCGTTATTTTTATAGGAATATTGTAAATTCATTCGAAATGGAATAATTGCGTTTTGGTGGGATGGTTCCTACCTTTTGACAAGATAAAGAAAGATAAGAACTCTTCTAATAAGTTTTAACTGTTTTTTTCATTCTTTCATACAAGGATTATTTGCCTAATTAGAAAATGTAATACGTTGAATGATAGGGGATTGGAAAAGTGGGGCTCATTTAACTTTGCCTAAGGCAATTAAATGAGCATATTTTTTAAGAACGGGCAGTAAAAATTCTTATAATAACACTTCTATTGCCTGTTCAATATCTAAAAATGAATCATATGGCTCAAAACGTTTTATGACTTGTCCCTTTTGATTGACTAGAAATTTCGTGAAATTCCATCGAATATTGCGACCAATAAGATACTCTGGATAGTTTTCTTGAATGCTTTTATACATCATTTTTTGCTGCATTGTTTCACGCTTAAATGTTGGGCAATCAACCTCGTGCTTTAAGTAATTGAATAATGGGTGGGTACTATCTCCGTTGACGTTAATTTTGTCGAATACAGGATATGATACTCCAAATTGAAGCTTGCATTGGGTCGCAGTTGTCTGTCCATCTTCCGGATTTTGCGCTCCGAATTGGTTACATGGAAACGAGAGAACCTGAACACCTTGCTGTGCATATTTTTCATATAGCTTTTGTAAGTCCTCATATTGGTATGTAAACTCACAATGGTTCGCTGAATTAACGATAAGCAGTACTTTGTTTCGATACGTTTCCATCGATAAAATTTCCCCATTTGGTTTTTTCACTAAGTAATTATAAATGCTCATCCGCTATTCCCTACTTTTTTCTAGAAATATAGTATTCCGCACTTTTATGAATGAAATGAATACTTTTGGTAATATCTGAATTCAAAAATATTCATTTCATTTAGCCAAATTATCGAACAAACTTTACTAAAACCTTAAACAGCTATAATCTTAACTTCAATATTACCCTGTGTAGCTTTTGAATAAGGACAAACTGTATGTGTTAATTGTAATAATTTTTGTGTTTCCTCTAGTGAAAGCCCTTCAATATGCCCCTCTAGAACTACATCTAATACATAATCAAATGGAGCTTTTTCCACTAGATTAACAGTCGCTGTAATAGTCGACTCTCCTGTTATTTTTTCTTTGCGTTTTATAAGATCTAATGCACTATTAAAGCATGCACTGTAACCTGCTGCAAATAACTGCTCAGGATTTGTTGCATCAGCTACATTGGAGCCTGGTGGAGCTATTTTTAACGATAAAGAATGGTCCTCAGAATATGATTCTCCTTTGCGTCCGCCTACATTAATCATTTTCGTAGTAAATAATGTTTTCATCTTAACCCCTCCGTAATTTTATACAATTAAATTGTGTACAATCTAATTGGTTAAATACATTTTATACAATTAAATTGTATTTGACAAGTATTTAAATTGTCCTTATCATAAAAGCAAACATTCAGCGTTATAAAGGAGATAACGATGACCAACTACCTAGAAAATCAATTATGCTTCCTGCTATATGTCACGTCGAAAGAAATTATACGCAAATATACAAAGTTGTTAAAACCATACGACCTTACCTATACAGGCTTTATTACAATGCTCGCAATAGAAGAAGAAGAGCAACTGATGGTGAAGGAATTAGGCAGCCGACTATTTTTAGATTCCGGTACATTGACACCTTTATTGAAGAAATTAGAGGAAAAAAATTATATTACGCGAGAACGCTCTATACAAGATGAGCGTCAAATGATGGTTTCATTAACAGCACATGGTCGAGAAGTCCGTCAGAAGCTTCCTTGTATTTCTGAACAAATTTCACTAGACATGCAATTAACACAGGAACAATTTGATCAAATTAAAGGCATATTGAAATCATTCTTAAAAAATGATTTCCAATAAAAAAGTTGCCTACTACGTAAACTGCAAAATTATTCAGTAGCTAATATTAAAGTCAAATATCAATAGCTGTTCTATCGTAAATGAAAACGTTTTTGAAGCAGCTATCGGTTGTCTCTGACGGCTTATGTGATTTAGAACGACCCTATGAATAGATTTAATCGAGAATTGATTTATTTAGACGTAAGATTGAATCATATTTTGTGTGAGAATTGATTTAGGTCTCTTTTAAAAAAGGGCGTTCATACCTTTATGAGCGCCCTAAATTTAGGTTGCCAACAAAAAGGGTATTCTTACCACCTGCATCGACAACTTAAAAATATTAAAAGAATCTATTAACTTAGTGTTTTCCGCTCTTTCGACTGCCCACCGTCAACACAATAATTCCACCCAGTAACAGCACGACGCCCATCCAAGATGTCGGGCTCAAATATTCTCCTACTAAAAACACACCTAATAATGCGGCTGTTAAAGGTTCAGCTAAAGACAATGTCACCGCGGAGGATGAAGAAATTTTCTCTAAACCTGCTAAGAATAAAAGATAGGCTATACTTGTTGCGGCTAATCCCATATAAAGCATCGGGAACAAGTTTTGGCTTTCAAATGTCCACATAACACCATTACCTGAAAACGGCAGCAGTAAAAGTGCACACAATGTGAATGTCATTGCAACGGCTGGCAGGGTTTCTTCTTTCTCCGCTAATTGCTTGCTGCAGTTCGTATATAACGCGAACATGAGACCCGCACTTAATGCAAGAAGAATGCCGATTGGGTTAACTGAAGCTTCTCCTCGATTTACAAATAATAAAATACATCCAATAATGGCAAGCGTTGTAGATATTGCCCAAATTCGATTCGGCTTCCTTTTCCATATTGCCCACTCTACTAAACCTGAAAAAACTGGGGAGCTACCGATTGTTACAACCGTTCCTAAAGCTACCCCTGTAAAGCGTACAGAGGTGAAAAATAACGATTGGAATAATGCAATCGTTAAGGCTGCTAGAATTGTCCACTTCCACGACCACGTTTTAACATTGATTTTCCGAAAGAATAAGGCAATAACGAGTAGTACCCCTCCCCCGATAGCCGAGCGGACTGCTGCAACTGCAATGGAGGAAACCTCGGCTTGCAGAAAGGTTTGTGTTGTTCCAACGGTTCCCCAAAGCATTGCCGCTAGTAAAACAAATATGTATGAAAATATATTCATTGATTACACCTCATTAATTTTATTTTTACCATTACTCTGAGTGACAGAACTCAGCGATGCTAATTTCTATCTCAATCAGTTAAACTTGTTCCTACCTCAATCTACTACCTATATACATAGATTAACTTGTTAAATTATACCAAACACAATTGACAATCGAATAATTTTCTTTGATAAATAATTGCACAAACTGAAAATATATTAGAATAAATCTTTCAATCATGAACTGTTCTTTTGGTTGCCCTATTTGTTTTGTAGCGTTTTTTAGATAATCACTTATAATGGAAATGATGAACTTTCCCCATGTTACCCTTGTTCAAAGAGAGAGGGCTTTATATAACCAATAAAATGGAGGGCACCATACATGTATAAAACTGTTGCCGAAACGGCAAAGGACATCTCAATGCCCGAGGAACAAGTGCTTCGCTACATCTATGCCGGCCGCATTAAAGCAGTGCATGATGGAACACAGTACCTCGTAAATAGTGCTCAATTTGATACGTATCATGAGCAATTAGAACGGATTAAAGAAGAAATTGAAATTTGGCGCAATACCCCTATTCCTGAAGATCCGGATATTAAGGATGAGGACTAATTGAATATGAACTGTCTTTTTCAATAAACAACCGCAAAAAACATCTTGAAGCGCGAATGACTTTTCACGCCTCAAGATGTTTTAAATTGTTACGACAAAACCTGCACGTTTGCCGATAATTTCTGCATAGTCTTCCACCATGACACTTGCTGTTGGGTACATACCTGCTCCAGGTCCGACCAGTGTCAGTGTGCCAATGTAGTTTGTTTCCATTGTAACGGCATTAAATACATCATCAATTGGGTATAGTGGATGTTCTTTATCCACTAGCATTGGCGCTACTTTTGCGAAAAGCGTTCCATCCGGATATTTTACAACCTCTGCCACATGGCGATAGCGTAATCCTTTTTCTATCGAATTGGCTACTTGTTCAGCAGAGATCGTGTCAATCCCAATTACTTCTACATCCGCCCAATTCGGTTGATCTCCAAAAGCAAGTGAGGAGAGAATCATTAGCTTTTTGAATGCATCTTGACCAGAAATATCATTATATGGATCAGCCTCTGCATAGCCAAGTATTTGTGCTTCTTTTAAAGCTTCTTCAAACGACCAGCCTTCTGCACGCATTTTTGTTAGGATATAGTTTGTCGTACCATTTAAAACCCCTTGAATTCTTAAAACATCATTTACTAATAGAATATTTTTCATGGTTTTTATCACTGGTACACCGCCGGCAGTTGTCGCTTCATATCCGACAAATACACCATTTTGCTTAGCAAGTTCCTGCAGTTCCAGTCCTCGTTTAGCAAACATCACTTTGTTGGCAGTAATGACATGACACTTATTTTCAACAGCCTTTTTTAAATAACCAAATGCAGGCTCTTCATTTACAATGGCTTCAAATACAACCTGGATCCCTTTTACTGAAAGGCAATCATCTATACTATCTGTTAATAGATGTGCAGTACCTGGTACACGTTCTTTCGTTGTATCTCTTACTAAAATTTTAGCAACTTCTATTTCTAATCCTAGTTTATCGCGAAGCTCTTCGCGTTTTTCATTTAAAATATGATATATACCCTGACCTACTGTGCCAAAACCTAAGATGGCCGCCTTGATTGTTGCCATTTCTATACTCGCCTCCATCTTCACTCAACATCCTACCTAATTAGCGTGTCTACGAATCTGAATTTATAAGGATAGGTGATATACGACTCCTTACATTATCTTACGCCAAACCGATAAGTAATTATCAGTATAATAACAAACAATTCGAAAAATTTAACTTAAGAGAATTTTATCTTATATTTGGAAGGAACTCAAGAACATTCTTCCTAAGGTGGACAATTGTTTTTCTAAGAAGGTCAAAAAGATTCATAAATAATTTATATTTTAATATGCCAAAAATAAATTTCAATTAATTAGCTCTCACAATATGTATAAATAAAAAGGTATCTCTTCGTTTGAGATACCTTTTTATTATTATAGCATAGTAATTATGGTTGGACGACTTGAAACTCCTCTAGCATGTGGTAGAATCTTGCTCCATGTCCCTCTGCAGCTTCAAGGAAATATTTAATATTGAAAACAAAGCTGCCTTCTCTCCCATTTGAAATAATATAGATCTTACTTACCCTGCTATCCCATTCACTCCCATCAATTGCTGCAACTAAAAGTCCCTCCACCGGCTCTGTTACTGATTCTATTTCTTTTACTGTTGCAAAAGAGGTTTTTAGCTCATGTGAATATTCCTGTGCTAGTTGCTCCGGTGTTTTATCGACTACTTGAGAAATCGTCATAGAAACTTCTGGATATCTTTCTTCCAAAGGTTCTTTCGTAGTTATTAGGTCTTTGTCGCCCTCTTGAATCATTTTGTACCGTTCTTCGTCGATATAAATCACATAATCGGCTTTTTCATGGAGAATTACTTCTTGTTCTTCTGGTTTTCCTTCAATTTCAGTTACTACATGTTTTTCCGGTTCAAAGTATTGTTTCATTCGCTCTACAAAAGCTTGACCCGTAGTCGTTACATTAATGACACTGAAAATAAGTACTAAGATTGCAGCACTTATCAAAACACCCCGCAACCGCCTTTTTGATTTTTTGTTTATTCTTAAAGCTCCATTTCCCTTTTGTTCTTTCAAATCCAACCTCGATTCAATATGACTCCAGATCTCTTCCTTATCTTCTAAATAATCATCGGTGTTTTTATTGATGGCATTTTTTATTTCCCGTTCCAGGTTTTTTTCATCCATTCTGACTTCCCCCCTTTTCCGTTTGCAGTAAACGTTTTAACTTTTGTTTCCCTTTATATAATCGTGATTTAATCGTGTTGATGTTTTCATTCAATATTTCTGCAATTTCCTTCTCCTTAAAGCCATTCAAATATTTCAATACAATGGGAATCCGGTGATGCTGCTCCAAACTCTCAATGGCACTATACAAACTCTCATATTCAGTAAAACGGGAGATATCCTCACCCATTTGCCCATCATTCTTCGTTTCGACCATGATCTCACCTACACTAAGGATTTTGCCATCCCGTTTTAATATCCTGTTACATTCATTAATGAGAATCCGATAAAACCATGCTTTAAATGGACGACTAGTATCATAGCTTTGGATGTTTTGATAAACACGAATAAAGGTTTCTTGTACTGCATCTGTTGCATTTGAACGCTGATGGTTCATGATAATTGTTGCAACTCTAATGGCATAATCAAAATAAAGATCATATAATTCACGAAATGCTCGAACGTCTCCATTTTTTATCTGTTGAATCATTTCTTTTTCCTTCATAATTCACATCCTTTCATTCATTTCTTGGAACAGTTAATTTGTTTACTAATAATACCTATGCACTTTCCAAAAAGTTTTCAACAGAGCAAAACTTTAAGTTGCAAAAAATAAAAAAAACCTGTATCAAATCATACAGGTTTAAATCAAATACACTATTTAGGAGTTGTTAAATGGGAGATTGCTAGGATGCTTGATTTATGGTCATTTTTTTAAATTTATTTATGACACTATTAACTAGCAGCATTTCTTTAGTTGTAAAGACGGGTACGCCATACGTGCGCTGAACAAGCTGGAATTGACCATACTCTAAATGCCATTCCTTTGCCGGTATTGACAAGTGATGATTTCCAAACTCTTTGTACGCTTCGAAAACTTCTTTTACGTAATAATTACTTTCTGAAAATGTTGCAATTTCCTCTTTGTACGCTGTATGTCCAAATGTCTTATGCCAAAGATTATCTACACCAGCTAATAAACGCTGAAGTGAAAATGCATTTATAAAGGCACCTTTTTCATTTAATTCATATATAAAATATGCTGCGATATTTTGCGCACTATAGATGTTTCCCATTTAACAACACTCCTTTTACTAAGTAATACCGTATCGAAAACCTGTAAACCAATTAAAAATTTAACCTGCAAGGGATAGATTTTAATTCCGATAAGTTTTCTCTATATTAGATATTATATGAATTAAACACCTAAAAGTCAATAAAACTAATTGAATTACTAGGTTTTAAGATGCAACATAACCGAATGAATGGCATTAGATAAAATTGGTGAAAACTCTCCTATTTCACAAATGAGTGAAAGGTCATTTTCACCAATTCCATCTATCTAATTAGGCGTTTGCTTGTGCAATATTTTCAACCGCTTTTTCCAAAGCCTGATCTAAATCTGCAATGATATCTTCTACAGCCTCTAAGCCAACTGACAAGCGAATGAGCTCTTCAGAAACACCAGCCACCTTTAACTCTTCTTGCGATAGTTGTTGATGAGTTGTTGAAGCAGGGTGAATAATTAGAGATTTTGCATCCCCTACGTTTGCCACATGAGAGAAAAGCTGGACATTGTCAATTACTTTACTTCCTACATCACGGCCACCTTTGATGCCAAATGTAATCATAGAGCCGTAACCATTTTTCAGGTATTTTTTCGCTAATGAATGCGATGGGAAGCTTTCCTTGCCTGGATAGTTGACATATTCCACGAATGGGTGGTTTTCCAAGTATTCTGTAACCTTCAATGCATTTTCTCCATGCTTTGTATAACGCAAATGAAGCGTCTCTAAACCTTGAAGGAAGTTAAATGCACTATCCGCACTTAGAGTTGGACCGAAGTCGCGTAATAATTGAACCCGCAACTTTGTTGCAAAAGCAGCCCCTGCTGTATCAATGCCGTAACGTATGCCGTGGTAAGACTCATCTGGTTCAGTGAATCCCGGGAAGCGTCCGCTTGTCCAGTCAAACTTACCGGCATCTACTACGACACCTCCAATTGTTGTACCATGACCACCAATCCATTTAGTTGCTGAATGTACCACAACATCTGCTCCAAAGTCGATTGGATTCGATCCATATGGGGATGGGAAAGTATTATCGATGATTAACGGAAGTCCATGCGCATGAGCAATTTCCGCTACTCGCTCGATATCTAAAATGTTTAAGCTTGGATTACCCACTGTTTCTGCATAAATTGCTTTTGTTTTGTCCGTAATGGCCGCTTCAAAATTTTCAGGGTTACTCTCATCTACAAATACCGTTGTAATACCATAGCGTGGCAATGTATTCGCAAATAAGTTATAGGTACCACCATAAAGCGATCCTGCTGAAACAATTTCATCTCCTGTACCAGCAATATTCAAGATAGAAAAAGCAATGGCCGCTGCACCTGAAGATAACGCAACTGCAGCTGTTCCACCTTCAAGTAAAGCCACACGTTTTTCAAAAACATCGACAGTTGGGTTCATAATACGTGAATAGATGTTACCCGTTTGTTCTAGTGCAAAAAGCTTTCGTGCATGCTCAGTGTTTTCAAAAGCATAAGCCGTTGTTCTGTAAATGGGTACTGCGATTGCTCCTGTTACTGGATCTGGCTTTTGCCCTCCATGAAGCAATTGTGTTTCCGGTCGTTGCTGTGACATGTTTTCTCCTCCTAAAATAGAATCGATGGGGTGATCTAACTAATGAGGAGGACCTTATGGAAAAACAAAAGCCCTCTTCTAAGAAGAGGGCTGCAAAGTTGCAATTTTTCCTCCCCTTATCTCTCAGATCTAATCAAAATCTGTAGGAATTAGCACCTTTGCGTAATCGCTGGTTGCTGGGCATCGTAGGGCCTAGTCCCTCCGCCTCTCTGGATAAAGGTATTTGATTCATGTTCCATCGTTATAGAAACTATAAAGCATAGTAATCTACTATGTCAACTGCATTTTTAAAATATTTCGAAAATATTTGAAACATCTTATATAATCATAGAGTATATTGTAAAAAGCATACTTTGAAGGGAGTTTTCATTTTGCTTTATGCCATTATCTTTATATTATTAGCAGGTTATCTAATTGGCTGCATTCATGGCTCTAATATTGCTAAATTACTTTCAGGCGTAAACCTGAAAGAAGTTGGACATGGGAATGCAGGAGCATCAAATGCAACCCTGTCATTAGGTTGGAAATATGGTGTTCTTGTTGCTTTAATCGACATTGGAAAAGGAATAGTAGCAATTGTATTCATACGTCTCTACTTAGTTAACTTTGAATCCTTTACCCTTAATCAGACTTCACTTTTACTATACCTTACTGGTGCAGCAGTAATCCTTGGCCATAACTTCCCAATTCATATGAGGTTTCGCGGTGGAAAAGGTACTGCTTCTTTAATTGGCATTTTTATTGCACTGAATTGGAAATTGGGATTAATTGCTGTACTTGCTTTTGTGATTACATCGCTTTTAACAAATTATTTACTTATTGGCGTTGGTATTTTATATATTATATTCGCAGTCACTGCACTTTTAATCGAACCAACAATTGGGCCATTCATTATTACACTGACTTTATTATTAATCGCACTTTATCTTCATATCGAGAACATCAACCGTATGCGACTCGGGACGGAACCAAAAGTTACAGCTGCTTTTAAGAAGAAGCGATAGCGATCTTTCGAAAACCTGAGTTCTGCTTTTTTTGCGATTGTCGCTTTGCTTTCGTCGCAGAAAATGCAATCTCTAAAAACCCGCCTGAGCTCCTTTTTGCGACTGGCGCTTTTGCTTTCGTCGCAGAAAATGCAATCTCTAAAAACCCGCCTGAGCTCCTTTTTGCGACTGGCGCTTTGCTTTCGTCGCAGAAAATGCAATCTCTCAAACCCGGCTGAGCCCTTTTTGCGACTGGCGCTTTTGCTTTCGTCGCAGAAAATGCAATCTCTCAAACCCGCCTGAGCTCCTTTTTGCGACTGGCGCTTTTGCTTTCGCCGCAGAAAATGCAATCTCTAAAAACCCGCCTGAGCTCCTTTTTGCGACTGTCGCTTTGCTTTCGTCGCAGAAAATGCAATCTCTCAAACCCGTCTGAGCCCTTTTTGCGACTGTCGCTTTTGCTTTCGTCGCAGAAAATGCAATCTCTCAAACCCGGCTGAGAGATTGCATTTTTGTATCTAATTCCAAAATATACTATCATAGCCTTAGGGAGCACTTTTGCTCTGTAAGGCTAAAATTATGAAAACTTATTTTAGGGGAGGAAATGAGATGTCAACAAAAGGGTTATTACGTAGCCATTCATCTGTTAGAAAATATACAGGTGAAGCTATTTCAAAAGAAACTGTTGTCGATTTAATCCAAACAGCACAAATGGCAGCTAGCTCACACTTTGTACAAGCCTATAGTGTCATTTGGGTAACAGATGAAGAAAAGAAACAAAAATTAGGAGAGCTATCAAAAAACGACTTCCAATTTCAAACAGCGGGTGCTGCCTTTCTTTTCTGTGTTGACTTTAAACGCCTTCAAGTAGCGGGGGAAAAACAAGGTGTCGATATTGTTGCAGATAGTGCTGAAAATGTGCTGGTTGGTATTGCAGATGTTGGCATTTTCGCTCAAAACTTTGTAATTGCTGCTGAAGATGCTGGTTACGGTATTTGCTATATTGGTGGTGCTCGTAACAATCCGAAAGAAATTAGCGAGCTATTTAACTTACCTGAATACGTATTCCCACTATTTGCCATGACAATTGGAACACCAGCAAAACAAAATGAAACAAAACCACGTCTTCCAGTCGAAGCCATTCTACACGAAAACGGTTATGACGTTGATAAATACGATACTTTGCTTGACGAATATGATGCGACAATGGAAGAATACTACGCAAGCCGTAGCTCAAATCAAAAAATGGCCAACTGGACAAAACAAATGGCCGACTTCCTAGTTGAACAAAGAAGACCGCATATCAAGGAATTCCTAGCTTCTAAAGGCTTTAACTGGAAATAAAAAACAGTGATACCAAAGGCGAACTAAGTGTTTGCATTGGTGTCACTTTTTTAATTTAACGTCTTTTGGTCAAAGGAAATTCACGTCTTTTATTAATAGGTCTGCCACTTTTTGTCGCATATCCGCCAATTTCACTAATTTTTCCGCCAACTTTTAGCGAATATCCGCCACTTCTACTAATATTTCCGCCAACTTTTGCTGAATATCCGCCACTTGTCCCATTCCCTCAAAAAGAAACACAAAAACCCAAACCAACAAGTTGGTTTGGGCTAATTTTATTTACGGAGTGGCAATCCCATCAATTACAATTTGCTTAACAGGAAGGAATAACTCGCCAGTTGCATAATAGGTGATTGCTACATGATCCCCTTCTTGTAGATAGATTGCTAATGGTGCATTTTCTGAACTGATGGTGAAGTTTTGCCCCGTGTTTAATAGGAATGTAACGATTGTATAATCGCCTACACGTTCTTTATACACACGAACCACTTCACCGGAAATTGTTGCTTCTTCTGAATTTGAAGTGCCATCAACCGTTCCGCCACCACGACTCAGCGTCGTTCTATACTGCTTTAATGCTTCGTTCGGTGTTGTACCATAGGCTGAAATTTCAGGATTTGCAGCTGAAACAATAAAGTAGTTTTGTAAGAATCCATTCGAATCAAGGACAGGTGCCAGCCAACTTGCTTCTCCATAGAAATTATATAGAATCGGCATTTCGCCTTCCCATTCTTTTTCGATGAATTTCTTTTCGATAATAGCTAATGCACCTTGCGAATCCATATAAGATTCTTCAAGATTACCTGTATAGTAAGTTGATTCACCTGTACGAGCATTTGTTAAGGAGTATCCAAGCATTGAATCTACGCCTTCTTTAGGACTCGTAAAGTCTGTAAAGTAATACATTTCGCCACTTTCATTGAAGACTGGACTTACATTTGCTTCTGTTCCTTCATCTGAAGGCAGCTTCACATCTTTTTTACCGAACAAGCTATTCCAAAATCCATGTAAATAGTTACCGAAGTAGCTATTTTGCAGACTAACTGCTTCTGGAGAAACCGCACCATCGATAAATTCAGGTACTTCATCCAAGGTTAAGATTTCGGATTCCCCTGTTGCTGCATCCACCTTCACAATCCCTTTTACATCAAAACCATTACGAGCGGAAATAAATTCCCCGTAAGAACGAATGTAATAGGGTTTTCCTTCATCATCAACTTCAAGCTGTGGATCACCATTAAAGATTAAAGTTGGATTTTCTAAACGGATGTGGCGTTCCAGATTATTGTTTAAAAAAGCAGATGGTACATAGGTCATTTCTGATTTAATAAATTTCGGATTATCTGTTGAATCTGTTGCACTCATTGTGAAATAACCAGGAGTTGTTTTTCCGTTATACCATTTGAAAAATCCTGAAAACTCAACAGGCGCGATATAAACATATTGCCCATTCACTTTTTGAATTTGTAGATTTCCAAGCTCATAGTAACTTGTATTCGGCACTTGCCCAAAAGCTTTTTTCATTTTGTTCTGAGCAAAGCGAGGTGGAACACTTGCTGGTGTCTGTTTCTCATCGAAAGGTTCAATTTCCACCTTTTCTTCCATTTGTGCAGATTCGTACTTATCATCTGCATTAAATAAAGGAGCACTAAGCATATACCCGAGCAGAATTAAGCTTCCTAAAAACACAACGCCTTTAAAAGTTTGTTCTACTCCTTTAGAAATCAGTGTACCAAGCAAGGCAACTACTGGTAATACATACGCAAAAACTGTCCAATGCAAATCGATTTTTGTAACATAGATAATTATAAACCCAATAACAAAACTTGCTATCAGAACATAAATAAATGAATTTAAAAGTTGCTTATTTGTTATTTCTCCTTTTTGAACCTTCTTTGTAACCGGGACAATCAAGAGCGTTGTAATGACTGAAGCAATTAACGCCATTATTATTGTTTGAGTCAATTGAACCATCCTTTCTCTTATATTTGTTATACGGAATAGCTAGCCATATAGTTTCATAAATATTATAAACTTAAGATTATGTTAAATTGGAAAATTATAGTGTAATGTTACATCTAAGTAGCTAGGATTGTTTTAAAAAAAGGAGTGATGAATTTGCTACGGAATATACTTTTAGGCTTCATTGTGGTTTTAGCACTTTATTATGTTTTCTTTATTAATTCAATTAGCCAACCATTTGTTATGGTATTTAAATTATTGCCGATGCTATTGATCCTTTTATTGGCCATAATGACCAAGGCTGAAAATATTATCCCTTATAAAACGCTGATCATCATTGCTCTAATTTTTTGCGCTTTCGGAGATTATACGATTCAATGGTTCATCATTGGTCTTGCTTGTTTTTTAGTTGGCCATTTATTTTATATTCGTGCCTTTCTATCAACTAAAGAAAACACAGCCCCTCTTTGGATCACCATTTGCTTAAGCATATACGGCTTATCGATGATGATTTGGATTGGTGGTTCTTTAATTAAAGAAGATAATATGATTCTCGCAATTGCGGTCTTTGCCTATATGATCGTTATTTTAATAATGGGGTGGACTTCCTTTAAAACGGGGTCAAAGTTCGCCATCGTTGGAGCTATCCTGTTTATCATTTCGGATTCAATTTTAGCAATCAATAAATTCATGTTCCCAGTGGAATATTCTCATCAGCTTATTATGTTGACCTATTACAGTGCGCAAATTTTAATCGCTTTAAGTATCCCAAAATATTCCGCTATTCGAAGCAAAGTGATACAATAAAGGAAATCTTCCATCAGAGAGATTTTCTTATTCCCACTGATGGTTGAATGAACCACTCGGGCTTTTACGGGCAGTCCGCCCCATCTAAGTTTGCTGGTTACTCTTATAATATTGTAGCAGCATCTTACTGCCCATTAATGCGGGATAAAAGCTCTAATTTGTCAGGAGGCTCTATAAATGAAAGAACAAGTGATTGAACGATTAATTCGCTATGCAAAAATCGATACAGAATCAAATCCTGAAAGCACTACTACCCCATCAACAGAAAAACAATTCGACCTATTAAATGTGTTAAAAGCTGAACTTGAAGAAATTGGACTAACAGAAGTTACGCTAGATGAAAATGGTTATTTATTTGCTACATTACCTGCAAATACGGACAAAGAAGTTCCGACGATCGGGTTTTTGGCTCACGTTGATACATCACCGGATTTTTCAGGCAAAAATGTTAATCCAAAGCGGATTGACAATTACGATGGCGGAGATATTCAGTTAAACAATGAACTTACTATGTCACCTAGCTACTTCCCAAATTTAAAGAATTATGTAGGGCAAACGCTAATTACAACAGATGGTACTACTCTTTTGGGTGCGGACGATAAAGCCGGAATTGCTGAGATTATGACAGCTATGGAATATTTAGTACAACACCCAGAAATCAAGCACGGTAAGCTACGTGTGGCTTTTACACCGGATGAAGAAATTGGCCGTGGCCCACATAAATTTGACGTAAAAGCTTTTGGTGCTGAATACGCTTATACAATGGATGGAGGTCCACTAGGTGAATTACAATTTGAAAGCTTTAATGCAGCAGGTGTTAAAGTAACAACTCGCGGAACAAGCGTACACCCTGGCTCTGCAAAAGGGAAAATGGTCAACGCAATCACACTAGCTATTAAATTCCAGAGTTCAATGCCTGCAGATGCAGTGCCTGAAAAAACAGAAGGCTATGAAGGCTTTATTCATTTAATGAATTTCAATGGCCATATTGAAGAAACTAAACTTTCTTATATTATCCGTGACCATGATCGTGAGAAATTCGAAGCTAAAAAAGCTCATTTCCTGGAAGTAGAAAAAATGATGAAGGAAAAATTCGGCGACAATTCTATCATTGTAGAAATTGAAGATCAGTACTATAATATGCGTGAAAAAATCGAACCGGTAAAAGAAATTGTTGACATTGCCTACAAAGCAATGGAAAAATTAGATATATCTCCGATTGTCGAACCAGTGCGTGGCGGTACAGATGGCTCTCAATTATCATACATGGGATTACCTACCCCTAATATCTTTGCTGGCGGGGAAAACATGCATGGCAAATTTGAATTTGTATCAGGTGAAACAATGGAAATGGCAACAAAAGTTATTTTGGAAATTGTTCAAATGTTTGAAGCGCAAGGTAAATAATAAAAATAGCGAAGTGAGAACACCTTACTTCGCTTTTTCGAGATTTAATAAATCGGAATATTAAGTCACTTCACAACAAGAGATACTTAAAACGCACTTGCGCCAGACTGAAATTTGGTATGGAAGTAGGTTATTAGATTGAAAGAAATTGCTTTAGGTATACTCGCAAGTTTGTTTTTTGCTGTTACATTTATCTTAAACCACTCGATGGAATTAGAAGGTGGCAGTTGGTTATGGAGCGCTTCTTTACGCTACTTCTTTATGCTTCCTTTCCTTCTTATTATTGTGCTATCCCGTAAAGGCTGGAAACCTTTAACTAAAGAAATGAAGTCTCAACCATCAAAGTGGTTACTTTGGAGCTTTGTAGGGTTTGTTTTATTTTATGGACCGCTAACATATGCAGCCGCCTTTGGGCCAGGATGGATTGTTTCAGGAACATGGCAATTTACAATTGTCGCTGGTGTTTTATTAGCGCCATTATTTATTACCGTTGTAGATGATAAAAGTATACGTCAAAAAATACCTGTTATTTCTTTATTGATTTCCACTGTTATTTTAATCGGCATTTTGTTAATACAAGTTCCACAAGCACAATCCGTCTCTTTTGAAACCTTGATGCTTGGAATTTTGCCAGTTATTGTCGCAGCTTTTGCCTACCCTTTAGGAAATCGAAAAATGATGGAGGTTTGTAGTGGAAGACTCGATACTTATCAACGAGTTCTCGGCATGACCATTGCCTCCTTACCGGCATGGATTATTATGGCTGCTTATGCCCTATTCACTGTAGGCCTTCCTTCTGGGTACCAAGTATTTCAATCCCTGATTGTCGGCATCAGCTCGGGTGTTATTGCAACAGTATTATTCTTCATAGCAACAGATCGTGTTCGAGAAAATCAAGGCAAGCTTGCAGCAGTCGAAGCCACTCAATCTACAGAGGTTTTATTTGTGATTATTGGTGAAATGATTTTACTGAGTGTTCCCCTACCACAACCAGTTGCACTGATTGGTATTGGTGTAATCGTGATTGGTATGCTCTTGCATAGTTATCACACAATGCATCTTTCAAAAGCAACTCAAGAAAAAGAAAAAGAGGCCGAGCTTCAACATTGAAGCCCGGCTTTTTTTGCAACTGTCGAACGTTCTAAATAGGGGGGAAGAACGTTTGACTTATAAACTTTGGAGAAAAGCACTTATCACCATTAGTGATAAGGTTTTTATTTATATGATAATGATAATCGTTTTCAATTAGAGAGTCAACTATTTGGTTAAATTTTTTGAAGACTATTTATGCCTTATTTTTTGTTAAACTTCGACGATATTGAAACTGTTTGATTTGGAAAAATATAAAACATCCCACACAAAAACCTAATATTGCAATAAAGGATGCTACAGCAACCATGATAGTAAATATATATCCTACAATCGTCCAACCAGCAAGAAAACTAATAAGTCCTCCTGCTAAACAAAAAATTGCAATGCTTGCATTAAATTTTTGTTGTGTTACATCTTCAGGAATATATTTCTTCCCTTCTTTTATGAGGAACACTCTCGCGGCCTTCATAATAGGATTATAGTTATATAAGATCCCCATTAAATTTGCTATAAGAGGAACAGCTAAAATCCATGCGTTACCTGTAATCCACGTTAAGACTACTGAGAGAAAAATTGTCCATTGGTTTGTTCTTACTAAAGGTCTAGGTATTGAAGGTACTTGATTCATATATAAAACCTACTTTCCTTATTAGTTTTATATATTTTATTATGATTAATCATTCTTGTATACTTAAAACTAAAATCTTCATCAATTTTTACGAAAAATGGTATAGTTAATGTAAAAAATGAAGGTGAAATATATGCCTGCTTTGACTTATGATCAAGTGCGTGTTTTGAATTCATATGGGGTCTTTATAGAGAATCCGGACCGTCCGCTATTTACCTTAGAAAACTTACACAAGGATTTTTATTTAACGGATTTCAGAAATCTAATGATGGGCATTACACAGGCTAGTACGGAAACGGCAGCAATATCCCACTTCAGTAGACGATATGGAATGTTTATGGCGATGCAATTTTATATGCTTTCTATGTATGATGAGATATGGGATGGAAAGAAGGTAGACGTACGCTTTAGTCTTATTAATGAGTATGGGGTGAATACTTTTGGTACGTTTATTACCCCTAATGACTATCGCTACGTTGAGGATCGTGAACGCGAATATGTAATTAGTAAACTTTTATATCAATGCCATGAAGTTTTTCAGCAATTGCGTAAAACGACTTCAATTTCCCCACTAACTTTATGGGAAAATCTTTTTGGCTATATGTTATGGAATTATTACGAACAGCTTGAGAACCCGTTGCTTGCTGACCGTGCCTTTGAAGATTTAGAAATTCTGGAAGGAACAAAAGCATGGCAGCTCTTCTCCAATAAATCCTGGTTCTATCAATATACTGGCGGCAAAAATCCTGCCGAGCTAGTACAGAAAACGCTAAGAAAAAGCTGCTGTTTTTCTAAAGACGTTCCCGGCTTAATGCATTGCGAATTTTGTCCGATGAAATAAAAATATTCTAAAACAATCTAAATCAATTGTTATTTTTAATTAAATATTAATCCATACAAAAGTGCTCAATTTATAGAAATGGCCAGATTGTAGAGTATTGAAAACCATATAAGCTTTAACATAGGTCCACATTATCCATTTCTTTTAATATTATTATTCATCAATCTGGCCTTTTCACTTTATTTAGCAATCTTCTCTATTGAAGAATCACGCCCTATTTAGCTTTCTACTTTTTCTGTAGCAGCCCCCTCTGTTTTAAATACCCATCGTTGAACAGGTTGTTGATAATGTGTTATCATCCACCCTAAAATTTTGCCGATGAAATAGGCAGCAGCGATTGTACCAATTCCGATTGATCCTAATGATTGAATTACCATTAAACACGAAAATAAGCCGAACTATGCAACTCTGTATAAAAAGCTGCATAATATCGGCTCTAAGGATTTTATACGTTTTAGAAGATTAGCTTCTCGTTATATTAACTAAGCCTTTCTAATTAAAAATTATAGGGAAAGTAAATATAACGAAAGCTGCCCAAAGTCCGTAGACCGGCAAATACTTAGTAACGGCATCTTGGATAGTTGAAGGTCCAGATTTGTTTCTTAGAAAGCGCGTATAGGAGAGCATAATCCATATTAGATTTGCCCAGATCAGAATGTTTACTCCTAAAACAGCAAGTCTATTAGGTGTTATTCCATAAGAAGTAAGTCTGAACACAATGGCTGACAAAGCCACACTGTCAATGATAAGCGCAAGAACAATTAAGGCAAAATTTATATAATCTGAAATGTTCTTTTTCTCGTCTGAGTCGCTTTCGGTAATTGAAAAAATGGTAACGACCAATACACCAAGGAGTATTCCGTTGAAGGCTAACAGGAAATTACGGTCCAAGAATGGATTTTTTCCAACCCAAATAACCGTTATAAGATAGACCAACAATGTGACCAGGACAAGAGGGCTAAAAATTTTAGCTATATATGGTGTAATATTCTTTGCAAGTTTAAGATTCATTGCTACCAGGTATGCAGCCACAATAGCGAGAGCGGCAGCACCAATTAAAACCACATTACTGAAATAGAAGTCTTCTATATCCAAGCCAACAAAGCTAAATAACTGCATAGTTAATGCTGCCAGTACCATTCCGCTAACTGCCATGCTGGCGTAGAGAATACAATATTCCATATTAAATTTTATATAGGCTAATCTTGTACTTCCTTTTGAATATTCATTTCCTGTAAATGCAAGCCCTACCAATACCCATAAGAATATAGGAAGGTGTAAATAAGCAAGGATAGTACTGTCTTTATAATTTAACGGCAGCATATTAAGATAAAACCCGGAAATAAGGAACAACGCTGCAATGGAATAAATAATACTTTTTTTCGGAGTATTATTGTAAACAAAATAGGCAGCAATGAAGGGAATTATACCAAAAGCCAGGTTAATTGGAGCAATTGCCCCCTGTTCGACAAAATGGAAAATGACCCTGGTACTGATCCCGGCCAGAATGGCTAAAATGCCCATGAATAAGAAACCCTTTTGAAGCAAGGGCGATTTTTCTGTATTTGTCGACTCCTTGAAATGCAATCTTTCATACCATACACCAAGAACCTGAGAATCAGGATTTTGGTCCCATGCGTGCAAAAATGACTTCTTAAAGGCTTTTGGGTCTTTTCTATACATTTTTTCCAGCTCATGTGGGTTAGCAATATTTTCAGTGATTAAATTGTTACTGTCCATAGTTTTTCCTCCCCTAAATTTTTTATATTAAATATCAACTACAATGCTTAGCTGTCTTCGTCACTTTTGTATTCTAAAACATCTCCAGGCTGGCATTCTAAAGCCTTACAAATTGCCTCTAAAGTCGATAATCGAATCGCTTTTGCCTTTCCATTTTTCAATATAGAAAGGTTCGCCATTGTTATTCCAACCTTCTCCGAAAGTTCTGTTACGCTCATTTTCCTTTTTGCTAACATCACATCTATATTGATTATAATTGCCATTGTTTTTCACCTCAGACCGTTAAATCATTTTCTGTTTTGATATTAATTGCTTCTTGTAAAAGTTTTTGGAGAACAGCCGCAAAGACTGCTATAACCATCGAAGCAAAAGGAACAACTAATCCGACAAAGATAACTCCTGGTGCGTCGTCTACTTCCGCAAAGATATAGAAGAGCGGCCAAACTAGCACATGCAATATACTGATTGTGATGGCACAGTATTTGATTTTCTTTAAAGCTTTTACAGATAAATCGGAGAAGGCTTTATTATTGTCAATATAACGCAAGAGTTTGAAAGCCTGATACAAAGCAAAGTAAAAAGGTATAGCCGATGCATCAAATGTGATGAAAACGGGATATTTTATAAAAGCAAACTCCGGAAGCAATTTTGCTGCAAGATTCGCTATCTCAGGCACCAAAAAGATGCATAGAGTAAGAACTGGGACTCCTAAAAGAATAACTGCTATTTTTAAAAACAACGTTGTTATTTTTTCCATAAAAACACCTCACCTACATATTGTGATATTGATTTTAATCTATTTTTTATCGTTTTACAATAAATTTTTATTAATTATAAAAACATTTTTATTGTATATTTTAATTTTAATCAAAAAAAGCATTCCTAATTCAAAGGAATGCTCAATAATTTTACCTTCTCCATACTGAATTTAACTAATCGAGTAGGAGACTAACCATTATTTGGCTAGTCGACCTCTCACACCACCGTACGTACGGTTCCGTATACGGCGGTTCAACCTTTTAAGTATCGTTGCTCATAAAGTAAGGAGATGTCTTTTAGTTTCCACTTTATGAGCCTATCTTTTGTTATTGCTCGTTGGAGGATTTCACTTCGTGATATTCTCCAATATCCCTTACGGGAGTTTGCTAATTTCATTGCGTCATCATGGTTAGTTCCATATTTACGAAGCATCTTATATTTAGTCTTTGGTTTCTTCCATCTCTTCCATATGAGTTGTCTTAATCGATGGTTTAACCATTTCTGAGTTTCAAAAATGAATTTCTTCATTCTTGAGATCCCATAGTAATTAATCCATCCAGTTGTGATTTGATTAATTTTCTTTACTATTTCTTCAAAAGTTCCACTCATTTTCCGGCTTGTATTCTTCTTTAACTTGTCTTTGAATCGTTGCTTGGCCGACTTACTTGGTCGGCATCCGACTTTCCCATTAAATTTTGAATATTAAAGCCGAGGAATGTTGCTGATGTTGCACCACAAACCTTACTTTTCTTTTGGTTAATTGTTAAATGTAGGTCATCCTCGATGTATTTCTTGATACTTTCCATTACCCGCTCCCCAGCTCGAACACTTTTCACATAGATGACGAAATCATCCGCATATCTAATAAAACGATGTTCTCTCTTTTCTAATTCTCTATCTAGTTTATTTAAATAGACATTTGCTAAAATAGGAGACAAAGGTCCACCTTGCGGAGCACCATCTTTCGTTTCGATATAGATATCTCGGTCAAGAATACCTGAACGAAGGAATTTCCATATTAATTTTAAAACAATTTTATCTGATATGAATTCTTCTAAATACGCTCTTAACCTTTGATGATGTATTGTGTCGAAGTAACTTTTCAAATCACAGTCTACTACAACTCGATAACCTTCTTCGTAATATTGTTGTGCTGATTTAATAGCTTGGTGGGCGTTTCTACCTTTCCGAAATCCAAAACTATATTCTGAAAAGTGTGGGTCTATAATCGGTTCAATTACTTGAAGAATAGCTTGTTGAACGACTCTATCTAAAACGCAAGGTATTCCTAGATATCGTTTAGAACCGTCCGGTTTTGGTATGGCAACTCTTTTGACTGGTTGAGGTTGGTAAGTTCCATCTTTTAGCTTCCTTTTAAGAGGTTCGTAGTATTTCTTCATGTGTGACTTTAATTGTACTACTGTAATTCCATCAACCCCTGGTGCACCATTATTTGCTTTTACTTTCTTGTATGCTCTCCAGAGATTGTTATTTGCAATGACTTTATCGATTAAATTGATACCATCCTGTTCTTTCATATCCATATTGATATTCCTACGCACTCCTATTTACCCTTTAGTTTCCAACTTATCTCTTAACAGGTAGCCATCTTTCGGACTTTACCACGATGTTTTCTGCGATTATACGGAATATCTATACCTCCTTGTTTTCCAAGATTTAAGATTGTTCAGTCCTTCATTTCCGAAAGGAAACTACTATGACGTCTGCTGACTTCTCATAATTCATCAAGTTATCACTAAATTGATTGTTAATTGAATAACCCTCATGAGACCTCCCCGGGTAAGAGTAATAACCTTCTTCTCATGTAACTGCTATATTTACTGTACGGGATTTGGGCAGTATTGGACTTCGTTTTGTAATGCAAACTCGTCCGTCCCGATTCAGCCTTGTATATAGTTTCTGTTCGTCAGTTCAAGAATTTGCGTCCGGCTTCCTTCAGATTCCGCGTCACCACGGACACCCTTGCCATTCGCTAACAGTTCCTACTACCAAGCCTGTAGTGGACTTTCACCACCAAGTTATTACCCATGCCGGGCGCACACTTAATACAAGCCGTCTCATTCCGATGAGACGGCTTGTTTTTCACCACCAATACAATGGATATTTTCTTTTTGGATGTAGATTATTAATTATGAGCCCAAAAATGACAATAATGATTGCACCGATTAAGACTGGGTGAAATAAAAACCCCCAACTATAGCCACTCATCATAATAATGATCGGATCACCACATGCTGGTGGATGGAATGTTCTTGTCATTAACATACAAAAGATTGTACAGCAAAGAGCTAAACTCATCATGACGGGCGATGATCCAAACAGATTCAGGATAGCTATTGCGATAAACGAAGCTATAAGATGGCTACCTATCACATTACGAGGTTGTCCAACTGGGGCATTCCAAGCAGTCATCACAAGCATACTGCTCGCACTGAATGACGCGATAAACCATAACGAATCTGTATATTGGGTTAATTCAAAAATAGTAAACATGCAAACAAATACCCCTACCGAGGCAATGATTGCATCTGAAAGCGTCGTACGATTATTAACTGTATTATGTCTCTTTATTTTCTGAGGGACTGGTTTTATATGCTGGTTATTTATCATAAGCTTATCTCCACTATTCACTTTTCTTAACTGAAAAATTTATTGCTTATTAACTCGCACGAAAAAGCTACCTTGCTCGTCTTTATGACACAAAGGTAGCCTATCTATTTAATAAAACGTTAAAAAGGTTTTTGATACTCTACTACCCAATCATCTGCTTGTGGCTTCATAGCAACTCCCACAAATCCATCTTGTAACAGTGTTTTTTGAGCATCAACATCACCCATTGAAATAATTACTCTTTCATCAGCATACTTTGACTGATTACGTAAATCTAAAGCAAAAACATAACGTAATTTTCCGCCATACGCATATTTCAAACCGACAATATTGAAACCTTGTGAGAACTTATCCTTTAGGCTTGCAATATTGTATGGCATTACTGTGGCTGCAATATAGTCAAAGTCTTTCGTATCAATTTGTTGCATGATGACATTCGCTAATATTTTCTGAAGACCATAGCCTCGAAACTCCGGATGAACATTTGAAATTTCTTGATAAAGGACACGCTTTAAATCCGACTCCTTTACTAGCCCAATTGCATAGCCTAAATGTTCAGCATCAATTTCTGGTATTAAAACCGCTCGAAAAGCTATGAGCTCATCAGCAACAAATACTCCGATTAACAGCCCTTGACCGTTTAATATATAAAGAAACTCCTCATCCGATAATGGCTGCAAGGTATCTTTATTGGGTAAAGCATCATAAACTATTTCTTGTAATGCTAGAATATTAGGTAAATGATGTTGTTCTAGTACCTTTACTTCGTATGGACAATCACCTAATACCCCATTATAAATTGAATCCAAAATAGTCACCTACTCTACTAAATCCGAGTATTGAGTAAGCTCAGCGAGGATTGATTCATCTACACTTACACCTAACCCTGGACGTTCGTTTAATTGGATGTCTGGGATTATATAGCTTTCCTTTAAATCTCCAAGATCCTTTGAGAATTTAACGGGTCCAGTTAGCTCCACACTTTTAATGATTTTTTTCGAAAAGGCAACATGGAAACCTGCAGCTGAACCAATTGAAGATTCAACCATTGAACCAATTTGACATTCGATGCCAGCCATTTCAGCCATTGTAGCAAGCTTCATAGCAGGGTAAATTCCGCCACACTTCATAAGCTTGATGTTCACTTTATCTGCAGCACGTTTTGCAATAATCTCGCGCATGTTGTTCATATCGCGAATCCCTTCATCAATCATAACAGGAATTGTTGATTTTGATTTAATTTCAACCATGGAATCAATATCATCTTGAGCAACAGGCTGTTCTAGCCAATCAATCCCCAGGGCTTCTAAGTGTCGAATTGCTTGAAGTGTATTTGCACTATTTACCCATCCTTGGTTTACGTCAACTCGAATGGCGATATCTTCCCCAACACGTTCTCGTACAGCTGTAATGCGTTTTACGTCCCCTAATACATCTTGACCTACTTTCATTTTAAAAGATGTGTAGCCTTCTTCCACCTTTTGTTCGGCTTCATCGGCCATTTTCTCAGGTTCATCGATACTAAGTACATGTGTAACCGGGAATTTTTCATGGTAACGTCCACCTAATAATTGATAAACCGGAACATTTAATTTTTTCCCTACCACATCGAAACAAGCAATATCAATTGCGGCTTTTGCTGCTGGTGCTCTGTGGACATTTTTGTCCAGTAATTCATGGATTTTTTCAAATTCCATTGGGTTTTGTCCAATCATGATAGGAGCCAATGTATTTTTTAGCATGGCATAGGTTGAATGCGGCGTTTCTCCCGTAATATGCTCGTCTGGAACGCTCTCCCCCCATCCTACTAACCCGCATTCTGTTGTAATTTTGACAATAATCGATTGAATGTTAGGGTAAGATGCATAGCTAATTATAAATGGTTTAATTAAGGGTAGATTTACTGCAAAGATTTCAACTTGCTTGATTTTCATGATTTTTTAACTTCCTTCTTTAGTCTATAGTAGTCTATTAATAATTTTGTGCTGCATTACGTAAAGTGGTAGTTAACACTTTTGCACCAGTCATTAAGGCGTCCTTATTAAAGCTCATTTTTGGATGATGGAGACCAGGTGTTAAATCTGCACCAATACCAATCATTGCAGCCTTTAAGTTTGGTCTTAATACCGTATAATAATGGAAATCATCACTTCCAGGTGTAGATATCGGCTTTTCTAGATGCTCTAATCCTAAAGCCTCGATAATAGAAGCTTTGGCGATTTGAGCAGCGTCTTCAGACACTTCTGCTCCTGGTGTTTTATCCAACCAGTCCCATTTCAGCTCGACTCCAAACATATTACGAATTCCTTCAAATCCTTCATCAATTCGTTTCTGCAGCTCTTCTAAAACTGAATTTTTTTGTGCACGAATATCCATTGAAAATGTCGCGTTACCAGGTATTATATTCGTACTGCCACCATCAGCAACGATTTTCGTTAATTTCGCACTATATACATCAAAAGGATTTATATATATATTCTTTATCATTTGTTGAATGGCACAAATTACATCGATGGCATTTTTACCTTGATGCGGTCTAGCACCATGTGCATCTATCCCGTGAATTGTTCCTTGTAAGAACATCGCTGCTCCATGGTGAATTGCAGGTGTTACTTTTCCTAAAGGCAACTCCTCTATCGGTCTCAGATGTACACCAAACAAATACGATACATCATCAATAACGCCATGTTTCACCATTTCGATTGCTCCGCCACCAGTTTCTTCAGCAGGCTGGAAAATAAAACGAACACGCTTTTTTAAGGGTACATCTTTTAGTTGCAGGAGTGCTCCTAATACCATCGAAATATTTGCATCATGTCCACAAGAATGATTGGCACGCATTGTTCCGTCAACTTCTTGCCATAACGCATCTATGTCAGCACGTACTGCAATCACTTCTTCCCCTTGGCCAATTTCTGCCACAAGACCCGTTACATCGGAAAAGAATTTATAGCTGATGTTCATATCATCTAATATTGATGCAATTTTCTTAGTTGTTTCTACTTCTTTCCAACTGACCTCTGGATGAGCATGAAAGTGATCAAACCATCCATGGATAACTTCTTCGTAAGTCTTTACTTGACCCATTTCTTCGCACCTCGAATTTTTATTTCGCTTTCTCTATTATACATAAGAAAGCCTTAATTATTAACCACTTCTGCCTATAAACCAAAATTTAGAAAACTGAAGTTTCCTCTTTACTAATAAAAAAAACGACAATCTCCTAAGTGGATTTTGCCGTACGAAGGAACTGAAAAAACCCTTCCTCTTATTTAACTTTATAAACCTGAAAAGAATCCAGGAGGGTATTCATTATAATTCGCCGACTCTTCATAGTTAAAATCTACATGAGCTTGAGGCTTCTCTAATTCAAGTTCAAAGTCCTGATCTAATAAATAGGTTTCAAACTTGGATAATAATAAGTTTGTCATACTTTAACACCTCTTAGTTTGAATTTTCTGATATTTTATATCATACACACTTCTCTTGTTAAAAACAACATTTTTTCGTTATCTATGCAAAAAAAGTATCAAAACAATCTCATTTTGTGATAACTTTACATCTAATATTGACGAAATTTGTTTAGAATATTATCTATAATTAAAAAATGTCCCTCCTATTGAGAGGGACTAAATTCAAAGCATTCCTTATTTAGAAGCTTCTTTTACAGGTAAAAATAAATTTCGTATTTCTTGCCAATTATGAACTCGTTTATAAACATTGCAATGTTCATTGTAGGGTTGCGAATATAAAATTCCTTCCCCTGTAAAAGAATGAAGCTGTCTAACATTATCATCTATTAAGAAATCTGCTTTTACTACCTTTTTATCACCACAGAAGATAAAGTGCTCGGGATTTAAAAATGAGAAGTGTTCAATTAGCCATTCATACTTTGCATTAAAGCAGCCAGGTACATCCATTGCCGCTGTAGCAATGAAGATTTCATAATGTTCACTTAACTCTCTTAATACAGGAACTGCATCAGGATCTAATAATTCAAAGTCACGGAAAAAGTCAGGTTCATTAATCATTAAAAAGAATTTTTTCACAAGGTCAGGATGCCTGGCTTCCAATTTCGCTACATCAAATTCTTCCTTAGAGATGGAGACATTAAAACGTTCCTCACAAGCTTTTGAAGCCTTTCCTAAAAAATCCGCTAATACCTGGTCCATATCCACAGCAATACTTTTCATGACTACCTCCATAAAATCTTTTATTTTTAGTCTCAGGATACCATTGTCTATTCTCACACCGATATCAAAAATACCATACCTTCTTATCAGTGTAAAAAAGGTCGGAACGAAAAACAATGAGGATTTGAAAATATTTACAATAAATTTAAATCCTTAACACAGGATAGCATATCAAGTTTATTAGATCTCTTCTATTTTTAACTCGTCTAGTATTACTTACTTGTTGTCCTTAAGACACCGTTTTGCATAGAATTCTCCACAATTAAAGAGCTTGCATACGTTTAAATGCAAGCTCTTTGAACTATTAGTTTGTAGCTGTATTTAATTTTTTGTTATTCGGTTTGTTACCTTTATCCTTTGTTGCTAGTTGTAATAAGAACATGATACCGAATACAGCTAATCCCGCAAAATCTGAGAACGATTCTGGGTAAATCATCGCTAATCCAGATGCTAAAACAATTAAGCGCTCAATCCAGTTGATACGACGGTACCAGTAACCGATAATTCCAGCGCCTATTGCAATCATTCCCATTAATGCGGTAAACACTACCCATAAGATTTCCCAAATTGTTACATCGATCATTAACAGTGCAGGTGAGTAGACGATGATGTAAGGAATAATAAACGCAGCAATAGCTAGCTTAGCTGAGTTTATACCGGTTTTAATCGGATCCCCGCCAGATATCCCCGATGCGGCAAAGGCTGCCAAGGCAACTGGAGGTGTAATATCCGCAATAATTCCGAAGTAGAATACAAAGAAATGTGCAGATAATAACACTGTCATTGGTACTAAAGCTTGAGATACATCCGGCGCCAGTAATGTGATAATTGCTGGAGCAGCAATCGTTGACGTAATAACATAGTTAGCTGTTGTTGGTGCACCCATCCCTAGAACTAGAGAGGCAATCATAACGAAGAACAGTGTTAAGAAGATTTTTCCACCAGCAAGGTCTACTAAACTATTTGCTAAACTTAATCCTAAGCCAGTTTTCACAACAACACCTACGATAATACCAGCACATGCCGTAGCAGCCGCAACTGCTAAAGCCGTACGAGCACCATCTACTAATGCATCAATAATTTCTCGAATACCAAACTTAACTTCTTTATTTATAAATCCAATAATAATACAAGCAAGAATACCATAAAGGGCAGAGAGTATAACTGGTACACCAGACATCATGATTACAATAATTAAAATAATCGGACTTAATAGATAAATCTTTTTCAAGATTGCTTTGCGGTCTGGCATTTCTTCTTCTTTAAGCCCTTCAAGGCCAAGACGTTTTGCTTCAAAGTGCGTCATAATCCAAATTCCTACAAAGTAAAGTAGGGCTGGAATGGCTGCGGCCTTGGCAATATCCCAATAAGTAATTCCTCGACCAATAAACTCTACCATTAGGAAGGCCGCTGCACCCATAATAGGAGGCATTAACTGGCCACCTGTCGAAGCAGCTGCTTCGACTGCTCCTGCAAATTCCTTCTTATACCCTAACTTTTTCATTAAAGGAATTGTGTAAGAACCGGATGTAACAACGTTTGCTACAGAGCTTCCAGAAATTGTCCCTTGTAATGCAGAAGAGAAAATCGCTACTTTTGCAGGACCACCTACTAGTTTCCCTGCAACAGCTATTGCTAAATCATTAAAATATTGCCCTACTCCTGTTTTAACCAGGAAGGCTCCGAATAATAGGAAAGCGAAAATATATGTCGCAGAAACACTAATTGGTGTTCCCAAAATACCATCTGTCGAGAAATACATTAAGTTAACTATTTGATCTAAGGACTGGCCACGGTGTGCTAAAAAGTCCGGCATATATGGTCCGAAGAATGCGTATACCAAGAATAATGTAGCAATAATTGCAATTGGTAGCCCGACTGCTCTTCTTGCTGCTTCTAAAACTAATACAATTACGATAAGCCCGACAATAAAGTCCAGTTGTGTAATTGATCCAAGGCTTGATACAAGGCGTTCATAATTAAGTGTCCAGTAAATCCCTGTCACCGCAGCGATAATCGCCAGGATATAGTCATAGAACGGGATTTTATCTTTTCTTCCCTTTTTAAAAGAAGGGAAAAGTAAGAATATAAACGTTAAACCAAAACCTAAGTGAATTGTTCGTTGAATATAGGCCGTAAATTGACCGAAAACGGCAGTGTATAGCTGGAATAGTGAAAAGGACAGTAACCCAATATAGATAACCCATTTCATAATACCAACAATTTTGCGCGTATTCGACTCTGTATCGTATTTCTCCAATAGTTGCTGTTGCTGTTCTGCAGATAATGCTTCAATTTGATCTGCAGCAAGCTCGTCCTTTACTAGACTGCTAGAAGCATTTGTTGAAAGCTGTTTATCATTCTTTTTCATGCACCATCACAACTCCTTTCAGCTTATCAAATATTGAAATCCTTTTGATTTCAAATAGAAAGGCACTTCCTCGCTCTAATGACTTTTTTAAGTCATAGGTATTCCCTTCATAAATAACTGCTAATTCCAAATTAATGTTACCAATATATAAGGTAAAGCTCTCTACTGTTTGATTCTCAAATTCTAGTTTGTATTTGCCATTTTCATAGCTTAATGTTTGACCCTGCTCAGCATGTGCTGGCATACCAATCGCAACATCTTCATATTCCATTGAAAGTAGCTTTATCTGATTAGAGTCAGTTATTTCATAATTTTCAAGTACATCTGTTAAATGAATTGAGTGCGTATAACGGATATTAAACTTATCTTCTTTGGAAACATTTATGTAATAGCTTTGCGGATTATTCGTTCTCGTTTCTTGAAAGGACATCACAGTGAAACTCGGTGAAAACAAAATTATTATTCCAAGTATAGCTACAACTAAGAGAAAAATTAGCCTTTTCATTTCATCGCCTCATCTAATTCCATGTACCTTGGTATTTCGTCGATAGCTTTCCAAAAGTAATAAAGAAAATAAAGTCAAAAAGAGCTTGAAGAAGCATTATCTTCAAGCCCTTCTCTAAAACTTATTTATTTTCGTCAAAGTATTTTTGAGCACCTGGATGAACATCAATTCCAATACCATCTAGAGCAGTTTCAGTTTTAATGAACTCTCCTTTAGCATGACTGATTTCTCCAGCATTCCCGTAAATCGCTTTTGCAATTCCGTATGCTACATCATCAGGTAAATCTGATTTTACTGCAATCATTGCCAATACTGATACAGTTGGAACTTCCGAAGTTAATCCATAAGTACCTGAAGGAATTGTATCTACTGCATAGTAAGGATATTTTTCAATTAGAGCTTCAGCTTTATCTGCTTCAACTGGAACAATCACTACATCTGTTGTTGCACCTAATGCTTCAACAGCAGCAGTTGGATAGCCAGCTGTGATGAAAGCAGCATCAATTTGACCAGTCGTTAAACCGTCAGTCGATTCACCAAAATCTAAGTTTTGAGCTTCGATATCATCCATTGTTAAACCGTGTACTTCTAATAATTGCTCAGCATTTGCGTAAGTACCAGAACCTGGTGCACCTACTGAAACTTTTTTCCCTTTTAAATCATCAAACGAAGTAATTCCTGAGTTTGCAGTTGTTACTAAGTGAATAGTTTCTGGATATAATCCACCGATTGCTACAAGATCATCAACCGCTTGTCCTTCAAACATTAACTCACCATTTTTTGCATAATAAGCGATATCTGTTTGTAGGAATGCAATTTCAGCATCACCAGCTTTTAAAGCATTTGCATTTGCTGCAGAAGCTTGAGAAACCTCAGCAGTTGTTTTAATACCAGTTTCATCTGAGATTAAATCTGCAAAAGTACCACCTAGAGCATAATAAGTACCCTGTGTACCACCAGTTACTAAGCTTAAAAATTTAATATCAGTAGTCGTTTCTTCTTTTGAAGTATCACCTGTCGAACTTTCTGTGTCAGTAGATTCTTCACCGCCACATGCCGCAAGAACTAGAAGTAACAAACCTAATAATGTCATTAACAATAAATTACTCTTTTTCAATTAAGACCCCCCAATACAAATAATTGTTACATCACAGTTACAATTGTAACTACTCTCTTTTGGTTGTGTCAATGATTTTAATTATTCTATCAATAGAATAATAGCTTAAGTTAACAGCATGTATACGTTTACATGAAGAACTTTGTAAATTTTTCAGAATAGTAATTCTTATATACCGCACATTTTTTTGTTATAATACAGAGCTGGTAAAACACGTTATTACAGCCTTTTCTTAACCCTTGCCTATCGGAATCCAGTTGTGAAAGATTATTTTCTTTTAGAAATTAAAATAAGATATTCTAATAAAACGATGTTATTTAATACACTTTTTTACATAATTATGTAAAGGGATTGTTTTCTTATTTTGAAAAATACAAAGAAAAAAACTGTGTAAAAAGCTAAAAATATAGCTTAATTACACAGCAATTTTTTTATTTTGCAGAAGTAATAACTCCGCATGCAATACGTGCTCCTGAGTTTCCAGCAGGATCCGTTTTGTAGTCATCTGGATCTTCATGAATGACGATGGCACTGCCATCCTTATCCAAGATGGAGTTTTCCATACCTGGTTCTAACGTTAAGTTCTTCGCAACAAATTCAACTTGAACCGTTCCATCTTCTTCAGGTGCAATGTTTGGTAAATCACCTAAATGCGGTCCTTTCGGATTTTCGATACCATGTTGTTTTTGTAGTGGATTAAAATGGGCACCAGCTGTTTCAAAGGTTGGTTTTTCACATTTGCCGACTTCATGGATATGAATACCATGCTCACCCTCTGGAACGTTTGTCAATCCAAGAGATATTAATACTCCATCTGAGCCTTCTGTTAGCTCCATATGTCCAATTTCATTACCTTCTGTATCCACAATATTTGCTGCTGCCTTTAAAGCCTCAGGCGCTGCAACAGGTATTTGTTTGTCTTCATCGGTCATCCCGAAAAGTCCACAGCCACTCAAAAGAAGGGTCATGCTACCAAACAGAATTAGATTTTTCCACATTTTTTTAGCCTCCTATCAGTAAAAGTATTACCATCTAAAAAGCGGAATATTCTTCTATTACCGAAAGATGCCATATATCCTATTTTAAAGGAAAAGATAAATATACTTTAAAATTATGCCGATAAAGAATAAAAGGAGGGATAATTGAATGGAATTAAGTTCATTTATGTCTGCACAAGTAGCACAGCTGCAGCAAACTGTACATATGAGCATTATGGATAAATCGCTGAATATGGGTGCAGCAAGTGCAGTTCAAATGCTTGAGCAAATGCCGGTACAACAACCTGCAGCCCCCCATCCTCATAAGGGGACAACGATTGATGTGTCTGTGTAATGCAAAAGATCTTTGATTTTATATCAAAGATCTTTTAAATTTGTGGTCAGTTCTCATACTATTTAGGAAATGAGCCCAACTTCCCTTGTTACCACAACACAGGCTTTGCCACCATCAGCCATAGCATAATCAGCAATATGAATATATATTGCCAAGTCGCTTTTCTTAGCTTTTTAATGAATAATTCTTTCTGAAATTCTTGGGTAGCAAATGTTTTTAATGTTGGCTTAAATGCTCTTGCTAAAAAGACAATTGAACCAATCATAATCGCAATTGTTAACACGACCCATGAAGTTGTCCACGTCCACCCACTAATGATAACGAGTATAATACCTGAAAAAACTAGCACATGTCCTGCATGTTTTACAACTGTTATAGCCGACTGAAACGATTGGACCAAACCGCTTAACTGCTCGACCTCTGCTGATTCCATTTTTTTGATGATGGGAATTAGAGAGAATAAAGGACCAATTGACCCCACAGCGCTTACTATATGTATGTATAAACATAATGTATGGAACATCCTCTTCACTTCCATTTTCTTAAGTTATCTCCAGTATAACACCGGTCATATCAATAATATTTGGGAATCTTGACATTTTCTAAAAACAAGGTTCACATTTCCATCATTCTTGCATATCTTATAAATTAACCATTAAAATCTCGCTCATTGTAAATATCATATTAATTGTTTGTTAAATGATTGAAATGAGCATCTATTAGGGTATGAATAATTATATGATGCAGATATAGGCATATAAATTGTGCTAAAAACATTTGAGGAGTGATTTGTATAGGTATCCATAGATTTTTCACAAGTTTAAATGATTTAGAAAGAATATTCCGTGCCCCTGGACGTTTTAAATTTGAAGAGCATAATGTTGCCGCCCATTCCTGGAAGGTTTCTCAGTATGCTATGTTTTTTGCAACGCTTGAAGAGATGAATGGCGCAACAATCAATTGGAAATCACTTTATGAAAAAACAATCAATCATGACTTTGCCGAAGTATTCATTGGCGACATTAAAACACCCGTTAAGCATGCCAGTGTGGAGCTAAAACAAATGCTAGCCCATGTAGAAGAAAAAATGATGGAGAAATTTATTCGGGAAGAAATACCGCCCGATTTTCAAGATGTCTTCTCAGAGCGAATGAAGGAAGGAAAAGACGAAACAATAGAAGGGCGTCTTCTAGAATTTGCAGACAAGCTTGACCAGTTTTATGAATCCTTTGCAGAGCTAAAGCGCGGAAATACAGATAAGGAATTCGTAATCATGTATCAGCAAGCACTTGAAAAACTCCTTAAAATGCCTCTCCATGTGAGTGTTCGTTACTTTAGAAATGAAATACTAAAAGACGTAATGCATGAGGAAACGCAAATTAATATTGCCGCTCTTACAAATGAAGTGTTAAACATATCCGAATAGGTTTGAAAAGTTTTCCAATAATGGAAGGCTTTTTATTTTACTGAAAAATCAATAGTACCTCCATTTCCATCCACGTTTTCGCACTCATCTACTCACTAAATTCGAATAAACCCCCTAATTAAGTTGAAAACATTTGATAAATATTTGACTTTTTTCCTTGATAGTACTTACTTGCACAACTGAAAACAATCGTATAATATAGCATTAAAGCTGCGTTGTTCGTACACATATTAAGTTTTAACCTTTGAACTGTAAAAGGGAGTTTTATATAGAAGGTGGAATGGCGAGCGTCACACTAAGGTGAATGACGATATACAGGAAATCTTTTGCGAACACCCACTTTGAGGAGTGGTGGTTTAAAACTTTCTATAATTATTACGGCAAGGCGGCTTTGCCATACATATTGTATAGCAAGGCTAAAAAATCCCCTATCGAATCGATAGGGGATTTTTGATTAAATCAACTATTATATATTGTTTATACTTTCTACGCATACTTTTCCTTCACCAACTTAGTACGGAAAAAAATGGAGCGATAAGGGTGCATATACCCAACATAAATACAGCAATGGATCCCATCTTATTTTTATCTTTCCACAATACTCGGGAAAAACCCATTGTGTACAGGAAGATACCTATCATGATTGCCCACACTACCATATTCAAGCTAATCCCTCATTTCTCCTATATTCGGAACCTCGCTTTGTCTTCCAAAGTTGCCGAACTCTATACTTACTTTTACATTTACTTTCATATTGGGATATGTCTTCATAAAATCAAATTTCTCATATTCAGGGACGGTTTTAAACTTTTTTCTGGCAGCTAAAGACCATCCAAATGGTTCTCCCTTATACTCTTCCTGCGTCTTTTTAACAAAATTGTTAATCTCCTTAGTCATCAGTTCCTCAAGATACTTCTTTAACTCCTGCCTTTCTTTTCTGTCCTTGGAGTAATTTTCCATACTATGATTTGACAATATATCAACACGTATAGGAATTTCCACATCAATGGAGGGAGTTTCCCCTTTTAGCTGCATATCGACCTTGTTTCCTTCCTTTTTCATAACTCTCACACCAATCCGGTATTGTTCATTTTCCGGATCAGGATAACTGGTCAATAATTCCCCCATATCTAAAGTATCATTTAAAAGAATAGCGATTCTTGTTTCTTTCGCTGGTAACTTTGCAATCATTTTACCTTCCTTAAATAGAGCAGACCCTATAAATTGGGTTTTGTTGGTTTGTCCTTCAACTTGGAATTCACCAGCTAAAAATTCATCATTTAATACATCTTTATTGGCATTATCACTCATTTCTGTCGTACCATAAGGTGCTAAAAACAAATCTGCATCCGCTTCTGTAATTCTATAAAATGAATGAAGTGTAGATTTAGGGATAAAACCCGACTCACTTCCCGATTCCATAATTAGCTCAAAGTATTTATGAATTCTAGTTTCTAATTTAGGGTCATTATTACTCAAAAATTCACTAGCATTCTCTTTAGATACAATCAAAGTCGTATCTCGAGATATGTCTCTAGCTTTTATGGAATCATATATGAGTCTTAAGAAAAAATTATCCTTCGCTAAATCTTCCGAAACAACTAGAACTGTCACTAAATTATATGAAATCTCCTTAGCTATTACAGTATTAGCCATTTTCTTAGCTGTCATTAAATCATTTGTATTGAATGTAATAATTTCTTTTCCGGGCTCATTTGTACCAGCTTGTTGTTTTGACAATTCAGGATTCGATATTAAATAAGTAATTTTATATTGATGCTCTTCTTCCGTTTTATCTAAACCAATCGCCACAACATACGCTCTTTTATCAATGTTTGTTTGGTCCCAACATCCACTCAGCAAAGGCAAAAGGAAAATTAGAAATGGCAAATGATACAGTACATTTTTTATCATTTTTTATAATCCCCTTTTATTTTTGCGGATACCCATAACAGAAAAGGCATTACCATGAAAATGGGGGTGGAAATATTTAAAAATACTTCTCGATTAGAGGTAAAGTTAAAAACAGGTGTCTCTGGAATTAATCCTAAAAATACAATTATAGTACCTAAGGTCGGGATGATATACTCAAATTGCTTGATTTTAAAAATCCCTCCGAATAATAAAGCGCTTATATAGAGCAAAAAAGAAAATCGAAGAAACGTAGCAATTAGCCAAAAAGGGAAAAACAAGGATTCCACATTCGTAATGAAGCCTAGTTCAATCAAGCGAATTGTTTCATGAAACGGGTAATTCAACAAATTCACACCATTGTAATCAAATAGCAATACATAAGCTATAAAAGCTAATGTAACTTCAACTGTAACAATCACTAACCCTAACCATATTCCCTTTTTAAAACTTGATATATTTTTAACATTGGTCGCAATTAAAGCCATGAACAAAAATTCAGCATAAATTGAAGAATTTAACGCGCTCTCCTTTATGATCTTTACTTGCCCTTCTCCAAACAGAGGAAAGAGAAAGGCAGTCTCTCCCTTATAATAGGCAAGAATTAACACAACAAGTAGGGAGATTTTAATACTGATGATCGTCATCCATGATGCTGACCCGATATTCTCTAATCCTTTTTTTCCTATATATACAGCTACTCCCATCAATAAGAAATAAATAATCATTGTAGGTGTTTTCGTAAAATACATGGTTCCAATAATATCCGTGTAAACCGCTGATGTTGAAATAATGGAATTAGTCAACAAAAGCCATAAACCAAATAAAACAAACTGACCGATATACTTCCCAAACAAATGATTTGTTACTTCAATTAAATTTTTTTTCGGATAGAATGTCATAACCCTTGTTAAAAAATAGATAGGAAAAAGTGAAAAAAGAAAGATGAATATAATTGCCATCCAAGCGCCATTACTCAAATCATCAAAAAAGAGCAATGGCGTATTATCTGTTAATTTGGTCCCTATCACAAGAATGATAATGGAAAATAACTCCTTGGTCCCTATTTTTCCTTCTGATTTGTACATCCTTATTCTCCTGATTTTTTTTCTATATCTTTTGGTTTCAAGTAACCTGGTCTAAAGATCTCATTTTTAAGCATTCTTCTAAAAACAGTATCTTTGGATGAAATATAGGTCGGCGTCATGGGAGCTAGATAAGGCACTCCAAAAGATTTCATTGATACCATGTAGACAATGCCTATAGTAAATAATGCTGTCATCCCATAAAAACCAAATAATGCAGCTGAGAATATGAAGAGGAATCTTAATAATCGCATCGAAAAGTTCATACTAATATCCCCAATTGCAAAGGAACTTAATCCCCCTAGGGCCACAATAATTACAACGAGAGGGCTAACAATATTCGCTTGAACGGCAGCTTGTCCTAAAATTAATGCTCCTACTATCCCAATTGTAGGTCCTATCGGGCTTGGTACACGTAGCCCTGCTTCTCTTATTAATTCAAAGGCAATTTCCATTAGTAAAATCTCCACAATAGCAGGAAACGGTACAATTTCTCGAGTCGCGGAAATTGCAAGCAATAAATCGGCTGGCACCATCTCTACATGATAATTAGTTATCGATATATAAATTGCAGAAATAAATAGTGTTATAAATAAAGCAAGCAAACGCAGGGCTCTTATAAAATTCCCAAAAATAAATCGAAGGTAATGATCCTCAGCGTTATGGAAAAATGACCAGAATGTTGCCGGTACGATTAATGCTTCAGGTGAATTATCCATAATTAGTACGATAAATCCGTTTTCTAAGAACGAGGCTGTACGATCAGGTCTTTCTGTGTATAAAACTGTGGGTAATATAGATTTTTGTCTTTCCTCAATATATTGTTCTAAGACGGCGGCATTTTGAATTGCATCTACATCTATTGAACTTATTCTTTGTCGGACGTCGTTTATAATATCTTCGTTTGCTAAGTCCTTAACATAGAGCAGATAAACTTCATTATTTGAACGTTTTGATACAATGGTTGATTCAACAATTAAACTTTCATTTTTGATTCTCTTTCGAAGTAACGAAATATTTGAGGTTGCCATTTCATTAAAAGCATCCTTTGACCCCTTAATAACAACCTCATTCCCTGCCTTTTCAACACTTCTCCCCTCAAACTTGCTAGTAGAAATGATATAGGCACATTCTTCACCATCTACAAACAATACAGTATTTCCACCATTAATACCTTTTACCGTATCTTCGATCACTTTAACGGTTGATATTGTCTCGGCGGTAATAATATTATCCACTCCTTTTGAAGACTGACTCGTTAACAAAGGCTGGATAATAGATTCATCAATTTTTTGAGCGTCTGTTATAGTACTTATATAGACAACCATCGCCTTTATCTGCATTTCTCCATAAGTGAATTGGCGAATTTTAATATCAGAATTCAATGGTATAGAATAGAGAGATTTAATTGTATTTAAATTGTTTGCTAAACTTCTGTCTATATGTTTTTTCTTAATTAATATTTCATTTTCCGATGTTTGTTCAGGAAATTGATTTTCCTGCTCACTATCTGATTTCATTAATTTCTTAAAAAAATTCAATTTTAGCAACTCCATGCTTTTTCCTTATTTTGCACAAGAGAGTGTTATTTATGTATAAAATGTTCAGATTATCCATACGCCAGAATAAATATAAAGAAAAACCATTAGAAGAAATTTTCTAATGGTTTTTAAAATATTGTATGATTGAAATAAAAAATGCCCTAAAGTTATTGGCTAACTTTAGGGCATTTCTCAATATGACCCGTACGGGATTCGAACCCGTGTTACCGCCGTGAAAGGGCGGTGTCTTAACCACTTGACCAACGGGCCGTGGCTCCGAAGGTAGGACTCGAACCTACGACCGATCGGTTAACAGCCGATTGCTCTACCACTGAGCTACTTCGGAAAAATTTTTGGTGGGCCTAAATGGACTCGAACCATCGACCTCACGCTTATCAGGCGTGCGCTCTAACCAGCTGAGCTATAGGCCCCAATTGGAGCGGGTGATGAGAATCGAACTCACGACATCAGCTTGGAAGGCTGAGGTTTTACCATTAAACTACACCCGCATTATATGGTGGGTCGGGACGGAATCGAACCGCCGACACTTAGAGCTTCAATCTAATGCTCTACCAACTGAGCTACCGACCCATATTATTGAGATTAAAAATGGCGGTCCCGACCGGGATCGAACCGGCGATCTCCTGCGTGACAGGCAGGCATGTTAACCGCTACACCACGGGACCTTTATGTATGATTTGAGAAAAATGGCGGAGGCAGTAGGATTCGAACCCACGCGCGGTGTAACCCGCCTGTCGGTTTTCAAGACCGATCCCTTCAGCCAGACTTGGGTATGCCTCCGAAATTTTATGGTGGCGGCAGAGGGGATCGAACCCCCGACCTCACGGGTATGAACCGTACGCTCTAGCCAGCTGAGCTACGCCGCCATTATAATATATGTTTTTTTATTGGTGGAGCCTAGCGGGATCGAACCGCTGACCTCCTGCGTGCAAGGCAGGCGCTCTCCCAGCTGAGCTAAGGCCCCAAATAAAATTTCACTTTATAGTTACATGGTCGAGAAGACAGGATTCGAACCTGCGACCCCTTGGTCCCAAACCAAGTGCTCTACCAAGCTGAGCTACTTCTCGAAATATTGGCGCGCCCGGCAGGAGTCGAACCCACAACCTTCTGATCCGTAGTCAGACGCTCTATCCAATTGAGCTACGGGCGCATATTATGAATGGTGCCGAGGACCGGAATCGAACCGGTACGGTAGTCACCTACCGCAGGATTTTAAGTCCTGTGCGTCTGCCAGTTCCGCCACCCCGGCACATTTGGAGCGGAAGACGAGGTTCGAACTCGCGACCCCCACCTTGGCAAGGTGGTGTTCTACCACTGAACTACTTCCGCATGTACTGAAATTAATACTGGCACAAATTTTATAAAACTGGTGAGCCATGAAGGACTTGAACCTTCGACCCTCTGATTAAAAGTCAGATGCTCTACCACTGAGCTAATGGCTCTTACAAATGGTGGAGGGGGACGGATTCGAACCGCCGAACCCGAAGGAGCGGATTTACAGTCCGCCGCGTTTAGCCACTTCGCTACCCCTCCAAAAAAGGATGCCGGCGAAAGGAGTCGAACCCTCGACCTACTGATTACAAGTCAGTTGCTCTACCAACTGAGCTACACCGGCATATATGGTGGAGGATGACGGGCTCGAACCGCCGACCCCCTGCTTGTAAGGCAGGTGCTCTCCCAGCTGAGCTAATCCTCCTGGGTAATAAGTCTAGCGACGTCCTACTCTCACAGGGGGAAGCCCCCAACTATCATCGGCGCTAAAGAGCTTAACTTCCGTGTTCGGTATGGGAACGGGTGTGACCTCTTTGCCATCATCACTAGACTTATTTAGTTGAAAGAACTTTGTTCTCTCAAAACTGGATAAAGACATTGATTGCATTCAAGATTTGGTTAAGTCCTCGATCGATTAGTATTCGTCAGCTCCATGTGTCACCACACTTCCACCTCGAACCTATCTACCTCATCGTCTTTGAGGGATCTTACTTACTTGCGTAATGGGAAATCTCATCTTGAGGGGGCTTCATGCTTAGATGCTTTCAGCACTTATCCCGTCCACACATAGCTACCCAGCGATGCCTTTGGCAAGACAACTGGTACACCAGCGGTGTGTCCATCCCGGTCCTCTCGTACTAAGGACAGCTCCTCTCAAATTTCCTACGCCCACGACGGATAGGGACCGAACTGTCTCACGACGTTCTGAACCCAGCTCGCGTACCGCTTTAATGGGCGAACAGCCCAACCCTTGGGACCGACTACAGCCCCAGGATGCGATGAGCCGACATCGAGGTGCCAAACCTCCCCGTCGATGTGGACTCTTGGGGGAGATAAGCCTGTTATCCCCGGGGTAGCTTTTATCCGTTGAGCGATGGCCCTTCCATGCGGAACCACCGGATCACTAAGCCCGTCTTTCGACCCTGCTCGACTTGTAGGTCTCGCAGTCAAGCTCCCTTGTGCCTTTACACTCTACGAATGATTTCCAACCATTCTGAGGGAACCTTTGGGCGCCTCCGTTACCTTTTAGGAGGCGACCGCCCCAGTCAAACTGTCCACCTGACACTGTCTCCTACCCGGCTTACGGGTATGGGTTAGAATTTCAATACAACCAGGGTAGTATCCCACCGACGCCTCCCTCGAAGCTGGCGCTCCGAGTTCTCTGGCTCCTACCTATCCTGTACAAGTTGTACCAAAATTCAATATCAGGCTACAGTAAAGCTCCACGGGGTCTTTCCGTCCTGTCGCGGGTAACCTGCATCTTCACAGGTACTATAATTTCACCGAGTCTCTCGTTGAGACAGTGCCCAGATCGTTACGCCTTTCGTGCGGGTCGGAACTTACCCGACAAGGAATTTCGCTACCTTAGGACCGTTATAGTTACGGCCGCCGTTTACTGGGGCTTCAATTCAGAGCTTCGCTTGCGCTAACCCCTCCTCTTAACCTTCCAGCACCGGGCAGGCGTCAGCCCCTATACGTCACCTTACGGTTTTGCAGAGACCTGTGTTTTTGCTAAACAGTCGCCTGGGCCTATTCACTGCGGCTCTCATTGCTGAGAGCACCCCTTCTCCCGAAGTTACGGGGTCATTTTGCCGAGTTCCTTAACGAGAGTTCTCTCGCACACCTTAGGATTCTCTCCTCGACTACCTGTGTCGGTTTGCGGTACGGGCACCTCCCGCCTCGCTAGAGGCTTTTCTTGGCAGCGTGAAATCAGATACTTCGCGAGAAACTCGCTCCCCATCACAGCTCAACGTTACAGGAAGCGGATTTGCCTACTTCCACGCCTTACTGCTTGGGCGTACTCAACCAACGGTACGCTTATCTTATCCTACTGCGTCCCCCCATTACTCAAACGGCGGGGAGGTGGTACAGGAATATCAACCTGTTGTCCATCGTCTACGCCTATCGGCCTCGACTTAGGTCCCGACTAACCCTGAGCGGACGAGCCTTCCTCAGGAAACCTTAGTCATACGGTGGATGGGATTCTCACCCATCTTTCGCTACTCATACCGGCATTCTCACTTCTAAGCGCTCCACCAGTCCTTCCGGTCTGACTTCAACGCACTTAGAACGCTCTCCTACCACGGACATCTTAGATGTCCATCCACAGCTTCGGTGAATCGTTTAGCCCCGATACATTTTCGGCGCAGCGTCACTCGACCAGTGAGCTATTACGCACTCTTTAAATGATGGCTGCTTCTAAGCCAACATCCTGGTTGTCTAAGCAACGCCACATCCTTTTCCACTTAACGATTACTTTGGGACCTTAGCTGGTGGTCTGGGCTGTTTCCCTTTTGACTACGGATCTTATCACTCGCAGTCTGACTCCCGTGTATAAATATCTGGCATTCGGAGTTTGTCTGAATTCGGTAAAGCGAGATGCCCCCCTAGTCCAAACAGTGCTCTACCTCCAGTATTCTCTATCACGAGGCTAGCCCTAAAGCTATTTCGGAGAGAACCAGCTATCTCCAAGTTCGATTGGAATTTCTCCGCTACCCACACCTCATCCCCGCACTTTTCAACGTGCGTGGGTTCGGGCCTCCAGTGAGTGTTACCTCACCTTCACCCTGGACATGGGTAGATCACCTGGTTTCGGGTCTACGACCACGTACTAATTCGCCCTATTCAGACTCGCTTTCGCTACGGCTCCGCCTTCTCAGCTTAACCTTGCACGTAATCGTAACTCGCCGGTTCATTCTACAAAAGGCACGCTATCACCCATTAACGGGCTCTAACTACTTGTAGGCACACGGTTTCAGGTTCTATTTCACTCCCCTTCCGGGGTGCTTTTCACCTTTCCCTCACGGTACTGGTTCACTATCGGTCACTAGGTAGTATTTAGCCTTGGGAGATGGTCCTCCCGGATTCCGACGGAATTTCACGTGTTCCGCCGTACTCAGGATACACTCAAGAGAGAATGAACTTTCGACTACGGGGCTTTTACCCGCTATGGCAGACCTTTCCAGATCGCTTCGCCTAATTCATTCCTTTGTAACTCCGTATAGAGTGTCCTACAACCCCAAGAGGCAAGCCTCTTGGTTTGGGCTCTTCCCGTTTCGCTCGCCGCTACTCAGGGAATCGAATAATTTCTTTCTCTTCCTCCAGGTACTTAGATGTTTCAGTTCCCTGGGTCTGCCTTCAAGACGCTATGTATTCACGTCAAGATACTGTTCCATTACGAACAGTGGGTTCCCCCATTCGGAAATCTCCGGATCAAAGCTTACTTACAGCTCCCCGAAGCATATCGGTGTTAGTGCCGTCCTTCTTCGGCTCCTAGTGCCAAGGCATCCACCGTGCGCCCTTAATAACTTAACCTATAAAGATCAGTTACTGCTTTTCTAAAAAAGAAAAGACTTAAGAACTACACAATCAATTACTTGAATTTTGTTGCTTTCAATGTCGTTTTATCCAGTTTTCAAAGAACAAATCAGCTGACTTCAATCACATCGCGACTAAACATCAGTGAAATACTCCGTGCAGATTTGCGACGAAAGCTTTGAATTACTTCCTAGCTTTTCTTCGCGGCAGGAGCACAATTTGAAAATTCATTGCTGAACCTTCAAAACTGAACACAAAACGTTAATGTTGGTTTGACCAAAAGGTCAACCATTCCGTTAAATATCCTTAGAAAGGAGGTGATCCAGCCGCACCTTCCGATACGGCTACCTTGTTACGACTTCACCCCAATCATCTGTCCCACCTTCGACGGCTGGCTCCCAAAAGGGTTACCCCACCGGCTTCGGGTGTTACAAACTCTCGTGGTGTGACGGGCGGTGTGTACAAGGCCCGGGAACGTATTCACCGCGGCATGCTGATCCGCGATTACTAGCGATTCCGGCTTCATGTAGGCGAGTTGCAGCCTACAATCCGAACTGAGAACGGTTTTATCGGATTAGCTCCCCCTCGCGGGTTGGCAACCGTTTGTACCGTCCATTGTAGCACGTGTGTAGCCCAGGTCATAAGGGGCATGATGATTTGACGTCATCCCCACCTTCCTCCGGTTTGTCACCGGCAGTCTCCTTAGAGTGCCCAACTAAATGATGGCAACTAAGAACAAGGGTTGCGCTCGTTGCGGGACTTAACCCAACATCTCACGACACGAGCTGACGACAACCATGCACCACCTGTCACCACTGTCCCCGAAGGGAAAGCTATGTCTCCATAGCGGTCAATGGGATGTCAAGACCTGGTAAGGTTCTTCGCGTTGCTTCGAATTAAACCACATGCTCCACCGCTTGTGCGGGCCCCCGTCAATTCCTTTGAGTTTCAGTCTTGCGACCGTACTCCCCAGGCGGAGTGCTTAATGCGTTAGCTGCAGCACTAAGGGGCGGAAACCCCCTAACACTTAGCACTCATCGTTTACGGCGTGGACTACCAGGGTATCTAATCCTGTTTGCTCCCCACGCTTTCGCGCCTCAGTGTCAGTTACAGACCAGAAAGTCGCCTTCGCCACTGGTGTTCCTCCAAATCTCTACGCATTTCACCGCTACACTTGGAATTCCACTTTCCTCTTCTGCACTCAAGTCCCCCAGTTTCCAATGACCCTCCACGGTTGAGCCGTGGGCTTTCACATCAGACTTAAAGGACCACCTGCGCGCGCTTTACGCCCAATAATTCCGGACAACGCTTGCCACCTACGTATTACCGCGGCTGCTGGCACGTAGTTAGCCGTGGCTTTCTAATAAGGTACCGTCAAGGTACAGCCAGTTACTACTGTACTTGTTCTTCCCTTACAACAGAGTTTTACGATCCGAAAACCTTCTTCACTCACGCGGCGTTGCTCCATCAGGCTTTCGCCCATTGTGGAAGATTCCCTACTGCTGCCTCCCGTAGGAGTCTGGGCCGTGTCTCAGTCCCAGTGTGGCCGATCACCCTCTCAGGTCGGCTACGCATCGTCGCCTTGGTGAGCCGTTACCTCACCAACTAGCTAATGCGCCGCGGGCCCATCCTATAGCGATAGCGTAAACCATCTTTCAACATTTCAACAGGAGATGAAATGTATTATTCGGTATTAGCCCCGGTTTCCCGGAGTTATCCCCAACTATAGGGCAGGTTGCCCACGTGTTACTCACCCGTCCGCCGCTAACTTGACAAAGAGCAAGCTCCCATCAAGTCCGCTCGACTTGCATGTATTAGGCACGCCGCCAGCGTTCGTCCTGAGCCAGGATCAAACTCTCCATAAAAGAGAAAATTTGATTAGCTCAAATTTCTTGCTGGCATCAATTTTGATGTCCAAAATTTCGTTTCCCTAAATTAATAGAAGAAACTATGTTCATTAACGTTTTGTTGTTCAGTTTTCAAGGTTCATATCTTTCGCTATTTTTCAACAGCGACTTTTATAATTTATCAAATCTCACCATTTTTGTCAACAACTTTTTTCAAATTATTTTCAACGGTTATTTGAGACAACTTTTATATAGTAACAACTTATCCAATCAAAGTCAATTACTTTTTTTGATATTAATTAAGATTTCCTTCACGTCACCGTAGCGACTTTTACAATATTACATTCCTCAACAATACTTGTCAACACTTTTAAGAAAAAAGAATAAGTTAACTTTCTTTCTATATAAAATCATTTTTATACCCCTCCCTTTTTACATTCACTTTTGAAGGAGGAGAAATTGAAAATTCAAATAGCAAATTAAAAGCGTAGGCAAACTACACCTACGCATTGCACTTATAAATTTTGTTCGTACCACCGTTTAGCTGCTTGAACTTCAGTCATTGTTAGTTGATGCCCACGGTCTTCCCAATGTACTTCTACCGACGCACCTGCCGAATCTAAAATTTGTTTGAGTTCCAACGATTCTTGCTGCGGACAAATCGGGTCGTTTGTACCAGCAGAAATAAATACCTTAGCATCTTTTAAATCTGGCAATTCAATTCCGCGTCTCGGAACCATTGGATGATGTAAAACCGCTCCCTTTAAAGCATCTTTATAATGGAATAAAAGACTCGCTGCGATGTTTGCTCCATTCGAATATCCTATAGCTACGATGTTTTGACGATCGAATCTATATTCCTTTGATGCATCATCTAAAAATTGATTCAATTCCTTTGTACGAAAGATTAAATCCTCTTCATCAAATATACCTTCTGCTAAACGTCTGAAAAAACGGGGCATTCCGTTCTCTAAAATATTCCCTCTAACACTTAGTACGGAAGCTTCTGGATCTACTATATCCGCTAAAGCCAGTAAACCATTTTCATCTCCGCCTGTACCATGCAATAAAAGTAGCACCGGTTTAGATGGATTAGTACCTTTTTTAAATATATGTTTCATAATTACCCTCCATTAATCACTTCGGTCTTTCAATAGAAAAAAACTCTCCTAATTTTGCATATTCAGCACCTGCTAAACGACTAACTGGATTTAGTTTTTCAGCTGTAATTCGACCATTTGTTTCATAAATACCCTCATCTAAGTGGAAATGAACCACTTCACCAATAAGTAGATCACAAACAATATGATTGTTTTTCTCCAAAGGAACAGTTTTGACTAGTTTACATTCCATTCTCACTTTTGCTTCCATTATACCTGGAACACTTATTTCTTCACTTGGAACTTGAGTCATATCGGCCAGTTCCAGTTCACTTTCATTATAAGGGAGGGGGGCAGCAGTTTCGTTTACCTTGGCTACGTTATCTTGATCCACGATATGAACAACAAATTCCCCATTAAACTTTATATTTCTAGTAGTATCCTTTATGTTCCCACCCTCTCGTTGAATCGATAATGAAATCATTGGAGGATATGCAGCTACAATATTAAAGTAGCTAAACGGGGCACCGTTAACAATCTTTTCATCAGAGATTGTCGTTACAAATGCAATAGGTCGTGGAATGATTGTACCTTTCAATATTTTGGAGATTGCATGCTCACTAATTGTATTCGGATTTATAGAAATCATGCTTATCACTCCTTAGTCAAGGGGTTTTACTTCAATTGGAATTAAAGACTTCTCCAAGCGATCACGTATTTGCTCATATTGGTCTGGCAGCATTAATTGTTTACCCATTGATTCATAGGACTCATCATGAGCAAAGCCTGGAGGATCCGTAGCAATTTCAAATAAGATTTCTCCTGACTCACGGAAGTAAATCGCATTGAAGTAATTACGGTCCTTTATATCAGTTACATGTTGACCATGATTCATGGCATATTCTTGCCACTCCTTATGATCAGCATTGTCTTTAGCTCTCCATGCAATATGGTGGACTGTACCAACGCCCATAGTCCCTCGAATCCCTGTTGTCATTTTGACATCAATAACATTTCCGATATCAGCTGTTGCTTTAAAGCGAGTATAGTCCCCTTCAGTACCTACCACTTCAAGACCCATCACATCTACTAATGTTGAAGCAGTTTCATCGGGACGTGCCGAGTATAAAACAGCCCCACCAAACCCTTTGATAGCAACATCTTCTGATACTCCCCCAAAAGTCCATGGGTTCAACTCTCCCTCTTCACGCTCAACAATTTCAAGATGTAAACCATGAGGGTCGTCAAACTGAAGATAGGTTTCTCCAAATCGTTCCGCTTCTATATAATTGACATCAAATTTAGTTAGGCGATTTCTCCAAAAATCCATCGCTCCAGATGGTACCACATAAGTAGTTACACCTACTTGACCATCACCAATTCTACCTTGATAAGCATTTGCCCAAGGGAAGAACGTTATAATTGAACCTGGTTTTCCACTTTTATCACCAAAATATAAGTGATACGTTCCTGGATCATCAAAGTTAACCGTCTGTTTAACCAATCTTAATCCTAGTACACCTGCATAAAAATCTATGTTTTCCTGTGGATGCCCTACAATTGCAGTGATGTGGTGTATCCCTGTTGTATGTTTTTTCATAAGATTTCCCTCCGATATTTACGTAAGCATAAAATCTGAGCACATCCCTCAATGCATTTAATTGATTTGCTCAAACCTCATACCTGAAAGTTTATTTTGCACTTACTTACAAACATGTACACAAATCTTGTGCACATGTTGTAATTTGTAAGCTATATACTTATTGCGTCCTTTGGTCGATTTTTCCGCATGAAGAGAATGTGCAAGTGTCGACATTGCCACAAGACGCAAAGCTGGACAAGCACCTTCCGCTTTTCTTTTTGTCTAGCTGCAGGTGCTAGCTCCTCGACAACTTCTAAATCGCCTGCAAGGACAAAAAGCGTCCTTTGGTCGATTTCTCCAGTTGTTTTCGAAGCTGGACGAGCACCTTCCACTTTTCTTTTAGCGAATTGTTTTTAAAGCTGTTGCCCAAGGAATCACTTGGTCTAACATTTGGTTTACAGAATCAGCTTGAACTTCTTTCGGTTTGAAGTCAGTACCGTTTTCAAAGTCAGTGAATAATGATAATGCTGGATGTACACGTACGTCCGCTACTAATAATTCACCCAGAATTCCACGTAAGTGTTCTGCTGCACGCGCCCCACCTACTGAACCGTAAGATACGATACCAGCCGCTTTGTTGTTCCATTCTTCACGAAGTAAGTCTAATGCGTTTTTAAGAGCGCCTGTGATTGAGTGGTTGTATTCTTGCGTGATGAATACGAAACCGTCTTGTTCTCCAACTGCTTTTGACCATGCTGCGATACCTGAATGATCAGCTCCAGCTTCACCTAAGAATGGTAATTTATAATCGGCAATATCAATGATTGTATAGTTTGCGTCTCCGCGTTTGTCTGCCAATTCTTTTACCCATGCACCTACTTGAGGGCTAACACGTCCTTCACGAGTTGATCCTAAAATAATACCAATGTTTAATTTTGTCATTGTTTGTTCCTCCTCTTGTTTGTTACCAAATAATTTATTTAAAAACCCCATTTATTTATAGTCACCTCCTTATTCATATTCCTTTTCAAAGTGTTTTGTACTACGAATTGTATCAATTGGTCTTACTAATTTTTCGATTTGTTCACGCTTATCTTCAAAGAATGGTGGCAAAGACAATTTTTCACCTAGTGTTTCGTACGGTTCATCCCCCATAAATCCAGGGCCATCTGTTGCTAGTTCAAATAAAATGGATGGTGCTACATTTGAATATAAGGAACCGAAAAAGTAACGTTCTACAAATCCCGAATTCGGTAATTTAAATTCCTGCAATCTTTGTTGCCATGCTTCTAGATCCGTTCGATCATTTACACGGAAAGCTGTATGATGAACTGTTCCAAATCCTTGTCTAGCTTGCGGGAGGACTGTATTGTACTCAAGAACTACTTGTGCACCATTTCCGCCCTCCCCCATTTCGAATAAGTGGAAGGATCCTTCTTCTGCTACCTCTCTCATAAAGAAGACTTTATCTAGAACCTCTTTAAAATAATCAAAATAGGAAGTACGAATAAAGATTGGTCCTAAACCAGTAATCGCATATTCTAAAGGAATCGGCCCCTTCTGCCACGGTGTTCCAGATTCCACTCCTTCATTGAACTCATCTGAGATTAATTGATAGTGTTGATCGTCAAAATCAATGAATCCCAAGACTTTTTTACCGAATTGCTCTTTAATTCCCGTATGCTTGACTTCTAAACGGTTAAAACGTTTTTCCCAATATTCAATAGCGGCATCGTTTGGTACGCGAAACGACGTCTTAGAAATCTCATTTGTACCGTGGACCCCTTTAGGAATACCTGGGAAATCAAAGAATGTCATATCTGTTCCAGCACTTCCAACGTCATCACTAAAAAATAAGTGGTACGTCTTTATATCATCCTGATTAACAGTTTTCTTTACTAATCGGAGACCCAATGTATAAGTAAAAAAGTCATATATCTTTTCCGCACTGCTTGTAATCGCCGTTACATGATGGAGACCTTTTAATTCATCCATGTTTATTCCTCCTATAAAATTATCTCGAAATCGAGATAATTATTTAAAAAAATTTATTACTCAAAATTCTATCATTATTATGGATTTGTTCTTCAATATTATTCAAAAACCTTAAATTTCAAAATGAATTATCTTCAATTCGAGATAATAATACCATCTACCTGAACCAGAGTCAATGATAATGTTTCTCATTAATTCCATTATTACAATAGAAGAGCAATCCAAAATATGAATTGCTCTCTTATTAGCCAAAAAAATTAGGCAGCCGGGTTAACTTCTAATTCAACTTTAATTTTAATATCTTTTCCTACTAATACGCCACCCGTTTCAAGAGCAGCGTTCCAAGTTAAACCGAACTCTTCACGGTTGATTTTAGCTTCTGCTTCGAAACCATAAACTTCTACGCCCCAAGGATTTTTTCCTTTACCGCCATACTCTACATCAAATGTTACTGGTTTTGTTACTCCCTTGATTGTTAAATCACCAGTTACTTTGTAGTCATCTCCATCTTTTGTGATGCTTGTAGATTTAAAATCAATTGTAGGGAAGTTTTGAGTATCAAAGAAATCCTCACCCTTTAAGTGATTGTCGCGATCTTCGCTACGCGTGTTAATGCTAGCTACATCAAATTTAAATGCAATTGCAGCTGTAGTTAAGTCAGCAAGATCTGCCGCTTCTACTTCTGCAGTATAAGCATCAAAAGACCCTTTCACTTTTGAAACCATCATGTGTTTTACTTCAAAACCAACGCTTGAATGAGATTGATCTACTGTCCAATTTGCCATTTTAATTTTCCTCCGTTTTTTATCTCGAAATCGAGATATTATATTAAAAAAATAATTTATTAACTAATTTATTAACATGTTCATGTAATACTTAGAATTAAGTTATCTTTAATTCGAGATAAATTTAACATAGTTTCATCTTCCTTGTCAATAAGGTTTGAAAATTTTTTAAAGAGAAAAGGTTGCCCACATTAGAGCAACCTCATTTTTATTTCTTTTTCTGTCTCGAGAATTTCTCCCATTGAGTAAGCGATGGATATGGATCAAATGCCCATTCAGTACGGCCATTAAATTTATACATTCCGTAATGTAAATGTGGTGGAAATTTCCCAGAAGTTCCTTCTTTCCCATAACCCGTGCTGCCAACACCACCAATGAGCATTCCCGGTTCTACAATATCTCCAACTTTTAAATCTTTATTGAAATAAGCTAAATGAGCAAAGTAATGATACGTATTGTGATTATCTCGTATACCTACTCGCCAACCACCAAATTCATTCCATCCCATTATTTCTACAACACCATAGGATGTCGAAACTACAGGCGTACTATAACCTGCAAATATATCTGTACCTTCATGTATACGTCTTCCGCCCCAGCCACGATTGGCACCCCACGTTCCTTTATAGCTGTAATTGTATCCGCGTACAGGAACTGGGAAAACATGTGTATCTAAATCGATTGTATCGTAATGTTTATACATTTTATTAATGGTTAATATTTGATTTACTACCTGTTCACTTTGGTAATATTCGTATAAAGCTAGTTTGAAATCCTCTTCTGTCGGTCCAAATTTACTTAAATAATTAGCCATCGTAAACATTATATCTTCATCATCATCACGACTCGCAATCCCATCACCATTCCCATCAAGCCCTAATCCACCAAAATACTCAATTGAAAAAGGCGAGGTATCTTCTTGCTGCGGATTTAGCGCACCAACCCAATACTCATTAGAAAACTGAATGGCAACAGTGCTTTCCCTTTTGGGAATGTCAGGTCTAACCGCTTGAATATTTCGCTCATATTGATCGATAGCAGCCAAATTATACCATGGAACAATGTGATCTTGAAATTGCACATACATAGACATTCGTTGTTCTATAATTTGTTCCCTAGAAGGTGCTTCATTTGCATTAACGACATCAGAAATGAATGCACTAATAATAAACATCAATATAAACCACGGAATCAAATGCCGAACCAAATTGAAACCTCCTTTTTTTTAGCATGTCCGAAATTCTTTAAACCATAAGCACTGAAATATTTGGTTCAAATAGGATAATATTAAATAGATGACTTTGATTTAACCAAGTTTTCTAACGTTAATATTTTGGTCCAATTGTGGCATATTATTTGAAGAAGTTTTTGTCATTCCATAGTTAGCTTATAGGAAATAAAACATCTTTATGGTAAGATGAGGTAAAAATGTAGAGGAGGAGTTACCGTGGAAAATTTACAATCAATCGAACAATTTGAGCAGTTAAAAGCAGAAGGAAAAACAATCTTCATGTTTTCAGCAGACTGGTGTGGAGATTGTCGCTTCATAGATCCTGTTATGCCAACAATCGAAGAGAAATATGCAGAAACATATAAATTTGTAAAAGTAGATCGGGACGATTTCATTGATTTATGTATCCAGCTTGACGTATTCGGCATTCCAAGTTTCATCGGTTATAATAATAACGAAGAGACAGGTCGTTTTGTAAGTAAGGATCGCAAAACTCAAGAAGAGATTGAAGCATTTATTGATGGTTTAAAATAACAATCATGATTTTTAAATCTGCGGGCATTATAACTAGACAATTAGTCATTAAAAAGAGCGCCTTTTAAAATACGCTCCCCACTATAAATTCGTTAAGATGGCTGCAGAAAATAACATCCCCGACGCAATAGGCGAAGGGGGTTTTTCGCATCTTTATATAATACATACTATTTGATTGTAAGTTACTCTTGTACTTTTAGAGCACTTCGAACAAGCCATGTTGCAGTCCGTGCTAAAATTTCCGATCTTAACTGTACCAGCTCTTCATATTCATAAAAAAATAAAAGCTTTTGTTCCCTTATATTTTGTCCACTAGGTGCTTTTGTAAGGACAAAATGGGCAAAGGATTCTGAAAAATCTTCTTCAGGTGAATACATCGCATACTTCGAAACATAAAAGTCCTCTACTTTACCATGGCCACCCTGCTCCCAAAAACGCTTATAGAAATCACTTAAATAGGCATTCTTATAAAAGCAACCTGAATCCTTCAAAAATAACGAATCACATCGCTCTTGGGGTACCCAGTAATCAATTTGACTCTGATTTAAGGAGAGAAAGTGTGCGAATTCATGTATATATGTAACAAGCGTTTCAGAAGCAAGTTCAATATCCTCATTATTCATCCCCAAAGTCCAAAATCGCCCATATCTATCGTGTAATGACACATAGGCGAGCGTATCACCACTTTCGAATACTTCAAATTGATTAATCTCTTTTCGATATTCTTCTGGAATCAGCCAGCTAAAGCTATACCAAAGATTCGAATGATATTCCAGTACTTCATCAGTCACTTCTTGCTCCGTATAAATCTTTTCTCTTTCATGATCAACATTATAACTAGCGAGTAAGGTTATCCCTTCGTTCCCAGTTGCAACAGATTCTTCATAAACTAGCGACCCATAATCAGCTTCAAGATTTGCAACTACTTGATTCCCCCATTCAATACAGGAGCTATAATCATTACATTCCATCTTTAACGAACATGTATTTTCTTTTTCAATATAGATTTCATTACTATAACAAACATTCAATAACTCTATCTCGTCACTGGAAGTCTCCAATTCTAATAGCTCATCTTCTGAAACCTCTTTAACTGAACTGGCTTCAATCGCTGGTTTGGCATATATCATGACAACTGGATTTTCTTCCACCGACTCTTCACAACCTACTAAAAGCACAACGAAGGCAACTAAGAGAAAGTGGAAAAGCCTCAAAAAGGTACTCGCCTCCTTTCATAACGTCACTATATATTACTAAAATTAACCATTTGAAATGAATAAAAATCCAAATGTTTTTGTCGCTTTCTTATTACATTTTCCTTAATAAACTCATACTTATCGACATAAAAAGCGCACAACCTTTTTCTAGGCGTGCACTTTTTCTTGATTTTTAATTATATCCATTTTCCCCATATGGACTTAGTTGATCTAACCATTTTTGTTCCATCGCTTTTAAGGCTTCTTTTTCATTATAATCTGGATTATTCTCATCTTTTTTCAACATCTCTAGAATTTCAATGGAAAACGCATCCTTGCCAAACTCATTCCAATCCGACTGAAGTTCTTTATTTATATGCGTACTGTTGTTAAGGGTAAATTTAACCCCATTGATCGTTTTTAAATTTCTTGTACTTTCCACAAACAGTTTTCCATTAACATTATTTTTAATTTGATAAATCCCTGCAATGATCTCAATTTCTTGATATTGCTGTTTCAATTCTTTTTTTCGATCCATGGCTCACACTCCCTCTCTGTTAATTTTTCTATTTTTTTACCCAATAAGCACTACCATCTGCTTTTCTGTCAAAAAATCCATATTCAATCAAGTATCTTCTGAGTACTACAAAGTCCTCGTAGATTTCTTTTAAAATAAGATTCATTTCTCTCTCCGTATAAATAGCTGCTGCATCGAATCTTTCGACAATCGAACGTAAAATGACAATACGTTGCTTTTCTTTTGGAGGGAATTTTACTATTGGACCATTTAGCCCTTTGGTAAAGTATTTTTCTAGTATTTTGGTTTGTTCATCTGTCGTAACGGAATAACGATCATCCACCATTGTTGCATGTTTATGCGGCGGTACAAATGCTGGTGCATTTCGATCCTTTTCTTTTAACAGCTCCATAATCGCTAATAATGTTTTTGCCTGACGTTCTTTCTCCTTCAAAACAAAACGATGATGACGAATTGTTGAACTGCTTCCTATCCCCATCTCATCTTGAACTTCTTTATCGCTTTTCCCATCGTAGAAATGACTTAGAAGAGTTGTTTGGTGTTCTGTTAGCCCTGTGAATTTCTTATCTAAGCTGAGTAGATACTCAAACACAGACCCATGTTTTTGTTCAACATGCAGGCGAATAAAACGTTTAGCTTCATATAGAACTTCCCCATTTTGGTAAATAACACCTTTTTCTATCTGCTCCCCACACAGAAGACACGTATATTGATTAGCGTCTTCTATAAATCCGTTCTTCATTTCCTCTAATGTAGCATTCCAGAATAGTTCTGATTGACTCATAAATGTTAAACACCTCTTTTTCCAAACGTTCGAAATAACTATTTGTTACATTTATAAACAATTATGTATTACGTTTGTCTATTTACAAACAATTTATCAAATCGTTTGTATAGTGTCAAGTTGGAATTGCTGAACCTTCGATATATTTCTCCAATAAAAAAGAGCAATTAAGGATGTCCTTAACTACTCTAAATCCACGGTTATGTTTGACGGCATAACCCTACTTTACTTAATTAGTATTCATCAAGCCGTAAAATTAGATAGGATGATACCGGAAATTGTATTTATGTTGAAACCTCACAATCTTTAGAACGTATAAGGTACAAAGACAAAAAGGACGTGCTTAAACATTGAATAAAAATAAAATTCTTATTAACCTAATTGGGGCATTCACATGTTTTCTATTGTTTTGTGTCGGGATGCTTTACTCAGAAAAAATAGCACTATTAACTTTAGCAGGAATAATCGGTTTGTCAGGATTTTCTTATTTTATATTTAGGATTGTTCACAATATGTCAAATTCACGAACTTCGGATTAAGAAGGAATTCAAAACACACACAAAGAGTTCTAAAGCATTAGACTTCCATTAATTCACCTCTTCCATTTGTTCACGCTCATCTTAATTTATCAGTTTTTTCTAAAAACTAGTTATTATTTTTACATTCCTAGTTTTATAAGGAAGTCAACATGATCACAAAAAACTTAGACCTCGCAATTGTTGGCGGGTTTTTGGAAGAATAAAAAAGAGGGAAGTATCTCTACTCCCCCCTTCACCACTCGCAAAAATTAATAACTGACGAACAATAGCTTTGTTGCGATATATTTTCTAGCCTCGGCAGTAAGTAATTGTAGTTGCACGACTTCACGTTCAGCCGCTCCTTCACCAGTTACAAAATCAACAAATGTACCACTTAAATTTTCAAAAATACTGATAACTTGGTAGCCTTTGTCAAAGTAACTATCAATTTTTCCTTTCTCTTCCATATACGTTTCATACTCAGACATGCTTACACCCCTCTTTTCTACTCGAAGTCTAATATATTTAAATTATTTAGCGATTTTTTTATTCATATAGCTTGAAATTCTCTTAACAAGAATCTATGGCATTTATACAGTTAATACAAACTTCCTTATTACTTTATAATATGAGTCTAAATGGCCCCACTTTGAGCATTTGACCCTTTCACTCATTAATCTGAGTTCAGCTGCATCCTTCCAGATTGATATTCAGTCTATAGCATATATACAGCAAATGCCCCTTTTTATTACGTCAACTTTTATAACATGTAGATTTATAACTTATTTTAACGTAAAATACATTTACAGAATATGGACATTACCTACAAAGATTTTTGTGCAATTGCATAGTTCTAACGTCAATTTTTCTAACATACTAAATGAGGAGGAAGTTTAATATGGCATCGATAAATGAACTAATCGTAGAGCCCGAATTTAAAATGCTTGCATTGATTGCAGGAGAAAATGGGCTATACAGACAGATTACAGGTATTAATGTGATAGAAAGTGTTGATTCCATCCCCTTTTGTCGGCCAAATGAAATCATCATAACGACTGGAATCCACTTAGATTCTAGCTCTACGCAATTGGAAGAGCTCATTATGAGAGCATTTGAGAAGAAAGCTGCAGGTTTTATCATTAATACGGGGCAATATATCTTAAATGTCCCTTCTTCAATATGCAAGTTCGCGAATGAAAAGAATTTCCCTATTTTTGAGATGGCGTGGAATTATCGTATTGCTGACTTGCTAAAAAGCACCTTTCAATTTCTTTCAGCAAAACAACATTCCGCCCATAACCAGCAAACAGACGAAAAGCTTCTATACAATTTGATTTTTCGTTATGAGGAATTTAAATTTTTGATTGAATCCTTAGAAAAACGTGGATTCCCAAAGGGCTCGGAACTGGGAGTTATCACTTGTACAACTCCCACATCCTCAAAAAATAGCATTCAACGCTATGAATCAATTATTTTTTATGAATTTCAAAATCGTTATAATTACTTCTTGGCTTTGAGGCATTATAATCAATTAATTTTTTTAATAAATCGGCAAGAAGTCAAAACAGCTCATATTCCCTTTTCCAAAACTGTAGAGATGATATATGAAGATGTAATCAAAATTAATGGACAAGAGGATTTGATTATTGGCATGGGGAATTTTTCAACTTATCCAGGGGATATCTCCAAAAGCTATAACGAATCTTTAACCGTAATCCATTTGGTTGAGCAACACAAAAATCCTTTCATTCAAAAATACAAAGAAATTGGTGCTTATAAACTGCTGATGAGTGTTTCAGATCAATCGATTATAAAGGCGTTTCAACAGGATATGCTTGGCCCACTTTATATGTATGATCACCTGCATAATACTGATTTCGTTCACTTCTTACGTATTTTCCTTGCAGAGGAAGGTAGCACTAGTAAGATTAGTAAAAAACTTTTTATTCATCGAAACACTGTAAACTATAAAATAAAAAAAATAGAATCATTGCTAGATGTAAACCTTAGTCATACATTTACAAGGACAAACTTAAATTTAGCTTTAATGATCGAAGACATTCTAAGTCAAAAAAATGCTTTAAAATAAAAGCGGTGAAAAAGCTAAACTTTTTCACCGCTTATCTATTTAATTTACTGTACTATGTTTACTTCGAACCGCATGAATAATGAAAGTAAATATAAACGCTAAAACTAATACGATAATAAATATTTCATTTGGAATATGGATATTAACTAGCGTAAGCCCCATTTTAATTGCTATAAACACAATCAGAACGTAGGCGGTCGTTTCTAATTCGGGCACCTTATTCATCAGGGTAATGAAGAATGTTGCGATACCTCGCATTAAAAGAATTCCGATCATACCACCAAGCAGGACTACCCAAACTTGTTCTGAAATGGCAAGTGCGGTTAGAATGCTATCTACCGAAAAGGCTAAATCCATTAGCTCTACACTTATTACCGTTGCCCAAAATATACCGAATACTTTTACTAACCAGCCTTTGGGTTTAGCCTCAGTTTCTTCCGAATCCTGACCCTTACTTTTTTCACGGAAAAATTTAATGGCTAAATACAATAAATAAAGAGCACCTATTAATTTAATTGGCCAGAATTTTATTAAAACCGTACCTAACCCGATAAAGATAAAACGGAAAATGTATGCTCCCCATAGCCCATAAATTAGAGCCTTCTTTTGCTGTTCCTTAGGTAATGGCTTAACGAATGCAGAAAGCACCAATGCGTTATCTGCTGATAATATACATTCCATGACAGCTAAAGACAATATCAGTCCCCAGCTCTCTGAACTCGTTAATACATTTGCCCACATATGCCAATCGAACATGGAAGCATAGGTTGAAAATACCTCTTCTAACACCTTACTCGTCTCCTCAAATTATGAATTAGTATTCATGCCGCTCAATAGAAAAAAGGTATATCCATATAATAGATATACCCCGAATTTATTCTTATCAATTATATGGCATCTAATTACTACCAGTACTCATTATATACCTTTCATTGAAATTCAACCATTTATCACACTATTTTTTTAGTTTAATCTTCCCTCAGCCCAGATTCTTTGCAAGAAGTAATTTTTTTAGAAAAATTTCTATAATAGCAAATTTAGGATAATAATTCCATTCCCTTGCGAATATGATTAATAACACTACGTATAAATGGAGGTTTGGGAGTGGAAAACGTAAAAGCTATCGCCACCTTTCAGCTAATTGGAGAGGAAGTTTATCGTACAAATACCTATATTCAATTCGGTTCTTCTCGTAAATCATTAGGTGCCGTAATTATGTTAAATCCCGGATCAGCAGATCTAAAAGGTGAAGCAAGAAAAAAGCTCATCATGAATGGTTCACATACTGATGAAACGACAATTGACAATACGTTGCGGCAATTGATTCAATTTATGAAAGCATCTCATACATGTTTAGAAGGTAGACTTCATATATACAATTTATTTTACGTAAGAAATACCGCCTCTGTGGAAGCAATCGAACTTTTTGAGCTTCTAAAAGCAACTGGAAAATACCCAACCATTACACTTCCGTCTTTGTTTGAAATGACACAACATCCTTGGATTCTCATTGGCTGGGGAGTTGAAAAAAGAAGTAGATGGCGATCTCTTGAGGAAGAAAAAAGAGAATGGCTTCAATTAATCAATGATAGCGGTGTCCCTTCTTTCGGCATCAAATCCGAGAATAATGAATACTATCACCCTTGCCCAAAAGGTCCTGCCAAAACCGAAAGACTCCAACAGCTTATCCAAGCATATAACTTAAACATCAAACCTCTTACACTAAAAAAATAATTACCTCATCCTACTATTTTGCCAGTTTAATCTTTCTAGTTAATCTTATCTATAAAAAACAAATCTTCCTGGATTTGTTTTATATTAAAACAAGAGCTAGGGAATAATTGTTCCCTAGCTCTTGTTTATTGCTTCATTTTTAGCTTGGCCTGGCGCATTCGATCAACTAAAAAGCCGCCTTTAAATGATTTGGGCTCGTAGGAAATGATAAATGCTTTTGGCTCAATATTTTCTACAAGTGTAAATACTTCTTTTTCGCGATTTCGTTTTGCTAATATCTCATATTTATAGCGATCGCTATCTCGCCCTTCACCTACATACGTCGTGATAGCAAAACCATTAATTCTTAATGTATCAATTAGTTCCTGGTTTTTATTTTGTGTGTTAATCGTGATATAAACGTATCCAATTGCTAATTTATTTTCTATTTTCGTTCCTAAGAACATTCCAAGTCCAAATCCAACAGCATAAACAACCATCGCGAGTAAGCTTTGGTCTCCATTGAACACTAAAGAAAGGCCAAATACGTATATAAGCATTTCTAATATCCCAAAAATAGCAGCAAATAATGTAAGGTTTTTTACTAAGAAAATCGTACGTAGGGTTAATAACGGTACATATACAAGCTGCAATATTAAAATTAATATAATATTAGTCATGAAAACGCCTCTTTCAAATATTATCTACTATTATTAGTGTTTACCCATAATGCTGTATTGTACTCTTATTAATTTTTGTCGTCTAGGGAGGAAGTATATTTTGTCAAAAAATTCAAGTTTTTCGTAGTAAGAAATATTAAGAAAGTTTTTGATTTAATCTTTTATAGGTGAGCAATCTAAACACCTTAGTCATTTGCCCATTTATGTAAGTTCTGTATTCAAAACGAGAAATAAGTACATTTAAAAAGCCACTAGCTCAGTGCTAGTAGCTGAAGTTTATTTTGTTAACGCAGCTTTGATTTCTTCTATTTGGCCAATATGCCGCTGTTCGTGATAGCCAATTAACGATATCCATTGATTTAAAGTTAAGACGCCGAAGCGTCGATGAGCAAATGTTTTTTGATTTAATTCTACATCACTTGTTTCGTGGACAAATTTTTCTAAAGATGCCCTTGAAGCAGCTAATTTTTCTTTCAACTCATCGAAGGTATAAAAATTATTGGATGGCAATAAAAATTCTGGAGCGCTGATTTTTTTTGTACGATCCGCAATAACTTGAAGGGGGAACGTTCCAGGTACATCAAATTCCTCCTGTTTAAGAGCACGCTGCATTTGACTTGTTACATTTTCTTCCATTATATATAAATGCTCTAACACTTGTACGATACTCCAAGTTCCCTCTTCTACAACTTCGTTTAATTGGCTATCAGTTAGATTACTTACACATTCTAATATCTCTTCTCGAACTTTTTGCAGTCTCTCCATTTTCCATTACCCCCAAAAATATCATTAGTATTTCATATTCCTTTTCACCTCAGCTTAGAACAACTAAAAATATTGAAAAAGTGAGATACAAATGGCATCTCACTTTGAAGTGGGGGTATATTTACACGAACTTTAGGGGGTGTGAATAATTTAATAACTAATTAGTAGCATTGGAAGAACAAGATATTATTTCGGTTGATGGAATCGTAGACCCAACCCCTTGTTCCTCTCCATCGGAAACCAATAATTCGATTCCCGAAAGCAAGCATTGGAAAGAACCAGAAACTATTCCCATTTCTCATCCATACAAAAGTATTTCTGAAAAAGCAGCGCCTAATACTACCTACTCCTCCACTACGAGTAAACTCTTGTTGTTGGAATGTCGACATTTGTGGTGTAAAGCTTGGTGGAGGTGCAGTTGGTGCTTGTAATTGACCTGGACCGCCTCCTGGGAATCCCCCTCCTGGACCACCTGGAAATCCTCCTCCTGGACCACCTGGAAATCCTCCTCCCGGACCGCCCGGGAATCCCGGAATACCTGGGAATCCTCCCAGTCCACCTCCTGGAAATCCTTGTTGGCGGCCACCTCTTCCACGACCTCTACCCGGGGAATCATCATCTAGAAAATCATCATCAAAATCAAAAGGGTACACTATACTCCTCCTTTCTATCGAACTACAATCAATTTATGTAGAAAAAAAGAGCCCATCTAGGTTTTCTATCCCTACAAAAAAAGTTTCTATAAATATTTTTTAAAAAAACTCTTAACTTTTTCCGTTTAAGAAGAGAAATTCACAAAATTGTACTTGAATCTTGATCATATATGGAAGGGCAGATAAGAAAAATCCAGTAATGATGAATAATAATTAATCTTCGGAATATGTTTTAACGAATCGCTTTTTCTTAAACAGCCATTAAAACTTGGCTTAACAACCTAGAAGGAGCTGAATGCTATTCTTCAATTTGTCATTCCAAAGGAAAAATACAGCTTATGTCTTGTGAATCCCAGTAAAAGAGACGTTCAAGATGTGTATTTGAAGTATTCTGGCTATGCCGTTGAGGGCTCAACTTATTACGAATTTGAACCAATTCACATGCATACAGATATACTTTATGGCGAGAGCTATGCAATTTTAGAAGAAGATAATACATGGGATGTTGATACAACATTTCAATATGAAGTTCTTTATGTTTCAGATGAAGGCATTATATTAAAGAAGTTTTATCGAAAAAAAATCGAAAATGTTCAAACGCTTGAATCCCATCCATTATTTCAATCAGCTATATGGGTAATTGAAGAAACCGCAAGCGAATACATTAATGAGGAAGATATTATTCAAATTGTTACAAGAGATGTATATGCCTCAAAAGTTCCGTCAAATAGTAGTACTTATCGATATTTAGTGGAACGAAGCGAGTTATTTGAACAATTTTTTGAAGATTTATATAGTGAAATGGATAATTATTATAACGGTGATAAACAGAACTCCCCAGAAAAGTGGGATTTCGCCAATTACCTTCAAACAGATTACGGTGTCCAATTTGAACAATCAGAAGGAGCTGACATTGTCGTATCCAACTTCTTGGGTCTAATGCGAAAATTGAACCTAACCTATCAAGAAATGGCTGAATATTTTTGTAAATATATTTTGTAAGAAATAATTGGCCTATCATTTTAGGGCCAATTTTTATTTATCATTCTTCGTGTCCTTCCTTTTTCCTCCTTCTTGTTCTAATACACCATCATTTCAACGAAATATTTCCCTCCAGTTAGCTTAGGTCAACATTGCCCTCATAAGAAATACGAAACGATATTACGCCACGACAGCTTTTCATTACACCACTTATCCCACCACCAATCTATGGCAAATAATCGATCAGGCCAGCTTTTATTGCTTGTTCTCAAACAATCCGAAAATGGATTAAATATGCTATTTTTTACTCCTTTAAACATTTTTTCTTTTGAAAATAATAATATTGTTTTGTTTTTCCTCATACGTTTTAACATAATGAAATCCGCTGTCGAAGATGAAGGAGGTTAGGGCCATTTTATACATTTTTCTTTTACTAACAGGAATTTGTTTATTTATCGCGTTGAGAAAAAAGCGCTTTGCATTTCTAGCAGTGCCTCTCGTAGCTCTTGTACTTTACATATTGGTTGAAATCATACTCGTTCCGGCTCCATTTTTTGATACCGTAAAATTCATTTTTAGCCTACAGTAAACACTCACAATCTAACCTCTTATTTCAAAGTCCATTATCACCGTTCCAATTAGTCATCTTTCTTCTTCATTTTTCCTTTGTCTACTTCTGGGCAAAGTAAAAATATAATCCTATCAAAAAGGAAGTGGGAAACTTAATTTAGAGGAAGTTACCATAATGTCCTTACAACGACGGTTTAGGAAATCGAAAACAGGGGTGATCTAGTGAAAAAAATTGAGAAAAGCAAAGCAGATGCGTACTTTCGAGAGAAAAATACCTATATGATAATTTACTTTATTATTTGGGCAATTGTTTCTTATGGTGTCGTGTTATTTGCCGAACCTTTAAGTGATATTTACTTTAACGGATTTCCATTACATTATTACATGGGAGCACAAGGTGCTTTGGCCGTGTTTATTATCTTACTGTTTGTTAATGCCATTGTAGGGGATAAAATCGACAAAAAGTACGGAATCGATCATAACAAAAACGAATCAATTGGGCGAAATTCGACTGTCGATCATTAATAACTGAATTATGAAGATAAAGGGGGATGGTTATTGGATACACAGTTTATTACTTCAATGGCAATAATTTTGGCAACATTTGCTTTATACATTTTTATTGCAGTATTTAATAAGGCAAAAGGAACTTCGGAATTTTATGTTGCCGGCCGAGGCGTTCCACCAATTTGGAACGGGATGGCAATCGGTGCGGACTGGATGAGTGCTGCTTCCTTTATCGGTATGGCCGGAACAATAATGATGCTCGGCTACGATGGATTAGCTTATATTATGGGCTGGACTGGTGGTTATTTACTTCTAACCTTCTTATTAGCTCCACAACTTAGAAAGTCTGGAAGTTATACTGTTCCTGAATTTATCGGTGACCGTTACAAGAGTAAAACCGCACTTATCATAGCAGCCATTTGTACGATGATTATTAGTTTCACCTACTCCATCGGTCAATTATCTGGATCTGGGGTTGTAATTGGTCGATTATTCGAAATTGATGCGAAGTTAGGAACAATGATTGGCGTCGTCCTAATTGCGATTTATGCGGCTTTTGGCGGAATGAAAGGGATTACATGGACACAGGTAGCACAATATATTGTTTTAATCGTTGCCTATCTTGTACCTGTTATTTTTATGTCTTTACAAATCACTGGCAACCCACTACCATGGCTATCTTATGGTGAAATTGTCGGTAAGCTTGGGGAACTCGATCGAGAATTGGGTCTATCAGAATACTTTGCACCGTTCGAAAAAGGAACCAAGTGGCAATTCCTTGCACTTATGTTTACATTGATGGCCGGTACAGCAGGCCTTCCTCACGTAATCGCTCGCTTCTATACAGTATCAACGATGAAAGCTGCACGTTGGTCAGGTGCTTGGGCATTATTATTCATCGGATTACTATACTTCTCTGCACCAGCTTATGCAGCATTCTCTCGGTTTATCTTAATGACTCAAGTGGCTGGCAGTAAAATTGCTGAACTTCCTGCATGGACGAAAACTTGGGTAGACACTGGGCTTTTAAAAGTAGCCGATACAAGTGCAGATGGAATCCTGCAATGGAATGAGTTAATTATTGCAAACGATATTGTAGTAATGGCAACTCCGGAAATAGCAAACTTAGGTGTATTTGTTATCGGTTTAGTAGCTGCTGGTGCAATGGCTGCCGCGCTTTCAACTGCAGGGGGTTTATTAATTGCGATTTCTTCGGCCTTTGCACATGATATTTACTATCGAGTTTTACGACCAACAGCGACTGATAAACAACGTTTAAATGTGGGACGTATCACAATTGTTGTAGCCACACTTCTAGCTGGTTTAGTTGCCTTGAATCCACCTGGAGCCATTACGCAAATTGTTGCTTGGGCCTTCGCAATAGCAACAGGTACATTCTTCCCTGCCTTAGTATTAGGGGTATGGTGGAAGCGTTCGAATTCAAAAGGTTTAATCTCTGGGTTAATTGTCGGCTTAGCCGTAACCTTAACGTATATATTCGCTGCAAAATATGGCGGATTTACGATTTTAGGTATTATTGATACAGGTGCTGGTGTATTCGGTGCAATCGCAGCATTTGCAACTAACATCATTGTCTCCCTTGCAACAAAACCACCTTCACAAGAAATTCAAGATGCTGTTGTCAACCTGAGATACCCTGAACAAATGACTTATAAAGACGGCGATGTCTACATGGAAGAATAGGAAAAGCACAAGCTACTTCATAACGCAGGAAGAGGACTTAACCACCATGAGGGGCTAGTGTACAGCAACTAGATATTTTCCAACGATAAAAATACCAGATTCAAGAACAATTAGTATTGTTCTTGAATCCGGTTCTTTTTATGAACTAATACATAGTATAAAACTAAAGCAACTAGTATAACAGGAACCATTGCTAAAAATAGCATACGGTATGTTGTGTGAGGTTCAATTAGTCCTAAAATAAATGGACCTACTCCTAATCCGATGTCAAGCAGTATGAAATATGTTGATGTCGCTAAACCGTAGCGATGAGGCTCAGTTGATTTTACAGCCAACGCTTGTGCAATGGAGTTCATGTTGCCGTACCCGATTCCGATTAAACCTGCTGCGACTAAAAAAAGCAACGAATTTGTCGCTTGGCTAAATAACAGCATCCCGATAGCAAATATACCTAAAGCCGGATATGCCACAATATTTGCCCCTTTTCGATCCATTAACGGCCCAGTGATTGGGCGGGTACATAGAATAGTAATCGCATAGACTAGGAAAAAGAAGCTCCCTGCTTTTACTAAATTGATACTCTCTGAATAGAATGACAGAAACGACATCACACCAGAGTAGGCAAATCCAATAAATAACACAATAATTGAGATTGGCAGCGCTTTTGGTTCGATATAGTTACTCAGTTTAAATCCTTTTTCGTTCGATTCCTCCAACGCTTTCGCAGGTGCTTTTATATTATTCAAATTCACTGTGAAATACATTAATACACAAATCACTACTAAAATAGCATTGAATATAAAAATAGAAGTAAAACTCTCGGTATATTGAGTGAGTAGTATGCCTATAAACGGGCCTATTGCCGTAGCCAGTACAGCACTCATACTAAAATAGCCTATTCCTTCACCACGTCTTGTTGGTGGAATAATTTGTGCAATTAAAGTCCCTGTTGTTGTGCCAATGATCCCTACTGCTATTCCATGCAATAAACGAATCAAGATTAATAACGGTAAATTTACAGCGATAAAATAGGCAAATGTAGTAATGAGAAATGCAATTAACCCTATTTGGAAGGTCCTTTTACTACCAATTGATGTAATAACCCGTCCAGTAATTAATCGGCCCAATAATGAGCCAACTATAAAAATACTTGAAACTAATCCCGCTGTACTTGTTGATGCACTGAATTCATCTACTGCAAACCCTGCAATAACAACAATTAACAAATAAAATATCAAAGTAACCAGAAAATTGGTCAAAGAAATCATGATAAAATTTCTGGTCCATAATGGCTCTTTTATATCCACCGTCTTACCTCTCCTTTTTTCTAACTTACTTCAATAACTTCTCCAGAATTTGACTTAGTACATCCCGAGCAATCCTTAAATCCGCCTTATTAATGCCTTCCGTCAGCTCGTTTAAATATGTAGATAACTCTTGCTCTATCGATGTATATACCTCAAAACCAAGTAGCGTTAGTTGGACAATTTTTTCTCTTTTATCGTCTCCAGCGGTAATTTCGACGTACCCAAGCTCTATCAGCTTTTGAATAATACGCGTAACACTTGGCTTTTCAACTCGCGTTTCTTTTGCCAATTCAGCTAAGGTACATGACTTTCTAATTTTGATCAAACGTAAAACTACCCACTGTGATGTATATAATTGATGCTTTGCTAATCGATTGTTCACTGAATTTACATAGGGTCTATATAAGTCTCTATAGCTATCAAAAAGTGTTGGTTCCATATCGTTCATTTTAAATCCTCCTAAATAGATAGTTACCCTAACTAACTATTTTACTGTACACCTTCTATGTCATGCTGTCTATAGTTCCATACACTATTTCCCCTTTGAAAAACATATACAGCCGATGAAACTTCTTTCATTTTTATACGTATAATAAATATAAAGAAAAATACAACAAAAATACTTTCTATTAGAGAGGACAGATAATATGTTTGATAAGATTATAAAAGGATTATTAGGTAGTGGTCATGGAAAACGTCGTCACTCTTCAAGTAGCCGTAGAAGTTATTCTAACAAACATAATTACTATGGTCATAGGCATTATAAAAAAGGCTATAAACGCAGCTCTGGCTTTTTCGGTTCTAGAAGTTCCCGCAGCTTTTTCAGTAGCTAATGGTGCTTCAATACTTTTCCGAAAAGAAATATGATCAGCTCGTAAAAGACTATATTGCAACTGAAACACCCTATCTATTTATTGAAGAAATTGGTGTCGGAGCTTACGGGGTTGCCTACTTGCTAGAAGATTCCACCACTCATAAATATGTGTTGAAACGAATGAAAACAAAGCACCGACATAAAAAAAGCATACGGCAAAAATTTGAGCAGGAAATAAAAATACTGAAAGAATTTGGGCTTCCAAATGTGCCTGCTCTAATTACGTATGGGGAAATTGAAGATATCCCATTTTATATTATGGATTATATAGAGGGAAAGACCTTTGAACAGGCTATTTTTCAAGATGGGCAATCGTTCTCACTTGAACAATCGCTCCAAATTACGAAGGAACTGCTTAAAATCATTATAGAGTTCCATAATAAAGGGATTGTCCATCGGGATTTACGAATTCCAAATATATTAATAAAGAATCACACACTTAACATTATCGATTTTGGTTTAGCGGCTTTCCTGAAAAAAGAGATGAAATTCGATGCAATAAACAACCCGAAACGAGCAGAAAATCATATTAGTGATCTTTATTTTATTGGGCATTTTCTGCTTTTTTTACTGTATTCTACATACACTCCAACCACAAAGAAAGAAAGAAGTTGGCAAGAAGAGCTACAGCTTCCAGCTGAAGTTACTGATTATCTGGAAAGATTGCTATTAATACGACCTCCATTTTCAAGTGCTGAAAACGCTCTAGAAAAGATTCCAATTGATAGTCACAACAAAAACACAATCATGTAGTAGTTTGTGTTTTTCTATTGCAAGTTTTACGTATTGCTTCTTCCATTTTTGTCTATCCTTTTAGCAAGAAAGAGATGGAGGAGTTAAATACCAATGCTACAATTCGAATCCGAACTAGAAGGAAAACATGCACAATTTGGTTATTTGCGTGACAAACTAAAAAACTATGGTTTTTGTCTTGGGGGTTACTGGGATTACGATCGTGGTTTTTTTGATGCCACTTTGTCAAAGAAAGACGGGGAAACAATTTATTTAAGATTACCCTTTGTTGTCATTAGTGGGGTGCTTGATTCTGATAGTGCACATATACAATTCAAAACGCCATATGTCATTAAACATGTAATCAATTATGGTTTAGACTTTGATGAAGGCTCCCTCCTTGAAGCAACAGGATTTAGTCAATTCCAAACTCCTGTTGACAAAGATGGAAAGATTGAAAATAAACACAAATGGGTGCAAGCTGGTGAACAAGTCGTTGAGAAGGTCCTTCAATACCTTAATTAACAATTCAAAAAAAGCCATATGGAATGTTAATACATAACTGTTCTATATGGCTTCTTCTTTACTCTTTACTAAAAAATTTCGTTACTTGATCATAGACAAATTCTGTGTTTGGAATTGCTTGATTTTTGATTCTTAAAGTGGTCATTCGATTAATCAGTCGAGCCAGGTTGTCTTCTAATGTACGATTTAAATTAAATATTACTCCATATGAGTAAACGTCCTGAAGCTCATCTTCAATCCAACGTAATTTCCCATAGACCTCAATTACTTCACCCAGTACTTTAAATTCAAATTTAAATTTCATATTGGAGTTCACTGGCAGTTTTAAATTCGATAATATTTTAATACCGGCTAAACTAAAATTTTCTATTAATACCGGTGTCGAACCGACCTGGACAACCTGATCATTTACTTCTGCAATGGTCATTTTACCATGGATGTGGAATGGTAATTCAAATCGATAGTATTTCCGATTTTCTCGCATGCCAGTTTTCTTTTTCGTCCTTTGTACTGCTTTTAAATACCCTACCTGGATTAGTTTTTCATACTTCTCCTGTGGTACAGGCTCTGAAAATAGGAAGCCTTGAATCATATCACATTCATTTTGCTTTAAAAACTCTAGCTGATCCTTTTCTTCTACTCCTTCAGCAACTACTTTCATATCCAATCGTTTTCCTAAAAATAAGATTGAAGCAATAACACCTTTATCAATTTCACTTTCACTTTTAATGTTGTTTATAAAGGTTTTGTCGATTTTAATGGTATCTGGTTTAATTTTTCTTAAATAGTCCAATGACGAATATCCTGTTCCGAAATCATCAATCGCTACTTTTACCCCTAACGCCTTCAATTCCTTTAAGATTGTTAAAACCGTTTGATCCGTTTTTATAAGCGAGCTTTCGGTAATCTCTAATTCTAAATAATGAGGATTCACCTCATATTTTTCTAATTGAGCTTGTATGAATTCTACCAAACCCTTTTTCATAAAACGAATCGGTGAGATATTTATCGAAACCGGATAGAGGCGGTAGCCCTTTTTCTTCCAATCATGAAGAATGGTACAAACTTTTTCAATTTCCCAATCTATGATTTGATTAACCATATGATTTTCTTCCGCTAATGGAATAAATTCTGCTGGCGAAATATCTCCCCATTCAGGATGCTGCCAGCGAAGGAGCACTTCTGCCCCAACAATGAACCCTTTACTCGGTTCAACTTGAGGCTGAAAATATAAGGTGAACTCGCCATTTAATAAAGCTAGTCGCATATCCCGGTCAAGGACATATTTCTTATAGGACGGAATATCTCTAGAGTGCGAAAACAATTGGTAAGTATTTTTCCCCTGTCGTTTTGCTTGATAAAGAGCAGTATGAGCATTCTCCAATAATGTTAGCCTACGCTCCCCTTCCTCAGGAAAAAAGGTAATACCGATACTTGTTGTAATATGTAATACATAATCCTGGACGGTAAAAGCCTCTTCAAAGGAGCGAAGGATTTTTTCCGCTAACTGATAAACTTCCTTTTCATCACGATAATTCTTGAAAATGATAATAAAATCATTACTATTTAATCGTGCAAGGTATCCATCTTCAGGCGTCAGCTCGGTTAGACGCAAGGCAATCTTTTTTAAGGCTTCATCGCCAATTTGATATCCTAAAGAATTATTAATGACATAGAAGCGGTCGATATCTAGATAAAAAAGAGCAAAAGTTTTGCGCTCCCTACAATCTTGATCTAGCTTTTCAAATAGACTTTTTTGATTTGGTAGTCTTGTCAAGGAATCATAGTTCGCCAAAAAATTGAGTTTTTCTTCGTTATCCATCTCGTGGGTGACATCTGTTATCATGCCGAAAATCTGAGTGACAACACCTTCTTTATTAACCCTTGGGACAATTTGCTCCAGCAACCACTTTTTTTGTCCTTTTCCATCCGTGATAGGATAAAGCATTTGAACCGTTTTCCCTTGAGCAAGCAACTCAAAATTAGTAGCCACTTCTTTTTTATGCAATGGATGGACCATCTTATTTCTTAAAGAGGGCGTTTCATATATTACTTTTAAGGGGAGATTTAGAATCGCCTCAAACCCCTTTGAAGCGTAGAGTAAGTCACCATGAATTTCCTCACGCATCCAAATTCCAGATGTTAAGTTATCAAATATATATTGAAAGCTATTAATCTCATTTATTAGCATTGTTTCTTCTATTTCCACAGGATGACTATTTAGCTCAGAATTATCTTTATTCTGTTCAGTCACCACACTATTTTCTTCGTTATTAAAAAGTCGTTTTAAAATATTCAACTTCGGTTCCTTATACCTCAAAATTCCCACTTCCTCCTACATCTATCAATAAATTGGAAATGTTTAGTTATTACCATTTTAGTATAAAAGTCACCAACGATGTATAGGTAATTATTACCTATATAAAAAAATAAAAACAACCAAACAGTCTAATTGGTTGTTTTTTAATAGGATTATTTATTCTTGTTTAGCTTAAAAATCGAAAAGCTCTACTCATTGTAGTGGGAACAACAGAGGCATGATTTTCCTCTGGCGCGATATACAACTGCTTCGCCTCACCAGTTGGGAGGTGATCATAAAAACGGATCGCGTCCTTTACCATAAACCCTTCCTGTTCACCAACAATGACAAAAACGGATCGCTGCTCTTTAAATTCAGCATTCTTTACAAAATGGAAAAGCTCTTGGTTGTTCCACCAAAGTGAAGGGCTTATTGCCAGATAGGATTGAAAGCATGATCTTTTTGTTAAATAACTCCAGAGTACAAAGTAACCAGATAAGGAATGCCCATACAATGTTTGTTTGTTTTTATCGATTGGATAACGGGAATCGATTTCAGGCTTCAACTCTTCTTCAATAAACCGGCTAAAATTTTCTGCACCACCCATGTCTTTAATATCATTCAATTTCCCTCTTGTATGCTCTGGGAAGTGGTAGGTTTTTGCTGGTGCTGTGAAGTCAAAAAACCTTCTCTTTCTCTCATCGTTTTCCTGATGGCAGATTCCTACCACAATTGCAGTGTTTACTCTTGTTTTTGGTGAGTTTCGAGATTGAATTTGAACGGTTTGCTTCGCATAATCAAAATAGCTGCGACCATCCAGTACATAGATAACCGGAAATCCTTCTTCTGGTTGTTCGCTATTAGGAACAAATACCGATACCTCATATTGATAATTAGTATTCTTTGATTCTATTTTAAAATTTCCCATTTATGCCTCCTGCAAGGATAGTGCCTTTTGTTTTATGACATCGTAACTAAAGCATATCGGAGAATTTGTTTCCTCATCATGTAAAATCTTTGCATGAATTTGAAACACTTCTTGTAGCACTTCTGTTGTAATAATTTTTTGAGGGGAACCACAATTCATAATTGTTCCTTCCCGCATAGCAATGAGTTCATGTGAATAGCGGGCAGCATGATTAATGTCATGCAGTACCATGACAATTGTACACCCATGCTTTTCATTGAGTTCTTTTACAATATTCAACACTTCCAATTGATGAGCCATATCTAAATAAGTCGTTGGTTCATCCAATAGTAAAATATTGGTCTCTTGTGCAAGAGCCATTGCAAGCCACACTCGTTGTCTTTGTCCACCTGAAAGTTGAGCTAATTCCCGATTTCTAAATTCGATTGTATGGGTTACTTCCATTGCCCATTCAATTATTTCCGAATCATTCTTTGTTAGTCGATTTACATTTTTTCTATGTGGGTATCTGCCATATGAAATAAGCTCCTCTACCTTTAACTGAGCGGGGGCAGTAGGAGATTGAGAAAGAATAGCCAACTCTTTTGCGATTTGTTTCGATGACAATTCGTCCATATTTTGCTCTTGTATATAAATCTCACCGTAATCTTTTTTTAGAATTCGTCCAATTGTTTTTAGTAGCGTCGATTTTCCACAGCCATTTGGGCCAATAATCGTTGTTACTTTCCCTTCTGGTATGGACAAATTCAAACCGTTTAAAATTAAATTGTTTTCATATCCAGAAGATAAACTTTCAATTCGAAATGCTGCTTTCATGCTCTCCCTCCTACTCTTTTGCCTTTACTAATAAATATAAGAAATACGGAATTCCAATAATGGATACAACAATTCCAACAGCTAGCTCTGATGGTGCAAAAACTGTTTTTCCAATAAAGTCAGCGATGATTAAAAGAAACGCACCTATCATTGCACTAACGGGCATGACATATTGATGTCGAATACCAACTAGTTGTTTTGCTATATGAGGTGCCATCAACCCAATAAAGCCAATACTGCCCGAAACAGAGACACAGGCACTTACTAAACCCACACTTGCTAGCAGCAGCTTTATTTTCTCTTTTTCCACATCAATCCCCAAACTCATAACGCTACTTTCTTCTAACTGAAAATAATCTAGTAAATACGCTTTTTTATAAACGTAAAAGCCCAAAATGATTAGCCAAGGCAGCATCGATACAATAAATATCCAATTCGCGTTATAAATTGATCCTGCCATCCAAACGGCTGCCGATTCATAATCTTTCTCATTCATTTTAAGGGAGACGTACAAGGAAAGTGCCCCAAAGCCACTATTAATCGCTATCCCGGTCAGGATTAATCGTTGCATATCCAGATAACGATTTTTCATAGCAAATAAGAAAATTAGTGCAGCTGCAATGGTTCCTCCAACAAATCCGAAAATAGGCATCATTAATATAGATATCCAACTTTGTATGTCTGCATCGATTAATCTGATTTGGAAAAAGAACATAAAGATTACCACGGCTGCGCCAGCACCAGCGTTTATTCCAAGAATGCCTGGGTCGGCTAATCCATTTCTTGTAATCCCCTGCAGTACAACCCCTGCCATCCCTAATCCTAATCCAACAAGCCCTGCAATAAGAATTCGTGGTAGCCGAAATTCAAATATGACTAAATCAAAGCTTTCATTACTATCGATTCTTAGCAAAGTTTTCGCAACTTCTAAAATCGACATATCAAATACACCATTTGTAATATGTAAATAACTAGCTCCGAGTATCAAAATAAGGAGCAGTAATAATGTGAAATAAAAAGTTCGGGATGATTTGTTAACCACGTTTTTCACCGCCAAATTTTCGAATTAAGAATAGGAAAAATGGTACACCAATCAATGCTGTTACAACGCCAATAGGTGTTTCGTATGGGAAGTTAATATACCTACTTACCAGGTCACAAAGAGCTAAGAAAAGAGCACCGAGAACCGCTGAACAAGGAATAATATAACGGTAATCTACTCCTACAAGAAACCTTGTGATGTGAGGGATTACTAAACCGACAAAAGCAATCTTCCCAATAAGAGCTACTGCTGTTCCTGTTAAGCAAACCACTGCCAACATACTAACCAAACGAATAATTTTTGTTTTTTGTCCTAGACCCACGGCAACCTCTTCACCTAAGGACGTAACGGTAATAGCACGTGCAGAAATAATCGCTAAGATTAGACCTAGGAAACCAAATGGAATTGAAAGTAAAAGCATATCTAAATCAACGGTATGTACTTTAGTGTTATACCAACTGCTAACTGTTTGGGATACTTGAAAATACATGGCAACAGCAGTAGCAATACTACTTAAAAATGTTCCTATAACTGTACCTATAATGGCTAAACGAACAGGAGATAACCCATTTCGAATTAATGAACCGAATCCAAAAACCAGCCCCGCTCCTATACAAGAACCTAGCATTGATAATAAAATCATTTGGTAGTTTGATAAGCCAGGAAAAAATACAATGGCTAAAGTGATAACAAATGCGGAACCATCATTTACACCCATTAAAGACGGGGAAGCTAAATAGTTACGTGTAATCCCCTGCATTACTGCTCCTGCTACAGCAAGAAATGCACCAACTAAAATAACTGCCAACGCTCTAGGTATCCGGCTAGTACGAATAATTTGATGATCGATATTATTTACCTCAAATTGAAAAATCGAATTCCAAACTGTCATAGCACTAATATCTTTTGTCCCGTATAGAATAGATATTAACGCTACTGCAAGGATGAAGATTGGTGAAGCTATTAATATAGCAAAAGGTCTAAACATGAGATTTTTCAAAGCACACACCTTTTTCTTTTGGAAGTTAATCTTAGCGTCACTAATATAAAAGAAAAACTGGCAGTAGAACTACAAAGGCTCTAGCTACCAGCACTTATTTTATTGAAGGAGGCTTTCGTAAGCCGCATCCAAGAATTTAACTTTTGACCAAGCTGTACCACCTTGTGCTAAAGGATCTATAGTATTTACCAATACTTGATCATTTTTTGCTGCTGCTAAATTAGCGAAAATTGGATTGCTTTGTAACTCTTCTAAAGCTTTTGGCGCATCCGCATTTTCTGATGTTTCAAATTGTAAAAAGATTGTATCCGGATTTACTTCAGCTAAAGTTTCTAGGGTAATTTCAGCTTGCGCTTCCGTTTGAGTAATAATTTCAGGTACTTGTGCACCTAAGTCCTCGTATAATACTGGGTTTAAATAAACATCTTTTGGATAAATGTACATTAAGCCACCACGAATACGGATAATTAAGATTTCCTTATCAACTAATTTTTCTTTAGATAAGCTTTGTGCTTCTTCAACTTTCGCTTCGTAGTCCGCAATAATTTGTTCGGCTTCCGATTCTTTTCCTCCAAGCTGTGCAAGAACTGTTAAATTCTCTTTCCAATTTGTTGAAATATGAGAATAAGGAATCATTGTTTGGATTTTATTCATCTTCTCAACAACATCTTCGCCAAATTTTGAAGTCCCGACAATAACATCCGGATCTAGAGCTAAAATACTTTCTGCATTTGGTTCTCTTTTGTCTCCAATAAGTTCGGCTCCGGCTAAATCATCTGCCAAATATGCAGGAATTTCACCACCTATTTGTAATACCCCAGCAGGTTTAATCCCTAAGATTGCTGCGTCTTCCATTGCTTCTAAACTAGCTGCGACAATCGTGTTAACTTCAGCTGGTACTGTATACTCTTCACCTAAATACGTGATTGTTTGTGTAGTTGCTTCTTTGCTTTCCTCTGCTGAAACTGGCGTTGTTTCTTCCGTAGTTTCTTTTTCGCTTTCATTAGTAGCTTCTTCTTCCGTAGATCCACAGCCAGCTAAAGCTAATGTTAATAGTGCAGCTGCACCAAATACCCAACGTCTTTTCACTTCATAACACTCCTAAATATTTAAATTTTAGTATAAGTCGACTTATGTATTTATATTGATAATGATAATCGTTTTCAATTAGAAGTCAATAGTTATTTGGAAAAGTAAAGGATATCTAATTGATTATCATTCTCAATACAATGTAATACTAGCAAATTAGTGTAGGCATAGGAATGGACAAATTTACAAATCATATGGACTTTTGCCGAAATAAAAATAGATGAAAATGCTTCAAGGAAATCTGAAGCATTTTCATAAAAGCTTTTTATACATTGTAGGTGACAAACCCGTGTGCTTTTTAAATACCCTGCTAAAATAAAAATTATCTAAATACCCTACTTTCTCTGCAACTTCTGCAACAGTTATCCCACTTCGCAGCAATTCCTTCGCCCTTCTAATTCGAATTTCCGTTAAATAGTGAATGGGGGTCAATCCAGTGTACCGTTCAAAAAGGTAGGCAAATCGTCTTCTTTCAATTCCAAGCTGCATTGCCAAATCTTGTATTGTTATTGGTCTAGAATATTGCTCATGAATTAGTCTTACCGCTAGATCCATTTGATCTACATTGTCTATTTTTTTTGAGGAGCTTACTAAAATTGTTTCGACTAATTGTAGGAAGAGTCCTTTGCATGATAATTTAGCCATATTGGTAGGTGTAATATAATTTTTCATCAGTTGATGTGTAAGTTCAGTTAGCAAACCATTTGTATCAACAGAAATGGAGAAATGCTTATTAAAATATGGATACTTACCTAAATGATTCTCTGCTATTTGATAATGGATTACTGCATATTGCCATTCATCACCACTCTGAACTTCAATATCAATGTTCATGCTTGGTCCTGCGTGGACAATCGTGTTAGCTGACATGAAATAGGGCATCCCATTCAAACTAAATGTAGCACTCCCCTTTAAAGGAATAATTAAACCGGCTAGATTTGGTGCAGTAAATCTGCCACTATCCTTGCTGCCTTTAGGCATTGAATTCATAAACATATCAACAAACATCACTGGTGCCCGAGCATAGTATTCTGTTATTTGGTTAATATTTAGATTCATTTGGAAAGCACCTTCTTGTTTACATTCTTTCAGATAAGTATAAAGCAATAAATAAAAGAATCCACCTTCCTTGGAAAGTGGATTCTCCCTTTTAACTATATTGATGTTGGTGTAATCTTGCAAAGATTCCATTGTCTGCAACTAACTCATTGTAAGAGCCGTCTTCTTCTATACCATTAGGAGTTACGACCATGACACGATCTGCATCCTTAATAGTAGCTAGTCGATGGGCAATAACAAGAGTGGTACGGTTTTCTGCTAATTCCGCTAATGACTCTTGAATAATCTTTTCAGTTTCTGTATCAAGGGCAGATGTAGCTTCGTCCAAGATAAGAATTGGTGGATTTTTTAAGAACATACGAGCAATCGCAAGCCTTTGCTTTTGTCCTCCCGAAAGCTTCAAGCCTCGTTCACCAATTTCTGTTTCTAATCCATCCGATAAATTATTAACAAATTCCTCTAAATGTGCTTTTCTTAATGCCTCGAGAATCTCATCCTCTGAAGCACCGAGTTTACCATAAGCAATATTTTCGCGAATTGTCCCAGTAAATAAGAATACATCCTGTTGGACGATTCCGATTTGGTCACGCAATGAACGTTTGGACATATCTCGAATATCTAGTCCATCGATTGAAATGGCACCACTATTTACATCATAGAATCGCGGTATTAAAGAACATATCGTTGTTTTTCCTGCACCAGATGGACCAACAAAAGCAGTCATTTCCCCAGCTCTTAACTCAAAGGAAATATCATTTAATATTACTTTGTCTCCTTCATAGCCAAAGGTAACATTTTCAAATTTAATGTCGCCATGCAAATATTCAACATCGATTGCACCCGCTTTATCTTGCACTTCGGGTTGTTCATTTAACATTTCTTGGAATCGTTTGAATCCTGCCATTCCTTTTGGATAGAGCTCAAGCAACGCACTAATTTTATCAATCGGTTTTATTAACACATTTGTGTATAGGACAAAGCTGACTAGTTCCCCGTAGGAAAGTTTTCCATTAAAGCTTAACCACGCCCCTACTACTAGAACGGCTAATGTTAGCAGCCTTGTCATCATGTAGATTCCTGAATGTGTACCAGACATTACTTTATATCCCATTAATTTCGCTGTCTTAAACAACCCGTTTTGTTCGCGGAAGCGTTTCATTTCAAACTTTTCGTTTGTAAATGATTGGACAACACGGATTCCAGAAACACTATCTTCAATTCGACCATTTACATCAGCAATCTTGCCATACATCTCTTTCCAAGCTGCATTCATTTTTTTATTGCTATATGTAACAATCCAAATTAAGAATGGCACAGCAACTAGCGCGACGAAAGCTAAAGTTGGATTGACGTTGAACATAATCGCAAATGCCCCGATGAACGTCATAATTGCAATGAAAAAGTCTTCCGGTCCATGATGAGCGAATTCTCCAATATCGAACAGATCATTTGTAATACGACTCATTAAATGTCCTGTTTTATTATTATCGAAGAAACGGAAGGATTGCTTTTGAAGATGGTTAAATAAATCCTGTCGCATATCTGTTTCAATATTGATACCCAGTTTATGTCCAAGGTAGTTTACGATGAAGTTTAAAACCGTACTAATGACAAATACAAATAGTAATAAAATACTTACCTTTACGATCATTCCCCATTCGTTCGTTGGAAGTAAATCATCGATAAACCATTGGACTGCCATTGGAAACGCTAATTCTAAAATGGCTACAATGATTGCACTCGAAAAATCGACTATAAATAGCCGCTTATGCGGTTTATAATAGGCAAAAAACTTGGAAAGCATAGAAGTCTCCTCTCATTTCGGTTTACGAAGTATAGTTTCTTATTTTAACCTATCTACAATTGAAATGTTAGAAAAAGTTAGGTTAATCTTAGAATTTTTACAAGCTGCTCACTTAAATAGCCTGCCTTTTGCTGAAAGTCATCATTATACCATTGAATGATTAATCCTAAAATAGCATTCGCCGCATAAGAAGCCTGAAAATCTGAGTCAATATCTTCTTCAATTTTATGGTCTTTTTCTAGGTTGCCCGTTAATAGACTTTTAACCTCTTCAAGCAATAAATAGTAATAAGTAAGTGGTACATTTTTGGACAATATTATACGATAATATTCTTTATATTTTTCAACATGGTGGAAAATTCGTACTGTCGATGGATTTAATTCTTTAGGATTAAGCTTTGCCACATGTCGATATGGCTCCTGATAGGAATTTGCCAAGTCATCCATGATTTCTTTAAAGTATTCTTCAAATAATTCTCCTACTTGTGTGTAATGTAAATAAAAAGTGCCTCTATTCACCTTCGCAATTCGACAAATTTCAGAAATTGAAATGGCTTCTAAAGGTTTATTTTTTAATAATGTTAGTAAAGCTATATGAAGTGCTTCCTTCGTCTTCACAACTCTTAAATCAATTTGACCCAATTTTTTCACCCCTTCTTGAACAAAAAAGTCAGAATGTGTTCATTACTAAACAGTATACTCTTTTTTGCTGATTGAAAGCGTTTACTTGTTTCATTTATAATTTTTATTGTACAACTGTTCAATAATTTAATTCGGGAGGTTTTTTTATGAGATTACAGGACAAAGTAGCAATTGTTACAGGAGCAGCTTCAGGTATGGGGAAAGCAATCGCTGAAACTTATGCTAAAGAAGGTGCAAAGGTTGTTGTATCTGATTACAATTTCGAGGGTGCACAAGCTGTAGCAGATAGCATTAAAGCTGCTGGTGGAGAAGCAATTGCAAACCGTACAAACGTCGCTGAATTAGCTGATTTAGAAAACCTATTTGCTGAAACGAAAGCAGCATTCGGTAAACTAGACATTTTAGTAAACAATGCTGGGATCATGGACGGCATGGAACCTGTTGGTGAAATTTCAGATGAAAAATGGGATCGCGTATTTGCAGTAAACACGACTGGTGTTATGCGTGCAATGCGTATCGCTACAAATATCTTTTTAGAACAAGGCCACGGGGTTATCGTGAACAACATCTCTGCAGGTGGTTTACGTGGAGCTCGTGCTGGTGCAGCATATACTGCCTCTAAACACGCCGTAACTGGATTAACTAAAAATACAGCATATATGTATGCTAACTCTGGTATCCGTTGTAACGGAATTGCACCAGGTGGCGTTATGACAAACATCCAATCTTCTATGACAAATGTTTCTGAGTTCGGTGCAGGTCGTCAAGGTACAGGCCTTGGTACTATGCCTCGTGCAGGTCAACCCGAAGAAATTGCACAACTTGCATTATTCTTAGGTTCTGACGAGTCGAGCTTTGTAAATGGTCAAGTAATCGCAGCAGACGCTGGTTGGACTGCTTATTAATTTTTTATATCTTGAGAGGGATCCATTGAATATGGTCCCTCTTATTTGTTTAATGAATCCATCCCCTAAAAGAACCTTATCAAATGAAAAAACATTGCAATATACATTTCCCATAGGACAGCATGTACAATGCTTCTACTGCTTTGTAGTCAGCTATTCCTGCTGCCTTAGCTGCAATTTCTGTAAAGCGTACGATATTATTCACAACTGACAGTAAGAGAACCATCTGAAGTCTGCACCTGCCCCATAGCTTTCTGCAATTCCTTTTGCAAGTTCTCGACTAGAATAGAGCTTCTCCTAATCTTCTTTCAACTTTATAAAAATTAAACTACTATCTATATTTCTTCTAATTCTAAATACCGATAAAGGGTTGATTTGCTTATACCGGTTTCATTTTTGATTTCAAGTAATGTGTAATTACCTGAATGATACATCGCAATAGCCTTTTTTATATTGTCGTCTGATTTTTTAGGCCGACCAATCGTTTTTCCCTGTTCTTTTGCATTGGCGATTCCAAGGATGGTTGATTGTTTAACGATATCAGATTGGAAGATAAGTAGATGCTCCAACATTTCAGCTAACGTGAAATTTAATACTCTTTTGCTATCTATCCCTTCCCCTATAAACTGAATGGTTACTCCATCTTTTTCACATAATTTTAGTAGTTCCATAAGGTGTCTTGTTGTATCAGCTATTGCAAACATTCGTTCAACAATAATACTATCGCCTTTTCGCAAGGCCATTAACATTCGCTCAAGTTCCACTCTTTTTTTCGGTAACCCATGTAATTCTTGAAAAATCTCTTCACAATCTTGAAGACGCTTTAACTGAATTTCGCAATATTCATCGTTATATAAAGGGCGTAAATACCCATAAATCATACTATTTACTCCTCTCCCATTCCCAAAAAGGTTCCTTTTTAGGAATAAAAGTGTTATGATAACCAAAGAATTTTTAAAAGTAAAGGAGACTTCCATGCAAAGTTTACAACAACAATGGTTCGGCAATATCCGCGGCGATATTTTATCTGGAATTGTCGTAGCACTTGCACTTATTCCGGAAGCCATTGCGTTTTCCATTATCGCTGGTGTTGATCCAATGGTTGGTCTATATGCATCCTTCACGATGGCTGTCATTATAGCATTTGCCGGTGGACGCCCTGGGATGATATCAGCAGCTACAGGAGCGATGGCATTAGTAATGGTCCCGTTGGTTCGGGATTACGGTTTAGAATATTTATTTGCTGCAACCCTTTTAACTGGGGTCATTCAAATACTCTTTGGTGTTCTAAAAGTAGCCAAGTTAATGAAGTTTATCCCGAACGCTGTCATGATTGGATTTGTAAACTCATTAGCGATTTTAATCTTTATGGCACAGGTCCCACATTTTGTCGGTATATCAACGATGACTTATGTCTTTGTAGGAATAACTTTAATACTTGTTTATACATTACCACGTTTTATAAAAGTGATTCCAGCACCGCTTATCGCAATTGTTGCATTAACAGTTGTTGCAATATTTAGTGGTGTAAATTTGAGAACCATTGGTGATTTAGGAACGATTACTCAAACTCTGCCATCATTTATTATTCCGGATGTTCCCTTCAGTCTAGAAACATTTAAAATTATATTTCCTTTCTCCATTTCACTTGCCATTGTGGGTTTAGTGGAATCCTTGTTAACCTCTCAAATAGTTGATGACATGACTGGAACTGAGAGCAACAAAAATCAAGAGGCAAGAGGACAAGGGATTGCCAATATTGTCACAGGATTATTTGGTGGAATGGCTGGTTGTGCGATGATTGGTCAATCCGTTATTAATGTAAAGTCTGGTGGACGAGGTCGATTATCTACATTAGTTGCAGGTTTATTCCTTATGTTTTTAATTCTTGTATTAGGTGAATTAGTAGTGAAAATTCCGATGCCGGTTTTGGTTGGAATTATGATTATGGTATGTATCGGAACTTTCGATTGGTCTTCGTTTAAGTATCTGGTTATTGCGCCACGTACAGACGCCTTAGTTATGCTTACGACAGTAGTAATTGTCGTTTGGACACATGACCTTTCAAAAGGTGTTATTGCTGGAGTGGTTTTAAGCGCCGTATTCTTTGTAGTCAAAATATCATCCATAAAAATCACGCAAGAAAATCATCGTTTTATTGTGAATGGGCAACTTTTCTTTGCTTCAACTGACTCTTTCATCGACTACTTTAAATATAATGAATTTAAAAGCGAGTCCATTCAAATTGACTTTTCAAATAGCCGAATTTGGGATGATTCTGGTGTTGGTGCACTAGTAAAAGTACAAGAACTTTTAAAAGAAAGAGGGCTTAAAGTGGAGGTTGTCGAACTAGATGCTTCCAGTAAGAAAATCATATCAAAACTAGAAAGCTTATCTTCATCACATTAGGAGGGGAATTGCGTTGTACAAATACATTTTACTTGCTGCTGATGGATCTGAAAATGCCGTCCGTGCTACAAAGGAAGCGATTAAAGTGGCTTTATGTAACGCGGATTCAATCATTGAGGTAGTCTATGTGATAGACTACGATAAATCGAAATCTGAAGTGTTACATTCAAGCTCTACTGAAGCTTTATTTTTGGAGCGACGCAAAAAAATATCTAAAGTCGAACAAACACTTAAAGAATCAAATGTATCGTACAAAGTGACTTTTTTACATGGTACACCGGGTCCTGAAATCGTTAAATATGCCAATGAACACCAGGTAGAATTAGTTGTCATTGGCAGTCGCGGTTTAAATGGATTACAGGAGATGGTGCTGGGGAGTGTGAGTCATAAAGTCATGAAACGCGTTAACTGCCCTGCATTAATTGTAAAATAAAGTGAAAAAGCATCTCTGTAAACACATGATCATGAGATGCTTTTTATTTTAAATCATTTATTTAAATACCTGTTTAACCATTGTTCCGTTGTTATTATAAACCCGCACTTCTGCATATGCTCCGTTAATAAGGGTAAGCTGAGGCGGCATATGTCCACAATCAATATCATACGCAATGGGCACATTAATTTCTTCAGCAAGCTCCAGATAGATATCTAATATATGATAATCACTCGCTGTTTCATTTGCTGCACTTCTTCCAAAAAGAATTCCACTGCAATTTTCAAACCATCCAGCTAATTTCATCTGAACAAGTGATCTACGTAGATCTGGTACCGACAATTCACAGTTTTCAAAGTACCAGACGATTGGCTCATTGTTTATGTATTTTTGTTGGAACTGCGCTACATCCCCAAAAGGCGTGCCGACTAAATGACGAATGACATCAATACATCCACCAAGTAAACGCCCTTTAATCAACATTGGCCTATTTTTAATGGTTTTCCATTTAGTAGGTTCCGTTAGATGATAAACCCAGTCCGTTACATAATCGTGCTGCCATCTGAGTTGATACATTTCAGATGGATATTGGATGATTTCCTCTCCCTTTTTTGTGAATAGAACTTTTTCCCACATGGCTGTTGTAGAGTCGGATATTTGTCCACGTAAATCAATCAAATTTGGACCATGTGCTGTTGCAATTCCTGTATTTAATGTTATAGCAAATAACAATGTACTTATATCTGAATATCCAAGTATCCATTTAGGCTTGATACTTTTAAAATCAATATGCTCCAAAATTTCGATCAATAATTCTCCGCCCCAAGGTGGATATATTAACTGGACAGCGTCATCTTGCAGCATCTGGTTCAGTTCGTCTGCCCTCGTTTTTGCGGGTGCTGATTTTAACTTATATTCAGTCCAACAGGTTTGTCCTATTAAGAACTCATAGCCTTTCTTTTTCATTCGATACACTGCCTCTTCCAATAAGGAGTGCTGTTCCAAATGTAATCCAGATGAAGGTGCAGTAACACCAATCTTTACTGGTTCACTTAAATGTGGATAACGAATCATATTTCATAGCCCCATTTCGTCTAAAAATACTTTTGTCTTATTATCATATTACCAACTCCATCTATTTAGGTATGGATAATAAAATAAAGCCGATTTCTTAGCTGAAATCGGCTTAGGCTATTGAAAAGTACTCACGTAGGTCGGTTGCCTCGTTCGTTCGCAATCGGCTACTCTAACAAGCGTTTTCAAGATAGCTTGGGTATTCTTTCTTTATAGTTTTACCTAAAATTAGAATTACTCTTCTTCATCTGCTCTATTCATATCCGTTGTTCCATCTGTACCAGTACCAGTTGTACCACCAGTCGTACCATTTGTTGTACCACCTGTTGTATTATCAGTACCACCCATGCCATCTTCTGTATCTAATACTTCATCGTCACCGACAGTATTATTATTAGTACCAGTACCGTTGTTTGTACCTTCATTTAGATTATTTGTACCTTCATCGTGTACGTCTTCATTTATAATTTCGTCATTTTGCGCTTCATCTGTCAAGCCACACCCAACTAAAGCTCCTGCAAAAAGAAACAAGAATGGAATCGCTAATAATTTTTTCAACACATTTTCCCTCCTAATCGTAATAAAATTAGAATGCGTTGTTTTTAGGAGGTTATACTATTTTTTTTAAAATTCTTCTCCATAAATTGCGACAATTTGACGCACAATAAGAAACTCTTGACCATTCCAATGCAGAAGATTTTCAACATAACCTAATCCATCGGCATGATAACGACCTGCAATTTGCTGCAGTCCGAGCAAATCATATTTACCATTTCGCGCAACATCAATTGGATAAAGGGCACTAATTGGATCTACCCATCCTTCTATTGGTTGTTTTAAAGTTCCATTTGCATTATAGATTTCATTTAGGTATTCTGCCCCTTTATAACGCAGATCTAGGGTATATTTTTTTCTTGGATTTCCACTGTACACGTTGACGCTATAATTATTTTGGTAATGCACCTTATATGGATGCTGCTCATTAAATTGGATGGAATCAAATATTTTAGTCATTCTTCCTTGGATAAATGAGTATACGTACGCAAAGATAATACCTCCACTCCCGCCAGAATCCATGACAATGAAAATGTCTTTTACTCCATTTCCAGTTAAATCCCCTAACCAGATTGTTGGCTCATAACCTGCATTTTCAGGAAGAGGGAACGTCTGATATTGATTTGTTTGACCATTTTTAAGTATAAGCTGAATATTTGTTATATACGGGCTATCAGGTTGTTGGGTACCGATTAAATACACCCAATCTGGATAGCCATCCCCCGTAACATCACCAACCTGGCTTGCTACAACTGTTTGACCTGAGGAAAGAGGGATACCGGGAACCCTTCTCCAATTAAATTGATTGTTCATCTTCATTCTCCTCGCCCATCATATTCTTCTACTTATTAAATGAGACCAGACAAGGAAAAGTGTCATGAGTCTTTTTCAAAACTAAGTTCCATGAGTATTAAAATTAATCGGAATATGAAAAAAACCTCCGTAGACGAAGGTTTAACGTTTATTTATCCAAGAAAAAATAATGGCGATTATTATTGCAAAGCCTAAATAGCCCATTAGTGAATATACTTTACCTACCAACGTAGTAAAGCCTACAAAGCTAGCCATAAAACCAATTGCCCCTAACATAATGACAATTGGTTTATAGGTTGGGTCCTTTCTTGGTACAAATCGGACAATAAATGAATAGAAAAGACCGACTGCCGTATTATAAATCATACCTAACAGTGCAATAGCCATTAGAATTCCAATTATCGGATGCATATTCGAGGCAATCTCAAGAATCGGCAAATCTTTACCAGATATAACATCCATTTTAGCTAACATCGCCACATTAATAAAAATAATTAAGATACCAAGCATGATTCCGCCGATAATCCCACCGAATCCTGCAACCCTTCGACTACTTGCTGTACTGCCAATAACCGTCATCATCGCTACACTCGTTGCAATATTATAGGAAACGTAAAGAAGGGCACCCATTAACCAATTGGGAGCTGCCACACGTTGGTGCTGAGCCAACATATTTTGTTCTGCCAAAGTTAGATCCATTGTGAGAATCGAGTAAATGGCAATAATCAGCATAATGCCCAGCAAATATGGTGTTGCTAGGGCAATGACATGAATAATATTTTTTACATCCAACATTAAAGTGAGAACCGTAATGACTACCATAAATAGGCTGCCGATAATAGGGTCTATGCCTAGTATTTGATATAACGCAGCTCCGGCTCCGGCAAACATCGCCACTATTATGGCAAATAAAAAGAAAGTGATTAATAAGTCCAAAATAGATCCAATTGAACGTCCTGCTATGTGATAAACAACAGCTTTATGAGATGTAGTATGTAGTTCATAGCCTAATTGAGCTATATTCATTCCTAAAAATGCAAAGCCAATCATTGCTACGATGGCACCCATGATTCCATAAACACCAAAGCCAGTAAAAAATTGCATGATTTCTTGGCCAGAAGCAAAGCCGCCACCAACAACTAAACCGACAAATGCGCCACCAATTTGAAAACTCTTTTTCACCAATTCCCTCTTTTCTAAAATTGGTCAATCATATATTCCAAGCTTTCATTGATATGATCTCTCTTTTATACATACGCCTAGTGTTGTAATTAAATGTTATTCAAATTTCGACGAAAAAAATACAGGAGACAATTGAAGTCCTCCTGCCATTTTCATCTCTATTTATATGTTTTACTAGTTACTGTGTATTTCTCAATTGCTTCTAAATTCGGTTTAAAGCCAATCCCGATTTCTTGCGGGACCAAGATGTATCCGTCCTCAACAATAACCTCGGGCTTAATAATATCTTGCTCCCAATAATGGCTTGAACCTGCAGTATCACCTGGCATAACAAAGTTAGATAGTGAAGTTAACGCGATATTATGTGCTCGTCCAATTCCGGATTCTAGCATGCCGCCGCACCAAACGGGTATACCCTTTTCTTCACAATAATCATGGATTCTTTTCGCTTCCGAAATTCCTCCAACACGGCCAATTTTAATATTGATAACGCCACAGCTTCCTAATTCAATTGCTTTCCTCACATCTTCCAATGATTGGATACTTTCATCTAAACAAATTGGTGTTTTGATTTGTTTTTGTAATACAGCATGGTCAATAATATCATCCGATGCAAGGGGTTGTTCGATCATCATTAAGTTAAATTCATCCAATTGTTTAAAAATATCAATATCCTCTAACGTATACGCCGAATTTGCATCGGCCATCATTGGCGTATCCGGGAAGTGTTCCCGAAGAACACGCATCAACTCGATGTCCCAGCCTGGCTTGATTTTTAGTTTAATCCGTTTATAACCGCTCTTTATAGCCTTATCCACAACGTCTATTTGTTTTTCAATCGACCCTTGAATCCCTAAGCTAATTCCTACTTCAATTTTCTCTTTTTTACCACCTAAGGCGTGTGCCAATGACTGATTTGTCTGTTGGGTAAAAATATCCCAGAATGCCCCTTCAATTGCGGACTTAGCCATATTATTTTTTCGAATTCCTTTGAATAACTCCAAAATTTCATCAGGATGTTGTATTTCTTTATTTAAAATCATAGGAATTAAAAAATCCTCAAGCATATGCCAATTAGTTTTCAATGTTTCTTCGGTATACCATGGGGTATCAAAGGCAACGGATTCTCCAAAACCAATTGTCCCCTGCTCATCTGTTACCTCCAATAAGAGAAATTCTTTATTAACAAAGGTGCCAAAGCTTGTAGAGAAGGGATTTTTGAGTTTCATTTTCAAATGCCTAATGGTAACTTCTTTTATTTTCATAGATATCCTCATTCCTTTAAGTACGTTCAATTAGTTCTCTTTTTAATGAAAACATAGTGACGTACGTTTTTTCTTATTTTTTAACGAACGGCAACATAGCCAATTGAAAATAGTGATTATTCAGGAACCGTTTTTTATTCGCCCATCTAAGCAAGTCTCAGATCTGTTGCTCTTATCAGCTGATTATTTTGTGTTACTGGTAATAAATATACACCTTCCTCAAGGTTAAGGTGAAAATTCAACTATGCAAGTTCGGAAAAATTTAAGTGGTTCATATATATGGGGTTATTATTTTGTCTTTTATTATATCAAGTTGTGCATCTCGTCCACATACTTTGAAATTAGTTGCGGAGTCTACTTCCATAAGGAGTTCCTTCTTTAGTTAGTTAGTTTTTAGGCCCATCTGCTAATTCCTAAAACCTTGATTCCAATTTATAGAATGTTACAATTATAGGAAAGTTTTGATATTTTTCTTAAATTGATTGTAAGGGGATGTACTTTTGCGCAAACAACACATAGGGGTGCTATTTGGGGGCGTGTTGCTTTTAGTTGTTGCAATGGGGATAAGTCGGTTTGCATTTACACCCATTTTACCGTTTATGCGAATGGAAGAAGGTCTTTCCTTTGAAGAAGGCGGCTATTTAGCTTCAAGTAATTATATTGGTTATTTTGTAGGTGCTCTTGGTGCAGGTTTTATTTACCGGAATAAAAAGAATTTTTTACTTATAACCGTTGTACTTAATGTATTATCTATCTTCTTAATGGGGCTAACACATTCATTTTTAGTGTGGATATTATTACGTTTTATTGCGGGTACAACCAGTGGTTTTATTTTCGTATTAACCTCTAGTATTATTATGGATTACTTAGCAACGCACTTTCAGACCCGGTTTTCCGGCTTTTTATTCTCCGGAATTGGAATAGGTATCGCCATTTCGGGTTTACTCGTTCCATTAATAGAAGGTATTTTCGATTGGGAAGGAACTTGGATAGGTCTTGGTATTTTATCGGCACTATTTCTTATTTCCACTCTTGTTCTTTGGAATAATATTTCCATTAATAATGGCGAAAAGGTTGAAAAAACAAGGGATACAAAAATTCTTCAGGGGTTTATGCCTTGGTTAATCATTGCTTATGGCTTAGAGGGTCTTGGCTATATTATCACGGGGACATTTTTAGTAGATATCATTTACAATATTGAAAGTTTAAGATCTTTCGCTAGTTTTAGTTGGGTAATAGCAGGAGTTGCTGCTGCTCCCGCTGCTCCAATTTGGATGATGCTAATAGCCAAATACTCTACCGTTAGAGTATTATCTATTGCATACATACTACAAGTAATTGGTATTCTATTGCCTGTATTTACTCAGACATCCTGGAGCGTTCTTCTATCTGCCTTTTTGTTCGGTTTTACTTTTGTTGGGATTGTTTCCCTATCAACAGCTTATGCACGAGAGCTATTCCCGAAACAAAGCGGTGTTGTCGTTTCTGCTTTAACAACTGCTTATGCACTCGGCCAAATTATAGGGCCAATATTAGCTAGTTCTGTTGAATCCTATTTTAATAGCTTTAAAGCACCGCTTTCCTTTGCAGGCTCGATTGTAACAGTTGCCCTTGCTATTTTATTAGTAGGAAAATGGTATAGTAATCGAAAAGAGCTTTCTAAAGCTATAGAAGTTTATCCTCATCAAAGGTAAATATTACTTTTTGACAGTTTTCTCTTTTTAGAGGGGGAACTGTTATTTTTATTTAGCACGCCATTTCATAGCCGCTAAGTATCCCCTCTTTTAACTAGACAGTATCCCAACTTCTATAAAGTAGTAGAATATTTCTCATGTTTTCATATTAAACTTCAATACATTTTAAACTTTGATGGCTATATGTCCATTAACTAAATCTATTAACAGAATATTATGTTACTGAAAGGAGGTGAAGAATTGGTTTGTAATTGTTCTTTCTCATCCACTTGCCTAATTCACTCTCCTCCACAAAGGCAAGTGATGATTTAGAACTTAAAAATGCATACAAACACCATATAAATTTTTATCAATCACTGTTTTTAAGTAATGGTACATGACCATAAAGAATGGATCTCCCATAAAGAATTGATTATCATGTTGGAAAACAAACTCATCTGGTAGATTCGACTGAACAGCGAATGCTAATTCAATTTCTTCCCCCTCCCAAACGGAAATTCCATGATGAACTGGTAATGTACATTCAACATTTCTCAAAAACAATTCTGGACCTATATGAAGTGTACAGCGACAAATGTCAATTTGATCGTGTTAGCAAATGCTATGAAAATGTTCACTTTTCTGAGGAATATATGGAATACGAGAACAACTTTGATAATATTGAAAGTGAAAAATTTTTTACAAACAATTATTAACCAAATTCTAGCAAATGCGAGCACTATGACAATTACATTTACCCTCTTAGAGGCCTGGGAATCCGAATTCCTATCAGAGTCTCTTAATTTGCAAGCTTAGCATGTTTTAATTCCTATGAAAATTTTGCTTCCAGATGTGCGTTCCCTATTGCATAAAAAGGGCTATCTCAATCTAGATGCATCGTTTTCATAAATGGAACCTGAACTTAAGCATGCTTGGCAAATATACAACAGCCTATTCGAATCTAGTACTCATTACAAACAATAATGATGAAAACCTCCTCCTTTCTGACATTATTAACGAATGTGATGGTAACTAGTATTTCAAGGCTCTTGCGAGAACGTACCGAATAAGACTTATCGTAATATTGGCTTGCCGCTTTATTCAAGATGCGTATTTAATTTGATAAAGGGCAAAATTTTCTTCCACAAACCCATACAACCTATTTAATGCCTATTAGTTCAAAACTAATAGGCATCTTTTTATTGTTGTCATATTATTTTATTGGGATTGTCTTTTGTACCGAGCTATTGTACTAAGGGATAATCATTATCTGGTTTCTATATGACTATTACTTAGCTGTATACCCACCATCTACCATAACTGTTGTCCCAGTAACAAAGTCATTTTCTGCTAAGAATACTACTGCATGTGCAATTTCGTCTGGTGTTCCTAATCGTCCGATTGGATGTTTTTCTACCAAACCATCGTAGAAATCTCCTAAAGCTTCTTTGTTCACTAATCCTGATTCGATAAATCCAGGAGCTACTGCATTTACTCGGATATTGCGATCAGCATATTCTAATGCTGCCGATTTTGTTATTAAGTTAACCGCACCTTTACTTGCTGCGTATGGAATAGAAGTTGGCTCTCCAACAGATCCCAAGATTGATGCTGTATTAATGATTGAACCGCCACCGGTTTTCAACATTTCACGAATCGCATATTTGATGCCATAGAATACACCATCTTGGTTAACTGCAATCACTCTTTTGTATTCTTCGTCAGTTAATTCGTGTGTTGGTTTTTGAATCCCGATCCCTGCATTATTGAAAATAATATCTAATTGTCCGAATTGTTTTACCGCCTCAGCAACAAGGTTTTCTACAGATTGTTCTTCAGCAACATTCACTTCTACAAATGAAACATCCTGATACTTTTCTTTTAGTTCCTGTTCTACTTTTAAACCAGCTTCTTTATTGAAATCTCCAATAACTACTTTTACACCTTTATCTAAAAACGCTTTCACAGTAGCTAGTCCAATTCCTGAAGCTCCGCCTGTAACAACTGCTACTTTACCTTGTAAATTAGTCATATTAACTCTCTCCCTACATAAAGTGATAGTTAAATTTTCATTTAACAAGTTCATCTTATTCCCATTTGTCGAATGATGTCAAATAAACAATCTCGAATTCAAGATTAATAAACTATTAGCCTATGTTTTTCAATAAAAAATGATGGAAGAAAAACTAACTTTCCTCCACCAAATTAATATTTTAGGTTACTCTTTCTTTTTCGAGAATAAATATTTCATTTTTTCAGTTAGCCCCATTACGGCCGGCATGAAGACCGGTAGCATAATGAAGCTTAAGAGTACTAAGCCAACCAATACTAGAATTGCCACTTGCATTAGTGTTACTATGCCTGATGGAATAAGAGCAGCGAATGTACCACCTAAGATTAAGGCTGCTGATAAAACTACCCCTCCAATGTGTTTGGCTGCATCAATGATTCCTACAATACCCTGATCCTTCACTTCATGGTAACGCATCATTAGGAAGATACTGTAGTCTACACCGAGTGTGACAATCATGATGAAACTAAAGAATGGTACATTCCAGCTTAGAATGTTTTGCCCTAATAATGTATTACTTAATAATTCAGCAAGACCGAGTGATGTGTAATAAGCTAAAATTAGAGAAGCAATAATGATAATTGGTTGCCAAATAGATCGTGTGATCACTACTAAAACAAGTGTAATACCAATCATCATGATGACAATTGTGCGGGTAAAGTCATCACTAGAAATTTGTTGCAAGTCTACATTGGCTGTTGATTTACCGCCTAGTGCAATTTCTGTATCAGCAAGACTTGAATTTTTGGCAGTTGCTTTGATTTGTTCATCAATATCTTTAATAATAGACATTGCTTCTTTTGAATATGGATTTACGTCTAAGATAATCGTCATTTTTGACATGGTACGATCTTCAGACATATACATATTCAAGCTTTCTTCAAATTCTTCGCCATCTAAAACTTCTTGTGGGATATAGAAGACGCTATTTGACTCGGAACTGCTCACTTCACCTAAATAATCTTGTGCATCTAATAAACCATCGCTGATTTCAGTTAAGCCATCTGTACTTTGAGCTAACCCATCTTGCAATTGCGTCATTTTATCTTGCAGCGTTGCTAAGCCTTCTTGCAGTTGTTTTTGACCGTCGTTAACAGTAGATAGTCCATATTCCAGTTCTCCAGTTTTTGAACTAATTTGATTTACTCCTGTTTCACCTGTTTGAAGTCCTGTCGCTAATTGATTAGCCCCAGTTTGTAATTGACCTACTCCTGTTTCAACTTGCTGTAAGCCATTCGTAATTTGAGAGAAGGCTGTATTTGCTTCTTGGAATGATTCGACAGCACCATTGTATTGTGGCGTAAGCTCTTGTAATTTTGTGGCTAATTGTGCGAGCTGAGCCTGTGCCGATTTCGCCGTACCAATTACCGTTTGAACATTTACATCAGAAGCTAGATCTGGATTTGACTGAACTAAGGCATTCATGGATTGTTCAATTGCTGCATAGCCTTGTGAGCTGCTTGTAATCGCATTTTCCACAGTAGCAAAGAGTTCGCTAAATGCACTAAATCCATTTTCAAGTTCCGCGTAACCTTTTTGTAATTGGGATGCCCCATTACTTAAATCACTGATACTTTGTTTTAAAGTGCTTAAACCATTTTCTAATTCACTGGCACCGTTTGCCCCATCTTCAAAGCCTTGAGCTACTTGGTCTAAAGCATCACCTAGTTGCCCTACACCTTGCTCCATTGTAGCTGTTCCATCGATTAGCTGTTGAACACTATCAAAGCTACTTTGATCCACTGCCCCGAGCTGATCTTCTGCTTCTGAAAGACCTTCGTTAATAGTTCCTAAGCCTTCTTGTGCAGAACCAAGACCTTCATTTAACGTATTGGTTTGTTCTTTAATATATAAATCCTGTATTTTTTCACCTGATGGCCGAGTCACCGATAAGACTTGGGAAACTCCATCGACATTTGAGATAACATCTGCCAACTCATCAATATCCTGTAAGCCTTTTTGAGTTGCAAGTGAGTCATCCGCATGAATAACTAAAGTTGTTGGTGACGAGAATCCAGACGGGAAATGATCTTCAATCACATTGATTGCCTGTTTGGATTCATACTCATCACTGATTTCAACTAAGTCGTTGTAATTCAGCTCACCCGAATATTTGATGATAAATGGTACTGAAATCACGGCTACTAAAACCAAGGCGATGATTGGTCTAAAGAATGAATGCTTCGATAAGAATAACCAAATCTTATTTTCACTATGACCATTAATAGATTTTGCTGGCCAAAACATTTTAATGCCGAAAACTGCCATGAAGAAAGGATTCAATGTAAGTAATACCAGTAATAATACAGCTACTCCAATTGCAACAGCTGATGTCGCTTGATAGAGTTTAAATTCAGCTAAATACAATACAATGAAGCCAATAAATACTGCAATACCACTATAAATTACTGTTTTTCCTGCAGTGCGATAAGTCTCTGTTATCGCTTTTAATATATGCCCGCCTTTACCCAGCTCTTCCTTAAAGCGTGTATAAAGTAGAATATTATAATCTGTACCTACTCCAAATAAAATAACAATTAAAAAGACTTGGGTAAAGTTCGAGAATGGGAAGTTAAACTTATCAACAAGCTGCGTCACAATCCCAAGAGAAACGATATAAGAAACGCCCACTGTAATTAATGAGATTAAAGGAACCACAGGTGAACGGAAAACTAAAACTAAGACGACCAAGATAAAAACAATCGCAATGACTTCTGTTTTCTTAATCCCTTCTTGAGAAGATTTAGCAAAGTCATCCATTACGATATCTGTTCCAGTATAGTAGGAATCCACGGATTGCAGCTCCGTCTTTTCACGTAAGCTTTGTGCTGCCTCTTCTACTGTTCCCTGTTTTTGGTCAACGGAGATTTGCGTTAAAATGGTTGTGCCATCTTCGGAAACCAGCTGTTTTTTAGCTTCCTCACTATCTGAGGGAGCAAGCATATCTGTTATACCTAATTCATCACTATTATCTTTTAGTGATTGGATAGCCTTATCAATCTCTTCAAGCTGTGTTTTGTCTAACGCTTCTTCATTTTCACTAGTAAACACCGCTATAAACTGATAGGTGTCTGTCCCCTCATCAGCCATTTCAGTCAAAAGCTTGGATGCAATTTGACTTTGTGTATAGGATGGAATTTCTGTTTGACCTTTTTCACGCACTAACATATCTAAGTTTGGCATTGTGACAATCATAACGATTGAAATGACTACCCATATTACAAATGAGGCTGTACGTACATTCAGCCAATTTTTCAAAATAGATCACCTTTCTTCTATAGATTCATTTTCCCAGAAAATTTTTGACTCTTGAAATGCCTATGAATACACTAACATGATAAAAAAGTTTAAAATATAGACAATCAAGGTCGAATTGTATAAAAAAATATTTAATTTGAGGTTATCAATGAAGCATAGTGATGAAACAAAACAAATACTGGCTATTTCCTTAAAGGAACTAATGAAAAATAAACCCCTCGAAAAGATCTCCATTCGTGAACTGACTGAAAATGCAAATGTGAATCGTCAAACCTTTTACTATCACTTCGAGGATATTTACGATTTACTCAAATGGACCTTTCAGCAGGAAACGATTCAATTGCTTGATGTACATGAAAACTCTCTTCTTTGGAAAGAAGGATTACTAGAGCTTTTCAAATACTTAGAGGCCAATAAAGATTTTTGTTTATGCGCCTTACAATCTCTAGGTCGAGGTCATTTAAAGCGCTTTTTCTACTCGGATATTTCTACAATTTTAGGGAGAGTCATTAAATCACTTTGTGAAAAGTTGAATTCAGGTGAGGAGCACATTGCATTTCTAACTCATTTCTATACTTTGTCATTGGCGGGGCTTGTGGAAAGTTGGCTTTTAGGGGAAATGGACCACACCCCGGAAGAAATAATTGAAATAATCGATATGTTTATTCAAGACCAGATACGAGGCGCTGAGCATCGGATTAATGGGATAGGTTAGAAATTGATAAAAAAGGTACATTAAAAAAACCATTCTGATAGATTTCAGAATGGTCAGACTGTAGACAAACTCGAATTTTCGAGTTTGCCTACAGTCTTTTTTCTTATAAAATATAGATTAGATAATTGCTTTTGAAAATAGAGTTAGTTGATTTCCGTTTCGGCGGAAGCTTTCCGCGGGCGTGGCCCAATCCTCCTCGTCGCTGTGCTCCTGCGGGGTATCGGCCGTCACGCTTGTCCCGCAGGAGTCACCGCCTACACTACAATCAACTAGTTTCTAAATATAGGTTGAGGTGATTGGATATGATGTCGAAAAATCAAATAAATGAACGGGATCAAATTGAGATGATTACAATTGAACAACTTGTACCACAGAATCATCTTGTCAGAAAGCTTGAGTCAGCTATTGATTTTTCTTTCATCTATCCACTGGTAGAACCACTGTATTCTACCCTAGGTAGACCTAGTGTAGATCCAGTTGTATTAATTAAAATGACATTTGTGCAATATGTATTTGGAATTCGTTCAATGCGTCAGACAATAAAAGAAATTGAAACCAATATGGCATATCGCTGGTTTTTAGGGTTTGGCTTTCATTCAGAAATCCCGCACTTTTCTACCTTCGGTAAAAATTATGAACGTCGATTCCAAGATACTGATATCTTTGAACAGATTTTCTATCGTATTCTTAAAGAAATTGCAGATAAGGGATTACTAAGTGCTGACCATGTCTTCATCGATTCAACTCATGTAAAAGCCAGTGCGAATAAACGTAAATTCGAAAAGAAGATTGTCCGTAAAGAGACTCGTGCATATGAAGCCAAACTTCAAGAAGAATTGAATCAAGATCGTATCGATCACGGGAAGAAGCCATTTCCACCTGATAAATTTGAAAAAGAAGAAGTGAAGGAAATTAAGCAAAGTACGACAGATCCTGAAAGTGGATACTATGTAAAAGATGAAAGAACCAAACAGTTTGCTTATTCATTCCATGCTGCAGCTGATCGGTATGGATTTATACTTGGATCGATTGTGACACCTGGGAATGTTCATGATAGTCATATGCTTCAGCCACTTGTTGAAAAGATTATGGATAAAGTGAAGAAGCCACTTGCTGTTGCTGCCGATGCTGCTTATAAAACTCCTGCGATTACTAAATTCTTATTTGACCAAGAGATTCAACCTGCACTCCCTTATACACGTCCAAAAACGAAGGATGGATTTTTACGGAAACACGATTATGTATATGACGAGTACTATGATTGCTACCTTTGTCCGGAAGGGCAAGTTCTTAAATATTCGACTACCACTAAAGAAGGTAAACGCCAGTACAAATCAAACCCTTCTCAATGTGCAACCTGTCCTTTGCTTACTCAATGTACGAATAGTAAAGATCACCGGAAAATCATTGAGCGTCATATTTGGGCAGAATATGTAGAGGAAGCGGATCATCTTCGTCATCAAAACGAGACCAAACAAATATATGCGAGACGTAAAGAGACGATTGAACGTGTCTTTGCGGATGCGAAAGAGAAGCATGGTATGCGCTGGACAACCCTACGAGGGATTAAAAAATTGTCCATGCAGGCGATGCTTACTTTTGCTGCCATGAATTTAAAGAAGCTTGCCAATTGGACATGGCAAGCTCCAGAAATGGTCTAAATTATAATACTCGAAGAGTACTTTTGACTAAAATCGGACTAAAAAATACCCAAAAGAATCTCAAAAAATACAAAAGGCTTCCAGAATGTGACCATTCTGAAGGCCTTTTGTCGACAATCTGACCATTCTGATAGATTTCAGAATGGTTCTATTTTTAATGTGCGAGTGCCATTGGCTTTTACTTTACTGAATTGGCGATTTCCAGTAATTCTTTTTGATGATCTATGTTTTTAACTGTATTTCTTATGCCTAAGAGATACTGTAAATCCCCCTTTTCAAAAACGAAAAAATTGAATAGGCTACTTTCAAAGTAAAAGCCTTTATCTCCATTATCTAATGGATATTCCCTACCTTCATAAATTTTTTTAAAGTCAATTTTATCTAACCTAATATCAATTTTAAATAGATGATCTCTTTCTTCACTGTTTAGAAATCTTATTTCAAGTAAATCGTTTATGCCATATTCCTTGTCTATATAAGTTTTAGCAAATTCATGCGTGAACGGTATCGAGGGGATCTTTTTTGGTAATATTATTTCACAGTTACAGTGCTTTTCAAATTCCTTCACTGCTTCAACAGCAGTTTTAAATCCTGCTTCTCTTGCTTGTTCTTCAAAAGAGGGAATAGCTTCTTGGGACTTGGCATTAACCGTTACATTATTTATCCCTAAAAACATAATACTGATTAGCAAAAAAGTGAAACCCTTTTTCAACTTTAGTACCTCCATCTTACTTTTTGCTTTAGTTTGTTCAAGTAGTGAATATTAATAAGCTCATTAATATCCAGTTTTCATAGATTATCATTGGGATTGCTGCTTCTCGTGAACTTTTAACTCTTCTTTCCGGCTTTCATTGTCCTCGAGACCCCTGCTCGTGGACTTTTAACTCCGCGTTCTGGCTTTCATTGTCCTCGAGACTCCTGCTCGTGGACTTTTAACTCCTCTTTCCGGCTTTCATTGTCCTCGAGATTGCTTCTCGTGGACTTTTAACTCCTCGTTCCCGCTTTCATTGTCTTCGAGACTCTTACTCGTGGACTTTTAACTCCTCTTTCCGGCTTTCATTGTCCTCGAGACTCTTACTCGCGAACTTTTAACTCCTCGTTCCGGCTTCCATTGTCCTCGAGACTCTTACTCGTGGACTTTTAACTCCTCGTTCCCGCTTTTATTGTCCTCGAGACCCTTACTCGCGGACTTTTAACTCCTCGTTCCGGCTTTCATTGTCCTCGAGACCCTTACTCGTGGACTTTTCGCTACTCCTCCTGGCTTTTATTGTCCTCGAGACTCCTGCTCACGGACTATTAGCCCATCTATCAAACTTTAATTGTCCATGAAAAAATTCTTCATCCTATTTACTTTTTCCACACTAAAAAAGCACCCATCTCTTTTTAAGATGTTGTGCTACTTTTTCTGAACTCGTTTTGTCGATTGGGGGATGCCGAGCTCTTCTCTATATTTTGCGACAGTTCGTCTGGCGATTGGCAGGCCTTCTGCTAGTAGGATGTTGGCAATCTTCTGATCGGATAGCGGCTTATTTACATCTTCCATCTGGATAATAGCCTTTATTTTTTCTTTAATAAATATGGGTGATTCAACCTCACCACTTTGCATTTTTACTCCGCGAACGAAAAACGTTTTTAACGTCAACGTCCCCTTAGGTGTTTGCATATATTTTTGACTAATTGTCCGACTAACGGTAGATTCATGAAGCTCCAGGCTATCTGCCACATCCTTTAACCGAAGTGGGACCAATGCCTTTTTCCCTTTTTGAAAAAAAGTTATTTGCTTTTTCAGGATCATTTCGGTCACTTTATACAAGGTTTCATGACGTTGCTCAATTCCGCGCATTAGAAGGAAAGCATCCGTAAGCTTTGTTTTTAAATAAGCCTGCGTTTCTCCACTAGTGTTCGTTCTGAGAAGTTCCTCATAATACGTATTAATCGAAATTTGAGGCAAATACATATCATTTATGTGAATAATAAACTCCCCATTAAATTCCTCAACAATAATATCCGGTATTATATATTCTTGTTTCATTGACTGTATTTCCGATAAAGGTCGTGGATTCAACTCCCGTATATAGGAAAGCACATTTCTAACTTCTTCTTCTGTTATTGCACACAAATCCGCTACTATTTGAAATTTCCCGTCAGCTAATTCTTCCAAATGATTTTGGATAAGAAATTCCGTATGTTTTGGTGCGTTTTCTTTTCTCACTACTTGCAAATACAGGCATTCTGATAAATTACGTGCCCCTATTCCAGCTGGCTCAAAGCTCTGGAGTACAGAAATAAGCTCTTCACACTTCTCTACCGAGACACTAAATCGTTCTGCCGTTTCCTCGATATCACAATCTAAATACCCTAACTCATTTAAATGCCGAATTAGATAGAGCACAATTTCTTTTTCATTTTTCGTTAAAGTCTTCTCGGCGGCTAACTGCTCCGTCAATATAGATTCTATCGATTCTACTTGATAAAGAGCTTGATGTAGCGAGTCAGGAATTTCATCATTTCTGCTTCCAGAAGGACCTGCATTTTGAATACGAGCCATTTCAAGTATATGCTCATTATTTGGTTCCTTTAGCTCGATCAGAGGGTTGGCATTAGCTTCTTCCCTTATGAAATTTTCAAGCTCTTCCAAAGAAAAACTTAGAATCTCCAGAGACTGCCTTAACTCTGGAGTTATGGCAAGCTTTGTTTCTAGCTTTTGCTGTAAATTTAAAGAAGCCTCCACACTGATTCCTCCTTTCATTAGACTCTCGGAACACCGATATTTAATCGTTTCATTCGGTATTGCAAGCTTTGACGACTTATATTTAAGGCTATTGCCGTATTAGTAATATGGTTATGATGTTTATTTAAATAATGTTCGATTGTTTGCTTTTCAAACACAGCTAATTGTTCCGTTAAACCTAAACTATTTGTATCTTTCTTTGACTCCATCGATACCGGAAACGGGAAAGGCGTTTTCGCTTCATTTTTCCGATACTGATAAGGTAGATGGTCAAATTCAATCACTTGTTCATGATTGACTAAATTCATGGAGGCTTCAATGACATTCTCAAGCTCCCGAACATTTCCAGGCCAACTTTGGGATTCAAAAAACTGAAGCACTTCATTTGAAACACACTTTACGTTCAATTTGAATAATTCATTATATTTTTGTATAAATTCATCAATGAGAATTGCAATATCCTCTTGCCTTTCTCTTAATGGTGGAATAAATAAAGTCACTATGGCTAAACGGTAATATAAATCTTTCCTTAAATGATTATTGGCAATAGCATCTATCGGATCTTCATTTATCGTCGCTATCACACGGACATCAATCGATATTTCTTTAGCCCCACCTATTCGACGTACTTTTCTTTCTTGCAATACTCGTAATAGCTTCGCTTGTAAAGAAATATTCAATGAGTTCAATTCGTCTAGTAAAATCGTTCCACCCTGTGCTTGCTCAAATAAACCTGGGCTATCAACTGCTCCCGTGAATGCACCTTTTGTTGTACCAAATAATATTCCTTCAATAAGTGTATCCGGTAATGCAGCACAGTTTTGTGTTATAAAAGGTGCACCTGAACGATCACTTTCAGCATGAATACTCTGTGCAAATAATTCTTTTCCCGTTCCAGTTTCACCAATCACTAAGACATTTGAATTTGTCCGTGTTGCTCGTTTTGCTAATGCAATCACTTCTTTTAATTCACTGCTCTTCCCTATAATTTGGTCGAAAGTAAAATCTGTCTTTGTCTGTCTAAGATTTTGGCGCATCAATCTCTCCATTTTCGTCACATCTGTAGCAATTTCTACAGCCGCACAGATATCGCCATTAATAGTTAAAGGAAAAGTATTATTAACCGTTGTGATTTCTACACCTCGATTGTTAAAATAGGTTTGTTTCACATTGACGATTTCCTCACCATGCTGTAATGATTTCAGCAAGGTACTACTTTGATTTTCTTGAAATTGAAAGACATCTCGAACATTTTTGTGTAAAACATCTTCTTTTTCCATCGCTTCCATTTCACGCATCTTTTTATTATAAATAATAGTTTTTCCATCTTGGTCAACAGCATGTATTCCTACACCAACACGCTCGATAATTTCTTCATATAATTGTTTCATAACATTCTGGCTGTGATTCAATTTTTCATCACCTCACTTCTATCATACTGTAAAAATATTTTGCTAAATAGATTAAATTAAAATAAATTTTGCGCAAAATTATTTGGCAATCAACGTAAAATAGTTGGTATTACAAGCATACAAAGTTGGCATGAAAATTGCTTATTAATTATATGAAGCAGAAATTTCTATATCATTAATTCGCATTAAGATGGGGAACAATTAAAGGGATACTCTCTTCTTATTTATGATGGTTAAAGAATTTTTGAAACAACAAGAATTTCTAAGGAGGAATAAATATGACGACAAAATCAGCTAGTATAATTGAACAAACAGAGAAATTTGGTGCACATAACTATCATCCACTACCAATCGTAGTTTCAGAGGCTGAGGGAGTTTGGGTACAGGATCCGGAAGGCAATAAATTTATGGATATGCTTTCTGCTTATTCAGCCCTTAACCAAGGTCACCGTCACCCAAAAATTATTCAAGCATTAATCGATCAAGCAAGTCGTGCTACTTTAACTTCACGTGCTTTTCATAACGATCAGCTTGGGCCTTGGTATGAAAAATTATCAAAAATCACCGGCAAAAACATGGTATTACCTATGAACACCGGTGCAGAAGCAGTTGAATCTGCCATTAAGGTGGCGCGTCGTTGGGCATATGAGGTTAAAGGTGTGGAAGATAATAAAGCAGAAATTATTGGTTGTAACGGAAACTTCCATGGTCGTACAATGGGAGCTGTTTCCCTATCATCTGACGCAGAATACAAAAAAGGATTCGGACCGCTATTACCAGGCTTCAAGTTAATTCCATATGGAGATGCAGAAAGTCTTAAAGCAGCTATTACGCCAAATACAGCGGCGTTTATCGTAGAGCCAATACAAGGCGAAGCTGGAATTGTAATGCCTCCTAAAGGCTTCTTAAAAGATGTGGAACAAATCTGTAAAGAAAACAACGTTCTATTTATCGCCGATGAAATCCAAACAGGACTTGCTCGCACAGGTAAAATGTTTGCTCACCAATGGGAAGAGGTAAACCCAGATGTGATTATTCTTGGGAAAGCCCTTGGTGGTGGTGTATTACCGATTTCTGCAGTTGTTGCAAATAGTGATATTCTTGGTGTATTAAACCCAGGTTCCCATGGTTCAACATTTGGGGGTAACCCGCTTGCTTGTGCCGTTTCAATTGCTTCTTTAGAGGTTCTTGAAGAAGAAAAATTAACTGAACGCTCTTTAGAACTAGGGAATTACTTCCAAGAACAATTACGTTCCATTAATCACCCTTCCATTAAGGAAGTTCGGGGTAGCGGATTATTTATTGGTGTAGAATTAAACGTTCCCGCTCGTTCATTCTGCGAACAATTAAAAGATCTAGGGTTACTATGTAAAGAGACACATGATTTCGTCATTCGTTTTGCACCACCATTAATCATTACAAAAGAAGAAATTGATTGGGCTTTAGAAAAAATCAAATCTGTATTTGCATAATTGTTTTACAGTTTTACAAAGAGGCTGTTCGAATTATTTTCGAATAGTCTCTTTTTTACGTTAAGATAAAGGAAAGAAGAAAAGGAGCCATGCAGATGCAGACAATTTTCATATCTGGATACCGACCTCATGAACTTGGTATTTTTAATGATAAACACCCTGGAATACCAATTATTAAGAAGGCTATAGAAAATGAATTAAGAATTTTGTTTGACGAAGGGCTTGAATGGGTAGTGATTAGTGGGCAACAAGGCGTAGAAACCTGGGCAGCGGAAGTCATAATCGAATTAAAAAATGAATATCCTAATTTAAAATATTCCGTTATTACCCCCTTCTTAGAACAAGAAAAAAATTGGAATGAGCAAAAACAACAACAATATCATTATATTGTTTCCAAGGCTGATTTTGTCACAAGTGTGACGAAAAGACCTTATGAGGCTCCTTGGCAATTTATCGAAAAAGACAAGTTTATTATTCAAAATACTGATGGAATTCTCCTTGTTTACGATGAAGACAATGAAGGATCTCCGAAATATGTAAAAAAGCTTGCACAAAAATATGAAGATCAGCATAACTATAGGATTATAGAAATTAATGCATATGATTTACAATCTATTGCAGAAGAGATGCAAAGAGAAGACTGGTGATATCTTGGCATATCCAAGGTGTCTATTGCAGTTTCACCCATTTGTTCCTCGGTTAAAGCTTCTTCTTATTCTTCCCTTTATCAATCATTTGAAAAATTTTATTCCAAAACAGAAAATATTAATTTAATTTTCTGACATTTTAATTATTTTTTGTTATAATGGTAGGAAATCTAAAAATATTAACTATTTTAAAGGAGATGATGCTATGCAACAAATCAAATTTGTGAAAGAACCAAAACCTATTAATGTATCTCATGATACCTACAGAAGAGAGTGCTGCTACACTCGTGGAGTCCACATTCCATTTGATGACTTTGTAGGGATTTTAGAGAGCATGTCTCATGATACAAAGCTTTACTTCGAATTCCATAACCCAGGAAAACAAATTGCACCGGGCACTTATTTAAATGGTCATGCTGGCCTTGCAAGAAGTATTGTAAATTACTATCTAAATACGAAAGATATGAATGTTAACAGTGTAATCGGCCAAGATTTCTATGTTAAAATTATTTAATTTTGAGGTGACAATTAGGTGAATACCATGTAAAAACACCGCTTTGTTCGAATGCCAATGGCGCTTCGCTACAAGCGGTGTTTATATTCTACTATTTCTTCTGAATTGAAATTGTCCAAGCTGCTTCATCTAATTGCTCGAAGTTCGTAACAGTATGCCCAGCTTCTGCTGCCCAAGATGGAATTGACTCTGTTCCTTGTGTACAGTCAAATTCCACTACTAGTACATCACCTGAGTTCATGTCTTCGATTGCATTTTGTGCTTCAATTAAAGGAAATGGGCAAACCATACCTTTTACTTCTAAAGTTTTCTGCATGTCTTTTCCTCCTCTAAACTTTTCCTTTAGGTTATGCAAGCGTTACCTGTTCTTTAAGTTTTGCTGCTTTCGCTTTTTGACGTGGGCGAACAAAAACAAAGTATGATGCTGTCCAAGTACCTAAAATCATAAATACTAGACCAATCCAACCTTGCCATGTCATCATTGCAGTCATTACTAAACCGTTCCCGATTGAACAACCACCTGCAAGACTAGCACCAACACCCATTAAATTACCACCAATAAAGCTATTGATTCCTGTTTTCACATCAGGCATTCTGAAACGGAATTCTTTACTTGCTTTGGCTGCAATAAATGATCCCGCAAAAATACCTAATACCAGGAATACACCCCAGTTAAGATTTCCTTCATCACCTGTTGTTAGGTATTGAAGAATATTCGCTGAAGGTGTGGTAATCCCTAAACCAAAAACACGTCCTGTTGCGGCACTTAACGGCCATGCAATTAGGGCAATGCAACCGATTAATGTAGCTGTTACAAATGGGTGCCAACGTTTTTCAAATAAAATGTGAGCCATTCCTGTACGTTTCGGCTTTAAAGATGGAACAACTACTTTCGGTTTTGATAATTGTTTATATACAACAAATCCGACAACTGCAACAAATGGAAGTATGATTACCCAATGGTTAATGCCAAAAGTATCTGCAATTGAGTTTGTTGGCAGTACTACCGTTGCCTGCGCTTGTTGATTGAATGGTGCAAAAACACCTGACTTCATCATTGTACTCATTAACATATAACCGGCTAATGCAATCCAGCTACCGATTAAGCCTTCCCCAGCACGATACCAAGTACCGGTTGCACAGCCTCCAGCTAGAATTATCCCAATTCCAAAAATAAAGGATCCTATTATGACCGATAGAATGGGTAAAGAGCCGGCAGAATATTCAAATACGCCTAAATCTATAAGTAAAAATACACCCACGCTTTGAACTGCAATAGCTATTAGCAGTGCATAAAACATGCGGTTATTCTTTGCTATATACATATCACGGAATCCACCCGTTAAACAAAAACGACCTCTTTGCATAACGAAGCCCAGTAATGCTCCACAAAGTAGTCCGGTAATTATCATGTAAGACACAATCTCACTCCCTATTAAATTCTTAGTAAAACGATAAGATTATATTACATTGAAGAATATTAGTTTACAATAGTTTTTTTGTATACATAAAAACAAATAGTTCCATAGGCATATGTTTGAGGTTTATTTTGTAAAAGTAAAAGTTTTGAAAAAAACAGGAATAATTTATCTGAAAAATGTTGACAATTCAATTGATAATGATTATCATTATCGTATATTATTACTCTTTCGAGACGAACCCCTCAGACTTCTCGAATAAATATTAAGTAAAATGGCAAATCTACTAAAGGTTTGCCATTTACTATTATGACTTCTAATTTTGGGTATAACTTACATATATATGGTTAAAGGAGTGTTGATAGAATGGAATTTCGAATTGAAAAAGATACACTAGGTGAAGTGCGTGTACCGGCTGATAAAATTTGGGGTGCTCAAACACAACGAAGCAGAGAGAACTTCCAAATTGGCGAAGAAAAAATGCCGATTGAAATTATACATGCTTTCGCAACTTTAAAAAAGGCAGCGGCCATTGCCAACAATAAGTTAGGAAAGCTTCCTGAAGTTAAAGCAAATGCAATCGTGGCTGCAGCAGATGAAATTCTTGCCGGTAAATGGGACAACCAGTTCCCTCTAGTTGTTTGGCAAACTGGTAGTGGTACACAATCGAATATGAATGTGAATGAAGTTATTGCCTTCCGTGCAAACCAATTGCTTGAAGAACAAGGTAGTTCTGAACGAATTCATCCGAATGATGATGTCAACATGTCACAAAGCTCGAACGATACATTCCCTACTGCTTTACATATTGCTGCGGTAGAGATTGTTGAAGCTTACTTAATGCCTCGACTTCAATTATTAAAGAAAACATTAAAAGAAAAATCTGATGCATTTAACGATATTATTAAAATTGGCCGTACTCATCTTCAGGATGCCACACCACTTACATTGGGTCAGGAAATTAGTGGCTGGCATCATATGCTTGTAAAATCTGAGAAAATGATCATGGTGAATACCCAATTTTTAAAGGATCTTGCTATTGGCGGCACAGCTGTTGGTACAGGAATTAATGCACATCCTCAATTTGGGGACATGGTCGCAGAGGAGATCAGCACATTAACCGGCCAATCCTTTAAGTCATCGGAAAACAAGTTCCATGCACTGACAAGCCACGATGAAATTGTATCCGCACATGGTGCACTTAAGGCGCTTGCTGTAGATTTAATGAAAATTGCCAATGATGTTCGCTGGCTGGCAAGTGGACCGCGAAGTGGGATTGGTGAAATTACAATTCCAGAAAACGAACCAGGAAGTTCCATTATGCCTGGTAAAGTAAACCCTACTCAAAGCGAAGCAATGACAATGGTCGTTACACAGGTAGTAGGAAATGATGCAACAATCGCCTTTGCCGCTTCCCAAGGGAACTTTGAATTAAATGTATTTAAACCGGTTATCATCTATAATTTCTTACAATCCGCGCGCCTGCTTGCAGATTCGATGAAATCGTTCAATGATAATTGTGCAATTGGTATTGAACCAAATAAAGAGGTTCTTGAACGCAATCTTGAAAACTCCTTAATGCTTGTCACAGCATTAAATCCTTATATTGGCTACGAAAATGCAGCAAAAATTGCGAAAAAAGCCCATAAAGAAGGCACGACTTTAAAAGAGGCTACTCTTTCTCTTGGCTTATTAACAGATGAACAGTTCGAACAATATATTGATCCGAAAAAAATGATTTATCCGAATGCCGAGTAGGCTTTTGGAGCTGACCAGGCAGAAAGCTTTTATGGTTTTCTGCCTGGTTTTTTGTATGGGGAATCTGTTGCGGTAACATGAGGCGATGAACTGCATTTGTGCATGAATTTAACTATGAAACGCATCTCGATTGGCTTTTTACTCTGAAACGCGTTTCATCCCCCTTATAAAATGAGTCTCGTAAGTTTTTTGCTATGAGACCCTTTTTACCTTCACTTTTACAACAAGAGCTTTATAATGAAACTAAACTCTCGTATTTAGAAAGGAATTTGTTCAATGAATCAGCCAATTTTCTGTATCGGCGAACTTTTAATTGATTTTTTTAGTAAGGATCGAAATGTTAATTTAGTAGATAGTCATACATTTACGAAGAGAGCGGGTGGAGCTCCCGCTAATGTTTGCGCAGCTATCGCAAAGCTTGGGGGAAACGCTCATTTTTGTGGAAAAGTCGGCAATGATTCCTTTGGTGATTTTCTCCAAAATACGTTGGTGCAGTTGAATGTAAATACAAATTTCTTATTAAAAGATCCTACGCATCCTACAACATTGGCCTTCGTTTCATTACAGGCGGATGGTCAGCGCGACTTTATTTTCAATCGGGGAGCAGATGCCTTTTTGTCGATTGAAGAAGTACCACACCATATATTTAATACGATGAAGCTCGTTCATTTTGGCTCTGCGACCGCCCTACTCCCAGGCACATTGCAAGAGACTTACAGTAGATTACTTGATGCAGCTAAAGACAACCCTTGCTATATTTCCTTTGATCCAAATTTCCGGTCTGATTTATGGAAGGGTCAAGAAGCGCAGTTTGTAAACCTGGCCCGAGAATTGATTGCAAAATGTGATTTTTTAAAAGTGAGTGATGAAGAACTTCTATTATTAACAAATGAAGTTGATATGACAAAGGCTGTATCCGCGCTACACTCCCTTGGTGCAAAATGTATTGCTGTTACACTTGGAAAAGATGGGACATTCCTTTCTTACAAAGGAGAAACAACCGTTATCCCTAGTATTTCAATTCAAGTGGTAGATACAACAGGAGCAGGCGATGCATTTGTAGGAGCAACCTTATATCAATTGGCTAAATTTGAGGCTCCCCTTTCATTAAGCTTTTCGGATTGGCAAGAAATCGTTCACTTTAGTAACAAAGTTGCCGCGAAGGTGTGTGAGAAGATTGGTGCCATTGATGCATTACCGAATTTGGAGGAAGTACAAGGGATTTAAAAAGGGGAAATCTCGAGATGTCACGAATGACCCTTGAGATTTCCCCGCTAAATTTTATTCAGCTTCTAACATTTGCGGCTGTAGCGCATCCACTTTTTTCGGTCCAATCATGTTAAATAGAATATTTAAGACGATTGCCGTTACAGATCCACATACAATTCCATTAGAAGTTAATATTGAAAGCCACTCTGGCAGTACTGCGAAGATATTTGGAACAAATACAACCCCTGCGCCCAGACCAACCGCGATGGCAGCAATCATTGCATTTTCAGGAGAACGCATAATTTCAGGTGCTAACATTGTAATCCCTTGAGTTACTACCATACCGAACATTGCAAGCATTGCTCCACCTAGTACTGCTGTTGGAATAATGGTTGTTAATGCCGCTACTTTTGGTAAGAATCCGAGTAGGACTAATAGCGAACCTGTAATAATGATCACTTTACGTTCTTTTACACCAGTCATTTTTAATAGTCCAACATTTTGAGAGAATGTTGTATAAGGGAATGCATTAAAAATACCACCTATAATAGAAGCTAGACCTTCAGAACGATATCCACGAGATAAATCCTTTGAATCTACTGGTTTTTTCGTAATGTCACTTAGTGCATAATAAACACCTGTTGACTCTACTAAAGAAACCATTGCAACTAATGTCATTGTAATTATTGCACCAATATCCAATGTTGGCGTTCCAAAGTAGAAAGGTTGAACCATATGGAACCAAGAAGCATCCGTTACTGGTGAAAAGTCCACTTTCCCGAAGAAAGCCGCGATAATCGTCCCTACTACTAGCCCAAGTAAAATCGAAATAGCACGAGTGAATCCTGTTGTAAAGCGATAGATTAATAGAATAAAAACAAGCGTAATCATCGCTAAAGAAATATTGACAGCAGAACCGAAATCTTCTGCACCTTGTCCTCCACCCATGTTGTTAATAGCTACCGGAATTAAAGAAATACCAATGATTGTTACAACAGATCCAGTAACGATTGGTGGGAAGAACTTAACTAGTTTCCCGAAAAATCCAGAAATTAAAACAACGATTAAACCAGAAACAATGATCGCTCCATAAATTGCACCTATTCCTTTATCAGAACCGATAGCAATTATTGGACTTACCGCTGTAAATGTACATCCCAGCACGACAGGCAAACCAATACCGAATGCTTTCCCTCTCATTACTTGTAAAAGTGTTGCAATACCACACATCATAATATCAATTGCTACTAAATACGTCATTTGCGTTGAATCGAACCCTAAAGCACCACCGATAATTAATGGTACTAAAATGGCTCCTGCATACATCGCAAGTAAATGTTGAATTCCAAGTGTCGCTGCTTTTACATTATTCATGTGAACAATATCCTCCTAATGGTCTACGAGATGTTTATTTATTATTCAAAAAACTCAACTTGTCCATTTGCTAATGATTTAATGTTTGCTAATGATTCGATACGAATTCCTTGTTCACGTAAAAGCATTCCGCCTTGCTGGAATCCTTTTTCAATGACAATTCCTACGCCAATTACATTTGCACCAGCCTGATTTGCGATGTCAAGCAAGCCTTTTACTGCTTCTCCGTTTGCTAAAAAGTCATCAATGATTAGCACGTTGTCATCTGCTGTTAAGAAATCCTTTGAAACCGAAATTTCATTTGATTCGTTCTTTGTAAATGAATGAACCTCTGAAGAATAAAGATTCCCAGAAAGTGTTAACGATTTTCTTTTACGTGCAAAGACAACTGGTGCGCCAATTGTAAGTCCCAGCATTGTTGCTGGGGCAATTCCTGAAGACTCAATTGTTAAGATTTTCGTGATTACTTCATCCGAGTAGCGATTGGCAAATTCGTCACCAATTTCTTTCATTAATAGTGGGTCAATTTGATGATTTAAGAAAGAATCTACCTTCAAGACTGTCTCTGATAGTATCTTTCCTTCTTTAATAATTTTATCTTTTAATGATTGCATACTAAATTTCCTCTCCTTGTGGTTTGTACAATTAAAACAAAAAAACTCGAAAAACTTATTCCGCAATGAGGGGAACAAGTCTTCCGAGTGTAGGGTCGAAAGTTAATAGAATACGAAAAAGCCTTTGGATAAAGACATTCGTTTCTAAACATTGTTTCTCTCATAGTCAACTTATTTACGGTAAGTCGGTAGAAACTTGCGAGCCATATTCTCGCTATTATATGAGTGAAGATAGAAGCTGTTATCAACAGCGAAATGTTAAGTTTTCGTTAAGAATGTCCTCATTATAAACAGTGATTGTTTTGATTGCAATAACATACCAAATAATAAAATGATTCTAATTATTCGGAAATTAGCTAATTATTCATGATATATTGAAGTCAATGTTCGTATTTTCTACCATAATAAACCTATTTCCATGGATTATTGCAATAACTGTAGTAGTTTTTCTTTAAATCCTCCAAAGGTTTTCCCTTCTTTACCAAAGGCACCCATACTTCTACAAACTAGTATGTTCACATTTTCGCCATTGTTTAGCTGTAATTTCGCAATTATCCCACTTTGTTCCAAAATCTGTACGGACACTTGCAAATCATCCACCTTCTTCTCAAACAACTGCTCTTTAAATTGTTCCAAAAAGAGTTTATATGCTGTCGAACCTTGGATGATTAAATATTCTGGCTCGAATTCATTGAGCACTTCAATAAACTTGTCGAAGCCCTCTAAATATAACGGATCGCTTTCTTTTTTTAATTGCTTTACTTCATTACTTTCCAAATTAAGAAGATTAATACTAGTGAGGACAACTTGTTCATTTAATCTTCCTTTTAACCACGATGCAAAGTTCTGTGAACCCTTATATTCTCTCGATGCTTCAGCAATTTCGTCTCGAAATAAATCACTAAATAAAGCGGAATCCACCAATGTTTCGGCTAAAATTTGAATGTCCGATGCATCGACTTGCAACAATGGCTCTGGATTCGCTCCAACAAGGAATACCTTTGATTTATAGGGATTGCCGTCTGCTTGAAATGGTAAAAATAAGATTTCCCCTGAGTGTTCATCTACTGTCCATCGCTGGATTTTTTTAAAAAAGCCGGTTGAAACTGCCATATTCTCTACTCCCTTTATCTCTCGTACTTAATATACTATGTCCATTATAGCAAGGACATCTTTCGAAAATAAAAAAATCGGTAAAATTCATCATGTTGAATTTTTACCGATTTAAAATTTTATCTATGTGTTTCAATATCGCACTCTTCTAAAGGTACGATTTTCGTTTTATGTTTGATTTTATACCCTAACCATAAAGCAATAAAGAGAGGAATCCCAATATAAGATACGGCTACTCCATACCAATCAATCGAGCCGAATGAAAATGCTGTGTAGTTTTGTCCAACAATAACAATTATACAGACGATTAACGCAAATAATGGCCCGAATGGATAAAATCTTGCTTTATAAGGAAGCAGGTTGATATCATTCCCTTGTAACAAATAGGCCTTACGGAAACGATAGTGACTGATTGCTATCCCAACCCATGCAATAAATCCAGATAAACCAGATGCATTTAATAGCCACATGTATACAACACCATCACCGAAGAAGGATGATAAAAACGCAAGACATCCAACAGCTAAAGTTGCAATTAATGCATAGACTGGAATTCCTCGTTTAGAAAGCTTTGCAAAGACTTTCGGCGCCTTGCCGTCAACCGCTAGCTGCCATAACATACGAGATGATGCATAAAGTCCCGAGTTTCCTGCAGAAAGCATTGCTGTTAAAATAATGGCATTCATAACCGATGCGGCAAAAGCAATCCCTAATTTATCAAATACTAATGTAAATGGAGATACCGCTATGTCCTCAGATAACAATCTTGAATCTGTATATGGAATCAGTAAGCCTATAGCTAATATCGCTAAAATGTAAAATAATAAGATTCTCCAAAATACAGAGCGAACCGCTTTAGGGATATTTTTCCCTGGATCATCTGTTTCTCCGGCTGTAATTCCTAATAATTCCGTCCCTTGGAACGAAAACCCTGCTGCTAAGAAAATCCCGAAAATGGCTAGGAATCCTCCATTAAACGGCGCATCGCCAACAAAGAAGTTTTCAAATCCAATCGGATCATGACCTCTTAAAATACCGAAAATCATTAAGAACGAAACGATGATAAATACAATGACCGTCATTACCTTAATCATTGCAAACCAATATTCACTTTCCCCATAAGCTCTTACAGATAAAAGATTAAAGGTTAATACAACTATTATAAATAATACTGTCCATAAAGCAGAGGAGCTATCAGGAAACCAATATTTCATAATAAGTGAAACAGCTGAAATTTCTGCAGCGATTGTAATTGCCCAGTTATACCAATAATTCCATCCCATTGCGAATCCAAAAGCAGGGTCTACGAATTTTGTTGCATATGTACTAAATGACCCTGACGTTGGCATGAAAGCAGCCATTTCCCCAAGACTTGTCATAAGGAAATATACCATTATCCCGATTACAGCGTATGCAACTAGTGCACCACCTGGACCAGCCTGTGCAATGGACGCACCGCTAGCTAAAAATAAGCCTGTCCCGATTGTCCCACCAAGAGAAATCATCGCAATATGACGACTTTTCAATCCTCTTTTTAGCTCAGGTTGATTATTCTTCTTACTATTTTTGTCACTCATGAAAAAAAATCTCCTTTAAAATACACTCACTTACAGTATGTCCAATCTTCCAACAGAAACTTAAATCCTAAAAAAATAAATACCATCACAAATGCGATGGTATGTTAACTTTAATCAGTAATTAGTCACTCTCTTGTAAGGAGTGCCTTGCAGGTTAAATGTTTTTTCCAGGGAATTACTAGTCCTGTAGAATAATGTTAACATCTCTTTGCATACGTATTTCTATGGAAGTTTACCCGAGCAATTTTAACTAAGCTCTAGGCGTACATACATCGAAGCCTATGTGATTTTATTGAAATCACCACTATCCCAAAGTCACATAAAGATGTAAGATAGAAGTTGGTTTAAATATTAGTTTAACATGAAAAATTCTATTTTTTAATTTGTAGAATTTTCACATACATTTACGGAGGAATAATATGACTACTACAAATGCATCTCATAAAAGTAAGAGGCTGCACATTCCATCCTCTGCACTTATTTTCGTCGTCGCAATTATTTTTCTTGCAAGTACACTTAGAACGCCGTTAACAGGGGTTGGACCTGTTATTTCTTCTATTCGAGATGGACTCGGGATTTCAAATGTCCTTGCCGGCTTTTTAACTACGATACCTTTACTTGCCTTTGGCGTTGTATCACCTATTGCGCCACGCATTTCACGAAGGTTCGGCATAGAAAAAACTTTATTTTACTCGATTATCTTACTAACAGTCGGTATTATTTTACGCTCACTTGGAACAACGTCTATGTTAATTTTCGGGACCTTTTTGATTGGGGTCGCCATTTCCTTTGGCAATGTCCTAGTCCCAAGTTTCTTTAAAATAAAATACCCATTACGTATCGGGTTATTAACCGGCATTTATACCGTATCAATGAACATTTCAGCCGCAATCGCTGTTGGCGTTAGTAATCCAATTGCAACAAATACTACTTGGGGCTGGCAAGGTGCTCTTGCAGTTTCTGTTATTTTAACGTTAATTACATTAGTAACGTGGACTCCTTTACTTCGTGGAGAAAAAGTGGATTTGAGCACGATATCAAGTGATACAGTCGATAAGCCAGAAATAAAAATTTGGAAAAAACCCTTAGCTTGGGCAATTGCCATTTCAATGGGATTCCAGTCACTTTTATTTTATTGTTCCATCTCCTGGTTACCCGAAATCTTAATATCACAAGGATATAGTGCTGATAAGGCCGGTTGGTTGACTTCCGTGATGCAAATGTCACAAATCCCGATGACGTTCCTTATTCCGATAATTGCCGAAAAGTTACGCTCGCAACGTCCTTTGGTGTATATGTTTACCATTCTTTATATCATTGGATTTGCCGGATTAATGCTTGGACTCACTGATTTTACAGCTGTCTGGATGATTTGTATTGGATTGGCGGGTGGGGCATCCTTTGGCGTGATCATGATGCTCTTTACATTACGCACTCAAACGGCCTATGAAGCAGCTCAAATTTCCGGTTTTGCTCAATCGATAGGTTATTTGCTCGCTGCAGCAGGACCCGTATTATTTGGATTTTTGCATGATGCAACAGGTAGCTGGAACTCACCGAATGTTCTATTTATCATTGCAGCAGTAATTTTATTCTTTACAGCATTCATTAGTGCAAAGGATCGCTATTTATAAAGGAACGAAGATACAAAAGCAAACGTATGTACCCTTTTTGTGTTACAATAATATAAATTGTAGTTAAAGGGGTTACCTTGTTGGGAAAGAATAAAGAAAAAAAGAAATCACGTATTCGGTTAATTCCTATACTTGGCTTACTTGCCGTTGGATATGTGGGCTGGCATTATACCGAGACAATGAATGGTGCCATCGGAGCAATGGTTGTTTTCCTAATCCTGCTCATCATCTTTAAAATTTGGCTAAGTACAAGAGGATCTGCTCGATTAAGAAGAGCCGGCATTAGAGAGATTGATGAGATGACAGGCGAAGAATTTGAGGAATTTCTAGGGCATCTTTTTAATAAACGCGGCTATCATGTTTCCTACACCAAGGCTTCCGGAGATTACGGAGCCGATTTAATACTGGAGGATCGTGACGATATTATTGCTGTTCAAGCAAAACGCTATTCCGGAAATGTTGGAGTTAAAGCCGTTCAAGAAATTATCGGTGCTTTGAAAATGTACGAAGCCACGCAAGGATGGGTTGTGACAAACAGCTATTTCACAAAGCAAGCCGAAAAACTGGCCGAGTCAAACGATGTCTATTTAATCGACCGCGAAGAATTAATCGAGATGATCTTAAAGAAACGATAGTATGTAATTTAACTGGTTAAAACGAGAAAAGGAGCTCTTTCATCCTGGATGAGGATGGGCTCCTTTTCTTTATTTAAAAGGGATTTTTTTGATAGAAGTAGTTTGGTTTTTTTATAAGATTTTCGATCGGTTTATGAAAGATATGCGTAGTCGCAGGCGAAACCGGCGGAATCAACCACGACCAATTTCCCGTTACTTGACGATTCGCCTCAACCTCTTGTTGTTCAAATAACTTAAACTGCTGTGCTGCTGTATGATGATCGACTATACTGACCCCATCCTCTTTAAAAGAATGAAGTACTGCAAGATTCAATTCAACTAGGGCTCGATCCTTCCAGAGAGAAATATTCGATTTTGTTTCAAGGCCCATTATTCTTGCCACTGTTGGCAATAAATTATAACGGTTTACATCTGCTAGATTGCGTGCTCCTATTTCTGTCCCCATATACCAGCCATTGAATGGCGCCGCATTGAATTCAATGCCGCCTACACTAAGTTTCATATTTGAAACCATTGGAACTGCATACCACTTTAAATTCAACTGGGCTAATTCTTCGTATTGCGGGTGACGGATAGCCACTTCCAATACGTATTTTTTTGGAATTTCAAATAGAGCAGGTTTGTTCGAGCCAATTTGGATAACGAACGGTAATATATCAAAGGGTGTTCTCTCACCTTTCCATCCTAGTTCCTCACATATTCTTGTAAGTTCAATGGAATCTGAATCACCAATGATTCCCTCTTCCGTTTCATATCCCGCGTATCGAATTAATTGATAGTTCCATATTCTTATGGAGTTTGGCTTGAAAATTGTAATCGTCGGACGAATTTTCCCGCCATTTGTTGCGAATTCAATATGCCGAAGAAGCGCTTTATAAACTTCCTCCTCAGTCTCTACTTGACGTTCATCAAACACCTGTAACGAGTTCCAAAATAGCCTCCCAATACAACGATTACTATTTCTCCAGGCAACCCTTGCTCCAAAAACCAGTTCTTCGGTAGTTGGAATATATTTTTGTTCTTGCTTGATTTCATCTAAACGATCCCTTAACCACTGATTAGATAAGGCGTTTTCATTTTTATATAGAGTTAAAAATTCAATTGCTTCTTTACGCTGTTTTTCAATATTCTCATGTAATTGTGTCATGGTTAGTTCCTCCATAACCCTATTTTATAGGAATGAAATTCATGAACTCAACGAATGTGTGACTAGCTAAAAGATGTAAATTATATATATGACTAAGAATAGACAAAATTATGGGGCGAGGGATTGGGATTGGTATTTCTTAAGAGTTTGGGATGAATAGACAGAGACGGGGTTTAAGACAGTTGGAGGTTATTCGGGATAGACAAAGGTAGGGTTTAAGACAGTTTGAGCTTGGAGGAGCTTTGGTTTAACTCAATAGGAGGCCTTTTGGGTCACTTTGACCTTGTTGGAGCTTCCTTTTGTCCCATTTGGTGGCCTTTTGAGACACTTTGACCTTGGTGTAGCTTCCTTTTGGGAACACTTTGACCTTAGTACGATTAAAACGGCTTATAAATAATGCTTAATTCACCTTATGAAGTCAAGTCCAAGTTATTGTGTAAAATTCAATACGAATGTTTTCAACTAAATTTTAATTGTAAAAATTGGGGGTAATAAATTATCCACCCACTACATTTTTCTCCCTTAACTCCCATGGGTTAATCACTCATATTCCGTAAAGGCTGTCAAAGGCTCTTTTCACTTTGATAGCCTTTACGGAATGTGAGATACTCCCTGGGCGGGAGTTAAGGTTGACAAGATAAATCAGAAATACTATCTAGAAAGTCCTGTTCTTTTTGAATAATCGTTTTCTTGATAGTGCATTAACACAGCACCAACTAATCTAAAGGCAGATTGGGTATTAGGGAAGATACGGATTACGTTCTCTCTTCTACGTACTTCTTGATTTAGTCGTTCCAGAGAATTCGTACTTCGAATATTGACACGTATACCTTTCGGAAAATTCATATATTGAATGGTATCTTCGAAACCTTCATCTAGTACTGTAAGTGCTTTTTCATATCTGCGATCTTCTGCATACTGATTCATTAATTCATCTTTAAATTTGCGCATATCATCAAGGGTAACTGCATCAAAGATACGTCTAATCATGAGACGGAAATCTCCTGAATCCTTTTTCGGCAGCTTTTCAATAATATTACGTTTAAAATGTACGTTGCATCTTTGCCATGTAGTTCCGATGAATTCGCGTTGGATGGCTTTTCGTAAACCTTGGTGAGCATCAGATATAACTAACTTGGGTGATTGAGTTCCTCGGGATTTTAAGTGTTGAAGAAAACGACTCCAGCTATCATAGCTCTCCACATGGTCTACACTTAAACCCAAAATTTCACGTTTATTCTCTTCTGTAATAGCCGTTGCAATATAGACAGCCTTCGATACAACTTGGTGATGTTCACGCACTTTAATATACATTGCGTCCAGAAAAATATAAGGATAGTAAGTCGTGTTTAAAGGTCTGTTTGCCCAAGTGTTAATAATGGGATCTAGTTTTTGAGTCAGTGAAGACACGAGTGATTTTGATACAGTTTCACCACAAAGCTGTTCCACAATTTGAGTTACCTTTCTTGTGGAGACACCATTTACAACCATTTCTATCATCGATAGAATCAACGCTTGATCATGTCTAGCATATTTTTCAAACACACTAGTAGAAAATTCACCGTTGCGAGTTCTAGGAACTTTTAAAGTTAGTTTTCCAACACTCATAACGATTTCACGCTCGTAGTAGCCATTTCGGTAATCGATTCGATCATTCGAACGCTCATAAGCCGCTGCATTTAAATATTCGTCTCTTTCTTTTTCCATAAACTCATTTAAAACTAATACTAAAGCAGATTTAACCACTGTATTTAAGTCAGAATTTAGTACAGAATCTTTTAAAAAGTCCATATCTAAGTTAAACTGTAATTGAGTCATTATTATTCCCTCTTTCATGTTTATCGTCGCTGAAAACATTGTATCCAAGAGAGAATAAAATGACTCTTTTTCTTTTTACACAATTATATGGACTTAATCACCTTATGAAGTCTTTCTCCTCCAGAAAATCCACTTACAAAGTGCTTCATTCAACCTATGATGACCTTCTCCACCAAAACTTCACTCACAAAGTGCTTCATCTACCCTATGATGACCTTCTCCTTCAAAAAACTCACTCTCAAAGTGCTTCATCCGCCTTATGATGACCTTCTCCTTCAAAAAATTCACTCACAAAGTGCTTCATCCAACCTATGATGACCTTCTCCACCAAAAAATTCACTCACAAACTGCTTCATCTACCTCATGAAGTCCTTTTCCGTCACAAAATTCACTCACAAAGTGCTTCATCCACCCTACGCTGACCTGCTCCTCCAGAAAATCCACTCACAAAGTGCTTCATCCATCCACCCTATGATGACCTGCTCCTCTAGAAAATTCACTCACAAAGTGCTTCATCCGCCCTACTCAACAACTGCAAAAACTTGCCAGTTCCAACTTCAAAAACCCGCCATTTTCTCATACTTTCTCAAGAGGTTTTATTACTTTTCAAAATTAATACTTATCTTATATAATAATAGATATAAAGAACACTCGAGAAAGACAATTCCTCTACATTTTCAATTAGAACACTCGATTTTCAATAAGAGTGATTTTCCTCACAGTTAAATGAATATTATTTTATTAAAATGATTATATAAAGCTCTTGAATAACAACCATACAAAACCCACTCAATTTAACATTAAATACAGTAACCATTCACAATCCATTACTCAAAAACAGTCAATCTCCCTATTGCAAATAATTTAATATTACAAATAGTTAATTAAATATAAACATTTCTTAAATAGAATTATTATAATTTAGTAGAAATTATGATTTAGATTTGTTATACTCATTTTTGAAGAGATTCATTTAAACTTAGGAGGTACAAACATGACAAACAATAATCAACGTTTGACTACTACTACTGGTGCGCCAGTCGTAAGTAATGACGATGCGTTAACAGCTGGTCGTCGTGGTCCAATTCTATTACAAGACGTTTTCTTAATTGAAAAATTAGCAAACTTTAACCGTGAAGTTATTCCAGAACGTCGTATGCACGCTAAAGGTTCAGGTGCATTCGGTACTTTCACAGTAACTCATGACATTACTAAATATACAAAAGCAAAAATCTTCTCTGAAGTTGGCAAGAAAACAGAAATGTTCGCTCGTTTCTCAACAGTAGCTGGTGAGCGTGGAGCAGCTGACGCAGAGCGCGATATCCGCGGATTTGCACTTAAATTCTATACTGAAGAAGGTAACTGGGATTTAGTTGGTAACAATACACCTGTATTCTTCTTCCGTGATCCATTACACTTCCCTGATTTAAACCACGTTGTTAAACGTGACCCAAAAACTAATATGCACAATGCTAATAGTAACTGGGATTTCTGGACTAGCCTGCCTGAAGCATTACACCAAGTAACAATCGTAATGTCTGACCGTGGTATTCCAGATGGCTACCGTCACATGCACGGATTTGGATCTCACACTTACTCAATGATTAACGCTGACAACGAGCGTGTATATGTGAAATTCACTTTCCGTTCTGAACAAGGTATTAAAAACTTATCTGGTGAAGAAGCAGCTAAAGTAATTGGTCAAGACCGTGAATCTTCACAACGTGACCTATTCGATTCAATCGAAAAAGGCGACTTCCCTAAATGGAAAATGTACATCCAAGTGATGACTGAAGAGCAAGCTCGTAATTCTAAAGATAACCCATTCGACTTAACTAAAGTTTGGTACAAATCTGAATACCCACTAATTCCAGTTGGTGAATTCGAATTAAACAAAAACCCAGAAAACTACTTCGCTGATGTTGAGCAGGCAGCATTTGCTCCATCTAACGTAGTACCTGGTATTGGATTCTCTCCTGACCGTATGTTACAAGCTCGTTTATTCGCATACGCAGATGCTACTCGTTACCGTTTAGGTGTGAACCATTACCAAATTCCAGTTAACCAACCACGTTGCCCATTCATGGTTTACCACCGCGATGGTCAAGGCCGAGTTGATGGAAACAACGGCAGTGCATTAACTTACTATCCAAACAGCTATGGTGCCCTGCAAGCTCAACCACAATATAAAGAGCCTGCTTTAGCATTAGATGGTGGTGCTGACATCTACGACTTCCGTGAAGATGACAATAACTACTTCGAGCAGCCAGGTAAGTTATTCAACTTAATGACTGCTGAACAAAAAGAAGTTTTATTCCAGAACACTGCAGAAAACTTACAAGGTGTAGAAGAATTTATTCAACGCCGTCACATCTTACACTGCTATTTAGCTGATCCAGCTTATGGTGAAGGTGTAGCCAAAGCTCTAGGCTTAACATTAGACGGTATGGACCTTTCAAACCCTTACTTAGCTAAAGTAGGTCAATAATTGTCGAGTACTAGATAAGCCTAGATAATAGCTTATCTACATATCATTGATATCCAATCCAAAAATAAAAGCTTCGTAATTTCAAAGAATTACGAAGCTTTTTTAATTTATTAACCAAACAAAACAGTAGATAAATAGATTACAAATGTCACCGTTAAACAGCTGACGATAGTAGAAAATAATACCGTTTGTGCAGCTGTGTTCGACTCTATATCGTACTCAAGGGCAAGACTTGAGCTATTCCGTGAAGTCGGGAAGGAACTTGCAATAAAAAGAGACTGTGCCACAACCCCGTCGATTCCCAACAGATAAATAAAGAGCAAAGCCGTAGCTGGTCCTATTATTAATCTTGTAAAGCAACTTATAAAAATCGTTTTATTCATCATAGTCTTTAATTCGATTTGAGAGAGCTGTGCCCCCAGTGTGATCAGGGCCATTGCCACAAATCCATCCGAAATATGATCTAGAGGTATCCGGAAGAATTGAGGGATTTCAATATTATAGATATTCAGTAGGACACCCACAATAAGAGCATGGACAATTGGCATTTTTAAAAAGTCTCTGAAAATCTCTTTACCCGATTTGGTTGTAGATATTAAATTGTACAAGCCATATGTATATGTCGTCATGTTTTGGAAAATTACGAGTATTACCTGAATCGCAACCCCTATTGGTTGTGTAGCAAAAACCATTTGAGCTACCGGAATCCCGTAGTTACCTGAATTAATAAGAACAACACTATTTTTAAATACAGCTGATTCCTTTCGCTCAAGGCCAAGTAGCTTAGCAATATAGTGACTTAGAATCATTTGACCACCAATAAAAATGGTAACAAATAATGCAACTTGTCCAAGTACTGTCATTTGGATAGAAGTTTCATAGATATTAAGAAAAACTGCAATTGGCATAAAACAATAGGTGAGCAACTGCGACATCGCTTTTAAATTAAATTGGAATTTTTTCTGTAACCCTACACCTATTACTAATAACACTAAGATAGGTGCAACGATTTGGAAAAATATCATAGATAAGTAGGGCATCGTTTACTAAATCCTTTCCGTACATGCGGTATAATTAACCTTATTTTACTCCTTTCTTTAATGAGATGATATATGAGAAAATACAACTCGACCAATCTAGGTCGAGTTGATGTCTTTCCTTAATGAAGCTAGCTTTGAAATCTTCTACTTTCCTAACTATTTAGGAAAGTAGGTTTTATCAACAAATTGTTAACCATCCCCATTAGTCGCAATTATTCATCTATTAGAAAGAGCGAAACGATTGCAAGTACTTATTTCGCTCTGTTACCATCAAAGTAAATACATTTTAAAATGAGGTATTCATGAAAAAGCGAAATAATAAAAGACATTTCTTTATATGTCTATTCATCTCCGTACTTTTTACTATAAGCTTAATAAGAAACTATTCAAATACAGGCGAGTTGCAAATAGGAAGTATTATATTTACGGCTGTTGTCTATATCGCAACCATTCTATCTGCTTTAACTTTAAAGAGTAAGCCTAAAAAATAACTAAACGTCTAAATAGGAGTGGCTACTTCCTTCTCCTATTTAGATGTTTTTCTTTTTGTAATACGTCATGGAAGCTTACAAAATTAGTAAATTATACTTTTTCGTACAATATTACAAAATAATCTGATATATTTTGAGTATGATTTTTCTTTGGAAGGAAGATTACCATGCTAAAAATTGATGAGCTGCTACTAAACAATGCTAGAGGAAGGATTGGACAACCTCTTGAGGATACTATTTTAAACCTTACCCGCAATGAGGAACTTCATCATGACATTTTTGGCGCATACCTTCCACTTGATTTTATACTGGTGACTAAAACTAGAGCACAAAATTTAATTTTTACATTAACTCAAAAATTCTGGGGAAATGTGGATTTGTTTTTACATGCTAGCCTACAGGAGACTGCAATCGATATTGAAAATGCAAATGATCGTTTAGCAGCTTTTTTTTCATCTGAATCAGGAAAGAAGACGCTTTGGGATTATCTCACTATACACAATCAATTACAGTTTGACACTCTGATTGGGCTTGTAATTGGAAAAGAAGTTAAAATAGCGAGATCGAGGTCATATGGTGGTTTAAGACAAATATACCTCTACCAGGTAGGCAATAAATACCTTTTACATACGATTCTTAATGATCACCACGAATTCTGGAATGTATTGTTTATTAAAAAAATTTATTCCCTTTTTATGCAGAATTCTTTGGCTACTATTCATAATCCCAATAAATTAATCAAGCATTTCAAATTACTATTAGAAAAGCATTTTACTTTAAATCAATCCGTTATCATTACGAATCACCTGATCACGTTTCTAGATCAGGAAAATATCCGTTCCTATCATTTAAAGGAACTACATTTATATAATTTAATCTCCCATTTTAATGGCGGCAAACGCCATTTTCGTAAAGTAGATTCACTTATCGAAGAAATTATTTCTTCATGGGGGACTGGAAAATGGGCGCTGTCCGAGAAGGAATATACGCTTTTATCTTATATTCAAGCTATTACTGCATCTGAGCATAATGATACAGCGAGGGTTATTGAATATGGTAAGTATTTGATAGCGAATGATCGTTTAATCAACCATGCCATCGAATTATTTTTAGAGTATAGTGATGTCCTGCCAAATTTAAAGCCAGAGCCAAATACTCTTGTTAAACGCTACGATAAAAACTATTTAGAACAAATTTTCACCATTCTAATCGATGCTCTTGTGCAAAACAACAACTTTTATGAGGTTGTAGAACTTCTTAAACAGCATGAGATCGCATCGTGTATCAGTCTTTATGATTATTTTAATCGCGAGCAAGATGACCAGGATGCAATCTATAAAATAGAAGCTACTGTACAACGGGATATCGCCTACATTATCCACAACTCACCTCAAAATGTTGTACAGTCGGTTGAAGTATGGTTACAAAACTACCAAGATGAAAAAAGCCCTTTTTTTGATATCGCCCATATGACATCTAAGCATATTTGCAACATTTTAAAAGCGCTTTTTGTAACGGAAAACTATGAAATTTTCGAGAAGTTAATGGAAGTTTACAAGAAGTATTTAATAAATGATGTTCACTTTGCTGATTTACGAGACTTTGTTTCTGCCCATGTAAAGAGCTGATAAGGCAATAGCATGTATAGTGGAAAGCGATCTTTTTTTCTTTTGTTTTTCTTCGCTAAACCCTATAAAATCTTCTATCGTACCTTTATAGATAAAAGTAAGATAAGGCAAGTTGACAAAATCATTCGGTTTTATAAAATATGGGCTTATTCCATATAGGGGTAGGCCCGCTTCTTCAAATAAAGTCGAAATAAATTGAGAGCAGAAAAAAGCTCTCTCTCTTTTTATTTTTACACGACAAGCAACACCAAACAAACCTATGAAATTATATTTATATTCATTTTTATTTTGCTTATAATAGGATATTCTATTTTTCAGTACGTTATATTGCTGCTCTGTAACAGGACATGCAAGAATCACGCAGTTAGATTCTCTAAGCAGGGTTGAAGATGGATTCTCATGCACAAAACCACCAATCCAAGGATTATTTATATTTTTCCTCCCGAAGCTATACATCTCTTTCAACTCAGAATCAAAGGAGATTGAGACATGATTAAAGTCATGCTGTGTATAGATTTGGATTGCCTTTGATAATACTGTTTTAGTTTTTGTTAGCACAATATAAACCATTTTTGTCATCTCATCACCCCGCAAACTCTCTTACTCTCTATAATAACAAGAAATTGTTAAGATTAAATTAATAAATATATGAAGATTTCCTTAATTTTGGAATCTACTATAAAAATACGAATTACATTGCAAAAAGTTTCAAAAAGGGGGCATTTGAAAAGATTTTTGAAACTTCCCATGCGGACGAGGTTAGTACCATTTTTTAATTTGACCATCGCTGGCGCACTATTTTCTAGTAGATAGTTAATAAGAAGGTTCAAAGGGTGTCCAGATCAATTAACTTTCTGGACACCCCATACTTTTTATAAAGAATTGAGTTATTCTAAAACGCCACTTTCATTTAATAGATTTATTTGTTCCTCCGAATAACCAATGCTTTTTAGAATTTCCTGTGTATGCTCACCTAACTTCGCTCCCACATAGTTATAGGTAGGCTTCATTTGGTCAAACTTAATGGCTGTACCGATTTGCTTTTGCATTTTCCCATTAGCTTCAGGAACTTCCACAACCATTTGTCGCGCTTGTATCTGTGGGTGATTACAAGCTTCTTCAAATGTTAAGACAGGTTCAACACACCCATCAAAATCTTTGATTCTTTCGAGCCATTCATCAAAATTTTTAGTCAGGAATGCATCCTTTATTGCCTCTTTAAAACGTTTCTGTGTATAGGAAGAATCGTTAAATGTACTTTGAATTAGCTCCGGTATATCGAGCGCCTCACACAATAGCTTTCTGAACTGTGGCTCTAAGCTTCCGACAGAGAAATAACGGCCATCCTTTGTCTGATAATAATCATAAAAGGTTCCTCCGTTTAATATCTCCTCTTCTGGCTTTGCCAATTGTCCACTCGCTAAAAAGGAGGTCCCATACAATGCATTAAATGTAAAAGCAGCATCTGTCATGGAGACATCAATATACTTCCCTTCACCCGTTTGTTCACGGTGTAAAGCTGCAGCCAGCACCCCTACCGCTGCATGTAATGTCCCACCTGCAATATCCGCAATCTGAATGCCCATCGCAACTGGCTTTTTGCCCTTAAAACGCGAGTGATCAAGCACCCCCGCAATGGAAAGGTAATTATTATCATGCCCAGGACGTTGCTGATACGGCCCTGTTTGCCCATAGCCTGTGATGGAGCAATAAATAAGCTTTGGATTTACCGCTTTGAGTGACTCGTAATCAATACCCAACCGTTCCATTACTCCTGGTCGAAATCCTTCAATTACAATATCATATTCCTGAATTAAGGATTTTACGATTTCAATCGCTTCAGGTGTTTTTAAGTTAAGCGTAAGCGATTTCTTGGAACGATTCAGATGCTGATGAATATAGGATTCCTTATCCTCATTATATGGTGGCATAATCCGCATCATATCTACTCTACGTGAAGATTCAACGTGGATTACATCAGCACCATAATCCGCAAACATCATAGTCGTAAAAGCACCAGGCAATAATGAAGAAAAGTCGAGAATTTTTAACCCCTTTAAAATTGTCATTTCCCATCCCCCTAAGTACAAAGTGACTTGTACAAATGCACAAATATTTTAATCGATTTACCTATGTTATAATACAGAATCCATTTTATATAACAGTATTATAACAGATTTTCCATATACTTGTATATATTATGAATATTATAGTGTAAATTATCTGAAAATTATATGGGGAAAAAGATGAAAATATGAACAGTGTTACGCATTATCATGGGGAATTTTCAGTCTCTTACTAAGACTACTCCTGTAGATAAACTTAAACATCCATAAAAAATGAAGTTGATTGTTCTATAGTTTTAATAAAAAAGAACCTCAACCCTTGATGGATTAAAGTCCCCAAATTATTTTACTATATAAACCGTTTACCAGTCTGGCCCATCATTTTCATCACCGACTTTAACAGTGAACGCAGCAGGATCTAGATTGTTCTTTTCAACCAATTCAAAGAATATTGATTTTACCTTCTCTTGCTCTGATTTTGTTGCTTCTTTATTTACTAAGATAAATTTTAATTGGATATCCTCTTTAGAGTAAAAGGCAAGTGCTGTTCGAGTTTTGTATCCATATTTCATTAACTCATCGGATGCTTGCTCCATAATGCCATTATTACTAAATAGGAAATCCTCCATCTCCTCTAACATCTTCTGATTTTCTTCCTGTATCTCAGAGCTATCCTTTGTAGATTCTTCAGGTGTTTTACCTTCTGTAGAAGAGAGGTTATAAAATAATGAAGCCACTAGAGTTAAAAATACTGTTAGTACACTGAAGGTAAGTTTTCTGTTTTTCATGATGTTGTTCAATCCTTTTTTATTTTTAAGTATAGGATTGCAAATAGAAATTTAAACTGTGCGATACTTCTTACATTTCCATTTTTCACTAAAAATAAAAGGAACTTTCTATCTTGATGTTATTGGTTATGCTTGTAAAGCACAATCCAATATTTCTTGATAAAAATCGTTCCATTTTTCATAGTATAAAGAAACCTCATTTGGATTGATCAACTTACGTTGAGAAGATTCATACTTACCATCGAACGGTAGTAGTTGAGTTATATTCATTTTGTAAAACACTTGAAAACCGATCTTCGGGTATGGGCTATGCACTGTCCATACAGGATTTTCACTGTGGTCTACAGTTATGTATCCTAACAATTTACATGCACCTTCCACATACCCTTCCTCCAAAGCTTCCCGTTTAAAGCAATCATTTGGGGTTTCTCCAGGTTCGATATGGCCTCCTGGAAAATCCCATCCTCTATGATTTAAATCCACCAATAGTAATTGATTATCATAAAAACAAAATCCGTGTACACTTGTGATCAAATTAAGCTGCGGAAGCTCGTTTTTTTTCTTCCAAGTCAATTTAACTTTTGATTCACCCCAGTTTACATAAGTAGTACTCACTTTTCTCCCTCCAATCGAAACAATTTTTGACTTGATAAATTGAGATATTAATTTGAATCTAACCGAAATCCGGCAAATAAGCGACCTCCATAGGGAGATAAAATTTGTTCAACTAATTCAATAACTTTTGATTTATCACCATGCTTATAAAAAGTTTCAAAAGCATCAGTGAATTGTCTTGTGAAATCGGCATCAAAGAGATTTAATTCCCGTATTATCCATTTTGAAGAACCTATCCATCGACCGTTGCTCCTCAAAACAAACTCTTGGATAAGATCCGACAAAGTATTGGCAATCATAAGTTCCTCTGCTCTGTTAGTTGAACCAATAAAATCTTCAAGAGCGTCCGTCATAAAATATCTTTTAGATTGGATTACTTCCAATGGCCATTCTTCAGGTCCTCCGCATAAAATACCATTTGCTTCATCTTTTATCTTCTCTATAACGCCAAGATTTTTAATAATTATTCCTTCCGATATCATTCTAGGTAAAGACGGCCTTGCCCTTTGATAGTCAGCTTCAAAAAATGGTTTATAAGAACTTAAATTATGTACAAAAACCTCGATTGGCCAATCGAAATCTATGATTGATTGCCTAAAAGAATTCAAAATTTGAGCGTCAAAGATTACGATATCAAGGTCTGAAGTATCCGTAGCCTCCCCTCTTACAACACTTCCAGCAAGCAAGGCACCTTGGCAATTCAGGTAATATTTATCCACAAAAAGTTTTGCTGCAACAAACGGTTCAATTCTATTTTGATTACTCATCAGATATCCCTTTACCCCTTTCGTTTCCCCTATTTTCAATGGATTTATTAGAAAATATATACATTTATTGATAATGTGACTTAGCTGGGCAATTATTTAGGAGGTACCCCCGTTCTTATTTTTCTCATCCTTCTCATCACTTACTTTTAGAGTGAAAATATTTGGATCAAGATTGTTTTCTTTAATAATTTCGAGGAAAATGGACTTCAAAATTCCCTGTTCCTTTTCGGTAGCTATCCTATCTAAGAGTATAATATTTATTTGAACATCCTTTGGAGAATAAGATAGCGTCAAAGTGTGTGATGAATAGCCCTTTTCCATTAGCTCATTGATTAATTTGTGTAATATCCCTTTATCTCCATATAGTAAATTCTCAATTTACATCAAATCTTTATGTTTTTAATTTGTACAGCTGGAATTGCTATCTCTTTGTAATTATCTAATTGTGCAGCATCTATCACCACAACCGATTCATCAGTTTGGTTTTCATTTGAACTATTATTTAAGAATAAAAATATCGCAGCAAACATACTGACCATGAAGCCAATCAAAATGACTTTACACTTTCTCAGCTCATACACTTCCTTTTTAGTTCTAATATATGAGTGTAAAGAAGCGTCAAATACAAGGCAGATGAATAAATGCGTTTTGGTGAATATGTACAATAGTCTGGACACCTATCCTAGATATGCCTTCGATAACAACCCCATTTCAGAAAGTTTCAATCTAGAACTCTTCTAAAAATTATTTATGGTAAAATATAGTAATATCATACATTGTTTCAAGATGAAATATTGAATTTACAGCTTGTAAATCGATAAGGAGGAAATTATGTCCAGATATATTAGTATATTTTTTCTATGTATATTCATTAGTGTTATTCTATTTTTTGTTTTAGGTAACCTTTTCGATGGTGGAGACTATGTTGAAACAGCAGTATATACATTCGGAACTATTCTTATTATTCTACTTTCGTTTTTAATTTCCCTATTAGTTTATTTGATAAATTTTGTGAAAAAGCATGGGAAATAAATTGTTCATTGGAAGGGAGCTTTTTATTTCATGAAGTACAAAATCTTCTGACTTCCATTTTATCTGCGTGTGTGGATGATAAAAATGAAGTGAAGGAAAACCCTTGACCATTGGAGTTGTTGGGGAGGCTCCTGAAGTTCGAGAGAAGAATATCACATTCATAAACATTCATTAAGATGACTTAAGCCAAGAAAATCTATCCTCAACCTATTATTCAGTCTTTATTATGAAAGAGTATTTGGCTCAAACAGCCAAGGCCCCCTATACAATAATCTATCAAAATTCCAATATCGCCTTCTTTTTTATAGAGTCGGAAAAATCCTATGTTCCTATTGATAAAGAGGAATTAAATAACACTTAGAGTATGAGTTTATGATCAGAAAGTTACATTTGTGGGCGGATATAGTGTGTTTATGGGCACATAACATGAGTTTGGAGCGGATGGATCCGGTTTGTGAGCGTTAGCTACTTTTGTGTTCAAACTATTACCGTGCGTTCAGCAGTTCTTGTGTCCGGATACCCTGAAAAGAGTGCACTTACTTATTATAAAGTCAAAAAATCCCTACATCAGCAGGGATCTTTTTCCAAATCGGTAATAACACCAGTATCCTTATTTAATATCCTTCCCATCTTTATCACGAACGATAATTTTATAGGGAGTGTCACCGACGATTCCTTTTAGATCATCTGATTGCAGGAATTCTTGAATAGCTTTTTCGATTTTCTTTGCTAAATCAGAAGCTTCATTATCGGATTTTTCTACTTTTGTTGTTATATAAATATTCATAGTGCCTTTCTTGTAAGAATACCCCACCCCTTTTGTTTTGTACTCCTTTTTGTTTAACATCCCTTCAAAGATAACCGGCAACACATTCATGCTCCATTGCATTTCTGTTTCTTTTTCTTGTCTATTGATAGAATTAATCTTAACTATAACTTCTGTTTGAATCTCTAGCTTTTTAATCTCTTCTAGAATGGCATTTTCAATTTCATCCGTTCGAGTTTCAGTATCCTCGATGTCCAAAGTTACATGGATTTCTTGAGAGTCTGGGCTAGGATAAAAAACACCGTATGAATCCTGAATTTTATAACCCTGTTGTTGAAGCTTTGGTACAACTTCTTTTAGACTCTCCATCACTAAATCGCCATTTTGATATTTGGGGTTATTTTCTACATTAACATTCGGCTCAGTTGTTCTTTCCTTCTCTACCTCAACACTAAAATCATCATACCCTCTTGAAGAAATAAGCTCTTCTGTGACTTTCTCGATTTCTCCTTCAACCTGGTTGTAATATTCGTCTGATCCGCTAACTGTTACAAAAAATGTTTTATCTTGGACACTATAACCGGAGCCGGTAATCTCATAACCCTGCTCTTCCAGTTCTTCCATGATGGCCTGACTAATAGGCTTCTGATCGAAAATCATATTTAAAAATGGAATTTTGGAGACTACTTCTGCCATTGTTGGGGATATAAATGCAGATCCTAGAAAGAGTCCTAATAGTACTATAAAGGCAGTTGCACTATACGCTAGCTTTTTTGTGATGCTGTAACTACGCTTTTTTTCTAATGGAACCATCTCTTTATTTTTAATCCCTTGATGAACTTTATCTTTAATTCGCTTGCTTACTTGTTCATTAAAATAATTCTCCCGATAATATTCACGTAGTTTTTTAAACTCCTTATCCACTAAATACATCTCCTTTCTTGGCCTCAATTTTCCTCCTCAGCATATCTCGTCCTCTAGAGAGTCTTGTTTTTACAGTATTTGTTTTTATATTTAAAATGGTTGAAAGTTCATTAATCGTTAAATCATAAAAATAATGAAGTACAATGACTGCCCGATATTTCATTGGCAAAGTTATGATAATTTGCAAAAGATGTTCATTGCGATCAGTCTCAAGATAAGAGGTTTCAGCACTCTCTGTTCGATTAAAGCTTTCAAAGAAACTATTTTCTATTAGCAGCTGCTTCATGCTCTTTTTCTTCAAAAAATCCATTGAAGTATTCACCGTAATGCGATAAATCCAGGACTTTAATGACGCTTCTCCTCTAAAGTTATTTATATATCTATAAGCTTTTAGGAAAACTTCTTGTGAAATGTCTTCTGCTATCCCCCTATCCTTTACAAAGGAGTAGGCAAGTAGATATACCTTCTCAGTATAGAGATCCATTAATTGCTCAATTAGCATTTCTTTGTCTTCAGAAGTAATATCTATTTCTTCATTTGTATGTATTACTTTTTTTACCACCAACGTCCCTCCATTCACTCTTTAGACATAGGCATTTCAGAATTGGTTTCATTTTTTTACCAGTTCTTCACTCTAATTGTATATGTTCTACAAATAGAAAAAAGCGATTACGATTATTTCATAATCACTTTTATTATTTCGTACTTCTCTTGTTTTTCAATAGGAATGTCTTATTGTTTAGCGAGTTTGGTAATTTTGCATGTGACAATTGATGTGAATTTTCAGGTTTCCGCCGGAGTAGAATCCTTTAACAGCGAAATCATAGATCTATGTAATTTTATATAATACGATAGCGTGTTTTAAAAAACAAAGTAATGACATAATCCAAAATTGAACACAGATGACATAACTAATGACTATCAAATCAATATAAGGTGTCATGATCAGGATTACTAAAGTAAAACTAACAGTCAACGTTAAACTACTTTTATAATATCCTTTTAAACTGATTGCTGATTGGATAGCCACAAGTGCCAAATTGAAAAAGATAAACCCTATGAAAAACAAATGCATCTCCCCCAATCCATTTTATTTTTAACATAATTATCCATACACAAACTTCTTTACGCAATTATTAAGTTTATTAATTATTATTAAGACTTTGTAAAACCACCCTATTTTTAACATAAATAAAGTATGATTGTTAACGAGCTGGAAGCTATCCTTTCATGGCACAACAGCTCCCTTTATACGTGAGATAGCCTGGTTCTCTATTTGGAGCCAGGCTATTTGTATTTATAATTACACGCTTTAAATTACCTATCAAAAAATAAAGAGGCGCAACATTTTTTGTTGCACCTCTCAAAATCTACTCTATAATTTCTTTCGTTAACTCTTCTTTGCAGAAGTTCAAAATCATTGCTTTTTCATCTTCTTCAAGTTCAAAATCTAGATATGAATGATCGCCTTTATCAATCAGGAAATAATTTAAAATAAAAATTTCGTTCTCTGCTTTTTGACCGACTAAAACACGTATTTCTAACCCTGCTTCTGTATATAACTCATCTTCTTCGTCAACTTCAATATCTAAAAGAAATTCAAAACGTTTTCCTTCAATAATGTTAGTTGGATCTTTAATTTCTTCTATCGAAAATTGTGTAATCTCCATACATCAAACTCCCTTACGTTTCTCTAACAATGTACTATAAACGTTATTGTATATAGTTTTATAATACACATACCTATATTAAATTGTAAATTTAGATAAACGCAATTGTAATTCTTCCGCAAGATTTGCCAACGAGACTGCTGCACCGGAGATTTCTTCCATTGAGGCTAACTGCTCTTCAGAAGTAGCGGCTACGGATGTGGAGTTATCAGAAGTTAATCTTGAAACCTCTGACATTTCCTTCGCATGTGTCGATACTTTGGAAACCTCAGCTTCGATTTGATTTGAAATCGTCGTAATATTTACTACTTGTGTTTGAACCTGTCCTACTGCCTCTTGGATTTCACCAAAAGTAGTTTGTGTATCAAATGCAATTTCCAATCCTTTTTGAACACGGTCCTTCACGTCATTAATCGATGTTACCGTTTTTTCAGTATCTACATCAATTTGTTTTGCAATTCCCGTAATATTTGCTACTAGCTGTCTTGTTTGGTCGGCAAGTTTTTTAACCTCATCCGCAACAACTGCAAACCCTTTTCCTGCTTCTCCAGCTCTTGCCGCTTCAATTGATGCATTTAATGAAAGAAGATTTGTTTGGTCTGCAACCTCAGTAATTTGGGATAAAACTTTTACGATTTCTTTTGTTTGATTGTTTAGAACTGATAATGCGTGATCAGTTTCTTCAACGGATTCATTAATTCTTTCCATTTGCGAAACAGTTACTTCCACATAGTTAGACCCTTGTTCTGTTTTCTTGCCTGTTGAAATCGATAACTCTTGTGCCAGTTTAGCATTGTTCGAAATCTCATCCACGTAAGATTTACTCTTATCTGCGGATTGAACCGAATCAACCGACATAAAGGATTGCTTTTCTGCTCCACTTGAAACCTGTTGAATGGAGTCAGAAATTAGCTCTGCCCCCTTCATTGTTTCATCAGCACTAGCCATTAATTCCTCAGCTGAAGCCGCAACCTGACTTGAACTATCTTGAACATGAGATAAAAATTCTCTTAGGTTTATTGACATCTTTTTAAATGCCAGCTGAAGGGACCCTACTTCATCTGTTGTTGTTGCATCTTCCAGTTCAATTGCTAAGTTACCATTTGCAATTTCTTCCGCATTACGAGTTACTTGTTCGATACGACCAACAATGCGTTTTGTAAGCACCAGCACTGTGATGATACTTCCAATTAACAGAATGGCAATTAAGATAATTGAAATATTTATAATGTGAGTAATATTACTTTCTAATTCTTTTTGCATTTGTTGATATTGGAATGTAATATTCCTTTTCAATTCAATGACATCATTAATTAGACCTTTTATTCTGAAAGATTGTCTCTTAATTTCGGCTTGGTTATTCTCTTCTACAGCCGGTGTAGATTCATTAAGGATTTGGTCGTATTTACGAGCAATCTTGTCACTGAATTCTTTTTGCTCTTTGCTTATTAGAAAAGGCGCTAATTCATCATAGTTAGCTTTCACTAATTGCAAATCTTGTTCGATATTATTTTTATTGCTCTCCGAGATATTAAAAGCATAACTATCCAATGACTTCTGTAAGCTTTGGGCAGAGCTATTTAATTCTTCTACTGAAATTAGCGAATTCACTATTTCTTCTGTTGAAGATTGCAATGTAAATAATTGACTTATATTAAACCCAATAATTCCTGTAGAGAGTAGTAAGGGAATAATGGAAAGTAGTAATAATCGTTGTTTTAACTTCATCTTCATCACCCTATTCTAGTATTGTAACTGTTCCGTTGGAGATTTCTTCGATGTACTTTTCAAGCGTATCTTGCTCTGTTGGTGATAGGTTAATTACTCGAATAGGTGCAATGGCAACTCCGTTTTCCTTTAAACCCAGTTGTTTATTCTTTTCACTAATAGACCCTTTTTCAACTAATTCTTTTACCGTATCATAGATGGCTACATCCACTTGTTTAACCATTGAAGACACAACTGAGCCTTCAGCAAGATAAAACTGGTCACTGTCTACACCAAAGGAATAAGTCCCAGCTTTTTGAGATTCAAGGATAACCCCTACCCCAGTAAAGCCTGCTGCGGGATAGATATAATCCGCTCCTGCTGCAATCATTTCTTTGGCAATACTTTCCCCTAGCTTATCATCACCGAAAGTTCCTGAATATCTAGACAGAATTTTAGCCTCTGGATTTACTGCCTTTACCCCAGCCACAAATCCATCTTCAAATTTGTGAATTAGTTCTACATCTTCTCCACCCACAAATCCAACAACGTTACTTTGCGTTTTCATACCCGCTACTAAGCCGACTAAAAAAGAACCTTCATCTTCTTTAAAGGTAATATTATAGACATTTGGTAAATCCGATTGTGAATCAATAATTAAAAAAGAGACATCCGGGTATTTCTTCGCAACAGTCTCTAATGCTTCTTGAATCGAGAAGCCTAAACCAATAACTAAATCATTTCCTTGCTCGACTAATTCCTCTAGTCCTTGCTCATAGGTTTCCGATTCTTCCAATTCTCTATAATCAAAGGAAATCCCTAATTCATCACGCGCTTGTTCGAGACCTGCGAATCCCATGTCAGAGAAGGATTGATCTCCTAGCCCCGCATCCGAAAGCATAATCCCTACCTTAATATTGTCTGTTTCTGTATTTTGTCCACCATCTGAACAGGCAGAAAGAACCACAGCAAAAATGCTTAATACTAACAAAATGGCATATTTTCTCATAGAATTAACCCCTACTTATGTATACTTTATTTGATAAATATTGTCTAAATTGTCTAAAAATAATACATATTTGATATTTAGCGTGACTTTAGTTTACACCAAGGAATTTACTATGAAAATAGTTAAAATGTAAATAAAACATAAATTTTCTCATTTAAGTGACACTTTTTAACGAGTATGCAACAATAAGGAAAAATAGTTAATGGTAAAGGGGCTATTCCTTATGAAAGATTTATTTTATTACCAAGATCCAATGATGCAACAATTTACAGCGGACGTTTTACGAACAGGACTTGACGAAACAGGACCCTATATTGTCCTATCAAATACAGCATTTTATCCAACTGGAGGGGGGCAGCCCCATGATATAGGAAGAATTAATGATTTACGGGTAATAAATGTAGAAAAAGTAGAGGATGACATTCGACATTATGTTGAAGGAGACATAAAAGCGCTGGAAGGTGAAGTTACAGGACATATCGACTGGGAACGCCGTTTTGATCATATGCAACAGCATTGTGGCCAGCATATTTTAACAGCAGCCTTTGTGGAGCTGTTCGATTTCCCAACTGTTAGCTTTCATTTAGGAATGGGACTTGTCACGATTGATATTGCCGCCGCTCAAATTACAGATGAACAACTGGCTCAGGCAGAAAAACGAGCAAATGAAATTGTGCTCGAAAATCGACCAATCGAGACAAAATGGGTAACTAATGAAGAATTAGCCCATTACCCTTTGAGAAAAGACATTTCTGTTGATGAAGATATTCGCCTTGTGATCATTCCAGATTATGACTACAACGGTTGTGGCGGTATCCATCCTACATCTACAGGTCAAGTAAGTAGCATTAAAATCATGAGTACAGAAAAAATGAAAAAGAATACACGCGTTTCTTTTGTGTGTGGGAATCGGGTGTTAAGTCAGCTAGCCATGCGAAAAAGTGTATTGTCCGATGTTGCCCGCCAATTGAGTGTACCAGAGGAATCAGCAGGGGATGCATTACGGAAAGTTTTTCATGATATAAAAGAAACCGAAAAAAACTTAGAAGAAGCACAAAATCAACTGCTTAGGTACGAAGCAATGGAGCTTATTGCAGCAAGTCGTGCTTCTGGAATTGTAGCTGCCTCATTTAAAAATCGTACTGTACAAACCTTACAAAAGCTTGGTCGTGAAGTAATCTCACTGATGAGTGAGGGAATTTGTCTACTGGCAGCGGAAAATGAAGATAAAATTCAATTTATCGCTGCTCGCGGAAATCAGGTTGATAAAACCATGAAAGAAATCTCTGGTGGCATTCTTCCATTAATCAATGGAAAAGGCGGCGGGAATGACTCTTTTGTTCAAGGTGGTGGAGAAAGACTTCTTTCTGCAGAGGAACTTTTGGGGGAAATGAGGAAGTTGGTTTAGCTTTTGGAATTTGGCTGTATATTTGAAGAAAGTGGCGGGATTCTAATCAGCTTTGGCCAGTCTAAGGAGAATTTCATTTATACTTAGTGCATTTTGCCAGTGAATTTGCTTTTTGTAGACACTTATTAATCAAGCATACAAAAAGAGCAAGCTTTCTTTCTAGCTTGCTCTTACTTCCACTCTTCTTTTAGCATGCCATAAACAACGTGGTCTACATAATGGTCATACAGCCATTCGGCACTGCGAATAGTTCCTTCTTCTTTAAAGCCTAATCTTATGGGAATACTACGGCTTTTTGTATTTCCTTCAGCAGCATGGATTTCGACCTTATTCAATCCATATTCTTCAAAAGCTATCTTGACGATGGCTTTAGCTGATCTTGTCATGATACCTTTCCCTTGAAACTTTTCATCTAACATATAGCCAACATAGGCAGTTTTATTGGACTTATTGATTTTGTTGAAACCAATTTTCCCAACTATTTTCCCTTTATAAACAATGGCCGTATCCAAACCTTCATTTGCTATAAACTGAAGCAGATTATTTTTAATGTTGACCAATGTATCCTGAACTTTCGTTGAATAATCTAACCAGCCCAACCATTCACGAAAATGTGTGCGAGAGGAATCAATCATTTGAAAGATTTCTTCTGCATCTCTTTCTGTAACAAGTCTCAAGCTGATTTCTTCATCTACTGGATAAATGAACATGCTTCGATTCCCCCATTTCCATTAACAATACTATTATTTAGACTTTAACTCTACCACTACTAGCTGTGGCAGATTGAATATACGAAAAGGCACTGTACTATTTCCTAAGCCACGGCTTACATTCATGGTTGTCTCCCCATCTTCAAAAGTTCCTGCTGTATATTTCGGTAAGAATCCTTGTCCAGGTGCTATTAGTCCTCCAACAAAAGGAAGTCGAATCTGTCCTCCATGTGCATGGCCCGAGAACACCAAGTTAATATTATTAGCGACATACGTATTGAACTTCTCCGGACGGTGAGCTAAGAGAACAGTCAAATCTTCTCTGTCTACACCAGCCAATGCCGTACCTAGCATACTTTGTGTTTCATAGCCATTAAGAGGGTCTTCAATCCCTAAAATCGCAATGCTTTCCCCTTCACGCTCCAAAATCATAGAAGTATTTGGCATGACATGAACACCAATTGCGGACAATGCTTCATATATTTCTTCAACTTTGTTTGTTGCTACCTCATGATTTCCAATCACATAGTAAACATCTGAAATTTTCACAAATTCCCGTACTGCCTGCAAGCTCTGCTCTAGATTATAGCGATTGCTGTCAATGACATCCCCCGTAATAAAAATTACATCTGGATTAGTAGCCGCTACTTTTTTCACGAGTTTGGCTTGATTGTCCCCAAACAAGGCATCATGCAAATCAGAAACTTGGGTAATTCGAAAGCCATCAAAGCTTTCCGGTACCTTTTCCGATTCATAAATATGCTCGGTCGTAATAATCCAATGGTTATTTATATATAAAAATAAGTATATTGCTATTATAAAAAGGCAAAATTTAAGAAGTTTTTTCAAAGCACTCGCTCAATTCATTTCAAAGATTATGGGTAAAACCGAAGCTCACCCTCATCAATAATAGTAACATGATTTGGAACATTCAAGTAAAGAAACGTTGTACCTGTTACAGAATTGTCAACTACAGAATTGTTTGAATACATTGCTTGCAGATTCTCCAAGATTTCTATCTTCGGATTGATACTATTATAAGTAAATTGTTGAACAGGTGGGTTCTTTACAAGAAGTTTATCACCTGTGAATTCAAACTGATTTTTAGTTAGTTCACTTGTCAAATTGATTCCTCTGAAGATATAAGGTGTTTGATATGTTTTTGCATAAATCTCATTTGAGCTTGCGTCATCACGCCAATCAATTATGACAAAAACATTGCCATAAGTATCTTCTACTTCCTTTGCTAAAGTCACTTCATCAGAGGTAAACTCCATGGACCACTCATCAACTAAATATTTATCATTAAATTTGTCTTCCTTTTCAGACATAAAAAAATTATAGAACTGCATTTCGTCCTTAGTAATTTCTTGAATTTCCTCTGAAGATACAATTTTAATATCTTCATTACTAGTAAAAAATAAATAAATTAACGCGAACAAACCAAGCCCTATATAGCCTATTAATACTATACCTATTCTGTTAACCGTCCAAAAATACTTTCTAAATTTCATTCCTTTTGAAACATATAAAAATAGCGAGAAGAAGATAAACAGTAAGAACATAGGTATAATTACCATAAGTATTGTCATCGTCTAACCACCTCTCTTCTATTAAGAAAAATAACTGGTAGTGAAAATAATATGCCAGCGGTTAAAATTGCTTTTACCATAAATAAAGAATATCCTGCTTCAAAATAAAATTTTAAGATGGTTAACAGCTGCTCATCTAGAACTCGGAAAAAGAAATACACCAACACAAGAATAAATACACCGCCTATTATCTTTGAGAGATTAAAAAGTGACGACAAAAAATAACCGCTAGAAGCTGCGAGCAGTAGTACTAAAAATGCGATGAAAAAATGCATAAAATTAAACAGGCTTACATCCGGAACCATACTAATTCCCTTAAAAAGATGAATTAATGCTACTAAAATATAAAGTGACATAAATACAATGATAGCGCCGATGAAACTATAAACAATTAGTACAATTGTATTTGAGATACTACCAGTTGCTCGAGTTGTCACTGTAGATAGATCAAACTGCCGATAGCCCTTTGTTTGGATTAAAAAAGCAGTAATAAAAGCCCAAAGACAAGTAGCCATAAGAAACACATCTAAACTATAGAAATGTATCTTAACTGAAAATGTCCCATTACCTATAGTTGACATACCACTACCACCACCATAATTAATGAAGCCCATAAAGATTTGCAGAATTAAAAGGGGAACCAGCGCATGACTATATGCTTTTATCTTCCATTTAGCTTGCATCAGAACAACTTGATGAAATGTTTTATGATTTAAAGACATCGTCAATTCCACCCTTCTGTTTAGTAGTTAAAAATTTGCATACTTCACTTGCCGATACTGATTGCATTTGTACGGCCGTCTGTTGCGTATAGCTTCTATCAATCTTATTTCGTTCAATAATAGCCTCGTAGTTTATAGCATCTTGTCTTTCATAAAGTACATCCTGATAATTTGTCATTTCCTTAATCTCATTTACGTCCCCTTGAAGTCGCACCATCATTTGCTTCACATCTTCAAGAGGTAAATGCAGCACTACTTCCCCTTCATCAATTAACATAATTTCCTCCAGTAGATGTTCAATTTCCTTTAGATGATGACTTGAAATAATCAGTGTTCGAGGATATGCTATATACTCCTTTAAAATGGCTCGGTACATATCTGTTCGAATTCCCTCATCCATTCCATTCATCGGCTCATCCAGTAATGTAATTGCACATCTGGTTGCAAGACCATAGATCAGATTAAACGTTGATACTTGTCCTTTTGATAGATGATGGTGATAGCTATTTAACGGAATTTCCGCGTAAACCAACAGTCTTTCAGCTAATGCTCCTTGCCAATTGGGGTAAAAATCACTTGCCATTTTAAACAACTCCCCGAGATTGAAAAAGGGAGGAAAGGTCATTGTATCCTCTATTAAGATTAGATTTGTGGCTATCTTCAGATTGTTGAAGGGATTTTCGCCAAGGAGTCGAATTTCCCCATCAGTTGGTTTTAAATGGCCCGCCAAAAGCTTTAGCCATGTTGACTTTCCAGCCCCATTGCTTCCTATTAAGCCAATTATTTTTTCCCCTTCAATAGAACAAGAGAGTTTATTCAAAGCATTTTTACTACGAAATCTTTTCTCAACTCGATTACAAACAATCTCTATCATGGGCTTTACCCCTCCCTTTGGACTTTTTTTATTAACTCCAATAACTCTTCGTCTGTAACAAATAAACGTTTTGCTTCCTGTACAATCTCTTTTGCAAGCTTTGACAGCTTTTCATCTCGTCTTTTTGCTACTATCAACTCCTTAGCCCCCTCCTGCACAAACATACCGATTCCCCGTTTTTTATATACAATTCCCATTTCAAGTAGGATTGTTAGTCCCTTTCCTGCTGTTGCTGGATTAATATTAAAAAGCTCCGCAAGCTGATATTGAGAATACACCTTCCCCGTTTCTTGTAAGCGGTCCGCCAATATCTCATTTTCAATCCATTCTGCAATTTGAATATAGATGGGTGTTGTACAGTCATTGCTTAACTGCATGAAAGCTTCTCCTTTCGAGTAGCATTATTTCGCTCTATATTTAGTACATTACTGTTGTAATGTACTATATTTCATTTGTATAAAATTGTCAATATCTACTGTTTTAATTACTTACTTTTTGCGCTACTCATGTACTTCAATTTCCATACATCCGGAAAATCTTATCCACAATCCTACAGCCAGCTATCCACTTTAACGATTTTCTCCACAGCTTTATCCCAAGATGACTTACTTGTCCACATCGAAAATTTAAATTTCTCCCTAAAACATGCGAAAAGTTATCCACAAACAAAAAAACACCCACTTCTTTATAAAAAGTGAATGTTCTTTCATGTGGATAACTAGTTATCTTCTGATTCTTTGTTTCTTATTGCTTCAGTTGTGACAGTTGCTATATCTCCGTCAAACAGGATTGGCCTCAATTCATCTTCCCCCGAGCTTCTCGCTAATGGTACACGGGAACGGTATGCAGCACGACATACTAAATGGCCAGCTACCGGGGCTGTTATAAAGACGAAGATAATCCCCAATATTAAACGAATACTTACATATCCATCATGACTCCAAAAGTAAATGAACGCGCCTAATAAACAAGCCAAAACTGCTAAAGTTGAGCTTTTTGTGGCAGCGTGGGATCTTGTATACACATCTGGTAACTTGATGAGGCCCAACGCACTAATCACACTAATGATGGAGCCAATTAAAACCAAAATTACTGCTACCCACTCAAGAATCTCCTTTGCGGTCAACGATAATCCCCCTTTCAATATACTTCGAAAAGGCAATTGTTCCGATAAAGGCTAATATCCCTAAAATCAGAATCGCCTCTAAAAACGCTTTTGTTGATAAGACGATAGAAACTACCGCTATTGCGGAGATTAGGTTCACGCCGATAGTGTCTAATGCGATGGCACGATCTGGCATGGATGGTCCTACTATTACACGATATAGCAATAAAGCAATGGCAACCATGAAAAACAGTAGCGCCAATAACAAAATGGATTCTTTCATCTATCGTGTCACCTCCAAAATGGCTTTTTCAAATTTCGCCATTGATCGAATAATTGATTCCTTTGACTCCTCTAAATCCATGGCATGTATATAAAAGACATCTCCACTTTCCGATACTTCCATTACCACTGATCCTGGTGTAAGAGTTAGCAGCAAAGCCAAGGCCGTTACCTCCCACTCTCCCTTTAAACTTGTTTTATAAGTAAAGATTCCTGGAGTAATTTGAAGATTGGGTGTCAGAACTTGTTTAATAACAACGTAGCTAGAGGTCAGAAGCTCTTTAATAAACAACAGTATCAAATATAAAATCTTCATTACTTTTCTTAGATAGAATTGCGTTCCAAAGAATCGATGCATGACATATAAAATCCCGATCCCGACAACAAATCCTGTGAAGAAAGTTGTTAACTGTGGAACTGGTTCATCTACTAATAACAGCCACAAAAGAGCAAGAAATAAATTCAATAAAAACTGTGCGAACATCAACTCACCCCTTTAAAATGGCATCAATGTAGATTGATGGATTCATTAGTGTTTCAGCTGCATCCTTTACGTATACCGCTAGAGTCTCTGCTCCCACTCCCACATAGGCAATCGTAATAGCTAATAGAATAAAGGATAAATAAGCGGCTTTAGGAATTGGCTTACGATCTTCATAGCTAATCGTCGATTCTCCAAAGAAGGATGCAAGGAATATTCTAAGTAAGGAATAGAGAACGATAATACTTGATGCAAAGCCAAGAGCAAGCAATACATAGGAACCTGCCTCAATTGCGCCCTGCCCGATCAACACTTTCCCCATAAACCCACTTAGAGGTGGAATTCCCGCTAACGCCAGCATGACAAAGAAATAAATCCAGCCAAATAAAGGGTAGTTTTGTATAAGTCCACTCATTTTCTTTACAACAGACTCGCCGCTTACATAAAACATCATACCGACTAACAAGAATAATAGAGCTTTTGCTAGCATGTCATGGATTAAATAATAGATTGCACCTGTTAGTGCAGCCTCTGTCCCAGCTGCCAATCCGATTAAGATAAATCCGACACCAATAATGACGTTATATGTAGCAATCGTATAAATATCACGTCCGGACAATGCTCCCATACAACCTGCGATAAGTGTAATACCCGCCATTACCCCGATAATCGTATGTGTCACATCTTGGTTAAGTGGGAACATCAGAGTGAATGTACGAATTAGTGCATACATGCCGACCTTTGTTAATAGCGCTGCAAATAGTGCTTGCACAACTGTTGGCGGTACACTATATGAACCTGGTAACCAAAAGAATAGTAGTAACCCGGCTTTTAAACTAAATACAATTAAAAACAGAATGGCTACCGTTGTTAGCAGAGGATCTTGTCCTGCTTCAGCAACACGCTGTGCGATATGGGCCATATTTAACGTTTTGACGGTACCGTATAAAAAGGCTAGTGCGATTAGGAACAGCCAAGATGCCACTACGTTTATCAATACATATTTTAATGATTCACGCAGCTGTCTCTTTTTTCCGCCAAGTGCTACCAAAACATACGAAGCTAAAAGCATGACTTCAAAACAAACAAATAGATTGAAAATATCACCCGTCAAAAAGGATCCATTTACACCGGCGATCAAAAATAGAACAAATGGGTAAAAGAACATTTTTTCATGTCGTTCCCCTATTGTTGAAAACGCGTATAGTAAACAAATAGTAGTTAAGATATTAGCGGTTAACACTAATAGTATCGAAAATGAATCCGCTACAAAAAGTATCCCAAATGGCGGCAACCATCCACTGAAATCTAACCGAATAATCCCATCTGTTTGGACAAAATTCAGTAACAGAAACGAAATGATGCTAATAAAAATCATCGTAATTATACTAATAATCCGTTGCAGAACAATTTGTTCACGCAAAAATACGAGAATCACTGCAGTTATGATTGGAATAATTAGCGGGACAACAAGTAAGTTATTCATCGGGCATTCCTCTCAATTCCTGTAAATCATCAGAACCGTTCGTTTTATATGTCCGATACGCCAAAACAAGTAGAAATGCTGTTGTAGCAAAGCTAATCACAATTGCTGTTAAGATCAAAGCCTGTGGCAATGCATCAGTAAAAGGTCCTTCAGATTGACTTAGTAATGGGACAGCACCTTTTTTCAGCCCCCCCATTGTTAAAATAAGTAAATGAACAGCATGGGATAATACAGCCGTCCCTAAAATAACACGTATCAAATTTCGAGAGAGGACTAAATAGGTGCCAACAGCAACGAGAACACCAATTAATATCATCATTAAAGATTCCATACTATTCATCCTCACTTATACTTAAGATAATCGTAACAAGCGTGCCAATTACGGTTAATGCAACACCTGCTTCAAAAATGGTAACTGTTGTTAAATGTTTTTCCCCTATAACGGGAAATGTAAAGTAGATATCAGTTTGCGATAAAAACGGAGCATCGAAAAAGATTGCCCCAATGGCCGATCCTGTGGCTAAAAGGACACCAAGACCCGCCACTTTTTTAAAGTCAAAAGGCATTTTCTTATGAACTGTTTCAAGATCATAAGTAATATAAAGAAGAACGATTCCCGATCCTAGAACCAGACCTCCAATAAAACCGCCGCCCGGGGCATTATGTCCTGAAAAGAAGAGGTAAACACCGAGGGTTAAAATGATGAATACAACCCCTTTAACGACTGTTCTTAATATCACATCATTTATTTTCAAGTGTCAGCATCCCCCTTCTTCGCTGCTTTTAGCTTAATAAGTGCATAAACACCTAATCCGGCTATAAAGAGAACAACTACTTCCAGCATCGTATCGAAGGCACGGAAGTCCCCAAGAATGGTATTAACAATATTTTTACCCCCGGCTAATTTATATGAATCTTCAAAGTAAGCCGAAATAGATTCGAATTTCTCGTAGTTGATGACCGCCAAACCAATCAGCGTCACTGTTGCTCCTACTAGAATTGAAATTAGACCATTTGATAGTTTTAGTCGTTTAGAGGATGGCTCGGGTTTTAGCTCTGCTAAATATTTAAAACAGATTAAATATAATGCCGTTGTTACAGATTCCACAACCAGCTGTGTAAGGGCTAAATCCGGTGCTCTGAATATAACGAAAAAGAATGCAATCGCATAACCTATTACTCCGTTTAACAAAACAGCAGTAATACGTGATTTTGCAAAAATAAGGGCAACTGCCGCAAAAATCACAACAAATATTAATAGTAATTCATAGTTCTCTACAGGAGCATCTTTGCTTGGATTCCAGGCAAATGCTTCAAGGACCAAGAAAGTGCCCGCAACAATTACAACAAAGCTTACATATATATAGATAAAGTAGTGCATTAAATGACCATTCATATATCGTTTAGTTATACTTTCCGACATATTCTCACTCGTTGTAATGACTCTTTCATAGATAGCATTGAGAGTCCAATTTTGAGGGAAAATGCGGTATATCTTTATCCAGTGTTTCATGAATCGATATAAAAGAATACCTACTAGAATAACGCCGATCGTCATATATAACTCAGGTTTAAATCCATGCCATGCGTGAATATGCGGTGTCATTTCAGCTTCGGCCGGGAATGTTGGATACACACTCGACATTGCTGGCTTTAAAATATACGTACCTAAAATATTGGGGAAGAAGAAAATTGCAATGACTAGCCCAATTAAAATAAACGGAGAGATTAACATACCAACCGGTGCTTCATGTGGATTCTTTTCTAAAATATCTGGTTTGACTTTTCCCAAGAATGTTTTGCTTACAATAATGACACAGTAAATAAAGGTAAAAACACTTGCAATCCAAGCTATAATCGGAACAAATATACCTATACTTGCAAGAGAGAAAATATCTAAATTCAAAATGCTAACTGTAGCAGCAAAGAACATTTCTTTACTCAAGAAACCATTAAATGGCGGTAACCCTGCCATGGAAAAACAACCAATTAATGCAATCGTAAATGTAAATGGAAGGATCGACATTAGCCCGCCTAGTCTTCTAATGTCACGAGTTCCGATTTCATGATCGACAATTCCGACCATCATAAATAGTGCACCTTTAAAGGTCGAGTGATTAATTAAATGGAAGAGTGCAGCAAAAGTTGCTTGCGTATAGATAACAGTGCTCGTTGAGTAGCCTAAATAAACGGCAACAGAACCCAAACCTAATAAACTCATAATTAAACCGAGTTGACTAACGGTGGAAAAAGCTAGTATTGCTTTTAAATCAGATTGTCTTACGGCATTAAATGAGCCCCAAAATAGCGTTAACAAACCAACTCCAGTGACTGCCCAGAACCAGACCACTTCTCCACCGAAAACAGGTGTAAAACGTGCGACTAAGTAAATTCCAGCCTTAACCATTGTTGCCGAATGTAAATAGGCACTAACAGGTGTTGGTGCTTCCATCGCATCGGGAAGCCAGATATGGAAGGGAAACTGCGCAGATTTGGTAAATGCACCCAGTAAAATTAAAACAAGCGCAGGAATAAATAAGACCTGTCCACTAATCTCATCAACATTTCCTATAATTTCTCTAATACTGAATGTTCCGGACATGGCATAAAGCATTAAAAAACCTACCAGCATGGCTACGCCACCTGATACCGTTATTGTCATGGATTTTCTTGCACCTGCTCTAGAGGCTTTCCGATGATGCCAAAATGCAATTAAGAGGAAGGATGAAACACTCGTTAATTCCCAAAAGGCATATAGAACCATTAAATTATCCGAGAATACAACGCCTAGCATTGCTCCCATGAAAAGTAATAAATAACAATAGAAATGATGTAGTGATTCTTTCATTGATAGATAAAAGATGGAATACAATATCACTAAACTTCCGACACCAGTTATTAACAAACTAAATATCAAGCTTAAGCCATCTATATATGTCGTGAAATTTATATTAAATGAGGGGATCCACTCATAGGTATGGGAAAAGGTTTCACCACTTGCTATACGAGGGATATATGTAGTCAGAATAAGGAATAAACTAACAGGAATTACGAGAACGACCCAACCTATAAATCTCCTTTGCAGTCGCCTATTAAATAAGGGAATCAATGCTGCCATAATAAACGGAATTAGTATGATGGCAATTTCGATTGTCACAAGCTAATACCTCCTAATTTTGTAACATAGCACAAATTTAAAATTATATGAATTCACTCTATCCACTTGACTTACAAAATGACTCACTTCATAATAATGTGTCATAAAGTTAAATTCCAAAATCTCAACTATTTACAAAAATGTTAATTTTGAATTTCTTTACTATTATTAAGATTAAATATTACAATAATAAGTATACAATAGGAATGTATTAGATGCACTCAATTCGCATTTACTTTTGCTTATTTATACAGTTTTTTGCTTGAAAATAATTGTTATATTTTAATAACAAACTACTAGTAAGAGGAGCAAACTATCTATGAAGCATTTAAAAAGAATGGATGAAAGTATTTTAGTTTGTGTATATTACGGACTTAATGGTGAGCGTCTTATTCGTAGAGGTCATAAACTTGCGACGTATTTAGATTGTCCACTCTATATATTAACGATTGATTCGAAACCAGTGGATGCGTTTGATGCCGAAAAATCTGGCTATATCGAAAGATGGACGGATCTTTGCAAAGAACTTGAAGTGGAAGAGTTTATTGTTCGTGATAATGAAAAGCAGCCAACTCAAAAAGTAATTGGCGAGATTGCCCGTGAAAAGAATATTACTCAAATAATTGTCGGGCAAAGTGCACAAAGCAGATGGGAAGAGATTACAAAAGGGTCATTCTTAAATGTTCTTTTAAAAGAAGTCCCATTTGTTGATTTTCACATCGTTGCCGTAAAACGCCCTCTCGCAGATGAAGAACATGGCATATTCGAAAAAGGTGTGCGTGCATACGTTATCCAAGAACTAGAAAATTACAAAATTGTCTTCACATGCCCTAAATCCGTATCCATCGAAGGGATTTTCTTTAAAGAAATAGGGACAGATTTCGATAATGGTATTTTTAAGTTCTCTTATCAAAATAAAATGCATGAAGTCAGGATAAAAGAAGGCTTTGTCAGCAACCCTCATCTTATTCATTCGATTTACGGCGTATCGAACGTCTAAACTATTTTAGAACTGCACCCCAAAGGCTAGAAATCATCTAACCCTTGAGATGCAGTTTTTTTATATTTCCACATTCTTTCGTTTGCATACAGTTCCTTCCTTCCGCTCATGCTAAATGTATTAGCGAAAGGAGATATTTCGATGGATGGTTTTAGTAATTTTCACTTAGGGGAAACAATTTTAAGATCAATACTATCCTTCTTCACCATTCTAGTACTAGCGAGAATAATCGGAAAAAAGCAACTTAGTCAATTAACCTTTTTCCATTACATCACCGGTATTACAATTGGTTCTATTACAGCAGAGGTTTCCACTCAGCATAACACGGATTATTGGGATGGGTTTACTGCACTAATTTGTTGGACTCTCCTTACTCTTTTAACAAGTTATCTTACTTTAAACTTTTCAAAAATAAGGATTCTGATTGATGACCGACCGACCATTCTCATTCAAAATGGCACCATCATTAGAAAGGGGATGAAAAAAGCCCGCCTTCATACAGACGAACTGGGAATGCTATTAAGAGAACAAGGGATTTTCTCCTTTAACGAAGTACATTATGCTGTATTTGAAACGAATGGGGAGCTTAGTGTTTTAAAGAAGCCCGCCTTCGCCAATGCAACAAAGGAAGATACCAAATCAGCCCTTACTCTCCCCCCCCATTTACCTACAGAAATAATTGTAAGTGGGGAAATTGTAAGAAAAAATCTAATGGAGTTAGACCTAACCGAAGAATGGGTTATTCATAAATTGAAAAAGAAAAATATCGATATGAAGGAAGTATATTTCGCCCAAGTTCTCCCGGATAACTCACTATATATTAGTTTAGACAAAACGGAAGATGATTAGTTAAAGGTAGGTTTTTGATGGAAATCATAGAGCAGCTCTGTTTGTTAGATTCAATTTCTTTTCATAGCTGTCAGATCTTACCTTGCAATTCATTCCCTTAATGACTGCATCCCGAATCGTAACTTGTCCCAACAAGCACCTCATGCTCTTAAAGGGCATCCAAAATTGATTTTGGCCATTATTAACGCGAAAACCGACAGCATTTGCTGTCGGTTTTATTTTAAAGCCATTCTTTTATTTCATCATAATGTGGTAAGGCTGTTAAAGCACCTGGCTTTGTAGCAGCGAAAGCGCCTAAACGGTTTCCGAAGCTTACACATTTAACTAGTTCATCATGAGTTGTTGGTAATCCATTAAAGTGGACAAAGCGTAAGACACCCGCCATGAATGCGTCTCCAGAACCAGTTGTATCGACTGCTTCGACCTTTTGAGTCGGTACATGAATCACTTCACCATTTAATACTGCATATGCACCATCGGCCCCCACAGTAATTAGCACAATCGGTACTAGGTATTGATTTAACTTTTCAATTCCATCGTGTATACTAGTAGTTTCTGTAAGGAAGAATAGCTCTTCATCTGTTAATTTTAAGATATGGGCATCTTCAAAAAATGCAGTAATCGTTTCACGGCAAATATCTTCACTGCTCCAGCGTAGCGGACGGATATTGGCATCGATTGCAATGACTACCCCTTTATCCTTTGCCATTTCTACAGCTTTTTTAGTTGTTTCAAGTGCTGTAGGATGAAACATTGTTCCGGAACACACATTAAATACAGAAGCCTTCTTAAACGCTTCTTCATTTAACTGCTCAGGTATTACTTGTAAATCAGGCGCCTCATCAACGTAATCTTTGAAAATACGCTCACATTCCTCTGTTAAATGAACGTAAACACCGCTAACACGTTTTTCGGGTGAAACAATGGCATAATCCAGGTTTACACCTTCTTGATTTAGTTCATCTCGAACAAATTTTGAAGTCTCGTCGTCACCTGTTATTGTGATTAAAGATGAGGGAGCACCGATTCGACTAATTCCCGCTGCAACATTTACTGTAGCCCCACCTAAGAATGTTGTAAACGATGTATTGGTTCTGTCATTGGCTATATAATCAACAAAAGCGTCTCCGTATACTAATACGAAATCTTTATTAGACTCACTCATGAGTTGTTAGACCTCCGAATTTTTACTTAATTCAGCGTAACATAAAATTAACGAAATCTTAAAATTTAAAACAATTCAGACAGGTGAAAAGGACATATCTTCCTTCAAGAATTTGTTATAATTTTAATGAAAGGAAAGATTACACATGACATTTTACATAAGAAAAGCTATATTAGATGATGCCCCAAACACAGCTCCGCTTATTTATGAAGCTATTGGGGACATTGCCAACCGATTAACAGGTGAAACTGAAACATCTCAAATTCTCGCATGTCTTGAGGTACTTTTTAGGAGAACTGACAATCGTCACTCTTACTTACATACTTATATTGCAGAAGATGAAGTAACGAAGGACATTTTAGGCATACTAGTCGTATATAACGGACAAGTTGGCGCAAAATTAGATGCTAGCTTACAACGCTGGCTTGAACAAAAAAACGCACCAATTACTTCCATCGATGTGGAAGCTTATCCTGACGAATTTTATATCGATACCGTTTGTGTTCACAGAAATGCTCGTGGCTTAGGTATAGGGACAGCACTTTTACATTTTGCAGAGGAAGTTGCCCTTTCTAACGACTATACGAAAGTCTCATTAAATGTCGAAACACAAAAGGTCAAAGCAAAGAAATTATATGAGCGTCTGGGCTATGTAGTTACAGAACCTTGGACGATTATCGATGAACCATTTTTCCATATGGTCAAAACTATTATTTAGAAATGCAGGTTTTACATCATGAAATCACAGCTATTATACCCACTGCTAATCGTCATTGCATCGAGTAGTTATGGGGTTTTATCAACGATTATTAAAGTGGCGATGGGACACGGATTCACTACCAGTGAAGCTGTAACAAGTCAATATATTGTAGGATTTGTACTCGCACTTATTTTATTCCTATTCACACGCAAGTCTATACCAAAAATAAATAAATCTGGTATTATCACAATTTTGGCAGCTGGTGCCTTAACTGCTAATACAGGTATGATTTATGGACTCGCCTTAAATTACCTAACCGCTTCACTTGGCGTTGTGCTATTTTTCCAATTCACCTGGATTGGTCTTTTTATTGACTGTATGATACACAAGAGATTACCAAACCGATTTGAAGCGCTCTCGCTATTGTTTTTATTCGGTGGAACATTACTCGCTGCGGGCGTTCTAGATACAGATCTTTCAACAATTCCTTGGCAGGGATGGGTTTATGGCTTATTAGCAGCTACAAGCTTTGCGATTTTCATTCAAGTTAACTCAAGACAAATTGAAGGAATGTCTACAATTACACGCACATTCCTCATGTCACTTGTTGCCGTGATTGTCATTTCAATCTTCTTATCACCCGAGATTGTTTGGAATGGTACATTATTTAAAACAAATTTATGGATTTTCGGGATTATCCTGGGTATCTTCGGGATAATATTACCGATACTTTTATTTTCAATTGCCGTTCCAAAGGTGGGTGGTGCCCTATCATCTATTTTAAGTGCAATGGAATTACCTGTAGCAATTATTGCATCAGTCATAATATTACACGAAACACTTACAATCCTGCAGTTGTTTGGGATTGTACTAGTTCTTATAGGGATGGTTTTACCAACTGTCCTAGCCCAAAGGAAAAATGCCGCCTAACATTTAATAGTAATAAGTAGTGATGAAGGTCGATGAAGCTGTCAAAGTTGATATCGACCTTTATTGCTTTCAAATTGAATGAAGCAAAAAATTTATAGTATTTTTGCGAAAGGCGTGTTTTTATGTTTGAGGATTATAAAAGTCGAATAGATGAACAAGAGGGAAAGCATTTCCCTTCCAATAGCTACCGTCAAATCGTGCTTCAACCCGCCTATGACGAAGCAAAAAGAAATTTTTTAACATCCATGCTACAAATTCATATTGCTCATTTAAAAATGCTTGAAGAACAAAAGCTGGTGACAGAAAATGAAGCTCGGCAAATTGGGCAAGCGATTGCAAAGCTAGATTTGGCATTCTATGAACAACAAGAATATAATCCGCAGTTTGAAGATTTATTTTTTCGCATTGAAAGTAAACTCATTGAATTAGCTGGAGATGTTGCAGGTAATTTACACATTGGGCGAAGTCGGAACGATATGGGAATTGCCATCTACCGAATGACATTACGAAAAAAAATACTATCCTTAATGGCAGAACTACTACACTTGCGTTCCCACCTTATCGCATTTGCCAAAGAACACGTCGATACGATCATGCTTGGATATACCCACACACAGCAAGCACAACCAACAACCTTTGCCCATTATTTAAAGGCAGTGATTGACCAACTAACAAGAGACTTTAAGAGAATGCAGGCAGCCTTTGAAACGATTAACCAAAGTAGCATGGGTGCTGCAGCATTAACAACCACAGGGTTTATGATTAACCGCGAACGCATGGAGGAGCTTCTTGCATTTGATGGAATGATCGAGAATGCTTGGGACGCTGTTGCAGGTGCAGACTACATTGCAGAAGCTGCGAGTGTCACACAGCTTGCTGCACTAAATTTGGGACGTACATCACAAGACTTTTTGCAATGGGCGACACAAGAATTTAATGCCTTTTGTTTAGCAAGCCCTTATGTCCAGATCAGTTCCATCATGCCCCAGAAGCGAAATCCAGTCTCCCTTGAGCATACGCGGGCTTTATTGTCCTCAGTTGTAGGCGATGCTCAAACAGTCTTACAAATGATTCATAATACACCGTTTGGTGATATCGTTGATACTGAAGATGATATGCAACCTTACCTATGGCGAGCAATGGAAAAGTTATGTGGAATCTATAAACTTTTTGGAAGCCTGATTGTTACGATGGATGTTAATAAAGAAAAGCTTCGAAAGCGTGCAGAAAGCAGTTTTGCAAATGTGACCGAGCTTGCAGATTCACTAGTACGTTCAGAAAACATCTCATTTAGACAGTCCCATCGTATAGTAAGCAGCTGTATCAAAACTCTATTTGAAGCAAAAAAAGAATCCCTCGAGAACTTAACGTGGGATCTGGCAAATGAAAAATGTGTTGAAATAACAGGTAAGCCCTTAAAGATTTCTAAAGAGCATTTTTATAATGCTTTAAAGCCTGATTTTTTTGTTAAGGTACGCACACTTAAAGGTGGGCCTTCATCTGAAACCATGCTTAATTCTCTTCTGCAATCTGAAGAAATCACTCCATTATTCGGTCAATGGGTAAATCAGAAAAATGAAAAAATCTGCAACAGTGAAGAACAGCTTCACAAATTTCTAAAAGGATGGACTATGGAATGAAAGAGGCAACGATTTTGGCAGTAGATGGCGGTGCAACTAAAACCACACTAACCATTCGATCAACAGGGGGAGAATGGCTTTTTGAAAAAACAGCACCCGGAACTAATTATCAAACAATAGGTGCAAATGCAATGATTGAGGTACTGAGTCACCTACTCAAAGATGCTTATCTTGCAACGAATGTTGAAACAATCGATGTAGCTGTTTTCGCTATAGCAGGCATCGATACAATACCAGATTTAGAAACCGTTACCCATATCGTGAATCAAAGCCTTCAAAATACAGCTTTTCGCATTAACGAGCTTATAATTGAAAACGATGTTCAAGCAACCCTTCTTGGTTTGGTTGGCAACAATTCTGGCGCCTTATTAATATCAGGGACAGGATCCATAGCATATGCGACAGACGGAAAAGGTAAGATTGTTCGTGCAGGGGGATGGGGACACCGCGCAAGCGATGAAGGCAGTGGTTATTGGATTGGGAGCCAAATTATAAAAGCCATTTTTAGAGCAGAAGACAACCTGGAGAAATCAACTATTCTAAAAAAACTCGTATTTGAGAAGCTTCAGATTGATTCAATCGACAAGCTTATGACTTGGCTTTATCAACCGAACTATACGAATGCCCTGACAGCTAGTATTAGTTCTGTCTTACATGAAGCAGCTGCACTTGGGGACGAGAAAGCCATTTATATTTCGCAATGGGCTTCTAACGAGCTATTTTCATTAGTTAAAGCTGCACTTGCTAAACTTTCGTATGAGAATGAAGCGTTCACGCTCTATTTTAATGGCGGTATTTTAAAGCATCATCCTTTCATACTAAACTATTTACAGCAATTAATTCACAAAGACTACCCAAATATCACCTATATGTTATGTGATGAAAATCCCATTGAAAGTATTGCCAAAAGAGCACAGTACGCATTACATCCATAATACTGTTATCAAAAAAGAAGCCGCTCACTTCAAATGTGATCCGGCTTCTCTTACTATAATTCCATTTTCTTTAATCCTTGATCTGTAGAGAAATATAAATAACCATCCTCTACAAATAAGTTATCCACTTCTTCATGATACAAGATCGACTCGTCTGTTCCATCAGTTCGAATTTTCGAAAGATACGCCCCATTCGAGTAATTACTAAAGTAGATCCAGTCCCCAAATCCTACAATAAATTGTGCACGGCTATCTGTTAGACGTGCCGTTTCTCCCGTTTTCATATCCATTCGATATAAGATATTATTATCATCTACATTACTATAATAAATCAAACCATCCTGCTCATATGCATGGTCAATTTGTGCCATAAAGTCAAAATTCGTATCTGAAGCTTTTGGATAATCTGCCTGAATCCAAGTATGGTCGAGCTCCATTTTCGCATCATCAATTAAGAAATATTCATAGCGAACAACATTTTGACGATCTGGCGTTGGATCATTCCAGGTTGTATCAAGATGATACCAATTTCCATCTACCTTTACTAGATTCCATGCATGTCCACCCGTGTAAACTTCACCAACAACATATTGAGTTTCCACACCCAGGTCTTGGAGCATTTTTAAAGCTAATAAAGCATAGCCTTGGCAAACCCCTTTATTTTCTTGCAACACAGCATATGCACTATGTGGACTTGCTGTCGATTCAGTACTATAGGCTGTAGATTTGACAATATAATCGTTCACAAATTTCACCTTCTGAAAATCGGTCATTTCATCAGGTGAAACGGTGGATAGGATACTTGCTACTTTTTCGTTTACAACTTGCTCTTGGGCTAGGTTCGTTAGGTAGGTTTGGTGAACCTTTATTTTCGCATCGAAACTGCTATACTCATACTCAATCTTACGGTCTGCTAGATGACCCAGAATATAATGATCCCGACTTGCCGCTTGATTAACAGCCGTTTGAATAAGGTTTTCAATATCTGCAGTACTGCCAACATAATGGATTTCAAAATTCGTTTCCCATCTACTTAAATAATAGTAAAAGGAATCCTCAAGCTCCTCTACTGTTTGGACACTATCCGGCAAATCCACATCCATTGTAATCAATGTATCTGCTGCTGTACTCACAAGATTATCCTTTGCAGAGTTCACTGTAGATAATACATCAGTGGTTGCATCCTGGATGGTTACTTCATTATCACTGAAAAAATGCTTGGCTTCATCCAGCCATTGTGAGCCGAAATCATATATCGGCCTTGCAAGTACAATAGCTATGACGAGAAAAGTTATTCGTTTTAACAACGTACATCACCTCATATGATTTCAAGTCTTCAATGGTATTAGTTAGGTTAAATTTCGTACTCGATAGAAGGTAGATACTTGTCCCCAAAAATCTTCTTTAAGACTTCATGGGCTTCTTCCTTCATTTCATCTGTAATAGATGAATAAATAACCGAAACGGCTTTAGTAATAATGACAATATCATCTGCCAAACCTACAGCGGGTAACATGTCTCCAATCAAATCAATTGGGAGAATAAAATAGCCTAGCACACCTAATATCATGAGTTTGTGTTCTTTAGGTAAATCTGGACTTTTTAACGCACAATATAAGATTGCTACACTATATAACGCTTTAAATCCTAAATTGGCCCCGTATTTTTTTACTTTATTTATAAATTTATCTGGAGAATAATGTTTTTCCTTCCCGCTTATCGTTGTTTCTAAGTGTAAGTTCTCACTCATTTTAACTTCCTCCTCTAATCCCATAACAATTATCCATTTCATAACTATCATTACCAATTAATCAAAAAAGTACTACATAAAAGGTTATTCTATATATAAAATCGTTTTCCTTTTTCAATACGAAATTTTAAAAGTAAAAGTTTCAAGTTACGATTGAACAGTAAGATTTTTCGTAAAGGTAGTAATCTTTCGCTTGATAAGTACTTGAGTAATGATAATGGAGTTCCTTTTTCATGCATAGCTCTATTGGGATCTTTTAGATGAGGAAGTTTCTTTTGATTGACTTAACTGAGCATGTTGGCATTTTATATTTTTTCAAAGTATCTTTCAATGGAAATTAAATGAAGCCGCTCTCGATGCTAGTCTACCTATAGAACAGAATTTAAGTTAAAGTACCAATTGTGCTATTTACTAAACTTGTGAAACGTTCTTTTTAGTCACCTCTATGGGAATATGCTGGAAACTCCTCACATCAAACAAACCTGTATCCGTTAATTTAATTTCCGGTATAACTGGCAAACTTAAAAACGAAAGTGTTAAGAAGAGATGGAAGTAAAGGTCTGGATGAATCTCATGGAGTGCCTTATGAGTTTCCTTCATCTTTCTTGCCGCTTTATCTGCATCAAGTGTCGTCATTAGTCCTGCAATCGGTAAAGCAAGAGATCCAATTACCTTTCCTTTCTTTACAACTACTAATCCTCCCTGCATTTCTTGTAGAGCCTTTAGAGCATATAGCATATCCTCATCATTTGTTCCAACAACAATCGCATTATGTGAGTCATGTGCAACTGTTGTTGCGACAGCTCCTTCTTTCAAGCCGAAGCCATGTACAATTCCTAAGCCTATAGTACCTAACAAACGATGACGTTCTACTACTGCCAGTTTCAATAAATCCTTTTCAATAGATGGTACGAATACACCATCTTCAACATCTACTTCCTTTTCAAGATGCTGTGTCGTGATTTGATTCGGCATAATACCTATAACATTTGCTAGATTCCCTTCTTTAAATGGAATGGCCAAATCATCGGCAGATAAACTAGGAATATGAACTGAATTCAGAATGGATTCATCGATATTTGCCGTGTTCTCTGCTTCATAAAGCACCTTGCCATCTTGCGCTACCTTATCGCCATTTTTCCATACTGCTGAAATCGTCATCTTTTGTAAATCTTCTAGCATGACAAAGTCAGCTATATATCCTTCCGCAATTGCCCCTCTATCGTAAAGACGGTAGCATTCCGCCGCATTTAAAGTAGCTAGCTGAATGGCTTGTAACGGGGTCATTCCGTGTTTGATAGCGAGGGAAACCGCATAGTCGATGCTTCCTTTTTCAATTAACTCATCAAGATGCTTATCGTCTGTACAAAATGCAAATCGGCGAGCATTCGCCGGCGTAACAGCAGGCAATAAATCTATTAAGTTTTTCGCTGCAGAAGCCTCTCTTATTAACACATACATTCCCTGTTTAACTCGTTCACGCGCTTCTTCTGCCGATACACATTCATGATCTGTTTGAATTCCTGCCGCGCGATAGCCACGTAGCTGTTCTCTAGTGAGCCCTGAACCATGGCCATCGATAAGTTTATTGGCCGATTTCACAAGGGATAACTTATCGATCATATCTGAATCTGTTTCCAAAACAGCAGGAAAGTCCATTACTTCTGCAAGTCCTAAAATTTGTTCATTTTGAAGGAATGGTGCTAAGTCCTTCGCCTTCATCACTGCACCTGAATTTTCGAAAGAGGTACACGGCACACTGGATGGCAGCATATAGTAAATATCCATCTTTGCATTTTTTGAATCATCCAGCATGAATTGCATTCCTTTTGAACCTGAAACGTTTACGATTTCATGCGGATCAGTAATGACAGAGGTAATTCCGTGAGGCAAAAGAATTTGACTAAACTGGGATGGAGGCAACATTGAAGATTCAATATGAATATGAGTATCGATTAAACCAGGGATGACATATCGACCATTTGCATCCTCGACTAATCTCGCCGTAAATTCATCCTTCTCATCAAGAGCTATGATTTTCCCATCTGCAACAACAATATTTGCTTTCCTCCAACATAAAGAAAATACATCTGCTATATAGGCATTTTTTAGGATAAAATCGGCTTCCATTCTTTTTTGTGAGATATTAATAGATTTTGTCATTGCTTCATAATTCACGTGTCACAGCCCCTTCCCCAGAAATTTATATTTTATTTCTCCATATCATATATTATATTTGCCGAAACATCTCATTATTACTACTGAATATAAATTAAAATCTCTTTGAACATCAGAGTTCAAAGAGATTCGTTGCTTTCATTATCAATTTTCAGTAACGGCTACCCAATGATTTGGAGATACTTCCTTTAATACCGTGTTTTGAACATCGTACTTGTTTACATTGGATTCTTTGTCTAGTACTCTAGCTTTTTTCTTTTCGATAGTCGGATCTGGTATGGGGATAGATTGCAAAAGAGCTTTTGTATAAGGATGCTGAGGGTTTGAGTATAATTCCTCACTTTCTGCGAGCTCTACGATTTTCCCACCATACATCACCGCTACTCTATCACTTATATGTTTAACCATAGATAAATCGTGAGCAATGAATAAATAAGTCAAACCGAGACGATGCTGTAAATCTTTTAATAGATCGACAATTTGTTTTTGAATCGAAACGTCTAATGCAGATAATGGCTCGTCACAAACAATAAACTCTGGATCAACTGCTAATGCACGTGCAATTCCAATACGTTGACGTTGCCCACCAGAAAACTCATGGGGATAGCGACTTGCATGTGCTTTATTTAGTCCTACCAATTCTAATAATTCCTCGACACGCGTTCTACGATCTTCTTTATTTTTTGCAAGACCATGTAAATCCAATGCTTCTCCTATAATATCCAACACTTTTTTTCGAGGATTTAATGAAGAATACGGATCTTGAAAGATAATTTGCATATGTCTTCTCATTGTTTTTAATTGTTTTTTGGATAGACGCGTAATAGGAATTCCTTTATATAGAACATCTCCATCTGTCGGCTCATGCAATTGTAAAATAGTACGTCCTGTTGTAGATTTGCCTGAACCTGACTCCCCCACTAAACCAAGAGTTTCTCCAGGATAGATTGCAAAAGACAGATCATCTACAGCCTTTAAGATATCGCCATGACCTAAGTTAAAATGTTTTTTTAATGATTTAATTTCAAGGAGTGGCTTAGAAGAATCTAGATTCGCACTTAATAACGGCGCTCTTTTCGCCTCTTTTTTTTCATGAAGTTTAGGTAAAGCATTTAATAGCCTTTTCGTATAGTCATGCTTTGGATTGTTGAAGATTTCTTCTGTTGTGCCTTCTTCAACAATCTCCCCCTCTTTCATCACAATGACACGATCGCACATTCCCGCTACTACGCCTAAGTCATGTGTGATTAATATGATAGAAGTACCTAACTTTTCTTGCATGCTTTTCATTAATGCCAGTATTTGAGCTTGAATTGTTACATCTAAGGCCGTTGTTGGTTCATCTGCAATCAGAAGGGCTGGATTACATGCCAATGCCATTGCAATCATTGCTCTTTGACGCATACCGCCAGAAAATTCATGGGGATATTGTGAATAGCGCTTTTCACTATTTTTTATCCCTACCAGTTCTAACAATTCAATGGTTTTTTTGTATGACTCCTCCTTCGAGACCTGTTGGTGTTTCTTCAAACTTTCAGCAATTTGCTCCCCGATACGAATCGTTGGATTTAACGATGTCATTGGATCCTGAAAAATCATACTAATATGCTGCCCGCGTACTGATTCCATTTCTTTTTCTGTTTGCTCAATGAGATTCTTTCCTTGGAAATTAATTTCCCCAGTTTTCAAAAAACTTGGCGGTGATGGTAGTAATCGCATAATGGACCTGGCAGTGACACTTTTACCACTTCCAGACTCACCAACAATCCCTAATGTCTCCCCTTTTTCAACATGAAAGCTAATCCCTTTCACAGCCTCAAACTCTTTTTCATCACCTATGAATGAAACTTGAAGGTCCTTCACCTCTAATAATGTATTATTCATGTGTACCTTCCTTTATAAAAAAAGTAATAATTGGTTATATTGACATAAACGTTTCCATACTTTACTATACCACTAGGAATAGTTTAATATAGAGAGGCTATTATTACAAGATGAAGTTATTTCTGGAAGAAAGGAGGCAATCGATGAATCATAGCATAAATATTCAAAATACTAAAACTTCCAAGTTTTTTAGCTCCACTTATCAAAAGTTAATAAACAGAGGAAATTTCTACGGAATTCTTTTATTTGTTCTGGGGCTGCCAGTTCATATCGTCACCTTCCTATTATTCTATCTGAAAAAAGGTCAGAATCAGTATGCTGAAGCTTATAAACGCTGTGAAGAGGAGTTCATCTCAAAAGGGCTGCTTGATACATGGAGACAACAGTTTTTATCTCAAGAAAAAACAAAAGCGGAATTTTTCCATGAATCTTTATCCACTGAACAAATGAACAAAAATGTAGATTTACTTGTACAAGGAAAGCTTCAAAAGGAAGTAGATAAGCAAGTAAATTCACTGGGCTTTGAGAAGTATTCATATCATTATTACTTTAAACAGCAAATGACTAATCGGAATTTTTTATTGATTTCAGCCATTCCCGGTATTTTGATGTATATGTTATTACTTCTATATAGTAATCCATTTGTTCAATTTATTTTCGAGCGTGTATTACAGACTCTCTTTGTCATCTTAGGTGTGGCAACACTCGTATTTACCATTCTTTATATTTCACCTTTAGATCCAGCGCGAAATATTCTAGGTATCGAAGCTACGCCTGAGCAAATAGCGAATTTTAATCGTCTTTACGGATTGGACCAACCATATTTAGCTCAATTATGGCAATCCCTATCCGGTCTATTTACCTTCGACTTAGGGACTTCCTTTGCAGGGAAAGAAGACATCATTGCTAGTATCGCCAATAAATTTCCTGTAACTCTTAAAATTGCCATTCTATCGTTAGTGATGGCGGTAATCATTGCGATTCCTGTTGGGATTATCTCAGCTATTCGCCCAAATTCATTCTTTGATTATACATTTATGATTGTAGCGTTAATCGGCCTTTCAATACCGAGTTTCTGGCAAGGGTTAATTTTTATTTTAACATTCTCTCTTGAACTGAGTTGGTTCCCTGCAACGTATAATCCACATAATTGGTTATCTCTGGTCTTACCAGTAGTTGTTCTCGGCACCTCTCTATGTGCCTCGATTGCAAGGATGACCCGTTCATCGATGCTTGAGGTCATAAACGAGGATTATATTATTACGGCAAAAGCAAAAGGATTAAATGAAAGAAAAGTCATTTCTAAGCATGCGATTCGAAATGCAATGATTCCAATTATTACGGTGATTGGGCTCTTATTTGGCGGAATGTTAGGCGGGGCTTCGGTAACGGAGAAAGTCTTTAACATTAGTGGAATCGGAAGCTACATCGTAGATAAGCAGTTTATACCGGATATTCCTGCAATATTAGGTGGGGTTGTCTATATTGCCATTACGATTTCAATTGTTAACTTAATAATAGACATTACTTATGCATTTTTTGATCCGCGAATTCGCTCAAAAATGAAAAAGGAGGGATAATGTGAAGGTCATATCAAACCTAAAGCTTCTATTGAAAATTACACAGGAATATGGGAATGCTCATTTTACATTATCCTTTTCTGCTATTTTTTCATTACTTTTTTTACTTTATAGTTTCAATTTCAATACCCAAGCTCTTCGACCGATTGTTTTAGCATTTTTCGTTATTTATTTGCTAACTACTCTTTATGTATGGTTAATCTCAAAGTCTATTAAAAGAGATTTAGCGAATGATAGAGAGATTAAAAAACGAACTCGTATCCTTGGATACCCGTTGATTTTGACAGTACTCGTTGGAAATATTTTTGCAAGCAGCTATGGATTTTCATTAGTTTCAAAAAACAAAGTACCTGAATATACATTTGCTACCTATGCATTTTTAACTCAGCTTTTTATCATTGGGATATCGGTGTTAAACATTTTCAAACCATATGTAATTGATAGCTTTTTACTAGCAATGGGTGCGTTTATTGTACTTGCGATAATTTATGCAGCAATGCTAATTCTGGTTGCAAAATATGTAACGCCAACATCTGCACCAAAATGGATGCTGCCAATCGGCATCGTTTTACTTATACCAGTCTTAACAGGGAATCTATTTTCTTTCCTGCTAGGGTTGGGTCTTATTAAAAAGGCTCGACAGAAAGATGCTTCTTCTATTGAGAAGTGGCAAAAAATGTGGAGTAAAATTCTACGGAATTCAATGGCCATTTTCGGTATGTTTTTTATCATTTTTATGTTTTCATTGTCTGTCGTAAGTCCATGGACATTCGATTATGACTTTGCAACTCAAAATAATTACTCTGCAATCTTACAAACACCGACACTCCAATATCCGCTTGGAACAGATGATTTCGGTCGCGATTTGTTTTCAAGAATCGTGTTTGGTGCTCAAATATCGTTAATTGTTGGGTTCTTCTCAACAATCATACCAGCCGTTATAGGTGGTTCGCTTGGAGCTATTTCTGGTTACTACGGCAAAAAGACAGATAACATCATCATGCGACTGCTTGACATTTTATATGCGATACCTGGTATTTTACTAGCTATTGCCATTATCGCTGCATTCGGTGCAAATACGGTCAATTTGATCATTGCACTAAGTGTAGGTTCTATTCCTACTTATGCACGAACAATGCGCGCTACCGTAATGCAAATTTCCAATTACGAGTTTGTAGAATCTGCTAGAGCATTAGGAGCTTCTGACAGTTCGATTATATTTAAGCATATCGTACCAAATTCGCTAGCCCCTATGATTGTAAAAGCTACTTTAACAATCGGTGGTGCTGTTATTTCAACAAGTAGTTTAAGCTTCCTTGGACTGGGTGTAGAACCGCATATTCCGGAATGGGGGAATATTTTAAAAATCGGTAGCACTTATCTTGAAACCCATTCATATTTAGCTATTTTCCCAGGGTTATGTATTATGCTACTCGTGCTATCATTTAATTTCTTTGGTGATGGATTGCGGGACGCATTTGACCCTAAAACAAACTAACAAACTAACAAACTATTATTAGGAGGATTACTATGAAAAAGCTATTAGCTCTATTATTTGTTGCAGTCCTGGCTCTTGCTGGCTGTGTACAAAAGAAATCGGATGTTGAAGGCGGCGGTGATGCCGAGACTTCTTCTGGTGAAAAACCAACAATTGAAATTTTAGGTCAAACAGCAAATGAAAATGATTTAAATATTTTACGTGATCAACTAACTAAAAACGGTTTTGAAGTGGTATTAAATATTCAACCGGATTACGGTTCATTCTCAGCTCAAAAAGATGCGGGGAACTATGATGTGGCATTATCAAGCTGGACAACAGTAACAGGGAATCCTGACTATGCTGTTCGTGGTTTATTTAAAACTGGTGGAGACTACAGTGTTGTTAGCGACTCTGAGTTAGATAAGTTGATTGACAAAGCAAGTACTTTAACTGGTGAAGAAGCGAAAGAAGCTTATGCTGAGCTTGAACAACTTTTAGTATTCGACCAAGCTTACATCGCACCACTCTATATCTCGAAAAAGGCTCAAGGTATTTACTCTGCTAAGGTAAACCCTGAAACAGTTCTACTTCCTAAATCTCGTGCACAAGTATGGGAAAATATCTCATTTAATGATGCATCTTTAAACACTAGCGAAACATTAGTATTACATCAAGCAATCTCATCATTAACTTCTCTTGATCCAATCAAAGGAAATGATGGTTCTATCAACACATTAAATACAAATATGTACGTTCGTTTAGTGAATTTAACAGATGATGACCAAGTCGTTTCTGATGGTTCATTATCATACAACCATGTTATGGCAGAAGGCAGCTCTGAATATTATTTCATCTTACGTGATGATATTAATTTTGCAAAAGTAGAAAATGGTGCAGCTGTTGACACAGGTGAACTAGTATCTGCAGAAGATGTAGTATTTTCTTTAAACCGTGCTAAGGATGAAAACTCTGTTCCTGATCACCGCACATATAGTATCCATGAAAATATTGATACTGTAGAAGTCGTGACAGATTTAACAGAATTAGAGAACGCTAAAGTTGCTGGTTCAGAAGAAACTGTATTAGATGCATTATCAAAAGAGTTGCCACAGGCAGTAACTGAAGTAGTAGAATCAGAAGATCAAGTTGATAATGCGGCTGGGAAATACCAAGTTGTAAAAATTACAACGCCAAATCCATTCCCACAAGTATTAAACTATTTAGCTCACCAATCTGGTGGTATCGTTTCTGAAAAACAAGTAACAAGCATTAACACATATGATGTAGCAAACTACGATCCAAACACAGATATTGCTTACGGTGACCAAGCAACTGTGACAGAAGGTAATTCTTATAACAACCAATTATTTGCAAGTGGTCCATACATTTTAGTACAAAAAAATGATTATGAAGCAACATTTGTGAAAAACCCAGCATACCGCGTAGGCAGCGAGTATGAACCAAAAATTACAAACATCTCTGTACGATTTATCGATGATAATGACAGCGCATTATCTGCATTACGTAGTGGTGAAATTCAAGTGTTACAAACAGTACCTGAAACTAAACTTGATATCGTTAAAGAAGATGCAAACTTAGCTCTAAATGAGGCTGACAGCAACGCAGTGACATACTTACAGTTCAATACGAAAGGTCGTGAAATTTCAAACTCTGCTGACTTACGTAAAGCTGTTCTTTACTCAATCAACCAAGAAGAATTCATTACTTACTACCAAGGAAACAAACTTCCAGCTGTATCAACTGTCTCTCCATTAATTGACACTGGATTAAAACTTGAAGCAAATCGTGATAAAGTAACAGAGTTCTTGAACGCTTATAACGAAAGTAAATAAGGTTATTTCAAAAAATCGAAAAAGCTCGGGTATGCCAAGACATACTCGAGCTTTTATATTTTTACTGAGCAACACTTTGTGATAATTCTTCTCTAAATGCTACAAGTGCAGCTTCTGTATTTATTTCTAACCCTAATTCTTGTAACACTTCACCTATATGGCGAATTGCACTTTCAAGCATTTTCGCAGTGGTATTTCCCATATGGCCAATACGGAAAGCATGACCGGCTAAATGGGCCAATGCCCCAGCAACAATAACGCCCTTATGAGATAGCAGTGTTCGGAATGAGCCATCGTCCACACCTGCTGGGTATAGCATGCAGCTTAATGTTGGTGCTGCTACCTCTTCATCAGCTAAAGATTCCATGCCAAATGTTCGAAGTGCAGAACGTACCCCACGGCCAAAAGCAATGTGACGTTTTTCCCGTTGTTCAATGCCTTCATCTAACACTATTTTTAACGCTGTATTATATGCATAAATAAGATTGACCGGCGGTGTTGCAAAATATTTAGACGGATCTTGCATAATCGGAATCCAGTTTTTAATGTCAGAATAATAGGCTGGGACTGTACCTAAAGCTTCCCTTGCTGCAAGTGCAGTTTGGTTAAACGCGACAATGGCTAAACCTGGTGGAATACCAATAGCCTTTTGAGAACCAGTTAATACGACATCAATTTTATAATCCGGATGTCCATAAGTCTTGCTCATATTCTCTTCAAGTGCTGCTGTTGCCACCACTCCATCTAAAATAACCAGTGCACCCGCTTGTTTAATGATAGGAATGAGTGCATCTAAATCAGAAACAACACCTGTTGATGTATCAGCATGCGTAATCGTAACAGCCTTATAATTATTGAGAGCTATTTTTTCTTGAACAAGTTCTGGGTCCACTTGTTTTCCCCATTCAGCCTGTAAAACATCTACTTCAATTCCAAAGGCGTTCGCTAGGGGTGTAAAACGATCACCAAAATAGCCGTGACTAATAACAAGTAACTTTTCTCCTCTTCCTACTGTGTTTACAATAGCCATTTCCATTGCTAATGTACCTGAACCTGCCACAATAAACACTTCTCCATCAGTTTGGAGCAGTTCCTTTGTCTGCTTTATACTTGCCTTGAACGTGGCAGTGAATCGTGGATCGGTATGTCCTCTTGTCTCACTTGCTAAAGCATCATAAATTTCATCAACTACAGGTGTTGGGCCCGGTACTAAGAGTAATTCTTTATTTTTCATGTCTCAACATTCCCCTTTAGTATGTAATTTCTTATTTAATTCATTTCTTCTAACCTATGAAGAATTCCTTCTAAACATTAAAAAGAATGTCCTACTAGCCCATCACAGCCAGTAAGACATCCCATCCCCATGTCAAAATTTATGAAAATCCCCTTGTTTAAACACTATTAGAAAGATTGAATTGGAGGCAACTATTTCTAATAGGAATTAGCTAATTTTTTCGTAACCCGGTAAAGTTAAGAATTCAACGAACTCGTCTTGCTCAATTAAAGTTTTAAACAGCTCAGCCGCTTCTTCATAGCGACCTGTGTTATATGCTTGTTCCCCAACAGCAGCTTTAATCTTTGTAAGCTCTTCACTTAAAATTCCTAATGTTAATTCCAAAGTTACTTTACGTCCATCTTCTAATACGCCTTTTTCATGACGAATCCATTGCCAAACTTGAGTACGGGAAATCTCGGCTGTTGCCGCATCTTCCATTAAGTTATTAATGGGTGCAGCACCATTTCCACGTAACCACGATGCAATATATTGAACACCTACACTTGCATTGATGCGAAGACCTTCTTCGGTAATTGTACCTTCTGGAACGGCTACCAGATCATTAGCAGATACAATGACATCTTCACGTTTTTTATCAATTTGGTTTGGTGTTTTCATAATGGCATCAAATTGTTCCATTGCAACAGATACTAATCCTGGATGTGCTACCCACGTACCATCGTGACCATCTGTAGCTTCTCGGAGTTTATCCTCTGCTACTTTTGAAAAAGCAATTGTATTTGCCTCTTCATCATTTTTCACAGGAATCTGGGCAGCCATTCCTCCCATTGCCGGTGCATTACGCTTATGGCAAGTTTGAATACATAACGATGTATAGGCTTTCATAAACGGAACAGTCATTGTTACTTGACCACGGTCCGGTAAGACAACATCAGGTTGATGGCGAAGTCGTTTAATATAGCTGAAAATATAATCCCAACGTCCACAGTTCAGACCAGCTGAATGCTCACGTAATTCATAAAGAATTTCGTCCATTTCAAAGGCCGCAACAATTGTTTCTATTAGGACAGTTGCTTTAATAGTACCTTGTGGAATTCCCAAGTAATCTTGTGCATAAACAAATACGTCATTCCAAAGACGTGCTTCTAAATGGCTCTCAAGCTTTGGCAAGTAGAAATATGGCCCTGTGTTTCGAGCAAGTAATTCTTTTGCATTGTGGAAGAAGTACAAGCCAAAGTCAAAGAAACTTCCTGACATTACCTCGCCATCTACTAACACATTTTTCTCTAAAAGATGTAAGCCTCTCGGACGAACTATAAGTACAGCAGTTTCTTCATTTAACTTATAGGTTTTACCATTTGACTCCTGAGTTAATGTAATTGTTCTACGCACGGAATCACGCATATTAATCTGTCCTGCAATCATGTTTTCCCAGGTTGGTGTTGATGCATCTTCAAAACATGCCATAAACATTTTGGCACCGGAATTTAGTGCATTGATAACCATTTTGCGATCCACAGATGGACCGGTAATTTCTACGCGTCGATCTTGTAAATCCTTGGGTAGTGGGGCAATTGTCCAATCCCCTTTACGAACTTGTTCAGTTTCCGGCAAGAAATGAAGCTGTTCGCCTTCATCAAGACGCTTTTGACGTTCTTCTCGCTTTTTAAGCAATTCTTTTCGACGCTCATTAAACTTCTCATGAAGTGAAACAATAAAGTCAAGTGCTTCAGGCGTTAATATTTCTTGTGCTTGTTCTGTTAGTTCGCCAATAATTTTAAGCTTTTGTGATGTTGCCTGTTCCAATTCCGTCCCCCCTTAGTAAATTTATAGTTATCAAATTGCCTTGACTAAAACATCCTAAGTGATTAACTTATTCATAATTTAATAGAACTAGCCAAGGCATTCTCAAATTTATACGAATTGAGCTGTTTCTGTAGAACCAGCCATTGCTGTAGTGGAAGATGTACCACCGGAAATTGCTTGAGCAACCTCGTCAAAGTAACCAGTACCTACTTCACGTTGGTGTTTAGTTGCTGTATAACCCTTAGCTTCCAAGTCAAACTCAGCTTGTTGTAGTTTAGAGTAAGCTGCCATACCGTTATCTTTATAGTCATGTGCAAGCTCGAACATGGATTTATTTAGTGAGTGGAATCCTGCTAAAGTTACGAATTGGAATTTGTACCCTAGTTTAGCAATCTCACGTTGGAATTCTGCAATCTCTTTATCTGAAAGTTTAGCTTTCCAGTTAAATGAAGGGGAGCAGTTATATGCCAACATCTTCCCTGGGAATTTTGCATGAATTCCTTCAGCAAATTCACGAGCCTCTTCAATTGATGGGTTTGATGTTTCGCACCAGATTAGATCTGCATAAGGAGCATAAGCTAAACCACGTGAAATCGCTTGCTTAATACCCGCCTTTGTACGGAAGAATCCTTCAGGTGTACGTTCACCAGTGATAAATTCTGCATCACGTGGGTCGATATCACTAGTTACCATATCAGCCGCATCTGCATCTGTACGAGCGATTAAAATTGTATCTACATCCATTACGTCCATAGCAAGACGAGCTGCTACTAGGTTTCGAACTGCATTTTGTGTTGGAAGTAATACTTTACCACCTAAGTGGCCACATTTTTTCTCTGATGCTAATTGGTCTTCTAAATGAACACCTGCAGCACCTGCTTCAACCATTCCTTTTACTAATTCAAATACGTTTAATGGACCCCCAAACCCTGCTTCTGCATCAGCAACGATTGGAGCAAACCAATCAAAGTCATCGTTACGACCTTCTGCATGATCAATTTGGTCAGCACGTTGTAATGCTTGATTGATGCGTTTTACAACTTGTGGTACAGAGTTAGCTGGATATAATGATTGGTCTGGATACATTTGACCCGCTAGGTTTGCATCAGCTGCTACTTGCCACCCCGATAAGTAGATTGCTTTTAACCCAGCCTTTACTTGTTGGACTGCTTGATTTCCTGTTAATGCCCCCAATGCATTAATGAAATCCTCTTCCTGCAAAGACTTCCAAAGACGACGAGCGCCTCGTTTTGCTAAAGTCTGCTCGACTACAACAGAGCCTTGTAGTTTAACAACCTCTTCAGCAGTATAAGCTCTATCAATCCCTTTCCAACGTGGATTCTCTGCCCAATCTTTTTTAATTGCCTCGATTTTTTCATTTCTTGTCGTCATGAATATTCACACCTTCCCCTTTGTTTAAATACTCACTGTTAAAAAGGTATATTTTACTGTTCCATAACAGAAGTATTTGCTGTAAATTACTATATAACAGCTTTATTGATTTTTCATTATTTTCTGACGAATTATTGGAATTTTAGGATGAGATGGTAAAATATAGTGATAAAGTATTTAGGATTTGTTATAACACAAAGGGGGCTCTAAATATGAATACGGGAAATGTTAGGGAAATGAAAGAGGAGTATAAAGGGCTTGAACAATTTAAAATTCTATTAGAAGATTGGATTCCAAAGGATACTTCAATTCTTATTGCATTAGATGATACCTATGTTTATTACAGTCCCAGCATCCATCATATTCATCATAAGCTTAGCGAGAAGGTTCATCCAAATAGCGTTGCAGCTCATGTTTTGAAGAATCGTGAAAAAACAAAAATCCTTATTGATGATTCCATCTTTGGCACACCTTACTACGCAATTGCTTATCCGATTATTATCGAACAACAGGAAGCAGCATTAATTGTTGTTTTACATGCCTCTTATGTACCTGAAAAACAGGCGCATTACAAGTTTCTAACCGGCAAGCAAGATGAGGATTGGACGCCTATCCCAATAGATCAAGTCTCTCATATTGAAAGTTTGCAAAAACGGACTTGGTTTTATGCCAATGATGAGCAGTACAAAACCAATATCACTTTAAAAGAACTTCAACTAAAGCTACCTGATTACTTTTTACGCATTCATCGATCTTATATTATTAATATCTATTCTATACAACGTCTTACCAAAGATTTGGCTTCTAACTTTGTTGTTGAATTAAAAAATGGCTCAGAGCTTCCTGTTAGTCAGTCGTATATTAATCAATTAAGAAAGCTTTTAGAATTTTAATGACGTTCCACCAAAAATTATGTGGAATAAAAAAAGATGTTCTCAAAAATGAATGTGAGAACATCTTTAACTTTATTTACATGAAAAGGAGTAATGGAAATTGAAAAAAGTAACTGTTTCTCTACTGATATCGGTATACCATCGGATTTGTAACACAGTCCTCTTTTTACGCGTGTTCAACTTCTGTTTGCATAGAATGACGTTTTTTATATAGCAATGCAAAATAACAAGTTGATAATGCTAAACATACTACAAGGTAAATCCCTAAAATTGACCAGTTATACATTAAGAATGATGTATCCCCTGTAGAAATAGCAGCTTTAAATGCTTGTACCGAGAACGTCATCGGTAAAAATGTATTGAAAATATGCAATTGACTAGGTACAAGTTCTAATGGGAAAGTACCTGCACTTGTAGTTAATTGTAAAATTAAAATAAGAATTGCTATGAAACGACCAGGATCACCTAACACTGATACTAATAACTGAATCAAGGCTAAGAATGTAAAGCTTGTCAAAATACATGTACTCATAAACAATGCAAGATTATCTACTTCCAATCCTAACGCACCCATTACCACTACACCTGTAATCACAGCTTGAATAATACCGACTACTGCTAATACAGACACTTTACTTAAGAACCATTTAAACCCACTTGTTGGACGAATTGCTGGTTCCACTAGAGGGAATACGATAGATACTAATAATGCCCCAACAAATAAGCCTAAGGAAATAAAGTATGGTGCAAAGCCTGAACCGTAGTTTGGTACATGGTTCACAGACGTTTTTTCTATTTCCACTGGTGCAGCCACCATGTCATAATTCTCATCAGATACCTTAACATCTGCTTGTTCACTTGCATCGGATAATTTCTCGGCTAAGGTTGAAGTTCCACCTACTAACTCCTTGGAACCATCTACTAATTTAGTTGCCCCATTCGCTAGTTCATCAGATTTTTCTGATAGTAATGTAGTACCATCTGTTAACTGATTTGTTCCACCAACTAATTTATTTAGACCATTCGATAACTCATTAGCACCTGTTACAGCGCTATCTGTACCCTCTGCTAATTGTTGTATACCATCTGCTAATGTTGCACTGCCATCACTCAAACCTGTTATACCATTTACTAATGCTTTTGAATTACTAGTTAACTGCTGAATTCCTGCATTAATCTCTTGATTGCCTTCATTTAATTGCGTTGCACCTTGGGATAATGCTGTAATATTATCATCAATTCCCACTGTACCTTCTTTTAATTGTCCTAATCCAGAACTCACCTGTGCACTACCAGCTTGAAGCTGCTGTAATGTTTGTTCTAGCTCTTGTTTATCGCTCTCAGGTAAACTTGCTAAAACTGGCTTAAGTGCTGCTGATAGTTGTTCGAGGCCTGCTGTAACCCCATCTGAGCCAACTGCTAATGAAGCGATATTGTCATCAAGACCTGATGTACCTTTAGCTAGCAATTGTAAGTTTGAAGCTAACTCTGCTCCACCATTAGTAATGGAAGCTTGCCCTTCCGCAACTTGGGTAACTCCAGTTGTATAATCCGTTATACCCTTTTTCAATTGTACTGTACCTGCATTGAGTGTATTTGCACCTTCAGCTAATGGCGTTGCACCATTTTGAAGTTGTTTGATACCATCTGCTAATTTAGTTGCCCCTATTGCAGCAGATTCCGTACCTTCTTGTAATGTTTTCGAACCATCGGATAGCTCAATCGTACTTTCTGCAAGTTGTAATAAGTAACCCTGTAAATCGTCTACTCCATCAGTTACTTTCTTAGCACCGTCATCAATTTTATTTGCTCCATCTGCTGCTTCTGTTACACCACCACTTAATTTTGCAATGGAACCAAATAATTTTTCTGCATATGTTTTAGATACTTGTGTATTAACCTCTGCTTTTATGCGTTCCATTGCAGTTTCACCAATTTGGGCCCCTAAAAAGTTGAATCCCTCATTCGGAATATATTCAATAGTTAACTTTTCTGGGTTTTTATCTAGTAATGTTGTTGCATGCTCTGAAAAGTTTTCAGGAATTTTAATTAAAATATAATAATCTTGTTCCTTTAATTGCTTCTCCGCATGATCGGCATCGACTTCAATAAATTTAAATTGATTACTATCCATCAACTTTTCGACCAAGGAATCCCCTAATGCTAATTGCTCTCCATCGTATGTAGCACCTTTATCGTCGTTTTCGATTGCAACGGGCATGTTTTTTAAGTTTGCATATGGATCCCAGAAAGCCCACAAAAACATACCACTATATAATACCGGAATAAATAAAATGGCAATGATCGGAATGAGCATTTTTTTTGTTTTTAGTATTTTTAACCATTCTGCCTTTAACAAAGTATCATCTCCTTAAGAACTAATTGACCACTTTTGTCATTCGGTCATTTTATTGGATAAAAAAATTCGTTTTCTAAGAAAACAAATTTTTTAAGGTAACGTAGCTATCCCTCTAAATAAAGTTTCTTTAAAAAGCTCCAAAATTTCATCTTCATGGAGAGCTTCCTCATGCGTTAATTGCCAATCGACAATCATTGCCAGATATGACTTAAACATTAAATACGCTACAAGATTTGGATTACAAGGGCGAATTTCATTTTTTTCGATACTTAATCGTAAACGGTCGGCTAAAAAAGTGACGATCTCCTCCTCAATTTTCACGAGCATTTGCTTAACTGCTGGAGTTTGAATTGCCTTTTCTTCTTCTATTAACTTGGCAAACAGTAAATGTTGCTCTCGAAATTGAAGCATTTTCATTAACCCGTTATGTGCATTTTCAATAAAATTCGCTTTAGGAGATAACGTTCGCTCCGCCTCTGCTTTCATGTCTTGAATCATTGAAATAACGACTTCTTGCAAAAGCTCTTCTTTATTTGTAAAGAAATTATAAATGGTACCTTTTCCGACATTCGATATTTTTGCTACTTGTTCCATCGTTGTCGCTTTATATCCAAACATTGAAAATGATTTTGCAGCTCCAAGTAATATTTCATGTCTACGATCCATAAGCATCCCTCCAATAAGAATGACCAAAATACAACATCAGTCAACCAGTCATAATTATACACGATATTCTAATAAGTTCAATCTTTTTATGATATTTTGTTTTGGATGGTATTCCAAAACTTGTAGTTTTAAACAGGCCCAATCAGGCTTATGTTACTAGCAATGACCAAAATCACTTCGATAATTCTAATTGCGTCTCATCTTTTTACCATAATTATTGTTCTACATTCCTTAGATATTTAAAATTTCAATATCTAAACTTCTCTAGAGAGGATAATCTCGAATTTGATTCGTATACCCCTGAATGTGAAGATTCCGCTCCTATTTAGGTCAAATTCCGCGTAATCCTTTCCATTCTGTCAGCATGTCCTATTGTAACATTGTTATGGCCTTATACCATTAAATTATCACTCTTACCGGGATTAATCTAACAGCTCCTGAATATATAGGACGTCTACTCTTACAACGATATGCCGCTAATTAGCTTCTCGATGCTAATCAATGACAGGCTGGCTAACTGCGTCATCTTGTGTAAGAGCGTCTCTCCTAGATTCTCCGTTATTCTTGGTCCTCCGTCTTCTCGAGAATCCTTGTTTAAATTTAAATTTAATTTGTTGCCTTGAGTAAATAAAAAAACCACTGAATCCTCAGTGGTTTTACATTTGCCTAGCGACGTCCTACTCTCACAGGGGGAAGCCCCCAACTACCATCGGCGCTAAAGAGCTTAACTTCCGTGTTCGGTATGGGAACGGGTGTGACCTCTTTGCCATCATCACTAGACTATTTAGTTGAAAGAACTTTGTTCTCTCAAAACTGGATAAAGACATTGATTGCATTCAAGATTTGGTTAAGTCCTCGATCGATTAGTATTCGTCAGCTCCATGTGTCACCACACTTCCACCTCGAACCTATCTACCTCATCGTCTTTGAGGGATCTTACTTACTTGCGTAATGGGAAATCTCATCTTGAGGGGGCTTCATGCTTAGATGCTTTCAGCACTTATCCCGTCCACACATAGCTACCCAGCGATGCCTTTGGCAAGACAACTGGTACACCAGCGGTGTGTCCATCCCGGTCCTCTCGTACTAAGGACAGCTCCTCTCAAATTTCCTACGCCCACGACGGATAGGGACCGAACTGTCTCACGACGTTCTGAACCCAGCTCGCGTACCGCTTTAATGGGCGAACAGCCCAACCCTTGGGACCGACTACAGCCCCAGGATGCGATGAGCCGACATCGAGGTGCCAAACCTCCCCGTCGATGTGGACTCTTGGGGGAGATAAGCCTGTTATCCCCGGGGTAGCTTTTATCCGTTGAGCGATGGCCCTTCCATGCGGAACCACCGGATCACTAAGCCCGTCTTTCGACCCTGCTCGACTTGTAGGTCTCGCAGTCAAGCTCCCTTGTGCCTTTACACTCTACGAATGATTTCCAACCATTCTGAGGGAACCTTTGGGCGCCTCCGTTACCTTTTAGGAGGCGACCGCCCCAGTCAAACTGTCCACCTGACACTGTCTCCTACCCGGCTTACGGGTATGGGTTAGAATTTCAATACAACCAGGGTAGTATCCCACCGACGCCTCCCTCGAAGCTGGCGCTCCGAGTTCTCTGGCTCCTACCTATCCTGTACAAGTTGTACCAAAATTCAATATCAGGCTACAGTAAAGCTCCACGGGGTCTTTCCGTCCTGTCGCGGGTAACCTGCATCTTCACAGGTACTATAATTTCACCGAGTCTCTCGTTGAGACAGTGCCCAGATCGTTACGCCTTTCGTGCGGGTCGGAACTTACCCGACAAGGAATTTCGCTACCTTAGGACCGTTATAGTTACGGCCGCCGTTTACTGGGGCTTCAATTCAGAGCTTCGCTTGCGCTAACCCCTCCTCTTAACCTTCCAGCACCGGGCAGGCGTCAGCCCCTATACGTCACCTTACGGTTTTGCAGAGACCTGTGTTTTTGCTAAACAGTCGCCTGGGCCTATTCACTGCGGCTCTCATTGCTGAGAGCACCCCTTCTCCCGAAGTTACGGGGTCATTTTGCCGAGTTCCTTAACGAGAGTTCTCTCGCACACCTTAGGATTCTCTCCTCGACTACCTGTGTCGGTTTGCGGTACGGGCACCTCCCGCCTCGCTAGAGGCTTTTCTTGGCAGCGTGAAATCAGATACTTCGCTCTAAAGAGCTCCCCATCACAGCTCAACGTTACAGGAAGCGGATTTGCCTACTTCCACGCCTTACTGCTTGGGCGTACTCAACCAACGGTACGCTTATCTTATCCTACTGCGTCCCCCCATTACTCAAACGGCGGGGAGGTGGTACAGGAATATCAACCTGTTGTCCATCGTCTACGCCTATCGGCCTCGACTTAGGTCCCGACTAACCCTGAGCGGACGAGCCTTCCTCAGGAAACCTTAGTCATACGGTGGATGGGATTCTCACCCATCTTTCGCTACTCATACCGGCATTCTCACTTCTAAGCGCTCCACCAGTCCTTCCGGTCTGACTTCAACGCACTTAGAACGCTCTCCTACCACGGACATCTTAGATGTCCATCCACAGCTTCGGTGAATCGTTTAGCCCCGATACATTTTCGGCGCAGCGTCACTCGACCAGTGAGCTATTACGCACTCTTTAAATGATGGCTGCTTCTAAGCCAACATCCTGGTTGTCTAAGCAACGCCACATCCTTTTCCACTTAACGATTACTTTGGGACCTTAGCTGGTGGTCTGGGCTGTTTCCCTTTTGACTACGGATCTTATCACTCGCAGTCTGACTCCCGTGTATAAATATCTGGCATTCGGAGTTTGTCTGAATTCGGTAAAGCGAGATGCCCCCCTAGTCCAAACAGTGCTCTACCTCCAGTATTCTCTATCACGAGGCTAGCCCTAAAGCTATTTCGGAGAGAACCAGCTATCTCCAAGTTCGATTGGAATTTCTCCGCTACCCACACCTCATCCCCGCACTTTTCAACGTGCGTGGGTTCGGGCCTCCAGTGAGTGTTACCTCACCTTCACCCTGGACATGGGTAGATCACCTGGTTTCGGGTCTACGACCACGTACTAATTCGCCCTATTCAGACTCGCTTTCGCTACGGCTCCGCCTTCTCAGCTTAACCTTGCACGTAATCGTAACTCGCCGGTTCATTCTACAAAAGGCACGCTATCACCCATTAACGGGCTCTAACTACTTGTAGGCACACGGTTTCAGGTTCTATTTCACTCCCCTTCCGGGGTGCTTTTCACCTTTCCCTCACGGTACTGGTTCACTATCGGTCACTAGGTAGTATTTAGCCTTGGGAGATGGTCCTCCCGGATTCCGACGGAATTTCACGTGTTCCGCCGTACTCAGGATACACTCAAGAGAGAATGAACTTTCGACTACGGGGCTTTTACCCGCTATGGCGGACCTTTCCAGATCGCTTCGCCTAATTCATTCCTTTGTAACTCCATATAGAGTGTCCTACAACCCCAAGAGGCAAGCCTCTTGGTTTGGGCTCTTCCCGTTTCGCTCGCCGCTACTCAGGGAATCGAATAATTTCTTTCTCTTCCTCCAGGTACTTAGATGTTTCAGTTCCCTGGGTCTGCCTTCAAGACGCTATGTATTCACGTCAAGATACTGTTCCATTACGAACAGTGGGTTCCCCCATTCGGAAATCTCCGGATCAAAGCTTACTTACAGCTCCCCGAAGCATATCGGTGTTAGTGCCGTCCTTCTTCGGCTCCTAGTGCCAAGGCATCCACCGTGCGCCCTTAATAACTTAACCTATAAAGATCAGTTACTGCTTTTCTAAAAAAGAAAAGACTTAAGAACTACACAATCAATTACTTGAATTTTGTTGCTTTCAATGTCGTTTTATCCAGTTTTCAAAGAACAAGTTTTGAAAATTCATTGCTGAACCTTCAAAACTGAACACAAAACGTTAATGTTGGTTTGACCAAAAGGTCAACCATTCCGTTAAATATCCTTAGAAAGGAGGTGATCCAGCCGCACCTTCCGATACGGCTACCTTGTTACGACTTCACCCCAATCATCTGTCCCACCTTCGACGGCTGGCTCCCAAAAGGGTTACCCCACCGGCTTCGGGTGTTACAAACTCTCGTGGTGTGACGGGCGGTGTGTACAAGGCCCGGGAACGTATTCACCGCGGCATGCTGATCCGCGATTACTAGCGATTCCGGCTTCATGTAGGCGAGTTGCAGCCTACAATCCGAACTGAGAACGGTTTTATCGGATTAGCTCCCCCTCGCGGGTTGGCAACCGTTTGTACCGTCCATTGTAGCACGTGTGTAGCCCAGGTCATAAGGGGCATGATGATTTGACGTCATCCCCACCTTCCTCCGGTTTGTCACCGGCAGTCTCCTTAGAGTGCCCAACTAAATGATGGCAACTAAGAACAAGGGTTGCGCTCGTTGCGGGACTTAACCCAACATCTCACGACACGAGCTGACGACAACCATGCACCACCTGTCACCACTGTCCCCGAAGGGAAAGCTATGTCTCCATAGCGGTCAATGGGATGTCAAGACCTGGTAAGGTTCTTCGCGTTGCTTCGAATTAAACCACATGCTCCACCGCTTGTGCGGGCCCCCGTCAATTCCTTTGAGTTTCAGTCTTGCGACCGTACTCCCCAGGCGGAGTGCTTAATGCGTTAGCTGCAGCACTAAGGGGCGGAAACCCCCTAACACTTAGCACTCATCGTTTACGGCGTGGACTACCAGGGTATCTAATCCTGTTTGCTCCCCACGCTTTCGCGCCTCAGTGTCAGTTACAGACCAGAAAGTCGCCTTCGCCACTGGTGTTCCTCCAAATCTCTACGCATTTCACCGCTACACTTGGAATTCCACTTTCCTCTTCTGCACTCAAGTCCCCCAGTTTCCAATGACCCTCCACGGTTGAGCCGTGGGCTTTCACATCAGACTTAAAGGACCACCTGCGCGCGCTTTACGCCCAATAATTCCGGACAACGCTTGCCACCTACGTATTACCGCGGCTGCTGGCACGTAGTTAGCCGTGGCTTTCTAATAAGGTACCGTCAAGGTACAGCCAGTTACTACTGTACTTGTTCTTCCCTTACAACAGAGTTTTACGATCCGAAAACCTTCTTCACTCACGCGGCGTTGCTCCATCAGGCTTTCGCCCATTGTGGAAGATTCCCTACTGCTGCCTCCCGTAGGAGTCTGGGCCGTGTCTCAGTCCCAGTGTGGCCGATCACCCTCTCAGGTCGGCTACGCATCGTCGCCTTGGTGAGCCGTTACCTCACCAACTAGCTAATGCGCCGCGGGCCCATCCTATAGCGATAGCGTAAACCATCTTTCAACATTTCATCAGGAGATGAAATGTGTTATTCGGTATTAGCCCCGGTTTCCCGGAGTTATCCCCAACTATAGGGCAGGTTGCCCACGTGTTACTCACCCGTCCGCCGCTAACTTGACAGGAGCAAGCTCCCATCAAGTCCGCTCGACTTGCATGTATTAGGCACGCCGCCAGCGTTCGTCCTGAGCCAGGATCAAACTCTCCATAAAAGAGAAAATTTGATTAGCTCAAATTTTGCTGGCATCAATTTTGATGTCCAAAATTTTGTTTCTCTAAATTAATAGAAGAAACTACATTCATTAACGTTTTGTTGTTCAGTTTTCAAGGTTCATGGTGGAGCCTAGCGGGATCGAACCGCTGACCTCCTGCGTGCAAGGCAGGCGCTCTCCCAGCTGAGCTAAGGCCCCAAATTTAATAGTTATATGGTCGAGAAGACAGGATTCGAACCTGCGACCCCTTGGTCCCAAACCAAGTGCTCTACCAAGCTGAGCTACTTCTCGTATTATTGGCGCGCCCGGCAGGAGTCGAACCCACAACCTTCTGATCCGTAGTCAGACGCTCTATCCAATTGAGCTACGGGCGCATATTTTAAATGGTGCCGAGGACCGGAATCGAACCGGTACGGTAGTCACCTACCGCAGGATTTTAAGTCCTGTGCGTCTGCCAGTTCCGCCACCCCGGCACATTTGGAGCGGAAGACGAGGTTCGAACTCGCGACCCCCACCTTGGCAAGGTGGTGTTCTACCACTGAACTACTTCCGCATGTGCAAAATAAATTATTCTGGCAATCTTTAAACTTAAATGGTGCGGGTGAAGGGAGTCGAACCCCCACGCCTTGCGGCGCTAGATCCTAAGTCTAGTGCGTCTGCCAATTCCGCCACACCCGCATTTAAGTATCTATAAAACTGGTGAGCCATGAAGGACTTGAACCTTCGACCCTCTGATTAAAAGTCAGATGCTCTACCACTGAGCTAATGGCTCTAAAAATGGTGCCGGCGAAAGGAGTCGAACCCTCGACCTACTGATTACAAGTCAGTTGCTCTACCAACTGAGCTACACCGGCATAATATGGTGGAGGATGACGGGCTCGAACCGCCGACCCCCTGCTTGTAAGGCAGGTGCTCTCCCAGCTGAGCTAATCCTCCTGGGTAATATGCCTAGCGACGTCCTACTCTCACAGGGGGAAGCCCCCAACTACCATCGGCGCTAAAGAGCTTAACTTCCGTGTTCGGTATGGGAACGGGTGTGACCTCTTTGCCATCATCACTAGACTTTATTAATTTGAGACAAGCTTTATTATACTACTTAAATTTCTAAATGCAAGCTTTTTAAGTAATATTTTTTGTTCTCTCAAAACTGGATAAAGACATTGATTGCGTTCAAGATTTGGTTAAGTCCTCGATCGATTAGTATTCGTCAGCTCCATGTGTCACCACACTTCCACCTCGAACCTATCTACCTCATCGTCTTTGAGGGATCTTACTTACTTGCGTAATGGGAAATCTCATCTTGAGGGGGGCTTCATGCTTAGATGCTTTCAGCACTTATCCCGTCCACACATAGCTACCCAGCGATGCCTTTGGCAAGACAACTGGTACACCAGCGGTGTGTCCATCCCGGTCCTCTCGTACTAAGGACAGCTCCTCTCAAATTTCCTACGCCCACGACGGATAGGGACCGAACTGTCTCACGACGTTCTGAACCCAGCTCGCGTACCGCTTTAATGGGCGAACAGCCCAACCCTTGGGACCGACTACAGCCCCAGGATGCGATGAGCCGACATCGAGGTGCCAAACCTCCCCGTCGATGTGGACTCTTGGGGGAGATAAGCCTGTTATCCCCGGGGTAGCTTTTATCCGTTGAGCGATGGCCCTTCCATGCGGAACCACCGGATCACTAAGCCCGTCTTTCGACCCTGCTCGACTTGTAGGTCTCGCAGTCAAGCTCCCTTGTGCCTTTACACTCTACGAATGATTTCCAACCATTCTGAGGGAACCTTTGGGCGCCTCCGTTACCTTTTAGGAGGCGACCGCCCCAGTCAAACTGTCCACCTGACACTGTCTCCTACCCGGCTTACGGGTATGGGTTAGAATTTCAATACAACCAGGGTAGTATCCCACCGACGCCTCCCTCGAAGCTGGCGCTCCGAGTTCTCTGGCTCCTACCTATCCTGTACAAGTTGTACCAAAATTCAATATCAGGCTACAGTAAAGCTCCACGGGGTCTTTCCGTCCTGTCGCGGGTAACCTGCATCTTCACAGGTACTATAATTTCACCGAGTCTCTCGTTGAGACAGTGCCCAGATCGTTACGCCTTTCGTGCGGGTCGGAACTTACCCGACAAGGAATTTCGCTACCTTAGGACCGTTATAGTTACGGCCGCCGTTTACTGGGGCTTCAATTCAGAGCTTCGCTTGCGCTAACCCCTCCTCTTAACCTTCCAGCACCGGGCAGGCGTCAGCCCCTATACGTCACCTTACGGTTTTGCAGAGACCTGTGTTTTTGCTAAACAGTCGCCTGGGCCTATTCACTGCGGCTCTCATTGCTGAGAGCACCCCTTCTCCCGAAGTTACGGGGTCATTTTGCCGAGTTCCTTAACGAGAGTTCTCTCGCACACCTTAGGATTCTCTCCTCGACTACCTGTGTCGGTTTGCGGTACGGGCACCTCCCGCCTCGCTAGAGGCTTTTCTTGGCAGCGTGAAATCAGATACTTCGCTCTAAAGAGCTCCCCATCACAGCTCAACGTTACAGGAAGCGGATTTGCCTACTTCCACGCCTTACTGCTTGGGCGTACTCAACCAACGGTACGCTTATCTTATCCTACTGCGTCCCCCCATTACTCAAACGGCGGGGAGGTGGTACAGGAATATCAACCTGTTGTCCATCGTCTACGCCTATCGGCCTCGACTTAGGTCCCGACTAACCCTGAGCGGACGAGCCTTCCTCAGGAAACCTTAGTCATACGGTGGATGGGATTCTCACCCATCTTTCGCTACTCATACCGGCATTCTCACTTCTAAGCGCTCCACCAGTCCTTCCGGTCTGACTTCAACGCACTTAGAACGCTCTCCTACCACGGACATCTTAGATGTCCATCCACAGCTTCGGTGAATCGTTTAGCCCCGATACATTTTCGGCGCAGCGTCACTCGACCAGTGAGCTATTACGCACTCTTTAAATGATGGCTGCTTCTAAGCCAACATCCTGGTTGTCTAAGCAACGCCACATCCTTTTCCACTTAACGATTACTTTGGGACCTTAGCTGGTGGTCTGGGCTGTTTCCCTTTTGACTACGGATCTTATCACTCGCAGTCTGACTCCCGTGTATAAATATCTGGCATTCGGAGTTTGTCTGAATTCGGTAAAGCGAGATGCCCCCCTAGTCCAAACAGTGCTCTACCTCCAGTATTCTCTATCACGAGGCTAGCCCTAAAGCTATTTCGGAGAGAACCAGCTATCTCCAAGTTCGATTGGAATTTCTCCGCTACCCACACCTCATCCCCGCACTTTTCAACGTGCGTGGGTTCGGGCCTCCAGTGAGTGTTACCTCACCTTCACCCTGGACATGGGTAGATCACCTGGTTTCGGGTCTACGACCACGTACTAATTCGCCCTATTCAGACTCGCTTTCGCTACGGCTCCGCCTTCTCAGCTTAACCTTGCACGTAATCGTAACTCGCCGGTTCATTCTACAAAAGGCACGCTATCACCCATTAACGGGCTCTAACTACTTGTAGGCACACGGTTTCAGGTTCTATTTCACTCCCCTTCCGGGGTGCTTTTCACCTTTCCCTCACGGTACTGGTTCACTATCGGTCACTAGGTAGTATTTAGCCTTGGGAGATGGTCCTCCCGGATTCCGACGGAATTTCACGTGTTCCGCCGTACTCAGGATACACTCAAGAGAGAATGAACTTTCGACTACGGGGCTTTTACCCGCTATGGCGGACCTTTCCAGATCGCTTCGCCTAATTCATTCCTTTGTAACTCCATATAGAGTGTCCTACAACCCCAAGAGGCAAGCCTCTTGGTTTGGGCTCTTCCCGTTTCGCTCGCCGCTACTCAGGGAATCGAATAATTTCTTTCTCTTCCTCCAGGTACTTAGATGTTTCAGTTCCCTGAGTCTGCCTTCAAGACGCTATGTATTCACGTCAAGATACTGTTCCATTACGAACAGTGGGTTCCCCCATTCGGAAATCTCCGGATCAAAGCTTACTTACAGCTCCCCGAAGCATATCGGTGTTAGTGCCGTCCTTCTTCGGCTCCTAGTGCCAAGGCATCCACCGTGCGCCCTTAATAACTTAACCTATAAAGATCAGTTACTGCTTTTCTAAAAAAGAAAAGACTTAAGAACTACACAATCAATTACTTGAATTTTGTTGCTTTCAATGTCGTTTTATCCAGTTTTCAAAGAACAAGTTTTGAAAATTCATTGCTGAACCTTCAAAACTGAACACAAAACGTTAATGTTGGTTTGACCAAAAGGTCAACCATTCCGTTAAATATCCTTAGAAAGGAGGTGATCCAGCCGCACCTTCCGATACGGCTACCTTGTTACGACTTCACCCCAATCATCTGTCCCACCTTCGACGGCTGGCTCCCAAAAGGGTTACCCCACCGGCTTCGGGTGTTACAAACTCTC